>NZ_BBRB01000011.1 GCF_000975055.1 Demequina sediminicola
GGACCTTGTTGGTGTGGTGGTGGAGGATTCGTTGGTTGATGTGTTGGCGAATGCGTCGTGGGTGGGGTTTGTGGATCCTGTTGATGCGGGTGCGTCGTTTGATGCTGGGTCTGAGGTGGTGTCGTGGACGGGTGATTTGGCTGCTGGTGATCCGGATGCGGATCCTGTGGTGCCGGGTGGTTCGGTGACGATTTCGTACACGGTGATGGTGGATGATCCGGTTGCTGAGGGTGCGGAGTTGGTGAATGTGGTGACTGGGCCGGAGGGGTCGTCGTGTGAGGACGGTTCTGAGCCTGGTTGCACGACGACGACTCCGGTGCGTCAGTTGGACATTGTGAAGTCTGCGTCGACGGATGAGGCTGTTCCGGGTGAGACGGTGGAGTTTTCGGTGACGGTGTCGAATACGGGTTCGTTTGCGTATGTCGACCCTGATAGTGCGTCGTTTAGTGATGATTTGTCTGATGTGTTGGTGGTTGCTGAGAACCCGATGGTGACGGGGGTGACCAGTAATCAGGGTGATCGTGATGTGGCTGAGGCTGCGTTCTCTGGCGATGTGCTCGAGTGGACTGGTGACCTTGCTGTGGGTGAGGTGGTGACGGTCACGTACACGGTTGATGTGATGGATCCACTACCGGCCCTGGGTGATGGTGAAGATGCGACGATGACGAATCTGGTGGTGGGTCCACCGGAATCGCAGTGTGAGCCTGATAGTGGTGACCCGGATTGCACCACCACCGTCGAAGTCCGCTCACTCGAC
>NZ_BBRB01000010.1 GCF_000975055.1 Demequina sediminicola
CGTCGATGTCTTGGTTGGGGATGGTGTGGTTGTCGATGCCGTCGCCGTCGGGGTCGGTGAGGGTGGGGGTGTGGCCGTGGGGTGGGGTGGTTCCTGAGCTGCAGTTGCCGTGGGTGTCGCAGTCCACGAGGTGGGGTGTGGGGGAGTACAGGTGGATCCAGTGGGGGTCGTTGGTGGTGGTCGCGATGCCTGGTGCTTGGGTCCAGGTGGTGCCGGCGTTGAGGCTGTAGTGGCCTTCCCATTGGGTGGTGAGGGTCATGGAGATGCGGCGTTGTCCGGGTGGGAACGTGATGGGGGTGCCGCCGTTGTTGTAGGAGCGGATGGGGGTGGTGCGTTGTTCGGTGGTGCCGTCGCTGGTGGTCCATGTCCAGGTGATGGGTGTGGCGCGCAGGGTGATGGTGGTTCCGGCGAGGTTGACGGTGGTGGTTTGGGGTGTGGTGTCGGTGATGGGCAGTGTGCCCAGGTGGGTGATGGCCCAGGTGTCGTGGGGTTCAAAGGTGACGGTGGGCGGTTGGATGGTCATGGCGTGCCAGGCGTTGATGGCGGCGACGTGGCTTGGTGTGGTGGAGCATTCGTAGTCTCCGATGCGTGTCCAGGGGCCGTAGAGGGTTCCTTGGCCTTCCAGGGGTAGGGGGTCGGAGCGCCATAGGGGGTCGAGGAGTGCTTGGGTGTCGTCGCATTCGATGGTGGGTTGTAGGGGGTTGGCTGCGCATGGAGGGACGGTGCCGGAGAATTCCAGGGTTGAGGTGGCGACGTTCTCTGAGCCGGTGAGCCACTC
>NZ_BBRB01000009.1 GCF_000975055.1 Demequina sediminicola
TCCGGCACCTTCGTTGGAGATCACGACGGTGTACGTCACATCGTCACCGGGGCTTGCCACGGCAGGCGCAGCGGTCTTGGAAATGACGAGCTCACCCACGGGCGTCGACACGGTGCAACCGGGCTCCTCGCCGGTCACACATGTGGACTCGGGCGGCCCCTGTACGCCGTTCGTCAGCGTCAGGTCGACATCGTCGGGCAAGGGATCCAGGATCGTGACGGAGTACGTCACGGTCACGACCTCGTCGACGGCCAGCTCGCCGGACCATTCCAGCATCGAACCAGAGATCGTGGCCTCGGTCGGAGGCCGTGCCCCATCATCGTCAACGACCGACACGATCGTCGGGTTGTCCGCGACAGTGAGGACGTCGGACAGGTCATCACTGAATGAAGCAAAGTCCGGGTCTACGTAATCCGCGGTTCCGGTGTTGGTGACGACGACGGAATAGGTCACAGTCTGGCCCGGAACAGCGACATCCGTATCGGCGTCCTTGTCGAAGGTCAGCTTGTAGATACCCGTGGTGGTCGAGCACCCGGCGTCACCCGGTTCCACACACGACGATCCAGGTGGTCCTGTCACCAGGTTGTTGAGTTCCGCACCATCGTCGAGCCCGGTGTTCACTGTCACCTGGTACTGCACGGTGACGGACTCGCCTGCAGCCAGGTCTCCGGTCCAGGTGATCGTGACATCGTCGTCGTACGATGCGCCGGGGTCAGTGGGCGGTGTCACGAAACCGACCCAGGCGGCGTCGTCGAGGACGTCCGTCAGATCATCGGTGACCGTCACGTCGGTCAGGTCACCGGTGCCGATGTTGGCGATCGATACCGTGTAAGAGACGGTGTCGCCAGGGGCAGCCGATGAGACATCGACCTGCTTGTCGATCGCGATCTCGCCCACATTGGTGGTCGTGGTGCACTCGGGTTCCGTTCCCTCGCTGCAGGTAGATTCGGGCGGGCCAAGCACCAGGTTGGTCATGGTTGCAGCCACATCGTCAGGCAACGGGTCTTTAACGTCGACGGTGTACGTCACCACGACGGTTTCACCCACCGCGAGTTCACCAGTCCATGTCAGCGTCAGCCCCGAGATGACGACTTCATCCACGGGCCGTGACTCGTTGCCCTCCACCGACACGACGGTCAGGTTCTCCGCCACGGACAGCACTTCGTCAAGGTCATCTACGAACGTCGCGAATTCTGGGTCAACGTACGCGACGGAGCCCGTGTTGGTGACGGACACCGTGTATGTCACGGTTTCTCCAGGGACTGCCACTTCTGTCGATACGGCCTTGTCAAT
>NZ_BBRB01000008.1 GCF_000975055.1 Demequina sediminicola
TAGAAGTTATGTGCCGCAGCGACCTACTCTCCCACACCCTGGCGGGTGCAGTACCATCGGCGCTGAGAGGCTTAGCTTCCGGGTTCGGAATGGGACCGGGCGTTTCCCTCTCGCTATGGCTACGGCAACTCTATGGAGATGTTTGGTGGTTTCCCGACCGTTTCTCGGGAACCGCATAGTGGACGCATAGCATTTGTGAAGTATCAAGTTATCGGCCTATTAGTACCGGTCAGCTTCAAGAGTCTTTAGTCCTCTCTTCCACATCCGGCCTATCAACCCAGTGGTCTGCTGGGGGCCTCTCGGAGCAAGCTCCGTGGAAATCTCATCTTGAGACCGGCTTCCCGCTTAGATGCTTTCAGCGGTTATCCGTTCCGAACGTAGCCAACCAGCCGTGCTCCTGGCGGAACAACTGGCACACCAGAGGTTCGTCCAACCCGGTCCTCTCGTACTAGGGTCAGATTCTCTCAAATTTCCTGCGCGCGCAGCGGATAGGGACCGAACTGTCTCACGACGTTCTAAACCCAGCTCGCGTACCGCTTTAATGGGCGAACAGCCCAACCCTTGGGACCAACTCCAGCCCCAGGATGCGACGAGCCGACATCGAGGTGCCAAACCATGCCGTCGATATGGACTCTTGGGCAGGATCAGCCTGTTATCCCCGGGGTACCTTTTATCCGTTGAGCGCTGGCGCTTCCACATGCCACCAGCGGGTCACTAGTCCCGACTTTCGTCCCTGCTCGACCTGTCAGTCTCACAGTCAAGCTCCCTTGTACACTTGCACTCGCCACCTGATTGCCAACCAGGCTGAGGGAACCTTTGGGCGCCTCCGTTACTCTTTGGGAGGCAACCGCCCCAGTTAAACTACCCACCAGGCACTGTCCCTGGTCCGGATTACGGACCGAAGTTAGATATCCAGAATGATCAGAGTGGTATTTCAACAATGACTCCACCAACACTGG
This sequence comes from Demequina sediminicola, assembly GCF_000975055.1. GTDB lineage: Bacteria > Actinomycetota > Actinomycetes > Actinomycetales > Demequinaceae > Demequina > Demequina sediminicola. Next base: position 960 of record NZ_BBRB01000008.1, read on the forward strand.
CGTGTCGGCTTCAAAGTCTCCCACCTATCCTACACAAATCACACCGAATACCAATACCAAGCTATAGTAAAGGTCCCGGGGTCTTTCCGTCCTGCTGCGCGTAACGAGCATCTTTACTCGTAGTGCAATTTCGCCGAGTTCGCGGTTGAGACAGCGGAGAAGTCGTTACGCCATTCGTGCAGGTCGGAACTTACCCGACAAGGAATTTCGCTACCTTAGGATGGTTATAGTTACCACCGCCGTTTACTGGGGCTTAAATTCACAGCTTCGCCTTACGGCTAACCGTTCCTCTTAACCTTCCAGCACCGGGCAGGCGTCAGTCCGTATACATCGTCTTGCGACTTCGCACGGACCTGTGTTTTTAGTAAACAGTCGCTTCTCCCTGGTCTCTGCGGCCTTCGAACGCTCACAGCAGCTAGTGCTGATCACGCCTCAGGCCCCCCTTCTCCCGAAGTTACGGGGGCATTTTGCCGAGTTCCTTAACCACGATTCACTCGATCGCCTTAGTATTCTCTACCTGATCACCTGAGTCGGTTTGGGGTACGGGCGGCTAGAACCTCGCGCCGAGGTTTTTCTTGGCAGCATAGGATCACCGGTTTCCCACAAATGTGGTTACCATCGGGTCTCAGGCATGTGAACGGCGGATTTGCCTACCGTTCGCCCTACACCCTTAGACGTGGACTACCATCGCCACGCCCGGCTACCTTCCTGCGTCACCCCTGTTAATACGCTTGCCTACTACGGACTTGGTTCGCGCGCTCCACACATACGTCACTCCGAAGAGATCAGTCGTGCTTTGGGCGCTTAGCATTATCCGCCTTGGCATGGGCGGTTCTTCGCCGGTACGGGAATATCAACCCGTTGTCCATCGACTACGCCTGTCGGCCTCGCCTTAGGTCCCGACTTACCCAGGGCGGATTAACCTGGCCCTGGAACCCTTGATCATTCGGCGGACGGGTTTCTCACCCGTCTTTCGCTACTCATGCCTGCATTCTCACTCGTGTGGTCTCCACTGCTGGGTTACCCCGCAGCTTCACTGCCCACACGACGCTCCCCTACCCATCCACACGCTTGGATCACACCCACGAAGGGTATGACCGGGCAATGTGTGAATGACACAACTTCGGTGGTGTACTTGAGCCCCGCTACATTGTCGGCGCGGAATCACTTGACCAGTGAGCTATTACGCACTCTTTCAAGGGTGGCTGCTTCTAAGCCAACCTCCTGGTTGTCTATGCAACTCCACATCCTTTCCCACTTAGCACACGCTTAGGGACCTTAGTTGGTGTTCTGGGCTGTTTCCCTCTCGACTATGAAGCTTATCCCCCACAGTCTCACTGCTGCGCTCTCACTTACCGGCATTCGGAGTTTGGTTGACGTCAGTAACCTGGTGAGGCCCATTAGCCATCCAGTAGCTCTACCTCCGGTAAGAAACACGCAACGCTGCACCTAAATGCATTTCGGGGAGAACCAGCTATCACGAAGTTTGATTGGCCTTTCACCCCTATCCACAGCTCATCCCCTCGGTTTTCAACCCAAGTGGGTTCGGTCCTCCACGCGGTCTTACCCGCGCTTCAACCTGGCCATGGATAGATCACTTCGCTTCGGGTCTAGACCCAGCGACTATGGTCGCCCTATTCGGACTCGCTTTCGCTACGGCTGCCCCACACGGGTTAACCTTGCCACTGAGCACTAACTCGCAGGCTCATTCTTCAAAAGGCACGCCGTCACCCCTGCTAGGGAGGCTCCGACGGATTGTAAGCACACGGTTTCAGGTACTATTTCACTCCCCTCTCGGGGTACTTTTCACCTTTCCCTCACGGTACTGTTCCGCTATCGGTCAGTAGGAAGTATTTAGGCTTACACAGTGGTCTGTGCGGATTCACACGGGATTTCTCGGGCCCCGTGCTACTTGGGATAACTCTCCGAAGTCCACGCAATTTCGTCTACGGGGGTTGCACCCTCTATGCCGGGCCTTTCAATGCCCTTCGACTATCACGCAGATTTTTGACTTCGTCTAGAAGCGGCAGCTCCTAGAGAAAGGTCCCACAACACCGCATACGCAACGCCTGCCGGCTATCACACGCATACGGTTTGGCCTGATCCGCTTTCGCTCGCCACTACTCACGGAATATCTCTTCCTGTCGGTACTGAGATGTTTCACTTCCCGACGTTCCCTCCTCTCACCCTATATATTCAGGTGAGGGTCACTGGACATGACTCCAGCGGGGTTTCCCCATTCGGACATCCTCGGATCACAGCTTGTTTGCCAGCTCCCCGAGGCTTTTCGCAGGCTACAACGTCCTTCATCGGCTCCTACTGCCAAGGCATCCACCATGTGCTCTTAAAAACTTGACACAGAAATCAAAGATGCTCGCGTCCACTATGCAGTTCTCAAGCTACGGGCGGTCTCACCGTCCAACACCGCCTACCCCGAACAAGTCCGAAGCGGTTCATGTGTCTTCAATGAGCCAAACCAGAAAAACCTGGTCCCGATCACGGGTCCCGATCTTTCAGGACCCAACAGTGTGCCAAAGCGACATCCTCCACGTCAAACACTTTCCAACCCCAAAGGGCGTACTCACACTCAACATTTCAGCTGCCACAACATTGTCGATGTTCCATCCGTGAGCTCTCGCCGGTCAACATGTGTGACCGAAACGAGGCCTGGACTACCTCACACCCTCAACGAGGATGCTCACCAGCCAGATGCTCCTTAGAAAGGAGGTGATCCAGCCGCACCTTCCGGTACGGCTACCTTGTTACGACTTAGTCCCAATCGCCAATCCCACCTTAGACGTCTCCCTCCCAAAGGGTTAGGCCGACGTCTTCGGGTGTTACCGACTTTCGTGACTTGACGGGCGGTGTGTACAAGGCCCGGGAACGTATTCACCGCAGCGTTGCTGATCTGCGATTACTAGCGACTCCAACTTCATGAGGTCGAGTTGCAGACCTCAATCCGAACTGAGACCGGCTTTTTGGGATTCGCTCCACCTTACGGTATCGCAGCCCTTTGTACCGGCCATTGTAGCATGCGTGAAGCCCAAGACATAAGGGGCATGATGATTTGACGTCATCCCCACCTTCCTCCGAGTTGACCCCGGCAGTCTCCTATGAGTCCCCACCATTACGTGCTGGCAACATAGGACGAGGGTTGCGCTCGTTGCGGGACTTAACCCAACATCTCACGACACGAGCTGACGACAACCATGCACCACCTGTATACGGCGAAAAAATCACTCCCTATCTCTAGGGATAGACCGTATATGTCAAGCCTTGGTAAGGTTCTTCGCGTTGCATCGAATTAATCCGCATGCTCCGCCGCTTGTGCGGGCCCCCGTCAATTCCTTTGAGTTTTAGCCTTGCGGCCGTACTCCCCAGGCGGGGCACTTAATGCGTTAGCTGCGACGCGGAAACCATGGAATAGTCCCCACATCTAGTGCCCACCGTTTACGGCATGGACTACCAGGGTATCTAATCCTGTTCGCTCCCCATGCTTTCGCTCCTCAGCGTCAGTTGTGGCCCAGAGACCTGCCTTCGCCATTGGTGTTCCTCCTGATATCTGCGCATTCCACCGCTACACCAGGAATTCCAGTCTCCCCTACCACACTCTAGTCTGCCCGTACCCACTGCAAGCTCGAGGTTGAGCCTCGAGTTTTCACAGCAGACGCGACAAACCGCCTACGAGCTCTTTACGCCCAATAATTCCGGACAACGCTTGCGCCCTACGTATTACCGCGGCTGCTGGCACGTAGTTAGCCGGCGCTTCTTCTGCAGGTACCGTCACTTTCGCTTCTTCCCTGCTGAAAGGGGTTTACAACCCGAAGGCCTTCATCCCCCACGCGGCGTCGCTGCATCAGGCTTTCGCCCATTGTGCAATATTCCCCACTGCTGCCTCCCGTAGGAGTCTGGACCGTGTCTCAGTTCCAGTGTGGCCGGTCGCCCTCTCAGGCCGGCTACCCGTCGTCGCCTTGGTGAGCCACTACCTCACCAACAAGCTGATAGGCCGCGAGTCCATCCCAGACCGAAAAACTTTCCCGACAATGACCATGCGGCCTTGTCTCATATCCGGTATTAGACCTCGTTTCCAAGGCTTATCCCAGAGTCTGGGGCAGGTTACTCACGTGTTACTCACCCGTTCGCCACTGATCCACCCAGCAAGCTGGGCTTCACCGTTCGACTTGCATGTGTTAAGCACGCCGCCAGCGTTCGTCCTGAGCCAGGATCAAACTCTCCGTAAATGATAATCAGCAAACCCAACCAAAAAGGCTGGAATCACAAACACTACGAAGTGAACCCGAAGGTCCGTTCAATCTCTAGCAAATGAACAAATGTCACTGACATTTAATTCTTTACCAAAGGAATCCTGCATCCAGTCACTATCAAGCAACCAGACACCGGAGATTTTTGGCATCGACTATGTGGCACACTGTTGAGTTCTCAAAGATCGGACGCGCACCTCAACCACACCCTTCCAGGCCGGTTTTGGGGCAACCCTTCAAACTTAC
>NZ_BBRB01000007.1 GCF_000975055.1 Demequina sediminicola
GCAGAGCCTGTGTTGGTGATCACCACGGTGTAAGTGAGGTCCTCGCCCGGCGTAGCGACGTCGGCATCGACCGTCTTGACGATGTCGAGCTGCGAAACAGGCGTGGTGACTGTGCAACCAGGCTCCAGCCCTGTCGGACACGTCGATCCCGGCGGGCCTACCACCACGTTTTCGAGCGCGGCTCCCTCGTCGATCGTGTCGTTGAGTTGGACTTCGTAGACGATGGTGATCGTTTCGTCGGCCGCAAGATCGCCGGACCACGTCAGTTCCGGGGCGACATATTCGGTGCCAGCAGGCACGGGGTCAACCAATCCCACCCAGGTCGCGTTCGTCAAGACGTCGGTGAGGTCATCGGTGACGACCACATCGGGGTAGGCCGTTCCACCCGTGTTGTCGATAGTGACGGTGTACTGCACGATGTCACCCGGCATGGCCACATCAACGTTGGCTTCCTTGGAGATGTCCAGCGCCAACACCGGAACGTTCGTGGTGCACTCACTTGAGAGCGGGTCGTCGCCTTCAGAACAGTTGGCCTCGGGAGGCCCCACCACCGCGTTGTCGAGCTGCCCGTCACTGTCGACACCAGGTTCGGTGACTGTCACGGCATAGCGAATCGTGACCGTCTCGCCCACTGCGAGCGTGTCCTCCCACGTCAACGTGGAGTCTCCATCAAACACTGCATCGGCCGGATCCCTCGGCAGCGATGATTCCGTCTCGACTCCAAAAGCAGTATCGAAGTCAGCATCATCCAACACCGAACTGAGATCGTCCTCAATCGCCGCGAGGGGGACGTCGTCCACACCGTAGGCGACCTGTCCGGTGTTCTCCACAGTGATGGTGTAGATCACCTGACCGCCCACTTCGACTTGATCCGTGGGATCGGCGATCTTGGTGATTGCCATCGACTGGACGGGCACAGTGACCGTGCAGTTCGGGTCAGCAGGATCCTGTGCAGCATCACAGTTGGATTCCGGCGGACCAGCAACGGTGTTGGTCGCCAAGCCATCACCGTTGTGCGGGTCCGTGACCCTCAGTGAGTAGCGAATCGTCACCGTCTCATCGATGCCGAGAGGTCCCTCCCACGTGAGAATGGGCTGGTTGAATGTCGCCTGTGGCGCAGTCAGCGGCGTCGTCACGAGAATGCCCGTCCACACCGCGTCATCCAGAACGGCAGTCACGGTGTCTTCGACGAGCAACGGCTCTTCTTCCGTGTAGGCCACGTTACCGGTGTTGGTGATGACGACTTCATAGGTCACGAGATCACCTGCGAGCACAACGTCGTTGGGTGAACTCTTGGTGATCGTGACAGCGCGCACCGGGGTCTCGGTGCCGCAGTTTGCGTCACTGCTGTCTTGCGCGCAGTTGGATCCAGCCGGACCTGCGACAACGTTGGCGAGGTTACTGTCGCCGCCAGGCGGGTCGCCAACCGTCACGGTGTACTCCACCACTGTGCTCTCACCCACGAGCAAGGGACCAGCCCAGGAGAGTAGATCGGGAGGCCCCGCGGTGAACGTGGCAGTTCCGGGATCTGTCCCATCGGTGGGTGTAATGGTGATGTTGTCATCCCATGTGGCATCGTCGAGCACTCCGGTCAGGTTGTCCTCAAACGACGCAAGTTCCGTGGTTCCGTCGTAGTCGACGGCGCCCGTATTCGTGACGACCACCGTGTACTTCACGGTGGAGCCGGCCGCGACTTCGTCGCTCGGGTCCGCGGTCTTGCTCAGCTCAAGTGCACGGATGGGAACCGACGTCGTGCAGTCGGGGTTGTCTGAACCCGCTTCACAGCTTGAGCCTGGAATGGACACCACTGAGTTCTCGAGAATGTGGTCTTGGGTTGGGTCGAGGGTGTCGTCAACCTTGATGGTGTATTCGACTTCGACGATGCCCCCCGGGTCGAGCGTGTCTGTCTCCCAGTGGAGCGTGTCGCCATTCACTGTCGCGACACCTGGGTTTCCTGAGCCTGCAACCAAGGCGGTCGAGGGGCTGCCGACGAGCTCACCTTCGGCGAGTACGTCTGACAGGTCATCGTCGAAGTAGGGGTAGTCAGGAACGGTCAGGGTCACGGCACCGGTGTTTTCCACCGTAACCGTGTAGGTGACCTCGTCGCCGGCGTAGACCTCGTCGGCAGGGGTGACGGCCTTGGACACCTCCAAAGCGCCCACCAAGGTGTCCGTGGTGCACTCCTCGGGGTACTCCCCCGTATCCGGATCCGCAACACAATTGGATCCCGGCACTTGCGCGACGTTGGACATGTCCCCGTTGGAGGCGTCATCGGGTTCATCGACGATGAAGGAGAACGTGATGACGGCGACGTCGCCCTGGGCGAGCGTGCCACTCCAGGTAAGGACGTCTCCGGTGACGTCGGGCTCCGTCGCGGGGGCCCCGTTGATCGTGGCCTCGGCATTGTCCTGATAGGTCGCATCATCGACCATCTCTGCCAGGTTGTCCGTCACCGTCGCGGGATCGTACGTGACCGCACCTACGTTCTCGACGGTGATCGTGAAGAACACTTCGTCGCCAACGGTGACAATTCCCTCGGGCGTCACCTCTTTTGTTACGAGCAAACCCTCAACCGGCACCGTCGTCGAGCACAACGGATCAGCGGGGTCTGCCCCCAATGCGCAGTTGGACTCTGCGGGGCCCGTCACCACGTTGGTCAGGATGTCTTCGTCTGTTGCAGGGTCACCGTCATCGCTCGGAGGCGTGTTGATCGTCACGTCGTATCTGATCGAAACAGACTCGCCCGCCTGGAGCGGGCCCTGCCACGTCAGGCGACTCGTGACCGCACTGAAAGTCCATGACCCCGTGTCAGCGGGGATCGAGGGAGTGACCGCGACGTTCCCAGCCCACGCGGCGTCATCCAGCACGTCAGTCATGTTGTCGACAAAGCGCGCAGGGTTTCCGTCGGTGTAGTTCACACTCCCCGGGTTCGTGAGTGTGACCTCATATGTCATGGTCTCGCCTGGCGCAACGGTGTTGGGATCACCGACGATGCTCTTCTCGATATCGAGCTCCGGCGCTGCAGTCACTACGGCATAATCCTCAACTTCACCACCCATGACTGCGCCGGTAGGTTGAGCATCGGCCACCTCACCGGGCATGAGCCGCACACGTCCGTAGGTATCGAAGACCTCTACCTGAGCGGGGAATGTCACATCGATGATGCCTCGGAAGTTAGCGTTCACCGGGAGCAATCTCACTTCGCCGGCGTCGGCAAAATCCCCGTCAGCGTTGAAGTCGATCCACGCAGCCAATGTTGCGGGCTCGTCCGTGTCGTTGGTCACGGCTACCGGCACGACGATGATCTCGCCGGTTTCCAGCACCACGGTTCCCTGGACACCATCTTCGTCATCAGCCGCCGGACCTGCGATATCGTCACCATCGGCACCTGCGCTTGGGACACCATCCGTTTCTGTGTCGAGGCCACCTTCAAAGCCCAGCATCAACGGTGCATAGCCGGCGTTGGAGTCATAGTCGACAATGCCGTGGCGTGCGCCATCCGCGTTCAGTTCGGTGCCGTACTGATCCGGCAAGTCTCCAAAGTCGATCGGGAGCGGTGCCGTCGCGCAGCGGGCGCCGTCGAGCGCACCGGTCGCGCCGCCGTAAGCGAAGAAGTCGGCACTGCCATCCCCGGATGCGACTCGCCACAGGAGCCCGGTGCCCTCGTGATGGGCGTAGATGTAGCCATCGGGGTCAGCGAAGATCGCGGGGAACTCACCGCCCGTCGTCTCCGTGCCGTCGGGGGCCGTCAACGCGCCAAGGTCCGCGACCAGCGAGAAGGTACCTGCGGCGGCGTCAAACTCCACCACGGACCACTCATCGGTGGTGCCGTCCGACGCTCCCACGGAGTACAGCAAGGGGGCACCGCCGCTTCCGCCAGCCACCGCCCAGTCGCCGATGCTCTCAGCATCCGTCAGGTCTGCGGTGCCGCTGGTGAGTACCTCAAGGAAGGTGCTCGACGCTCCGTCGAGGTCCACCTGGGCCCACTCCACAGGGTCCGAAGAACCTCGGGCGAGCCACAACTGACCCGATTCATCAATGTCGCCCGCCGTCCATTCTCCCGTGAGCGCCACCGCCGTTCCCGATTCAACGGGCACTCCCAATGACTGGACAGTGCCATCAGCGCCCACGCGCACTACCTCGGTGTCGCCATCACTGTTGACAGTGGTGCCGTAGATGTAGTCGTCGAGAGGGTGGTACCCCAACGCATTGACTTCGTCTGGGAACACGTCGGCAGCAATCTCTGTCTGTTCGCCGGTCACCATCTGCAGTGCGTTGAGTGCTACTGGCCCCGCGCCCACAGTCATGTAACCGTCGGCACTGCATTCGAATGGGAATGGCGGCACAGCAATGATGCGATGGTCTTCGACCTCACCGCCTGCGGCCGGCCCGGTGGGCTGCGGATCTGCCCACGTCCCTGGCACAACGCGCAGGCGCACATAGGTCGAAGCGTCAAAGGTCGTGGCAGCGTCGAATGTCAGGATCGTCGTGCTCTCCCCCGCATTGGCCGGAACTGTTCCTGTCGCCAGCTCATCTGCCGCGAAAACACCATTGCCGTTGAGGTCCACCCAGCCGGCAACCGTCGCCACATCGTCAGAGTTGTTGGTCACGTCAACGGTCAATGAGACCGCGGAGCCCATCTCGAATGTCGTGCCCTGAGGCAGGCCCGTCTCGTCGGCATCGGCCGTATTGTCGTCACCGCGAGCGCCCATATCAGGCTGACCGTCGAACTCACTGTCGGCTGCACCGGGGGCACCAGGTGAACCAAGGAACACGTCCGGGATTTCCGCACCGTCCGGCTCGATCAGGCTGTGCCGAGCGCCATCGACGCTCAACGTGGTGCCGTAAGAATTCGGTGCGTCGCCGAAGTCGACGGGGATAGACGTCAGCGGACATCCGACCTCGTCGATAGCCTCCGGAGCAGGGCCATACGAGTAAAAGTCAGTGGCACCCGACGCCACTTCGATTCTCCAGATCTGACCGGTGTCATTGCTGGTGATGTAGGCGAAGCCGTTCTCGTCAATCATGACGCCACCAATGGTGGGATCAGGGTTTCCTCCAGTGATCGACGTGCCATCGGGGGCAGTCAGGAGCCCCAGGAGGCTCGTGACCTCGAAGGTCTCGGAGTTGAGATCGAACGTCAGAAGGACCCATGTGCCACCCGTGGTGTAGCCCACTGTCACCATGGAATCCAGCACCGGATCATATGCCCAGTCCAGCGCGAGCGACTCCACATTCGCAGGCCACGCCGCCGTACCGGCGGAGTCCACCGCCAAAAAGTCAGGTTGACCCGTGGTGACGTTGATCTTGGCCCATGTCAACGGGTCCGTGGCTCCCGTGGCTACCACCAGGTGATCATCGTTATCGAAATCTCCGAGCGTCCAACCGTCAAGTGGCACGGGGGTCGCCGTGGAGTTGGTGACTTCACCCAATGTCAGGTGATCACCCTCACCGGTAGCGAGCACCAGCGTCGGCCCCGTGTCTGTTCCAGCACTCAGGCCATACACGTAGCCCGTATTGGTGTTGTAGCCCGCAGCATCGAGGGTGACGATGTCCTCGGCGAGCAGTTCACTCTCTCCAGTCACCAGGTTGAGACGGTACGCGTCCACCGGGTCTCCATTGATGAGCACGGGGCCCGGCTGACACTCCACCGGAGAAGGGATGACCTGGGTTCGCCAGTCCTCAACCTCACCGGTCGACACGCCACTACCGCCAGCAGCGGTGTCGGTGGGCATGTTCTCTTCGCCTTCATACGACACGCGCAAGCGCATGAAGGTAGGCCCATAGGCCACGTCCGGGGCGTTCGGGAAACTCAGCGTCACCGTTCCCGTCGACGTCCCAGCATTGGCCACACCGCGCTCGTCCTCATCAAAGGTTCCAGACTGGTCAAAGTCGACCCAGCCCACCAAGGTGGCAGCCTCACCGCCATTGTTCGTGACGGGTACCTGGACCGTGGACCCACTATCCCCGTGGACGATGACTGGCTCACCCGTGAAGGCATCGTCATTGTCCGCGTCAGCGAGGGCTGAGGGTTGTGCTTCGTTCTCGCGGGACACCGACCCGCCGAGCATGACGAGCGGCTGGTCGAGGTCGTTAGTAACGATCTCGTGGAATGGCCCACCGTCAGCGAGGAACGTTCCGTACGACTCAGGCGCGTCACCAAAATCCACACTGACGGGCGCGCTCGCACACCGAGCTCCATCGTTTCCCGACGAGGACGGTCCGAACGCGAAGAAGTCATAGTCCGAGGGGTCGGTGACATTGATGCGCCAAATGTGGCCAGAACCATTGGCGGAGGCGTAGAGGAAGCCATCAGCATCCATGTACGTCGCACCGAAGGTGTTGTAGTTGGCGTTGACTCCCGGGCTGGCGGGATTCCGCTGGGTAGCACTCCCATCCGAGGCGATCAAGCGACCCAGAGACTGCACCACCTGGGTAGCGTTTCCCGCGCCCGGGTCCAAGCTGAAGAGGGATGCATCCAAGTATGCAGAAGAGTTGGAATTGGTGTTCCAGCCCACCGAATAGAGCTTGCCGTCGGCCGGGTTGTATGACCAGTCCGCGCCGATGTTGTAGTTGGCGTTGCTAAAGTTTGCGCCGCCGCTGCCCACGACCTTCATAAAGTCGGGAGAGTCTGCGTTGACGTCGATGGCCGCCCAACGCCAGTTCCCGTTGTTGTCAGCACCGCGCGCATAGTAGATTCCGCCCGGCGTGACGTCGCCCACGTTGAAGGCGTTCGGGAAGTTGCCCCCGCTATAGGGCGAATCACTCCAGTCGGGTTCACCGAGGTCAATCACTTCTGAGTAGTCAGGCGAGATGGCATAGATCCTTGGCGTGCTACTGATCGTCGAATCGGCGACGCCATAGTAGTAGCCGTCTGCTTCGTTGTACCCGACAGCGTTCGTGGTGAAGTCACCAGGCAAGGGCCCTTGGTCTACGTAATCTCCGGTCACCAAGCTGATCTCGTTGGCGTGCGTGATATTGCCGGCACCAAACTGCCACAACGTGGCAGTGGTGGGGCATACATCGCCCTCGGAGTACAGAATGTCTGCGTCGTCGGGGGATGTCAGCCCGGTCACCGAAACGTCGGTGGCAACGTTGGTGTACTCACCGGGCGCGGTCGCGACCACATTGATGGAGAGCGTGCACGACTCTAGCGAGTCCCCTGACAGGTCTCCCGTTCCCGAAATGGACGTTCCGGTACCCGTGATCGATCCGTTGGTGCAGGTCGTCAGCGGGTCAGGCGTACTCGATACCTCCAGGCCCGGAGGCAGCGTGTCATCAAAAGACCAGCCGGTTTTGGGACCCGAGGCTGTCGCAGAATCCCCCACCATGTGTGTGTTGGTCACGGTGAAAGTGACTCGACTCTGTTGTCCGGCTACGTGCACGCCCGGAAGGAATTCCTTGTCCAACTGAGGCGTGGTGTCAACGATGACAGGGTTGTCGACGAGGGACCTCAGGTTAGGCGGCGTTTGAACTGACAGCGTGTACTGCAGAGGAGACCCATCGCTGAGAATCTCCACAGGGGCCACCTGCGTGGAGGCGCGGGTCATGCGGTTGAAATTGCTGTTTCCCGCTTGAATGCCGTAGTCGTAAGCACAAGAGTTGGGAGCCCCAGGTTCTCCAAGCGCCGGGAAAAGCAGAGTGGACCCGGAGTCTTGGGTGAGTTCGATCTGAGGAACCAAGGACACAGGATTGTTGGCCTGACACGTCGCAGTAGCCACATCGATGGTGGCCATATATGAGTGGCCCGCAATGGTCGGAATGTTCTGGGCAGTATCGAACAGCACTCCCTCGGCTGCACCGTTGGTGTTGAACAAGCTCAACGCATAGTTCGTGGCTTCGTTGTTTCCAGCGAGCTCGGGGGGCTGGCCGTTGTAGGGATAGTTGTTGTCCAGTTGCCACCGGCCTGCAATGTTGGACGCGAAGACGGCAACGGTCCAGTTGGCGTTGCTATCGCAGTCGAGGGTCAAGTCCCCGCCTTGCCGGGTGAGATTGTTGGATGAGAGGGTTGCGTTCCCGTTGCCTCGCACCAGCAAACCGTTGCAATAGGCACCATCCGTAAAGTCGGGGTCGGAAGTGTAGGTGTCGCCACCCGGGGAGAAGTAACCCGGTTGGGCCACCTCGTCGCCCGTCACTGGCACCAGCGTGTTCACGAATGCTGTGGAGTTCTCGGTGGCAATGTTCTGAAAGTCCTCGTACCACGCCACGGTCGGGGCTTGCATGACACCCGGGGTGCCCGGTGCACCCACCGCTGGCGCTGCCTGCACCGCTGCCACCGCCACCGCAGCGACGGGCGCTACGGCAAAGACGAGCGCGCCACTCACCAGTTTGTGGCGCCAAGTCCGGCGCCACCAACGAGGGCGCAAAGCGCGCTCGCCCGGCATTGAAGGAACATAGGTGATCAGCGAACTCGCGTGCATCCGACAATGCCTCCCCCGACGCGTCACTGCGCCCATTGGGTCATGCCTAGAGCGTCATTGCTCCGATTGCAGCCACGCCACAATGTGACTGCAGACTGTCCCTGTCATCTAATCCGATGATTTCTCATGCCGCAACAGGAACATCACGACTGCATTATCGGCATTTCTCCTGGTGGACTTAATTGCACCAAGCAGCGCGGGCCGACACTGAGACCCAACCGCAGTTGCGAGGCTTCCGAACTCTAGGCATGATCACGCTCACTTTGGTTGGACTCGTGTCCGGCATTATCACTGCCATCAGCCCGTGCGTTTTGCCGGTGCTGCCCGCCATTCTCACCAGTTCAGTGCAGGACGGAGCCACCTCGAAGCGTCGCCCCGTTGCGGTGGTCGCTGGCCTGGTGACAAGCTTTGCGTTCTTCACGCTCTTGGGCGGACTTCTGCTCTCAACCCTGGGACTACCAGACGCTTTGCTTCGGTGGACCGGAATCATCGTGTTGGCGATCGTGGGTCTAGGGTTGGCGATCCCGCCGCTGGGTGAACTGCTGCAGCGCCCCTTTGAACGCATCCGCCCCGTCAAGATGGACCGCGATGGCAATGGGTTCGTGATGGGCATGGCCCTTGGCCTGGTGTTCGTCCCCTGTGCTGGACCCATCCTCGCCTCGATTACTGTGCTGGCCGCCACCAACGGATTCTCGTGGGGGTTGGTGGCGCTGACGCTGGCATTCTCGGTGGGCATCGCCATTCCGTTGCTGGCTTTCGGGCTGGCAGGCCAGGCCATGGGTTCGCGCATCTCTTTTGTCCGCGAGCGCCTTGAAGCGATCCGCATCGGTTCCGGTGTGATCTTGGTGCTGACGGCCGTGGTGATTGCCACCAACGTGGCAGAGCCGTTGCAACGCTGGGTGCCCGGTGTGCTTGCCAGTGCTCAAGAATCCATTGAGAACAATGAGTCCGTCCGCGAGGAACTTGATGACCTCACTGGACGCGAGGATCAGACCGCAGCGGTGGGGGCGATGACCTTTGACGAGTGCGAAGCGGCGGGCGGAGATGTCTTGCGCAATTGTGGTCCCGCTCGTGATCTCCCTGGAATCCAGGAGTGGCTGAATACTGACGACGGTCAAGCCTTGGACTTGGAGAACCTCGATGGTCCGGTGCTGATCGATTTTTGGACGTATTCCTGCATCAATTGTCAGCGTACATTCCCTTACATCACGGCATGGGATGACAAGTATCGCGATGAGGGCCTGACCATCATTGGTGTGCATTCTCCGGAATTTGCCTTTGAAAAGGACGTGTCGAATGTCACCGATGCAGCGGAACGCTACGGAATTGAATACCCGATTGCCATCGACAACGACTTTGAGACGTGGCGCGAATGGGATCAGCGTTTCTGGCCTGCTCACTACCTGGTGGACCAGAGCGGCACCGTGGTGCAGGTCCACTACGGCGAAGGTGCGTATGAGGACACTGAGCTCCTCATTCAGGAACTTTTGGACACGGACACCGAAGACACAGTGGACGCCGATGCAGGCAACCACACCTCCGGACGCACACATGAGACCTATGTGGGTTACGGCCGCCTCGAGTACGCGGAGAATGGCGACCAACTCGTCGAGGATGAGCCTGTGACGTTCACTTACGACGGCACGCCTGGAGAGGACATGTTCGCCTATCACGGTGAATGGACTCTGACGGATGAGTACGGCCTGACCGGGGACGATGCGTCACTCACCCTGAACTACTACGCGGCCGATGTGCACCTGGTCATGGCTGGCGAAGGCACAGTCACGGTGACATCCGAGAACACAGGCGAGGTCACGGAAGTGACAGTTGATGGCACAGCGGATCGATACGACCTGGTGCTGGGTGAGCCCACGGACGACGTAATTACGATCGAGTTCTCGCCAGGCATCGAGGTCTATGCCTTCACGTTTGGGTAAAGGGCTTGGGTAAAGTTTTGCCCGCCTCCGGTGGCACAAAGGGATATTTCGGGTGTGAATAGTAGAGGCGGGTCAGGGTGACCCGCCGTATTCCAACAGTCCCCAGGAGGTATCCACCATGGAACTTCGCAAGGCCGCTGCCCTTCCCGCCACGCTTCTGCTCGCAGGTTCACTGCTGGCAGGATGCGGTGACTCGTCGTCAGACGGTACCGACGACTCGACGATGGACTCTGAGATGGAGTCCACCATGGAATCCACGATGGATTCCGAGGGCTAACTCCCTCATCCCTCCGCAGATCGAGGGGCGGTCCCACAGCGGGCCGCCCCTCGATTCACGTCTAGCCACTAGCCCCGCTTTCAGAAAACTTCAACTCCCCACCCATCCTCCAGCATCGGCCCTCCGAATACCTGGCATCGGGCCACCCCTGGCTCGCGAAACCCCAATCAAGGAGGAACCATGCCTACGCTTCGAACATTCGCTGTTCCCGCTGTGATCTTGCTGTCCGGTTCTTTGCTGGCTGCCTGTGGCGACTCAACTGAGCCCGAGGACGCCATGAGTGAGGACTCCATGATGGAAGAGTCCATGGAGCCCACCGAGGACGCCATGATGGAAGAGGACGACGCCATGGAGGAAGATGACTCCATGGAGCACGACGACGACTCGATGGAGGATGACTCCATGGAGGACGACAAGATGGAAGACGATTCCATGGAAGAAGACGACGCGTAACTTCGTCGAAGCGAGAGTGGCGAGGACATGGACGATGGGAACGATGCGATGAGCGCTGAGCGCCATCTGCGTGCTGTGCCCGCATCGGCAACCTCGTCCGCAGCCGGAGCCGACGCTGGAGTGGTGCGCGATGCACATTCGCCCGCCGCCCTGGCCATGTTGCTCGAGAGCACCGCCCGCGGTGACGAGGAGGCCTTCCAGAGGCTTTACGACCTCGTAGCCGCGGCGGTGTTCGGCCTCGCACTTCGCATTGTGCGTGACCGCGAGATGGCGCAAGACGTCGCTCAAGAAGCGCTCGTGGAAGTGTGGCGCCAGTCCTCGCGTTTTGACCGCACCCGAGGAACCGCGCGTTCGTGGATCCTCACCATCGCACATCGCCGAGCCGTCGATCGAGTCCGTTCCGAACAAGCTCACGCCACACGAATGCTGGCACACGGAGCGACATCGGAAGTCGATCATGGCGAGCAAGACGATGTTGTCGACCAACTTCACAATGAGTGGCAGGTGGCAAGGGTCCGGTCTGGGCTCACGCTCCTGACAGGCCGCCAGCGTGAAGCCATTGAGTTGACTTACTTTAAGGGCTACACCCACCGCGAAGTAGCCCACGCCCTCAACATCCCGTTGGGGACAGCCAAGGCGCGCATCCGCGACGCCCTCATCAAACTACGCGACGCTTGGGAGACGGAATCATGAATGACACGGTCTACCCGAATGACAACGTGCACTCCCTTGCCGCGCCCTACGCCGTCGACGCCCTCACGGATGCTGAGCGCGATGCGTTCCTCGCACACCTCCCCGAATGCGACGACTGCCAGCACGAGGTCGCCTCGCTCTCACTCGCGGTCGAGGAACTCGCCGTCGCGCAAGAAACCACTCCTCCCGCGGGACTCAAACTCAACGTCATGGACCAAGTTCGGCGCACCGCGCAGTTGCCGCCCGCCCTCGAAACCATCGACGTTGCCGCGAACGCCCAGTCCCCGGCAACGCCTCACGCTCAGGTCGATGTGCAGTCCCCCGCTGATGCCCCCACCCAGGCCGATGAGCTCGCTGCGCGCCGCCACCGGCGAGCCCGCCGCACGTGGGCGCTCTCCGCCACCGCTGCGGCATCGGCCGTAGTGCTCACCCTCGTCGGAATCACCGTTGCCGATTCACGTGCCCAGCGCGAAGCGGAACTCGCCGTCGAGAAGGACGCCATGATGGTGATGTCCGCACCCGACGCCACCTCCATGGACCTTGAGCTCGGCGCCGGACACGTCATCGCGAGCGACCGGATGGACTCCCTTGCCATCATGGGAGACAACGCGCCGATGCCAGACGACGGCATGGAATACCAGTTGTGGCTCGTCATGGCAGACGGAACCAAAATGGCGGGACCCACGTTCATGCCGCACGATGACGGCCAATACATGGCCGTCGTCGACGCCGACGTCGCCGATATGGAAGCTGTTGCCGTCACGATGGAACCGCCCGGAGGGTCCGACGCCCCCACCAGCGACGCCGTCTGCATCACCACGATGCCTGGTAAGGCCTAAACTTTCCGGTCGCGCCCCCGCTCACCGTGCGCGCGAAGCCGATGCGGGTGAGACTGAAGGTATGGCCGAGATTCTGCTTTTTCACCACGCGCACGGGCTCACGGACGGACTCTGCGACATGGCCGACAGGCTCCGAAGCGCCGGCCACACTGTCCATGCGCCCGATTCGTATTCGGGACGTACCTTCGACAATCTTGACGACGGAATAGCGTTCGCGGAAAGCATCGGCCATGACGCGCTCGCCCACGTTGCCATGCGGTCAACACGCATGCACCGTGGAGCCAACGTGGCCCTCGGGTTCTCTATGGGGACCATGCAGGCGCAACTGATTGCTCAACACGCGCGCAGGATCCAGGGCTGCGTGTTGATGGGCGGCGCCATGGATCCCGCGCAACTCGGTTCCGCATGGCGCTCCCAAGTTCCTCTTCAAGTGCACGTGGCCGACCCCGACGACTGGTGCACCGCCGAGGAAGTCTCGGCGCTACACAGGTGTGTACCTGGCGCCGACGTCTTCACCTACACCGGTGAGCAACACATGTTTGTTGACCCCTCACTGCCCGACTATGACGGTGACGCTGCGGATCTGTTTGAAGAGCGAGTCCTGGCGTGGCTAACCTCTGTCGACGCAGGAACCGCGAGGCCCGCACCCGTCGCAATGTAAGTCAGCCTCGCTGGCTCCCGCTGGCACGCTCCTGTTGTCGATGGGTGGAGACCGAGCGACCTAGTTGGAGACTGAGGTCCGCAGGCCCTGCCCCTCCTGCGGTGCCTCCACCTCAGCGGGAACGATGACGTCCTCCATCTCGAAGGTGAGCCATGGAGCGACCTCCTCCTCGTACCACCCGGAAAACGCTTGCGTCGCGGAACCGAACCAGTTGTCTGAGACCGCTGTATACAGCAGCAGCGCAAACAGTCCCAGCAATACGAGGCGAATCACCCATTCGAAGCCCACCACTGCGCTTGCGGCGTGGTGGGCTGCCGGGCTCTCGCTATGCGCCAGGGTGCGGTGGATCACGTGGGGCTCCACCGCAGGATCTAGATCGGGGTCAATCAGTTCGGCGTCGATGACGTCCGTGGGCGCGTTCGCGAAGGCAACCGGCGCGTCTCCCTCAGCGATGAACGGGGCGGTCGCTGCCTGCGGTGATTCTTGTTGCGGCTTGCGCGCGAGGCGTGTGCTCGGATACTGCATCAGAGTCTTCACACCTGGCGACACGCGATGCTTGAGCCGTCGCGTCGCATCAGTCATGTAGGCGTGCATGCTCGTGATCTTGGAGTGTCTTCCCGGCTGCCCATCGCGCATCTCAGACGCCGGGACGTTGGGGGTAGTCACTGCTTCTCCATCCGTCCGTGAACGTGAGCCATCACCCACTAGTTTTCCACCACTTTGCATAGTTTGCGCGGGCGATGCACAAATGTAATGTTGCTGGTGAAAACACAGGTGTCTGAGTGCCTATTCCATACAATGGCCTGCACGAAAAACCTTGGCGCCTGCCACCCATTAGGCCGCTAGCGCCACTCCCAGCAGTTCTTTGGCGGAAGCCAAGTAGACGACGTCATCCGCAATGGTGCGTAGCGTGCAGTTCAAACCCTCGTCACGCGACGCAACCGTGGTGTGGACACCGCGAGCTTTCATGTTGATCACAGTGCGCACAAACTCGTGGTCTCCCGAGCCCACCACGATCTCGTCGAAGCGAGCGGCGATGAAGTCAGCATCGGCTGTTGCCTCCACCAAAGCCCGGTCAGCGCCAGACTCCCCTGCCTTCACGACCAAACGGTGCGGCACCGCGAGACCAAACACATTCCCCACTGCCTTGTCGCCAACGCCCACAATCACTAGGTCACGCTGTGGAGCGAAGTGCATCCGCTCCAGGAAAGACTCCACTGCGATTGCGAACAATGCAGCATTCGCTTCCGCAGGCTCACACCCCAGTAAGTTCTCGACATCCACCAGAAAGAGCCGGCGGGACGGTCGAAACGTGTCAATGACACTCATAGCAATACCCCCTCAGTTGGCCGTGCAAGTTCTCACAAGAAACACGTTACGGATGGGGTCTGACATAGGACCTTCATCGCGGTCGCTATGTGCAATACCCCACAACGCCTACCGCACACGCGTGGATCTGCGCCGGACCAGGGCATTCATCCCCTACTTTCTACTCACATGGCATACATCGACGACAACAACGCCCTGCGCACGCCCGAGCTCGCCCGACTTCGCAAGACATCCAAGATTGAATTCATGCTTGGTGTGTGGGTGGTGTTTCAGGTCGCCTCTTTGGCAATCACCGGTGGAATCCTTGGCGCAGAGATTGACGGCTCAATTCTGAGTTTCTGGGGAGCCCTCGCTGGAGCATTCGTTGGCGTGATCACTTGCATTCCACTGTGGGTGCTCGCGCAGATCGGTCTACGCATCCTCGACACCATGCACGAGCAATTCGCGGCACAGGTAGTGGTCGACAACTGGCGACAGAGCCGCGGGCGCACTGCACCACACAGCTGAGCGCTATGAATGTCACCGCCCGCCGCTAGCCTTCGGGGCATGAGGTTTCTGCACACGAGTGACTGGCACATCGGCCGGACGTTCCATGGTCACAGCACCGATGATCACCTGCGGGTAGCGCTTGCGGCCATTGCGGAGGCGGCGCGCGAGCACCGGGTGGACGCGGTGATCGTGGCGGGCGATGTCTTTGATTCTTCGACGCCCAAGGCGGATGCGTTCACGATTCTGGGCGCGGCGCTACGGGCGATCCGCGACACCGGTGCGCAGGTAGTTCTCACCTCGGGCAACCACGATGGTCCGGCACGGCTGGCACACAACGCCGCATTTGCGAGCGCGGGCGGCGTGCACATCAAAGCCGACCACACCGATCTCTCCCCTGTCACGCTCACTGATGAGCATGGCGAGGTGCTGGTGTACGGCATTCCGTATCTGCATCCCGAGTTTGTGCGGAGTGCGTACACAGACTTCACGGGCAGCACACACCAGGACGCGTTGACGTTTGCGATGGAGTGGATTCGTGACGATGCGCGTAGCAAAGCCACGGCGAGAGATAGCGCCGATGCTGCCGCTGAGTCTCCAAGCGCCACGCCTCGTTTTGTGGTCGCCGCGCACTGCTTTGCCGCGGGTTCAGGAGGCGAGGCTCCGCCCGAGACTCAGGAAGACTCCGGACGGGCCGAGGAACGAGACATTACGCGTGGTGGCCTCAATCTGGTGGCGACGAGCACCTTCGACGGTGCCGCTTACACAGCGCTGGGCCACATTCATTCCCGGCAGACCTTGAGTGACACGGTTCGTTATAGCGGCGCGCCGCTGCGATTTAGCTTTGGTGAACGGTCGAGTTCAAAAGGCATGTGGCTCGTGGACATTGACGCCGGTGGCGAGACGGACACTCAGTGGCTCGAGTTGCCCACACCCCGCCAGGCTGCGCGGATTGAGGGCACCCTGGCAGAACTCATGGCGGAAGGCGCTCATGAGGACGCCCGTGACGCCTGGGTCGAGGTGATCCTCACCGATGACCAACTTCCCCGCGACGCGATGCGCACTCTTCAAGAGCGCTACCCGCATGCGGTGACACTGACTCACCGACCCGCCCACGTGCATGACCACGGCGAGCACGACTACGCGGCGCGCGTGGAGGGGAAAACGGATGCCGAGGTGTTCGACGAGTTCCTCACCTACGTGCGCAACGGCGCCGGGCCTACCGAGGCCGAACAAGAGTTGCTGAACTCTGCACTCGATGCGTTGGAGACCAAGGAGGCCACCCGATGAAGGTGCTGAGCCTCACCATCGAGGGCTTTGGACCATACCTCGCGCGCCAGAGCATCGACTTCACGCAGTTCGACGACGACATCTTTGTCATCACCGGCAAGACCGGCGCGGGCAAGTCCACGATTCTCGATGCCATCGTTTTCGCGCTGTACGACAAAGTGCCCCGGTACGACGGCACCGACAAATCAGTGCGCAGTCACTTCTGCACCCCCACCGATCCCACCGAAGTCACGCTGGTGTTCGAGGCCGGCGGTCAGCGCTACAAGGTCACCCGCTCCCCCGAGTTCATGCGACCTAAGCAACGCGGCGATGGCCTCACCAAACAAGCAGCGACGGCCCAACTGTGGGCCGAACGGGATGGCGAGTGGGATGCGATGGCAGTGCGTCCCGTCGAGGTCGGCCAGGCAATTGCCGAAATCATGCGCCTCAGCGCCGAGCAGTTCCTCCAAGTGGTGCTGCTGGCCCAAGGACGGTTCCAAGAGTTCCTGCAAGCCGACACCAAGGAACGCCTCGCGGTGCTCCGGAGCCTATTTGGCACAAGCCGGTTCCGCGCTATCGAAGAGCACCTACGCAATGTGGCACGCGAGCGGGGACGTGCCGTGGAAACGGCCGATGCTTCTCTGACGGATCTGGTGGCACGCGCCGCAGACCTGGTCGGCTCTGAGGCCCCGGAGCCGGCACAGATTACTCAGTGGTGGATCGACGCCTCGGAGCAGGTTCAGCAGGAAGCCGCGACTGCCGCGACAAGGCGCGGAGACACGGTGAAGCGAGTTGATGCTGCGGCCAAGGTGCACTCCACCGCGCAAGCGATTGAAGAGAAGCGTGCGCGCCTGCACCGGGCACGGACCACCCTTGAAGAGTTAGAGGCCTCAGCGGAGTCACATGCCGCTGAGGTGGAGCGCCTCAAGCTGGCGCGTGCTGCCGCTCCCCTGGTAGGCGCGGTGCGCTCGGCGCGGGAGGCTGGAGAGGCGCTCGAGACATCTCGGTCGCGCCATCAGTTGGCGTGCGAGTCCGCGCAGGCCGACGATGCACTGGTGCTTGCGTGGCCAGCGGACGATTCGCACGAGGACCATCTGCAGGACGCTGCTGAGGACGCTTTGCGGTCGAGTGTTGAGGACGTTGCGAGCCGCATCGGCGCTCTCGCAGCTGCGCTTGAGGCAGAGTCGGCGCTGCCCGGACTGCGGAAGGCAGTGGTCGATGCCGAGACTGCGCTGGCATCGGCACGTGACCACCACGCCGAGCTGCTCACCCAACGAAAGGAACTTCCCCCACGGATCGACGACGTACGTGAGCGTCAGGTCAAGGCCACCGCAGCATCGGCCCGGCTCGACGACGCTGCGGACGCTCTGAAACGTGCGGAGGACGTACTCGACGCTTATGCGAAGGCCTCGGAACTCGAGGCACAGTTGGCGAAGGCACGCGGGGTCGAGGGCGAAGCATCCACGGTGCATGTGCGCGCCGCCGAGCAGTACAACGCGCTGCTGCACCGGCGCTTGCGTTCTCAGGCCGCACATCTAGCGCAGGCGCTCATTCCCGGTGAGCCATGCCAAGTGTGCGGATCCACGGAGCACCCGGAGCCGGCTCGCCCCTCGTCGGATCACGTCACCGACGACGAGGTGGAGTCCGCGCGAGAGGCCATGGAGTCAGCGCATGTGGCTCTGTCCACCGCGACGGAGGCCGCCCAGCGCGTCGATCGCGACCTTGCGGCGGCGCTCGCTGCGACCGGTGAGGGCGACGAGGAAGAAGCCCACGCGGCACTCGTCGTGGCACGGGAGGCACATGAGCGAGCCACCGATGCTGTGGCCGAGCGAGACCGGCTAGCGGAAGAGATCGCGTCGCTCACGCAGCAACTGGAGGGTCTGGACGCTGAGATTGAGACGGCCGTGGAGTCAGTCAACCGGGCACAGTCAGCGCTGGCGTCGGCAACCAAGGACGTGGTCGACGCCGAAGTGCTCACGGCAGCGGTACCCGAGGGCTACGACTCAGTACGCGAGTACGTGGATGCGCTGGAGCGCTCACGCACTCTAGTTCAGCGCGTCGCTACTGCCGCTGGCGATGTGGATGAGGCGCGCAGGGCCGCCGACCAGCGAGACACGGAATTGTCTGAGGCCCTTGGCGCGAGTGCGTTTGAATCAACTGAAGCGGCGTCGGAGGCAGCTCTGGACACCTCCGAGCTGGAGTTGCTCGCGACCGCCGTTGATGATCACCGCAGCAGCCTTAGTGGGGCGCAGGCAGTAGTCGAGGAACTCGCAGGCGAAGAACTGCCCGGAGAGGTTGCCGATCTCGCAGCACTGGCGGCGGCGTCAGAGGAGGCGGCTCGCGAGCGTGATGAGGCGGTCGCCGCGGAAGCGTCGGCTGGCGCAAAGGTCACCCAGTTGGCCTCCATGCGTGCTGAATACGAGGACAAGGCGGCCGCCACGCAGGACGCCCGTGACAAGCGAGACGTGGCGCTCACGCTTGCGGACTCGCTGGCGGGCGACCCTCCCAACGAGCGGCGCATGCGTCTGGAGTCATTTGTGTTGGCGTCCAAGTTGGAACGCATCGTAAGCGCCGCCAACCAGCGACTACAGATCATGTCCGGCGGCCAGTACCGCCTCGAACACGACGACGACCGTCAGTACCGCAACGCCCAGACGGGACTAGGACTACGCATCGCCGACTCCCATACAGGGCGTTCGCGCTCGACACGTTCACTCTCCGGTGGCGAGACGTTCCTGGCGTCACTGTCACTGGCCCTCGGATTGGCGGAGACCGTGTCCGCTGAGGCCGGAGGCGTGCGGCTCGACACGCTGTTCATCGACGAAGGCTTCGGTTCACTCGACGGCGACACGCTCGAGGTCGCAATGTCCACGCTCGACGAACTGCGCGCCGGTGGCCGGACCATCGGGCTGATCTCTCACGTCGAGGCGATGAAGGAACAGATTCCCGCCAAACTCGATGTGGTCAAGGCCTCCGATGGCTCGAGCCGAGTGGCGGTGTCTGCGAGCGTCTAGCCCTCGAGGAACGGCCCACCGTTGTGGCTTGGCCCATCGGGGTTCGAGAACTCGACTCGGCAGATAGCGCGGATGGCGCTCACGAGCCATTCCGCGATCATCTCGTCGTACTCGCCTTGCACACCGCTGAACGCCACGACAACGCCCTCGCGCACGATGGCCCCAGGCCACTTGATGTCCCCTGCCCGATACAGGTGCGGCGAGTGGTCGCGCAGGCGCGACGTGTCCATCCCCGTCCGCGCTGCCACCGCAGCCTTCGCGGTTGCCCACTCCACGAACGACGCAGGATCGTCTCCCAGGTGAGCGGTGAAGATCGGCTCCGCTGAAGCATCGGCCGGATCCAAGACCACCACGCCGCCCTTGAACCCATCCAGGATGTCGCGCTCGTAGCCGCGCTTGATGGCAGGCGTAATGACGTCCCACGCTTGTGCGCAGATCTCTGTGGTGATTCCAGTGAACATTGGTGGCCCTTCGTTGGGAATGTGCTTCCAGTGTGACGTACGGGACGGTGCGCCGAGCATCGTCAGACGCGGCCGGCCTCGGGCAAGCTACGGCCAACGATGGCGCCTGCCACACCCAATGCGGCGAGCAGTAGGAGCGCGTACGCACTTCCCAGTGCCGCGAGCGCCGCGGTAATGGCACCGGCAGCCAGGAGCAGCACGCCCATGAGGGTGTTGGCGACGGCGACGTACTGTGTGCGCTGGTCGCCCTCTGCGATGTCGACCACGTAGGTCTTGCGTGCGAGGCGGGCGCCCACGTGCACGAGGGCAAGCAGCAGGTATGTGGCAGGTGCGAGCCAGAATGCCTCGCTGGTGGCAGGCAGCGCAACGAACCCGAGGAACGCGACGATGATGGCTGAGCTCGCCAGCGATGCACCGATCATGAGACGCCGCGAGGACACGTCCGCGAGGCGCCCAAACAGCGGTCCACCGATGATGCCCGCCACTCCTTGAGCCATGATGAACAGCCCCAGTGACCCCAGCCCGGATGCTCCTTGAGCGATGCCCACGCCCACCACGAAGGGCGGGCTCAGGGCGGTGACCAGAAGCAATGCTCGTGCGATGACGAACTTGCGGAACACGGCATCGGCTTTCCACAGTTCCCATGCCTGCGTAGCCCAGCTGGGGCCGTCCTCGGCTTCTGGCTCCACGTCTTCCGCGGGTTCGCGAACCGTTGCGTAGATGGCGGCGGCCACTCCCCACGCGATGGCTGCGCCTCCGAGCAGCGCAGCCAGGACGCCCACGCCGAGGTTGTCCCCTCCCCACACGCGCAGCGCCAGGCCGAGCGTGAGCGCCACAACGGCCGATGCCACGGTCGAGACACCTTTGATCTGCCCGCGCACGCCCTTGGGGACGGTGCGGCCAAGCACGTCTTTACTCGCGATCGAGGACAGCGACCTGGCTAGGGCAAATACGGCGAGGGCAGCGAGGACACCGATGCCGGCCACGACTCCCTCAGCGGTGGCGGCGACGAGCGCCATGGCGGCCGCTGCGAGTCCCTGGCCTGTGGCGCCTGCGACCCAGACCCACTTGCGGATGCGTTGGCGTCGCACACGGGGCGCCCAGGCGGCCTGCGGAAGCATTGAGCCGGCTTCGCGGATGGGCACCACGAACGCAACGAACGCGCCGGGTGCGCCTAGGGCGTTGAGCAGCCAGGGCAGGACGGTCTTGGCGTTGACGACCTGATCGCCAGTGGACTGCAGCGCCTGCGCCGCCATCTGCCGGACCGCGTTGCCAGCGACGTAGGGTCGGGCTTCTTTGCTCAGGCTGTCGAGGTCGGCGTCATCTTCATGGATGAGCTTGGAGAAGATGCGTTGGGAGGGCACGGAGATATTTTCGCAGGCTCAGCCGCGGGTGGCCGGCAGGCGGCCGTGACGCCAGTACGATCAACTCTCGTCACGGTCTGCCTAAGGGAGTCAGAATGCGTAAGCGCTGGATCGCGCTCATCGTCGTCGGAGCTGTGCTCGTCGCGGCACTCGCTACCGCGTACTTGTGGGGCCGTAGCTTGTTCCAGATGCCCACGGCGCAGAAGGTCGACTCGGTGATCGGCGAGATTGGCGGCGAGCGCGTGCTGGGCGTCTTCTCCCATCCCGATGACGAGCAGACGGTCAACGGCCTGTTCTGGCGCGCACACGACCAAGATGACGCTTACACCGCGATGGTGACCATTACCCCGGGTGAGGCCGGTACGCAGGTGCCGGTCGTGGCGCGGCAAGAGGACCTCGGCGTGGTCCGCACCGCAGAGGCCCTCAAGAACAGCTTTCACCTGGGCGTCGACGAGCACGGGGTGTGGGACCACCCCGACGGTGGCGTGCCCGAGGCGGACGAGGCCGAACTCGTCGACCGCCTCGCCGCGACCATCACGCGCATCGAGCCCGACGTGATTGTGGGCTTCTGGCCGGCCAGCGGCGCCACCGGTCACGCCGACCACATGGAGACCGGGCACATCACCGAGCTAGCGATTGCCAAGGTCGCGCAGGAGAGCGCCGACCGCGGCACCTCCTATGCAGGCCCTGACCAGCTCGTCTATACGATCAGCCCCACCAAGGCTCTTGAAATGTTCGGCGGAGAGACCGGCGCATTCGTGGCCGACAACCAGCCCGACCCCCACTACGCCATGCCCGCCGAGGTGGGCCTCAAGAAGGACGGCTGGGAAATCCACGCCTCCCAAGAGGACTACCTCCAGGCCAGCTACGGCCTACCGGGGTGGCTCGTCTATGCATTGTGGGACCAGGAGTTCTAATACGTTCGCGACCTCGCCGAGGACCCGGTTTCGGTTCCGTAGTAGGGCCGATGCTCGGGTTGGGTTGGGAACACTCGGGAACTCGCTGTGCTCTCACCGCGGTCTAGCGAGCACATCACGCCAATCTGCTGGCTCCACTTGCATTGGCGAGTTGATCCGCTGCACCTCCCTAGCAGGCGCCACCAATCGATCGCACCCGGTGTCAGTTGCGGCAGGCACACCCGTGGCAATGATGTCGCGATGCTTCAGATGCCGATCCAGGCACCACCACTGACGGCACTGCAGCTACAAACAACGCACACTCGCGGGGTTAAATCGAAGCGCGGAGCTGCGAAGTCCCCAGTCTGTCCCCACGGAGAGTGTGATACTGCGCGACGTGTGACATGCACGGGTGAGCTGGTTCAGGTCGCGTGAACTTTGCCACATCTCGAGCCCAAGTTTGAACGGTGTCGGACCGATTCGGTAGCGTGTTCTGCCAGTGGCGCATCGGTGCGTCAGAGTCTGAGGGGACCCCGTGGCTACCTTGCCAGAGTTTGCATATACGCCAGCCATAGGCCTGGCGGCTGAGAATCTCGAGAACCATCGCGATGCGCGCTTGTTGGTACTCGATACTGGCATGCCGGATGTCGTCGGCCTCGTTCGAGAAGCACGGTATCTGCCAGGCGAGGACACGCAGATCCCCGCTGGTATCTACCACTTCGGCGGCCTCGAACAACCGCTCGTTGCGTGGGTGCCGTTCGGAAGCACTCGCACCGACTCAGAACGCCACGGGCTCAACACCTTGCCGGAAGACCACGCATTGGCGAATGCATGGCGCTGGTGTGAGCACTGGTGGGAGACCGCAACCGAAGTACAAGCTCCGGCCTACGCGGTTCGTCAACCCGTCCAAGTCCGGTCCTCGGGCCACGAAGTGTCGCCGAGCCAACGCCGTTTTAGTAACGGAAACTGGCATTACAAGATTACTGTTGACGGCCGCACCCAGATGGCCCCCGAGTCCAGTCTGGAGCTACCCGTCATCAATGACGACCCTGTCGACTGGGTGACGCACTCGCCTGCGCCGGTCGAGAGGTTTGCCGCGACGCTTACGCGGGCCAAACTTACAGGCCGCCTCGCGGACACCCTCTTCTCTTTCCGGGCGACGCGCACCATCTTCCGTCCCTACCAATTCAAGCCAGTGATGAAGCTCCTTGAAACGGGCAAAGACCGAATTCTCATCGCGGACGAGGTGGGCCTCGGAAAGACCATCGAAGCGGGCCTGGTGTGGACAGAACTGGAAGCCCGAGGTCAGGCGGACAAAGTGCTGATCGTTTGTCCCTCGGCGCTTGTGAGTAAATGGGAACGCGAGATGGACCAGAGGTTCGCGTTTCAACTCGAGGAACTCGACAATCGCGGACTCGACAAGCTCCTTGAGCGCTTCAAGGAGAACCGCCTTCCCTCACGATTTACGTATATCACCAGCATCGAGCGGCTCAGGAGCTGGGGTGGGCTCGAGTATCTCTACGACGACCCACTCGACCTCGACCTTGTCGTGGTCGACGAGGCGCATCAAATGCGCAACACCGGCACCAAATCCAATGACCTCGGCACGCACCTTGAGGCGTGGAGCGACGCACTAGTCTTCCTGACCGCAACGCCCATCAACCTTCGTGAGCGCGATCTCTTCAACCTCCTCGAACTCCTGGTCCCCGAGGACATGGGCGACTATGAGGACCTTCTAGAGAGGCTCGAACCGAACCGCGCACTCAACCGAGTCGGACGCATGCTTTCCGACCCTCACGCCACGGGGCGAGCGCGACTGAGCGCGTTGGATGATCTTCCTTCTTCTCGATATGGCACCTATGTGCGGCGCCGGCCCGACTTCGCGAGACTCCGAGACCTCGTCGCTAAAGACTCGCTCGACGCTCCCGCAGTCGTCGAGGCACGGCGCATCATCGCTGGGCTCAACACACTCTCCACGGCAATCACCCGCACCAAGAAGTCAGAAGTCGATGAAGACAAGCCGGTCCGGGAGGCGCTATGGAGCGAAGTCGAGTGGACCCGTGAGGAGAAGCGCTTCTACGACGAGTTCGTCAACTGGTGTACGGACCGCGCAAACGAAGCCAACCTTCCCGTCCACTTCGCAATGCAAATGCCGCTGCGCCTCGCGAGCGCATGCCTGCCCATGGCACGGCGCGCTGTTCTCGAGTGGTCGCCTTCCCTGTTCGAGACTGACGAGGCAGAGGGCGCAACAGTCACTCCATTCTCCGCGTCGCAACTGATCGCACCGCATGGCGACCTGGTATCGGCAGCAAATGCGCTTGATGTGGGAGTGGACTCCAAGTTCGACGCCCTCTATCCCCTGCTTCAGAAACTCGTCAGAGAACGCAGGCAGGTCTTGCTGTTCACGTTCTCCCGCCCCACGCTCTCGTATCTCAAGGCGCGTCTGGGATCGCACTTCCGAGTCGCGGTACTCCACGGCGGCGTCAACCGAGACGATCGACGTGTGGTGATGGATGACTTCCGCGCTGGGAAGTACGACATAGTTCTCGCCAACAGAGTGGCAAGCGAAGGACTGGACTTCGAGTTCTGCTCAGCGGTAATCAACTACGACCTCCCATGGAACCCCATGGAGATCGAACAGCGCATCGGACGCATCGATCGCATCGGTCAAAGCGAGCGCAAGATCCTGGTGGCCAGCTTCCGCAACGACGCCACGATCGATGAGCGGATCGTCGCACGCGTTCTCGATCGGATCCAGATTTTTGAGGACTCCATTGGTGCGCTCGAACCAATCGTCAACCAGCAAATGACAGTGCTCACCAAAGCCTTCGACTTCTCGCTTACCGACTCAGAACGGCAACAGAAGGTCGACCAGTTCCTCGCTGCCGTCGAGGAGAATCGCGCGGGCCTGGCTGACGTCGCTGACGCCTCGGCCGGTCTCGTCGTGGGAGATGATGTCGATGTCAGCGGCCTCGAAGACGACCTCACCCGGTCCGGTAAGTACATCGGGCAGATCGAGCTCGCGCACCTGATCGCGGATTGGGCCGCAACAGACGGAGCGCCCCAAGTCAAGATCTCGAGCGACCAAACCGTCGTATCTGTCATCGGAAATCCCGAAATGGCACGGCGAGTCGAGGGACTCGCAAACACTCACCGCCGAACTCGCGCCGAAATCGACCGCTACGCAAGCGCGTTGCGGAATGGTCTCGAGATGCACTTTGCCCTCGACCAAGAACTCGCGCGATCGGGCAAGTACGACCTACTCACGGCGACAAATCCGCTCGTCGTCGCGGCTGCCAAGGTCCCCGGACACCGAGAAATCCGCTTCACGCATGCCCGTGCGCCCCGGCACGACAGCGCAGTGCCTGTCGGAACCTACCTTGTCGCGTTGGCGAGAGCGACTACCCTGCCGCGCAACGAGTCAGAGCTGTGGGGCACAGCAGTGACGATGAGAGGCCAAGTTGACGACGGCCCGGTGTCCTCCGCGCTGCTTTCCGCACTCGCGCGGGGCACATTGACAACCCCCCACACAGATATCGAGGCGGGCCCGCTCCAGCTGCTCGTGGAACGCGCGATGGATCACCTAAACAGCCGGCACCAACGCGAAATCCAGCGTCTCCAGAGCGACCTCGGAGCGATGAAGGAACTGCGGCTCGAGAC
This sequence comes from Demequina sediminicola, assembly GCF_000975055.1. GTDB lineage: Bacteria > Actinomycetota > Actinomycetes > Actinomycetales > Demequinaceae > Demequina > Demequina sediminicola. The sequence continues at coordinate 25,760 of NZ_BBRB01000007.1, forward strand.
CTTGCGAGAGCAGCACTCTCGCCGACTCGAGACGATGGAGAGGCGCCTAGAAACCACGCGCGAACGCGGTGTGGACGATCACAGGCTTCGCGGCTTCGAGGGCATGCGCCGTAAAGCGATCAGCAAGCACGAGGAACTGATACTCAAGGTCGCGAATGAGGCCGCACCCGACATCACGCTCGAGCCGGTCGCGGTATGCCTGCTGGAGGTGACTGAGTAAGTGGACAAAGACGCTCAAGTTGCGAATGAGAGGGCGAGAGAAGAACTGTACCGTCGCGCTCTCAACAAGAAGCGCTCGCAGGGTGTCGGCGTAGGCGTGTTCGCCAGTGGGAATTGGACCGGCACAGGGACGATGAAGCTACCCGACGTGCCTGACGGAGAGATTGTGGGCCGCGTGGCTGTCGCCGATGCTCCCCAGGTGACGGACACCGGTGACTGCTACATCGGGTCCTCGCACTTCGTCGGCGAGGGAATGACTGTGTACAGTTGGGCCGCGCCGATTGCAAAGATCTTCTTCACAGAGACTGAGCACCCACTTTGCCACCAGGTTCAAGGCGTCCGCACATTCACTCACGAAGGCGGGCGCATCAATGACTTTTCCGATGAACGCCGATCGGGCTCCGCGGCACGACCGCTCTTCGCGCAGAGGACCATGACTGTGGCCGCGCCAAGCACCCGTCCACTGCCAAGACCCGCTCCAACCCCGCCAGCCGTTCACTGGTCGTCAACGAGCGACGGCGGTCGGGACGCGGAAGAGATTGCCACGCCTCGCTCGACGGGACCAGCCTCTCCTATTCTTGCAACCACAAAACCGGAGGCGGACCAAGGCGGACCGTCAAGGAACGACACCGTGCGAGCCCGCGAGCTCCTCGAAAGGAACCTCCGGCGCGCAAGAACTGGCCAGCTTGAATCTGTCCTTGCGACGCTCCAGTCTGACCAATATGACCTTGTGACGAGGCATGGTCACGATGACCTGATCATCGATGGCCACCCAGGAACGGGGAAAACTGTGATCGCCGTTCACCGGGCGGCCTATCTGACGTCGCCTGACTACAACCACGACTCAGGCACGGATGAGCAGATTCGCCGGCTGCTCCTAGTTGGGCCCACGGATGAGTATGTCGCCCATGTCGCTCCCGCCATCAGTAGGCTCTCGCACGGCGCAGGCGAGGTCCACGTCATGTCGTTGCGAGGCGTACTTGGAAAGGCTACGGGCCTCACATCAGTTCCCGAGGGTCGTGCGATCACGCGAATCGACGACGGTGACAGTCAGTTGTGGTCGCTCGCATACAACGCCGCGTCGATAATGAACCGGGTGAGCGAATCCGCCGGTCCGCGGTCTACGCGCATCAGGCGGGCGTACGAAATTGCGCGTCGGAACGGTGAAGGCGCAGCACTGGTGACCACTGACGATCGCTGGATCGAATACCTTGCATCGTTGCCATCGTTCGAGAACGCACGCCAGAACCGAGCGCACATCCCGCTCATAGCCGCGCTGGGGTGGTGCATCGCACCACCCCAGGACCTGCGAAGCTTCGACCACATCATCGTCGACGAAGCCCAAGACGTGATGGCAATCGAGTGGGTGCTGCTGGACGCCATGAACCAAGACGAGCGATGGACACTCCTCGGCGATATGAACCAGCGCCGCTCGGACGCCGCACACGGGAGTTGGAACTACATCGCGGATGCCCTCGCCATTCTTGACAGCGGCGGCGAAGCTCCGGTGACCAGGATCCGGCGAGGATATCGCTCCACGCCTGCAATCATGTCGTTCGCCAACCGGCTCCTACCCAAACATTCTCGCGATCTCGAGTCGTTCCAGACCGAAGGCGCTGAAGTGGTTGTTCACCGAACGGAGCGAGACGCACTGCTTCCGGAACTTCTGATTCAAGTGCGAGATCTCGCTGAGCGACACCCCGGAGGCTCCATCGCCATCATCGCGATGGAGCGCCCAGTGGTTGAGGATTACCTGCGCCAAAAGCGCTGGCAGAGCGAGCCCCACCAACCCCACCGCTGGAGGCACGACGGTCTGGCTGTTGACTTAGTATCTCCCGATGCCGCACGCGGTCTCGAGTGGGATGCGGTCGTTGTCGTTGAGCCCGCCAAATTCCCTAAGAACTTCTTGCGGCACGGCCTGCTCTACACAAGCCTCACCCGCGCGAACCGAGAGTTGCAGATCGTGCATAGCCAGGCGCTGCCCGAACCGCTACGAGATCGCTAGTACCGTGCACCTAGATCCGTCGCCCCGGCGCCGGGACGGTGCCTCAACCATTGACCGGAGATGTGATGACTCCCAACCACCGCGACCGACAGCGTTACATCGCGAGCGAGGCTGAAGCCACAGCGATGGCTTCCGAAGCCATGGCGCTCATGGGTTTCGACGACGCCCAGCCGGCACCAGACGCTAGCGCCACCGGCCTGAGCATCGTGTCGGAGAGCGCGGTCGCTCGAGTTGCCTTCGCGGGCCAGCCGAACATAGCCGACTTGCAGCGCTTGGGTGCAATACACGAGCTGGAGCCCGACATGGCTCTCCTCGCGTTTTCGGCCAATGGCTACAGCGACGCAACCCGCGCGTTTGCGGAGAACAATCGGATTGCACTCTTCGTGTACGACCCCCTTGGCAACGTCGATGCCGTAAACGACCACGCCGTGCCACTCGAGAAGATCCTTTTCAGCCAGCTCGGCGACAAGGACGAGAGCGACAGACACGATGAACCGCGCCCATCCAGGCAGCAGGAGCAGGCGGCGACGGGCATCCCAGATGAGCCCTCCCAACCGCCGTTGGAGGAGGCTAGCGACGCACGGGGACCAGCTCATGCTGGCGCTCAGCCGGAAACCGCAGATTCAACCAAGCGAACTCGGAAGCGCTCTCTCCGAGGATGGTGGTGGCGTTGGCCGCTTCTTGCGCTAGTGATCTTCTGCTGGTTTGGCGCATTCGTGATCGCTCTCGGCACCATCGGCGACCCCGCATACTGGGGAAATCTTGCGTTCTATGGAATTCCAGCTGTCCTAGGCACAATCGGTCTGCAGTGGAGCCGAAAGAGACGAACGCTCGGTCCCTCGCAAGCCCAAAGTCGATAGGTTGTGCACGTGACAGAAACCGCCGCCACCCAAGATGAAGAACTGAACATCGCGCCGGGTTCCACCGTCGTCATCCGCGATGCCGAGTGGCTCGTCACCAACGTCGCCGAGACCAGCGACGGCCCTCTCCTCCACGTCCAGGGCCTGAGCGAGCTCGTCCGCGGCACAACTGCCCAGTTCTTCGCGAACATCGAGACCCAGCACGGTGACGGCATCGAGGTTCTCGATCCCGTAGAGGCAAAGGTCACTGCGGACGCGAGCCCCAAGTACCGCGACGCCCGCCTGTGGGTCGAGGCCATGCTGCGCAAGCAGTCCGTCCCCATCACCGACAACAACCTCACGGTCTCGCCGCACATGCTCGCGGACCAGCTTCCCTACCAGGCGACTGCCATCCGCAAGGCGCTCGACCCCGACAACCTCCGCCCGCGCATCCTCCTCGCCGACGCCGTCGGCCTGGGCAAGACCATCGAGATCGGCATGATTCTCAGCGAGCTCGTCCGGCGAGGCCGCGGCGAGAAGGTCCTCATCGTCACGCCCCGCCACGTGCTCGAGCAAATGCAGCACGAGATGTGGACCCGCTTCGCTCTCCCCTTCGTCCGCCTCGACAGCGCCGGCATCCAACGCGTCCGCCAGCAGCTGCCCGCCACCCGCAACCCGTTCACCTACTACAAGCGCGCCATCATCTCGATCGACACGCTCAAGTCCGACCGCTACCTCCAATACCTGCGCAACTTGAAGTGGGACGCCGTGGTCATCGACGAAGCCCACAACGTCACCAACGCGACCGCGCTCAACAACCGCCTGGCGAACACGCTCGCTCCCACAGCCGATGCACTCATCCTCGCCTCAGCGACGCCCCACAACGGCAAGACGGAGTCCTTCGCCAACCTCATCCGCCTCCTCGAGCCCACCGCCGTCCGTCCCGATGGCGAGCCCGACAGAGCGGAGACGCAGCGCCTGCTCATCCGCCGTCACCGGCACAGCCCCGAGGTCGCCTCGGTAGTCGGCGACGACTGGAAGCCCCGCAAGGAGCCCCGCCACGACATCGTGCCTGCGAGCCCTCAGGAGGACGCCGTTGCGCAGGAACTCGAGCACACCTGGCTGCACCCGGCAGCGGGCACCAGCCCGTACTCCGGCAAGACGGACTCGCTCTTCGGCTGGACCCTCGCCAAGGCATTCTTGTCGAGCCCGCAGGCGCTCGCCGAGACCATCACCAATCGCGTCAAGACGCTCAAGGACCAGCCAACGGAGAGTGCTGCCAAGGAACGCGAAGCGCTCAGCCACCTCGCACAGCTCAACGAAGCCTCGCTCGACCACAGCGCCAAGCACGCCGCCCTCGTCGACTACCTCAAGGAGATCGGCGTCGGCAAAGGCAAGTCGACGCGCGCCGTAGTCTTCGGGGAGCGCGTCGCCACGCTCAACTGGCTCACCAAGTCTCTGCCCAAGGCACTCGCACTCCCCCAGGACGCCGTGAAAGTCATGCACGGAGCCCTGTCCGACGAGGAGCAGATGCGCCTCATCGAGTCCTTCAAGCAGGAGTCCTCACCCATCCGCGTGCTTGTCACCGGTGATGTCGCCTCCGAGGGCGTGAACCTCCACGCTCAGTGCCACCACCTGGTCCACTACGACATCCCGTGGTCGCTCATCCGCATCGAGCAGCGCAACGGGCGCATCGACCGTTATGGCCAGCGCCACGAGCCGCAGATCACCACGCTCCTGCTCTCCCCTAGCTCCGAGCAGTTCCAGGGCGATCTCAAAGTGCTGCGCAAGCTCCTTGACCGCGAGCACGAGGCGCACAGTGCGCTCGGCGACACAGCGTCGCTGATGAACGAGTTCTCCGTAGGCCAGGAGGAGGAGACCATCAAGGCCATCCTCGCGGGCAAGAAGGACTTCGACACCGAGGTCCGGTCCGTCGAGGAGGCCTCGCAGAACGACCTCCTTCAGTCGATCCTCAACTTGGTACCGGCCGATGCGCCAATCACCGATGCAGGCGCCGTCACCAACGCGCCGGTCGCCGAGTCAACTGATAAGGCAACCCGCGTCACGGCCCTCTACACCGACACCCTGAGCTACCTGCGCGACGCAATGGACGCCGCATTCCCCGACAAGGGCGCGCCACTGACGGACCGCCACGGCGAGGGTGGCGTGCACTGGCGCGAGTATCTGCAGCACGGCATCGTCGAGTTCGAACCGCCGCGGGACCTTCGCCAGCGGCTCGACGTGCTGCCGCAGTCCTACATCAAGGACCGCGACGTGAAGTCGACGCTCAAGCTTGCAGTCACCCCGACGCACGGCCAGATCGAACTGACGCGCGCGCTTAACGACGCCAAGGGCTCGAGCTGGCCGGAGGCCCACTTCCTGGGCCCGCTCCACCCCGTCCTGGACTGGGCAACCGACCGAGCGCTGGCTCGCCTGCCTCGCAACCACGTCTACGCCGTTCGCGGCGCGGTGGAGGACCCCACCGTGCTGCTCACTGGCACGCTGACCAACCGGCGCGGCCACGTCGTGGCGGCCAGCCACCTGAGCGCCTTCCGCCTGTCCCCCACGAGCGCGCAGTGCATCATCACCACGCACCGCGATGCCCACGAGATGCTGAGTGAGGCCGGCGTCACCGGCGAGCGCGCTAACGCGGGCGCGCTCCACAACGTTGACGCCCTCCAACCGCTCGTGCGCGCCGCGGTCGGCGACGCCCAGCATTATCTGGAATCGCACCTCGAGTCTGCGAGCGCGGCGACCAAGCAGCGCGTCGAGAACTGGGCCGAGCGTGCCAACGACTGGGAACGCGAGGCCGACGCTCTGATTCAGCGCGACGACCTGAAGACCAAGCGCGTCACAGTCCAGCACCTGGAGGCTCTCATTCAAGAGATGCGACCGGATCGGTTCCTGGTGCGGCCGCTGCTCATCGTTGTGCCCGAGGACTTCGCAGGGGAGGCTGCCTGACATGCCCGCATTCGAGTCGATCGTGAACGAGGGCGACTTTGTCGCGGAGCACTTCCTTACTTCGGACGGCAAGGCGTCCTTCGCCGCGCACGTTGCCGCCCGCGCGAAGGGGTGGAAGGACGCTGAGACGTCGCCGCTGACGCGCTTCGCCGCTGCCCGCACCGTACTGGAGTCGGCGTTCCTCGCGCTCAACGAGCGCCCAGACGATGCCGAGGCGTCGCGCGCGCTCTCTGATCGCCTTCTCGACGTGCTGGGCTACGTCGGTGCCGGCTACGAGCGCACGGAGGGCCCGAACGCCACGCGGATCTCATCTCCGGGGCTGACGGGCGCGGCGCCCCTGGCGATCGTCACGGCTCGCCCGGCCGATGCGCTTGAGGACTTGCGCGACAAGTCTCGTCCTGGGCTGTGGGAGTCTTTCGAACTTGTCGACGGTACCGAGTCGACGTCGCTGCCGGCATTCGTCTCGTCGCACTTCGCAGGCACGGACGCTCCCACCTTCGTCCTGGTCCTGGCGGGCCGCTGGGCGCTGCTCACCGAGGCCGCACGCTGGGCAGAAGGCCGCTTCCTCGCAGTCGACGTGCAGCTCGTCGCCGAGCGCAACGACGCCAAGCGCGGAGGCGAGACCGAGACCGCGCTGGCCATCCTCGCAGCGGACTCGCTCGCACCTGACGCGGATGGCGATTTGTGGTGGTCGTCGGTGCTGGAGGACTCGGTCAAGCACACGGTCGGCGTCAGCAAAGACCTCCGCGAGGGTGTGCGTCTGTCGATCGAGATCATCGCGAACGACGTCGTGACGCGCCGTGCGCAGCTAGGGCTCGACCCGCTGCCGCAGTCGGAGGCACAGACGCTCGCAAAGCAGTCACTCCGCTATCTCTATCGCATCCTGTTCCTTCTCTACGCGGAGGCCTCGCCTGAGTTGGGCGTTCTGCCGACCGGCACGCAGGAGTACGACGCGGGCTACAGCCTCGACCGCCTGCGGGAACTGGTCCTGCAGGACATCACCTCGCACGACGCCGAGCGCAAGACGCACCTGTATGACTCGCTCGCGGTGCTGTTCGTGCTGGTCGACCGCGGCCACACTCCGCCGGGAACATCCGGCGCGCACACCTCGGACTCGCTGATCTTCCGATCACTCAGTGCGGACCTGTTCCAGCCCAGCGCCATCTCCCACATCGCGGAGACCAAGCTCTCGGACAGCGCCCTCAAGGATGTGCTCGAGCGCCTGCTGCTCAGCAAGAAGCAAGCCAAGCGCGAGCGCGGCTTCATCTCCTACGCGGAACTCGGCATCAACCAGCTCGGGGCGGTGTACGAGGGCCTCATGAGCTATACGGGCTTTTTCGCTGAGGAGGACCTGTACGAGGTCGCAAAGAACGGTGACTCGTCGAAGGGCTCATGGGTCGTTCCCACGCATCGCGCGGACGGCATCGCGAAGGCGGACTTCGTCACCGAGGAGGACCCGGACACCGGCGAGGACAAGCCGGTGCTGCACAAGGCGGGAACCTTCGTGTACCGCCTCGCGGGACGCGAGCGCCAACAGTCCGCGTCGTTCTACACGCCAGAGGTCCTCACCCGCTTCACCGTCCGCCAGGCGCTCGAGGAACTGCTCGACCAGGACGGCGAGACCACCACGGCCGAGCAGGTGCTGGATCTGTCCGTCTGCGAGCCTGCTCTCGGTTCCGGGGCGTTCGCGATCGAGGCGACCCGCCAGCTCGCGGAGGAGTACCTCAAGCGCCGGCAGCGAGAACTGGGCGAGAAGATTCCGCCGGAGGATTACCAGCGCGAACTGCAAAGGGTGAAGGCCTACATCGCGCTGCACAACGTGTATGGCGTCGACCTCAACGGCACTGCGGTGGAACTCGCCGAAATCTCACTGTGGCTCGACACCATGGTCGAAGGCCTGCAGGCGCCGTGGTTCGGCCTGCACCTGCGCCGCGGCAACTCCCTCATCGGAGCACGCCGCGCCACCTACACGCGCGACGCCGTCAATTCGCGAACCTGGCTCACGACTCCGCCCACCAACCGGCCGGTCGCGGAACTGCTCGAGAACGCCGCCGCGGGCACCGTGGCGGGGGAGGTCTCAGGACAGATCTTCCACTTCCTTTTGCCCGCGGAGGGCTGGGGCGCCGGGGCCGACGCGAAGGAGGCCAAGGCACTCGCCCCCGACGCGACCAAGGCGCTCAAGGACTGGCGCAAGTCGATCCGACGCAAGCCCACCAAGAAGCAGCTCGACGACCTGCAGGAGCTCACGTATCGCGTCGAGGCCCTATGGCAGATGTCGGCCAAGCGACTACTGATCGCGAACGAGCAAGTGCGACGCGACCTCGACGTCTGGGGTCGCGATAGGACGGCAGCCGATGCGGTGGTCACCCGCACGCAGATCGAGGGCTTCCTCGCGGACGAAGACTCGGCATACCGGCGCCTACGGACAGTCATGGACGCGTGGTGCGCGCTGTGGTTCTGGCCTGTCGAAGCCGACTCCGCGCCACCGACGCTCGATGAGTGGATCGAGACCTGCTTCCATATCCTGGGCCGCGCGCCCGAGGCGCGGTCGCGCAGCCGGCTCAGTGCCGACACGCTGGCGAGCAGCGACGACTGGGATGAACTAGGCGATGCCGAGCGCACCGACCTCGGTCTCGCGGGAGCCATCAGTACTTCGCACGCGCGCGAGCGCCATCCGTGGCTAGACGTCCCCCGAGGACAGTCCGAGTCCCAAGGCTTCTTCCACTGGAACCTCGAGTTTCCCCAGGTCTTCGAGCGCGGCGGTTTCGACCTCCAGGTCGGAAACCCGCCGTGGGTGCGACCAAGGTCGGATGTCGACGCGCTTCTGGCCGAGGGCGACCCTTGGTGGCAGCTCGCGAACAAGCCGTCAGAGGCCGAACGTGCAGCCAAGCGCGAACCGACGCTCGAAATCGACGGCGTTCGTGAGCTCGTGATCGCGGGTACGGCCGAGGTCTCGTCCGTAGCCGCGTATCTCGGAGCGCCGGTGAACTACCCCATCCTTGCTGGGCTCCAGCCGGACCTGTACCGCTGCTTCATGTGGCAGACCTGGCAGCACATGCAAGCACGGGCAACAGTCGGACTCATTCACCCGGAGAGCCACTTTACCGCCAACAAGGCAGGTGCGCTGCGATCGACGACGTATGGGCGCCTAAGGCGTCACTGGCACTTCCTCAATGCGCTAATGCTGTTTGAGGTCACAGACAAAGCGAGCTTCGGAGTGCATGTATACGGAGATCCAAAAACTGTCGGGTTCAAGAGCGCCGCTTACCTGTACAGTCCCGACACCGTTGAACGTTCCTTTGACCACGACGGATCCGGCACCGAACCGGGCCTCAAGAATGAGGACGGCCACTGGGACGTCCGACCACACGCCTCGCGAATCCTCCGCGTCACCCGAGACGAGTTGCGCACGTGGCACCAAGTCCTCGAATCGGAGGAAGTCCCGCTCGCGCAAACTCGGATGCTCTATACCGTCAACCGATCCGTGGCGCGCGTGCTCGACAAGCTTGCCGGAGCTCCGCGCATCGGTGATCTGAACCTTGAGTACTCACGTGGGTGGGACGAGTCAATCGACCGCAAGAAAGGGTACTTCGTCAAGGAATGGGGCGCCCCGGACACTTGGCACGATGTGATCCTGCAGGGTCCAAACTTCACGTTGCTAAATCCCTTCTCGAAGTCTCCGAATGCGACGATGAAGCACAACCAGGACTGGACGGCTATCGATCTCGAGGCCCTCGCTGCAGAGTATGTCCCGGTGACTTCGTACAAGCCCGCCGGCAGCCGCGAGCGTTACGACGCTGACTACACGCGCTGGGGTCGTTCCGCACCCGAGTCTGCGCGCAACTTCTATCGCGTCGCATGGCGAAATATGGCCGCGGCAGCGAACGAGAGGACGTTGATCGGATCGGTGCTCCCTCCAGGAGCAGCGCACGTGCATCCCGTATTTTCCGCGGGGAGTGCGGCGCTTACAGAGAGGGAAGTGCTGGCGATTTCTGCCGCGCTCGGCACGCTTCTGAACGACTTCAGCGTACGCGCGGCGCCTCAGAATATTGGTGCCTCGACAGTGAATCGCCTAGCCCGACTTGCTGACGAGAGACTTGTGACACCTCTTGTTGCCCGTGCGGCTCGTCTCACGTGTCTGTCCGTCGCCTACTCAAGTCTCTGGGAGCGCGCGATGCCGGACGCGCCCCATTGGACGCCCGCTTCGCCCGCGAGACTCGCGCGCGAGCGTCGCATGCTCCAAGTTGAGATCGACGCACTCTTCGCACTCGGCCTGGGGGTGACGGCAGACGAGTTGTGTGCCGTCTATCGCACCCAGTTCGCTGTGTTGCGAAAGCACGATATGGAGGACTTGTACGACACCCATGGACGGCTCGTGCCCAAGGAGGTCGCCAGCCTCTACCGCAAGAAGGGCGAGACGCTGACCATTGATGACCGCACCGTGACGCATCCCGGAAGCGGCATCGACTACACGTATGAGTTCCCCTTCGAGGTCCTCGACCGCGAGGCCGATATGCGCGCCGCGTACGCCGTGTTCAAGGAGAAGTTCGGTGACGAACTGTGAGTGAACTGCTGCCGTCAATCCAGGCTGGACGCGTCCGTGAGGGCCTGTTGGACTACTTGGCGACGACCTTTGCGCTGACGGACGCAGATGCGCAATCCGCGCTCCGCGACTTCCTCGAGTCGAGTGAGTCCGGCATCTTCAAGGGGCCGTTCGCTCGCCTCCGGCTTCCGTTCCGACCCGCCGAGCCCGGCTGGGAGAAGTCGATCAGCTGGCTTCCCGACTGGTTCAAGCCCTACGGCCACCAGGCCGCGGCGTTCGAGCGCCTGTCGAGCCTCACCCAGCCTCGCCCGCAACCCACCCTCGTCACTACGGGCACAGGCTCTGGAAAGACCGAGGCCTTCCTCTTCCCCATCCTCGACCACGTGCGTCGGGCACGGGTGAGTGGTGAGACCGGCACCAAGGCGCTGATCCTCTACCCCATGAATGCGTTGGCCAACGACCAGGCCAAGCGCCTGACCCAGCTGCTCACGCAGGAGTCGGCGCTGGCTGGCATCACCGCAGCGATTTACACCGGCGAGAACTCGGGCAACCGCTCCGTAGTGTCCGAGCGCGGGCTCATCACCGACCGGGACGTGATCCGCTCGAACCCGCCGGACATCCTGCTCACCAACTACAAGATGCTGGACCAACTCCTGCTGCGTCCCGCCGACCAGAAGATCTGGGCCGGCAGCGCGCACTCGCTGCAGTACCTCGTGCTCGACGAGTTCCACACCTACGACGGTGCTCAGGGAACCGACGTCGCGATGCTGCTACGCCGCCTTGGCCTCACGCTGCGCAACTACCTCGACGACGAGGGGGCCGCCGAGTTCGACTCTCGACCGCTCGGGCGAATCACTCCGATCGCGACCTCAGCGACGCTGGGCGACAAGGGCGACCCAGACGTCATGCTCGGCTTCGCAGAGACCGTGTTCGGCGAAGCCTTCCGCCACGACGCCGTGGTGACCGAGTCGCGCATGTCGTTCGACGAGTGGGCGCGCGAAGCACAGGCTGATGCCACATCAGCTGCGCCCGCGACAGACCTTACTGCCGAGTCGATTCACGGCGCGGTCAAAGACTGGCGCTCCAGCGCGAGCGTCAACGAAGCGGACACCCTCGCGCGCTCGGTGATCAAGCATCTCTCGGGCAACTCTCATCTGGACGAGAGCTCAGCGCCCGCAGTACTGCGCGCGCGCCTGGTCAGCATCCCCCTGGTGCGGGACCTCGTCGCCGCGGCGTCCGAGGCCACGTCCATCTCCGATCTCGCCCGTGCCGTTCTGCCCGGCGAGCCACCCGCATCAGCCCGCAGCGAGGACTGGCAAGCGACCACCGAGGAGTTCCTCCTCTACGTCTTCGCGGCCATCAGCCACGTCCGCACCGTGTGTGGCCGCGGGCGCCTGCCAATGCTGAACGTCGACCTGCACCTGTGGGTCCGCGAGCTTTCACGCATCGACCGGCTCGCCTCGGCACACCCCAGCTTCCGCTGGACCGACGACGGCGCCGCGGCGCTGTCGGATAGCGCCGGCATCGACGACGAGGCTGGCAGGCCCGCTTTCCCTGCGCTGTATTGCCGCCATTGCGGCCGGTCGGGCTGGGGCATCACGCTTACACCCACCGGACTCACGGTCGAGGACGACGCGAGCGCCGTGCGGCGCAAGCACCTCAACAAGGAGGGCCGGTTCCGCGCGCTGATGTACGCGCCCGCGGAGGCCGACGCCGCCGAGTTCAAGGGCACCGCCGTCCCGGGCCTAATGCACTGGCGCGTCCATGATCACGAGATCACTGCGGCGCCGCCCGCGCCGGACGACGAGGCCGTGCGCGACGGCTGGGTGTTGCCGGTGCTCACCCAGACCAGCGACGATGCCGATCAGGAGTCCAACAACGACACGTGCCCCAGTTGCGGAGGCAAAGACGGCATCCGCTTCCTGGGCTCCGCCATTGCGACCTTGCTCTCGGTGTCGATGTCGACGTTGTTCGGCGACGCCAAACTCGACACGCGCGAGAAGAAAGCGCTCGTCTTCACCGACTCCGTCCAGGACGCCGCTCATCGCGCGGGATTCGTGGAGACGCGCTCCCACTCGCTGACCCTGCGCTCGCTGCTCATGGACGCCGTCCCCTCGGACGGCACCATCACGCTCGACGAGCTCGCCGCACGGGTCATCGAGCAAGCCGGCGACGACGCGATCGCCCGCTACCGCATCCTTCCGCCGGACCTGGTGAGTCATGACCTGTTCCGCGAGTTCTGGACGGCACCTACGCTCGCGAAGGTCCCGTCGCGCGTTCGCGAGCGTGTCCGCCAGCGCCTGGCATTCGACGCGGTACTCGAGTTCGGACTGCAGTCCCGAGTGGGTCGAACACTGGAGCTCACCGGCGCCGTGGTCGGTCATGTCGACGCCGGCGACGCAGGCCGCCTCGCTCGCGTTGCGCGCAAGGCCCTTGAGGGCTCGGACGTCCAGCTCCTCGGCGATATCGACGATGCCGCACTCGCTCAATGGGCACGAGGCGTGCTCGTCCACATCCGCCAGCAGGGCGGGCTCCACCACCCGTGGCTCGACAAGTACCTCGCCGAGGACGGCAACCGTTGGCGCATCTGGGGCGGCAGGCCCAAGAACAAGGGCATGCCCGCGTTTCCCCAGGGCCGCCCGGCGCCAGAGTTCCCCCGCGTCGGCAAGCAGCGCAGCGGGACCAAGAACTCGAACCTCGTCAACGTCACTTCGCCTCAGAGCTGGTACTCCCGCTGGGCACAGAGGGCGCTGCAGGTACCCGGCCCCGTTGCTGCCGTGTTGGCGCGGCAGTTGCTCGCCGCCCTCGCCGATGCCGAAGTGCTCAGCGCATCGGCCGTCTTGGACTCCGGAGCGGCCGTCTATGCCCTTCCGCCCGCGCGCGTGAAGCTGACGCGAGTGAGCGACGTTGCCCTCGAGTCCGGGGAGACGCTGCTCACATGTGACGTGTGCTCCAACGTCGTGCCCGGCGCGCCGGAAGCCGTCGCGCAACTCGAGGGTGCGCCGTGCATGGTGATCCGCTGCCCCGGCACGCTCCGCAGGCGCCCACAGGGCGCCAACTTCTACCGCAGCTTCTACGCCGACGCCGCGATGCGCCGCGTGGTCGCTCGCGAGCACACGAGCCTGTTGGACGACAAAGAGCGGCTGGAATTCGAGACCGGGTTCAAGGAGTCCGGCACTCGCCCGGACGCTCCCAATGTTCTAGTCGCGACGCCCACGCTCGAGATGGGCATCGATATCGGCGACCTGTCCACGGTGTTCCTCTCCTCCCTGCCGCGTTCGGTGGCCTCGTACCTGCAGCGCGTGGGACGTGCCGGCCGCCTCACAGGCAACGCGCTCAACCTGGCATTCGTGACGGGACGCGGCGAGCAGCTGCCGCGGCTCGAGGACCCCCTGTCGGTGATTAACGGCGAGGTGCGCCCGCCTGCGACCTACCTCGACGCCGAGGAGATCCTGCAGCGCCAGTACCTCGCGCATCTGGCCGATGCTCTCGCCAGAAACACGACCATCCAGCACCCGACGCTCGCATCGGCCACGCTCAACAGGTGTGAGCCCGGCACCTACCTGGGCTCATTGATCGACTTTGCCGAGGCCGATGCATCGGGTCACGTCGACCGGTTCCTTGGCACGTTTGCGGGGCTGGCTGAGGCCACGCGGGAGGCTCTTGCTCGCTGGGCCACGCCATCCGATGGCCCCGGAACCTCGGGCATCGCTGCGCTGATCTATGCGGCCTCTCAGCGATGGACCACGACGCTCGAAAGCCTCGAGCACCGGCTTGCGGCAATCTTGAAGGAGATTCCGGAACTCGATCGCATCGCGGCGCTTCCGAAGCCCACCGAAGCACAGATTCGTGACGCCCGCATGGCACATGGCTCGCTCAAGATGGTCAACGCGCAGATTGGTGCGATGAAGCAGCAGTGGTGGGTGGCCGCGCTTGAGGAGTACGGCATTCTGCCCAACTACACCCTGCTCGATGACTCCGTCGAGCTCGACATCGCCCTGACGTGGGTGGACGAGAACGACCAGTTCCAAGCCGCTCCCATGAGCTACTCACGCGGATCGCGGTCCGCGCTGAGCGAGTTCGCCCCCGGCTCGGTCTTCTACGCCGGTGGGATGGAGATCACCATCGACGCCGTCGACCTGGGTGTGGATGGCACGAGCATCCGCACCCTCGCGCTGTGCGGCGAGTGCGGCTACACCGTCGACGCGACCGACGGCGAGGCCGTCACGCATTGCCCGCGCTGCGGCGACACGTCGATCGCAGACGTGAGCCAACGCGTCGACAGCCTCGAGTTCACGCGAGCGAGCGCGGAGGTGCGGCGCGACGAGCACCGCATCTCCGACCGCACCGACGACCGCCAACGCACCCGCTTCTCCGTGCTGGCAGCCCCGGACATCGACCCTGGCTACGAGAGCGGGTCCTGGTACGTCCAGGACTACGACTTCGGTGCCCGCTACTTCAGCAAGCTCGACATCCGCTGGCTCAACATGGGCAAGGCCGATGCACAGGGCACGTCCCTGATGGCGTCCGGGCGCGAGGTGTCGGCGGCGATGTTCGCGGTGTGCGAGGGCTGCGGAAAACAGGACTCGCACGCGGGCGCGAACAATCCCTGGGAGCACCGCACGTGGTGCCGGTACCGCAACGACCGTGCCGAACACCACCGCAAGGTGGTCCTGACCCGGACGCTGTCGACGCAGGGCGTGCTGTTGCGGCTACCCAAGTCCGTGACACTCGGCGACGACTTCGCGCTCCCGAGCCTCAAGGCCGCGATCCTGCTGGGCCTTCGCGAAGAGTTCGGTGGGGCCCCTGACCACATCGACGTCATCGAGACGGTAGACCCTCAATCCGGCGCCGACGGCGGGAACCCGGTTCCCTCGCTGCTTCTCCACGACGTCGTGCCCGGCGGTACTGGGTACTTGGCCGACCTGCGCAACCCCGAGAAGGTCTGGAGCCTGCTGCGGCGCGCGTGGGCGCTGCTGGATGCGTGCAAATGCCAGGACGGCGATCGCCACGCGTGCCATCGGTGCCTGCTGCCGTTTGCGCGTGGACACGAGGTCGCCTCGACGTCGCGTGCAGCCGCAGCGATGCACTTGCGAGCGATGCTGGCCTCTGGGAAACCATCAAATGCCGAGCCCGGTGCCGACGTGGCGTGGAGCACGACTTCGACGCCACCAGCGAAGCTCGACACTGAGAGCCACCTTGAGCAGGCCTTCCGCGCGGCCTTGGTCGAAGCGCTCGAGAGCGCGAGCGCGAAGGTGGTCTCAGTCCCGGGTCCCCATGGGCCGAAGCTACGCATCACGTTCCCCGCTGGCAAGCGCACGTGGATCCTCGAACCGCAGGTGATGATGCATGGATCCAAGCCCGACTTTGTGCTGTCTTCCACCAACCCGAATGATGGCCAACTCGCCGTCTTCACCGACGGGTTCACGTACCACGCCACCAAGCTCCACAACCGAGTCGCCGACGACGCCCAGAAGCGCGCCGCGCTGCGCGCTCAGGGCGTGAAAGTGATCGCGGTGACGGCTCCCGACATCGACGAGTGGAGCGCGCAGGCCGTCGTTCAGCCCACCTGGATGACCGAACAACTCACGAACCACCTCATGCTTCGCGGGGCCAGCTTCAGCGCCGAAGACGTCAACGCAGTAGCTGACGGACCCATTGCGCTCTTGGTGTCCTGGATGCGGGAACCACGGCTCGACCAACGGCGCTCATTCGCCGACCAGGCCCCGTACTACTTCGTCAACGAAGCCGCGACCACTCGGTACCGTGCTGACCCGGACTCGCCCCTGGAGACAGTGCTCGCTGCCGCGCTCCAAGGTCAGAGCGCGCCTGTCGAGTCCGATCCGAAGAGCCGCTGGATGTGGCGCCACGGTGCATGTGGCCTCAACGCAGAAGTCGAAAGCACCGACCTCCTGCGGATCGTCGTCGCTATCGACGACCGAGATGCGACGGTCGAGGATTCAGCAACTTTCAAGACTGCTTGGCGCGAGTGGCTGCGACTGTCGAACCTGTTCGGCATGCGCGATCACTCCACGATGATCACGGCGCTGAGTTCGATGTCACACGGGACACCCGAACCGGAGGCGGCTCCAAGTGCCACTCCATCGGACTCCCTCGATGAGGAGTGGCAGGAGGTACTCGGGTACTGCGAGACGGACACCGAGCGCGCTGTGGTGACTGCCGCATCGGCCGTACCTGGTGCTACCCCGCCCGAGTTGGGCCACGAAGTTCTCGGCGGCGCGACCACAATAATCGCGTGGCCGGACCTCAAGGTCGCTGTCGATGCAGGCCTCGACCCCGATGTCAGTGAGCGCCTGCAGAATGAGGGCTGGACAGTCGTCGCAGCCGACGCTAATGCGATGGCCGCGGTGCTGAGTGAAGGAGTGAAGAAGTGACCACGCTCGTATGGGCCAACAAGCAACAGAAGCTTGACAAGGCAGTCAAGGCCAAGGTCTACGACTTCCTCGACAAGTTGCAAACCAACGATGCCCTCCCGGGCCTGCACATTGAGCCCATGCAGAAGCCGGTCGACGCGCGTGTGCGCACGGGACGCGTCGACCAGCAGTGGCGCGCCGTCCTCTTCAAAGTTCCGCAGAAGGACGACGTCGCGTACTTCTACATGGGGACGTGGAACCACGACGAGGCGATCGATCTTGCGCGGAAGATGACGATCAGCGTGAACCCGGTGGGAGGGTTCACGGAAGTCAGCTACGTCGAGGAGCCCGAAACTGACGACGAGGACGTCGTCGTCGAACCGACGGACACCGCCGACACTCTCTCGCTTCTCGAGAGCTGGGGGTACACGCTCGAGCATCTCACCGACCAGCTTGGCCTCGCGCGGGCAACGGCACGCGCCGCGGCAGCGGCTCCGGACGAGGAGGCGCTGCTCGAGGTCGCGGTGCGGGTGGGCGGATGGCAAGGCGAGGCGCTGGGGTACCTCGTCGACGGTCTGAGCATCGAGGACATCCGGGAGAAATTCGGACTCAACACGCCGGTCGAGCAAGATGCCGACGCCACCGAGGACGAGAAGATCCTGCGGGGTCTCGAGCACCCCACGGCTCAGGCCGCGTTCGCGTACATCGAAGGGCAAGAAGAACTTCAGCGGGTCATCGAAGCGCAAGACTTTGGGGCATGGCGAGTCTTCCTGCACCCTGAGCAGCGCAAGTATGCGACCGCTCACTACAACGGTGCTTTCCGTCTCTCAGGCGGTGCAGGGACAGGCAAGACGGTGGTGCTGGTGCACCGCGCGCGCAACCTTTGGCGCGAGAACCCTCAGGCTCGCGTGGTCCTCACGACCTACACACGCAACCTCGCTGACATGCTCCGCGCCAACTTGCAACAACTCGATCCCGGAGTACCTATCGCTTCCAAACTCGGTGCGCCCGGGGTCTACATCACCAACATTGACGCCCTCGTGTCACAGGTCCTCAAGGAGGCAGGCACTGAGATTTCAACTGCCGCACAGCAAGTATTGGGCCGCCCTGCCACTCATGTGACAAGCCGGCCCGATGGCGATACGTGGGAAACAGCTATCTCCGCGGCGGGAGACGGGCTGCCGGACAACCTGAGATCACCCTCCTTCTTCGCGGCCGAGTACGCGATGGTGGTGCTCCCCCGTCGCGTGGTGTCTCGAGCGGGCTACTTCTCTGCCTCTCGTGCCGGGCGGGGTGTCGCACTTAACCGCGCGTTGCGTTCGAAGGTGTGGTCGGTCATCGATGCATACCGCGCGTCGGGCAAGGTCTTCAGCAAGGTCGATTGGGAAGAATCCGTCGCGATTGCAGCCGAGCACCTGACGTTGAGTTCGATGTCTGGACATCTCGCCGACCACGTGCTCGTTGACGAGGGCCAGGACCTGACACCTGTGCGATGGCAGTTGCTACGCGCCCTGGTCGCAGAAGGGCCAGACGACCTATTCATCGCTGAAGACTCCCACCAGCGCATCTACGGGCAACGAGTGGTGCTGGGGCAATACGGCATCCGCATCGTGGGCCGGTCACAGCGCCTGACGCTCAACTACCGCACCACTGAGCAAAACCTTGAGTGGGCAGTGGGCGTACTATCTGGCGCCGACTTCTCAGATGTCGAAGGCGACGCGGCTACTGTCGCTGGCTACCACTCCGCCCGTTCCGGGCCTTCCCCGGCGCTAGTTCCGTGTAACAACGACGCGGCCGAGTTCGACGAGATCGCGGCACGCATCCGTGGATGGCTCGAGGCAAAGGACGTTGAACCCGAGGCGATCGCCGTCCTCGTGCGCTCGAATCGCCAAGCCGCCCGCGTCGTATCCGCACTCGGAGAGCGTGGGGTGGATGCTCGTAGCATCGACGGGCACGCAAAGATTGGTACTGGAACTCCAGTCGTGCTCACCATGCACCGTGCCAAGGGAACCGAGTTCTCGAAGGTGGTGCTCGCCGGCGTCGCGGAAGGCGCCGTGCCTGCGGCGGTCGGAAGCGAGAAGTACGATGCCGACGCCTATGAGGACGCCATGCTGCGTGAGCGATCTTTGCTATACGTTGCGGCCACACGCGCACGAGACGAACTAGTCGTGACGTGGAGTGGGACACGGAGCGACCTGATCGGGGCGAAGAGTTGAGCGAAGAGCCGGCGGAGATCGCCCCTGTGGGAGAGGTCGAGATAATCGATGATGGTGACGGTTTTGGTCTTATCGGTGACCCCGCAGCGATAGAGCAATTCCTCGTGTCGAACGGACTACCCTCACGTCCTTTAGGCCTTGGCCGTTTGAGCCGCCACACAGCCAAGGGATCGGCGGCACTCCATGCTGCGGGGGAAGCCTCGGCAAATGCTGGCAAGTGGGTGAAGCTTTCTGACAAGTCGGCAGCTCTCCTGCGAACCGGCGAGACGATGAAGGGTTCAAGCCCTAACGTGAGCCGCGCGATACTGACCAAGAACGGCAAAGCCTCACACATCTTGGAATTTTCCAAGACGGGCGCCAAGAACATCGCGAGCAACCCCGCAATCTTGACCGGTGCCGCAGGGATCATGGCGCAAGTCGCCATGCAACAAGCGATAGACGAGATCACGGACTATCTCGCCCTGATCGATGCCAAGGTGGACGACGTCCTTCGCGCCCAGAAAGACGCCGTATTCGCCGACATGTTCGGAATTGAACTCACGATCGATGAAGCCTTGGCCATCCTTCAATCAACGGGTCGGGTGTCAGAGGTCACCTGGTCGAAGGTTCAAGGTGCCGGCAACACCATTAACAGAACGCAGGCCTACGCGCTCCGCCAAATCGACGCGGCCGCTGGAAAGCTCGAAGCGGCGAAGGGCGTGGGAGCCCTGGCCAAGGACGTGCGCAAGATCGAGCGAGACGCGCAGGACTGGCTCTCTGTATTGGCGCGGTGCGTGCAATTGCACGACGCCACAGGGGTACTAGAGCTAGATCGGGTTCTCGACGGCCTCCCAGAAGACCTGGAAGCCCACCGTCGCGGACTACTGACCGCGCGGGCAAAGCGACTGTCGGCAATCGCCGCCGCGAGCGAGAGTCTAGGAGCAAAGCTCACCTCTGTATCCACGGCGGCCAACTCCGCAGTCCTGCTGCATCCTGGCAGTGCCAAGGCCGTTTTGGCTGCCGCCGACTACACCGCTCAAGCCCTTGACGAATTCCACTCCGCGCTCGGAATCGGAGGGCCTCAGGATGAGATTGTCGCGCGCCGGTGGGTCGAAGCCGCCGTCGAGGCGCGAGACAGGGCCGTTGACACCGGCGTTCGTGGAGCAGGAGTTTTGCGTCGTGTGGGCACATCTGGCCTGGACTCAGCCGCATCGGCTGCCGGAAGGACTCGAGCTGCCCTCACGCAACGGTCCCCGAGAAGGCGTCAAAACGGCGACGATCACTCAGCGAAAGAAGGCGACACCCTATGACCGGTAAGCAAGTGAAGGTGTTTCTGATTGATGGCACACCCGGAGGCCTGACGACCGCAGAGATCACGAACTGGACCGGACATGTGCTGTCTGCTCGACGGTCGGATGTCGGAAGCCTCTTGGACCGCGATGAAGCGGATCGCACCGGCGTCTATCTCTTACTAGGCGACGACGAAGAGGCTAACGGCGGGGTGAGGTGTTATGTAGGCGAGGCCGACGTAGTAGGCCAACGCCTCAAGTCACACGTTAAGGAAAAGGACTTCTGGGACCGCGTCATTACCATCACGTCCAAGGACGACAACCTCACCAAGGCACACTGTCGATATCTCGAGTCTCGCCTGATCTCGCTCGCGATATCCGCGGCTAGGTCCACCGTCGTGAACGGAACCAATCCACCTGACCCACGGTTACCCGAAGCCGACAGGTCGGACATGGAGTACTTTCTTGAGCAATTGCATGTGGTACTGCCTGTGTTGGGGATCAATGTGATGCGATCGCGCCAGTCGGTGCTAGTCCGTCCTGGCACAACCACAACCGGCACGGACTCTCCCGTATTTCACCTGGTAAACACAAAACGGGGGGTCAACGCCTCCGCCCAAGAGGTGGATGGCGAGTTCACAGTCCTCGCAGGATCGACCGTGTTTCCCAGCGTCGACTCCAAACAAGGACTCCGTGAGAGCACCCTGCGCGCCTATGAGTCACGCAAAGCCCTGCACGCCAAGCTCATCATGGACGGATCAATACTGGTCGATGGAAGTAGGGCCGAGTTCACTCGCGACACAGTCTTCTCGTCGTCGTCCGCAGCGGCCGCAGTCGTTCAGGGTCTATCTGCGGCTAATGGACGCACGGCATGGCGCACGAGTGATGGAAGCGCCTTCGGAGATTGGGAGACCCGAGGAATCGCGTGATTCGGTCGGTTGCTCCACCGAGCGCTCCAGGAAGTTCCTCGGCCCTACGCGCATGGTTAAGCGAGCAAAGTCTCCGCACGTTCGTCAAGATACTTGGCGAGCCCAAACATGTCGGGATAGATACTCGATGCGCGGACCGCGAACCGTTCCTCGAGTTGACGACGGATTTCTTCCTTCGCGGTCTCGAGGACTCGGAACGTAAAGACGGGATTGGCGTCCTCACTCATAGTTCCTTGTCGCGATGTGCTGAGGCGCAGAGGTATCGATGCGGCTTGCTGCATGTCGTTGAGTGTCCAGGTCTCACTCGTGCCGGGGTGAACGCGCCCAAACTTGTTGCGCGCACCAGCGTCGAGAGGAACACCGTCCAGGAGGAACCCTGCATTCTGCGCCGCAATGCGTGAGTGGTAGACCGGCGGGCGCCAGTAGCGCCGGTTCGTGCCGGTACCCCAGCGCTTCGTGGCCCGCCGGTCATCCGTCGTGAGTTCGTGCCACAGTGCGTCGCGCGTCTTCCAGTTCCGGTTGAGGTGAAGGTCCGACTTCACCGGCGCAACAAAGGCAAATAGTCGGCCATCGGTGTCCGTGGGCTCGGTGCCTTTACCCGCCTCCACCGCAAACCAAAGTGCAGCAAGAGGGTCTTCCGAGACATCGATCAGGCGCGTGGGTCCGCCAAAGTGTTGGATCTGCGCAAAGAGTTCGAGTGCGTCTACTCCATCGAAGCGCCAATCCTGGCGGGCTCGGCGCAGGATCTCCTTCTCAGCGTCCACCATCTCGGTCTCGGTGGGCCGGTACCCGAGAACGTCGCTCAAACGTCGATACAGCGAACTGTGCACACCCCAGTCTGCGTTGCGCACTCCGCGCCACACGAGGCGGCTACCGCGATAGTTCTCGGACAGTCGGTACGCCGCTTCTTGGAAGTCGGACCACGTAGAGATCACGTCCTGGTCCCAGTCGGCAAATCGCCAGCCGGGTGCGGCTTCGGTGCTGGGTCTTGTCTCGCTCATGAATGGAGCGTAGCGATCAGGACCAAGGGCCGCAGATCGCGACCGCCTTACCGCAGCACATCCCCAGTGCCGCCTCCACAGCGCGACCAAGATCGTCGCCGAATGCCCGATAGGTCCCCAACACATCGACTGCTCCCCGCGCAGTGATCAGGTCGCCGTATCGGTCGACGACAGCAACGGGTTCGAGGTCGCGCAAGATCACCCACGCGTGGGCAAGCTCCACTTCGTAGAGCGCTCCGTCGTCCTCGGCCTCCTGCCAATTGGCGCGCAGTTTTGCCATCGCGGGCCAGTCGCCTGCACCGCCCATCCATTCCAGGTCGTCCAGCACGTGGGGATCAGTGCGCCGTTCACCTCGCACGGTCCACGAATGCCGCGAGTTCACCATGGCGCCCAGGATCCAGGCGATTGCCCTGTACCCGATGGTGACTCCATTGGTGGGAGGCGTATCGATAGGCGCGCCCATCCCGTGGGCTTGCTCAATCTGGCGTAAAATGGCGTGCGGGTTGACCTGCTCTAGTAGCGCGGGCGGTGCAACTCCGAACTGCCGATCCTTGATCGCAATCCCCGCCACTCGGGAGAACCCCACACGAGCCTCGCGTGCGCCGATCAACCCAACGGCCTCGACCACAGTGCCCACCTCGTCGAACACGGTCTCCACGAGTCCAAGCCGTGGGTGCCGCCGGCACAGCTCCGATGCCACCCACCACAGTTGCGCGTCGATAAACCTGTCAGCGGGTTGAAACACCCTGGGTCCAGTCATGGTCGGCCTCCCATCTGTGCCAGTAGTCCTCGGAACGCCCTATTGGGCCGAGCCTCAGGCAACGCCGCGCACACCTCCGCCAGTGCGGCATCGGCCGGCACTCCTAGGTGCCGTGTCGCATAGAGCGCCGCCACGGTGGGCGTCCGCGACTGTGCCTGCACGCAGTGCAGTAGCACGGTCTTGCCCGCCGCCCGTAGTTCAGCCACGGCATCGGCTGCCTGCGCCAAGACGTACTCGAGGCTCGGGTTCTCCACCACCTCAGGTCGGTCGATCAGCCACACTTCGACCTTGTCCTCGCGCGCAATGCGCTCCGGCACCTGCTCGTCACCTATGCGGCACAGTGAAACCACCGCGTCGACCTCGTCAGGCAGCGCATCCAGCACCCCGACCCCACCCAGCAACACTCCGCCGTCGTGAGGGTGACGCGCCAACGTGTCGCACGGACCAAACGTGCTGTAGTCGACTCGTCGCGTGCGCTTAGGCGTAAACGAATAGCGGTCGCCGACCTTGTTCGCGTGAGCGTCGGCCGCCAACCGCACCAACGCACCCGAGTCCAGCACCACACCGTCGCCACCCCAACCATGCAGAAGGCGCTGCCAGCCCAACGGGATCGCATCGGCCCCGACCAAGGCGCCCGCGAGCGCCCCTGTAATCGCGGCCACGGTGTCCGTATCCCCTCCTGCGTTGATCGCGTGCTGCAGTGCCAACCGGAAGGCGTCGGGGGTAGCGGTGCTCTCGTCGGCCACATCAATGCCAGCGACATGGATTGCGGACCACGCCGCCTGAAGCGCGTGCACCACCCAGCCGTTGTTCGGGAAGTCTCCGGGCCGCCCAGCTGCCGCCTCCGACAAGAGGGCTGTCCACTTGTCGCGGCGCTCCCTCGGCAGGCACTTCACCGCATCGGCCACATCGACTACACCGTGCGTGGCGGCCATGTGAATCATGATTGACCACAGCACGCAGGCGTCGGCAGCATCCGGGTCATAGTGGGTGAGCGCACTGAAGGAGCGTGCCTGCTCCACTATCACGCCGACCGTCCGGCTGGGGCTAAACGCATTGCTGGCTGACAGAGACAGGCGCAACCCGATAGGCGTGGTGCGCATCAGTGAGCCGTTGCCACCGGAGCGACCACGTGCGCGGTGCACGGAGGCAGCCGCAGCCTGAGCGTCGTCTGCCGTCGACGATGCGTCCAACTGTCCGAGGACCTCGCGGGTCTGTATACCGACGTCATTCGCTGTCAACGCCCACTCACGCCATTCCTGGACTACTTGATCTGGGTCGCCCCACTCGTTGTCGCGTTGGGCGCGTAGCAGCGGGATGGCCATTGCGGTGTCGTCGGTCCACTCCCCCGGCGCCCAGCCCAATGAGCCACCACCGATCATGTCCTCGCTCGTGCCGCGCAGCGTGATTCCCTGAGATGGTTTGAACTCGTACGGCGCACCCAAAGCGTCGCCGACGGCCATTCCGAGGATTGCGCCCGCCCGGCGACGTGCTCCACCGACGACGCGGCGCTCGCTCTCCTCCGCCGGCAGTTCCGCGTAGAGCGCCCCGCTGATGTGCGCATCGCGGTAGGGAAATTCTGGATTGTGTTCGGTGTTCTGGCTCATGACGCCCCCTCAGTCTCGCGTTAGAGCGATTCCGCTCTAACTCTCTGCTCTCAGATTAGCGCACATCTGCGACAATGGCCAGCATGACGGCGTACCGAGACACATCAGGCAAGGCACTGGCCGACTATCCGCGACCATCCGTGGCGGTCGACACCGCGGTGCTGACGGTCTCGGATGGAGTCCTCAGCGTGGTGGTGACGGCCGATGCTTCGGCTGGCTTCCGCCTACCCGGCACCTTCCTGCACACGGGAGAGCGCCTGGCCGATGCCGTAGCCCGCTCCCTCGCAGACAAGGCCGGCGTCTCCGGACTTACCCCCGTGCAACTGCACGTCTTCGACGCACTCGATCGTGACGAACGCGGATGGGTCCTCTCGGTCGCTCACATGGTCGCAGTACCGGCCGATGCTTTGGCCAGCACTGCCGCGCTGGTGCAGGTCGGTGACGTGGCGCCGATGGCGTTCGATCACTCCGACATCGTCGCCCTAGCTGTGGAACGACTCCGCGCCGACTACTCCCGGTCCCCCGACCCCTGGCGTCTTCTAGGTCGGGAAACGTTCACCTTGCTCGAGCTCGAGCGCCTCCACCGCGCCGTCGACCCTGCGGGGACACCCATGCGTGACTCGTTCCGACGTTCCATGGTTGGCATGCTCGCCGACACCGGCGAGGTCGAACGTGGGACCGTAGGCAAACCCGCGAGATTGTTCAGAAGGATCAACTAGTTGTAGTGCCCAGGCAGGCTGTTCAATCTGTTGATGGGTGGGATCTTGCCGTTGTCCGAAAGCAACGACTCGACGTGGACGCCGCGAGCAGCGAACCAGGCGACCGCGCGGGTGAGGACCCCGATGGCGGTGTCGGCCTTCTCGTCCTCGTGGATCTCGGCATAGGCGACTCGGGAGTGGTCGTCGATGACGGTATGGACGAACGCATGCACGGTCGAGGCTGGCACGCCCAGGCTCGAGGACATCTCCACTGGCCCAACCCATCAGCGCATACCGCTGAGCCCACTTCGCAGCCGTGGGCCACGACACATGGTGAAACCTAGCCGACTCAGCGATGGACCAGCCCTCATCAACGATGAGACGACCGATGCGAGCACGTTGGACCGGAGTCAAAGCAGCGTTAGCGTGGGACACGAGGACCTCCGGGATTCAGAGCGAAGAACTATACAGCTCCACTCTGCCCGGAGGTTCTCCCCGCCGCCCCGAAATCAAACAACGTCCCTGGGCACTACACCTAACGGCGCTTCGCAGGCCGCAGATCAATCATCAGTTCGCCGGCACGCTCCGGCAGGTCCCCGACATAATCGCTCTGTCGTGGCTGGCCCAACAGCAACCTGTACTCAGCCACTGACTCACGCAACCGTGCGCTGCGATTGACTTCCCGACTGAGGTCAAACATGGGCGTATAGCGTTCGATCGCAGCGCCTTCGCTATCCGGATAGAGCCAATATGGGTGCAACTCGGACGTTCCTGGCTCACGGTCCCTCTCCGCTGCCGTGAACATCGCATCCCACGGTTCTTCATCGGAGGTGAGGCCAACCTGGGCATACCTCGACGCAATGTTCTTGCGAATCGCATGCCCCTTGTAGCGATGTACGCGACCCTCCCGTTGTTCCATATCCACGGGGTTCGGCGGAAGGTTCCAGTGCACTACGGCGTGCGAGTAAGCATGAAAATCCAGACCCTCCTGGCCCACAGAGGTCGTTGTCAACACGAAGGGGCGGAATGGCGAATTGAACGCAGCACGCACCTCACCTTCGTATGCCGCGGTCTGGTCCTCGTGGCTGGCGCGGCCAAACCGGACCGCGAAGTGCAGTCCGACACTGTGCGGCTCCGGCTCAATGCGGCCATTCACTTCCTGCATCTCATAGAACGTGAGCGAACCTCCCCTCAGCGTCATCGCCATGCTGGCAGCCTCCGCGAGTGGGCGATGCGTATCCGAGGGCTCTACCTGCTGCAGCCCTTCCATCTCCACAAGCATGTGCAGGTACTCGTCAAGCACCGCTTGCAAGCAGCCGTCCACACAGTGCCTGAGGACGTCGCGCCAGTAATCAACCAATGCCCCTCGCTGGACCGCAAGGAAGATGTCGCGCCGGTTCATGGTCGTGCGCAGTGCCTCCGCCATCTGAAACGCTTCCGCACCGACGTCGCTGGCCTGTCCGCCTCTGCGCACAAGCCCACGAGCTGCACACACCGCAGGTCCACCCACTGCTATGGCGGCGAGCATGTCTTCAAGATCATCGGGAGCCGGCCCCAAGTGTTCGCGCAGCTCGGCAACTGTCATCCCCTCCAACTCACGCATGCGAGTGAGATAGGAGACAAAGTTGTCACCAAGCGGGCTTGCCTTCCTGCGCCCTTGATCGTCACGGACCAAGGCCGCGCCACGCTCCATATCTGCAAGTGCGGTACGCGCATGTCCATTGGCGCGGTCGAGCAACAACGCTCCGGCCATGTACCAGTCACGATCAGCGCTTGACGCGGTGCCACGATCCCCGAGCGGCGGCAACTCAGCGGCAATGTCGTGTGCAACGCACGAAAGCACGTCGCCTGCAGTGGCGTTGTTGTCCCGCGCCACACGCTGCACGACGAGGCGGGAGTCACCGAGCTTTGCGAGTGTTGGCGATGGATATGCGAGCAAGAGGTTTGGGAGGTACTCGACTTTGCCTGTAGGGCTCACGCGGTAGGTGAGCCTTGGGCGCGTGGGCTTGTAGTACTCAGTGGACATCTCGGTGGAGTCGCCAAACTCGGCACGGGCTTGCAAGGCGGCCATCCGTTCCGCCTCATAACTCGTCACCGCGGAGATCGATCGAGGCGTGGCCTTAAGGTCTGAAAACACCAGCCTCTTAGTAAATTTACGAATCGGCTGGCTCGCGAAGGGCCCGCCGAGTTCGTAGTACGGAAGCGCGGGCGGCAACCATGCGACCTTCCAAGCCTCGCTGCCAAACACATCCTGGTGCAGGGCACGCATCTTCCCGTTGGCGGGATCCACACGCTCATAAGTGGCAAGTTCACGGCCGCGCAATAGGCCCCGGGCACCGCTCAGGACTTGAGCAAGCTCAGCGTCCTGGGCCTCCACGCTTTCTTCGAAGCGCTGGCGAAGCACGTAGGAGCCCTTCTCCATGAGATTGAGCGCATACGGCGCCGACTTCCAAAAGTTCAACGGATCGGGGCTCTTCAGATGGGTGGCTACCTTGTCGAGCGTGTTCCAACGCTCCAGGTCCTCTGCGCTCACAGCAACATCGCCAAGTTCGCGAGGCTCAACCATTCCATTGCGGTCTGCTGTTGCAACTACTCGCTCAGTACGGCACATGAATCTGCGCAGTTCGGCCTCAACTGCCAGATGCCCCTGGCGCGCATCCTCAAAGTCCTCGCCGGTGCGCAAGTAGCGCCTTACGCGGCGAAGATTCTCCTGCACAGACGAGGCGGCTGCACGCCCACCGAGTACGGATACTGTGTGCAGAAAGTCCTCGTGATGGCTATCCCCATCGCTTTCGCCGGGCAGCGTATACATACTGAACGGTGTCGCGGACAGCATCAGTACCTTGGTAGACGACCCGCCGAGCACTTTGCTCATCAGCCGGGTGGCCTCTGACGAATCCCCATCGCTGGTCGTGCCGGCGACGGGAAGAATCTTCTTGAAGTTCTGAAATTCGTCCAAGATGACGAGGTCTGGCTCCAGGTAATCCACGGCAAGTTCCGCGAGAGTTTGGCGCAGCCGGCCGATGCTCCGACGCCTCCGCGAGTGGAGCTCCTCCGGGATGACGGAACCCCGGTGAGAGAACTCACTTACGCAGGACTGAACTTCATCGAGCAAAGATCCCGTGCCGGTGCCCGGTAATCCACTCAACTGTTGAACGTAGGCCTCACATACCTCGTCAGACACGGCATCGGCAGGGATGGCCTGGACTTGGCGAGAGAAGTTCTCGTAGCCCGCTCCGCACTGGAAATACCGAAGCCATCCTTTGCGCTTGGTCAGGGGGCGGCGCAAGCCACGTGCCAGCATGGCAAGAACCAATGCACGCTCACCCATGTGTCCCGTCGAGACTCCAAACTCAAGGCTTGTACCGGGAGTGAATGATAGAAACGAGACTTCTTTGTCCGCGAGTTGGCTGAGTGCACGAGGCAGCATGGTCAACCTGTCAGCATGTGGGACCTCAACATCGGCACCGCCGCTGAGCCGGCCCAAGTTTTGTCGAGCGATCTGCTGATTGGAGCATATGTAGACCACTTTGACGCGATCTTGCGTGGCGCCAAGCCGCTTGACTGCCTTAGCCACGACACCCCGCGCAACCATGGTCTTGCCGAGCCCCACCTCGTCGGCGACGAGAAACTGGTCTACAGCATCGGCCGCGTCCCATAGCCGACTAAACGCATGCTCGACAGTGTCGCGTTGGAAGCCCTTCAACTGGGCCAATGGGTCAACGTTGTCACTCACTACGCTCACGCCCGCCCCGTGCTTCCATGACTGCTTCCCACAGTGCCAGAAACCCGTCCGGAAGGTTCGCGTCACCATCGTCGTTCTCCACATCAGAGATGAACGATGCCACGCGGTCCAATGCCGCAGGGTCACGGCTGAAGGCACGCACCACATACTCGAAGAGCGGAGCATCGGGCGCGTCACCTCCCCGCTCAGCGCCTGCGTCTCCCGCCTCGCCGCCCAAACGTGTCTGTCCCGATACGTCTAAGCCCAGACCGACTCCACGCGCAGGATCGCCCAAAAGGTAGGTGAGGTACTGCGTGACTGCGCCTTGGCCGTTGACTAGGCTACGCAAGGCCCTCCCGCGCCTATCGCCCAAGTTCCCGTGGAGCTCTGCACGGACCACGCACCCACGCACCTGGTCGCCATCCGTGCCAGGGATGGTCGTCACGACGCGCACAAAGGGTGTCACGTCGTCCACTTCCATGGACCACCGCACGTGCGAATCGAGCCGCTGAGAAGCATGGACAGTGACCGGATGAATTTGCGTCGCGGCCGCCAGGCGCTGCTCTGCAGCCGTCCACTTCGCGTCCATCACCCACTCAACCATGACCTCGCTATCGTCTGCGGGCGACACGTGGAGGCGTGGCGCTGCGGCCGCGATGCGCTGATGGAGTTGCTCCAACTGCTTCTGCTCGACAACGTTCTCCAGTGGTGTGCGCGCCTCAACCGTGACCTCGTCAAGCACCTCGGACAATCCACCATCACGACCATCGCCCAACACGGCCTCAACTCCACAGTCACGCGTTGGTCCCCACAGAGCGACATCAAACTCCGTGCCGGACCTCCACGGGTACGACGTGAGATTGGCACTCCCCGTCACCGTCAGGGACGACCCATCGCCGTAGTCGACCACAAAAGTCTTCGCATGTAGCGGACCGCGGGGAACACCGAACAGTGCGTCCTCGCCTGGTTCCGCAGGATGCGCATTGTCGTGCGAGTCGTCTGAGCCAGAATCCTCCCCTTCACCGGGTGTCCACTGGGAGGAGGAGAGCACACGGGTGCTTGTCCACGACCCAAGTGCATCCGGGCCAAGTGATTCCAAGGAGTCCTGGCGAGAAATCAAAGTGTTATTGCGCGAGATGGACCCCAACGCCGCTACCGCCGGCGCCGTGAGGAAAGGACTAACAGCAAGCACTCGCTTAGCTCCTGGCAAGAACGGCCAGACATCGTCAAAGCCCAAACCAATCGGCAATAACACCCCATGGGTAAAAGGAGCCGGAGCAGCAAAGCGCAATGGTGCGACAGCGTCCGCGAGCGCCTCCACATTCGCGCGCTGTTTGGCCGAAGGCTCAACGAGGGCAGCCTGAGGCAATCTCCTCAGGAACTGAGCAAGAGGTGCCGCCTCGATTGTCCCGTCGGGATCCTCGTCGAGCACCAGAGCGGTATCCCAAGAATCATCACCCGTGATGTTGCGGCTGAGTACCACGAGCCTGTGGAGGAACGCCGGACCATCCACCGCACCCGAATACGCCTCAAACCTCATGACCCAAATCTTGGGGTGGAACAGCGTCGGCGAGTCGTGGTCGGTCGACCCATTGGTCTCCACCACACAATCCTCAATGAAGGCAAGGAGCCTCCTGTCAGCGTTCACACGTGGGTGAATCGCACCCGCCTGGCAAAACACCGTCAGGTTCTCGGTATGCCGCCGCAACGACTCGACCAGACGGACCTGATCCCGCATCGCGGCATCGACGGTATCGCCTACTTCATACATCGCGAACGCCAAGGGCGCAGTCATGAGCGTCGCTAGGTCGAGCGAATAGGTGGTTGCTACAGCGTTGACGACCCGGTACCCGGGGGGCGGTCGTAGCCCTTCCGTCAACAGCACTCGACTGTTCGGATCAAGCGTCATGAATTCAGTCCTGCCTCAATGTCAGCAAGATGTTTACGCGCGACTTCCCACCGGAAGGCCAACTGTCCGGGCCCCTCTTTCCCAGACCAGTTCTTCGCTACAGCCGAGTTACCGATCCGCTTGCGCTGCCCCTTAACCCTTGCCTCGCGATGAGTGACAAGTGTGACCATCTCCGGTGAGGGGGCGTCGTGCGTGAGATTGCCGACGGACCCCAGCCACCGCTCATAGAATTCCAGCGGCTGCAGTGCGTGAGCGTTCCTTTCGAGGATCTGGGCCGACCAACGCACACGCTCATCCGCACCACTCAGATGCACTCCGACCTGCTCGCGCCACTCCGCGAAGTCTGCCAGCCTTGCAGCCTCATTCTCCTCGTTGCCTTGTTGCCGTGCCAAAACCACGTGATACGTGAGTGACGCACCCTTCATCGCCCAACTGAAACTCCGTGCGCCCATCACCATCGACTTCAGTTCCGACCCTGCATCGGCAACTGCTGGGTGTTCCCACACCTGACCAGGCAAGTACTCCCTCGACGGTTGATCTACCAGATACGCGAGCATCGAACCTTGACACGTAGAACGGATGCGGGATTGCAGGAAACTCGCTTCTCGTTCATGAAGGTCAAAAGTAAGTTTCGTAGGCACAGTCGAATATGGGATCTCGATGTCACGGAAAATGCTTGCACTATCCTCGTCCGGCACCCTCAACAAGGCATCCGCGCTAGCCCCATTTGGGAGAATCCCCCACCGCGACAACGCAGACCAATACAGCGAATACGGCAACTGCTTCACCGGCTCTTCCCGAGTCACACCAACAATGCCGTCACCGGCTTGTCCCGCCATGAGCGCCTTACGCAGATCCTGATGCAGTCCCCGGAACTTTTGCTCGCGCTCTCGAACAGTGGGGCGCTGACGCGCAAAAGCCAGGAGCCATGGCACGAAGATCACGTAGCGCAAACGCGTATGGAGGTACGAGGTACCAGGAAAAAGTGCGTCTGAGACCACATCACGGACACGACCCACACCCATTTCGTCGAGCGTCCCCGGCTCTTTGAGTGAGCTCAAGAATTCGAGTACAGAGCGACGCTGGGAATCATCGGCATCAAGCCAGCCGAACGTTGATGGCATAGTGCGATTGTGGCCTATCCGCCGCAGATCTGAAACGGTTCCGCGATCGATCCGCCAAGACGTGGCGAAGCGATCCCCAGCAAATCGCTGGCCGCCTCGTTCATGCTAGTGATTTGCGTACGCGAGATTCTCCCCTAGACGGCTGCCGGTTGCCAGGTTAAAGAGTCCGCGGAAGCGGGACGCACCATGGCGAAGTACCGGTTCGACGTCGCACCAGTAAATTCAGTGCCAGTCGATCGATATGTCACTCGCGAAGCTCTCGAAGCTTCCAGCGCAAACGTCATTGATGTCGCCAAACCCATCGACGAGGAGAGCACCCTCAAAGAGACCACGCCGCTTGCCTCAGCGCTCGAAAAACTCGCCGATCGCGAGTACTACTTCGTACAGCACCGTCATCACGTTACGGGTCTTGTCACCCGTGCGGACCTCGCAAAGCCCGTCGTATCTCTCTTCGCACTGGGCCTCGTCCTGAGCCTCGAGTGAGGTCTCGACCGACTGATCGTACGAAGAGACGGCGACCAGTTCCTCCGGCACCTAAGTTCAGCTCGCGCCGCTCACGTCGAAGCGGTGTTTTGTACCCGCGAGGAAACAAACACCGAAACCTCGCTGGAGAACTGCCTCAACCTCGAAGACCGACTCACGCTCGCGGAAAAACTCCACCTTCATGAACTGCTGGGCTTCGCCTCGGTCCGCCAGCTACGAAGGTGGAGCAAAGAACTCAAGCCGTTTAGAAACGCAGTGGCACACGGCTCAGGGGTACTGGATGCTAAGCCTGACCCCGTCGACGCCATTGAGTTCATGGTCGATCTACGATGCCGATGTGAAATGGTCTGGGAGCACGTCGAGCCCAACAACTAGCGCGCTAGCGCACCTAAACTTCCCCGGCGCCCTTCCCATAGACGAGCCCATGCGACGTTGCCCCACTTTCAGTTCCAACCGAAACGGGGACAGCGAGGTTCCGGGTATCACGCCCACGGCGATAGGCATCCAGCAAGAATGTTTCGACGAATGCCATGACCATGTTCACCAGGCCTTATGCCATGCTCAATCCATGACGGTTCTAGGACTCGACTCTTGCAAGGGCGGCTGGGTTGTTGTCGCAGCCAACGATGAAGGCGTTATTGACATTGGCATCGCCCCCGACGTAGGGACTGCCGTCGACCGAGGGCGCGAGCGCTGGGGCGCCTCAACCGTCGTGATCGATATCCCCATCGGACTACCAGACTCATCGACGCGGGCAACCGAACGCGCCGCGCGCGAACGCCTCGGCCCATTGCGGAGCTCCGTGTTCGACGTCCCCATCCGGGAGTCCGTACACGCCCCGACTCGGCTGGAAGCCGACCGGATCTCACGAGCGCGCGCCGGACGCGGCGTGGGAGCCCAGTCTTTTGCTCTGTCTCCAAAGATCATTGAGGTCGATACCTACGTCCGCGAGCTCATGCCCTCGGATATCGATGTGCGCGAAGGACACCCTGAGGTCTCCTTTGCACAACTGCACGGTGGCCCGCTCGACGCGAGCAAGAAGACGCTGAAGGGAGCGCTTCTTCGCCATTCGCTGCTCGCGCGCGCAGGGCTCTCTGTCCCACTGGATGCGGAACTCACCCTCAAAGGCACGGGCTTCGACGATGTCTTTGACGCCGCCGTCATGGCCTGGACCGCACTGCGTATCGCTAGCGGAGATGCCGCGGCGATTGTCGATCCCCCGGAACACTTCTCCGACGGGATCGAATGCTCGATGTGGGTGTGACTGTGACCGCGCTAGAAGCCACTCGCTGGAAACGTTACGGACACGACCGCCTCTACTTTTCGACCTTCGATGGCGAGAAGGTAGGGCACCTCAACCTCAACACAGGCGATTACCAGGATGTCCCCGACGACCTGCTGATTCTTGTTGAGTCAGTCGCACACGACTGGTGCCTGCGCAACGAAGTCGCACCGCCAGGGGTACCGCTCGTCGACAGCGGCGTCGAAGCCTCGGTCCCGGATCACACCCCGCTGTCTGAGCCCGACGACACGGAGCCGCTCCAAGCATCGGCCGTCATGGAACCCCAACAGCCGCCTGCCCCTGACCAGGCTCCTGCCGCTGCCCCCATTGTGGAGACCGAACCTGGGTGGATTGACCTTGCTTCCAACCTCCCTGGTCACGGCTTGCGCATCGAGGCCGCCGCTGAGTGGGAGGCAGCTAAATCTCGCTCCAAGATCGCGGCATACGCCAACCGGTACGTGTTCAAAGAGCACACTCAGGAACGCGCGTGGCGGGCAGGGGCCGAGGGCGAAGAATACGTAGGCGCTCGGCTCAACAAGTTGCGAGACAAAGGCTGTCGCGTGCTCCACAGCGTTCCCGTGGGAACCAAGGGGTCAGACATAGACCATGTCGTGATAGGTCCCGGTGGCGTCTACACCGTCAACACCAAGAATCACTCCGGGAAGAAGATCTGGGTCGCGAAGTACCAGATGCGAGTTGATGGAAGCCCCGTCCCGTATCTCAGAAACTCCCGACATGAGGCTTCGCGAGCCAAACGGCTTCTCGAGTCGCATGTCGATTTCGACGTTCCAGTCCTCGGGTGCGTTGTCGTCTTGACTGGATCGTTCGTGCCCGAGGTCACGTACAAACAGCAGCCCGACGACGTCCGCATCCTGGACAAGTGGGATGTTCCTCGGTGGTTCAAGCGCAGGGCGCGGATCCTTGAACCCGCGCAGGTCGATCATCTCTTTGAGGTGGCACGTCGCTCGACGACATGGACCGAGTGACTGCGGAAGGAAGCCATCCTCAGCCGCATTACAGTGCATGCATTTCCGTTGCGTCAGTGCCTGCAGGTAGATTGCGCTAGCAAGCGTCGCACGTACATGCGGCCATAAGTCTGAGGGGACTTTCTCACATGAAATTCGCGATTCGCATCGCCACCATCGTTGTCTGCATCATCCTCGGCGGCATAGCCACGCTATGGGCGGTCAGCGCCGTTCCGGCATTCGGCGCATTGACGTCCACTCAGGAGAGTCAAGACACACAGATCGTCAATGCGGTCTCACGCAACAGTGAAGTGGCACTCGTGACATTGGGAATTGAAGGCATCTCGGAGAGCCGGGCCGAAAGCAAAGTCTTTGGCGTCGATATCCCGGGGAGCGAACGCGTCACCTTCATCCGCTACGGATTCAACGCCAAACTTGGAATCGATGGCGACAAGGTGGAAGTCACTCCCACCGGCGAGAACAGCTACACCATTAGCATCCCCGAATTCTCGTTCATTGGGCACGATGACATCACTTTTGAGCTCGCAGCAGAAGATAACGGCGTGCTGAGTTGGGTCACTGCTGAGGTTGATCAACTCGACATCGTCAACGACGTTCTCGACGACGAAAAGCAGCTTGCGCATGTCGAGTCGAACACCGAGATGCTCAAGGAACAGGCTCAGTCGTTCTATGAGGGCATCATTTTGAGCATCAACCCCGAAATCGAACTCGACTTCACCTTCGCCGAGCCTGCCTCGGGTGAAGCAACCGTCGGCTAGATCGAGCCCCAGGGCCACGCACTCTCCTGCTAGGCCGCATGCTCCGCACGTCGTACCCCAGTTGCCGCACCACGTCGGCATCGATGGATCGTGAGCGCCGACCAAAGGAATGCGAACGCGCGTGCCACCGTTGGCGTAGGTAACACCCGCACCCCGCGCCCCAACCGGGCCGGCATGCGTTGACTCCCACAAGGAAGGCATTACCCATGCGCGCACTCATCCAGCACCAGTTCGGCGATCCCACGGAGGTTCTTGCCGTCGAGGACACCGCCACCCCTGAGCCTGGACCAGGCCAGGTGCGTGTGCGCCTGCTGATGTCTCCGATTCACAATCACGACCTGTGGACGGTCACTGGCAACTATGGCTTCAAGCCTGAGATGCCTGCCCGCGCTGGAACTGAGGCTGTGGGTGTCGTGGATGCGCTTGGCGAGGGCGTGACCCACCTTGAGGTTGGCCAGCGTGTTGCGACCGGCGGCACGTTTGGCGTGTGGGCCGAGCAGTTCGTGGCCGATGCGGCTGGCCTGCTCCCGGTTCCCGAGGGCGTGCCGGACGAGGTCGCATCGCAGTTGGTCTCGATGCCGTTCTCTGCGATCAGCC
This sequence comes from Demequina sediminicola, assembly GCF_000975055.1. GTDB lineage: Bacteria > Actinomycetota > Actinomycetes > Actinomycetales > Demequinaceae > Demequina > Demequina sediminicola. The sequence goes on from NZ_BBRB01000007.1 coordinate 62,043, forward strand.
TGCTCGATCAGTTGAACTTGGACGAGGGTGACTGGCTCATTCAGAACGCTGCCAATGGTGCTGTGGGACGACTTGTTGCTCAGTTGGCAAAGGGCCGCGGCATCAACGTGGTCGGTTTGGTCCGCCGTAGCGCTGGCATCGATGAGTTGGCTTCCCAGGGCATTGACCGGATTGTCGCGACCGATTCCGAGGGTTGGCAGGATCGCGTTGCCGAGATCACTGGCGGTGCTCCTTTGAAGGTCGGCATCGAGTCTGTCGGTGGCGCTTCCGCTGGAGACGTCCTTTCCCAGTTGGCTGAGAACGGCGAACTCGTCATCTTTGGCGCCATGGGCTCGTCCACGCTGGAACTCAAGTCTGGCGATGTGATCTTCAAGCAGGCAACCGTGCGCGGGTTCTGGGGCAGCAAGGTCGCAGGGACGATGCCGGCGGAGGACCGCGGACGCCTCATGCAGGAACTCATGGCACGTCTGGCGGACGGCACCATCACTCTTCCGGCAGCGGCGACATTCTCGCTGGACCAGGTGGCAGACGCCACACGCGCGCACTTCACCCCTGGCCGCGCGGGCAAGATCCTGCTCAAGCCGTAAGGACGCGATGTACCGGGCGGGCAGGGCTCGCCCGGTACCGCGGGCACCTTTACCTCGTAACGAAAAGGTAGAACTGCCGCGAAGCCATGGTGAGGAAGAACAGTGTCACGAGCCCGGGAAGGATCCAGCTACCGGTCTCCCACACACCCCAGTTGAAGAACACCAAGAAGGCTAGTCCGATGCTGTAGAGCGCAAGCCATCCCGGCCGGTAAACGCTCCAGGCCCCTCCCCTGGCAGGTGGCGCGGTGTCATTCTCCATGCGTGTTTCCCCCTCGTGGCATCGGCCGTCTAACTCAGCGTTGTGGCGCACGTTCACGTGCTCGCCATCAACTGTCTGACGACACGGCTTTCAAGAGCGCGACCAGCGCCCACACCAGAACGTACAACACCAGCACAACCCAGACCCACACATGCGAGAAGACGTTGACGACCTCGCTGGGGACAAGCACCTCGACGGCGATGAGGGCGGCCACCAGCACACCAAACATCGGTGCGGCGCGACGGAAACCGTCTGCCCAGATGTGGGACCGGGGCTTCACCGACTGCTGCATCACTACTCCATGGGTACAGACATCAAGGGCAACTGCTGTTCAGGCTACCTGGCGTCATCCCAATACCCACGGTCCGCGCGGGCCCAAGTGAGAACACTCACACGCGCACGCTTAACCTCCGTCTTTAGTTGCCACGCGCTTCGGATGATGCCGCGGCTACCAGTTCCACGTCCCCCGGGTCACGGAGAGCTGCAAGCGCCCGCCTCTCAGCGCGCACGGATGCTTGCCGCAGGGCTTCACGGTCGTCGGGAGCACAGTCAAGCGACATCAGGTGTTGTACGACTCTTTGGATGCGTAGCCCGATCTCGACCAGTCCGGCACCGTCGCGTGCCGGTGGCCGCAATCCGTCTTCGATGAGGTCGTCCATCGTGGGCGAGTCCACATAGACGCGCGGGAAGCGCACCTCGTCGGTCGCATCCGCAGTAATCATGGCGGTCATCACGCGCTCCATTGCGTTGAGCGCCTCGACGGCTGTTCCCGGGTCATTTGTTGACGGCGAGAGCGCCCGCGAGGCGATCTCCGCGAGCGCCACGAACCCGAGCCGTGGGTCTTGCTCAAAAGTTCGGTGCGGCTCGATTCGAAATGTCGCGAGCAGTGTGTCCGAGTCGTCATCACCTGGGTCAGTCGCAGATTCAACGCACGCCAGCGTCGTCCCCTGCCCTACGGTCACGCCTGGCAGCACGCGAACGTGGACCCGAGCATCGGCTTGCTCCGCCCAAGCCTGCAGATCGGCGACGGCGATTCCAGTCACGCATCCGGCCGATGCTGCCCGTAGTCGCCAGACATGGTCCGGCACGTGGACGGGCGCGGCCCCGCCGAGGTGTGGTTCACAGGCGAAGGTTGTCGCGGCTTCGGTCGCGGCGCGCTCGACGCGGTCGATCACGTCGGGCACTCGACCGAATGATGTCAAGTGGTGAATCCATCGCAACAGCGTTCCCACCACTACACCGATCACGATGAGTGACGCTGCAAAAAGCACGGCTTGGGCTTCGCGGCCGAAGTCTGCGGCAGACAGCGCAACGAGGCCGACCACCGCGAACACGAATGATCCCAGGAATGTAGAGAGCGCATTCTGGCTTGTGCGGTCTTCTATCAACAGTTGTGTTGCACGAGGCGTGGTGCCTTGGGCCGCGCTGCCATAGGCGGAGATCATGGCGGTCAGCGAGAAGGTTGTGACGGCCAACATCGATGTGGCCATGATCTGCAGGATCATTTCGGCAGCATCGTCGCTAAACGTTCCCACCCACGAGTGAGGAAGATACGGCCCTAGCGCCCACGCAATCAGAACCACCGCGATTGCGACCGCAGTAAAGATCACGAGCCGGAACCACATTCGCGTGGTCAGCCGACTGCACCACGTGCGCCAATGCTGCATCGCATCCTCCTCAGTTGCTGTGTAGACCATTGTGCCTGCACCGCGGAGGCGCACAGAAAAAGCGTTGGTCGACCATTCCCCAACAGTCGACCAACGCCTACCGGATCGTGTGCCTCGTCGTGTGAGTGAAGTAACGTTCGCTAGCGACCCTCAGCGTCCTGCGAACACCACGAGTGTGTGCCGTCCCGGCTGACCTCCCAATAGCGGGCGGTCAAGTCTTTCGGTGCTACTTGCCTTGAAGTGCAGCCTCTGCGAACAGCGGTGTTCCAGGGGCTTCCCACACTGGACGAACCCTGGCCTGCAATTCGCGCGGCTGGGGGTCATGCCAGTTCAAACCGTGGCGCTCGGCAATGGCTGCCACGACATACGTTGCTACTGCAGCGCGTGGAAAGTGTGCCTGGCAACGCCAGACTGGTCCGCTCGCGCTGGAGCTTGCGGGCCACTTCCATGGGCTGCCTCGGTCAACCTCAATACCGCCGCGACGCCCAGGGCGCTCGGGCCATACATCGAGAAGGTCGAGAAGAAACGCCTGAATGTTCGGCGTTGGAGGAGACACCTCGTCCATGAGGTGCTCGCAAGCGAGTCCGTAGAACTCTCGGATCGCTTCGTCGCGTCCAGTGGGGGTCTTGCCTTCCCACACGTGCAGTACATGTCCCATGGCCAGCACCGTATGGAAAGTTCCCTGAGAAAATCCTCAGATAAGGCAAACTCTTCGCCAAGACTCAGATTTACATCGATTCGAAGCCCGAAGATTCCCATAACTTGGCCACTGCCAGCCCTTTTGCAGTGTCTTACAACTTTCCCGGTGGGCCCCTCTGTACCGCGCGGGAAGGGTCCACGTTGAGAAACAGGTGGGGCGAGCGCCAACTCCTTTCCACAGATTTTGCTCAGTCCTGGCGGACCAGTGGAGCGGTCGCTACGGTCGTCACTCATGGGGGCAAAAACTCTTCTCACGACCATTGCCGTTGTCTCAATGTTGCTGACAGCGTGTACAAGCGCCGATGCTGGGATCTCGGCCAGCGGTGAAGCGTCACCCACAGCCTCAGAGACGCTAACGCCGCCGAGCCCCACGCCCACGCCCTCACCGAGCCTCACTCCGCTCACCGATGAAGAACTCGAAGCCGCCTTGCCCGACGAGGTGTTCTACGAAAGTCTCCCGGCTGCAATTGCCTTCGCCAACTTTTTCATAAAAGAGTCGTACGCGATCTTGCAGAGCCGTGATCCGCGGGTTTATGAGGCGGTGTCGAGAGATAGCTGCACGTTCTGTAGGTCAAGCCTCGAATACCTCAACGTCGTTGAAGATAATCAATACGACGTACAAGGTGCCACCGTCACTACAGATTTGACCCGGTCAACCGGTGGACTCCAGAACGACGACAAATGGTGGGTCACAATTCCCATCGAGTTAGCCGCCACCAAGCTCTACGACGCGGAAGGAGCGCTTCTCGAGACACACGACACCGAAGCCGTCACTGTCACGTTCGTCCTTGAATATGAGGATCCGTTTTGGTCTGCAGTTGAGGTGGGCGTCAGTGATTCCTAGCGGCATTCTCATCGCGCTAATCGCACTGTCAGCATTCTCCACTCCAGCTAGCATGAGCACAGGTTGCACCACGGACAACACCGCCGATTTCGGCGTCAAGGCTCGTACCTGCACCGACGCGATTGGTGCCGTTCTGAAGAAGAGACCAAGCGGCGAGTCGGTCCCCTCTACCGCGAGCGGTGAGTCGCCCACAGCTCCGCAGCCGCGGTACATCCGTGCCGCGATCTGTCCA
>NZ_BBRB01000006.1:0-10389 GCF_000975055.1 Demequina sediminicola
GCAGGAAGCCTGTGCCTTATGCGCGCAGAAACTGGCACGCGTTGCTTACTGCGGCAAAGAGTTGAGTGGGCATGTGGAAGGCACTGCGCTCATGACAAAGGCCCGCCTCCCCGAGAGGGGAGACGGGCCTTTGTGTGTAGCCGAGGCTAAGACTTAGCAGTCGTAGTACAGCTCGAACTCGTGCGGGTGGGGACGGAAGCGCAGCGGGTCAATCTCGTTGGTGCGCTTGTAGTCGATCCACTCGGCGATGAGATCCTCGGTGAACACGCCGCCCTCGGTGAGGTAGGAGTGGTCGGCCTCGAGTGCGTCGAGTACTGCGGGCAGCGAGTCGGGAACCTGAGGGATCTGAGCGTGCTCCTCGGGAGGAAGCTCGTACAGGTCCTTGTCGACCGGTGCGGCGGGCTCGATCTTGTTCTTGATTCCGTCCAGGCCAGCCATCAGCAGAGCGGAGAATGCGAGGTAAGGGTTACCGGAGGAGTCAGGCGCGCGGAACTCGATGCGCTTTGCCTTGGGGTTCGAACCGGTGACGGGGATACGCACTGCAGCGGAACGGTTACGCGCCGAATACACCAGGTTCACAGGTGCCTCGTAGCCGGGCACCAGGCGGTGGTAGGAGTTCACGGTGGGGTTCGTGAAGGCAAGCAGCGAAGGAGCGTGCTTGAGGATTCCACCGATGTACCAGCGTGCGGTGTCCGAAAGGCCGCCGTAGCCAGCCTCGTCGTAGAAGAGGGGCTCGCCGTTCTTCCACACCGACTGGTGCACGTGCATACCGGAGCCGTTGTCGCCGAACAGGGGCTTCGGCATGAAGGTCGCGGTCTTGCCGGCCTTCCACGCGACGTTCTTGACGACATACTTGAACTTCATGAGGTCGTCAGCAGCGTGCAGCAACGTGTTGAAGCGGTAGTTCACTTCCTGCTGGCCAGCGGTTCCCACTTCGTGGTGCGCACGCTCAAGGTCGAGGCCGACCTCACCGAGCACGGTGCAGATTTCGTCGCGGAGGTCCGCCATCTGGTCGCCAGGCGACACGGGGAAGTATCCACCCTTGATGCGGGTCTTGTAACCCAGGTTGGGCGAGCCATCGGCTTCGGTCTCCTTGCCGGTGTTCCACCAGCCCTCGGACGAGTCGATGTGGTAGTAGCCCTCGTGCTCGTTGGTGTCGAAGCGCACGGAGTCAAAGAGGAAGAACTCGGCCTCAGGGGCAAAGAATGCGGTGTCGCCGATGCCGGTCGACTTCAGGTATTCCTGAGCCTTCATGGCAACGTTGCGGGGGTCACGCGAGTAAGCCTCGTCGGTGAACGGGTCAACGACCGAGAAGTTGATGACGAGTGTCTTGGCCTTGCGGAACGGGTCGATGAATGCGGTCTCGAGGTCCGCGATCAGCTTCATGTCCGATTCGTTGATGGCCTGGAAACCGCGGATCGACGAGCCGTCGAACGCTGCGCCGTCTTCAAGCACGGTTTCAAACTGGTGTGCGGGGACGTTGACGTGCTGCATCGCACCGGGCAGGTCGCAGAAGCGAATGTCGATGTATTCGACAGCTTCGTCCTTCACATATGCGATTGCCTCGTCGGCATTCTTGAACATCCGTGTACTCCTCGTGAGTATTGGTCTAGCCGGGAATGGCAGTGGCCACTCTACGGCGACGGGATTTCCCTGAGATTCGCCCAATGTTACAAACATGTTTCATGGGCCACCGGGCGCGCCACCATCGTGATGACGTCGGTGTCGCTTATGACCATACACCCCGCCCCGTTACGATGGCCCGGTGACTGATGAGCGCGATCCAGAAACTGAAGAAGGCCCAAAAACATACGCTGGCCGGCGCCTTTCAGGCATCGCGCTCGACTGGACGTTGTGTCTGTTGATCTCGTCCGCGTTCTTCGCCCAGCCGGCTTACGAAAACACGAGCGGTCTTGAAAGGGTGCTCGTCGCCGGTTCCCCGACTGCGACACTCGCAATCTGGGCAGTGCAGCATTGGATCTTGGTGGGGACCCTCGGCACCACAATCGGGCATCGCCTGGTCGGGGTACGCGTTGTCCGCGACGACGGCGCGTCGATGGTGGGACTGATCAAGTCGGCGGGGCGGACGGTACTTCTGGGACTGGTGATTCCTGCGGTCGTGTGGGGGCCAGACGGACGCGGTCTGCATGACCGAGCCGTCGGAACCCACATCGTCTCGACTCGCCGGGACTAACTCCTGGAGCCTTGGTGCCTGAGGTTTAGCGGCCCCTCATCGACTTGCGGTCAGGACGTGCACGCATCGGGTCAACACCCTTAGGAATCGGCAACTTCTGTCCACCGATTGCGCGCAGACGCGCCTCGACCTGCCCGCGCTGGTGCTTGTTGAGAACCTTCTTGCGCTTCTTGATGGTCGAGTTGAGCTTCTTCAGCTGAACCTGGCCCTCGGCGGCACCCACATAAATGGTGTCGACAGGGACACCGGGCACTAGCTTGTTGATGCGGCGCGTTGACGCCTCGACCTGCTTACGTGCTGCGTTGCCGCCTTCCGCGAGCAACACGACACCGCCCTTACCCACGCCGTAGAAGACAACACCACGACCACGAGGGTCCACGGACATCGGCTGTTCTTCGAACTTCCATCCACGACGAATGGACTGTGCGATGGCAACAGAAGCGCCTGGCTGACCTTCCATCTGAATGTAGGCGTTGCGCTCAAAGCGCCGCGTCAGTGTGTACATCGCGGCAAGCAACCCCATGGGGATGGCGAGCACGAGCGAATACACCAGCACCCATGTGGACCCGGACAGCATGCCAATGGCAACTGCTGCACCGATGATGATCACCGGGATTCCGATGAGCAGCGGTACGAGCCACTTGTCGTGTGGTGCTGTGGAGGTATACGCCTGCTTGACCAGGTGGCGCATCTTCGGCTTGCTCTGAGGTTCCTTCGCCATAATGCGCGCCAGTCTAGTCGCCTGGAGGCGTGCCGTGGGTCACATTCGTCGAGAGCGGACTAGCAAGAGGGGCGTGAGGGGCGTCCTACGAGCACAGAAGCCTCCTGGCGGGCATCCATTGGTTCGCCCAGGTGCTTGAGAGCGTCAGGGATTTCGCGGCCCTTGCTCGTCATCGCTTGACCCCACAAGCGGCCTGCGCGGTAAGAGCTGCGCACGAGCGGTCCCGACATGACGCCGAGGTAGCCCATCTCTTCGGCCGCGTCTGACAGGTCCACGAACTCTTCGGGCTTGACCCAACGGTCAACAGGGTGGTGACGAGGGCTGGGACGAAGGTACTGCGTGATGGTGATGAGATCACACCCGGCATCGCGGAGATCCTGAAGCGCCTGGATAACTTCCTCCATGGTCTCGCCCATCCCAAGAATCAGGTTGGACTTGGTCACCATGCCGTCCTTCTGCGCCTCAGTGATGACCTGGAGCGAACGTTCGTAACGGAACGCAGGGCGAATGCGCTTAAAGATTCGTGGAACCGTCTCCACGTTGTGAGCCAACACCTCTGGCCGCGACGAGAACACCTCGGCGAGTTGATCGGGATCTGCGTTGAAGTCCGGAATGAGGAGTTCAACGCCGGTATCGGGGTTCAGCTCATGAATCTTGCGGACAGTCTCGGCATAGAGCCACGCGCCACCATCATCAAGGTCGTCGCGAGCCACGCCAGTAATCGTCGAGTACTTCAGCCCCATCTGCTGCACGGACTGCGCGACCTTGAGGGGCTCGGTGCGATCAAGCGGTGAGGGTTTGCCAGTGTCGATTTGGCAGAAGTCGCAACGGCGCGTGCACTGTGCGCCGCCAATAAGGAACGTTGCCTCGCGGTCTTCCCAGCACTCAAAGATATTTGGACAGCCCGCTTCTTCACACACGGTGTGGAGGCCGCCACTCTTGACCAAGGACTTGAGCTCCGAATACTCAGGGCCCATGGTGGCTTTGGTGCGGATCCACTCAGGCTTGCGCTCGATCGGGGTCTCGGCGTTACGGGCTTCGATGCGAAGCATGCGGCGGCCTTCGGGTGCGAGGGTCACACGGTCTCCTTGTGCGGTTCGGTGACAGGGGCGTCGGTAGACGCTTGAGTCTCCCAGCGTACGTGGGCTAGGGCGGCGGTAAGAAACGCGCGCATGGGCGCGTCGACATCATGGATGGTGACATCGTGGCCAAGCTCTTGGCTTAACGACGTCACGCCGGCATCAGAAATGCCGCAAGGGACGATGCGTGAGTACGCATCGAGATCGGGGTTGCAGTTGAGCGCGAAGCCGTGCATGGTCACGCCTCTCGCAACACGGACACCGATGGCGCACACTTTGCGTTCAGGGCGGAGCCCAGCTGCAGGAAGCCACACACCTGACCGACCCTCAACTCGCATCGCCTCGAGGCCCAGCGAGCCACAGAGGTCGATCACGGATTGTTCTAGGGCTCGCACGTAGCGCACCACATCAATGGGCTCCGCCAAACGGACGATGGGGTAACCCACCAATTGCCCAGGACCATGCCAGGTCATGCGGCCACCGCGGTCAACTTCAACAACGGGAGTGCCATCCACTGGACGGTCCCACGACCCGGTGCGTCGTCCCGCTGTGTAGACAGACTCGTGTTCGACGAGCATGACTGAATCTTGGCGTGCCCCAGCGACGCGCTCCGCATGCCACCGCCGTTGCAGATCCCAGCCTTGGGCGTAGGGAAGCAACGCGGTGCCGAGGTCGATGGGGACGAATTCCATAGTCTCCCAGGCTAGTACGCCTCTCGGTTGGTGGATACCGGGAATAGAAAGGCTTGGTAAGGCGTATGGAAACATATGAACATGTCCCCATCGCGAGCGTGGCTACGGCCCGTCATTCTTGTCCTGATTATTGCTGCCTGGCTCGGCGTTGGCGCCATGGGTGGTCAAACTTTTGGCAAGTTGTCGGAGGTCCAAGAAAACGAGGCTTCCGCGTTCCTTCCCGAGTCTGCTGAATCCACGCAAGCTGCGCAGTTGCAGCAACAATTCTCTCCGTCAACATCTGTGCCTGGCATTTTTGTGGTCGATGGCATCTCAGGTGAAGAGGATCTCGCCACGGTGAGCCAGTTCGTTGATGATGTGGTCAACACATCTATCGAAGGTGACACCGAGGGGCGCACCATCGGTGACGTCCTTCTCCCTCCAGCGAGCGAGCAGATGCCGCAGGTCATCCCGTCCGAAGACGGCGAGGCCGCGCTGGTGGGCTTCAGCGTTGATGCCGCTGTGGTCGAGGAGACGGTGGGAGAGGAATCCCTAGGACTCCTCACCGCAGACACAATTCGCAACGTGTGGACCGAGCAGGATACGGAACTCGACGGCCACCTGACGGGTGGACTTGGAGTGCTCGCGGACCTCACCGAGGCCTTCGCCGGCATCGACGGGATCCTCCTGGTGGTGGCTCTCGCCGTGGTGCTCGTCATCCTGCTGATTGTTTACCGCAGCCCTGTACTGCCGTTCTTGGTGCTCGCAACATCAATGATTGCGCTCACAGGTGCCATCCTCGCGGTGTACGCCATGGCTAACGCCGACATCATCACTCTTAACGGCCAATCGCAGGGCATCATGTTCATCCTCGTCGTGGGCGCCACCACGGACTACGCACTCTTGCTGGTGGCCCGCTACCGAGAAGAACTCCTCCGGGTGCCGTCGCCATATCAAGCCATGGCGCGCGCGTGGCGGCGCTCGCTCGAGCCCATCGCGGCATCGGCCATCACCGTCATCCTCGGTCTACTCGTTCTCTTGCTGAGCGACCTCAAGTCCAACGCCGCTCTCGGCCCCGCCGGTGCGCTTGGCATCACCGCTGCATTTATTGCCGCCTTGACCTTGCTGCCGGCATTGCTTCTCATCGGCGGCAAGCACGCACGTGGCGTCTTCTGGCCGTCAATGCCGCGCTACAACGAGGAACAGAGCGACACTGACGCCGACCCGTCCGAGGGCAAGGGCTTCTGGCCCAAGGTTGCACGCGGCGTCAGCGCTCACCCGCGCAGGACGTGGATCCTCGCCGCGGCCGGTCTCGTGGTGCTGAGCGCATTCCTGCCGACGTTCAAGAACTCTGGACTCGGTGAGCAGGAAGTCTTCACGACTGAGACCGACTCAGTCCTCGGTACCGAAGTTCTCGAAGCGCACTTTGATGCAGGAGCCTCATCACCCGTGAGGATCTTCGTGCCCGAACAAGACGGAGAAGCCGCTCTCGCAGCGACCCAAGAGGTTGACGGCATCGCTGAGGCCTCCTTCCTCACCCCATCGGTGGCACAAGGCGCACCAGCGGGTGCCGTACCCAACGAAGAACCACTTGTTGTCGATGGCATGGTCGAGGTCGTTGCCGTGACAGAAGTCGCATCGAGCTCGAACGAAGCCTCCGACATCGTGGCAGAGGTGCGCGACAACGTTCAGGAGGTGAACGAAGAAGCGCTTGTGGGCGGTAAGGCTGCGGAACAACTTGATACGCGCCTGACGACGCAGCGCGACACCCTCATCATCATCCCGACGATCCTTGCCGTGATTCTCATTGTGCTGGTGTTCCTTCTGCGAGCCATCGTGGCACCGGTAGTCATCGTGTTGGCCAATATCCTTTCTTACGGTGCCGCCATCGGTCTGTCCGCGATCCTGTTCAACACAGTGTTCGGGTTCCCCGGATCGGATCCGGCTGTTCCGCTCTTGGGCTTCGTGTTCTTGGTGGCGCTCGGCGTGGATTACTCGATCTTCCTGATGTCCCGTGCCCGCGAGGAGTCGCTGGTACACGGAACCCGAGCCGGTACTCGCCGTGCGCTCGCCGTCACCGGTGGAGTGATCACATCTGCGGGAATTGTGCTGGCCGCCACGTTCGCGGCACTCGGGGTCATTCCGTTGATCTTCCTCGCTCAGATTGCCGTGATTGTCGGCGTCGGTGTCCTCATCGACACGTTTGTGGTGCGTTCCTTGCTGGTTCCAGGACTCGTGACCGAACTTGGCCGCAAGTCATGGTGGCCGTGGCAGCGAGGCATTGAGGACTGATACGCAGATGCCTTGCACCTGTGGATAACACGGTAAGGCGGTAGCAAAGCGGGCAGTGTGGTGTGATGGCTGACACCACACTGCCCGTTTTGCATCGCGTGATTGGCTCGACTCCGGGCCTCGCCGACCGCGTACGTGACCGCGCACGTGCCTTGGGTGGTCTGGGCAGCCCCGACATCCTCGTACCTCACCGCATATCTGTGCGAAGCGATGGCACGGTCATTGCCGATGTCCCCATGGTCGACGGCCAAGACATCGCTGAACTTTCGCGTGTGCGGGCACCCCTGGACGCAACTGAGTGTGTGTGGCTAGGCGTACGAGTTGCTCGCGCCGTGGCGCGACTTCACGCGAGCGCTCTCATTCACGGCGACATCTCGCCCAGCAATGTCGTGGTGGGCCCCCGGGGCATCGTCCTGGTCGACACCCTCGCGCCGCTGTGTGAGGACGAGAACGGCACCATGGGCTTCCGCGCACCTGAGGTCATCGCGGGTGCGGCGAGCTTCGCGAGCGACGTCTACTCTTTGGGCCGATTGCTGCGCTGGTCAGCCTCAGAAAGCGCGCTGGCATCAGTGCAAGCGGTCACCCGCACCATGGTTGACCCGGATGCAAACCTACGGCCTGTGATGGAGGACGTTCCGGCGCTTTTAAGAGGTGTGGGGACCGAGCAGGCCATCAAGCCCACGGCGCAACTCGACATCGCCTCACACGTCCGCTCGCAAGCCGGTGTGCGGACGTCGAAGATTCCCTCCGGACGTTGGTGGCGTGCACGCCGGTGGTCATTGCGATTGGCCACAGCCATGGGAGTGGTGGCTGCGGCGACCGCCGCGTTCTTGCTGATGCTTCCCGACGATGAAGCGTCTGTGGCTCTTCCCGTTGCCGCGGCGGCGGAACCCGCACCGGTGGCATCGGGACTGGCGGCGTCGGGAGGCGCTACTGAAGGTCCAGGCGAAGCCGCGCTGCGCCTGACACAAGAGAGGTTCGATGCCTTGGCAACGGCTGATGCGTCACAACTGGAGACGCTTGTCGTCGCTGGTAGCGGGGTTGCTGGAACTCTGGCCACCATTGGCGATGACCTGCGTGAGGGCAATCTACGTTATGACGGGCTTGCCGTGACGTTGGGCGATGCCGCCATCTTGAGTGCGGGGGAGACCACGGCAGAGGTTTCAGTGACCTATGAGGTGAGTGCCCACTCGGTGTCTCGCGCGGGAGTGAGAGAGGCTATTCCCGGCTATGTAGAGACCGCAGTGCTCGTACTCGATCGCACGCCAACCGGATGGAAGGTTAGCGAAGTCCGGCCTCGTGCATGACCCATTCGGCGGCAGTCGTGATCTCTGGGTGGTGCCATGAGAAGCCGCGACGATTCAGTACCCCTGGGCGTGCAAACTGACTCAGGAGAAGATCTTCCGCGGCCGGACCAATTGCTGTGCGAAGAGCCCATGCGGGAACCGGGAACCCCGGCTTCTTGCCCGCGGCCTCAGACATGACGCGGATAAACTCGCGGTCCCGCACTGCGATGGGGGCAATGAGGTTCGCGGGACCGTCGTGATCCGAATCCATGAGAAACCGCATTGCACGTACTTCGTCGTCGAGAGTGATCCACGAGTGCCACGCTTTGCCGCTCCCAAGTCGCCCCAGCAACCCACGTCGCACGAGAGGGAGGAGACGTGCGGCGAATCCGCCGTGTCCAGCGAGGACCAGCCCCGTCCGGCAATAGACGGTGCGAATGCCAGCCTCCTCAGCTGGTTGGGCCGCGGCTTCCCACTGGGTCACGATGCGAGCAAGGAGCGAGTTCCCTGGGCCCGAGCGCTCATTCAATTGCTCTTCGCCGCGGCCCCCGTAGTAACCCATCGCGGATCCCTGGATCAGTACGCCGGAAAACTCCGCGTCACGTAGTCCGCGGACCAGGGTGCCGGTAGAGCTCAATCGTGACGTCAGCACCACTTTTGCGTAAGAATCGGTGAGGCGTTTGTCGCCGATGGAGGCTCCAGCGAGGTTCACCACGGCATCGGCATTGGCGAGTACCTCGGTGTCGATTTCCCCGTTCTGGGGGTCCCATGCCGACTCATCTGGTCCGTGTGCTTCGCGACGGACCAAGGATATTGCCTCGTGGCCGTCCGACCTCAGCGACTTCTGCAATGCAGTGCCGATGAGGCCGGACGAGCCAGCGATGACGATGCGCATAGGTGCTCTACAGGCCAACCTCGGACTCGAAGGCACCGGCCTCGATGCGCTTCTTGACCGTCTGCAAGAACTTCGCAGCATCGGCGCCGTCCACGATGCGGTGATCGTAGGACAGCGGGAGGTAGACCATCGGACGGATCGAGATCACGTCTTCGCCGTTCGGGCCGGTCACGACCACAGGGCGCTTGATGATCGCGCAAGTGGCGAGAATTCCGACCTGCGGACTAGGAACGATCGGGGTGTCGTGTAGCGTGCCGCCCGACCCCGTGTTCGTCACCGAGAACGTGCCATTCGAGATGTCCTGAGCCTTCAGACCGCCGTCACGTGCGCGCGATGCGAGATCGGCGATCTCCTTCGCGTGCTCGCCTACGGTCTTGTCCTCGGCGTTGTACATGGTCGGAAGCATCAGACCCTTGGGCGTGTCGACCGCCAGCGAGAGGTTCACCGAGTCGTGGTAAACGATGCTGTCGCCATCGACCGATGCGTTCAGGAAGGCGTGCTCGGAGAGTGCTTCCGAAACGGCACGAGTAAAGAACGGCAGGAACGTGAGCTTGACGCCCTCTCGCTCCTGGAAGCCGTTCTTGGCCTTGTTGCGCAACGCCCAGATCTTGGAGCAGTCAACCTCGACGACGGAGGTGAGCTGCGCCATTCCGTGCAGCGACTCCATCATCTTGTCGGAGGTGATCTTGCGGATACGGCTCATCTTGACCGTTGTGCCACGAAGGTCGGAAACCTTTGGCGCCTCCGCAGGGGCTGCGGCAGATGCCGGTGCCGGTGCCGAGGTCTGCGCCGGAGCGGCGGCAGACGCAGCCTTGGGAGCAGCATCGGCGGCAGCCAACACGTCCTCCTTGCGGATACGTCCTCCTACGCCGGTGCCCGCAATAGCGGCGAGGTCCACGCCGCGTTCCTTGGCGAGCTTGCGCACGATCGGCGTGACGTAGCCCGAACCTTCGCTTGTTCCCGCATCGGTCGACGCAGGTGCGACGGCGGGCGCGGAAGCCGCGGCGGCGGGTGCCGATGCGGGTGCCGGCGACGAAGCCGGTGCTGGCGACGAAGCCGGTGCTGGCGACGAAGCCGGTGCTGGCGACGATGCCGGGGCAGGAGCCGAGGCGGCCTCCTGAGCCGATGCGGGCGTGGGCTGCGGTGCTGGGGCTGATTCCTGTGCCGGGGTCGCGGGTGCGGATGCTGGCTCGGGAGCGGACTCCTGGGCGGGCTCTGCGCCTGCGTCGCCGATGCGGGCCAGAACTGCGC
>NZ_BBRB01000006.1:10408-110089 GCF_000975055.1 Demequina sediminicola
GAATCTCTGTGTCGACCTTGTCGGTGGAGACCTCGAGGAGAGGCTCGTCGACCTCGACGGTGTCGCCGACGGACTTCAGCCAGCGGGTAACGGTGCCTTCGGTGACAGATTCACCGAGAGCGGGAAGTGTGACGTCCTGGCCTCCGGACGCTGCGGGTGCAGAAGCAGGTGCAGGGGCGGACTCCTGCGCTGGCGCCGATGCCTCAGCAGGGGCAGGCGCAGAAGCTGCGGCTGACTGCGGTGCTGGGGCTGATTCCTGTGCCGGGGTCGCGGGTGCGGATGCTGGCTCGGGAGCGGACTCCTGGGCGGGCTCTGCGCCTGCGTCGCCGATGCGGGCCAGAACTGCGCCGACCTCGACGGTGTCGTCTTCCTCAGCGAGGATCTCGGTGAGGGTTCCGGCGACTGGCGATGGAATCTCTGTGTCGACCTTGTCGGTGGAGACCTCGAGGAGAGGCTCGTCGGCCTCGACGGTGTCGCCGACGGACTTCAGCCAGCGGGTAACGGTGCCTTCGGTGACAGATTCACCGAGAGCGGGAAGTGTGACGTCGTTGCTCATAGTGGGCATTGTCTCCGAAATTAGTCGTGAGCGTGTAGTGGCTTACCGGCGAGGGCAAGATGCGCTTCGCCGATGGCCTCATTTTGAGTGGGGTGCGCGTGGATCAGGGGCGCAACATCTTCGGGGTGTGCATCCCAGTTCACGATGAGCTGTGCTTCACCGATCTGCTCGCCAACCCGTGCGCCGAGCATGTGCACGCCGACAACGGGGCCGTCCTTGACACGCACGAGCTTGACGAAGCCCTGAGTGCCGAGAATCTGACTCTTGCCGTTGCCTCCGAGGTTGTACTCGAGCGTCTCGACGGCATCGGCGCCATGCTTTTCCTTCGCGATGGCTTCGGTGAGACCGACGGAAGCGACTTCGGGCTCGCAATAGGTCACGCGTGGGATGTTGGCTTCCTCAATCGCCTGCGGGTTGAGACCAGCGATGGTTTCCGCCACGAAGATTCCCTGAGCGAATCCACGGTGAGCAAGCTGGAGACCGGGAACAATGTCTCCGGCCGCGTAGATGTTGGCAACGCCGGTGTGGAGCTTCTCGTCGGTGAGGACGAACCCGCGATCCATCCGGATGCCCTGTTCTTCATAGCCAAGGCCGGTGGTGCGAGGGCCACGGCCCACTGCGACCAGCAGAATCTCTGCTTCGAGCACGGTGCCGTCTTCGAGGGATACCTTGACGCCGGAGTCGGTCTGCTCGACGCCCTGGAACTTCACGCCGACCTTGAAGTTGATCTTGCGCTTACGGAATGCGCGCTCAAGGCCCTTGGACAGTGCCTCATCCTCATTAGGTGCGAGGTGGGGGAGGCCCTCAATCACCGTGACGTCAGAGCCAAACGACTTCCATACGGAAGCGAATTCCACGCCGATGACTCCGCCGCCAAGGACGATCGCGGACTGCGGAACAACATCGAGGCCGAGGGCCTGGTCCGAGGTCATGACGCGGCCGCCGATTTCAAGGCCGGGAAGCGAGCGGGCGTAGGAGCCGGTCGCGAGCAAGATGCTCTTGCCTGTGTAGCGCTCACCGCGAACTTCGACGGCGTCAGGGCCAACAAGTGTGCCGTGGCCTTCGATCACCACGACCTTGCGGGACTTAATGAGTCCCTGCAGTCCCTTGTAGAGCCGGTCGATCACGCCCTCCTTGTAGGAGTTCACGACGGACATGTCGATGCTCTCGAGGGTGGTGTTGATGCCGTACTTGGAGCCTTCGCGGGCGTTGTCGGCCAGTTCCGCTGCGTGCAGCAGCGCCTTTGTCGGGATGCAGCCGTTGTGAAGGCATGTGCCTCCAACCTTGGACTCTTCGACAAGTCCGACGGTCAATCCCAGTTGGGCGGCGCGCAACGCAGCGGCATAACCGCCGGAGCCTCCGCCAAGAATAAGTAGGTCAAACGAGCGTGGGGTGGACTCGGTCACTATGCAGAACTCCTTGTGAGGAAGTGGGTCACTAACCATCTTGCCACTGGTGAGCCTAGGCGTTCACCGCCACGCGTGACTACCCTGGGGCCATGAGTATTTTTTCCCGCTTGTTTGGGACCAAGAAAGAAGAGCCTCAGGCAGGTACCGGCTCCAAGCGTGCCCGGGATGAGACGGTTGCACACCTGAAGGAGTTTGTGCGCACGCGACCAGATTGTGAGGCGTTCATTGAGCCTCCCACCCGCGTGACGCAGACAACCATGGTGGTTGTCGCGGGAAGTGGCGAGTGGACACGTCGTCGCGTCCCCGACCAAGCGACCGCCAAAAAAGTGGCGTCGCAGCTTGGCATCGTTGCATTCGATGTGAATCTCTCGGGGTATCCGTCGCGGATGCGCGAATGGAATGAGAGCCAACGCAAACCCCGTTGATCGCTATTGGCGAACAGTATCGGGGGCATCAGTCGGCACCCAGGGGAGCCCGCCACGATGCCAGCGCATCACGAGGCGCGCATACACGAAGGGCCCGACACACCATGTGTGTCGGGCCCTTCGTTGTCGTGGCGTTTAGACGCCTGCGCGCGCTTCGAGGAAGCGCAGCATGGTGCGGACCGATGCGCCCGTCGCGCCCGACGGGTTGTGTCCCCATGCGCTGCCCTCGTTGAACGCAGGGCGAGCAATGTCGAGGTGGGCCCATGGCGTCTCACCCACGAACTCCTTGAGGAACAACCCTGCGGAGAGCATCCCGCCGGCTGGTTCCCCGATGTTCTTGAGATCAGCGACCTTGGAGTCGAGGCTTTCGCGCAAGTGCGCGGGAAGTGGCATGGGCCAGAACAGCTCGTCTGCCTGTCCGGCGGCGTCAACTACTTCGTTGCGGACCGACTCGCAACCCATGACTGCCGAGGTGCGGGTACCGAGTGCGACGCCCTGTGCTCCGGTCAAGGTCGCGATGTCCAAGACCACGTCAGGGTTGTCTTCGATAGCACGGGCCAAGCCGTCTGCCATGACCAACCGGCCCTCAGCGTCGGTGTTGAGCACCTCGACAGTGCGTCCGCCGTAGATGCGGATCACATCGGAAGGGCGCTGCGCGGTACCGGACGGCATGTTCTCAGCGAGGCATAGCCAACCTGTGACCTTGACCGGCAACTTTGCCTGCGCCGCTGCCATGATGATGTGCAACACAGCCGCGGCTCCCGACATGTCGGACTTCATCGTCTCCATGCCCTTCGGCGGCTTCAGCGAGATGCCGCCGGTGTCGAACGTGATGCCCTTGCCGACTAGCGCGACGTGTGCATTGGCGTCGTCAGGCGCCCACTCCAACTTCACCATGCGCGGCAGGCGTGACGAACCCATACCCACGGCGAGGATGCCGCCAAAGCCTTCGTCGGCAAGACGCTGGGGGTCGTACACCTCGACATCAACACCGAGCTGTTCGCCGTAGTTGACGGCAACGTCAGCAACGGCTGCGGGGAACATGTCGAGCGGGGGAGTGTTCACGAGGTCGCGGGTTCCTGCAACGGCGGCCGCAATGATGCGCGCGCGGTCGATGCTGGCCTCCGACGCTCCGGCAACCTGCCATGAAGCCCCTTCGTAGCCAGCGACGGCATCGTCCGACTTGTACTCGTTGAACGTGTACGAACCGAGGATCACGCCCTCACCCACCGCAGAGTGGGCCGCATCGTCAGAGGCGGGAAGCGCCACGACAACGGCCTCAGGCTGCTTGCCCACGGCACGAGCTGCTGCACCGGCGGCTTCGCGGAGGTCTCCTTCGGAGCCGTCTCCGATGCCGACGAGGACGATGCGAGTGGCGGCAACGTCCGTTCCCGGAAGAACCTTGACCGAGCCGACCTTGCCGCTCGGTTCGAGTGTGGCTGCCGCGGTGGCGATGGAAGTTCGGACGTCCTCCGGCAGGAGGTCGTGTGAGGTGACATCACCGTCGTACCCAAGGATCAGGGCATCGGCAGCGATCGTGGAAACAATGTCGCTTGTGGCGTTCAATGAGGTCATGTCTTGACCCTATCTCGCGATAGGTTGTCGGCGTGTATCGGGCCTTCTATGACCATGTTCTCAGCCGAGTCGACGCGGAACGCGCGCATCGATTTGGTGTGTTGTCGTTCCGTTATGGCGGGTGGGTGTTTCGCCTTGCAAGAAAGGCGCGCCGAGGCTCATCGCCCGCGCCTGCCGTTCAGGCTATGGGGATTGAGTTCCCTGGTGTCGTAGGCCTCGCGGCGGGAATGGACAAGAATGCGGAGGCCGTGGTCGGTCTGGCCGATGCCGGCTTCGGTTTCATCGAGATCGGGACGGTGACGGCACTTGGGCAACCGGGAAACGACAAGCCCAGGTCCTGGCGCGAGACAGATGTTCGCGGGTTGCGTAACCGTATGGGGTTCAACAATGACGGAGCCGACGACGTCGCTGCCCGCTTGGCTGAGACTCGTGCCACGCCGCGTGGGCGCGCCGTGGTGCTGGGTATCAACATCGGGAAGACGAAGGTGACACCGGCGGACGAGGCTGCTTCGGACTACGCCTACTCCGCCACCAAATTGGCACCCTACGCCGACTATCTTGTGGTGAACGTCTCGTCACCCAACACCCCTGGTTTGCGCGATCTGCAATCAGCGGAGTCATTGCGCCCAATCCTTACGGCAGTGCGTGAAGCCGCCAACGCCGCAGTCACTGATCGACAGGTGCCACTACTGGTGAAAATTGCGCCCGACTTGGCAGACGAGGACGTCGACGCAGTGGCGGATCTTGCCGTGGAACTCGGACTCGATGGCATTACCGCGACCAACACCACCATCAACCACGCTCGTGGGCCGGGAGGGCTTTCCGGACCGCCCGTCAAGGAACGTGCCGTCGAAGTAGTGTCACGCCTGCGCGAACGTGTCGGACCAGAAATGGTGATTATCGGCGTGGGTGGCATCGAGACCACAGCAGACGCTCAGAGACTTCTCGATGCTGGAGCCACGTTGCTGCAGACCTATACCGGATTTGTGTACAACGGTCCAGGCTGGGTCGCACGGATGAACGCCGAGCTCGCTGCCGACTGACGGGTGCACGTTGACGAGTCGCTGGGGCACTGAGTCAGTGCGTCAGTACTCCCGCTGAGGGATACGCCGGGACATGGGGGACGTCACTTGCGCGCTGTACTGCGCGACGACGGAGTAGCGCACGTGCCGTGCCCCAAGCAGCTACTGTCCAGCCAGCCAGAAGTAGTACGAAGAGGACTGCAGCGAGCCAGGCAAAGATGGCTGCGCCGGTCACTGCAGCAAGACCTGCCGCGCCCGTCACGCATGTGCCAACAGGGAACGTAAACGACCACCAGGTCATGGCATACGGCAGCTTTCCGCGGGCGATGCGTAACCCCACCGCGAGACTTGTCGCGAGCCAGAGCAACGCGAAGCCCATGACCGGGACCCCGTAGACGATGGCCGCCGCAGAAAGTGCGGCCGTGCTCATCCCTAGGGCTGTTGACGCGTGGATGGCGAGCATGGCTATAGCGGTGGTCGATTGGCCGAGTGGCCCCAGCACGATCCACAACGGGGCTATCTGAGCAGGATCGTTGAGCGGGTGGTGCGCCATCTTCCACCACAACGTTCCTGTCATCAGTAGTGCTGCCAGACCTGATGCGCCAAAGAGCGCCAACGACGTGAAGGCCATGGCCTGGGCCGCACCCGGACTATCAATCCTGTCGACCAGCATCGCACCTGTCGTGGCCGAGACCATGGGTGCGACGACCGGAAGGAGCCAGGCAGGACTTGCCGCATCGAGAGCAATTCGCTCGGACGTGAACTGCATGGCGGGAACCACGATCGCGGCGCCCACCGCAAGGATGGTGCCAATGACCCACAGCGCCTCATCCATGGTGACTGCGAGCTCATCGCCGAGGAAGCGAGGACCGACGGCAAGTGTGGCACCTCCGACAGCCAATGGGGCCATCGCGAGCGCCCCAAAGAACGGTGCAGCTTTGGGGTCGCGCAACTCGCGCATGAAGAGGCCACGGTCGCGCCAGTACTGACTCACCATGTACCCGGTCGCAAGAACGAGGAGGAGGACGGATGCAATCCAGAACATATCGCCAATGAGGTGAAGAAAGGGTGCATCGAAGGGGAGTGCGCCTGTAGCGGTGGCGATGATGGCCGTTCCCATGACGGCAGTGAACCACTGGGGAGTGTAGGCAAGGGACTTCATACTTCGATGATCGGTGTCAGAAGTCAGCGGCGGTAGAGTGACTTGACGAGGGATCCACAAGCGAATGTTGTGGGAGGTGTGATGCCGGAACCATCGATTGAAGAGCTACGGATGCTCCTTGCTGTGAAGTCGCGCGGGTCACTGACTGCTGCTGCCGAGGACTTGGGTGTCAGCCAGCAAGCCGTGTCTCAGCGCATGCGCACGCTCGAGCGCAAGCTTGGACTCTCCCTGTTCGCTCGCACCGCTCGTGGCACCACGCTCACGTCGAACGGTCTGCTGGTAGCCGACTGGGCCGCTACGGTTGCCGGGCGCATGGATGCTCTTGTCACTGCTGCGGAAGCGCTGAGGGTGGGATCCGCAGCGCAATTGCGAGTGTCTGCATCGATGACTATCGCTGAACACCTGGTCCCTGGATGGCTGGTTGCCTTGAACGCGACGGATCATGCTCCGCGCGTCGAGCTCACTGCCGCGAACTCAGCGGCCATCATTGAGCGCGTCGCCGCAGGGGAGGATGACCTTGGACTCATCGAGACCCCGGCCGTTCCGCAGCGCCTCAAACACCTACGGATCGCCACAGATGAGGTAGTGCTCGTTGTTGCGCCGGGGCACCCATGGGCACGTCATCGCAGCATCGACGTGCAGACTCTCGCGTCGACGGCATTGATCACGCGTGAGGCTGGCTCCGGCACACGGGTCACATTGGAGCGATCCTTGGCGAAGGAAGGTCTCTCGTTGACGCGCCCACTCGCCGAACTCTCGACGACCGCTTCAATCCGTGCTCTCGTGCTCGCCGGCGGTGGGGCAGCGGCCATGAGCGAGCTTTCTGTGCGCGACGACGTCGAGTCGGGCACACTTGTGCGCGTCGCGATCGACGCGGAGCCCCTGCTGAGACCGTTTACGGCGGTGTGGGACGCAAGCAAGCCGCTGGCGCCGGCGGCACGGGAGTTCCTTGACATTGCGCGCTCAACTGGGTGAACGCCGCCTCGTGGCGACGGTGCAGAGCATCGGGCACGACAAAGATGTGAAAGCCGGGAACGGTCTGAGGATGTGGGGCGTTTCCTAGATGCGACCCCGTGTGGGAAGCAATATTGTTTTCTCCTTTGATGCACGTTGGCCCGGGTCCATTAGGACCCGGGCCAACGTGTTTCTTACAGTAAAGGCGCGCCCTTAGCTGCCGTAGATCCGGCCCTGGGGGTTCGTCTCAAGAGTCTTGGCCGGGTCGCGCTCGACGACTCCTCCGAGCACCTCATCGATGCGTTCCAGGAGCGGTTGAGGGATCACGACACCGGAAGCTTGAACGTTCTCGCGTACCTGTTCGGGGCGGGAAGCACCGATGATTGCAGCAGAGACGTTGTCGTGGTGCAGCACCCACGCAAGAGCCAACTGAGCCATCGACAGGTCCAACTCGTCGGCAATGGGCTTGAGACGCTGCACCCGTTCCAAGACGTCGTCATTGAGGAAGCGCTTGATCATGTTGGCGCCGCCCTTCTCGTCGGTGGCGCGCGAGCCCTCGGGCAGTGGTGCGCCGGGCGCATACTTACCGGTGAGCACTCCCTGTGCGACAGGCGACCACACGATTTGGCTGACGCCTACTTCCTCTGAAGCCGGCATCACCTCGTCCTCGATGACGCGCCACAGCATTGAGTACTGAGGCTGGTTGGAGATCAGCTGGAAGCCGAGGTCCTTGGCCAGCGCGGCGCCCTGACGGATTTGGTCAGCTGACCACTCTGAGACACCGATGTAGTGAGCCTTGCCCTGGCGTACGACGTCCGCGAACGCCTGCATCGTCTCTTCAAGCGGCGTTTCGTAGTCAAAACGGTGAGCCTGGTAGAGGTCGACATAGTCTGTTTGGAGTCGCTTGAGAGATCCATTGATGGATTCCATGATGTGCTTGCGTGACAGACCTTCGTCATTGGCTCCACCGGGACCTGTGGGCCAGTAGACCTTTGTGAAGATTTCAAGCGACTCACGGCGCTCGCCAACAAGAATGTCGCCGAGCACCGTCTCCGCTGCCGTGTTGGCATACACATCGGCCGTATCGAACGACGTGATGCCGACATCCAGCGCTGCCTTCACGCATGCGGCAGCTTGGTCGTTCTCAACCTGGGAGCCGTGGGTCAACCAGTTTCCATAGGTGAGTTCTGAGACCTTGAGTCCAGAGTTTCCGAGATAGCGATGTTTGATCATCAGTTCAGACTAAGCGTCGCTCGGTCGCCACGGCTGGCAGACCCAGAGTGTTTCGCACCGAGCGGACATACCGCGGGACTAGATTCAGGCGACGCAGCAGCTCTCCAACGGTGTGCTCGAAGCGCGTTATACCGGGTATTCGCCGCGCTTGACCTTGGGCTTGGGCATCCGGAAGCGGCGCATATTGAGAGCGCGTGAGATGACATAAAAGGTCCAGCCGCGGGGGAGGTGTCCCTCGCCGAACTTCTTGATGAATTGCTTCTTGATGCGGCGTACCGAGATGAACGTCTCGACCGCAGCAATCAGCACAATGGCGTAAAAGACTAGGACGAGAAGGCCGCCTACTGGCCCCATCTGCGCTGTAAAGAGCGACGCGAACACGAACAACAACGCCAGGGGGAGGAGGAACTCGCCGATGCTGTAGCGCGCATCCACCCAGTCGCGGAGGAAACGACGTTCTGGCCCACGGTGTTCGAGTGGCATGTTGCTCTCGTCGCCTGCCTTCAGCGCGCGATACTCCGCGTCGCGTTGGGCGCGGGCCTTCTCCTTGCGAGCTTTGGCTTCTGCCTTGCCATCGTCCATCAACGTGCGCCGACGCGCAGCTTCCTGGTCTTTGCGCTTGGGGGTCGGACGGCCCTTCTTGTCGCTCGACACCTCGGTAGCGTCGCTCTCTGGCGTCTGCGCTTCCGTGGCGTCGGCGGGCTTATCGGCAGGGGACTTGTCAGTCATCAATTCCTCGGGTGGTGCTTACAGAACAAACAGCTATTTCGCGGTGGCACTGATGCCGGGCAGGGCCAGCATACGGTCAAGCGCAATCTTCGCTTCCGCCTGAGTTTGGGGGTCGACCACGATTTGATTGGGAACCTCGCCTGCGACAAGAGTTTCCAACGCCCACACCAGGTGTGGGAGGTCAATGCGGTTCATGGTTGAGCAGAAGCACACCGTGTCCTCAAGGAACATGATCTTTTTATCTTGGTGGGCGTTTGCTAACCGGCGCACGAGATTGAGTTCGGTGCCAATCACCCATGATGAGCCGGGTTCGGCCTCGTCGAGTTTCTTGATGATGTACTCCGTCGAGCCCACATAGTCAGCGGCCGAGACAACCTCGTGCGTGCACTCGGGGTGGACCAGCACATTGATATCCGGTACTTGCTCGCGCGCTGCATCGACATTCTCCTTGCGGAAACGTCCGTGCACGGAGCAGTGACCCTTCCACAGGATGATGCGAGCAGCCTGAAGTTCCTCGAGAGTGTTCCCCCCAAGCGGCTTGCGGGGATCGAAGACGACGCAGTCGTCGAGCGAGTAGCCGAGCTTCAGCACGGCCGTGTTGCGGCCGAGGTGTTGGTCGGGAAGGAACAGCACCTTTCCGTCTCCTTCGAGGCCACCTACCTGGTCGTAGGCCCAGCGGAGCGCCACCTCTGCATTCGATGACGTGCAGACGACACCGTTGTTGCGACCACAGAATGCCTTGATCGCGGCGGTGGAGTTCATGTAAGTGACGGGCACCGTCTGATCGGCGATGCCGGCCTCAGCAAGTTGCTCCCAGGCGTCAGAAACCTGATTGATGTTGGCCATGTCAGCCATCGAGCAACCTGCGGCCATATCGGGGAGAACGACCTGCTGGTCTTCACCGGTGAGGATGTCTGCGCTTTCCGCCATAAAGTGCACGCCACAGAAAACAATGAACTCCGCCTCTGGACGCGCGGCCGCGT
This sequence comes from Demequina sediminicola, assembly GCF_000975055.1. GTDB lineage: Bacteria > Actinomycetota > Actinomycetes > Actinomycetales > Demequinaceae > Demequina > Demequina sediminicola. The sequence continues at coordinate 20,457 of NZ_BBRB01000006.1, forward strand.
CCTTGGCAAGTTTAAAGGAATCACCCGTGACATCAGCGAACTGAATAACCTCGTCCCGCTGGTAGTGGTGTCCTAAGACGAATACCCGGTCGCCCAGCGCATCCTTAGCGGCACGGGCGCGCTCAACGAGGTTGGGGTCGGAGGCATCGGGCAATCCACCCGGACAATCCACACCTCGCTCGGAAAGCGGATCACGCTTGCTTCCTAGGAGAAGCAGTGCTGGCGACTGGCCTGGCTCGGAGAACGTCGTGCTCATTCGGTCATTGTCTCACGTAAGGGAAGGCACACTAGAGACCATGCATGCACTGCTCCTCACAGACGGTTGGCCGCACGAACAAGGCCTTGCCGGTGCCGACGCAGTTGCAGCCGTAGCGAGCAGTTGCTGGAGCGCGACGCGGCCTCTCGACACCGTGGCGTCGATTGCCTTGGGCGATGGCGGGCCCCGAAGTGCCGATGTCTTGAGTGACCTGGAACAGATAGCGCCAGGCGTCGATGGAGCGAGGGTCGGCTCCACACTTGTGCTTGCACCGGCTGACTCCAGCTCGCGTTGGGATCCGCGCGCGCTCGGAGAGGCGCTCGTTGCGCTTGCGAGGCAAAGTACGCGCACCGAGACCAGCATCGTGATTCCAGTGGGGGACACCGACCCTGCAGGAGATGCAACACAACTCTGGGCGCAGACTTCAGCCGCCGAACTTCGCAACGCCTGCATGACGCTTCCCATCGAGGTACTCGTGACGAGCGACAAGCCGCTCCTCGGACTCAAGGGCATGAGTTCGGTTCTCAGAGATGGGAGGGAAGCCGATGCCGCGATTGCCTTGGCAGCACAGCATCAGGAACGGAGATGGAGCGACATCGCGCGTGAGGTCGACGCGCTAGCCCCCGCCAACCTTTTGGGCCCTGCCCGGTTGTCCGATGCCCCGGGAACTGGGTGTGCCACAGGCCTCGCTTACTGTTTGGCGGGCGTAGGTGCCAAGGTGAACCGCGCATCGGCCCGTCTTGCCGAGATCTCCGGCGCCAGCCACGAGGCAGCGGATTTTGTCCTGGCCATCACTCCAGAGGTGACACCCGCGCAGCTGGATCATGGCATCGCTGCTGCGGCAAGTTCACTTGCCGCCCGGCGAGGGGTGCCGTGCGCGATCTTGAGTCCTCAAGTCTGGGTTGGCCGGCGTGACCTCATGGCAGCGGGAGTGGTGGCCGCCCACGAAGGAACCCCCGGAATGGACCATCTTGCTGACCATGTGGTGCGCGTATGCCATACCTGGTCGCCCGCATCCAACGCGTAGTGGGAAAAACGTTCAAATCCGCGTACATTAGTTGCTGTACGTACTAGAGAAAGGAGGCGCCCGATGACGGATACCGCGACCGAGGTACCGACCCACGGAGTCGTGATTACCGATGCCGCCGCAGACAAGGTCAAGAGTCTGCTTGAGCAGGAAGGCCGTACGGACCTTCGGCTGCGCCTTGCAGTGCAGCCGGGCGGATGCTCCGGCCTCATCTATCAGCTCTACTTCGACGAGCGCTCGCTCGACGGAGACGCGTTGCGCGAATTTAACGGCGTAGGCGTCATTGTCGACAAGATGTCCGTGCCATACCTCGATGGAGCGACGATTGATTTCGCCGACACCATTGAGAAGCAGGGATTCACGATTGACAACCCCAACGCCGCGAGTTCGTGTGCATGCGGAGACTCCTTCTCCTAAGCACTCGGTCCTCGTTGCACATCAGGGTGGTGAAGTTCGCTTCACCACCCTGATGCATGTCTAGCCCGGTGCATGTCGAGAGACTCACGGTGGCGAGCGGACGGTGCTATTCGTCCGAAGCCATTGATCCTCGGACTCCTTCGATCACGCGCGGCATGGTCGCAATGAACCGCTCGACGTCGTCGTCGGACACACCAGGATGCAGGCCAATGCGCACGTTTCCATGGGTCAGAGCACCCATCGCTGCGAGTACTTGACTCGGCTGAAATTGAGATTTGCCGCAGGCGGAGCCTGACCCCACGGAGAACCCCTCTCTGTCGAGTCGGGAGACGAGGGGTTCGCCGTCGAGGTAGAGGAATGCGGCCGTCACGAGGTGGGGCAGCCGTTCCACGGCATCACCAACGATGTGAACCCCCTCCATCCGCGACATATCGTTGCGAATCCGAGACACCAGGTCGAACTGGCGCTGGCCTTCTGAGGTGAGCGATTCCATGCGTTCCTGGAGGGCAACGGCCGATGCGAGGGCTAGAGGAACGCTGACACCGCCTGGCGCCCACGGGTCATCGCCGTCTGGCCACGCTTCGAGCCATCGCGTCTGTGGACGTATCGCCACAACCGCGAGCCCGGCGGGTGCGCCCCAATCGGCCGGGTCAGCAACCAACGCATCCCAGTGGCTCGGTGGCTCGACGTGACCGAGGCTCGCAGTGGCGTCTACGACCAACGGCACACCGGCGGCGGACGTGATCGCGTGAACGTCATCGAGTCGCTGAATAGTGCCGATTTCGTGATTGGCATGCTGTACCGCGGCTATCGCGGTAGCAGGGTGGCCCACATAATCGGCTAGCGCCGCAAGGTCGATGTGGCCCTGGGGATCGACTTGCACTCGGTCGACCGCTCCATTCGCGATGAAATCTGCGACGTCGATCACTGCCTCACGCTCAATGGCGGACACCACGATGCGGTCGCGCCCACGCCGTGCCGCGTAGGTAGCGCGGAGAAGGCGTTCAAACGCCATGGGAACTGAGTGGGCGAAGTGCACGTTCTCAACAGAGACACCGAGGACATCGGCAATTGCACCTCGCGCGCCATCGAGGAGAGCGCGTGACTGCCGAGCTTCGGACGTTAATCGGGTGGGGTCAGCCCAGCCGTCCGCGATTCCGGCATTGAGGGCTTGGACTGTGCGGGCGCTGACGGGTGAGCGACCGCCGGCATCGAGAAACGTACGGCGCGCTGGCATAGTCACACGTTATCGCGCGCTAGACTGGCCGCGTGTCCTCAACTGATCGATTCCGCATGCCCCGAAAGGCCGCCATCGGAGCCGGTGCCGTAGGTGTCGCGCTCGCGCTAGCAGGCTGCTCCCAAGGCATTGAAAATGGTGCGCTCCCGTCGACGCCGGAGATTACTAATCAGACCGGCACCGTCATTGAACTTTGGAATGGCGCGTGGATTGCAGCGCTCGTCGTCGGCGTCATTACCTGGGGTCTCATCCTCTGGTGCGTCGCGGTGTATCGCAAGCGCAAGGGCGACAACAAGTTGCCGGTGCAGACGCGGGTCCACCTGCCACTCGAATTGATGTACACCTTGGTGCCGATCATGGCTATTGGTGTGCTCTTCAAGTACACGGCCGAGGACATTGCTGAGATCACTGCGATTCCTGAACAGTCTGATATTGAGATTCAGGTGGTCGGCAAGCAGTGGAGCTGGGACTTCAATTACCTCAGTGATGACGTGTTCGACCCGGGCGTCCAGGCGCAACTCACGGGAGAAGATGGCGTGGAGGCTACATTGCCTACTCTCTACCTTCCGGTCAATGAGAGTGTGCACTTCTACCTCGACTCACGCGACGTCATTCACTCCTTCTGGATTCCCGCCTTCCTCTACAAGGAAGACACCGTGCCAGGCCGGACCAACGAGTGGGCAGTGACGCCTACCCAGACCGGCACGTACCAGGGCAAGTGCGCAGAACTCTGCGGTGAGTTCCACGCCTCCATGCTGTTCAACGTCAAGGTTGTTGAACGTGACGAATACGACGCGTACATGCAGGAACTCCGCGACAAGGGTTACGAAGGCGCACTCGGACTCGAGTACAGCCGCGACCAGGTCGTCGAATTTGCTACTGAACACGGAGAGACCGAGTAATGGCCACCGTTGACCCCAGCTCCAACCACGACCTGGCGCCTCAAGTAGCACCAGCCTCATCTCACCGTTCAGGGTCGCTTGTGGTGAAGTGGATCACCTCCACCGACCACAAGACGATCGGGTACATGTACCTGATCACCTCCTTCTTCTTCTTCATCATCGGTGGTGTGCTTGCGCTACTGATCCGTGCTGAGCTCTTTGCGCCTGGTATCCAGGTCGTTCAGTCCGCGGAACAGTACAACCAGTTGTTCACCATGCACGGCACCATCATGCTGCTGCTGTTTGCTACCCCGTTGTTCGCCGGATTTGCGAACGTCATTGGACCGCTTCAGATTGGCGCACCAGACGTGGCGTTCCCTCGTCTGAACATGTTTGCCTACTGGCTCTACCTCTTTGGCGGCCTGATCGCTGTCGGTGGGTTCTTTACACCTCAGGGTGCAGCCTCGTTCGGTTGGTTCGCGTATGCGCCACTGTCGAACGCGGTCTACTCACCCGGCGTGGGTGGAAACCTCTGGGTGTTCGGCCTTGCACTGGGTGGCTTCGGAACGATCCTTGGTGCGGTGAACTTCATCACGACCATCGTGACGATGCGTGCCCCCGGTATGACCATGTTCCGCATGCCAATCTTCACCTGGAACGTCCTCGTGACGTCGATGCTGGTGCTTGTGGCGTTCCCGCCGCTCGCCTCGGCACTCTTCGCGCTCGGCTCTGACCGTGTCCTGGGGTCACAGGTCTTCAACCCGGACAATGGCGGTGCCATCTTGTGGCAACACCTGTTCTGGTTCTTTGGCCACCCCGAGGTGTACATCATTGCGTTGCCGTTCTTCGGTATCGTGTCCGAAATCTTCCCGGTGTTCTCTCGCAAGCCACTGTTCGGCTACCACGGCCTGGTCTACGCGACCATCGCTATTGCGGCGCTGTCAGTGACCGTGTGGGCTCACCACATGTATGTCACGGGTGCAGTGCTGCTGCCGTTCTTCGCGTTTATGACCATGCTGATCGCGGTGCCCACAGGCGTGAAGTTCTTCAACTGGATAGGCACGATGTGGCGAGGGAAGCTCACATTCGAGACTCCGATGCTGTGGTCCGTCGGGTTCCTCATCACCTTCCTCTTTGGTGGACTCACTGGTGTCATCCTGTCCGCGCCGCCGCTGGACTTCCCGATCTCCGACTCCTACTTCGTGGTAGCGCACTTCCACTACGTCGTGTTTGGAACCGTGGTGTTCGCCATGTTCGCTGGCTTCTACTTCTGGTGGCCCAAGTTCACTGGCAAGATGCTCGACGAGACGTGGGGCAAGATCCACTTCTGGTTGCTGTTCATCGGCTTCCACACCACGTTCCTTATCCAGCACTGGCTGGGCGCAGAGGGCATGGCTCGACGTTACGTTGACTACCTCGTTGAGGACGGCTTCACCTTCATGAATCAGGTGTCCACCGTCGGCGCCGTTATCTTGGCACTCTCGACGTTGCCGTTCTTCTGGAACGTTTACATCACGTCCAAGCGTGCCCCGCAGGTGACTGTCGACGACCCGTGGGGTTACGGCAACTCGCTCGAGTGGGCGACAAGCTGCCCGCCACCACGCCACAACTTCACGTCGATTCCGCGCATTCGTTCTGAGCGTCCCGCGTTCGACCTCCACCACCCAGAAGCAGCAGCACGTGACCACGCGAGCGCCCAGCACGCGACCGTGGACGCTGCACCCGTGAGCAAGGGGGAGTGACCCATGCGTCTTGAAGCGAACATCTTTACTCTGCCATCGATTTTCTTCATCGGTGCGGCACTCGTCTACGGCTTCTTGTCGGACTGGTCCGAATGGGTTGGCATCACGTGCATCATGCTGACCTTTGGCATGTTCATCATGGTGGGCATCTACTTCAAGATGCTTGAGAAGCGTCACGGAATTCGCCCTGAGGACCGTGAAGACGGCGAGATCGCTGAACTCTCCGGAGAACAGGGCTTCTACGCTCCGTGGAGCTGGTGGCCGCTGGTGCTCGCAGCTGGCGCGGCGCTGGCCTTCCTGGCCCTCGCTGTGGGCTGGTGGATTCTTGCCCCCGCCGTGATCGTCGGTGTTATCGGTCTGGCTGGGTGGGTCATGGAGTTCTCGCTGGGACGCCACGCTCACTAGAAGGACTAGATTTGTCAGTCCTTGAGACTGAACGACCTCAATGCCCGGACCGCTCAGTGGTCCGGGCATTGTTGTGTCATCATTGTGCGGTGATCAATCCCACCTCCGCCGCTTGTGACGTGGCTCCGCTGAGCGCGTCCGATGGCTCAATCATCGCGGAGTTTGTGGTGCTGTCCATGAACTGGCGGGGGACTGAGGGCTGGACAATTGAGTCTGTGGCGGCTGACGCGCACCTTCGCAAGTACAGCAATGCCTGGGGCCTGAGCTCCTACGACCGGGGCGTGGTGGCTCGAAGTCGTCAAGGTACTGCCCTCGGAGCCTGCTGGTCACGCTTGTTCCATCCCGATGACCCGGGTTATGGGTTCGTGGACAGCACTACGCCTGAACTCGGTCTTGCTGTAGTACGAGGCGCCCGGGCACGGGGGATTGGCGGCATGTTGCTTGACGCACATCTGTCGCAACTCGCGCAGCTAGCGTGTGCTCAGGTGAGCCTCAGTGTCGAGGATGGCAACGAGTCGGCACGCGCTTTATACACTAGCCGCGGCTTCGCCGTTGTCGGCCGTCATGGCAACTCGGACACGATGGTTCGTGCCCTCGGCAGTGATGACGCCGTGTGCCTTTAGGCATCTCGCTCAGGGCGGCGAGCAATGCCGACGAGGCGAGCGATCACGACCGCGACAAAGAGAGTGCCCATGACGGCTTCGAGCGAACCCAACGAACGCGCCCACGGCGCAACGGGGACCACGTCTCCATAACCCAAGGTCGAGAGCGTGACGTAGCTGTAGTAGAAGAGGCCATGCCACTCGATCACACCGTCGACGGCCTGGGTATCGAGGTAACTTCCAGGGCTCGTGTACTCGAGCAGGCTGGCAATGGAGCCAAAGACACCGCCGAGTAGTAGGTACGCCGACACCGCTACGAGGATGAGGTCGACGGAGCGGACCTTCGGTGGCGGCGAAAGCAGGACTGCGCCAAGCGCAATCAGGAGCGTCAGCTGGAGCAGCCCGATAGTCGCGATGAATGTTGCCTCAGCTGTCGAGTCTTCTTGCTGGATTGCGAACCACACGCCGGCCGCAGTCAGCAGCAGAGATGCGATCATCACGGCCCAATAGCGCCCAGGATCATCGGCGGAGATACGCACCCCGAAGTACAGGACTCCGGTATAGGTCAAGAGATACACAATGGTCCATATCGGACCTTCGAGTGTGATGGGGTAGCCAAACTGGAGGAGTACCAGTGAGGCCAGGAGGATTCCTAGCACCCAACGGTTTCTAATGGGAGCGTCACGATGCCGGCGTGGCATTGCCACGGAAAAACGGCGGTGGTGACGGTTTGACATCGTTTCTCCTCCAAGGCGAGTACGCCTCACAATGTACCGACAGTTGGGGCGCACGGGCAGAAGGCACGGCCACAATGCAACGAGGGCGGGACCCCTCGACGGGGTCCCGCCCTCGCGGAATCTAAATACCGGTGGTGTTAGGCGATGATGCCCTCGACCGATACGGCCTTGGCAAACCGTGACTGGACGTTGGCCCAATCAACGACGTTCCACCACGCCTTAACGTAGTCGCCCTTGACGTTGCGGTACTGAAGGTAGAAGGCGTGCTCCCACATGTCCAGCATCAGCAGCGGAATCAAACCGATAGGCACATTGCCCTGCTGGTCGTACAACTGCACGATGACCAACTTCTTGCCGAGGGTGTCCCATGCGAGGATCGACCATCCGGAGCCCAGAATCGTCATAGCGTTCTGAGTGAAGTGTGCTTGGAACTTCTCGAACGAGCCGAAGTTATCGTCAATGGCAGCGGCGAGTTCGCCAACGGGCTTGTCGCCACCATCGGGGGACATGTTGGTCCAGAAGATGGAGTGGTTAGTGTGACCACCCATGTGGAAGGCGAGCGCCTTCTCAAGGCCACCCACGGCCCCGAAATTGTCGGTGTCGCGTGCTTCTGCAAGCTTCTCGAGGGTGGTGTTCGCGCCTGCGACATAGGCCGCGTGGTGCTTGCTGTGGTGGAGTTCCATAATCTCACCAGCGATGTGGGGATCCAACGCGCCATAGTCGTACGAGAGATCCGGCAGTGCGTAGTCAGCCATACTTCCTCCTGCTTCATGCGTGGCCACGACAGATAGCCACATGTGGGTTTCCGGGTACGGGACGAGCCTATCGCCAAGCAGGGCGTTCGAGGCGCCTCTGCCTAGGTATGTCAACACCTTGGGTCGCCGGAGCATTCCGCAGGAAGACCCGCCTGTGCAGCACGGGGCACAGTACGCAATGAAAAGGCGGCCCCACCCATGAAGGGTGAAGCCGCCTTTCCTGTGAGACGAGCGTGGTCTACTTCTCCGAGGCCTGCTCGTCTTCTACCTTTTCCCACTCTTCGGTAAGCCGCGCATCGGCTTCGTCAGCCTCTGCGCCCTCGGCTTTTCCCTCAGCTGAGGGTCCGTGGTCGTGGTGGTGGAGTGCCTCTTGGTACTCTTCCCAGCTCACTGGCTCAACGCGCTCCTCGTAGAAGAAGCGAGACAGCTTCTGCTTGCGACGATCCCACTTGTAGCCGGGGCGACGCACACCAAGTTCATTGAACTCGGGTTCGATCTCCAATGGCTTGCGGTTGTCATAGTTGACGCGCAACCAGACTTCCTGCTCGTCGAGCGGAGTGTGAACCTCGATGTACTCACCGTTTTCGTGGCGGACGATCGTGCCGGATTCGTGCCCGTGGAGCACCAGTTCGCGGTCCTTGCGCTGGAGGCCGAGGCAGATACGTTTGGTAATCCAGAACGCGATGGGCGGCAAGATGAAGATGGCCCATTGGAAGAAGATCGTAAGGTCGTTGAGCGATAGATGGAACATGTTCGCGACGATGTCGTTGGAACCCTCGAGTACGAGGATCACGTAGAACACGATGGTCGCGACACCGATCCCGGTCCGTACGGGAACGTTTCGAGGACGGTCGAGTACGTGCTTCTCGCCCTTGTCGCCGGTGGCCCAGGCTTCGATCCACGGGTACAGCGCGATGAATCCAAAGAACAGCCCTGGAACGATAACTGCAGGGATCAAAATGTTCCACGACAGCGTGTAACCCCACAGCTCCCACTCCATTGGCAGGCCAAAGAGCCAGCCTGGCATCAAGCGCAAGGCGCCATCAACAAACAGGATGTACCAGTCAGGCTGCGTTCCCGCGGAGACAGGAGAGGGGTCGTATGGCCCGTAGTTCCACACTGGGTTGATGGTGAACACTGCCGCCATGAGGGCGACAATGCCGAAGACAACGAAGAAGAACCCGCCGGCCTTCGCGGTGTACACGGGGAACAAAGGCAGGCCGACAACGTTCTTGTGAGTCTTGCCGCCGCCTGGGTACTGAGTGTGCTTGTGCAAGAACACGAGGAACAGGTGCAAGCCCACGAGCGCAAGAATCAAGGCGGGAACCAAGAGCACGTGTGCTGTGAACACGCGTGGAATCAGCGCTGTTCCCGGGAACTCTCCACCGAACATCCAGTACGAGGTGTAAGAGCCGATCAGGGGAATCGACTTGATCACACCGTCAACGATGCGAAGACCGTTTCCGGAGAGCACGTCGTCGGGGAGCGAGTATCCGGTGAAGCCGGCTGCGAGTCCCAGGATCATGAGCGTGAAGCCCACGAGCCAGTTGAGTTCACGCGGCTTGCGGAACGCGCCGGTGAAGAACACGCGGCACATGTGGGTCATGATCGCAGCGAGGAAGAGCAACGCGGACCAGTGGTGAATCTGACGAATCAGCAGACCGCCAGGTACCTCAAACGACGTGTACAGCGTTGATTCAAATGCCTTGGTCATCTCAACGCCGTGCATCGTGGCGAAGGCGCCGTCATAGTGAACGGTCTCCATGGATGGCACGAAGAACGCCGTGAGGAAGACACCAGAGATCAACAGAATGATGAACGAGTACAGCGCGATCTCGCCCAACATGAAGGACCAGTGGTCGGGGAAGAGCTTGCGTGCGAAGAACTTGACGAAGCCACCAATAGAGGTGCGCTCGTCCACGTAGTTCGCGGTACCCGCTGCGGCGGAATTCACTTTGGTCCCCATTAGTGGCTCTCCTCCTCGGCCTCAGCACCGGAGCTATCGCCCTTGAGGCGCTCCCAGTACGACGGGCCTACAGGCTCATCAAAGTCGTTCTTCGCCACGATGTAGCCTTCGTCGTCAATCGCGATCGGCAACTGCGGCAACGGTCGCTTGGCAGGACCGAACACAACCTTGGCGCCGTCAGAGACATCGAATGTCGACTGGTGACAGGGGCACAGCAGGTGGTGTGTCTGCTGTTCGTAAAGGGCCACCGGGCAGCCCACGTGCGTGCAGATCTTGGAGTAAGCGACGATGCCGTCGAACGACCAGTCCTCGCGGCCTGGGACGATCTTGAGGTCGCTGGGGTCAAGGCGGACGAGGAGCACCACTGCCTTGGCCTTGGCGTCCATCTTGTGGTGGTGGTCGAGGTCGTTGAGTCCCTCGGGGATCACGTGATAGGCCGAACCGACTGTGACGTCCGCAGCCTTGATGAGAGCACCATCAGGGTCGCGTGCGAGGCGTACTCCCGGGCCCCACATGGTGTGGCGGAACTTGGAAACGTTCCAATCACCACCCATGTTGCCGATCTGGGGAACCAATATTGCCAGCGGCGCGATCGCCATTGCTGTGATGAGCGAGCCTTTGAGTACGCTGCGGCGCTTGGCACCTTCGCCTTCACCACCGGCGAGACCTGAGTCTTCTGCACCGTCTTTCAAGTTCTGAATTGCGGCAGCACGATTCTCGTCAGAGCTTCGCATTTCATGGCGCTCTTCAACCATCTCGTGGTCGCGCATGAGGGTCTTTGCCCAGTGGATGGCGCCAAAGCCGATGCCTGACATCGCGAGGAAGACGCCGATACCAATCCACATGTTGACCGACTGAATCGTCGCGACGTCTCCGCCGTCACCGGTGTCCTTGGTGAAGTAGGCCCAGAGGGCGATGACGGTTCCTACGGCGGACAAGCCGAAAAGGGCAGCGACCTGGCGCTCGGCACGCTTGTCGGCCTTGGGGTCTACATCCGCCCGGCGCGGGCGGTGATGTGCCAGACCTGGATCGACAAAGCCTTCCTGAGGCGCGTCGTCGGGGGTGTTTTCAGGGGTACTCATGAAGAACGTGCTCCTACCCAGACAGTGCTCGCAATGATCAGGCCGAGCAGGACCAGCCATGCCCACATGCCTTCAGAAACGGGGCCAATAGCGCCAAGGGACAGACCGCCGGGCGAACCGTCCTGCTGTGCAGCGAGGTAGGCGATGACGTCGCGCTTGTGCTCTGGCGTGATGTTGGCGTCGTTGAAGACTGGCATCGACTGCGGTCCGGTCAGCATGGCCTCGTAGATGTGGGTGGGGGTGGTGTCGAGCACCGACGGGGCGAACTTGCCCTGCGTCAGTGCGCCACCGCCACCGATCGAACCGTGGCACATCGCACAGTTAGTGCGGAAGACTTCCATACCGTTCGCGGCGTCACCCAGGCTGGGATCAACCTGTTCAGCAGTAGGGATCGCGGGGCCGGCACCGAGCGATGCTACCCATGCGGCGAGCTGGTTGATTTCTTCCTGCTCGAACTGGACTGGCTTTGCCGGAGCTTGTGGGCCGGAGGCTTGCATGGGCATACGGCCCGTTCCGACCTGGAAGTCGACGGCTGCAGCACCGACACCCACTAGCGAGGGAGCCACTCCGTCTTGGCCTTCAGCGTCGAGGCCGTGGCACGAAGCGCAGTTCGCGGCGAAAAGTCGTTCACCAGCGGCAACGTCATCAGCAGATGCCTCAGCGGTTGCGGTGGCTGAGGGAGCGGCGATTGCGGCTCCCATAGTAATGAGAGCGAGGAGCGCCAGGACAAGGAACAGCGGTGCTGCCTTGTGATGGCGCTTCTTGGCAAGAGCGTTCATCAAATTTTCCCTACTGAACCAGGTAGATCACGGCAAACAGCACGATCCACACCACATCGACAAAGTGCCAGTAGTACGACACCACGATGGTGGTAGTCGCCTCGTGGGTGCCGAACTTCTTCGCGGCAAAGGAACGGGCAAGTACGAACAGCATGGCGATCAATCCGCCGAGCACGTGTAAGCCGTGGAAGCCGGTGGTGAGATAGAACACCGATCCGTAGGGGCTCGACGAGATCGTGAGGCCGTGCTGGACGAGCTCTGCATATTCAAAGACCTGACCGGCGATGAACACGGAGCCCATGATGAACGTGAGGACGAACCACTCGTGCATTCCCCACTGTCGCAAGTTCCAGATGGAGCCTGTGCGGCGGCGCTGATAGCGCTCGGCGGCAAAGACTCCGAACTGCGCGGTGAAGGAGGACAACACTAGGACAGTGGTGTTGGCAAGAGCGAATGGCACATTCAGCAACTGAGTTTCCTCAGCCCAGACCTCGGGGACCTGAGCGCGGAGCGTGAAGTACATCGCGAAGAGGCCCGCGAAGAACATCAACTCAGAACTGAGCCAGACGATCGTGCCTACTGCTACCTGGTTGGGTCGCGTGGCATGGATAGGTGACGGCATAGTCGTCGCTTGGGACATAGGTCCCATTATTGCGTACGTAAAAGGTTCTGGGCGCCACGACGCGGCGGTCATCCTTAGACCGGTTCTGATGCCTTAACGATTTGGGTGGCGATAACGTGCCAGAATGGTTCGTATGAGTGACGTGGCCATCCCCGAAGAGCAATCACTAGCGGCTTCTCCCGCCCGAATTCTGCTGTACAGCGATGATCGCAACGTACGCGAGAAGGTGCGGTTCGCCGTAGGTTCCACCACACACGGCCGGCCGATCGAGTGGCTTGAGGTCGCTACTCACGACGCTGTGATCGATGCTGCAGACAGCCAGAAGTGGGATCTCTTGGTCCTGGACGGTGAGGCTGCAAAGTCTGGTGGCATGGGCGTGTGCCGCCAACTCAAACACGAACTATACGTTTGCCCTCCCATTCTCTTGCTCGTCGGTCGACCAGGAGATGCCTGGCTTGCGACGTGGTCCGAGGCCGATGCTGCTGTGGCACACCCGCTGGATCCCTTCGTGACTCGCGAGAGCGTCGATGCATTTTTCGCCCCAGCCGCAGCTACGACAACGACGCCGTCGGCCTGACTGACTGACGACACCCGTGGCGGCTCAGGAATGGGCCCACCGAACAGCGCACAGATCACAAACCCAGGGGAGCACCGTGGCTACTTTGCAAGAGTTGCTTGGCAAGCTGGTTGAACATCAGGACCTGACTGCGGAGGAAACTGCCTCCGTCATGGATGACGTGCTCACCGACGCGGCCTCGCCGGTTGCGATGGGCGCCTTCCTCGCGGCACTGCGCGTGAAGCGCGAGACCCCGGAAGAGGTCGCTGGCCTTGCCTCCGCAATGCTCGATCACGCTGTCCGGTTCGAAGTCCCTGGGCGCTCAGTGGACATTGTCGGAACCGGTGGAGACCGTTTTTCTACGGTGAACATTTCGACTATGGCTTCGCTCGTGATCGCCGGCACCGGAACCACGGTGGTGAAGCACGGCAATCGCGCGGCAACGTCTAAGTCCGGAAGTGCGGATGTGCTGGGTGCTTTGGGCGTCAACCTCGATCTTCCGCCAGAGCGAGTTGCCGAGCTCGCCAATGACGTAGGAATCACGTTCTGTTTCGCGCAGGTGTTTCATCCGGCTATGAAGTTTGCGATGCCGATCCGCAAGGAGATTGGCGTACCCACGACCTTGAACATCTTGGGTCCACTGACGAATCCCGCGCAGCCGCAGGCGAGTGCAATTGGTTCCTCAAGCATGCGAGTATCGCCAGTCCTTGCGGATGTCATCGCATCCCAGGGGCGGGAAGCTCTCGTCTTCCACGGGGACGACGGGCTTGACGAGCTGGCTGCCACCTCGCCGTCGACCGTGTGGGAAGTGCGTGGCCAGGAAGTAGTCCAGCATCGTCTCGATGCTGTGGCGGACTTGGGCCTCACACCGATCACGATCGACGACCTCCGAGGGGGCACTGCAACCGAGAACGCCGACGTGGCACGTCGGGTCTTGGACGGCGAGTCAGGGGCCGTGCGTGAGACCGTGATCTTGAATGCAGCTGCTGGCTTAGTGGCCGATGGGTCACTGGAAGGTACTGCGTCAGGCACGCTCGTCGAGCGGTTCTCTAGCGCCATCGCGCTATGTGAGGAGTCGATCGACTCGGGTTCTGCGGCCGGGGTATTGAACCGTTGGGTGGCTGCTACCCGCTCTTAGGGGCGGGGCGCTACTCGTTGTTCCACAACATCCGGTGCGTTCTGTCCTGGCGGCGAGCTTCTACCCACGCGAGGTGCTGACCGGCACCCGTCGCAGGGCTAGACCAAGTGCCGTCGACGTAGAGCAACCGAGTGCCGGGTTTCTCTAACCACGAGAGCACGATCTCCTGTTCCTCAATAAGTGCGGCATCGGCGTCTTCGGGATCAGTGTGCACCGCCTCGTCCCTTGCTTCGCGAAGGGCATCTGCAGCAGCCCATACGCCTGTCTTCACTCGCGCGGCGCCCGTGAGTCGGCCGTGCGCAACTGAGGCCAGTTCCCAGCCGTCTTCATCTGGCCGGACTGCGATGATGCTGCAGCTTTGCAGAGACAAAAGCCGGTCCGCACGGTGAGCCGCATCAACCACAATGCTGAGCTTGTCACGCGACTCGATTGCGCGCTCATAGTCCTCGGCCTGTGAATACCGCGCGACAGTTGATGCAATCGGCGCAACCACCCTGGCGATGTTCTGGTCGAGCGCAGCGCGGGTGAGACTTACGGCGCTGTCGTAACCAGTCTCATTGCCCGCAACACACGGCGCTGAACACGCGCCCATGTCTTTGAGTACACATGCACGCGCTTGTGGAGATGGTGTCAGCGGAAGTCGGGTAGTGCAGGTTCGCGTTCCTAGAGCCTCGTGCAGAGCCTCAATCGCAATGCGTGCCTCTGCGGTGCTACGAAAGGGACCTAGTGACCCTTGCCGGCGCGTCGTCCCGTAGTTGACGACGAGTCGCGGATGGGGTTCATCGGAAAGGCGAATCCATGGCGTCCGTTCACGGTGCTTCGAGCGCACGTTGAACTGCGGTTGCCACTGATGGATGAGGCGAACCTCATGGACGGCTGCCTCGAGGGCACTTTCGCACACGATGGTGTCGACCGTTGTTGCAAGTTCAACCATTGCCTTGACGCGTGTGCGTGTTTCAGCACGCGTGAAGTACTGCTTGACCCGTGACCTCAGATCTCTGGACGTGCCCACGTAAAGTGGATCGCCCTGCGGCCCGCGGAAGATATAGACGCCGGGTTGCGTCGGAACGGTGTCAGCGATCCTCGCTTTGCTTCTGATGCGCGCGGGCACTGTGGACTTGAGGGATGCCAGGTCCTCACGATGTGTGACCCCGAACGCAGCAAGCCGTTCGAGCATGCGGAACATGATCTCGCTCGTGGCTCGTGCGTCCGAAAGGGCTCGGTGGTCGGGCGTCACCGTAGTGCCGAAAATACGAGCCAAAGTGGAGAGTTTGCGATTGGGGGCTTCCTCTTTAGTTACCGTCCGTTGCGCGAGCAGCAACGTGTCAACGACTTCGTTGTGCGGCG
The DNA here is from genome assembly GCF_000975055.1 of Demequina sediminicola. GTDB lineage: Bacteria > Actinomycetota > Actinomycetes > Actinomycetales > Demequinaceae > Demequina > Demequina sediminicola. The sequence goes on from NZ_BBRB01000006.1 coordinate 36,006, forward strand.
CCGCGTACCCATGTTTGCTACATGCGGCACGGAGGAAGGACACATCGAAACGCGCGTTGTGTGCCACGAGCACGCTGTCACCAAGGAACTCGAGAAACGACGGGAGGACTTCACCGATCGAGGGCGCGTTGACGACCATTGCATCGGTAATCCCGGTGAGTCGCACCACGATGGGCGAAATCGCGGAGCCCGGATTCACGAGGGTTTGGAACTCACCAAGAACTTCTCCGCCCCGGACCTTCACGGCGCCGATTTCCGTGATTCCACACTCATGCGGGGAGGTGCCGGTCGTCTCCAGGTCAAACACCACGAACGTTGTTGCTGACAAGGGCTCACCGATCTCGATGAGGGACCGTTCCTGCGTGAAAGTCATGAGGCTGAGGATACGTCCGCTGTCTGACATGGTGGCTTGACGCGGAGCACGGGCCCACTGGCCCAGCCATGTCAGACCCCACTTTTACAGTCAGAACATGATTATTGAATGCAAGGAATGTGAGAAGCGTGGACGCGACTGCGGCGATTGCCTCGTAGGGTTTCTGACGTCGAGGCCTCAGCGACATCGGTTCGGGGACGCTCAGTCGCCCCCGGTCGATGAGTTGCCACAGATGGACGCTGACCAGCGACGGGCAGTGGGATACCTGATTGACGGAGGCTTGGTAGCGCCGTGGAGGCGAGAATCCCACGCTATACGTGCGAGCTGACCACAAACCTGGGACCTGTGCGAGCAATGAAGGCGGCGGGGCGCGATAGTCTCTCTAGGTACATTCCCCTTCACCTCGCAAGGAGCTCACTGGCATGTATGCAGTTGGCGTCGACATCGGTGGCACCAAGATCGCAGTAGGAGTTGTTGACGACGACGGTCGCATCCTGGAGCAGGTGCGTCGTCCGACGCAGCCGGAGGCGCCAGAGAGCATCGACGCGGCAATCGCCGATGCAGTGACAGAACTCGCCACTCGGTACGAGTTCGAAGCTGTGGGACTCGCCGCGGCCGGTTTTGTTTCATCGGATCGTGAGCGCGTGCTGTTTGCGCCGAATATTGCGTGGCGTGACTATCCGCTAGCTCAGCGCGTGGCATCGAAGCTTTATCGGACGGATCTCCACATCGTCGTGGAGAACGATGCGAATGCTGCGGGATGGGCTGAGTTTGCCTACGGTCCCGCGCGTGACGTATCCAGCATGATCATGCTGACAATCGGCACTGGCCTAGGTGGCGCCATCATCACGGACGGGCAACTTGTGCGTGGATCCGCTGGCTTTGCAGCTGAACTTGGCCACGTGCGCGTTGTCCCAGACGGGCACCCGTGTGGCTGTGGCCACCGTGGTTGCTGGGAGCAGTACGCGTCTGGCTCGGCGCTCGTGCGGGAAGCCAAACGTGCCGCGAGCGAGCGCTCGGTCCGAGCCGCAGATCTCCTTCGCCGGGCAGACGGTCATGCCTCAGCTATTAAGGGTCCTCACGTCACCGCCGCGGCCGACGCCGGGGATGAACTAGGCATTGAACTTCTCCACGAACTTGGCCACTGGATCGGGGCCGGCGCTGCGTCGATGTCGGCCGTCCTTGACCCCGAGATGTACGTCATCGGCGGGGGAGTGGTGGCAGCGGGAGACCTGTTGCTGAAGCCGGCACGTGAGTCATACAGCGCCGCGCTACCGGCTCTGGGACACCGACCCATCGCGGACATCGTCCCCGCATCGATGGGCAACGACGCCGGAATCGTGGGTGCGGCCGCGCTTGCCCGTGACTCCGCCGGAGTCAGCGGCAGTAGCCGCACGGGAGGCATTCTTTGACTATGTACTACCGCCTTTTCAAGAACGCGCTCATCGGCCCTCCCGCGAAGGCGTACTACCGCCCATGGCTCGAGGGCGGTGAGCACGTTCCCGAAGCAGGTGGTGCCATCTTGGCAAGCAACCACCTATCGTTCTCAGATTCAATCTTCTTGCCATTGGTACTCAAACGAAAAGTTGTCTTTCTTGGGAAGGCTGAGTACTTCACAGGTAAAGGACCAAAGGGGTGGGCTACTCGTGCGTTCATGGAGGGCGTAGGTGTGATCCCCGTACACCGCGGTGGCGGTCGAGCGTCCGAGGCGGCGCTACGTACGGGGCTTGAAGCCCTCCACGCTGGAGAGTTGCTGGGGATCTACCCCGAGGGCACCCGGAGCCCGGATGGTCGCCTGTACCGCGGAAAGACCGGCATGGCACGTATGGCCATTGAAGCTGGAGTGCCCATTCTTCCTGTCGCAATGATCGACACCCATATTGCGCAGCCGATCGGGCAAAAGGTCCCTTCGCGCCACCCGATTGGTGTCCGGATCGGCGAACCGATCAGGATTGATGCCTATGCAGGCTTACAGGAAGATCGGGAAGCGCTTCGCGAGCTCACCGACATCGTTATGCAAGACATCGCAGCGCTCTCTGGCCAGGAGTACGTCGATCGGGATTCGGCGCAGTACAAGCGCCAGTTGGAACGCGAAGAGCGCGATTCGGCCGAGACTCTCCCGGACGAGTAGCAGGCAGGCACACAAATCCCCCTAGAATGGCGGAGGAAAATAACCCTGCCACGAAAGGTCTGACATGTCGGTCCGCCGCGTCGCCCTGCTCACTGCGGGCGGTTTCGCCCCGTGCCTATCCTCCGCTGTCGGAGGTCTGATTGGTCGTTACACCGAAATCGACCCCGAGGTCGAGATCATCGCCTATCAGCACGGCTATTGGGGACTGTTGCGCGGCGAGTATGTGACTGTCACGCCCACCGTGCGCGAGAACGCAGGAATTCTTCACGAGTTCGGTGGTTCGCCGATCGGAAACTCCCGAGTCAAGCTCACCAACTACGACGACTGCTTCCGCCGCGGACTCGTCAAGGAAGGTCAGGACCCCCTCGCCGCTGCCGCTGAACAGCTGAAGGCCGATGGCGTCGATGTGCTGCACACCATCGGCGGCGACGACACGAACACGACTGCTGCTGATCTTGCTGCTTACCTGCACGAAAACGAGTACGAGCTCACCGTCGTGGGTCTGCCCAAGACCATCGATAACGACGTCGTGCCGATCAAGCAGTCACTGGGTGCCTGGTCCGCAGCCGAACAGGCTTCTGTCTTTGCGCAGAACGTGATCGGCGAGCATCGTTCAGGCCCGCGCATGCTTATCATCCATGAGGTGATGGGCCGTGCCTGTGGCTGGCTTACGGCCGCGGCGGGCATGAAGTACCGCGAGTGGCTTGATGCACAGCGCTGGGTGCCTGAGATTGGCCTCATGCGTGAACGCTGGGACATCCACGCCCTTTATGTGCCAGAAATGCCTATCGATCTGGACGCTGAAGCGGAGCGACTCAAGTCGGTCATGGATGAGAACGGCAACGTGAATATCTTCATCTCCGAAGGCGCTGGAGTGCCGGAAATTATCCGTGAAATTGAGGCCGCTGGTGGTGAGGTTGAGACCGACCCATTTGGTCACGTCAAGCTCGACACCATCAACCCCGGACAGTGGTTCGCGAAGCAGTTCGCTGACCGCCTCGGCGCAGAGAAGGTCATGGTGCAGAAGTCGGGATACTTCTCACGTTCGGCCCGTGCAAACGCGCAGGACCTCCGCCTGATCAAGTCGATGACGGACTACGCGGTTGAGGCTGCATTCCGCCGCGAACCCGGCGTTGTGGGTCACGACGAAGAGGACGGCGGGCGTCTCAAGGCAATCGAGTTCTCGCGCATCGCGGGTCACAAGCCTTTCGACACCAACACTCCTTGGTACCGCGACATGCTCGCGGACATCGGTCAGGGGTAATGCATGAGTGAGGCAGCTCTTGAGGCCGCCGGAGTTGATTCGTACCTGAAGTGTGACGCTAAGCAGCAGCCCAAGTGGCCTGACGCTGATGCGGTGCGTGAAGTGACGTCTCGACTGCGCCAGGTCCCCCCGCTCGTCTTCGCTGGCGAAGCTGATGTCTTGCGTGAGCAACTCGCTGCTGCGGGACGCGGCGAGGCGTTCGTTCTCCAGGGTGGCGATTGTGCGGAAATGTTCGCGGAAGCGACCGCGGATCACATCCAGAACAAAATCAAAACCATCCTGCAGATGGCCGTCATTCTGACGTACGGGTCTTCTACTCCCATCGTCAAGATGGGCCGCATGGCGGGGCAGTACGCGAAGCCGCGCTCAGCCGATACTGAAACTCGTGATGGCGTCACGTTGCCCGCTTACCGCGGTGACATCGTTAACTCGCATGCGTTCACGGAAGAGTCACGCGTGCCGAATCCTGAACGGTTGATGGACGCATATCACGTCTCCTCGTCGACTCTGAATCTCATGCGTGCTTTCACGCAGGGTGGATTCGCGGATCTGCGCCGAGTTCATGCCTGGAACAAGGGCTTCGCAGCTAACCCTGCGTATGCCAAGTACGAGCAACTCGCGGCTCAGATTGACCGAGCTGTGCGCTTCATGGGCGCGGCGGGCGGTGATTTCGATGCCTTGAAGTCAGTGGACTTGTTCTCAAGCCACGAGGCGCTCTTGCTGGACTACGAACGTGCCTTGACTCGTATTGATTCGCGTACGGGCAACGCCTACGACTGCTCAGCGCACTTCCTGTGGATCGGTGAACGTACGCGTGAACTTGACGGGGCTCACGTTGAGTTCATGTCCAAGATTCACAACCCCATTGGTGTGAAGTTGGGCCCGACAGCAACGGGGGAGGACGCACTGGCCTTGGCCGAGCGCCTCAATCCAGAGAATGTTCCAGGGCGATTGACTTTCGTCGCACGGATGGGTGCCCCGCGCGTGCGGGAGTCTCTCCCCCCGATTGTTGAACGTGTGCGTGACGCAGGCATTAATGTGACCTGGCTGACCGATCCGATGCACGGCAACACCTTTACGTCGGACTCTGGCTACAAAACACGTCGTTTCGACACCATCCTTGACGAGGTCCAGGGCTTCTTTGAGGTCCATCGTGAGGCTGGAACTGTGGCGGGTGGGCTGCACGTGGAGCTCACCGGTGACGATGTGACCGAGGTGATGGGCGGGGTCGAAGAGATCGACGATGCCGGTCTCGCTCAGCGTTACGAAACGAAGGTTGACCCGCGACTGAACCACCAGCAGTCGCTTGAGATGGCGTTCCAGGTGTCTGAGTTGCTGAGCCAGCGCTAGACCATCCAAAAGCCAAGAGAGGGGCCCACCGCGAATCCGCGGTGGGCCCCTCTCTATGTCAGGATTTTCAGCGTTAGTACTCGAGATAGACCCCGGAGCCTTGTTCCACATCGGTTCCGGCGGCCGGCTCAATATTGAAGACGACTGTGGAGAAGTTCCATGGATTGTCATCGCCGGTGACGGTGAGCCCGTCCGCTTCAAGGGCGGCCTTGGCGTCCGCATACTTCATACCGCGCACATCCTGGATGGTGACGAGGGGAAGGCCTTCAGAAACGGTGATCGTCATTGCCTGGGTGCGTGTGCCCGCTGTGCCAGCTTCTGGGGTTTGTGCGTAGACCTCGCCCGTAGCAACGCTCTCTGTGCGTCCGTAGTTCACCTCTGCGTCAATGCCAAAGGTTTGGAGTAGCGCGAGGGCGTCGGCTTCCGTCATGCCCACTAGATCCGGAGTCTCGATTGGTTCGGGGCCTTCGGAGACAGTGAGCTCAACGGGGGTGTCGTGGTCGACCGATTGATCTGCTTCAGGTGAGACAGCAATCACGAGGTCAGCCTCGACGGTATCGGAGTGCTCGAGGACGGGGTCCGCAACGGTGAAGCCCACGTCCGTGAGCGTTTCCTCGGCCTCGGCACTTGTCATGCCGGTGACATCAGGGACGGTGAGTTGCAGTTTGCCGAGGGAGACGAAGATGGTGACTTCTGCGCCGTTGAGTGCCCGCTGTTGAGCGGCAGGGTCGGTGTTGACGACGTTTCCGGCGGCAATGGCATCGTCGTGGGTTTCCTCGGTGGTGACATCGAAGCCCAAATCTGTGAGCACTCGAGTTGCTTCTTCTGCGGTTTGAGCGGTCACGTCGGGGACGGTGGTGTAGGCGCCGGGGCCGACGGCTTGGTACCACCAGATGCCCAGAGCGCCCATGACGAGGAGCGCTGCTGCGATCGCTCCGATCCACCAGCCTGCCCTGTGACGCTGTTGCTCGGGTTCGATGGCCTCGGGGTCATCGTCAGTCAGTTGAGTGTCGTATGTGACGAGCACAGCGTCAGAGCCTTCGAGACCGATGGGTAGTGCGACCGTTGACCCTGACGGGGGTTCATGGAGCACTGCAGTTGCCGCGGCATCGGACGACGTGGTCGCGACTGCCCCGGAGGGGGGAGTCGCTCTGCGTGCAAGGGTGGGGTCATCGAGCGAGCCGTGAAGGTCTCGGACGAGAGCGAGTGCTGCACGGGCGTCTTGCGGACGTGCATCGGCAGCTCGGGACGTCAGTGTCGCTACTGCCTCGTCGATCTCGACGGGTAGCCACGCGACCTGCGAGGACGGCGGTGGCACGTCTTCGTGGACATTGCGCGATGCGAGAGCGAGGGCGGTGTCGGCCGAGAACGGCTGTGTGCCTGTGAGAAGTTCGTAGAGCAGAATGCCGGCGGCATAGACATCGGTGCGGGTGTCTGCTGTGCCGTGTGTCACGAGTTCTGGTGCTAGATACGCCACGGTGCCGAGCAGTGTGCCAGTGGTGGTGCTGGTCACTTCGGTGACGGCGCGGGCAAGACCGAAGTCCGTGAGTTTGGGTTCGCCCTCGGAGTCAATGAGGACATTCTCCGGCTTGAGGTCGCGGTGCACGAGGCCTTGTGCGTGAGCGACTGAAAGAGCGGCGAGAACCTTATCTGTGATGTCCAGTGCATCGCCGACGCTGAGTGTGCCTTCGCGGTTGAGCAGTTGGCGAAGGTTTTCGCCGCGAACGTACTCCATCGTGAGGTAAGAGATATTGCCGTCGACACCTTGGTCGTAGACCCTCACCATTCCGGAGTGGGTCAGTCGAGCGGCAGCTTTTGCCTCGCGTTGAAACCGCGCGACGAAATCTGCTCCCGTGGCATCCGCTGCAAGGTGGGGATGCATGACCTTCAATGCAATCTCGCGTTCGAGGTTGTTGTCGAAGGCGACGTAGACAGTCGCCATTCCACCGGCTGCGATGCGTTCGCGCACCTCGTAGCGGCCGTCGATGAGACGGCCAAGGAGGGGGTCGGTCAAGGTCTCGGACACGGCAACATTCTAAGGGTGGCTTGCAGAGTTCTTGGTGTGCGGGTCACGGTGCGGCGCGTTGCGCCTCAGTATTGCTCCATGAGGGCGAGGACGGACGCGACATAGCGCTTGGTGTCGTCGTACATGCCGTACTTGCGGACACCGGCCTCACCTTGGTAGTAGCCAGCAATGGCGATACTCAGGTCTTGGCCGTCGCGTGTGAGGTGGCTAAGGATGGAGATTCCTGCCTCAACGTTGTCCACAGGAGTGAGGAGATCCAGGTCGCGGCCCACCATGTCCGATGCCCACTCACCAGAGCTGGGGATCACCTGCATCGCTCCAACTGCGTTGGCAGGGGATACCGCACGCATGTTGAAGCCTGACTCTTGATACGCGATGGCTTGTGCGAGTGCTGGGTCGACCCCGTAGCGATGGGCAGCGGCAACAATCATTGCCTGCATCTGATCGCGGGAGGGCACTTCGCTGGCGTTGAGTGCTGCCTTGTTCCGGTTCGCAGCCTCCACGGTAGGGGCATCGTATGTGCGGCCCGCGAAGGTATCCCCGACAAGTCCGGTGGGCGTGCCGCCGGAGATCGAGAGTTCCTGACCCACTGTGATGAGCGACGGGTTCTTGATGTCGTTGGTGGCCACGATGTTCGCCAACGGGACACCTTGGTTTGCAGCGATTGAGGCCAGCGTGTCGCCTGCTGCGACGGTATACGTCACCGGTGCGTCGCTACTGGTCTCGTTCACGCTGGTGCTGGTGGCGAGCGGCGTGTTGGATGTGGCAGACGTGCTTCCGGCAGCGGTGCCGCCCGGGATTGAGAGTTCTTGCCCCGGGCGAATGAGGGTGCTTCCGGCGAGGTTATTGGCAGAGTTGATCGCGGAGACTGAGGTGCCGTATTGCCGAGCGAGGTCCCAGACCGTGTCGCCCTCCGCGACAGTGTGAGTCGGTGTGCCCGCCGTGTTCGCAGTGGTGGTCGCTGAGGAGCCGGGAATGGTGATGGTCTGACCAAGTCGGATGACGGCTGTGGGTCCGAGGTCGTTGGCGGCGGCAATTGCCGACACCGTGGTGCCGTAGGCGCGGGCTAGTCCCCATACGGTGTCGCCGTCACTGACAGTGTGCGTCTGCGCTTGCGCCGAGGCGGCGCCTTGGGCGGAACTGGGGATGGTGAGGGTTTGGCCGATGACGATCAGGCCGTGGCTGTTGAGCCCGTTGCTCTCGATGATGCTTGAAACGCTCGCACCGTAGCGCGCAGCGAGTTGACTCACGGTCTCGCCGGGGGAGACGCGATGCTGCTCATCAGCGAAGGCTGGGGATGCACCTAAGGCGCTAAGTGCGATCGCGGCAGTGGCGCACGAGACTGTGGTGCGCAGTGTGCGTTGGGAGAAAGTGATGCGGCCCACGGCATACTCCTTGCTGGAACAGTTGTGTCTGATGTGACAGATGTTACAAAAGTGACTGTAGTCATCTCAAGTGACGTACGCAAGGGTTGCGCAGCATTTGTACGCTGTACGTGTGAGTGAATCCTTAAATTGGCTGTCCGTGCCCGAGTTTGCCGACGCGCTATCCGTGGAGCCGGCGCAGGTGCGCGACATGCTGCGCCAGCGCGACATCGTTGCCGTGCGGCGGGGGGAGAACAACGCGCTACACATTCCCGCCGAGTTCTTGATCTATACGGAGGGATCGCGCACACGCGTGATTCCGACTTTGCCGGGCACCCTGACGCAATTGAGCGATGCGCGATTGACGGATGACGAGATGATCGAGTGGCTTTCGACAGACCTCGACGAGCTCGGTACAACACCTCTTGACGCACTTCGCGAGGGCAAGCGTGCCCCTGTGCGTCGTGCTGCCCAGTCACTGGGATAGCTCTCGCTGGGGCAGGAGACGCCCCTTGTCTAGTGCAGTCGGTGCACAGCCGCGTGCGCGATTGTGCTCAGGACACGCGCTCCTTCGGGCTCGAGGTCGACCGCGAAGAGCTCCGAGTTGGCGCTGGAATACAAGGCGCTGATCTCTTGCTCCGCTCGGTCAAGGGCGCCGGTGTCCATGACCGCGGACACCGCATCGCTGACTTGTTCCTGGGTCGCAGCGCGATCCCCGAGGCACTGCTCAATCGCAGCGCGGGTGCCGGAGTCGCCGTGGGTCCATGCGTCCCAGATCAGCAAGGTGCGCTTGCCTTCGCGAATGTCGTCGCCGGAAGGTTTACCGGTGAGCTCGGGGCTTCCCACAAGACCTAGAACGTCGTCTCGCAACTGGAATGCCAAACCCAGGGAGACTCCCGCCTTATGGAGCTGTGCCACACGCTCTTTCGACGCGCCGGCGGCAACCGCCCCCATGGCCAGGGGGTACTCGGACGAGTAGGAGGCTGTCTTACAGCGCATCACTGTCAGGATCTCGTCGCGCTGGTCGCCGAGGGACGCGAGAGGCTGGACAGCGGCTCGCATGTCGGCGTACTGCCCCAACGTGACGAGCTCTGCCATCTGGGCGAACATTTGTGAGAGCGCGTAGCCGGTGTCTGCGGCACTGTGATGAGCATCGGAAACTAGCCGGTGAGAGGCCATCAGCGCCACGTCGCCGGCAAGGATTCCTCCAGCCTTCCCATAGTCTTCGCCTGATCCTTCCCAACGTTGATCACCGTGGAAGGTTTCGATACGTCGATGGGTTGCTGGCATCCCGCGGCGCGTGTCTGATCCATCGAGCACATCGTCGTGGAGCAGCGCAGCGGTCTGGAACAACTCGAGCCCTGCCGCCAGCGATGTCACGGCAGCTTCGTTGGATCCTGTGTGTGCTCGATGCGATGCAAGCATGAGGAGAGCCCGTAGTCGCTTTCCTCCCGATGCGGCATCCCGCAATGGCGCAATGATCTCCTTCGAGGCATCCCCAACGGAGGCGACCGAGGCCTCCACTGCATCGAGACCTCTAAAGATGGCATCGTCGGTGGCGTTCTTCCAGAGCGCGGCGAGATCAGTCACGTCCTCAGCGTAAGCCCCCGTCCCCAGAGCGATGAAACACGGTGCGCGCTCCACAGATGTCTGCGAAGACCTCGGAGGCAGAGGTGTGTTCGCCAGTGTGGTCGCTATGACTAGTGAGAGTATTCGTGGCCCTGGCGAGTTGATCGCCGTCATCCCGCTGTTGATTGGATTCGTGCCCCACGAATCCGTTGTCGTGACCGGACTCGACGATGGCGGAGAAGTGGCAGTGATCATGCGCGTGGAAAGGGGTGATCTAGGAGTTCCTGACCTGGTGGAGCCGATGATGGCCGATGTCACCGCCACCTTGCGGAGAGAAGGGGCGACCAAGGTCATTCTCGTGTCGTGGACAACGGACGACGTGAGCCTTGGTTGTGAGGCGCTAGACGTCCTTACGCCGCGTCTCGAGCACGACGTCAAGGTGCTCGATTCGTGGGCTACCGACGGTCGGACCTATGGCGGTCCCGGCTGTGCCGATCAGCGCTGTTGCCCACCGGGAGGAAGGCCGATTCCGCAGTGCACGGCTATTCCGATGGCCCGTGTCTCGCGGCGGATCGGCCATCGCCCCCTTCCGCCGTCATCCGATCAGCGGCAGCAGGTGCGCAACATCGCGCGCGTAGCCCAGCGATGGGAGAAGAAACTGGAGCTCGGGCGTGACGAATGGTGTGAGCGGAGCTGGAAGGAGATCCGGTCACACATGGAGGCTCCAGCAGGCGCTCCTGCTTGGGGCAAAGTCCTTGGGGGACTTCAAGATGTGCGCGTGCGTGATGCGCTGATCGTTTCTTGGCTGGGTGCAAGCGACGAGGTGATTAGTGATGTGCTTCATGGAAGGGATACCGAGGGCGTCGATGACGTGATGTCTGGTGCGTTGCGACCAGGAACGGCAACCATCCCCGAACCTTCTGACCTGGTATCTGCTCGAGAGTGGGTCGAGACCCTTGTCACGGTCGCGACCCAGCGACGCCGTGCCGTGGCGCATAGTCTTCTGGCAGTCTTGCACTGGTGGAATGCTGACTTGGCCGGCTGTGAGGCTGAAACGAGGCGAGCCCTCGCCTGTGATCCGGGCTACTCTTTGGCGAGCCTCCTAGCTGACATGTGTGCGTATGGACTCAGGCCGGGATGGGCGCAGACGCGGGGTTGAGCGGGGAATCACTGACGGGCGGATCCGCGCGAGGTCGCCTTCCAGGTGGAACCTGACAGTTGACATAGTCGTTATACTTAAATGGATTTGCGTGATGCGCTTCGGAGCCGCCTCTCACCATCTCCCCACCAGACACACAGCACGCGTGCTTTGTGCCCTGCGGAAGCCGGGAAGGGGATGGCATGGGTGGGCGGCGCCGAGGTCCCTCACGTGTCGTGGAACGTTTTGCGTTCCATATTTGTTGACGTTTCGTAACGCGCCATCCGCGCGCTCCAACGAGAAGGAGAAGGCCACGACTACCGCAGCCTCGTCCACAGCCCGCAAGTCCGCTTCCACCAAGGCAGGATCTTCATCGGCTGAAGCGTCCAGTGAGGAGACCGTGGAGTCGACCAGCGCCTCGGAAGCCCCAAAGAAGCCTGCCGCCAAAAAGGCTCCGGCAAAGAAGGCAGCGCCCAAGCGCAAGCCTGCAGCGAAGAAGGCTCCCGCCAAGAAGGCTGCTCCCAAGAAGGAGACCATCAAGGCCTCGGATGTGCCCGAGGAGCGTGAGCTCGAAGAGCCGGACGAAGAGCCAAAGAAGCCGTCCAACACCGATGACGAGAAGTCTGGCTACGTTCTCCGTACCGGCGATGACGATGCTCCAGTTCAGCAGGTCACGACGGCTGGTGCGACTGCCGACCCGGTCAAGGACTATCTCAAGCAGATCGGTAAGGTCGCACTGCTGAACGCAGAGCAGGAAGTTGACCTGGCCAAGCGCATCGAAGCGGGATTGTTCGCAGAGGAGAAGCTCGCGTCGGGTGAGAAGATCGCTCCAAAGATGCGTACTGAGTTGCAGTGGATTGCCAATGACGGGCGCCACGCGAAGAATCACCTCCTTGAAGCGAACCTGCGCCTCGTGGTGTCTTTGGCTAAGCGCTACACCGGCCGTGGAATGCTCTTCCTGGACCTGATCCAGGAAGGAAACCTGGGTCTTATCCGTGCTGTAGAGAAGTTCGACTACACCAAGGGATACAAGTTCTCCACCTACGCAACCTGGTGGATCCGGCAGGCCATCACACGAGCCATGGCAGACCAGGCACGCACCATTCGTATTCCAGTGCACATGGTCGAGGTCATCAACAAACTGGCAAGGGTTCAGCGTCAGATGCTGCAAGACCTTGGTCGCGAGCCCACCCCTGAGGAACTCGCAGAGGAACTCGACATGACGCCTGAGAAGGTGGTCGAGGTACAGAAGTACGGTCGCGAGCCAATCTCGCTTCACACCCCGCTGGGTGAAGACGGTGACAGTGAGTTTGGAGACCTCATTGAGGACTCAGAGGCTGTCGTTCCCGCCGATGCGGTGGGCTTCACTTTGCTTCAGGAAGAGCTCACTAAGGTGATGGACACATTGTCAGAGCGTGAAGCGGGCGTCGTTGGAATGCGGTTCGGCCTGACGGACGGGCAGCCCAAGACCCTCGATGAGATTGGCCGAGTCTTTGGTGTGACGCGCGAGCGTATTCGCCAAATTGAGTCCAAGACGATGTCGAAGTTGCGTCACCCATCGCGCTCGCAAGTATTGCGCGACTACCTCGACTGATTCTCCGACGCCCTCGGGGGAGGGATGGAGACAATCCAACATCAGCCGCCGGAGCGCTTGTCGCGCTCCGGCGGCTTTTGCGTTTCCGAGGTCCGACCGCGGGTTGTTAGTCGACTGGCTGGCCCGGGTTCGCTTGAGGGGCACGTCCCGTGACTGATTGCTCGTCCTCCCATACCGCGATCCCGTTGATGCCGGGCAGAGTCGCACGTGTAAACACGGGATCGCGCCCGGCCTTCGCTTGCGCCGAATAGTCGCGAAGCATGACGACAACGAGCGGTGTGAGGACGGCTAGCACGGGCATGTTGATCAACGCGAGAATTCCGAGCGCCCCGTCTGAGAGGGTCCACACCACACCCGCAGAAGCCAGGCATCCAAAGAACACGCACATTACGACACCAGTGCGGTAGAGCGACATGACACGTGGCTTCGACGTGATGTATGCGACGTTCGACTCTCCGTAGTAGTAACTACCAAGGATCGTCGAGAACGCCAGCAGGAACACGATCAGCGACAACACATGGCCTGCCCACGGCCCTAGCGTCGTTTCTACCGCGTTCTCCGTCAGTGTGATGCCTTCCGGAGCATTCGTCAGGTCAGGTTGGGACACGAGAATGATGAAGGCCGTGATGGAGCAGACGATCAGCGTGTCGAAGTAGACCCCCAATGACTGCACCAATCCTTGCTTGACGGGATGCGTGGTTGCCGCTGCCGCTGCAGCGTTTGGTGCGGTGCCAAGCCCGGCCTCGTTCGAGAACATTCCGCGTTGAATGCCGACGACAATCACGGAGCCCACCGCGCCACCTGCCACCGACGAACCCGTGAACGCGTCTTCGAAGATGAGCTGGAACACGACTCCAATCTGATCGGCGTTGCTGGCCACCACGAGGATCCCCAGGAGCAAGTACAACAATGCCATGCTTGGTACGAGCGAGGTGGTGAACCGGGCAATGCGACGGACGCCACCAAACACCACAAGAGCAGTGGCGGTTGCGAGAACGATGGCGACCAGGGGAGGCACCACTGCGCTGCTCAGGAATCCAGAACTCGACGTCACCGTTTCAGTGATGGTGTAGGCCTGAAGGGAGTTCACGATAAACGGGATCGCGACAATGAGCACGATGGCGTAAACGATGCCAAGAGTGCGGGAACCGATGCCCTTCTCCATGTAGTACGCCGGGCCTCCACGGAATCCGTCAGCCTCACGTCGCTTGAACAACTGGGCAAGGGTCGCTTCCACGAAACTCGTGGCACCGTTCACCAGAGCGAGAGTCCACATCCAAAACACTGCCCCGGGACCACCGACGGCAATAGCTGTGCCCACGCCTGCGATGTTGCCAATACCAACCCGTGAAGCAGCGGACAGCATAAAAGCTTGAAAGGCTGACAACGACTGTGGGTTGCCGTCTTTGTCGAGTGGCGTAGCGTCCGTGAGTGTGGAAAACATGCGGGGCAACATGCGAATCTGGACCGCGCCAGTGCGGACCGTGAAGTAGAGGCCCAGCACGAGAATGATGGGCGCGGAGATCCACGTCCACAAGCTGTCAACCGCAGCCGCTACCCACTGGTCGATAGTGTCCATTGTGTTGCCAGATTAGTGGTGGGGCAGTACCACCGCTCCCTGGAATCTGGTGACGGCCAAGTGCGCTGTCTCAGCGGCGCATCCCCATCGGCTATCCACGTGGGTTCGGCGAGGCGTTATTATCGTGGTGCTACGGCATCAATCAGGGAGTTCTCTCATGGACATCGTGCGCTACGCACTGCTCATCGCCCACTTCGTCGGCCTTGCAGCCATTCTGGGGCCCTTCCTTGATCAATGGCGTCACGACGTCAAGCGCATCACACGCACCATGGTCTGGGGTGCCCGGGCTCAACTGTTGACAGGGCTCTTGCTGGTCGGCGTTGCTGAGATGCAGGACTACGACGTTGATCACGTCAAGATTGCGGTCAAACTTCTCGTGGCTGTTGCCATTGCTGGCCTAGCTGAGGTGGGATCCAAGCGCACCAAGGCGCTCACCGCCGACAGCGTAGGCGGCGGCGTAGTGACGTTCTGGTGGCTCATCGGCGCACTCACGCTGGTTAACATCATCGTCGCGGTGACCTGGTAATCACGTGTCGACGGTTCGCTTAGCGACGTCAGCCGATGCCGCGGAGATCGTGCACCTTGGTGCGCTGATGTATAAGGCGGTCGGTTCTAAGCCCACACCGACGTGGGCAGTCGATGCGACCCAGCTGGTGCGCGACCGCATCGGCCGTGATCTCATCGGCATGGTGATCGACGCGCCCGAGGGCGGCCTCGCATGCTGCGCTCTCCTGAACATCGCACCTCGCCTCCCAAAGCCCGGTGCCATGGCGCACCACATGGGCTACATCCAATGGGTTTCGACGGCGCCCCAGCATCAGCGCAAAGGTTATGCGCGCGCAGTGATGGACGCGTTGCTTGTGGAGACAGATAATCGGGGCATTGAGGTGGTCGAGTTGCACGCGACGCCCGTGGCACGCCCGATCTACGAAGACCTTGGCTTCTACGTCAAGCGCGACAATATTGCGATGTTGAGCGTACGAGGGCGGCCAGATATGCCGATTCCCGACGGAGAAGGCCTCTAAATCTTCGCGCCCACTACATACCGCACTAAGTGACACACCCCACTAGGGCTAGCACCGTCTCGTCTCAGTCAACACGCATGCTCATGCCTCAGTCGCCGTCGGTCCTGAGGTCAACAGACTCGAGACGGCGGTCACTGCGGAAGTCGAGCGCTGCGAACGGTGCAGCGAACGCTACGGTTGCGGCGAGGCCTGCCGCCCACATGACCGCGATGTCGTGCGGCTCACCCGAGCCGCGACCCACCGCGATCCAGGCAAGGCCCCATGCCATCGCCAGACCTGTGGACACTGCGAGCGTCGGACGCCACTTCAACGCGATGCTCATGATGGCTGCGAGTGCGGCGACCAGGGCCAGAACTACCACTGCCCACACCGTGCCGTCGCCCGCGTCGGCTTTCACTGCGTCGCGTCCAGCGGCGGTCACGTTCGCCACGGTTGCGACGGCGGACCAGCCCAGGTAGAGCCCCACTGTCACTTCGGTGACAGCGCGGTCGAGCACGTTCGATGCAGGAGTAGCGACGAGGCGGGCGGCAATCACGCCGAGCACAGCGACCAGCGCTGCCAGAACCAGCACTGATACCCAGAGCCACCCAGCCTGGACTACACCAATCCAGACGGCGTTCAACACCATGGACACGAGTACCCACCAGGACACTGCACGCATACGAGGATCCGCTGCGCGGGAGGGGAGTGCTTGCACAATGGCAAAGAGCACAAGTCCTACGTAGATGACGCTCCAGATTGCGAATGCTGGACTGTCGGGCGCGAGCAGTGTGGCATCGGCCGCTAAGGCGCCACCCGCGGCGTCAGCGATGTTGGTGCCGCCAAAGGCACCTGATCCCCATGCCGCGCCCATGACAGCAACCACGGCACCCACAGCAACGACGGCTTGATGGATACGATCTCCTGCGGCGGACATGTGGTCTCCCTTTCGTCGGTTCATCAGGGGAAACGATGATGGGGGTGCCTCCTATTCCGAAGGCCACCGGACACAGCGCGAGTGTGCGGCGCATGATCACTCGGTGCGCCTGAACGTCACGGTGGGGGCGGGCGCATATCCTTGTCGCCGTGGCTGCCTCTGATTACTCCGCACGACACCTGTCCGTTCTCGAAGGCCTCGAGGCGGTACGTAAGCGACCTGGCATGTACATCGGGACCACGGATTCCCGTGGCCTCATGCATTGTCTCTGGGAAGTGATCGACAACTCCGTTGACGAAGCGCTGGGGGGCTATGGCGAAGAGATCGTGGTCATCTTGCACCCCGATGACTCAGTTGAGGTGCGTGACAGCGGTCGTGGAATCCCGGTGGACGTCGAACCCAAGACGGGGCTGACGGGCGTCGAGGTCGTCATGACTAAACTCCACGCAGGAGGCAAGTTCGGCGGGTCCTCATATGCGGCATCGGGGGGCCTGCACGGCGTCGGAGCATCGGTGGTAAATGCGCTCAGCGAGCGACTCGATGTGTGGGTTGACCGTGGAGGCAAAACCCACCACATGGCGTTCCGCCGCGGCGAACCTGGCAACTGGGACGACCCGGCTTCGGGGCCCAGCACTGACTCAACCTTTGCGCCATTCACCACAGGCTCCGAGCTCGCTGTCGTCGGTAAGGTCGCCAAGGGGCGTAGCGGGACACGCATCCGCTACTGGGCTGACCGTCAGATCTTCAACAAGAAGGCTCACTTCACCTTCGAGGACCTCATTACCCGAGCTCGCCAGACCGCGTTCCTTGTACCGGGACTGACGTTGACCGTGCGGGACGAGCGCAATCCCGACGAGATGAGCGAGGAGTCGTTCCGATACGACGGCGGCCCGCGTGACTTCGTTGAATTCATCGCTACCGATGCTGGTGTGACGGATACGTGGGAACTCAAGGGGGAGGGGCACTACTCGGAGACAGTTCCCGTGCTCAAGGCCGACGGCACGCTGGTGTCGGAAGAGGTCGAGCGGACATGCCAAGTTGACGTCGCATTGCGGTGGGGCGTGGGGTATGAAAGCGAAGTGCGGTCGTTCGTCAACATCATCGCCACCCCCAAGGGAGGTACGCACCAAGCCGGGTTCGAGGCTGGGCTGACCAAGGTGCTGCGCAAGGTCATCGAAACCAATGCACGACGGCTGAAGCTGACCGGCAAGGATGGCGCCGAGCGCATCGAGAAGGACGACATCATGGCTGGCATGACCGCAGTCGTGACGGTGCGGATCTCGGAGCCACAGTTCGAGGGTCAGACAAAGGAAGTGCTGGGCACGACTCCCGTCCGTGGAATTGTGGCCAAGGTCGTTGAGAAGGAACTGACCGCACTGATGACGTCTGCCAAGCGGGATGACAAGGCACAGGCCAACACCGTGATGGAGAAGATTGTCGCGGAAATGAGGGCGCGTGTGGCGGCGCGGAAGCAAAAAGAGATCTCCCGACGCAAGAATGCCCTCGAGACGTCCTCGCTTCCGGCGAAACTCGCGGACTGCCGTAGCAATGACGTCGAGACGTCGGAACTTTTCATTGTCGAAGGTGACAGCGCACTTGGTACGGCCAAGCTCGCGCGTCAGTCCGACTTCCAGGCGCTCCTGCCGATCCGAGGCAAGATCCTCAACGTGCAGAAAGCTTCCGTGACAGACATGCTGCACAACGTGGAGTGCGCTTCGATTATTCAGGTTCTGGGTGCCGGATCGGGACGTACGTTCGATATTGAGCAGGCTCGGTACGGCAAGATCATTCTCATGACCGATGCGGACGTTGATGGAGCGCACATTCGCACATTGCTGCTCACGTTGTTCTTCCGCTATATGCGCCCGATGATCGATGCTGGCCGCGTGTACGCGGCTGTTCCGCCCTTGCATCGGGTGGAGGTGAAGGGCTCGCCTCGGCGTGAGAAGGAGTACATCTACACCTACTCTGAGAAGGAGCTCTCCGACACGCTCCGCGATCTGAAGCGTGCTGGACGAAAGTACAACGAGGACATCCAGCGGTACAAGGGCCTCGGTGAGATGGACGCGGATCAATTGGCGGAGACGACGATGGACCCCACGCACCGCACCTTGCGCCGGATCACCGCTGAGGACGCTGAAGCCAGCGAACGGGTATTCGACCTGCTGATGGGTAACGAGGTCGCTCCACGCAGAGACTTTATTATTGCTGGTGCACAGAAACTTGATCTCGCGCAGATCGATGCCTAGATAGACCGATACGACAAGGGTGCACAGCGAGCAATGGACGTGGTGAGTGGCCAGGACGACGAATGGGACGACACCCAAGTCCGGGCAACCCACGAACTCGAAGAATCCCTTGAACCCGTTGCACTCATCGAGCAATCCCGTGTCGTGATGCGTACGGGCCGGCTCATGCTGGCTGCGGGTACAGCAAGCTATCGAGTCAAGCAGGCGATGCGGGAGGTCGCGCTTGCACTGGGCGTCGACGGCCACACCAACCAAGTAGCTCTGACGGACATCGCGACGACCTCGCATCGTGGACGGATCTTCCGCACCGAGGTCGCAGAGAATCACGTCTTTTCAGTGAATACAGACCGCTTGCTGCGGTTTGATCGGCTTCGGCGCACGTTGCCCGCTCACACCACGCCTCGCGAGGTTCATCGTGCACTCGATCAGATTGAGGCCCGCGGTCCGCTGTACCCCGGCTGGGTCAATTCGGCTGTAGCGGGCTTGGCCTGTGCAGCCTTTGCTGTGTTGAACGGCGCTCTTGCTTGGGAAGTGGTGACGGTGCTCGTCGCTGCGGCCTGCGGCCAATGGACGCGTCGCGCCTTGGGCCACAAAGGATTTAATCCTTTCGGCGTCACCCTTGCTGCGGCCCTGGTCAGTACGGGCATCTACTCCGGCGTGGTGGGGATCATCAGCACCACCGGAGCCGACGTCGATACGCACGCGGCTGGAATGATCTCATCCGTCCTCTTCCTGCTACCTGGGTTCGTGCTGATCACGGGTGTGTTGGACATGGCGAAGATGGATCTCCAGGCAGGTATTCAGCGGATCACGTACGGCACCATGATTACGATGGCCGCCGGTGTTGCGGTATGGGTGGTTTCGTTGGTGACCGCCTTCGATACCCGTCCACGTCCAGACCACGACTGGGGCGTCTACGGTGACATTGGCGTGTGGGCAATTCCCTCGGCGTGTGGTGTCCTCGGTTTCTCGCTGATGTTCAACAGCCCCTGGCGAATGGCACTCACGGCCGCGTTGATTGGCTGTATTGCCAACACTGGGAGGCTCGCTGCCATGGACGCAGGGATGGAAACCCAGATTGCCACTGCCTTGGCGTGCATTCTGGTGGGTTGCTTGGCGGCGTTTGCAGCCAGGGGTGGGCGCTTTCCCGTCATCACGCTCTCGGTGCCTGCGGTGCTCGTGATGATTCCCGGTGTCGCCGCCCACGAAGCCCTGGTGGCACTCAACGACTCGGACTACCTCACCGCGATGGGTGGATTGCTTGAGGTGACATTGGTGATGTTGTCGATCATGGTTGGGCTTGTCGTCGCAAAACTCCTGACAGATAAACATTGGGCGTTCGCTGACTGACCCTTTGCCCAAGCATGGGAATTCACTCACGGGCACATTGCCGCTACCCTCATGTTCGTGACTAACGAAGAGAACCTCAGCTCCCCGGCCGAGCGATCCCTCGCACGACACGATGTCCCGGACCTTCTTCGGGACGATGTCCGCCACCTTGGCGGCCTTCTGGGTCGTGTCCTCGAGGAGTCCGGCGGTCCCGAACTCTTGGCTGATGTCGAGCGTGTCCGCGAGCTTACGATTCGCGCACACGATCTCGCCGGCGCCGAGGGTACTCGTGCTCTTCAAGAAGCAGAGGCCGTTGTCGAAGGCCTCACTCTTGAACGTGCGGAAGAGATCGCCCGTGCCTTCACCTGCTACTTCCACCTCGCGAATCTCGCGGAGGAACACCACCGTGTGCGCGTCCTGCGGGACCGCCAGGCTTCGGCGATGACAGAGGATGACTCCCTGTCTGAGGCCTTCGCCCAACTCGAGTCCGAACTGGGACGCGAAGAGGCCCTCCGTCGCGTCCAGGCGCTAGAGTTCCGGCCGGTGCTGACCGCGCACCCCACGGAGGCCCGCCGCCGTGCCGTGTCTGGAACCATCCGGCGGATCTCGGACCTGCTCGAACAGCGAGACAACGATCACACCGGTGGAACGACCGGCGCGGAGAATGACCGCGCCCTGCTGGCAGAGATCGACACTCTGTGGCGGACATCGCTGATTCGCGCCCACAAGCCCACGGTCCTGGACGAAGTCCAATCCGCGCTGGCTGTCGTCGAATCAACCATGTTCGAGACCTTCCCCCGGGTGTATCGCCGACTCGACGACTTCCTGTTGGGAGACGACGCTGGTCGTGTTGAGCCACTGGCGCGCCCGTTCGTGTCCTTGGGCTCGTGGATCGGCGGAGACCGGGACGGAAACCCGAACGTCACGGCAGATGTCACCCGTGCAGCGGCGGCTCTCGCTGCCGAGCATGCGTTGACCCAGTTGGGTCGAGCTGCCACTGTGGCGGCCAAAACTCTCACGTTGCACGAGCAGTCGACCCCTGCGTCGGCTGCTCTGCTGCAGCTGCGTCAGCGTCAAGGGCAGCTTGACGCTGACCTGAGCAACGAGGCCGAGACCGAATCGCCAGGCGAGCCGCACCGCGCAGCGCTGCTCTTCGTTGCGGCGCGTGTCGGAGCGACTCAGGCCCGCAACGCAGACTTGCAATATGCGGAGCCTGAAGAGCTCGAAGCGGACCTCAAGGTCATCCAGGAGTCTTTGGTCGACTCAGGTGCCTCGAGGGCTGCATACGGCGCCTTGCAGCAGTTGCTGTGGCAGGTCCGTACCTTTGGCTTCCACCTTGCGGAGTTGGAAGTGCGTCAGCACTCCCAGGTGCACGCGGCGGCCTTGGCTGACATCGAAGCGCACGGCATCCACGGCGAACTCGAGGACAGTACGCGCGAGGTGCTGGACACGTATCGGGCTATCGGCGCGATTCAGCAGCGCTACGGCGTCCGCGCGGCCCGCCGCTACATCGTCTCGTTCACCCAGGCCCCAGAGCACCTCGCAGCGGTGTACACGCTCGCCGAGTACGCCTTCGGCGACGGAGACGCACCTATCATCGACGCGGTACCGCTCTTCGAAACCTTCGATGACCTTGAGAACTCCGTCGACATTCTCGAGGCCATGATGACCAACCCGGTCGTGCAGCGCCGCCTCGAAGAAAACGGTCGCCGTATTGAGGTCATGCTGGGGTACTCGGACTCGTCCAAGGACGTCGGTCCCGTGGCTGCCACGTTGGCGTTGCACTCCGCTCAGGCGCGTATCGCCCAGTGGGCTGAGCGCCATGGCATCGCCCTGACGCTCTTCCACGGCCGTGGAGGCGCTCTGGGCCGTGGTGGCGGTCCTGCTAACCGCGCGGTGCTTGCACAGCCTGCAGGGTCCGTTGACGGGCGTTTCAAGCTCACTGAGCAGGGCGAGGTCATCCTTGCTCGCTATGGCGAGCCCACAATCGCTGAGCGACACATTGAGGAAGTCGCAGCGGCCACGCTGCTGCAGTCTGCTCCGTCGGTGGAGAAGCACAACACGGAGGCCACCGAACGGTTCGCGTCCTTGGCAGCACGACTGGATGCCACATCGCGTGCACGGTTCCACGAACTTGTGCAGGCGGAAGGCTTCCCCCAGTGGTTTGCCCAGGTGACACCGCTGGAAGAGCTTGGTCTACTGCCGATCGGTTCACGCCCCGCGAAGCGCGGTCTCTCGGTCAACTCGCTTGATGACCTGCGTGCCATCCCGTGGGTGTTCTCGTGGAGCCAGGCTCGCATCAACCTTGCTGGTTGGTACGGGCTTGGAACGGCTCTCGCTGAATGCGGCGATGTCGAACTACTGCGCCAGGCGTACGCCGAGTGGCCGCTGTTCTCCACCCTGCTGGACAACATCGAGATGTCGCTGGCAAAGACGGATGAACTCCTCGCCAGCCGCTATCTTGCCCTCGGTGACCGTGATGACCTCGCGGAATTGGTCCTTGAAGAGATGCGCCTGACTCGCGAGTGGGTCTTGAAGGTCACCGGGAGTGAGTACCCGTTGGCACAGCGTCGGGTGTTGGGCCGAGCCGTGCAGTTGCGTGCCCCGTACGTTGACGCCCTGTCCCTGATTCAGGTGCGCGTGCTCTCGGTCCTTCGCCGTGAGGGGCAGGACATCGACCCCGAGGAGCAGGCCGCGCTGCGCAAGGTGTTGCTTCTGACCGTCAACGGGGTGTCGGCCGGACTGCAGAACACCGGTTGATCGACGTGTGACCCTGTGAGACCCGTTGAGGTCCTTCGCGAGGGGCTGGCTGCTCGAGTGCTGAGTGGTTAGCCCCTCGCGGCGTCTCTAGCCGAGTGGTGTGCCAGGTGGAAGTTCCCACGCGCGGGTATTGCGTTCGTACCCTATCCGGGGGTAATACTCGGACGCGGCGGGTGCTGCCGATAGCTTGAGCTTGCAACGAGGCCCGAGGTGCCCGACAA
Source organism: Demequina sediminicola (assembly GCF_000975055.1). Taxonomy (GTDB): domain Bacteria; phylum Actinomycetota; class Actinomycetes; order Actinomycetales; family Demequinaceae; genus Demequina; species Demequina sediminicola. The sequence continues at coordinate 58,894 of NZ_BBRB01000006.1, forward strand.
GTTCTTTCTGCAGGCGCAGGCCAAGACCTTGGCGCTGCAGCGATGCGTCAACCGCCAAGTCCGCGAGATAGCAATGCAGATGGAAATCGGTGATGGCGCGAGCTGCTCCGACGAGTACGCCGTGAGGTGTGCGGCCGGTGATGATCAGTGACGAGTGGTCGAGAGCGGCCTCAATGAGCGCGGGGTCGTCGACGGGGCGCCTGCGCGCGAGTGTCGAGCGCTCGAGCAGGTCGATGTACTCGTCCACCGGGACAGCGGCAGCACGCGCGACGACGACCTCGGTCATTCTTCTAGCCGATGCCCATCACCGGGGTCGACAGTGCGCTACCTGACCCGTCGCGTCGGCCGAACTCTTCCGGCAACGCGACTTCTTGGCCCGCGCCGGAAACTGCACGGGGTGGTGCGACCCCCACCCACGCCATCGATAGTGCATCTTCACCGCGCAAGAAGCGATGCGCCCGGACCCCGCCCGTTGCCCGGCCCTTTGAGGGGTACTCGCTGAACGGTGTGACCTTGGCTGAGCCCGGCACAGTGCCGGGGAGGGCCGATGACGAGCCTGCAATGGTCACGACGAGCGAGTTCTCTGGATCGTCGACGACACCGAAATACACGGCGGACACGCCGTCGGGCATCTTGATGCCCGCGACGCCGCCGCCGGTTCGGCCCTGTGGCCGTGCGGACTTCTCATTGGCCTCGAAGTGCAGGAGCGCGGCTTGATCGGTGATGAAGACGAGCTCCGTCCCGTCGGGCGCGGGCGCGGCTCCAATGACGGCATCGCCGTCTTTGAGTGAGATGACTTCCCACGAGTCTTTGTTGGGTGCTGGCTCTGGCTTCACGCGCTTGACGACGCCTTGTGCCGTCCCGAGAGCGAGCGGGGTCTGTGAATCGAGTGGGACGATGCCAAGAGGGTGTTCGTCGCGCTCAAGGGTGACCAACTCCGCGAGCGGTGAACCTCCTCCGAGAGAAGGGGGTTCGCTCGTGGACGCGAGGGTCGGGATATCGAGGACGGACAAGCGGACGATGCGTCCCGCTGATGTCACGACGCCGATGTCTGCGCGCGCAGATGTGCTGATCGCCGAGCGGAGCGCATCGTGGGAACTGCGCCGGCCCTCCCGTACAGGAGGTTCGCTGTCGGCTGTACGTGCGACGAGCCCCGTCGTGGACAGCATCGCGTAGCAGGGGGAGTCCTCAATCTCCAAAGGTGCAGCCGTAGATTTGCCTTTGGAACCGGGGATGGTCGCGGCGGACGTCACGGCACCGGCATCGGCGAGCAGAATCGTGCGCCGAGGAGTGCCATACTCTGCCGCGACCGCATCCATTTCAGAAGCGACGACGGCGTGTAGTGCGGCGGCAGAACCGAGGATCTCCTCCAACTCAGCGATCTCTGCCAGCAACTTGGCCTTTTCGGTCTCAAGCTCGACGCGAGAGAACTTCGTCAGGCGTCGCAGTCGTAGTTCGAGAATGTACTCGGCTTGAATCTCGGACAGGTCAAAGGCAGTGCGGAGCCGGTCGCGTGCCTCCGTCGAGTCCTCGGAGGAGCGAATGATGTGAATGACATCGTCAATATCCAGGATCGCGATGAGGAGTCCATCAACCAGGTGCAGGCGGTCCTTGCGCGCGGTGAGGCGGTACTGGCTCCGGCGGCGAGTCACATCGACGCGGTGGTCGACCCACACGCGCAACATCTCTTTCAAACCTAGAGTGAGTGGCTGCCCATTGACGAGCGCCACATTGTTCATGGAGAAGTTTTCTTCGAGGGGAGTGACCTTGTAGAGGCGTTCTAGTACTGCCTCGGCGTTGAACCCATTCTTGACCTCGATGACGAGCCGCAAACCGTGGTGGCGGTCAGTCAGATCGGTGACCGCAGTCACACCTTGAAGTTTCTTCGCGGAGACTGCGTCTTTTATCTTCTCGATGACGCGTTCGGGGCCAACCAAGTAGGGGAGTTCGGTCACGACGATGCCTTGGCGGCGCGGGGTGACTTTTTCGATGCGCGTCGTGGCACGGGTGACGAACTTGCCACGCCCTGTGGCGTACGCCTCGCGGACACCGTCGAGTCCAACGATCTTGCCGCCACCGGGGAGGTCTGGGCCGGGAACGAAGCGCATCAACTCTTCTAGTTCGGCTTCAGGGTTGTCGAGGAGGTGGCGTGCAGCGGAGATGACCTCGATGAGGTTGTGGGGAGCCATGTTGGTAGCCATGCCCACAGCAATGCCTGAGGCGCCGTTGACAAGGAGATTCGGGAATGCGGCAGGCAACACCTCGGGCTGGCGAAGCTTGTTGTCGTAGTTGGGCACAGTGTCGACCACGTCTTCGGACAAATCCGCGACCATGGCCATCGATGCCGTTGCCAATCGTGCCTCGGTGTAACGCGAAGCAGCTGGCCCGTCATCGAGGGAACCAAAGTTTCCGTGGCCATCAACGAGCGGCAGACGCAGCGAGAACGACTGGGCCATACGCACCAACGCGTCATAGATCGCCGAGTCTCCGTGCGGATGGTACTTACCCATCACTTCACCGACAACGCGTGATGACTTCACATGCGCGCGCTCAGGACGCAGCCCCATGTCCGTCATCGAATAGACGATGCGGCGCTGGACTGGCTTAAGTCCGTCCCGGGCGTCGGGCAGAGCGCGGGAGTAGATCACGGAGTACGCGTACTCCAGGAACGACGTCTCCATTTCGGAGGCGACGTCGATATCGATGATCTGTCCGTCGGGCGCGTCGGCCATGTGACTCCTCAGCAAGGTCTGTAGACAAGATGACTGTGGGTATTCTGCCTTGTTCACGGCCCGCGGCACCTCATGCCACGCGGCGTAGGTGGAGACGGTCGCCGTGAAGTGGAACAATACCCGCATGTCAGACACGCTCGATCAGGCCGTAGCCGTCGCAGGATACTACCCGGCGCTAGCCAACAGTGTCGTGCGCCGCGCGTTGGCGGACGAACCAGTGGTGGCGCACTTTGTGCACGCCGAAACCACTTTCGATGAGCGCGAGGTTCGTCGTCACATGACGGTCTTGGTCCTCACGGAGACCAGGTTGCTGCGCATGCACATCGACGACGGCGCAGGTCACGCAGCGGGCGGTACCCATGAGGCATCAGCGACTGTCGAGACCGCCTTGCTGAAGTCCGTGACCAACATCGCCATGACCCATGTCGTGCATCACCCCGAGAACTTCGCTGAGGGTGATGCTCCCCACGAACTCGCACTTGCTGTGGGGTGGGGGATTCACTCTCGGATCGAACTGGAGCCAGCGACGTGCGGCGATCCCAACTGTGAAGGCGACCACGGCTATTCGGGAGGCATTACAGGCGACGACACCCTGGTACGCGTGAGCGCGATTGCTGACGGGGCAGACACAGTCCGTGCACTCGAGGACTTCGCGGCACAGGTGCAGCGCGCTGTCGGCCGCTGGTCGTGACGTTCACCGAGCGGCTCGCCGCGGCCGGTCTTGTCCTTCCTGACTATGGAGGGCGAGAGCTTGGTGCGGTGCTTCCTGCAGCGCTGTCTGCCGTGGGCGCAAGCGAAGCCGTGACATCGCGGGACGCAACTGCGGATCAGCGCCGTCTAGGGGTTCCGGACGCCTCCCATGTGGTCGTGGTGTTGCTCGATGGACTGGGGCATCATCTCCTCAAGTCTCGGCGCGGCCACGCCCCATTTCTGAGGTCCATCGACCAAGGCTTCATTTCCACGGGCTACCCGTCGACTACCGCATCGGCTCTTGCGCTCTTGGGGACGGGCCAGCCATCGGGACGCACCGGGATGCTCGGGTATACGGTTCGGAACCCACGCACCGGAACGCTCGCAAATCTTGTGTCGTGGGAGGGCGCCTTTGAGCCAAGGCAATGGCAGCCGATGCCGGGGTTGCTTCACGAAGCAGCTTCAGCCGGGGTCTCCGTCACCACATTGGGCAAACGGCGCTTTGCTGGCTCAGGTCTCACCCAAGCCGCATTGAGTGGTGGCACATTTGTGGGCGGCGAGACGCTCTCCGAGCGGATCGACGGAGCCCTAGTCGCAGCGCGACGTCCGGGGGTCTCCTACTGCTATTGGGGCGAGATCGATGCGGCTGGCCACAAGCATGGTTGGCAAAGCAATGAGTGGGTCGCTGCGCTGGAGGACGCAGATCGCGAACTCGCGATGCTCGCGAGGGGCCTTCCGCGCAAGGCCACCATGGTGGTGACTGCAGATCACGGCATGGTAGACGTGACCGGTGCTCCGCGCTGGGACGCTGGAACGGACCCCGTCCTGCTTGAGGATGTGGAACTCACTGCGGGGGAGCCACGCGCTTTGCACCTTCATGTCAGCCGCGACGCCGACCCCACGGCTGTCGCCGCCCGGTGGCAGGAACATCTTGGTGGCCATGCAGCAGTGGCGACGCGTGAGGAAGCTGCGAGTGCCGGCCTCTTTGGCCACATCGATGAGGCCATCGCAGACCGCGTGGGGGATGTGGTGGTGGCAATGGCTGAACGGTCTACTGTCGTTGACTCGCGCACACAGTCACCCGCATCGATGGCCCTTGTGGGAGTGCACGGGTCCCTCACACGGATGGAGCGCGACGTGCCCTTGCTGATCGCTAGTGGGTCCTAGCGCTCGGGTTCTTACTCGTTCTTGGCTCCAAAAACGATCTCGTCCCAACTGGGCACGGAACTGCGGCCCCGCCGAGGCTTCTTGGGCTCTGGCTCTGAGGGCTCCGGTGATGCTTGGGTGGCCTCGGCCTCAGGAGCGCTGGGAGCAGAGGCTCCGCGGTGGGAGCCTGCAGGGTGGCGAGGGTTGGGTGAAGGTGCCGTGAATCCGACATCGGCCTGGCGCTGACGCTTGACCGCCGGGCCAAAGCCCTCGAAACCGCCGTCTTCGTCGTCTTCCTCGACAACATCCTCAGGTTCAACCACATCGCGAGTCCCGCGTCGTGTCTGTAGGTCGTCTAACAGCAACTCCGTTTGAGTGGGCTCGGCAACACGGGGTACCGCACCTGTTGCAGGAGTCGCAGGGCGTACCGCTTCGAGTGGCGCCTCGGCAACCTGACGTTCCTTGACAGCGCTGAGGTGGCGCTTGGGGATTGGTACATCAAGCAGTTCCGTCTCGGTCAGCCAACGCGACTCGTCATCCTGAGCGGACAGCGTGTGTGCGTGGTGATCGTACGTCCACTCGGCGCGCACCGTTCGCCCATCGACGGTGAAGTCGACGGCAACGGTCCAGGGCGATTCAGGCTGGCGCCAGGCATCCCACCTGACCGATTCTGGCGCGACTCCACGGCCTGCGAGGCGGTCCATGACGAGGTCGCCAAGGATGGGGGAATCAGCGTCACGGCCGATCTTTGTGGACTGAGCCTGCTGGCCAATGTAGAACCGCTCGGCAAGGACAGGCGCTTCATAGCGGGTGAAGAGGTCGATGGACTGGCCGGTGAGCTCCGCTAGCTCCGCCGCGTTAAGGCCACCACGGATCCGCTGCTGGATCTCGCGAGGCGTGAGGGTAGCGTCCGCGGGCTCATCTGAATCTGAGGGACGGCGTGGGCGCACGGTTGCCGCTGCACGCCGAAGATCGTCGGTGAGTTCGAGTTCAAACTCGGTACCGGACTCATCGGCGACGATCAGGTGCTCGCCATCGTCAGCCGGCCGCACAAGGGATAGTCGCTTCATGGCTTCAGGTTGCCACGCCAATAGCAGATATGTGGGCACGCCACGCGGCCGTGTCGTACTGGGCTCGGGCAGTATGGACTCATGTCTACTCCTGACGACCTGTTGCCGATCGCTCAGACCGTGGCGCGAGAGGCAGGGGAGTTCATCATCAGCATGCGCGACAAGGCCGAAGTCACCGCGACCAAGTCCTCCGAGGTGGACATCGTCACTCAGGTGGATGTCGCCTCGGAGCGCTTGATCCGACAGCGATTGAGTGAGTTGCGTCCTGATGACGGCGTCGTGGGAGAGGAAGGTGAGTCCTCGTCGGGCACGTCAGGCATCACGTGGATCATCGACCCGATTGACGGCACTGTGAACTATCTCTACGGCATCGATCAGTTTGCCGTGTCCGTTGCGGCCGTCAGCGGTGTTCCTGCTTCCTCGTCATGGCAATTGGAGGCGGGCGCAGTGTACGACGGATCGTCGACGTTGTGGTCCGCAGCGCGTGGTCGGGGAGCGCGAAGGAACGATGCCGTTCTCAAGGTAGGAGTTCGGCCTGCGCTCTCTGGGGCTCTGGTCGCCACGGGATTCCAATACGAATCTCATCGCCGCGCAGTGCAGGGCGCGATCGTCGCTGAACTCTTACCGCAGGTTCGTGACATCAGGCGTTTTGGGTCAGCGGCAGTCGATCTGTGTTTCTCGGCAGCGGGCGTGATTGATGCGTACTACGAGCAGGGACTGCACGCCTGGGACTTCGCCGCTGGAGCCCTGATCGCGCAGGAAGCAGGCATGATGGTGGCCGGATACGACGGAGAGCGCGCCGATGAGAGGCTTGTGATCGCTGCCCATCCGGAGCGATGGGACGAGCTTCACACGGCTTTGCGACGTGCCGGAATGGCACCCACCTGGGAACTCGCCACGCCGTAGAGTCGCGCCGCGCAGATTTTTGGGGCAGAATGCGTGCGCTCGAGGGAACAAAAATGGCTTCCCCGACATTGTGTAGACGCAGGGTAGACGCGTGAAGGGAACAACCGCCTGATGGCAACTGATTACGACGCACCTCGAAAGACCGACGATGAGATCTCAGCTGACTCCATTGAGGAGCTGAAGGCACGCCGCAATGACAAGACCTCGGGCGTGGTCGACGAGGACGAGACTGAAGCTGCTGAGGGCTTCGAGTTGCCTGGAGCTGACCTCTCGGGCGAGGAACTCTCGGTGCGTGTGCTGCCTGCTCAGCAGGACGAGTTCACATGCATGTCTTGCTTCCTCGTGCACCACCGCAGCCAGCTCGCAGAGTTCAAGGGCGATCAGCCCATTTGCTCTGAGTGCGCTTCTTAAGCCCCAGTAGTTCATGAGCGGCGTCGAGATCCTTGTTGAAACGACGAGTCCTGACGTCCCCATGCCCGCATATGCCCATCCAGGTGATGCGGGCGCAGATCTGACGACCCGCGTGGACGTGGAACTTGCTCCGGGCCAGCGCTCGACCGTACCGACGGGTGTCAAGATCGCGTTGCCCGACGGCTACGTCGCTTTGGTCCACCCACGCTCTGGACTTGCGGCGAAGCACGGTGTGACTGTCGTGAATGCTCCAGGAACGGTCGATGCGGGCTACCGTGGAGAGATTCGCGTGACGCTGCTGAACACCGATGCGACTGAGACGGTTCGGCTGAGTGTGGGAGACCGCATCGCACAATTGGTGATCCAGCAAGTCGAACGGGCAGCATTCGTGAGCGTTGAGAGCCTTCCGGACTCTGTCCGCGGTGATGGTGGATTTGGGTCGACAGGATTGGGAGCATGAGCGACGAGGCACAGAACTCGGCCGCGCAGAACGCGGACGGACTCGATACTTTGGGTGTCGCTGACGGCCCATGGGACTGGCCATCAGTTCCGGGCGACCGCGATTTTGTCTCGTATGGCGCACTGCGGCTTCCCGCCGTGGCGAACATGCGCGTCACCGGTGAGATCGACCCTAAAACCAAGCAGTGCGGAGCGGTCAGCATTCGTGTCGCGGATTGCCAGGTTCAACTCCAGGTGATCGCCGCCCCACGAGGAACTAGCCAGTGGACGGAAGTGCGTCAGGCGATCTCGAAGCGACTTCGCACTGCCGGTGCGATCGAGGCGCAAGAGGGGCACTTTGGCCCGGAACTCTCGGCTCGCATGAGGAGCCGCACAAAGAGCGGCGAGTCTATCGAGATCCCCATGCGGTTTTTGGGTGTTGACGGGCCGCGTTGGCTCCTCAAGGCCGTCGTGATGGGACCGTCCGTTGACTCGTCCGAGACCCGTGCCCGCGTAGCTGCCCTCTTGAGCAACTGTGCCGTCGATCGAGGCGAAGAACCGATGATCGGCGGAACGGTGCTTGTGCTTGATGCGCCCGGATTCACTCCCGGCGATGACGAGATCGATCAGGGCGCCTAAGTGCCAGTTCCCGCAGACGTGACACGTGTTGAGGCATTGAAGCCTCGTACGGAAGCAACGGTGCGTGGGCGCATCGTTGCCCTGCGGGTGGAGCCGCGAGATGCAGCGCCGCAACTCACTGCTCGTGTCGACGACGGCACTGGGCGTGCGGACATGATCTTCATGGGCCGCAGAGACATTCCTGGAATCGAACCCGGTGCCGTGGTGACCTTTGCCGGACGCGTGAGTGCGGCGGAAGACATGCCGCGCATCTACAACCCCAAGTTCACGCTATGAGCGACGAGCGTGACGTGCGGCCTGAGCCCCCTGAGGACGATGTGAGCGCGCCGGACGCCGGCGACGCTGAGCAGCATGAAGCTCCTCTCGAGGCTGCAGCCGATGCGGCGCGAGAGGGACGTTGGGGCAAACTCGCGGACGCTGAGGAGTTCTCCTTCACCGAGGCCGTGGGAGGGTGGCGCGGCTTTGTGGAGTCCGTCGCGCCCGGGTTTGTCTTTGTCCTGGTGTTCTTGACGGTGGGCGGCATGCAAGTGCCGGTGATCGCCGCAGTGGCCACGATGGTGATCCTGGTGGTGATTCGGCTTGCGCAACGCTCGTCGATTCAGCAGGCACTGTCAGGCTCCATCGGGGTGGCAATTGGAGCAATCTGGGCGTGGCGCACCGGCGAGGCTCGTGACTTCTATGTCTTCGGGCTGTGGATCAACATTGTCTACGGACTCGGCACTCTGCTCTCTATGGCGGTCCGCTGGCCACTTGTCGGCATCGTCATGGGTCTGTTCCAGGGCGACTGGAAAGGCTGGCGGACCGACCCGGTACGTGTGCGGATCTATCAGCGCGCCACCGCCATTCTCGTCGTGATGTACGCGTTGCGCCTCGTGGTGCAAGTCCCGCTGTACCTGGCTGATCAGACCGCGGCTTTGGGGACAGCCCGACTTGCGATGGGTGTGCCCTTGTTTGCGCTTACTCTGTGGGTGGTGTGGCTGATGGTGCGGAACGCAGGACCGCGTCAAGCGCCTGAGGATCAGCCTCAGCAGACACAATAAACAGCAGCTCGTCGTGCGCTTCTAGGGTGTCGGCAGGGCTTGGCGCAATGGTCCTATCGGAGCGCACAATGCACGACAGGACCGTCTCAGCAGGCCACGGAATCTGCCGCACAGTAGACCCAACGACGGGGGAGTCTGGCGGCAATGTCACCTCGATGATGGACGCACCTGACTGGTGGAAGGTGAACACCGTGACCAAATCGCCGACGGCCACGGCCTCTTCCACCATCGCGGTCATGATGCGAGGGGTCGAGACTGCGACGTCCACACCCCACTGCGCGTCGTACATCCACTCATTGCGCGGGTTATTGACGCGCGCGACAGTACGGGGAACGCCATATTCGGTCTTGGCCAGGAACGAGACGACGAGGTTGGCCTTGTCGTCACCTGTGGCAGCAACAACCACATCCATTGTCTGGGTCTCGGCGTCTTGCAGCGCGCTCATCTCGCAGGCATCGGCCAGCATCCAATCCGCTTCCGCGACTTGGGCCACGCGCATCGCGGCAGGATTGTTGTCCATGAGTAGCACTTCGTGACCATGGGACAACAAGTCGCGCGCGATTGAGCGACCCACCGAACCTGCACCTGCGATGAGGACCTTCATTTTTCCACTCCTGGAGCCTTGGAGACCACACGTTCGGCAGTATTAGCAGATTCCTCGGGCACCACAAAGTGTGCCTCGTCGTCTGACTGAATGACGGTGCTGGGGTCTGGCAGGAGTGCTTTGCCGAAGCGGACAAGGTAAGCGATGCGCGTGCCCGACGCGGCTTCGATCTCCGTCACCTTCCGACCCACCCAGGCGCGACTCAGGGCGAGTCGGCGTACTGAGACGCCCGCATTGGAATCGGCGAATGTCTCTTCCTTGCCTCCAGGCAGGAGTCTCGACACAATTTGGGCGCTGGTCCACGGAACCGGTGCAACAGTGGGAATTCCCAGCCTGCGGTAGACCTCGGCGCGCCCAGAGTCGGAGATACGTGCAATGACGTTCTCAACGCCGTAGGTCTCGCGGACAACCCGCGCGGCGAGGATGTTGGAGTTGTCTCCGGACGAGACGGCAGCGAACCCATACGCATCTTCCACACCAGCAGAGATCAGCGTGTCGCGGTCGAATCCGATGCCAGTGATCTTCTGGCCTTGAAACTCGGAGGGCAGGCGCCGGAAGGCATCTCCGGCCCTGTCAATGATGGCAACGGAGTGCCCTCTGGACTCAAATTCGCTGGCGAGAGCGGCTCCAGTACGGCCGCAACCCATGATGACAATGTGCACGATCCCCCACGTTATACCCCTGGCGCTTAGGATGGTGCGACGTGCGAGGACTTCTGCAGCGACTCAGGCGGTTGGTATTTGGCCAACCCATTGCGACCGACGCCGTCGTGCCCGTGACTTTGCGTACTCGACTGGCACTGCCAGTCTTTGGCGCCGGCATTCTTTCGGCGGTGCTGTACGCCCCCGATGCGGTGGTTGACGCGCTGCGTCGGGGCAGTCAGCAAGGTGCGATTCCCTTTATGGCAGTGGGTGTGGTGCTCATCATGCTGTTGCTGGGATTCGCATATCGCTCCAATGTGCATGCGCGCCCGGACAGTCTGGGTGACTACGGGTTGGTGCGGGATGTGCTCGGTCGCAAGTCCGGGGTCGTGACGGGTGCGTCAGTCCTCGTCGACTATTTGTTTACCGTCGCGGTGTCCGTGGCAGCACTCACACAGCTCGTCGCGTTCCTCATCCCGCAACTTCAGGTATGGGACGTACCGCTGTCCGTGGGCATCGTCGGCATTGTCACTGTCGTCGCACTCCGAGTGATTCGTGAACGCGCACGGATCATCCTTGGTGTCTGGTTTGGCTTCCTCCTGGTGGTCGCGATCATGTTTGTCGTGGGTGTCACCAGCCACGGCGCCGACACCACATCACCCATTGCCGCGAATGCGCCTCAAACGTGGTCGATCTGGTTCTCGTATGCCGGAGCGATCGCTTCGGGTGCTGTGATGGTGACAGGAATTGAGCACCTTGCGGCCTCGGCTCCGAATCACGCTAAGCCACGTGGTATCCGGGCCGGACGCACCCTCATCATCGCGGTGACCGCCTCAGCAATGGCTTTCTTCCTTGTCGCGATCCTGGCGTGGATGTACCGCATTACGGGGTGGTCGAAGGGGCCGATCCTGCTGCAGGTGGCACAGGACGTGTTTAACAACGCCTTGGTCGTGTGGATCATTGCCGGAATTGCCGCCGCACTGCTGTATGCCGCCGTTGCCGCGGTGTTCCGCCGCTTCTCCAACCTCACAGCATTCTTGGCGCGTGATGCCTACCTCCCGCGTCAATTGACGATGCGCAACGACCGTGCAGTGCTCCGTGGCGGGGTGCTGCTCGTCGCCACGGCATCGGCCATTGTGGTGGCGCTGGCGGGTGCCGAAGTCGCGACGTTGATTCACCTCTACGTGATCGGCGTGTTCACGTCGATCGTGCTGAGTCAGATCGCGATGGTGCGGTGGGTCAACGGCAAGCTCCAACTCGCAACCGAGCGCAAGGCGCGACTGGGTCTCCATGGTCGTCGAGTGCTCCACGTTGCTGCGGCCGTCGTGGCAGCAGCTGTGTGGATCGTCGTCCTCGTCTTTAACTTCCTTAACGGTGCCTGGATCGCGGTGGCGTTGATTGCCTCGTGGTGCTCATGCACGCCGTCAACCGGCACTATGCCGCGGTACGGGCCGACGTGCGGCTTCACAAGCACGACATGGAAGTCGCGCTGCCGAGCTCGACGCGCGGCGTGGTGCTGATTGCACAGCTGCACCGCCCAGCGCTGCGTGCACTCGCGTATGCCAAGGCAGCAAGGCACTCGACCCTCGAAGCTGTGGGTGTGCAGATCGAACGCGAACCTGCTGCGAAGCTCCAGCAAGACTGGGGACGGATCGACTCTGGTGTTCCGTTGGTTCTTCTGGATTCGCCGTACCGTGATCTTGTGGGCCCTGTCATGGAGTACGTGACGACAATCCATCGATCGAATCCACGCGAAGTCGTGGTGGTCTACGTTCCCGAATACATTGTCGGCCGTTGGTGGGAGCGTTTCCTGCATAACCGGTCAACGACCAAACTGCGTCAGCAACTCCTGGGGCTCAAGGGTGTGGTCGTGGCAGCAGTGCCGTGGCACCTGGAATCCGCGCGCGAAGATGCCGTAACCGAAGAAGTACCTGAACCCCATGAGGAGCTCCCATGAGTGAAGACCTAATCGAAGTCACCGTCGGAGCACCCGCACACGGTGGCCACTGCGTTGCGCGCGTGGACGGACGGGTCATCTTCGTTCGTCACGCCCTCCCCGGTGAGGTCGTCAAGATCCGCCTCACTGAGTCCGAGCCTGACGCACGTCTGTGGAGGGCCGATGCTGTAGAGGTCATTGAGGCATCGTCAGACCGTGTGGATTCGACTTGGCCAGAAGCCGGGCCTGGCGGGGTTGGCGGCGGTGAGTTGGCGCATGTGTCGTTGTCCGGTCAGCGCGCCTGGAAGCGAGCCGTGCTTCAGGAGTCGTTCGAGCGCTTTGCAGGCCAGGATTTCCCCGGTGAGGTCCATGCTGCGCCTGGTGACGATGAACGTGGGGGACTGCGGTATCGCACTCGCGTCAGCGCGACCGCGAACGCTTCCGGCAATGCCGCGATGCGCGGGCATCGGTCCAAAGAGGCAATTGCTCTCAGCTCGATGCCGCTTGCCACCGAACAGATCGAGGAAGAACTCCTGACTCATCGCTGGCCAGCGGGTAGCCGCATCACCATCGCCCAGGGTTCGGACGGCACTGTACGCACGACAGTCGGCGACGTCCCTTGGTCGAACGGCAAGCCTGACCGTCGCAAGAACGCCGCCACGACGGTGCGACAGCACGTGGAGTGGAACGGCCACACGTTTGACTATCGAGTGAACGCCGGTGGGTTCTGGCAAGTACACCGGGAAGCGCCGAACGTGCTGGTGAGCGAAGTGATGAGCCGCATTCGTGACGCCGAGACGGTGGCGGACCTCTACGGCGGGGCAGGGCTGTTTGCTCTGCCTCTCGGCGCCGCAGGCAAAAACGTGACGTCAATCGAATCGGACGGTGCCTCGAGCCGTGCCGCGCGCCGTAACTGCCACGAATACCCCAGCGTGACAGTGCTGCCAGGTGACGTGCGCCGTCACCTCACCCAAGGCATCGGCTCTCGCGACGCGATCGTCCTCGACCCGCCGCGTAGCGGTGCAGGGGCAAAGACTCTTCAGGCGATGGCGGAGCATTCACCGGCCACCGTCGTCTACGTCGCTTGCGACCCCGTGGCACTGGCTCGCGACAGCAAGACTATGGCTGAAATGGGCTACGCGCTCACGGACGCCACTGCATACGACCTGTTTCCCATGACGCATCACGTGGAAACAGTCGCGACCTTTGTGCGACGGTAAAGCCGTCTCAAGAACACGTCAAGGCCGGTAGACTGTACGCCGGTCAACACCAACGGAGGATGTGCATGAGCGAGAACACCCTGGGAGCCAAGGCCACACTGGATGTGGACGGCAAGGCTTACGAGATCTACCGCCTCGGTGCGGTACCCGGCTTGGAAAAGCTGCCTTACTCGTTGAAGGTGCTTGCTGAAGCACTGTTGCGTACCGAAGACGGCGCAAACATTACTGCCGACCACGTGCAGGCACTTGCCTCGTGGGACCCCAAGGCGGATCCCAACACGGAGATCCAGTTCACCCCAGCCCGCGTTGTCATGCAGGACTTCACGGGCGTGCCCTGTGTCGTCGACCTCGCCACCATGCGTGAAGCAGTGGTGGACCTCGGCGGCGACCCCGCTGTGATCAACCCGCTGGCACCTGCGGAAATGGTCATCGACCACTCGGTGGTCATCGACGTGTTCGGCCGCAAGGATGCGCTCGAACTCAACACTGACCTTGAGTACCAGCGCAACCGTGAGCGCTACCAGTTCCTGCGTTGGGGCCAGACGGCATTCGACAACTTCAAGGTTGTCCCTCCGGGCACCGGAATCGTTCACCAGGTCAACCTCGAATACCTGGCTCGTGGCGTGATGACGCGTGACGTTGACGGCGTCGAGCAGGCATACCCCGACTCCTGTGTGGGTACCGACTCGCACACCACCATGATCAACGGTCTGGGCGTCCTGGGCTGGGGCGTGGGCGGCATCGAGGCAGAGGCAGCGATGTTGGGCCAGCCGGTATCCATGCTGATCCCCAAGGTCGTCGGTTTCAAGCTCACTGGCGCGATTCCGTCCGGTGCCACCGCAACTGACGTCGTGCTCACGATCACGCAGATGCTGCGTCAGCACGGTGTCGTCGGAAAGTTCGTCGAGTTTTACGGCGACGGAGTGGGCGCTGTGCCGCTCGCCAACCGTGCCACGATCGGCAACATGTCGCCCGAGTTCGGTTCGACTGCCGCGATGTTCCCGATTGACGACGTCACCATCGACTACCTGAAGCTCACCGGTCGCAGTCCAGAGCAGGTCGCACTCGTCGAGGCGTACTGCAAGGAACAGGGCATGTGGCACGACCCCTCCGCAGAGGGCTACGTGGAGCCAGCATTCTCGGAGTACATCGAACTCGACCTATCGACTGTGGTGCCGTCCATCGCTGGACCCAAGCGTCCCCAGGACCGTATCGAGCTCACCGCGTCCAAGAACCAGTTCGCGAAGGACGTCAAGAACTACAAGGGTTCCAAGGACGGCGCAGGGTCCTACGTCGATGAGGCCGGCCAGGAGGTGCCACTGAAGGACGGCGACGTGGTGATTGCCTCGATCACCTCGTGTACCAACACCTCGAACCCGTCGGTCATGCTGGCAGCCGCGCTCTTGGCGCGTAACGCCAATGCCCGTGGCCTCCAGGTGAAGCCCTGGGTCAAGACCTCGATGGCGCCTGGCTCCAAGGTCGTCACCGACTACTACGAGAAGGCTGACCTCTGGGGAGACCTGGAAGCATTGGGCTACCACCTGGTCGGCTACGGCTGCACCACGTGCATCGGTAACTCTGGCCCGCTACCCGAGGCCGTGTCGGGTGCCGTCAACGAGCACGACCTCGCTGTGGTGTCCGTGCTCTCGGGTAACCGTAACTTTGAGGGTCGCATCAACCCCGACGTCAAGATGAACTACTTGGCGTCGCCACCGCTCGTCATTGCATATGCCCTTGCCGGCACGATGCACCACGACTTCGAGTCCGACCCGCTGGGTCAGGATTCTGAAGGCAACGACGTTTATCTGCGCGACATCTGGCCAGACCCCACCGAGGTCGAGGAGATTGTCCAGTCGTCCATCACGGAAGAAATGTTCGCCAAGGACTACGCGGATGTTTTCGCAGGCGACGAGCGCTGGCGCGGACTGCCCACTCCGGACGGTAAGACGTTCGACTGGGACGGCGAATCCACCTATGTGCGCAAGCCTCCGTACTTCGAGGGCATGGGTGCCACGCCCGAGCCCGTCAAGGACATCACCGGCGCGCGCGTGCTGGCTCTCCTGGGCGACTCAGTCACGACTGACCACATTTCGCCTGCAGGTGCTATCAAGGCTGACTCGCCGGCCGGCAAGTACCTCGAGGAGCACGGCATCGCACGCCGTGACTACAACTCGTATGGCTCGCGTCGTGGAAACCACGAGGTCATGATTCGCGGCACGTTCGCGAACATTCGCCTCAAGAACCTCCTTCTTGATGGAGTTGAGGGTGGATTCACCTACAACTTCATCAAGGACGCCCAGGACACCATCTACGACGCCGCACAGGACTATGCAGCCGCTGACACGCCGCTCGTGGTGCTCGCCGGTAAGGAATACGGCTCCGGCTCCTCGCGCGACTGGGCGGCGAAGGGCACCAGCCTGCTGGGTGTGCGCGCGGTCATCACGGAGAGCTTCGAGCGTATTCACCGCTCCAACCTCATCGGTATGGGTGTGTTGCCGCTGCAGTTCCCCGAGGGCCAGTCGGCTGCGTCGCTTGGTCTGGACGGCACGGAGTCCTTCGACATCGTCGGGGTCGCGGCCTTCAGCGACGGTGACCACCCGCAGACCCTGCCGGTGAAGGCAACCAAGGCGGACGGTGCAGTCGTGGAGTTCGACGCGGTCGTACGCATCGACACGCCAGGCGAAGCAGATTACTTCCGCAACGGCGGCATCCTGCAGTATGTGTTGCGTTCTTTGGTGGCCTAACCCACACACTGACACACGGCTGGGGCGTCGCGACAACACATGTCGGGGCGCCCCTTGCCGCATCCGTTGCGTTACGCCCCGTAAAGTGGGGGACTACATCAGTCACAGGAGGACCGAGTGCTCGAGCGTATTGATTCGCCTAAGGATCTCAACGACCTGAGCGTTGACGAACTTGCGGAACTTGCCGGAGAGATTCGAGAGTTCCTTGTCGAGTCGGTATCCGCAACGGGCGGACACCTCGGACCTAACCTCGGAGTTGTCGAGTTAACGCTGGGCCTCCACCGCGTCTTCGATTCCCCGCGCGACACCCTCGTGTTCGACACAGGCCACCAGTCGTACGTACACAAACTTCTGACGGGCCGCAAAGACTTCTCGAACTTGCGCACCCGGGACGGCCTCGCGGGCTACCCGCAGCGCGGCGAGTCCGAACATGATGTCGTGGAGAACTCGCATGCATCGACGTCGCTGTCATGGGCCGCGGGCATCGCACAGGGGTACCGACTTCAGGGCGAACATGACAGGTCTGCTGTCGCTGTCATTGGTGACGGAGCCCTCACCGGGGGCATGGCGTGGGAGGCGTTGAACTCCATCTCAGCGTCGCAAGACCGTGTGGTGATCGTCGTGAACGACAACGGACGCTCCTACGCGCCCACCATTGGCGGTCTTGCCAGGCGCCTGGACGGTATCCGTACGGACCCTCGCTACGAACAGTTTCTCGGGTGGGGCAAGCGCACTTTCAAGAACCGTGGTCCGGTGCGCGGATTCGCATACAAGACGGTGATGCACGGCAAGCGTGCAGTCAAGGGACTGATCGCTGAGCCAGGAATGTTTGATGATCTTGGAATCAAGTACGTCGGTCCCGTTGATGGGCACGATCTCCAACAGGTCGAGGACGCACTGACCCACGCTCGCGACTTCAAAGCTCCTGTCATCGTCCACGTCCTGACGGAAAAGGGCCGCGGCTATACACCTGCTGAGGAAGATGTCGCGGACCGATTCCATGCCGTTGGCAAGATTCATCCGGAGACTGGCCTACCCGTCCAAGCGAGCAGGTTTGGCTGGACCAAGGTCTTTGCAGAGGAGATGGTGAAGGCCGGGCGGGAGCGCGACGACCTGGTGGGTATTACGGCAGCCATGCTGGCGCCAGTGGGTCTTCAGCCGTTTGCTGATGAGTTCCCGGATCGTGTCATCGATGTCGGTATCGCAGAACAACACGCGGTGACGTCTGCAGCGGGGCTCGCCTTCACTGGGATACACCCGGTGTTCGCGGTGTATGCGACGTTCCTCAACAGAGCATTCGACCAGGTCTTGCTTGATGCGGCGTTGCATCGCGCTGGTGTCACTTTCATGCTCGACCGTGCGGGCATTACCGGGGACGACGGTCCTAGCCACAACGGCATGTGGGACATGGCACTCTTGCGTCACGTTCCAGGCCTGCAGATCGCTGCGCCTCGCGATGCCAGCACCATGCGTGCGGCCTTCCGTGAGGCCATTGCCGTGGAAGATGGGCCCACGGTAGTGCGTTACCCGAAGGGTCCTGTGGGCGACGACCTCCCTGCCGTGCGGAGCGTCGGGGCGATGGACGTTCTCGCGGAACACGGAGATGTGGCGCGTGTGGCGGTGTTGGGCCTCGGCCCGATGGCGGCCACTGCGGTGGATGCCGCAGAGAAGATCGCCGCTGATGGGCTCGGCGTCATTGCGGCCACAGCAACGTGGGTGAACCCCACACCCGACGGTCTCACTGAACTTGTGGCCGATTGCGACTGGGTTGTGACCATCGAAGATGGGCTCACCGATGCAGGCCTGGGTCAACAGTGGGCCGATGCCGCCCGGACGTCAGGGGTGAAGGCGCAGTGGATTCATCGAGGGGTGCCGCGTGAGTTCCTTGCACATGCTTCACGTGCCCAGATTGTCGAGGCTTCAGGCCTTGACGCCACTGCAATCGCAGACGCAGCGCTTGGGGCAATCAACGAGGAAGCGGCTTAGGCGTTCTCTGCATTTCCCTCAGCCGCGGGCGTGGCGGAAGGATCGGTCTCCGCGTGAGCGTCGGCCTTTTCCGCGTCACGGAATGCTTCCGCGAGCTCTGGCGCGGTGAGATTGATCTGCCATGTCCGGGCGGAACGGCTCGCAAGCAGGTCGCGGATCTCTGCCTCGCCTCCGCCGCGGTACTCCCAGCAGCATCGGCGCATCGCGTCCGGTTGAAGGATGTTCTCGGCGGGGATGTCATGACGTTCCACGAGTGCAGCCATGCGTTCCTTGGCAAGGGTGAGACGCGCGTGCGCTTCTGGTCGCTTGTCTTTCCACATGCGGGGCTGAGGAGGCCCGTCACCGCGCGGTCCTCGTTTGGATGGCAACTTCCGTTCGGGCTGAGCCAGCGAGCGTTCAATCACGGGGTACCACCGCGGTGCAGCCTTCTTAGTGCCTCGTGAACGCCACTCAGGGATCGCCATGAGCGCATCGAGCGATGTCGGCTTTGCTTTGGCTGCGGCAACGATGGCTGCATCGCGCAGAACCCGCCCAGGGGAGATATCGCGTCGCTGAGCTTCCTTGTCCCGTGCTTCCCAAAGATCGCGGACGATCCCTAGTCCCCGCTCGTCACGAATGTGATGCGAACCTGAGGTGCGGCGCCAGGGATCAACACGTGGCGCGGCAGGTGGCGCGGTGCGGACCGCTTCGAACTCTTCAAGCGCCCACTCAAGCTTGCCGGCTTCCTCAAGGTGGCCTCGGATCGCGTCGTGGAGCTCGATGAGAATCTCAACGTCGAGCGCGGCGTAGACCAGCCAGTCGTGGGGGAGTGGTCGAGTCGACCAGTCCTGTGCTGAGTGTTCCTTGGCGAGCGCGAGCCCTAACTCACGCTCGACAACGGCAGCGAGTCCAACCTTGGGCCATCCCAGGAGTCGTGCCGCAAGTTCGGTATCGAAGACTGCGGGTGGCGTCAGACCCAAGTCGTACATTCCGGGGAGGTCCTGGCTTGCGGCATGGAAGATCCACGTCGCGTCACCGAAGGCGTCATTGAGCATCGAGAGATCCGGCAGGGCGTCCGTATCGACCAGGGCGATACCTGCGCCTTCACGTTTGAACTGAGCGAGGTAGGTGGCTTGCCCGTAGCGGAACCCGGAGGCCCGTTCAGCATCTGCGGCAATCGGCCCCGTGCCTCGTGCAAACGCGGCTGCCATTTCTTCGAGCGCCTCAACGGTCTCGATGACAGGCGGGACTCCCTCTGCGGGTGTCGTGAGAGCGACGACGGTCTGGTCAACCTCGTCGCTCATGGGCGGCTCCCTGGCAGCATTGTTACTCCTTCTGGTAGCGGCGGGACACCTGCGCACGCCGCCATCAACTCTGTCCATGCTTGGACATGAGGTTCCATATCGGTGTCGAGTGGCGTCCAGGACACGCGGAGTTCCACGACGACGTCTTGTGGACGCTCTGCCAGTTCTCCGTATGACCGATTCAGAACCTTGCTGACAGTACCGCCTAAAGCGCGGTACGCAACTCCGGTCAGAGACTCCTCAAGCCATGACCAGGCGACATCGGACCAGATGTCGTCGCCGCCAACTTCAGCAGAGACGCGCGCCTTGACGAGCGCAACGATGCGGAACTCGCCCTCCCAGGCATCGTGCCCCGAGGGATCATGCAGCAGGACAAAACGGCCCGAGCCTTCGGCATCGGAGGCCGTGACTTCACCGCTGATCGCGACGGCGTAGGGCGCAATTCGGGCCGGTGCTTGAGCCTCTGCGAGAGCAACATCTTGCCTGGTGCGGGCGGTGGAGAGGGAAGCGAGGGCATCACTAAATGCAGGTGGTGCCCCATCGAAGTCCCTGGCCATAATCATGAGGGTATGCCTCGCGGTCAGGAACAGCCGGTACGCCACGCGGCGTAGGCCTACTAGGGTAGGGGGGCGAAAGCTATCCCCGACTCCCATGCGAAGGACTTACCATGGCGCTTGCCCAGATTGGTGTCACAGGACTGGCGGTGATGGGCCGAAACCTCGCCCGTAACTTTGCCCGCAACGGATTCACTGTTGCCGTCCACAACCGCTCGCCGCAGAAGATGCACTCCCTGATTGAGGACCACGGTTCTGAAGGAGAGTTCGTTGGTTGCGAGAGCCTCCAGGACTTCGTGGATGCGCTGGCTACTCCGCGCACCATCGTGGTCATGGTTCAGGCCGGTGGTCCCACCGATGCCGTGATTGACGCTCTGGTGCCGTTGCTCGACAAGGGCGACATCATCGTGGATGCGGGTAACGCCCACTTCCCCGATACCCGCCGCCGTGAAGCTGCGCTTCGCGAGCAGGGAATCCACTTCGTCGGCGCAGGTGTGTCCGGTGGTGAAGAGGGTGCGTTGCTCGGCCCCTCCATCATGCCGGGTGGTCCCGCTGAGTCGTACGAGACTCTGGGACCGATCCTGGAAAAGATTGCCGCGAAGGCTGAAGACGGCACACCGTGCTGCTCGCACGTGGGCCCTGATGGCGCTGGTCACTTCGTCAAGATGGTGCACAACGGTATCGAGTACGCCGACATGCAGCTCATTGGCGAGGCATATGACCTGCTGCGTTCAGGGTTGAACCTGACACCGGCTGAAATCGGTGAGATCTTCGCCGAGTGGAACACGGGCGACTTGGACTCGTTCCTGATCGACGTGACTGCAGAGGTGCTGAAGCAGACCGATGAGAAGACCGGCAAGCCCTTGGTCGATGTGATCGTCGATGAGGCTGGTCAAAAGGGCACCGGTCGCTGGACTGTTCAGTCTGCCCTCGACCTCGGTGCGCCGGTGACTGGCATCGCCGAGGCAACCTTCGCTCGCGCCATCTCTTCCCAGCGCGCCCAGCGCGCTGCTGCACGTGAGGTGCTGGCAAGCAACGCTTCGGAGTTCCACATCAAGGACCGCGCCGGCTTCATCGAGGACGTGCGCCTCGCGCTGTACGCATCCAAGGTTGTGGCCTACGCGCAGGGATTCGATCAGATTCAGGCGGCGTCGGAAGAATACGGTTGGGACATCAACCGCGGCGACATGGCCAAGCTGTGGCGTGAGGGCTGCATCATTCGTGCACGCTTCCTGGACCGCATCACGGAGGCATACGAGCGGGACGCAAGTCTGGCTTCGCTGCTTGTCGACCCGTACTTTGCAGACGCGGTAGGTGGCGGCCTCTCAGCGTGGCGCCGCGTGGTGTCGCAAGCCGCTCTGACTGGTGTGCCTGCTCCGGCATTCAGCTCGTCGCTGTCGTACTACGACGCATTGCGAGCAGAGCGCCTTCCGGCTGCTGTCATTCAGGGCCAACGTGACTTCTTCGGTGCGCACACGTACAAGCGTGTCGACGCTGAGGGCACGTTCCACACGCTGTGGTCAGGAGACCGTTCAGAGGTCGAGGCGTAACACCACTTTTTAGAGCCGATGCTCCGGTCGCCCTGGTGGTGACCGGAGCATCGTGCGTTTGGGGAGCGTGGAAGTCACTAGGGTGGTTGCCATGACCGCCCGCATTGTCGGACGGAGGCCTCATGTCGAGCCCGACGCTCTGATCGCCGCCCTCGTCCCGCCACCCCACTTCGCTTCCGCATCTTTTGAGTCCTACCGGCCGGATCCGGACTTCCCAAGTCAGGCACAGGCCGTAGAGGCCGTGTCGACCTTCGCGGCAGGTGTCACCCGAACGGGCTTGGCTCGCTTTCGCAAGTCAAGTGCCGGTCGCGGCATTTACCTCGATGGCGGGTTCGGGGTGGGGAAGACTCACCTGCTTGCCGCATTGGCCCACCATGTGGGTGCGAAGGCCGCTTTTGGGACGTTTGTTGAGTACACGCAGCTTGTGGGGGCGCTGGGGTTCCAGGGGACACGAAGCGCGCTCCAAGAGTTCGCCGTCGTCTGCATCGACGAGTTTGAGCTTGACGATCCTGGCGACACTGTCATGATGGCACGCCTGATGAGGGAACTTGCCGATGCCGGCGTGGCCCTGGTTGCCACCTCCAATACTTTGCCGGGGTCGCTTGGTGAAGGACGTTTTGCTGCGGGGGACTTCCAACGCGAGATCCAGGCCGTCGCGAGCGTTTTCGACGTTATTACCATTGACGGCCCGGACTACCGTGGTCGTGGCAATGACCCATTCCCGGAGCCAGCGCGCGTCGAGGACGTCATTGCCGCAGGCGAGGTTGATGGCGGTGTGTGCGAGGACTGGTCAGCGCTCATGGAGGATTTGACTCATGTGCACCCGAGCCGCTTTGGGGCCTATGTCGACGGGGTTGCTGTCCTTGGCCTTCGCGCCGTGAAGCCGCTGTCGGACCAAGCGCAGGCGTTGCGACTCGTGAGCCTTGTGGACCGTCTCTACGATCGTGACGTCCGGATTGTGGCCTCCGGGCATTCGTTGAGCACGGTGTTCTCCAAGGAGATGCTGCGGGGCGGCTATCGCAAGAAGTATGCGAGAGCCTTGTCACGGCTTCACTCGATGGTGACGGGGGAGCCGAGCTAACGCGAGCCCGCCAAGGTGCGCTTAGTGGCGTACCAGCGCCACGGCATCGGCCTGGAGCACTACTTCGCCGTCGGACACGTCAACTGCGCCGTAAGTTGCTACGACCTTCCCGTCGTCACTCACTGCTGCGCTGGAGTCAGTGAGATTGGCGTGCACCGTCACCGGCCCGTGAAGAGTCAACACCCGGGGGGAAGTCTCCTCCGCACCGGCGGGGTGTGACGTCCATTCATCGCGGTCACTGACAAGGCGCCGTAGCGCCATCAGATCGGCTACCCAGGTGCGCAGTGAGTCGTGAGGTTCCCCTTCAGAGCCGATGCCGGACCCAAGTTTGGAGCGCAAAAAGGTGGTGCGATCTTGAGGGTCCGGGACCTGTACTGATCTCCCGTACAAGTCATCCCAGCCGTGGCCTGCAAATTCACTCATACGCCCTTCCGAGACAGCGGTGGCAAGCGGCTCGGAATGGTCGGTGAAGAACATGAAAGGACGGCGTTCTCCGTACTCCTCGCCCATAAACAGCATGGGGGTGAAGGGGGACAGCAGTATCGCCGCCAGCGATGTGGCTTGAGCGCCTGGACTGAGGCGGGTCGACGGGCGGTCTCCGATGGCGCGGTTGCCCACTTGGTCGTGGTTAGAAGCACACACGACGAACCGACGCCGGTCCATGTCGTGCGGTACCGGCGCACCCCAGTTTTTTCCACGGAACGGCGAGTACGTGCCGTTGTGCCAGAACACTTCGCGGTACACCTTGTCGAGAGCCTCGATGGAACCGAAGTCTACGTAGTACCCATGGCGTTCGCCGGTGAGATACGCGTGCAAGGCGTGGTGCACATCGTCATTCCACTGCGCTGTCATGCCCAGCCCGCCTTCAGCGGTCGGGGTGACCATGCGCGCATCGTTGAGATCAGACTCTGCCACGAGGCCCAGTGGTCTGCCCAAGCGCTCGCTCAATGCTGCGGTGTCGTCAGACATCTCAGCCAGGATGTGCGTGGCGGATTCGTCCTGCAGTTCGTGGACGGCGTCGAGCCGCAGGCAGTCGATGTGAAAGTCCTCAAACCAACGCCGCGCGTTGTCGCGGATGAACTGGCGCATCCCGTGAGCGTCGGCCTGATCGAGATTGACGGCCCACCCCCACGGGGTATGGTGCGCGTCAGTGAAGTATGGGCCAAACTTCGACAGATAGTTGCCGTCGGGACCCAAGTGGTTGTAGACCACATCAAGACATACACCCAGTCCTGCCCGGTGCGCGGCGTCAACGAAGCGTTGGAGTGCAGCAGGGCCGCCGTACGCTTCATGCACTGCATAGAGCGCTACGCCGTCGTAGCCCCAGCCGTGGCGCCCCGGGAATGCCGCTACAGGCATGAGGGAGACGATGTCCACGCCACTGGCCTTGAGGTCCTTCAGTTGGACGATCGCGCTGTCGAGCGTGCCCTGAGGGGTGAAGACCCCCACATGCATTTCGTAGAACACCGCACCGAGCGGGTCCACGCCTGTCCAGTCCTGGTCGCGCCACTGGTGTATCGCGGTGTCGAACGCTCGTGACGGTCCGTGCACGCCATGGGGCTGCCACGCGGAGCGTGGGTCGGGCCATGGGCCGTCGCCGTCAACCTCGTATGCGTAGTCGGTACAGTGTGTGAGCTGAGGTCCGTTCCACCAGCCCTCGTCGTCGAGTGTGAACTCGACGCGCTCCTGTTGTTCCGCGTCAGGTGAGCCCACAACGGCCACCACTGACTGCGCGTGGGGTGCCCACACCCGCGTCGTCATGACTGAACCTCCAACAACGCCACCGGCAGCGTGCCGAGTAGTTCGCTCAACTCAACGGTGCCGCCAGCGTAGGTACGGCCAGAGAGTACATCGAGCCATGTGCCCTCGGGCAGAGTGACGGTGTGCTCTCGCCATCCGCCCAACTGGTCCAAATCCAACCCAAGCCGCGTTGCTGCCGTGATGACGCGTGGTTCATCATCGACAGTACGGGCGAACACGACAGCGTGCCCCGACGACGAGGGCAACGGCACATAGCCAGCGCCTTCACCAATGAAGACCTCTGCATGGTTGCGCCGCGCCCGCAACGCGCGTGACGTCACCAGTAGCTTCTCTTCGTTCAACGTGCGTGGCTTTGCACCACTGTCGAGACGCTCGAGCTCGCCTGCCAACGCACTGAAGTCCACCGGTCGGCGATTGTCGGGGTCAACCAACGACGGCGCAAGGGCCTCCGTACCTTGATAAACGTCAGGAACTCCCGGCATGGTCAATTGAATGAGTTTCATTGCCAGGACGTGGGCACGCACGCCCGCCGAGACATCTTCGTGCCACTGGTGAATCAGGGATCGCACAGCGCGATCTCCGTGAGTCGTTTGCGCGAACCACAGGACAGCGGACTCATAGTCCTCGTTGACCGATGTCCAGGTCGTGTGTGTCTTTGCCTCACGCATCGCCTTGATGAGGTACCCCTCAAGGCGGTCCCACTCCATCGTCGAATTCTGGTCCGACGTTCCCACAAGCGTTTGCCACCACAAGTTCTCAGTGCGCCCATCCAACTGCGCCGGCCGGGACTGTGCCGTGGCCTCCTGCAAGCGCGTGATGAGGTGGTCCCAATCCTCGGCAGCCTCAGACAGCACTGACAGGCGCGCGCGCACATCCTCGGAGCGCTTCGTGTCGTGCGTGGTGAGCGACATCATCCCATGGGGGTACTGCAACTGCTGTTCATCGGCCCATGCGTGGAAGTTCGCAGGCGGAAGCCCGAACTTGGAGGCGGGGGAGCCGACTTCACAGAGGGGAAGCAAGTGCGTCCAGCGGTAGTAGGCCGTATCTTCAATGCCCTTGGCCATGACGGCACCGCAGGCTTGCTGGAAGCGTGTGATGAGTTCCCGGCGGTTGGTGTCATTGGTGCGTCCCGCGGAACCCACCTCAGCACCCTTGAGAAGATCGACCACCACGTCAAGAGTCTCATGGCGTTCTGAGTCGAGCTGGGCGCGTGCCCGTGTGGCTGCCTGATCGATCGCGTCCAGCGAAGGTGGCTTGGGCTGTGAGCCCGCAACGACATACGCGCGGTAGCGGTCAAAGGTAATCAAGAGAGTGCGCAGGCAGTCATACAGGGACCGCCACGTGTGATCCCGCAGTCGCACGTCTGTAGTGCAGATCGTGTGCGCGATGGTGGCCAAGCGGTGCACCTCGCTAGAAAGCGACTCCTTCACAATCTCGCGCTTGGCCTCGTTGATCATTGCCGGAAGAGTGCCCATGGCGTCTCCTGTGACGCGATGCAGTGTCGCGGCCAGCGGGGAAGAGCCCGCAGGGTCACGCAAGAGCGCTCCAACGCGCCAGGCACCGTCGTAACCCGTGGTGCCCGCAGTGCGCCAACTAGTGGGTAGCCGTTCCTCATCCTCGAGGATCTTCTCCACCACAATCCACGCGCCATCCGTGGCATCCGACAGACGCTGGATGTAGCCCGCAGGGTCCGCGAGACCGTCCGGGTGGTCAATGCGGAGACCATCGAGGGTCTTGTCCTTGATCAGATCCACAATCACACGGTGAGTGGCCTCAAAAACGTCGGGGTCTTCCACACGGACCGCCACCAAGGAGCCGACATCGAAGAAACGCCGGTAGTTCAGTTCCTCATTGGCGACGCGCCAATACGCCAGGCGATAGTGCTGTTGATCCACGAGTGAATCCAGCGGAAGGTTCTCGGTGCCTGGACGGATGGGAAACACGTGGTCGTAGTAGCGCAGCACATGGACTTCGCCCTCATCCTCAAAACCCGGGATCTCCATCGTGTCGATCGAGAGCTCACCGTTCGCCAACACCGTACCGATGCGTTCCCCGAGCACCGGCATGAGCACGGGGTCGCCACTGGACCAGTCCACATCAAACCAATGCGCGTGATCGGAGTCTTCTCCGTCACGCAACAGTGACCAGAGGGCCTTGTTGTGGAACGCCGGGGTCGGGACGGCCATGTGGTTCGGCACCACATCGGCAATCAGGCCGATGCCGCGCTCGCGGGCTTGAGTAGCCAGATCCCGGAGCGCATCCACACCACCGAGGGCGCTCGCGATCTGGGAGTGGTCCACCACGTCATAGAAGTGGGTCGACCCTGGAGCGGCTTCCAAGATGGGGGACAGGTACAGGTGGCCGACGCCTAGCGCCTCGAAGTAGTCCAACTGTGACGCTGCATCCGCGAACGTGAAGTCAGCGTTGAGTTGGAGGCGGTAGGTCGATGTAGGCACCGGCGCATCTGCACGGTGGCCCAGTCGGCGTGTGCGTTCGTGATGGATCTCAGACATCTAGCGGAGTACCCCTTCGTTGCGTACCGCCCCATCATCCCAGATGAGAGTGACGGACCGGTGTCCTCCCGCGCCCGACACTTTGAACCAAAGGTGAGCCTGGCGCGCCGGCTGTTGCGAGCATCGGCTCTGCTCCAGCGGCGTGTCGGGGGCCACTCCGGTTCGTACTGTCAGGAAACCGTCGCTGGCCTTGCACGCTTGCCAGCGACGAACCACATCACCGGGCCCACCACCGGCACCACGAGGATCAGCAAGCACCACAGTGCAACGGCGCTCGACGACATCAACGATGCACGACGCGCAACCGAGACGAGGGCGACAACGGCGAATGCGAGCGTGGCGACAGCGACCACCGTCCACGCCACGTCGTAGGTGGTGGGAAGCAGCGGCGAGACCTCGGAGATCATGGCTCGAGACTAGCGATCCAGAGACGCGCGTGATAGCCAGGAAAGCAAAAAAGCCACCCCGAAGAGTGGCTTTCATGTGGTGGGCGATACTGGGATCGAACCAGTGACCTCTTCCGTGTGAAGGAAGCGCGCTACCCCTGCGCCAATCGCCCTGTAAGCGTGAACAATACTAGCGCGACTTTGGCCATGCGACGACCACGCGTCAGTGTCGGCCTACCGCTGCCGGGGGAGCGGCGGGTCGGGCTGCCGCTCGGCCTGTAACTCGAAGTGCGCAGAGAGGTCGCGTAGTAGCGGGCCCGCTGAGATGTCTTGACCTTCCAGGGACGACACGTGTTGGACACCACGGACTGCGCTCGTGACTGCCAGGTGCGCTGTTCCATCGAGAACCTCGTCCAGTACCCCGAGAGGCAACTCGCCGGGGGCGGACACCCGCACCGGAATTCCGGCCAATGCGCCCCACTCGAGTGCTAGTCCGCGGACGATGCCGGGCAGGCATCCCGAGGCAAGTGGGGGCGTGAGGACTTCACCGTTGCGTTCGAGGAACACATTGGTGCTGGTGCCCTCGCACAGGTTTCCGTACGTGTTGGCGAGGATCGCTTCGTCGGCTCCCTTATCGCGAGCGAAGTTGGCGATGACCGCGTTCTCGGCAGCTGATGTGGTCTTAATGCCGGCTACGGCGGAGCGCTCATTCCGTTTCCATGGCGCCCGCACTACGGCACACGTCCGCGGCTTTTCTCCGTGGGTAGCCGCCACGGTGACGGTGAGTGCATCGTCACCACGTGTGTAGCCTGCGGGTCCCACTCCAGAGGTGACGGTGACGCGGACTCGGCTAGCGAGCGCATCGGCTCGGAGTACGGCGTCGATGCCCGAGCGGACGTAGTCGAGGTCAATGTCTTGCAACCCCATCCGTTCGGCACCATACGCCAGGCGTGTCAGGTGTCGGGTGACCGCGAAAGCGTGGCCGTCACGAACGCCGATGGTCTCAAACACGCCGTCGCCCACCGTAAAGCCGTGGTCATTGGCGGAGACGACCGGCTCGTCGGGTTTCCAGAGACGTCCGCGCGCCCACACCATCCCACTCATGGGGTCATTGTCCCGGCAGATGCCAGGGCAATCAACCGGGAGGCCTTCAATTCAGTCTCCTCCCACTCGGCTTGTGCATCCGACCCCCAGGTGATTCCGGCGCCCGTACCAAAGCGCAGCGTGCCCCCATGATCTGGTTCCCACCAGAATGTGCGAATCCCGACCGCGAGCTCAGCGCGGCGTCGGTCTGCATCGATCCAGCCAATGGCGCCGCAATAGGGGCCGCGGTCTTCACGTTCTTCGCGTTGGATGATCCGTAGTGCCGAGGACTTCGGGGCACCTGACACAGACCCGGGTGGGAATGTGCCGTCGAAGAGCGCCTGCCACATGCGCGGCGCCCAGCTCAGTTCGTCCGTAAGCTCCACGCTGACAGTGGATTGCAGATGTTGAAGCCCTGGCAAATGATGGAGACCAAGAAACTCAGTGACGGCCACGGAACCGGGCTTGGCGACATGCGAGAGGTCGTTACGCACAAGATCCGTGATCATGACGTTCTCTGCCTCATCTTTGGGCAGCATGTCCGCCCCGGGCGCCGCTGTTCCCTTGATGGGTGACGAGTTCACTGTGGCGCCGTCCACACTTAGATAGAGCTCCGGTGAAGCTGACACCACCCACGCGCAGGCCCGCTCCGGCGAGCCTGAGGCAGAGATGTCGATGCTCGCGGCGTATCGGGAGGGGTTTCCCTCTTGCAGGTAACGGCGGAGGGCCGATGCTGCGCCTGGCTTGGGAGCGTGAAACGGGGCATGAAGGATGCGGCACAAATTGACTTGGTAGACGTCGCCTTCACGGATGTGGGCGCGGACATTGTTCACTCCGGCGATGTATTGCGCCTCGTCGAGCGACGTTGCCCAGGAATCGGGGTGGGGTCCGTGCCATGCGGCTCCGTCACCTAATGAACCGTGTGTCTCATCGCGGTACTCGACCGTGTCCATCCGCCATGCGTCAAAGCCGCCCTCGAACCGAGCCACCACCACCCAGAACCCTTCGTTCGCGAGTGTTGCGGCATCGTCCAGGCTGTCGATGTGGGCGACGGGACGTGTGGCGCGCACGGTACGAAAGATCGCCTCGCCGTGCCACGAATCCGGGGTGGTGTTCACAGGGTTAACGGTAGTAGGGATCGGTGTGCGAAGGCGTCAATGGTGAGCATCAGGTGGCACAGCAGTGACTCCGCAGGGCATCGCGTCACGGATTTGGCGCGCATGCCACAATGGGCTAGTCTCTACTTCGCGTTGAGGATGTTTCCTCACAGCGCGGACGTAGCTCAGCTGGTAGAGCATCACCTTGCCAAGGTGAGGGTCGCGGGTTCGAATCCCGTCGTCCGCTCGTAGGTACGTAGCCGGCCTCACGTCGGCGATCGCGGTGGGTTGGCCGAGAGGCGAGGCAGCGGCCTGCAAAGCCGTATACACGGGTTCGAATCCCGTACCCACCTCGGGCGATTGGCGCAGCGGTAGCGCGCTTCCCTGACACGGAAGAGGTCACTGGTTCGATCCCAGTATCGCCCACCACATGAAGGCCACCCTTCGGGGTGGCTTTTTTGCTGTCCGGTTCCGTGGTGCACTCCGTTTCCCCTGGGACACCGCTAAATCCCACCCCGCGACACTACGAACCGAAACGCCAGCGACACGCCGGCGAGAACGGGCCGATGCGTCGATTGTCCTGCGTGTCGAGCTCACCTTTGGTTCGCACTGGTGGCGGATGTGGTGGTGGATGTGGTGGGCGCCGGTGGCGGAGATGGTCGTGAGTAGGGGTGGGGATCGGCTAGAGTATTCCTCGGTTCGGAAAAGTAGCACCGGGCCAGCGCGGACGTGGCTCAGTGGTAGAGCATCACCTTGCCAAGGTGAGGGTCGCGGGTTCGAATCCCGTCGTCCGCTCGTAGTACAAAGCTGATCGTGGTGTCGGCATATACGGTGGGTTGGCCGAGAGGCGAGGCAGCGGCCTGCAAAGCCGTATACACGGGTTCGAATCCCGTACCCACCTCGGGCGATTGGCGCAGCGGTAGCGCGCTTCCCTGACACGGAAGAGGTCACTGGTTCGATCCCAGTATCGCCCACCACATGAAAGCCACCCTTCGGGGTGGCTTTCTGCATTTCTGGCCTGCGACCGGGGGTGGGACTGGGGTGTACCTGTGCCGTCGAGTGCCGTACGCCGTTAGCGTGGCCTCAGCCCGAGCAAGGCGATGTCGAGGGCCTTTTGGGCGGCATCGGGATTGTTCATGCCAGCGGGGCTATTGAGCACTCCGTAGACCATGCCTACCACCATGAGCAGGTCGTCGACGGTGAGGTCGTTGCGAAGAACCCCCGCTTGCTGGCTGATCTTGAGTGGTTTGCCGAAGAGGATGATCGAGCGCCGCCAGAGTGGTTCGAGTTCGCCGCTGTCCGAGTCGGTGTTGAAGATCAGATTGAACAATCCGGGTATGCGGTTTTGTTGCTCTGCCACTGCGGTAAGGAGCGTGAGCGCGACAT
The DNA here is from genome assembly GCF_000975055.1 of Demequina sediminicola. GTDB lineage: Bacteria > Actinomycetota > Actinomycetes > Actinomycetales > Demequinaceae > Demequina > Demequina sediminicola. The sequence goes on from NZ_BBRB01000006.1 coordinate 89,791, forward strand.
GTGGGTCGTTGCCCTCGTTGGCGACGAGTGTTTCTAGGCCGGTGAGGCGTTCCCTGTAGATCGCAGCGGCAAGCGCTTGACGGTGAGGGAAGTGGCGGTAGAGCGTTCCGCGACCCACACCGGCGCGCTCTGCGACGAGTTGAAGGGGCGCGTTGACGCTGCCTTCGGCAAAGACGGCTTCTGCTGCAGTGAGGAGTGCTTGGTAGTTGGAGCGCGCATCGCGTCTCTGATTCATATGGCACTCGTTTCTGTCTTAGGGCCTTTGGTCCCATGTGCAGGTTACCGGCCACTGGCATCATCTCTAGTAACGGACACTGATGTCCGTTTAGGAAATGGGTAGCCAAAGGTGGCTCTCCGAAGAAGGGACACGATCATGGACCTCCCGTGGTGGTCATACGCAATATCAATGCCGCTGTACTTTGTTTTCTTGCTCTGGGTGGTGGATTACTTCCGCAAGCATCCCAAGGCCTCCGCGTACTTCTGGATTGCCATCCTGCTCACCTTTCCCCTCTGGATCATCACCGGGGGAGTCGATGGCTGGTTCCGCTGGTTCAAAATCTTGTCCGTCATACTTCCCACGATCGTGGTGGGTCTTTCGCGCCTCAGCGTTCATGAGAATCGCACCGGAAAGTTCTGGGATGTAGTCCGCAAGCCGGGATTCCTCTGGTTCTTCTACGGCATCCTCTTCCTCAACATTGCAGAAGCAACTGTCAAGGACATTGAGCTCGGAAACTACCCGAACGCCGTGGTAGGACTCATCCTCTGCGCGACCATTCCCTTCGTACCCAAATACTGGAAGATCGGCGCTAGCGGGGGCGCCGACCTCATTGCCTATACGACCGTTGGCTGGAACCTGTTGTACACGTCGTGGAATGCCGCATTCGTGTATGCCGAGGCACCCAAGTACTTCGCATCGAGCGTGGTCATCCTGCTTGCTGCGGAAATCTACCCGCTCATCAAGAAGCGCCCAGAGCTCTACGTCATGGCTCGTGTCTACACCCTGGCAACCCACCTCATTTTGCGGGCGACTGCCGACTTTTTCCCGGCCGTCATGGATGCCTCAAGTTGGTACAACGATGAAGTCTTGAAGTGGTGGGGCATTGTCAACCTCGTCGCCGCAATTCCGTTCTTGTTCTGGCACATGTGGCAATTGGATTCCGGCAAGGCGGAACGCAGCTTCCGTCACGGTCGAGACCCCAAGACCGATGAGCCGGCAGCAGCAGAATTACCTGTGACGTCACAGTAGCGTGCCCGGAATGCCGCCCGCCGTGCCATAGGTGAGCACCGTCCGGACCTTGACACTGCGAACCGTCATCACATGCGACACGCCGAGGGAGTTGGGCCGATGCCTGACTCGCCCGGTGTGGCGGCTGCACCTTTGGTTTGCAGTGTCTTTGGTTCGCAGCGTCGAGGGGTTGAAGTGAGAACGAGCCGACAATGTCCGGTACGACGGAGGTGGGCGTGCGGAAACGGAGTACTGGACGTAACGTTGAATGTGAGCACTACACATTCGAGGAGGCGTCGTGGGCATCGGTGACATGGTGAATAAAGCCAAGGACAAGGCAATGAATATGTCCGACGAGGACATCGACAAAGCGGCAGACACCGCCAAGGACAAGTCACCGGACAAGTTCGACGACAAGATCGACAGTGCGGCGGACTGGGCAAAGGACAACAACAACCAGCAGTAACGCGTTTTCGTGGGCCGCGTCAGTTCCGGAAAAACCGCACATTTCGTGGTTCGATGGCACTATGACGAGTCAGTCTGCGGCCGACGTCCTTACCGGCCAGGGGGCAGAGCAAGTATTAGCGACCGCTTTGGCGACCACTCAACTAGAGCTTGAATCATGGTCAATGGATGCTGTACACGCCCGCCCGGGCGCGGAAACATCGGTGTGTTACGACGTAGAAGCGTCCGGCGAACGCATTTACCTTGTGGCGTCCACGGTGGAGTTGTCGGACCGTCAACGCTCTGCTTCGAAGGCTATCCGTCTGGAATCAGACAAGGGCGTGGTGCATGTGTGGCGCCACCCTGCGGATCCATATCTGACGGGATTAGCCGATGCCTGTGTGCCTGAGGCTCTGCAGTCGCGCCTGACGCGCGCAGGTGCCGACACGCCCCATGTGGATCACTTGGAGATGTTGGTCCTGCGCCCCATGCGCCGTGCCGTCCTCAAGGCTCACGTGTCCGAGGCAGGGAAGCAGGACACGTGGTTCGTGAAGGTTGTTCGGCCTGAGCGTGCTTACGACCTCCTTCACCGCCACCGCTTGAGTTCGCTCGCGCCGCGCGCCCTCGATGCCGGCGATGGGATCATCCTGGTGGCACAGGCGGCGGGAGTCGCCATGACCGAAGCATTGCATCGTCCCGGCGGGGGACAGCCGGCGCAGATCGATCCCACCATCTTGACGCGCGCACTCGACACCTTGCCACCAGCGATTTGCGAGTTGCCATTGCGCCCGGCAGTTCCTGACCGCCTCAGCCTTTACATTGACCTCGCCACGGACCGTGGCCATGATGCAGCGGTGTTGTCGCGTATCGCGGGGGAGATTGGCCCCAGGCTCGATGCGCCGGAAGACGTGCCACTGGTGCCTACCCATGGGGACTTTCACGCCGCGAACGTGCGGCTCAATGACGCGCAGACGCCGGAGAGTGTGGTCGGGCTGATCGATATTGACACTCTTGGCCCCGGTCGCCGGGCCGACGACCTGGCGTGCATGGTCGCCCACGTCTCAGTACTTCCCACGTTGGACGCCGACGGCTACGCTCACGTGGCGCCCGAGGCTCACCGTCTCTACCAATCATTCGCCCAGGAGGTGAATGAGCCCGACCTGCGCCGTCGAGTTGCTGCAAACCTCGTGGCCCTCGCGTCCGGGCTCGATGAACATGAGCGCGCACGCACGTGGATCGCGATGGCGGAAGACGTGGCGTTCCGCCGCATGTTCGGCTAGTTCTCATCCCGCCAACACTCGCGTGCCTGCTGGCGTGGAATACCCACCAAGGCCGCATGGTCGGTAGCATCGTGGGGTGGTGCGCCTACAGGGGTGGCACTACTACTTACTGTCACGAATCAAGGAGACCCCACGGTGCCCAGCTTGACTGCAACCATTGACGGCGACAAGCGCGAGCTCGAAGCCGCAACGACGGGCACTGATCTGTACTCCGAGCGCCGAGATGTCCTGGTAATGAGGGTCAACGGCGAGTTGTGGGACCTCTCCCGTGAGATCCCCGCAGATGCTGAAGTCGAAGCCGTGACCATTCACGACCCAGACGGCCTGATGGTGCTACGTCACTCGACCGCACACGTGCTCGCCCAGGCAGTGCAGCAACTCAATCCAGACGCGAAGCTGGGTGTAGGACCTCCGATCGAGAATGGCTTCTACTACGACTTCGATGTGGAGGAGCCCTTCACCCCGGAGGACCTCAAGAAGCTTGAGAAGACCATGCAACGCATCGTCAAGGAAGGTCAGTCCTTCCAGCGTCGAGAGGTCACCCGTGAAGAGGCACTCGAGGAACTCGCAGGCGAGAAGTACAAATGTGAGCTGCTGACACACGATGCCGAAGGTGCCGAAGGTGCCTCCGTCGAGATTGGTGAGGGCGATATCACCATCTACGACAATGTGCGCCGCAATGGCGACGTGGCATGGAAGGACCTGTGCCGGGGACCACACGTGCCGAGCACCAAACTTCTTGCCAACGGATGGGCGCTCATGCGATCCGCTGCCGCGTACTGGAAGGGTTCGGAGAAGAACCCTCAGCTGCAGCGCGTCTATGGCACTGCCTGGCCCACCAAGGAAGAGCTCGTTGCGTACAAGGAACGGCTCGCTGAGGCTGAGCGTCGTGACCACCGCCGCCTTGGCTCCGAGATGGATTTGTTCTCCTTCCCGGAGGCCATCGGATCCGGCTTGCCCGTGTTTCACCCCAAGGGCGCCATGATCCGCATGGAGATGGAGGACTACTCACGCCGTCGTCACGTCGAAGAGGGCTATGAGTTTGTGTATACGCCGCACGCGACCAAGGGACAGCTCTTTGAGCAGTCGGGTCACTTGGACTGGTATCGCGACGGCATGTACCCGCCTATGCACCTCGACGAGGAGCGCGACAGCAAGGGCAACGTCACCCGGCAGGGCCAGGACTATTACCTGAAGCCGATGAACTGCCCCATGCACAATCTGATTTTCGATTCGCGTGGCCGTTCCTACCGTGAGTTGCCGTTGCGAATGTTTGAGTTCGGCACCGTGTATCGCTATGAGAAGTCCGGTGTGGTGCATGGCATGACTCGTGCTCGTGGATTCACACAGGATGATGCGCACATCTACTGCACACGCGACCAGATGAAGGCGGAACTGACCCGTACGTTGGACTTTGTGTTGGGGCTGCTCAAGGATTATGGACTTGAGGACTTCTACCTCGAGCTGTCCACCAAAAACCCGGAGAAGTTCGTGGGTGCGGACGACATTTGGGAAGAAGCCACTGACACGTTGCGTGAGGTCGCTGAGGGATCGGGTCTCGAGCTGATTCCCGACCCGGGCGGCGCTGCGTTCTACGGACCCAAAATTTCTGTCCAAACCCGTGACGCCATCGGCCGTTCTTGGCAGATGTCGACTATTCAGCTCGACTTCAACCTGCCCGAGCGTTTTGACCTTGAGTACACCGCTCCCGACAACACTCGCCAGCGCCCAGTCATGATTCACCGCGCTTTGTTTGGGTCTATCGAGCGGTTCTTCGCGATCCTCACGGAGCACTACGCGGGTGCATTCCCCGTATGGCTGGCCCCGGTGCAAGTCCGTGCGATTCCTGTGGCAGATGCGTTCAACGACTACGTGGGTGATGTGGTCGCACAGTTGCGCTCTCAAGGGATTCGTGTGGAGCTTGACGATTCGGACGAGCGGTTCCCCAAAAAAATCCGCACCGCGTCCAAGGACAAGATCCCGTTCACGCTGATCGCCGGTGGCGACGACGCCGATGCCGGTGCCGTGTCCTTCCGATTCCGCGATGGAAGCCAGGACAACCAAGTGCCAGTCGCCGATGCGGTGGCCAGAATCGTCGAGGCGGTTCGTACCAAGGCCCAGGTGTAGCGCATGGCTGAGGTTGTTGACGGCGCTCAGATGGGTGGAGAACCCGACGGGTTTGACCGATTGTGGACGCCACACCGGATGGCTTACATCGAGAACGGAAAGTCACGGGCAACGTATGAGGGCGCCTCAGACTGCCCGCTGTGCGCCAAGATCGATGTGGCCGACCGGGACGCCCTCGTGGTGCACCGCGGTGAGCATTGCTACGTGGTGCTCAACCTCTACCCCTATAACCCCGGCCATCTCATGGTGTGCCCGTATCGCCATATCGGCTGGTACACCGACACCACGGATGCTGAGCGCGATGAAATGGGTGTGTTGACGCAGACCGCGATGCGTGTGCTTCAGCGTGTCTCGGGCACGCAAGGATTCAATATCGGCATGAACCAAGGTGCCATTGGTGGCGCGGGGATCTCCGAGCACCTGCACCAGCACGTGGTCCCTCGGTGGATGGGCGATGCGAATTTCTTGCCGATCATCGGTCAGACCAAGGCCCTCCCTGAATTGCTAGATGACACGTGGCAGAAAGTGTCGACCGCATGGTCGGAGGAGAACGCCTGATGCTTGGTTGGTTGCGCCCATTCGCGGGCAAGGTTTGGGCCGCGCCCGCACGGGGTCTGCTGCGTCTAGGGGTACATCCCAACGCGGTCACCATCGTCGGTACCATCGGCGTGGTCTTCGGGGCTTGCTTCTTTTTCCCCAAGGGTGGCATCTGGCTCTTCTGGGGAGTGTTGTTCATCGCGTTCTTCGTGATGACGGACATGCTCGACGGCACCATGGCCCGGCTGTCCGGGAAGTCGTCGCGCCTTGGTGCCTTCCTTGACTCCACGCTCGACCGAGTGGCTGATGCCGCCGTGTTCGGAGCCTTGGTGTGGACCTTCCGCGTGGACGAGCCCGCAACGTCGCTGGCTGCGTTGCTGTGTCTCGCTCTCGGATCGTTCGTCCCGTATGCGCGAGCGCGTGCGGAAGGCCTGGGTATTGACGCCTCCGTGGGTATCGCGGAGCGCTCAGACCGCTTGCTCTTGGCCTTGCTTGCTACGGCCGCGGTTGGCCTCGGTGCGCCGGTATGGGTCCTGACCGCAACGCTCTACGTTCTCGCGGTGGCATCGGCGTTCACCGTCGGCCAACGCACGATGGCAGTGGTGCGTGCCGAGCGCGCTGCGGTGGAGAGTAACTAAATCGTGAATGCCTTCATGATGGCGTGGCGGGTGTCGCGGTGGCTACCGCAACGTGCAGTGCAGGGGCTGGCGACCACCGGTTCTCGCATCGTCTGGCGTCGAGGCGGCCGCGTAGTCGAGCGCTACGAGGACAACCTTGCGAAGGTCACGGGCCTGTCTGGTGATGCGTTGCGTGCCAAGAGCCGTGCTGGCCTCGAGTCTGTCGCGCGTTACTACGCCGAGGCCCTGACTCTCGGACGAATGTCGGCCACAGTGATCGACGCGCGCGTACGGCTTGAAGGTTACGAGCAGGTCGAGTCCATCCTCCGAGCGACCGATAAGGATAAAGGCGTTGTTGCGGCCTTGTCGCACTCCGGCAACTGGGATCTTGTGGGGGCGTATGCCTCGCGCAATATCATCCCGGTGACGGCAGTGGCAGAGATCCTGAAGCCGCAGGAGGTCTTCGACGAATTTGTCGCCTTGCGTGAGGGTATTGGCATTGAGGTTCTGGGTCACGAGGGGTCAACCACGTTTCGCAAACTCATCTCCATTGCCCAGTCCAGGCGCACATTGATTTGTCTTCTCGCTGACCGCGACCTTTCGGGGTCAGGCGTTGAAGTCGAGATGTGGGGTCGCAAGGTGAAGGTGGCTCCCGGGCCAGCTGCTCTTTCATCCGTGGCGAAGATTCCTTTGGTGCCAGTGATGGTTCATTACGAACAGCTCACCGGTGAGCGCCGCAAGCGTGCAGGCTCAAAGTGGGGCGTGGTGTTGTCCTTTGGAACTCCGCTGCACCCGGGAGACTATCCACGCGAGCATCGTGTGGCCCTCATGTCACAAGCTTGGGCTAGCGCACTCGCGGATCGGATCGCGGAGCATCCGGAGGACTGGCACATGCTGCAGAGATTTGGGTGGGTTGAATGAAGATCGGCATCGTTTGTCCCTACAGCCTGGACCGCCCTGGTGGTGTGCAACTCCACGTGATGGACCTTGCTGAGGCTCTGCAAGAGCGCGGTCACACCGTCTCTGTGCTTGCCCCAGCGGCACCGGAGACTGAGGTCCCTGACTATGTGACCACAGCCGGTCGTTCGATCCCCGTTCGCTACAACGGATCTGTTGCTCGCATCAAATTTGGGATGTTTGCGGCTGCACGCGTGCGTCGCTGGTTGAAACGTGGCGATTTTGACGTTGTTCACCTTCACGAGCCGGGCACGTTGTCATTGTCGGTCATAGCGATGTGGGCACGACTAGGACCTACTGTGGCGACGTTCCACACCTCAAATGAGCATTCCCGGATCATGCGCAACGCAAAGCCCTTCATTAAGCCTGGCTACGAGGAACTCGATGCGCGCATTGCGGTATCGCCTTCGGCGGATCGCACTATCAAGCGGCACCTGCGTGTCGCGGCTACCCACATCATCCCCAATGGTGTCGACACCGACGAGTATGTCCAGGCCAAGCCCAAGCGGGAGTGGCAGGGGACTGCAGAGGCTCCGACCATCGGCATTCTTGGCCGTATGGACGAGACGCGTAAGGGCCTGGACGAATACCTCGCGGCGATTCCGTTTGTGCGCAAGTCTCATCCCAACGCCCGCTTTCTCGTTGCCGGACGGTTTTCTGACCGCATTGCCGCGAAGGCAGCCCGCGCAGGAGCGGAAGTTGTGGGTGAACTTGATGAGGGCATGAAGGCCCGCTACATGAGCTCCGTCGATGTTTACTGCGCGCCCAATCTTGGGGGCGAGTCCTTCGGCATCGTGTTGGTGGAGGCGATGGCGGCCGGCGCGGCCGTGGTCGCTTCCGACCTTGTGGCTTTCCGGGATGTGGCAACGGATTCGGATGGAGAAGTGGGTGCGGCGCTCCATACCGTTGGTGATTCAGTCGAACTAGCGGCCCGTGTCAACGTTCTCCTGAATGACCCGAAGGCACGCGCAGAGCTCGCCGCACGTGGACAACGTCGTGCAGTGACGTTTGACTGGAAGCAAGTAGCGCCTCGAGTCGAAGAGACATATCGAGACGCGATTAGAATGGAAGCAGAGTTCCATCCCCATGACACAAAGGATTCGTGATTTATGAGCGACAACGACACCGCCACCACCCCCCAGGTCGGAACTGACCTGGTGAAGCGCGGCATGGCCGAGATGCTCAAGGGTGGCGTCATCATGGACGTCGTTACTCCGGAGCAGGCAAAGATTGCCGAGGACGCGGGTGCTGTTGCAGTGATGGCGCTTGAGCGCGTGCCTGCTGACATCCGTTCCCAGGGTGGCGTGGCTCGTATGTCGGACCCAGATCTGGTCTCGGGCATCATTGACGCCGTGTCGATCCCCGTGATGGCTAAGGCGCGCATCGGTCACTTTGTTGAGGCGCAGATCCTTCAGAGTCTGGGCGTGGATTACATCGACGAGTCCGAGGTACTGACGCCTGCGGACTACGCCCACCACATCGACAAGTGGCAATTCACTGTGCCCTTCGTCTGCGGTGCTACCAACCTTGGTGAGGCTCTGCGCCGTATCTCTGAGGGTGCAGCGATGATCCGTTCGAAGGGCGAGGCCGGAACCGGCGACGTGTCGAATGCGACCACCCATATGCGAACTCTGCGCACTGAGATTGCGCGCCTGACTTCGCTCCCTAAGGACGAGCTTTACGTTGCTGCGAAGGAGCTGCAGGCTCCGCTGCCACTGGTGCAGGAAGTCGCTGAGACCGGCAAGCTGCCTGTCGTGACCTTCACCGCCGGTGGCATTGCTACCCCTGCAGACGCCGCAATGATGATGCAGCTGGGTGCCGAGGGTGTGTTCGTTGGATCGGGCATCTTCAAGTCTGGAGACCCGGCTTCGCGTGCCAAGGCCATCGTTAAGGCAACGACCTTCTACGACGACCCCTCAGTCCTGGCTGAAGTCTCCCGTGGCTTGGGTGAAGCGATGGTGGGCATTAACGTCGACGAGGTGCCTGAGCCTCACCGCCTCGCAGAGCGTGGCTGGTAAAGCACCAGTAGTGTGAGCGCGATCGCGCCGTGACGTTCTCTGATCCCCCTCCCGATACTGGCGAGAGGATTGAACGTTACGGCGCGCGCGTGCTTCTGCTCGATGGTGAGCGGCTGTTGATGTTGCGTGGACACGATCCGCATCAGCCCAGTCGGTCCTGGTGGTTCACTCCCGGAGGTGGAATCGAGCCGGGGGAGAGCGAACGTTCGGCAGCGGTGCGTGAGTTGGCTGAGGAGACGGGCTACGTTCTGGAAGAACATGAGTTGGCCGGCCCTGTCTGGCGGCGGACTGCGCTGTTTGATTTCTACTCTCGTCAGTATGTCCAGCATGAGGTGTTTTTTGTTGCGCAGAGGGCCGATGCTGAACGGCACGCTCCCGTGGCGCAGGCGTGGACTGTCGATGAGCAGGACGTGATTGATGCAAGCGCGTGGGTCACTATGGGTGATCTGGTGGAGGCGGACGATGAGGTGTTTCCTCCGCGCCTCGCAAGCAGCTGGTCTGATTTTGTGCCGTGGGACGGCGTGACACGAGATTTGGGAGTGGAACCGGAATGACTCAGGTGGGTGTTTTGGCTCTTCAGGGTGATGTGCGCGAGCACGCGCTCATGCTTGAGCAACTGGGTTGTGACGTGACTCCCGTGCGTAGAGTCGCGGAGTTGGGCGCTATCGACGCCTTAGTGATTCCGGGTGGGGAGTCAAGTACGCAAGACAAACTCTTGCGCGCTTTTGATCTGCGGGAGCCGCTCCTTGAACGCCTGGGCTCAGGGCTGCCTGTTCTCGGCTCGTGTGCAGGCATGATTATGCTGGCTCGCGATCTCGTGGACGGCATCACCGGTCAACAAACGCTCGGTGCGATCCCTATGACGGTGCGACGCAATGCTTTTGGTCGCCAAGTTGACTCGTCTGAGGTGGCTCTGGTGTGGGAGCCCGATGGTTCTTCGATGCACGGAACGTTTATCCGGGCGCCGTGGGTGGAGAGTCACGATGATGGGGTTGAGGTGCTTGCGACTGCTACTGGACCAGACGGTGACCGTCATCCCGTGGCGGTGCGCTTTGCTAGCGCGATTGCCACGGCTTTTCACCCTGAGATTTCTGCGGATATACGGGTTCATCAGGCTTTGCTGGATTTGATCTAGCGGCTCTCAGTCAAGCCTGAGTGCTTGATATGACTGGATCAAGGTTGAGGCCTTGATTGATCCCTATCAAGCCTCTATCCTTGTTCTATGTATGTGGTGACAGCTGACCAGCGTGGAAGCAAGCGTCGCGGAGATCGAGTTGAAGAACTCCTCGAGTGGTCCGTGGCGTGGTCCAAGCGGTGGTCCGATGCCGTCGCGCTTCCGTTGGAGCGCACTGTGGGCGATGAGGTCCAAGCAGTGCTGACCGATCCAGAGGCGGCCCTCGATCTCGCCTTGGCGTTAATGCGCCGCGAAGTGTGGTCCGTGGGGCTTGGCCTCGGCAACGTTGATCTCCCCTTGGCCGCCACGTCTCGCGCGAGTACCGGCCCTGCTTTTGTTTTCGCTCGCCGCGCCGTCGAGCGCGCCCGTGGACGGGCGGAGACCGTGCCCTTAGTTGTGGCGTGCGAGGACATGGAGCGGGAGGAGCATGCGACTGCTCTCCTTCAACTCCTTGGTGCGATCGTGAGGAAACGTTCCTCGGCAGGGTGGGAAGTGGCGGATCTTGATGTACAGGAACTCACACAGAAGGAGATCGCCCATGCCCTGGGCATCAGCGCTCAGGCGGTAAGCCAGCGCAAAGCTGCGGCGCTCGTGGATGAAGAACGCCGTGCACGCCCGCTTGCGGTTGCGCTGATCTCCACAGATTCTGCGAGCCCGGTAGACGTGTCCGCCCGCGAGCGCCAGGATGGTGCGCTATGACGATGGAGACAGCAGTACTGATCTTTCTGCTCGCTGTTGTGACCTCCGCGGGTCTTGGCGCGTGGGTCATTCCGCCTTTTCTCAATCTGCTCTCGTCGTCGCGCCGGGAGCCCACAAGCGAGGGGACACCGGACGACCACGCAAGTGGAGGAAACACCGGACTGTTGCTTGGCGGACTGTGGGTGGGGGTGCTTGAGCGCATCATCGTGACGGTCGCGGTCGCGCTCGACGAGCCGACTGCGGTAGCGATTGTGGTGGCCGTGAAGGGGCTCGGTCGCTACCCGGAATTGAGGGATACCTCGTCGCCAAACCGTGCCGAAGCGTCCGAGCGGTTCATCGTAGGAACGCTCGCAAGCTTGGCGCTGGCTGCTTCCTTGGGGTACGTGGCTCGCATCGCGCTGGCGTCTGCCGGGCAGTAGGCGCGGCAGGACTGGCTGGCTCAAGCGCCTGAGTACACTGGTGGGCAGTCTTGCACCCTGCATCGTGAGGAGCACACGTGTCCGGTCACTCCAAGTGGGCCACCACCAAGCACAAAAAGGCAGTCATTGACGCCAAGCGCGGCAAGCTTTTTGCCAAGCTGATCAAGAACATCGAAGTTGCTGCCCGCACTGGCGGCGGCGACCTGGCCGGAAACCCCACGCTGTATGACGCCGTCCAGAAGGCCAAGAAGTCTTCGGTGCCGAACGACAACATTGACCGCGCGGTCAAGCGTGGTTCTGGGCTCGAGGCTGGCGCGGCTGACTACGAGACGATCATGTATGAGGGCTATGGCCCCAACGGCGTTGCCATGCTCATTGAGTGCCTGACGGACAACCGCAACCGCGCTGCCATGGAAGTGCGCACAGCGCTGACCCGTAATAACGGCACGCTTGCTGACCCGGGTTCAGTCTCCTATCTGTTCTCTCGCAAGGGCCAGGTCGTCGTGTCCAAGGACGGAAACGTGACCGAGGATGCGTTGATGGAGGCGACTCTCGACGCCGGTGCTGAAGAGATCGAAGATTCTGGTGATGTCTTCCTCATCACGTCGGAAGCCACTGATGTCGTTGCTGTGCGTACCGCGTTGCAGGAATCAGGCATCGACTATGACTCCGCGGAAGCGGCGTGGGTTCCTTCGGTCAAGGTGGAACTTGATGTGGATGGAGCCAAGAAGATGCTGCGGCTGATCGACGCGCTTGAAGACTCTGACGATGTGCAGAACGTGTTTGCGAACATGGACGCATCGGATGAGGTGTTCGAGGCGGCGCAGGAAGACTAGGCAGCTCACGCCGGTCGGCAATCATGCGCATCCTGGGTATTGACCCCGGCCTCACTCGGTGCGGTCTCGGCGTGATCGATGCTGCGGGAGCTCGGCGTGTGTCTCTTGTGCACGTGAGTGCCGCCACATCTCCCACCACGGCCGACACTCCCGTACGCATCGCCACACTGGCCGATGCCATCGAGGCCGTTCTCGACGAGCATCGGCCCGATGCCGTGGCTCTTGAGCGTGTGTTCGCTCAAGCGAACGTGTCCACTGTGATGGGTACAGCCCAGATTTCGGGTGTGGTGATGTTGTTGGCTCAGCGTCGTGGCCTGCCGGTGACGCTTTACACGCCCTCTGAAGTGAAGGCCGCGGTGTCAGGCAACGGCCGAGCTGAGAAAGCCCAGGTGGGCTACATGGTGTCGCGTGTGTTGGGGCTGGCGTCTCCGCCCAAGCCGGCCGATGCCGCGGATGCTCTGGCGATTGCCATCGCCCACGCCTGGCGTGGGGCTGCAGCGCCTGTGGGTACACAGGGGACGACGGCAGCACAGCGCCTGTGGGCGCAGGCTGAACGAGACGCGCGCCGACGCGGTTAACGGGGTTGACGAGTGCGGGCGAGTCTGCGCGTCGACGAGCCTGCTCTCCCGTAGCGTATTCGTACATACGTTCGAAGAGTGAAGGAGCAGGTGTGATCGCAACGCTCAGCGGTGAAGTTCTCTCTGTCGCGGCGACGAGTGCCGTAGTAGAGACCGGGGGAGTCGGCATGCGGGTGCTGTCGACACCAACCACGCTTGCGGAACTGCGCCACGGCCACACGACACGCCTGCACACGCATCTGGTGGTGCGTGAAGATTCACTGACGCTGTTTGGTTTCGGCACCGAGCATGAGCGGGACACGTTTGAAGTCCTGCAATCTGTTCAGGGCGTGGGCCCCAAATTGGCTCTCGCAATGCTGGCCGTCCACAATCCTGATGCGTTGGCGTCCGCCGTTGCTGCTGGTGACCGCAAGGCGCTTGAGCAGGTGCCTGGCGTCGGAGCCAAGGTGGCAGCGCGCCTCCTCTTGGAATTGGGTGGCAAGCTGTCGCTTCCGGAAGCTGACGGGGCGTCGCCTCATCGCGTCCAGGGCGCCGATGCGCGTGACCAGGTCGAAGAGGCTCTCGTGGGCCTTGGCTGGAACGCTAAGGTTGCCGCGCAGGCTGTCGACGGCGTAGTCGACGGACCCGTCAAGGTCGACGATGTCCCCGAAGTGCTGCGGCAGGCGCTGAAGACTATGGGAGCGCAACGTGGTTGATGACGCAGACCTCGACCCGCGGCTCGTTTCCGCGGACGCTGACGCCATCGAGCGTTCCAGTGAAGCTGCCCTCCGTCCGGGCAACCTCGACGAATTTGTGGGGCAACAAACGCTCCGTGATCAACTGTCGCTCGTCCTTCGTGCAGCAACCGCTCGAGGAGCGACCGCCGATCACGTCCTGCTCTCTGGCCCTCCAGGCCTCGGCAAAACCACATTGGCGATGATCATCGCTTCTGAGATGGGGGCGCCGCTACGCCTCACATCTGGCCCGGCTATCCAACACGCCGGGGACTTGGCCGCGATCCTCTCGTCGCTTGACGAGGGGGATGTCCTTTTCATTGACGAGATTCACCGCCTGGCACGCCCTGCCGAGGAGATGCTCTATCTTGCGATGGAGGACTTCAGAGTGGACGTGGTGGTGGGCAAGGGCGCCGGTGCCACGTCGATTCCGTTGAGTCTGCCGCGGTTCACGGTGGTCGGTGCCACGACCCGGGCGGGACTGTTGCCGGCCCCCTTGCGCGATCGTTTTGGGTTCACCGGCCACTTGGAGTTCTATGAGCCGGGGGAGTTGCAGCGCATCTTGGGTCGCTCGGCGCGCCTCCTGAAATTCGAGGTCGATGTCTCTGCTGCAGCGGAGATTGCACGACGTTCGCGAGGAACGCCACGTATCGCCAACCGACTTCTCCGACGGGTGCGTGACTGGGCCGAGGTGCATGGCTCCGGCCGTGGCGACATGGCCGCTGCACAAGAAGCGCTCCGGGTGTACGAGGTTGACGACCTTGGGCTCGACCGGCTCGACCGCGCAGTCCTACGGGCATTGTGCACGCGGTTCGGGGGCGGCCCAGTGGGGCTGTCAACTCTCGCGGTGTCGGTGGGAGAGGAGCCAGAGACCGTTGAGACTGTGGCCGAGCCGTTCCTCGTGCGCGAGGGCCTGATGAGTCGGTCTCCGCGCGGCCGAATTGCCACTACCGAAGCGTGGGAGCACCTCGGACTCCCCGTGCCGGACACCGCTCAAGGTGGGCATATCGGCGGCAGACTCTTCGACTAGGGAACGATTTGGGCACAAAACGTTGTGAACAACGGTGCCTTATTCGACGCGAGGGCTTGTGACGCTCTAGACTCGCCACGGCTCTCCGGAGCGCAGTCGACTGCCGAGTGAAGGAATCCTGTGTCAAAAGCGACAAAGGGCGCGCGCAAAGCGCTCATCGTACTAGGGGCGATCTTTGTCGCCATGTATGGCCTCCTCGCCGCAGGAGTGATCTGGGGTACTGCCTCATGGGCTCCGGGCCTTGCGCTCGACCTCGCGGGTGGACGTCAGATCATCTTGACGCCCGTCCTCGACGAGGGTGCTAGCCAGGAGATCGACCAGTCAGATCTTGATCAGGCTGTGGAGATCATCCGTAACCGTGTTGACGCCTCGGGCGTCGCCGAGGCCGAGATCACCACCCAGGGCAACAACATCGTTGTGGCGTTGCCTGGTAACCCAGACCAGTCGACAGTTGACTTGGTCGCTCAGTCTGCTCAGCTTCAGTTCCGGCCGGTGTTGCTGACGGGCGCACCAGGGGCCACAACCGTAGACGAGGCCCAGGCCGAAGCGACCACGTCGCCGGCTCCGTCGGAAGAGGCTTCGATCGAACCTGAGGTGGACCTTTCGTCGACGCCGCAGCCCAGCGCTTCGACGATGTCGAATGTCGTCACCGAAACGGACGCTGCTGAAACTGCGTCGGCGACCGACGCATCGGCTGATCCCAGCCCGTCACCTAGCCCGTCGGCCGTCACGACCGATAGCGAACTCGTGACGCCAGAGACTACTTCCGCCGTAGAACCGGTCTTCGGCGAGACTGACCCCTCGTCGTTCGAGTGGCTCACCGCTGACGTCCAGAGCGACTATGCCGCGCTCGATTGCACCGACGGCACCAACTACGCGGGTCGCAGCATGGGCGACCCCGAAACGGGCTACGTCGCTTGTGCTACCGACTTCCAGAAGGTTGCCATGGGTCCCGTCGAACTCGACGGAAACGACATTGAGACTGCAACCTCTGGGCCCCGCATGACGCAGCAGGGCACGCTCACCGGTGACTACGAAGTCCGCATCCAGTTCACGAGCGAGGGCGGAGCGAAGTTTGACGAGATCTCTCAGCGCCTGATGACGCTCGAGAGCCCCCGCAACCAATTCTCCGTGGTGCTGGACGGAGTGGTGATTTCGCACCCTCAGGTCACCGAACGCATCCCGGGCGGCGAAGCATCGATCTCAGGCAACTTCACCCAGGAGTCAGCGGAACAGCTCGCGAACCAGCTCAAGTTCGGTGCGCTCCCCATCAGCCTTGAGGTGCAGTCGAACCAGCAGATTTCCGCGACGTTGGGTGCCGACCAACTGCAGAAAGGCCTCATCGCCGGACTCATCGGTCTGGGACTCGTGGTGATCTACTCGGTCATCCAGTACCGCGCGCTCGGTCTCGTCACCGTGGGATCGCTGCTCATCGCCGGCGCAGCAACGTACGGAATGATTGCGTTGCTGTCCTGGGGCATCGACTACCGACTGTCGCTGGCAGGTGTTGCCGGATTGATTGTCGCGATCGGTATTACGGCCGACTCGTTCATCGTCTACTTCGAACGCATCCGCGACGAACTCCGTGAGGGGCGCTCTCTGACGAGTGCCGTTGATCACGCATGGAGGCGCGCACGCCGCACCATCCTGGCATCGGACGCCGTGAGCCTCCTTGCCGCAGGAACGCTGTACTTCCTTGCAGTCGGAGGCGTGCGTGGCTTTGCCTTCACGTTGGGTCTCACCACCCTGATTGACGTTCTCGTCGTCTTCCTGTTCACCCACCCAGTGATGATCCTGCTGGCCAAGACCAAGTTCTTTGGCAACGGTCACAAGTGGTCTGGCCTCGACCCACGTTCGCTGGGCCGCGAGTCCTTGTACAAGGGCCGTGGACGTGTGAAGTCGCAGTCCACTGGCACCGGGGCCGCAGATGGTTCGGGCGCAGGTTCTGCGACAAGCGACGGTCTCACTCTTGCGGAACGCAAGGCAGCCAAGCGCAAGGCCGCTACGGCGACCGTAGCGACCGCCGAGCTTGCTCAGGACGCGGCGGAAACCCACGACTCCACGTCGGCTGAATCTGATGGCGCTGATGCCGACGGACCCGACGCTGACGCATCGACGGAGGAGAAGAAGTAGCCATGGCCTCAAATCTTGCTACCTGGGGCAACAAGCTCCACAACGGTGAAAAGACCTACCCCATCGTGGCCCAGCGCAAGCGCTGGTTCATTATCTCCGCCGTGCTGATGCTCGCAGCGATTGGAATCCTGCTCGGTAAGGGCCTCAACCTCGGTATCGACTTCACCGGTGGTGCGCAGTACATCATCCCTGGCATCGAGAACCCCGAGGCTGGTCCCGCTGAGGAAGCTGTCGGTAATGTCGTACCGAACCAAGAACCTCGTGTGTCGGTGCTTGGCGATGACTCCGTTCGCATTCAGCTGGGCGAGATCTCCGCAGACCAGCAAATGGAACTGACAGAGGAACTTGCAGCGGGCTACGACGTACCTGTCGACACCATCAGCTTTGACCAGATCGGCCCCACTTGGGGTGCTGCGGTGGGCCAGCAGGCTCTCCAGGGCCTCGTGATCTTCCTGTTGCTCGTCTTCGTGGTCATTACGCTTTATTTCCGGGCCTGGCGTATGGCAATTGCTGCGATCCTCGCCTTGATCCACGACTTGCTCTTCACGGTCGGTATCTACGCCCTGATCGGGTTCGAGGTGACACCCGCGTCGGTGATCGGATTCCTGACAATTCTGGGCTACTCGTTGTATGACACCGTGGTGGTTTTCGACAAGGTCAAGGAAAACACGCAGCACTTCGAGTCTCAGAACCGCTACACCTATGCGGAACTTGCCAACCTTGCCGTGAACCAGACCCTCGTGCGTTCTATCAACACCTCGGTAGTCGCGTTGCTCCCTGTGGCATCGATCTTGTTCATTGGCTCGTTCGTCCTGGGCGCCGGAACTCTGAAGGACATTTCGCTCGCGCTCTTCATTGGTATGGCTGTAGGAACCTATTCGTCGATCTTCGTCGCCACACCGCTCGAGGTGACATTGCGGCGCAAGGAGCCGAAGATTCAGAAGCACACCGAGAAGGTGCTCGCCCTGCGTGAAGGTGGCGAATCCGACGTGGTCGTGAACGATGACGGAGAGGTCCGAGTGGGCGCCCTCAAGGCGGGCGAACACTTAGGACAGGCCGCTCAACCAAAGCGCAAGGGCCGCAAGTAGTCACCAGTAGAATGGGGTTTCGCTCACTGAGTAGGGAGGCTTCATGACGGACGCACGGCCCTCAACGGCCTCGTTGGGCCCACTGGCCTTCTTCAGGCGTGGAACTCCGCGCCCCCCACAGCCGCTTGACCCGGTGCTCGATGAGTACCGCAAGATGTACCCCAAGGGCAAGACGGGGCTCATTGAACGCGCCTATATCGTTGCTGAACGTGCCCACCGAGGCCAGTCACGCAAGAGCGGCGAGCCGTACATCACGCACCCGTTGGCGGTCGCGGAGATCATCGCGCAGATGGGCCTTCCCGACACCGTCATTGCTGCGGCGCTGCTTCACGATGTGGTGGAGGACACCGAGTTCCCGCTCGACACGTTACGGGCAGACTTTGGCGATGAGGTTGCCGCCTTCGTTGATGGCGTGACGAAGCTCGACAAGGTGACGTATGGCGACGACGCCCAGGCTGAGACTGTCCGCAAGATGGTCGTCGCGATGGCCAAGGACATTCGTGTCTTGCTGTTGAAGCTTGCTGACCGGCTCCACAACGCCCGCACGTGGAAGTACGTCCCTGTGGAGTCTGCGCGGCGCAAGGCGCAAGAGACACTCGAAATCTATGCGCCGCTCGCGCATCGCATGGGCCTCAACGCGATCAAGTGGGAACTGGAGGATCTGTCGTTCAAGACGCTCTATCCCAAGATCTATCAAGAGATCGTTGATGTGGTCGCCGAGCGCGCACCTGAGCGCGAAAAGCACCTTGCCGAGATCCGCAAGGAGATCGAAGTCGAGCTCCGTCAGATGAAGATCAAGGGCGAGATCACTGGTCGGCCCAAGCACTATTACTCGGTGTATCAGAAGATGATCGTCCGAGGTCGCGACCTTGCCGAGATCTATGACTTGGTCGGCGTGCGCATCCTCGTCTCCAGTGTCCGTGACTGCTACGCCGTCCTCGGTGCGATGCACGCGAAGTACCAGCCTGTTCCTGGCCGCTTCAAGGACTACATCGCGATGCCCAAGTTCAACCTGTATCAGTCGCTCCACACCACAGTGATTGGGCCCTCAGGAAAGCCCGTCGAGCTCCAGATCCGCACTCGCGAGATGCACCGCCGTGCAGAATATGGTCTCGCATCACACTGGCGCTACAAGGAGAACTCCCGCAGCACTGAGGCCTCGGACATGGGCTGGCTGCGCCAGATCGCTGACTGGCAGCAGGAGACCGCGGATCCCACTGACTTCCTCGACTCGCTCCGTGGAGAGATCTCTCGCGCCGAGGTGTACGTCTTCACCCCTCGTGGGCGCTTGCTGGCTCTCCCACAGGGTGCGACTCCCGTGGACTTTGCCTACGCGGTTCACACGGAAGTGGGTCACAAGACCATCGGAGCGAAGGTCAACGGTCGCCTCGTGCCGCTGGATTCAACTCTTGATAACGGTGACACTGTCGAGGTTCTGACGACCTCCGATGAGAATGCGCATCCAAAGCGTGACTGGCTCGATTTTGTGCAGTCGACGCGCGCGCGAAACAAGATTCGTCAGTGGTTCCTGCGCGAACGCCGTGAGGAGTCCATTGAGACTGGGCGCGACATGCTTGCGCGCGCGATCCGGCGTCAGCATCTGCCTATGCAGCGTCTCATGAGCAAGTCCACGTTGCTTGCGCTCGCCAAGGAGATGCATTACGACGACGTGGACGCGTTGTATGCGGCGATTGGCGAGCACAAAGAGCAAGCCAGCGACGTTGTCTCCAGGATGGTCGAGGCCGTTGGTGGCGACGAGGGTGCTGACGAGGACGTTACGGAGATTACCCGGCCGGGGACGTCTGCCATTCGCACTCGCCGTGGTGATCCTGGGATTTCGGTCCACGGCTTGTCCGACGTCGTGGTGAAGCTCGCGAAGTGTTGCACGCCGGTTCCGGGTGACCCGGTGCAGGGTTTTGTGACTCGGGGGAGCGGCGTCAGTGTGCACCGTGCCGACTGCCTCAACCTCGCGGCGCTGAGCGATCAACAAGAGCGCTACATCGATGTGCAATGGACGGGTTCTTCCGATGCTGCGTTCCTGGTGCAGATAGAGGTCGAGGCTCTTGATCGCAACCGTTTGCTCAGCGACGTCGTCAAAGCTCTCGCCGACTACCACGTCAATATTTTGGGCGCGAATGTCTCGACAAACCGCGACCGCGTTGCGTTGAACACGTTCACGTTTGAGATGGCGGATCCATCGCACCTTGGCGCAGTTCTGGCGGCTATCCGCAAGATTGATGGCGTCTACGACGCCCGCCGTGTCACGGGAACAAAACGCTCGTCCTAGCGACCGTTCCTTACTTCGCCCTTCATTCGCACGGGCAACGGCGGGAGCTGGGTTGTGTTTGCGCCAAGGGATCGTGCTACCCGTCTAAGTCATTGGTCTGAGCATATGTCATTGGCCTGAGCGATCCAAGAGGTAGG
>NZ_BBRB01000005.1 GCF_000975055.1 Demequina sediminicola
AGGACAGATCGCGGCACGGATGTACCGCGGCTGCGGAGCCGTCGGCGTCTCACCGCTCGCCGCGGAGGCGGGCACCTGTGCAGCCTGGTATTCATCGTTTGTCGTGAGGTCCGCGCGAACTTCATCCCCCACGATGCTCCCGCCAACTTCTGGTGCATCGTCCGCACTCCCAATGAGCAACAACACCCCGATGACGAGCGCGCCACTATTCATCATCGAACAGGAAGTAGACGTCCTCGACAGCCCAGAGTCCGTCGCTCCACGATAGCTTTGTGGTCGCGAGACCGGAGCCCCCGGGAGATGAGCCCAGCGGAGTGCCGTCCTCGGAGTAGGTCTCGATGGTGGTCATCACCATGTCTTGCTCGATGTACCAGTACCCGTCCTCGGAGAGGCCACCTCGCGCGACATTGACGTAGTCCTCGGCATTCGGCCACGTGAAGGAACCGCCGGTGCTGTAGGCCGACTCTTGCTCCGTTGAGGCAACTCTCTCGAGAGTCTCCGCGCAGAAGTTGCAATTGGTAGTCGCAAGTGACCCAAAGACCCGTGTGTCGTAGGGCTCTGTGAACATCGTCGGATAGAGCTCGACATAGAATCTCGAGAATCCTGCCGCGCTTTCGATGCTCTCGCCGAGGGTCCACTCCGGGATCGCAGCGAGGACTTCGTCATCGGTGAGCGGAGTGAGGCTCGGTGAGGGCGTGGGCGTGGGGCTCGGCGGCGTTAGCGTCTCTGAGGCTGTGGGTGACGCTTCACCGCTGGCCGAGATCCCAGCATCGGCGCTTGTACACGCTGTCAGCAACATTGAGACAACGGCAATGGTCGTGAGAAGAGTTTTTGCCCCCATGAGTGACGACCGTAGCGACCGCTCCGCTGGTCCGCCAGGACTGAGCAAAATCTGTGGAGAGGACCTGCATGCGGATGTCCGCAGCATGGCTAGACGACACCGGCAGAGTAGAGCATCTGCCATGCGTTGCGTGCACGCACAGCGGTAGCGTCCTTGGGCCGTAGCAGCGCGAGTTCCCCTTGTACCTGGTGAGGTGTCACGCCGTGTTGCGCGGCCATGACCACCCACGGAACCGCCTCTTCAAGTGGGGCCCACCGCAGCGCATCGACAACGGCTCGCGGTGCTGATTCCACCGCGTGCCCGTCCTGGGGGCTTGATGCGATCATCGCGTTGCGTGCCCCGCGGACCCGCGAGAGCGGGCGTGTCGAATAGTGCAGGCGGATGGGCCATCCACGCGAGCCTTGTCTGATGTGACGGCGCGCAGGGACACAAACGTCGAGTACAGCGGGAGCTTCGCCGCCGAACCTGACCCACAGCGCACCTGTTCCGGACAGTGACATGTTGACTGGGACGTGCTGGCTTGTGGCGAACCGTCGCAGGGCAGGCGTCGGGGTGATGTCGTACGGCAATGCAATGGTGGGGCCAAGTGGCTTGATGACGCCGTCCTTGAGAAACCTGTTCCACGCACTCGTGCCGATGTCTTCTTCGGTGACTGACCACATGACATGAGTGTGCCCGCCTAGGACTTCCTAGGCGGGCACATCTGCACTTCTGTGGATAACCGCTGACGGCGTCTACCGTTGCCAGCGCATGTCATTTAGTTCAGGACACGACGCCCTTGATCTGCTCTAGCCACGCACGTCGCGCGTCGAGTGCTTCCTGTGCGGACTTGATCTTGCGCTTGTCCTTGGTGGCTTCTGCAGCGGCAAGATCCTTTTCAAGATCTGCGATTGCATCTTCTAGCTGCGCGAGCGCACCGGAGGCACGTGCTTCCAGCTCCGGGTTGGTGTCGTTCCATGCCGCTTCATCGGCGTCGCGCACTGCCTTCTCGACTGCGCTCATGCGCTTGGTGAGTCGGGCAACGTCGCCTCGGGGCACTCGACCAGCAGCGTCGAACTTGTCCTGTGCTGCCCGCAGTGCCTGCTTGGCAGTGTCGAGGTCCTTGATCGGAAGGATAGCTTCGGCCTCAACGACGGCTGCTTCCTTGCCTTCGACGTTGCCGCTGAGTGCCTCGTCCTCGGCGTCGGACTCAGCGCGTCGTGCGTCGAAGAATGTGTCCTGAGCGGTCTGGAATCGCTTCCACAGGGCGTCGTCCACGCTGCGGCGGCCGCGCCCGGCAGTCTTCCACTCGCCCATGAGCTCCTTGAATGCGCGGGCGGTGCGGTCCCAATCGGTGGACTCGGCAAGGGCCTCGGCGCGGGCGGCTAGTTCTTCCTTGCGCGACGCGACTGCGGAGTTGTCCTTGTCCAGTTGCGCGAAATGGTGCTTGCGCGCCTTCTCGAAGCCGGAACGTGCAGTGGTGAAGCGCTTCCAGAGCGCGCGCTCGACATCCTTGGCGATCCTGGCCTGCGAACGCTGAGCGCTCTTCCACTCGTCCAAGAGAGACCGCAGTTCTGCGGTGTCGTTCTTCCAGTGCACGGAGTTCTCTGGCTTCGCGGCGATCGCCTCGGCGGCGGCCACGATCTTCTCACGTGCCTCGAGGGCTTCAGCCTTGGCGGCCTCGCGCTCCTTGTTGAGGCGGTCGCGAATGGCGGTGGCTTCCTCTGTCACTGAGGCGAAGCGCTTGCGCAGTGCCTCAATGTCACCTACGACCTTGGGTTCAGCGAGTTGCCCGTCGATGCTCTTCAGCGAGTCATCGATGTCTTTGGGGGACATTTCAGCGCCTGCGAGGCGTGCGTGGAAGCGTTCGATCGATGCTTCGAGTTCGTAATACGCCTTGGCGTAGGGAGCAATGGGCTCGTCGCCCTGGGCCGGGCCAACCTCAACCTTGTCGCTACCAACGGTGACGACAACGTTGTCTCCCTCGACGGCTCCGTGCTTGGCGGCATCGGCGATTTGCTCGTCGGTGATGTTGGCGACAACCGGCACCTTGACTGGGTGTGTGGGCTGAGCCGCGAGGGCCGCTGGGCTTGCGCCGCCGGCTGGTGGCTTGGGCCTGGGAATGGGCTTAGGGGTGGGCTTGGGAGTGGTCATTCTACGGACACCTCGTTCACGATGACGGACTGCGCCGGAGGCCCGTCGGGCTCGCCTGTGATAGTTCCGGCACTGGCAACGTCCTCCACAATACTCAGACCTTGCGTGACCTGCCCGAATATCGTGTATCCACCGGCCGCGTCGGACGGAATTGTGGAGTCGTCGTAAACGATGAAGAACTGGCTTCCCATGGATTCGGCGTCGTTGCCCACGCGCGCCATCGCAAGTGTTCCGGCGGGGTAGAGGTCATCTGAGGGAGCGTTCTCGATGGGTCCGTAACTGTAGGCGGGTCCACCTTGCCCTGTGGCGGAGGGGTCCCCGCACTGCAGCACGTAGATGTTCTCGGTCGTGAGCCGGTGGCATTGCGTGTTGTTGAAGAAGTCGTCCTCTGCTAGTGCAACAAAGCTTGCGGTGGCTTGGGGTGCGTTGGCGCCGTCGAGTTCGAGCACGATCTCACCGAGGTTGGTGTCGAGCGTCACGTCCCACACGCGGCCTTCTGCGAGCGAAGGGTCTGGGGGAGCGGGTGAGGTGCCCCAGCCTGTGCTGTACTCAAGGTCGTCTGTTGCTTCGGGAGCTGAGCCCGCATCGTCGGTCTCCGCAACAGAGGGCGAGGCCGCAACGTTGCTGCCACCGGCATCGTCGCTGCCTCCACCCACGAACGCGATGATGCCCCAGGTGATGAGCGCGATCACCAGCACCACGACTGCCACGAGAGAGCCGATGCGAACGCGCCTGTCGCGTTGCGCTTCCCGTTCGGCGATCTTGGCGTCGAGTTTGGCTTGTTTGCGTCGCTCGGCCTCACGGGCTTGCTTCTTCGAGGTCATCAGAACCTTCCGGCGGGGTCGTATGCAGGTCTTGCCATCTTATGCGGCGCTCCTGGCGTCCCGGTGAGGTGGAACAATGGCCGCATGGCACGAGTGAGACCTTTGTCTGGTTACCCCGAATGGACCCCGTCGCAGCGCATCGTTGAGTCGGAGGTGTTGTCCTCGATCAGCGAGGTCTTCAGCCTTCATGGCTTTGGTGAGATTCAGACGCGCGCGGTCGAGCCGCTGGACCGGCTTGCAGGCAAGTCCGATGCCGCCAAGGAGATTTACACGCTCGGTCGCCTCAACGCGGAGGAGGGTGAAGAGGCCAAGCTCGGTCTCCACTTTGACCTGACGGTGCCATTTGCGCGCTATGTCGAGGAGTTCCAGAACGACATCGCATTCCCATTCCGTCGCTACCAGATTCAGAAGGTGTGGCGAGGGGAGCGTCCGCAGGAAGGGCGTTTCCGCGAGTTCTATCAGGCGGACATCGATGTGGTCGCTCGTGAGACGCTGCCCGCTCACTTTGAGACTGAAGTTGCCGTGGTGATGGCACGTGCCCTGGGTGCACTGCCCTTGCCGGGGGTGACGATGCGCGTGAACAATCGTCAACTCGTCGAGGGGTTCTACCGTGGTGTCGGCATTGAGGATGTCGCTGATGCGCTCCGTAGCGTGGACAAGTTGGACAAGATCGGTCCCGACGGCGTCCGTGCGGAACTGACGGCGAAGGGCGTGAGCGAGACCGCGGCCGATGCCGTACTTGAGTTGGCGCGGATCTCCAGCCCCGATGGTGGCTTTGCCGCTGCAGTCGAGGACCTTTGGGCGTCGACGACGACCGTCGCCGACATCGAAGGCCCACAGGAGCAGTTGAAGGCTGGCATTGCAAGCCTGGTGGAGCTGGTCGAGGGCGTGAATGAGGCGGTGCCGGGCACGGCCGTCGCAGATCTGCGCATTGCGCGGGGACTCGACTATTACACGGGCTCGGTCTATGAGACCTTCCTGGAGGGGCACGAGGACTTGGGGTCCATTTGCTCGGGTGGGCGCTATGACTCGCTCGTTGCTGGCGGCGGTTTCCCTGGTGTGGGCATGTCGATTGGGGTGTCCCGTCTGGTGAGCCGCATGGTGGGCTCTGGCCTGGTTGAGGCTTCGCGTGCTGTCCCGAGCGCCGTGGTCGTGGCAGTCAATGATGAGGACTCACGTGGTGTGTCAGCGCGGATCGCAGACCGGCTGCGAGCTCGGGGCATCGCCTGCGAGGTGGCGCCAAAGGCCGCGAAGTTTGGCAAGCAGATTCAGTTCGCTGACAAGCGTGGGATTCCGTTTGTGTGGTTCCCGGCCGCCGATGGCACTGATGGAGAGGTGAAGGACATTCGCTCTGGTGAGCAGGTGCCCGCTGACGCCGATGCCTGGGAGCCGCCGGCAGCGGACGCCCGCCCAAGCATCGTCCGCCCCTGATCCTCCCCGCCAAAGCAAAACCCTCCCCGCCAAAGCAAAACCCTCCCCGCGAAATGGCTCCATTTGCCTGTTTTACGGGTTCAAAACAGCCAAGATCAGCCACTTCGCGAGGGACGGGGCGGTTGAGAGCCCGCCACGCCCCGATAGACTTAACCTTCATCAACTTCACCTATCCGGCGCGCCCGTCTAGCGCGTCCAAGAAAGGCCACCCGTGCTCCGCACTCACCTTGCTGGAAACCTCCGCGCCACCGATGCTGGCTCAACCGTCACCCTCGCTGGATGGGTAGGCCGTCGCCGCGATCACGGTGGTGTCGCCTTTATCGATCTGCGTGACGCATCGGGCTTCGCCCAGGTAGTCATCCGTGAAGAGGTCGCCCACTCCCTGCGCAACGAATACGTCATCCAGGTCACGGGTGAAGTGCGTGAGCGTCCCGAGGGTTCTGCCAACGCGAACCTTCCCAGTGGTGAGATCGAGGTGGTGGTCTCCGACGTGACCATCCTGAACGAATCCGCACCTCTGCCGATGCCCGTCGATGAGCATGTCACCGTCGGCGAGGAGGCGCGCCTCAAGTACCGCTACATCGACCTGCGCCGTCCGCAGCCGCGCGCGAACATCGTTCTGCGTTCCGAGGTCAACAAGGCTGCCCGCCGCGTGTTGGACCGCCACGACTTCCTCGAGATCGAGACGCCGACGCTGACCCGTTCGACCCCCGAGGGTGCACGTGACTTCCTGGTGCCAGCGCGCCTGGCTCCCGGGTCTTGGTATGCGTTGCCGCAGTCGCCGCAGTTGTTCAAGCAGCTCCTCATGGTTTCCGGCATGGAGCGCTACTACCAGATTGCCCGTTGCTACCGCGATGAGGACTTCCGCGCTGACCGTCAGCCGGAGTTCACTCAGCTTGACGTGGAGATGAGCTTTGTCGACCAGGACGACGTGATCGCCCTGGGTGAAGAACTGGTGCGTGAACTGTGGTCGCTCATCGGCTATGAAGTACCGCTGCCGATTCCGCGCATCACCTACGCCGACGCAATGTCCCGTTTTGGTTCGGACAAGCCGGACCTCCGCTTTGGTCTCGAGCTCGTGGAACTGACCGAGTACTTCAAGGACACGCCCTTCCGCGTGTTCCAGAACGACTACGTGGGTGCCGTCGTGATGCCCGGTGGTGCCTCGCAGCCTCGCAAGAAGCTCGACGCCTGGCAGGAGTGGGCCAAGCAGCGCGGTGCTCGTGGACTGGCGTACGTGCTGGTTCAGGAGGATGGCGAGCTTGGTGGTCCCGTTGCCAAGAACCTCTCGGACGCTGAAAAGGCGGGCCTGGCCGATGCCGTGGGCGCCTCGGTGGGCGACTGCATCTTCTTTGCCGCTGGCAAGCCGGGACCCTCGCGTGCACTCCTCGGTGCGGCTCGTCTCGAGATCGGCGAGCGTGTGGGCCTCATTGACCCAGACCGCTTTGAATTCTGCTGGGTTGTTGACGCTCCGCTGTTCAAGGCCGTGGGCGAAGACGATGACGACGATGTTGCCGTCGGCTCGGGTGCATGGACTGCCGTGCACCACGCCTTCACGTCTCCCAAGCCTGAGTACCTCGACAACTTCGAGGATGTTCCCGGCGAGGCACTGGCATACGCCTATGACATTGTCTGCAACGGCAATGAGATTGGTGGTGGGTCCATCCGTATCCACCGTCAGGACGTGCAGGAGCGTGTGTTCAAGGTCATGGGCATCAGCGAGGAAGAGGCGCAGGAGAAGTTCGGCTTCTTGCTGGAGGCCTTCTCCTTTGGTGCTCCCCCTCACGGCGGAATCGCACTGGGTTGGGACCGCGTGACCGCGCTGTTGGCCAAGGCGGACTCAATCCGCGACGTCATAGCATTCCCGAAGTCCGGTGGCGGTTACGACCCACTGACGGCGGCGCCTGCCCCGATTACGCCGGAACAGCGTTCGGAAGCCGGAGTGGACTTCGTGCCGGAAGCTGACGACGCTGACGCCGAGGCCACCTCCAACTAATTCCCTCTCCGCCAAATGGAGCCATTTCGCTGTTGTGAGTCCTCAGGACAGCGAGATGGCTCCATTTGATGTGAGGAGCGAGGCGCGGGGTTCGAGGCGCGGGGTGCGGGGTGTGCGGCCGGGTTCAGTCCGTTAGTGCTTGACGGCGTACTTCTCGTAGATGCGCACAAGCGGCTTGGGCGCCCACCAGTTGTGCTTGCCGAGCAGAGTCATGGTCGCGGGGACGAGGAGCATGCGTACCAGGGTGGCGTCGAGGAACACGGCGATCGCCAGCCCGAGGCCCACCTGCTTAATGACGAGGAGTTCCCCGGCTGCGAAGCCCAGGAATACGAGCATGATGATCGCTGCCGCGGACGTAATGATCCGTCCCGAGCGCTGCAGCCCGATGCGTACCGCTTCATCGTTGTCGACGCCGGCATCGACCAGTTCCTTAATGCGTGCCAGCAGGAACACCTCGTAGTCCATCGCGAGGCCGAACCCGAAAGCCAGCACCATCACGAGCACATAGGTTTCGATGCCGCCTGTCGAGGTGAAGCCCAGCATGCCCTCGAGGTGGCCTTCGGTGAAGATCCAGCTCAGCACTCCCATGGCGGCAGCGAGGGACAGCGCATTGATGAGCAGTGTCTTGACGGGCACCAGGAGCGAGCCCGTCATGAGGAACATGAGCACGAACGTGGCAATCACGACAAGCCCGACGGCCCATGGTGCTCCATCGGCTAGTGCCTGAATGAAGTCCACTTGGATGGCCGATGTTCCTCCGACCGACACCTCGAATGGTGCGGAAAGATCGCGGAGGTCTCGCACGATGTCCGTTGCGTCGGGGGATCCTTCGTCGTCGACGTCGGTGTACAGACTGACCGTAGAGAGGCCCGTCCCCGGGATTTCCTCGGCGGCGGTGGCCCCGGTGACGTGCGCGACGTCGAGTACGTCGGAGGTGACCCACGCATCGGCTTCCTCGGGGGACGTTTCCAGGAGTAGGTGCACTGTCGGGCTTGCCAGGTCTGGGTACTCGACAGCGTAGGTATCGACAAACTCTCGGCTCTCATTGTCGACAGGCAACAGTTCGACCTCGGAGTTGCGGACTTGGAGCGAGGCCAGGGGGCTGGCGAGTAGCAGCAAGAGGCCTGTGGTTGCGATGGCGACGAGCCACGGATGCTGTTGCACTCGTCCCGCCAGTCGTGAGAAGGCGCCGGTGTCGCTACTGACATCCGCGGTGTACTTGAGCACAGTGCGAATCCCGGGAATGCGGGAAAGGACCGTGGGCTTGGAGAGTCTGTGGCCGTAGAGGTGGAGCACGGCTGGGACCAGCGTCAGCGCAGTAAGCAGGGCCATGATCACAACGCCGAGTGCCGCGCCCCCGATGCCGCGGATGATTTCTGCATCAAAGATCAGCATGCCGGCCACGGAGATGGCCACGGTGACGGAGGAGAAGAAGACCGTGCGGCCTGCAGTGACCATCGTGGTTTCGAGGACGGCTGGGCGCATGTCATTCTCGGGCGTGCTCTTGCTCCGGAAGAGCTCTTCGCGGTACCGGGACACGATGAGCAGTCCGTAGTCGATCGACAGACCTATGCCGAGGACGGTGACGACGTTGATTGATGCCTGATCGAGGTCGAGGATGTAGCTGAACCCAAAGAGCACAGCGAGACCGCCGGCAATGGACGCAAGTGCACCGATGATGGGAGCACTCGCCGCGAGGAAGCCTCCAAAGACCAGCACCATGACCACGAGCGCAACTGGCAGCGCAATGGCTTCGCCCTTGATGAGGTCGCTCTCGACTTGGTGGCTGAAGTCGTTCATGAGCGTGGGCTCAGAGAAACTGATGACGCGCGCGCCGGGGAGTTCGTCTTCCAGATAGGCCGTTGCCCAGTCGTCAACCTCGTGATGTTCACCCGCGCCGCTGCCGGGGATATCGCCGTAGTCCACGGTCATCAGGACTGCGTCGCCGCTTTGGGCGACCAGGGGCGAGGCCTCCAGCGCATCGGCTTGGCTTGCGCTGCTTTCTAAGCCGGCCGATGCCGACGTCGCGTATCGCTCCGGATCGAACGCAGAACCTGGCACGGTGCCGTAGGGCGTGGTGACGGCTGCGACACCGTCGCGTTCCGCAATGGTGTCGCTGACAGTGGTGAGCGCGTTGGCGACCTCGGGATCCGAGGGCTCGACATTCTGGATGTCGAGGGTCAGCGTGGGGCCGATGTCGGGGTCGCGGGCTGCACCAAGGGTTTCGTAGACCTCGGTTGACTCTGCGCCGTTCACGGTGGGGGCACCGAAAGTGGTGCGGTCGAAGAGATTGCCATCGCCCACGCCCACCATGGCAACGGTCAACATTGCAATCGTGGCGACGACCCATCCGATGACGACGCTGACGGGGTGGCGTGAAGAAAGGTGCGCGAGGCCAACGAACATGGTGGCCAGTCTAGGGCCGTGATTCGCCACTCAAGCCGGGCCGCCGCCACGGACGTAGCGCCGGAGGGCCTGTCGCTATTGCTGTCATCGGTAATGGAGGTGGCCGGTATGTCTCCCGCACCGCATAGGCTTGCGGGATGGACCTCTTCGAGTCGACCGAGCGCACTGGCCGCGGTGTCCCTGAAGCGGGTCCAAATGCGCCCGTCGCGGTACGGATGCGTCCCCGGGCTCTCGATGAGGTGGTCGGACAGTCGCACCTGTTGACGGACGGTTCACCGCTACGCAGGCTGGTGGGGGAGAGCGCGCCTGCCACGTCAGTGATCTTGTGGGGGCCTCCAGGCACGGGCAAGACCACACTGGCATACATGGTCGCGGGCAATAGGCGCTTCGTGGAGCTCTCGGCGGTGACCGCCGGCATTAAGGATGTACGGGGGGTCATCGAGGATTCCAAACGTCGCATCGCCACGGGTGAGCGCGAGACGGTGCTGTTCGTTGACGAGATCCATCGCTTCACTCGCACTCAACAGGACGCGTTGCTCCCGGCCGTCGAGAACCGTTGGGTGACGCTCATTGGCGCGACGACCGAAAACCCCAGTTTCTCGGTGGTGGGGCCGCTGTTGTCCCGCTCTCTTTTGCTGACATTGCAACCGTTGGCGTCGCAGGACCTCGGAGAGTTGCTTGACCGCGCGGTCACGGATGAGCGCGGTCTCAGCGGCAGGGTCGTGCTGGAGGACGATGCCCGTGAGCACATCCTGCGCGTCGCGGGGGCCGATGCTCGCAAGGCTCTGACGCTGCTGGAAGCGGTGGCGGATGCCGCGTTGGGTCGGGGGCCAGCGGATGGGGATGATTTGCCGGTGGTGACGGCGGAGCTGACCGAGCGGGCCATGGATTCGGCGCTTGTGGCGTACGACAAGAGCGGCGACCAGCACTATGACGTCATCAGCGCATTCATTAAGTCGGTACGCGGAAGCGATGTGGACGCCGCTTTGCACTATCTGGCTCGCATGGTGGTGGCGGGGGAGGACCCACGGTTCTTGGCTCGGCGGCTCGTCATCCTTGCTGCGGAGGACATCGGTATGGCTGATCCTCAGGCGCTGGTCATCGCGCAGGCCGCTGCCGACGCGGTCACGTTCATCGGGATGCCGGAGGGACGCATTCCACTCGCGGAGGCCACCACGTATCTCGCGACGGCACCCAAGTCCAACAGGTCGTATGTGGCGATCGATGCCGCGATCGCAGACGTCCGGGCTGGTAAGGCTGGCGTGGTCCCTGAGCACCTCCGCGATGCTCACTACTCCGGTGCCAAGCGCATCGGCCATGGGCAAACGTATGTGTATTCGCATGACGCCCCAGGAGCGGTAGCGAATCAGGAGTATTTGCCGGAGGCATTGCGCGGCGCGCAGTACTATCAACCCACCGAGTTTGGGTACGAGCGCACGGTGACTGAGCGCCTGAACCGCATCCGCGACATGCTGGGCCGTCAATAGGAGCGAGCAATGCCGCGCACGCCCTGCCTGACCTGGTAGCATTGTCTAGCCCTCGCGGACGGTTGGCTGCTGTCTCCGCGAACCCAGCAAATGACACACCATCGTTGATCGTGCATCCGCGCGCGCTCAACTGTGAAGGAAAAAATGACTTCAGTACAGAAGGCACGTCGTCAGGTCCGCCTGTCGCGCAGCCTGGGCATTGCCCTGACGCCTAAGGCAGTCAAGCACTTCGAGAAGCGTCCTTACCCTCCCGGCGAGCACGGTCGAACCGCTCGTCGTAAGGAAAGCGACTACGCCGTTCGTCTGCGTGAGAAGCAGCGTCTTCGCGCCCAGTACGGCCTGCGTGAGAAGCAGATGACTCGCACGTTCGAAGAGGCTCGTCACGAGCCGGGTCTGACTGGTGAGGCATTCGTCGAGCTGCTCGAGATGCGTCTTGACGCTCTGGTTCTTCGTTCGGGCTTCGCTCGTACGATCCTCCAGGCTCGTCAGTCGGTTCTGCACCGCCACATCCTCGTGGACGGTCAGATCGTTGACCGCCCTTCGTTCCGCGTGAAGCCGGGCCAGACCATTCAGGTCAAGCCCAAGGCTGTCACCATGGAGCCCTACATGGCTGCCGCCGCTGGTGCACACCGCGACGTTCTGCCTGAGGTTCCGGACTACCTCGACGTTTCGCTTGAGAAGCTGTCGACCAAGTTGGTCCGTCGCCCCAAGCGCGCCGAGGTCCCCGTGACCTGCGAAGTGCAGCTCGTCGTCGAGTACTACGCGCGCTAAGCGCCGCTCTACGCGACAAAGTTCATGCCGCTGGGCCCCGACACTGGTCGGGGCCCAGCGGTTTTGTCATACTTAGGGCTCTGCCCGCGCCGGGTGCGGAAGCGCTAAAGTCGGGCTGCGGGGCATTGGCAAGAGGGCCGATGCTCTTCATTGGTTGAGCGTCAAGCGACCCTTGGCGCCTTGGAAGAGGACCGTTGCGGTTCTCACCTGGGCTTTCGAGCCCTGCTGAGCATGGAGGACAGGATGCAGACAGCTGACGTCAGGCAGCGGTGGATCGATTACTTCGAGTCGAAGGGTCACCACATTCAGCCCAGCGCGTCGCTGGTTTCGCCGGACCCGTCCTTGTTGTTCACAGTCGCCGGCATGGTGCCGTTCATTCCGTACATCATTGGGACCGAGGACGCGCCATACTCGCGTATCGCCAGTGTGCAGAAGTGCATTCGCACCAAGGACATTGAAGAGGTCGGCAAGACCACCCGCCACGGCACGTTCTTCCAGATGCTGGGTAACTTTTCCTTTGGGGACTACTTCAAGGAAGGCGCGATTGACTTCGCGTGGGAGTTGCTGACTGGCTCGGAGGACGAGGGCAAGTACGGTCTGGACCCTGAGCGTCTGTGGGTGACGACGTGGAAGGAAGACCACGAGGCTCACGCCGCGTTGCGCAGCGTTGGGGTTCCTGACGAGCACATTGTGCGCTTGGAACGCGAAGAGAACTTCTGGGACACGGGCCAGCCTGGCCCCGCAGGTCCGTGTGCGGAGTGGCACTACGACCGCGGCCCCGAGTTCGGCCCCGAAGCTGAGGGTGGAAGCGTTGACCCGGGTGGTGACCGCTATCTCGAGATCTGGAACCTCGTCTTTGATCAGTACCTGCGTGGTCCTGGCGATGGCAAGGACTACCCGCTCATCAAGGAACTTGATCAGAAGGCCATCGACACGGGTGCTGGCTTGGAGCGCATCGCGTACCTGAAGCAGGGCGTGGCGAACATGTACGAGATCGACGAGGTTTTCCCCGTCATTGCGCGTGCATCCGAGCTGTCAGGCAAGCAATACAAGGCCAACGACGGCGACGACGTTCGCCTTCGTGTGATTGCCGACCACGTCCGTAGCTCGATGATGCTGATCCACGATGGCATCGTCCCCGGCAATGAGGGCCGCGGTTATGTGCTGCGTCGTCTCTTGCGCCGTACGGTGAACTCGATGCGACTGTTGGGTGTCAATGACCCCTCCATTGAGACGCTGATCTCCACCTCGTACGAGTCGATGAAGCCGTCGTACCCGGAACTGGGCGACAAGATTGAGAAGATTCTCAATGTCGCTGTGACGGAGGAGGATGCGTTCCGCCGCACGTTGACCAAGGGCATCACGATTCTCGACACGGCGGTGTCGTCGGTGAAGGCTGAAGGCAAGAAGGCGTTGGGCGGTGACATCGCGTTCAAGTTGCACGACGAGTCCGGCTTCCCGATTGACCTCACTCTGGAGATGGCTGCAGAGCAGGGTGTCTCGGTTGACGAGGCCGGTTTCCGTGCGTTGATGACGGAGCAGAAGGAGCGTGCCCGCGCCGATGCGAAGGCCAAGAAGGGCGGCCACGCGGACGTGGGTGTGTATCACGCCCTCGACGCAACGGTGTTCCGTGGCTACGACGAGCTGAGCTTGGGCACCACTGTTGCCGCTGTCATCAAGGATGGGGTGTCAGTTCCCGTGGCGCACGCGGGCGACACCGTGGAAGTCATTCTTGCGGAGACCCCGTTCTACGCAGAGTCGGGCGGTCAGGATGCCGACACCGGTGTGATCCGCGGTGCGAACGCCACCCTCAATGTGCTCGATGTACAAAAGCCCGTGGCTGACGTGATCGTGCACACGGTCACGGTCGAGGAGGGCGAGGTCGCTGCTGGTGACTCCGTCGCTGCTGAGGTCGACTTGGTCAACCGTCACCAAGCGTCCAAGGCTCACTCTGCGACGCACTTGATTCACTCAGCGCTGCACAAGGTGCTGGGAGACGACGCAACACAGGCGGGCTCCTATAACAAGCCGGGCTACATGCGCCTGGACTTTGCCTGGCGTCAGGGAATCTCCATGGCTGCCCGCGAAGAAATCGAAGGCATCGCGAACAACGCTATTCGCGAGGAGCTTCCGGTCCAGACCAACGTGATGACTCTCGATGAGGCACGCAACGCAGGTGCGATGGCACTGTTCGGCGAGAAGTATGGCGACCGTGTGCGTGTGGTGGAAATCGGTGGACCGTTCTCACGTGAACTGTGTGCAGGAACCCACGTCGCAAACTCGGGGCAGATCGGGTTGCTATCGGTGACCAGCGAGGGCTCCGTGGGTTCGGGTGCGCGGCGTATCGAGGCGCTGGTAGGTGGTGAAGCTTTCAGCCAACTGGCAGCGGAACGCGCGATTGTGAATGAACTGACGACCACCCTGAAGGCCCGTCCCGATGAGCTCACCGACCGGATCGGATCGCTGCTGACCCGCTTGTCCGATGCTGAGAAGAAGCTCACGCAGTACCGCCAGCAGGCGATGCAGCAGGTGGCAGCAGAGTTGGTCGACACGGCCTCGACTGTTGGCGGCGTCAAGCTAGTGGCGCACCAGTCGGTCAACGCTTCGGATGGCGACGATCTCCGCACGCTCGTCACGGACGTCCGCAACCGCCTCGGTGACGCTGAACCCACCGTTGTGGCAGCATCGGCCGATCTCAATGGACGTCCGCAGATCGTGATCGCGACCAACGCTCCTGCGCGTGACGCGGGTGTACGCGCCGGCGATCTGGTCAAGGTCGCGGCTCAGACGCTCGGCGGTGGTGGCGGTGGTAAGCCCGATCTCGCTCAAGGTGGTGGCCAGGATTCGTCGAAGATCGCCGATGCCCTGGTGGCCATTCGTGACACGTTGGCGGCACGTGGATAAGGGAGTGCGCCTCGGCGTCGACGTGGGTTCGGTCCGCATCGGCGTCGCTGCCTCCGACCCCGACGGTCGTATGGCATTTCCGGTGACGACCGTGAAGCGTAACTCGCGCGCCGTGCATGAACTTGTGCGTATCGTGAGAGAGCGTGAAGTGGTGACGGTGTTTGTGGGCCTGCCCCGGAAGTTGTCGGGTGAACTCGGCACATCTGCCCAGGATGCGATGCAGATTGCCCAGAAACTGTCGGAACGCGTAGACGTGGTTGTGCGTTTGATGGACGAAAGGTTCTCCACAGCGTCGGCATCGTCGGCTATGCGCGAGGCAGGGAGAACTGCTAAACAGCAACGTGAAGTAATTGACCAGGCTGCTGCCGTGGTCATTCTAGAAACGGCGCTTGAAACCGAGCGCCAGGGAAACCTAGGTAAGGTATCCCAGGTGATGGCACACAAGGGTGACAATGACTGACTTGTTCGAGACAGAGGCACCGAGCACTACAACGCTCGATATGCGCCGTATGCAGCGTCAGAAGCGACGCGCAGCGCGGCGTAGGTGGACTTTGGTGGCGGTCGCCGCTGCGATCGTGATCCTCGCCATTGGTGTGTCCGTCGGTTGGAACTTCCTCAAGGGCTTCCAGACTGAGGGCGGCACTGGTGTTGCCGACTATGAAGGCACCGGCCAAGGCGTTGTCCAGGTCGTCATTGATCCTGGAATGTCAGGCGCCGCAATGGCGGACGTGTTGTACGAGGCAGGCGTGGTCGCTTCCTCCGAGGCATTCGTTGAGGCCTACAACGCTTCCCCTGATGCCACGCAGATATCCGCTGGGTACTACTTGGTGCAGCGCGAGATGCAGGCGCAGTATGCCGTTGACGCGCTCCTGGACCCCAGCAACCGAGTCGAACTGACGATCAGCATCCCTGAGGGTAAGACGCTGGACACGTACTACGAGAAGATCGCGAACGTCACTGACGCCACCCCAGAAGAGGTGGCTGAAGTTGCGGCTGACACTGATGCGATTGGTCTGCCCGCTGAGGCCGACGGCAACCTCGAAGGATGGCTGTTCCCGGCAACCTACTCATTCGACCCAGGTGTTGAGCCGGTTGAGGTGTTGTCGACTATGGTCTCCCAGACCATCAAGGTGCTTGACAACAACGGAGTTGCGCCGGAGAACTATGAGGACATCCTGACGGTGGCTTCGATTGTGGAACGTGAAGCACTGTTGGACGAGGACCGCCCTCTCATTGCTTCCGTGATCTACAACCGCCTTGACATCGACATGCTGTTGCAGATGGACTCCACTGTGAAGTACGTCGTTCCCGGTGAGGGAGCGTTTGCGACGCAGGAAGAGCTCGCAGTCGATAGCCCGTACAACACATACGTGTACACCGGTCTCCCTCCGGGCCCCATTGCAGCACCAGGTGAGGCGTCGATTCAGGCCGCTGTGTCGCCGGCAGACACCAACTACTTGTACTTCGTGACCGTGAACCTTGAAACCGGTGAAACCAAGTACGCCGAGGACTACACGGAGCACCAGAAGAACGCTGCTGAGCTCAAGGCGTGGATCGCTGACAACCAGCCGGACACCGAACTTCCCGAGGAGTAGTCGTCCGTGAGCACTCGCCAGGCGGGTGTGCTGGGTCACCCCATCGCACATTCGCTTTCTCCGGTGTTGCACCAGAGCGCGTATCGGGCGTTGGGGCTTGACTGGGAGTACGACAAGTACGACGTCACGGAGGACCAGCTCGCGGAATTCCTCGCCGGTCTGGACGATGCTTGGGCTGGATTGAGTTTGACCATGCCGCTCAAGGTTGCCGCGATGCCGTTGCTTGACTACGTCGAGCCCATGGCAAAACTCGTCGGCGCAGTGAACACGGTTTTGCTGCAGCCACAGGCCGCCGGGCGTCATGTGGTGGGTGCCAATACTGACGTCCACGGCATCGCAGCTGCACTCCAGGAAGGTGGAGTTACCGAGGCCCGCGACGGACTGATTCTTGGCGGGGGAGCGACCGCCACGTCAGCGATGGCGGCGTTGGGCCGTCTGGGGGTCACCCGGCCCGTGATCGTGGTGCGGAATCGTGCGCGAGCTGGCGGACTGCTCCGCGCGGCGACCAAGATGGGCGTCGAGCCTCGGTTCGTGCCTTTCGAGGATGCGCCCGCGCTCATGGCCACGGTCCCCGTGGTGGTGTCCACGGTGCCAGCTTCCGTTGGTGAGGGTGTGGCGTCAGCGTTGGATTCAGCGAGTTCGTCTCCGGACAATTTGTCGGTGCGCGAAGGTGCAGTGTTGCTTGACGCGGTGTACGACCCGATCACGACACCGTTGGGCCGAGCGTGGAGTGCGCACGGTGGCACGTTCGTCAATGGGACGCGCATGTTGCTCCACCAAGCGGCAGAACAGATTCGATTGATGACGGGCCACGAAGCTCCGATTGACGTCATGGATCGAGCTCTCCTCGACGCACTCGCCGAGACACACTAGCTCCCGGTTGCGGGCGCATGCCCGGCGATGTTTCCGCTATATCCCTTTCGTACCTGAATGTGGGATGTTCCACGCGAGGGTGCCATTCAAGGCGCTGCCGATGTATCTTGCGGAATGAGAATTGCCTGGCATAGACCGTGAGGGAGTCTTGTGAAGCAACTGGGAACAATTCTGCTCGAACAGGGAACACTCTCTGAAGAGCAGTTGATGGATGCCATCGACGTTCAACGCGAACGTGGCGCCTCACTGGGCCGCACCCTGGTGGAACTCGGACTCATCTCTGAGGGCCAGTTGGTCCAAGCCCTGGCGGCGCAGGTGGGCATGGAATTCGTGGAACTGGCTGAGTTCCCCGTTGATCGGGCAGCGGTGGCGATGGTCCCTGACACCTTGTGTCGCAGGCACACGGTGTTGCCCATCCAGATCGATGGCGACATTTTGAAGATCGCGATGTCGAACCCGGGCAACGTGGTGGCGGTCGACGATATCCGGTCGATGACCAAGATGCAGATTCTTCCGGTGGTCGCGGCGCATGACGACGTTCTCACTGCGATTGACCGGTACTGCCGCTCCGATGCCGAGATGGAGGACTTGCAGGAGTCCATCTCTGAGGACAACGAAGAGTCGCTTGAGGACCTTGACCTCTCGGGCGCGATGGCCGAGGATGACGCGCCTATCGTGCGCTTTGTGAACTTGCTGATTACTCAGGCCGTTCAAGACCGGGCGTCCGATATTCACATTGAGCCTGCGGAGCGGGAGCTTCGCGTCCGCTATCGCATTGACGGCGTGCTGCACGAGGTTCAGTCGGCACCCAAGTCGATCGCGAACGGGGTGACATCGCGGCTCAAGATTATGTCTGACATCGACATCGCTGAACGCCGCAAGCCTCAAGATGGCCGTCTCTCGGTCAATCACAATGGACGCAAGATCGACCTCCGTGTGGCAACCCTGCCTACGGTCTGGGGCGAGAAGGTCGTGATGCGTATTCTCGACAACTCGACTGCGACACTGGACCTCGAGGACCTCGGCATTCGGGAACGTAACTATGAGGCGTACAAGGAGACCTTCACCAAGCCCTACGGCATGATCCTGGTGACTGGACCTACTGGTTCGGGTAAGTCGACCACGCTCTATGCGACGCTCAATCAGATCTCGCGTCCCGAGATCAACGTCATCACTGTGGAAGACCCGGTGGAGTACCGCATCCCCGGCATCAACCAGGTACAGGTGAACCCCAAGGCCGGTCTGACGTTCGCTGCCGCTCTCCGGTCAATCTTGCGTGCCGACCCTGACGTGGTCCTCGTGGGTGAGATCCGTGACCAGGAGACCGCACAGATTGCCATCGAGGCCGCATTGACTGGTCACTTGGTGCTGTCCACGCTCCACACGAACGATGCACCATCGGCCATTACCCGTTTGACTGAGATGGACGTGGAGCCGTTCTTGGTGGGTTCCGCAGTGGACTGTGTGGTGGCGCAGCGTCTTGCGCGCCGTCTGTGCGATAACTGTGCGGTGGAACACCACTTGACCGAAAGAGAAATTCCCGCAGGAGTGGGCTGGGCCGGGGGAGAACCTCCGACTGTATTCCAAGCCGGTGGATGCAGCCGATGCTCAAACACCGGGTATCGCGGGCGTGTGGCACTTCACGAAATCATGACGGTCACGGAAGAGATTGAACGATTGACGGTGGAACGTGCATCAACAGCGGACATTATGCGTGCCGCTACCGGCGCTGGGATGGAATCCCTGCTAATGGACGGGTGGGCGAAGGTGCTCAACGGCACCACCTCGGTTGAGGAGCTGTTGCGCGTTGTGAAGTAGCACGTTTGTGAGGCTCCTTTACTAAAGTGACAAATCTCACTGCCGATAAGGGGTAAAACGGCTAGACCGTATCTGACCTTGACCATAGACTTACCGACAATCACCGCTAGCCGGAATCCGATGTGGGGTTCTCGGTGGGTGACCATTGAGGGGAATTGCATGGCTGACGAATTCACGCCTGCGGCCGGAATGTTCTGGCCGTCGGCTGATGAAAGTGAGCAGGCTCAACGTAGCGCCGCACAGACCGAGCGCGCTGGGCAGACTCACGCAGGAGAGGCACGTCCTAGTGGCGTGGCTCCCCAAGGGGTGCCCTTGCACCCTCAACAGCCGCAGCAGCGTGCCCAACAATCCGGAAGCTTCCAGCCTGCGCCTCAGCAGGCGCAGGCACCGCAAGCACGCCCTGCACAAGCCCCCGTGGCACAGCCCGGCACCCCAGTCGCCCGCCCCCAAACGGGCCAGGTACCGCAGGCAACAGCTCAGGCTCCTACGCAATACGCACCCACCCAACAGTCCCAGTTCGGGCAAGGGCAGCCGCAACCTCAGCAGGCTCGGCCTTCGACGCAGTCTGCACCTGTCTCCGGTCAGGTTCCTCAGCGCACCTCGTTCGGCATGGGTGCTGGCGCTGGCGCCGCGACGAGTGCGGGTGCACCGACGTCAGCTCCCGCTAGCGGTTCGGCTGGCCCTGACGCCCCGCAGGGTGCGTCAAACCCACAGCAGGGTGGCATCGCTGGGGCTCGCCGTGTGGGAATGAGCCAGGAGCAGCATGATGGCGACTTGGACATCGGTGAGGCACTGCGCGGGATGCTCCGCATGGGGGCCTCCGACCTTCACGTGACCTCGGGTGCTCCGCCGATGATTCGTGTCGATGGCGGGCTCGCACCGTTGGAGGGGTTCAGCAAACTCACGCCGGACAACCTTCAGCGCTCTCTCTACCAAATCTTGACCCAGTCGCAGCGCGAGCAGTTCGAAGAGAACCTGGAACTGGACTTCTCTTATGCCCTGGTGGGGGAGGCACGCTTCCGTGTGAACCTGTACCGCCAGCGCCAGAGTGTCGGTGCGGCTTTCCGTGTGATTCCTTACGAGATCAAGCCACTTGAATCTCTAGGAATTCCGCGCACGGTTGCGGAGTTTGCCCAGCTTCCGCGAGGCCTCGTGCTGGTGACCGGCCCTACTGGCTCGGGTAAGTCGACCACGCTGGCCTCGTTGGTGGACC
Organism: Demequina sediminicola; assembly: GCF_000975055.1. Classification (GTDB taxonomy): domain Bacteria; phylum Actinomycetota; class Actinomycetes; order Actinomycetales; family Demequinaceae; genus Demequina; species Demequina sediminicola. The sequence goes on from NZ_BBRB01000005.1 coordinate 20,293, forward strand.
TCGCGAACCGCTCGCGCAGTTCGCACATTATGACGGTCGAGGACCCGATCGAGTTCTTGCACCGCCACAAGCGTTCGTTGGTGAATCAGCGTGAGATTGGCGCAGACACACAGTCGTTCCAGAAGGCGCTCAAGCACGTACTGCGTCAGGACCCGGACATCATCCTGATCGGCGAGATGCGTGACCTGGAGACCATCCAGGTCGCTTTGACCGCCGCGGAGACCGGGCACTTGGTGTTTGCAACTCTGCACACGCAGGATGCGGCTCAGACCATTGACCGTGTGATTGACGTGTTCCCCGCCGAGCAGCAGGGGCAGATCCGCACACAGCTCGCGACAGCGATCCAGGGCGTGGTGTGTCAGTCGCTCTTGCCGCGTGCTGATGGACCTGGCCGCGCTGTTGCCGTCGAGCTTCTTGTCGCCACACCTGGTATCCGTAACCTCATTCGTGAGGGCAAGACGCACCAGATTTACACGTCGCTTCAATCGGGTGCCGCGCAGGGTATGCAGTCCATGGACCAGCACCTTGCTGAACTGGTCAAGGCCGGCACGGTGTCGTTCGACGTCGCCGTGGAATTGTGCCATTCCTACGAGGAGTTCAGCCGCTTGTGTGGCCGGGCCGGGGAGCAGCGCTACTAGCGCGGCAGGGAGATTCCGATGGCAACGGCAACCAAGCAGTTCGAATTCGTCGCACGCGACGCGCAAGGCAAAGAGCACAAGGGCACTATTGAGGCACCCGACCAGAACGCAGTCGCGTCCAGGCTCGCCACTCGAGGTCTTACTCCACTGTCTGTGTCCGATGCGTCTGCCAAGGGCTTGAACGCAGAGATTAAGATCCCTGGGTTGGGCGAGAAGATCGGTCTGAAGGATATCGCGATCATGTCGCGTCAGCTCGCGACCATGATTTCTGCGGGCCTTTCGCTGCTCCGTGCGCTCACCATTCTTGCCGAGCAGACTGAGAACAAGGAACTTCAGAAGGTCGTTGGTGAAGTGCGCAACGATGTCCAGACGGGCTCGTCGTTCTCCAAGGGTCTCTCTCGTCACCCGAACGTCTTCCCGCCCATCATGATCAACATGGTGAAGGCCGGTGAGGTAGGAGGATTCCTAGACGAGGTGCTGGTCTCTATCGCGGAGAACTTCGAGAACGATGTGAAGCTCCGGGGCAAGATCAAGTCGGCGATGACCTACCCAGTCGTAGTGTTCTGCATCGCTATCCTCGCAACTGCAGCCATGCTTTTGTTCATAGTGCCTGTGTTCGCTGACATGTTTGCCAGCCTCGGCGGGGAACTCCCACTGCCGACTCAGGTCCTTGTCTGGCTCTCAGGAATCCTGAAGATCTTTGCGGTGCCGGTTGTCATCGCCTTGGTTGCCTTCTTCGTCTGGTGGGGCAAGAACAAGCACAAGGAGTCTGTGCGCCGCAAATACCAGCCGGCCATGATCCGTATGCCCATCTTTGGCTCGCTCGTGCAGAAGATCGCGATCTCTCGGTTCACGCGCAACTTCGGCTCGATGGTCCGCTCAGGTGTGCCGATTCTTCAGGCGTTGGACATTGTCGGCCAGGCATCAGGCTCGGTAGTTATTGAGGACGCGAGTCGGGACATTGCGAAGTCCGTTCGCAAGGGTGAGTCTCTTGCCAAACCGCTCTCGCAACACGCGGTATTCCCACCCATGGTCGTGCAGATGATCGCAGTGGGTGAGGACACCGGCGCTCTTGACGAAATGCTCGACAAGATTGCCGATTTCTACGATCAAGAAGTCGAGTCGACGACAGAGCAGTTGACTTCGCTGATTGAGCCCTTGATGATCGCTGTCCTCGGCGGGCTCATTGGCGGTATGGTCATCGCGCTGTATATGCCTATTTTCCAGGTCTTCGAGCTGATTGGTTGATACCGACGTGGACCACTAAAGACTTCGCGCGCGCCGCATTCACGACGCAGCACGCGTGAGGGGAATCTCGGATAGCTGAGATTCCTTATTTCACACAACACTGAAAATGAAAAGGAGAGCGAAATGATCGCTCGTATTCAGAAGCGCCTGCAGGAAAAGGCTGAAGGAACCGAGAAGGGCTTCACGCTCGTTGAGCTCCTGGTTGTCATCATCATCATCGGCATCCTGGCAGCTATTGCCATCCCGCTGTACCTGAACCAGCAGGCCAAGGCTAAGGACTCCGCTGCTCAGTCGGACCTCAAGAACGCACAGATCGAGGTTGCTTCGCAGCTCGTAGAGACCCCAACCGCGACCACCATTTCGCTGTCCGGCGTTTCCACCTCGCCCGGTGTGACTCTTGACGCAAACGTCACCATCTCGAACGACGCTTTCTGCATTGATGCAACGGCTGCAGGTGGCGACAAGGGTACCTGGAGCATCGACCAGGACGGCAACCTCGCTTCGGCTGCCTGCGCATAGTCCGCACTTGCTGTAAACGTGTGGGGCCCGGTCACAGGACTGGGCCCCACACGCACCATTCATTTCAGGGGAGCAATATGATCAAGCGCCTGCAACAGGCTCGTGACGAGGGTTTCGGCATTGTCGAGGCTCTCGTGGCGATCCTGCTCTTTGGGATCTTGGCCGTAGCGCTGGTGCCGCCGATCATCGCGGCGCTTAAGCTGTCAGCCGACTCCACCACGGTTGCGTCGGCTGCCCAAGTGGCGCAGGGTCGTGTCGAGGATGCACGGAGCGCCGCTGGCACTTGTGCGGATTTTGTCGCGTTTCTGGCTCAACCCATTCCCAGCGATCTCACAGATTCTCGAGGGGCTCGGTACTCCATGACCCAGTCAGCAGTGACCAGTGATGGTACAGATGCCGTGAGTGACCCGGGATGGTGCGTTGACTCAGCGGTCACGGCTGTCACCTACACGGTTGCTGTCACCTCCGTCGACACTGAAGTCGCAGATGTGGCCGACGTGGCCACAGTGATCGCTGTCCCGGGGCTCCAATGAGTAACTCGCTAGTGGACCGGCTGCGCAGTCCACGAGATGAGAGTGGTTTCACGCTTGTTGAACTTCTCGTCTACATTCTGCTGTTTTCCATCGTGGGCACGATGGTCGTGATGCTCCTGGTGAATGGATTCCGTTCTCAGTCGCGGATCACTCAGACAACGTCGTCTTCAGGAGACGTTCAGAACGCCGCGAACGCTATCCAAGCGGATGTGCGCTACGCAGCCGCGGTGGATGTCCGCGATAGCGGGAACCTCCTGCTCACCCGTACGTGGGTCGGTAGCTATGACAGCGGGAGCTACGAGTGCAAGGGCTGGTATTACGACGACGCCACCCAGACCCTTCGCCGTACAGCCTCGTCAGGGGCCGTGGGTTCAGATACCGATAGCTGGTCGCGGTACGCAAAGAACATTGACGCTACGGCACCATTTTCTCTAACGAGTGAAGGCGCTGTGAGAGTTGAGTTCGAGAGTGTCCCGGTCGGTGGCGGCCTTGGGACCAAGGTGGATACACAAGTCAACCTACGTCCACAGGACGAGGACGGGGGAGCGCCATGCTTCTAAAGCTTCGTGAGAATGACCGCAGTGATCGCGGTCAGGCCATGGTGATGGTCCTTGGCATGATCCTGATCATGGCTGTGGTCATCACGATCATCGTCTCGTCGACGGTTTTCGGTGCCTACTTCACGACGCAGACTCGCGCCTCGGTAGAGTCGCAGGCCGCTGCAGACGCTGGTGTCGATGCCATCTACGCAGAGCTGTCGAACGGTGTGTGTGCACCGGAGGTGGACCGCAAAGATCAGATACCGGCGTACGAAGCTAAAGTCCAGTACCGGGAAACTGAGACTGGTCCCTGGATTGATGACTGCCCCTTAGCCGTTGAGGACACGGAATCCTTCCGAGTCTTGTCGACGGGTTTTGCGCAGAAGCCGGGTTCCGGCGGCTATGACCGCGGCGATGACACCGAGGTTGTAGCTGAATGGTCGCGTCCGGAGACTCCGCCGTTGTTTGAGGAAGCGATTCGTGGGGATACTCGCGTCTACTTCAACTCGGACACGGTTGTATTGGCGCCGACCGTCGACGGCGACATCTACACCGAGGGCAACATGACCTGCGCGTCGGGAATGCACATTCAGGGATCCGTCGTTGCGACAGGTTCGGTCACATGGACAAATTCGGACTGCATCATTGATGGAGACCTCTATGTCGGGGAGGATCTCGTCTACCCGGTCGCGCCCTATCACACGCCGACGGTGTTGGGCGACACGGTGATCCTAGACTCTCTGGTGCCTAACTCCTCCATGAGTTACGGAAGCTTCCAGTATCAGAATGCCGGGCAGATGATCAACACCGCCGGGACCATCAAGACCGGCGGACTCATCCACGCTTACTGTTCATACCCGGGCTACGCCAATAACTCCGACTGGTCTGGTTACACCGGATGGTCAGGTTTCCAATGCCCCGGCGGGACGGGTTCGCGGGTCGAGATGCGTGTGCCTGACCTAGAGCTTCCCGACCCAAGTCCGTTTGTGAAGTTCACGCTCACCAGTGAGCCGTGGGATTCCTGGGATGCACGGCAGTGGGTGGATCCCTCCTCTCCCGGTAACGAAGTCAACGGTGGAAACTGCCGTAGCCGCGGAAGTGGCGGCGGGCACTCCGAGATCACGATTACGACAAATACCCGCATCGACACCACAGGCGAATGCAACGAGGTGGTGTTGGGTAACTACGCCGGCATCACCTTCAATTTGGGTGCTGACCTCGTGATCTTTGGTGACAAAATCACCCAAAATGGTAACGTCACGATCAACTCCACCGACGGGGAGGATCACTCGATCTATTTTGTGGTTCCCGCGGAAGACAGCTTCACCGGCTGCGTTCCTCCATCGCAGGAGGGGACCCTCGACACGCTGATCCGTTTTTCCTCAGGCAACTGGGTCCAGGACGACAAGACCGCAGCACTGTTCTATACAACAGAGAAGCTCGTGGTGGGTCGAAGCAATTTTGAGCTGGGTGGACAGCTCTACTCCTGTTCTAACCAGATGGCGAACGGGCTCGAGCTCACCTTCCGTCGCGTTGGTGAACAAAGTAGCGACATCCAGTTTGGCGACTACACGGTGCAGTACATCCGTCAAGGCTGAGAGTGACTGGTGTTGCCCCTCATTGTCCTGATCGCGGCGCTTGGTTTGGCACTAGGTAGCTTTGCCAACGTCGTGATCTCGCGGATCCCGGCAGGGGAGTCTGTGGTGAGTCCGCCGAGTGCTTGCCCGCGCTGTAGCCATCCGATTCGAGCACGGCACAACATCCCCGTGGTGGGGTGGTTGGTACTCAAGGGCAAGTGCTTTGACTGTGGGCTTCCCATCAGCGCCCGGTACCCGTCTATTGAAGCGTTGATGGGTGTACTTTTTGCGGTCGTCGCGTGGGGGTTCGGTCTTTCGTGGGAAATGGGCCTGTGCCTCGTTCTCGTGTTCTTCACGGTGGTGTTGAGTGCCATCGATTTCGATACGCAACGCCTGCCAGATCGGGTTGTAGGCCCTTTTGCCGTGAATGTCGCCGTCTACCTATTGCTGGCGACGGTGGTGACGGGAGACTGGGCCGCGTTGCTGGGATCCGTAGCTGGTGCTGCGATCCTCGGCCTGTTCTACTTCGTAGTCTGGTTTGTGTATCCCAAGGGAATGGGGTTCGGCGATGTCAAGATGTCCCCGGTTATTGGTGCTTGTTTGGGGTGGTTCGGCTGGGCCGAGCTGACGGTTGGCGGATTCAGCGCCTTTGTGTGGGGCGCAGTTGTGGGTCTCACAGTGATGGCCATCACAAGGCGAAGCAGGAAGGTTGCCATTCCCTTTGGGCCATGGATGTTTGCAGGAGCATGGACGGGAATTGTCGTAGGTCCGCAGATCGCAGAGTGGTACCTAGACAGCGTGGGTTTGTAACCGAATTTCAGCGGCGCGGATGACGTGCCGATAGATGACTAGACAGCAGCACGGAGGGGACTCAAGGTGGCGACAAAACACGTCGCGATTGACGTCGGTGAGACAGCAATTCGCGTAGCTCAGGTTGAGATGAAGGGCGGCAACGATCCGCGCGATGGTGCATCGCTGACCGCGTTCGCTGAACGACCGGTGCCTGCGGGAGTCATTCGCGCAGGCGAAATCGAAGAGCCGGGCGCGTTTGCGGCCGTGGTCAAGCAGGCGGTAGCGGCAGCCAAGGTGAGCGCCAAGAGCGCCTCGGTCAGCGTTGGCCATCCGAGTGTGGTGATCAGGGAAGTCGATGTACCGAGCCAATCACTAGACAAGGTTCGCAAGTCTCTTGCATTCCACGTGCGAGATTCGTTGCCCATGGCTGTTGACGACGCGCTGATGGACTTCTATCCAACTGCCGAGTTCGAAGGTGAGCAGGGCAAGATGCTTAAGGGCATGCTGGTCGCTGCGCCCCGCGAAGTCGTGAGAGGCGTCATCACCGCCCTTGACGGTTCTGGAGTGCATCTTTCACGAGTCGACCACACGGCTTTTGCGCTCTGGCGCTCTGTCTGCCGGGGCGAGCTCGCCCAGGGCACGGTGGCAATCGTCGATGTGGGCGCAGCCACCACGACCATCGTGGTTTCCCAACAGGGTGCTCCGCGTCTGGTACGTGTGCTCGCACAAGGTGGCGCTGACGCAACAAAGGCGATTCGCACCTCGTACAAGGGGAGTTCGGTCGATGCCGAACAGTTGAAGTTCCAGATTGGAATGAACCCGCAAGCGCCTGTTGATCACCGCCAAGTCGTCGATGCCGTCTCTCACGCCATGGGTCCGCTGATCGAGTCGATTCGCAACACTCTGGTGTACTTCGCAAGCTCGAACCCCGGTGCAGCTGCGCAGCGTCTCGTCCTGACCGGAGGCGGCGCCTACCTCAATGGTTTCGGTCAAGCGATATCTTCCGCGACCCGCCTGCCGGTCATGATTGGTGACCCCCTTGCGGGGATGGGTCAGTCAAAGAAGGTCGACGTGTCCGGTTTCCGCGGAAGAGAAGCCGTCTTGGCGACAGTGGTAGGCCTAGCGATGGGGGTTGAGTGATGAGCAACCTGGACAAGAAGATTGGTGCTCCTGCACTGCCTTCCGTCAATCTCATCCCGAAAGAGATTGCTGAAGCGACCAAGATGCGGACCATTAAGGTCACTGCTCTGTTCGCCGTGCTCGTGGCCGTCGGAGTCATGGTAGCCGTGTATGTATTGGCACTTGGTGCCACACAACTAGCGAAGAGTAGCCTCAACGACGCAGTGAGCGAAGAAACAGATGTCATCAATACCCGGGACCAGCAAGTGACGGTGTACGAGGACTACGTGAGTCAAGAAGAAGACGCTTGGACACTCGGGCAGATCGGCTACGGCGAGACAAAGCTCAGTGCGCTGACCTTTGGAATCGCCAATGCTCTTGGTGACAACGATCGCCTCCTTTCCCTGAGTTTCTATGGCCCCACCGCCGAGGGATTCGACCAGCGAAACCTTACGGCGACAACCTCGTTTGGAGTGGGTTCGATCGCGGCCACCGTGAACTCTGAGTCCTACGAAGCCGCAACAGAAGCGATCGCAGCCATTGAAGCTGTCGCTGGAGTCACTGACGTCGTGGGCACAGTGGAGAGCTACGCGACCGCATCCGGCGTCGTGGTGTGGGAAACAGAGATCACCGCCACTGTGACCGAGAACGCACTGACTGGCCGGTTCATCGACCCTGAGTCGACGATTGGTGTCGACCCCAGCGATGTGCTGTCAGATGTCGAGGTCGAAGCCGAACCTGAAGACGAACCGTCTCCTGAGCCATCAGCATCTGAGGAGGAGTAATGCTTAACTCAAAGTATGCGCCCATCATCGCGCTCACCGTTCTAGGCATCATCGTTGTGGTGCTGCTGGGATGGTTCCTCGCTGTTAAACCACAGATCGACACTGCGGCGGCCTATAGCGCAGACGAGGATCTGGTTCGGTCCAACATCGCGACAGTCCAAACTGACTCAGCGGCCATTGCGCAAGCCGGCGTTGATGCCGAGTCGTTCGTCGACCTCGAGCCAGCGATTGCGCTCAATGCCCCTTCGCGGTTCGATGTCGTGGCCGTCCGTACGCGCCTCGCAGACACCATTGCCGAGGCCGGGATGGAAATCGGCACCATTAACCAGAGCAGTTCGTACCCAGTGCAAGGGTGGGAGGTGCCATCCTCACTGCTTCTGTCAACCGACCTGGCAAAGCGCTTCCAGAGCGGTCCGGCGCCTACGATTGAGGTTGCGCCACAAGAGTTCACGCCAGCGGTTGCTGTCACCGGGGGCACGGTCGTTTTGGCCGACAACTTGATTGGGATTCCCATCGTCCTTGAGGTTGTGGGTACGGCGGATGAAGCGCACGCCTTCCTCGATAGTCTGCAGAACCCTGATCAGCCCCTTTTTCAGGTCAGTGAGTTCACACTCAACGCCCTCGATGACGGGACAAATGTTGGAGAAGGGATTTCGCCGCCTTCCAACGGCGATGTCCAACTCTCCCTCTCAGGATTCCTTTATCTCTCGAACGTCGACCGAACCATTGTTGATGAGGCGCCACTCGAACCAGCGCCGAATACTGGAGCGGGCCCGTTCTCGGCGCTAGACAGCGCAGCGCCTGCGCAACCTGGCGCGAACTAAGGTCGCTGAGTTCACGAAGGGCGGGAAGCACATCATGTGCTTCCCGCCCTTGTGCTAGCTGCCAGGCGTGGGGCGCATGCGCCCGACTCTGGCACAATGACACCCATGCTCAGATGGCTCACTGCAGGTGAATCTCACGGTCCCGCCCTCGTAGGAACGCTCGAAGGACTCCCCGCTGGGGTCGAGTTCACGTCGTCCGATATTCAGGCAGCTCTTGCGCGCCGCCGCCTCGGCTACGGTCGCGGCGCACGGATGAAGTTCGAACAAGATGAAGTCACGCTGCTCGGCGGAGTGCGGCACGGCGTCAGCCAGGGTGGTCCCGTGGCCATCATGGTGGGCAACACGGAGTGGCCCAAGTGGGAGACGGTGATGAGCGCGGACCCCGTAGATCCGTCCGAACTCACCGGCGCACGTGCGGCGGCACTGACGCGCCCCCGCCCTGGTCACGCGGATCTGGTGGGCATGACTAAGTACGGCTTCGATGATGCTCGGCCGATCCTCGAACGCGCGTCGGCGCGCGAGACTGCTGCACGCGTGGCACTCGGGACCGTTGCCGAGGCCTTCCTTGAGCAGGCAGCCGGCATCAAACTGGTGTCCCACACCACGCAGGTGGGACCGATCAGCGTCCCTGAAGATGCTCCCTTGCCGCCAGCGGATGCCACACAACAGCTCGACGATGACCCGATCCGTTGCTTCCACGCAGAGACGTCGGCACGCATGGTCGAGGAGATCGATGTGTGCCAGAACGAGGGCGACACTATGGGTGGAGTCGTCGAGGTCGTCGCGTACGGTTTGCCCGTCGGCATCGGAAGTCACGTCCACTGGGACCGTCGCCTTGACGCGCGTCTCGCTGCCGCACTGATGGGTATCCAGGCAATTAAGGGTGTTGAGGTCGGAGATGGCTTCCGCACCGCTGGGCGCCGTGGTTCGCAGGCACACGACGAGATCGAGTACGCCGAGGACGGCGTGACCCGTCGCACCAACCGCGCAGGTGGCGTGGAGGGTGGCATGACCAATGGCGAGCCGTTGCGCGTTTCCGCAGCGATGAAGCCCATCAGCACGGTGCCGCGCGCGCTCGACACGATTGACACCGAGACGGGAGAGCCTGCCAAGGCAATTCACCAGCGCTCGGATGTGTGTGCCGTTGCTCCGGCGGCTGTCGTGGCACAAGCGATGGTGGCATTGACTCTCGCTGACTCGTTGATCGAGAAGTTCGGTGGCGATTCGGTGGACGAAGTCCGCCGCAACATTGAGTCCTACGTCGCCGCAGTGCCCGAGCACCTGCGCTGATGGTGGCGCCGCGGATCATCCTGATGGGCCCACCAGGGTCTGGCAAGACCACTGTGGGCACAACATTGGCGCGCTCGCTCGGAGTGGCATGGAGGGATACAGACGCCGACATCGCCGCATCGGCGGGGAAGTCCATCCCGGACATCTTTTTGGAGGACGGCGAGGCCATCTTCCGTGATCTGGAAGAGAAGGCTGTGGCCGCGGCGGTCGAGTCTCACGACGGTGTGCTGTCGCTGGGCGGCGGTGCCATCCTGCGGGAGGCGAACCAGCGTGTGCTGAAGGGTGCTGCAGAAGGTGGCTCACGCATTGTTTTTCTCGATGTGTCGCTGAAGGCGGCAACACCGCGGGTTGGGTTGAACAAATCCCGGCCACTTCTGTTGGGCAACCCTCGTCAGCAATGGCTCTCGCTGATGCAGGCACGCCGGCCGCTCTACGAAGGCCTCGCAACTGACCGGATTGATACCGATGAACTCACACCCGAACAGGTGGCGGAGATGATCGAGAAGCTGGAGAAGCACGCATGACCCGCATCATCGAGGTCACCGGCGCCGCGCCTTACACCGTGACGGTCGGCAACAACCTCACGGACGCAGCCGTTCAGTCCATTCCTGACACCGCGCAGCGCGTGCTCGTGGTCCACTCAGCGCCTCTTCGAGAGCGCGCTGATGTCCTCCGCGGGCGCATCGAGGCCTCGGGTCGCAATGCGGTGGTCGCCGAGGTGCCCGATGCGGAAGAGGGGAAGACTGCCGAGGTTGCTGCATTCTGCTGGCAGGTATTGGGCAAGTCGGACTTCACCCGTTCCGATGTGGTGATTGGACTCGGCGGGGGAGCGGTCACTGACCTCGCTGGCTTTGTCGCTGCGTCGTGGCTTCGCGGCGTTGGCGTGATCCAAATGCCCACCACCGTCTTGGGAATGGTCGACGCGGCAGTGGGCGGCAAGACTGGAATCAACACCACTGAAGGAAAGAACCTGGTGGGCGCTTTCCACGAGCCGCTGAGCGTGTGGTGCGACCTCGAGTCCCTGGCGACATTGCCGGCGTTTGATCGCACCGCCGGACTCGCAGAAGTGGTCAAGGGCGGCTTCATTGCCGATACAGGAATACTCGACTTGATCGAGGAAAACGCTGCCGTGCTCAGTGCACCTACCTTGGATGATCACGCGATGGAGGTCCTTGCAGAACTGATCGCTCGCAAGATTCAGGTCAAGGCCACGGTCGTTTCTGCGGACCTCAAGGAATCACACCTGCGCGAGATTCTCAACTACGGCCACACGTTTGGTCATGCGATCGAGTACACCGAGCGCTACCAGTGGCGTCATGGTGCTGCGGTCTCTGTGGGCATGGTGTTTGCTGCAGAGCTCGCGCATCTCGCCGGCCGGCTGGATGAGGCATCCGTTGAGCGTCACCGCACGATTCTGACGTCACTGGGCTTGCCCACCACATATCCCGGAGACCGTTGGGACGCCCTCCACACTGCGATGCGACGCGACAAGAAGACCCGGGGAGATTTACTCCGCTTTGTGGTGCTGCAAGGCATCGGGAATCCGGTTCGGCTCGAAGGCCCCGACCCAGCCCTGCTTCTCGGCGCATACGACGCCGTAACGAGCTCGTAGCCCGTGGCGATCACTGAAACCCCGTCTTCTATGTTCTTCCGTGAACTCGCGAAAGTCATGGCGATGATGGACTCGCTGATGGGGACAGCCGTGAGGGGGACTTCGAGCAACCCCCAGATGCTCGAGAATTCTCCGTGACAGGGGCGGACGTGGGCGCGACTCCTGAGGCACGTGAGCCCTCGGGAGGTACATGGTCGCGCTGGCAGCGCCGCTTGGGAGCCGGCCGTCAGGCTGACTATAGGTTTGAGACGCACCGCGCCGTCGCTGTCATTACTGTCGTGTTCACAGCTGCGGTGCATGCATGGGTTGGCTGGACTGCTCGGGGGCCGGTGATTGTTCCCGATGAGACTGGAACGTTGGGTGCTGCTCACGTTCTCGCTGGAGTTGAGCCAAGCTGGCTGCTGGCAGGCTCCGGCTTTATGCCGGGCCTTGCCATCTTCGTGACACCCGCGTGGTGGTTGACGTCAGATCCGTGGGTAATCTACTACTGCGCCCTCGCCGTTGTCTGGGTATTCTCGGTGCTAGCGATATGGCCGCTAGCACGGATCGCTGCGCACTTTGGTGCCGCGCCTCATGCCTCGTGGGTCATGGCTGCAGTAGTGTCCCTTGCGCCAGGCCGAGCGCTCTTGGGTAACTATGCCATGGCCGAGTCCCTATTGACTTTCGCCATCGCCGCGACGATAGCGGTTGCATTGCAGCTTACGCAGAAGATGACGCCCACATGGGGTGCAGTGCTTGGTGCAGCGGCAGGCTTCACGTTCCTGGCTCATGGCCGCGGTCTCGCCGTGGTGGTTGCGGTTGTGGTGTGGAGCCTCGTGGTGCTTTGGCGCAAGTGGAACGTTCTTGCCGCCACGCTGCTTTCCGCATGTGTCTCAGTGGGCGCGGCATGGGCTCTCTACCAGTGGATTGTCGGAGCGCTCTACTGGAACGACATGCGCGCAAGCAACACTCTGCGCGGCGTGAGCGCCGGAGTCATGGAAATCGTTGCGATCACGTCCGGTATGGCGTGGTATGCGGTAGCAGCCTGGCCGGCGGTCGCCGTCGCAGGGCTCATCATCGTGTGCCTCTCACTTCGGCGCCGACCTGTGAGCCTGCTGGTATTGCTGGCAGCCGCAGCTGTCTACGGCGCAGCAGCAGTGCAACTTGTCTTTCCCGCGCAGACGGCACTTCGCCTCGACTTGTTTATTTACGGACGGTATGTCGACCCACTTCTAGTGATATTGGCAGTGATTGGTCTCGCGTCGCTCGTGAGGCTCCGTAGTTGGGCCTTTTCCGGTGCGATCGTGCTAGTCACGGCCACGGTGCTGTTTGGGTTCCATGTGCTCACGCTTCCGCACGTGCCGGTTGGCGGCCAATGGTTCGACGTGCACATCGCTGGGGTTTCGCATTACTTCAGTCGGTTCAACTATGCGAATTCACTACGTGAACCCTGGGAACTGCTGTCACTAGCGACGCTCGGACTGACCATCTGCTTTGTAGCGCTCGCCCGCATCCGAGCATTCTTGATTGTGGCACTGGGCTCCTACTTCGCAGTCTTGACTGCTGCAGATGATGTGGTGCGAGTCGACCCGTGGAACGAGCGGGGCTCAAAGTCCGAGAGCGTGGCATCTGTAGCTGCGACGCTTGATCCCCAGTACCCGATCGCCTTCGATTATGACTTTGGCGCCGCGATCAATATCTACACATATGCGCTGAATCCGACACCACTCCATGTGGTGAATCTGGATGAGGAAGCGCCAGGAACGCCCTATCTCTATTCATCGGTCAACGCGGAGGTCCCTGCTCGAGATGGCGCCGTGCCACTTGCCGTAAGGGACGGTGTTGGGTTGGTGCTGTGGGTCTACCCGGGGCCGGAACAGGACAGGCTCAATGAGTTGGGTCTCCTTGCGGAGCGAGAATGACCTAAGGTCGACGCAGTCCGATAGGATAACCGGCGGCTTTCACTCGCGACTGATAGGACTTCACCATGGCGACATCAAACGACATCAAGAACGGCTCCGTGCTCAATATTGACGGCAACCTGTGGACGGTCATCGACTTCCAGCACGTGAAGCCGGGTAAGGGTGGTGCGTTTGTGCGCACCAAGATGAAGAACGTGCTCAGCGGCAAGGTCGTCGATAAGACCTTCAACGCTGGCGCCAAGGTCACCCTCGAGGTCGTCGACCGCCGCGACATGCAATACCTCTACAACGATGGTTCAGGCTATGTGTTCATGGACCCCAACACTTTCGATCAGGTCACGATCAGTCCCGAGATCATGGGTGATGCGACCGACTTCCTTCTCGAGAACGAGAAGGCGTCCATTGGCTCGCACAACGGCAACCCGATCTTTCTTGAACTACCCGCATCGGTAGTCCTCGAGGTGACCTATACCGAGCCGGGCTTGCAGGGTGACCGCTCCTCTGGTGGTACCAAGCCTGCGACGCTCGAGACCGGGCGCGAAATCCAGGTTCCTCTCTTCCTCGAACAAGGCACTAAGGTCAAGGTCAACACTGAATCCGGGGACTACCTCGGCCGCGTCAACGACTAGCGGTGAGCCCATGGGTCAGGCCATCCGATTACATGGGCGTATGACAACTTGGATAGCGACCGGTCGCTATCCTGACCGTAGTTGGACTCCGAGACCCGTCTTTGCGGTGGTCGCAGTCCTGCTTGCGACAGGTGTTCATGTGGTTTGCGCGTGGAATGCACAGTTTCCCGTAGTAGACCTTGATGAAATCATCATGGTCGGTAACTCTCGAACCATTGCGGGTGAGCCGGGAGGGTGGGAACTCTTTGGCCCAGGATTTATGCCGGGTCTGGGAGTTCTCATGGCACCGGTGTGGTGGTTCACCGACGACCCGACTACGGTGTATCGCTGGGGAATCTGGATCGCCGTAGCCTGCTGTATGGCTGCTATTTGGCCGCTTTCCCGGGTGGTGCGCTGGGTTGGCGCGACGCCCACGGCGAGCATGATAATTGCCGCCGTCGTCATGATGGCTCCTGGCCGCGCGTTGATTTCGAACTATCTCTTCGGAGAATCTGTCTTACTGCTCGCGGTCTGTCTTGTGCTGGCACAGGCGATCCGTTTCGTTCGCTCTGGCCGGACTGCTGACATCGCGTTGGCAGGGGTCTTCGTGGGGGCTGCATGCCTCGCGCATGGTCGGGGTGTGGCTATTGCATGCGCTTTCGGTGTCTGGTGTCTCTTGCTTCTGAGGCGTATGCCCGTTCAGGCACTATGGGGTGGCGCTGTCGCAGTCCTATCGTCAATAGGTGCGTTCGGCCTCTACCTGTGGGTGAATGCGCAACTGCTCGTTGACGACAACAGGGTGAGCAAGGTCTTTTCAGACCGCGCGGATGTGGACTGGAGCAACTTTCTTCCTGGGGTCATTGGCCAACTCTGGTATCCAATGCTCGCCTGGCCGGCAGTCGTGGTCGCAGGCCTTTGGCTCATTGCCAGCCGGGTACGGGGACGTCACGTTGCTCAACTCATCGCGCTCATGACGGCCTGCGGACTTCTTCTATCAATCTGGCAGATCAATCCTGCGTACGTGAACTTCCGCTTGGATAACTGGTATTACGGGCGCTACATGGAACACATGTGGACGATCCTTGCCGCGATTGGCTTGGCAACGCTGGTTCGCGTCCGTGCAAGGGTTCTCGTTGTGGCAGTGCTGGCGTCCACAGCGGCAGTGGCAGCTGCGATGTGGCTGTACGCAGGCCCCGCAGTACCGACGGATCTCTTGTGGAATGACCTGCACGTCATGGGGATCTCGCCTTGGCTCAACATCGATGCATTTGTGTGGGGTGAACCGCAGGATTGGGGCACACTGGCGGCTCTGACTGTGGGGTTGACGCTTGCCGTCATCGTAGTGGCCTGGTTCTCGACGGCGGTGGTACTGGTGCTCGCTTTGTTCTGGAGCGGGCTGTCGGTCGCACACGACCAAGGTGCCATCGACATTCGAGACGCCGACCGCTCGCCAGACTCGGATCGGCTCGGTGTGGCTACACTCGCGCCTGATCAGCTGATCGGAATAGCCGAGCAAATTGGACAAGCGCGAAACCCAGTGATCTACGCGGCAGGGTCGCGGCCCACGATTATCGTCGATATCGAAGAGCCCCCGGAAGGTGTGGAACTGGTCTACGCGAGTGCCCTTGCCGGTGAGCCGCGTGCGGACGGTGCAGAGATCTATTCGCCGTCATTGCAGACTTTGACCGTTGGGTGGGTGTACCCCGGGGATCTCGCCGAAGACTTCGAGATGCAAGGCCTCCTTGACAACCCCAGCCAGTAGTTGCCAACGATTCGTCGCCGACGGGCTAGCGACGGGCTCTAGAATGGGTCCCATGCCCTTGACCCTTCCGACCGTTGTCCGATCCCTTGCTTGTGAAGGAATTCGATGAGCGCCCGCTCCAAAGCCCGCAAGCGCGCCCTCGACGTATTGTTCGAGGCAGACCAGCGTGGCACCCCGTTCAACCAGGCACTCGATCAGCGTGTGCGCGAGTCGGGCCGTGAGACTCCTTTGCCCGCCTACGCACGTGAGATCGTGCAGGGCGTGATTGACCGTCGCCGTGAGGTGGACGCGATCATTGCCGATGCTGCCCCGGACTGGACCATGGACCGGATGCCCGCGGTTGACCGCAACGTGCTGCGCATCGCCACCTGGGAAATCCTCTGCAACGACGACGTCGCCTCAGCGGTCGCGATTGATGAGGCCGTCACGCTGGTCAGCGACCTCAGTACTGACGACTCGCCGCGCTTTGTCAACGGCGTGTTGGGGCGCATTGCCCGTGACGCTCCGGCCATCGGCCGCGACAGCGCTGCGGACGTTGCCGCGGACATCGCAGACCTGACGGACGACGCTTAGTTTCTTGAGGGAAATTTCACCCCTCAATCGGCCTACTCGACCACTCGTGGTCGGGTAGGCTGAGTGCTGTTCGACATCCTTTAAGGACCGTCCAGAGAGGCGGGGAAGGAGGTCGCCAGGTGACTGGGACCATTCTTGGTGCGCCCGATATCGGCCGTGCTCTTACTCGCATCGCTCACGAGATTCTTGAGCGCAACGAGGGCCACGAGTCCCTCGTCCTTCTCGGAATTCCCACCCGCGGTGTGCCATTGGCTCACCGTCTTGCTGCGCGTATCGCAGAGGTGGAACCCGACTTCGATGCTGCCGCCCGTTGCGGTGAGCTCGACATCACCATGTACCGGGATGACCTCCGTAGTCAGCCCACCCGAAGCATCGGCCCCACAACGCTTCCCGCCGCCGGCATTGATGGCGCGACGGTAGTGCTCGTGGACGATGTCCTCCACACCGGCCGCACCATTCGCGCGGCGCTGGACGCCATCAAGGATGAGGGCCGGCCCACTGCCGTGCAGCTCGCCGTACTGGTGGATCGCGGGCACCGTGAACTGCCGATTCGCGCTGATTTTGTGGGCAAGAACATCCCCACCTCGCGCATCGAGCGTGTCGATGTCCACGTCAGCGACATTGATGGCGATGACGCTGTGATCCTCTCGGGAGGCCGCTCATGAAGCACCTGCTCGGAACTCAGGACCTGTCCCGCGAGGACGCCACACTCATCCTCGACACCACCGCCCAGATGGCAGCCACGCAAGAGCGCGAGATTCGCAAGCTCCCCACGCTCCGCGGCCGCACTGTGGTCAACCTCTTCTTCGAGGACTCCACCCGAACCCGCATCAGCTTTGAAGCGGCAGCGAAGCGCCTCAGCGCTGATGTCATTAACTTCTCCGCCAAAGGCTCGTCTCTGTCAAAGGGGGAGTCCCTTAAGGACACCGCGCTGACGTTGCAGGCCATGGGCGCCGATGCCGTGGTGATCCGCCATTGGGCGTCCGGTGCTGCTGACCGGCTCGCCCAGTCGGGATGGATGCACGGCGCCGTGTTGAATGCGGGCGATGGCACGCACCAGCACCCCACGCAGGCGCTTCTCGATGCCTTCACGATGCGCCGCCACCTTGTAGCAGACCCCGACGGTAAGGGTCTGGACGGTCTGACCGTCGCGATTGTGGGCGACGTGCTCCACTCGCGTGTGGCGGGCTCCAATATTGCGCTCCTCAAGACGCTGGGTGCCAACGTAGTGGTCGTCGCACCGCCCACGCTGCTGCCTTTTGGCATGGCTGCGCGCGAGGACATCTCGGTGCACTACACGCTGGACGATGCGCTCGACGCTCACGACCTGGACGCCATCATGATGCTGCGCGTGCAGCGCGAGCGAATGACTGGCGGCGGCTCGGGCTTCTTCCCGTCACCGGAGGAGTACACGCGCCTGTTTGGATTGGACCGTGCACGCATGGATCGCATGCCGGAGCACGCGATCATCCTTCACCCTGGCCCGATGAACCGCGGCCTTGAGATCTCTGCGGAGGCTGCGGACTCGCCGCGTTCCGTGATTGTTGAACAGGTCAGCAACGGCGTCGCCGTGCGCATGGCCTCCCTGTACCTGCTGCTTTCTGGAGAGGAGGCGCCCAGTGAGTGACACCACCACGGACGCCATCGTCATCACCAACGCGTCGCTCTACGGCGACACCACCGCAGACATTGTCATCGTGGATGGCCGCATCTCGTCATTGGACAGGGCCGATGCCCCGGCTGGCGCCCGTACGTTCGACGCCTCGGGCCTCGTCGCGCTACCGGGCCTCGTGGACATCCACACTCACCTCCGTGAGCCGGGTCGCGAGGATGCAGAGACCATCGAGACTGGGTCGCGGTCGGCGGCTCAGGGTGGGTTCGTCGCGATTCACGCCATGGCCAACACGACGCCCACCGCAGACACCGCGGGCGTGGTCGAGCAGGTCGCCTCTCGCGGTGCTGAAGTGGGTCTCGTCGACGTGTTCCCCGTGGGAGCAGTCACGGTAGGACTCGAAGGCACGCAACTGTCCGAGATGGGCGCGATGGCCAATTCGCGCGCCAAGGTGCGGATGTTCAGTGACGACGGCAAATGTGTCCACGACCCGGTGCTGATGCGCCGTGCCCTCGAATACGTGAAGACCTTCGACGGTGTGATCGCTCAGCACGCGCAGGACCCTCGGCTTACTGAGGGCTCCCAGATGCACGAGGGGCTCGTCTCGACTGAACTCGGACTTGCAGGCTGGCCGGCTGTGGCAGAAGAGTCGATCATCGCGCGCGACGTGTTGCTCGCGGAGCACGTCGGTTCGCGCCTTCACGTGTGCCACCTCTCGACCGCAGGTTCGGTTGACATCATCCGCTGGGCGAAGGCCAAGGGCATCGATGTGACTGCGGAGGTCATGCCGCACCACCTGCTGCTTACCGACGAATCGGTACGTGGCTACGACCCTCGCTTCAAGGTCAACCCGCCCCTGCGTACGCAGAAGGACGTCGACGCAGTGCGCGCGGGCCTCGCGGACGGCACCATCGACGTGGTCGCGACCGACCACGCACCTCACCCCGATGAGGACAAGGACTGCGAATGGGCAGCCGCAGCCATGGGCATGATCGGCCTCGAAACCGCCGTCGGTATCGTCCAGAAGACCATGGTCGACACCGGAGCCCTCTCGTGGCGCGATGTGGCGCGAGTCATGTCGACCACCCCTGCACGCATCGGCCGAGACGACCAGCACGGCCGCCCGCTTGAGGTGGGGGAGCCTGCGAACGTCACGGTCATCGACCCGAAGGCCGCGTGGACAGTCGACCCGACTGCCACCGCCTCGCGCTCAAACAACTCGCCGTTCGGCGGGATCGCACTTCCGGGACGCGCCGTCGTAACAATCCTGCGCGGCCGTCCCACGCACATCGACGATTCACTTGAAGGAGCATTCGCGTGACTGAAACCCCTGCGGTCCTCGTGCTCGAGGACGGCCGGACGTTCGAAGGTGCCGCCTATGGTGCCACCGGCCAGACGCTCGGCGAGATCGTCTTCAACACCGGCATGACCGGTTACCAGGAGACCCTCACCGACCCGAGCTACCACCGTCAGATTGTGGTCATGACCGCACCTCACATCGGCAACACCGGTGTGAACGACGAGGACGATGAGTCACGTCAGATCTGGGTGGCAGGCTACGTCGTGCGCGACCCTGCGCGACGCCCCTCCAACTGGCGCTCACAGCGCAGCCTCGATGACGACCTTGTCGACCAGGGCATCGTCGGTATCTCCGGTATCGACACCCGGCAGCTCACCCGCATCCTTCGCGACGGCGTCATGCGCGCCGGCATCTTCTCCGGAGACGCGCTGGCTCCCGGCGGCAAGCGTCACAGCACCGAGACCCTCGTGGACATCGTTTCGGCGGGGGCCGAGATGTCTGGTGCGCACCTCGCGGACGAGGCCAGCACTACCGAGGCCTACGTGGTCGAGCCGGCCGAAGGCGTCGAGAAGGTTGCCGATGTGGTGGCGGTCGATCTTGGTATTAAGGCCAACACTCCACGCATGATGGCTGAGCGCGGCATCCGCGTCACCGTGGTTCCGTCCTCGTGGACCGCTGAGCAGATGCTCGAATCCAAGCCCGATGGCGTGTTCTTCTCGAATGGCCCTGGTGACCCGTCAGCAGCCACGCACGCAGTCGACCAACTGCGCAAGGTACTCGACGCCAAGATCCCGTTCCTCGGAATCTGCTTTGGCAACCAGATGCTTGGCCGCGCGCTGGGCTACGACACCTACAAGCTGCAGTTCGGACACCGTGGAATCAACCAGCCGGTCATGGACCGCACTACCGGCAAGGTTGAAGTCACCGCGCATAATCATGGGTTCGCCGTTGACGCGCCGCTGGAAGGGGAGTCCGACTCGCCCGCAGGCTACGGCCGCGTCAAGGTCAGCCACGTGTGCCTCAATGACGACGTGGTGGAGGGGCTTGAATGCCTCGACCTGCCAGCGTTCTCCGTGCAGTACCACCCGGAGGCTGCCGCAGGACCACACGACGCGTCCTACCTGTTCGATCGTTTCATCTCTGTCATGAAGGGGGAGCGTGCCTGATGCCCAAGCGCGACGACATCACCTCAGTACTGGTCATCGGCTCCGGCCCCATCGTCATCGGTCAGGCCTGCGAGTTTGACTACTCGGGAACGCAGGCGTGCCGCGTTCTGCGCGCCGACGGTGTGCGAGTCATCCTGCTCAACTCCAACCCGGCGACCATCATGACGGACCCAGAGTTCGCCGATGCGACCTACGTTGAGCCCATCACCACCGAGGTGATTGAGGCCATCATCGCCAAGGAACGCCCCGACGCCTTGCTGCCGACCCTGGGCGGACAGACAGCGTTGAACGCGGCCATTGATGCCGATGCGGCTGGCATCCTCGAGAAGTACAACGTCGAACTCATCGGCGCCAACCTCGAAGCCATCAACCTGGGCGAGAACCGCGAACTCTTCAAGGGCGTGGTGGAACGTTGCGGCGCGGACTCAGCAGCCTCGCGCATTTGTCACACTATGGATGAGTGCCTCGCGGCCGCAGAGGAGCTCAACTACCCCGTGGTGGTGCGCCCTTCGTTCACCATGGGTGGCCTGGGCTCTGGCTTCGCCTACGACGAGGAAGACCTGCGCCGTATTGCCGGTGCCGGTCTGCACTATTCACCCACCACCGAGGTGCTGCTCGAAGAGTCGATCCTCGGCTGGAAGGAATACGAGCTCGAGCTCATGCGTGACCGCAACGACAACGTCGTGGTGGTCTGCTCGATCGAGAACGTGGACCCTGTAGGCGTGCACACGGGTGACTCCGTGACCGTGGCACCTGCCATGACCCTGACAGACCGCGAGTACCAGCGCATGCGCGATGTCGGCATCGCCATCATCCGCGAGGTGGGCGTGGACACCGGTGGCTGCAACGTGCAGTTCGCCGTTGACCCCGCCACCGGACGCCTCATCGTTATTGAGATGAACCCACGCGTGTCCCGCTCGTCGGCGCTGGCATCGAAGGCCACAGGCTTCCCGATTGCGAAGATCGCCGCGAAGCTCGCACTGGGATACACGCTCGATGAGATCCCCAACGACATCACCGGCTCCACTCCTGCGTCGTTCGAGCCCACGCTCGACTACGTGGTGGTGAAGGTCCCGCGCTTCGCGTTCGAGAAGTTCCCGGCAGCAGACCCTGTTCTCACCACGACCATGAAGTCCGTGGGTGAAGCGATGTCGATTGGCCGCAACTTCACCGAAGCGCTGGGCAAGGCGCTGCGGTCCATCGACAAGAAGGGCATGAACTTCCACTGGGATGGTCCCGCACCCTCGGATGCCCAGGTTGCAGAACTGCTCGAAGCCGTCGTGGTCCCCACGGAGAAGCGCTTCATTCAGGTCCAGCAACTGCTGCGTGCGGTGATCGCGGGCAACTGCACCATCGAGCAAATCTTCGATGCATGCAAGATCGACCCATGGTTCCTTGACCAGATGCTGCTCATGAACGAGATCGCAGCGGACGTCGCGGCGGCAGACTCGCTCGACGAGTCGACCTTGCGCACCGCAAAGCGTCACGGCCTCGCCGATGCGCAGATCGCCCAGTTGCGTGGCGTGAGTGTCGAAGAGATCTACGCCACCCGCGCGGAACTCAAGGTGCAGCCCGTCTACAAGACCGTAGACACGTGCGCCGCTGAGTTCGCTGCAAGTACGCCGTACTACTACAGCAGCTATGAGGCCGAGTCCGAGGTGTCGCCGCGCGAGCGCGAGGCCGTCATCATCCTCGGGTCTGGGCCTAACCGCATCGGCCAGGGAATCGAGTTCGACTACTCCTGTGTGCACGCTGCACTCAGCCTCAAGGACGAGTACGAGACCATCATGGTCAACTGCAACCCTGAGACCGTGTCGACTGACTACGACACCGCGAACCGGCTGTACTTCGAGCCGCTGACGTTCGAGGACGTCATGGCCGTCTATGAAGCAGAGAAGGCCGCAGGTCCCGTGAAGGGAATGTTCGTGCAGCTCGGCGGGCAGACTCCGCTGTCGCTGGCACAGCGCCTCGCCGATGCCGGTGTGCCAATTCTCGGAACGTCGCCGGAAGCGATCGACAACGCTGAGGACCGCGCCGCCTTTGGTCGGGTGCTCGACGGAGCAAACCTCCCGGCGCCGGCCTACGGCACCGCTCATGGCATCGACGAGGCCGTCGAGATCGCGGAACGCATCGGGTACCCCGTGCTCGTGCGCCCGTCCTACGTGCTCGGTGGACGCGGCATGGAAATTGTGTTCGACCGCGCCCAGCTTGAGGACTACGGCACGCGCATGGCCGACGTGGGCGACCACGCGACCGATGCTCCGCTGCTGATCGACCGCTTCCTCGACGACGCCATCGAGATCGATGTGGACGCCCTCTACGACGGCGAAGAGCTCTACCTCGGCGGCGTGATGGAGCACATCGAGGAGGCCGGAATTCACTCCGGTGACTCTGCGTGTGTGCTGCCACCCGTGACGTTGTCGCAGAGCGAACTCAACCGCATCCGTACCTCAACCGAGGCGCTTGCCAAGGGCATCGGCGTGCGCGGATTGATGAATGTGCAGTACGCGCTCGTCTCCGATGTCCTCTACGTACTCGAAGCCAACCCACGCGCGTCACGCACCGTGCCGTTCGTGGCGAAGGCCACGGGCGTACCGTTGGCTACCGCGGCATCGCTCGTGATGACCGGTACTTCGATTGCGCAGCTCAAGGTCGACGGCGTGCTGCCAGAGCAGGATGCAGCGCGTATCGACATGAACCAGCGCATCGCGGTGAAGGAAGCGGTCCTGCCGTTCAAGCGTTTCCGCACCCACGAGGGCCTCGTGGTCGACACTGTGCTTGGCCCTGAGATGCGTTCCACGGGTGAGGTCATGGGCTTTGACGACACCTTCCCGCTGGCGTTCGCCAAGTCGCAGGCAGCGGCCTTCGGCGGACTCCCCACGGGTGGCAAGGCCTTTGTCTCCGTCGCTGACCGCGACAAGGGTGCGATTTCGTTCCCGGTGGCACGCCTCGCTCAGCTCGGGTTCGAGATCCTGGCCACGGCCGGAACTGCGCAGGTGCTGGGCCGCTACGGAATCCCCGCGACCGTGGTGCGCAAATACTCCGAGGGAGTAGGACCAGATGGCGAGCCCACCATCGTGGATCTGATTCACGCGGGTGACGTACCGCTCGTCATCAACACCCCCTCAGGTCAGGGCGCACGCGCCGATGGCTACGAGATCCGCGCCGCTGCCACCGCAGCTGACTCGGCAATCGTGACTACCACGCAGCAACTGTCCGCAGCAGTTCAGGCCATCGAAGCGCGTCAACACGGCCCCTTCGACGTGCTGAGCCTGCAGGACGCGACCGCATAGCAACTCGCATACACGCCACGAAGACGCTCTCGCGCGCACCACACGCGAGAGCGTCTTCGCAGGTAGCATGGCTTTAGTTGGGCGGCCCATCAGCCGCGTAAGGAGAAAACGGATGACCTTCGGTTCACGCCTTTCCAGCGCAATGGCTGACTACGGGCCGCTGTGCGTGGGCATCGACCCTCACCCCGAACTGCTCGACCAGTGGGGCTTGCCCGACACCCCCGAATCTCTGGCGAGATTCTCCGATGCCGTCATTGAGGCATCGGCCGGTCACGCCGCGGCCGTCAAACCCAACGCTGCATTCTTTGAACGGCACGGAGCCAGGGGAGTGGCAGTTCTCGAAGACCTCCTCCTCAACGCACGCTCCGCGAGCCTCCTCACCGTCCTCGATGCGAAGCGCGGAGACATCGGCTCCACCATGGCCGGTTATGCGCAGTCCTACCTGGTACCTGGTGCACCCCTCGAGTGTGATTCACTCACCGTCTCGCCCTACCTCGGCTTCGGGTCGCTGAAGCCTGCAGTGGAGCTAGCCCAAGTGCACGGCAAGGGGCTGTTTGTTCTCGCGCTCACCTCCAACCCCGAAGGCCACGAAGTTCAGCACGCACGCAGCGCCAACGGCGAGGCCGTAGCGGCAGCGATCGTGCGACAGACCACAGACCTCAACCGTGACGCCACACCCATGGGTTCATTCGGACTCGTGGTGGGCGCCACCGTGGGAACGGCGGTGTCGGATCTCGGCATCGACCTCGACGGGCTCAACGGGCCTATCCTCGCGCCAGGCGTAGGCGCACAGGGTGCAGGAGCCACAGAGTTGTCCCAGGTATTTGGGAACTCTCGCGGCCTCGTACTCGTCAATCAATCGAGGGGCGTCCTCCGACACGGACCCGATGCCTCAACACTGCGTGCGGCCGTAACTGACGCGTCGCATGCAGCACGTAACGCACTGGCAGGCTAAAGCCCGCTAGACCACACAGAGGAAAGGAAGGGACCGTGGCAACACCAGAACTGTCTGACGAACAGCGCGCTGCGGCACTTGTGAAGGCCACAGCTGTGCGTAGCGCACGTCGTGTCTTCAAGGAGAAGCTGACGCAGGGCGAGATGACCCTCGAAAGCGCCATCTCCACTGCCAAGGCTGATGAAGCACTTGCTGGCATCCGTGTGCGCGACCTACTGCAGTGCCTACCCGGCATTGGACCCAAGCGCGCAGACACCGCAATGGAAGAGATCGGCATCTCGCCCGCGCGGCGAATCCGTGGACTTGGTGCCCACCAGGTTGACGCGCTGATCGCACGCGAGGGCTAATGAGCCGTCTCGTCGTACTCGCAGGACCCACTGCAGTCGGCAAAGGCACGCTGCTGCGCGCCGTGCTCGACCGCAACCCAGACATCTGGGTCTCGGTTTCTGCGACCACCCGTCCTGCTCGACCCGGCGAGCAGGACGGCATCCACTATCACTTTGTGTCCGATGAACGCTTTGATGAACTCATCGAGCAAGACGGTCTGCTCGAGTGGGCAACTGTCCACGGCAAGCACCGCTACGGCACGCCGCGTGCAGGTGTTGACGAAGCGCTACAAGCAGGTCGCCCTGCCGTCCTGGAGATCGACCTCGACGGCGTGCGGCAGGTCAAACAGACCATGCCAGACGCACTCTTCGTCTTCGTGCTCCCTCCCTCGTGGGAGGAACTCGTGAGCCGACTCGAAGGCCGTGGGACCGAGGACGAAGCCGAACGTATGCGCCGCCTCGCGACCGCACGCGACGAACTGATGGCCATCGACGAGTTCGATGAGACAGTCATCAACGACGACCTCGACACGGCAGTTGCCGAACTCGAACGATTGATTACTCAAGCACGCTAGACTTGTGCGAGTTTTGATTACCCCACCACCGCCATTTTGAGGAGTACACCGTGGCAGGAACAGTTGCACAGCCCGAGGGCATCACCAACCCGCCCATCGACGAGCTGCTGGAGAAGGTTGACTCCAAGTACGCACTGGTGATCTACGGATCCAAGCGTGCCCGCCAGATCAACTCGTACTACGAGGCACTTGGCGAAGGTCACTTCGAGAACGTCGGCCCGCTGGTCGAGGCAGACTCCACCGACAAGCCCCTCTCGGTCGCGCTCCGCGAGATCAACGAGGGTGGCCTGCTCGACCTGGGCGACTCAGAGAAGTAACTCATGCGCGTCCTCCTGGGCGTCACCGGCGGCATAGCCGCGTACAAGGCGGCGCTAGTGCTCCGGCTGCTCAAGGAGGATGGACACGACGTTCACGTCGTACCCACCGCGGCATCACTCAACTTTGTTGGGCGTGCCACGTGGGAAGCGCTGTCCGGACACCCTGCACCGACGGAGACGTTTGATAACGTCCCGTCGGTTCAGCATGTCCGGCTAGGACAGCGCGCTGAAGCCGTTCTCGTGGCACCCGCCACCGCTGACTTTCTCTCACAGATGGCAGCCGGGCGTGCCAGCGACCTTCTCGGCAACGCACTGCTCGCCACTGAAGCACCCATCCTTGTGTGCCCCGCGATGCACACCGAGATGTGGCAGGACCCGTCTGTGGTTGCCAACGTTGCGACGCTGCGCAGTCGTGGCGTGACGGTGCTTGAACCAGCCGTCGGCCGACTCACCGGCCCAGACTCGGGCCCAGGCCGTTTGCCTGACCCTGAGGACATCGTGGCGGCGCTGTACGCGCTACTGGGTGGAGAGGCCCCCGCTTCAGGTGCAGTAGGGGATCTGGGCCACATTTCTGCTCAAGATGACCCGAAGCCCCTACTGGGGGCTAGTAGCAGTGCTCTTGCAGGAGATGGTGGCTCGTGGGGAGACCTTGACGGCGTTCAGGTGCTCATCACTGCGGGTGGAACACGCGAGGCAATCGATCCGGTGCGGTACATCGGTAATCGGTCATCGGGACTCCAGGGCTTCGCGCTGGCGGAAGCCGCCCGTGAACGTGGCGCCACTGTGACGGTCATCGCTGCCAACGTGACGTTGCCCTTGGGTGAGGGCATCAGACGCGTCGACGTGGAAAGTGCCGCAGAACTTGAATCCGCCCTCGCACGTGAGACAGAGCGAGCAGATGTCATTGTCATGGCTGCAGCCGTTGCTGACTACAGGCCAGTGAAGGTGTCAGATTCAAAGATCAAGAAGTCTGGTGCTGACGGTCTCACCATCGAACTTGAGCAGACTCCGGACCTGTTGAAGGTGCTGGTTGCGCTCAAACGCCCGGATCAGACTGTGGTGGGGTTTGCTGCCGAGACTGGTGACGCAAGCGGTTCCGTGGCAGAGCACGGCGCTGCCAAGGCACGCCGCAAGGGTGCCGACCTCCTTGTCGTCAACGAGGTGGGTGACGGGCTCGGGTTCGGTAGCTCCACTAACGCCGTGCTGATCCTGGACGCGTCCGGAGAAAAGGCCGGAGAGGCCTCAGGAAGCAAACTCGCGGTTGCGCACTCGATCCTCGACGCCGTCACCAGTCGCGCGGGCACTAGCTAAACGTTGCCTCATCAGCGCTTCCGATCGCGGGGGCTCACTATCCACAGCACACTGTCGCGCAGCGGGAAACTCACAGATCTACCGATGTGAGGGCATCGGCTCGCGCGATGTGGCTGACTGCTGCCCATGGCCCGACTCATTGCAATTCCGCAGGCGGGGGAGTCACTCGCTAGCTTCCTCCAACGTGTGCCACAGGCATTCACAAGAGCGGAGCTGACCACAATGTTCTCGCGGCGCGCCATCGAGAACGCGGTCGCCAACCGGGATGCGGTCAGGTTGTTCCCCGCGGTCCTCAGCGGGACGACGCAACGCCATAAGCCGCGCGTGCGCGCCGAAGCTCTGTTGCTGTGGAACTCGCATATGTGGATTAGTGGCATGCTCGCGCTGGCGCTACACGAGCCTCAGCTCCCACCGCGTGGCGTCGATCATGTCGTGTCTATGCGGGGTGCTCATGTACGAACGCCAGCGCGTGTACATGCGAAACAGGTGCTGCGAATACCGGGTGGCTCTGTGCAAGGACTGGATCGAGTGGTGACACCCGCATTCGCAGTAGTCGACGCGTGGAACAGGACCCCAACTTCACGGC
Source organism: Demequina sediminicola (assembly GCF_000975055.1). GTDB lineage: Bacteria > Actinomycetota > Actinomycetes > Actinomycetales > Demequinaceae > Demequina > Demequina sediminicola. The sequence continues at coordinate 48,054 of NZ_BBRB01000005.1, forward strand.
GGGTGGACGGACTTTATCGCGCTCTGTGGTCTGGTGTGACTACAGCGCAAGACATCTCTCAGGAACTCGCATTGTGTCCACGTGTGGCGGATCGGGGCACCATTCAACGCATTGTCTATTGGTGTATTGAAGGCGCGATGTCTCCTCTGGAGGTGATGGGTCATCGTGATGTCTTCTTTGGCCAGGAGTGGCGTTGTTGGAGTCGGCAACTTCCCCTCGAAGTCAACGGCCACCGATGCGTCGCGGACATGGCTCACGAGGCGAGCCGCACCATCATTGAGTTCGACGGCCAAGAGTTTCATGGGACGCGGATTGCCCAAGCGCGGGATGCACAGCGAGACGTTGTGCTCGCGTCAGCGGGCTGGATCACACTGCGCTTCCAATGGGGTCAACTTCGAAGCCGGCCCGAATGGTGTCGCGCTCAAGTACGCAACGTTCTAGCGATGCGCGCTCGCCGACCTCGATAGCGGCAGTAGGGGATTCGAGTCACTTTTCTTCGCGATGTGACTGATAGCCCCTACTGGGTGGGCTGGGGCGCGTCTGGGGGCGTCTGGGGCCGCGGCACAAGACCTAGGGCGCGAGCAGGGCGGACATGAAGGCCCGTGCTGCGTTGTATGACCCTGGCGCCTCTGATTCGCGCGGCCCGACGACGTTCACGATGAGTTCTCGGCCGATGGTTGCCAACCACTCGAGTGCGGCCGCAGGCGAATCAGGTCGCACCATCACTGGGCGCGCAATGGCCTCCGCGTACGCGAGGGCGCGCGTCGCGCCAGGGGAGCCTTCCACCACCCCCAGGGCGAGGGTGGCGTGGGTGTCGCGGATATTGCGTTCGGTACGGACGGCAGGGTCGGATTCGATGGTGGGTTTGAGCCCGGGATAGTCCACGAGCACGCCTGGCGGGTATGGCTTGTCTTCCGCCCAACCGCCTGCAGGACACCAACCACCGTGGACGACTCCAGCGGCAATCGCAGCATCGAGTGCGGCACGATCTGCCCCCGTCTGTCCTCCTGCATAGATGCGGGAAATGAGAGGCCGGGACAGGTCCATGTCATTCTCCCAAGCAGTGGTAGGTGAGGACTACGTGGACTGACCGTAGCAACAAGTGATGAGTACCGGAACGGGCCGTACGTCCTGGATAGGAAGGTCAGTCGCCGCCACTAGGGTGTACCGCATGAGTGATCTTCGCCTCTTCACGTCCGAGTCCGTCACCGAGGGCCACCCTGACAAGGTGTGTGACCAGGTATCTGATGCGATTTTGGACGAGATGCTTCGACAAGATCCTGCCGCGCGTGTGGCGGTGGAGACTATGGTCACGACGGGTCTGGTGCATGTCTCAGGCGAGGTCTCAACCGAGGCGTATGTGGACATTCCTGGGACGATCCGCGACGTGGTCAACTCCATCGGCTACACCTCTTCTAAGGTTGGCTTTGATGGCGACTCCTGTGGAGTCTCGGTCTCCATCGGCGAACAGAGTGCCGACATCTGGGCCGGCGTTGGATCCGCCACCGACACTGACGGCTCGGAGCTGGGCGCCGGTGACCAAGGACTGATGTTCGGCTATGCGTGCCGCGACACGGAGTCGCTGATGCCACTGCCCATCGCTATTGCCCATCGTCTGACACAGCAGCTTGCAGCCGTGCGCAAGACCGATGCTGTGGCGGGTCTCCGTCCAGATGGCAAGGCGCAGGTGACCATCGGCTACGACGGGGACATCGCGCGCACCGTCGACACCGTGGTCCTGTCGAGCCAGCACGCGGAGTCGTGGGACACCGAAGATCTGCGTGCCGCGCTTGCCGAGTCCGTGATCGATCCGGTGTTGGCTTCGTTCGACCTCGATGCGACCGGGCACCGGAACCTCATCAACCCCACTGGCCGCTTTGAGATTGGCGGACCCAAAGGCGACGCTGGACTCACCGGCCGCAAGATCATTGTGGACACGTATGGAGGAATGGCCCGTCATGGCGGCGGAGCATTCTCGGGCAAGGACCCCTCGAAGGTGGACCGCTCAGCGGCCTACGCCATGCGCTGGGTTGCCAAGAATGTGGTCGCTGCGGGCTTGGCGGAGCGTTGTGAAGTGCAGGTCGCATACGCGATCGGCACCGCGCATCCAGTGGGTCTCTACGTGGAGACGTTCGGAACAGCAACGGTTGACCCGGATCGCATCGCACGAGCCATTCGTGAGGTCTTTGACCTGCGTCCGCAGGCAATCATCGATGCCCTCGACCTGCGCCGTCCCATCTACCGCTCGACGGCTGCCTATGGCCACTTTGGACGCGAGCTCGACGACTTCACGTGGGAGCGCACGGATCGCGCCGACGCTCTCGCTAGCGCAGCACAATAGCCGTGGCCGCACCCATCGCGCGGGTGCGGCTCGACTCACCGCTGCCGCATCTGGACCGTGATTTTGACTACGCGATCCCCCAGAAACTTGCGGAGGTCGTGCAGATCGGATCGCGAGTGCGTGTGCCGTTCGCTGGCAGACTTGTGGGTGCGATTGTCACTCAACTCGCGACAGCATCGAGCTTTGAGGGAAAACTCCTTGAAGTGAAGAGCTCTTCAGCGATTCCCTCCTTCACCTCACAAGCGCTCGATCTCGCCTCCCAGGTAGCCCGTCGCTATGGCGGTTCACTGTGGGATGTGTGCCGACTCATGGCACCTCCACGGGTCGCGTCCGTGGAGAAGCGTGAGTGGGGAAATCCTGAGCGGGACGCTGCCTACGTAGACGCTCTCGAACGTTGCGCGACCGAGCCGCTCGTGGGCCCAGGGGAACGCGCCGTGTGGCAGGGTCTCCCAGAAGCGGAGGGCCGATGTTCGATCCCGGCTGCCGCGGTTGTCGCCACAGCTGTGGCTCGCCTCCATGACGGCGGTAGCCACGACAATGCGCGTGCCGCAGAGGGCGCCAACGCCGCCGACGGGGCTACGTCGACGGCGGGCTCGGTTGTGATTGTGGTTCCCGACGCGCGAGCTCAAAAAGCTGTGCTGGCTGAGTGTGAGCGGCTTGGACTCAAGCGCTGGTCCGCAAGGTCGGGTGGCCAGGTCGCCGTCCTTGACCATGACGACGGTCAAGCTGCGCGGTTCGGTGCTTTTCTTGCTGCGATGCATGGCCACGCACGCATCGTCATCGGAACGCGGCCCAGCGTGATGCAACCTGTTCCTCGCCTTAATGCCCTGGTGATGTGGGATGAGGCGAATGGTGTCTACGAAGAGCCTCATGCACCCTACCCACACGCTCGGACCATTGCCGCAATGCGTGCACATCACGGTGCGGCCGTCGTGATCGGCGGGTATGCGCTCAGCGTGGATGCGACCGCGCTGGCCGAACGTGGATGGGCTCGTTGGATCGAGCCGCCGCGCGATGTAGTGCGTGCGGCTACCCCTGCCATGGACATTCTGAGCGACGAGCGCCGCGAAGCCGAGGGCGGTGCGGGGCGTCACTGGATGCCCGGGTCTGCCTGGAGAGCGCTTCGCCAAGGTCTTGAGCGCGGCCCGGTCGGGGTCATGGTCCCGCGCGCGGGTTACGTGAACGCCACTGCCTGCGCGTACTGCGATGAGTGGGCCGTGTGTCGAGACTGTGAGTCGCCACTTGCGGTGTCTGGGCACGGGTCCAATCCGGTGTGCATTGAAAATGCACATCCTCAGCCCGATTGGCACTGTCCTCATTGCAAGAGCGCTCGGCTCAAGCAGTTGCGCCAGGGCGTGGAGCGCATCGCCGAGCAGCTCGCGCGGATGGCCGCGGGCGTCGAACTGACAGTCTCGAGCGCCGCGACGGGCATCGTCAGCGATTTTGAAGTGGAACGGGGCCTGGTGATCGCGACCCCCTCTGCGCTCCCCGCGGTTCACGGAGGCTACGCGCACGTGGTCGTGATCGACTCGGGCGTGCCTGCGGGAATGGGGCTGGGAGGGGAGTTGAAGGCGATCCGGTGGTGGCTCTCCGTGGCGGCGTTGGTCCGTGACCGCCGTAGTGGTGGCGCAGTGACCTTCGTGGGGGAAATGCCACCCACCGTGCGCCGTGCGCTGGGGACCTGGTCGCCGGTCGACGCGGCCAAGGACCTGTACCTGGAGCGTGCCGAACTTGGCTTCCCGCCGCATCGGCGTGTCCTCCAGATCGGCGGGGAACCTGCGTGGGTGTCGGCAGCGCTTGAGCGTGCCAACATCGTCGATGGGCAGGCGAAAGCGACGGTGGTGCCACGTCCGGACGGGGTGTCGGTGCTCCTCACCCGCGGGGCCGCTCAGGAAGCCGTGGACGTCATCCGCGAGGTACAGCGAGAGGCGTCCAAGAACAAGGGTGAACTGCGCATGCGTGTGGACGCTCCACTGGAGTTCTGACGCTCCAGCGGCTCTACGATGGTTCCATGCGTCTGATCTTTGCCGGAACTCCGGATGTTGCCGTGCCCAGCCTCGAGGCTCTCGTGGCCTCGCCACATGAGGTCATTGCGGTGGTGACCCAGCCTGATGCACGGGGCAAGCGAGGCAAGGCCCTGCACGCAAGTCCAGTCAAGGTCGCAGCAGAGGCCCACGGCATTGAGGTGTTGACCCCTGCGAGTGCCAAGGATCCGGAGTTCATCGACCAGATCAAGGACCTCAAGGCTGACGCCGCAGCAGTGGTCGCATATGGCCAGATCCTGACCCGCGAATTGCTCGACAGTGTCGCGCACGGCTGGGTGAATCTGCACTTCTCTGTGCTGCCGCAGTGGCGCGGCGCGGCACCGGTGCAACGGGCGATCATGGCTGGCGACGAGTTCACGGGCGCTAGCGCGTTCCTCCTCGAAGAGGGCCTCGATACAGGCCCGGTGATCGGAACGTTGACTGAGCGGATTCGCCCCACGGATACCTCTGGTGTCTTGCTTGCGCGCCTCGCAGAGGCGGGTGCCCCGCTCTTGGTGGGAGCGCTCGATGCTTTGGAATCAGGCCAGGCGAGCCCGGTCGTGCAACCGGACGACGGTGTGAGCTACGCCGCCAAACTGAATCGGGACGATGCCTATGTGGCGTGGGAACGGCCCAGTCACGTGGTCGACCGACAGGTCCGTGGCTGCACTCCTGCGCCCGGCGCGTGGACCACATTGCCTGATGGCTCAGTCGCGAAACTGGGGCCAGTGAGTCCGGTCATTGGTTCCACGACGACGGTGCCCGGTCAGGTTTCGTTTGCCGATGGTGTGGTCACCGTCGGCACGGGAACCGAACAGGTGGCGCTCAGTACTATCGCGCCCGCAGGCAAGAAACCGATGGACGCCGCAGCGTGGTGGCGGGGTGCTCGCCTCCCTGAAGGCTCTGCACTGGGTGAAGCATGAGTGTGGATAAGGCGAGGCTGGCGGCGTTTGACGTGATGCTGGCCGTCGAGACCCAGGACACTTACGGCAACATCATGCTTCCTAAGATCCTCCGTGACCGTGGTTTGTCAGGCCGAGACGCCGCGTTTGCCACAGAACTCACGTACGGAACGCTGCGGCTCAGCGGCCGTTACGACGCGATCATCGCGCGCGCAGCGAAGCGTGACGCCGACACGCTGGACCCCGAGGTGCTCGTCGCATTGCGGCTGGGCGCACACCAGGCACTGGGGATGCGCGTGCCACCCCACGCCGCTGTATCGCAGACCGTCGACCTGGTGCGCAGTGAGAGTGGTCGCGGGGCATCGGGCTTTGCCAATGCGGTGATGCGGCGCATCGTGGAAGCGGACCTCGACACGTGGCTGTCCCGCGTTGCCCAGGGTTCATCGCGCGAGGCGCTGGGCGTCAAGCATTCGCACCCTGCATGGATGGTCGGCGAGCTCGAATCAGCGCTCGTGGCAGACGGTCGAGCAGGGGAGACCGAGGCACTTCTTGAAGCCAACAACCGTGCCCCCGCCGTGTCGCTAGTGGCACGTCCGGGGCTGATCTCGCGGGACGCGCTCCTCGACGAGGTTCCAGGTGGCACCGTGGGTGCAGTCTCCCCGCTGGCGGTGACGTTGGACTCCGGTGACCCTGCCAGCATCGGCCCGGTGAAGCACGGCCTTGCCGCCGTTCAGGATGAGGGAAGCCAACTCGCAGCACTGGCGCTGATCCATGCCGATGCCGCTACCGGTATCGAGGGACAGACGCCTGAGCGTTGGCTCGACATGTGTGCAGGCCCGGGTGGCAAGGCGGCCGTCATCGCCGCCCGCGCCGCGACCCAGGGTGACTCCGTTGACGCGTTGGAGCTGCACCCCCATCGTGCCGGCCTGGTAAAAGATTCCCTCCGTGCGATCCCCGACGGCATCGCAGAGGTCCACGTGGGAGACGCCCGGGCCTGGGGGAGCGCCGGCAGTTATGACCGTGTTCTGCTTGACGCGCCCTGCACTGGGTTAGGTGCTTTGCGTCGCCGTCCGGAGGCTCGCTGGCGCCGCTCCGCGCAGGATCTTGCCGACCTGGTCGATCTTCAGGGCGCGCTCCTGGCACAGGCCGCTCGGCTCGTGAAGCCCGGTGGCGTGATCGCGTACGTCACCTGCTCGCCTGTGGTGGCGGAGACGCACGCAGTGATTGCGGACTCCGGCCTCAAGACGCTGGATACTCGAGTCGCTGTGGCCGACGCAACTGGCACCGAACCCGGTGATTGGGGCAAGGGCCCCTACGTTCAACTGTGGCCACACGCCCATGGCACGGACGCCATGTTCATTCAGTTGCTGCAGTCCTGACGAGCCTTCGGCAAGCGACTACGCTGGTTGTATGGGAATGCAGATAGCCCCGTCCATCTTGTCCGCAGACTTTGCGAACCTTGAGACGGAGATTGCTCGTGTCAGCACCGCAGACTGGCTCCACTTCGACGTCATGGACGGTCACTTCGTGCCGAACTTGACCGTCGGCCTGCCCGTCTTGGAGCGGATTGCGCAGGTGGCATCCATGCCGGTCGACGCGCACCTGATGATCGAGGACCCTGACCGCTGGGCTCCCCAATACGCAGAGGCCGGGGCAGCCTCCGTGACCTTCCACTACGAGGCGGCAAAGGATCCCAAGGCCATCGCCAGGGATTTGCACGCTCTGGGTGTCCGAGCATCGGTGGCGCTCAAGCCAGGAACGCCTGTCGACGCAGTGTTGGATGACATCAAGCACTTCGACATGGTGTTGGTCATGACGGTTGAGCCTGGCTTTGGCGGACAGTCGTTCATGCCGGAGCAGTTGCCCAAGGTTGAAGCCCTCCGGGCAGCAGCAACCCGTGAAGGACACGACCTTTGGATTCAGACCGACGGCGGTATCGCTCGCGACACCATTGAACAAACTGCCCGAGCGGGCTGCGATGTGTTTGTGGCCGGCTCAGCTGTCTACGGCGCAGCGGACCCGTCCGCAGAGGTTGACGTCCTCCGGGACATGGCGACCGCGGCAGCCCGGGCATAGTGGCACCAGAGACAGGGCCGATGCCACAGTCACCAGACGCGCCACACCTCACACCAGACGAGGCCATGGACCTCGCTGTGCTCCTTGCGGCCCAGGGTCCCGTGACCGGGCCGAACCCGCAGGTGGGTTGTGTCCTTACCGATGACCAAGGCGTAGTGCTCGCACGAGGGTGGCACCGTGGCGCGGGGACTCCGCATGCCGAAGTCGCGGCCCTGGATGATGCTCGTCGTCGCGGCATTGACATCACTGGCGCTACAGCGTTCGTCACGCTTGAGCCGTGCAACCACACGGGACGTACGGGACCGTGCGCGACCGCGCTTGCCGACGCAGGCATCGGCCGCGTGCAATACGCCGTACCCGACCCCGGTGAGGCATCGGCGGGAGGCGCCGCCACGCTCAACGATGCGGGTATTCCTGCAATGTACGCACCCCATGAAGGCGCTTCCACGCTGACGCGCCGATGGCATCACGCGATGAGTCACGGACGGCCCTATGTCATTGCAAAATGGGCGTCGACACTTGACGGCCGTATGGCAGCGGCAGATGGCACGGCGTTCTGGATTACCGGTGAGCAGGCCCGAGCCCACGCTCACGAGGTCCGCGCGGCCGTTGATGCCATCGCGGTAGGCACAGGAACCGTCGCGACCGATGACCCACAGCTCTCCGCTCGTCCGCCTGGGTCAACGTCACCCCACCAGCCGTTGCGTGTCGTGATCGGCAACCGCTCCACCACAGGTGCGCAGGTCTGGCGCGATGACAACGCCATCGCGATCGCGTCGCATGAACCGGACGAGATTCTGGCCGTATTGCACTCACGAGAGATCCGCACCGTCATCGTTGAGGGTGGGCCCACAGTGCTGAGCGCTTTTATTGCGGCAGGCGTTGTCGATGAAGTGCACGCCTACATCGCCCCTGCGATCTTGGGCGACGGACCTACAGCAGTGTCGGGAGTGGGAATCACGACTATGTCTGGTGCGTTGAGGCTGTCAGAGGTGACGTCTACACCCCTCGGTGCAGATACTCTTGTCACCGGTCTTGTCACGGAAGGAACCTGATGTTCACGGGCATCGTCGAGGCGGTGGGCACGGTTGAATCCGTGACAACTGCTGGCGCGCAGGCGCAATTCACACTTCACACTGAGGGCTTAGGTGCCGACTTGGTGCATGGAGAATCCATCGCAGTCAACGGCGTATGCCTGACGGTCGCGAAACACACCGGGGACTCCTGGCTTGCTGACGTCATGGCAATCACCCTCGAGACCACAGCCCTGGGCGACCTTAAGGCTGGCGATCGCGTCAACATCGAACGCGCCATGCGTGCCGACGGGCGTCTAGGTGGACACCTGATGCAGGGACACGTGGATGGCACCGCAGTGTTGGTGGCCCGAGACTCGCAGCCCGACTGGGACAACCTCACGTTTGAATTGCCCGACGGCCTCCTTCGATACGTTGTGGCGAAGGGTTCGATCGCGTTGAACGGCTGTTCCTTGACCGTCGCGGAGCTCGACGGCAACCGGGTCACCGTATCCCTGATTCCCACGACTCTTGCTGAGACGATCTTTGGCGCGGCGTCCTTGGGTGACCGTGCCAACGTTGAGGTCGATGTCATCGGCAAGTACGTCGAGAAGATGCTGGGAGAGCGTGCATGAGTGCCGAAGGACCACTGCCCGTAGTGCAGCCATTGAGCGACGCCGACACCGCACGCATCGAGTTGGCGCTTGCCGACTTGCGCGACGGCAAGCCCGTACTCGTCGCCGACTCGCACCACCGCGAGAACGAGGCAGACTTCATCATGTCCGCACAAACCACCACCGTTGACTGGGTGGCTTGGGGTATTCGCCACTCCAGCGGCTATCTCTGTGCACCCATGCCAGGACCGACCGCTGATGCGCTCAACCTTCCCCTCATGGTCCCGAACAGCCAGGATCCACGCCGCACCGCGTACACCGTGTCAGTCGACGCGGCCGAGGGCGTCACCACTGGAATTTCGGCTGCAGACCGCCACCGCACGCTGCAGGTGTTGGCGCGCCCAGAGCGCAACCCAGATGACGTGATCCGACCGGGCCACGTGCTCCCGTTGCGTGCCGTGGCCGGGGGAGTATTGCACCGGCCCGGCCACACCGAGGCCGCCGTCGACTTGTGCCGACTTGCTGGCCTCGAGCCGGTCGGTGTGATCGCAGAAATGGTCAACGATGACGGCACCATGATGCGTGCCGGCGACGCAACCGCGCTCGCTGAGCGCGAAGGCCTCGTGTTCATGACCATCGAAGAACTGATCGCATACCGGATCGACCGTGGCGACATGGCGCCGCCCGTTGAGCCTGCGCCCCACCGGGTGGTCGCTCAAGGTTCGGCGCGCCTACCTACCCGTCACGGTGACCTCACCATTCATGGGTATCGAGATGCCCGCACTGGGGATGAACACATCGCTCTGGTGGCACCGACACAGGATGGCAACACGCCCGTGGTGCGCGTGCACTCGGAATGCCTGACCGGAGACTCCTTCGGTTCGCTCCGCTGCGACTGTGGCCCGCAATTGGATGCCTCGATTGCGCGAGTCGCTGCTGAAGGTGGTGCCGTGGTCTACCTCCGAGGCCACGAGGGCCGGGGAATCGGTATCGTCGCAAAGATTCAGGCCTACGCGTTACAGGACGCAGGCCGTGACACCGTGGATGCCAACACCGACTTGGGCCTTCCCATTGACCGCCGCGAATACGGTGCGGCCGCCGCAATCCTCGCCGATCTAGGCCTGACCGAGGTTGCCCTCATGACAAATAATCCAGCCAAGGTTGCCGCGATGCGGGCCTCTGGCATCACTATCACCGAGCGAGTCCCGCACCGGTATGGAGAACACCCCGAGAACGCCGCCTACCTGCGCACCAAGATCGAGCGCATGGGTCACCTGACAGGAGAAGACGCATGAGTGGAGACGGAGCACCCGCACTGGAGATCGATGGCCGCGGTCTGACCGTGGAGATTGTTGCAAGCCAGTGGCACACAGAGGTCATGGACGGACTGGTCAACGGCGCAGTCGAGGCTGCCAAGAAGTCTGGCGCCAATTACCGGGTGACCCGCGTGGCTGGCGCCTTCGAGCTCACTGTCGTCGCGGAGCACTTGGCCCGACAGAACGCTGACGCCATCGTCGCCCTCGGCGTGGTCATTCAGGGCGAGACGCCGCACTTTGAGTACGTGTGCAACTCGGTCACCGATGGTCTGACCGCGGTCGCACGAGAGCACGTCATCCCCGTGGGCTTTGGGGTCCTCACCGTCGACACCGTCGAGCAGGCACTCGCGCGTGCCGGCGTTGAAGGTTCGGTCGAAGACAAGGGCGCTGAGTCTGTCGAGGCCGCACTTGCCACGGCTTTGACACTCCGAGAACTCGCCTGAGCGTTGCGGTTGGTCATGCCTGGTCTGTCCCCACTAGGCTGACCCTGTGAAGAACTTTGACGACCTTTTTGCCGAACTGACTGCCCGTGCCGCGGAACGCCCCGAGGGGTCCGGCACCGTGGCGATGCTCGACAAGGGCGTCCATGCGATTGGTAAGAAGCTCGTCGAAGAAGCTGCCGAATCTTGGATGGCTGCTGAGTTCCAATCCAAGGAAGAAGCCGCTGAGGAACTTTCCCAGTTGCTGTACTGGGCTCAGGTCATGATGGTCTCGAAGGGCATTACCCTCGACGACGTCTACCGCAATCTCTAAGGAATACTCGTGCTGCGTATCGCCGTCCCCAACAAAGGATCTTTGTCCGAGCCCGCCTCCCAACTGCTGAAGGAGGCCGGCTACAAGCAGCGTCGCGATTCTCGTGAACTGGTGCTTGCTGACCCACGCAACGACGTCGAGTTTTTCTTTCTGCGTCCGCGTGACGTTGCCGTGTACGTCGGTGCGGGCACAGTCGACGCCGGCATTACGGGTCGCGACCTGTTGCTCGACTCTGGCGCCACCGCCACCGAGCACCTCGAACTAGGTTTCGCGGGCTCCACGTTCCGTTATGCAGCTCCCAAGGGCGAGATCACGAGCGTTGAGCAGTTGCAGGGCAAGCGCGTAGCGACGAGTTACCCGCGGCTGGTCAAGCACCACTTGAAGTCCTTTGGCGTCGAGGCAGACGTGGTGCGCCTCGACGGCGCGGTGGAGTCTTCGGTGCGCCTGGGGGTGGCCGATGCCGTGGCAGACGTGGTCTCGACCGGCACCACGTTGCGCGCTGCCGGGCTCGAGATCTTTGGCGATCCCATCCTCAAGTCGGAAGCCATCATGATCCGCGGCAACGGCACTTCCGAGGATGACATCGCAGTACTGACTGGGCGCTTGCGCGGTGTGCTCATGGCCCGCCAGTACGTGTTGATCGACTACGACGTACCATCCGACAAGCTCGAGGCCTCCGTGGCCGTATGCCCCGGCTTTGAAGCTCCGACTGTCACACCATTGCACGGCAAGGACTGGCAGGCGGTACGGGTGATGGTGCCTCGTGCAGAGATGAACCAGATCATGGACCGGGTCTACGCTGCTGGCGGCCGTGCCATCCTCTCGACTGAACTGTTGGCGGTACGGATCTAACAATGCCCAAGATCGACCCCGAGGAGCGGCTCCTCAACCTCATGATTGCGCTGATGCACGTGAAGACGCGCATGTCGCGCGCCGAGATCCGTTCGCGGGTCACGGGTTACGAGCGCGAGGACACCTCGTGGGACGACGCCACTAAGAAGCGTCGCAAAGAGGCATTTGAGCGCATGTTTGAGCGCGACAAGGATGCGCTGCGCACCTTGGGCGTGCCCATCGTGACCGTGACGTCGGAAGCGCACGGTGACGACATCGGCTACCGCATCGATCCCGAGCAGGCCTCGTTGCCGCCGCTCGACTTCACTGCAGCTGAATCTGCCGTTGTTGCTTTGGCAGCCGATTACTGGCGGGGCGTCGCGCTTGGAGCGGACGCATCACAGGCATGGGTCAAGGCCTCATCTCAGGTCGCCCATAGTGAAGTGCAAGAGATGCCGTTTGCCACCATGTCTACACATTTGAGCGATGCTGCCGCGGTCCTGGTGGAGGCAATTCAGCAGCGTCGCGAAGTGACGTTTGGGTACACGTCGGCATCGTCCGGTGACGGAAAGCGACGTGTGCAGCCATGGAGGATCCTGCTCAGCGGCGGCGCGGACTACCTCGTGGGATTCGATGTTGACCGTGAAGCGCCACGCACGTACCGCCTCAGCCGCGTGACGAGCGCCGTCGCGCTCGTGGGCGAAGCCGATGCTTTCGACATTCCCGATGTCAACGCTCAGGAGGCCTTGGACCGGGACGGCGCCGGCGGCGTCGCCCGGTTGGCGATTCGGCCCGAAGCCGCGCACGCGTTGCGGCGGCAAGGGACAGTTGTGGGAGAGGATGGCGACTGGGACCTGGTCGACGTTCCGTTCACTCACCAGGATGACCTACGCGACCGCATTCTTGCCATGAGCGGGACTGTGCGCGTGATTGAGCCGGCACTGTTGCGCGACCGCGTGCTGGCCAGCGCACAGGCTGCACTGGCGGCGTTGGTGGAAGAGGAGGCGCGCGATGGCGACGAATAAGGCCGTGGGGCGTATGACTCGACTCCTGGGCATCGTCGAGTACCTCGAGACCCACGGACCTACGGAGTTCGCAGAACTCGGCGCACACTTTGGTGTCGACGCCGCCCAGGTCCGCGATGACGTCAACGTGTTGTGGGTGTCAGGCCGGCCAGGCTACATGCCCAATGACCTCGTCGACTTCGACTATTCCGCCTTTGAAGAGGGCATTGCGAGCCTGACCGAGGGCCAAGGTCTTCGCCAGGTGATGTACTCCGCACGTGAAGCCGCTGCGTTGACAGGGGCACTGTCTGCGCTGGTGGCGACTGGTACTGCTCCTGACGCAGCCGCGACGGCGCTCGAGAAGTTGACGACGGCATTGGGCGGCACAAGCGTGCAGGTTGTCGATTCGACAAAGGTTGACCCGGCCATCCGTGCAGCAGTCGACACCTCACTAGATCAGCGTCAAGCGTTGCGTCTCACGTATATCGACGCTCAAGAGCGCAAGACGCAGCGCAATGTCGAGCCGCATCGGCTAGTCGTGATTGATGGCGCCGGGTATTTGGAGTGCTATTGCTTGCGAGCCGATGATTACCGGTTGCTGCGCGTGGACCGCATCGCCGATGTGGAACCCATTGATGTCATGGTGACGCACCCTCCTGTGGACCGCCTGGGGTTCTCGATCGAACAGGGGAGTACCGCCACCGTAAGGCTCGCTCGTGCAGGTCGCTGGGCACTCGAAGACCTCCCACACGCGCAGGTCGCGGTTGAGGGGGATGATGTGATCGTGACTTTCGCGATTGCTGACCCAGACTGGATTGCAGGGCGGCTTCTTGCGGTCGGTGCGCACCTCAAGTCAGTAGAACCTGCGCCGCTCGCCGAGGCTGTGCGAAAGAAGGCCCAGGCAGTAGTGCAGGCACATTCGGTTTAGACTGAGACGTTGTAGCAACCTTCGGAGAGGCTTTTCACATGGGACCCAGAGAAATCATCATTATCGCCATCGTGGTGATTCTTCTATTTGGTGCGCCCAAGCTTCCAGTCCTTGCCCGCAGTATTGGTAAGTCGATGAAGATCCTTAAGGAAGAAACGAAGTCGCTCACTGACGACGACAAGTCGGCCACAGACAGTGACAAGGACGCTAAGTCCGCGGATGAGTCAGGCAAGGACTCGGCTACCAGTGCCGCGTCTCCGGCGGCGGCGAGTTCCGCTGAGTCCACGGACGACGACGACAAGCGTGGAAAGTAGCGACACACGTCGGTCTAACCCCGACGCGCGGATGCCCCTGCGCGCACATTTGCGTGAGTTCCGCAACCGGCTGATCTATGCCGCGATCGGTATTGCCGTGGGCTCAGTCATCGGTTGGTTTGTCTATGAGCCGGTGTTTGAAGCGTTGCAGGCGCCCATCATTTCTGCGGCTCAAGAGCAGGATGCCCTCATCACCGTGAACTTCGCGGGACTTGCGACGGCACTGGACATGAAGATTAAGGTCTCGCTCTTCGTTGGCGTAGTGCTGTCTGCTCCGTGGTGGCTCTACCAACTATGGGCCTTCGTTGCGCCAGGACTCGTGAAGAAGGAGAAGCGCTACACGGCGGGATTCCTTGCCGCAGCCATTCCACTGTTCGCGGCGGGCATCGCCTTGGCATGGTGGGTTTACCCCAAGGCTGTGAGCATCTTGACCGGGTTTACTCCGGAGGGCGGCTCGAACTTCCTCGATGCCCAGATGCTCATGACCTTCACCATGCGCCTCTTCCTCGCGTTTGGGATCGCCTTTGTGTTCCCAGTGGTCATGGTGTTCTTGTCCTGGGCCGGGCTGGTACGCACCAAGACCTGGCTCAAGGGTTGGCGGTGGGCCATCGTCATCATCTTTATTGCAGCCGCCATGCTGACTCCCACGCCCGATGTCGTCACGATGATGTCAATGGCGGGACCGATGGTCGCCCTGTACTTCGGCGCGATTGGGGTCGCGCGGCTCGGGGAGAAGCGCCGCGACAAGAAGCGCGCCGCGGCCGCACTCGATGACGCTGAGGCATGAGGCGTATTGGCTTTGCGGGTAACCCCAGCGCAGATGGTGGGGCTGCCGGCGCAGGACTAGACCATATCCAGACATTGTTGGGTGCTCGTGGGGCCACGGTCGTGGACCTCTCGGGCGATTCCTGGGGCGACACTGTGGCGCGCGTCACCGCAGCCCTCGGCGTGCACGAAGGTGTTTTATCTCATGAACATTCCTTTGATGCCCTGGTAGTTGCAGGCGGGGACGGCATGGTCCACCTCGGCCTCCAGGCTTGTGTCCCATCGGGTGTACCTCTGGGCATTGTTGCCACAGGTTCGGGTAATGACTTCGCCACGCGCATGGGGTTGGCGGTTGCGGACCCGGAGCGCGCGGTGGCAGAGATTTTCGATGGGTGGGGGTCGCCTCGCAAGGTCGACGTAGGGCACATCACGACTGCCGATGGTCACGAGCGTTGGTTCGCAGGGGTGCTGTCCGCAGGGATCGACGCCGCTATCGCGGAGCGTGCACGCCATATGACGCGGCCACGCGGCACAGCGAAGTACATTGTCGCGGTCGTGCGCGAACTGTGGGGCTACCGCCCCTATGGCATGACCATCACCGTGCGCGATGAGCGCGGCACCGAAGAGCGCATGTCCGGCACGTTCACCTTGGCCGCGGTGTCGAACTCAGGCCTCTTGGGAGGTGGGATTCCTTTGTGCCCGCCATCGCGGACCGACGATGGCCGCCTTGAGCTGGTGCGCGCGACGCCACTCACACGGCGCGGCATCGTGAAGATCTTTCCCCGGTTGCTTCGAGGAACCCACGTTGACGATCCCCGTGTGACGATCGGTGCCGTGTCGGAAGTGACGCTCGAAGCATCGGCCACGGGTTTTGCCCCACCAGCGCCATCGGCCGACGGCGAGCCCGTCGGAATGCTCCCCTTGAGCGTCACCTGCGTTCCGGGTGCGCTGGCCTTGCTTGCGCCCTGAGGTCGCCTGCCCCATAACGCAGTCACGGCGATGACGGGCATCCCCGATGTGCACCGTTAGCCTGGGAACATGACGTCACCTTCCGAGCGCTACGCCGCAGCACGTGCCCGCTCCCAGCGTTCGGACTTGCAGACGTTCGAAGAGTCGCTCTCCTTCCCACTGGATGGCTTCCAACGTGAGGCTTGTGAAGCAGTGGCAGACGGTAGTTCAGTCCTCGTGGCGGCACCCACAGGCGCCGGCAAGACGGTGGTGGGCGAGTTCGCAGTGAGGCATGCATTCGAACGCGGTGAAAAGGCGTTCTATACAACCCCCATCAAGGCGCTCAGCAACCAAAAGTTTCAGGAAATGCGCCGGGTGTATGGCGAGGCCAACGTGGGCCTGCTCACGGGCGATACGTCGATCAACTCCGACGCTCCCATTGTCATCATGACAACGGAAGTGCTTCGCAACATGATCTACGCGCGCTCTCGAACCCTGGACACGCTGGGCGCCGTCGTGCTCGACGAAGTGCACTACCTTGCCGACCGTTTCCGAGGCTCCGTGTGGGAGGAAGTCATCATTCACCTGGGTGCCCGCACGGCACTCATCGCGCTTTCGGCCACCGTTTCAAACGCCGAGGAGTTCGGCGCCTGGCTCACCGAGGTGCGAGGCGACACGAAAGTCGTCGTGTCAGAGCATCGGCCCGTTCCGCTATGGCCACACGTGTTGGTGCGCGAGGGCCTCTTCGATCTCTACTCTCCGGGCGTTGACCCCTTAGCTCCGGGCCCCAACCCGGCGATCAACCCTGAACTCGTCGCCGCTGCACGCCGCGAGCGCCGCGACGGACCACGCCATGGTGGCCGTGCGACCCGCGGCGGGAGGCGTCCTCAGGGGCGGCGAGCGCCACCGCGCTTCGCCGTGATTGACGTCCTCGATCGGCAAGGACTGTTGCCGGCGATCGTTTTTGTGTTCTCCCGAGCGGGATGTCAGGACGCCGTCGATCAGGTACGGGGCGCCGGGCTGACTCTCACGACCGAGGAGGAGCAACACGAGATCGCACGCATTGTCGATGAGCGCTGTGCGGCAATTCCCGCATCCGACTTGAGCGCTCTGGGATACCTGCATTGGCGACACCACCTTGAGGCCGGTATTGCAGCTCACCACGCTGGCATGATTCCCCTCTTCAAAGAGGTCGTCGAGGAACTTTTCGCCGCTGGCCTTCTCAAGGTCGTCTATGCCACCGAGACACTCGCGCTTGGCATCAACATGCCCGCGCGTTCGGTAGTGCTGGAGAAGTTGGTGAAGTGGGACGGCCAGGGACACAAGGACCTGACGGCGGGGGAGTACACCCAGTTGACCGGACGTGCAGGTCGTCGTGGCATTGACGTCGAGGGCCATGCCGTGGTCGTGGAGCATCCTGGTTTCGATGCAGCGCAACTGGGCAACCTTGCTTCCAAGCGCACCTACCCGCTCATGTCGAGCTTCAACCCGTCGTACAACATGGCGATCAACCTCGTCGCGAGTTCCGGCGTAGAGACGGCACGCGAACTCCTCGAACTTTCCTTCGCGCAATACCAAGCGGACCAGACTGTAGTCGGCAAGGCACGGCGAGTGCGTGAAATGGATTCGACGCTCAAGGGATACCGCGATTCGGTGTCGTGCGATCGTGGTGACTTTATGGAGTACGCCGCAATACGCGAGCGTTTGAACCGGGCACAGAAGCAAGCGTCATCTCAACACAAGCGCCAGCGCCGTGAAGCCGGCGTCGAGACCCTCTCAGGCTTGCGCCGGGGCGATGTCATCAAAGTTGCGTCAGGAAAGCGCACGGGATTGGCCGTGGTCGTTCTTCCGGACCATCATGAGCATGCGCCGCGTCCCACCGTTGTCACCCAGCAAGCGCGTGTGGTGCGACTATCCGTGGCTGACCTACAGGCGGGAATACTCCCCGTGGGTGCTATCAACGTGCCCAAGAAGATCGACACCCGCAATCCCCGCCAGCGGCGTGAGATTGCGCAGGTCATGCTTGCCGCTCGGGACAGCTTCGAGGCACCCTCGGGGCGTCGTGCGGCAGCAGCGAAGGGCGGCGTACCAGCCGATGATGGTTACTCGCACCGAATCGACGAACTCCGCAGGGAGATGCGCTCTCATCCGTGCCACGAATGTCCTGAGCGCGAACAGCACGCCCGCTGGGCTGAGCGCTATCATCGCGCGTTGCGCGACAAGGACCGTCTCACTGGTGAAATCACCCGCGCCACAGGGTCCATTGCAAAGGTCTTCGACCGCCGCTGCGCTGTGCTGCGTGAACTCGACTACCTCGCGGGCGACGGCACCGAGGCACAAGTCACCGAGTCTGGCGAGATGATGAAGCGCCTCTATTCAGAAAACGATCTCGTGATTGCAGAGTGTCTGCGCCGCGGAATCTGGCAGGACCTCAACGCACCTGCTTTGGCCGCAGCAGTTTCGACGCTCTTGTACAACGGACGCCGTGAGGATGACAGCCGCTCGCCCAAAGTCCCCGGGGGACCGTCAGGCGTGCTGGGACGAGCACTCAACGACACCGTGCGCGTCTGGTCCCAGGTCGATGACCTGCAGAATCATCACCATTTGGGTGAACTGCCAGCGCCGCACTGGGGAATCGTGAGTGCGATTCATGCATGGGCACAAGGGCGTTCGCTCGACGTGGCGCTGAGGGACACTGAACTCGCGCCTGGTGACATGGTGCGCAACTGTAAGCAGGTCATTGATGTGCTCGACCAGGTTTCACAGGTCGCGCCGTCTGAGGAAGTGCGCACGCGCGCACGCACTGCGATCGATGCCATGCGCCGCGGGGTTGTCGCGTACTAGCACCGGCACATCGTAGGCTGGCACGGTGCTTCCTGCCCCGCTTAGAAACCTGGTTCTCGCTGTCGCGGCGGGCTTGCTCGTCAACGCCGCCTTCCCGGATCTCGGGTGGTGGTTCATGGCGTATGTGGGCGTTGCTGCGCTGTGGATGGCACTGCGATATGCGACACCCTGGACAGGCTTCTTGCTGACTTGGGCTTTCGGGATCGCCTTCTTGCTTCCACATGTCTATTGGGCGTACACGTCGGTGGGTCTGGTTCCGTGGATTGCGCTATCCATTGCTGAGGGCGCCTTCATTGGTCTCTTCGGCGCTGCGTGGGCACTGGTGCGGCGAGCGCCATCGAAACACACATCGGTTCCTTGGTGGTCGCCCGCGGCGTTCGCACTGCTATGGGTGGGCATGGAGCAGCTCCGCTCCATCATTCCGTTCGGAGGTTTTCCCTGGGGCCGGATTGGGTTCTCGCAAGTCGATATCCCTGTGGGCCGCTTTGCATGGCTCGGAGGAGTGCCGCTCGCGAGCTTCATGGTGGTCCTTGCTGGTGCAGCGTTGGGACTCGGTGTCGAGATGATCGTCCGCCGCCGGCTTGTCCTCGGACTAAGCGCGCCCATCGCCGCTGGCGTCGTGGTGGTGTCGGGCCTCGCTATTCCATTGAATGCGCAGGCCACAGAAGGCACACTTAATGCCGGGTCGGTTCAGGGCAACGTCCCGAACGCGGGACTGGACGCGTTTGCACAGGCGCGGCAGGTGACGGAAAACCATCGGGATGGGACCCTGGCTCTCGTCGAATCTGACCCTGGTCCTTTGGATGTGGTGGTGTGGCCAGAAAATGCTGCCGACTACGACCCCCGTACCGACGCTGAGTCAGCCGCGATGGTGGACGAGGCGGCACAAGCGGCAGGCGTGCCCATCTTGCTGGGGACCAATGACTTCTCTCCTGAGGAGGGGCGCTACAACACGTCGTTGCTATGGGCTCCCGGCGGGGAAGTGCTCGATACATACTCGAAGCAAGTGCCTGCACCCTTTGCGGAGTACATCCCGATGCGAGATTTTGTGAGCCATTTCTCTGATGCCGTGGATTTGGTCACGACGGAGGTCATCCCAGGTGAAGGTCCTGCCACCGTCACGCTTCCCGTCGAGGCACTAGACCGCGACGTGGTGCTCGGCACCATCATTTGCTTCGAAGTCGCGTACGACCCCATTGTCACTGAGTCTGTCGCAGAAGGTGCCGAAGTGCTCTTTGTGCAAACGAACAACGCCAATTTTGGACTGACAGCTGAGTCCACTCAGCAGCTGCAAATGTCTCAAATGCGCGCCATCGAGACTGGTCGTGCGACAGTGCAAATCTCGACGGTGGGAGTCTCAGGTGTGATCGCGCCCAACGGCCGCGTACTGGAATCCACAGAACTATTCACACCCGACCAGCTGTACGCCACGTTGCCGCTACGCTCGGAGATTACGCCAGCGGTCCAGTTCAGGGATCTGTGGCACTGGGGATTCCTGGTGCTCCCATTGCTGGTGGTGGCCGGCGCTATGACGCGAACTGTCAGAGAAAGGTATGAGTGGTGAAGCGAACACTCATCATCATCCCCACGTACAACGAGCGTGAATCCCTCCCTGTCCAGGTAGACGCTGTCCGCGAGGTAGCGCCCGAGGTCGACATCCTCATCGCAGACGACAACTCGCCGGACGGCACAGGGGAGTGGGCCGATGCCCGGGCGGCCGAGGACTCCCGGGTTCATGTGCTCCATCGCCCCGGCAAGCAGGGGCTAGGTGCAGCGTATTTGGCTGGGTTTGCTTGGGGTCTCGAACGTGACTACGAGATCCTGGTCGAGATGGACGCTGACGGTTCCCATCGGGCAGAGGACCTTCCCGCAGTGCTCGCTGCCCCTGGATCATGGGATCTTGCTATTGGCTCCCGCTGGGTTCCGGGTGGGTCTGTCGTGAACTGGCCCAAGCATCGGCTCTTTCTCTCGACTAATGCGAACCGCTACGTGCGCATCATGCTCGGGGTGAAGGTGAAAGACGCGACGGCGGGATTCCGCGCCTATACAGCCGATGTGTTGCGCGCTCTGGATCTCGATCAGGTCGAATCGCAGGGCTACTGCTTCCAAATTGACATGGCTTGGCGTGTAGCGAAAGCCGGAGGCGCAATCGCAGAGGTGCCGATCACCTTTGTTGAACGCGAACAAGGGGTCTCAAAGATGAGCGGAGACATCATTCGCGAGGCACTGGTGAAAACTACTGTGTGGGGAATAAAAGAACGCACGGCGCGCGTGCGCCGTGCGTTCAGTCGAAATGGTGCAGAGTCAGCCGAGGCGACCCGCGCGAAGCAACTGTAGACGTTCGTCCAGCAGTTCCTCGAGCTCTGGAATGGTGCGGCGTTCGAGCAGCATGTCCCAGTGGGTGCGCTGGGTCTTGGTGTTCTCGTCTGCGGGACGGTCGCCGTCACGCAGCAGAGCAAGGGCGCCACAGTGGCATTCCCAGGACAGCGGCACATCGGCCTCTACCGAGAATGGCAACGTGACAATGTGCCCGTTGGGGCAGTCGTAGTGGACGTCGCGGCGGTCCGCGAGTTCCGCGTGAGACGGTGTTTCCATACTCTGCGTCCCTAGACGCATACCGCGCAATGCTCGATCAGCCATGTCAGCCTCCCTAGAAGTCGTCAGGCGGGGTGGTGCCTGCTACTGAATGGAACGAGCCTGATGGGCTAAATGTTCCCGTGATCGGTGACTTCTCAGCGGCGTATGCCGAGGTATCTCGCCAACTATTGACGACGCTACCGGGTGGACGTGATTTCTGCAGGCTGATGCGGATCGGGATGTGCAGCAGCTTCGACCGGGAACATCTTTGGCCTGAGCCACAAGGTTACATAGACCAATCCCACCAGGACGGGCACCTCGATCAGCGGTCCTACAACACCCGCCAAGGCCTCACCACTTGACGCGCCGAACGTACCGATGGCAACTGCGATGGCGAGTTCAAAGTTGTTGCCCGCCGCTGTAAAGGCGAGCGTCGTTGTCCGTGCGTAACCCAAGCCGAGTGCGCGCCCGGTGATCATGCCGAGCGCCCACATGATGGCGAAGTAGCACAAGAGTGGAATGGCAATGCGCACAACGTCCCAAGGATTCGCGACGACTTGCTCGCCTTGGAGAACGAATAGCAACACGATGGTGAAGAGCAGCCCGTAGAGTGCCCACGGCGAGATTCGGGGGAGGTACTTTTCTTCGTACCATTCACGCCCCTTGACGCGCTCGCCGATGGCGCGGGAGGCAAAACCCAGCGCCAGTGGCACGCCCAAGAACACCAGCACGTTCAATGCAATTGTGCCTATGGAGGCATCTAGACCCTGCGTATCGAGGCCGAGCCAACCCGGTAGAACAGTCAGGTAGAACCAGCCAAGCACAGAGAACGCCACCACTTGGAAGACGGAGTTGATCGCTACCAGCACGGCTGCGGCCTCACGGTCACCGCACGCGAGGTCGTTCCAAATGACGACCATAGCGATGCAGCGGGCGAGTCCCACGATGATGAGCCCGGTCCGGTATTCCGGCAGGTCCGGGAGAAAGGTCCACGCGAGGGTAAACATGACCATCGGGCCTACGACCCAGTTCAAGACCAGCGAGGAGGTCAGCAGCTTTTTGTCTCCCGTGACCGCCGCGACTTTGTCGTAGCGGACCTTGGCCAGGACCGGGTACATCATCACGAGTAGGCCGATGGCGATCGGAATGGAGATCCCCGCAACCTCCATCGACTCCAGCAGGTCGGAGAGCGCCGGGACAAAGTGTCCAAGTGCTACACCTGCCACCATCGCGAGGCCAATCCATAGCGGGAGCCACTTGTCGAGGGCGGAGAGCTTCCCCGGGTGTGTGGTGACTGCTGCGGTACTCATGAGGTCAAGTCTGCCAACAATGCGGTGACGCGGCGCTTAATCTCGTCACGAATAGGTCGGACAGAGTCGATTCCTTGGCCCGCGGGGTCGTCGAGTTCCCAGTCCTCGTAGCGCTTGCCTGGATAGATAGGGCATGCGTCACCGCAGCCCATCGTAATGACGGCATCGGAGGCCTGGACGGCCTCAGGGGTCAACACCTTGGGCTGTTCCTCACGAATGTCGATGCCCTCTTCGAGCATCGCTTCAACGGCGACGGGATTGATCTGATCTTTGGGCATGGAGCCGGCTGAGCGGACTTCCACAGCGCCTCCAGACAGGTGGCGCATGTAGCCTGCGGCCATTTGAGAGCGACCGGCATTGTGGACGCAGACGAAGATCACGGAAGGTGTGTGTGTGGTCATGGAAACAGCATTGCGCAAACATAGATCACTGTCAATATTGATATCTGTCTATTCTCGAAGTATCCTATCGCTATGACAGTGTGCGACAACCTTCTGGCCGAGACTAACGCCTGCCCTCCTGGCAGCGTGCTGATAGTCCCAGAAGGAGACGACGCCCGCAGTGCAGCGTTACTCAAAGTCGTAGCAGACACCACGCGACTGAAGATCCTGCGTATCATCGCGGCGAATGGGTCCGTATGTGCATGCGACCTTGAGGCGCCGCTCGGTCTCAGTCAGCCGACTATCTCGCACCACTTGCGCCAGCTTTTTGATGCCGGTGCCGTGACGAAGGAGAAGCGGGGAACGTGGGCGTACTACGGGATCAACGCCGACGGTCTGCAAGAGATCAACGCGCCGCTGGTGAAACTGTTGTCCCACAGCTAGGCCTACCGCACTTTAGCGCGCCGAAGTTCGCAGTGTGCCTGGCGAACCGCCCGTCGCGCGGCCGTCACCGGATGTGCCGCGCGAGACCGCGCCTTCAAGGTTCTGCCATCTGTTGGGCGGGGACGTGTGGGAAATGCGCTGTGTCGACCTGCACAACCAAGGGTCAGTGCGAGATACTCGAGGCTCTATCCTGCGACCGAGGAGAGCCTCTATGTCTCAAGCCGACAACCACGACGCCATTCGAGTGCGGGGTGCTCGTGAAAACAACCTCCGCGACATCAGTGTGGACATCCCCAAGCGTCAGTTGACGGTATTCACTGGCGTGTCAGGATCCGGCAAGAGTTCGCTGGTATTTGGCACTATAGCCGCAGAATCGCGGCGCCTCATCGATGAGACTTATCCTGCGTTTGTCCAAGGCTTTATGCCGTCGTTGAACCGCCCAGACGTGGATTCGCTTGAGGGCCTCACGACCGCGATCATGGTGGACCAAGAGCGCATGGGCGCGAATGCACGCTCCACGGTCGGAACCGCCACGGATGCCAATGCCATGCTCAGAATGCTGTACTCCCGCGTTGCCGTGCCGCACATCGGGTCTCCGCAGGCGTACTCCTTTAACGTCGCCTCCATCTCAGGCCAAGGCGCGGTGCAGATGGATACGACCAGGGGAGAGGTCAAGAAAGAAGTCCGCAAGTTCTCCATTCAAGGTGGTCAGTGCGCTCGGTGCGAGGGCATGGGATCTGTCTCTGACATCGACTTGGCGCAAGTGTTCGACGAGGAGAAATCTCTTGAGGAGGGAGCGATCACCGTTCCCGGCTACACCGCGGACGGTTGGTACGTCCGAATTTTCTCGGAGTCAGGCTTCCTCGATGCCAGCAAGAAGATCAAGGACTACACCAAACGAGAGCGTGAGGATTTCCTTTACAAGGAGCCCACCAAGGTCAAGTTTTCCAACATGAACATGACGTACGAGGGGCTCATCCCTCGTATTCAGAAGTCCATGCTCAGCAAGGACAAAGAGTCCATGCAGCCACACATCCGCGCATTTGTGGAGCGCGCGGTGACGTTCCAGCCGTGTCCCGAGTGCGACGGCACTCGTCTCAATGAGACCGCTCGGTCATCGCTGATCGAGGGCAAGTCGATCGCGGACCTGTGTGCAATGCAAATGACGGACCTCGCTGAGTGGTTCAGTGAGCTCAATGTGCCACAAGCCGGCCCCCTGGCGGACGGAATCCGTGCAGTGGTGGCGTCATTCATCGACATCGGCCTTGGATACCTGTCTCTTGACCGTCCCACAGGCACACTTTCCGGGGGAGAGTCGCAGCGAACCAAAATGATCCGCCACCTAGGCTCAGCGCTGACCGACGTGACGTATGTGTTTGACGAGCCCACCATCGGCTTGCACCCGCACGACATTCAGAGGATGAACAACCTCCTTTTGCAACTACGCGACAAAGGCAACACCGTCCTCGTGGTGGAACACAAGCCTGAAACGATCGCTATAGGCGACCGCGTCGTGGACATGGGGCCAGGAGCAGGGGTTGATGGGGGAGAGGTGGTGTTTGAAGGGGCCCCCAGCGACCTGGCGAAGGCCGACACCGCCACCGGACGGCACCTCGAGGACCGTGCTGCGGTCAAGGCGAAGGTGCGCACCAGCTCTGGCGCCATCGAAGTGCGGGGAGCCGATGCTCACAACCTGGTGGGCGTTGATGTCGACATTCCGCTCGGCGTCTTGACGGTCGTGACTGGTGTCGCCGGCTCTGGCAAGTCATCGCTCATTCACGGGTCCGTCAGTGGACGCGACGGCGTGATCTCAGTTGACCAGAGCCCGATTCGCGGATCGCGGCGATCGAGCCCTGCTACCTACACGAGCCTGTTGGATCCGATCCGCAAGGCGTTCGCCAAGGCGAATGGCGTGAAGCCTGCTTTGTTTAGCTCAAACTCCGACGGCGCGTGCCCGGTATGCAAGGGCGCGGGCGTGGTGGTAACCGAGCTCGGCCCGTTTGATTCCGTGGAGACCCTCTGTGAGGAGTGCGAGGGCAAGCGATTCCAGGCATCGGTGCTTGAGCACACTCTTGGCGGAAAGAACATCGCCGAAGTGTTGGCAATGTCGGTCGCAGAAGCCGAGGAGTTCTGGGGCCAAGGTGACGCCAAGACGCCTGCAGCGCACAAGATCCTGGTGCGCCTGAAAGATGTGGGGCTTGGATATCTCAAGCTTGGCCAACCGCTCACCACACTGTCGGGCGGCGAACGCCAGCGGCTCAAGCTGGCGGCACGTATGACGGAGAAGGGTGACGTCTACGTACTCGATGAGCCGACCACGGGCCTCCACCTTGCCGATGTGGAGAATCTTCTCGCGCTGCTCGACCGGCTGGTGGACTCGGGCAAGACGGTCATCGTCATCGAGCATCACCAGGCTGTCATGGCGCACGCCGATTGGATCATCGACATGGGTCCCGGTGCCGGTCACGACGGTGGACGTGTGGTGTTCGAAGGCACACCGGCGGACTTGGTCGTGGATGCCGAGACCCTGACGGGTGAACATCTGTCACGGTACGTTGAGAACTAGAGGTTGCGCTTTCCGTCGCCTGTGAGAGATGGGGTATTCCTGTGGCAGAGACCGACATCGTTTTCGACGCAGTGATTGGCGTTGAAGTGAAGGGGGAAACCTGGGCTTGTGTGGAGATCCCGGATTCGGCGGAACTTTTCGGCACTGGCAAGTCTGTCAGGGTCGACGCGACCATTGATGATGTGAAACTCGAGAATGTGGGAGCCATGGTGACCGGGCGTGGTGGACACATGGTGTCGCTGAATGCCAAAGTGCGTAAGGCCCTGGGGAAGGACATCGGAGACTCGGTGACCGTCAAGGTCGCACGGCGTTGAATCCTCAGCCTGGGGAAGTGGCTGCGACGGCGCATCTCCGCGCCACGCCCATGACGTCCAGCCGGCTCCACCTGCAGCCAGTTCGTGTGGATCATGCGAAAGAGATGGGCTCCGTGCTCGCTGCTTCGTCGCTGTACGAGTTCACCGGTGGCACGGCGCCATCACTCGAGCACTTGCAGGAACGTTATGTCAAGCAAACAGTGGGAGCCTCTCCGGACGGCACAGAGATGTGGTTGAACTGGATTATCCGCGTACAGCCAGCCGATGCCGCAGCCGGTTTCGTTCAAGCGACTGTCTTGCGCGTCAGCAACAAACTACGCGCCACAGTAGCCTGGGTCGTCGCGCCGGAGTTTCAAAGCTGCGGGATTGCCACAGAAGCCACCCGGTTGATGATGACGGCGTTGAGTGACCTTGGAGTCCGCGAGGTCCGTGCCCTCATCATTGACGGGCATGTTGCGTCAGAGAGTGTCGCGCGACATGTGGGACTCGTCCGCACCGAGGATGTCGTCGAAGGCGAGCAGATATGGAGCAACCGCGGACACGGCGCTCACACGCATCACCTTCACTCCTCACCTTCACTCACATAACGCCGATAATGCACATTATGTCAACTAGGTATCAACTGGCGTAGAGGTGGCCACACCCCCACGGCCAGCTGTGAAGGCGAGCATTCAAGAGCCCTTGGTCTCGGCCTCGTCGATAGGCAACGCATGTGAACCCATGCGAGCGTGAAGGTTCAACAGTGTTCAGTAGTCTGGATTCAAGTAGACAGACGCCGCCGCATGTGATTCAACTGTGCATGCGCGTTACAGGGCAGCGACAGCCCTCAGTTCGGTCGCCACGCCACGTGCCCAGTCGCGAATTGCGGCAAAGTCACGAAAATCTCCCTTGGGTGGGTTCAGCGCACGAATGATGGCCTTCTCCCCCACATTCAGGCGGTCGTAGTCCAGCGCACCGTCAAAGGTGTGGTGCTCGTGTGCCTTGACCAAACTCGTGAGTTCACGCGGCTCATTCGTCTCCTGACGAGGCGCCTTTACACCGGACATGCCGACTGAGAAGAGCCACACGTCGCGGCGGCGCAGTTCGTCAGCATTGTCGCTGACCAGTGCTGAGGCATCCCGGCGCCACAATCCGCCGTAGACAGCGGACCCGACGATGACCGCGTCGTAAAAGTGGATACCGAGCACATCGGAGGCGTCCATACAGTCGACGTCAAAGCCAAGCTGGCTCAGTTCCCCGGCAATGGCGTTGCCGATCTCTCGCGTGGAACCGTACTTGGAACCGGTGGCGACTAGAACCTTCATGACGTTCCTCCTTGTGGTGATGCTTCTAGCATCTCCCCAGAAGGGCACGATTGCCAGGGACCATAGTCCCCGCGAGGCTGGCACCTACCTGTCACACCTGGTAGGTGCCGAAAAACCACGCTCCTCATAGAAGCTGTCAGCACGTCCCGTGGCGGGAATCACGAATCTGCACCCGCGAGGGTGCGCCCCCTCCGAGAAGTCGACCATGAGAGCCCGGCCCACTCCCCCACGGCGTGCAACGGCACTCCCGCAGCTACTCGCCGATCGTCAAAATGAGGTCGCCGCCGGTGAGTGGCTCCGCACCGTCGATCACGACGCGCGTCACGGTACCTGACAGCGGTGCGGTGATTGCCGACTCCATCTTCATGGCCTCGATCACTGCGACGGTCTGGCCCGCCTCGACAGAGTCGCCCTCGGCGACAGATGCAGTGACAGAGCCCGAGAAGGGTGATGCCACGTGCCCCGGCTGCGCCTTGTCGGCCTTCTCACGCTCGACGACATCGACCGATGCTGACTCGTCACGAATCTGCACTGGACGGAGCTGGCCGTTGTAGTTGAACATCGCTGTGCGCTCACCGTGGTCATCGGGTTCACCCAATGCCTCGAGCGACACCAGCACCTGCACACCCTCATCGAGTTCAACCATGACCTCTTCCCCACTGCCAACCGTGAGGCCGTAGAGGAAGTGGAAAGTGTCGACAACCGAGACGTTTCCGTACTGCTCCACGTGCGCCTCGAACTCACGCGCAGGTGCTGGGAACAACAGATGATTCAGACGGCGCTTGCGCTCTGCGCCGGGAGTGCTGAGCGCCTCGCGATCCTCATCGCTGAGTTCTGCCCGTGGCTTCGATTCGGCTCGCCCCTCAAGGGCCTTGGTGCGGAAAGGCTCTGGCCAGCCTGCTGGTGGAGAACCCAGCTCTCCTTGAAGGAAGCCGATGACGGAGTCGGGCAGGTCATAATCCTGTGGATTAGCCTCGAAGTCGGATGGGTCGGCTTGATTCGCGACGAGGTTCAGGGCGAGATCGCCAACGACCTTGGACGACGGGGTGACTTTCACCAAACGACCGAGGATTCGGTCTGCCGCAGCGTACATGTCTTCGATTTGCTCGAACTTGTCTGCAAGCCCAAGCGAAATCGCCTGCTGGCGGAGGTTTGAGAGCTGACCACCCGGAATCTCGTGACGGTAGACGCGGCCTGTGGGGCCGGGAAGACCGGACTCGAACGGCGCGTACAACTTGCGCACCGACTCCCAGTATGGCTCGAGATCTTGCGCTGCGGCCAACGGAATCGAGGTAGCACGGGCGGTGTAGTCCGTCGCTGCGATCAGCGCCGACATCGGCGGCTGAGACGTGGTTCCTGCCATCGACGCGGTCGCCACATCGACAGCGTCCACCCCTGCCTCTGCGGCCGCAAGCAACGTTGCGATCTGCCCGCCGCTGGTGTCATGGGTATGGAGGTGCACTGGCACATCAAAGCGCTTGCGCAATGCGTCCACCAGCATGAACCCCGCCGCGGGACGCAGCAGGCCTGCCATGTCCTTGATCGCGAGCATGTGAGCCCCCGCCTCGACGAGCTGATCCGCTAGCTTGAGGTAGTAGTCCAGGGTGTAGAAGTCTTCCTGAGGCGAGATCATGTTGCCCGTGTAGCACAGAGTCGCTTCAGCAACAGACTGCCCCGTGTCCTTGACCGCCTGGATAGCGGGACGCATCTGCTCTACATCGTTGAGCGCGTCAAAGATCCGGAAGATGTCGATTCCCGTCTCGGTTGCCTCCTCGACGAATGCGTGAGCGACCTCATCGGGATAGGGCGTATATCCCACCGTGTTGCGGCCGCGCAGCAGCATCTGCAATGCGACATTCGGTACTGCCGCGCGCAGGTCTGCGAGCCGCTGCCAAGGGTCCTCTGAGAGGAAACGCATTGACACGTCGTAGGTCGCACCGCCCCAGCACTCAAGAGAGAACAAGTCGGGAGTCATGTGCGCGGTATGGCGAGCGGCACCGAGAAGGTCGAAGGTACGAACGCGGGTGGCCAGAAGTGACTGGTGTGCGTCACGCATGGTCGTGTCCGTCAACCGCAACCGCTTGTCTGAGCGCAATGCGGAAGCGAAACCCTCTGGTCCGAGGCGCAGCAACTGCTGGCGAGTGCCGGCAGGTGGTTCTCCACTGAGATCGATAGCCGGCAGTTTGGTGCGCGGGTGAAGAGCTTCCTGCGCTGGCTCGCCGTTCGGGCGGTTGACCGTGGTGTGCCCCAAAAAGGTCAGCAGCTTTGTAGACCGCTCGGTGGACTCGGGTACCTCGAGAAGTTCAGGCCGCTTGTCAATGAAAGCAGTGGTTACTCCCCCGGCACGGAAATCCGCATCATCGAGAACCGCACGGAGAAAGCGAATGTTGTTGGTGACGCCGCGGATACGGAACTCCGCCAACGCACGCGAAGCGCGGCGGACTGCGGCGTCGAAGTCTGAGCCACGACACGTGAGCTTCACCAGCATCGAGTCAAAGTGTCCGGTGACCGTATTGCCCGCCATGCCCGTAGCACCGTCGAGACGCACTCCCGCTCCACCTGGGGAACGATACGCAACAATGCGTCCAGTGTCGGGAAGGAAGCCGTTGGTGGGGTCTTCGGTAGTGATACGAGTCTGAACCGCGAATCCGTTGGTGCGGATATCTTCTTGGCGGATGCCGATCTGCTCAAGGGTCTCCCCTGCGGCAATCCGCATCTGTGCACTCACAATGTCGATGTCGGTCACTTCTTCTGTGACCGTGTGCTCAACCTGAATACGCGGGTTCATCTCGATGAAGACGTGCTCGCCGGCACGCTCTCCCTCAGTCGCCACGAGGAACTCCACTGTTCCCGCATTCACATAACCAAGAGACCGTGCAAACTTCACAGCATCGGCGCACAGTGCCTCGCGAATAGCGGGATCGAGCGCAGGCGCAGGGGCGATCTCAATGACCTTCTGGTGGCGTCGCTGTACCGAGCAGTCGCGCTCGTACAGGTGAACCACGTTGCCTTCGGCGTCAGCAAGGATCTGCACTTCAATGTGGCGCGGACCCAGTACGGCCTGTTCGAGGAACACGGTGGAATCGCCAAAGGCGTTCTCCGCTTCACGCATCGCTGCGGCGAGCGCTTCAGGTAGGCCCTCACGGGTCTCGACACGGCGCATGCCTCGGCCGCCGCCACCGGCGACTGCCTTGACGAAGATGGGAAATCCGATGTCGTCAGCGGCTGCAATGAGTTCGTCTTTGTCCTGTGAAGGTTCTGACGACTGCAATACGGGTACGCCTGCGGCTTTGGCCGCCTTGAGGGCCGCCACCTTGTCACCGGCCTCCGCTAAGACGCTAGGCGGAGGTCCTACGAATGTGAGGTTCTCGTCTGCACACCGCTGCGCGAGTTCGACGTTCTCAGACAAGAATCCGTATCCGGGATAGATCGCGTCCGCACCCGAGTGCTTCGCCACCCTCACAAGTTCATCGATATCCAAGTAGGCCTTGACTGGGTGGCCTTCTTCACCAATGAGATAAGCCTCATCTGCCTTGACCCGGTGCTCCGACATGCGGTCTTCATAGGGGAACACCGCGACCGTGCGAGCACCTAGCTCAAAAGAGGCACGAAATGCGCGGACTGCAATCTCCGCACGGTTAGCAACAAGCACCTTGGAAAACAATGAACGTCCCTTCGACGGTGATACTCAATCCCGCCAGCGGTGGCGAGATGCACGAAAACCGGCCACCGTCGGTGACCGGTCCGCCTGGCATAACCTTACGACGCTTGCGTACGCTTAGCGCGCCTTTTCGCGAGTTCATCGTCAGGAGCTGCCGTATCTGTGGAAAGCGACTCCCCAGCGTCAGACGGAAGTTCAGAGAGGGAACCCTCGAGTTCGCGCCATACCTTGCCAAGAGCAATACCGAACACCCCTTGGCCGCCTTGCACGAGGTCGATCACTTCATCGTCTGAGGTGCATTCGTACACAGAGGCGCCATCGGACATGAGGGTGATCCGGGACAGGTCCTCAACCCCGCGCTCCCGCAGCGTCTCGACTGCGCTACGAATCTGCTGGAGCGACACTCCGGAATCCAGCAGACGCTTCACTACTCGCAGGACCAGGATGTCGCGAAATCCGTAGAGACGTTGGGTACCGGAGCCCGTGGCCGTGCGTACAGTCGGCTCAACGAGGCCCGTGCGCGCCCAGTAGTCGAGCTGGCGATAGGTGATACCAGCGGCTTTGCACGCAGTCGGGCCGCGGTAGCCGGCGTCCTTATCAAGGTGCGCGAGACCGTCATCGAACAGGATTCCTTGATCCTGTACGGCACGCATATCGTGGCTTCCGGTCGACGCCATGTACCCCTCCTGGTCAGTGACTACTGTTCAAAACTAGGCCCCTGCTCCTGTGGGGTCAATGCACCACGCGGGAGGGTCGCCAACCGATGCAGATCCGTTAACGTGCCAGGTGCTGATTCATCGTCACGCTAAACACTGCAATTGCGGCGTCAGTACGAGCTTTCTCGTCGTGATCCGCTCGCGCATCGTCCCTACGCTGACGCGCGGGTGTCGCGTAGTCGTGTGCAGCGATTGCTTCCCGTTCTGCCGCGCGCACCAGGGACTTGAGAGATCGAACGTCCCCGCCCGCCGACACAAATGCGCGTGCTGCTACGACGAACTCCACAGTGGTGACGTCGTAGAGGCCTGGTGATGCTTGCGCAATCAGCCCCGTCTCGGTCAGGAGATGTACCAGTTCGACGTCGCAGTCGGCCGCTCCCGCGAGCGATTCCGGGGTCAGAAACGAATCTTGCTGGACCACTTCATGAGGTGTCACCGCTTCGTATCGACGGCCAGAGTCAAGGTCGTCTAGATAGCCCGAGATCACGGTGAGAGGACGGTAATAGTCCCTTTGCTGACGTAACACGAACCTCAGGCGTTCAATGTCCGCAGGCGAGTACTGCCGGTATCCACCAGAACTGCGGGACGGAGACACGAGCCCATTCGAGTCCAGGAACCTCAACTTTGACGGAGTCAGCGCCGGGAACTCTTGACCCACGGCAGCGAGTACATCGCTGACCCTGAGCGAAGGCTCATGAGACAAGGAATGAGGCCATCGTCCCTGAGTAACGTGCCCAGTTTTAGACCCTTCGTCTGGAGTCGGCGAGGGCAGGGCGCTCAGCGCGGCCATGAACTCAGGAAGCCGAACCCGGGTGGAAGGTCATTCGGTACTTGCCGATCTGCACTTCGTCGCCCTCTGCCAATTTCGCTTCGCTCACGAGCTCGCGATTGACGTAGGTCCCGTTCAGCGAGCCGGCGTCCTTGACATAGAAGTCGTGACCATCGCGAATGAACTGAACGTGCTCGCGGCTGACGGTCACGTCGTCAAGGAAAATATCGCCCTTCACCGAGCGGCCCGCTGTCGTAATGTCAACGTCGAGCAAGAAGCGTGCACCCTGATTGGGACCGTGATGCACGATCAACAGTGCGCAGGACTCGTCGAGTGCAGATACCGCGTCATCATCCTGTGCAGAGATGCGCGGAGGCGCCGTCTCATCAACAGGGATCTGGGCATCCAAGGACATCGTCCGCTCTACTGGACTCTCGTCGAAACTCATGACGCCTCCCTGCTGTCGTGTGTGTTGGTATCCATACTAGAGGTCGGGACTCCTTCACGGTACGCCCTTGTGGAGGCGCGTCGGTGAATGTCTTGAACATATCCGATTCCACTGATCCAGTAGAGAACAGCTGCGACGCACGCTCCCACAATGGCGGTGGTGTGAACCCAGTCCCATCGCTCGAAGCCGATGTACGCCATCGGCAAGAAAATGTACAGGCAGAAGGTCGCTGTCTTTCCTGTGAACGTTACCTGCGGGCTTGGCGTTCGTCGTGCCTTGCCGTAAAGCAAGGCTATTGCGACCATCACGTCGCGCAGCATCAGAATCCAGACCAGCCACCATGGAATCATGTCCCGGATTGCGAGGCCAAACACCACCACAATTGTCAGGAGGCGATCGGCGCCTGGATCTAGCAGACGCCCGAGTTTGGTGACCTGATTCCACCGCCGCGCAAGGTAGCCATCGAGGAAGTCGCTGAATCCTGCTGCGGCGAGTACACAAACTGCCCAGAGGTCTTCCCCTGCAAAGAACAGGCCTCCAAAGACGCCGATGAGCAAGAGCCGAACAAATGAAATGACATTCGGCAATGTCCACACTGCACCCGACGGCTCCGAAACGGTGCCAGATACAGGGGATTCGCTCACGTTGAGGGAGTCTACTTGTCCTTCGACTCTTGGGCTAACACCTTGTCGACGGTCTCAGATGCAATGCGCGTCGCTTCATCTTCTGATGCGCCACGCGCACGTTCCTTTGCGCGAATCTGTTCGAACTTATAGTGACGGGTCTCAGTGGAGTGCGATTCTGACATGGCAATGCTCCTCTCAGTTCCGCGCGGTCGTGTGGCCGCGTTACTTCAGGTTATGCCTGCTCGACGGCGATTGCACGCTGTTATTGCGTGATTGGCGAGTACGTGTCGTACGTAGCAATAACCGTACGAATTCGCTCCAACGCTTCATCACTGAGATCTGCGTCGCCGCTTACCTCGTGCAGTGCATCCAACGCGAGGTTCCCGTACTTGTGTCCCGCGTCTTCCGGTACGTCTTGGCTGAGGATGAGGTCGATCACACCCTGAAATGCGGTGACTCCAAAAATCCAGACCATATCTTCACTGATCTGGTCAGAGCGTTCGCCCTCTTCCAGCCATGTGGGCTTGGACCAGATCACCGACGGCCCAATCCACACAATGGGGTCATTCCCGTGTTGTAGGTAAGTAACTTTGGTGTCATTCCAAGACCCGGACGGGGTTTCGAGCACGCCCCACGCATCGGTCCACCGGACATGCTCCCCACCGTTGAGCACTGGGAGCGCGTATGGCGAGCCCTGATCGCGGGAGTCTTGGAAGTCTTGCCACAGAGCCGTGAAGCTTGGCGTCCCTGCGAGCACAGCGCCCTCCGTGTTACTCAGGAGATCGTCTTGGCTCGCGAA
The DNA here is from genome assembly GCF_000975055.1 of Demequina sediminicola. GTDB lineage: Bacteria > Actinomycetota > Actinomycetes > Actinomycetales > Demequinaceae > Demequina > Demequina sediminicola. The sequence goes on from NZ_BBRB01000005.1 coordinate 82,641, forward strand.
AGCGCCATTCATTCCGTACGAACCGAGGCTCAGTCCGTACACGGTGAGACGCGGGCGACTGTCAACAGGAAGATCGCTCCACCACGCATGTACAGCCTCGAACAGGGCCGATGTTCCATCAGTTGCGAGGTCTGGCGTGAGGATCGCGGATACGGGGCTTGGTGTCGTCCCGTACTGCAGCGTCGCGATCGCTGTGTTGCCGGCGTGGAGGTACTCATAGCTGTCGAGGGCAGCAGGGTCGAGCCAGCCTGTTCCTGTGGTGCCTGCGACAAGGAGGTTCCCTCGGTCTGCCGCACCTGTGCGTTCCAACTCCGCGACAACCATTGCGGCGCGTTCTTCCAAGGTCGGAGCGGATTCAACACCGACATACACGCGAATGGGATCGCGTGCCTCGACGCCCGTTACGGCCTCGATGGTTTCAGTTGTTGGTCCGGAGCTGACCACCTTGACACCAGCTTGTCCGATGTTGTCCCAACTCACCAGGCTGGTGGGACTCCCCGAGCGCAGGCTCGATGTCGGTTGCGCGTACTCGGGGTCGTACACGCCATTGCGTTGACCGTAGGCCCAGTCAAGTAGCAGCGTGAGGACCGTCATCGCAACAGCCACGACGACCAGTGTTCCGATGGTGCTCGCGACACCAGCGGTCAAGCTCACGACCATCCGGCGGGGGCCCTTCTCGCGTCGAGAGACCCGCTCCATGGTTTTGACCACCAGTGGACGTATCCGATTGTGGAGTCGCCGAATACTCCTGCCGATGGCAAACCCAAGCCACAGTCCTAATGCGGCACCTAACGCGAGACCAATGAAGTGCGGACCATCGACTTCTGGAACACCGACCGCGGTGCGGATCGAGTTTTGCCATGCGATCCCGAGCGGTAGAACGGCCAACAGAGCCACCGCCGTGCCGAGCGTGACGATCCACGCGGGTGCGCTTGCGTCCCAACTGAGGCGGCCGTTCGCCAGCAATCGGATGGTGCGCCACAACAGCACTCCAAGGCCGTATCCCACGGTGAATGCCAGCCCAGTCACCAGTCCCTGTCCCCAGGATGGCCGTGGGAGCAAGGATGGGGTGACAGACAAGATGACGAAACCCACCGCGAACAGCGATCCCACGACGTCAAGACGACGGTGTGCCCAGGAGGTCATTCACTCAGCCTTTCGCAGTTGTGTGACCACACTGTAGCGGGAGGCCGCAGGCTGTGACTTACGCAGTCGATTGCCCCGCTAGCAAGTCCGTGCGAATCGCGTGTGCCGGTGCGAACGGGGTGCCGTAGCGATGCGCGCAGATGGAGACGGCCTGTTCCCGGAGAAACGGGAGCATCTCCATGTGTGCACCTGTGGGCTGCTGGGCATACACAGCTACATCCGCATTACCAAGCCATGCACTGGGGTGATCAGAAAGTAGCCTGACTCGGCCTGACGAGGTGGCGCTGTGCATCGCCGTGTCGAAGTCCTCCTCAACAACGGTGGCGGAGTTTCCCAGAATCTCGGTGGCCTCCTGAGTCTTGGACTCGGGCACGGATACGGTGGCGTGGCCAGTGGCACGTAGCGCCGCCGATACGGTGCGCGTCAAGGCGTTCCTGTCGTCTGTTTCCCAACGGATCGGTGTGTGCAGGGGCCGATACCTAGCAATATTGAACTCACTTGCGAGGCCGGTCGGGTCGTGCCCAACCCCGTACCGCGATTCCCAGGCATCCTGGTCCCGCAGCACTCCGGCATGAACCCAATCCGGTACTTCATTGCGTGAGAGCAACTCAGAGACTGCGGGATGAGTTGGCGCCTTCCTTGCCTGGTCGCCCGTTGGCGACTGGGCAACATCGGCGTGGTCGTCGCGAACCCAGTCAGTGAGCGATGCCACATAGTGGACTCCACCTGCTTTGACGGTAGGGCCAACGACAGACCGCTTCCAACCGCCGAAGGGTTGGCGTTGGACAATTGCACCGGTCATGCCGCGGTTCACATAGAGGTTCCCTGCCTCGATTGACTCGAGCCATGTGCGAACTTCGCCTTCGTCGAGGGAGTGCAGGCCAGCGGTGAGCCCGTAGTCAATCTGATTCGTCATAGCGATAGCTTCGTCAAGTGACTCGGCCGTCATGATTCCCAAAACGGGACCGAAGCACTCGTTGAGGTGGAACCATGCACCGCGCGACACACCGGACTTCACACCTGGAGACCACAGTGCGTCATCGTGCCGTTCCGGCTGAATCCACCATTCCTCGCCATCGTCCAGGGTCGTCAAGGCACGCAGGAGTTTGCCGGTCGGAGCCTTGATCATTGGGCCCATTTGGGTAGTCGGGTCCCAGGCCGGTCCCACACGAAGCGACCGCACTGCGTCGTCCAGTTGTGTCCGGAACCGTGGCGACTGAGCAACGGAACCGACGAGGATGACAAGCGAGGCCGCCGAGCACTTCTGCCCTGCGTGGCCGAATGCGGAGGCTGTGACGTCTGCCACCGCGAGGTCCATGTCTGCGTGCGGAGTCACGATCATGACGTTCTTGCCGGACGTTTCGGCACGAACATCGAGCGCTGCACGGTGGTTGAGGAATACCTCTGCCGTCTCGTAGGCCCCTGTCAATATCGCTTGGTCGATGCGTTCATCAGAGAGGAGTGCACCTCCAAATCGCCTGGAATCGAGTTTGATGCACTGGACAAGTTCCTCTGCCACCCCACCGGAGTGCAGGATGTCGGCCAGCACCGCAGAGCAGCGTGCGGCCTCAGATGCGGGCTTCAGGATGACCGCACTCCCTGCGGCCAATGCCGCTAACGTGGAACCTGCTGGAATCGCTACTGGGAAGTTCCATGGAGGAGTCACGAGAGTGACGGGCCGCGGAGCGGGGGTTGCGCCGTCGACGTTGTCGAGCTCTAGTGCGCTCCGTGCATAGTAGCGAGCGAAGTCGACAGCTTCGGAGACTTCTGTGTCTGCCTGGTCGATGGCTTTGCCTGCTTCTGCACACATCACTTCGATGAGTTGTTCCCGGCCGGTCTCGATCGCGTCTGCGACGCCCATGAGGAGTGCGGCCCGTTCCGCGACAGGAACGGTTCCCCAGGCGAGACCGGCCTCGTGTGCGATGGAGATGACCTCATCGAGGTGTGCTTCTTCAGTCACCTGCCGCCACTTTTCTGCCCACTTCAGGTCAGTTGTGGCTGCACGACCTGCGACATCTCGCATCGCGCTACGTGACGAGGCAATGGCAGGGTCGGTGTCAGGTGCGTTCGTGAACTCACCAACATCGGGCGACACAAGACTTGTGACCTCCCGGCCGTGGACGCGTGTGGGTGCGATCTTGGATAACTCGAGTGCTTGACGGAACGCGCGCTCCTGGCGAAGGAAGGCCTCGTCACCTTCAGTGAACCGTGCAGCGTCGGCGACATAGTTGCCCTCAGACGCGACCTCTTCAAGCCGACGTGCCAGATATGCAAGAGCAACGTCAAAGTTGTGGGGGTCAACCGCCGGCGTGTAGAGCCGAATATCTCCCGCCGTCTTCGACACGGCTGACATTTGAGAGGGAGCCATTCCAAGGAGCATCTCGACGTCGACAGCGTTCGTCACTGCACGCTCTGATGCCCTATTCATGGCTAGCGCGATGTCGAACAGATTGTGGCCCGCGATTCCCACGCGCAGACCTTTCGTCCAGCGCGGGTCAAGGGCCTGATCCAGGACTCGCTTGTAGTGGGCGTCTGTGAGTAGCTTGCTCTCCCAAGGCGCAGTATCCCAATCCCGCATTTCCGCTTGCACGCGTTCCATAGAAAGGTTGGCACCCTTGACCAGGCGAACCTTCAGAGGCGCTCCCCCGTCGCGCACACGTTGCTCTGCGAACGTTTGCAGTTGTTTGAGAACGTCCAGGGACTCGGGCAAGTAGGCCTGCAACACGATCCCAGCGCTCAAGTCTCTCAATTCCGGTTTCGACATGAGCCGGGTAAACACTTCGAGTGTGATCTCGAGGTCGCGGTACTCCTCCATGTCCAGGTTAATGAAGACGCCACCGTGGTCCCTCGCCAATGTGTAGAGAGGCATCAGAGCGTCGATCACTTCGGGAACGGTCTCCTCGACTGCCCAGGGTGAATGAGGGCCAACCGCAGCCGAAACCTTGATCGAGACGTAGTCGACATCGGGATGCTTGATTAAATCCGCTGTGCGCTCGACACGGCGGCCCGCTTCCGCCGTGCCCAACACGGCCTCGCCGAGGAGGTTGAGGTTCACCTGGGCACCATGCTTGCGCAACTTGCGCACATGCTTAGCAAGAGGTCGCGGGCGGGCGTCGACGACAAGGTGGCTCACAAGTGTCCGGACGATGCGTCGGCCAACTCGCGCTGCAAGTCGCGGTGCGATCTTTGCGGCGACACCGCCGAGCTTAAGGCTCCACACCAGCGGAGCTGGAGTGCCCTCTGGAACTGCGCGAGCGGCCTGTCGGAGTCCGTGCGCTGCGACGACAGGATCCTCGGGCCTGAACATGCCGTCCATGAGCGACGTGAGAAACGAGAGGCCCCCGGGTTTAGCGAGCATCGAGTTCATCAAGCGACTGCCGATGCTCCCCGCTGTGCTGCTGGTTGATTCGTGCCACTCACGTGCAAGCGCAACAGCAGCATCGGCCTCACTGACGGCTTTCTGGGGGGACATGGTGCGCGCAGGCGCTTGGGCATCAGTGCTCATAGCCACAGTTTGACCATGGCAACCACTAAAGCACTAGCGCGGTTTACTGTCGCAATTCGTTAAGAACTGGTTAATGATGGAACCATGTTTGATACACACCTGCTGAGGACACTCGTGGAGTTTGCCGAGCGAGGGACAGTGGTGCGGGCTGCACAGGTACTCGGGTACACGCCATCCGCGGTATCGCAACAACTCGCGGCCTTGACGAAGCAAGCTGGCACCCCACTGACGAGGCACGTGGGTAGGGGCCTTGTCTTGACGCCGGCTGGCACTGCGTTGGCAGCCTCCGCTGTCGAGGTGCTTGATGCTGTGGAGCGCGCTCATGTGGCGGTTTCACAGCGAGCACCTCAGGTTCAAGGCTCTGTCAATCTTGCTGTCTTTCAGTCCGCGGCGTTGGCACTTCTGCCGGGCGCACTCGACATTCTCGACCAGCGGGCACCCGAGCTACGCGTCCATGTCACCCAGGTCGAGCCGGAGCAGGCGCTCAAGGACACCTGGGCGCGCGACTATGACGTTGTTGTGGCAGAGGAGTACCCGCATCACAGGGCACCGCTCTATCGGGGGCTCGTGCGAGAGGATTTGGGTAAGGACACGATCCACCTGTGCACATCACATACCGGTATCGCTGCACACGCGACTTCAGTGGCTGACTGCGCGGACTTCGCGTGGGTGATGGAGCCAGCGGGCACGGCCTCGCGCCACTACGCCGAACAAGCCTGCCGCACTGCCGGATTCGAACCTGATGTTCGATACGAGACTTCGGATCTCCAAGCGCACTTGGCCTTGGTGGAGTCTGGGCACGCGGTCGCGCTCATGACATCGTTGCTTATCCATGCGTCTGGCCCTCGCGTGCGCATGGTTGACCCGTCACACAATGGAACCAATGCGGGCGAGCGTGCGCAGCGCACGGTCTTCGCGGCGATGCGGGAATCGTCCACAGGTGAGGCCGGTATCGGTGTGCTTCTCACCGCGTTGCGGGAATCCGCGAAGTCGGTTGAGTCAGGTCGCTCACTAGTTTAGTTGCGCCGGCTGACGCGGTGGGGATCACGACGATTGCTGCGCCAGGCACCAGGAGGGTCACATAGGTCACCGCCCCAAACCCCACTGCGCGCCATCGGTGCTGCTTGAGAAGTTCACGCCGGTGGCGCAATGTGACGACGCCTCGACGTGCGCTCGGATATGCACTCAGTTCGAGGGCGAGCAGCCAGCCACCCGTGAGCGCAGAGAGCACGAACGCAGAGACCACGCCCACCACTGGAACGAAACTCACAGCGAAGGCGACCACGGCGATGAAGAGCGACCAAGCGAGCAGGCGAATCGCGTCAACAATTCCGCGTCCCGTCGTCCTCCACCACGCCTCTTCCTCAGCAACTGCATCGGCGGGTAGCGGATCTAGGACGCGACTGATCTTCTCGTAGAACGGTTGCCCAATGATGAGCGTCAAGCTGACGAAGAGCATGACGGAGACGATTCCGGTCGCGACCACGAACGCGATTCCGGCAATCCACGTCACCAAGGTGTGCCATACGCTCCCCTGGTCGAGGCCAGAGGCCGCCCAACTGCCGACCCGAGGTGACGATGCAACCGCAACGAGAATCCCTGTGCCGATCACGACGCCAGCAAGGAGCGCGGGGACTATCGCCCACGCCATGACACGCGCATGGCTACGCCAACAGCGCGCGCCAGCCAGAAAGTACCCTGCACCCCGGACAAACTCCGTCCCTCGCGACAAGGTTCCCCCGATGTTCGGCATGGCGAAAGAATACCGACTGCACGCTGGATACCCTGGCTTCTCACGACGCCACCAATCGAGAGGTGCCTAACCCCATGACGAGCTATGCACTGCGAGGCGCACGGAGACTTGGGTCAGAAACGCCCACGACGATCTACCTCGATGAAGGTCGGATCGTTCAAGGCCTCGAGAGGACCCCGGAGTTCGACATCGACCTCGATGGCCGGTGGGTTCTCCCAGGGCTATGGGACAAGCACGTGCATTTCACCCAGTGGGCCATTGTTCGCAGGCGCCTCGACGTCTCGAGCGCCACGAGCGCCATGGGCGCCGCACAAATTGTGCAGGCGCGTCTCATGTCCGAGTACGACCATGACGAGCCGCTCATTGGGTATGGATATCGCGACGCATTGTGGGAGGACCACCCCACCGCTTCAGTTCTCGATACCTTCTCCCCTACCCGCGCTGTGATCTTACTTTCTGGCGACATGCATGCCTGCTGGGTCAATACCGCCGCGCAGCGCCAATTCCGTTTGTCGACAGCCGGAGTGATACGCGAGGACGAGGCGTTCGCATTGCAAATGCGCCTCGATCGCGAAGCGCCAGGAGATGAAGACGTGGCGTTTTCATCAGCCGCCGCTGCGGCCGCATCGCGGGGAATCGTAGGTCTGGTGGACCTTGAAATGGCGCAGAACCTCGATGGTTGGGCTCACCGGATTTCACATGGGCTCCATGCCTTCCGTGTGCGATCGGGATTCTACGCCGGTGAGTTCGATACCCGTATCGCGGCTGGACTCCACACTGGCGACGTCATTGAGGGCACAGAGGGGCTCTTGACCATCGGTCCCCTCAAGATCATCACTGACGGCTCGCTCAACACGCGCACGGCATACTGCCATCAGCCGTATCCCGGCACTGATCAGCGCGGCGACCTGACCGTCGCGCCCGAAGACACACTTGCCCTTCTCACGCGCGCACACGCACATGGATTCGAGGTCGCTGTTCACGCGATTGGTGACGCCGCTGTGGGCTACGCCCTCGATGCGTTCGCCGCCACCGGTGCTGTGGGAAGCATCGAGCATGCGCAGCTCGTGGACGAGCGAGACCTGGCACGCTTCGCGGAGCTATCAGTCACTGCATCCGTGCAGCCAGAGCACCTTTGGGACGATCGGGATGCCACGGCCAAGCACTGGTCTGATCGTGCCGATCGGTGCTTTCCCTTCGCAGGGCTCCGCGATGCGGGAGCAGAGATTGTGTTGGGGTCGGACGCTCCTGTCGCCCCACTCGACCCTTGGCGAGCGATCGCGGCTGCGGTTCATCGCAGTGCGGACGATCGCGAGCCGTGGAACCAGAGTCAGGCTCTGACACGTGCCGAGGCGATCCAGGCGAGTGTCGACGGGCGGTCTCTCGCCGCTGGCGGCGTCGCCGACCTTGTCATTGTCGAGGAGGACCCCTTGACGTGCGACGTGGAGACGCTTCGCGATATGCCAGTTGCGGCCACGGCTGTCGGTGGTGCGTTCACCCATTGGGGTATCTAGCCAGATGTGCGAACTCTTGGGTTCCCTAGCCGGGTGCGCCAGGGAACCCAAGAGGTAGTGCGCAGTTCCTCGGGTTATGAACGCAAGGTGGCTGATTCGAGGGTGATGTCAATGCCGCTGAGGGCCTGAGAGATTGGGCAGCCATCCTTCGCGGCCTGAGCGATCCGCGAGAAGTCGTCCTCGGTGATCCCCGGGACCTCGGCCTCTACGGTGATGCGGCTCCCGGTCACTCCAGTTCCAGCGACGAAGTCAATCTCGACCGACACGTCGACCTCATTGGGTGGTGTGTCATTGCCGCCGAGCTCGTGACTCAACGCCATCGCGAAGCACGATGCGTGGGCTGCAGCAAGGAGTTCTTCGGGCGTGGTCGTGTCCGTCCCGCCTTCCGAGCGGGCCTTCCAGTTGACTCCAAGCGTCGCGACATTCGATCCGAGTGCCGTAGTGCCCGTTCCATCGGCCAGCCCCCCGCGCCACAATGTGGTGGCCTTGCTCGTGACAGTCATCTTTCCTCCGAGTGTGTAGTGGACCGCTCAAATGCGGCGTGTGCTTCAGTCAAGCACGGAAGGCATACTGTGGCCATGGCCGATCCTCTCAGTGTCCGCTCGCCGCATTTCGCTGACGCACCGTCGTCAACTCCTGTCCTTGTCCTCCTTCATGGCTATGGCTCGCATGAGCAGGACCTACCGGGCATTACGGCGTGGCTCCCCCGACACCTCCCATGGATCTCGTTCCGCGCACCCTTGCCAATGCCCGGAGGTGGTGCAGCGTGGTTCCCGCTCTCCCTTCCTGATGAGCCGGCCCAGGGTCCAGTCGACATGGCGACCAGCCAATTGTGGGAGTGGCTCGACGCTGAGGTCCCGGAGCGGCCGTTGGTGCCGCTGGGTTTTTCGCAGGGTGGGTTGATGGCTACCCAACTATTGCGCACTCGGCCTGAGCGCATTGCGGCGACGGTGATGCTCGCGGGGTTTGTGACTGAGGATGGATCGATGCCCGATGAGACCCTCGCACAACACCAGCCAGAAGTGTTCTGGGGACGTGGGGATCGCGATTCAGTGATTTGGCTGGAAGCGGTCCACCGCACTGATGCGTGGCTCAATACTTCGACCCGGGCGACCATCCGCAATTACCCGAACTTGGGCCACGCAGTCAACGAGAGCGAACTCCAAGATGTCGCGGAGTTCCTCACGCGAGTACTCGCCCACCGCTAATGCCAAGCGCGCGGATCATGGTTCCGCGAGCAATGCCCTACGACATCAGATGACGGAGCCATCCAGCAGTACGCGTCTGAGCGCCACACTCAGTCACTCTGTTTTGCAGCTCGCGGTCTGAGGTGACAACCCAGGCCTGATCGCTGGTAGACGCAACTCTTTGTGCCGCGGCAACGATGGCATCGTCCCCGTGGCCGGCCGCTTCCTCGACGTTGACCTGATCCGTGCCGACCTGTCCACGAGCACTACCTTCGGTGACGACGGTCACGCGAGGAAACCACTGAGTGCCCTGAAGTCCAAGGTCAGCGGAGTTAACGCCGTTGCGTGTCCATTGAGTGAGAGATTGAATCACCCGTTCGGTGGCGGCGGCACGGTCCTTCCACCAACCGTCAGGCACAGAGCCCACGACGTTTGCGGCGTCGATAATCAGATGTGGCCGGGTGTCAATCACCTCAAGGAGCGACGGGAGAGCCGTAGCGAAGGCAGGATGAAGAACGCGATCTCCACGACCCTGGGCTATATCTCGGAGCTGCGCGATGGGCACCCACTCAAGGTCGATGCTTTCCGCATCGGTCTTCTCCGCCGTAAACGGCTCAGTGACATCGGCCACCACTGTCGTGTACTGCCAGACACCATAATCTGCCACCCACGTCAGGCGGGGGCGGAGGACCTCGGCAGGCACGCCGGCCTCTTCGCCTGCCTCACGGATGGCCCCGTCGATGGGGGCCTCATTGGCATGGAGCGCACCGCCTGGGATGCCCCACGTACCGCCATGGTGACTCCACTGCGCCCGGTGTTGCAAGAGCATGCCCTTGCCTGGATCCACTGCCACCAGTCCAGCGGCCCCAAAACGCCCCCAATACTTGGTGCCGTCGTCAGCGTAAACCCAGGCATCGCCCGGATCCCGGTGGCCACTGAGTCGTGGGGCACGTGTCGAGTGCGGACTGTGCGGCGCTGGCATTGCAACATTCTTTCACGGTCACGCGTTGTCACCGGGATATCTCCACGCGGCAAGGCACCCGTCACTTGACGGATGCGGAATATAGCGCCTCTCAGAGTGGAGTTCATCACAGGAGCGTGTTTGTTACATAAATGTGACATACAGTGGCTCTTGTACTTGCGGCACCGTTGCCTGCACAACGTCAGGCGTGAAGCGCCTTCGCGATCACGCCGGCACCTAGGCGTGGTTTGCCCATCCGCACCCCACCCCTCCTCACACATGAACTTTTATCACTTTGGCCGTAAGCAAGTCCTCTTCGCAGTGTTTGGCATCGCCAGTTTTGGTGCGGGCCTCATCGGCGCCGAGACCGCATTCAACCTCGACAAGCACATCGCTGTGAGCCAGGCCCGCGCCGCGGCCGTTGAACTCGAAGAGCGTCAAGCAGAACTGAACCAAACCCTCGCGAGCGCACGGCAAGTGTCCGTCCAGGCTAGTGATGTCAGCCACGAGGACGACGTTGTCGTGGTCGCTGCAGAACTTGATGCCGTCGCAGTCGAGGCGGAGGCGGTAGCTTCACAGGCACCGGTACTCCCCGAGGATGAGCAGTCGCTGAACGAACCAAAGGTGAGCGATGTGACGGCTCCCATCACCTACCCCGAGGGCGCACGCATCGTGGCGGATGACCTATCGACGTCGGTCGAGCCCGAGCCACAGACTCCGACTGAAGCCGATGAGGCAATTGCCAACGCACTCGAAGGAAAGCTCGACGATCCCGAGGAAGCTCGGGAGGCGAAGGCTGCAATTGAAGCCGCAGTGGCTGACCTCGAAACTGCCGCAGTACAGGTCGACGCGACCACGTCGACTCTCGCTGCGCTCGTGGAGGTCGCGCAGCACGATGCAAACCTGGCGCAGATCGAGGCCATCGCATCCGACTCCGCCGAGCAGATCTCATTGCTCACCGAACTCGCCCCCGCGTTGGAAGAGAAGGTCGACAACACCGAGGTTCTCGTGAACGCCGAAGAACGCCGTGCCACTCTCCAGGATGCGCTCGAAGCAGACTACGACAGTGAAGACTCGAGCGCAGTGACCGAGTACGTCACAAACCTGACCCAACACAAGACGGCCTTTGACGACGCAATGGCGGCCGTCGAGGAATCCCACACTGCATGGGTGAGCACAGAGAACGCATCACGGAGCGACGCCAACGATGAAGCTGCCGCCGCATACGACGCGGCGTACGACGAAGCCTGGACCAAATGGACCAATGCCAACGTCGCCGCAGTGAACTATCACAGCAACGGTTGGAGCGGAACCCCCACAGGGGTCAGCGGAACCAACGGCAACGTCGCTGCCAGCGAACTCTGCGAGGTGGATTTCGCGAGCGGCCACTACTTGCAGTGCAACGCGGCTGAATCACTCGAACGTGCCGACGACGCGTACTATGAGCAGACCGGCCACCATCTAGGCATGACGGACTCGTACCGTTCTTACGGGTCGCAGGTCGCAACCCGTGCCGCCAAAGGCTACATGGCAGCCATTCCCGGAACCTCCAACCACGGTTGGGGCATGGCTGTAGATCTTGAATACGATGCAGCCACGTGGCTTGCAGCCAACGGCGCCGAGTACGGCTGGGTTCACCCCAACTGGGCTCGGTCCGGCGGTTCGAAGCCTGAGTGGTGGCATCTCGAGTATGTGGCTCCATCCGTGGGCGACTTCTCCGCCCCAGAAAAGCCAACGCTGGCCGACCCCGTCAAGAACTTGTTCGGGGATACCACCAAGACCGACGCGTCCTAAGGCTCTCGTTCGACCCCACACGAGGGTCTGACTGAGCCCTGCTCTGCGCGCCGGTATGTCAGATCACTCCAAACAGGGGACTATAGAACACGTGAGTACACCAGAATCGACCACCGCCGAAGCGGAAGCAACAACGACTTTCGCCGAATTGGGTCTCTCGGAGACCATTCTCAAGGCGGTGCGTGCCATGGGGTACGAGACGCCTTCGGCCATTCAAGCGGCCACCATTCCCCTGCTACTTCAGGGCAACGACGTCATCGGCATGGCGCAAACGGGCACGGGAAAGACTGCAGCTTTTGCGCTCCCCATCCTGGACCGCCTGACCCCCGGACGTAAGAAGCCCCGCGCCCTTGTCCTGGCCCCAACACGCGAACTCGCCCTCCAGGTGTGTGAAGCATTTGAACAGTACGCCGGACACCGGACCGGCGTACACATCCTGCCCGTCTACGGCGGACAAGGCTATGGAGTGCAGCTGTCCGCACTGCGCCGTGGGGTGGACATCATCGTCGGTACGCCCGGTCGCATTATGGACCACCTCGACAAGGGCACGCTTGACTTGTCGGAACTCGACTACCTCGTGCTCGACGAGGCAGATGAAATGCTCAAGATGGGTTTCGCTGAAGACGTCGAGACGATCCTCGCGTCCACGCCTGACGACAAACAGGTAGCGCTGTTCTCCGCCACCATGCCTGCACAGATTCGCCGCTTGTCGCAGAAGTATCTGAATGACCCCCAAGAAATCACCGTCAAGCGCTCGACAGCAACCTCCTCAACAATTACGCAGCGATATTTGGTGTCCGCGTATCAGCAGAAACTCGACGCCCTGACCCGCATCCTTGAGGTCGAGAACTTCGAGGCGATGATTGTCTTTACCCGCACGAAGAACGAGACCGAGACCGTTGCAGAGAAGCTGCGCGCACGTGGTTACGCGGCAGCGGCCATTAGTGGTGACGTGGCACAGCCGCAGCGCGAGAAGATCATCGCTCAACTGCGCGACGGCAAGTTGGACATCGTTGTGGCCACTGACGTTGCGGCGCGTGGACTCGACGTCGAGCGCATCAGCCACGTCATCAACTATGACCTCCCCATCGACAATGAGTCGTATGTCCACCGCGTCGGACGCACAGGGCGTGCCGGACGTACCGGCGATGCCATCAGCTTCGTGACCCCACGTGAACGCGGACGCTTGAAGTCCATCGAACGTGCCACCAAGCAGCCGCTGACGCCGATGTCGCTCCCCAGCGCTGACGACGTCAACGCCACCAGGCTCTCCCGCTTCGATGCTTCGATTTCCGCTGCGTTGGAGAATCAGGCGCGCATGGACAAGTTCCGCGACATCATCAACCACTACGTCGAACACCATGACGTCCCCGAGGTCGACGTGGCAGCCGCTCTCGCCATCGTGGCCCAGGGTGATACTCCCCTGCTGCTCGATCCGAACGAGCGTGTGAAGTCCGCAGGCTTCTCCGAACGCCCCGACCGCAAGGAACGCGGCGACCGTCCCGACCGTGGCCCGCGCCGTGAGGGTGCGTCCGGGGATCGCGTGTCGTACAAGATTGCCGTCGGTCGCCGTCACAAGGTCGAACCTCGCCAAATCGTGGGTGCGCTCGCGAATGAGGGCGGACTTGACCGCGGCGACTTTGGTCGCATTTCCATCAAGCCGGACTTCTCGCTTGTCGAACTCCCGAAGGATCTGCCTGCCGAGGTACTGCGCAACCTGTCACGCACCCGGATCTCCGGCGTTCTCATCGACATCGAACTCGACCGCGGACCGGGCGGATACCGCAAGAGCGGCCCTCCTCGTCACCGTGGAGGTGACTCGCGCGACAGTCGCGACAATCGTGGTGGCTCCCGTGAGAGTCGCGATAGTCGTGATGGTCGCGGCGGCCCGCCAAAGTTCAAGAAGGAGCAGAACTTCACTGGCAATGAGCGCCATGAACGCAAGCCCCGCCACCGTAAGGGCGAGCGCTAGTCGCTCCCTCAAGCAGCATCGGTCACTCAAGCCCGGCCAACTGACACAGTCAGGTGGCCGGGCTTGAGTGCTGTTGCGTGACAGGATGGTCCCACGAATCAATGACGACTCGTTTGGAGTTTTGATGCCCGCCCACATCCTCGTCGACACGGCCGACTCGATTGCCCACATCACCTTCGCGCGCCCCGAACGGCTCAACGCGTTCGACTTCACCACTGGTGAGGAATACCGCGAAGCTTGCAAGCGCGTGGCGGCTTCGCCGGACGTTTCGGCCATCATCATTTCTGCCCAAGGTCCAGCCTTTTGTGCAGGCGGTGACGTCCTGGCAATGGCTGCGGCAGGTGTCGCAGGTGAGCAGGTCACCGCTGCGGCGCACGTCATTCATGAGGGCATCCTTGCGCTGGTTCATGCACCCGTCCCGGTTGTTGCTGCAGTGCAAGGTGCCGTCGCAGGCGGAGGTATCGGCCTCATGCTTGCAGCGGATTACATCGTGGCTGCACCGAACCTGAGGGTGGCAGGTAAGTACGCGGATATTGGGCTCACGCCAGACCTCGGCGTGAGTACACTGCTCACCCGCTCGGTGGGAGAACGACGTGCACTGCAGATCTTGGTCGGTGGTGCTGAAGTCGACGCGGATACGGCCATGCAGTGGGGGCTGATCACTGAAGTGAAGGACGAGCCGCTCGCTCGTGCCGCTCAAATCGCTTCCATGTGGTCACAGGCGGCAAGCGATGCCCTAGGGCAGGCTAAGCGCTTGATACGCACATCGGCCGAGAGAACGTTTAGCGAGAATCTTGCCGACGAGGCTCACACTATTGGTCAGGCCTACGCTTCGTCCGAAGCACAGACCCGCATCGCCGCGTTCTCGCGGATGCGCGACAGTCGAGACGGTGAGGAGTAGCCCATGAGCACGGGATCCCTCGCGGGAAAGACCATTCTCATGTCTGGAGGGAGTCGCGGCATAGGACTCGCGATTGCAGTACGTGCGGCTAAGGATGGCGCCAATGTCGCCATGCTCGCCAAGACCGATACCCCGCACCCCAAGCTTGAAGGAACTATCCACACAGCGGCCGATGCGGTTGTTGCCGCAGGCGGTCAGGCACTGGCCATTGTGGGAGACGTGCGCAACGATGCCGACATCGCGCGGGCTGTCGCTCACACTGCCGACGCCTTCGGGGGCATCGACATTGTGATCAACAATGCCAGTGTCATTGATCTCTCCCCTACGTCGGCCCTCGACGCGAAGAAGTACGACCTCATGCAGGACGTCAATGTGCGTGGCACTTTCATGCTCTCGCGTGCGTGCGTTCCGGAGCTCAAGCATGCGACGAACCCGCACATCCTGTCGCTGTCTCCCCCACTGAACACGAGCGCGCACTGGCTTGGTGCGCATACTGGGTATTCGATGGCGAAGTTCGGTATGACGATGGCCACTCTGGGCATGGCTGAGGAATGTCGCGCCGCGGGTATCGCAGCGAACACTTTGTGGCCTCGCACCACCATTGCCACGGCGGCTGTGCAGAACATTTTGGGTGGGGATCACATCATGAAGCGAAGCCGTACTCCGGAGATCTACGCCGACGCAGCGCATGAAGTGCTGACGTCAGATGCAAAGGCCCTCAGTGGCGAGAGCCTCATCGTGGAGGAGGTGCTCAAGGCGGCCGGCGTGCATGACTTCTCCAGCTACGCGGCCGTCCCAGGGACCCCCGATGACGCACTCTTCCCGGACATCTTCCTGGATTGATCGCGCAACCGTACTCGTGGCATACGCTGGCTGAATGCTCCGCTCCCGCTGAAAGGACACACGGTGGCGTTTGACCGTCAGAAGGCTCTTCGCTCGTTGCTCAACCGCAGGCATCCAGGTGCGCGACCGTCGCCCGTGCAGCCGCAGAGCGGTGAAGTACCGCTGATTCGCTACGTACGCGATGGAGAGCCTGAACGGCCCCCGCGTGGCACCACCGTCGCCGACGCACTTCACTTCTCCCAAGAGCGCCCGGACCATCTCAGCATGCTGTTGTACGGCGTTCCGGACGCCGGCGAGATAGCGCGCCTTGCTGAAGTATGGGATCTGCACCCGGTGCTGGCCGAGGACCTACTCCAAGGCAACCAGCGACCCAAGGTCGAACGCTATGGAGATGTCCTGTTCGTTGTCGCACGTTCCGCCTGGTACATCGACGCTTCAGAAAGTGTGGAGTTCGCTGAGTTTCACCTCCTCTTGCGCGAAGACGCCATCGCTGTGATCTGCCAAGACGGCACCTGGATCGACGGCGGCGATGTGGCATCGCTCGAGCACAACAACGCAGATGCCGTCATTGCCCACGAGCTTGGATTGTTGAGCGAGCCGGAACTCCTTGCCATGGGAGCCGAGGCCGTCGCGTACCGACTCCTCGACGCCATCGTCGACGGCTACGGTCCCGTACTCGCTGGGCTAGCAACGGACAAGGACCAGATTGAACGCCAGGTCTTTAGTGGAGACACCACGGCCGCGGAGCGCATCTACCGGCTCAACCAGGAGGTGATCGACCTCAAGCAGGCTACGTCCGCACTCACGCAAGTCGTATCCGCATTGAAGGCCGGGTTTTCGAAGTACGCCATTGCCTCGGAATTGCAGAGCTACTTGGGAGACCTCTCCGACCACTTGGCGCATGTCAACAGTGAGGTGTCGGAACTGCGGGAAAGCCTCACTCAGATCCTTCAGGTCAACGCCACCCTGGTCGGGCAACGTCAGAACGAAGACATGAAGAAGATCTCCGGATGGGCGGCAATCCTGTTCGCCCCGACGCTGATTGCCGCAATCTACGGAATGAACTTTGATTCGATGCCGGAGCTGCATTGGGGATTCGGGTATCCCCTTGCTCTGGGGATGATGGTGGCCCTCGCGTTTGGCCTCTATTGGGTCTTTAAGCGCAACAAGTGGATGTAGTCCAGAATCTGCGTGTGAGAGCCAGACCAATCCACCGCGACGGTGTCGGAAACGACACTAGGCTCTCCCTCATGCAAGGTGTTCACCCCCACAGGCGCGCCTCCTGTGTCACTAGATTTCACCAGGCGCGAGGGAATGAGTTGCGCCGCATTGCGAGTGGCGTGCTGTGATGAACTCGATTCTCAGTCAGCTTCGTCGCTGGCCAGACGTCGAGGCGCCAGGTCTCGTCGCGGTCGATGCAGCTGACCGCCTCATCTTGGATGAGTCGGCTGGACTACGTGCCTCTGCCGATGCGGGTGACATAGTGGTGATTGGGGACGCGTACGGCGCGCTCACGCTCGGCTCAGCGCACAGTGGCGGCGCTTCTCTTCGCACGCATCAGGATGCATTCACCGGCGAGCATGCGCTCGCTTCGAACGCGAAGCGTCTGGGGTACTCAGAGTGCTACACGACGCACGCACTTGATGCCGACCTTGTGCGAGGCGCGCGGGTAGTGCTGCTTCGGCTACCACGCTCACTTGACGCACTTCGGGACATCGCTGGTCTCATCGCGGCACACGCAGACCCCAATGTGGTCGTCTTCGCCGGTGGCCGTCTCAAGCACATGACGGTCTCTATGAACAGTGTCCTCGGAGAGTTTTTCAGTCGACTGGATGTCACACATGCACGCCAAAAGTCGAGGGTGCTCGTTGCGCGAGAGCCACACGACGGGTGTGAGCCACATCCGGCTGCAGCCCACGTCGAGGGGCTTGAGATCCGAGCTTTCGGAGGTGTCTTCGCAGGGGCCAAACTCGATATCGGGACTCGGCTGTTGCTCGCGCACCTGCCACCCGCGCCGATTGGCGGTACGCCCGACGATCCCTTCATCGACCTGGCGTGCGGAACCGGAGTCATCGGCGCTTGGATGGCCACACGCTATGCGAATTCCTATGTCTACGCCTGTGACCAGTCTGCGGCGGCGGTCGCATCAGCGCGCGCAACCATGCACGCCAATGACGTCACCCATCGGGTCGAGGTAGTCCAAGACAATGCTCTCTCTACACGGGACACGGCGAGCGCATCAATGATCACCCTCAATCCGCCATTTCACTCCGGCGCTGCCGTCACCGACGTGCTCGCTCCCGAACTGTTTGCCGATGCGGCCCGAGTATTGCGCCCTGGCGGCCACCTGTGGAGTGTGTGGAATTCACCGATGAAGTATCGCTCTCGCCTGGAGCAACTGGTAGGTCCCACGCAGCAGATCGCGCGCAATGCCAAATTCACGGTCACGCTCTCCACTCGCCGCTGACGCAAGGCAGCCAGGGGAATAGGTCGCCCGGTTCGACGCTTGACATACATACATGCATCGGGGCGTGCCTCAAGGAGAGGAAGTTGAAAGTGACCTACCCTCACGAGTCCGACAATGGTGCCACGACGGTCAGTTGGCCCTATGGCACCGAAGAGACACTGCGCGCGCCCATCAGTGAAGGAGGCTCCACTCCCCGCGCGCTGGTTCTTGGTGCCACGGGATACATCGGAGGGCGGCTCGTCCCTCGCCTCCTCGCCGGGGGCTACCGTGTCCGCACACTGTCTCGGACTGCTGTCCGCATTCACGCCATGCCGTGGGCTCCGGACGTTGAGATTGTTGAGGGAGATGCCTCGGACGCCGATGCTGTCGATGCGGCAATGGCCGACGTCGACATCGTCTACTTCCTCGTTCATTCCATGACGAGCGGAAGTGACTACGGACAACTCGATCGTGCGATCGCCCTCAATGTCGCGCTCCATGCAGCGCGCCACAAAGTCGGTCGCATCGTCTATCTCGGAGGTCTCCACCCAGATGGCGTCGAACTTTCCACCCATCTTGCGTCCCGCAAGGAAGTCGGCGACATCCTGCTCGCGTCCGCAACCCCGACGGTGATCCTGCAAGCAGGAGTCGTGATCGGGTCGGGCTCCGCGTCATTCGAAATGATCCGGCACCTCACGGAAGTTTTGCCCTACATGCCCGCACCTAAGTGGGTGCTGAACTACATCCAGCCCATTGCGGTGCGCGACGTCGTGTATTACCTCCTCGCGGCCGCCCGTGCCGGGACAAGCGTCAACCGCGCATTCGACATCGGTGGTCCAGATGTTTTTCGTTACTCCCAGATGATGAATGGGTACGCGGTGCAGGCCGGACTTCCACAACGCCACATTGCCGCGCTCCCAGTGCTTACTCCACGGCTCGCGTCCCACTGGGTTGGCCTCGTTACACCGGTCCCGCGGCAGATTGCGCGTCCGTTGGTCGAGTCACTGCTTCACACTTGTGTGGTCAAGAATGACGACATCGACGCTTTCATCCCGCCGCCTGAGAAGGGACTCACCGGGTATGGCGCTGCAGTGCGCCTTGCGCTGGGTCGGATCGAGGTTGACAAGGTGGAAACCAGTTGGGTTGACACGCGTATTGCGAATGTTCCATCGGACCCGATGCCTAGTGACCCCGAGTGGGCAGGGCGGACTGTCTTCCAGGATTCTCGTTCGCGTGACTCTGGTGCGAATCCCAACGAAGTATGGAACGTGGTCTCCGAGATCGGAGGTGCAACTGGCTGGTATTCAGCCTCGATCCTCTGGGCGGCTCGAGGAGCGCTCGACCGTCTGGCCGGTGGCATTGGTTCGCAACGCGGGCGCCGGAGCTACTCCGAACCGGCTGTGGGAGACGCAATTGATGTGTGGCGAGTTGAGAAAGTCGAAGTAGGGCGGTTGCTGCGCTTGCGCGCTGAAATGAAGGTGCCCGGCAAGGCGTGGCTCGAACTCGGGGTTGAGCCCACCGACACTGGGTCGCGCTACTGGCAACGCGCAGTGTTCTTCCCTCGCGGATTGACCGGACGACTGTACTGGCTGTCAATGTTGCCGTTCCACGGTTTGATCTTCAGTGGCATGGTCAACAGGATCGTTACTGAAGCAGAGTCCGCTTCCGTCGTCGCAGACCCCAAGCCTCGTGAAGCGTAGGCGGCATCGCCAGCTGCGTCCAGGCTAACTCGGTGCCTGGATACGCACGAGAAAAGGGCCGCCCACCCGGATCACTCCAGGTAAACGGCCCTTCATCGGTCGGGCTGACAGGATTTGAACCTGCGACCCCTTGACCCCCAGTCAAGTGCGCTACCAAGCTGCGCCACAGCCCGATGGCCCGGACGTGCGGCAACTTCACCGCCCTGTTTGGGCCGGGAAACAGTCTACACAGACTCAACAGTCGTAAGTGACATCTCACCGTTTTTTGAAGGGATGCATCGACAAGAATCATCCAAAGTAACGGCCAGGCCGGTGGTTGATAGCCAGCACGCCGTTCAGCAGGAGCGCACCGACGATCGAGTACAGGAGGATGTCGAGCGGCACGATGGTGAGGGAAGCAAGTACGACGCACAGGTCGAGTGCCCCTTGTACGTATCCGGCACGAATCCCTTTGGTTTCCTGGAGGAACGCCGCCAGGATGCCGAACCCGCCTCCGGAGGCACCGTGGCGGAAGAACATGAGCAACCCGATGCCGATCGCCAGCCCCGCGAAGATTGATGCGTAGAGCGGGTTGATACTACTGATGTCTATGTAGAGTCCGTGCACCTCAGTGAGGATCGACACGAGTGCCACCGCGATGATTGTCTTGATGGTGAAGGGCCATCCCATGCGGCGCACTGAGAGCCAGTAGAACGGGAGGTTGATCACGAAGTAGATGACGCCAAATGACAGAGTTGTCCAGTAGCTGATCAGAATCGCGACACCTGCGAGACCGCCGGACACTCCCCCGATCTCGGAGAGCAAAAAGAGCCCGAACGACATCACAAAAGCCCCCGTGACAAGCGCCAGCGCGTCCTCCCACACTGCGTGCTTCTCGGCAATCGGGGGGTCAACAACTGTCATCTGCGGCCTCGTTTCTGAGAACTGAACTTTCACTCCTCGCGTGCCATTGTGCATGGTTTGTTGCGGGCGAAACGCCCAATTCCAAGGATCCGCCCGATTTGGGTAAAGCATGCTTAAAATGTTCGTCATGAGCACTGTTGCTTGCATTCGGGTTCTGCGGCTCTCAGGCGCAGCCGTCATCGTCGCCGCCTTGGCAGTGCAGGCGTGGGCCGATCTCACCTTCGGCAGTTTCTCCTGGGATCAAATGCCCGGCTACTTCACACCGCTTGCGGCGCTGACGGGGGTTGTGGCACTGGTGGTCGCGGGTCTCAGCCCACGTCCGGATCGCTGGTGGATCGACGCGCTCCGTGTGAATGCGACAACCTACACCGCGGTCGCCGGCGCTGTGTATTGGGCGCTCCTTGCGCCTTACGCGATCCCCAAGGTTCCCTGGGCCAACGCCGTGCTCCACGGTGGGGCGGCGGTAATCCTGCTTCTCGACTGGCTCGTCGTGGGCCGTAAGCGCAGGTTGCCAATACGCACTTGGCCGACGGTTCTTGCGGTACCAGCCGGATGGCTCACATACCTCTTGGTCCGTGCGAGTCGCGATGGCTGGGTGCCCTACCCGTTCCTCGATCCAGCACGCGGCCTGACTGCCATAGCAGGCACCGTCGGCCTCATTGCTGTGTTGGGACTCGCGTGCGCCGCGATACTCCATGTCAGCACGTTCCTCAGGCGAGGAACTGCGCGGGACGCACGACCGCTCACCGCAGAGTTAGTGGTCACGTACTCGAGGCACGCACAATAGTCCCGTGCCTTCTTCATTGACTCACACGGTGCCCATTATCGTGATCGGTGCCGGACAAGCCGGACTCTCAGTGGGCTACCACTTGCGTCGCTTAGGACTCTCCCCGCACACAGACTTCACTATCGTCGACTCAGGACCTGGTCCGGGCGGTGCCTGGCAACATCGTTGGGATAGTTTGCGCTTTGGCGACGCTCACGCACTAGCGGACCTTCCGGGCATGGCCGATGCCGGGGTCACGTTCGTTGACGCTCCAACCGAGCCTCCGGCAAGTGCGGTGGTTGCCGAGCGCTATCGACAGTACGAAGAGCATTTCGGACTGGACGTTCAACGCCCCGTGACTGTCGATCATGTGGAACGGGCAACCGGCGAGCGATATCTGCTTCAGGGCCAGGGAATGGACACCTTTGCGGGTCCCGGCGGGCGCCTCAGCGCAGAGGTTGTCATCGCTGCCAGTGGGACATGGCGCAAGCCCCGCCAACCCGATGTCCCTGGGGTGAGCGTCTTCCGTGGCATTCAGATCACGACGCCACAGTTCAAGTCCGCTAGAGACTTTGCGGGGCTCAGAGTGGCGGTTGTTGGCGGAGGCGCATCGGCTGTCGGGCTACTCGGTGAGGTTGCCCCGGTTGCCGCCCAAGTGTCGTGGTTTACTCGCCGGCCCATCACCTTCCTCGAAAGTGACGGTACGCCTGCGCGAGAATTCGGACGCGAGTCCGTGCGCTTACAGAACGGAGCTGCTGTGGCAGGACGGCCGCTTCCCAGCATCGTCTCGACAACGGGTTTGCCGCTGACGGCACCGCTACGAAGGCTTCTCAGCGCGGGTCTTGCCGAAAGACAGCCGATGTTCGCCTCGGTAGTCAGCGATGGAGTAGTTCATCCCGATGGAAGTTTCGAGGCATTCGATGCGATCATTTGGGCGCTGGGTTTCGAGGCGGATCTCGGGATGCTTGCACCACTTGGCATTGATGCCCACCGCGGATTCAAGGTCGATGCCGGACACGCGGTTGACGTGCCCGGCATCTTCCTCGCAGGTTATGGCCCGCAGGCCTCGACCATTAGCGCCAACAGGGGCGGCCGCGTGATTGCGCGAGATGCCTTGAAGTATCTCGACAATCGTTTATGGCCGCCGCGCGACGCGACGCCTTCGGACTAGGCCTTGAGGATCGCAGCTCCCAGCCACTCCTCCGGGATGCCGAGGCCTTCCACTAAGGACAGAGCATGCGGCCGCAACTCGCGGCACAGAACATCGAGCTGCTCACCAATCGCCTTCGACCGCGACGAACTAATGCGATTGTGCTCCATAAACCACGCACGCTGGTCGTGAATACTACCCAGCGCAAAAAGGCTGCACAACCGATCAAGCGTCTGCTTGTGCTCGCCCTCCTCGCATTCGTCCAAGGCGTCAATGAACGCCTGCAAGATCACGCGCTCCATGTGCGCCTTCGCGACAAACTGCACGTGCTCGCCCAGAGCATTGAAGGCTTCGAACTGATCTCCTCCAGACTTTGAGGCTGCTCGCATGCGGCGTGCCAAAGACTCGAGGGAGTGGCGGGCACGCTCCTCAAACATCAATGCATGCCAACGGCGGTCTGTCAGCGTAGTTTCCTCAGGCTTGCGGCGCACCGCATCCGCGAGCTTCTCCAGAACGAGGTTCACAGATGTTGCTTCCACCATCTGCTCCCCCGCCACGCGCGCACTTGCCTGGACTACGCCGGTCCGGTCGAGCTCACTCCATTCCTTGCGATAGTCCGTCAGCAGTGCCTTTGCAACGAGTTGCATAAGAACCGTGTTGTCACCTTCGAAGGTCGCGAAGATGTCGACATCTCGACGCATCTCAACCAGTTGGTTCTCGCTGAGATAGCCAGCCCCACCGCACGCCTCACGGGCTTCCTGGACGGTGTCGTTTGCGAACCAGGTGCTGACAGCTTTGAGACCAGCAGCGCGTGTTTCAAGATCCCGTTGATCTGCCTCCGTGGACGGTTCACCGCCCTGAACCTTGACCAACGCTGAGATCAACTCATTTTGGGCAAACCCGAGTGCATAGGACCGGGCGATCCGAGGGAGAAGACGGCGCTGGTGAGTCAGGTAGTCAAGCAAGAGCACTCCCCCGGGCCGTCCTGCGGCAGGGAACTGACGCCGAGTCAACGCATAACGTGTGGCGATCGATAGTGCTCGACGCGCGGCGATGGCACCGCCGCCGCCCACGCACACGCGACCACGCACAAGGGTGCCGAGCATCGTGAAGAAGCGGCGATTGGGGTTGTCGATGATCGAGACGTAAGACCCCTCATCGTCTACGCCGCCGAACCTGTTGAGAAGCATCGCCCGCGGAACTCGGACGTGATCGAAGCGCACCGTACCGTTGTCAACGCCCAGCAATCCACCTTTGTGGCCCTGATCACCTGTCGTGACACCCGGGGCGTCATCTCCATTGTCGTCCCGGATCGGCACCAAGATGGTGTGGACTCCATGGCCTTTGCCGTCAACGATGAGTTGTCCAAATACCGCGGCCATGGTGCCGTCTTTGGCTGCGTTCCCGATGTACGCCTTGGTGGCACCCGGCGTTGGCGAGTCGACCTCGAACTCGTCAGACTCGGGGATATAGGTGATGGTCGTCTCGAGACTCTGCACGTCGGAACCGTGTCCGAGCTCCGTCATCGCGAAGCCACCCAGCAATGTCAGGCGGGTGATGCCTGGGAGAAACTGCTCGTGATGCCATTCCGTGCCGAGGTTGGTGACAGCACCACCAAAGAGCCCGAACTGAACACCAGACTTAATCGTGACCGACAGGTCTCCGTGCGACAGCATCTCAAAGGTCAACACGGCAGTCAGCGGGTCTGAGACCGCATCGGGCCCATCGGGGACCCCCGTGTGTCCGAATCCGCGCTCGTCGAGTTCACGAAGCCGCTCGAGAGTCCATGTGCGCGACTGGTTGACGTCGAGTTCAGGGTCCCGGAGCAAGTTCTCTGTGGGGAACGTCGCCCGCGCTTCAGCCCTTTCGTCGGCATACGCGCCGTCGAGGCTACGACGCAACTGTTCGCCCAACGTCGTGAGCCGTTCGTATTGCGTGCCGGTTGCGGCGTCATCGATCAACGTCATTGTCAATCCTCCGTAGTCATGAGTTTGCGGGCGCAGACATGGCGTCCGCAAACGCTGGGGTGAGTAGTTGCGAGATTTGTTGGACCACAACGTCGCGTGGTTCTCGGTCTGGCTGGTCCATCCACCGGTCGGCGACGGCTTGGACGAATCCGACGAATCCGTGCCCCCACGTACGAGCGCACGACTCACTGACACCGTGGGTGCCCCGATGGTCGGTAATGATGGTGGCGACGTACGCGGCGATGGTGCTGGGTACCCGGCCCGCGGGGTCGATTGCCCCAGAGCCGCCAGGTCCGTTCATCACGAATCTGTAGATGTGCGGATCTTTCTCAACGAGCGAGAGGTACGAGTCGGCGAGAGTCTCCACCAGGTGACCAGCATCGCCGACCTCGGTGTCCTGGAGTGCGACAGTCAGTGAGTCACGTATGTAGCCATGCACAGCGCCGACGACAGCGTCATAGAGACCAGCGCGACCTCCAAAGTGACGGTAGATCACAGTCTTTGATGTGCCGGCCCGCGCGGCGATCTCCTCCATGCCCACGCCTGGACCGTGCACCCTAATGGCGCGCAAACTATGAGAGACGAGTTCGGTGCGACGTGTCGCGCGGTGCTCGTCCCATCGGGAGTCCCTGCCATCGGTGGCCATAACGACGAACATACCCGATACTTCAAGTATCTGCTACTCTCAGTATCAATTAGTTCCTACCAATGATGGAGGCGCACGTGACTCACAATGCTGTGATCGTCGGCGGAAACCGAATCCCCTTTACCAAGGCAGGCGGCCGCTACGCCGATGCCTCCAACCACGATCTGCTGACTGCGGCACTCGATGGCCTCGTCGCGCGCTTTGGACTCAGCGGCCAACGGCTTGGCGAGGTTGCTGGAGGTGCAGTCCTCAAGCACCCGCGCGATTTTAACCTCACCCGCGAAGCAGTCCTCAGTTCTGCGCTCTCCCCCGACACGCCCGCATGCGATCTGCAACAGGCCTGCGGTACCAGCCTCGAAACCACTGTCTACATCGCCAACAAGATTGCGCTCGGACAGATCGAGTCAGGAATCGCCTGCGGCGTTGACTCCGCCTCGGATGCGCCCATTACCGTGAGCGACGGACTGAAGAAGGCACTACTCAAGGCAAGCCGTGCGCGCTCCGTTGGTGAACGCGCCAAGGCATTCGCCGCCATTCGACCACGCCACCTCGCTCCCCTGGCGCCGGGCGTCGCCGAGCCTCGTACTGGCCTGTCGATGGGCGAGCACCAGGCTCTCACTACCGAAGCATGGGGCGTCACGCGCGAAGAACAGGACGAAATCGCCGCAGCATCACACCACAACCTCGCTGCGGCTTGGGACGACGGCTTCTTTGACGACCTCGTCACCCCGTACCTCGGTGTGGCACGCGACACCATCCTGCGTCCCGACACCTCCGTCGAGAAGCTCGCGCGCTTGAAGCCTGCGTTCGGCGGGCCAGAAGGCACGATGACCGCAGGAAACTCGACCGCACTCTCCGACGGCGCGGCTTCGGTGTTCCTGGCGAGCGAGTCCTACGCACGCGAGAACAAGTTGCCGATGCTGGCTCGCGTCGTCGACGCAGAAGTCGCAGCGGTCGATCACCCCGGCGGCGCCGATCTCCTCCTCGGCCCGGTCGCGGCTGCAGGTCGCCTTCTCGAACGCCAAGGTCTCACTCTCGATGACTTCGCGCTGATCGAGATTCACGAGGCTTTCGCGTCCACAGTTGCCGCCACACTCAAGGCGTGGAACGACGAAGACTTCTGCCGCGCCCGCGGTCTGTCAGGACCCATTGGCACGTTCGATCACTCCAAGCTCAACGTTGCAGGGTCATCGCTCGCCGCCGGACACCCGTTCGCGGCCACAGGCGCACGCATCGTCCCCACCTTGGCGAAGCTCCTGCACGCCAAGGGTCCTGGAAGCCGCGGTCTCATCTCCATGTGTGCAGCGGGCGGCCAGGGAATCGTCGCGATTGTGGAGGCTGTCTGATGAGCGCTATCGAGAAGATCTTCACTTCTGCACCTGGGCGAGCAGTCGCGTCAAAGGCGGGTCTCAAGGATCCGCCACAACTGCGCCGCGGCCGCACCTGGCCACAGGGGGCCATCGTGCTTGCCGACCTCAACGGCAGCACTGTGGGTCGCGAGACCTTAGTGCTCCTGGGCCGTTCATTCGACTCCCCGATTATTGACTCTGAAGACGGCGACGCCCCGGGCTACGGAGCAAAGATCGGTGCCATCGTCGTCGACGCCACAACGCTGACCACGATCGCCGATCTTGAAAAGATGAGGGCCGTGCTGCGACCCGCAGTACGCGCTCTCGAGGGCTCCGGTCGCGTGGTCATTCTTGCCCGTCCTGCGGCCGGTGATTGGGAGCAAAGGTCCGTCACGAGGGCTCTCGACGGCATTAACCGCACCGTCGCCAAGGAACTGCGCAAGGGCGCGACCTCCACACTGTTGTATGTGGACCACGACGCAACCCCCTCGGATCTGCTGTCCACCATGGGTTTCGCTCTCCAGGGCCGTTCCGCCTTCGTCGATGGCCAAACGTGGCAGGTCTCGGCGGCAGACACCAACGTGAATCAACTGCACGACACACCGCTGGACGGCCGGACGATCGTGGTCACTGGAGCCGCTCGCGGGATTGGCGCGGCCATCGCACGCTCGCTAGCCCAGGCGGGAGCCCACATTCTCGCGATCGACATCCCTCCCGCTGGCGAGGCTCTGGCGGAGGTCGCCAACGAGATCGGCGGCACGGCACTTCAACTCGACATCACGGCCGACGACGCGGGCACCAAGATTGCAGATCACATCGCCTTCCGCGGACTCAAGCTGTACGGCATCGTCCACAACGCAGGAATCACGCGCGACAAGATGTTGGTCAACACCGACAAGGCCCGCTGGGATTCAGTTCTGGACGTCAACTTGGCCGCTCAGATGCGGATCAATGAGGTTCTCCTCGCGCGCCGCGGTGACGGCGGTATCGAGGACGGCGGCCGCATCATTGGTGTGGCTTCCACATCTGGACTCGCGGGCAACAAGGGTCAGACCAACTACGCGGCTTCCAAGGCTGGCGTCGCGGGTCTCGTGCAAGCGATGGCCCCTGATCTGGCAGACCGTGCGATCACCGTGAACGCTGTGGCACCAGGGTTCATCGAGACGGAGATGACCGGAAAGATCCCCTTTGTTCAGCGGGAGATCTTCCGACGATCCAACTCCCTGAGCCAGGGTGGGCAGCCTATCGATGTCGCAGAGACCATCGGCTACTTCCTTGACCCTGCATCACAGGGTGTCAACGGCCAGGTTGTCAGGGTATGCGGCCAAAACTTGGTGGGTGCCTGATCATCGTGAACACCAAGACCCTTGAGTCCGTACCAGGGATGGGGGCAGGGTTTGCTCGCGCCCTCATCCCCTCGCGCGCGTCACAAGCGCGTATGCCCCAGCACGATCTGCGTGTCGCCGACGTCAAACAAGACGTCGGCAGGCTCGCCGACTACTGCCGGGTGACCGGATTCACACTGCGCAATCACGTCCCGCCCACGTGGCTGCATGTGTTGACGTTCCCGCTCCAAGTGCACCTCCTCGGCGATAAGGACGCGAGCGTACGACTTGCGGGCGCGATACACGTGTCCAACACCATGACCTTGCATCGACCCGTCAGTTCCCAGGATGTGCTGGAACTTGGTGTGGGAACCACTGACCTGCGCCCACACCGCAAAGGTGCGTTGGTCGACCTGACCTCGCGAGTGCGCGTCGATGGCGAGGTCGCTTGGGAGGGCGTCAGTACCTACCTGGCCCAAGGCATGTCGACCCCTGGTGAGGTTGAGGAACGCGAGCGTACGCCGTTCACTCCGGTAACACCGCAAGCTCGATGGCGCTTGTCAGCATCGCTGGGCCGCGAGTACCGCCGCGTTTCGGGTGACCCAAACCCCATCCACACGTCACGCATTGCTGCGCGAGGGTTCGGTTTCCCGCGCCCCATCATTCATGGAATGTGGACCCACGCGCGTGCACTCGCAGCGCTTGAGGGCCAGCTCACGGACTCGTACACCGCACAGGTGGACTTCCTCAAGCCCATCTTCCTCCCCGGTACCGTAGGAATGGTAAGCCAACGCAACGCCGAGGGCATCAACGTCGATGTCACCGACAAACGTGGCGAGAAGGCGCACCTCCGTATGCAGGTCCGTCCACACGGATAAAAGCCGTGCCCCCACCGTCTAGTGCAACCAGTGTGCGCAATGTCGCGTGTCGCCTAGACCACGTTCCACGAAAATCCCACTAGAGTTTCTGACAAACACGGCGCCACTGTGCCCTCGACGACATCAACGGAGATGATGATGACCACCACCGGCTCTGAGTCACGCAACCACCAGCCCAACTTTGATCCCGTGGGTGGTGAGGATCGCCCCTGGTTCGAGTTCTACCCCGAAGGTGTCACGCGCGCCATTGAGGTACCGGAAGAGCAGAGCCTCGGCGACATGGTGGCCCGTGCAGCAGACAGGTATCAAGGCAAGACGGCGTTCTCCAACCTCGGCGGAACACTCAGTTTTACCGAACTCGATGACTATTGCACCCGCGTCGCGTCTTATTTCACGAACGTTCTTGGCTTGCGCAAGGGCGACCGGATCGTCATTCAGATGCCGAATCTCCTCCAGTACCCCATCGCGTTCTATGGGGCGCTGCGCGCAGGACTCATTGTGGTCAATGCAAACCCTCTCTACACCGCCAGCGAGCTTGCCAAGGTCGTCGAAGACTCTCAGCCCAAGGCCATCGTGGTCATGTCGAACTTCGCCAGCAAACTCGAGAAGGTTCTGGCGTCACACCCCATCAACAATGTGGTTCTCACTGAAGCTGGTGACATGCTTGGCCAGCCCAAGCGCTCCATCATCAACTTCGCGGCCAAGCACATCAAGAAGATGGTGCCGGCGTTCTCAATTCCGCACTCCATTTCTTTCCGTGAGCTCCTGACCGGAGACCCTGCAGCATTCACAGACCCCAAGGTCACGCCCGAGGACCCCGCGCTTTTGCAGTACACAGGAGGAACCACGGGCGGCACCAAGGCAGCCGTGCTCACGCACTCCAATTTGCTCTGCAACCAGGAACAGTTCATTGGGCAGATTCGCGCCGTCATGGAAGAAGGCAATGTTTCCGTCATTGCTGCCCTGCCGCTGTATCACGTGTTCTCACTGACAGTGAACTGCATCGGATTCTTGCGCTTCGGTGGCCACAACGTGCTCATCACGAACCCCCGTGATCTCAAGGGCTTCATCAAGACCATCGACAAGTCCAACCCCGACGCACTGGTGCTGGTCAGCACGCTCGCCGCGGGTCTGATGGACCACCCGAACTTTGAGAAGCTTGACCTCAGCAACGTCAAGGTCTCGGTCGCTGGCGGAATGGCGTTGAGATCTGCGGTCGGCAACCGCTGGCGTGAGATCACAGGAACCGAGATCATCGAGGGCTACGGGCTCACTGAGGCATCGCCTGTGGTATCCGTGAACCCCACGCATTTGCCGCCACGTATCGGCACGATCGGTGTCCCGCTTCCGTCCACCGACGTCAAGATCGTTGACGACGAAGGCAACCCTGTGCCCCTTGGCGAGCCAGGAGAACTTGCCGTCCTGGGTCCGCAGGTCATGCAGGGCTATTGGAACAAGCCAGAAGAAACGGCGGAGGTCATCACTGATGATGGCTGGCTCCTCACTGGAGACGTTGCCAAGCTCGATGCAGACGGCTACTTGCAGATCGTTGACCGCAAGAAGGAGATCATTGTGGTCTCGGGCTTCAACGTCTACCCCGGCGACATCGAGGACGCGGCCATGCTGCACCCGAAGGTCGCCGAGGCGGGCGCGATCCCCGTCAATGACCCGCACGCCGGCGAGGTACCCAAGTTGTTCGTCGTCAAGCGCGATGCCTCACTGACCGAGGAGGACTTGAAGGCCTTCCTCAAGCAGCGCCTCACCGGTTACAAGCGTCCTCGCCACATCGAATTCATCGATGAGCTTCCCAAAACCAACGTGGGTAAGGTACTTCGCCGCGGTCTCCGGGAGATTGAGGAAGGGCGTACCACGGACGCCTCGAGCGACGACGAGGTCTAGTCCATCTGCTGACGCGCGATCACGGACTGGTCTCGACCCATCTCCTTAGCGGAGTACATCGCCTCATCAGCGAGACCGAGCATCTGCGAGAGTTCGAGGTCCTGTCGGAGCGGAGTGAGTCCGTAGCTGACAGTAACCTGAGGTAGAACGCGTTCCTGGCACAGCGCTATGAACCGCTTGCTGGTTGCCTTGAGTCGAGCCTGCATCTGCTCAAGGTCATCGCCGCGGAGCACAACGCCGAACTCCTCGCCACCGAGCCTGCCCGCGAACTCCGCATCTCCAGGCAGGGTCACGAGCGCGTCTCCAAACGCTTTAAGAACGTGATCACCCACGCCATGGCCGTAGGTGTCATTGATCAGTTTGAAGTGATCCAGGTCAGCAATCACGACCGCGGCGCCCTCCTCGGAATGCTTGAGTTCACCTTGGACTCGGTTGGCGCTTTCCAAGAACGTTGCTCGCGATAGCACTCCCGTCAAACTGTCATGGGCGATACTGCGCCGCAGTTCCTGGGTTTGTTGGTCATATCCAAGCGAGGCAATAGAGAACGTCACCCCCACGAGCGTCGTGAGAAGGACCAACGTCGTAGGTCCCGCTCCCGACACCATCAAGAACGCCTCATCTTCGGCACCGAGCACGAGGAGAAGCACCCACCGCACCGTATAAAAGACCGAGAGCATTCCAGCCCCGACTCCCGACACCACCATTGCGACGCGAGCTTGACCATCATGAAGTGAGTCATAAGCATTGCGCCGAATGCGCCAAGCGCGATGGATGTCGAAACTGGCTGCACCGAACGCCGCTGCCATGACGATGAACACGGCAAGGTTGCCGGCCCAAATGTTGTTCCCTGGATCTTGTGTGCCAGCAGCGACCGCAACAGCGATAGCCGCGCCCCCTGCGGCGAAAGGCAATGCGGGCTTGTACAACAGTGAGCGTGCCGCGAACCAGACTGACACCCCGCCAAGGACGCTAATGACTGAGGCCGTGGGGTTCGTGACAACTTGATAGTCGGTGCCGTTCATGAGCAGGAGCGAAACGCTGACCGCCGAGCAGAGCAACGCGACGCACCACCACAAGGCGAACTTCGACCGCGTGGGCAGATAGACACCCAACATGAACAGCGTGAGCACCACGATGGAGACCATCGCCAATGTCACGCGGAGTGTGGGGACATCCAACATACGTTCGAGCGTAGTCAGATCAGCCCCTGAAAAGTGGCCGATGTGACAATGACCACGTCAACCCAAGACACCCACCAGGCGGATGCTTAGCGGCGTTTGCGCTTCTCTCGAACGCGAACCGATACCTGAATCGGCGTCCCCTCAAATCCAAACTGTTCCCGGAGTCGACGCTCAATGAAACGGCGATACGTGGGCTCAAGGAACCCTGAGGCAAAAATCACGAAGCGGGGTGGTCGGTTCGATGCCTGGGTTGCGAAAAGGATCTTGGGTTGCTTGCCGGAACGCACGGGATGCGGGAACTCCGCCACAAGTTCTCCGAGGAACGAGTTGAGACGTCCTGTGGAGATGCGCTGATCCCAGCTACCGAGCGCAAGATCGATAGCGGGCAAAAGCCGGTTGGTGTGCCATCCGGTGCGCGCTGAAAGGTTGACTCGAGGTGCCCACGACAACTGGACG
The DNA here is from genome assembly GCF_000975055.1 of Demequina sediminicola. Classification (GTDB taxonomy): domain Bacteria; phylum Actinomycetota; class Actinomycetes; order Actinomycetales; family Demequinaceae; genus Demequina; species Demequina sediminicola. Next base: position 114,883 of record NZ_BBRB01000005.1, read on the forward strand.
AGGTCCTTCTCGATGGATCGTTCCAAGAGGAAACGCTCGTCCTCCCCCACCAAATCCCACTTATTGAAGACCAACACGAGTGCGCGGCCAGACTCGATAGCCTGGGAAATGACGCGAGTGTCCTGCTCGGTCAGTGGCGTCGAGGCATCGAGCAGGACTAGTGCGACTTCAGCTCGATCGATGGCTGCAGCAGTGCGCAACGACGCATAAAAGTCTGCACCCCTGGTCTGGTGGACACGCCGGCGAATACCTGCCGTGTCCACGAGGGTCCAGCGGCGGTCTCCGATCTCGACAATCTCGTCTACCGGGTCACGTGTGGTACCCGCAACCTCGTTGACGACGACGCGATTCTGGCCAGCCAACTGATTGAGAAGCGAACTCTTGCCCACGTTCGGGCGCCCAACAAGGGCGATGCGGCGCGGTGCGTCTGGGTCGATCTCATGGTGAGGCATTTCTGTGGGCAGTACAGCGATGGCGGCATCGAGCAGATCGCCCATGCCGCGACCGTGGAGCGCGGACACGGTGTAGGGCTCGCCGAGGCCCAAGTTCCACAGTGCGGCCGCTTCAAGTTCGGCCTGCGGCCCATCGGACTTGTTGGCCACGAGTACCACGGGCTTCTTCGCCGCACGCAGCAGCCTCACGACGTGCTCATCCGATGCCGTGGGGCCCACTGTCACGTCCACCACGAATAGGACAGCGTCGGCCATATCGATCGCGACTTCGGCCTGTTGTGCCACTGAGAGATCGAGTCCTTCGACCTTCGCTTCCCAGCCTCCGGTATCCATGAGCATGAAGTCACGCCCAGACCATTCGGCTCGATACGAGACTCTGTCACGCGTCACACCCGGCGTATCCTCAACGACGGCAACGCGACGCCCAAGAATGCGATTGACAAGCGTCGACTTTCCGACGTTGGGACGGCCGATGATGGCAAGGGTCGGTAGGTCCGGCTCAGTTTCGATCTCAACGCCAGCAAGTGTCGCGAGGTCCTCATCGGTCAGCGAGTAGGCGTCAAGACCAGCGCGTAGCGCTGCTTCACGAACCTCGTCGAGTGACTCCTCAGGATCTGACTCCACGTGAATCACGGGAGGCGCATCCTCAATGCCGTAGTACTCCTGCTCGTCGGTCATGCGGTCTCCTCGCGAGTGCGGTCGCCGTCATCGTCCGGCAATTCAAGGTCGGTAGTGGAAAGAGTTGACTCTACGCGCTGTTGCAATGCTTGAGCGAGTTGAGCCTGTGCCGCCTCTTGCCGTGCACGGCCTTTCAAAGATGCGGGAAGGTCAAGGGTAACCGGTGTTCCGAACTCGACGACAATCCGACGGCGCGCCTTCGGCCATACGCTCACTGGCTCTCCCGTCAAGCGAGTGCCGACCAGTGCAGTCGGTACGATCACAGCGCCCGACTGGACGGCGAGCCACGCCGCGCCGCCGTGGACAGCATCGGCTCTCCCTGCTCCCCTGGTGCCTTCCGGAAAAACTCCAACCAGGTCTCCCCGCTTCAGTACCCCAAGCCCCTGGGCGAGTGCGTCACGTCCGGATCCAGTGACCTTGATCTGTTGTGCTCCGGTCAAGAGCTTCCCCAGCACCCCCTTGTACATGTGGGATCCGATGAGGAAGTATGAGCCTCGCGGAATCACACCGTGCAGCACGGGTCCGTCGATCAGCCCGACGTGGTTTGCGACAACGATCACAGGGCCTGTGCGCGGAACATTCTCTCTGCCACGGACATCCGTGTTCCAGAGGCCGCGTGCGAGTGCACGGCCTACCCACCGGGACCAGCGTGGGCCCCAGACACTCGGGAGATCTTTGCTCGTCACTGTTGCTGCGCCTGCGCCAGCTCGATGACCGCCTGCACCGCCTCATCGATTGTCAGATCAGTCGTGTCGATGGTGACAACGCCGTCGGCTGCTTCGTGGAAACTCACGACGGCCGAATCTGCTTTGTCACGTCCCAACACCGCTTCGCGGACCGTTGCTGCGTCAGCGCCTTCACCAGCACGGCGGGCGACGCGCACCTCTTCGTCGGCAGTCAGGAGGACACGTACCTCAGCCTCCGGCGCGATCACGGTGGTCACATCCCTGCCCTCTGCACAGACGCCAGCACCTGATGAATAGCCACCCACACGTTCGGTTGCGATCACGTCGCGCTGGAGGTCCTGAAGAATGGGCCGCGCCTCGAGGTTTGTGGCAACTTTCGATACCGACAGCGCCACGGTGTCGGTGCGGATCAGAGCGCTGACATCCTCTCCGTCGAGTTCTACGTGCGGATTGGCGGGGTTGAGCATCAACGAGACGTTCATGGTGGCGACCATCGCTGCCACATCCGACGTCGCGGCGAAGTCCACCCCTTCACGCAGGCAGGCAAGGGTCGCCACACGATAGGTCGCACCGGTGTCGAAGTAGGCGAGGCCTAGACGTCGCGCCACCTCGCGCGCCACGGTGGACTTTCCTGTGCCTGCAGGCCCGTCGATGGCAATGACAATGCCGCTCATGATGAAGCGATCTCCCAACCGTTGGCTTCCAACGTGAGTCGTAGTTCGTTGGCACGTTCTGGCAGCACGTGCAGTGTGGTGAGACCTACCGGCTGCCGCGGCGAATGCTCGATGGTGATGTCTTCAACGTTGACACGTGCGGATTCGGCATCTGACAGGAGCCGCAACAGTTGCCCCGGCTCGTCGGGGACGATGACTGTAATCGGCACCCAGTCACGGGTTGGACCGCCGTGCTTTCCGGGGATGCGCTCGACCTCAAGGCGGCCTCGTTCAATGAGGTCGGTGAGAGCCTCGCCAATGTCGTCTGCTTCACGCACATCTTCCAGGTCCCCGATGATGTGGTCGAGCGTCGTGTGGATGGACGCTCGGTTCATGCGCGCGATGTCGGCCCACATGCCTGGTGCCGACGCAGCGATTCGAGTCACATCGCGCAGGCCTTGACCGGCCAGCGCAACGTCATCTGCGTGCAGCGGGCCGAGTGCCGCAGCAACGGCCGATGCGGCCACTTGCGGAACGTGGGAGACGCGAGCGACTGCGACATCATGGGCACCAGCCGCCATTTCTACTACATCAGCCTGAAGCGCCTCTGCTATGCGGCGAACCTCTGCCACTGCGGACATCGTGGCGCCTTCAGCGCAGACTACCCAAGGGCGAGCCTTGAAGAGATCGCCTTGCGCAGCCGTCGCACCGGAGATCTCCCTCCCAGCCATCGGATGTGACCCCACGTAGCGAGCGGGATCCACGAGCCGAGCAGCTTCCGCGATCGGAACTTTCACACTTGCGACGTCAGTTACCACAGCCGAGGGCCACCGCGTCAGCGATTCTTGTACCACCTGAGGTGTCACTGCTGGGGGCGCAGCAACCACCACAATGGTGGGCTCTTCTTGATCTAACTGGCCTCCAGCGCCGAGCGCCTGCGCGAGACGCGCAATGTCGGGGTCACGATCATCAATGGTGCAGTACCACCCATCTGCACTCAGGCCCAGGCCAATCGACGCACCAATGAGTCCCGCGCCCAAGATGTGCACGTGCGCCGGGCGTGTCTCGCTCACTGCGCTAGATCGCGTCGCAAAGACACGGCTTCATGCAAATACACATGCTGAATCTGTTCGCGCGGAACATCAAGCTCAGCGTGCATCAACACCCGGACGGCGAGCGGCAATGAACCGGGAACGGCCATCTCTTGCGCACACATCAGCGGCACCGCCCCGAAGCCCAACTCTCGAGCGGCAGCGGCAGGAAAGTCACTGCTGATATCGGGAGTACAGGTGAAGATCACCGAGACGATGGCATCGGTCTCAAGCTCGTTCGCGGACAGAATCTGTGTGATCAGTTCCTTGGTACGAGCATGCAGGTGCTCTCGCTCATCCCGCTCAAGACTTGTTGCTCCTCTAATCGCACGCATTGCCATAGTCCCCATGCTATCGGCGCACGCGGGTACTCATAGCCCCGCGACGTTCATCAAATCGCCAAGTTCTTCGCGAGATAGCGAGCGCAACTCTCCTGGCGCAAGTGAACCTAGCCCGATAGGCCCGAACTGTGTGCGCACAAGTTCCTGAACGGGGTGCCCCACCGCGTCAAACATGCGTCGGACGATGCGGTTGCGGCCCTCATGGAGGACCACCTCGACCAGAGAGTGCCCGTCGGAGACGTCCAGCGTGGTGCATGACGCCACTCGCACTGGACCGTCATCGAGCTCCACGCCCGAACGCAATGTCGTTGCCAGCGACTTCTTCACGCGACCTGAAACCTTGGCGACGTAGGTCTTCGACACACCGTGCGTGGGATGAGCAAGCCGATTTGCGAGGTTTCCATCGTTGGTCAGGAGCAACACACCCGTGGTCTCAGCGTCGAGCCGACCCACGTGGAACAACCGGGTATCGAAGCGTTCGACGTACTGCTTCAAATCTGGGCGTCCTTGCTCATCATCCATGGAAGAGACGACACCACGCGGCTTATTGAGCACAACCGTCAGCGCGTTGTCATCGACACAGATACGCCGTCCCTTGACTTCAATGACGACATCAAGCGGTTCGACGCGCACGCCGAGTTGGTCGACAACCTGACCGTCGACCTTCACGAGCCCACGCTCAATGAGGACCTCGCACTTGCGCCGTGATCCCACGCCGGCAGAGGCGAGAACCTTCTGCAATCGCACGCCTTCTGGCCTGTGTACTTCAAGATTCATCGGTCACCCTCGCCATCGACGTCTGCAAGCTCTGGAAGGTACGGAGCTAGCGGTGGGAGTTCATCCACGCTACTCAGTCCCATGCGTTCTAAAAACTCAGTACTCGTGCCGTACTGGACGGCACCTGCGACCTCGCCGACCTCTGTCACCAGGCCACGCGCACGTAGTGTCTTCATGACCGAATCTACGTTGACGCCACGCACCTGTGAAACTTGGCCGCGCGTCACCGGCTGCCGATACGCCACCACGGCGAGTGTCTCGAGGGCGGCCTGCGAAAGCCTCGCAGATTGCCCCTCCACCACAAACGCTCCGACGGCATCGGCATAGAGACGCGCGGAGTAAATGCGCCAGCGGCCTTCAACCTCACGGAGCTCGAATCCCCGCGGACGCACGGGGTCCGCGTACTCGTCGCGTAGCCGGTGCAGAGTCGAAAGCACCTCCTGCTCTGGGACATCCAGGGCCACGGCGATGTCGGCTGGTGGCACTGGCTCATCCACCACCATCAGGATGGCTTCAATCGCACCCTCAGTGTTCGCATCGCTCACAGTTGCGCACTCTCATTCACCACCGGGGTCGGACTCTCCCCCGTGCCATCGTCAAATTCGTCAGAGACCTCGACGGTGGAGTCGCCACCGGTCCAGCGAATCGTCAACTCGCCCAGCGAGCGTACTTGATCAAACGCGATGACGCTCTCACGAAACAACTCAAGAAGCGCCAAGAACCTCGCGACGACGACATTGACGTGCTCAGCGTCGGTCACGAGCGATCGGAAGGTCACTGCACGATCCCGCTGGAGCCTGCTACTCACCAGCGCTGCCTGTTCGCGCACGCTCACTGCAGGCGAGTGCAGGTGATCGACATTGATTCCGCTGAAGTCTGGCTTGGGCTGCAATGCGTGGGCAGCTAGCCGGGCCAGCTGTTCCGGGCCGATGTGCCACACGAGTTCAGGAAGGACCATCGCAAACTGTGGCTCAAGCTGGACATCACGCGGGATCCGGCGTGGCTGTCGCAACATTTCGTCAAAGGACCCCGCCACCTGCTTATATGCGCGGTATTGCAGGAGTCTCGCAAACAACAGATCGCGGGCCTCGAGTAGTTCAAGATCTTCGATGTCATCGACTTCGCCCTGCGGAAGAAGACGTGCCGCCTTGAGGTCGAGGAGCGTGGCTGCGACCACTAAGAACTCCGAGGCCTGCGAGAGATCCCATTCCGACTCGTGGTGCGCAATGGTGGCAAGGAACTCATCGGTCACGCGAGCGAGCGCAACATCGGTGATTTCCATCTCATGCTTGGAGATCAGCGACAGGAGCAAATCGAAGGGGCCCGTGAAGTTATCGAGATGAACTTCGAAGGCACCTGACGTGCCTTCGGCCATTTCCGTGGCCTCGGAGGCCTGGGTGGACACGGGCGCTACGCCACCGCGCCGCGTGCGACGAGTTCTCGCGCCAATTCGCGGTAGGCAGCGGCACCAGCGTGGGCCGGAGCAAAGGTGGTAATCGGCTCCGCCGCCACCGACGCATCAGGAAATTTCACGGTGCGGTGGATCATCGTCTCCGTGACGTTGTCACCAAAGGCGTCTCGCACACGTTCGACCACCTCTTGGGAGTGCAGCGTGCGACCGTCGTACATCGTCGGGATAATCGCATCAATCGAGAGGCGGGGGTTGAGCCTGTCCTGAACCTTAGTGATGGTCTCGACCAGAAGTGCCACACCGCGCATTGCGAAGTATTCACTCGCGAGGGGAATCAGGACTCCGTGCGCGGCGACCAGCGCATTGACAGTGAGCAGCCCTAGCGACGGCTGGCAGTCAATCAGAATGACGTCATACTCGTCTTCTAGTCCACGGAGAGCCCGATCAAGGGTGCTCTCACGTGCGACCTCCCCCACCAGTTGAACCTCTGCTGCCGAGAGGTCGATGTTGGCTGGAAGCAAATCAAGGTTGTCAACGGCCGTCGACCGGATCGCTTCACGAGGGTCATCGGACGGTCGCATCAGCAGGTCGTAGACCGTGAGTTCAGCCTCATTGGGGTTAATTCCAAGCCCCGCGGATGCGGCACCTTGTGGGTCGAAGTCCACTACCAAGACCTTGCGACCGTACTCTGCAAGGGACGCTGCAAGGTTGACCGTCGTCGTGGTCTTTCCGACGCCGCCTTTTTGGTTGCACAATGCCACCACTCGGGCGGGGCCATGGCTGGTCAGGGGCGTGGGTACCGGGAAATCTGTCACGTGCTCACCATACCGTTGGCGGATGAGTCCTCAACTAAGGGCACGCGGGTGGAACGTCGTGTAGACCTCGCGCAATGTGTCCTGTGTCACCGTCGTGTAGATCTGTGTGGTCGTCACCGACGCGTGACCGAGCAGCTCCTGGACGACACGTACGTCGGCACCACCGCTCAGGAGGTGGGTCGCGAAGGAGTGACGAAGCGTGTGGGGCGAGACATTGTCAACTCCAGCGCGGGCTGATGCCGCACGTAGGATCGTCCAGGCACTCTGCCGTGAGAGCCGTCCGCCGCGAGTGTTGAGGAACAGTGCTGGTCCGCCTCGACCGCCACGTGCGAGAGGCCCCCGTGCCCGCACCAAATAGGCGTGGAGCGCGTCCACCGCGTACCCGCCGATGGGCACCACACGTTCCTTGTTGCCCTTTCCGCGCAACAGGACGCTTTCTTCTTGTGGGTCGAGGACAATGTCGTCGACATCTGCACCGATCGCTTCTGAAATACGTGCACCAGTCGCATAGACGAGCTCCAGCAGAGCACGGTCGCGTAGCGGACCGAGGCCCTCCCCCACGGATGCGGCGTCGAGAATCGCGCTCACCTCGGCGGTGGAGATCGCTTTCGGGAGCCGCTGCGGGATTGATCGTGGTTTAACGTCCGCTGACGGGTCGACCCCCGTCCACCCCTCGGCAAGCGCAAAGCGATGCCAACCCCTGACCGCTACGACCGTGCGGCTAGCCGATGCTGGGGCTAAGCCAGGGGCATCGGCGCTTCCTTCGGAGAGGTCCTGAGCAAACTCCTCGACGTGACGCGGGGTGACGTCGTCAAGAGCGTGAACACCGTGTGATGCCAGGAAGCGTTCGTATCGGGCAATATCGCGCCGGTACGCAGCCAGCGTATTTCGGCTGAGCCCACGCTCGACCGCGATGTGGGCAAGGTAGCCCTCACGTTGATCGGCCAGGACGCTCAGAACAGGCTCACCGTCCATGCGTCGGGCAGGAACGGGTCAACCATAACCGCGGCGAACACGACCGTGAGGTAGGTGATCGAATCGTGGAAGAGGCGCATCTCGCGTAGCTTCGCCTCGCCGCGTTGGGCCCGCTGGTAGAGGCGGATACAACCCAAGGTGAACCACACCCCTGCGGCAGCAGCGACAACCGTATATACCCAGGTCATATCGGCCACGGGCACGAGAAGCAATGTGCACACCACCATCGCAACCGAATACGCAATCATCTCCATGGCGACACGCCGCGTTGGCGCCACGACAGGAAGCATGGGGACCTCGGCATCGGCATAGTCGCGCTTGAACTTCATCGACAGAGGCCAGTAATGCGGTGGTGTCCAAAAGAAGATGACGCCGAACAAGAGGATCGGTGCCCACGAAATGCTCTGGGTTACTGCGGCCCAGCCGATGAGCACTGGCATACAACCCGCCATACCGCCCCAGACAATGTTCTGAGAGGTGCGGCGCTTGAGAAGCATGGTGTATCCGACCACGTAGCCAAGAATCGCGGCTACTGACAGCAAAGCTGCCAAGGGAGAATCAACGACGAACCAGAACCACAGCGTCGACACGACCGCAAGGACCCAGCCGAAGGCTAGAGCCTCCCGTTCAGAGACGGCGCCTGTCACCAGTGGCCGACCCTTGGTGCGTTTCATCACCGCATCGATGTCGCGGTCGAGGTAGCAGTTGAACGTGTTGGCGGAGCCAGCCGAGAGCGCTCCTCCCACCAGGGTGCTCAACAGCAGCGTCCACGACGGGAACCCATCAGCCGCGAGCACCATCGTGGGAATTGTCGTGACCAAGAGGAGTTCAATGATCCGCGGCTTGGTCAACGCAACGTAGGCCTTCACACGAGCCATCGCGCTTCGGGGTGGGGTGCGTTCGCTGACGGACGCGCCTGACGACGGTGCGGAAGGAGCCGAGGACATGCCCTCTATGGTACCTGCGGTACGCCATGCGCTGACCGCACCGATATGTCAAGGCCTTCGTAGTATGTTGTCCACACAAACATAACTGGCAAGGGCGCTGGGATGGATATGGCCACCCCGAGCGTTGCCAGTGTCTAGAGGTGAACATGAGGCCGGTAGGCTGGCACCATCACCCGGAATATATCGAGGAGACATCTGTGACCGTCAACTGGACCGACGCTGACCGCCGGGCAGTCGACACGCTTCGCGTGCTCGCTGCCGATGCCGTGGAGAAGGTGGGAAATGGCCACCCAGGCACCGCCATCTCGCTAGCACCCGCCGCGTACCTGCTCTTCCAGAATGTGATGCGGCACGATCCTTCAGACTCCTCGTGGCTTGGCCGCGACCGCTTTGTCCTCTCAGCGGGACACTCCTCGTTGACGTTGTACCTTCAGCTCTTCGCCTCGGGTTACGACCTCAACCTTGACGACATCAAGGCGCTACGCACCTGGGGCTCCCGTACTCCCGGTCACCCCGAGTATGGCCACACCGATGGCGTAGAGACCACCACCGGCCCTCTGGGCCAGGGCGTCGCCACAGCAGTAGGTATGGCAATGGCAGCCCGCCGTGAGCGTGGACTTCTCGACCCCGAGGCCGCCGCTGGCGCAAGCCCGTTTGACCACCACATCTACGTGATTGCATCCGACGGTGACCTCCAAGAGGGAGTCGCGTCCGAGGCCTCCTCACTGGCCGGCACCCAAGAACTGGGCAACCTCATCGTGATCTGGGATGACAACAACATCTCTATCGAAGATGACACCGATGTGGCGTTCACCGAGGACGTCGTTGCACGCTACGCGGCTTATGGCTGGGACACGCACCACGTCAACTGGAAGAAGGAAGGCCAGGAGTACGTCGAAGACATCGAAGAGCTGGCCGGAGCCCTTGCCGCGGCGAAGGCAGAAACCTCCAAGCCATCCTTCATTGCATTGAGCACTATCATCGGTTGGCCCTCGCCCACCAAGCAGGACACCGGCGGCATTCACGGATCGAAGCTCGGCGGTGACGAACTTGTCGCGCTAAAGGAGCACCTGGGATTCGACCCCAACAAGTCGTTTGACATCGAGCCCGAGATCCTTGAGCACGTGCTTCAGGCGCGCACTCGGGGTCAGCAGGCCCACTCCGAGTGGAACGCCGAGTTCGCCCGCTGGACGGCAGAAAACCCGGAACGGGCAGCACTACTTGAGCGCCTCCAGAACCGTGAACTGCCCGAGGGCTGGGAGTCGTCACTTCCCGTGTTCGACGCAGGATCGTCGCTGGCGACGCGCGCCGCTTCTGGCGAGGTGCTCTCTGCCCTGGCAGACGCCCTCCCTGAGCTGTGGGGCGGATCCGCTGACCTCGCAGGTTCGAACAACACCACGATGAAGGGTGAGCCTTCGTTCCTGCCGGCACGCCGTTCCACGGAGAAGTTTGCGGGCGACATCTACGGCCGCACGCTGCACTTCGGTATTCGTGAGCACGCCATGGGCGCGATCTTGAACGGCATCACGCTGCACGGTCTTACCCGCCCCTACGGCGGCACGTTCCTGCAGTTCTCCGACTACATGCGCCCTGCCGTACGCCTCGCCGCGCTCATGCAGGTCCCCTCGACGTTTGTGTGGACACACGACTCGATCGGGCTCGGTGAGGACGGTCCAACCCACCAGCCCATCGAGCACCTCGCTGCCCTCCGCGCGATTCCGGGTCTAGCAGTGGTGCGCCCTGCCGACGCCAACGAGACCTCGTATGCCTGGCGCGGAATCATCGAACGTACTGACGGTCCCGCCGGCATTATTCTGACCCGCCAGGGCGTGCCAACGGTGGATCGTGAGACCTACGGTGCAGCGGAAGGTGTCCTCAAAGGGGCTTACGTCCTCGCGGACACCGAAGGCACCCCAGATGTGGTGCTCATCGGTACTGGCTCAGAAGTTCAGCACGCCCTCGGCGCACGCGACTTGCTCGCCGAGGACGGCATCAAGGCTCGCGTTGTTTCCATGCCGTGCCGCGAATGGTTCGACGCTCAGGACGAGGACTACCGCGCATCGGTGATTCCCACAGAAATCAAGGCACGCGTCGTAGTCGAAGCCGGCATCGCTCAGCCATGGCACGACATTGCGGGCGACAACGGCCGCATCGTCTCCATCGAGCACTATGGAGCATCGGCCGATGCTGACCTACTTTTCAAGGAGTACGGCTTTACGGCCGCCAACGTCGCCGCAAAGGCACACGAATCACTCGACGCAACCCGGTAACACGGGTTCGCCCACTGATCGACGGAAGGTAAGCCCCGTGGCCAACCCCTTGCGCGACCCCCGTGACCGCCGACTTCCCCGCATCGCAGGTTCCTGCGGCTTGGTGATGTTCGGCGTCACGGGTGACCTCGCACGTAAGAAGCTCATGCCAGCTGTGTACGACCTCGCAAATCGTGGTCTCCTCCCGCCCGCGTTCGCCCTGACCGGGTTCGCGCGACGGGACTGGGGACGCAGCGACTTTGAGAACGTCGTCTACGAATCGGTCAAGGAGCACGCACGGACCCCGTTTAGAGACGAGACCTGGGAGCAGCTTTCCGAGGGCATCCGGTTTGTCCAAGGCACCTTCGATGACCCCGAGGCGTTTGTACGCCTACGAAAGACCGTCGAAGAGCTTGACGCGGAGCGCGGTACCGGCGGGAACCACGCCTTCTACCTGTCGATTCCTCCCTCGGCGTTTCCCCAGGTCCTCACTCAACTGCGGGAATCGGGGCTCTCAGACTCCAACAACGACGCGTGGCGGCGCGTGGTCATTGAAAAGCCCTTTGGCCATGATCTCCAGACGGCCAACGAACTCAATGACGTGGTGTCAGAGGTTTTCCCGCCAGATTCGGTGTTCCGCATCGACCATTATCTGGGCAAGGAGACCGTCCAAAACCTGTTGGCGCTCCGCTTTGCGAACCAGCTCTTTGAGCCGATCTGGAACAGTCAGTACGTTGACCACGTGCAGATCACGATGGCGGAAGACATCGGGATCGAATCCCGGGCTGGCTACTACGACGGCATCGGCCAGGCACGCGACGTCATTCAGAATCACCTGCTCCAGCTCTTTGCCTTGACTGCGATGGAAGAGCCCGCTGATTTTGGGGCCAACAACCTTCGCGACGAGAAGGAAAAGGTGCTGCGGGCAGCCAAATTGCCCGCAGACCTCGACTCCAACACTGCTCGAGGCCAGTACGCCGCAGGCTGGCGTGGTGGCGAGCAGGTCGGTGGATACTTCGACGAAGACGGGATTCCGTCGGACTCCACGACCGAGACCTATGCCGCGCTGCGTCTCGACCTTCCCAACCGCCGCTGGGCGGGGGCGCCGTTCTACCTGCGAGCAGGCAAGCGTCTTGGCCGCCGAGTTACTGAGATCGCGCTCGTATTCAAGAAGGCGCCGTCACCCTACTTCCAAGAGGTAGAAGGCGCCGACGTCGGCAACAACGCGCTAGTCATCCGTGTCCAGCCCGATGAAGGCGTCACGCTGCGCTTTGGCTCAAAGGTTCCGGGCTCGCAGATGGAAGTGCGCGATGTGACGATGGACTTCGGTTACGGAAACGCGTTTACGGAATCATCGCCCGAGGCCTACGAGCGGCTGATTCTCGATGTGCTCCTCGGTGACCCTCCCCTGTTCCCCCGACATGAAGAGGTTGCTCAGTCGTGGAAGCTCCTTGACCCTGTGATTAACCACTGGAGCACCCAGGGTCAACCCGAGGCATACCGCTCGGGCACCTGGGGACCACCGAGCGCTGATCGCATGATGAGTAAAGACGGACGTGCCTGGAGGCGCCCATGATCATCGACTTGCCCCAGACCACCACGTCACAGATCAACAAGCGACTCGTACAGGCTCGCAAGGACTTTGGGGTCGTCACCCTCGGACGCGTGATGACCCTCGTCATCGACGCCACCGACGCCAACGTCGAAGACGCCATTGATACTGCCAATGTCGCATCCCGGGAGCACCCGTGCCGCATCATCGTGGTCGCACCGCATGAAGGTGATGACGACTGCTTGCACGCTGAACTGCGCGTCGGTGGTGACGCTGGTGCCTCTGAGGTCGTCGTACTCCGCCCCTCGCGAGTCCAAGCGGAGCACGGGGATACGCTCGTCATGCCGCTCCTTCTCCCAGATGTGCCTATCGTTGCCTGGTGGCCCGGCAACGTCCCCGCGGACGCGGCTTCGACCGGCATTGGCCGGATGGCCTCGCGACGGATCACGGACTCCAAAGAAGACCCAGATCCCAACACCACGCTGACCACGCTGGGGCGTCACTACCAGCCAGGCGACACCGACCTCGCGTGGACTCGTGTGACCCGATGGCGCGCCTTGCTCGCCTCCGCACTCGAGCAGGTCGCAGACCAAAATGTACTGAAGGCGCGTCTTCACGGAGACACCGGCAGCCCGTCAATCTTGCTGCTTGGAGCCTGGCTCCAGCGCGCGCTCGGCTGCGAGTTCGAAGCGACGTACGACAAGGACGCCACCGGACTGCTCTCTATCGTGCTTGAGACGCCTTCGGGTGAGATCTCGATCGCACGGCCGGATGCACTCAACGCGGTGCTGTCGCAGCCTGGCCAGCCTGACCACATCATTGCGCTGCCTCCCCGGTCACTGGGAGATTGCCTCGCGGAAGAACTTCGCCGGCTCGACGACGATCCGATCTATGGAGAAGCACTGTTGCAACTGCTTGCCATCAATGACGGTAAGGAGTGCGCTTCATGAGGAACGTCGTCGTTTACGCAGACGCGGACGCCGTTGCGCAGTCCACAGCCGCACGCATGTTGATAGCAATCGGCGACGCGGTTGCTCTTCGTGGTCGCGCCGATGTCGTCCTCACCGGTGGAACGGTGGGCATCGGCACTCTTGTTGCCGCGTCCGCGTCTCCGCTCACCGCCATGATCGACTGGACGTCGGTTCACCTTTGGTGGGGTGACGAACGCTTTGTTGCCCGTGGTGATGACGAGCGCAACGAGGGACAGGCACAAGAGGCCCTTGTGAGGAATCTCCCGATCCCAGAAGACAATATTCATCGGATGGGTTCCAGCGATGAGTACCCCTCAGCCGAAGACGCGGCCGCCGCATACGCCGAGGAAATTCTGGCGGCGGGCTCCCCACGCTGGGATGTGCTGCTCCTCGGACTGGGCCCGGATGCACACGTCGCGTCGCTCTTTCCCGGCCACCCGGTGTTCGAGTCCTCGGATGCTGAGACGCACGCAGTGCACGACTCCCCTAAGCCTCCCCCCACTCGCGTGAGCCTCGGCCTTCCGAGTATCAACCGTGCCCGCGAGGTCTGGGTCGTTGCGGCTGGCTCCGGAAAGGCCGATGCGGTGGCTGATTCGCTCCGTCGCTCAGGCGTCCCCGGCGGCGCAGTCGACGGCACCGAGAGAACCCTGTGGCTCCTCGATGCCGCCGCTGCTACACATCTCTAAGCCACCGAACTCAGGCCAATTTCGCCTTCACTGACTCCACAATCTGTGTGATGTCAAAATCGTCTGGCTTGCTATAGATCTGCACACCGTCTGCACGGATCGCGAAGACTCCGCTGTCCCCCGTCACCAGGCTGACTGCCTCAAGCTGGCCTCCAAAGGTAGACAGCAGAGTCCGCTGTGCATCGATGGCTCGGTCGAGGTACCCGCAAGGAACACAGTATTCGATATCAATCTTCATTGATCCTCCTGAAGTCGTGAATGGCGTCTCTAGGCGACCACTCCATCTTCGCAGAGTCAGCGGAGGAAGCGGTGCAGCGCACCACCGCCTGAGGCAATGCCATCGCCACCCCTGTCAAACGACTGCAGCCCGTCGCACCGGAATTCGGGGAGACGGGCTGCGATCAACGCACAGCGTACGTTGCCAAGCAAACTATTCGGCCGTAGCAACCGTTCCGCGTCGTGCGCGAAGCTCAGTGAGCGCTTCCTTCAACAGGAGTTCGCCCTCTTCTTCAGAACGACGCTCCTTCACATACGCGAGGTGAGTCTTGTAAGGCTCATTGCGCAGCGGCTCTGGCGGGTTCTGTGGGTCAAGACCTGCCGGGAGCCCACACTTCGGGCAGTCCCACTCAACCGGGATATCGGCCGAGTCAGCGTCATCTGGAACAGCGAATTGCGTGGTGGTGACGTGACCACGCGCACAGTAGTACTGAACAATCTGTCGTGGCGCAGATTCGCCACGTTCTGCTTCACCCATGGGTCCCGCGCCTACGCGCGAGCCCCGAATGGCATTGCCGCCAGCCATGATCCCCTCCGACCGTGATTAAAGTGCGAAACGTGTAATGAGGCCCAACAACACGATGGTGGCAACCCACACAGTGGAAACAATCCACGTGATTCGTGTGAGGTTACGCTCTCCCACCGCGGAGGATTGAACACCGGAGGCGAAACCGCCGCCAAACATGTCAGTGATACCACCGCCACGTCCTCGGTGGACGAGCACCAGTCCAATGATGATGAAGCTCGTGAGTACGAGTAGCACCCACAGTGCAATCTCCAGAATCTCCACAGTTCTCCTCAGATACGTCTAGGACGGACACCAGGATACGCGACGTTTGCGTTCCTGATGCCCGCCCTGTGAACGATCGTCGTTATGCGCCTACCTGGTGCGAGCGGAAACGAGCAATCTTGGAGAACTCCTCGGGATCGAGACTTGCGCCACCGACGAGGCCACCATCGACATCAGGCTGGGCCATGAGCTGCGCGATCGAGCCCGACTTGACGGAGCCGCCATAGAGCACACGCACGCCATCGGCGAGCTCGGCGTCGTACAGTTCCGCCAAGCGTCCACGGATGGCTGCACACACTTCCTGTGCATCTTCGGGAGTTGCGACTTCGCCCGTGCCAATTGCCCATACGGGCTCATAGGCGATGACGACATCCTTTGCCTTCTCCGCGGGCAATCCTGCAAGTGCTCCGTCGACCTGAGCAAGCGTGTATTCCACTTGCTTGCCTTCCTTGCGGATGTCGAGGCCCTCGCCAACGCAAACGATCGGCACGATGCCGTTGTCAAACGCCGCCTGGGTCTTGGCGGCAACGATCTCGTCACCCTCGTTGTGGTACTCACGACGCTCAGAGTGGCCCACTGCGACATAGTCGCAACCGAGCTTGGCGAGCTGCGATCCCGAGACTTCACCAGTGTAGGCACCGGAAGCGTGCTGCGAGATGTCCTGAGCGCCATACTTCAGTTCAAGCTGATCTGCATCAACCAGCGTCTGCACGGATCGAATGGAGGTGAAGGAAGCGAGTACCGCAACCTCAACGTCCTCGAAGTCGTGCTTCGCGTCCTGAAGGAGCCAAGCGAGCTTCTGAACCGTGTGCGTTGCCTCGAGGTGATCGAGGTTCAACTTCCAGTTGCCAGCAATAAGTGGGGTACGTGCCATGGTTTAGTCCTCCAACACGGCGAGGCCGGGGAGGACCTTGCCTTCAAGAAGTTCGAGCGACGCGCCGCCGCCCGTTGAAATGTGGCTGAAGCCGGCCTCGTCGTAGCCAAGTCGGCGCACGGCAGCAGCGGAGTCGCCACCGCCGACAACGGAGAAGCCATCAGCATTGATCATGGCCTCGGCGACGGCACGTGTGCCGCCCTCGAAGGCCTCGAACTCGAACACGCCCATGGGGCCGTTCCAGACGATCGTCTTGGCATCCGCGATCTTCGACGCGAACAGCTCCGCCGAAGCGGGGCCAATGTCGAGGCCCATCCAGCCGTCCTCAATCGCGTCGGCTGCCACAGTCTTGTGCTCAGCATCCGCCGCAAACTTATCTGCGACTTCGATGTCCGTGGGGAGCACAATCTCGACACCGTTCGCCGTGGCAGTCTCCAGGTATCCCTTAACGGTCTCAACCTGGTCCTCTTCGAGGAGTGACGAGCCAACGTCGTAGCCCTGTGCCTTCAGGAAGGTGAAGACCATGCCGCCGCCAATCAGCAGCCGGTCGGCCTTGGTCAGCAGGTTTCCAATGACGCCGAGCTTGTCAGAGACCTTGGATCCACCGAGAACAACCGCATAGGGGCGTTCAGGGTTCGTGGTCGCGCGTGAGAGCGACTCCACTTCGTTCTGAACGAGCGCACCAGCGGCGGCCGGAAGGATCTGCGCGACATCGTAGACAGAGGCCTGCTTGCGGTGCACCACACCAAAGCCATCAGACACGAAGACGTCGGCAAAGCTCGCGAGCTGTTGTGCCAACTCCGCGCGCTCTTCATCGACCTTGGACGTCTCGCGCTTGTCGAAACGCACGTTCTCGAGCATGGCGACCTGGCCGGACTCGAGAGCGTCCACGGTGGACTTCGCGGACTCACCGACGAGGTCTGCCGCGAGCGTTACGGGCTGGCCGAGGACTTCGGAGAGACGGGCTGCAGCAGGCGCAAGCGAATACTCTGGCTTGGGCTCGCCACCGGGCCGTCCGAGGTGAGCAGTCACGATCACCGCTGCACCGGCATCCAGCAGCTTCTTGACGGTCGGCACAGACGCACGGACACGTCCGTCGTCGGTGATGGTTGTGCCGTCGAGTGGCACGTTGAGATCGGAGCGGACTAACACCTTCTTGCCGGTGAGGTCCCCGAGGCTATCGATGGTCTTCATGATGATTCCTCTCGCTTGTCACATGGCAACGCCCGCACACGCATTGCGTGCGCGGGCGTCACCACGATCTGAATTCTTGAAACTTAGAGCTTCTCGCCAACAAAGACGGTGAGGTCCACGAGGCGGTTCGAGTAGCCCCACTCGTTGTCGTACCAAGAAACAACCTTGACCTGGTCGCCGATCACCTTGGTGAGGCCAGCGTCGAAGATCGAGGATGAGGGGTGCGTTTCGATGTCCTTGGAGACCAGTGGGTCTTCCGTGTACTCGAGGAACGTGCCGTCAGCTGCGTCCTTGATGATCTGGTTGATCTCTTCGACCGAGGTCTCGCGCGAGGCGGTGAAGGTCAGGTCGGTTGCCGAACCAGTAGCAACGGGTACGCGCAGTGCGTAACCGTCCAGCTTGCCCTTGAGTTCGGGGAGGACGAGAGCCACGGCCTTGGCCGCACCGGTCGACGTAGGAACGATGTTGAGTGCGGCGGCACGTGCACGACGCAAGTCCTTGTGAGGTGCGTCCTGCAGGTTCTGGTCTGCGGTGTAGGCGTGAATGGTCGTCATCAGACCCTTTTCAATGCCAATGCCGTCGTTCAGAGCCTTAGCCATCGGTGCGAGGCAGTTCGTGGTGCACGATGCGTTCGAGATGATGTGGTGGTTCGCGGGGTCGTAGTCCTCGTGGTTCACACCCATGACGAAGGTTGCGTCTTCGTTCTTCGCAGGAGCGGAGATGATGACCTTCTTGGCGCCAGCGTCGATGTGTGCCTTGGCCTTGGTCGCGTCCACGAAGAAACCGGTGGACTCGATGACGATGTCCGCACCGAGGTCTGCCCACTTGAGGTTCGCGGGGTCGCGCTCTGCGGAAGCGGCGAAGGTGTTGTCGCCAACGGTGATGCTGTCTTCCGTGAAGGAAACCTCAGCGTTCAGACGACCAAGAATGGAGTCGTACTTGAGGAGGTGCGCGAGAGTCGCGTTGTCCGTGAGGTCATTGATACCGACGACCTCAATGTCCGCGCCAGAAGCGATAATTGCACGGAAGTAGTTGCGTCCGATACGGCCAAAGCCGTTGATGCCGACCTTAATGGTCACAGTGTTTCTCCTCGGCTAGCGCCGACCAATGCCGGCGCGGTTGTGTGTGGAATCAACGCGCACGTCAACGTGCGCCGTGTGGCCTCGGGTCTTGCTTGAGGCACTAAACCCACCCTACACCGCCAAGCGCTTTCCGTCCGCGACATTGGTCCTAGTGGGCGTTAGCTCACATCGAGCGCATCAGGTGATATACCTGCCTCGGTGTCGGGGATGCCTTGGTCCATGGCTTGCTTGTCTGCCGTCGCGAGCAGCCGGCGAATGCGTCCTGCGATCGCGTCCTTCGTCAGTTGAGGCGAAGCCATCTTGCCGAGCTCTTCAAGCGACGCCTCACGGTGCTCGAGGCGTAGGAGCCCGGCCTCTTTGAGGTGTTCGGGAACGCCATCGCCCAGAATCTCAAAAGCTCGCTGGACTCGGGCGCTCGCTGCGACCGCCGCTTGTGCGCTACGGCGCAAGTTTGCATCATCAAAGTTCGCGAGACGGTTTGCCGTACCTCGGACTTCACGGCGCGTGCGCTTTTCTTCCCACTGCAGTACCGAATCATGTGCACCGAGGCGCGCAAGCAGTTGCGAGATCGCCTCGCCGTCACGAATCACCACCCGGTCAACTCCGCGCACCTCGCGTGACTTGGCGCTGATACCGAGTCTGCGCGCGGCGCCTACAAGTGCAAGAGCGGCCTCCGGCCCTGGTGAGGTGACCTCCAAGGCCGACGAACGGCCCGGCTCGGTCAACGAACCGTGAGCGAGGAATGCGCCTCGCCACGCTGCGACGGTATCGCCAATAGAGCCGCCAACAACCTGCGGCGGAAGGCCACGGACGGGCCGCCCACGATGATCAAGCAAACCAGTCTGGCGAGCGAGCGACTCGCCTTCCTTCACGACACGGACAACGTACCTGCTGCCCTTACGCAGTCCCCCCGCGGAGACGACAATGACCTCACAGGTAAGGCCGTAGACCTCATGGATGTAGGCGCGAAGCCGGCGCGCGGCGACGCCGGTATCGAGCTCAGCCTCGATCACAATGCGGCCACTCACAATATGAAGTCCACCTGCGAACCTCAGCAGCGTAGCTACTTCAGCCTTTCGCGCCGAGGTCTTGTCTACTGGAACTCGCGCGAGTTCGTCCTTCACCTGTGCCGTCAAAGCCATGGGCTTATCCTGCCATTGACGGACCGGGTCCGCGGACCTGGAGCCCCTTTTCCTGAAGAATGTTCGCCACTGCCTCGCGGAGTGCTGTGGTGTTATGTGCCTCGGGTTGCGACGTCTCGCACAGGCGCGCAACCCGCATCGGCGCACCCCAGGACTCGATCTCCCGTGCCAGCTCGGGATCCTCCTCGTGTTGAGCATCGACGAGCACATGCCCAGGTGTGAACTGTGGGGCTGCCTTCCGCAGTGCTCGAACCTCGTCAGCGCGCCCGAGCCCCTCCATCTCCCGGTCGCCACTTCCAACATTGAGCACCACCACACAGCGGTCAGCAACCTCGTGCAATGCCTGGGCCACGGGGGCCACTGCAAAGTGCGTGAGCACACTGGTGTACCAGCTGCCCGGGCCTAAGACGACGACGTCGGCTTGTCGAATCGCGGAGAGAGTTTCAGCTGGGACATGGGGCTCGGACGGATCCAATGTCAACGAGACAACGGTGCCCTCTGCGCTCGCCACTGCAGCCTGGCCCTCGACCTCGTGCCGACCGCCTTGCCCCTCGATAGTGGCGTGAACTGTGAGCGGCTCATCGGCGAGCGGCAAGACCCTCCCATGGGACTGCAACAGCGACCCCACGAGGTCCAAGCCGGCAACTACGTCATCATGGCGATCCCAGAGCGCGGCAATCAACAAGTTCCCGACTGCATGCCCGTCCAAGGGGCCACCCGTGGTGTAGCGCCACTGCAGCACATCCCGCCACGTACGCCCCCACTCAGAGTCTGCGCACAGCGCGCTCAGCGCCATCCGCAGGTCACCGGGAGGCACAATGCCCATTTCTTCGCGTAGCCGCCCAGACGATCCACCGTCATCAGCAACGGTCACCACCGCCGTCAGTTCGCTGGTCAACTCCCGAAGGGCGGTCAACGAGTTGTAGAGACCATGCCCACCACCAAAGGCGACAATCTTCACCGTCATGATGTCGGCCGATCCCGGTGCGTGACTCTCACGACGCGATTGTCAGCCTGGAGCCGAGCACCAAGAGCCTCGGCAATAGCAACCGATCGATGCTTACCACCCGTGCAGCCAACGCTCACCGTGACGTCAACGCGATCGTGAGCCCGATAGCGGCGCAGGACATCTGACAGCAAGCGGGTGTAGTTGTCGAGAAACTCGGCGGCGCCTTCAGAGTTCAGCACATAGTCACGCACCGGCTCGTCTAGTCCTGTGAGTGCTCGCATCTCGGGCACCCAGTGCGGATTGGGCAGGAACCTCACATCCGCGACGTAATCCGCGTCAGTAGGGACGCCATTCTTGAAACCGAAGGACTGGACGTTGACGTTCAGCGTCGGTAGTTCATCACCAAAATTGATGGACAAGACCCGGCGCAAATCGTGAATGCTGAACGTGCTGGTATCGATCACTGCATCAGCGACATCGCGGACGGGAGCTGTCACGTCACGCTCCTCCTGGATACCTTCAAGGAGGGTCCGGCCCTCACTCAATGGATGCGGCCGGCGAGCTTCTTCGAAACGCCGTACCAGCACATCGTCGTTCGCATCCAGGAACACCACACGAACCGTCACGCCACGGGCCTCAATGTCATCGATCACTGGTTCCAGATCACCAAAGAATCGGCCACCACGAGCATCGACCACCGCCGCCACACGCGCCATCTGCCCCTCGATCAACAGCGTCTCCAACAATGAATTCAGCATGTGCGGAGGCAGATTATCGACGACGTACCAGCCCAGATCAGCGAGGACTCCTGCCGCGCGTGTCCGGCCAGCGCCAGCCATACCAGTAACGATGAGGACATCGCCCGACTCATCACGCTGGTGCTCGACACGGGGAATGCCCGAGGGATAAGTCGCGGGGTGAGGATCAGTCATGTGTCTACTGTGCCACTGCTGCCATGCAAAGCATGGTGCACCACACGCGCCGTTGACTTACCCACTCCGGGCACCAAAGCGATCTGCTCCACCGATGCCTCCTTCAATCTGGCCAGAGAGCCAAAATGACGAACCAGAGCCTTGGCGCGTGCAGGCCCCACCCCGGGGAGCTCGTCGAGGCCCGATGCTGTCATCGCTTTAGTGCGCTTGCGCCGATGGTGCTTGATCGCGAAGCGGTGGGCCTCATCACGCACTCGCTGGAGGAGATACAGCGCCTCCGAACCACGCGGCAGGATGACGGGGAACGGCTCCCCCGGTAACCAGACCTCTTCAAGTCGCTTTGCGAGCCCGCACAGGCGCACGTCGGTAATTCCCATGCGGTCGAGAACCTCCTGGGCCGCATTCACCTGAGGCAATCCACCATCGACCACCACCAGTTGCGGCGGATAAGCAAAAGACGACGTTTCGCGCTCATCGGGCGGTAGCGCCGCCTGTTCCTGATACCGCGAGAAGCGTCGGCTCAAGACCTCGTCCATGGCGGCCGTGTCGTCCACAGCATCGGCGATGTTGAACTGGCGGTACTCCTTCTTACGCGGCAACGCATCTTCAAACACCACCATCGATCCCACCTGGTTGGTGCCCTGGGTATGGGAAATGTCGTAACACTCGATCCTCAAGGGCGCTTCGGGCAGACCCAGGTGGTCTTGCAGCTCCTGCAGCGCCGCAGAACGGGTCGTCAGGTCTGAAGAGCGGCGCATGCGGTGCTGCTGAAGTACGAGCTCCGCATTGCTGTGGCCCGTGGTGGCGAGCTCAGCCTTCTTCCCGCGCTGAGCCACCCGAATGCTGACCTTAGCGCCACGTGCACCAGCCAAGACATCGCGAAGCGCATCGACAGCCGACGGCATCACAGGCACCAACACTTCGGGCGGAATGTCTTCCGGAAGTGACGCACTGTACGCCTCTTGCACCAACTGCAGCACCATCGAGGACGGATCCAGAGGCTCAGGCTTATCGACAACCCAGCCACGCTCACCTGTGATGCGCCCGTCACGCACGTAAAACACGTGAGCCGCGGCTTCCATCTCGTCATCAACCAAACTAAACAGGTCGACATCCACGCCCGCGTCGAGCACAACCGCATTGCGGTCCAACACAGCAGTCAAGGCACGAATACGATCTCGCGCTCTCGCAGCGCTCTCAAAGTCCTCGCGTTCCGCAGCACTATCCATGGTTGCGGTCAGGTCTCGCATCATTCCCTTGGCGTGCCCGGACAGCACGTCGCACACCTCTTCCGCAAGCGCACGGTGATCCTCTGGCGAGATCTTACCCACGCAGGGGGCCGCACACTTGTCGATGTACCCGAGCAAACAAGGACGTCCTTGCCGTTGTGCCTTGGTGAATACCCCAGGGGCACACGAACGCATCGGCAGGGCGGTCAACAGCGTGTCGACCGTCTCGCGAATGGCCCATGCCTTGGCATAGGGACCGAAGTAGCGGACGCCAGGCTTGCGCTCACCACGCATCACCTGAATGCGAGGGTACTTTTCGTTGAGGGTGACCGCCAAGTAGGGATAAGACTTGTCGTCTTTGAAGACGACATTGAACCGCGGGTCATACTGCTTAATCCAGGTGTGCTCGAGGATCAGCGCCTCGGCTTCCGACCGGACTACGGTCCACTCCACCGAGGCAGCGGTCGTCACCATCATGCGGGTGCGCGGATGCAGGTGGTGAAGGGCTTGGAAGTAATTGCTGAGCCGAGACCGAAGATTCTTGGCCTTGCCGACGTACACCACGCGCCCGTGGGGGTCGCGAAAGCGATACACCCCAGGACGCGTGGGTATCGATCCCTGGGCGGGCCGATAATCCTCTGGATTCGTCATGGGGCACCTACGTCAATACGGGCGAACCGACGAGCATCTCTTTCAAGAACCGCCCAGTGTGGCTCTCTGGCTCCTCGGCGACACGCTCGGGCGTGCCTTCAGCGACCACCACCCCGCCGCCAGCACCACCCTCTGGTCCCATGTCAATGACCCAATCGGCGCTCTTGATGACGTCAAGGTTGTGCTCGATCACGATCACCGAGTTGCCTTTGTCCACGAGTCCCTGGAGGACGGTCAGCAGTTTCTGAACATCTTCAAAGTGCAGGCCGGTCGTCGGCTCGTCAAGCACGTAAATGGTGCGGCCCGTCGAGCGCCGCTGAAGCTCTGACGCCAACTTCACCCGTTGTGCTTCACCGCCTGACAATGTGGGCGCACTCTGGCCCAAACGCACATAACCCAACCCAACATCGACAAGCGTCTTCAAGTGCCGAGAGATAGACGGGATCGCTTCGAAAAACTCCGCACCCTCAGTGATCGGCATGTCCAATACATCGGCCACCGACTTGCCCTTGAAGCGCACTTCAAGGGTCTCCCGGTTATACCTCGCGCCCTTGCAGACCTCGCAGGGCACGTACACGTCCGGCAGGAAGTTCATTTCGATCTTGAGCGTTCCATCGCCGGAACATGACTCGCAACGGCCACCCTTGACGTTAAACGAGAACCGGCCAGGTCCATATCCGCGCACCTTCGCCTCCGAGGTCTCGGCAAAGAGTTTGCGGATCTTGTCCCACACGCCCGTGTACGTCGCGGGATTGGACCGTGGGGTCCGGCCGATAGGCCCCTGATCAACGTGCACGATCTTGTCTAATTGATCGACGCCGAGGATACGGGTGTGACGGCCCGGGACTTGACGCGCCCGGTTCAACTGATTAGCGAGAGCTGTATAGAGAATGGAGTTCACGAGGGTGGACTTGCCAGAACCTGAGACGCCCGTGACTGCAGTGAGCACACCCAGTGGGAAAGTGACGTCGATGTTCTGCAGGTTGTTCTCGTGAGCGCCCACGACGGTAATGGACTTCCCGTCCTCGTACGGACGTCGCGCCTCGGGCACCCCGATACTGCGGCGTCCAGAGACATAGGCGCCAGTGAGAGACGCTTCATTCTCGAGCAGTCCCTCAACTGATCCTGAGTGAACGACCTCTCCCCCGTGTTCACCGGCGCCCGGACCAATGTCAACGACCCAGTCCGCAGCGCGGATCGTATCTTCATCGTGCTCCACCACAATCAGGGTGTTGCCAAGGTTGCGTAGTCTCGTCAAGGTGTCAATCAGACGTCGGTTGTCACGCTGGTGAAGGCCGATGCTGGGCTCGTCCAATACATAGAGAACGCCCACCAGGCCACTGCCGATTTGAGTCGCGAGGCGAATCCGCTGAGCTTCTCCACCAGAAAGCGTTCCCGCGGCCCGCGCAAGAGTCAGATAATCGAGGCCAACATCAAGAAGGAACCCCAAACGAGCATCGATCTCCTTGAGAACCTGTGCGGCGATCTGCCGACCACGTTCGTCAAGCTCGGTCGTCGTGAAGAAGGCCCGAGCATCGGCGATCGACAGTTCACACACTTCAGCGATCGACTTGTCACCAATAGTGATCGCTAGCACCTCGGGCTTGAGGCGCGTCCCGCGGCACTTATGGCAAGGTACTTCGCGCATGTAGGCCTCATAGCGCTCACGCGACCACTCAGATTCGGTCTGGCCGTGGAGCCTCTCGATCCACGACAACACCCCTTCGAACCCGGTGGTGTACTGGCGCTCACGGCCAAAACGGTTCCGGAATGACACATGGACCTCATAGTCCTTACCCACCAAAAGCGCCTCGCGCACCGACTCCGGCAGCTCGGCCCAGGGGGTGTCCATGGAAAACTCGAGGTCCCGAGCAAGCGACTTCAACATACGTCCGTAGTACTCGGAGGAAGTGTTGCTCCAGGGATGGATCGCACCTTGATTGAGGCTCAGTTGCTCATCAGGGATCACGAGCGCCGCATCGACCTCGAGGCGCACGCCGATGCCGGTGCATTCCGCACACGCGCCGTAAGGGGCGTTGAAGGAAAACGTGCGAGGTTCGACCTCTTCCAACGTCAACACGTGATCGTTGGGGCAAGCACGGTTCTCGCTATAGCGCCGGGCGGGGATGTCCTCATCGACGGGTTCGATGACCACGAGCCCGTCAGCCAAACGCAGAGCAGTCTCCACAGAATCGGTCAGGCGCTGCCGCACGCCGTCGCGTGCGACGAGTCGATCGACCACCACCTCGATGGTGTGCTTCACCTTCTTGTCGAGTGCCGGCGGCTCAGTCAGCTGCACCACTTCACCGTTCACTCTGGCGCGCGCGAATCCCTGCTGCTGCAGGTCCTCGAAGAGATCTACATGCTCGCCCTTGCGGCCCCGCACCACGGGCGCGAGGACTTGGTAGCGGGTTCCCTCGGTTAGGCCAAGAGCCGAATCCACAATCTGCTGGGGAGTCTGTGCTTGAACGAGCTCACCACACACCGGGCAATGCGGTGTGCCCACGCGTGCGTAAAGGAGCCTCAGATAGTCGTAGACCTCCGTGATCGTGCCGACGGTCGACCGTGGGTTTCTATTCGTCGACTTCTGGTCGATCGAAACTGCAGGCGATAGCCCCTCGATGAAATCGACGTCGGGCTTATCCATTTGCCCCAGAAACTGCCGTGCATACGCGCTGAGCGACTCCACGTAGCGACGCTGTCCCTCGGCAAAGATCGTGTCAAACGCGAGCGACGACTTTCCAGAGCCGCTCAGCCCCGAGAACACGATGAGTGAATCGCGGGGAAGCTCCAGATCGACACCCTTGAGATTGTGTTCGCGTGCTCCGCGCACCAGAAGTTTGTCATCCACACCGCAATGCTACGCAATGTTTTAATCGAACGCGTGTTCGACTCGCGCTGGTGTGCATCGAACGCCACGATTGTCCGCCCGCACCCGTCCCCTGGAAGAATGACGGCATGACTACCTGGATGATCGAATACACCTATGACAACCGCGCATCGGAGCGGGACGAGCTACGACCAACTCACCGGGCGTACCTGACAAAGCTTGCCGCCGAGGGGAGCCTGGCCGCGTTCGGCCGCTATACCGATGAAGGCCCAGCCGGGGCGCTCCTCGTCGGCACGACCGAGACTCGTGCCGACATCGAGGCTCTCTTGGACCAGGACCCCTACGCGCTCGCTGGCCTCATCAGTGACCGCCGCATCCGCGAGTGGCCTGCGGTGTGGGCAGAGAAGGACTAACGTTCGTCCCGGGCGTCGCCCTGGGCAGGGTCTTCTAGAGCAGCGCCTTCATCGTCCTCGAGCCGCTGTGCCATGGCACTGGCGTTGCCCTTGCGAGTCGACCAGAGGCTGGCGACGGTGGCAATGACAAGAATCGCGCAAATCACGACGAGCGACGTCGTCGTTGAGATCTCCACGACGTGCAGTCCTTCCCCGCCGTTGATGAACGGCAGGTTGTTCTCGTGGAGGGCGTGCAGCACCAACTTCACTCCGATGAAGGCCAAGATCGCAGCGAGCCCGTAGTGCAGGTACACGAGTCGTTGCAATAGCCCCTGCA
The DNA here is from genome assembly GCF_000975055.1 of Demequina sediminicola. GTDB lineage: Bacteria > Actinomycetota > Actinomycetes > Actinomycetales > Demequinaceae > Demequina > Demequina sediminicola. The sequence continues at coordinate 141,845 of NZ_BBRB01000005.1, forward strand.
CAAGGAAGTAGAGCTGCCGTAGGCCAAGGAGCGCGAAGGCGTTCGCCGTAAAGACGATGAACGGATCTTGGGTGAGCCCAAAAATTGCCGGAATCGAGTCAAGAGCGAACAAGATATCGGTCGAACCAATCGCGACCATCACGAGCAGCATCGGCGTGACGAGGCGCTTACCGTTCTCCTTGACGAAGATTTTTCCCTCGCGATAGCCGTCAGTCACGGGGTACAACTTGCGCACCAAGCGGACCATCCGGCCCTCCTGGTATTCAGCCGTGGCCACGTCCTCCGGCTCTTCCTTCGCTAGACCCCACGCGGTGTAGATCAGGAATGCGCCGAAGACGTAAAACAACGCAGAGAACGCGTCCAGCGCTGCAGCTCCTGCTGCGATAAACACAGTGCGCAAGATGAGTGCGATGGCGATACCGACCAGAAGCACGCGCGAGCGGTACTTCGGTGGCACCGCGAACCTGGTCATGATGACCAAAAACACGAACAGGTTGTCCACTGACAGGGACTTCTCCGTGATGTAGCCAGCGAAGTACTCGGCAGTTGGGAAATCCGGGTGCCACCAGTGCAGGAAGAGGCCAAAGACCACAGCGAGGCCGATGTAGAAGAGCGACCAGCCCACCGATTCCTTGAAACTCGGCTCGTGAGGCCGTCGGATGACGACGGCGAAGTCGAAAATGAAAAGGACGATGATGAGCGCTATGGTTACGGCCCACACGGAAGGATCAGTCACGGCGCTAGTCTAAGTGCGCTCCCCTGTAGCTCCGAGCATCTGACGCAGTTCCTTCTTCAACTCGCCAATTTCATCCCTTAATCGCGCCGCAAGTTCGAACTGCAGCTCGCTCGCGGCCTGACGCATCTGTGCGCTCAGATCCTCGATGAGTTGCGTCAGTTCCTCCGACGGTCGCTGACCCGCGGCAGCATCCCTGCCGGCCTTCTTAGTGACCTCTGAGGCCTCCGCGAGCGTTGCTGCAGTGTCGGCCTCTTCCCTTGCCAGCATGTCTGTAATGTCACCAATGCGTTTACGCAACGGCGTCGGGTCAATCCCGTTCTCCACGTTGTAAGCGACCTGACGCTCACGGCGACGGTTCGTCTCCTCGATAGCTGACTCCATCGAGTCAGTCACTCGGTCGGCATACATGTGAACCTCACCCGAGACGTTTCGTGCAGCACGCCCGATGGTCTGGATCAGCGATGTGCCGGAGCGCAAGAACCCCTCCTTGTCAGCGTCGAGAATACTCACCAGTGAAACTTCAGGCAGGTCAAGGCCTTCTCTCAGCAGGTTGATTCCCACGAGCACATCAAAGCGCCCAAGTCGCAACTCCCGCAACAGTTCTACCCGGCGCAATGTGTCGACATCAGAGTGAAGGTACTCAACCAAAATGCCCCGATCCGAAAGAAACTCGGTGAGGTCCTCAGCCATCTTTTTTGTCAGCGTGGTGACGAGTGTTCGTTCATCGCGATCGACCCGCACGCGGATCTCCTCAAGCAGATCGTCAATCTGCCCCTCCGTTGGCTTGACGATGATTCTGGGGTCGACCAGACCCGTCGGGCGAATGATCTGTTCGACCACGCCATCGGCTGCGTCCAATTCGTACTTGCCGGGGGTAGCCGAGAGGTAGACGGTTTGCCCCGTGCGATTCAAGAACTCGCCCCATGTCAGTGGCCTGTTGTCGAGAGCTGACGGCAACCGGAAGCCGTGTTCGACCAACGTCCGCTTGCGCGATCGGTCGCCCTCGAACATGGCGCCGATCTGTGGCACAGTCACGTGGGACTCGTCAATCACGAGCAGAAAATCATCGGGGAAATAGTCGATCAGCGTGTGCGGCGGTGTGCCCTCGGCACGCTGTTCGATGTGACGCGAATAGTTTTCAATGCCAGAGCAAATACCGACGGACTGCATCATCTCTAGATCGAACGTCGTACGCATCTTGAGTCGTTGAGCTTCCAAGAGCTTGTTCTGCTTCTCGAGTTCCTCGAGCCGGCCAGCTAGCTCTTCCTCGATGGTGCGAACGGCAGTAGCCATACGATCCTTGCTCGCCACATAATGCGAAGCCGGGAAGATGTGGACATCATTACGCCGCTCCACGACTTGCCCCGTCAGCGGGTGGAGCGTGTAGAGAGCATCAATCTCGTCGCCGAAGAACTCAATGCGAATCGCGAGTTCCTCGTACACAGGGATGATCTCAACGGTGTCGCCTCGTACCCGGAACGTGCCACGCGTGAACGCCAAGTCATTGCGCGCGTACTGCATCTGAACGAACTCTCGCAAGAGAGCATCCCGGTCGACGACATCACCAGTCTGCAAAGCCACCATCCCCTGGATGTACTCCTCAGGAGTTCCCAGACCATAGATGCACGACACAGAAGAAACCACCACGGTGTCACGACGAGTGAGCAACGAGTTGGTGGCGCTGTAACGAAGTCGCTCCACTTCTTCGTTGACCGAGGAGTCCTTCTCGATGAAGGTGTCGGTCTGGGGCACATATGCCTCTGGTTGGTAGTAGTCGTAGTAACTCACAAAGTACTCGACAGCGTTCTCGGGCAAGAGTTCCCGAAACTCGGTAGCCAGTTGGGCCGCGAGAGTCTTGTTGTGCGCCATCACCAACGTGGGGCGTTGCAACCGCTCGATAAGCCACGCAGTCGTTGCTGACTTACCAGTTCCGGTCGCGCCCAGAAGAACGACATCCTGCTCACCAGATTCGATGCGCTGTGCGAGTTGGTCGATAGCACGGGGCTGATCCCCCGAAGGCTGGAACTCTGAAATGACCTTGAAGGGGGCATCGGACCGGCGGATATCGAACGTCATGTTCCTACGGTACGCGCAGGGTCAGACACTGCGTCAGGCCTCAGGCACATGCGTAGCCCAAAACTGGTCGATCTGGCTACTCAATTCCGCTGGGTCACCCGAGCCGTCCAACACCACATCTGCGACTGCAGCGCGCTCCTGGTCGGACGCCTGCGAGGCGATCCGCGCATGCGCATCGTCCCACGACAATCCACGTCCCTTCACGAGACGCTCTACCCGAGTCTCGACGGGGGCAGCGATGGTCACCACCAACGAAAAGTCCCCTCCCTGATCGCTCTCAACCAGGAGCGGAATGTCATGGACCACCACACGCTCACCGGCCGCGCGAGCGCGCTTGTCCGCAGCCTGACCCATCGCAAAGACGTAGGGATGCACAATCCCATTGAGTTTCTGCCGCGCCGCCTCATCCTCAAAGACGAGGGCGCCCAAAGCACCGCGGTCGAGTTCACCGTCGACGACCATACGATCGCCGAACACGCTCACGATATCGACCAGCGCCGCGGAGCCCGGCGCGACAGCGTCCCGCGCGAGTTGATCATGGTCGACTACCAGGGCTCCAAGTTCGCGAAATCGCGCCGAAGCTGTCGACTTGCCCGCAGCGATGCCTCCAGTTAACCCGATACGCAACATGAGGTGAGTGTTCCACTACAGGAAGCACGAGAGCAAACGGCCCATAAAAAAGGAGCCCCGGCCATGTGGCCGGGGCTCCTCCATCACGCCTCGCGAGGCGCTATATCCTGCGAACTAGTTGCCCGTCAGCTTCTCGCGCAGAGCAGCGAGACGCTCGTCCGATGCCAGCGTGCCGGCGTCGGCGGACTCTTCCTGAGCGGACGAGTATGAGGCGCCCTCGCCCTTGCCAGCGCGACGACGCGGTGCAGCTGCCTCGGTGGTCTCGGCCTCAGCAGCCTGCTCCTCCTGCTTTGCAACGAAGCTCTTGTGGGCTTCCCAGCGCTCGTGCGCCTTGGCGTAGTCGGCTTCCCAAGCTTCGCGCTGCTCGTCAAAGCCATCGCGCCATTCCTGGGTCTCGGGGTCGAAGCCCTCGGGGTACTTGTAGTTGCCCTGCTCGTCGTACTCAGCAGTCATGCCGTACAGCGCGGGATCGAAGTCCTCACCTGCGGGGTCGACACCCTCGTTGGCCTGCTTGATCGACAGCGAGATGCGGCGACGCTCGAGGTCGATGTCGATGATCTTGACGAAGACCTCTTCATCAGCCGACACGACCTGCTCGGGCAGCTCGACGTGACGCACGGCCAGCTCGGAAATGTGCACCAGACCTTCGATGCCGTCGTAGACGCGCACGAACGCACCGAACGGTACGAGCTTGGTGACCTTTCCAGGAACAATCTGACCGATCGCGTGGGTACGTGCGTAGACGGCCCATGGGTCTTCCTGAGTGGCCTTGAGCGACAGCGACACACGCTCGCGGTCCATGTCGATGTCGAGAACCTCGACCTCGACTTCCTGACCCACTGACACAACCTCGTTGGGGTGGTCGATGTGCTTCCAGGAAAGCTCGGAAACGTGAACCAGACCGTCGACGCCACCCAGGTCCACGAAGGCACCGAAGTTGACGATCGACGAGACGGTGCCCTTGCGGACCTGTCCAGGCTGGAGTGCGGTGAGGAAGGTCGAACGGACCTCCGACTGAGTCTGCTCAAGGAATGCACGACGCGACAGAACAACGTTGTTGCGGTTCTTATCGAGTTCGATGATCTTGGCCTCGATCTGCTGACCGATGTAGGGCGCGAGATCGCGCACACGGCGCATCTCCACCAGCGACGCGGGCAGGAACCCACGCAGGCCGATGTCCACGATCAGACCACCCTTGACGACCTCGATCACGGAACCGGTGACAACACCGTCTTCTTCCTTGATCTTCTCGATCGAGCCCCATGCGCGTTCGTACTGTGCGCGCTTCTTGGACAGGATCAGACGGCCTTCCTTGTCCTCCTTCTGGAGAACGAGGGCCTCGATGGTGTCGCCAACTTCTACGACCTCATCGGGGTTCGCGTCGTGACGGATCGACAACTCGCGCGAAGGGATAACGCCTTCGGTCTTGTAGCCGATGTCGAGGAGAACCTCGTCACGGTCGACCTTGACGATGGTGCCCTCAACGAGGTCGCCGTCGTCAAAGTTCTTGATAGTCGCGTCGACGGCTGCGAGGAAATCCTCAGCGGAGCCGATGTCGTTGACAGCGATAGGGGTGGACTCGGGGGTGGATACGGACATTAAGGAGTGACTCCGATGGACAGTGGATGTATGAATGGAAAATTTCGTTCTGGCCCTATACGCCTAGGCGCACGTGACCAACGATCATTCTAACCCCTACCACCGACTATGCACAACGTGACGCGCTGGATTAGTCGAGACGTTCTTTGATGCTCTGAATGATGTCCGTGGTGGAGACCTCGGGAGTCCTCGGGAGGTAGACAACCTCGCATTGGTCGCTGTAGTGATCAAACTTTCCGGCCCAGTCGTCTCCCATGACCAACACATCGGCCCGAAACTTCTTGATGTACTCGCCCTTCAACTCCAGCGACTCCTCGACAAATACGTCATCAACGCATGCGAGATTCTTGACGATCGCGAGCCGATGCTCCTCGCGGTAAACCGGGTAGCGCCCCTTCTTCGACATGTTCAGCTCGTCAGAAGAGACACCAACCGTGAGGTGATCCCCGAGGTTCGCCGCTCGTAGCAGCACGTTGACGTGCCCCACGTGAAAGACGTCAAAGGTACCAAAAGTCAAAACTCGGGTCATGCATATAGGCTACGGGACTCCCGTCGGAACGTCGCCCGCCTACACTTGGGATACGTGAACCCCATTGTGAAGTCCTTACGTCGGACCAAAGCGAAGACAGCCCGGCTGGTCCGCGCCGCGCAAGATCGCATTCTTGGGCCGCAATTCCTCAAGCAGCCACTGCAGGAGGACACCATTGTGTATACCTGCGTGTGGCACCGATCGCCTCGCGGAAATCCCCTCGCGATTTACCGCAAGCAACAGGAACTGGCTCCGCATATGCGGGCCGTATGGATTGTTCGCAAGCAAGACCTCGCAGACCTGCCGCCGGAGATTGAGTACGTGACGCCCCGTACGATCGCGTACCTGCGCCTTATCGCGACGGCCAAGTATTTTGTCGACGATGCGAACCCTCACTGGAGTGTGCCGCAACGCGATGGTCAAATCTATGTTGAGACACACCATGGCACCGCGTTGAAGTACATGGGGGCGGACCGGCACTATTCGGGCAAGCGGCCTAGCGACAGCACGATCGTTACGATGCACCGCCGCGCGCAGCGCTGGACCTACAGCCTCACCACAAGCCCGTTCCTCACTGAGGTGTGGCGGCGTGCTTACAACAACGGATGTGCACAGTTGCCGACGGGGTCTCCGCGCAACGATCGCCTTGTCAACGCGACCGATGAGCAGCGGGCGGCCGCCCGCGCACGCCTGGGGCTGCACGACGATGAGAACGCACTGCTGTACATGCCTACGTGGCGGGTACGCAGAGGGGCGAAGGAAGCAGACTTCGACGTGACGGCATTTGCCGAACGTTTGCCGGCCAAGACACGGCTGTTGATCCGCGACCACTACTACCATGACAAGACCTCGCGAAACATGGTTCCCGACACGGTCATCGACGTCTCTCGAGGATGGGAAGTCGAGGATCTCTACCTCGCCTCCGATGCCTTGATCACCGACTACTCCTCAGCGATGTTCGACTACGCGTTGGTCGACAAGCCGATGCTGTTGTTCTGCTTCGACTGGGATCGGTATCGCTTCGAGCGGGGTACCTACTTCGACATTACGGTCGACGCCCCAGGCGAGGTGACGTTCTATGCGGCGGCGCTCCTCGATGCAGTCCGGACGGGCTCTTACCTCGCCCCTCACTATGCCGAGCAGCGTGACAGCTTCCGCCGGCGCTTCTGCACCTATGAACGCGGCAACGCAGCAGAGCTGGTGGTGCGCAAGGTGTTTCTCGGTGAAGACGTCGTTACTGAGGAGCCGCCGAGCGATGGAAGTATTCCAGCAAGCGTTCGCGGCTGGACACCTCACCCTCACGTTTCACACCCGGAGGATCCGGCACTTGAACCTCGGCTTCCTCCCGCACCCCCGACGTTGCTGCACTAGCTGCGTTGCAGGGCTAGTGGAGTTGCTGGCCTAGCTGAGTGCCTGCGTGAGGCGAGGCGCTACGGCAAAGAGTCTCGCATCACGAGGTGCAGCCCACAGAAAGGCGCTTGGCGATCCGACAGTACGTTGGATCGCCAAGCGCCTTCTGTAGGAGCTGACGTCGGTTACAGGCCCCGAGCGGCTTCGAGCATCTCTTCAGGTACCCACTTGGTCTTGCCTGACATCGTGGAGAAAGGTTCCAAAACGATGTGCTCTCCCTGGAGTGCGGTGAACTTGTCGGTCTCCCCTGCCACCATGGCGTCAATGGCAGCGACACCCATCCGGGTGCCGAGCAAGCGGTCTGCTGCCGTCGGAACTCCACCCCGCTGGGTGTAGCCAAGGACGGTCAGGCGAGTCGCGAAACCGGTGGCATCTTCGATTGCGTGCGTGACTTGAGCACCGATAGACCCGGCAATGGGGTTACCGCGCGCATTGATCGTCGATTCTCCATCCCAATCGGAGCCCTCCGCAGGGACCGCGCCTTCAGCGACGGCAACGATCGAGAAATTCTTGTAGCGGTGACGGTGCTTGATGCGCTTGGCAATCTTGTTGATGTCGAAGGGCTCCTCCGGTGCCAAAATGATGTCTGCGCCGCCGGCCACACCTGCGGTCACTGCGATCCAACCACTGTGACGGCCCATCAGTTCAACCACCATCACACGGTTGTGAGACTCCGCGGTGGAGTGCAGGCGGTCGATCGCTTCCGTCGCAACGGTCACTGCCGTGTCGAAGCCAATCGCCGCATCGGTTCCGACTACATCGTTGTCGATGGTCTTGGGAATACCGATCACCGGAACGTTGAGAGCCTTGGAGACCTTGCCAGCCGCCTTGAGGGTTCCGTCGCCACCGATGCAGATGAAGCCATCCAACTTCTCATGGTCGAAGGTATCCTTCACGGCTTCCATGCCACCCTCGACCTTGTGTGGGTGGCAGCGAGCTGTACCCAGCATCGTTCCACCATGGACGAGAATCCCACTCACGTCATCCCGCGTCAGCGGAACCGCGTCACCATCAATCACGCCCTGCCAACCGTTGCGAAAGCCAACGATTGAGCAGCCATGTTCGGCCGCGCCGCGCTTCACTACGGCGCGGATCGCCGCGTTCAGTCCGGGGCAGTCTCCGCCACCTGTCAAAATTCCAATACGCATGTGATCACCCTAGTGTCCGGCGGAACGCCAGTCCGTTCCCTCGCCGACGTTCACGTCGAGAGGGACTGACAATGCGCCCGCTCCGTGCATCTGGTCTCGTAGAATCCGCTCGATCTGCTCACGCTCACCGTGGGCGACCTCTACGACAAGTTCATCATGGACCTGAAGTACCTGCTTGGACCGCAGACTTTGGTCCCGAATCTCCTGATCGACGCCGAGCATGGCCTTCTTGATAAGGTCCGCGGCACTGCCCTGAATCGGTGCGTTCAGCGCTGCTCGCTCAGCAATGTCGCGCCGCTGCTTGTTTGTCGATGTCAGGTCTGGGAAGTACCTCCGGCGCCCCATGATGGTCTCGGTATAGCCCACCTCACGCGCCTGAACCACGACCTCTTTCAGGTAATCGCGGACGCCTCCGAAGCGATCAAAGTAGTCATCCATGAGCCGCTGAGCCTCTCCGACCGGCACCGCCAGTTGCCGTGCGAGACCGAATGCGGACAGACCATACGCAAGCCCGTAGCTCATCGCTTTCACCTTGGAACGCATCTCAGGCGTGACGTCCTCTGGCTCGACCCCGAACACACGTGCTCCGACGAACCGATGCAGGTCCTCACCATTGCGGAACGCCTCGATCAAGCCTTCGTCACCGCTGAGGTGAGCCATGATCCGCATCTCGATCTGTGAATAGTCAGCAGTCAACAGCGTGTCGTAGTCCTTGCCCACCACGAAGGCCGAGCGAATCCGATGCCCCTCCTCCGTGCGGATCGGAATGTTCTGCAGATTAGGGTCACGCGAGCTCAAGCGACCCGTGGACGCCACGACCTGACTGAAGGTCGTATGGATGCGTCCGTCGGAACGCACGGCCTGCATGAGCGTCTCAATGATCTGAGCGAGTTTGGTGGCATCCCTGTACACCAGGAGTGCTTCAAGGAACGGATGTGGGTTCTTGGTCTGCAAGTCCGCAAGCGATGCGGCATCCGTCGAGTAGCCCGTTTTGATCTTCTTGGTCTTCGGCATTTCCAGTACGTCGAACAGCACATGCTGGAGTTGTTTCGGGGAACCCAGATTGACAGTCTCCCCGCCGACCGCTTCGTAAGCCTGTGCCGCTGCCGCGTCAGCACGAGAACGGGCAGCTTCAGCGAGCTCGCTCATCTGCTCGAGGTCCACGGCAAGTCCCGCGTGCTCCATCCGCGCCAGAACCATCACGAGGGGAACCTCAAGCTCACGGTAGACCTCGGCCATTCCGCGTTCGGCTACCTCGCTCATCAGGAACGCGTCCAGAGAGGACACCTTTGCCGCGGTCTCACCGACGCGTTGAGCGGCTGAAGTCCCGAGGCCTAAGTCGAGTTCTCCCCCAGCATCGCCGGCAACGGCGGAGACACCCAAATAGCGTTGGAGGACCGAGTCAAGATCGAAACTGCGCTGATCGGCATGCACCAAGAACGCTGCGATCTGGGTATCTCCCACCACACCCGCGAGATCGATGCCCCGCGCTTTAAGCGCATGCCATGCGTCCTTAGACGCATGAGCCGTCTTAGTGACATCGGCGTCCTCAAGCCACGCGCGCAGCAGCGCCTCCTCGTCCGCACTCAGGTCGCGGAAGTCCACACCCCAGGCTTGACCATCACGTGCTACACCAAGGGCCCAAGCATCGGCATCTTCACCCGTCTGACCGTCAACGTGCACCGCCACGTGCCCGGTCAAACTTACGATCTCGGCAACCGCGCGTTCCACCGTGACAGCGACCTCAACTTCGGTTGGACCTACCGCTGACTCACCATCACCGTCCTGCACGAGGGGCAGCAAACGATCACGCAAAGTGCGGAACTGCAAGGCGTCGCACACCTCATGGATCGCAGCAGCGTCAGCGCCCTGGTACTCAAGTTCAGTGAGCGGCACCTCAACGTCGAGATCGGTGAGCAAGTGGTTGAGACGCCGGTTCGTGCGCACGTTGTCGATGTGATCCCGCAAGCTCTGGCCGGCCTTGCCAGGTATCTGATCTGCCTGTTCCAGAATCTGGTCCAAATCGCCATAGTTGCCAATCCACTTGGCGGCAGTCTTGGGGCCCACTCCAGGGACCCCGGGCAAGTTGTCGCTCGTCTCTCCCACGAGTGCAGCAAGCTCCGGGTACTGGTGGGGAGGCACGGCGTACTTCTCGACCACAGCTTCCGGCGTGTAGCGCACCAGGTCCGACACGCCCTTGCGCGGGTAGAGCAACGTGACGTCCTCTGTCACGAGTTGAATCGTGTCACGGTCGCCCGAAACGACCAGCACGCGCATGCCGGCTTCGCGCCCGAGCCGTGCATAAGTGGCCAGCAAGTCATCCGCTTCGTAGCGTTCCTTGTCGACCGCTTGGATCCGCAATGCTCCAAGCATTTCGCGAATCAGCGGTACTTGTGGTTCAAAATCCGGAGGCGTCTCATCGCGCGTTCCCTTGTAGGACGGAAGTTCCTCAGTTCGGAACGTTCCACCCGGGAGATCAAACGCGACTGCCACGTGCGTCGGCTGATTTTCCTTCATCAAGGTCGCCAACATGGTGGTGAATCCATAGACAGCGTTAGTGGGGACGCCCGTCGAAGTCGCGAAGTTTTCTACAGGAAGGCCAAAAAAGGCACGAAACGCCATCGACAATCCGTCGATCAGTAAGAGTGTTGGTCTGCTGTTGTCGCTCACTGTGACAACCTATCTCTTATGACCGACAACGACGCGGCCACGTCACCGTCCAGTGGCGCGCCCACTTTGATGGACCTGCTGGGAATCTTCATCGACGAAGCCTCCGCGCAGCGTGTGACAGGAACCATGCCCGTCGGAGGGAACACACAGCCCTACGGTTTGCTTCACGGCGGGGCGACTGCGGCCCTCGCCGAAACACTCGCGTCAATCGGCGCGATGCACCATGCAGGACCTGAGTCCATCGCCGTTGGCGTGGACCTCAACATCACGCACCATCGATCCGTTGCTGAGGGTTCGGTGCGTGGAACCGCACAGCCGCTCCATTTGGGGCGCACGACGGCCACTTACCAGGTGACCGTAGAGGACGACCACGGGCACACAGTCGCATCGGCGCGGCTCACGTGCGCTATTCGACCCCGGCGTGCTACATGACGGAAACATCCGTGCCTTAGGTTGTGCGACAAGACAAAACACCCTGGGAGGGGCTTTGACGAACATCATCGACCGACGCGTTCTGATGCGCGCGTTGATCGTCCTCGTTGTCGCAGCTGCTGCCTCAATTGCGTTTGGCGCGTGGGGTTCCCCCGCAGTCGCCAGCACAGTAGACACTGCCGTCGCTCACGCGTCAGCAGTGTCAAGTGAGACAGTGGCTACGGCACCGCAGGTCGACACCATCACCCAAACAGCAGTGGAACCTGATGAGGAAATCGGGACCAACCGCTACGTGCAGCAGTTCATCAACGGCATCGTTTTTGGACTACTCCTCGCACTCGCGTCAGTAGGTCTTTCACTCATCTACGGCACGACAGGGCTCAGTAACTTTGCTCACGGAGAACAAGTCTCCCTCGGCGCAATGCTGACGTTCTTCTTCGCGACGCAACAGCCGGTGTCACTTCCATTCGTACCCGTCGAGTTCACCATCGGGTGGCCACTGATACCTTCTGCGCTCGCCGCAATTGCCCTCGCCGCAGGCACGGGTTGGCTCCAGGACAAGTTCCTTTGGTCACCATTGCGTCGCCGCAAGGTATCGATTGTGCAACAGATGATTGTCTCCATCGGCCTCTCCCTGGCGATGCTGAACTTCATCCAATGGTGGTTCGGAGCAGAACGCCGCCGAATCTCTACATCGATCGATACGCGTATCGATATGGGTGTCTTCACCATCGGCCAAACGACCCTGTGGTCCGTCGCTATCGCCATCATCTGCCTTGCGGCGGTCGCCTACTTCCTGCTGCGCACCCGTACCGGACGTGCGACCCGTGCGGTCTCAGACAACCCCGCACTGGCATCGGCCTCCGGCATCCGTGTCGAGAAGGTCGTGCGCCTCGTGTGGATCATGGCCACAGGCCTCGCAGCTGTTGGCGGAATCCTTCTCGCGCTCTACGACAACGCCGCAGCATTCGACGTAGGGGCGCGACTCCTCTTGCTGATGTTCGCCGCAGTGACCCTCGGAGGTCTGGGCCAGGCATTCGGTGCACTGGTGGGTTCCCTGGTCATTGGAGTCGCAGTCGAAATGTCGACACTCTGGCTCGGAACCGACCTCAAATACGCCGTCGCACTCGGCATCCTGATTCTCGTGCTGCTGGTGAGACCACAAGGAATCCTTGGACGAGCGGAAAGGGTGGGCTAGATCATGGACATCGTTCTTGACGCTCTCGGCACAATGATGGCCCCAGCAACCGCGGCATTCGCGCTTGCAGCTATCGGCCTCAATTTCCACTTCGGACTCACCGGACTACTGAACATGGGCCACGCCGGCTTCATGCTCCTCGGCATGTACGGCTACGGAATCTCGACACAGCACGGTGCACCCATCTGGATGGCGCTCATTATCGCCATCATTGCGGCGACCATCTTTGGTCTCCTGCTGGGATGGCCAACATTGAAGTTGCGTGGCGACTACCTGGCCATCGCGACCATTTCGGCCGCCGAACTCGTGCGCTACCTCGGACGCTCCAACACCCTTCAAGGGCTTACCGGAGGGTCAACAGGTATTCGCGGAAACGACTTCAAGTTCACCTTCGAAGAACTCAGCCCACTCCCAGACGAGAACATTACGATCCTCTTCTGGACCAACCACGGCACCAAGTCGTCAAGTTGGTGGCTCATGATCGTCGCGTGGGTCTTCGTAGCGCTCTTCGCACTCCTGTTCTGGCAACTCGCACGTAGCCCATGGGGACGTGTCCTCAAGGGAATTCGTGAAGACGAGGACGCCGTCCGGTCACTCGGAAAGAACGTGTACTCCTACAAGATGCAAGCACTGGTCTTGGGTGGCGTCATTGGTGCCCTAGGAGGCGTCATATGGGCCCTAGGAGCGTCCGTTCAGCCAGACTCGATGGGACGTCCCACGACATTCTGGCTCTGGACGATCCTGCTCCTAGGAGGCGCAGCCACAGTCTTCGGTCCAATTCTGGGCTCGATGATTTTCTGGATGTCGCTCGTCATCATCAAGGGGCTTGCCTCAGCATTCATCCCCTCATCCGTGCTCTCCCCCGTCGAGATCGAGCCTTTCTCGCTCGTTCTCGTAGGAATCGCATTGATGTGCCTGGTGATCTTCCGACCACAAGGAATCCTCGGAAACAAGAGGGAGTTGGCTTTCAATGACTGACGTATTCGCAGACGTCGCGCACGAGCCTGGCGCAAAGAAGCCCGACCCGATCGTGATCGCTGATCACGTCCACCGGCACTTTGGTGGCCTCACCGCGGTCGATGTCGAGCACTTCGAAGTCCAGCGCCACGCCATCACTGCATTGATTGGCCCCAACGGAGCGGGCAAATCGACATTCTTCAATCTCCTCACCGGCTTCGACAAGCCGCAGACTGGCGAATGGCAGTTCAACGGGCACTCACTTGTGGGAACCTCCCCAGCCAAGATCGCTCGGGCAGGCAAGGTGAGGACCTTTCAGCTCACCAAGGCACTCAACCGCATGACAGTGATTGAGAACATGCGGCTCGGCGCGGCGGAACAACGCGGAGAGAATTTCTTCAACGCGCTCGTTCCTGGCCTGTGGCGGAGCCGCGAGCAGGAGATCACCAAGAAGGCTGAGTCGCTTCTCAAAAGGTTCAAGCTGTACGAGAAGCGTGACGACTATGCGGGGTCCCTCTCCGGTGGGCAGCGCAAGTTGCTCGAAATGGCCCGTGCACTCATGTCCGATCCAGAAATGATCATGCTCGACGAGCCGATGGCCGGTGTCAACCCTGCGCTGACAGAGTCTCTCCTCGACCACATCGTGGAATTGCGAGATGAAGGCAAGACCATCCTGTTCGTCGAACACGACATGCATATGGTCCGGCGGATCTCCGATTGGGTAGTCGTGATGGCTGAAGGCTCCATCATTGCCGAAGGCCCACCCAACACGGTGATGTCCAACACCGCGGTACAAGATGCGTACCTTGGTGCTCACCACGACACCGACCTTTCGGAGGACGCGTCATGAGCGAAGCATCCGTGGAAACTCCAGTCATCGTCAACGCTGATGACCTCTATGCCGGGTATCTGCCCGGTATCGACATCCTGAATGGGTGCTCGATGGAGGTCCGCGAGGGTGAACTCATCGGCATCATCGGGCCTAATGGTGCGGGAAAATCAACCTTCCTGAAATCGCTGTTTGGCTTGGTGCCCATTCGCTCAGGTTCGGTCACGTTGGGTGAGGACGACATCACGAATCTGCGTGCCGACGAACTGGTCAAGCGGGGCATCGGCTTTGTCCCTCAGTCCAACAACGTGTTCCCGTCACTGACGGTCAAAGAGAACCTTGAAATGGGAACGTATCAGCGTCCCAAGTCATTCAAGGAGCAGTACGAGCGGATTGGTGAGCTCTTCCCCAAACTGGTGGAACGCAAAGACCAACGTGCGGGGTCTCTCTCTGGTGGAGAACGCCAGATGGTGGCCATGGCTCGTGCGCTGATGATGGATCCTCAGGTGCTGTTGCTTGACGAGCCATCAGCGGGGCTCTCCCCTGACCGGCAGGATGAGACATTTGTCCGCACACGCGACATCAACAAGACGGGTGTCACCGTGATCATGGTCGAGCAGAACGCGCGGCGTTGCCTGCAAATCTGTGACCGCGGTTACGTCCTGGATCAGGGCACGACTGCCTACACGGCGACTGGACAGGAACTGCTCAAGGACCCCAAGGTTATCGAGTTGTACCTAGGAACCCTAGGAGCATGACGCACTCCTAACCTCGACGAAGGGGCCTCCGCCACACTTGGCGGGGGCCCTTTTCGCATGCCCAGACGTCCATCGCGAGATAACACCCCTCACTCCGCACACGGCACCCGGCGCGCGGCGCGCGGCGCGCGGCGCGCGGCGCGCGGCGCGCGCCACTCTGCTCTGCTCTGCTCTGCTCTGCTCTGCTCTGCACCACCGCAACCCACACTACGAACCAGTTGAGGAAGCGACACGCGGCGCAGCGCTGCATCGCGCCTCTCCCGCGCGGCGTGTCAACGCCACCTTTGGTTCGTAGTGCTCGGGGGCGTGCTTAGCGGTACCCGCCAGCCTCGTGCTTCAACGCTCCCCGTGGATACCCGGGAATCAACATCTGCCATGTCCTGAGCAGCTCTACGTGGTTTCTCTTTTGGAAGGCACCACCCAGCATTCACTACGGCGAGTACGAGCCGATGCTGGCGTGAGAGACACAAAGAGGCCCCCGGCATGAGCCGGGGGCCTCTTTGGTGAATTCAGAGGTGCTTAGGAGGTGGGAACCTCACCGAACACTTCGGAGTCCCAGTGCTGCACGTTGTTCTCGTCGTAGACGTAGACACCAACGTATGCGGCGGAGGGATCATTGTTCTCATTGAAGGGTCCAACGCCAGACACGGGCTGGTAGTTGATCTCTTCACCGTCCTCGAGGAGCGTTGCACACTCTTCGAAGCCAGTGCACTCGGTACCGCCGTCAGCGCCAGAGACCGCGGCCATCGAGGACTGAATCGACGGGCCATCAGTGCCACCAGCGTGGACCGCTGCCAGAGCAATCAGGATCGTGGCGTCATAGGACTCCGGACCGTAGGCGAACGAGTCGAGCTCGCTGTCAGCAACACTGTTCAAGCGCTCCTTGAAGTCATCAGCGGCATCCGCACCAGGAATCGTGCCCTTGGCACCCTCGAGGGTGCCGGGGTCGAAGGACTCCGAGTAGTCAGCGGTGTTACCGTCCGTCAGGTACAGCGACGAGGGGTCGAGACCCGCACCGATGAGTTCAGGAATGATCTGCTTGGTCTGGTCGAACGCGATCAGCACGACTGCGTCGGGATCCGTTGCCATGACAGCCTCGACCTCAGCAGTGAAGTTGGTCACTGCGGGGTCAAACTCTTCACCGGAGACACCGTAGGTAATCGTACCGCCGGCCTCTTCGATGGTGGGCTGAATGACGTCACGTAGGCCGGTGCCGTAGTCCTCGTTGAAGACCAAGATTCCGACATTCTCGTGACCGTCATCCAAGATCAGGTTGGCCAAGGCGTTTCCCTGAACCGAGTCCGGCGGTGCCGTCCGGAAGAAGAACTCTGAGTAGCCCGAGAGCGCAGTCGCCGTGTTTGCAGGCGAAACCTGCACCACGTCCGACGCCACAACGTCGTCAATGAAGTTCAGCGTGACAGCCGAAGAAGCTGCACCAATGATCGCCGAGACTCCGTCAGCAATCAGAGTTGACGCGGTCTGGGGCGCAATGTTGGCCTGCTGAGTGTCCGACGAGTCTCCATGCTCGACCTCGACGGGGTTGCCCAGCACACCGCCAGCGTCGTTGATCTCCTGAATTGCGAGATCGACACCAGCTACCTCGGGCGGGCCGAGGAAGGAAAGTGAGCCGGTCAGGGGAAGAACTGTTCCGATCTTCAGCGCATCTGTAGAGCCGCCTTCTGAGCCACCGGATGACGAGTCATCGGTGTCGCCGTCTGTCGAGCAGGCGGCAAGGGCGAGCGAAGCGGCGGCGATAACTGCGCCTCCGCGTGCGATGGTGTTCCATCGTGCCATTGTGTGTTCCCTCCACACCAACGAAGAGAATGCCTTCGTTGGCCCACCGCCCCAAGGACCATCCTTGGGTGCGATATGTTCACGCTATCGAAGTTGTGTGTCGTGTAGGTCACTTGGTTATCACGATTCTGTGACCTATCCGACGTCGATACGCGGGGAAAACTACTGCACGCTGATCGCTGCTATTTGCCTGACATCTGGTCGATAACTGCCTCTGCTACTTCCTTCATGGTGAGGCGACGATCCATCGACGTCTTCTGAATCCAGCGGAATGACTCCGGCTCGTTGAGCTTCATCTTCTCCATGAGGAGACCCTTGGCACGCTCGACCTTCTTGCGAGTGTCCATACGCTCATTGATGTCAGCGATCTCTGACTCAAGCGCGCGGATCTCGGTGAAGCGCGATGCCGCGATCTCGACCGCCGGCAACAGGTCTGCCGGAGTGAAGGGCTTAACCACGTACGCCATCGCGCCAGCGTCGCGCGCGCGCTCGACCAGTTCAGTCTGAGAGAAGGCTGTCAATAGCACGACGGGCGCGAGTCGCTCCGAGGCGATGTGTTCAGCTGCGGTGATGCCATCCATCACCGGCATCTTGATGTCCATCACCACTACATCTGGCTTGTGTTCTCGGGCAAGGGCTACGCCCTCTTCGCCGTTGGCTCCTTCACCAACGACGTCGTAGCCACCCTCACGGAGAGTTTCTACGATGTCCATTCGAATAAGCGCCTCATCTTCTGCCACAATGGCACGGCGCTTCTTCGTTGCAGGAGATGCCTCGACGGCTTCAATGGGCTCTGATGTGTCATGCGAGTTCGTCACAGGCGCTAGCCTAGTCTCCGAAGGCCCCGATAGCCCAACTGGCAGAGGCATACGGCTCAAACCCGTACCAGTGTGGGTTCGAATCCCACTCGGGGCACGTCGCCTGGAGTGGCGGCACAGAAATGTGCCGCCACTCCACACAGGTTCACCAATGAAGGGGCCCTTCTCATGAGACACTCAGAGTCCGCGCCACACCCATCTGACGTTGATTTCGCAGCACAGTCGATCCCTAGTGCAAAGCACGTCGCGCTCGTTGCTCATGACAACAAGAAGGCCGAGCTGCTCAAGTGGGCAAAGTTCAATCAAGGGTCACTGTCTCGCCACCACCTGTACGCCACGGGTACGACGGGGACAATGCTGGAAGAAGCACTTGATCTCCCGGTCACAAGGTTCCTGTCCGGCCCTATCGGTGGAGACCAGCAAATCGGTGCACGTATCGCCGAGGGCGGGATCGACCTCTTGGTGTTCTTCTGGGACCCTCTCGAGGCCCAGCCTCATGATCCTGACGTCAAGGCGCTGTTGCGCCTCGGTTGTGTCTGGAACATCCCTATGGCGTCGAATGTCGCCACTGCTGACTTCTTGATCTCCTCTCCCCTGTTTCGGGGTACCTACAAGAGGACATTGCCTTCGCAGGCTCCGCGCGACTGGACCGCTCTAGCCGACACCAAGTAGCCAGGGCGCTGTATTCCCCGTCCTTGACGCTGCCTAGTGGCCGTTAAGCACCATTCTGCGCACTTCTGCACACTTGTGCCCTGCCGCACGTTTTGTGGGCGGTATCACGCACGACAGAGGCCCCCACACCTCACGGTGTGGGGGCCTCTGTCGTAGGCAGGCGACTTAGTCGCGCACCTGTCCAACCTTGTGGACGAAGATCGAGTTCGTAGTTCCGGGGATTCCCACCGGAGTACCCGAGACCACAACCACGTAATCACCATCAACAGCCTTACCCTCACGCTTGAGGTAGCTGTCGACCAAGTTCACCATCTCATCGGTGCTTTCCACACGGTCAACAAGCTCAGCGCTGACACCCCAACTCAGTGCGAGGCGCTTCTGCGTCTTGGGGTCTGGTGTGAAAGCAAGCATCGGGACGCTTGGACGCAAGCGAGCCATGCGCACCGCAGAGTCACCGGACTGCGTGAACGTCACGATGTACTTGATGTCCAGGGCATCCGCGATCTCCGCGGCAGCGTGCGTGACGGCACCGCCACGAGTCTTCGGGGTAGTCAGGAAGGGCGCAATGCGGCTGTAGCCCTTCTCCTCAGTGTTCTTGGCAATGCGTGCCATGGTCTGCACGGTCACGATGGGGAACTCACCCACGGACGTCTCACCCGACAGCATCACTGCATCGGTACCGTCGAGCACGGCGTTCGCCACGTCGGAGGTCTCGGCGCGGGTTGGCACTGGAGCGTAGGTCATCGACTCAAGCACCTGCGTTGCGACAATCACAGGCTTAGCGTTGGCACGGCAAAGTTCAATGGCACGCTTCTGCACCAGCGGGACCTCTTCGAGAGGCAGCTCCACGCCCAAGTCACCGCGAGCAACCATGATTCCGTCGAACGCGTCAACAATCTCTTCCAAGTTGTCTACAGCCTGAGGCTTCTCGACCTTGGCGATGACAGGAACAGTGATGCCTTCCTCAGCCATGATGCGAGCGACATCGTCATAGTCGGCGCCGGAACGGACAAACGAAAGCGCGATGAAATCAGCGCCTACGTTGAGGCCCCAACGCAGGTCGTCCTGGTCCTTTTCCGACAGCGCCGGAACCGACACTGCAACGCCAGGAAGGTTGATGCCCTTGTTGTTCGACACGGCACCGGGAACAACCACCTTCGTGACAACGTCGGTGTCGGAAACCTCGGTGACTTCGAGACGTACCTTGCCATCGTCAATCAGCAGAATGTCACCGGGCGAGCAGTCTGCGGGCAAACCCTTGAACGTGGTGCCGCAGATGTCCTTAGTGCCTTCAATGTCACGGGTCGTGATGGTGAAGACGTCATCAATCGCCAACTCGTGAGGGCCATCAGCGAACTTCTCAAGACGAATCTTGGGACCCTGAAGGTCGACCAACACGGCAACATTGCGGCCAGACTCCTCAGCCGCCTGGCGCACGTTGTTGTAGACAGCCAGGTGCTCTTCGGTGCTGCCATGCGAGCGGTTGATGCGGGCAACGTCCATGCCTGCGTTCACCAGCTCCCGCATGCGCTCGATGGGGGCCGTGGCTGGGCCAATGGTGCAGACAATCTTTGCTTTACGCGACATCACGTTTCCTTGAATGTTATTAGGCACGGAGCGCTACCGTGCTGGCTGTCACTGGGGCCGGCAACTCAGTGCTGCCGGTCAAGTACTCGTCAATTGCTGCGGCGGCCGAACGACCCTCCGCAATGGCCCACACCACAAGCGAAGCACCCCGGCTGGCATCGCCAGCAACAAAGACTCCGTCAACTGATGTGTGAAAATCATCCGCGCGCTCAATACGCCCGCGGTTCGACACTGCGACGCCACCCTGATCGTGCAACGTCACGGTGTCTGGTCCGGTGAAGCCCATGGCGATCAGCACCAAATCCGCGGGGATGTCTTGTTCAGTGCCCGCCTTAGGGGTACGTGAACCATCCTCGTTGTACTGCGTCTCGGCAACGCGCAACGACTGCACCTTGCCTGAGCCATCACCACGGAATTCGACCGTGGAAGCCAGGAAGCGGCGTTCTCCACCTTCTTCATGACTCGACGATACTTCGAAGACGCGCGGGTCGGTAGGCCAAGGGTCCTGATCCGTGCGCCCGGCAGCTGGTTGTTTACCAATGGCGAGCGTCGTGACAGAGGCTGCCTTCTGACGCAGTGCCGTGCCGATGCAGTCCGATCCAGTGTCACCGCCACCGATGACAATGACGTGCTTACCTTCGGCCGTCAGTTGATCTTCAAGCACGTCGCCCGCTGCGGCCTGGTTGCCCTGGTGGAGGTACTCCATGGCGAAGTGAATACCGTCAAGGTCACGCCCTGGAAGCGGGAGTTCACGTGGCAGCGGTGCGCCGGTCGAGACCAACACAGCGTCGTACCGCGCTCGCAACTCATCCCAGGAGATGTCGTCGCCGATCGTGACCGATGTGCGGAATCGAGTTCCTTCGGCCTCCATCTGGGCGATGCGTCGATCGATGTGGAGCTTTTCCAGCTTGAAGTCCGGGACACCGTAGCGCAGGAGTCCGCCAAGGCGGTCGTCCTTCTCGTAGACGCGGACGGTATGTCCGGCGCGCGTCAGCTGCTGAGCTGCGGCCAACCCTGCAGGTCCCGATCCGACAACAGCGACTGTCTTACCGGTCTGGCGCTGCGGGATGTGAGGTTCAACATTGCCGTCCTTGAAGGCCCGGTCGATGATCTCTGCCTCGATACTCTTGATCGTCACCGCGGGCTGGTTGATGCCGAGCACGCACGACGTCTCACAAGGCGCGGGACAAATCCGTCCGGTGAAGTCAGGGAAGTTGTTGGTTGCGTGAAGACGCTCAATCGCTTCTTCCCACTGCCCTTCCCGAACCAAGTCATTCCATTCCGGAATGATGTTGCCCAACGGGCACCCTTGGTGGCAGAACGGGACACCGCAGTCCATGCAACGACTCGCCTGGCGCCGCAAGGTGGTCTCGTCCTTACCCAACTCATCCTTGACGTCTTTCCAGTCAAGCAAACGCACCGGAACGGGACGGTTCTTGGGAACCTCACGCTCACGGAACTTCAAGAAGCCCTGGGGATCAGCCACCAGTCACCTCCAAGAACTCGGCCCAAGCACCTGGGGCGCGCAGGTCGCCTCCTGATGCTTCAATCTCTGCGAGAGCCTCACGCACCCGTGCGTACTGGGCAGGCAGCACACGCGTGAAGCGCTCCTTGGTCTCGTTCCAGTTCACCAGCAAATCGTTGCCTCGAGGCGAACCGGTCTCAGCAACGTGCTTCTCCACCAGCGTGCGGACAATCACTTCATCCTCGGCATCAAGCGGACTCAAGGTGAGTTCACCGGATGCCACTGCTGCAGCGTTGACGCGCTCTGTCTTGAGGTCCAGCACATAGGCCGTTCCACCAGACATTCCGGCGCCGAGGTTGCGTCCCGTGCGCCCGAGAATGACGGCGGTTCCGCCTGTCATGTATTCGAGTGCGTGGTCCCCCACGCCGGCAACAACAGCAGTGGCTCCCGAGTTACGCACGAGGAAGCGTTCGCCCACCTGACCGCGCAAGAAGATTTCACCCGCGGTTGCGCCGTAACCAATGACGTTGCCGGCGATCACGTCGCGTGAATCGTCGAGCATGGCTTCGCGTGCGGGACGCACCACGATGCGACCACCGGAGAGACCCTTGCCAACGTAGTCATTGGCATCTCCATGAAGCCGCAAAGTGATTCCACGCGGCACGAAGGCACCAAAGGACTGTCCGGCAGAACCGTAGAACGTCACCGCAATCGTGTCGTCAGGCAAGCCCGCACCACGGTGACGCTTCGTGACCTCGTGGCCAAGCATCGTACCGACGGTGCGGTTCACGTTGCGGATCGGGTACTCAAGCTCGACCTTGTCGCCGCGGTCGAGGGCAGCGGCCGATGCTGCGATGAGTTCTTGGTCCAATGCTTCATCGAGCGAGTGGTCCTGGGTGGTCGAATTGCGCAGCGCACGACCGGGCTCCGGCCGAGCGAGGACAGGCGCGAGATCGAGCCCCTTGGCCTTCCAGTGATCGATGGCCTTGCGAGTGTCAAGAGCCTCAACGTGACCCACGGCCTCCTCGATGCTCCGGAAACCCAGCGACGCGAGGTGCTCACGCACCTGCTCGGCGATGAACTCGAAGAAGTTCACAACGTGGTCAGCCTTGCCCGTGAAACGCTCGCGCAGTTCAGGGTTCTGCGTCGCAACGCCGACGGGACATGTGTTGAGGTGGCACACACGCATCATGATGCAGCCCTCCACCACGAGCGGAGCTGTGGCGAAACCAAACTCCTCCGCCCCCAGCAACGCCGCGACTACCACGTCGCGCCCGGTCTTCATCTGGCCGTCGACCTGCACCACAATGCGGTCACGCAGGTCATTGAGCACGAGGGTTTGCTGGGTGTCAGCGAGTCCAATCTCCCAAGGAGCACCAGCGTGCTTAAGGGAGTTGAGCGGGCTCGCACCGGTTCCGCCGTCCTGGCCGGAGATAAGCACGACGTCCGACTTGCACTTCGCGACGCCCGCGGCGATGGTGCCCACACCTATTTCCGACACCAACTTGGTGTGGATACGCGCGGACGGATTCGCGTTCTTGAGGTCGTGGATCAGTTGCTTGAGATCCTCGATCGAGTAGATGTCGTGGTGCGGTGGAGGCGAGATCAGCCCAACGCCAGGCGTCGAGTGCCGTGTCTCCGCAACCCAGGGGTAGACCTTTGAGCCCGGCAGCTGGCCGCCCTCACCAGGCTTCGCCCCCTGGGCAAGCTTGATCTGGATGTCATCAGCGTTGACGAGGTATTCGCTCGTCACGCCAAAGCGTCCCGAAGCCACCTGCTTGATGGCGCTGCGACGCTCGGGGTCGTAGAGCCTATCAACCGATTCGCCACCCTCACCGGTGTTGGACTTTCCGCCCAAGCGGTTCATGGCGATCGCCAGTGTCTCGTGTGCTTCCTCGGAGATAGATCCGTAGGACATGGCGCCGGTCGAGAATCGCTTCACGATTTCTGACACGGGCTCGACTTCGTCAATCGAAATCGCTTCGCGCTCAGAGTTGAACTCGAGCAAGCCACGCAACGTCATAAGACGCTTCGACTGGTCATCGACACGGTCGGTGTACTGACGGAAAACGTCGTACTTCCTCTCCCGCGTCGAGTGCTGCAAGCGGAAGATCGTGTCTGGGTCAAACAAGTGCTCTTCGCCGTCACGACGCCACTGGTACTCGCCACCCGAATTCAGGCGACGATGCGGAGGCAACTCACCTGAAGCGGGGTACGCGTCGGCGTGGCGCAGTGCGACTTCCTGAGCGATCACATCGATGCCAGCACCATCAATCTGGCTCGGCGTCCCGACAAAGTGCCGGTTGACGAAATCGCGTGACAATCCCACGGCTTCGAACACCTGCGCACCACGGTACGAGTGGATCGTCGAAATACCCATCTTCGACATGATCTTCAAGACACCCTTGCCGAGCGCCTTAATGAAGTTCTTCACGGCCGTCTCAGGGTTCAAGTCACCGAGATGTCCGCGACCCACCAAGTCCTCGATCGTCTCCATAGCGAGGTAAGGGTTCACGGCGGCTCCGCCGTAGCCAACCAACAGCGCCACGTGGTGGACTTCGCGCACGTCGCCTGCTTCCACCACAAGCGACGCACGTGTGCGGCTGTGGTTACGAACCAGGTGGTGGTGAACCGCAGAGGTCAACAGCAACGACGGAATCGGGGCAAAGTCCTGGTCACCGTCACGGTCAGACAGGACGATGAACGACACGCCCTCCTTGATGGCCTGATCGACCTCGTCGAAAATGTCAGCCAAACGTTGCTCAAGCCCCGCGTGACCATCGCGAACACGGTAGAGACCACGAATCTTTCGCGAAGAGAAAATCCCCGTCAGGCGTGGGTCCGCGTCGATGTGAAGAATCTTGGCCAGTTCATCGTTGTCGATGACGGGGAACTCAAGAATCACCTTGCGAGCGTGCTCTGCTGTCGCCTCAAGAAGGTTTGGCTCCGGTCCGATCGCGCCGCCCACAGCGGTCACGATCTCTTCCCTGATCGCGTCTAGCGGGGGGTTCGTGACTTGCGCAAACATCTGCGTGAAGTAGTCAAAGAGCAACCGAGGACGGTCTGACAAGACCGCAATGGGCGTATCCGAACCCATGGCGCCAATGGGCTCCATGCCGGTCAACGCCATGGGGGTGAGGAGCTTCTTCAGCTCCTCCTCGGTGTAGCCGAAAGCTCGCTGACGACGCTTCACGGACGCCTGCGAGTGCACGATGTGCTCGCGGTCTGGGACGTCGGCCAAACGCACTGCGTTCTCGTTGACCCACTGCTCGTACGGGTTCTCAGCGGCGAGCCGCGACTTAATTTCCTCGTCCTCGACGATGCGACCTGCAGCCGTGTCGACAAGGAACATGCGACCGGGCTGCAAACGTCCCTTGCGCACGACCTTTGCCGAGTCGATATCGAGAAGTCCAGCTTCGGAGCCTGCAATGACAAGGCCGTCATCAGTCACCCAGAAACGCCCTGGTCGCAAGCCGTTGCGATCCAGAGTGGCGCCGATGAGCGAGCCATCAGTGAAGTGCAGTGCCGCAGGGCCGTCCCACGGCTCCATCAAGCCGGAGTGGTACTCGTAGAACGCGCGACGAGCGGGATCCATCTCATCGTTGTTCTGCCAAGCCTCAGGCATCATCATCAACACAGCGTGCGGCATCGATCGCCCACTCAGATGCAGCAGTTCAAGCGCATCGTCAAACGAGGCAGTGTCCGACGCGGAGGGCGCGCACACGGGCATCAGATCCGTCAGATCACCAAGCAGATCAGACTTCAGCGTTCCCTCACGAGCACTCATCCAGTTGCGGTTTCCCTGAACCGTGTTGATCTCACCGTTGTGGGCGATCCCCCGCAACGGTTGCGCCAACGGCCATGAGGGGAAGGTGTTCGTGGAGAAACGCGAGTGAACGAGGGCCAACTCAGACGCAAAAAGCTCATCGTTGAGGTCGGGGAAGACCTGCTCGAGTTGATAAGTCGTCAGCATTCCTTTGTAGGTCAGCGTGCGGCTCGACAGTGACGCAAAGAACACGCCGCCCTTGTGCTCGGCTCGCTTGCGCACCCGGTACGCCTTGCGATCGAGGGCGATGCCCTCGAGTTCACCGTACGAGAGGAAAACCTGACGAAAAGTAGGCATCGCAGCACGTGCTGACGGACCCAATGAATCGCCGATAGCGGGCACGTCGCGCCATCCCAGCACCGTGACGTCTTCGGCGACCGCGGCCGCCTCCAGTGCTGCCACCTCGGTTGCTTCGTTGCCCGGTGTCAAGAACGCGATACCAACGGCATACCGACCGGCCGCAGGCAGTTCAAAGTCCACTACTGAACGGAGGAAGGCGTCTGGAACCTGGGTCAGGATGCCTGCACCATCACCGGTCTCGGTTTCCGCCCCCACCGCACCGCGGTGCTCAAGGTTCTTCAGCGCCGTGAGCCCGGCATCGACGATGTCTCGCCCTGCCGTTCCACGGAGGGTCGCCACGAAGGCGACACCGCACGCATCATGCTCGTACGCGGGGTCGTACAACCCAATCTTGGGTTGGGAGGCGCCAGTGAGCGCAGCCATCACACCGTCCTTGCTTTTCCCTCAGCATCCGCCGGGAAATCGTTGGTTGCGGGGCTCCGTTGACCCGGTGAACACACGGGGGCCAAGTCTACCGCGAACCAGGGCTTGGTAAAGAATCGGCTAGGACTTTTCCTGCCGTGTTGTTTCCTCTTCGGGATCGTCGTCATCATGTGCGAGCTCCGTGTCGACGTCCGCAGGCTCTGAAGCCTCGGCGTCGGCTGGTGACGAAACATCCGTTTTCGCCATCGCGAGTTGATTGCGGGGAACTCGTGCCAACGCCGAACCTCGTTGGCGGCGGCCCATCACCACAAACATGATGATGGCCAAGGCAAGCACGCCAATGGACACCCACACATTGATACGAACACCGAGGACATGAACCGCTATGTCAATACGCACAGTCTCGATCCAAAGTCGGCCAGAAACATAGACGATCACGTAGAGCCAGAACACGCGCCCACCGCGCAAGTCGTACTTGCGGTCAAGCCAGATAATGAGGAACGCTCCTACGAGATTCCAAATCATCTCGTACAGGAACGTCGGATGGAACGTGGTGAACTGCTCGTAACCTTCCGGTCGGAAGGCGGGATCGATCTCGAGCCCCCAAGGCAGGTCGGTCGGACCACCAAAGAGCTCTTGGTTGAAATAGTTACCCAATCGACCAATGGCTTGGGCAATCAGAACCGCCGGTGCCGCAGCATCGGCGAAAGCACTAAAGGGTACACCGGCGCGGCGCGCTCCGATATAGGCACCGAGCGCGCCAAGCGCCACAGCTCCCCAAATCCCGAGACCGCCTTCCCAGATCTTCAGGGCATCGACGGGGTTGCCGTTCTCGCCGAAGTACGGGCCAGGTGTAGAGATCACATGGTAAAGACGGCCACCGATGATTCCCATGGGGATCGCCCAGATGGCGATATCAGAGACGGCATCGGGGTCGCCGCCGCGCTCGACCCACCGCTTCGTAGCCAGCCATAGGCCTACAAAAATGCCAGCGACGATGCACAGCGCGTACACGTGGATGGTGAGCGGTCCTAGCGAAAAGCTTGACCACTCCGGCGGAGGGCTGGGTATCGAGACGTGGATCATACGACGCCCCTCACGCCAGCGGCCAGCTCTTGCACCTTGACCGCCAGTGCATCGAGATCGCCTCCATCACCCATCGCCTTCACAAATGCGGATCCTACAATCACACCGTCCGCGTATGTCGCCACATCTGCAGCCTGAGCACCCGTGGAAACACCCAAACCTACGCACACGCGCTCAGCACCGGCTTCCCGGGCGGCAGCTACAACATGTTGCGCGGCGTCGCCGACTGAAGCACGTTCCCCCGTCACTCCCATCAACGAGGTCGCGTAGACGAATCCGCGCGATGCCTCGACGGTGAGATGCATACGTTCCCGGGTGGTCGACGGCGCGGCCAAGAAGATAGTGTCGATATCTTGCTTCCGTGCAGCATCGATCCAGTCGGCACCAGTGTCCGGCGTCAGGTCTGGAGTAATGACCCCCGCTCCCCCGGCTTCACGTAGTTCCCGAGCGAAACGCTCGTAACCGCGTTGGATCATCAGGTTGCAATACGACATCACCACGGGCACCGCGCCTGCTTCTGCGACGGCATTCACAGCGGTGAAGGTGTCGTCGACACGCACGCCCTGACGCAGAGCTGTGGCGGCCGCGTGTTGAATCACGGGTCCGTCCAAAACGGGGTCCGAGTATGGAGGACCTACCTCAACGACGTCGCAACCGGCCTCTACGAGCACCCGCATCGCAGCGATTGATGTCGACACGTCCGGGTAGCCCACCGGGAGGTACCCGATCAGTGCGGCACGGCCTTCGGCACGAATCTCATCGAGCCGCTCTGTGAGGGCGCTCATGCGTCTTCTCCTGGCAACATGTCGAACCACCGGGCGGCCTGCTCTACGTCTTTATCCCCTCGACCCGACAACGTCACAAGTAGCGTCGCCTCCGGGCCCAGTTCCTTGCCGAGTGTGAGCGCACCGGCTAGCGCGTGCGACGACTCGATGGCGGGGAGAATTCCCTCGGTTCGGCATAGCAAACGGAACGCTTCCATGGCCTCTGTGTCCGTGACGGGCCAGTACTCAGCACGGCCGATGCTCGCCAACCATGAGTGCTCCGGTCCGACTCCCGGGTAATCCAACCCAGCCGAGATCGAGTGCGAATCCTGTGTTTGACCTTCCTCATCCTGCAAGATGAAGGAACGTGAGCCATGCAGAACCCCGGTGCGTCCCGCGGTGAGAGTCGCGGCGTGACGATCGGTATCGACGCCATCTCCGGCCGCTTCACAACCGATGAGGCGGACGTTGTCGTCGTCAAGGTACGCGTCAAACGAGCCTATGGCGTTGGATCCGCCGCCAACACACGCCAACACCGCGTCAGGAAGCCCTCCCTGAGCGAGCATCTGTTCGCGGGATTCCACCGATATGACTCGCTGGAAGTCCCTGACCATCGCTGGGAACGGGTGAGGTCCCGCCGCAGTGCCGAAAACATAGTTGGTGGTGTCTACGTTGGCGACCCAGTCGCGAAACGCCTCGTTAATGGCGTCACGTAGGGTCCGGGTCCCGGTCGCCACAGGGATCACCTCGGCACCCAAGAGGCGCATCCGTGCCACGTTCAACGCTTGACGTTCGGTGTCTTCCTCGCCCATGTAGATGATGCACTCGAGGTCCATCAAGGCCGCGGCCGTGGCCGTAGCCACACCGTGTTGTCCAGCACCGGTCTCCGCGATGACCCGGGATTTTCCAATGCGCTTAGTCAGAAGCGCTTGACCAAGGACGTTGTTGATCTTGTGCGAGCCGGAGTGGTTAAGGTCTTCGCGCTTCAAGAAGATGCGCGCGCCACCAGCGTGCTCGGCGAACCGCGGGACTTCCGTGATGATTGACGGGCGTCCGGTGTAGTCCCTCGCCAGCCGGTCGAGCTCTGCAAAGAAGGCCGGATCGACGCGTGCCTTGTCGTAGGCGTCGGTCAACTCTTCGAGCGCAGGCATCAGGGCCTCAGGGACGAACCGGCCCCCGAACTCACCGAAGAATGGTCCCGGCGCGGACTGGAGGGAGCCTGTCACGGACGAACCGCCCGCAGCGCAGGATGCGCGCCAGCTGCCACCATCTCAGCAACCGCGTGACGCGGGTCCTTGTGCTTGACGAGCGCTTCTCCGACGAGAACGGCATCTGCACCCATCCGTGCATACTCGACAACATCATGGCCGTCGCGAATGCCAGACTCGGCGATGCGGACGATCCCCTCCGGGATGATCGGTGCGACGCGCTGGAACGTGTGCCGGTCGACTTCAAGCGTGCGCAAGTTACGGGCGTTCACGCCTACGACCCGGGCTCCGGCATCGGCCGCCCGCTGTACTTCCTCTTCGTTATGCACCTCAACCAGGGCACACATGCCCAAGGAGTGCACACGCTCGACGAGCGCTTCAAGAGTCATCTGATCGAGGGCAGCAACGATCAACAACACGACGTCTGCCCCGTGGGCACGAGCTTCCCATACCTGGTAGGGAGTCACGATGAAGTCCTTGCGGAGGATCGGAATCTCGACCTTGCTACGCACCGCGTCAAGGTCCTCAAGAGAGCCGCCGAATCGACGCTCCTCAGTAAGGACCGAGATCACGGACGCGCCGCCTGCCTCATACTCTGTCGCCAGCGAAGCCGGATCCGAGATGTTCGCCAATGAACCCTTCGAAGGACTCGACCGCTTCACTTCAGCGATCACCGCGATCTCATCACGGGCAAGAATCTGGCGAGCATCAATGGCGCTGGGCACGCGCGAGGCGCGCTCCTTCAAGCGATCCATAGGCATTGCCTCTTGACGGACCGCGAGGTCCTCCCTGACACCAGCAATAATGCTCTCAAGCACGCTCATACGACAGCCTCTCCCATGTCCTCCATGGTAGCGCCGTGACGAGCACTCCCCGACCGACCCAAGCTAGGGCGCGAGGTATGGCTCGAACATGGGGATGTTGCGCAGTACCGCGTACAGGCACACCGCCCCGAAGAGCGCGTAAATCGCCCACGCTGGGGCGAGCCGGCGGCTTACTCGATGCCCTGTCGCCTGCCAGATCCAGCGGACCCATCGCCACACAAGCCAAGGGATCACGATGACTGCGAGAGGGTTCATCGCCCACGCGGCAGCAAGTTCGCCGTTACCCAGATGATGAATGGCGCGTAGCGACCCACACCCTGGGCAGTACAACCCTGTCAACCACAGGCTCGGACACGTCGGGTAGTGGCCCGGTTCGTTGGGGTCGACGTCTGAGACGTACCAGGCAGCAGCGGCTGCGCCGGCCCCCACCACAAGCGGAAACACCACAGGGTGAAGGCGGGCAACGACATGTCGTTGCCACGCCTCCACCCTGTGGAGCACCGCAGTTGTCATTTAGTAGGTCTCGAGGCTCAAGACTCCGCCGACCAAGAGCAAGATGTAAAGCACCAGGCCGACAGCACCAATCACGATGCCCCAGATCGACACCTTCTTGGCGGTCTCGGAAGCCGCAATGGCACCGGCACGGTCTCCCGCGACCCACTTGCCATTCACTGAAGCCGCTTGCACGATGGCCCAGATGCCCAGCGGAAGGCAGCACAGGATCGTGGTGACAATGGCGAGCGCCAAGTAGTTGTTCGGGGGTGAGTCATTGAAGCCCCCCGGAGGCGGAGGAGTCGCGCCATATGGCGGCTGGCCTGGCGGTGGGGGTGTGACATCAGACATTCTTTATCTCCCTTGATTGTTCACAGAACTTCACATGCGTGGTCAGGATAGCGGTGCTCTATCGCGGACCTCAGGCAACACACCCACGGTCGTTCACGACGTGCCGGCCCCTCAAAGTCCGTCACACAAGCAATATAGACCGCCGTGCCGGATATCACCCGAGCAAAGCGACGCTCGTGGCGCAGGTCAAGCCGCGCGCCTCAGCACTCGTGCCCCTGGCCGTCTGGCGAGAATACGGCGGCCGACCAGCGGCCTACGACAGCGGTTGACCGTGCCCTAGTGCACGCAGCACGCCACCGACGATGAGTGCAATCACACAAACCGCAGCGCCGACCCACACCAGCGTCCAGACCGGAAACATGAATCCAAACGTAGCGATCAAGGCACCCAGGACAAGGCCGATGTTTGTCGCCCAGGCGGCTGTGGTGCGGCCGTGGTTGACGGGAGCGACCTCTGGCAGGTCTTCTGGGGCGATCTCAATGCTGGACATGTGGGGACTCCTTGTTTGTTTGAGCGTGGCAATTCTAGCCACGGGTGGACGGGGTCAGGCGCGCTGCCATGCCAATCGCACGCAACATTGCCGCCGCCTTGTCCTTCGTCTCTTGGTCTTCACTCGAGGGGACGGAATCAGCCACGACACCCGCGCCGGCCTGGACGTGGGCAACGCCGTTCTCAATGAGTGCCGTGCGAATCGTGATGGCCATATCCATATTGCCTGCGAAGTCGAAGTACCCCACGGCGCCGCCATAATACGCGCGGCGCGTAGGCTCGATCTCATCGATAAGCGCAATGGCACGCGGCTTTGGCGCGCCCGAGAGGGTGCCCGCAGGGAACGTCGCGGCAAGCACATCCACAGGGCCGTATTGCGGTTCTAAACCACCGACCACCGTGGAGCAAATGTGCATGATGTGGCTGTACCGCTTGACTGTCATAAAGTCGAGAACCTCAATCGACGTGGGTTCGCACACCTTGACCAGGTCGTTGCGCGCTAGGTCCACCAACATGACGTGCTCGGCGATTTCCTTGGGATCCGCGCGCAGTTCCTCTTCGAGGCGCTGATCCTCGATGACGGTTGCTCCTCGAGGCCGCGAACCCGCGATGGGGAACGTTGTCACACGCTGGTCTTTGACAGTCGCAAGCGACTCGGGGCTCGCGCCCACCACCGCAAAGTCGCGCCCCTCATCATCGCGCAACTGGAAGTAATACATGTATGGCGACGGGTTCAGTGTGCGCAAAACGCGGTACACATCTAAAGGCGATGCATCGCAGTCCACCTCAAAGCGCTGGGAAGGAACCATCTGAAAGACTTCGCCGTCACGAATCGCATCCTTCGCGAACCGCACAGCCGCCTCGTACTCCCCTGGTGCGCTGCGTTGCCGCACGTCCTGTTCGCCGGACTCAGGACCCATCACGGAAACCTCTCCCGCAGGGGCATCCCGAAGGGCTGCCTCCATCTGGTCCAACCTGGTCACCGCGTGCGCGTGCGCACTTTCGACGCCAGTGTCGCGGGCATTGGCATTGATCGCGTTGGCGATCAGCCATACCGAGCCGTCATGGTGGTCGATTGCCGCAACATCCGTGGCGAGCAAGAGCATCGCATCGGGTACGTCAATGTCTCGAGGCGCCTTCGCGGGAAGTGTCGGCTCCCACTGGCGAATGATGTCCCAGCCGAGCACGCCCACCATGCCACCCGTTAATGGAGGCATTCCAGGGATCGGAGCGGTGTGAAGCTCCTTGAGGACTTCACGGATTGCCGAAAGGGGTGCGCCATCTGCAAGTCCCACAGGCACATCGCCTGCCCAACTCGCATCATCTCCACGCACAGACAGCGTCGCGCGTGAGTGGACCCCGACGAATGAGAAGCGGCCGCGCGTCCCATCTGGCTCTGACGACTCCAGGATGAATGTTCCTGGACGCTCCTGCGCCAACGCGGAGTACACAGCGATCGGTGTCAGGCTATCGGCCAGCACACGCCGCACGACAGGCACCACCCGGTGCGTGCTCGCGAGTTCCGAGAACGTGTCGAGGGGCGGCCACGTCTGTCCCCACTCGGCTGGTACATGGAGCTTGCTCATGGGACCTGTCCCAGGCTTACAGGAAGTTCCCCACCGGCCTCGAAGCAACTGACGGTGCCGGTATGGCACGCAGGTCCAGTTTGCGACACTGTGAGCAGCAACGCATCGCCATCACAGTCGAGCTCGACTGAGTGGACCTGCTGTACGTGTCCTGATGTGTCGCCCTTGCGCCACAGTTCTTGGCGTGACCTACTCCAGTAGACCGCTCGACCGGTCGTCAGCGTCAAGTTGAGTGCGTCGTCGTCCATCCACGCGACCATCAAGACCTGCCGGGTGTCACGTTCCTGAACTACCGCGCACACCAAACCGTCGGGCGTGCGCTTCAACCGCTGGGCGATACTGGGGTCTAGTGACATGGCGACTATCCTTCCACGACCCACCAGGTGGATCGTGCATCAGTACATCGGCGCAGCCGAGACAATATTGGCCGTGGCTAGCGAGTCTGTGAAACCCACGCGTCGTGCAGTGCAGCATAGGCGCCATCTGCGGCGACGAGCTCCCGGTGCGGCCCCACTTCAATAAGTTCGCCGTCCTTCATCACCGCCACTGTGTCAGCACGCTCAGCCGTCGACAGGCGGTGGGCGATGACTACGGCGGTACGTCCCTGCATCAGGCCTTCGAGAGCCCTCGAGATGCGGACCTCAGTGGCGGGATCAACGGCGCTGGTGGCCTCGTCGAGGATCAGCAGCTCGGGATCACGCAGATACGCACGCGCAATCGACACTAGTTGGCGTTCCCCTGCGCTCAGGAGCTCGCCGCGCGGGCCAACCTCTGTGGCAAGGCCGAGCGGCAAGGCGTCGACCCAGCCTTCAAGGCCCAGCGACTCAAATGCTGCGCGAGAGCGATCTTCGAGTTCGGACTCAGACGCTTCAGGGAGCGCATAGGCCAGATTCGACAAGATTGAGCCGTCGAAGAGGAACCCCTCCTGCGGCACAACAGCGATTGACCGTCGCAACGAATCGTGTGGCACATTCTTCACATCAACCCCGCCGACTTTCACGGTGCCTTCGGTAGGGTCGAAGAACCTCGACATGAGTCGGGCCAATGACGTCTTGCCCGAACCCGTGGTGCCGACAAGCGCGATACGTTCTCCTGCTGCGACCTTGAGATCAATGCCCTTCAGAACCTCAGGGCCTCCGGGGTAGGTCAGACGCACGCCCTCAATATCGAGGTCTCCTCGGCCATGAGGAATGGGCGTACCGTCCTGACCGGGGTCGTCGACGGTGACTTCTTGGTCCACGAGTTCCAGGACTCGTCGCCAGCCCACAACAGCACGCTGCATCTCAGCGAGCATCTCAATAATCCACATCAGGGGACCAGAGAATTGGTACACAAGGAACACCATTGCCACGACGGTTCCGACGCTCATGTCGCTGTTCACGACCATGACGGTGCCGCCCACGAGCGCTAGTCCGGTCGCAAGCCACTGCCCCACGACCGTCGACGAGAAGTTCACCGAAGCCAGGCGCGAAGCCCGCTTCTCCGCGGCGAGGATGTCGTCGTTCTCCTCGTTCAGTTCGTCGCGCATGCGCTGCTGCACACCGTAGGCGCGGATGGTTGAAACACCGACGATCTGTTCCGAGGTGCGCCCGAGTAGATCGGCCATCTGCTCGCGGACATGGCGGAAAGCCTCCTGCACACGGGGCTGGATCCACAGCAGCGAGAACACCATCGGCACGAATGCCGCGAGGATGATCAGTGCGAGCTCCCACGAGTAGGCCACCATGACGAAGAACACAATGACCGACTCAAGGGCCGCAATGATCATCGCGGCACCAGTCCACTGCATGAGGTCTCGAACCGTCTCGACGTCGCCGGTCACGCGTGACACATAGCGACCGCGCTGCTCTTCATTTTGTGTGAGGACGGAGAGCTCGTGAACTTTGTCGAAGGCAGTGATGCGAAGCGTCGCGAGGCCACGTTCGGAGGCCTTCACCATGCGGATCCGGACACGCCACGCCAAAACGGATGTGATGACCAGAAGCACCGCACCAATCGACGCGTAAATCACGACGACGTCCAGGTCAACGCCGCCTGGCGCCAGCAATCCGAAGTCAGTGATGCGCTGGGTGAGGAACGGCACTGCTGCGCGCCCCGACGCGGCGAGCGCTGCCAACACCAAGGTGACCCAGAGGCCCGCCTTCAGTTCAGGGCTCACTTCAAGACCGCGACGGAACATGCCGCGTGCGGTGCTGGAATCTGCTTTCGACCGCTTCATCCGATGTACCCCGCTTCCTGGTCCGCCTGACGGCGTGAGTCTTCTTCATATGCCAGTACCAGTTCGCGGTATCCCGGGTCACGGTCAACGAGTTCCGCATGCGATCCGGAATCGACGACTGAACCATCTTCGACGTGCACCACATGGTCCGCGAGCAGGATTGAGGCCAAACGGTAGGCAATGATCAACACCGTCGGACCCGCACCATCGGCGCTCAGGCCTTTGAGGATGTCCTGTTCGACCTTAGGGTCAACGGCGCTCGTGGCGTCGTCGAGGACGAGCACACGCGGCTGTCTCACCAGCGCGCGAGCCAACGCGATGCGCTGGCGTTGACCACCGGAGAGGTTCATTCCGCGTTCTGCGAGCGTGGCGTCCAGCCCGGAGAGGCCTTCCGGTGCGATCGCCTCAACGACGTCCGCGACATTTGCGTTGCGAAGCGCCTCCCACACCTGCTCGTCTGAGAAATCTTCGCCGAGAGTGATGTTAGCCCGCACTGTCCCTGCGAATACAAAAGCAGTTTGAGGTACGAGCGCAACGTGGGAGCCAAGGCTCGCAATGACCTCTAGGTCATGATCGTCGAGCGTAATAGTGCCGTTTGTCGGGCTTGCCAAGCGCGATGCCGCGAGAGCCACCGTGGACTTGCCCGAACCCGTAGCACCCACGAGCGCCGTGATGGTCCCCGGCTTCAGTTCAAGAGATACCTCACGCAAAATGACTGCGAGGTTGCCGTCACCGTCGTCGGCGCCAATATCGGCACTGTCGAACTTCACCGCACCTGCGCCTTCAGCAGCGACCTTCCGGGTGCCGGGCTCGTCGACCTCGGTCGCGGCCTGTGCAATCGCGCCGATTCGACGGAATGCCACCAAGGCTTGCGGCATCTGCCCGAGCACCCAACCCAGACCACGAATGGGCACCGCCATGAGGGTGACCAAGTAGATCGCGGACACCACGTTACCTACGGAAACGAAGCCGGCATCGGCTCGGAATGCGCCCACCACCATCAATGCCACAGCGCCAAGCGGAACCACGAGATCCATCAGTGGCTCGAACCAGGCGCTGGTGCGGCCCACACGAATGTCAGCATCGCGTAGCCCTGTCACGGACTCACGGAACCGGGCACTCTCGATACCCTCGGCACCCAAAGCCTTGACGACGGTGCCGCCTTCGAAACTCTCATGCGCGATGGTGGAAACCTCTGCGCGACGTGACTGTCCGAGGTCCCACTGAGGAGTAATGACCTTCTCGTAGGCCACGTTGATCGCGAAGATGACGGGGACGACAGCGAGACCGGTGACAGCGAGCCATGGGTCCATCTGCCACATTGACCAGCCAGCCGCGAACATCATCACGAAGGACCCCACAGTAAAAGCGAAGGGGTGCAGCGTGTTCGTAGCCGACTCTGAATCGGAAGACATCGCTGATAGCAAGCGTCCGGATGGGTTCGACCGGTGCCACCCCAGGGGAAGGCTCGCCAAGGCATCAGCCACCACGCGGCGGTGGCGTGCTGCCACTCCTGCCACAGCAACTCCCTGTGCCCAGCGACGGAGTCCCACAAGCACTGCGTTGACAAGGCCGATGCTCAAGAAGACAGCGCCAGCAATCCAGATGGCGGTGACAGGGTCATCGGTGAACCGCGTCCATGGGCCCTGAATGGCTGAGCCTTCAGAAGCGGGGATGACGATGTCGTCGGTGATGTCGCCAAGGAGCGTGCCGAACACCACTGTCAGGGTGGAGAAGAGCGCCGCAAAAACAATGGCCCATGTGAAGTACTTGCGTTCAGTGCGCATCGCATGCCGAATAAGCTGGAATGCTTTGTGGTTAAAGGAGCCTGACAACTCGTAGTCTTCAGCAGCTCCGTTCAGGCGGCTCACCTGACGTCAATTCCGCGCGTGCGCATGTAGTCCTTCACTTCACTGATTTTCAAGGTGCCAAAGTGGAACACGCTGGCAGCCAGGACTGCGTCGGCTCCAGCTCGGGCGGCATCCACAAAGTCCTGCGGCCTACCCGCCCCGCCAGAGGCGATCACTGGGATCGTGACACGAGAGCGCACCTGCTCAAGCATCTCCAGGTCGAAGCCCGACGTGGTGCCATCCGCGTCCATCGAATTCAACAGGATCTCCCCCGCACCCAAATCCTGCACTTGTGCGGCCCACTCCACAGCATCGATCCCTGTGCCGCGGCGCCCGCCGTGAGTGGTCACTTCAAATCCCGATTCAGTGGTGGATTCGCCTTGGCAGCGACGCGCGTCCACGGACAAGACCAAGACCTGCGCGCCAAAACGTGACGAAATCTCATTGATGAGTTCGGGGCGAGCAATGGCGGCCGTGTTCACTCCGACCTTGTCCGCACCGGCGCGGAGCAACCGGTCGACGTCTTCGGGTGAGCGCACTCCCCCGCCCACCGTCAGGGGGACAAAGACCTGGTCTGCGGTGCGGCCCACAACGTCGTATGTCGTGGCCCGGTCGCCAGACGATGCTGTGACGTCGAGAAAAGTCAGTTCGTCAGCGCCTTCGCTGCCATACGCCTGGGCCAGCTCAACGGGGTCGCCGGCGTCGCGGAGGTCAACGAAGTTCACGCCTTTGACGACCCGCCCAGCATCTACATCGAGACAGGGAATAACTCTGACTGCTGCGCCCATTACGCTTTCGGACTCCAAACATCGAGGATATCGACCACTACGACCATCGTGCCGCGCAACGCGTATCCGGCGCTACCCGGGATCAGCATCTCCACGCGGGATCCCTCGGAATGGTCGAGGAGCCCCGACACCATTCCTGGGGTTGCCTTTCCGGCACTCATATCGAGGAGCAAAGGGGCTCGTTCAGCTTCCCAGGTGGAGTCAAAAATGTCACCAGCGGACCATGACTCATGCGCGGCACCGTCACCATCATCGAATGTTCCCTCACCGTCGGCGTAGTAGAACATCGTGTAGTTCATCGTCACGCGCGAGTCGGCAGTAATCTGTGGTCCCGCGCCCTTGACCAACGTTGCAGTTTGTAGTTCAGACACCGGTTGCGCGTCCTCAGCGATCGTGATGCTTGGCGCCCCGTCCTCACCGATGTCCACAACGGGCATGCCGGGCACGGGTTCCTGGTCCTCACCTACGGCGTGGTCCGCTCGCACGTCCACGACGAGGCCTAGCGGAGGCGCTTCACTCGGCTCGCCATTTTCCGTATCAAGGCCTTCGCCGAGGTTATTGTCCCCACCTCCAGTGACGAGTTCGGCGGGTTCCACCGTGAGGACACGGGCACCTTCGTGCGCATTGATCAGGACGTCGTAGAGCGCCTGGCCTACAGATTCGGGGCTCAGGACATATGGCGCTGGAGAACCATCGAAGGTGTTAATGACCACATCCGCCGAGTCGAGTGACTCTCCGTAGACGTCGAGGAGAAGCGACTGACCTGGAACGAGCGCCTCACCTTCCCCGTCCCACAGCAATTCCGTCTGCGCGGACTCGTATTCGAGGCCCGTTTCGTACTCCAAGGACGGGGCAAGGGAGTCGCTTGTACCGACCACGATCTGGTCGATGTCCCCCAACAACGACGGCGATGCCTCAGTCTCTGGCGACGGCCCCGTGCATGCCGCCAGCGCGACTGCACTCACCGTGGCGATGATGGCAATGCGGCGCATGAGGTAGTCCTTTCAGGGTGGTCGAGGCAGACTCAGGATTCTAACCCGGTCTAGTGCCCTTCAATCTCCTTGACCAGGGCTTGCACACGTGCGTCTTCATTTCTGAAAGGGTCCTTGAGGAGTACCGTCTGGTGGGCGCCGGTGAGCTTCAGATGAACCCAGTCGACGGTGTAGTCCAGCGAGGACCCGAGTGCCGCCTTGATGAACTCGCCTCTCAGCCGTGCCCGAGTTGAGGTCGGAGCGACAGCCTTGGCCCGCTCGATCTCTTCCTCCGTGATGACTCGCTTCACCAAGCCTTGGTCGAGCAACTTGTAGTAGAGGCCGCGCTGGGGCGAAACATCATGGAAAGCGAGCTCTAGACGCGCCAAGCGCGGGTCATCGAGGCTGCAGTCCAACCTTTCCTGATAACGAGTCACAAGCCGATGTTTGATGGCCCAATCCAGCTCTGTCGCGACGAGGTCAAAGCGCTGCTCCCGTACGGCGCGAAGTCCGCGCTCCCACAGGTCGAGGATCTTGTCCACCTCTGCGGTGCGTTCGATAGTGCCATCCACGTGCGACTGAACGGCCTCCAGGTAGGCCCACTGAATGTCGACAGCGCTCAGGTGCCGGCCATCCGCCAACTCCACGGTGGCCGTACCCGTCATGTCGTGAGCGACGGTCCTGATCGCTTGCATCTCGTTCGCAAGAGTGAAGTCCGGCAGAACCGCGTGTGCTTCCATCAGGCGAAGCATCAAATCCGTGGCGCCGACCTTGAGCAAGGCCGTGGGCTCTGCCATGGTCGAATCGCCCACAATGACGTGCATGCGTCGATAGAGCTCAGCGTTGGCATGCGGTTCATCCCGCGTGTTAATCATGGGCCGTGAACGTGTGGTCGCGGAGCTCAACCCCTCCCACATGTGGTCAGCACGAGGCGAGAAACTGTAGTGCGCGCCCTGCGGGGTTCGAGTGATGCATCCCGCTCCCGTCACGACTTGCCGCGTGATCAGGAATGGCAAGAGGGCCGATGCGAAGGCACGGAAATCTGCACGTCTGCGCACCAGGTAGTTCTCGTGGCATCC
Organism: Demequina sediminicola; assembly: GCF_000975055.1. Lineage (GTDB taxonomy): Bacteria > Actinomycetota > Actinomycetes > Actinomycetales > Demequinaceae > Demequina > Demequina sediminicola. The sequence continues at coordinate 181,408 of NZ_BBRB01000005.1, forward strand.
GTAACTGTTACCTGCTGAGTCCGTGTTGTTCTTGTAGAGATGAATCGTGCCGTCGATGCCGGCCTCAGAGAGCCGTCGCTCGCCATCCGCGATGAGGTCGTGCACGATGCGCTCACCTGCCTTGTCGGAGGCGATCAGGTCCGTGAGCGTGTCACATTCCGCCGTCGCGTACTCAGGGTGCGCGCCCACGTCTATGTAGAGACGCGAGGCATTCGGCAGAAAGACATTCGACGAGCGCCCCCACTCGACCACAGAACGGAACAGGTGCCCCGCGACTTCTTCAGGAGTGACCGCGCGTGCCTGTGGCGCGTCGAGGTGAAGGCCGAACTCAGTCTCAAGGCCAAAGATGCGCCGCTCGCGTGGAACGTCAAGCGGCGGCGGGACGTCGAATCCTACGGCTGGGGAGGTCGCGACTACTGCCCACCCTTTTGCACGAAGGACCGTACGAACTCCTCAGCGTTCGTCTGCAAAGAGTCATCGATCTCGTCGAGAAGACTGTCGAGCGCATCGGTACTTTCGGCCTTAGCCGGTGCCGGCATGGGCTCCGGGGCGTCGTCTTCGTAGCCGTGGCTTGATGAGTGTGTCTGAGGCATCTTTGCAGTCTAGTGCGCGACTAGCCGCGCTGGGCCGCGAGCGCATCGATGTATGGATGCGTGCTCATGTGCGGGTCATCGAGGTGCACGACCTCGAGCTCCCCGTGGTCAGCTTCGTGGTCGATGACGACAGATGCCCATCCGGCTGCATCGACCAGTTCAGGCCGGGCACGAATCAGCTTCGCGCGCACCGCTGCGCGTGTATCTCGCGGTGCACGCCGCGTGGCTTCGTCCACTTCAGCATCGTCCGTCAGGCGCGCGACCTGGCCAGCTTTCTCGAGTCGAGCTGCCCACCCGTCGCCGAGCGTGCTCCATTGAACGTCCACTGCCGCCAAACGTGCGTCGCCCCAATCCAGAAGTTCGGTGTTGCCGTCACGGTCTGTGGTCGCGTGCCGTTCTCTGAGACGCCCAAGCAGCGACAGTTTCGCCGCCCATTCCACGTCCTTGGCCGCCGACAGAGGGTCCCGTTCAAGCGCATCGAGGACACGTTCCCAGTGCGCCAACACTGTGTGGTCACTGGCATCTTCTGCATAGGCACGGCAAATACCCAACAGCGCCCTTTGAATCTGCATTGCACTGGCGTGCTCTCCTGACTCGAGCTCGAGCGGCACCAAGAGCGACAGGTCCCGTGACACGGTCTGCACGGCAGCAACGGGATTCTTGATGACCAGGGTCTCGAGACGGTCGTCACCAGCCTCGATTGCGGACAAGACCATGGAGGTGGCGCCAACTTTAATGAGGGTCGGGACCTCAAAACAGTTGGCGTCACCGATGATGACGTGCAGACGCCTCCACTGTGACCTGTCGGCGTGTGGTTCATCTCGGGTGTTGATGATCGGACGCCTGAGCGTGGTTTCCAGGCCGACCTCGGCCTCCATGTAGTCCGCACGTTGGGAAATCTGGAATCCGGGTTGTTCGCCCCGTTGTCCGAGTCCTACGCGGCCTGCTCCGATCAGTACTTGACGGGTCACCAGATGCGCCGTGAGGTACCGAGAAACGTCATCGAAGTCGATGTCTCGGCGCACAAGGTAGTTCTCGTGGGTGCCATAAGACGCACCTTTGCCGTCGACGTTGTTCTTGTAGAGCGCCAGCGCAAGCCCCTCGTCGCGGGTGTAGCGCTCGGCGGCCTTCAGCGCGATGGCATCACCGGCACGGTCCCACAGCACTGCGTCGCGAGCACTGCGAACTTCAGGTCCGGAGTACTCAGGGTGTGCGTGGTCGACGTAGAACCGTGCGCCGTTGGCGAGGACTGCGTTGAGATGGGCGGGGTCTTCCCACGAGCCTCGTCTGCGGCGCAGTGTCACTCCCCCGGCCGTGCCGTCCCATTCGGGTGCATCGGTGAGGAGATCTGCATGCGCCTGCGATCTGTCTCGCCTATGTCCACGCTGGTCTTGGAGTGGGTCTTCACCGCCGTAGTCCCATCGGGCCGTGTGTCCACCCGCTTGTGCGCGGCAAGCTTCAACAAGTCGTGAGGACATGAGGATGGGGTTTGCCTGCGGATTGCGCGGGTCCGCGATGCCGTATTCGGTTTCGATACCGACAATCCGCATGGGCTAACCCTCCCGAAGCGTGCTTGCCGCGACCGCGCGTGCCTCTGCGAGCTCCTGTTCGCAGGCACGTTCGACATGTCGGGTGGCGATGCCGGGCTCGCCGCCACGGATCACGTCCTTGATCGCGAGAGTTTTGGCACGGTCAACAACATTGCGCAGGAGCGCTCCCGACATGTACTCACCGTTGGCAGGATCGGCATAGAGGCGGTCCACCGCGTGCTCGGACAAGGCTTTCACGGCATCGGCTTTGTTGCCCTGGGCTTCGTCGAGCACGGCCGATGCTAGCGGTAGGTCCGCGGTGAGGTACTTGGAGAAAATGTCGCGCGCGCTCGAGGCATCGGGACGAGAGATTTCGATTTTGACGTCGAGGCGCCCGGGACGCAGGATTGCCGGATCGATCATGTCCTCGCGATTCGAAGCGCCGATCACGATCACGTTGCCGAGCTGCTCCACTCCATCGAGTTCCGTCAGCAGCTGCGGCACAATCGTGGTCTCCATGTCGGAGCTCACGCCACTGCCGCGGGAACGGAACAGTGCTTCCATCTCGTCAAAGAACACCACCACCGGCGCACCCATCGACGCTTTGGCTCGTGCACGTTCAAAGATCGTGCGAATGTACCGCTCGGTTTCGCCCACGTACTTGTTCAAGAGCTCGGGGCCCTTAACGGAGAGAAAATAGGACTGATCCGCACCCACGGCATCGGCCAACGACCGTGCCACGGCCTTTGCTATGAGCGTCTTGCCACACCCTGGAGGACCGTAGAGCAGCAGCCCGCGCGGTGGCGTGAGGGCGTGCTGGCGATACAGCTCCGGGTGGCGCAACGGAAGTTCGATGGCGTCGCGAATACGCTCGATCTGACCGCCGAGGCCGCCAATCGCGTCAAAGTCCACGTCAGGGACTTCCTCGAGCAGCAATGCTTCCACTCCGGAGCGATCCACGCGCTCGCTGGCAAAGCCGCTACGAGCGTCGATGATGACGGTGTCCCCCTCGGTCACACGGCCACGCGCATCGCCTCCCACCAACCGGACTACGCGCTCGTCTTCTCCTCGCGACACCACCAGAATGCGATCTTCGTCAAGTACCTCACGCACCAGCGCCCCTTGGCCGGTACGCTCCGGACTCGCCACACCCACGACCACGCTGACGGCATTGAGCAACACTTCGTCCCCTGGACGCAAAGTGGCGTCGAGGTCAGGCATGACTGACACCCGCATGCGGCGACCATTGCTCACCACGTCGACGTGATCGCCTACGGCCTGTACAAACGTGGCAAACGTGTGGGGTGGGGCCGATGCTTCAGCCAGTTTGCTGCGCATCTCACCAAGCGCCTCGCGTGAGACTTCAAGCAGCCGCTGCAGTTCCGCGTTGCGTGCCTGGAGTACCGCGATCCGATCCTGTCCTTCAGTCACCATCCGTTACTACTCTCCATCTGCTTGCTGCTCGAGCTCGTCCTGCTTCCCTTGAATGTTCTGCTGTTGGGCAGTGACATCTCGACGTACACGGCGAACCTTTTTGTCTGACACCGCGCGCTCACCCAAATCCTCCGGCTCCCACTCGGCCTCGGTGGGATACGACCCCTTGGCAGGACGGCGCTTGCGCAATGGCGCGTGCACTCCTGGCGCCATACGCCTGCTCGTCAGCAGGAACCCGGTGTGACCGACCATACGGTGATCGGGACGAACGGCGAGGCCCTCAAGGTGCCAGGTTCGCACCATCGTTTCCCAGGCACGGGGCTCGGTGTATTCACCGTGATCACGCAGTGCCTCCGCAAGTCGGGACAACTGGGTGGCGGTAGCCACGTAGGCGAGGAAGACGCCACCTGGAGTAAGCGCCTTCGACGCAGCTTCAACGTTCTCCCAGGGCGCGAGCATGTCCAAGACGACACGGTCCACAGTTCCCGGCTCCGCGACATCGGCAACTCTGTCGGCAAAATCACCCGTTGTCAGAGTCCACGCTGGGTGGGTACCACCGAAGTGCTGCTCCACGTTGGCGCGCGCAATGTCCGCGAAATCCTCACGCCGCTCGATCGATATCAGTTCACCGTCGTCGCCCACGGCGCGCAGGAGCGACATGGTGAGCGCACCGGAGCCGACGCCAGCCTCGACTACCCGGGCACCGGGGTAGATATCTGCCATCTGAATGATCTGGCCAGCATCCTTGGGATAGATCACCGCCGCACCACGTGGCATCGACATGACGTAGTCGCTCAGCAGGGGGCGCAACACGAGGTATTCGTAGCCCGCGGTGTTCTTCACCACAGCGCCTTCCGGACCACCGATGATGTCGTCGTGGCTGAACTGTCCCCGATGGGTGTGGAAGGTCTTGCCCGGCTCAAGGACGATGGTGTGGTGACGGCCCTTCGCATCGGTCAGTTGCACGCGGTCGCCTGGCCGCAAGGGGCCGCGGCGCTCTGTGGCGCCAGTAGGAAGGGTTGAAGTCATACCCCCAGTCTAGGGCGCGCTATTGCAGGGCCTTCATCGCGTCGGCCAGGCGAAGCACGCCGGCGAAGCCCCCAGCGTCAATGACCACAAGGACGTCCGCTTTTCCCCACCACTCGTTGAGCGCTTGGACTAACGCCTCGCCTGTTGCATCAATCGAGATTGTGGCCCCTCGCGGTAACGGCATCGTCACCGACACCAGTCGGGTCTGTTCAAAGTCCGATTCCGGGACGGCGTTCAACAGTGTCACCGGGAAGTGACCTGCGGCATGGCCATCAGGACTGACCACAATGATCTCTCCAGCACCAGTGTCACGCGCCACCGTTGCGGCCTGTGCTGCGGACGCGGTGTGCGGAAGCGCCACAGCCGGCACCATGAGTTGACGAAGAGAAATGGACTCTCTGGCCAGCATCGCCTGGGACACTTTGATCGCCTGTGAAGCAGCGGGCCATAGCACCATGAAAATCAATGCCGCCCACGCGATGTCAAAGAGGCCTGGAGTGCGGCCCTGCACCAACGGCGCCGCCACTGCGTAGATGACAAGTCCGATCGCGATGACGCGCCCGCACCATGCCGCGATATACATGCCCCGGAACCGGGACCCGGTTGAGGCCCAGACGATCGATTCGACAACCCGACCACCGTCCATCGGAATTCCGGGCAACGCATTGAAGATCGCCAGCAGCACATTGGTCCACACCAACCACTGCAAGGCGGCGTAAAGCCAGATGTCACCCGCAACCCGGTCAAGCAAATCCAGTTCGACCCACCCAAGCCAGATCGGCAGTGCGGCCAACAACGCGACCACGAGGTTCGCGAGAGGGCCAGCAATCGCGGTGACTCCCGCGACCTTAGGGGTCAGCCCGCGGGCATCGAAACTCGTGTGGCCGCCCCACAGCGTGAGGACGACTTCATTCACGGTCCGACCGAACCCCTTGGCCGTCGCCGCATGCGCAAGTTCATGCAGAAATACGGACACAAAGAGCAAGAGGGCAAACAGCACACCCATCGAGAAGCTGCGCCGGTTCAGTTCACCACCACCAGCGGTGCTGAACAACAACGCGAGGATCAACACCATCAACAGTGTGGACGGCTGCACGACGACCCTTGCCCCAAACACATGTCCTAATGAAAATCCACGCGTACGCGGGTCGTGTGAAGTCATGACCACCACCGTAGACGCTGAAAGCAGCCGCCATGTCACGGGTTCCCCGTAGCCTGGGGTGCATGTCCGCACCACGTCGCGCTCCTGCACTGTCCCCATCACGCGCAGGCGACTTCCGCCAGTGTCCCCATCTCTACCGACTCCGCGTCATTGATCGCGTCCCTGAGCCTCCGTCGGCCGCTGCAACCCTAGGCACCTTGGTCCACAGTGTGCTCGAAGAGCTCTACGACCTTCCAGCCCACGAACGCAATGAAGACGCTGCCACGGCGATGCTGTCACCACTGTGGGACGCCATGAAAGTCAAGGATCCAACGCTTGCGGACCTCCATGACGACAAGGCAGCTGAGCAAGCTTGGCTCGCGGATGGTGCCACACGTCTGCGCACGTACTTCACGATGGAGAACCCGCAGCGACTTGAACCCAACGCGCGAGAAGAGTTTGTAGAACTTCAGCTTCCCGACGGCCCTCTCCTGCGAGGATTCATCGACCGTGTTGATGTCGCACCCGATGGATCAATTCGCATCATCGACTACAAGACCGGGAAGACTCCCCGCCCGCAGTACGGGCAAAAAGAGCGCTTTCAAATGAAGTTCTACGCGCTTCTCGTGGAACGCTTGCGTGGCCGGCGACCAGCGATCCTTCAGCTGCTCTTCCTCAAGGACGGCGGGACACTGGTGCTGCGCCCCACTGCGGAAGACCTCGACCTCGTCGAACACGAGATTCGAGAACTGTGGAACGACATCACCCATGCCGCGTCAACGGGACAGTTCCGCCCCCAGAAGTCCAAACTCTGTGACTGGTGTCATTTCCAGGAGCTGTGCCCGGCTTTTGGGGGCACACCACCTGAACTCGATCCAGACGCCGTCGAACGAGCGCTGGGCGTGCGACCCGGTGCAGCCGACAGTGCTCCCGCGGTCACCTAGTCGTGGGCGCTCAGTTCGTCGATCACTTCTCCGTTGGCGACACGCTGGACAACGTCCAGGCCCCAATCCTCCAGTGATGCGACACGCGACAACCCTGGGAGTGAAGGGATCGGGGTCAGTCGCTTGACGCCGACGGTACGAGCACCTGACGACCAGGCGGACTGAACTCCCGCAGGCGAATCCTCAAATGCGACACACGTTTCAATGTCAACGCCAAGCTTTTTAGCTGCGGTCAGGAATGCTTCAGGATCTGGCTTGCCCCGCGACACCGTGTCTCCCGTCACCACCACGTCAAAAACTCCCGGGAGCGCCGAGGTCAATGCCTCCGCCAACGGCGTGTAAGACATCGTCACCAGCGCCAACGGAATGTCTGCGCCGTGGAGTTCTTCGAGAAGCGAACGAGCATCGTCTTGCCAAGGGACGTGCTCCTTAACGCTGTCTCGCACACGTCCCAGAAGGTAGGCGACGATCTCGTCTCCCGGAAGGTCCACACCCCTTCCACGGAGCACCTGCGCGGACACCGGCAGTGGGTTCCCCACGAGCTGAAGACCATCGTCGTGAGTCCACTCAATGCCCCACTGTGCCGCGAGATCTGTTTCAGCCCCTATCCAATAGGGCTCAGAGTCGATGAGTGTGCCATCCATATCCCAGAGGACGGCCGAGGGCGAAGTAATGTGCGTTGTCACAGTCCCCGAGTCTAGGCTGGCAACATGACCCCGGATGATCTCACCCCTGTTCTTGGCCCCGATGACTCCGTCATGCTCGCCGCGTTCGAGGGATGGAACGACGCGGGATGCGCCTCGACCGCAGCAACAGATCACCTCGCCGCGGCATGGAACGCGAAGGAACACGCGACGCTTGATCCCGAGGATTATCACGACTTCCAGGTGTCGCGACCGACCATCAGCCGTGACAGTACCGGGGAGAGGGTGGTCTCGTGGCCTGGCACGATCATCTCCACGGCTGACGTCGATGGGGCGCCACGCCTCGCTATCGCACGCGGCATCGAGCCCTCGATGCGGTGGCGCACCTTCTGCAAAGAAATCTTGGACCACGCCGAAAACCTCGGTGTGAGCACTCTTGTCACGTGCGGCGCGCTCCTTGTGGATGTCCCGCACACTCGCCCACTGCCCACGTTCCTCACTTCTGAACAAGAGGCGACTCGTGCCCGCTTTGGACTCGAGAAGTCGGACTACGAAGGACCGACAGGCATTGTGGGCGTCCTGGCACACGAGGCTCAGCAGCGAGGCATCTCAGTCTTGAGTTTGTGGGTGGGCGTGCCCCACTACCTCGGGCATCCACCCAGCCCTAAAGCGACTGCAGCGCTGCTGGTCCAACTTGAACGGCTCTTCGATACCAGCATTGATCTAGGTGAACTCATCGAGGAAGCCGATGCGTGGGTCCGGGGAGCAGACGAACTCGCCGCGGACGACGAGGAAATCTCAGCTCACGTCGAGCAACTCGAGGCACTGATGGATGAAACGAGTCTCCCTGAAGCGTCAGGCGATGCCATCGCGGCGGAGTTTGAGCGATTCCTCCGAAGGCGCGGCGGCGGGGGCCCCAAGAGCACCGACTAGAGCTCAAGGGCTCTCTCACAATGCGGGAATGGTGCCCGCCGCAAGCAGCGCCACGATCAGCACCGCGAACCCAATGCGGTACCACACGAACGGCCAGAACGTGTGATGCGTGATCAGCTTGAGGAACCATACGATCACCGCATATCCCACGGCAAACGCCACCACAGTCGCGATCACCGTGTTGGCCACACCAGGCCCGCCCGGAGCCGTCAGCTCGTCAGCGTTCGTCACCAACTCGAGCCCAGCCGAGCCCAGCACCGCCGGAATAGCCAACAAGAACGAGTACCGTGCCGCAGCCTCACGTGTGAGACCCAACAACAAACCCATCGAGATGGTGCCACCCGAACGCGACACTCCAGGCACCAGTGCCATGGCTTGGGCTAGACCCAATAGCAGCGCATCCTTGCCACGCAAGGACGTCAGTTCACGTTCCTTGCGGCCGATCTTGTCTGCGAACCCCAACACCAATCCGAAGATCGCAAGCATGGCTGCCGTGATGTAAAGGTTGCGCAGGTGCCCCTCAATGAAGTCTTGGAACACAAAGCCCAGAACAGCGATGGGAATCGAGCCCAGAATGACCCACCAACCCATGCGAGCATCGGCGTTCTTCGAGCCAAAGCGCTCCGCCCGGGACGCGCCGTCTTTGCCTGCAAGAGCACGGAACCATGCAGCAATGATGCGAGCGATGTCCTTGCGGAAGTACAGCAAGACCGCGGCCTCAGTACCGAGCTGAATGATGGCGGAGAACGCAGCGCCCGGATCACCGCCTCCGGGAAGGAGTGGACCGACCACGCGCACATGCGCGCTTGAAGAAATCGGCAGGAACTCCGTGATGCCCTGAACCGTGCCGAGGATGACTGCTTCCCACCAACCCATGACCGCAAGGCTAGCGCCCCCAGCACACAGATTCGTCCGCGAGTCGCACCACCTCCCACAAGGGCGTACGCGGTAGCGTCCCCAATATGGAACGACGGAGGGTTGGATCAACCGGACTTGAGGTGTCACGCCTGGCACTGGGAACCATGACATGGTCCCGAGACACGAGCGTTGAAGAAGCCGGCGCTCAACTCGATCTCTTCCTCGACGCGGGCGGAACTTTCCTCGACACAGCCGCGTCGTATGCCGAAGGTGGCGCGGAAGCCACCATCGGCGCCATGCTTGGCGGAACACTCTCGCGGTCCGATGTGCAGATTTGCACTAAAGCGGGAATCCGCCGAACGAGAACGGGTGGAGTGATCGACTCGTCCCGGGACACGATGCTGGCCACGCTCGATGCATCGCTAGAACGTCTCAACACCGACTACGTCGACCTGTGGCTCGTGCACGCCTTTGACACAGTCACCCCCCTCGAAGAGACGCTCCACGCCCTCGAAATTGCGGTGAACTCCGGGCGAGCCCGCTACGTCGGTGTCTCCAACTTCCCCGGTTGGGCTACCGCCCGCATCGCCACCATGGCAACCGGGCGCCCTGCCATTGCCGCTACCCAATGTGAATACTCGCTCTTGGAGCGTGGAATCGAACGCGAAGTCGTGCCTGCAGCTGAGGCGACAGGGATGGGCGTCATTGGCTGGGCTCCGCTCGGGCGTGGTGTCCTGACCGGGAAGTACCTCGATGCAATCCCAGCAGACTCTCGAGCCGCGTCGGAGCACCTAGCAGGATTCGTTGACCCGTACCTTGGTGAACGGTCGATGACAATCACACGGGCGCTCGCCACGGCTGCGGATGGGCTGGACTGGAGCATGCAACAGACAGCTCTTGCGTGGGCGCTCACGAAGGATCACATCGCCGCGACCACGATCGGCGCCCGCACTGCGGCACAACTCGTTCCGTCACTGAAGGCAACTCTCCAACCACTTCCCGACGCGATCATGGACGCGCTCGACGAAGTCTCCGCTCCGCCTCTCGGATACCCAGAACGGCGTTAGCACCGTGGTGGGCGGAGGTCAGCGCAGGTCGAAGTCCTCGATGTCGTCATCGAGCGCTTCCTCATCTGTCTGGGCATGGCCGTCGAGTTCTCGATCGCCCGGATCATCAAGGACCGTGTCAGCATCGTCGAGGTCGTCCTCGAATTCCTCGTCGACCACCAGTGGTAGCGTCTCCGCGAACTGGGTATCGAGGGCCATCTCGTACGACGTAAACGCTAGCGCTACGCCTTCATACGCGTCATCCACGACCGCGTCGTCGTCATCTCGCTTCGATGCAACCGCCTCGAGATGGGTTTCAAAAGCCGCAATCAAACGTCTCAACGCATCACGTGCTTCAACACTCATGTTCTCGACGATAACCCCGAACACGGATCCATGGGAGGTGTAATGTTCCACGACGCCACGTCAGGCCACCAAGTGGTAGCAACTCGAGGTGCGCAACGCTCTCCCCAACAGTACGAATGGAGGGTGCTGGAGTTTCCGCGCACCACGAGCCATTCACAGGTGCGGACGATGATGACGGAGCACGCCGAGTACGGTCGCTGGGAGCTGGCGCGATCACAAATACTCGTGGGCGGCCAACGGCGGATTTGGTTGCGCCGAAGGGTCTACAAACTTCAGCGCACCGACGTCTACTGAGCTCCGCTGACCGTCAGCAGTCAGTAAGGAAATTCACCAGTACTCGAGTGCCGAAGTACAGGCTCTCGACGGGCACTCTCTCATCGATGCCGTGGAAAAGCGACGGGAAATCTAGTTCCGGCGGCAGAAGCAGGGGCGCGAACCCATAGCCCGCGATACCAAGAGCGGCAAGGTGCTTATTGTCGGTGCCTCCCATCAATGAATATGGGAGCACGGCCGCGCCCGGATCCTCGTGGCCGAGCGCCTGGATCATTTTGTCAACCAACGGGACCTCGAATGGCGCTTCAAGGCTGCGTTCAGTGATGTACGGCTCAACCTTCACGTGAGTGCCCGCGAGTTCTTCGATAGTGCGCAGCACCTGCTCCTGTTGACCGGGAAGATAGCGCGTATCGACATACCCGACGGCATGATCAGGAACCACATTTGTCTTGTATCCGGCATCCATCATGGTGGGATTCGAAGTATTGCGAATCGAAGCATCGATCATGGGAGCCATGGCACCCAGACCCGCAACGAGCTTCGCGACACCGTCGTCACTAGGCTCGTAGTCCACGCCCTGCAAGTCCGCCACGCCGCGCAGCAGGTGTTCAACGGTGGGCGTCACATCGACATCCCATCGATGCGCTGCGATACGTTGCAACGCCCCAGCCAGGTGGGCGACAGCGTTGTCAGAGTGAACCAGTGAGCCGTGCCCCTGCTTCCCTGTGGCGATCAGCTTGAGCCACTGGATACCCTTCTCAGCTGTTTGGACAAGGTAAGCGCGTTGACCGTTGACATAGGCGCTGAAGCCTCCGACCTCACTGATAGCTTCTGTCGCTCCCGCGAAGTCCTCCGGATGGTTCTCAACCATCCATTTGGCACCATGGTGGCCCCCGTGCTCTTCGTCTGCGAAGAACGCGATGATGATGTCTCGCGGCGGTGTCACACCAGCCTCGATCAACTCGGCTACGGCTGCCAGAATCATGGCGTCCATGTTCTTCATGTCGACAGCGCCGCGCCCATAAAGGAGGCCGTCCTTGATGACAGCAGCAAAGGGATCCTCAGACCAGTCCTCTGCAAACGCCGGCACCACATCAAGGTGTCCGTGAACTACCAGTGCGGGACGAGAAGGGTCGCTTCCCTTCCATCGCGCAACGACCGAGGCTCGCCCAGGAGTCGACTCCCGGATGGTCGGATCAAGGCCAAGGTCACGTAGGAGCGCGGCGACGTACTCAGCCGCTTCCCGCTCTCCAGGACCAGGTTCATCGCCATAGTTCGAGGTGTCGATACGAATAAGGTCCTGGCAGATCTTGACGACGTCGAGGCTCATCCCTTCAGGCTAGCGCCCTTGGGGATGAGCCTCGACGTCCAGCGAACGATGGACGCGCTCTTTGAGTGCCGTCGCTCGCAAGATTGATCCGCTACGGGTTGAAGATACTCACTCCGGCCGGTCCAATCAGGAAGGCCGCGACAATCAGCACGGCTCCCCAAAGGAAGTCCCTCTGAATGAGGCGAATAACGCCAATGATTCCGACGATGACTGCGATGATCCACAAAATGGTGCCCATGAGGGTCTCTCCTTGCGTTATGTGCAGTACTGCTTCGGACATCAGGTTCAACAGAAGGAAGTCTCGACGTATTCCATGATGTGCCAGGAGGTTCCCGATGATGGCAGTGCGTTGACGCTGTGAAGTGCGTCTCGTAGCCCATGCTGAGCCAACAAAAAAGTCAGGGACCGGAGCGGTTGCTCCGGTCCCTGACTGTTCGTGTCCGAGGGGGGACTTGAACCCCCACGCCCAAATAAGGGCACTAGCACCTCAAGCTAGCGCGTCTACCAATTCCGCCACCCGGACGAGGTGTCTGACCCGCTCTTCCGAACGGTTCAGCGAGAAGAAACTCTAGCATGGCTTTCGCACGACGAATCACCATGTCAGGCACCGCATTGACGGGACTATCCAGGTGCCCAGTCAGCACGTTCATGCGCCGTCGCACATACCTCTCGGAGTGTCGATGGCTACTCGCCGTGCAGCAATGACCCCGCGGCGCCCCCAAGCTCGCTCCAGACGTGACGACCTCACTCACCGGAAGTCTCGACTCTTAGCCGGTACCGCTAGTGACAATGCCGCTAAATGCTCTGCAATCAGGTTCGTCGCACCGTCTGCGCGCTCGATACGACCCCGGATCACGAGCGCAGCAGACCTGCGTGCCACCGCCTTGAACCGTTTCCACACTCCTACCGAGCACACCACGTTGAGGAAACCGGTCTCGTCCTCAAGCGAAATGAACGTCACCCCCTTTGCCGTCCCTGGACGTTGACGATGCGTCACGACGCCTGCGACACTCACGCGACGTTCTGCCTCATGACTCAGTACTTCACTGACGGTGAGCACCCCTTGAGCATTAAGGCCCTCTCTGACGAACACCGTGGGGTAACTGTCAGTGGAGACCCCTGATGCCCATACGTCAGCAACGGCCTCCTCCACCACGCTCATTCCGGGGAGCATCGGTGCTTGCATGCCAGGAACCGCGTCAGGCAAGGTATCTGGCCCCTCTTTCGCAAGCCCACCCGCGGCCCACAGGCCCTCACGCCGCGTTACCCCCAGCGACTCCAACGCACCAGCGGTGGCAAGTGCCTCCCATTGCGCCACGGTAAGCCCCTTTGAAGGCGCAAGTCCGCCTTGCCCTGACACCCCTGCCGGCCGCACTCTCACTCTCCTGGCCATATCTGTCAGGGAACGGAACGGGCCATCTTCCCGAGCCGCCACAATCGCATCGGCGGCTTCCCTACCCAACGTTTTGATGGAGGCAAGCCCCATGCGCACAGCAAGATGCCGGTCAACATGGGTGAGCACCGCCATGTCTTCACGCACTTCACCCGGGGTTTCATACGGACGGCTGAGTCTTTCCACACGAGCGAGAGCATAGGACTGCTTGACACACGGGCGAAGAACCACTTGCCCATGACGCCGCGCATCGGCAGCCAAGGACTGGGGGCTGTAGAAGCCCATCGGTTGCGCCGCCAAAAGGCCTGCGTAAAACGCAGCGGGCTGGTGAACCTTGAGCCAGCTTGAGGCATAGACCAGGTATGCAAACGAGTACGAGTGAGACTCCGGGAAGCCAAAGTCGGAGAAGGCTTTGAGCTTCTCAAAAATTTGGGCTGCTACGTCCGCGGTGATTCCGTTGTCGTGGGCGCCCACCATGAACCGCGCACGAAGCTCCTCCATCCGTTCGGGGCTACGCTTCGACCCCATGGCACGGCGCAGTTGGTCGGCCAGCGCTCCGTCGAATCCAGCACAGTCCATTGCCATCTGCATGAGTTGCTCTTGAAAGAGCGGGATCCCTAAGGTCTTTCCTAAGGATCGCTCCAACAGCGGGTGCAGGTAGGTCACGGGTTCGCGCCCGCGCGCTCTCGAGATATAGGGATGAACCGAACCTCCTTGGATAGGCCCGGGCCGGATGAGAGCCACCTCAATCACAATGTCGTAAAAGCGCCGTGGCCTCAGCCGAGGCAACGTCGCCATCTGAGCGCGTGACTCCACCTGAAAAACCCCGACCGTATCGGCAGCACACAGCAGGTCGTAGACCTCCGGGTCCTCCTGGGGCAGGGTGTGTAGGCCCCATTCCTCACCTTGGGTGTCCCGGATAAATCCAAACGCGTACCTTAGCGCCGACAGCATCCCGAGTCCCAACAAATCGAACTTCACTAGCCCCGCATCCGCGCAGTCATCCTTGTCCCACTGCAGCACTGTTCGGCCCGGCATGCGGGCCCATTCCACAGGGCACACGTCGATCACAGGACGGTCGCACAGCACCATTCCTCCCGGGTGAATACCTAGGTGACGCGGTAGGCGCATGAAGCGCTCCGCAAGCGAGACCACAGGTTCAGGGATGTGATCAATGTCTTGAGGCGGAGTCGGCTCGGGCCACGTCGCGTCTCGCTGCCGCGCCGCCCACTCTTCGTGCTGGGATTCAGAGACACGAAGGTCGCCCCAACGGTCAATGCTCTTTGACCAAGCATCTTGTTGGCCGACGTCATACCCCAGGGCCTTAGCGGCATCCCGGATCGCAGACCGGGGCCGGTACTGAATGACATTGGCCACCATGGCGGCATTGATCCTGCCGAATCGCCTGAAAACATACTGAATGACCTCTTCACGACGATCCGACTCGATGTCGACATCAATATCGGGCGGGCCATCACGCTCGGGGGCCAAAAAACGTTCAAAGAGAAGCCCATGCGTGACGGCGTCGACTGCAGTGACGCCAAGCGCATAGCAGACCGCAGAGTTCGCAGCTGATCCCCTCCCCTGGCACAGGATGTCCTGCTCCCGACAGAAACTCACAATGTCATGGACGATCAAAAAGTAGCCGGGGAAATCCAAGGCTTCGATCACATTGAGCTCATGCTCGAGCTGCTTCCACGCCCCCTTGACCCGCTCCTCATGCGGCGGCCCGTAACGGGCGTAAGCGCCCCGGCGAACCTCCTCGCGTAACCACGATGCCTCCGTGTGCCCCTCTGGAACGGGATAGGGAGGAAGATTGGGCGCTACCAGGTTGAGATCGAAGGTACATTCAGCCGCAAGTCGCGCAGCTGCGGGGACCGCGTGCGCATGACGCGGGTGACGGGAAAGCATCTCTGCCGCTGACCGCAGGTGGCTCCCGGCCCCACCAGGGAGCCATCCGTCCATATCGTCCAGCGATGAACGGGACCGGACAGCCGCCATCGCTGCCGCCAGGTCAGCATCCCGCTCAGTGGCATAGTGCGCATTTGTTGTTGCGACAAGTGGAACCTGTGCATCGAACGCTAGATCGGAAAGGGCATCATTGCGTTCCGAATCAAAGGGATCGCCATGATCGGTGATCTCAACCGCCACGTTGTCGCGACCAAAGAGCGAGGTGAGTCTGTCGATCTCGCGCCGCGCCTCAGCAAATCCCGCAGGTGTAACGGCGCCACTCAACGCGGATGCCCCAGGCACTCCTACACCGGAAAGGGCTCGCCGAACTACCCCTTTGCGACATCCAGTCAGCACCAGAAACTCCCCTGCGCCGGTGTCAGCGAGCTCCTCGACGGTGTAACGAGCAAGCCCTTTCTCTCCCGTGGCGAGGTGGGCCATCCCGATTGCATGAGAGAGCCTGGAGTACCCACGCGCGCCCCGTGCGATCACAAGAAGGTGACTCCCCCGAGGGTCCGGCCGCCCCGATGGCGGGTCTAGGACGGGAGGGCCTCCCGGAGTCTCCGGAGCGCCAAGGTGGAGTTCTGCCCCGAACACCGCGGGCATCCCGATGGAACGCGCAGCATTGGCGGCCCTCACCGCCCCGTAAAGTCCGTCATGATCGGTCAGCGCCAGCGCACTCAACCCCAGCCTCCCGGCCTCCGCGACCATCTCTTCCGGCTGGCTGGCACCGTCAAGAAAACTGAAGGAACTATGGGCGTGAAGTTCGGCATACTCCGCTGAGTTAGTCATAGACCGCCTCCAGCCACCACTGCCCAGCACTGAATGCCGCGAGGACGGCCAGCATGGAGGCGCCATCATGTTCTCGTAGCGCAAGTTGCAGGTAGGCGCGCCGCGAAGATTCGTCTGACCACCATCGTTCAACGACAGGCCATGGGCCTGCCCACGCTTCCACTGGTCGCGCCGGTCCCCACGTGCTTTCCTGCCCCACATGGCCTGCAGACGGGTGACGTGCGATCGCACTGTGGGGAGCCTTGCCAGGCTCTGCTTGGAGCCTGACCCAGGTGGGAGTCGCACTCATGGACAACCTACGGCCCACGATCACAGGAGAACCACCTGCATCGAGGACCTCGAGCGGCTCAGCCAAGGGGAGAACGGTCGCCGGCGCCGGGTCGGGGATACGGCCAGGCCATGGGTGGGAGATGGCGCGCCCCTGCCGAGGTTCCTGCCCCCAGGGTTCCGTCACCATACGATCTCGCGGCGAGCGTCCTCCTTGTTCACGCACGGATAACACGCCGTCCGCCCCTAACAATGCCTGCATGCGTTCCACGGAACGATGCGCCCGAGCATCCGCCCCAGAGGTCCCACCCCACAGATACGCCTGCTCATCTCCGAGCGCCACGACGTCCTGAGCAGTCAACGTCAACGACGTCAAGGGCGCAGGATCAGGACCAGCCGAGGTCCCCGATAGCCATCCCTCCAACTGCCAGCGCACCCTATCCGACATGTGCCGCGCGAATGCCCCTGTTCTGGATCCCACATCGGTACGCCAGACACGCTCTAGTACGTCTCCCTTGTCGGTGCGAGCGGCGATCGCGACCCGACCGCAACGCACGCCCGCGCTCAGGAGTGCAGCGTCCAACTGAGCGGCAGTATGCGTGGCTACTGCAGCAAGTTGCTCCACCCGCTGCGCCGGCTCATCAAACTCGTACGACACCTCGATGTCATCACTGGACCGCCTCAGTACTGGAGGACGGACGTCCTCCCCCACACCGATGCGATGTGCCCACTGGCCCATTTGCCCAAAGCGAGCCACCACATCTTTGCGGGGCAACGCGGTGAACTCGCCAAGCGTATGAATGCCGAGCCTGATGAGCACCTCAGCGAGATCTTCAACGGATTCCCGTTGGCGACGTTCCATTGCCGCGAGCGCCAAAGTACTGACTGGCGCAGATGACAGGAACTCACGGGACTCTCCCGGCGGCACCAATAGCGAAGACCGTGCCGCTACTACTGCCGCAAGGAGGCCATCAGCACTTCCCACGAGACTCTCGTGGCCGCTCAGTTCCGCGACTGCACCGATCAGGGCCTCGGCGAGTGCGGCTTCTGACCCATGAAACCGTGCGGCGCCATGAGCGGGGATCATCAAGAGCCCTGGACGGGAAATCTCCACTCCAGCGACGACCTCTTCTGCCGCTGCGGCGACGGCCTCAAACTCCCGCGAGTCCCTTCCCTCGTCATGGTGCATGATCACGAGTTCCGGGCAGGCGCGCTGTGCCACCCGTTTGGTGTTGCCGCGTTTCACGCCAGCAGATCTCGCGGCTGCTGACACCGCCGTCATTGCACGCCCATGGAGTACTGCCGCTGGCGCATCGGCGCTGAGACCAGATTCGCGCATTGCTGCAGCTACAGGCCAGTCAGGGACCCACAACACCATGCGTCGGGTCGTCGCCACTGCTCCTGCCGACGCGGAGAGCATCACAGCACCCCTTCATTCACCGCGCTCGGCACGGCGCGCGACACCCAGGAAGGGTCCCGATCGAGCGAGACACGCACCCGTTGCACACCGGGTTGGCGACGTCCCGTGACCGCGACCGTAATGTCCCTGTCCCGTAGCCGGCCCTCACCAGCGTGCAGGCCCCTCCACTGAGTCCGTTCGACGTCGAGTTCCAGGTGAGCCCCGGGCCACCGATCTACTGTGAGAATGACACAGCCCCGCTCTTTAGCTCGGGAAGCTAGCCTTCGCCGATCCCCGTCAGATAGCGCAAGTTTCTTCCCAAGGATCACTACATCCATGCCGTCGAGGCATGCTCCGGCGACATCGGCGGCATGAGCAGCGGGGTGGGGAATGAGCACTGACTTGGAGAGGTCCATGCCGCGGCGTGCCGCTGAGATCGCTCCCACTGCAGGCATCCCTACCATCGCAGTCCAGGCTCCTCGCCTGGAAGCCTCTGCCGCTAGCGCCAACACCAAAGAAGTGGATCCACCGACCCTCACTACCTGCCCACGTACCAGACCCTTCGGCAAGAGTGCCGCAATGCTGTCTGCTACTGCTAGCGCCGCGACCGGCTCACTGGCCTCTCGCGTCACACCCCAGCGCGCCTGCACATCTTGGAGCGCGGCGCGCGCTGCTACCAAGCGCTGCTGTTGGGCAGCGCCGGGGGCCGGCAAATCGGTCGACATTTCACTCCACTGATCACCGCGAGTCAGCCTCGCGTTCGAACATATGTTCGATTATCTCAGTAGACCCTGACATCCATGTCCACGTCAACTGCGGCAGCAGAGGACCCCCGCTCCCCACGAGAACAGTCCCACACCCATAGGATTGCCGCATGCCACCACCCCTAGTAGTCCTGATGGGCCCTGCGGGGGCAGGTAAAACCACAATGGGCATCGCCCTCGCCGCACGTCTGGGCACCACGTTCGTCGACCTCGACGATGTTGCTGGGCCTTGGTATGCAGAGGTGGGGTGGAGCGTCCCTCGCTTGGTGGAACGTTCTCGTGAAGTCGGATGGCTAGCTGTACCCGGCCTGGAGGTTGGTGACACTCGGGTTTGGTGCTTGACGCGAGGGAGGACCCCCGGATGCGGTGGGTGATGTCTAAGTCGCCCACCGACCGGAGGTCCTCGTGTCCCACCGTAACGCGCGCTTGAATGAGCGCGGCCGTCAGCCCCTTGTCCAGCGTGTCCGCGTCGAGGGGTGGGCCGTGGCTCATACCGCGAAGGCCCAAGGGGTGTCGCGTCAGTGTGCTCACCGCGGGCTCTCCCGGTTCGACGAGCAGGGCGCGAATGCTATGGTCGACCGGTCCTCGCGACCGCGTCGGAGCCGCTACCAGACCCCGGTCGATGTCGAGCAGCGCGTCCTTGCTGTCCGCCGTGAGCAGCGTCGCGGTCAGGACTGGATCCGTCCCGAGGTGGGCGTGGCACCGCGGAAGGTGTCGCGGATCCTGCGCCGCCACGGTGTGCCCCATCTGCGTGAATGCGATCCCCTCACTGGTGAGGTGATCCGCTCGTCCAAGACCACCGCGGTGCGCTACGAACGCGACGCCCCAGGCGATCTGGTGCACATGGACGGCAAGAAGATCGGCGAGATCCCCGACGGTGGAGGCTGGAAAGCTCACGGCCGACAGATGGGCTCCACCGGCGCGAAGAAACGAGCCCGGATCGGCTACGACTACGTCCACTCCCTCGTCGATGACCACTCACGACTGGCGTATTCCGAGATCCTCGACGATGAAAAAGGCCCCACCTGCGCCGGCTTTCTAGCCCGCGCAGCCGCCTACTTCGCCGCCCACGGCATCACCCGGATCCGCGAGGTCATGACGGACAACCACTTCAGCTACGCCAAGTCCCACGACACGCGCGACGTCATCGCCGCGCTGGGAGCCAAACACCGCCTCATCAAACCCCACTGCCCGTGGCAAAACGGCAAGGTCGAACGCTTCAACCGCACCTTGCAAACCGAGTGGGCCCACCGGCGCGTATTCCTCACCAACGCCGACCGCGCCGCCGCCCCTGCACCCTGGCTCGAGTTCTACAACACTGAACGACGCCACACCGCACTCGGAGGACTACCCCCGACCAGCCGACTGTCACCAACGTGACGGCCGAATACATCTAGCTGTTCACCCGAGGCAGGCTAAGCCTGCCTCAAGGGGATGGCTACTTCTTGCAGTGAAGTTGCCGGACGTCGTGGCGTTACTTCAATAAGTGATTGAGTTTTGGGGGAAGAATTCAGGGATTACAGCGCGTTAGTCGATTGAGCGCTCAAGCGCCGCAACGAGCGACATCAGGTCGGTGTGCAGACCTACTGGATTCTTGAGCCTTCTCGTGGCTTGGCGAAGCAACGCGATGGTTCGCTTGTCCCCGGCCACATGGTCGGCATACGCCGCGGCGGTGCAAAGATAGATCAAGTCCGTCAGGTCGTTGGTTTCCCATTTCGCGCCGTCAACCATTTTGTCGACCATGGCTTCGCGGAAGTGGGACATGCCCGGTGCTTCATCCCAGGCTTTGTACCAGGATCGCCGAGTCCAGGCACTCATTTGTTCGGGACTGAGTCCTGCTGCGAACGCTGCGTGGGCGACTTCTTTTGAGGTGTCCGACACCATGAAGACGTAGGCAGAGCGCCTCTTCAGCTCCTTCGATCTCTCTGTTTCGCTTCTAAGCCACGATGCGAATTTTTCAACACGTTCGAGCCAGCCGCTAAGGTCACCGCGCGGTGTGGGCTCTTGATCGAACAGACAAGCTGCATACACAACGTTCGACAACAAGGCATCGTGGGCATCCCGCCATTCCTTCGGAATCCCCTCGGGTTGGGGACGAGCGTTCCCGCCGCGCGACGAGACGTCAAGCGCGGCGTATGGGGCAAGGGTAAAGACATCTGGCAGCGGTTCTTGGTCAACCCCGGCTGATGCCCTCAGCGCTATGCGCAACTCTGCGGCACGAACTTCTAGCGGATCGCGCATTTGCCAGCCGGAACTCCCCGAGAGAATCGTTGAAGCAAGCGCTGCTCGATCAGCCTCGCGGGTCCAGGCCCCAGTCTCAGAAAGATGAGCTGCCGACATTGGGAGAATCACCTGGCCAGATTCTGCGAGCTTCAGTAGCTTGACTGCTGCTGCATGTTCCTCAGCGCTCCGCAGTCGGTGGGGCGCAGACCACGCTTTACTGAGCGTGCTCCACTGATTCTGGTCAAGGTAGATCACGGGTCGCCCTCGAAGAGGTGACCAGTTTCTCGATGAACCTACGTCGAGGGTGAACCCCATGCCATTGGTCTGGGCGAACGTCAGCTTGCGCGCCCAGGGGCGGTACTCGACGACAGACATTCCCATTTCATTGAACGCCAAGTCTTTTGGCGCAGGCACGCCGGTGACACGTCCATCGCCGAACTTGAACGCAAGTATGCCGTCATCCCGCCATTGGACAGCGTCGATCCGCTTTGAACTCAAATGGTCTCCGTCGATTCTTCGTTGAGGACGAGGGCGTGATCAGCACGCTACCGCGTCGCATAGAACACCACGGCCGAGGCTGCCGCGACATTGAGCGAGTCCACGCCGTTCATCATCGGGATGGTCACGCGGCGGTCGAGTCGGCGATCAACCTTCGGCGTGATGCCGTGGCCTTCGGAGCCGAGCACGATGGCCAATTTCTCGTGATCCTCGGCGACCAACTCATCGAGGGTGATGGCCCCGGCACCGAGAGTCATGCCGGCGACGACGTAGCCTTCGTCCTGCAGGAGCTCGATCCCCTGGGGCCAGGCTTCGAAGCGAGTCCACGGGACTTGGAAGACCGTACCCATGGACACCTTCACGGCACGACGATAGAGCGGATCAGCGCAGGTCGGGGCACAGATAATCGCATCCGCTCCGATGCCTGCGGCCGAGCGAAAGATCGCGCCGACGTTGGTGTGGTCCACGATGCCCTCGAGGACAACGACTCGCCGCGCAGTCGCGACGAGCTCTTGCGGATCTGCCAGGGAAGGCCGATGCATCGCAGCCAACGCTCCTCGATGCACTTGGTAGCCGGTGACGTTCTCCAGTAATTCCTCGGCCCCCACCAAAAGAGGAGCTGAGACACCCATGTGATCCATCACTTCGCGAATTCCAGTCGCCCACTTGGGGCTCGCAAGCACCGATCGCGGAACATGCCCGGCAGCCAAGGCTCGTTCGATGACCTTGGCGCCCTCAGCCATATAGAGACCACGCTCGGGTTCAATCTTGCGTCGGAGTGCCACATCCGTCAGGTTGCGGTAGTCGTCGAGCAGTGGGTCGGCGGGGTCTGTGATCACGTGTTCATTGTGGCAGGGGCAAGCAATACCGGGGACGCGGGCCAGGCATCAGCAAAGCGCCCCGCCACCACAGGGTGACGGGGCGCTTCACTACCACCGCTTGGCGGTACCACGCTGGTTTACTGCTGGCCCTTTTCAGCGTCTGGGTTGAACGGACGGCCGGACCGCGTGCCAGCGTCAGTGGCATCGGACGCAGCGTCTTCGACCTCCTGCTTTGCCAGACGCAGCGCTTCAGCCGGATCTGCCAGAGCCGAGGTGATGCGAGAGCCTCGTTCGCTGTCGCGCTCGCGGTCACGCGTCAGTGGCTCAAGGTCCTCTTCCTGACCGAAGGCCGCAGAGATGGACTTCAAAGCGCCGGTGAACTCGGTAGGCACGAACCACACCTTGTTCGAATCCGTCTTCGCGATCTCGGGCAAGACCTGCAGGTACTGGTAGGCAAGGAGCTTGGAATCCGCATCTCCCTGGTGGATCGCGTCGAAGACCTGCAGGATCGCACGCGCTTCACCTTCAGCGTTCAGGATCGCAGCTTGCGCCTCACCTTCAGCTCGCAAAATCGCGGACTGCTTCTCACCTTCAGCGGTGAGAATCTGCGACTGCTTGACACCTTCAGCGGTCAGAATCGCTGCACGGCGATCACGCTCGGCACGCATCTGCTTTTCCATCGAGTCCTTGATGGACAGCGGCGGGTCAATGGCCTTCAGTTCCACACGACCCACGCGGATGCCCCACTTGCCGGTGGCCTCATCGAGCACGCTACGGAGTTGGCCGTTGATCTGGTCACGGCTGGTGAGCGTCTGCTCAAGGTCCATGGTTCCGATGACGTTACGGATCGTCGTCACGGTCAGCTGTTGCATACCGACGATGTAACTAGCGATCTCGTAGACGGCAGCCTTCGCGTTGGTCACCTGGAAGTAGATCACGGTGTCGATTTCGACGTTCAGGTTGTCGGAGGTGATGACGTTCTGTGGGGGGAACGAGACCACCTGCTCACGTAGGTCAACCTTTTGGCGGACCTTGTCGATGAACGGCACCAGCAGGTGCATGCCAGCTTCCATCGTGCGGCTGTAGCGACCTAGCCGCTCAACGACGCGGGCCTCGGTCTGCGGGACAATTTGGACTGCTTTTGCCAGTGCCGAGATCACGAAGATCACAAGGACAACGGCAAGCACTGTAATCGCCACTTGTACGGGTGTCATTGGACTACTCCCCCTGGTTTTCTGGGGCGACGATGGCCGTCGCCCCCTTGATTTCCACTACGGTCACATCCGTGCCTTCCGCAATCACGGGCGCATCATCGCGCGTCCGGGCGGACCACACTTCACCATTCAACTTGACTCGGCCACGGAACTCCGTGATCTGATCAAGTGATCGGGCCTCGACTCCGACGAGCGCCGCAGAGTTGGTTTCCACCAGCACCGAACGAGCTCGGATTGATTTCAGTAGCCAGGGCCGCAAGGTGAAGAGCATCAACGCGGCAACCGAGCAGGCGATCACGACAATGAGCCACAGCGGGGCTCCCAGCACAGCGGCAACTCCACCGGCGATCGCACCCGCCGCGAGCATCGCGAACACCAGATCTAGAGTGAAGATCTCGATGATTCCGAACACTAGCGCCGCAATAAACCACCACAGTGAATCCATGGCATTCACCTCCTATGACCGGCAATCTATCAGCGCTGACGATGCGACAGCATCGGCCTGAAGGATGATTCTTGAGTCAGCCTTTTCGTGCGGTCCAACGCCCTTGGTGCGCATGAAGAGCAACGGGCATTCCGTATGCCTGCGTCAGGTTTGCTGACGTGATGGTGGCATGGAGCGGGCCAGCGGCTACAACTTCTCCTTCACGTAGGAGCAGCGCGTGGGTGAAGCCTTCCGGGATCTCTTCTACGTGGTGGGTGACCATCACGATCGCTGGCGAACGGCGGTCTCCTGCGAGCTCAGCGAGGGCTGCCAGGAGTTCTTCGCGCCCGGCGAGGTCGAGGCCCGCGGCAGGCTCATCGAGGATCAGGAGTTCTGGGTCTGTCATCAGGGCGCGCCCGATCTGAACCCGCTTACGCTCGCCCTCGGACAGCGTCCAGAAAGCTCGCTCGGCGAAGTCCGACATTCCGAACGCGGCAAGAAGATCGTCGGCACGTGACTCGTCAATGTGCTCGTACTCTTCGCGCCACCGCCCCGTGACTCCATAAGCGGCGGTCATCACGACGTCGCGCACAGTTTCGTCGTCGGGAATCCTGTCAGCCAAGGCGGCCGATGTCAGTCCCACCCGGGTACGCAAATCTTGGGTGTCGGAGTGACCAAGTGTCTCTCCGAGGACCATGACAGTGCCCTCCGTTGGGTGCATTCGTGCCGACGCCAAGTTTGTCAGTGTGGTTTTGCCTGCGCCATTGGGTCCAAGTACAACCCATCGCTCCGCGGAGTCCACGGACCAGTTGATGTCACGCAGGATGGGGTTGTCGCCACGACGCAACTGAACACCGGAAAAACTGAGCACCTCGGTCATGTCGCTCAGCCTATCCGAGGATTCCCCGATACAGGTGAGCAGTACGTTCACCGATGGTGTGCCACGAGAAGTGTTCGGTGGCGCGTTCCCGTCCTGCTCGTCCCCACGCTCTGGCCCTATCCTGGTCGGACACTGCGTCAGTCAGTGCTGCAGCCAGGTCTGCAATGAAGGCGTCGGGATCAGTGGGAGTGCCCGTGCCATCAGAGACTTGGTCGATGGGTACCAGAATCCCTGTTTCGCCGTCGACAACGACCTCAGGGATTCCGCCCGTGGCAGTAGCAACGACCGGCAGTCCCACTGCCATGGCCTCAAGGTTCACGATGCCGAGCGGTTCATACACGCTCGGGCAAGCGAATGCGGTGCAGGCATCAAGGACTGCCACCAGTTCGGGGCGTGGCAAGTGCTCGTCGATCCAGATGACTCCGCTACGACGCTCTTGGAGGCCGGCGACCAGCCCGCTCACCTCGGCGGCGATCTCCTGGGTGTCGGGAGCACCCGCACACAACACCACCTGAACGTCATCAGGCAACGTCTCTACGGCCCTCAGGAAGTACGGCAGCCCCTTCTGACGGGTAATCCGGCCCACGAAGACGATGGCGGGGCGACTGGGATCAATACCCCACCTCTTGACTACGGCATCGGCCTTGGCGCGCTCTTCCGGCGTGGCAGGAGCGGCCCAAGCGTCGACATCGATGCCGTTGTGGATGACCTTCACTTTGTCGGGGTCAACATTGGGGTATGACCGCAAGACGTCATCCCGCATGCCCGCAGAGACGGCGATGATCGCATCGGCCCCCTCATACGCGGTCTTCTCTATCCACGACGAGACTCGGTACCCGCCGCCGAGCTGTTCTGCCTTCCATGGCCGCATCGGCTCAAGTGAATGTGCGCTCACAATATGAGGGATTCCATGGAGTTTTGCCGCGAGGTGGCCGGCCATATTTGCGTACCACGTGTGTGAATGTACGAGGTCGGCACCCTTGCAGTCATTGGCCATCGGCAGGTTGTGCGCCAACACATCCAGCGATGCGTCCCCCACCCCTCCACCGAGAGCGTCATACCCGGTCACACCAGGCTCGCTACGCGGGCCATCGAACGCACGTACCTCCACGTCCATGTGTTGACGGAGCACCGCGGCCAACTCTGTGACGTGCACGCCGGCGCCGCCATAAATGTGAGGTGGATATTCACGTGTGAGGATGTCTGCTCGCATAAAGGACACGCTATCGCTCGAATGTGGTGTTGCGCATTCCCTCAACAACTATTCGCCACTATGGTGAAGTTATGCCTGCACCCAAGATTCTCGCGATCGTCCTCGCTGGAGGTGAGGGCAAGCGCCTGATGCCCCTCACTGCAGCCCGTGCCAAGCCTGCTGTCCCCTTCGGCGGCACGTTCCGACTCATTGACTTTGCACTGTCGAACCTGGCGAACTCCCGCTATCTGCACATCGTTGTGCTAACGCAGTACAAGTCCCACTCGATGGACCGTCACATCGCGCAGACATGGCCAATGTCGCCACTGCTCGGCAACTATGTTGCTCCCGTTCCTGCTCAGCAGCGTCGCGGCAAGCACTGGTACCTCGGCAGTGCGGACGCCATCTATCAGACGGTCAACATCATTGAAGATGAAGAGCCGGACATCGTGGTGATCGTGGGCGCTGACCACGTCTATCGCATGGACTTCTCGCAGATGGTCGATGCACACATCGCCTCCGGTGCCGACTTCACGGTCGCGGGAATCCGCCAGCCCATCTCTTTGGCGGATCAGTTCGGCGTCATTGACACCGACAAGGACCGCCCAGGTTTCATCAACAAGTTCCTCGAGAAGCCCACGGAGCCGGAGGGCTTGCCCGACAGCCCCGACGAAGTCCTGGCGAGCATGGGCAACTATGTCGCCTCGGTGGAACCTTTCCTCGAGGCCCTCAAGGCCGATGCTGAGTCGCCCACCTCTAAGCACGACATGGGTGGAGACATCGTTCCGTACTTCGTCGACAAGGGCACCTGTGGCTTCTACGATTTCGTTGACAACGACGTGCCCGGTTCGACGGATCGCGATCGCGACTATTGGCGTGATGTTGGAACGTTGGACAGCTACTACGACGCGCACATGGACCTCATCGCGGTAGAGCCGATCTTCAACGTCTACAACCGTGAGTGGCCAGTGCACCAGGGGCTTATCACTGAGCCTCCGGCGAAGTTCATCCACTCTGAAGAGGGTCGTTTGGGCCACGCCGCGGATTCGATTGTCTCTCCCGGCACCATTGTGTCGGGTGCGACTGTCACGGGTTCGGTTCTCTCCCCTGGCGTGCGTCTCCACTCGTGGTCGACAGTTTCTGATTCGATTCTCCTGGACGATGTGATCGTGAACCGCCACGCGCAGGTTCACCGCGCCATCTTGGACAAGAACGTCATTGTCGAGGAAGGCGCACGCGTGGGTATCGATCGCCAAGCCGATATCGAGCGTGGATACACCGTCACGGAGTCAGGCATCACGGTTGTACCCAAGAACACGGTGATTGCCGGATGACCCGTCGTCTCATTGTCCTCGACGTTGATTCGACGCTCATCACCTCCGAAGTCATTGAACTCATTGCGGCCCGGGCGGGTACTCAAGTTGAGGTAGCTCGCGTCACAGAAGCAGCGATGCGCGGAGAGATCGACTTTGGAGAGTCGCTGACCCAACGGGTGGCAACGCTTGCGGGTGTCTCCGACACGGTCTTCAACGAGGTCATCGAGGAAGTCCAGTTCACTCCTGGTGCCGAGTACCTCATCTCAACTCTCCAGGAGCGAGGCTGGACCGCCGCGTTGGTGTCTGGCGGCTTCCACGAGATCGTCGGCCCGTTGGCGCGACAGCTCAATATCGATCTGTTCCGTGCCAACGGCCTTGAGGTCGCCGACGGGAGGCTCACTGGCCGTACCTACGGCCCTGTGATCGACCGTGCAGCAAAAGCCCAGGCGCTACGGGAGTACTGCTCACAGTTGGGCATCGATACGGCCGATGCCGTTGCCGTCGGCGATGGTGCGAATGACCTGGACATGATGGCAGTGGCAGGGCTCGGCATCGCGTTCAACGCAAAGCCCGTGGTTCAGAGCCACGCCGATGCCGCGGTGAATGAGCCCTCCCTCGCGGCGGTTCTCGACGTGATCGACGCTCGGGCCTGAGCCACACTGGTATCAAGCGTGGTTCAGGAGACACGCGGCGCGAACTGCACACGGTTGAACGGCGATACTTAGCCTCGCTCGTGCTCCTTGAGTGCCGGGAGACCATCGAGACTCGTCGCGTTTTTGCGGTCCCGATAGTCACGCAAGCCCTCGTCTCCCTTACCTCGAGCCCACCGGTCAAGCTGGTCCCGGTCACTGCGGTACTCCAACAACGGTACCGACATGCCGCACGAGTCACTGATGCGATCAGCCGTGACCACGATGATGGCGCGAGCTCCGGGCTTGTCGGGAAATCGGGACGCCATCTCATCCCACTCAGGCGTGTCCCTGGTGATCACTTCGGCTCGACCGTGAATGCGCGCGATCATGGGTGGCCCCTCGAACGCACACCACATCACAGTGATGCGGTTCAGCGCTCGCACGTGCGCGATCGTTTCCGAACCTGAGCCAGTGAGGTCGAGGTAGGCGATTCGACGGCTATCGAGCACCACGAGGGTGCCGTCGCCACCCTTGGGCGACACATTGACCAAGCCGTCGGCAGCTGCCGTGGCAACGAAGAACATCGGTTGGCGACTGATGAAGTCCCCGATAAACCCGTCGAGCGTGTCGTGCTCGTTGGCCATGTGAATCCCTTGTCGTAGGGCCTAGTCGACGTCGCGGCCGGAGATCACAGTCGTGAGCGTTGCGGTGCGCGAACCCAGGCTGGACCAGGGACCGTCGAAGGTCAGCACTGCTGCAGTGGCCGTGCGCAAACCGTGTGCAACAAATTTCAAGGACGGTGTGTCCGAGCCATCGGCTGCGAGATATGCGGTCGCCGCTGATGACGTGGGCTCGTGACCCACGACAATGACGGTTTCCTCGTCCTCAATGTCGTGAAGGACCTCAAGTAGTCCGTCAACGTGAGTCTCGTAGAGGTCGTCAACGATGCGCTCTTGGCAGTCAGCGAACGCCTTCGACATGAGGTTCCACGTCTGCTGCGTACGGTTCGCTGGAGACACTAAGGCCAGCGTGGGCTTGAGGCCCGCTTCAACGAGTTCGGCGCCGAGCTTGGCTGAAGCCTGGCGGCCGATGAGCGCCAGAGGGCGGTCCATATCCTGGATGCCACCAGGCTTTTCGGCCTTGGCGTGGCGGGCAAGAATCAAAGTTGGCATGTCACTGTCCCATCGCGTGCACGCCACCGTCGACGTGCACCATTTCTCCTGTGGTCGCGGGGAACCAGTCACTGAGAAGTGCTGTCACGGCCTTGGCTGTTGGTTCGGTCGCTGCAGAGTCCCAGCCCAGAGGGGCCCGCTCCGACCAGGTGCCTTCCATCTGTTCGAAGCCCGGGATGTTCTTCGCTGCCGTCGTCTTGATAGGTCCGGCGGAGACCATGTTGCAACGCACCCCCTGCGGCCCGAGGTCACGAGCCAAGTACCGGCTTGTCGACTCGAGCGCCGACTTTGCGACGCCCATCCAGTCATAGACGGGCCATGCGACAGTGGCATCGAAGGTGAGGCCGACGATCGAGCCGCCGTTGGGCATCAGGGGCAGCGTTGCCTGCGCGAGCGCCTTGAGCGAGAACGCAGAGATGTGCATGGCGGTGGCAACGTCTTCCCACGGCCCCTCCATGAAGTTTCCACCCATCACGTTCTGTGGCGCGAAACCAATGGAGTGCACGACCCCGTCAAGGTGAGGAACGTGCTCACGCACAGCATCCGCGAGGCCCTCAAGCTGCTCTGGGTCCGTGACATCAAGCGGCACCACCTGGGCCTCGACGGGCAATCGACGCCCCATGGCCTGCGTGATCTTTACCGTGCGACCCACGCCGGTGAGCACAACGGTGGCGCCCTGCTCCTGGCAGAGACGTGCAACGTCAAAGGCGATTGACCCTTCGGTCAATACACCAGTGACCAGGATGTTTTTCCCGTCAAGAATTCCCATGAATGTGTTTCCTCCTGTGCGGAAGCCTAGCGGTCGCTCACGGTTACTGGCGTGAGCTTGAGCGTGAAGTTGTGGAAAGCGTTAGTGGCCCATCCCCAGGCCGCCATCCACGGGCAGGACGGCGCCTGAGACGTAGCCAGAGCTGTCAGATGCAAGGTACAGCGCTGCAGCGGCCACGTCGTCCGTGGTGCCAAAACGTTTGGCGGGAATGTTGGCTTCGTATTGCTTCTGAAGATTTTCAGCAAGTTCGTCTGTCATGTCAGTGGTGATAAACCCTGGGGCGATGACGTTCGCCGTGATACCTCGCTGGCCGACCTCGCGGGTAATGGACCGCGCCATGCCCACCAATGCGGCCTTCGACGATGAGTAGTTCACCTGGCCGGGGTTGCCCATCAGGCCCACGACGGAGCCGACCAGGATGATCCGGCCAAAGCGCTGACGCATCATGGACTGGACCGCACGACGGACGGTCCGGAATGTTCCGGTGAGGTTGACGTCGAGCACTGAAGCGAAGTCATCGTCGGACATCCGCATGAGGAGTCCGTCCTTAGTGACGCCGGCGTTGGCGACGAGTACCTCGACACGCCCATGCCGTTCCTCAAGCGCATCAAACGCCGCATTGACTCCGTCGGTGTCGGTGATGTCGGCAATCTCGCCGTCGACACCTTCGGGTAACTGCCCGCTGCGGTGAATTGAGCTGACGTTATAGCCGGCGGCGACAAAAGACTCAGCGATGGCACGGCCGATGCCGCGGTTGGCTCCTGTGACGAGGACATGTCGTGTCATGGGTGCCACGGTACCGAACCTGGACGCGCCGTAGGGCCATACCCGTCACGCACTCGCCGTCTCGTGGATGGAGTTGTGCGTAGCGACACGAGGTCCGTTGTCACGCGACTACTATCGCAGGCGTGATCTTTCGTGGCTTATCTCCCGTTCGCGTGATCGTCACGCTCGGTGTGGCTGTCGCGATCAGCGCTGTCGCGATTGTGCTGGGCGACTGGCAGCACGGTCGCCACGAAGCGAAAACTGATGCGCGCGACGCGTATGCCGCCGCGCAGGAGGAACCAGTCGCACCACTCGAGGTGGTGGTTCCTCCGGGCTCCACCGACCTCCCCGAAAGTGCACAATGGCGAACGGTGACCGTTACTGGTGTTTTCGACTCTGAGACGGCCACAGTGTTGCGCGGGCGACCGATCGACTCAACACCCGCATGGCAGTACCTCGCATGGCTCGACACTGACAGCGGCGAATCGGTACTTGTCTCTGTGGGGTGGATCCCGCAGCCCGGCCCCAATGAAGACCCCGTCGCCGTTCCCTATTCAGACCAAGTCGTGACGGTGACAGGCGTGGTGCGCGAGTGGGAAGAAGACGACGGCAAGAGCGCCGATGACTCCGTCTCACGCATCACGCCAGCGCAGTTAGATGAGCCACACCATCCGGCCGTGCCTGGCTACCTCATGATGCGTGAGTACTGCGACGACAGTGGCTGCCGAAACACCCTCGTGGGTCAAGAAGTCCCGCTACCTGAGCTCTCTGTGGGGCCACACCTTTCCTACGCTTGGCAGTGGTGGGTATTCGCCGCACTCGCTCCGCTCGGCGCGGTGCTTCTCTTGCGCCGCGATAGCCGTGAACAGGCACTCATTGATCGCCGCGACGATGCCTCCGGAACTGGCCCGGCACATCCCCCGAACGATCTCGCAGACGACACCCCAGCGTCGACCCCGTCACCCGCACCAACATCGGCGGTTTCCCACACCAAAAAGTCGCGTCGACAACGACGTCGTGGCCCTTCCGATGAGGAGATTGAGGACGCGCTGTAACTCAGTGCGCCGGGCCCCGGCTAGGCGAGCGTGATGAGATCGCGATAGTTGTCGTTCCACAGGTCCTCGTCGGCATCGGGCAAGAGCAGAACGCGTTCCGGCTCCAAGGCATCAACGGCGCCCTCATCGTGTGTCACGAGGACAACAGCTCCCTCGTATGTCCGCAATGCACCAAGAATCTCTGCGCGTGACGCGGGATCAAGGTTGTTCGTCGGTTCATCGAGGAGGAGGACGTTCGCCTGGCTGACCACGAGTGTCGCCAACGCCAGACGCGTCTTTTCTCCACCGGACAAGACGCGCGTGGGCTTGTCTGCGTCGTCACCGGAGAACAAGAACGAACCCAGGACTTTGCGCACCTCCGTATCACCCAAGTCGGGCGCGGAGTGACGCATGTTCTCAGCCACGGTGGCGTCCATATCCAGGGTGTCGTGCTCCTGGGCGTAGTACCCGAGCTTCAAGCCGTGTCCCGGCTCAATCTCGCCTGTGTCAGGCTGCTCCACGCCTGCCAGCAGCTTCAACAATGTGGTCTTGCCGGCGCCGTTAAACCCAAGGATGACCACACGTGAGCCACGGTCAATGGCGAGATCCACGTCCATGAAGACTTCAAGAGAGCCATAACTCTTGGACAAGCCGTAGCCTCGCAACGGCGTCTTGCCACACGCAGCAGGCGTCGGGAATCGCAGGGATGCGACCTTGTCTGAGACACGCTCACCCTCGGTGCCCTCCAGCATCTTTTCCGCCCGCTTGAGCATCTGCTGAGCGGCGACCGCCTTGGACGCCTTTGCCCGCATCTTCTCCGCCTGAGCAACCAGTGCCCCCGCCTTCTTCTCCGCGATACGGCGCTCGGTGTGACGACGCTTCTCATCGTCCTCACGCTGGCGAAGATACAGATCCCACCCCATCGCGTACTGATCCAACTGGCCGCGGTTGGCATCGAGATAGAACACCTTGGTCACCACGGTACGAACCAAGTCGACATCGTGACTGATCACAATGAGACCGCCCGAATACTGGCGCAGGAATTCACGGAGCCAGACGATCGAGTCCGCGTCAAGGTGGTTAGTCGGTTCGTCCAGAAGCAACGTCTCAGCGTCGGAGAACAATATTCGCGCCAATTCGACACGGCGGCGTTGACCACCAGAAAGAGTCTCAAGAGGCTGAGCCAAAATCCGTTCATCGAGCCCAAGGTTTGAAGCAATACGCGACGCCTCAGATTCGGCTGCATAGCCACCTGCCGCACGGAACCGCTCTTCAAGCCGCGGGTAACGCTCCATCGCCTTGATCGAGGCGGCTTCGTCACTTCCTGCCATGGCGTCTTCAGCCTCGCGCATCTTCGCGACGATGCCGGCGAGGTCACGTGCGGCCAAAATGCGGTGCATCGCCAACTGCGACAGATCGCCGGAACGCGGGTCCTGGGGAAGGTAGCCCACGGTGCCCTTGTGGGTCACCGTTCCACCGGAGGCCTGCCCCTCCCCCGCAAGAATGCGCGTCATGGTGGTCTTGCCTGCGCCGTTGCGTCCCACCAAGCCGATGCGGTCGCCCGCGTTCACATGAAACGACGTCGGGTTCAACAACACCCGTGCGCCGATGCGCATCTCAAGATTTTGCGCGCTGATCACTAAAAACAACTCCTCAGGTGACATGCATTTGGTGGGATGTCTACAACGATCGCGCATTGAGCACGAAAGGCAAAGTCCACGGGCAACGGCCACAGTAGCGTGGCGCCGATCAATTATCGCAAGGAGAATGCATGTCCCCGCGCCACACGTTCTCAGGGCCCAACATCGCCCTGATCGCTGTCTTTGCCGCTTTCATCGCCGCGTCCACACTTGTCCCGGAAGTCACACTTGCATTCGGAGTGCCATTCTCCCTGCAAACGTTGGCTGTGGTGCTTGCCGGACTCTGCCTCGGACCGTGGCGAGGAACCGCTGCAGTCGCTCTTTACATTGTCGTCGGCGCCGCAGGCATGCCGATCTTCGCCAACAACATCGGAGGCCTTGCCGTCTTCGTTGGCCCCACCGGAGGGTTCATCGTCGGGTTCCTGCCGGCCGCGTTCGCGGTTGGGCTCGTGGCCCAGCTTCTGCGCAATCGGGTCAAGGCAAACTTCTTCACGCTCACACTGGCAGGGCTTGTCTCTATTCCCATCATCTACGCGGTAGGGATCCCATGGATGTCGATCGTCACGGGCCTCAGCATGTCGCAAGCTGCCGTGGTTCTCGCCCCGTTCTATCTTCCCGACGTCATCAAGGTCGTCATCGCCGCATCGCTGGCCGCAATCATCCACCGCGCTTATCCCCAACTTTTGCCTGCTCAGACCAAGAAATCGTCTGCTGTGGACGTGGAAGAGCCCGCGACCGCATAGCCTTAACGCATGATCGAGTTCAAGGGGGCCAGTGTCGTCGCGCCCGATACGGGCGTGACGATTCTCCGGCCAACGACATTGACGCTGGCCGAACGCCACATCAGCATCGTGGGCGCAAACGGCGGCGGGAAGTCCACGCTAGTTCGCCTCATCAACGGTCTGATCCCTCCAACCGAGGGGTCCGTCGAAGTCGAAGGACTCAATGTCGCGAAGCACGGTGCCGAGGTGCGGCGCCGTGTGGGCTTCCTCTTTACTGACCCATCCGCACAGCTGATCATGCCGACCGCCGTCGAAGACGTCATGCTGTCGTTGCGCAGGTCTGTCAAAAACAAAGACGAACGAACACGTGCAGCACTGGCAGCTCTTGAAGAGATGGGGCTAGGCGAGCGTGCCGATGTCTCTGTGAGTGCCCTCTCTGGTGGCCAACGTCAGCTTCTTGCCCTCGCAGGCGTCCTCGCGGTGACTCCCTCCGTCCTTATCGCGGACGAGCCCACCACGCTGCTGGACCTTCGGTGGCGGGCACACGTGGGCGCTCTGCTTCGTTCACTTCCCGTGCAACTTATTGAAGTGACACACGACCTCGACTCAGCTTCGCGTGCCGAACGCACCATCGTCATTGACGACGGGGGCATCGCCTTTGACGGCGACCCGCGCGAGGCGATTCAGCACTACCGCGACCTCATGTTTGGACGCGCCGCACGTCAGGCGCCGCCAGAATGATCTCCACTCTTGGCCTATACCGGCCACGAGACACCCCGCTTCACCGCGCGCCAGCGTGGCTCAAGGTCCTGCTGCTCATCATCACTACGGTCGTGGTGCTCGTCACCAGCGACACCGTGACGTCGCTCGGCATCATGTGCGCAGCCTTGCTCCTGTTGGCAAGCACCGCTCCCCCGCTTCGCGTCACGATGTGGACCCTCGTGGGCACTGCGCTCATCGGCCTGGTGTCATCCACACTGTTCCTGTGGCGCGGTGACTACGACCGAGCTCTCGATGTCACTGCCGATCTTCTGACCATCGTGTCTCTCGCGCTCGCCATCACCACCTCGACGTCGATGGCGGAGATGCTGGACTTCGTCGCTTATGCGGCACGGCCCATCCGAGCTGTGCTCCCTCCTGAAACTCTAGGCCTGATGTTCGCTCTCATGCTCAGAGCGCTTCCAGAAGTCGCCCGCATCTACATGGAGTCCCGCCAAGCCGCTCGTGCCCGAGGTCTCGACAAATCTATCCGCGCCGTAGTGTTCCCCACCACGACGCGGACCGTCGGCTTCGCTTTGCAACTTGGTCAGGCTATCCACGCTCGTGGCATCGGTGAGGAGTTTGACGCTTCCCATGAAGCGCGCGACGCACGCGACAAGAAGCGCACCAAGAAACGCACCCAGGCGTCGACGCGCAGTCGCAAGGCTCAGCAAGCTCCTTCGCGTGGAACTGGTCCAGAGGGGTCCGAAGACATCGAGACGCGCTCATCGGAGTCCACTGGCGAAGCAATGTCTACCGAAGAGGCGTTCGAACGGCTCATCGCACCGCGTGGGAAAAACGACAAGTAGACACCCTGCCAGGACGTTGCTCTAGGTCTACGCTGGCGATACCCGTCCACTTCCTGGAGCCCGCATGAAAGCAAACGGCGATTCGCCGCTAGGTGCGCCCATCGAGCCAGCACCGCGCACCCGTAGCACCATGTCAGCGCCAGTGCTGACTGCAATGGTGGTCGGCACCATGATCGGCGCGGGTGTGTACTCGCTTCCGGGAGAGTTTGCAGACACCACGGGAGTGGTGGGTGCGGCCATTGCTTGGGCGATCGCTGGCACGGGAATGCTCGCGCTTGCGTTCGTCTTTCAACGGCTTGCACTCGCACGCCCCGACCTTGACTCGGGTGTGTTTGCGTACGCGCGCGCTGGGTTCGGGAACTACGTGGGGTTCTTTTCCGCAATCGGCTACTGGGTGAGCGCTTGTGTCGCGAACGTCACGTACTGGGTGTTGATCGGCTCGACATTGGGCGGCGTTGCCCCTGAATTCGGTGACGGAGACACTATCTGGGCCCTCGGCCTCGGCACACTTGGTATCTGGGTGTTTCACTTCGTGATTCAACGTGGTGTGACTCGTGCGACGCTCATCAACGGCATCGCGACGGTCGCAAAGTTAGTGCCGCTCGCGATTTTTGTAGTCCTCATCATGGGCGGAGGGTTTTCATGGGAGGTCTTCACCGACAACCTCTATGCCGAGGACGGGTCGCTCGGATCACTGCCAGACCAGGTCCGTAACACCATGCTCGTCACGGTGTTCGTCTTTATTGGCATCGAGGGAGCGAGCGTTTACTCAAGATGGGCTAGGCGGCGCGAAGACATCGGCAAGGCCACCGTGTGGGGCTTCCTCACGGTCCTGACAGTTTTTGTCAGTGTGACCATGCTGAGCTACGGCGTCATGCCACGCGACGACATTGCGGACCTTCGCCAGCCTTCCATGGCGGGTGTCCTTGAATCGGTGGTCGGGCCCTGGGGTGCATGGGTGGTGGGCATCGGGCTCATCGTCTCCGTCCTTGGCGCCTACCTCGCATGGTCTCTACTTGCCGTGGAATCGCTCTACATGACTGCCGCCCACGGTGACGCACCTCGAGCTCTCGCTGCGACGAATCGCAACGACGTGCCACATCGCGCACTGCTTGCCACGTCGGTTGTCACGCAGATCTTTCTGTTGGTGGCGTTTACGGCTGAGAGTGCATTCGAGTTTTCCTTGGAACTGACGTCAGCACTGGTGATCCTCCCCTACCTGCTGACGGCAGGATTCGCGGCGAAACTCGCGTTCAAGGGAACGCGAGTCGCGACGGCAACGGTCGCAGCAGTAGTCGCGACGATCTACTCCATCTATCTGGTCTACGCCATGGGCTTGGTGTACGCGCTCATTGCTCTCATCATCTATGCGCCTTCGACTGTGTTGTATGTCTGGTCGCGTAGGGAACAAGGGGCCCGGGTCTTCACCCGCGTCGAAGCAGTGTTGTGCGCTCTGGCTACCGTGGGGGCAATCCTGGGCGTCATTGCGTTGGCTACCGGCCGAATATCCTTCTAGCCCACGGAGAACTTCACACGCCACGGATTCATGCGCTTCGCCCGTTTACGCTGCCACACACACCGATGGCCCGCGGCTCCGGCGTGGATGCCGGGGCCGCAGGCCATCGATCGCTCTAAATCTGGTGCGGTTTAGACGTTGAATCCCAGAGCGCGCAACTGCTCGCGGCCGTCGTCCGTAATCTTGTCCGGACCCCACGGCGGCATCCAGACCCAGTTGATCCGGTAGCCATTCACAAGCCCCTCAAGCGCCTGTCCAGCTTGGTCTTCAATCACGTCGGTAAGAGGGCACGCGGCAGAGGTCAACGTCATGTCGACAACAGCGTGCTGGTTTTCGTCGAGAGAAACTCCGTACACCAGGCCCAGGTCCACGACATTGATGCCGAGCTCCGGGTCGATGACATCGCGCAGCGCCTCTTCGACGTCCGCCGCATTGGGAGGAGTGGTCGTTTCAGTCATGACTGGTCCTTTCGTGCCTGGATGAGGGCATCCTTAAAAGCCATCCATCCCAGCATGGCGCATTTGATGCGTGCTGGGTACTTGCCCACACCGACAAACGCCGTTGCGTCGTCGAGCAGGTCGTCACGGTCGTCACCAAGGGCCTCGCCCTTGGCTTGCATCAAATCACGGAATGCTTCAGCGGTCTTTTCCGCAGTCTCGAGGGATTCACCTTCGACGAGTTCGTGAAGCACCGAGACGGATGCCTGGGAAATCGAGCATCCCTGGCCCTCCCAGGACACGGAAGCAACAGTGTCGCCGTCCAGTCCCACGCGGAGCCTGATTTCATCACCGCACGTGGTGTTGACCTGATGCGACTCCCCCACCTGAATGAGTCCAGGGTCCTTCAAACCTCGCCCGTGAGCCTCACGGGCATGATCCATAATCACCTGTTGGTACATCTGTTCAAGACTGCTCATCGATTCACTCCGAAGAATGCAGGGACGGTCGCCAACGCCTCGACAAAGGCGTGTGCGTCGTCAGCGGTCGTGTACACGTGTGCGCTGGCTCGGGTTGAGCCAGTCACTCCAAATCGCCGATGCAGGGGCTGAGTGCAATGGTGCCCGACACGTACAGCTATACCGGAATCGTCCAGAACCTGACCGACGTCGTGAGGGTGGACCCCCTCAACTGACACCGCGGCAACGCCGATGACATCGCGCGCATTGGCATCTCCCACAGGTCCCAAGAGCCGCACTCCCGGGATCTGAGCGACACCTTCGCGCATTATCGCGGCGATCTCACGCTCGTGAGCTTCCACGCGGTCCATACCTAGAGAACTGAGGTACCCCACCGCAGCTCCCATAGCCACGGCTTGCGCCACAGGTTGAGAGCCCGCTTCGAAGCGCGTAGGCGCGGCCTGCCAGCTGGTCTCCTCCATCGTCACGACCTTGACGGCTCCACCGCCCAAGATCGACGGCGGGAGCACATCGAGCAGGTCCTTGCGCCCATACAACGCGCCGATGCCCGTGGGACCGAGCATCTTGTGCGCGCTCATCGCCATGAAGTCAATGTCGAGCGCCTTGACATTGACGGGGATGTGCGGCACCGACTGGCACCCATCGAGAACGGTCAGCGCTCCGACGGCCTGTGCCCTGGCCACCAGGGCCTGCACAGGAGAAATGATGCCGGTGACATTCGACGCATGTGTAAAGGCGAGGACTCGAGTCCGCTCATTGACGAGCGTCTCAAGGTCGTCAAGGATCATTCGACCCTCGTCGTCAACCGGAATCCAGCGCAGTGCCGCGCCAGTCTTGGCGGCGAGCACCTGCCACGGAACGAGGTTGGCATGGTGTTCGGTCTCAGTGACACATATCTCGTCACCTGGACCCACGCGGAATCGGGCAGACTCCTCACCACCAATACCCGCCGAGGCGTTCGCGATGCCACTCGCGACAAGATTCAGCGCTGCGGTGGCGTTCTCCGACCACACAATCTCGTCGCTGTCCGCACCAACAAAGGCTGCTACTGCGGCACGGGCTCCCTCAAATGCTTCCGTTGCTTCTTCGGCCATGAGGTGGGCGCCGCGCTGCACCGCAGCATTGTGACGCTCGTAAAACTCGCGTTCAGCGTCGAGTACCACCCGCGGCTTCTGTGCGGTGGCACCCGAATCCAGGTATACGAGGGGCTTCCCATTCCTGACCGTTCGGGCCAGGATCGGGAAGTCTCCTCGTAGGTCGGGCAGCAGCATCGGTGTCAGCGGTCCTTACGCCTCGACCAGGTAGCGGTCGTAGCCTTCTGCCTCAAGACGCTCGGCGAGTTCAGGGCCGCCTTCTTCAGCAACCTGGCCGTTGACGAACACGTGGACGAAGTCGGGCTTGATGTAGCGCAGGATACGCGTGTAGTGGGTGATGAGCATGACGCCCAAGCCCGTGTTCTCCTTGACGCGGTTCACGCCCTCGGAGACGATGCGCAGTGCGTCGACGTCCAGGCCCGAGTCCGTCTCATCAAGAACGGCGATCTTCGGCGAGAGCAGCTCCATCTGGAGGATCTCGTGACGCTTCTTCTCACCACCAGAGAAGCCTTCGTTCACGTTGCGCTCGGCGAAGGACGAGTCCATACGCAGCTGCTCCATCGAGACCTTCACGTCCTTGACCCAGGTACGGAGCTTGGGGGCTTCGCCGTCAATGGCGGTCTTCGCGGTACGCAGGAAGTTCGAGACAGATACGCCAGGAACCTCAACGGGGTACTGCATCGCGAGGAACAGACCGGCCTTGGCACGCTCGTCGACGCTCATTTCGAGAACATCTTCACCGTCAAGGAACACGGAGCCCTCGGTGATGTCGTACTTGGGGTGACCGGCGATGGCGTAGGCCAGCGTCGACTTGCCCGAACCGTTGGGGCCCATGATCGCGTGGGTCTCGCCGGAGTTGATGGTCAGGTTGACGCCCTTGAGGATCTGCTTGGTGCCCTCAGGGGTCTCCACGGAGGCGTGGAGGTTCTTGATTTCCAGGGTGCTCATGATGCTCCTTGATTCACTCTTCTTAAGACTTGGGGTTGTCGACGTCGACGAGCACGCGCTCGCCGTCGATACGTACGGGATAGGTCGCTACGGGCGTGATGGCCGGAAGCTCATCGGGGACACCTGTGCGCGCATCGAAACGTGAGCCGTGGGCCCAACACTCGATGAAGCAGCCTTCGACGTCGCCTTCACCCAGCGGCACTTCGCCGTGGGTACACATGCCGCCGATGGCGTAGAAGTCGCCGTCGTCGCTGCGGACAATCGCCACCGGTGTGTCGCTGCCGGACTCGAGCGTCAACTCGACATCCATCGCAGAGCCGGGCTGCAGGTCAGCGACCATGCAGGCGAGCTGCTCGCTCACGCGTCCTCCTCGGCCAGTTCCTCATTCACGTGGTCCAGTTCAGCGTCGATGGCCTTCATGAGGGATTCCTCAACGCTCGCGACGCCAATCTCTTGCACCAGGTCAGCGAAGAACCCGCGGACGACCAGCTTGCGTGCCTGGTCCTCCGAGATACCGCGTGAACGTAGGTAGAACATCTGCTCATCGTCAAAGCGGCCAGTCGCGGATGCGTGACCTGCGCCAGCAATCTCGCCGGTTTCGATCTCGAGGTTTGGCACCGAGTCTGCACGCGCGCCATCCGTCAACACAAGGTTGCGGTTGAGCTCGTAAGTGTCGGTCTCCTCGGCTTCCTTGCGGATCAGCACATCGCCAATCCACACGGTGCGGGCTGTCTTGCCTGCGAGTGCACCCTTGTACGTCACGCGCGAGGTGCAGCGCGGCACCGCGTGGTCCACGAAGAGCTGGTGCTCCTGGTGCTGGCCGGAGTCAGCGAAGTACAGGCCGAACAGGTCGACGCGTGCACCCTCGCCGGCAAATGCCGCGGAGGTGTTCAGGCGTACCGACTTACCGCCAAGCGTCACCACAGATCCACGGAGGCGTGAGTCGCGGCCCAAACGCGCCACCACTTCACCTGCGTGAACAGAGTCGTTGTCCCACAGTTGCAGGAGCACCAGGTTGAGCCCAGCATTCTGTGCGAGGTCCACGGAGACGAACTCCGAGTACGTGGCGGTGCCCTTGCGTTCGAGGATGATGGTCGCCTCGGATGAAGCGCCTGCTTCCACGAGCAGGTGTCCACGGACGTCCTGTCCAGTCCCCGTCACAGTGATCTGAAGAGGTTCATCCAGCACCGTGTTGGGGGCGATCGACAGCACGCGTGCGCCGCCAGAGTGGGCAGCGGCTACAGCAGACGCCCTGTCCCCTGGCGCGCGAACGGAACGTTCCTGGGCAGCGGCGGTGTCGATATCCGAGATGGTCACGCCTTCAGGAAGAGTGGGGATGTCCCACTCAAGGTGACCGTCTGTGTCCTCTGCCTGGAGCATCGGCTTGATGTCCTTGAGCGGTGAGAAACGCCAGTTTTCCTCACGGCCGCTGGGCACGGTAAACGTGTCCACGTCCCACGAGGTGGGCCGGTCGGCGCGCGATGCGTCTGGGGTGGGGGTACCGAGACCGTGGCTGTGCGCGGTGTCGGCAGTTGCTTGTGAGTGGTCAGTGACGGTCAACCGACGGATCCTTCCATCTGCAGTTCAATAAGGCGGTTCAGCTCGAGCGCGTACTCCATGGGCAACTCGCGCGCAATGGGCTCAACGAACCCGCGCACAATCATCGCCATGGCTTCGGTCTCGTCCATACCGCGGGACATCAGGTAGAACAGCTGGTCCTCGGACACCTTGGAGACAGAGGCCTCGTGACCCATGTGAACATCGTCTTCACGGACGTCCACATAGGGGTAGGTGTCGGAGCGGCTGATCTGGTCGACAAGCAGCGCATCGCACAGCACGTTCGACTTGGAGTTCTTGGCGCCCTCGAGCACCTGAACCAGACCGCGGTACGAGGTGCGGCCGCCACCACGGGCAACCGACTTCGACACAATCGAACTGGAGGTGTTGGGCGCCGCGTGCACCATCTTCGCTCCCGCGTCCTGGTGCTGGCCCTCGCCGGCGAACGCAATCGAGAGCGTCTCTCCACGAGCGTGCTCACCGAGCATGTAGATCGCGGGGTACTTCATGGTGACCTTGGAGCCGATGTTGCCATCCACCCACTCCATGGTCGCGCCTTCAGCAGCGGTCGCACGCTTGGTGACGAGGTTGTACACGTTGTTCGACCAGTTCTGGATGGTCGTGTAACGCACCCGGGCATTCTTCTTCACGACGATCTCCACCACGGCGGAGTGCAACGAGTCCGACGAGTAGATCGGCGCGGTGCATCCCTCAACGTAGTGAACGTACGAGCCCTCATCCGCAATGATCAGCGTCCGCTCGAACTGGCCCATGTTCTCCGTGTTGATACGGAAGTAGGCCTGCAGCGGAATCTCGACGTGTACGCCCGGAGGTACGTACACGAACGATCCACCCGACCACACTGCGGTGTTCAGGCCGGCGAACTTGTTGTCGCCGACGGGGATCACAGTGCCGAAGTACTGTTCGAAGATCTCCGGGTGCTCCTTGAGAGCGGTGTCGGTGTCCATGAAGATAACGCCCTGCTCTTCAAGGTCTTCGCGAATCTGGTGATAGACGACTTCAGACTCGTACTGAGCGGCAACACCGGC
Source organism: Demequina sediminicola (assembly GCF_000975055.1). Classification (GTDB taxonomy): domain Bacteria; phylum Actinomycetota; class Actinomycetes; order Actinomycetales; family Demequinaceae; genus Demequina; species Demequina sediminicola. The sequence continues at coordinate 224,043 of NZ_BBRB01000005.1, forward strand.
AACGAGGCGCTGCTTCTCAGCCTCAGGGATTCCTAGCTTGTCGTAGGTTTCCTTGATGTCGTCTGGGAGCTCGTCCCACGTCGTCGCCTGCTTCTCGGTGGAGCGCACAAAGTACTTGATGCGGTCAAAGTCAATGCCGGAGAGGTCGGATCCCCAGTGCGGCAAGGGCTTCTTCTCGAACATCTTCAGGCCCTTGAGACGCATGTTCAGCATCCACTCGGGCTCGTTCTTGAGAGCCGAGATGTTGCGAACGACCGACTCGTCGATGCCACGCTCGGCAATTTTGCCGGCCTCATCAGAGTCGTGCCATCCGTACTCGTAGCCGCCGATTGACGCGATGATCTCATCGTCAGTCGCCTGAGGGGCGTTTTCGGTAGGGGTGCTCATAGTCATCCTTCCTGGGACGTCGCCATTGCGACGGGGATGGTCGTGGTGCACACGTGTGCGCCGCCTGCCAGAGTCGACAAGCGCTGGACATGGACGTCAAGGAGGCGGGAAATGACGCGGGTCTCGGCCTCGCACCACTCGGGAGCCTCCTCGGCAATTGACTGCACGGGGCAATGCCCCTGGCAAAGTTGAACGGTGTAGCCGCCGGGGCCCGGGCGGACCGACGTGGCATAGCCCTGCTCCGCAAGGCCGTCGGAGAGCAACTTCACACGCTCTTCGATCGAAGCTCCCTCGGGAATCGACGCGGACAGTTGTTCTTCAAGTTCACGGGCCTTGGATTCGACGAACTCGTCGAGTTGGCCATGCTCACGCATGAAAGCCACCGCATCTACAGCGACGCTCGAGTAGGCGGCCGTCAACGACTGCTGTCCCTCGGTAGTCGCCACGTAGGACTTCGCGGGTCGGCCACGTCCGCGCGCGTGTTGGCCGGGAGGCTCGTGGTCCTCAATAAGGCCATCGGCGATGAGAGCCGAGAGGTGGCGTCGAACGCCAGCGGCTGTGACACCAAGTTCATGGGCCAATGCCGATGCCGTGATAGGGCCTGCCGAGGTGATGAGCCCCAGCACGCGGTCGCGTGTGGTGTCTGCCGTCAAGACGCTCTCCCAACTGGTGCCGTTGTCATGGTGTTCTTAGTAGACAACATTCTTGTTGCTAAATTCGTTCCCTGCAAGCAAGGGAAGCCTTACCTCAGTGTTGCGTAATTCGGTTTCTTGGGGACGAGCGGGCGACCTCTCTACACGCCGCACACATCGGTAACGCGGAGGCCTACGAGAGTGTTCCTGACAGGACGAGACAGTGCCTGTCAGCACGTGGAAGACATCCCGGAGCGAGCGACGGTACGTCCCTCGGCCGCTCGTGAGCAGGCGATGTCCATCACCACTCCCACGCGAAACTAGGATGGCACGGTGACTTCCCGCACGGCTTCCCCTCTTGTCCGCGCCTGGACGGCAGTCCTCGACTGGATCACCCGTCACGGCCGCGGATTCATCCTTGCCAACATTGCGACGCAAGCAGGCATTATCGTGACGGGCGGAATTGTGCGCCTCAGCGGTTCAGGCCTGGGTTGCTCGACGTGGCCTCAGTGCGAGCCGGGAAGCTTCACACCTGACTTCCACCCCGAACAGTGGTTCCACCCCGCGATTGAGTTCGGCAATAGGCTGCTGACCTTCGTGCTCGCGGCTGTCGCCTTAGGCGTCGCGATTGCGGTGTGGCGTTCACGTCCCGACCTCAAGTGGTGGGGGCTGATTCCCGGAATCGGGATCATCATTCAGGCGGTCGTCGGTGGAATCACCGTGTTGGTGGAGCTTCACCCACTGGTGGTGGCACCGCATCTCATGCTTTCCGCCGGGCTGGTCTGGTACGCCGTATGGCTCTCGCTCACATATCGGAGAGCACCGCGCAGATCAGGATCATCGGTGATGTGGCATCAGCGCGCGATCGCGATCGCAGTGTTTGCCATTGTGTTCCTCGGTGCGCTCACCACAGGAGCGGGACCACACTCGGGCGATATTGAGGCAACGGAACGCCTTGCACTCGACCCAGCCTTGATCGCGCGAACACACGCAGCAGCTGTGTGGATCTTCCTCGCGCTCTTCATCGTCCTCGTGTGGCGCGTGCGTCGCGACCATTCTGAAGGTGACCGTGACGAGGTTCGTCGGGCATGGATTGTCCTCGCCTGTGTGACTGCCGCCCAAGGCCTGGTGGGCTACGTCCAGTACTTCACTGGCTTGCCGGAAGTCCTCGTCGCAGTGCACCTTCTGGGCATCGGCCTGTTTACTGCGGCCCATGCCGCAACTCACTATCTGCTCAAGACGGCAGACGACCCGGCCCTACCGCGCTCGTAGCGAGTTTGCGCTAGCGAATCTGTGCCAGGACTACATCGACGCCGGAGAGGAGCACCTCTTCGGGCTCGAGCGGTTGCTCGGGCGGCCCGGCCAGCTCCAACATGACGCGTCCATGGAGGAAAGCCCACAGTTGAGCCGCGATGCGTACTGTCAATGGCGAGTCTTGGCTACTTCCTGCCTCGCCAGCGACGGCCTCCACGAGGGCACCGTAGGCCGCATCGGCAGCCTCCCACGCCACTGACCCTGGACTGTAACCGGACGCACGCGCAGCAAACATTAGTAGGTACTCGTCAGAGTGGTCGAGAGCCCATCGCCGGTAGCGCGAGGAGGCCTGCACAAGCGGCAACGACTGCTCCTGAGGGAAGACGGTGCACATGAAGTCCGAAAATCCTTGAATGAAGAGCTCATCAAGTAGCCCTTGCTTGCCGCCAAACCACGTATACACGCCCGTGGTTGAGCAGCCCGCCTCTTCCGCTACGCGACGGACCGTCATGCCAGCAACGCCATGCGAGCGCAGTACTAACAGAGCGGCGTCACCGATCACCGCTCGCTGCTCTGCCAAAGGGGAATCCACCATGGCGACAACCGTAGTTCACTGCTCTTCGTCGCGTGCGGATGCTCACGAGCGTGGTGCAACTTCGTGACACCTGGTCGCGACAGGCCAAGCAACGCGCACGGTCGCAAGCAGCTCTGCGACCGGTACCGTTGCCGGCACTCCAGCTATGGACTAGGCAGTTTCCGAGTTCTGAGCGTCGCGCGCGGGCGGCCGGTTCCAATCGCTCTGAGCCGGTCGCAATGTCGCACCGTCGCTACGCAACGCCTCGGAAAGCGAAAAAGCGCCGATGACCGTCGTGGGGCCATGGACCCGTCCCTCGAGCACCGCAGCCATCAGCTCATCGAGGGGCACCCAGGCGCCCTCCATCTGGGCTTCTTCTGCTTCCCGCGAGAAGCGCTCCGCCTCCGGGACTTCGACTAGATCACGCGCAAGAAAGATGCGTATTGCCTCGGTGGAACCGCCAGGCGACGTGTACGCGTCAATCAGCAAGTCCCATTGCGATGCGGTGAGATCGGCTTCTTCCCAGAGTTCACGGCGCGCAGCCTCAAGTGGGTCTTCGCCGGGCATGTCGAGCAGCCCCGCGGGTGGCTCCCAGCACTCGGCGCGCACTGCATGCCGGTATTGCTTGACGAGGTAAACCTCGCGGCGCTCATTCATCGCCATGACCGCTACGGCACCGGTGTGCCGCACATAGTCGCGTGTGACGCGCTCGTCATCGCCAAGGTCGATCACGTCCGAGTCGATATCCCACACGGCACCAGTGAACCCTCGCGTACGAGAGATCACCGGTGCGGAACGGGGCGTGTCACACAGTTCTTCCACTGTCTACGCCGATTGCTGAGCGGTAATGGCGGCGCCGATAAGTCCAGCAAACAGCGGGTGGGCTTTGGTGGGTCGAGACAGGTACTCGGGGTGTGCCTGGGTGGCGACGTAGTACGGGTGCGTCTCGCGTGGCAGTTCCACGAACTCCACCAATTCACGGTCGGGCGACTCACCTGACACCACGAGGCCTGCTTCTTCAAGCTGGGCACGGTAGGTGTTGTTTACTTCATAGCGGTGACGGTGGCGCTCACCGACGGTGGTGGTGCCATACGTGTCGGCGACCACAGACCCTTCTTTGAGCACTGCTTGGTACTCACCCAAGCGCATGGTGCCGCCGAGGTCTCCCCCGCCGTCGACGATCTGTCGCTGCTCTTCCATCGTGGCGACCACGGGGTGCGGGGTCTCAGGGTCGAACTCCGAGCTCGAGGCTCCGTCGAGGCCCAGCACGTTTCGTGCGTACTCCATGACCATCGTCTGCATACCCAGGCAGATTCCGAGCGTCGGCACCTGGTTTTCGCGTGCCCAACGGAGTGCCCCGATCTTGCCGTCGACGCCGCGTACACCGAAGCCTCCGGGGACCAGGATGGCGTCCGCACCAGAGAGCGCTTCTTCTGCACCTTCGGGGGTCTGACACGTATCGGACGCGACCCAGCGCACGCGAACCTTCGCGTTGTGGTGGAATCCACCTGCGCGCAAAGCCTCGGAGACCGACAGGTATGCGTCGGGAAGGTCAACGTACTTGCCCACCAATGCGACCTCAACAAAATGCTGTGGACGGTGCACACGTTCGAGGACGTCGTTCCACGCACCCCATTCGACGTCGTGGAATGGGAGGTCCAGGCGGCGTACAACGTAGGCATCGAGGCCTTCAGAGTGCAGGACCTTAGGAATGTCGTAGATGCTCGGCGAGTCCTTTGCCGTCACGACTGCTTCGTTCTCCACGTCACACATGAGTGCGACCTTGGCCTTGACGGAAGCGGGGATGTCGCGGTCAGCACGAAGCACGAGGGCGTCAGGCTGGATTCCGATCGAACGCAGTGTCGCCACCGAGTGCTGCGTCGGCTTGGTCTTTTGTTCTCCAGAGGGGCCAATGAACGGCACCAACGACACGTGAAGGAAGAACACGTTGTCGCGACCCACATCGTGGCGAATCTGTCGAGCTGCTTCGAGGAACGGCTGCGACTCGATGTCACCGACGGTTCCGCCTACCTCGGTGATGATCACGTCACAGTCGGGGCCTGCCTGGTCGCGCATGCGCCGTTTGATCTCATCCGTGATGTGCGGGATCACCTGCACGGTGTCACCCAAGTACTCGCCGCGACGTTCCTTCGCGATCACTTGTGAGTACACCTGACCGGTCGTGACGTTCGAACTCGCGGAGAGTTTGACGTCGAGGAAGCGCTCGTAGTGGCCGATGTCCAGGTCGGTCTCGGCGCCGTCTTCGGTGACGAAGACTTCGCCGTGTTGGAAGGGGTTCATGGTGCCCGGATCCACGTTCAGGTAGGGATCGAGCTTTTGCATCGTGACCCTGAGCCCGCGTGAACGCAGCAGGCGTCCCAAGGAAGATGCGGTGAGGCCCTTGCCAAGGGAGGAAACTACCCCACCTGTGACGAAGATGTGCCGTGTGACATGGTCCGTACCGGACGAGTTTCTAGATCGCTCCACGGGCTTTAACTCTAACAGTCACCGGGGCATCACGGGCGCGTAATCGCATCAATTTTTAGGGTGTCGGTACGTATGAGGCATCCGCACCCGCCGAATACTGGGCCACATTGCCGCCGATGTTCTCGGCGAGCACAAGCGCCGTCGACAGCTGTCCGAAGTATCCCGTTCCGGATGTCACAGTGCTCACCAGGGACGATGCCTGAGGAGAGTTCGCAACTGACGTCGCGAGATCTCCGGGAGAAGGATCTCCCGACGTCGCGACGGTTCCCGTCGCATACTCACCCAAAACTCCCACAATCTCTGCGTAGACCGCGAAGTGTTCGGCTGACTCATCAGAAACCGGACCTGCGATCATTGTCACTGCCGTCGAGACGTCGGTGACTGTCCCGCTGACGAGCCCTGCCTCAGCCAGGAGGTCCCAAAGCGTGTCAGCACGGTCTTGCGCGCCCGCAGTGTAATCAGCCGGGTCCTCACCGGACGGTGCCGCACCGGGCATCAGGGCCTGCGCCAACGCGTGTGCGAGGACCGCAGTCGAGGTCATTTCTGACGACGCTCCGATCACCTGAGGTGTGAGCGTGCTTGCCAAAGAGCTGCGGAAGGCGACCTGGTCGGGGTTCGTCCACTCTTCGGTGATCGTGACATTCGCCGAGATCGACGCACCGGCCTGAACCTGACGGCTGCGCACACCCTCAGCATCGGCGCTGTCCGGCTTCGCGACTTCGATGCTCGCTACTGACTGACTCTCGAGCGTTCCGGCAAGAACGCGTGGCGCTGTTTGATCGGCATACTGCTCACCAGCGGCTGCCTGCTGCCGTTCCTCCTCGACCAATTCTTGAGCCTCGGCGACTTCGGCGTTGAGTTGATCGATCTGTTCGGTCTGACTCCCTGTGAGTGCGTCCCGCATGGGCCCCGAACCCAAAACGATGCCCACGGCGAGGGCGAGGAACACGGCTGTCAGTGAGACGAGGTGGTATCTGAAGTCGATCATGCTGCGCCGCCGATCCAACTGGTGAGTGCATTCCAGGTGGTTTCGACCCACTCGCGGCCCCCTGGAGTCGCCCACAGCGCGGCGGCTAGCGCAGTGACTGCTGCCAGCACCATTCCGACAAGCGCCCACGAACTGTATCGATGACGGTAGACCAGCGCGAGAGTCCGCGCGTCCACCATGGTGCCGCCTGCACGCAAACGTGTCAGCAGCGTGCCGGCCGCAGTAGCGGGGCTACGTTCCAGGAAGTCCATGAGGCGCGACTCCACTCCGACCGTGACGATGACTTCCGCTCCTCCGGCGTGCGCAAGAAGAATGGCAATGTCAGCGGCAGACAGGGTCGAGTCAACGTGGGAATGGTCGATGCCGAGGGCCTCCGCTCGGATCAGCCCCGCATCGGTTCCCTGGGGATCGTGCAGCACCACGTGTCTGGCTGAGGTGAGGGCCTCTTCGTCGACGGTGTCGACGTTGCCGACGATGATCGTGGCGGCCGGGCCGATGTCCTTGGCAGCGTTCGCGCCGGGGCCAACCCCGATCACGAGGGGGCGCTTGTCGCGGAGGTACCGGCGGATCTCGGTGAGCTGCTGCCGATGCTGGTATCCGGGCGCCACAATGACGACATGCCGACCGGTGAAGTCGACACCCGTCTCGGGAAGACCCTGGCCTTCGAGAAGAATGTCACCTTCGCGGGCGATCTGTTCCATGGCGGTAGACGTCAGCATCTGCAGCTGCACCCGCATGCCTTCGGCCGAACCTCGCATTGCGTCGACGACGGTCTCGACGTCAAGCTCTGTCCCAGTAGCGACCTCGCTACCATCGACGACGATGCGACCGTTGTCGATGGTGATCGAAGTTCCGTCCTTCACATCCATAACGGCAGGCCCGACATTGTCGACGAGGGGGATCCCGGCCTCCAAGAGGACCCTTGGACCACCAGTGGGATAGCGACCGGAGATGGACTGGCTCACGTTTACTACTGCAACGGGCTGGCGTGCCACCAAAACCTCTGCCGAGCCTTGGTCAAGGTCGAGCATGTCGATGACGGCCACGTCTCCCGGACGCAAGCGGCGCGCGAGAGTCATGGGCTGAGGATCTAGGCGTGCGGGGCCGGCAAGCGTGCCATCGTCCGCGTCCCGTGTGTGAGAGGAACGACTCATGATCCTCATCGTGCCACGCGGGAGGCCTCCAACAGCTCAACTGCGTGGGCGCGTGCGGTACTTGATGAGTCCTGCCCTGACAGGAGGCGTGCCACTTCCTCGATCCGTCGTTCACCGTCGATAGCGGATACGTCGGTCCGAGTGATAGACCCGTCGGTCGCCTTCGAGACGACGACGTGCGCATCGGCGAATGCTGCCACCTGTGCCAGGTGGGTCACCACGATCACTTGGTGGTGACGCGCCAAGGCTGCGAGTCGGCTACCGACAGCGATCGCAGCGCGCCCGCCGACTCCCGCGTCGACTTCGTCAAACACAAAAGTGTGAGGAGTCTCGGACGCGACGTCAGAGAGAGCGACTTCGAGGGCAAGCATGATGCGAGACAGCTCGCCACCGGAAGCGGCATCGGCGATCGGCCGATGCTGTACTCCCGGGTGGGCAGCGAGCGTGAACGTGACGTTGTCGGCGCCATGGGCCATCGGCTCCGTGTACTCAACGCGCACCTTCATCTCCGCGTCAGGCATTGCCAATTGTGCGAGTTCCTCATCGACTGCGCCGCCGAGCGATTGCGCAGCAGACACTCGTGACTGATGCAGTTGTCCTGCGAGCGCCTCGAGAGCGTCCCGTGTCTCCCGTTCGCGTTCACGCCTGGTCGCTAAGGTCTCGTCCCAGTTGTCATCGGCTTCGATACGCACGCGAGCATCGTCTGCGTAGCTCAGTAGCGCGTCGAGATTCGCAACGCCGATGCGCCTCAGCAGCGCTGAGATATCCGACCGACGCTCGTGCACTTCGTTGAGCCGCCCCGGCTCGGACTCCATCCCATCGATGTACATCGCGAGCTCGGTGGCAACGTCGGTCGCCCCGTAGACAAAACTGGCGAGTCGCTGCTCTAGCTCTTGAAGTGTGTCGTCATGTTGGGCGGCGTCTGCCAGTGAGCGTCGTGCAGCCTCCAACGTTGTCACGGCGGCCGCATCGTGATCCCCGGTCAAACCCTCATGGGCGGCTGCCACACCCACGCGCACGTTCTCGCCGTTTTCGAGCAGCCGCACCTGCGCCTCGAGCGCCGCGTCCTCTCCCGGCTGCGGAGCGATGTCGTCAATGGCGGCGACATCGTCACGCAACCTCAGGACTTCAGCACGTTGCGCCTCGGCCCCTGCTTCCATCTCAGCGAGCTCTGCGCGCGCCTCGTTCCACGCCAGCCAAGCATCAGTGTATGAAGCGAGCACTCGAGAGTGCTGCTCGCCACCGTATTCATCGAGGGTCGCACGCTGGCGAGCACTCGATCGAAGGCGCACCTGATCGCTTTGTCCATGAACGGTGACAAGCGACGATGCGAGGTCGGCTAGGAGCGCAGACGGAACGGTTCTCCCACCTACGACGGTGCGCGACCGGGTTTCAGCGCCAACGGTCCGAGCCACGACCACAGTTCCGTCGTCCTCAATCATGACTCCCGCATCGTGCAGACGCGCCGACGCCTCAGAATCGCGAGGAATGTCGAGAACCGCCTCTGCGAGTGCTTCTGGGGCGCCCTCCCTGACAGTCGCCTTGACACCTTTGGCGCCAAGAATAAGACCCAAACCGGTGAGAACCATGGTCTTACCCGCACCGGTTTCGCCAGTGACACAGGTGAGGCCAGGCCCAAGAGCAATCCGAGAGGATTCAATCACTCCCAAGTCAGCAATGGACAGTTCGTGGAGCATCAGCCGTCCTCGTCCGGCGCTTCGGGGGCCACCTCACGCGGCGTAGCAGAGTCCTGGCCGTCCATCTCACGACCGATGGGGGTCAGCCGCGCTCGCTCTCCGCGCCACCCCTCCGTAGGGAGCGAGAACTTCTTCACCAAACGCTCAGTAAACGGCGAATCAGACATACGTGCGAGCTTGACAGGAGTATCTCCCTTGAAGACTTCGATCACACAGCCGCGACCTGCGTCGATCGCGCGTGCGCCATCGAGCACCACTTGCCCTGCAGCATCAGATGTCGATACGACCTCGATCGCGAAGCGCGAGCGGGGACCGACAACAAGGGGACGAGCAAAGAGCGCGTGGGCAGCCAACGGCACGAACAGCAACGCATCCACATCGGGCCACATTACTGGTCCGCCTGCTGAGAACGCGTGGGCGGTTGACCCCGTCGCCGTCGAGATCACCATTCCATCGCACCCAAACGACGACAGCGGCTGATTGTCGACGGCCAACGTGACTTCGAGCGTGCGCACTGGCTCCGCTCGTTCAACCGTCACCTCATTGAGCGCCCAACCTTGTTCGACGCTACCGTCGGCACGCACTACCCGTACCTGCAAGGTGCCACGTTCTTCTACGGTGTACTCCCCCGCTGCGAGCCGGCGAGCGGCGGCCACGACATCATCGCGGTCAAGTTCAGCAAGAAATCCCACGCGCCCAAGATTGACTCCGAGGAGGGGGATCCCCGTGCCATGCATGACATGCGCCGCATGCAGCATCGTTCCATCACCGCCAAGAACGAGCGCCACCTCAATGTCACCAGCGCTATCGAACTCGTGAAGAACGGTCATCCCCAGGTCAGTTAACGTGCGCTCGACAAGGGTCGCAGCCTCAATGATCTCTTGACGGTGTGGGTTTGAAATCACCACCACAGCACGACTCATGCGGTTCCGTTCACCTCCTGGGCGATGTGAGACTTCAGAGCATTGCCCGACAACATGGGGCGCATCTCGTGTTCCTGGTCCCTACCCTGCCATGATCCGGATGCCCATACGAAGAATTCCTCATTCCCTTGAGGACCGGGCAAGTCACTACGCTCCACATGGTGGATCGTGAGGCCCACATCAATCATCGCTTGAGCCACTGCCAACACCGCTTGACGGCGCTTCGCCAAATCCGTCACGACTCCGCGACTCGACAGCGCACCTCTGCCTACTTCGAACTGTGGCTTCACCATCAAGACAAAATCTGCATCTTCCGCAGCGAAACGGACCAACGCAGGGATCACATGCGTGAGCGAGATAAAGGAAAGGTCCCCCACGACCAACGACACGCCTGCTCCGGGACTGCCTGCGTCCAAGTCCTTGACGTTAACGCGCTCACGAGACTCAACGCGTGCGTCGTCACCAAGCGCCGGCGCTAGTTGCCCGTGCCCCACATCGACGGCGATGACGTGAGCCACGCCACGCTCTAACAAGACCTGGGTAAAGCCTCCCGTCGAGGCTCCCGCGTCGAGCGCCTGGGCCCCACCCACGTCAAGCCCCAGTGGTTGGCACGCGTCCAGCGCACCCAAGAGTTTGAATGCTGCCCGGGATACGAAGTGTCCTTGCTCCTGATCAACCTCAATCAAGGCGTCGTCGGATACTGCTAGCGAGGGCTTTACCGCCGTACGCCCGTCGACGGAGACGGCACCAGCGTCAATGAGCTGTTGAGCGTGAGAACGCGAACGCGCGAGCCCTCGAGCATGGAGGGTGCGATCAAGCCGCATCGAGCCTGCTACTGGTCCTCGCGGAGACGGTGCGACAGCGACGACTGAATCTTGTCGAAGAAGTCGGCTTGCTCGGACAAATCCGAAGGCAGTTCCGTCACAGACCGCAGTGCTTCACGGACCTCTGCAGGGTACTCGACGGATCCTAATGGCTCACGCTGTTCGGAGAAGTCGCTCATAGGTTCAGGATACGCCCAGGTCTGGAAGCGACTCAACCCTGAGTGTTCCGCCACTGTCAACGAAATGCCACGCAGCCGCGCATGAGGCCCGTACCCGGTCAAGATCGGTGCCGCCCGACACTGACAAGACACCGTCGGTCACGGTCGCGACAGACTCGTTTACCCGCCATCCCTCCTCAGTAGCCTTGGGTTCCGGGTGCACCTCCATCAAGCACCGCAGGTCTCGTCCGATGTACGCCGGACGTTCGTCGGGTGACGCGAGCACCGCGTCCCGGCCGTCATTGACGCCCGTCAGGACAAGTAAACCGGGGAATCCCGCGGCACGCGCGCCCTTGAGGTCGGTGTCGAGACGGTCACCAATCACCATCGGCCTTGCGGCTGAGGCTTGCTGGGCGGCCAAGCGAAACATCTCGGGAGCTGGCTTGCCTGCACTCGGTGGAGTCACGCCTGTGGCAGTCATCACTACGTTAACCAGGGATCCGTTGCCAGGCGCAACGCCCCGATCGTTAGGAATCGTCAGATCCATGTTCGAGGCGAAGAACTTTGCGCCCTGCCTAATGGCGTAGGAGGCTTCAGCAAGTTCTTTCCACGACACATCAGGCGAGAATCCTTGCACCACAGCGTCCGGGGCATCGTCGGCGGAATCCACCAATGTCATACCCACGTCCACCAACGCAGTACGCAGACCCTTGCCGCCGACAACATAGATGCGGGCGCCCGGATCAAGTTCCGTCTCGACCATCAGCGCCACCGCCTGTGCCGCGGTGAGAACCTCGTGCTCGGCGGTTGGCATCCCCAACTCCGTGAGGTGCGCAGCGACCGAGGACGGTTCACGGCTGGCATTGTTGGTGACGAACACCAACCGCATCCCGGACATCTTTGCCGACGCGAGAGCGTCAGGCGCGGTCGGGATCGCATAGGGGCCGCGATACGCGACACCGTCGAGATCCACGAGGGCTGCATCGTGGGTGACGCTGAGCGGACCCGAACTGCCGAGTAGATCACTCATCACTGGTCGTCCGACTCCTTCAAGGGTTCTTCGCTCACCTCGGAGACCTCATCCGGATCATCGAGTTCAGCGGTGTCATAGAGCGTAATGTCGTCAGCCCACGGATCCTTGACCGGCGCGACGGCTGGCAACGTCGCCTCAACCGCTTCGGCCTCGTCGGTTCTCCCGAGCGAACGAAGGACAGTGGCACGGGCGGTATCCAACTGGACCTGAACATTGTCATCGAGCGCATCGATGCGGCTGAGACCCAAAAGAGCGGCCTCGCCGTCGCCCATGTCCATTCGGGCACCGGCAACGACAATGTCGAGTTCAGCCTTGGCCGCAGGCTCGAGCTGTGCGGCCTCGGGCTCCCGTGCCAACGCTACTGCCCGCTCGGGCCGGCCAAGCCCGCGTTCACAGTCAGCCATGAGTGCCAGATGTTCATTGGAGCCGTTAAGCCGACGCACAGTACGGAACTCGCGAAGCGCCTCGGCATAGCGTCCCGTTGCGTACGCAGCCACAGCCCCCGCCTCTCGCACCACATCTACGCGCCCTGCACGTGCCACGGCCACTTGAGCATGCTTATAGGCCAGCTCGGGGTCGAGCTCCAGGTAGAGCCCGGCCATCACAAGGTGCCGACCCACGTCCTCAGCGTTGTCCTTGCTGAGGGTTCGTAGGCGCGCACGTACGGTCCGATCGAGCTGACCGATCGAAATCTCCTCGGGGATGTCGGGTACATCAACCACCTGCTTGGCGGTGGTGGTCCGATCTGAACGCCGTGAGCCGTCCTCGCGTTCATTGCGACGGTCATCACGACGCACCTGGTCACGCTTCCAACCGCCACCCTGGCGGTCATCACGTTCGGAGCGACCGCGGTTGTTGTAGCCATCTCGGCGGTCACTTCCGCCGCGCTCATTGCGCGGGCCACCATTAGGCCTGCCTGTACCGGACCTCGCTGGCCCCCGCTGGCTGCCGTAGGAGCGCTCGCCACCTCGACGGTCACCGCCGGGGCGCTCGCCTTCACGGCGCGGCCCTCCATAGGACGAGCCCCCACGAGACGGCGCGCCAGACCGTGAACTGTCTCCGCGCGAGTACCCGTTCGAACCCCGGGAGCCACCGCTCCCAGTAGATCTCGACGATCCGCCATAGGTGCGCTGCCCGTCACGCCGGTCACTGGTGGGGCGCTCGCCTTCACGACGCGGGCCGCCGGAACGCCCTCCTGCAGCACCCTCGCGCCCGCGGTAGCCTCGATCGCTTTCACGACGGTCGGCACTGCCGCGGCTTGAGCCGTAGCCACCACGAGAGCCCGAGGGTCCACCCGTTCGACTGTCACGTTGACCGCCAGAGTATGCGCCGCGATCACCGCTACGACCTCCGGAAGTTCGCTCGCGCGAATCCCTGGAGCCGCCTCCAGAACTGTTGCGCGGAGGGCGCCCTGTGTTCGCAGAGCGGTTCCGTTGCGAATCGGAACGTCGACTCTCGTCTGATTCTTCTGGCTTATCGGCCATCGTGCCGTACTCCTCGTCAGCTGGCGTGACATGTACACGCGCAATATCAATAGTGCCTGAAATAGAGAAAGGCCGCCCCGAGTCGGGGCGGCCTTTC
>NZ_BBRB01000004.1:0-115792 GCF_000975055.1 Demequina sediminicola
GCTCATTTTCACTCTGTCAAATCGCTATCTCTAGCGGTTTGTTTTGTGTCCTTGAGCGGACTTCCTATCGTACACCCTCGGAGCGCGCTAGCGAACCAAGATCTGTATCAATGGGATGCTGCGGGGAGCGGATGTGTTTGACCCTCTGGGCCATGTTTCCGCGCTCCCCTCGTCGGCAGCAAGAAGAACATTACGGCCAGATGAACCCCATCGTCAAATCGTCAGGATCCCGGGCGTGTCGCACCCGATATCGACTCAAACAGCCTGGTATTCACTGCTTGTAGCGGTTATGGCGACAGCTCGAGGGCATTCAGAGCCGGACAAGTGCGACGGATTTTTTTCCACGTCGAAGAACAAACCACCCGCCGGCAAGCGGCGCATGTGCGGCAACAACCGAGTCGATCCCTTCGACCTTGACGTTATTCACGTAGGCACCGCCGTCCTGCACTGCGCGACGAGCGTCCGATTTCGTACTCACGATGCCCGCGGCAACGAGCGCATCAACCACAGTCGTCTCGGAGTCGATCGATGTCTCGCCGAGTTCGGCTGCGCTTCCGGCCAACGTCCCCTCGTCCAGGGTGTCGAGTTCCCCGCGGCCAAAGAGAGCCTGCGATGCCTGAACGACAGCATCGGCTGCCTCCGCGCCGTGGACCAGTGCGGTGACGTCCCATGCCAGTGTCCGCTGGCCCTCGCGACGGAACGGTTCCTCTCGTACCTTGGTCTCGATCTCCTCGATCTCTGCCCGCGTGCGGAACGTGAAGATCTTGAGGAAACGCACCACGTCTGCATCGTCAGTGTTGATCCAGAACTGGTAAAACGCGTATGGGCTCATCATGTCCGGAGCGAGCCAGACCGCACCGCCTTCGGTCTTACCGAACTTGGTGCCATCAGCCTTGGTAATCAATGGCGTCGTCATGGCGTGCACACCATGACCCTCAGCCTTGCGGATCAACTCGACCCCGCTGAGCAGGTTGCCCCACTGATCATTGCCACCCGTCTGCAACGTGCAGCCGTAGCGTCGATGAAGTTCCAAGAAGTCGTTGCCCTGGAGCACTTGGTAGCTGAACTCGGTGTACGAGATTCCTTCATCACTCGACAAGCGGCGGGCGACCGTGTCCTTCGCGATCATGGTGCCGAGGCGGAAGTGCTTACCGATCTCGCGCAACATGTCGATCGCAGTGAGTTCCCCAGTCCAGTCAAGGTTGTTCACCATGGTCGCGGGGTTGTCGCCCTCAAAGTCCAAGAAGCGCGAGATCTGAGAGCGCAAACGCTCCACCCACTCGGCAACGGTGTCCTTGGTGTTCATCACACGTTCCCCGGACATCCGAGGATCGCCGATCATGCCCGTGGCGCCGCCCACCAACGGCAAAACCCGGTGGCCCGCGCGCTGCAAGTGACGCAGCAGCACTAACTGCACGAGGTGGCCATGATGCAAACTCGGTGCCGTGGGGTCGAAGCCGCAGTACAACGTGAGCGGCCCGGAACTCAACGCATCGCGGAGTTCGTCTTCACCGGTGGTCTGCGCGACGAGGCCACGCCACGTCAGCTCGTCAAGGATGTGCTCAGTCATGATGCTCGCCATTGTGCCAGTAGTTGTGTCGAGTGAGTACTTGCCTACCCATCATGGCCCTGATGGACCTCTGTGGTCAGTGACGTTCGTGGCTGGCCCCCGCGCCGGCCCAGAATGTCGGGCTGCTTGCACAGACGACGAAGATGCCGCTGGACGCGATCCGGCGAGGGTGAACCGGCGCTGAGGGGTGGACATCCGCACGGTGCCCAGCCGGCTCAAGCCATCACGCGTCCAGCGACTAAGTCGACGGTATTCCTGTTCTCCTGAGAAGCGTCTCAGAAACGGACATTCCGTACATCGGTTTCACCGCGAAGGAACAGGCCGCGTAGGAATAGGCAACGTGCCGTCGATCAGCATGTGAGCATGGTCACGCGTGTGGTCCGCGATGAAATGAGCGCGCTCCGTGTCCATCCAGGAGAGCCACTCGGCACGCATCTGTTCCCCGTCCCGCTCAATGCCCCGGGCCAGTCGCACGTCAGCAGGTGCTTCTACCCACAGCACCAATGCGCCTAAGTCGCGTGCGGACTCGCGCCCGACCCCGACACCTTCAACCACCAAGAAATCGCGTGGCGGAACAGCGATGTGATGCGTGCGTCGGTCAACGTGCCAGTCCCACATACGGAAGGCGCCGCTGTGTCCGTCGGCGAGCGGCGTCAGCACTTGCTGAACTAGCACATCGTCGAGTGCGTCCAGTCCAGACCAGCCCTCATACATATCGTCGCCATGAAGGATCTGAGTAGGACTCGAGGCCGCGGGAAGATTGTCAGGGGAAAACGTTCCCGCCCCTTCAGATGCGCGTCCGCCCAATGCGATAGCGATCGTGTTAGCAAGAGTGGTCTTGCCCGACCCTGCGGGGCCGTCGATCAGGATCACCCGTGTGCGTCCGGCCAACGCGCGGCGCACTGACGCTTGCTCCACGATCTGCGCAATGGACGGGTTAGTCATGCCGACCTCATGCTCGATGCACGCACTGGTGTCACGATACGTCCACGTGGCGGACGTCCACGGCGAAGTCTGCGATCGCGGCCTCGTCGGGCTGCTTACAAAGACCCGCAAATGTCGGCACATCAATGCGCCCGTCGCGGAGTACGAACGGCGTGGTGAGGTCGCGGTCGTAGAACCGGCTGGAGGCAGAGATATCTCCTGGCAACGTAAAGCCAGGAAGGCCGGCGAGGGCTGCGTTGGCGCCCCGCGCAAGACCGGTCTCCAGCATGCCGCCACACCAGACTGCGGTACCGGAAGCCCGGGCCACATCGTGGATCCGTCGAGCTTCGAGGTAGCCGCCGACGCGCGAAGGTTTGATGTTGATCACAGCAGCCGCGCCCAGAGCAATGGCATCCGCGGCGCCCTCGGCAGACACCACTGACTCATCAAGGCACATCGGCGTGGCCATCACGCGCGCAAGTTCCGCATGCTGACGCATATCCGCCTCTCCCAATGGCTGCTCGATGAGGAGAAGATCGAAGGCATCCAATCCACGGAGGTGGGCAGAGTCCACAAGCGTGTAGGCCGCGTTGGCGTCGACCTGCAGTGGGACATCAGGGTGAGCTTCGCGCACCGCTCGGACGGGTTCGATGTCCCAACCCGGCTGAATCTTCAGCTTGATGCGCTGATATCCCTCATCGACGTATCCGGCGACGGTCTCGAGCAGACGGGGTATGGACTCCTGAATCCCCACGGAAACGCCCGACGGCACGGACGATGCTGTGACGCCGAGATACGACGCGAAGGATGTCTGGGACGCCTTGAGCTGGGCATCGAGAATTGCCGATTCCAGAGCGGCCTTTGCCATACGGTGTCCCACGATGGATTCCACGTGGCTCGCACACGTCTCGGCACTCAGCGCCCCGTCCCGCTGAGCTTCCGCCAGCCGCGGCAGAAGGAAACGCTCGATGACGTCGACAGCCCCAGTCGCGTACTCCTCCGAATAGACGGGTTCCGCGAGTGCCCCGCACTCGCCCCACCCGGTGACTTCTCCAGCACTCGTGCGCGCAGCCACTTCAATGGCCACCACTGTGCGTGCGTACTGAGTGGAAAACGACGTGGTAAACGGGGACACGAGTGGAATCTGCAACTCATGAATTGTCACGTGATCGATCTGCATCATGGTGCCTCCAGCACATAGCGGTTGCCCTCAAAGCCAATGATGGTCCACCCGAGGACGATGCGGTCCTGCAGTGCTTCCCGCACGGCGTGACGCCAGTGAGTAGCGACAGTACTGTTCTCCCGCCGCATCGCTTCGATATCGGCAGGAACCGCGACTGTGATGAGCGACACGTCAGCATCAAGAGGCGTCAACACCGGTTTCTCGTCAGGTCCGGCCACCAGGAGGGGCGCAGCCTGAGCAACACGAACCGAGAGACCTTGGCTCCCGGACACCGCCTCGCCGTGAGTCGACGCCACATCCCAACGCGCGAGCAGCCGGTCACTCCCCTGCCCCGCGTTCACCGCATCGGGCATCTGTCCATAGAAGTCCACGAGATACTCAGCCACTTCGACACGCAGTCGATTCAGATTGAACGACGCATTGCGCGCCACCAGAGGATCAAAAGTCCACGTGATCCAGCGCAATCCCCGCACCCCGGCCCAGGCACGCTGATGCAACTTGAGCGCCATGCCGATGCCGCGGTGACCATTGCCCGGAGCGACCGCGGCCACATGGGAATGAAGAACTTTCCCCAATGGCTCCGCGAAGTACGCAACGCACACGGCAACAAGGCGGTTGTCCGAAAAGGCACCAGCGACGTAGGCACCGGCATGGCGCAATGCGACCATCATCGGAGGTTCCACCACGCCAGAGCCCCACATGACGCGCAAGAGCGTCGCCGCGGCATCGACCTCAACCGTGCTGAGTTCCCGCACCGTGACACCAGCTCGTGATGCTGCAGCGATCGCTTCATCGAGCATGGCGACGTTTGCGTCGCTCATCATGCCTTCTCCGCGCGGTCACCGAGCAGATCAGCAATCAAGAGCGCCACCAAAGCGGTGCGGTGCGGCACATGCTCGATGAGCACATGCTCGTCATCAGCATGTGCTCCACCGCCGACTCCACCGAGTCCGTCAAGCGTGGGGATCCCCAAGCCGGCAGTGAAGTTTCCGTCGGAGGCACCGCCAACTGCACATTCGGCGAGGTCTTCTATTCCGGCGGCGGAAGCCAAGCGCACAGCCCGCTTAAACAACGGGGCAGCCATCGCATACTCAAGCGGCGGCCGGTTGATGCCGCCTTCTACCGTGACGGAAGCGCCCGGTAGCTTCGCCTCAAGGCCCCGAATCCGTGCGTCGATTCGCTCGAGTTCTGCACGAGTCCTGGCACGCACATCGACCCCGAATGAGGCCAGCGCGGGAACCGTGTTCACCGTGCTGCCGATAGTGCCGCTCGTCGGCACCACCGTGGTTCCATCTGCGCTGCCGTCAAGGTCAGCGACAGCCTGAAGTTGATACGCAAGTTCCAGCCCCGCATTGACACCGTTTTCTGGTTCAAGGCCCGCGTGCGCCGCACGCCCGTGCGCGCTCACCGTATACATGCTGGTGCCCTTGCGCTCAGTCTTCAGGGCCCCTCGCGGACCGGAGGCCTCGAAAACCAACACGGCACGAGCATCGGCCGCTGTCTCTTCGAGAAGTGCCCGCGACGTGACGGACCCGACTTCCTCATCGCCAGTGATCAGAAGCGTCACGCCATCAGCCGCGCCGGGACCTTCGCGCCGAGCGAGTTCGGTCACCGCATGGACCGCCTGAACTATGCCGATGGCCATGTCAAAGCACCCGGGCCCCCGCATGACTCCGGCTCCAACCGAACACGGATGAGTCTCAAGGGACCCGTGAGGCCAGACCGTGTCGTGATGACCCAACAGCACGATCCGCGTTGGGCCTCCCCAGCGCCAACGAAGGTGAGTGACACCATCGATGACCAGGCGCTCGGGCTCTGCGTCAAGGCCCACACTTCGGAGCCTGCGCCCCACAACTCCGGCGACAACGTCTGCAGACTTCGCCACGGCCTTCAGGTCATGAGACGGCGATTCACACTCGATGATGGCGCGGGCGTCGTCCAGCATCTGAGGGAGCCGGGCGTGCAAGCTGTCGGTAAGGGTCACGATGCCATGCTGTCAGATGCCGCCGAGCGAGGGCGGGAAGAGCCAAGAAAACAGAGAACCCACGCCGTGCACCTGCTCGGGTCGTCGTGGGTCATCCGTGGATATCTCTCGTCTGAGGCTTCTATTCCGAGGCGGCGGCCCAAGGGCGGAAGTGACGCACGCGTTCGCGGGCGCTGCGTCCCTGTTCGATGACTCGGGCTGGTGCAGTACCGCCGACGCCATCGCGAGCAGCCAACGAGCCTTCAACGGTGAGCACCTCGAGGACACGCTCGTTGAGGGACGGGTGGATCGCGTCCATCTCCTCGAGTGTGAGCTCGTGGAGTTCCTTGTCCTTCGATTCGCATAGGCGCACACAGGCGCCGGCGACCTCGTGAGCGTCACGGAATGGCACGCCCTCCTTCACTAGCCATTCAGCGATGTCGGTGGCAAGTGAGAATCCTGCTGGAGCAAGCTCTGCCATGCGTTCCGTCTTGAACACGAGAGTCCGAACCATGCCAGAGAATGCCGGCAGCATCACTTCGAGGGTCTCGACCGCATCGAATCCAGGTTCGTGGACCTCTTGAATGTCCCGGTTGTACGCCAAGGGCAGGCCCTTGAGGGTCGCGAGGAGGCCCGTCAGATCACCGATCAAGCGACCCGACTTACCTCGCGCGAGCTCAGCGATATCGGGGTTCTTCTTTTGCGGCATGATCGAGGACCCGGTCGAATACGCATCGTCGAGTGACACGAAGCCGAACTCGACGGTCGCCCAAGCGATGACCTCTTCAGAAATGCGCGACAGGTCGACGCCAATCATCGACGAGACCCACAAGAACTCGGCGACCACGTCACGGCTCGCAGTCGCATCGATCGAGTTCTCACATGGGCCTGAGAAGCCGAGCTCATCTGCGACCCCTTGGGGGTCGAGCCCCAGGGTCGATCCCGCCAGCGCGCCGGCACCGTACGGAGACTGCGCCGCACGAGCATCCCAGTCCACGAGCCTGTCGACATCCCGAAGCAACGGCCACACATGCGCCATCAAGTGATGACCGAGCGTCACCGGCTGAGCATGCTGAAAGTGCGTGCGACCCGGCATGGGGGCATCCAAGTGGCGATCGGCTTGTTCAAGCAAGGCATCAACGACGTCGAGCACACCCTTAGCAATGACGCGGGCGTGACGACGCAGGTACATGCGTGCCATCGTCGCGATCTGGTCATTGCGAGAGCGGCCCGCACGGAGCTTGCCTCCGACCTCAGGACCGATGCGCTCGATAAGTAAACGCTCGAGCGCACCGTGAACGTCTTCGTCGGATTCGGCTGGGTGCAACTCACCGTCCGCGTTGTCTCGACGCATCTGCTCGAGCCCCTCGACCATCGTGGAGAGTTCCTCGTCGGAGAGCAGCTCGGCACGGTGAAGTGCGTTCGCATGAGCGATCGACCCACGCAGATCATCGTCGGCGTATCGCCAGTCAAACTGCGTTGACTTGCTCAGCGCTGCCAATGCCTCCGCTGGACCAGACGCGAAGCGTCCACCCCACAAAGCGCCTTCATTCGTACCGTGCTGCTCTCCCACCGTGGACTATCCCTTCACGCGTGCAGCGCGCGCAGCTGCCTGCTTGGCTGCGAGGCCGTAGATCTCGATAAAGCCGCGAGCCGCAGACTGGTCGAATGCATCGCCCTCGTCGTACGTCGCCATGTTGAAGTCATACAGGCCAGTCTCGGACTTACGGCCGGTCACAGTCGCACGACCACCGTGCAGGACCATGCGCACGTCACCTGAGACGTATTCCTGAGTGTCGTTGACGAATGCATCGAGCGAGTCCTTCAGCGGCGAAGACCACATGCCGTCATAGACGAGCTCGCCCCACTTCTGCTCGACACCACGCTTGAAGCGGAGCTGTTCGCGCTCCAGCGTGACGTTTTCGAGTTCACGGTGAGCCTCGATCAGCGTCACCGCACCCGGAGCCTCGTAGACCTCGCGTGACTTGATGCCGACCAGACGGTCCTCGACGATGTCGATACGGCCGATGCCGTGCGCCCCCGCGCGGCGGTTGAGGATCTCAATGGCCTGCAGCGGCGTGACCTTCTCACCGTCGATAGCCACGGGGATACCGTGCTCGAAACTGATGGTGACCTCGTCGGGGACCGGTGGGAACGCGGGGTCATCCGTGTAGTTGTAGATGTCCTTCGTGGGTGCGTTCCAGATGTCCTCCAGGAAGCCCGTCTCGATAGCACGGCCCCACACGTTCTGGTCGATGGAGAACGGGTTGGACTTGGTGGTCTCAATGGGCAACTGGTGACGGCTGGCGTACTCGATTGCCTTGTCGCGGGTCAGCGCGAGGTCGCGCACAGGGGCGATGCACTTGAGCTCAGGAGCAATCGACGTGATGCCCACCTCGAAACGCACCTGGTCGTTGCCCTTACCGGTGCACCCGTGAGCAACCGTAGTGGCGCCGAACTCGCGAGCGGCAGTCACCAAGTGCTTGACGATGACCGGTCGCGACAGACCTGACACGAGAGGGTACTTGTCCTGGTAAAGGCCGTTCGCCTTGAGCGCTGGCATGCAGTACTCCTCGGCGTACTCGTCGCGAGCATCGGCAACATAGGCCTCTACTGCGCCGCAGTCGAGCGCGCGCTGGCGAATGACCTCGAGGTCCTCACCACCCTGGCCCACGTCCACTGCCACGGCGATGACCTCAGCGCCCGTAGCATCGGCGATCCATCCAATGGCCACCGAAGTGTCCAGGCCGCCCGAATACGCGAGCACCACCCGATCCGTCATGTTCAATCTCCTTCTCGATACGTCTTACTGTGAATGATTCGTTCTACGCCGGCGTCACGCCAGCACATCTGTGGAGGGGCACCTACCCCTGGTGAAATGAGGGGCTTTCGCCCGCGGCTCGCTCCAGGAACTGACGCGCCAAACGCAGGCCGCCGTCTGGCTCACGGGTGATCACCATGATGGTGTCGTCGCCACCGACGGTCCCCAAGATCAACGGATCCTCATGCTGATCGATAGCGCTCGCCAAGTACTGTGCAGCGCCAGAAGGCGTCCGCAGTACCGAGAGGTTCGCCGAACCGTCAGCAGTCAAGAGGAGTTCTGCACACAACCGGGTGAGCCGTTGGTCGGTGTCCTCAGAGACGCTCAACGAGTCGGTGGTTGCATAGATATGCGCACCGCCAAGCCCGCGCACCTTGACCGCGCCGATGTCGACCAAGTCCCGCGACAGCGTTGCCTGCGTCACACCGATTCCTTGGCTCTCCAACCGAAGCGCCAACTCACCCTGTGAGTGGATTGCGTCCGTTTCGATGAGCCGCCGAATCAGCGCCTGGCGGGCAGCCTTCGTCGCGGGAATGGTCTGGGACATCACGCCTGCTCCACCAGCCAAGTAAGCAACGCCTTCTGGGCGTGGAGACGATACTCGGCTTCCAGCCACACAATCGACTGGTCACCGTCAATGACATCCGCTGTGATCTCCTTGCCACGATATGCAGGCAAGCAGTGCAACACCTGAGCACCAGGCGCAGCAAGTTCAAGAGCGGCGTCATTCACCTGGAAATCAATAAACGCACGTTCGCGTGCCTCGGCCTCGCCCTCATCGCCCATGGACACCCACGCATCGGTCGCCACGACATCAGCACCCTGGACTGCTGTGGACACATCGTGAGTGACCGTGACCGACCCGCCAGTGGTCTGAGCAATCTCCTCAGCGCGCGCGACGACATCTGCACCAGGCAGGTAACCCTCCGGGGTACCAATCCGCACATGCATTCCGGCCGTCGCGCATCCGAGCAGGTACGACTGCGCCATGTTGTTGGCGCCGTCTCCGACGTAGGCGAAGTCGAGGCCAGCCAAGGCAGACACTCCCCCGCGCTCATCAGCAACTGCCGCAAGGTCAGCCAAAATTTGGCAAGGGTGGAAGGAATCCGTCAGCGCATTGACGACCGGCACGCCGCAGTTGGCAGCCATCTCTTCGAGCCGATCCTGCCCAAACGTGCGCCACACGACGGCGGACACCATGCGTTCCAGCACTCGGGCCGTATCGGCCACCGACTCGCCGCGGCCCATTTGGGAACTTGCCGAATCGATCACCAGAGGGAAACCACCCAGCTCCGAGATGCCCGCCGAGAACGACACGCGTGTGCGTGTCGAGTGCTTGTCGAAAATGACAGCCACCGACTGCGGCCCAGCGAAAGGACGATGCGAGAAGCGGTCATGACGCATTGCCAGAGCCATCTCTAAGACCTCGCGCTGCTCAGCAGGCGTCAGATCATCGTCACGAAGAAAGTGCCGTGCCATCACTGTTCCCCATCTGTCAGGGGGTTCGCCGCGACGTACGAAGCGAACCAATCAAGGAAGGAATCGGCCTCCGCTGTTGTCAGCGTCAGCGCTGGAACCAACCGCACCGTGTCAGGTGACGGAGGGTTCACGATAAAGCCGGCATCGACCGCGGCAGCGGCGATCGCGGCAGAGTGCGGCGCGGCCAGGCCGATACCCAGCAGCAGACCCTCGCCGCGTACTTCAAGAACACCGGGAATCTCGAGAGCACGCCCGCGGATGTGCTCCCCCACAGCCTTGGCGTTGGCGATCAGCGACTCATCCTCGATGGCCTGCAACGTCGCCAAGGCAGTTGCTGCACCCATCGGATTGCCACCAAAGGTGGTGCCGTGCTCACCCTTGCCCAAGAGCGTTCCGGCCCGTTCACCGAATGCCACTACTGCACCGATCGGGAAACCGCCGCCCAAACCCTTGGCGAGAGTCATCACATCCGGCTGGATGCCGTGAAGTTGGTGGGCGAACCAAGCACCCGTACGTGCGACACCGGTCTGCACCTCGTCGAAGATCAGCAAAGCGTCGTGGCGCGTAGCGAGAGCACGAGCTTCCGCCAAGAACTCGTGGGTGAGAGGCTGAATCCCCGCTTCGCCTTGGATGGGCTCCATGATGAGGCCAGCAAGATCGTCGCCGGCTTCAGCGACAGCCGCCTGAAGAGCTTCTGCGTCGTTAGCTGGGATAAACACCACTCCACCGGGCATCGGCTCAAACTGCTCACGGATGGCAGGCTTATGCGTCATCGCCAACGCGCCCATCGTGCGCCCGTGGAAGCCCCCCTCGAGCGCAATCACAGTGCCCTTACCCGTCTTGCGGGTCATCTTGAACGCGGCTTCGTTGGCCTCAGCACCCGAGTTCGAGAAAAACACACGCGAACCCGACGGGGCATGCGCGAGCGTCAAGAGCCGTTCCGCAAGCGCAACCTGCGGGGCGGTGGCGAAGAAGTTGGAGACGTGTGCCAACGTCCCGGCCTGTTCGGTGAGAGCTTTCACCCAGGCAGGATGGCCGTGGCCCAACGCGTTCACAGCGATGCCGCCAAGCAGATCGAGATACCGGTTGCCATCCGCGTCCCAAACATAGCTGCCCTCGCCGCGTTCCAGCATGCGCATGGGAGTCCCGTAGGTTCCCATCAAGGCGTGCGAGTAGCGCTGCACGCCAACATGCCCGCTGTCGAGCCCGAACCCACCGTGTTCGTTCAGATCCGTCATGCCCACAGCTCCGTGTCGTCAGGCCGCACCATCGTTCCGATACCGCGAGTGGTGAAGATTTCCGTCAGCAACGAGTGCGGTTCGCGCCCATCAATGATGTGCGCTTGTGCAACGCCGCCGCGAACCGCGCGCAAGCATCCCTCCATCTTGGGGACCATGCCGGAAGCCAGGCTGGGGAGCAGCTTTTCAACGTCGCTGGCGTGGATCCGACGCACCAGTGAATCCTTGTCAGGCCAGTTCGCGTACAGGCCTTCCACGTCTGTCAGCATGACTAGCTTGCGTGCGCGCAGTGCCACAGCGATAGCGGCGGCAGCGGTGTCCGCATTCACGTTCAAAACGGTGGTCGGATCGTCCATGTCGGGCGCGACCGTCGACACCACAGGAATGCGTCCGGCAGAGATGATGTCCTCAATGGCAGCGGGGTTCACCTTCACCACATCGCCAACCAGACCCACGTCCACCTGCTCGCCGTCCACCGTTGCCTGCCGGCGCTTGGCCTGCAGGAGGCCCGCGTCCTCGCCGGACAGACCGACAGCCAGCGGACCGTGGTCGTTCACGAGGCCCACCAGTTCTCGGGAAACGGATCCGGTCAGCACCATGCGAACGACATCCATTGCCTCGGGGGTCGTCACGCGCAACCCACCTCGGAATTCGGATTCGATCCCCAGTTTGCTGAGCATTTCCGAGATCTGAGGTCCACCGCCATGCACGATGACAGGGTGCAATCCGAGCAGACGTAGGTGTACGACATCCTGAGCGAAGGCAGCCTTGAGTTCGTCATCAATCATGGCGTTGCCGCCGTACTTGATCACGACGGTCGCGCCCTTGAAATTCTCGATCCACGGCATAGCGTCGATGAGGACGCCTACCTTTTGCGGCGGGGTCAGGTCGGGGTAATCAATGTCATGGCTCATGAGCTGTATGCACTGTTCTCGTGGACGTAATCGTGGGTCAGATCGTTGGTCCAGACCGTTGCAACGGCCTCGCCAGCGTGGAGGTCGACGACGACAGAGACTTCGCGTCCCGTAAGGTCGACAAGGTCGCGGTCTTCTCCGACGCCTGCATTGCGACAGACCTGGATGTCATTGACGAACACGTCAAGTGACCGGGCATCAAACGGAGCGACATCCTCGGGGACGGTGCCAGCGGCCGAAATGATGCGGCCCCAGTTCGGGTCATTTCCGAAGATCGCAGTCTTGAAGAGGTTTGAGCGAGTGATGGCACGAGCCACCGCCTCCGCGGCGTCTTCGGTGGTGGCGTTCTTGACCGTGACGGCAATGTCGTGGCCCGCGCCTTCGGCATCAGCGACTAGCTGGCGGGCGAGACTTGCGAGTACCTCGGTCAACGCTTCCTCAAACTCGACGGCGCCGACCTGCGTGCCTGAGGCACCCGAAGCCATCAACAACACCGTGTCATTGGTCGACATGCAGCCATCGGAGTCAACCCGGTTGAGGGTCTGGCGAACGGCCGATGCTAGGGCATGGTTCGCGACTTCGGCATCGATGGCCGCGTCGGTGGTCACGACACACAGCATGGTCGCCATTCCTGGCGCCAACATTCCTGCGCCCTTCGCCATGCCCCCGACGGTCCAACTGTCCCGGGTTGCGACTGCAGTTTTCGATACTGAATCAGTCGTCATGATGCCGGCTGCGGCATCCTCCCCACCGTCGGGCGAGAGACCCGCGATTGCGGCATCGGCCCCCTTCAGAAGCGAGTCCATGGGGAGACGCACGCCAATGAGACCTGTGGAGCACACTGCCACATCACCAGACGCGATCGAGCGCCCCGCTGCACCCAGCGCAGCGGCCACGTGCTCAGCCGTGGCGTGCGTGTCGGCGAACCCCTCCGGTCCGGTGCAGGCGTTTGCGCCGCCGGAGTTAAGAATCACCGCGTCGACGCGGCCGTCAGATGCGACCTGACGCGACCAGGTCACGGGCGCAGCCTCCACCCGGTTTGTCGTGAAGACTCCCGCTGCGACTTTGTCTGGACCGTCGTTCACCACAACGGTCACGTCTTTTGCGCCTGTCGACTTGATACCCGCGGCGACTCCTGCCGCGACGAAGCCCTGTGCTGCTGTGACACTCACGGTGCTACCCCCTGGAGTTGAAGACCGGTTGCCTCGGGAAGTCCCAATGCGATGTTCATTGACTGCAATGCCTGTCCGGCTGTCCCCTTCACGAGGTTGTCGATCGCGGAGATCACCACGACTCGGCCGGCCTTCTCGTCGACCGCGACCTGCACCACGCACGTGTTCGCGCCCAGGGTCGCGGCGGTCGTCGGCCATTGCCCCTCTGGCAACAGGTGCACGAAAGGCTCGTCCGGGTACGCGCTCTCCCAGGCCGCACGGACCTCGTCCGCGCTGGTGCCAGCAGCAAGCGGCGCCGTGATCGTGGCAAGGATGCCGCGGGCCATGGGAACGAGCGTGGGGGTAAACGAGATCTTGACGTCGTCTGCTCCGGCGACGCCGAGGTTTTGCACGATTTCCGGGATGTGACGGTGAACTCCCCCCACGCCATAAGCACTGGCGGCGCCAAGTCCCTCGGATGCGAGGAGGTTGGTCGCGAGCTTCTTGCCAGCCCCTGAGTAGCCGTTGGCGAGCACTGCAACGATGTCGGTGGGATCAATGACCCCCGCCTTGACGCCAGGCTGAAGACCCAGGGTCACTGCCGTCACGTTGCAACCGGGCACGGCGACACGCTTCACTCCTGGAAGATTGTCACGCTGGTGGCCGGAGGCAGTCATCAACTCGGGCATGCCATAAGGCCAGGTACCGGAGTGGTCACCGCCGTAGTACTCGGCCCACGCTTGGGACGACGCGAGCCGGTGGTCAGCGCCGCAGTCGATCACGAGAGTCTCAGGCGGTAGCTGTGCGGCGATCTCGCCTGACGCTCCGTGCGGGAGGGCAAGGACGACGACATCGTGGCCCGCGAGCGTGTCAGCGTTCGTGGCGACAATCTCGCGATCCGCCAGGGATCGCAGGTGGGGCTGATGCACCCCCAAGAGATCGCCAGCAGATGAATGCGCCGTCAGCGCACCGAACTCCACGTCCGGGTGCTCACTGAACACACGCAACACCTCACCGCCCACATATCCGGAGGCACCAGAGACTGCGACTGAGATCGACATGTGCATAACTATACATGACCATGAATGAACGATCGGGGCGGTGCCAGGCGCGTGTCACGATGGAACCCATGAAGACTGTGATCGCGAACCAGCCCGGCGGTCCATCCGTCATGTCCCTCACCGACACCGAGCCGCTCACCCCGGGACCCGACGACATCGTGGTCGACGTCCACGCCTGCGGCGTCAACTACATTGACACGTACCAGCGCTCCGGTACCTACAGCGTGGACTTCCCCTTCACGCCAGGGCTTGAAGGGGCCGGGACGGTGAGCGCCGTCGGACGAGCAGTGTCGAGCGCGGCCGTCGGAGACCGAGTCGCATGGGCATTTACACCGCGCTCATACGCCGAGCAGGTCATACTGAATGAGCACGACCTCTACGCCGTACCCGACGACATCACCCTAGAAACGGCCGCAGCCATGATGCTGCAAGGGCTTACCGCACACTTCCTCAGCGCATCCACCTATCCACTGGCGCCCGGCGACACGGCACTCGTGCATGCCGGCGCCGGAGGCGTCGGGCTCCTTCTCACACAACTTGCAGTCGCGCGTGGCGCCCGAGTCATCACCACAGTCTCCAACGACGTGAAGGCTGAGCAATCTCGAGCCGCTGGCGCAGACGCAGTCATTCGGTATGACACGTTCTCCTCGATCGCCGATGAACTCCCGGCGGCCGTACGCGACCTTACCGACGGCATCGGCGTCAATGTCGTCTACGACGGCGTGGGTGCGGCAACCTTCGACGGCTCGCTCGGATCGCTCGCTGAACGAGGAACCTTGGCACTGTTCGGCGGAGCATCGGGCCAAGTCCCACCCGTCGATCTCCAGCGCCTCAACCATGGAGGATCACTGTTCGTCACACGACCGAGCATGGTGCATCACCTCCGCACGGCCGAGGAGCGCGCCTGGCGTGCCAACGAGCTCTTTGACGCAGTGCGATCGGGACAGTTGCACGTCCGCATCGATGGAAGATACGCACTCGCCGACGCCCCCGCCACCCACGAAGCCCTCGAGTCGCGGCGAACGATGGGCAAAACTGTCCTGACAGTGGACGGACCGAACGCGCGCTGACACAGGTGACACAGCCTGGACACGCAATCGACACACTCGCACGGCACAATAAGGACATGCAGAATCTCCGCCTTCGCGTCATGCGTGACAGCGACCTTGACACCGTGGTGACGATGAACAACGCCGCGGTACCGGCCGTGAACGAACTGGACACTGACGCGATGCGTGCACTCCACGCCTTGTGCGACGTAGCGCTGGTCGCGACCAACAGGCACGGAGACGTCATTGCTTTTCTCTTGTCGCTAGCGAACGGACAGCCCTACGACTCCGAGAACTACCGATGGTTCGAAGGTCGCGGCGTGCGCCACCAATACATCGACCGGATCGTGGTCGCCGCATCTGCCCGTGGCACTGGTGTCGGCCGCGCCATGTATGAGTCAGTCTTTGAACGCGCCCGCGAACGAGGGGCAAGCGAAGTGTGCGCCGAAGTCAATGTGCGGCCCGCCAACCCCAGGTCGATGGACTTTCACGAACGACAAGGATTCCGAGTGCTCGGCGAGCAAGAGACCAAGAACAACACGGTCCGCGTGGCTATGCTGAGCTGCGCTGTCGACGGGGTTTTCTAGCAGCAGCTTCCACAATCTGCGGTGGCATGACGAAGAAGCACGCAACGATCGCGCCCACTGCAATCACCAGAGCCGGCAAGAGCAAGGTCTGGGCCATCGCGGTGGAGAACGTCTCCAACACTGCATCCGGCACGGATCCAGCAGCGAGCGCACCCGCAGGGTTGTCTGCTGTCACGGTGATGTCTTGTGCACCCGCAAGCTGCGACATCTCGGCATTAATACGGGCAACCATAAGCGTGGCAATGGCGGCAGAGCCCAGGACGGCTCCCACTTGCCTGGTGGTGTTGTAGACACCCGCGCCGGCGCCAGCCGCGGATTGCGGCAGGCCCCGCGTTGCTGTGGACGACAGTGGCCCCCACATGAACGAACTGGCCACGCCAATACACAAGGGCGGTATGAGCAAGACCGCGATGGATGTGTCGGGGGTCATCAGCCACAAGTACGACACCATTGCGATCGCGTTTACCAGCATCGCCGGCACCACGAGAAGTCGAGGGTGAACCCGGTCGGTGAGTTTTCCAGCCACAGGCGCAAGGACGATCGACGCTATCGCGGTAGGGACCGACATCAGTGCGGACTGCGTTGGACTCATCCCCATCGCCACTTGGTAAAAGTAAATGACCGGGATGAACATCGCGGTCGTCGCGAATCCAACGGTGCTGATCGCTGTAGCCGAGACTGCGAAGTTGCGGTCACGGAAGAGTGACAAAGGCACCAACGGCTCTTGCGTGTTGCGACGCTGCCACCACAAGAACACAGCCAACACCACCACACCCACGGCAATCATGATCCAGATCCATGGCGCCCATGCGTATGTCTGGCCTTCCTGGATGGCGAAGACCACGAGGAACATGCCAACGGCGGACAGCAACACCCCCCACCAATCGAAGCTGTGAGAGTGCGTCTCCAATTGAGGCACAAGGCGCCACGCAAGCACAAAGCCGATGACGCCTACCGGGACGTTCACGATGAAGATCCACTCCCAGCCAAGGGAATCCACGAGGACGCCGCCCAGCAGCGGCCCGACAAGCGTGGCCACGCCTGCCACTGCGCCCCAGAGCGCCATCGCAGGACCGCGCCGATGAGCGGGGAAAGTTCGCGTGATCACCGCCATGGTTTGCGGAGTCATCAACGCGGCTCCAAGGCCCTGCACCGCTCGCGCAGCGATGAGGTTGCCGATCGGGGAACCGGGTAGCCATTCAGCAAGTCCGCAGGCGAAGGAGGCGACAGTAAAAATCGTCAACCCCACGAGGTACACCCGACGTGGACCAAAACGATCCCCAAGCCGCCCTGTAATCAGGAGCGGTACTGCATAGGCCAAGAGATACGCACTCGTCACCCAGATCACTTGAGTGGTAGTCGCGCCCAGATCAGCCTGGATGGTGGGGTTCGCTATCGACACAATCGTGGTGTCGACGAGGATCATGAAGAACCCGAGCACGAGCGCCCACAGTGCGGGCCAGGGACTGCGAAGAGAGGACGTCACCTGCTCAGAGTAGCCCTGGCGACCGACACGAAACGCGAGGTAGTCAGCACGCCACTCGCCGTGGCACATAGACAGTTAGGCTGAGCAAATGCGCATCCTCATCGTTGGCGGTACCGGGCTCATCTCCTCCGAACTAGCCGCGAACCTCTCCTCGTCAGGCCACGAACTCACACTCGTCACGCGCGGCAGGTCTCAGGTAGCTCCACCGCCGCCTGGAGCAAGCACTATCACCGCAGACGCGACCCAGCCAGAGCAGTTGCGATCCGCACTTCGTGGGCCTCGCCTGCGCGGTGAGAAGTTTGACGCGGTGATCCAGACTGTGGCGTTCACCCCGGGACACGTCGCTGAGGATGTCGAGACCTTCGCACCACTCACCGACCGCTACGTTCTGATCGCGACGGGCGCCGCATATGAGACCGTCGATCGCTTCATCCCCCTGACCGAGGACTATCCCCTCAACAACTCCGTGTGGGAGTACGCCGACCTCAAAGCGCAGTGCGAGGAAGTATTGCGCTCCCACGCCGCGAGCGCGGGGCTTGAGTGGACGATCGTGCGTCCCGCCCACACGTATGGCCCTTCAAAGATTCCGGCTTTCACCGCCAACTCCCGCAAGCCGTGGACACTCGTGGATCGCATGCGCCGTGGGGCGGACATCATCGTGCCCGGGGATGGAACCTCTCTGTGGACGATCACCCACGCTCGTGACGTTGCGGCGGGAATCGCGGGCCTCGTGGCGAGCGAAGCCGCGGCGGGCATGGCGGTCCATGTGACATCAGACCAAGCGCTCACATGGAACGCGATCTACTCGACTATCGCTGACGCCGCTGGCCTCAGCCGCGAGCAGTACGAGAGGCAGCGTCTATGCGTGCCTTCGGACGCTATGGTGGCGGCTGCACCAAGCCAGGCAGGCTCGATCTATGGCGACAAGATGCACCCGGCGATCTACGACACGACCCTGATTCAGGCCCTGGTGCCTGGCTGGTCAGCGAGCACAACGTTTGCCGACGGAATGCGTGAAGCCGTTGAGTGGTTTGAGGCGGATCCGGCGCGTCAAGAAATTGACGAGGATGCCAACGCTTACCTTGACAAACTTGGGGGCATCTATCGGGCGGCGTTGGGGCAATCGCAGGCATGAGGTGGCGCAGGCGTGAGCACAACCCCGCACAGGCTAGCGATGCGGTCATGGTGACACGACTGTTGGACTCTGCCGTGACGTGGATGTCTCGCGATCCACACACCCCCTACGCGCACATCATTGAGCATGCCGGGGTCAGCGCGAGGGATGCTGAACGCCTGATAGGAGATCGTGAGGAGCTCATCCACGCTGCCATTGTGCGTGGCGCAACTCGTGTGGGTGCCGCCGTCTTCCTCGACGATGGCACACCTGCGGAACAGATCGCGATGCTCGCAGGCCGGGTCTGGGATGACCAGGCGGCAGTCATACCGCTCACGCGCCTCGCAGTGCGCGGCCGCCACCACGAGGACGTCGAACGGGCGCTCGATCCCTTAAGGACGACACTCCTCAAGGCCGTCACCGCCGGTACCGCAGCATCTTCTCCCTCTCCCCTGCGCGCAGATGTCTCCCCCGCAACGGTGTCCTGGCTTGTCGAACAAGCCATGTGGGATGTCATTGAATCTCCTTCCATCGAGCAGGCAACCCACGACAACGTGCGCATCCTCGTCATGACGCATGCGCTCTGCGCGGCGGGGCTCTCCTGGGAGTCCGCACAAGAGGTCGCGGCCACCTGCGGCGCACGCTTGCACAAGACTCGCCGGCCACACTCGCCACCAAGCCACACATAAATCGTCCCCACCTCGTCACGAAAGGACAACACCATGCATGCCATCGTCGCCGTCGACGCACGAGATGTCTCCGATCCGCTCGCACTCAGGGACATGGAGATCGCAGAGCCGGCTCTGCGTGACAAGGACCTCCTGATCCGCGTTGAGGCCGTGTCCTGCAATCCCACTGACGTGAAGCGGCGTGCAAGGGTGAAGTCCGGTGGAGAACCTCGCGTTTTGGGCTTTGATGGCGCGGGTGTTGTCGAAGCCCTCGGGCCAGACGTGGACGGCTTCACCGTGGGAGACAAAGTCTGGTGGGCGGGTGATGCAGGGCGCGCAGGATCAAACGCAGACCTGCAGGCAGTGGATCACCGGATTGTCTCGCGGATGCCTGCCTCCACGACCTTTGCCGATGCCGCATCGTTGCCCCTGACTGCGCTCACGGCCTGGGAGAGCCTCTTTGATCGGATGCGCTTGTCACGCGAAGACACGGGCACTTTGCTGGTGGTTGGCGCTGCTGGCGGTGCAGGTTCCGCAATGACCCAGATTGCCAAGAGCGTCACTGGGATGACGGTGATCGCTACGGCCTCGCGTGAGGATTCCGCTGCGTGGTGCCGACGGATGGGAGCGGATGCCGTTGCCAACCATCACGACCTCGTTGCGACCACCGAACCGCTCGCGCCCGGAGGTATCGACTACGTGTTCTCTGCCTATACCCCCGGAAACATCGAGGCCTACGCCACGTTGGTGCGACCCGGTGGGCAAATCGTCTCCATCGATGGCGGTGACCTCGACCTCCTCCCCTTGTTCCCCAAGTCGATCTCGTTCCACTGGGAGTACATGTTTGCGCGGGCACGCTACGACACCTGGGATATTGGCGAGCAAGGGCGCATCCTTTCGCAGGTGGCGGACCTGGTTGACGACGGGACCATTGTTCCCACCGCGACGCACTACATCAGCGACTTCTCCGCAGAGGGCATTCGTGAGGCTCACCGACTCGTCGAGTCATCGAGCCTCATCGGCAAGGTCGTGGTGCATCGCTAGGCAGTCGCCGCGCGGAACGTCATGGTGGGCTTTGGCTACCACGACTTCCTCTGCCACGCTCGAACCATGAAGACTGCGACCCGCATCGTCCCTGCTCTTGCCGCCCTGGTGCTACTCGCAGGGTGCACCTCAGCGGGCGACAGTTCGCCCGAGAGCTCAGCCCCCAAGGCCACGCCGGGGCCGAGCTCCGCCGTCGAGACGTCCCCGTCAGGCACGGCATCGGAGTCGCCGTCAACACAGCCCTCAAGTGACTCGATAGCCTCCGGCGTCGACCCCTTCTGCACCGCGGCCCACGAGGGGTACCTCGCGCAACTCGACTTGCTCGATGCCACGGAGCGCAAGTCCACCGAGACTGGTGCGCCTGACGATTCGGGGAACGTGAGCGTGATGAATGCTGCGGCTCTCGACATGCAGACCGCCCTTGCAGACGTCCGGTCCGAATGGACAAGCGCGCGCGAGCACATCGGTGACTCCACGAGCGCGGGCGCAACGACGTCCCTGTCGCCAGACGAGGTAACTGCCGCTTTCGATACGTACTTCGTCTATGCGGACGAGCTCATCGAGCCGGAAGCAACGCTTGCTGCGAAGGCCGGGTCAATCGCGGAGTACGACCAAGGGATGGTCGCCATCCTAACCGCGAGCGGCGCCACCGATGCCCTCGCCAGTGGAGGCCAAGGGCTCAGCGATATCCTGATGTACACCGTCGAACGCTGTGGTTCACTCCCGCTCGGATAGCGATGAGTCGCTCGACTGCTGTGACAATTGTTCGCGCACGCGGGCGAGAAGGTCTTCCCAAGCATCGGCGAACTTAGCGATGCCTTCTTCTTCCAGTTGGGCCGTCACGTCTGCAAAGTCAACACCTGCGGCAGCCACCGCGCTGAGCGTCTCGCGAGCGGCATCGTAGGTACCGCGTACAGCGTCCCATTCGTGCGGTTCGGCGGGGTGCGCCCCGTGATCGGCCACTGCATCAATGGTGGACTCAGGCATCGTGTTCACCGTCCCCGCAGTCACTAGCTCATCGACATACATGGTGTCGGGGTAGTCAGGGTTCTTCACGGACGTGGAAGCCCACAAGGGCCGTTGAGGATGTGCCCCGGCGGCGGCCAGAGGCTCCCAACGCTCCGAGGTCAACACGGCCTCGTGATACTCGAACGCAAGTCGCGCATTCGCCACTGCGGCTGCACCATACAGTTCCGCCGGGCCACGACCTGAGTCAAGCCGCGCGTCCACTTCCGAGTCAACGCGGGAGACAAAGAACGATGCCACCGAACCAATGCGGCTCACATCGAACCCCGCACGATGAGCCTTCTCCATACCCGTCAAGAACGCGTCGACGACACTCTGGTATCGCTCGAGCGAGAAGATCAACGTGACATTGACGGAGATCCCTTCCGCGATGGCAGCCGTGATAGCGGGCAACCCCTCGACCGTCGCGGGGATCTTGATCATGACGTTAGGTCGGTCGACCAACCACCACAGTTGGCGGGCCTCGGCAATGGTCGCTGCGGTATCGCGAGCAAACCGCGGGTCCACCTCAATCGAGACCCGGCCATCCAGGCCATCGGTGCGGTCATAGACAGGGCGCAGCACATCGCAGGCTTCACGTACATCCGCGGTGGTGATCATGCGGACCGCCTCGTCGACGCCGACGCCACGAGCAGCCAACTCCGCTATCTGCGCGTCATAGTCGTCAGAACCACTGACGGCTGCGGAGAAGATCGACGGGTTGGTCGTGACGCCAACAATGTGGCGTTCCTGAATGTCACGTCCGAGTGACCCGCTCTTCAGGCGGTCCCTGCTCAGGTCGTCCAACCACACGGACACACCTGCTTGGGACAGCGCTTCGAGGGGACGTGGCGTAGTGCTCTGGGCGGACATGGAAACTCCTTGTCAGTTGTCACTTCGGCGTGCGCCTGGTGGAACACTCATCCCTGCTCGCACATTCCCAGAGAGTCGTGCTGCACACGGCCTGTCCACTCGCTCGGACTGCGGTCCCACCCTAGGGTGGAAGCGTCATCACTACAGGCCTCAGAAGGAGTCCACATGCCCGGAGCCGCCCCCGGCACCATGTCCGATTGCCTGGTGTTCTTTGGCGCCAGTGGAGACTTGGCACGCAAGTCAATCTTCCCATCGCTCTACCGCATGGTGAAGGAAGGAACCCTTGCAGTGCCTGTCATCGGCGTCGCGTTTTCCGACTGGACCGTCGAGGACCTCCGCACGCGTGCGCGGGAGGCAGTGAAAGCGCGTTACGGCGGCATAGACGATGAAGCGGCACTCGAGCGCCTGCTCTCACTCTTGCGTTACGTGGACGGCGACTACGCAGAGCCAGAGACATTCGAGCGACTGAAGACAGCACTCGGTGAATGCTCAC
The DNA here is from genome assembly GCF_000975055.1 of Demequina sediminicola. GTDB lineage: Bacteria > Actinomycetota > Actinomycetes > Actinomycetales > Demequinaceae > Demequina > Demequina sediminicola. Next base: position 22,624 of record NZ_BBRB01000004.1, read on the forward strand.
GCCCCACTCACTATCTAGCCATACCCCCGGTGCTGTTCGGCACCGTAGTGCAGGGCCTCAAGTCCGTCGGACTCAATCACGATGCTCGCGTTGTGGTGGAGAAGCCATTCGGTCGAGACCTCGCCAGCTGCCAGGAGCTCAATCGCGTCATCATCGACGCCTTTGACGAGCACGCAATCTTCCGCATCGATCACTTCCTCGGCAAGGAAGAGATCATGAACCTGTTGTACTTCCGATTCGCCAACTCGATCTTTGAGCCCGTGTGGAACCGCAACTACATCGAGTCGATTCAAGTGACCTTCGCTGAAGACTTTGGGGTGCGTGGACGCGGTGCGTTCTACGAGTCGGCAGGTGCACTCCGCGACGTCGTCGAGAACCACTTGTTCCAGATCGTCGCGCTGCTGACGATGGAAGCACCGACCTATCAGGGCTATGGCGCCGTCCAGGCCGCCAAATCGAACGTCTTCAAAGCCATGCGTCCCCTGACCCGCAAGGACTATGTCCGGGGCCAGTTCAATGGCTACCGCGATGAAGAAGGAGTCGCCGAACACTCCGACGTCGAGACGTTTGCGGCAGTCAAACTCTTCATCGACTCCTGGCGATGGGCCGATGTGCCGTTCTATCTGCGCACAGGCAAGGCACTTGCGGTGTCTGCGGGCGAGGTTGTCGTCAACTTCAAGCGCCCCCCACAATCCCTGTTTAACGATGCGCAGGACCCAGACCAGCACCCCAACCGCCTGCGCTTCCGACTGCAGCCCGACGGTGAGATCGGCTTGGGCGTGCGGGTGAAGCGCCCTGGCGAAGAGTTTGTGGGCCACGAACAAGAGCTCCGACTGCCGACAGAAAGTCCCCTCGAGCGCGAACCCTACGAGCGCCTCCTCACGGATGCACTACGCGGCGATAGCGCACTCTTCACCCATGAAGACTCCGTCGAAGCCGCGTGGAGAGTCGTCGACGGCATCCTGACCGACCACGCCTCCGTCATTCACTACGAGCCCGGAACGTGGGGCCCCGAGGAAGCAGCCGGTCGCCTCATCGGCGACCACGGCCCATGGCAAAACCCCCACGTCTAAGCCTCTCCCCTCCACACCACCACGGCATCGGCCCTTTACCCCTCACTCTCCAAGGAGCAAGCAATGAGTACGACCACCTCGCAACTCGGAATGATCGGCCTCGGACGCATGGGCGCTGGATTAAGCCGCCGCCTCATGCGCGACGGTCACACGGTCGCAGTGCACGACGTCTCATCCGAAGCGATCGACGCCTTGGAAGCCGATGGTGCGGTCGCAGTCCGCGACATGACGGACTTCATCACCGCCTTGGAAGCACCCCGAGCAGTGTGGGTCATGGTCCCCGCTGGGGAGATCACGCAATCCGTGATCTCCGCCTTGGCCGACGTTCTCGAGCCCGGCGACACCATCATCGATGGTGGCAACAGTTACTACCGGGACGACCTCAAGCATGCAGCGGAACTCGCCGACAAAAACCTCCACCTCGTCGACTGCGGAACCTCCGGCGGCGTGTGGGGGCTTGAGCGAGGTTTCTGCCTCATGATCGGCGGAGAGACCGAGATCGTCCAGCGCCTCTCCCCCATTTGGGACACCATTGCCCCAGGCGCCGACTCAGCTGAGCGCACACCTGGCCGTGAAGGTGACCCGACGCCTGCCGAGCGCGGCTGGCTGCACTGTGGACCCAACGGAGCCGGCCACTTCGTCAAGATGGTCCACAACGGCATCGAATACGGCTTGATGGCCGCGTACGCCGAGGGACTCAACGTCTTGCGCAATGCCGACATCGGCACCCGTGCACGTACCGCAGACGCGGAAACCGCACCCATGTCGAACCCCGAGTTCTACCAATATGACATCCCCGTTGACGACGTGGCAGAAGTATGGCGTCGCGGATCGGTCGTGGGCTCCTGGCTCCTTGACCTCACGGCCGAGGCTCTCCACCGCGACCCGGACCTTGAAGGATTCTCGGGCAACGTCGCAGACTCCGGCGAGGGCCGATGGACCTCCATTGCCGCTGTCGAAGAAGGTGTCCCTACCCCGGTGCTGACGACCGCGCTGTACTCACGGTTCGCCTCACGCGATCTCGACATCTATGCGGAGAAGGTGCTCTCAGCGATGCGTAAGGGGTTCGGTGGCCACGAAGAGAAGCCGACTGGGCAGTAAACCGTACTGGTGAGGGTCACTTCACCAACGTGGTGAGCACTCGCTCCATCTGGCCGGGATGGTCAACGCCCAGAAAAATCTCTTCACCGTCATGGGTAGTGATCACCACAGCAGTCGAACCATAGAGAGTAAAGGCACGCTTGCCGCCCTTTCCAAACCGCCAGCCCCACCCACCAAAGTCCCGCATAGGGCTGTAGTCGCGCACCTCCACGGCAGCAACCTCAGCAATGCCGATGCGCTTGGCCGGGATGCCCCAAAATCGAGCGCTGACCTCACCCTCACGTGAGACCTCAACGTCAAGATTGATCAGAAGCAGCGCGAGCACGACGACGATAGTGCCCGCGACCAGAACCGTGCTCGCCCACGAGTCCAAGAAGAAAAAGAGCACGGACACCGCGACCGCTGTCATCAGGACCATGCTGACGGCTAGTGGGTTGCGGTAAAGCCATTGACGCGACGAAAACTGAGGCATGCGTGCATGCTAACGCCACGGCAAGCGGTGGCCTAAGCGAGACTTGCCTCCCACAGCAGCCAGGCCAGTGTGCCGACGCCAGACACCAGCGCAAACAAGGAAAGCAATGCCACGCGAGTGCGCGCAGTTGCCATTCCAGAGTCGTGGACTCCTGCGCGCACAGCACGAGCGTGGTGCACATACTGGCGCGACACAGACACGTGCAACATGACGCCCACGGCAACGCCCACGAGACCCAATGCGTACGCCGATCCGCCATACACCAGCGCCAACAGTTGAGCGCCGACCACCGAGACCGCGCCGATGCGAATGGCAGTTCGACGCCATGCCAGTGCCGTCAACGTACGAGCGTCGAAGGGATCCGTGTCCTTGAGACCGCGGCCTGCCGCCGTCACAGCAACAGCGCTCCCGCCATCAGGGTCACCGTCGCCACCACAACGCCTGCGGTAATGACCACACCCATACGTAGTGTCGGCTCCCAGTCACCCCGTCGAGCATCGCGGTCAGTGGCACGCCACCCCAACCACGCCTGAATTGCGCATGCGATGCCGAGGACAACGAACAGTCCACCTGAGGCCAGCAACCATCCAGGATGGACCGGCGGATCAAGCGCCACCAGCGCCGCACCAGTAGCAGTCAGGCCTAGCGACGTGCGAATCCATGCCAGGAAGGTGCGCTCATTGGCGAGTCCCACTTGCGGGCTCACGGGAAGATCACCTGAGTTGTCTTGAGAACCCATCTGCGCCTCCTCACTCGGCACCACACCAGTACTTTCGTACCTTAGCGCGAGGAGAATTGTCGTGTCAGGAACGCTCGCGAGCCGTGATGATTCCGGCATAGGGGCCAGCGACGGGGCCCGGCTCATCCATCGACTCAATCCATAACGTCGAGATATCGCCGTCGAGGTACAGAGCGTCTTCCACACCCAACTCGTCACGGAAGAGCGTGGCGAAATCCCACAAGTTCGTGAACGACCACGAGATTGCAAGATAAACCGTGTCGCCCTCTGGGCTCACGCCTACTCCCGAGCGCACCGCAAGATTGCTAGAACCCTCATTGAATGCCGGATGCACGTCGCCATCCAGAATCAACGCCGGTCCAGACTGCGTGGCCTGCATCACGCCCTCGCCGTTGTAGTCAACGCTATTGACTACTGCGGCGTGCCCGTCCTCGTACACCGCGAAGACAGCATTGGGCATGAGATGGAAGTTGCCAGCGCCCTCCGACAGGTTCAGCGGCACCATTTCGACGCCGTCCGCCACGAGAAGCCCGCCGGGCACGAGCTCCGGAGTGAAGATGCCCCCGTTGGTGGCAACCGCAATGGTGGGATCCTCTGCCACAGCATCTCGCAGCATGGTCCCGCGGTCCTCGGGGTCCCATTCAACACTGACGTCCCACTGCTCGAGCGGCAGAGTGACCACCAGATAAGAGTTGCCCGCGTGTTCAATGCCCTCAGCATCCACCGCTGAGCCCGCTGTCGGGTCAGGGCTTGTGCCGGCCGACTCCGTCGGGGTCTGGCCCGAGGGCGGAGCACTAGGTGCAGTGGAGGACTCCGCGTCACCCAGTGAACATGCCGCAACCATCACCACGGTGGCGACCGTCACCACCAACATACGGGCGGACTTCCTGAACCTCCGACTCACAATTGTCTGGCTCGGAACTGTCCGGCTGGGAGCTTGACGGCTCACAGTTCGAGCCGAATCTGCTCCGCATCCAGGCGGCGCAGCATCGCGGACAACGAATCAGAACTAAAGATTCCGACATCACGCGCCTCGATGAGCGCGCTTCGCTTCGCTTCGATGACGGCGATGTGCTGACTCGTACGGCGCTCATGCGAATCAGACGCGCGGAAGGCAGCCCGCGCCTCCCCAGCAGCGTTGTCAAGATACTCACTGAGGGCCACCCGTTCGGCCTCCTCTTCCTGCTGCGTCGCACCGCGAGAAGGCTTGAGGACCTCGATGGCCCAGCGCACCGTGCCACCTTGAATCACCAACGACCCCACAGCCACACAGTAGGCAATCAGCACAAGGAGAGCTCTGCCGGGCGTGTCCAGAGGCAAGGTTTGTGCGGCGGCGACAGTGACAACGCCACGCATGCCTGCCCACACCATGAGTGCACCCTCCCGAGTGCCCAAGGGCTCCTTAACCAAGTAGCTGATATCGGCCTCGGTTCGCTTCAGGTGATGCTTCACCCGTTCATGACTCACGATGCCACGAGAGATTGCCCGCCCCCGGAATCCGCCTGTGGCCTTGCCGACTTGTTCCAGGGCACCGGCCGCAGTGTCAGGGTGGCCCAGTTCCTGATGGAATCTCTTGATGTCCGGCTGCAACGCGGCCGCGCGGCGTGCACGCCGGGCTTGCCCCCACAGCAGCGGCGCGATGAATGCGGCTCGCACCAGCAAGACAAGGAACAGAGCGGCTGCGGCGACGCTGACTGCGAAGCCCACTCCCCCGTGTTCAGCCTCCACTTCTTCGATCGTGGCGACGAGTTCGAGGCCGACGATCAGATACACCGCGCCCTCCAGGATCAACTCGATGGCACGCCACGTCTGCAAATCCGAGATGCGCACCTGCGGCGACAACGCCCTCGCCGCTCCGTTGCCTGTCACCAGGCCACATACGACGGCAGCCACCAGCCCGGAGGCTCCCACAAGTTCCGCGGGAATCGAGGCAATAAACGGCACCGCGAGCGTGAACACCGTATTGGCGGTCGTGTCCTTGATGTGGCCCGAGACCCACAGGTTCAGTTTTCCGACAGCAAGTCCGATGATGACCGCCACTGTCATTGCGAGCACAAACTCTAGACCGATGTCGAAGAGCGTGACCGACGCTGCTGCGGCAGCCACCGCCCCGCGCAGCAGCACCAACGCACACGCGTCATTCAGAAGGCTCTCGCCTTCGAGGATGCTCACCATGCGCGGAGATACCCCGAGTCGCTTGATGATCGAAGTGGCGACCGGGTCAGAGGGCGAGACAATCGCTCCCATCGCGAATGACCATGCCCACGACAGATCCGGAATCACCCAGTGGAAGAAGACGCCTAACAGCAGAGTGGAAATGATCGTCAGCGCAACGGACATTCCGGAGATCGCTTTGAACTCCCGGCGAAAGTCCGTCGCAGGAATTGACGCACCGGCGGCGAAGAGGAGCGGCGGCAGGACGCCGGCCAAAATGACTTCTGGGTCGATTTGTATCGGGGGCACGAAGGGCAGCAGTGATACACCGACGCCAACCGCGACAAGGATCAGGGGCGAGGCGATGCCCACGCGTGGACTCATTGCGGTGGAGATCGCGATCGCGACCAGCGCAAGAACGGCGACAACCAGGTACTCCACAGCGTCCTCCCTATGACGGCGTGACCATCGTATCGACGCGAGCGATGAGCGGTGCGCTCACACGAGGCGCGGACACACGTCACGAAGCAGGGGCTCAGAGGGCAAAGAGCGCTGGCTGCTCACCGTCTGGCGCCGACGTCCGTTCTTTGTTGGGGCGGCGGCGCCACAATCCGTCGCTGTCGCGAGCGCTCACTCGAGCCCCCACAACTCGTTCCTGAGCGGCAGCGGTTGATCCCATCGATCCCGTGTTGGGGTCCTCCACGGCTGGAGCCAGTCCATGGTCTCGAATCAGAGGACGTATCCGCGCCGCGAGCTTCTTGCGGTAGGCCGCCGGCGCATAGGCATCGTCTCCGTACAAGCGGCGGTAGCGCGGAGTGAGATCGGGTCGATGCGTGTTGAGCCAGCGCGCGAACCATTCCTTGACCCCTGGGCGCAGATGCATGGCGCTATACGTCACGGACGTGGCCCCTGCCGCTTTGATGCGCTCTAGGGCGTCGTTGAGCTGCTCGGCGGAATCAGTCAGGTAAGGCAGGATCGGCATCATAAAGACCGACACGTGAAAGCCTGCGTCGACAGCGGCTGTGACGGTAGCGAGGCGTGCAGCTGTCGATGGAGTTCCCGGCTCGATGGTGCGCTGCAGTTCGTCGTCGAAGATGGCGATCGACATCGCGATATCCACGGGCACTCGTGTGGCCGCGTGTTGAAGCCGTGGCAGGTCGCGCCGCAACAAAGTTCCCTTGGTGAGGATCGACATGGGCGTGCCGGATTCAGCGAGCGCTTCAATGATCCCGGGCATGAGCTGGTAGCGGCCCTCGGCACGTTGGTAGGGGTCCGTGTTCGTGCCGAGAGCGACGTGCTCTCTCTTCCATGACTTCTTAGCGAGATCCGCTCGTAGCGCCTCAACGATGTTTGTCTTGACGATGACTTGGTTGTCGAAGTCGTCGCCGCTGTCGAGTTCAAGGTACTCGTGGCTAGGGCGCGCGAAGCAGTACACGCAAGCGTGGGAACAACCGCGATAAGGGTTGATGGTCCAGGTGAACGGCATTGCGCTGGTGTGGCCGACTTTGTTGAGTGCGCTCTTGGCGTGAATTTCATGGAACGTGACTCCAGCAAATTCCGGGGTCCGGACTGACCGGATGAATGTGTTGAGGCGCGCTAGCCCGGGCAGTACATCTGGTTGTGCGACTTGTGTGGCCTGGCTATCCCAACGCATGCACACATTCGAACATATGTTCGATGCGCATTCAAGGATTGCGTCTCAGCGAGTCTGACAAGAAGTCACTCACACTGTGTTGACCGGGTCCGCAATCACCAAGACCTGGTCAGCAACGGCTTCCGCAACAGCAGGGTCTTGGCTCGAGTAGGCCACCAGGAGCGCACCGTTGTCCTCAGATGTGGAGCCGGGGTTGGGCCCTGGGAGGTTTTTGATGACCATGGTCTGCCAACCGCCATCACCATGCTGGAGAGTGATGTGGGTCGTGTAGATGCCGTCGATAACCTCGTCTGTGGCCCACCCATCGAGGACGTCGACCGCGAGCGCTCCCAGGTACTGTTCCGCAGTCATGCTGGTAGGCACGACAGCGATTCCCAGGAGAGCACTCTCGCCGGTGTCTGGGTCCAACCATTCCAGGTCAACGGCGCATCGTGCGGGCACGGAGGGAAAGGGTGCGTTGACATCCGTACCCAGATGCCAGTCGAAGCACGGTGTCTGGAGGTTCCCCTCAGCGAGCGTCGCTTGCCACTCACCTTCTTCGTAGAGCGTGTGGACCACTGGTTGCCCGTCGAGCATCCACGTGCTCGCCGGGTCACTTGACTTCAAGGCAGCCTGGCCCGCGGCCCACGAGCCGTCTTGTGCGTCGATTGCTTCCTGGACTTTGGGGTGGACGTCGGCCGCGTGGGTGTCGGCATCGTCTGCTTGCCCGTCGAGCGTCTCGCCGCCCTGGCCCCCCGGTGGCACCGAGTCACCACCGGGCCGGGACTTGCCCCACCAGGTACCGACGTTGGCGGGTGAATCCGCGGAGCGCGGTGGTTCGCTGACTGGGACACATGCCGCGAGCGCGAAGGAGATGCCGATGACCATGAGGCTCATCGCACGGCTGGGCCCCCGTTGATGATGCGGCTGTAGCAAAGGCTGCCCCGGTGGCGCTGCCTGATCAGTAGTGATGTCCGCGGTCATAGTGCCCCCTTGGCGTGAGTTGTGGCGATGCCTTCAACGTCGACGCTACTTGTCACCGAGTGCACGGATTGAGTTATCCACATGGCCACAGCACACGGCAAAGGGCCGATGCCGGGTCACCCCGACATCGGCCCTTTCCCTGAGTGGTGCGGACGCTCCTCGCGAGAGAGCCTGCACCCGAACTATGCTTCGCGAATCAGCTGCACAGTGCGCTGGCCTCCCACGGGCCCCATGGCTCCACACCGGGGACTTCGTTGGAGTTCCACCAGCGCGCCTCGTGATTCACGCCAGCAAACGAGACGGTGTTCTTGCGCTTGTACCGGGCCTCGTCATCCCAGACCGGCGCGCACTCCTCGACCACAGGAGCAGTTCCTGAGGTTCCACATTCGCCGAGTTGCTTCCACGCATGACCGGCCTTGCCACCTGGGGCGAATTCACGCACCCACCAGCGGGCCTCGTACTCCATGCCGTCGACGGCGACGACATCGCCGCGCGTGTATGTGGTGGTGGCATACCAGGGTGCGGCGCAAGTCTCACTGACACGCGGTCCAGGCGTGGCTCCGGCAAACACATTGCCTACCTCAGTGACCAGATCAGCGTCCTTGTCTCCCGAAAGATCCCACCACATGGCTCCGCCGAAGTCGTTCTCAGCCAACCACGCGGACTTTGCCCGCACGGAAGTCGTCGTGTCCAGGCTCCACCACTGGTCTCCGTCATATCGCCATGCGGCACCTGCGGCTTCGTCGTAGTACTCCTCTCCAATGTTCTGGAGTTCGTCGTAGGTCTTGGTGCCGATGGCGCCCGTGGCGGCAGCGCCGGGAACGTCTCCGTTCTCCACGCCTTCCCAACCCTGACCGTAGATAGCCATTCCAAGGTTGATCTGCTCCGGTGCATAGCCTGCAGCCTTGTACGCGTTCAGGAGTCCATCTGCCGCCAGGCCCCAGTTCGCAGTGGTCTGCTCGCCCTCGGGTGCCGTCGGGTCGGTAGGCCATTCGTATGCGTGCAGGTTTCCTTGGTGGCCGGTGCGGTTGGTCACCCAGGTCCCGTGATAGTCGTAGCCCTGGATGTTCAGGTAGTCGAAGGTCGCCACGGCTCGCGGGTCAACCCAGCCACCGTTAGTTCGGGGAGACCAGCCTGCTGGTGCGAAACCGGTGAGGAGATAGTCCTCGTCATTCGCTTCACCACGCTCGTCCAACTGGGCACGGAACTCCTCGAGCAACGACAGGAAATTCTCTTTGTCGACATCTGGATTGGGGCTGGGGTGTTCACCGTTCGCGGCAGGCCACTCCCAGTCAATGTCGATGCCGTCAAACACTCCCGCCGCGACACCTTCGCCACCAAAGCCATCGGCCACAGGCAGGTCACCGTCGATGTAGATGTCCAAGCACGAGTCGACGAGGCGCTCGCGGCTTTCGGCGGTCAGCGATGCATCAGAGAAGTTGTCCGACCAGGTCCATCCACCGAGGGAGATGAGGATCTTGAGGTCGGGGTACTCCTCTTTGAGTTTGAGTAGCTGGTTGAAGTTGCCGGCAAGCGCCTGACCTTCGGCATCTGCAACACCGTCAACGGAATCGGCAGCCGACACGAGGCGCTGGTAATCGTTCAGCGGATCGCCGTCCACTTGGCCGGGATCCACAGCATCGTCCGGCGCGAGTTCATCGGTGATGTCACACACGAGATCGGTGGTGACGTTGCCGAAGGAGTAGTTAATGTGCGTCAGGTGATCAGCTGCGCCTGACTCAATGATGTCCGCGACCTGATAGTCACGGCCATCCTTGCTGGGGGCGTGGGCCTGAAAGTAGCCCACAGAACGGTACCCGTTGATGCCATCGGGATCCGGTGCATCGTCGACGTCCTTGCCGGCGGATGCGCTCGAGGCAGCGAGGACACTCATGCCCAGTGCTGCGGTGGTGATCCAGGCCGTGCGCGTCGCGACGCGTCCTGGGGTTGACGGGTGGCGCATTGTGCGCGATTTCCATGTGCTCATCGATCAGGCCTCATTGCTCTGTTCTTGTGTTCCATCACGGACACCGGAACGCTAGCGAGGCGCTAGTGATCATGGGCATACGGGAAATCACGTAATTTCAGGAAGCCGTGCGTAGATTCACCCGTTTTTCACCTGGATGTTGCATCCGATGCAACACCTGTGCGGCTCAGAGCAACTGACTGTGCACTATCTGAACGGTCAACCCTGCTCAAGAGTACGGCTGCACCTTGGCCGCGTGCCGCACCATGTCCCGGAGGACACCCAGGTCGAGCCCCTCGGCAGCCCGGAAACTGATTGATGCAGAGCCCACCTTTGTTTTACCCAACAAGGGCCCATACTTCTTTGCCAGGTACTCTCCACCATCGGCCGCATTCACATAAAGGCTGATGTAGTCCTTTTGCCTGGCAAGACCGATCAGAAACCACTCCACAGTCTTCCCACGAGGACGTGGTTGCTCGATATCTCCGTAACCGATGATCGCCTGTTCGGTACCTCCCCAGAAAACCCCGCGCCACACAACCCTCGCCGCCTGGCGCAACTCGTCCACCACAATCGCGTCAATCAAGGCCAACGATCCATCAACGTCCTCGGTGCGAATGAACTCGTCAACCGACTCGTGTGTGCGTTCCATGGCGATGCTCCTTGGGGCTCTGTGCCGCGTTTGTAGCAACACTGGTTTTCACACTATGCGCCACTGCAAACAACGGCCAGACAACACCCCTGAGAATCCCGTATGATTCCTTCATGCCCGACGGCCATAGTCCGAAGCGCCAGCTCGCACCCCTGTTGTGCAGCATGGCGCCTGCCCCTGTCCTTCCCCCATTCTCCGCGCGGTTCGCCTCCGGTGAGAAGTCTGGATTGCGCGCATGACCGCGGCCGCATTTCTGCTTGTCCTCGCGATCCTCCTCATTGCCGCCAACGCACTGTTTGTCGCGGCCGAGTTCGCGTTCGTCACCGTTGACCGTGCCACCGTTGACCAGGCCGCGCAAGACGGAGACAAGCGAGCAATCTCGCTGCACAAGGGGCTTCGCACCCTGTCGACGGAACTCTCGGGAGCCCAATTGGGCATCACCGTCACCAGCCTGTTGGTGGGTTTTATTGCAGAACCGTCCCTAGCGACCCTCATGCGTCCAGGGCTCGAGGCCACCGGCCTTCCTGATGCCACCGCATCTGCGGTGGCGATCACCATCGCCTTCATCATCGCTACCGCAACGCAGATGGTTTTTGGTGAGTTGGTGCCAAAGAACTGGGCACTCGCCGAGCCACTGCGTGTGGGTCGTGCAGTGGCTGGGGCTCAGCGTGGGTTCACCTGGTTCGCTGGACCCCTCATTCGGTTCCTCAACGGTTCTGCCAACTGGCTTGTCCGCCGTCTAGGCATCGAGCCACGTGAGGAGTTGGCGTCAGCGCGTTCGGCACAGGAGTTCGAATCTCTGGCGTCCCGCTCAGCAGCCCAAGGCACACTCGAGCCACGGGTCGCTATCCGTCTTGCCCGCGCAGCGGAAATGAAGGAGCGGACGGCTTCCGACGCTATGACGCCGCGGACGCGCGTGACCTTTGTGGAAGCCGATGACAGTGTTGCCGCTGTGCTCGAACTCGCGGCCCGCACCGGTCACGCACGATTCCCTGTCGTGGGCGAAGATGTGGACGACATCGTGGGCGTTGCACACTTCAAGAAGGCATTGGGAGTCCCGGTACGTCAACGCAAGACCACGCGCGTGCGTGAGATCTGCATGGACGTGGAATCCGTTCCCTCCACCATGCCCCTCTCCGCTGTCCTCGACGCTCTGCGACGAGGCTCGCAGATTGCTGTCGTCGTAGACGAGTACGGCGGCACCGATGGCATTGTGACCCTGGAGGACCTCGTCGAAGAGATCGTTGGCGAGATTGAGGACGAACAAGACCGGCCGCTCGCTCGTCACCGTCAGATTGACGACGACAAATGGTCTTTCTCCGGCTTGCTGAGGCCCGACGAGGCTGGCGACATCATGGGTATCGACATGCCCGAGGCTCGCGAGTCAGACACTATCGGCGGCCTCCTGACCGAGCATCTGGAACGCTTTCCCCACTTGGGTGACCAAGTCACGCTTGAGGCTCGCGACGAGACGCACCGTGACGAGGACGACATCCCCACCCCCATTGATGTCCGCATCACCGTGACCCGCCTCGACGGCCACCGCGTGGATCGCGTGATGGTGGAGACCCAGACACGCGACGTCTTCGATGAAGAGGAGGCCGACGATGAGTGACTGGACCGCGATGGGAATCGCCATCTTGCTGCTGATCGGTAACGCGTTCTTTGTGGGCGCGGAGTTTGCGCTGGTCTCTGCACGCCGCTCCCAGGTTGAGCCCTACGCGGCTGAAGGATCGTGGCCGGCTCGCATCACCGTGCGTGCCATGGAGCGCGTGTCCCTGATGATGGCCGGCGCTCAGCTCGGCATCACCATTTGTTCTCTAGGTTTGGGTGCCATCGGTGAGCCTGCAGTGGCGCACCAGATCGAGAAGCCGCTGGCTGCTATCGGTATCGAAGGCGCATGGCTTCACGGCATCGCTTTCGCTATTGCGCTGGGCCTCGTGGTCTTCCTGCACATGGTCCTGGGTGAGATGGTTCCCAAGAACTTTGCGCTGGCAGCTCCGGAACGCACGGCGATCCTGCTAGGCCCACTGCTGTACGGCATCGTGTGGATCCTTAAGCCCATCATTTGGATGTTGAACTGGATTGCCAACTGTGTGCTCCGGCTCCTGAAGGTGGAGCCTAAGGAGGAGGTCGAATCGGCCTTTAGCGCTGATCAGGTCGCTGCCTTCGTTGCACAGTCCCGCAAGGAAGGACTACTTGACGAGGAAGAGCACCAGGTACTGTCCGGCTCGCTGACGCTGTCCTTTGAGACTGTCGAGACCGTGGTGACCCCCTCCTCGGAACTCGAGACGCTGTCCACCGATGTCACACCGCAGAAGGCGCAAAAGATCTCATTGCGCACCGGGTTCTCCCGCTTCCCCGTGGTGGATGACTCCGGTGAGTATGTGGGCTACCTGCACCTCAAGGACTTCGTTGAGGTCCCCCGAGGTGGAGCGACCAAACCGGTTCCCCGTGAGGCGATTCGTCCGCTCACCACGATCTCTGCCGATGCCTCACTCGAGTCGGCACTAACCGCGATGCAGGCCCGTGGAACACACATCGCGTTGGTGGTGAAGGACGACACGATCATCGGCGCAGCAATGCTGGAAGACGTGATTGAGCGTCTTGTGGGTGAAGTGGTTGATGCGGGTCAAGCCGTGGATGCAAGCCAGTAGCCGCTACATGTCCTTCTGAAAGATGTACGCGAACCCCGTGCGGGTATAGGCAATCCCTTTACCGGCGGCGCGGATTAGCTCAGCATCGGCCTGTTCGCGCTTTTTCGGGATGAGATAGGTATCAAGCTCATCGCAGGAAAGGGAGTAACGTCCATCCTCGTGATGCACCACGCCCACCAGGGTGAGGCTCGGATCGAGGGCCGCGATGCAGGCATCACCGTGGCTCGTGTTGGCCAGCAACAGACCGCGTGGCGCGAGATACCGTGCGAAACGATCCCAGATGAACCCCGCATAGAGCGAGATCACCACGTCGTAGGCAGCGGGGTCCAGCGGTAACTCATCGGCGTAGTCGGCATGGATAAACCGGATGCGGCGCTCCCCCGCAATGCCGTGGTCCTCGAGTTCAGACTCGGGCAGACCCTCCGTAGCGAAGTACTTGGCGGCACGTTTGTCCACGTCAAGATAGGTGACGTCCTTGATCGCCGTCGACGGCGCTAGGTCCAGGTAGCAGCCTGGATAGAGCGCGCGCTCGGAGCCCCAATGACGCGTGACCAGGGCGAACAGTGCAGAGCGGTCCCCGATGGAGGCCTGATAGTTGCCCCAGGTGGGAGGCGGTTTGCGTGGCTGACTCACTCGTGTTCACCACCGTGAACCGCGCCCTGCCCGTCTGCCTCGTCGTCATTGCCACCCTCCGGCATGTCCTCGCGCTCGGGACGTGCGCGCAAGGCGAGGATCGCGACGATGAGCCCTCCCCAGACCACGGTGAGCGTGATCACCATCAGAACTATCGCATCGGCGCTCATGACACTCCTCCTTGGCGATCACTGTGAGCGTTGCCCGTAGCGTGACCCGCGGTCTCAAGGCCAAGTTGCGCGCGCGTGGGCCATGCCTCGAAGTCTTGCTTGCCTTGCGCCCACGGAATCGCTGGCATCACCAGCGCCGCCACGACAATGAACGCGAGTGTGCCCCAACCAAAGACCGCGATGTACCAGTCGGGGTAGCCGCCATACCCCTCGCTCACGAGGGTGATGACCTTGTCCGCGAACATGTACATGAGCAATACCGCGACGAGTGACGTGGTCGCCAGCCAGATGCGCCCTACCCGCATCGTGGAAACGGCAGAGAGGTGCCGGGCAAGTTCTTGCCCACGGCGGCCAGTCCACAGCACCACGACCACCATCAGGAAGGCGCCCGCCACAATACCGAGTTGGTTCGACCACTGATCCAGGGTGTCCAACAAGTACAGGCCCGTCGTGGTGCCAAAGCCCACCATCGACACGAGCGCCATGGGGATGCAGATCCACAACGCGGTCCGGCGCGGGTTGAGCCCGAACTTCTCTTGAATTGCTGAGAGCACCACTTGCAACACCGAGACGAGCGATGTCAGGCCTGCCAGCAAGAGCGACCCAAAGAACAGTGCTCCGAACAGCGCGCCGCCGGGCATTTGTGCAATGACGGCGGGGAACGTGACAAAGGACAACGTGATGCCCGTCAACCCATCGACGTCGGCTACCGCAACGCCCTGCTGCGCCGCCAGAAAGCCAATCGTGGAGAAGACTCCGATGCCCGCCAACAACTCAAAGGATGAGTTGCTGAATGCCACCACGAGCGCCGGTCCGGTCACATTCGAACGACGCTTGCGATACGACGCATAGGTAATCATGATTCCGTAGGCGATGGAGAGCGAGAAGAAGATTTGCCCATAGGCCGCTATCCAGACAGCGGGGTCGGCCAGAGCGGCAAAGTCAGGTGAGAAAAGCGCGTCCAAGCCGTCCGCAGCTCCGTCGAGGAAAAGGGCCCGGACTACCAGCGCGGTGAACGTCACCATGAGCAAAGGAATGGCAACCACGTTGAGCTTCTCTACGCCCTTGGACACACCGAGCGCGAGCACCACGATGGTCACGAGCCATATTGCTGCGAGAGGAAGCAGGACGCCGGGGACGAAGTCGACGCTGAAGCCTGGCTCCCCTGCTTGCAAGAATTCGTTGCTGAAGAAGCCACCGGGATCATCGGCATAGGACAGGTTGAAGCTGAAGAAGAAGTAGGACAACGCCCACGCGATGATCACCGTGTAGTACAGGCCGATGATGAAACATACGGCGACGTGCCACCACCCCACGGCTTCACCTCCGCGGGCAGCCCTTCTCAGGGCAAGGGGCGAGGAGCCACGAAAACGGTGTCCGATGGCGTGGTCAAGAAACAGGATCGGAATTCCAGCAGTGATCAGAGCAATCAGATAGGGGATCATGAACGCTCCCCCGCCGTTGTCGTAGGCCTCCCCGGGGAATCGCCAAATGTTGCCTAGCCCGACGGCAGACCCGACCGCCGCGAGAATGAAGGCTGTCTGGCTCGACCACTTGTCGCGACTTGCCTCACCGCGGGCGCTGGGATTCTGCCCCGCCGATGCTGGGGTGCTCTTGCCGCTCATCATCACCTCGTGTCCACCGTGACGTCGCGCATGCCGGGCGCCTCGCGGAACCTCACGCCTGATAGGTGCCACGCTAGCGCAACAACGCCCCGCGACCCTGGGCATCGGCCGTATTGACCGGTGCCCAACGCCGCGAGGCGTTGGAGACTGTTGTGACGCGTGGGATTAGCCGAGCGTGACGACCACGGACACCTCGGCGCCCTCGGGCTGGACCGGGATGGGGGCCAATGCGTCGACCTCGTTGCCGTCAACTGTCACCGAAGCAACGCCCTTAGAGACGTGCGAGGGGTTCTTGACCTCAATGTTGTAGACGGCACCGCGCCATTCGCGGCGCACCTCAAAGCCGTCCCAGTCCTTCGGGATCGATGGGTCAACGACAAGGCCGTCGAAGGCAAGGCGGATACCGAGGATGTATTTGGTGGCGGCCGTGTACATCCAACCTGCGGTGCCGGTGAGCCACGGGTTCTGCGCCTTGCCGAACCACTCGTGGTCACGGCCATAGAGGAACTGGACATAGGCGTAGGGCTCCGAGCCACGGACCTCAATGTTGTCGTTCTGGTTGAAGGGCAGGATCTTGTCGTAGAAGTCGACCGCCTCGTCGCCGCGTCCCAGCATCGCTTCCGCGATGATGGGCCAGGCATTGGGGTGGGAGAAGATTGCTGCGTTCTCCTTGATGCCCGGGTAGACGCGAGTCACGAAGCCGACGGTGTCGTCGACCTCAGTGAACGCGGGCCAGTTGAGGTGGTTACCGTACTCCGACCCGAGGAGTTCGCGCACCGAGTCCATCGACGTCTCACCACGCTCCTGCGATGTGATGCCAGCAATCACGGGCCACGCCTGGTGCTCGAGGAAGATCTTGCCTTCCTTGTTCTCGTTTGAGCCGACCTTCACGCCGTCGCGGGTGTAACCGCGAATCCACCACTTGCCGTCCCACAGCTGCTCGTCCGCGACCTTGGCGATGCGCTCGCGCTCGGCTGTGTACGTAGCGATGGCGTCGTCGTCTCCGCGGTGCTCTGCGACCTCGAGGAAGGCGTTGATGGCCCAGGCGTGCAGGAAGGTGACCAAGGAGGTCTCTCCGCCGCCAAGGTTCAGGCAGTCGTTCCAGTCAGCACGCAGACCCAGTGCCACACCGTTCTGACCGATCTGCTCGGCAGAGAAGTTCAGCGCGGCCTTGAGGTGCTCGTAAACCGTAGCCTCAGGACCATCGGCAAAGGCGTACACCTCGTCGAGGAACGCGTGGTCGCCGGTCTCCTTGACGTACTCCACGATCGATGGCACGAGCCACAGGTGGTCGTCCGAGCAGGTGTCCTCGAGTCCGTGAATCAGATCGTCCATCGACGGCGTCGGCACAATCGTGGGCGACGGGATGTCAGGCAACTTCTCCGCGTCGGGGTCAAAGGACTTGGGATCGAACAGGTGGATTCCGTAGCCACTGGAGACCTGGGCGCGCAGCAACTCCACGATGCGCTGACGGGTCTTGGTGGGGTTGGAGTGGATGACGCTCATGACGTCCTGCGCAGTGTCGCGGTAGCCCAGGCCGGTACGGCCGCCGACCTCAACGAACGAGGCAAAGCGGGACCAGACCACACAGGTCTCTGCCTGCAGAAGGGTCCACGAGTTGATCATCGTGTTCATACCCTCGTGCGGGGTGGTGATGCGCAGCTTGTCCTGCTTGTTCTTCCAATACTGACGAAGCGCAGCGAACTCGGCGTCGACATTGGCGACATCGGCATACTTGGCCTGAATGGGGCGCGCGACCTCGTCACGCGAGCCATAGCCCAGCATGTACACCAGGCGCTTGGTCTCGCCGGGCTGCAGCGTGACCTTGTGCTGCAACGAGCCACAGTGGTTCTGGGTGGTGGCGGACTCGTTGGTGCCTTCTCCACGCTCGATGGCAATGGGGTTGCGCTCATCGCGGTAGGGGCCGATGAAGTTGTCACGTAGGGAGTCGTAGGAGTCCGGGGTCTCCGACGAGCAGAAGTAGTGGAACGTCCAGGGCTCGTAGTAGAAGTCGTACTCGATGATGCCGTCTTCATACGACGACCCCGAAGCGTAGAGCGACATCTGGAGGTTCTGGTTGTCGATCTCGATGGTGTGGAAGGAGAACTCCACATATGAGCCAACGGTCAGTTCACGCGGCTTGTCCGTGGTGTTGGTGACACGCACGTCCCACAGTTCAACGTCATCATCCAACGGGATGAAGATCGTGTGCGACGTGTCAATGCCACGGTAGCTCGACTCAAAGCGCGAATAGCCCAGGCCGTGAGCGGTCGTGTACTTGGCGGCGCCTTCACCTTCGAAGGGCTTGCCCACAGGCTGCCACGCGGATGACCAGTAGTCGCCGTCCTCGTTGTCACGCACGTAGACGTAGTGACCGGGACGGTCGAGCGGGACGCCGTTCTGACGGAAACGTGAGATTCGCCCGTACTGCGAAGACTTGTAGTACGAATAGCCACCACCGTTGTGCGACAGCACGGTGCACATGTTCTTGGTACCCAGATAGTTAGTCCACGAAACGGGGACGTCGGGGCGGGTGATGACGTATTCGTCATTCTCAGTGTCGAAGTGGCCGTACTGCATGAAGGGCGATGTCCGTTCTTTCCGTGGATATGGGGTAATGCGTGGGGACGATGATCGCGCCCCGCCACCCATGAGGTGGCAGGGCGCACATCTTAAGCAGTGACGAAGCTCTTGAGCCAGTCCATCAGCTCAGTGGCCTTCTCTGGGCTGTCCGCTTCAACGAACATGCGCAGCACCGGTTCGGTTCCGGAGAAGCGCAGGAGCGCCCAGTTGTCATTCTCGAGCAGAATCTTGGTGCCGTCCAGGTGGCTGATGGACTTCACTGGGTATTCGCCGATGTGGGTCAACGGGTCCGCTTCTAGGCGGCGGGGAACGGCGACTCGCATCTCAGGGGTAGCGGGGACGCCGGCTTCCTCGGTGTAGAGGCGACCGGTGATCTCGTAGATCATTTCGCGCAGTTCGGAGATGCGCTTACCCGTGCGCGCCAGCATCTCGGCGACGAGGGCGCACGCAAAGATGCCATCCTTGCCAAGAATCCAGCCACGTACCGTCAGACCACCAGAAGACTCGCCGCCGAGCACGGCGCCGATCTTGTCCATGCCGGCCGTGACGTGCTTGAAGCCGACCTTGCATTCGAAGGACTCTTCGCCAAAGTGAGCCGCCAGGCGGTCCAGCAGGTGGGTCGTGGCGAGGTTACGCACCACGCCGCCCTTTTCGCCACGAACCTCGTGGAGGTACCAGTACAGGAGCAGCAAGAGGTCGTTACTGGTGATGTACTCGCCCTTTTCATCGACAATGCCGATGCGGTCCGAGTCACCGTCGGTGGCCATACCGAGGTCGAAGTCACCCTTGGCGCCTTCGATGATGTTGATCAGGGAAGACAGGCGCTGGAGGTCAGGGGCGGGCGCAATGCCACCGAAGAGCGGGTTGTGCGACGCGTGAATGAACTCTGCGCGCACACGCATGTCGGACAAGATGGTGCCCAAGGTCAACTGGCTGGTGCCGTACATCGGGTCCACGATCACGCGCAGGTCTGACCCTCGCACAGCCTCAACATCGATAATCTCTTCAATCGCATCGATGTAGGGCTCGGTGAGCGGCTTCTCCACGACCATGCCTGCCCTGCGAGCCAGCGCAAGATCAAGCGAGATCACATCGTCGACGGACATGGCGTTGGCCTCGTCCTGGTACCGGTCGGTTTCCTCATCCAGGGGCAACGAGCCATCGGCACGGAAGACCTTGACACCGTTCCACTCGGGCGGGTTGTGGCTCGAGGTGATGATGATGCCGTAGGCGGCGTTGGTGAAAGGAGCGGCAAATGTCACGAGGGGCGTCGGGACGTCGTCGGGCAGCAGGATCACCGGAATGTTGTTTCCGGCAAAGACCTCGGCGGCGGCTTCGGCCGATTCGCGAGACAGGAAGCGGCGGTCACCACCGATGACCACACCCTTCGAAGCGATCCCCTGCCGCGTCGCTTCATTGGCCACAGCTTGGCTGAGCCGGCGCAAGTTGCCGAGCGTGTATCCCTCGCCGATGACAGCACGCCAGCCGCCGGTGCCGAACTTGATGGTCGTGTCGGTGTCCTTCTTGGGCATGAACAGACGCTTGAGGACGATATCCGCTGCAGCCTGGTGCTCTTCAGGCGAGTTGATGCCCTGCACCTCATCGGGATCGAGGCTGCGATACGTCACGACCGTCGAGCCGTCCTGGATGAATTGGCGGGCCACCTCAGTGAGGCGGTGCTCCCCTGCTGCTGCGAGTGCATCAATCTTGGCGAACAGGCGCTCGGGAGCCGCCACATACGAGCCCACGTTGATTTCGTGGAGGTCGGCCTCAGCGTGTGTCAGGTCCTCGGGCTCAACGATCGCGCTGACCTTGTCATTGTCGTCACGCTCAATGCGTCCGTACGGCAAGGGCTGGTCAATGATGGCCGTCAGAAGAGAGAAGTCGGCGTTCAGCAGGTGGTGGCGGTTCAGCACTCCCCGGAGAGAGTCGGTACGCAACAGAGGCGTGTCCGCGTACGTCACCAACACGGCCTCAGCATCGGCAGGGAGCGCGTCCCGTGCTGCGAGCACGGCGTCCCCTGTGCCAAGCGGGTTCGCCTGCTCCACATAGGTGAGGTCAGCGCCCAAGAGGTCGCGCATGGTGGTGTCACCAGGAGCGGTAACCACAACAATGTGGCTTGCCGGCACCACGGCACGCACATTGGCAAGTGCGAGTTGCGCCACCGTCGAGTCGCCCAGCTTCTCAGCCAAAAGCCCACGCGACGCATCGTCACCGCCAGCGGCGAGAACTACAGCTGCGGTAACGGGCTTGGCGAATGCTGCGTTCGTACTGGATGCCATGGGTGCTCCTCGAATCGACCACTGCGTTTGTTAGGAAACCTACCAAACTCTACGATTCGCAAGCCTACCGAACTTCACAGGGTGCTCTCTAGGCAACACGGCCCGGGACGCCCCGGTTCAGTAGAAAATCATCACCACCCGCTGCACAGCTCTAGCGTTGAGCGGCCGCCAGCCACCGACGCGCCTCAGCACGAGCTTCATCGACGGCAACGCGACGTGCCCGCAAAGCATCGGCGTCCGTTGCCACCGCCGTGGACGTGTCCTCGTCCAACGAGGCGGTCAGCGACCGCAACACCGCCAGGCCACTACCGGCGAGACTCGTCCTCTCGTCCGTCGGAGCATCGGCGCTGAGCTCGTGGAGTTCTTGATCGATGTCAAGCACGCGTGGCCGGCCCGCTTGCCACAGGGATTGAGCCTCTGCGGCTGAAGGCTTCGAGAGAATCTGCGGGATCAGCGAGTCTTCGAACCACGAGAACTCGGCCCGCGCTTTCCGTAGCCGGGAGTCCCACTTGCTCCGGGCCCCGTTCTTCACAGCCAAAGCAATGATGATCGTGAGCACCACGAGAGCGAGCAAGACCCACGGCCACCACAGCACGTCACCTTCCTCTTCCGGTTGCTCCGGTTCCGGCGAAGGCGTCGACTCTTCGGTCTCCGTCACGACAGGTGCAGGCTCAGACTCCTCGGTTTCCGTCACGACAGGCGCAGGCTCAGACGTGTCGCTCGGACGAGGCGAGAGACTAATGTCCGGCAGATTCGAGGGGTCAATATCTGGCAAGTTGTCACAGGCCGTCACCCCCGAGGCCAAGAGTCCAGCGATGAGCACGGCTGTCAGGCGGCGGGCGGAGGTTCTCACGTGACGTCCTTCATTTGGGTCAGGCCTACACGTTCGACACTAGCGGGAACGGTCGTGCCAGGTAAGGGGTACGCCCTTCAGGTTTCCGTGGGGCATCGACGCAGGATTGAGAACGTCCCAACACGCGGCCCCAGTGATCGCATCGCCTGGCCCCAAAGCTTGCCGACATTGCCTTCGGTCCGCCACCCCGGCACGCTGGCAGTCACTGAGCGTAGGGATCCGCCACGTTCCGCACACTGAGCGGCTGGCAGGAGACTCCTATAACCTTCACGCATGAGGATGCGGCGCCGCTACAACGCGTACCCCGTCAGGCAGGCGATGCCGGAAGCCACGCCTTGGACATCTCCCCTTGGGTCTCCGCTGAGCCCGCGCCGATGGTGGCAGTGGCGGCGGTTCGCATGGCCGGCACGCTACGCCGACCACGACGACGCCCCGGAGTACCCGATCGATCACGGTGAACAGGTGTGGCCACGCGTGGGCGAGCCAAGGCCGACGGTCGCAGGGTTGTGCGATCTGGATGCCGAGACGGTCACGCGCGTGTTCCTTCCCTTTGTGCTCAACGGCGACCCGGATGCTCCCGGCGTCGACGGGCGTCGCACCTGGGCTCGGATGCTCACGCCGCTCGGAGTGGACGTGAGCGCGGACCTCTCGCTGCGGGAGGAAGTCGCCTCCGGGCGAGTGCCTGAGGATGGCTTCGACGATGCAGAGGGGAACTGGTACTGGCACGAGGGCGGCGTAGAGCCTCACACGTGGGGCGTGCTGTCGCGCGCGATCACCGATGCCGGACTGACCGATCAGATCGACATCATCGGGTGGGCTGTGTACAACGAGAACGTGATCTGGGGAAACAACGGCGCGCGTTCAGTTCCCGCAAAAGATGGAGGCGTGTGGTGGGAAGACGGTGCCCACCTCCGGATCCGCGACGCCAGGCTCGCGGACGTTGACCAGTTCGCGACGCACGACGCCACTCGCTTCCCCGTGGCACTCATTGCCGCTGACGGCTCGTACCTGGTCTCCGCGCCCGGGTACTCGGACTCGCTGTATGTCTCAGGGCCGATGCGTCTGGCTGAGTCCCTGCGCGAGCATGGCTTGGAGTGCGCGCCGGTGGACGTGGACTCGGAGGCCGTGCTGCCCTCGAGTCACGACTGAACCAGTCGCTCACAGATCCGTCCCCGCATCCAACCCGTCGGTGGTCCCAAGATTGCGCTTGCCACAGCTCGCCGCCATGATCTAGCCATGGATTGGCAAACGACCGCCCTCATCGCAACAGCAGCTTCGCCGGTCGTCGCGGCGATAATCTTCCTGAGTTCGGCGGTTGCTGACGCGCACCGGAGGCGACAAGACCAGTTGCGCGCAGCAATAGTAAACGCACGTACACAACTCTATGTCGCTGCCAAGCGCGCGGCATTGCCTGGACCGTTCACTCTCATCATTGGATGGCAGCTCACGCTATTGGGCGCTGTCGCCGAACTTGGATTGACCGTGGACCGCCGGCGGTATCGGCAACTATCCGTGTGGCTCGTTCAGGGCGCGAAGTGCTCCGCGGAACGCGAATCACGAGCAAGAATCGAGGTGCTGTCACAACTAGTTCAAGTAACGGCTCTCATGGGAAACGGTAGTAGAACGCAACTCGATGCAGCTCAGAGCTACGCCAAGACACACCCCTGGCCCCAGGATCGAACGGACGCTCCACGGCACAGCTTCTGGAACGGGACTGCTCGCTGGGCACTATCCATCATTGCGCTCGACGCTAGTTTGCGTCGCCCCACGGCCAAGACTTAGCGCTCGGGCACCCAGAATGGGCCCGATGATCCCCGGCCCTTCAAAAAGGATCGGGGACCATCGGGCTCGGGACCTAGCGCGAGCGACGCCCGCCGCTGCGGGCCGCGGAGAAGTCAGCCGCGGAGCGGTTGCTACCCTGCGATGCGCGACCGCCGGAGCGGCTTCGGTTGCCGCCGCCCTGTCCCGGCTTGGACGAACCGTGGCCGGCGTCGTTGCGGTGACCGTTTGCAGTCGCGGAGCGGCCTTCACCGTTACCGCGTGCACCCTGGCCACGTGCGCGTCCGCGCCCACCACCGTTGCGGTTGCCGGGCTGTCCGCCGCCGTTGCGGTTGCGACCGCGACCGTTGCCGCGACCGGCACCCTGCTGCTGCTTGGGAGCCTCGGGAGAGGGCTTCACGTAAGGCGCAACCTCACCGATGAGGTCGATGACCTGCTTGGAGGTCGCGTTGACTGCCTCAGGGCTCACGATGATCTTTGCGCGGCGCAGCAGCTGGTCTGCGTCGCGGCGCTGTTCGGGCAGAACGATGGTCACGACGTCACCGGCGGAACCAGCACGAGCAGTACGACCCGAACGGTGCAGGTATGCCTTGTGTTCGGCCGGCGGGTCGACGTGAATGACGAGCTCGATGCCGTCAACGTGGACACCGCGTGCGGCGACGTCAGTAGCAACCAGGACCTTGACTTCACCGGAGGCAAACGCAGCGAGGTTACGGTCGCGGGCGTTCTGTGACAGGTTGCCGTGCAGGTCAACCGCGGGGATTCCGTCGGACGTGAGCTGCTTGGCAAGACGCTTCGCGTGGTGCTTGGTGCGCATGAAGAGGATGCGACGCCCGGTACCTGATGCCAGGGCGCGGACGACCTCCTTCTTGGCTTCAGCATCGGCTACCCGGAACACGTGGTGTGTCATGGCCTCGACAGGGCTTTCAGCGCTGTCGACACTGTGCGTGGTGGGATTGTCGAGGAAGCGCTTGACGAGCTTGTCGACGCCATTGTCCAGTGTCGCGGAGAACAGGAGGCGCTGCCCCTTGGATGGGGTGGCGTTCATGATGCGGGTAACACCGGGCAGGAAGCCGAGGTCTGCCATGTGGTCGGCCTCATCGAGCACGGTGATCTCGATGGCATCGAGAGAGACGATGCGCTGCTTCATCAGGTCTTCGAGACGGCCCGGGCAAGCCACAACGATATCGACGCCCTGCGCCATGGCGCGCTGCTGGCGAGACTGGTTGACGCCACCAAAGATAGTGGTGGTCTTCATGCCATAGGCAGCGGCGAGCGGCGCCAGCACAGCATCGATCTGGGTTGCGAGCTCGCGAGTGGGCGCCAAGACGAGCGCGCGAGGGCGTCCAGGCTGGGCCTTGCCGCCCTTGGTGTTGAACGTGGTGGAGCCGAGGCGGGCGACGATGGGCAGCGAGAAGGCGAGGGTCTTGCCGGAGCCAGTCTTGCCGCGACCGAGGACGTCACGCCCTGCGAGGGTGTCCGGCAGTGTGTCTGCCTGGATGGGGAATGCGTTGGTTTTGCCTTCGCGCTCAAGAACTGAGGTGAGTGCGGTTGGCACGCCGAGATCGGCGAAAGAGGTACTCATACGTGTGGTGTTGCCTTTCGGGCAAGGTGCCGGACGCGTCACTGAGCGTCAGTAGCGCGTGTTGTCCGTGGAAGTCACGGCACCGGCAGTGGTGGCGAAGCGCGAAGGTGTCCGCGTTCGTTCGCCGAAGAGAGGATTTCTACGAGCCGCGCATGTCGGGGACGGGCGCTGGCGAGAAGGAGAAGCAATCTGCGACGCGTGCCCACCTACGATCTGGCTGGGGCACAGATACAAGAGTACCAGGTGCGATCGCGGGGGGTGGGAGCACCTAGTTCGCGGCACTCTTGCTTCGCCTGTTTAAAGTCGAAGCAAGAGTGCCGCGTCCCAGGAACGTGGCTTCCGCGTCAGCCGGTGCCCGTGCGCTGGTGTGTACTTGCCGCAAGACGCAACAAGTGATGCGGGCGCGCCTTCAGTATATGTCCCTGACGCGTTTCCGCAGGAGCCGCTCGTGAAGGTCAATCTGTCCCCACTCAACGAACCAATTGGACGCGACGCCCGCGGCGACGCTTACATCGCTCATTTTGGTTTGCGGGCTGAATGAACGTGCAACCTTCAGTTTGGTGGCTTCGCCCACGAAAGGCGACGCCAGGAGGCCGAGCGCGAAGAAGGTGACCGAGGCATCGGGAACATCGTCGTGCTCCCTCGCCTGCACTTTAGCGAGTGCATGGTCTGCGAGCGCACGGTGTGCCCATGCCAGGTCCGTGGACCTGGAGGCGACCCGCATCAACTCGAACACCACTAGTGGATTGAACCAAGTAGGCACCTGGGGTCGTGCATCGCGCCGAACCCCAACTGCGCGAAGGGCACGCTCCGCCAGTCGAGTGTCGACCCAAGCGTCAGCCATCAGATCAAGAAAGAAGAGCGACTCGATCGAATTGTCTTCCGTCAACTCGAACCTTTCCATCGTCGCTATACACGCCTCTGCGATGCGGGTATCCAGTTCGCGACGATTCGCGCGGAAAGGCACTAGCACCGCACACGCCTTCCTCACTTCCGCGAGCGAACGAACGACCTTGACAGCGTTTGCCACGCGAGGCGCCAGATCGTAGAGCCAGAAGTAGAGCTCGACTAGGTCAGAAAGGTTGCGGGTGAGTTCCACGCCCACGTTGGCAGGCAGAGCAGAGTATCTATCTACGTACGTTAGTAGTTCGGAAAGGACGCCAGATGCACGCTCCTCAAGCAGTGAGACCGCGTAAGAGGCGAGGGGGCCTGCTACGTCAGTCGACTGGGAGATGACACCGGAAATCTCCTGCCGGATTCTGTTCGTCCGGGCCACGACCCGCCCCACCGTGCGGTGGTTGCCGGTTTCTTCGCGATACTCGACATAGAGGTTCTCACCCACGATCGTGCGCACCGCTGCACGCGAGGAATCCAGTTGATTCAGACGTGGAGTGGCCGAGAGATCGCTCTTGTCATGATTCAAGTAGAGACGGTACGAGCTCAGCACTCGATCCACCGCAGATTGAACTCGATGCGCTACTTCTTCAGTTGACGCGAATGCAAAGTAGTCGTCGACATACCGAAGGATCTCGAAATCATCGCCCCTTGACAGTCCTGACGCGCGCAACGCATCTTCAATCTCGCGATCTGCAGACTGGAACACAACCTCTGCGAACAGTCTTGAAAACTCCGGCCCAATCAGTAGACCGCGGGTCTCAAGATCGTTCATGGACTGCATGGTCCGATCCATTCGGTCCCCCAGTGAGCCCTGGTAGCGCGAAATACTCGTTGATTTTCGCTTGACTCGCTCACGACCGTCATATGCCCACGACGCACTATGTGTGTAGAAGCTCTCGAAGCACCGTTCAACGTCGAGGGCGAGCACGTACGGAAACTTCCGCTCGAGACGCCGAAACTTGGCGGAGCTAAAGAGCTTGAAGATGAATCGGTGCTCGCGGTAGCGGTAGTACGAGGTTAGGAACTCGTACTCCCTCGCGTCAGACTCAACACCGTGGCGTGCTTTGTCCTCGAACCGGCTAAATATTGAGTCCCGCACCGAGACTACGGATGCTCGACGAACCGGCGTTCTCACCGAGAAGCTGGGGCGACGCAAATACTGAAGCATCGCGGGGCCATAGCGATCGTAGAAGTGCGCTACTGCAATCTGGGCGCCGGGGTGCGGTACAGACAACTCGCGGTATCCGTGCCTGTCGTGACGCACTCTGTACCGCAACGGCGAAGTCCGTTTCAGCGGTAGTTTGACGGACATGGGGTTGTCTCGTTGTTTCGTATCGATGTGGGGCTCTTTGCCAAAAAGGATGCTGACAAGGAGGTAATTGACAGGGTCACGCGGACCCAGGTCGATGCCCGACGAAGTGAACTTCGCTCGACGACTAATTAAGTACTCATAGAGACCCACGTTCGAGAACGAGACCGGGAGCTCGAAGGGCGTGGTCTCTGTGAGGATTGGTGTGAAAGGACTCCTTGCGAGACGCAGTCTCTTACTTCTCGCCAAGGTTCCTCCAAATGTAAGACAGCCTCTGAATACGCTTTGCACTCACCTTGACGAACCTCACATCGTCGATCCCACTAGAAAAAGACAGCGGTTCGAGCCGCGCAATGAGCGCCCGGTCAGACGAGATGGAAGCGATCTCGAGCGCGAGGTTGCGATCAAGCTCGCGAACAGACCTGCTAGTGGATCCGACCAACGGGCTCGCGAACGCCAAACCCACGTAACTGCGAGCCTTGCGCCCGCTTAGTCGGTAGTTTGACGTGACGAGCTCTATCCGCTGCACAAGTTGATTTCCGTCCGCGTCAGTCCGCGAACTCGATCGGAACGCGTCGAAGGCACGCGTGACTCTCGTCGATAGACGCCGAATCTTCTTCTCAGATAGTTCGGCCGTAACACTGTTGGACCTCAACTCAAAGCGGTACCCCAAGTACTCTATTGACCGCACCCGCGACGACTTGGATAGCGGGAGTTCTAGTGCGAGCGACTTTTCAGGATTCGCCTTAAGGCCTAGTTCCTCTATCGCCGACACAACCTGGCGCCTCCGGTCTTGAGGTCGAGACTTGGGCCCACCCGCACCGAAAACTACAACCACATCGTCGACATACCGGAAGTACTGCACCACGTCAAGGTCGCGACCGATACTCTGGTCGAGTTCGGCGAGCACCAGCTCTCCGAGGAACGCCGAGAGGGCGACGCCACGCGGGAGTCCCACCCGCGCCCCGGCGGTCTGTGTGAAACTGCGGAGTAGAGCGGATACATGGTCAGCCGCGGTCGGCGAGAGGTCCGGACGGTTCTTCACAACCTCAACCAGCATCTCGTGGCTGACGCTCTCATAGAAGGCCTGGACATCCGTCTTGACGACCACTTTGGGACTCGGCTCTTCCAAAGTCGAAAAAAGGGCCGCGCAAAGCGCGGTGCGATCTACGCCTTGGGGTGAGAGATTTCCGCGGAGGTCGGTCTCGACTACAAAGCGCGCGAGCAGGTGGGCGCGGTCGGTGTCCTTGAGACGATAAGTCGCCGCCGGCGACACCAAGCCACGAACAGGCACCAACTCCCACAAGGACTGGGGCTCGTCCACGAGATCTAGCACATTCGGTAGATCGAGCTCCAATAGCGCTACTACTTCTTCACGAACCTCTTTGCGAAGATTGGCTATCTCTATCGTGAGCCGGTTCGCCATGGCCCAATCCGACGTGCGCCGCGCCGCTCGCCGCGCTCTTGCAACAGTTGTGATCTGGCTTTGCAGTGCGTCGAGCTCCGGGAAAACCTCAACAAATGGCCGACCTTGCCGATCGAACTGATCGACTGCACGTAGTAGCCACTTGGCATCAATGTGCGCGGAAGACACGCGGCTCCCCCCCCCTCATCTGCCCCGCCGAACCTGAATTCGCCCCAACGTAGCACACAGTCTTGACGCGCCGAAGAGTGCTTCGCACCGACCTCACATGATGAAGCCGTCGCTTGTCAGACAGGGGCAGGCAGGCACGTCGCAACCGAGCATTGCCAGTCCCGGAGCACAAGTTTTGTGCCCAACGCAACTCAACGCAAGAAGGCTTCGCACTTTTCAGCAGCCGCCGCGATGATCGCCTCGCGCACCGCGAGCACCTCGTCTCCGGACAGCGTGTGGTCGGCCGCACGCAGGCGCACATTCACGGCTAGGGACTTCTTGCCCTCACCGATCTGTTCGCCTTCATAGACGTCGAACACTCGTGCGTCCTCGACCACATCTCCCCCGGCGGCACGCACTGCACCAACTAGGTCGCCAGCGGCCACATCAGCAGCCACGACGAAAGCGAAGTCCTCCTTCGCCACCACCTGCTGAGACACGGGGACAGCTTCGACGATGGTGCCGTCTCCTGCTGCAATCAGCGGGTCCAACACAATCTCGAATGCCACGGAACGAGCTGGGAGACCGAGCGTCTCGCATACCTTCGGGTGCAGTTCGCCAGCATGAGCCACGAACTCCCCTGACTCCAACCAGTAGGTTGCGCCACGGCCCGGGTGCCACGGCATGCGCGAACCCTGCGTCACCACGAGTTCAATACCGGCGGCAGCGGCCACGCGCTCCACAGCCGCAAGGGAGTCGTCCCACGACCATACGGTGGCATGTCCGTTCCAGCCAGCACGGACCCGGTTGCCCGCCATGATGCCGGCAACGCGACGTTCCTGACCGGGCAACACTGCGTTCAGCGCAGCAATCTCATCGGGAGTGATGCGGCCGTCCGTGAGGTCTGCCACGTGCACATCGCCGATGTTCTTGCCCTGATAGGCGCGTCCCAGTTCATAAACCGCGATGTCCTGCTCGCCGCGGCCCAGGTTCACCTTCACCGCATCGACGAGCGACGCGAGCATGGTGGTGCGCATGATCGGCAGTTCCGCGGACAGCGGGTTCGCGAGGCGGACGATGTCGCGGCGCGGGTCAACGTCGGGAATCCCGAGCTCGTCGAGACGGGACTCCGCAATGAACGGATACGTCAGGACCTCAGTCAGTCCGGACTCGGCTAGCGTACGAGCCACCGAGCGGCGCACGCGCTGGCCGTGAGTGAGACCACGTCCAGGGGGCGCAACCGGTAGTACGGATGGCAGGTTTTCGTAGCCGTACAGTCGTGCGACCTCTTCAACCAAGTTGACTGACTCAGTAAGGTCGGGGCGCCAGGTGGGCGGGGTCACGAGAAGCGACTCGTAGTCTCGGTCAACATCGCAGCCCACCTGTTCAAGGGCGGACACCACCTGGTCAGGCGTGTATTCGACACCCACGAGGTTGGACGGGAAGGCGATATCCATCGCGATCTGACGCGGTGCCTCGACAGAGTTCAGATCCGTGTAGACATCCTCGATCTCACCGCCACCGAACTCCTGCATCAGCGACAGCGCGCGCTCCACGGCAACGACCTGCAACTGGGTGTCGACACCGCGCTCGAAGCGACGGGAGGCCTCAGAACCGAGCTTGTGACGGCGAGCAGTCCGAGCAATGGTGATCGGGTCAAAGTGAGCGGCCTCAAGAAGAATGTCCGTGGTCGCGTCCGAGACCTCGGTCTCCGCGCCACCCATGACGCCTGCCATGCCAACCGCACGCGCACCGTGACCACCCTGCGAATCAGTGATCAGCAGGTCCTCGGGCGAAAGCGCGCGCTCAGCATCGTCAAGCGTCGTCAGCTTCTCGCCAGCGTTGGCGCGGCGCACCACGATGGGCTCGGTCAGCGTGCCCAGGTCATAGGCGTGCAGGGGCTGCCCCAACTCGAGCATCACGTAGTTGGTGACGTCCACTGCCAACGAGATGGGTCGCATGCCAGCCTGGTCAAGACGGCGCTTCATCCATGCCGGCGATGCCGCTGTCGGGTCAAACCCACGTAGGCGGCGCGCGACGAACCGATCGCAACCGACAGTCCCCCGCACCGGCGCCTGGTCCTCGACAGCAACAGCGAAACCCTCACCTGCAGAGCCGGTGACAGCAACATCGGCCGGGTCCCGGAAAACCTGACCGGTGGCGTGGCTGTACTCACGTGCAACACCACGAACAGAGAAGCTGTAGCCGCGGTCTGGGGTGACGTTGATCTCCAGGGTGGCCTCATCCAGTCCCAGGAGGGAGATGGCCGATGCGCCGGGCACCAAGTCGCCTTCGCTCACCAGACCTGGGAAGGTCACGTCTGACTCACCGGATGGAGACGCGAGCACGATGATGCCGTCGTGGTCCTCGCCGAGACCCAGTTCCTTGGACGAGCAGATCATGCCGTCGGACCAGTGACCGTAGGTCTTGCGGCCACCGATCTGGAAGTTTCCGGGCAGCACGCCGCCGGGCAGAATGCACACCACGAAGTCGCCCTCGTGGAAGTTGTGCGCGCCACAGACGATGCCCTTGGAGGCGGGGAACATCTCTTTGTGGTCGGGCTTGTGTCCCGGGACTAGGCCAGCGGGGTCCTCGTCTGAAATGTCGTTGTGCTCCCCCACGTCAACACGGCAGTAGTTCACCGTCTTACCGTTGGAGGCAACCTCCTTGGTGAGGGTCATCACCCGGCCAATGACGAGCGGGCCAGTCACGCCGCCGCCTTCGATGCCTTCTTCTTCAAGACCCACCGAGGACAGAGCCGCGGCAACATCCTCAGCACTGTGCCCGTCAACGAGGTCAACGGACTCTTCGAGCCACTTAAGCGGAATCTTGGGCACTTAAATCTCCATTCCGAACTGCTGGGAGAAGCGAACATCGCCCTCAACCATGTCGCGCATATCCTTCACGCCGTGGCGGAACATGAGCGTGCGCTCAATGCCCATTCCGAAGGCGAATGCGGTGTACTCCTCGGGGTCGATGCCTGCAGCACGCAGCACGTTGGGGTGCGTCATGCCACAGCCGCCCCACTCAATCCATCCCGTACCCGAGCAGGTCCTGCACGCAGTGTCCTCGCCGCCGCACACGAAGCAACGCAGATCCATCTCCGCGCTGGGCTCGGTGAAGGGGAAGAACGACGGCCGCAACCGCGTCACAGCGTCGGGGCCAAAGAGCGAACGAGCAAAAGCATCGAGGGTGCCCTTGAGGTGGGCCATGGTGAGGCCCTTGTCGACGGCGAGGCCCTCAATCTGGTGGAAGACCGGGGTGTGAGTGGCGTCCAGCTCGTCGGTGCGGAACGTCTTTCCCGGGCACACCACGTAGATGCCGCGGCCCTCGTTGGCGAGCGCGTCGCGGCGCTCCAAGGCAGCGCGAATCTGCACCGGCGAGGTGTGAGTGCGCAGCAACAGACCAGCCTCAGGCGGGTCGATGAAGAACGTGTCCTGCATCTCGCGCGCGGGGTGGTCGGGATCGAAGTTGAGTGCGTCGAAGTTGAACCACTCGGCCTCCATCTCGGGGCCTTCCGCCACTTCCCAGCCCATGGCCACGAAGGTGTCACACATGCGCTCTTGCATGGACTCCAGCGGGTGGCGCGCACCGGTGAGGTGACGGTTGACCGGCAAGGTCACGTCAACGGTCTCTTCCACCAACACACGGGCGTCGCGCTCAGCTTCCAAAACGGCCTGTCGCTCCGCCAGAGCCTTGTTCAGGCGACCACGGGATGCGCCCATCGTCTTTCCGGCAACGGCCTTGTCTTCAGGCGCTACCTGACCGATCTGGCGGTTTGCCAGCGTCAGAGGGGCCTTGTCGCCAGTGTGGGCAAGGCGGGCGTCCTTCAATGCGTCCAAGGAGTCCGCGGCCGCAATATCCGCGAGGGCGGCCTCGACGGCCGCATCAACGCCAGCGGCGTCTAGAGGTGAGAGCTCAGTCATGACTGCTTTCCAGAGAGATTTCCGGGTCCGCAAGGCAGTCTACCGGCGGCTGATGCTCTCGCGTCCGCGCTGGCGGGTACTGGTGTCCCCAGCGGATTTGCTGCGCGTTAGGAGACGGCGAGCGTCAGCACCGAGATGATCACTGCACCCGCAACCGTGTTCACAAGGGGCAAAGCAATGCGAAGAGCGCGCGGTATCGCCTCGTTCTTCACCACGAGCACGGAGACAAAGAACAGCACTAGGCCCAGCACTAGGCCAATGAGAGACAGTGAGAACACCAGCAACAGCGGCGCGAACATCACGATGCGCTCGGTCAACGATGCGTGCGCTCCGAACTGGAACACTTCTTCGCCTTGCCAGCCAAGCTTCTGGAAACCGGGAATCATGCCCGTTGACCGCAACTCCCCTGTGCTTCCATCCTTCATCGGGATGCGCCAGGCGCCCTTCTTTCGGGTGATGACCTCGTCGTCCACGAGGATCGTGTAGAACACCCCTCGGGCACCCTTCACTTGCACACGCCCACGCGCGCCGGGAAGGTTCAAGTCAGTGATGTCGTCAGTCATGGCCACCTCGTTTCGATCACGAGAATAAGCCGTGCGTGTTTCCGCAATGTGTCCGGGCCTCAGCCGTTGACACGTGTCCCGCGACTACTGGGAACTGCTAGGACTGCTGTGCCTGTGCCGAGGCGTACAAGCACACGCTGGCGGCCGTCGACAGGTTCAGGCTTTCAGCACGCCCGTAAATCGGGATGCGCACCACGTCATCGACGAGCGCGAGCTCATCGTCTGAGAAACCCCAGGCCTCGTTGCCAAACACCCAGGCGGTGGGGACGGAAAGGGCCGATGCGTCGGCGGAGTCGCCGCCCAGCGTTACCTCGCCAGAACCGTCAGCGGCCAACAGTCGCAGCCCGGCGCCGGAGAGCTCAGCAAGAGCATCTTCAAACGGCAACGAGCGGACGACTGGGAGGTGGAAAATACTTCCGGCCGTGGCACGGATGACCTTGGGGTTGGAGATATCGACGCACTCGCCGACGAGGACGATCGCGTCAGCGCCGGCAGCGTCAGCGGCACGGATCACGGTGCCGGCGTTGCCTGGGTCGCGAACATTGCTGAGCACAGCCACCAGCGTGGGCTTGGCATCGATGACGACGTCAAGCGATGTGCCGGCATCGTCCAGCACCGCGACGACGCCCCGCGCGTCCTTGCTCATTGCGGCCAGGACCTCGGGTGTGCCGACGTGCACAAACCGTTCCGCCTCGAGGGCACGGTCCGCAATCTCGGGGTAGCGCTCAAGTGCCTGTTCGGTGAGGTACAGGTCACGTACGCGCTCAGCGGCGTAGGTGACTGCTTCGCGAACGGCCTGCGGGCCCTCAACGAGGACAGCTCCCGCACGCGAACGCGCAGAACGCCCCGCAAGCGCGGCGACCTTCTTGATGCGCTCAGCCTTCACATTAGTGAGGGTGAGAACCAGGTCAGCCCGTGCTGCGGGGCGTTCTGTCATACGTATCTGCCTTAACTTACGCGGCGGGGGCGTTCACGTCCGCGGGGAGCGCCTTCTTGGCGGTCTCCACGAGCGTCTTGAACGCAGCCTCGTCGTGAACTGCAATCTCGGCGAGCATACGACGGTCAACCTCGATCTCAGCAGCCTTGAGGCCCTGGATGAAGCGGTTGTACGTCATTCCGTTCGCACGGGCTGCAGCGTTGATGCGCTGAATCCACAGCTTGCGGAATTCGCCCTTACGAGCACGACGGTCGCGGTATGCGTAGACCATCGAGTGGGTGACCTGCTCCTTTGCCTTCCGGTAAAGGCGCGAGCGCTGGCCACGGTAGCCTGCGGCCCGCTCGAGGGTACTGCGGCGCTTCTTCTGGGCGTTTACTGCCCGCTTGACGCGTGCCATGAGTTACTCCTTGCGTTAAACGGGCGTTATTCGCCCAGCAGCTTCTTGATCTTCTTCGAGTCGGCGTCCGAGAGGATCGCCGCACCGGCAACGCGGCGCTTGCGCGAGGAGGTCTTCTCCTCGAACTTGTGCACGTTCATGGCGTGAGCGTGCTTCACCTTGCCGGTACCGGTCAGCTTGAAACGCTTCTTGGCACCCGAGTGGGTCTTGTTCTTCGGCATGACTGCCCTTTCTTGACATCAGGCCCGGAACCCGGCGTGGATTCCAGACTCGTCTTTTACCGACTAGTCGTCGGACGACTTCTTTGCGGCCTTGGCTGCGGCACGCTGATCGCGTTCCGCCACGGCTGCCGCCTTGGCTTCCTCACGAGCCTGACGCTGCTCTTCCTTAGCTTCCGCCTTCTTCTTCAGCGGGCCCAGGACGAGCGACATGTTGCGGCCTTCTTGCGAGGGGTGGTTCTCGACGACTCCATATTCCTGAAGTTCATCGGCCAGCTTCATCAGCAGGCGACGGCCCATCTCCGGACGTGACTGCTCACGACCACGGAACATGATGGTGACCTTGACCTTGTCGCCGCCCTTAAGGAAGCGGATGACGTGGCCCTTCTTGGTCTCGTAGTCATGCTCGTCGATCTTGAGACGGAAACGCATCTCCTTGATCTCGGTGTTGGCCTGGTTGCGCCGGGCCTCACGTGCCTTCACGGCCGCCTCGTACTTGAACTTGCCGTAGTCCATGAGCTTGACGACTGGAGGGCGCGAGTTCGGAGCGACCTCGACCAGGTCGAGTTCGGCTTCCTGCGCCAGACGTAGCGCATCCTCGATACGGACAATGCCGACCTGTTCGCCCTGTGGTCCGACCAGGCGGACCTCAGGAACGCGGATGCGATCGTTGATGCGGGGCTCGTTGATGGTGGCTCCTTATACGTGGACGGTGCGGATAACCCATCGGACAAAGAAAAAAGGCCCTTGCCCGATCACGAGCAAAGGCCACCATCTCAACACCCACCATGTTCTGCGCGGTGAGCGCCTCGACTTGGAACCCTGGCCCATCTGCTGGCCCTAGGGTGGGAGGTGGACTCCACTTGCGTGCCGAAAGAACTTCCTTCCGGCCGGTCGACTTACAAGGATACACGATGACGGAACACTCCCCCACCAACGACTCGATCAACGCCACAGCAGCCAACGCTGCCCGCGACATTTCGGAAGTCAATGCTGTGGAACTTATCACCACCGCAAGCGTTCACATGTTGAGCGCAGCTGCGCTCCGATGCGGATTGGCTGAAGAGGGCGAGGAATACCAGGATCTTGACGAGGCACGCACCCTCATCAACGCTCTAGCAGGGCTGGTGACTGCAGCGTCGCCTGACCTGGGCGACACGCACGCACGAGCGCTACGTGACGGCTTGAGGAGCGTACAGTTGGCCTTCCGCGAAGCATCAACAATTCCGGACGCACCGGGCGAAGGCCCGGGCGAGAAGTACACGGGGGCAGTGAGTTAGGTGAATTTGACTCCTCAGCACGGCAACGCCGATGACGACGTGCGCGCAAAAGACGCCCACGTCTCCGACACCACCGACGAATTGGAAACAACCGTCGATGTAGCCGACCCCGCTGAGGATGTCACGACGACTGAAGACGCCACCACGCCCACCGACGCATCGGCCGGGGACCGCACGCGCCTACCCATTGCGAGCATCGTCCCTCCAGGGCCGATCCCCGTCACGGGCGACGTGGAACCACTCACCGGCTCCATGCCAGTCATCAAGCCCATCTACCCACCCAAGAGCCGCAAACCCTGGGTCATTGCCACAACGGCGCTGACGCTACTGCTATTGGGCGCGGCGTACATGGGATGGCGGATGTACGAGGTCAACACCGAGTGGCAGGACTACGCGAACCAACTCACCCAAGCAAACTATGACCTGGGTGAACAAATCGCCGAGGAACAGGCGACGGTGATGGAGAAGCAATCGGAGATCGACCTGCTCTCCGAACAGCTCTCCGCGTCCAACAGTCGAGTCCTTGACCTCTCCGCAGAGAAGGCCTCTGCGATTGATGGCCAAGAGAGTGCGTCGCAAGCGATCACCACCCTTGAAGAAGCACTGAGTTTTGGCCAGGCCGCGACGGCATCGTTGAACAGTTGCATCGATGGTCTGGAACAGCTCGGGGTATACCGCAGCGCGCCCGAGGGCGAGTATGAGCCGGCTGAGATCAATGACTACGAAGACAGCGTTGAGCAGCTGTGCACCTCCGCTGACTCCGCTACAGCACGCTTCCAGGGAGCGTTGGCAGAGTGAAGCGAGCAGTCGCCGCTATCGCAGGGACGATGCTGGCGTTGAGTGGGTGCGCAGTACTACCGGACTCTCCGGAGGCGATGCCGACGAACTGGGTTCCCGTGTCAACGCTAGAGCCGGAACAAAACAACGTGGCCCTCTCCCCTGACGGCTTCAGTGCTGCTCAGCGGATGACGGTGCGCGTGCGCAACATCGGCTGTGGGTTTATCTCCACTGGTACCGGGTTCGCTCTGGACGCCTTCACCTTGGTGACGAATCGTCACGTCATCGATAACGCCAACAGCGTCGAAGTTTCCACGCACGACGGCCGAATCATCGAGGTTTCAGCCGCGTCCGTGACGACCGTCGCCGACATCGCCATCGTGACGACCGACACATCACTTGGTGGCGCATTTGCTGCACGTGCCGAGCAGGACCCTGAAGAGGGCGATGCGATCACTGTGGTGGGATACCCCAATGGCGGACGGCTGACGACCACGACCGGAGTGGTGCTCGGTGGAGCCAAAGACCCCATCGGCGGCGCCGTGGGAACAGTGCTCGCAACCTCAGCGGTGGTCGAACCAGGATCTAGCGGATCGCCCGTACTGAACGAGTCCGGTCAGGTTGTGGGTGTGGTCTACGCCAAGAACGATGCCAACCAGAGCTTCATTGTGCCCGTGTCAACACTCAACAGTTTGCTCGCTCAACCCAGCTTGTTGGTGCCTGAACCCACCGAATGCGATGCGTAGCCGCTACGCCTGAGTGAGTTTGACCTCGAGGCTGTCCACGCTTTGGGCAATCACGTCAGACTGGGCAAGTTCGCTCTGAACGCGGGCCACGAGAACATCCAGTTCAGGACGCGATAGTCCCTCGACCAGCGCCAGCACCACCGCAATCTCCGCGCCCTGTCCAGGCCTGACAGAGACACGCAGGAGCGAATCATCGGTGGTCACGGCGTCTGCCACCGCATCTGCGATGTCCGCTCGCACCTCGCCCTCCTCGATAGCTGGGCGCCACGGAAGCCCTTGCCCGAGCGCCCACACCGCGGGCCGAGGGACCACGACGGTCTCCATCCCCGGGTTGATGACCAAGGACGACCACTCCTCGGCAATCGCAGCAAGAGCCGCACGGGGACCTTCCGCCGGAATGGGGCGGGCTTTGTCGTTCCACGCCATCACCGCGTCGGTGTCCGTGAAGACCGGCAACGCCGCACGCCCATCGGGCATCTGGACGGCCACGACACCCGTGGAGGCAACCGCATCTTGTTCGAGTCCATGAGCACCGACAAATCGCTGCTCTCCGGAAGCGAGAACGGGAATCAACACGCGCGCATACGCCAGCGCATCCACGACCTCGGAAAGCGGCGCATGTCCATGCGAGTGACGGATCAGCGCCTGGGCCAACACGGCATCGGCGCTGCCATCATCGTCGGAGAAGACCGACTCTGGGATCTCTTTCATGGGCTCGTCACTCATACCCTCGATGCTACGCGCCGGCTGTGACGTCGACTACGGGCGACCCGCCACATCGAGCGCCTGAGGAAGCGTGAAGTTGCCGTTGTAGAGCGCCTTGCCCACAATCGCACCCTCGACGCCTTCGCTGGTGAGTGCCCGTAGCACGGCGAAGTCATCAAGGCTTGAGATTCCGCCGGAGGCCACGACAGGACGGTCGGTAGCCTCGCACACCTGGCGCAAGAGTTCGACGTTGGGCCCGGAGAGCATGCCGTCCTTCTTGACGTCAGTGACGACGTACCGTGCACAGCCCTCAGAGTCGAGGCGCGCCAACACGTCCCACAAGTCGCCGCCGTCGCGAGTCCATCCGCGGCCCGACAGGGTGGTTCCACGCACGTCAAGACCCACTGCGACACGGTCGCCGTGCTTAGCAATGGCAGCGGCCGTCCACTCAGGGTTTTCCAGGGCGGCTGTGCCGATGTTGACGCGGGCACATCCTGTCGCGAGGGCACGCTCCAGGGACTCGTCGTCCCGAATGCCGCCGCTCATCTCCACCTTGATGTCGACGCTCTTGACGACGCTCTCGAGCAGCGCAGCGTTCTCACCGCGTCCAAAAGCAGCATCGAGATCGACGAGGTGAATCCACTCCGCGCCACCGTCAACCCAATCCTGTGCAGCTGAGAGCGGGTCTCCGTAGCTGGTTTCCGAACCGGCCTCGCCCTGGGTGAGGCGGACGGCCTGTCCGTCAGCAACGTCAACGGCGGGAAGCAGTTCAAGGCGGGGCGTCTCGGTCATGGTCTCGCTTTCTGGGAAATGCTGGTCTAGGGAGGCGTGTGCCGTGTCATGGGGACCCCGATGCGACACAAGGTCACGGCGAGGGGTCACGCAGTCTCGGTAACAACATTGCGCCGATGCGCGTCAAGGCTACCGCTACCCACGGATTGCGGGTTCTCCACTCTCGTGTCACGGGACGCGGGGAGGCGGCACGCCTCGTCGAGGACGAGTGTGCGTGGCGGCGCAGCGGCCGTCAGCACACATCAGTACAGCACTTTCTGGACAATACAGAGAATCATGTACTACGTTAACTGCCATGACGGATCTCATCGACAGCGGGCCTGAGACGGCACTGCAGGACTGCGGCGATTCTCGCAACGCCACACCGACGCACACCGCCGCCCTGGCCCACCTAGGTCACGCGCTCTCGGACACCACCCGCTCAGCAATACTCCTTGCACTCCGAGGCGGACCGCAGTGCCCCGCACATCTCGCGGAAGAACTCGACGTGAGCCGCCAAAAGATGTCAAACCACCTCTCCACCCTGCGTGGCTGCGGACTCGTCGTCGCCGAGCGCAGTGGACGCCACGCACACTACG
Source organism: Demequina sediminicola (assembly GCF_000975055.1). Taxonomy (GTDB): domain Bacteria; phylum Actinomycetota; class Actinomycetes; order Actinomycetales; family Demequinaceae; genus Demequina; species Demequina sediminicola. Next base: position 62,263 of record NZ_BBRB01000004.1, read on the forward strand.
AACTTGCCCACGACGACGTCGCCAGCGCGCTCGACACCATGCTCGCACTGGCCCTCGCCCTTGACCCCGAATGCTGCGACAACGAGGAATGCACCTGCTGATGACTACCACCGCAACCGCCCTGACTGACGAGCGCAGCCGCGTGCTGCGCAAGCGTATCCGCTGGATCGTCGGCGCCACCATCGCCTACAACACCGTTGAAGCCATCATCGCGCTCAGTGCTGGCGCAGTAGCCTCGTCCAGCGCCCTCATTGGCTTTGGGCTCGACTCCGTGGTGGAGGTCGGCTCGGCTGCCGCAGTCGCCTGGCAGTTCTCTGCCCCCGACCCCAAGAAGCGCGAACACATCACGATGCGGATGATTGCAGTCGCGTTCTTTGCACTCGCCGCAGTCGTCACGGCCGATGCCCTCCGCAGCCTGGTCTTTGGCGCACCGCCCGAGGTATCCACAGTAGGGATCTGGCTCGCGGCCGTCTCCCTCGCCATCATGCCTGCCGCCGCCTGGTTCGAGCGCCGCACGGGCAAGGAACTCGGCTCGGCAACGGCGGTCGCAGATGCCCGTCAACTCATCTTGTGCTCGTACCTCTCCGCAGCTCTCTTGGTGGGACTTGTCCTGAACGCCACCCTGGGCTGGTGGTGGGCAGACCCCGTCGCGGCAATCGTGATCGCAGGCTTCGCCATCAAGGAAGGCCGTGAGGCGTGGAAGGGAGACGGGTGCTGCGCCACCTCAGGCGCCCTCCTGCATGGCGACGCGGGCGCACACGATGACTCCTGCGCCGAGGACGCCTGCTGCTCGGGCGACTCGGCGCCGACGACCAGGATCGTCACCGCTCCAGCCGCGGCAACTGCTTCCGACGCAGAGACAGCCGATGCGTGTCAGGACCAGTGCTGCGGCTCATCCCCTACTAAGAACTAGCCGCGAGCAGCTCCCGGTAAGGTGTCCACCCAACCGGGAGCATTCCGCGAATGTTAGCTCTCTCACGGTCCCTGGCGCCGGACCAACCCTGGAACTCGCCACCCTGGGCTACCACAGGTCCCCGCGCAACTCGAAACCCCACATCCTCGAGAACTGCGTCTGGCGCCGATGCGCGACGCACTCCCGGCCTGCAACTCCAGGCACGATCCGCCCAACCGCCTCCTTTGAGCACCCGGTAATCGCGATAGCGTGCCGGATCCGCGTAGTCCCAGACCCATTCCCAAGCATTTCCCAACAGGTCAAAGACCCCGTCGGGACTCGCCTCCTTGGTACCCACGGGTCGTGGGCCATCCCCCACATCCGCATCCGTCCATGCGATGCGGTTGAGGCTCATTCCCTCCAGCGTCGTAGCAGCCCTCAACCACTCAGCCTCTGTTGGAAGGCGGTACCCGTCAGCGAGGGGGTCCCACCGAATGATTCCGTCGACTTCCTTATACGCAGGAGCGAACCCGGAGACTCGTGAAAGTTCTTGGCAGTACTCAAGTGCGCTGAACCAAGTCACTCCCGTCACGGGAACGCCAGGCCCCGACGCAGCTCCGCGTTTGGCGCCAGCAGACACAGCGGCCCACTGTCTCGCCGTCACCATAGTGATAGCGATCTCAAATGCAGCGACCTGTGCAGCGCGCATCGAACCAGACCGGGCGTCGTGCACCTCAACGTCGCCGGCTGAGATCGCGACTAGATCCGGAGGAAGGAAGTCGACGTCCACGACAAGGCCGCCCTACAGCGAGGTAACCCAGTTGCGTAGCAACTGGAGGCCCGCTTCACCTGACTTCTCCGGGTGAAACTGAGTGGCTTTCAAGGCACCGTTCTCGACAGCCGCGACAAACCGGTCAGGGGCATCGTCCGGGCCCGCCTGAGACCACGTCACCTTGGGCGCCGCAAATCGCCCAGTGTCCTCAGTTGTACCCAGCGGGAACTCGCGTGCCGCATACGAGTGCACAAAGTAGAAGCGCTCGTCTTCAATGCCCGCAAAGAGCTCAGTGCCAGACGGAGGCTCAACGCGCGCCCATCCCATGTTCGGAACCACGGGGCTCTGGAGCTTCTCCACGGTGCCGGGCCACTGGTCGAGACCGTCCGTCTCGATACCGTGCTCGACGCCGCGCTCAAACATCACCTGGTGCCCCACACAAATACCCAACACTGGGCGCCCCCCGGAGAGACGACGGCCCACAATTTGATCGCCTCGGACGTTCTTGAGGCCCTGCATGACGGCTTCGAATGCACCCACGCCAGGGACCACGAGGCCATCGCAGTTCTCTGCAATGACGCGGTCATCCGTCAACACCACCCGAGCACCGACGTGTTCAAGCGCACGCACCGCTGAACGCACATTGCCAAAGCCATAATCGAGTACTGCCACAAGAGGATTTGTCACGGCACAAGACTAACGACACGGCTAGGCTCGAAGTGACGCGCAACGCGGCGCGCAAACGCTGGCCGGAGGTAGTCATGGACACAACGCAGATCTTGATCATCGTTGCGGTGGTCGCTGTGCTGTTGCTGATCATTGTGATCGCGATGCGGATTCGCGCATCACGCAAAGTTAAAGCCATGAGCCCGGAGCAGCGCGACCTGCACTATGCCGAGCGCGCACACAAGAAGCGCGTGGCGGAACTCAAGAGTGACTACAAGGCCGTCGAAAAGGACACCGAAAGAGCGGTCAAGGACGCCCGAGCCCGCCTCAAGGACGCACTTGCGATCGGTACTGACAAGGTTGACTCCGTCAAAGGCCCCGATGGCACCGTGTCACTGACGTCCACAACGCTCACCGTTCCCTCGGGCACACGCGATCTCACCGCTAGCGTGACCGCGCAGGCCACCGCCGAAGGGTCTGCACCCAGTGCTGAGGGCGAAGACGACACCCGTGCGAGCGTCCTCACCATTCACGACGGAAGCGACACGGAAACCGTCACGTTCAAGCCCGACCAGGAAGACGCAGTTCGCGCAATTGCCGCAAAGATCACGTCGGCTGCCAGCCATGCCGACGAGGTGCGAGCTCAGCGCTCCGAGGCGACCAAAGACGCGGAAGATGCCATTGCCGCCGCCAATGAACAAGCAACCGTGCGACTCAACGACGCCCAGAAGGTTTACGACGCGGGCATCGCAGAGTCAGAAGAGAAGGTTCGCGCAGCGGAGGTCACACTGCGCAACTCACGCGTACGCAAGTAGGCAACCTCCCTCACGACTCTCACGGCGTCGCGAGGTCAGACTCACGCGTGGGAGGAGCCACCCGGATCCGGGTCGGAATCCCGCTTGTTCTTCTCCATCGCCTTGTACTGCTTCTTGGCGTCCTTCGCTGCACGACGAAGCTCCTTGAACGCCGCCATCTTGCTCATGCGCGCCTCGAAGACCTTTCCCGGGTGAGTCATCGCTAACTCATCCACCGTCTGCACACCAGTCATCAACGTCTCCAACACACCTGGCGCGTTGTCGAGAGCCAAGCCTGGGGCAACCTTGCCGGCATTGACCCCCGCCAACCACCGGATGATGGTGATCTGACCACCGCGGCGATCCATCTGCAGTACAGGTTGCGTCTTAACAAACCCCGACAGCACCTCGGCCGCGCGGGCAGAGTTCTCGATCGATGCGTCATCCAGCATCACGAGGGCACCGGCAGAGGTTTCGAGACAGCGCCCCTTCACATCATTGAGCGAGCACACGGCGGCAAGCATGCGACCGTTGGCAATCGGCGTGAAAATGGCACTGACGGCCTTCTCCACATGATCACCCGTCTCACCTACCGGAGGTGCAGCGTCAAGCCCCGACAGGTCATCAGGAACTTCCACTCCGTCTGGCAGATCGCCGTGAGCCTCAGCGTCTCCCGGCTGGCTCACAGCGCGCCCTTCGTTGAAGGAATCCCCTGAACCCGAGCATCGGCCGTCACCGCGAACCGGAGAGCGCGTGCAAGTGCCTTGAACTGCGCCTCCACAATGTGGTGCGGATCACGGCCAGCGAGCACGCGCATGTGCACACAAATCCCTGCGTGGTAAGCCAGAGACTCCAAGGCGTGACCAGTCAGCGACCCCGCATAGTTGCCGCCAATCAGGTGGGTCGCCTGACCCACAGGCTCACCGACGTGGACGCAGTACGGACGTCCGGAGACATCGACGACACACTGAGCCAACGCCTCATCGAGCGGCACCAGCGCATCACCAAAGCGAGAGATTCCAGCCTTGTCACCCAGCGCTTGCTTAAGGGCCTCGCCGATGCAGATCGCCACATCCTCCACGGTGTGGTGCGAGTCGATGTGGACATCTCCAGTGGCCTTGACAGTGAGGTTCATCAGCGAGTGCTTGCCCAAGGCCGTCAGCATGTGGTCATAGAACGGCACTCCAGTGTCGATCTCGGTGATGCCCGAACCATCGAGATCAAGCTCGACCAATACCTCAGATTCGCTTGTCTTACGCTCAATGCGTCCCGTACGAATGCCGGGAGCGGATGCGGCGTCGCTCATGCCGTGACCTCCATCAGTGCGCTGCGGAACAGCGCCATTTCCGTTGCGGTGCCAATGGACACACGCAGCCAACCATCGGGACCCACCACACGAATCAACACTCCGTGCGACAGCAATCCCTCGAACACTTTCTCACGGTCCTCAAAAGGACCGAACAGGGCAAAATTCGCGTCCGTTTCCGCGACGGTATAGCCCTGCCCACGCAACCACTCGACCGTGTCATCACGCTCCGCACGAATCTCATCGACCTGAGCTTGGAGTTCCCTGTGGTGGTGCAACGCCGCCCGTGCCACCGCCTGCGTCACAGCACTCAAGTGGTACGGCAACCTCACCACACGCAGAGCGTCCACCACCTCCTCGTGCGCCACCAAATAGCCAAGCCGGCCACCCGCAAGCGCAAAGGCCTTGGACATGGTGCGGCTCACAGCAAGATTCTTGTGCGTCGGAATGAGGGTCGCAGCACTGGGCACGCCCGCGCGCCGGAACTCCGCATAAGCCTCATCAATAACGAGAACGCAGCCACCCTCGACGTCCTCCGTCGCGGCATACAGCGCACGCACCTCATCCAAGGTCAGCGCAGTGCCCGTGGGGTTATTGGGGCTAGCGACCAACACGAGCGTTGGCTGCAATTCGCGGATCTTCCTGGCAGCCTCCTCAACGTTGACGGTGAAATCATCGTTGCGCGGCACCGCCACATACTCAGTGAGCGAGTCACGGGCATACTCCGGGTACATCGAATACGTCGGAGCGAAACTCATGACAGTACGACCAGGTCCCCCAAACGCCTGGTGCAAGTGGAGCATCACCTCATTGGAACCGTTGGCAGCCCAGATGTTGCGCGTCTCTACGAAGTCGACATGACTTTCCGCTGCCAGATACGCCGCCAGGTCCTGACGCAACAGGGTGAAATCCCGGTCGGGATAGCGGTTCAGCCCCTCGGAAGCCTTTCGGACAGCCTGAGCGATCGCGTCCACGACGACAGGCGGAGGTGAATAGGGGTTCTCGTTGACGTTGAGACGGGCAGCCACTGACAGCTGCGGTGCACCGTATGGCGTAAATCCCTCGAGGCCGGGACGCAGGGGCAATGTCATGGTGGGCAGTCTAGTGGTGCGGCAAGCGCCCACGACGCGAGACCTTCGCGTATGCCGACTACGTCGCTCAGTGTTCAGATACCCAGTGCGCGTGCTTGTGGCTGCAGCGAACTCGACATCGCTCGACTCCCCTGCCCGATACTTCACACGCCTGTCCGATGCCACTCTGCGGTCCTGCGATGTCGGTGGCGCGCCGTACGGTGGTGGCCATGCCCGAACCCTCAGCCTCACCTGAAGTTCCCCACAACGATGCACCGGCATCGGCCATGCTCAGCGATGCCTCCCTGCGCGCTGAGGGCGAGGGGGCTCTCAAGCGGCTCGTGGGGCGAGACGATGCGTCGCTGCGCGAGGACCAATGGCGCGCCATCGAGGCACTCGTCGCGCGGCATGCCCGCGCACTCGTGGTGCAGCGGACAGGGTGGGGTAAATCTGCGGTCTATTTCGTGGCGACTTCCCTGTTGAGGGCACGGGGCGCCGGGCCCACCATCATCGTCTCTCCCCTGCTCGCCCTCATGCGAGACCAGATCGCCGCAGCGGAGCGTGCCGGCGTCAAGGCCGCCACGGTCAACTCCACCAACATCACGGAATGGGATGAGATTCACGCCGCGATTCGGGCCGGGGACATTGACGTTCTCCTGTGCTCGCCTGAGCGATTGAACAACCCGCAGTTCCGCGATGAGGTGCTTCCCCAGCTCGCCGCTGACGCTGGACTCGTCGTCATTGACGAAGCACACTGCATCTCCGATTGGGGGCACGACTTCCGCCCCGACTACCGCCGCATCCGCACGCTCCTCACGGAACTCCCGACCGGGATTCCCGTCCTCGCCACCACCGCCACGGCCAACTCTCGCGTCACCGCCGACGTGGCCGAACAGTTGGGGCTTTCAGGTCACGACGGAGTGGCGCGCGAGAAGGTTCTCGTACTCCGAGGTGAACTCGACCGGGAATCACTCCACATGGCCGTGGTGCCGCTGCCTGATCCCGCGACGCGCGTGGCCTGGCTCACGCACGCACTGCCCCAGATGGACGGTTCAGGCATCATCTATTGCCTCACTGTGTCTGCTGCGGAAGAGGTCGCATCTCAACTCCGTACCGCTGGCCTCGAAGTCGCCGCCTACACCGGGCGCACCGACTCGGCAGAGCGGGAAAACCTTGAGGACGACCTCAAGAACAACCGGGTAAAAGCACTCGTCGCAACATCGGCACTCGGCATGGGATTCGACAAGCCCGACCTCGCCTTCGTCATCCACCTCGGCGCCCCGTCATCCCCCATCGCCTACTACCAACAGGTTGGCCGCGCGGGGCGTGGTGTCGACCAAGCCGTTGCGGTTCTCCTCCCGGGTCGCGAGGACCAGGCCATCTGGGACTGGTTCGGAGCCCAGTCGTTCCCCGCGGAGGACCAGGTGCGCACGACGCTCGACGCGCTCGATTCCGTCAAGCCGATGTCCGTCGTAGCTTTGGAAACACAGGTGGACTTACGACGTGGCCGGCTCGAAGCGATGCTCAAGGTCCTCGACGTCGACGGCGCCGTGACACGTGTCAAAGGCGGGTGGGTCACCACCGGTCAGGACTGGATCTATGACCAAGAGCGATATGCGCGGGTCGCTGCTGCCCGTGAGGCCGAGCAACGCACCATGCTCGACTATGAGGCACTCACGACTTGCCGCATGGAGTTCTTGCGGCGAGTCCTCGACGATCCCGAACTCGCTGAAGGATGGGCCTGCGGACGCTGCGACATCTGCGGGGGCGTCGACCTCCCCGACCCGCCTGACGCGGCAGCAATTGAGACCGCACGCGCCGACATGGACCGTGTAGGGGTGGAGATCACTGCGCGGAGGCAATGGCCCAGCGGTCTCGACCGCATCGGCATTGAGTTGCGCGGGCGTATTCCCTCCGGTGAGCAGGCACGTCCCGGTCGCGCTGTAGCCCGGCTCGATGGATTGGGCTGGTCCGGGGCGCTACGTGATTTGCTCGAAACCCGTGACGAGGACGGCAACTACATCGACGGCGAGACGCCGATCCCTTTACGCGGTGCCGCGACCCGGGTCCTCGACGAATGGGACGACCTGTGGACCGGTGCGGGACTCACCCGCAGCCGCTCGATTGAAGCGGTGGTGGGGGTCAAGTCCACGACCAGGCCCCAGCTGATGGAACACCTCGCGCCCGGTCTCGCCCGATACCTTGAGATTCCATTCGCGGGGTGGATCGCTCCCGCGGCTGGACTCGACGAACCTGGACGCCACGATCTCAACTCGGCGCAGCGACTGGCCATCGTGGCACGGCGACTCACGCTCGAAGCCTCCACCCAAGCATCACTTGGCGGGCGTTCAGTGTTGCTCGTCGATGACTACACCGACTCAGGATGGACGCTCACCGTGGCGGCACGCCTGCTACGCCAGGCGGGAGCACCCGAGGTCTACCCGTTTGCGCTGGGAGTGCGTTAGACGTCCGTCCCCCGGCGAGTGCGAGCCTGAATCGCTTCCCCGTGCGCAGGGAGGTTCTCGGCATTCGCCAAAGCCACCACCTTGTCCCCTACCTCAGCCAGAGCATCGGCGCTGTAAGTGATGTACTGGATGGCCTTCAGGAAACTCGTGGAGTTCAAGCCGCTCGCGAAGCGAGCCGTGCCGCCTGTAGGCAGGACGTGGTTCGAGCCCGCGAGGTAGTCGCCCAGGGGCACCGGACTGTACTGACCAATGAAGATTGCCCCTGCGCTCGTGATCCGCGCCGCCACGGCGTCAGCATCACGGGTGTGGATCTCCAAGTGCTCGGCACCATACGCATCAGCGACAGCCACCGACTGGTCGATGCCTGACGTCAAAATCACAGCGCTCTGACGTCCCGACAGAGCTTCCTTGGTGCGCGCCAAGTGCTTGGTCGAGTCCATCCGTCGCAGCAACGCCGTCTCGACACGCTCGGCAAGGTCTTCATCGTCGGTGATCAAGACGGAACCAGCCATGGGGTCGTGCTCCGCCTGACTCAGCAGGTCTGCTGCAACGTACTCGGCATCGGCGGTGATGTCAGCGATGATCGCAATCTCTGTAGGACCGGCCTCAGCATCAATACCCACCACACCGTTGACAGCGCGCTTGGCGGCCGCGACATACACGTTGCCAGGCCCGGTGATGATGTCGACCGGATCGCACAAGTCATCGACGCCGTACGCCAACATTGCGATGGACTGAGCACCACCGGCCGCATAGACCTCAGTAATCCCGAGGAGCGCGCACGCGGCAAGAATCGTCGGGTGCGGGAGACCACCGAACTCCCTTTGAGGGGGCGTCGTCACCGCGATTTCTGGGACACCTGCCGCCTGAGCTGCCACCACATTCATGACCACAGAGCTGGGGTACACGGCCAATCCGCCAGGCACATAGAGGCCCACACGGTTCACCGGCACCCACCGCTGAGCGAGTTTGGCGCCAGGCGCCACTTCTATCTCTGTCGCAGGAGGAACCGTGGCCTCGTGGAAGGTGCGCACGCGCGTGATCGCCTCGCGTAGGGCATCCAACACGGCTTCATCTTGCGTAGCCAGTGCAGCCTCAATCGCTTCATGCGGAACGCGCACGTGATCGAGTTCAACGCCGTCGAACTTCAGCGCATACTCGCGCAGTGCCTCAACACCGCGCTCACGCACGGCAACGAGGATCGGCTCAACGACCTTGAGCGCTTCAGACACGTCGACATCGCCACGAGGGACGATACTTCGCAGTTCGCGGGCGCTCAGGTCACGGTCACGAAGATCGATTTGGCTCAACACACTCGCGAGTCTAGTGGCGCTTGTTGCCTATCCACCCCAGGTGCGTGTGCTGGAAGTCATCGTCATGCTTGAGGCCGTAGCCGAGCGCACGGTCTATCGCGATGTGAAAGGCCCATGCCAACGCAGTGACCATCAACCAGTCGGCGCCCACCACGGCAAACGCGCCCGCGGCAACGACCGGGCCAACATACGAGTGGCCAGCGTTGTAGCACCACGCACCCACCTTGGGCCCAGCGAGATACCCCACGGCAGAGAGATCGAACACCAGGAACAGTGCCAGCAGCCACCACCACGCGTAGCCGAACCCAACCACCGTGAACACGACAACCGCGAGCGCGATCGCAATGGACTCGACACGTTGCCACGTCACAGGGGTCATGACATCACTGCGCTGACGAGGCTAGGCAACTCGGACCGAAGGCAGCCTTCAAGTCCCCGTAGAGCGCACTTGTGCGGGAGACACGGAACTCATCACCGAGGCGCATTGTGATGGGCTCACCGGAACCAGTCAGCACCATGCGTACTTCAATATTTCCGGGATTCGCGGCCAAAATCGCCTTCAGCTCCTCCACCAGGGCGGGGTTGACGCGAGTCGCCGGCAAAGTAATGACAAGTGGAGACGTGTCTTGCACCTGCAAGTTGGGGATGCGTACCTCAACCGCAGAAAACTGCAATCCTCCGTCACCACGCTCACGTGCGCGGACCTTGATTGCTAGGACCGCATCGTCTGTCAGATCACGGGCGTAGGTCTCGTAGGTCTTGCCGAAGAAGGAAATCTCCGTCTCACCGGACAGATCTTCGAGAGTCACGATGGCGTACGCGTTGCCTGACTTCGCGACGCGCCGGTCCACTCGCGTCACCAACCCGGCGAACGACACTTGGCTACCGTCACTCACGCCTGCAGCTGGTGTCGCATTCAGGATTTGGTGCGATGCCTCGGAACGAATGATGTGGTCGAGCCCCGACAGCGGGTGGTCTGAGACGTACAAGCCGAGCATGTCGCGCTCGAGGTTAAGCTTGGTCTTCTTGTCCCACTCATCGAGTTCGGGGACAGTGACCGTCACTCCCCCACCCAAATCGTCATCGCCACCGAAGAGGTCGAACTGGCCGGTGGCCTCTTGGCGCTTCACACCTACAACAGAGTCGATGGCTTGCTCGTGCACGGCATTCAACGACCGACGCGAATGGCCGAGCGAGTCGAACGCACCAGCCTTGATGAGTGAATCGATGGTCCGCTTATTGCACACCTGTGCCGGGACCTTGTCCAGGAAGTCTTGGAACGACGTGAAGGCACCCTTCTCGGTGCGTGCCTTCACGATCCCTTCCACCACGTTGGTACCGACGTTGCGCACCGCAGAGAGACCAAAGCGCACGTCGCTGCCAACGGCGGAGAAGAAAGCAATTGACTCATTCACATCGGGCGGCAGCACCGTGATGCCCATGCGGCGGCACTCCGCGAGGTACAGCGCAGACTTATCTTTGTCAGTGCCCACTGAGGTCAGCAGCGCCGCCATGAACTCAGTTGGATAGTGAGCCTTCAGGTACGCCGTCCAGAAAGACAGCACTCCATAGGCCGCGGTGTGCGCCTTATTGAACGCGTAGTCCGCGAACGGAAGCATCGTGTCCCAGAGCGCCTTAATGGCCTCGTCGGAGTAACCGTTCGCCTTCATGCCTGCGCTGAAGGGCTCGAACTCCTTGTCGAGGATCTCCTTCTTCTTCTTACCCATCGCGCGACGCAGCAAGTCTGCGGCACCCAGCGTGTAGCCCGCGACAATCTGCGCAATGCGCTGCACCTGCTCTTGGTACACGATCAGTCCGTGGGTAATGCCCAACACTTCCTTGAGCGGTTCATCGAGCTCAGGGTGAATCGGCTCGACCTTTTGGCGACCGTTCTTTCGCTCGGCGTACGCGGTGTGCGAGTTCATGCCCATCGGACCGGGGCGGTACAGCGCTAGAACTGCGGAAATGTCCTCAAAGTTGTCAGGCTGCATCTGCCGCAGCAGCTGACGCATGGCGACACCATCCAACTGGAACACACCAAGCGTGTCTCCGCGACCGAGGAGCTTGAATGTCTCCTCATCGGCGAGCTCCAAATCCTCCAGTACCAACGGCTCTTTGCCGTTGTGCTCGATGTTGTAGAGCGCATCGTCCAGAATCGTGAGGTTACGCAACCCCAGGAAGTCCATCTTGACCAGACCCAGGCCCTCGCAGGTCGGGTAGTCAAACTGCGTAATGACGGCGCCGTCTTGCTCACGACGCATGATCGGAATGATGTCGATCAGCGGATCCGACGACATGATCACACCAGCAGCGTGCACGCCCCACTGGCGCTTCAGACCCTCGAGACCCTGCGCGAGCTCAAGGACCTCGCTCGCATCGGGATCCGTGGCAAGGTGCGCTCGGAAGTCCGCACCCTCGCTGTAACGCGGGTGACTCTCGTCGAACAACCCAGACAGCGGCATATCGCGGCCCTGCTGCGGCTCCGGGTAAAGCTTGGTGAGCTGCTCGCCTACCGCATAGGGCTTACCCAGGACGCGCGCGGAGTCCTTGAGCGCCTGCTTGGCCTTAATGGTGCCGTAGGTCGCGATCATGGCGACCTTCTCTTCGCCGTACTTGTCCGACACGTAGCGAATAACCTCGGAGCGCCGGCGCTCATCGAAGTCGATATCGAAGTCAGGCTTGGATTCGCGCTCGGGGTTCAGGAAGCGCTCGAAGTAGAGCTGGTGAACCAGTGGGTCGATGTCCGTGATCTTCATCGCGTAGGCGGCCATCGAACCAGCACCGGAACCACGACCCGGGCCCACACGGATGCCCTGTTCCTTGGCCCATTTGATGAAGTCGGCAACGACCAGGAAGTACCCCGGGTACCCCTTGCCCGCAATGACGTCGATCTCAAGGTTGGCGCGTTCCTGCACTTCACCCGGGATGGTCTCACCGAAGCGTTCGTGGAGCCCGCGCTGCACTTCTTTGACGAACCAGGAGCGCTCGTCCTCGCCGGGCGGGACGTCGTACACCGGCATGTAGTCCGCTTTGGTGTCGAACTCCACTTCGCAGCGTTCTGCGATCTCGAGCGTCGAGTCGCACGCTTCCGGAAGTTCCTTCCACAGTTCGCGCATCTCGGCGGCGGACTTGATGTAGTAGCCATCGCCGTTGAACGCGAAGCGCTTGCCACCCTCGTCGTAGGTGGGCTCATTGAGGTTGGAGCCCGACTGCACGCACAGCAGCGCTTCGTGCGCGACGGAGTCGCCCTTCTTCACGTAGTGGGAGTCATTGGTCGCGACGAGTGGCGCGCCGATCTGGTGTGCCAGACGCAGCAGGTCCTCGCGGACACGCTTCTCAAGGTGCAGATCGTGGTCCATGAGCTCGACATAGAAGTTCTCGGCACCAAAGATGTCTTGGAACTCCCCTGCGGCTCGCAGGGCCTCGTCGTATTGCCCCAGGCGCAGGCGGGTCTGCACCTCGCCTGACGGGCATCCTGTGGTGGCAATGATGCCGTCGGAGAACCGCTGCAGGAGGTCGCGGTCCATACGTGGCTTGTGAAAGTGCCCTTCTAGCGATGCGTAGGACGACATCCGGAACAGGTTGTGCATTCCGGAGGTGTTCTGCGCCCACATCGTCATGTGGGTGTAGGCACCATTGGCGGAGACGTCGTCTTTGCCTTGGGTGCGATCGCCCCATTTGACGCGAGTCTTGTCCTGACGGGCTGTGCCCGGGGTCAGATACGCCTCGACTCCGATGATGGGCTTCACGCCATGCTGTTGGCCCTTGGACCAGAAGTCGTAGGCACCAAAGATGTACCCGTGGTCCGTGGTGGCGATGGCCGTTTGGCCCAGTTCCTTGGCGTGGGTGAACAGATCGTCCAGACGCGCTGCTCCATCCAGCATCGAGTATTCGGTATGAACATGGAGGTGCACAAAATCGCTGCTGGGCATGGCCTCGATTGTAGGGCCGCCCACGGACATCCCGCCCCGTCCCGGCCACACTACGAACCAGAATCAGCCCAACACGCCGCACAAGCACGGCCGATGCTGGCCCGGCATCGGCGTGTTGCCGCCACCTTTGGTTCGCACTGCGATGGGGGCGCCTGGAATCGACGCGGGAGGCGTGTTCGAACTGGCGTTGAGGGAGACCTGAGACAATGGCGCCGTGAGCTCTTCCCCCTCCCGCAAGCGCCGTTCCGGCTCGAAGGGCACCCGCGATCCGCACCGGAGCGTCAGCACCCGCGAACTGGAAGCGGCCGCGAGCGCCAGGCGTGCCGTCACCGTGCCTGCGATCACGTACCCGCCGCAGCTGCCGGTGTCGGCGAGCAGGGACGACATTGCCTCCGCGATCCGCGATCACCAGGTGGTCATTGTCGCGGGTGAGACGGGCTCCGGTAAGACGACCCAGTTGCCCAAGATCTGCCTGGAGTTGGGGCGCGGGCGTGACGGGCAGATTGGGCACACTCAGCCGCGCCGGATCGCTGCACGCTCGGTCGCGGACCGGATTGCGGAGGAGCTCGGCACCACGCTGGGTGACATTGTGGGCTATCAAGTCCGGTTCACCGATGAGTCGTCAGACCGCACTCTCGTCCGGGTGATGACTGACGGCATTTTGTTGGCTCAGATTCAACGTGACCCTGATCTGCGCGCCTACGACACCTTGATCATCGACGAGGCCCACGAGCGCAGCCTCAACATCGACTTCCTACTCGGATACCTCACCAACCTGCTTCCGCGCCGTCCAGACCTCAAGGTCATCATCACGTCCGCAACCATTGACTCGACACGCTTCGCGCGTCACTTTGCCCCCGGCGGCCCACTGTCGGCCCTAGTGGACGAAGTCGACAGCGATCACGGCATCGCCACAGAGACAGCCGATGCTGACACGGCTCCCGTGGTGGAGGTCACGGGCCGCACGTATCCCGTTGAGATTCGTTACCGTCCGCTCGCCGGTGAGTCCCGAGGCGATGAGGTTGATCAGGTCACGGGCATTGTTGATGCCTGCGATGAGTTGATGGCCGAGGGCAGCGGCGACATCCTCGTGTTCCTCGCGGGCGAGCGCGATATCCGCGATGCCGCGGACGCCCTTGAGGGCCACCTGGGGCCACGCGCACGTGACCCGAAACACCCGCAGGCCGTCGACATCGTCCCGCTGTTCAGCCGCCTCAGTGCCGCCGAGCAGCACCGCGTCTTTGAGTCCCACTCGACCCGACGCATCGTCCTGGCGACGAATGTGGCCGAGACTTCACTGACGGTTCCGGGAATCCACTACGTTGTCGACCCGGGCTTGGCTCGCATCTCGCGTTATTCGAAGGCGACCAAGGTTCAGCGACTGCCGATTGAGCCCATCTCACGGGCGAGCGCCAATCAGCGCTCTGGCCGCGCGGGACGCCTCGCGGACGGTATTGCTATCCGGCTCTACGGCGAGGACGACTTCGAGGGGCGCCCGGCTTTTACCGAGCCTGAGATTCTGCGCACCTCCTTGGCCTCGGTGTTGTTGCAGATGATTTCTGTGGGCGTAGTGTCCTCCCCCGACGATGTCGCGGCCTTCCCGTTCGTGGAGCCTCCGGACACGCGATCCATTCGGGACGGTGTTCAACTCCTCACCGAACTCGGCGCGATTGAGACCACACAGGGCCGCACGCGTCTGACCAAGACCGGCCGCACGCTGTCGCGTCTACCGATGGACCCGCGCGCGGCCCGCATGGTGGTCGAAGGAGCCCGTCATGGCGTCGCCTACGAGGTAGCGGTCATTGCCGCTGCGCTGAGCATTCAGGATCCGCGCGAGCGACCTAGCGAGCACCGCGAAGCAGCAGACACTCTTCACCGCCGTTTCGCAGACCCCACCTCTGACCTGCTGAGTTACCTGAACCTGTGGGAGCACCTCAAGGCTCGTCGCGATGAACTCTCTGGAAACGCGTTCCGCCGCGAGGTGAAAGGCGAGTTCCTCAATTATTTGCGCATCCGCGAGTGGCAGGACGTGGTGTCACAGATACGGCAGACGGCGAAGCCCCTGGGCATCACCTGGGAACGCAAAAAGGCCAAACCAGCCGATGCCGACGCACCCGACAACGCGGCCTCGCCCTCCACCGGCAAGGGTGGGGACGGGCGAGCCTCGTCGCATACGTCGGTGAGGTACGTCTGGAACGAAGAAGCGATTCACCGCTCCGTGTTGGCCGGCCTGCTCAGTCAGATCGGCATGCAGGTCACCCATGAGCCCAAGGTCTCCGACTTCACCCATCTGCGTGGAGGCGCACGCGATGCTGCCATGCGCCGTGCCAAAAAAGCTGGCCGCAACGAGTACCTCGGGTCTCGCGGGGCACGCTTTGCCATCTTCCCGGGGTCTCCCCTGTCCAAGAAGCCGCCAGGTTTTGTCATGGCAGCAGAACTTGTCGAGACGTCCCGGCTGTGGGCTCGGGACGTTGCCGCCATCAAACCCGAGTGGGCAGAGGAACTCGCCGGAGATCTTGCCAAGAAGACCTACTCAGAACCCGTCTGGTCAGCGAAACGAGGCGCCGCCGTCGCCACGGAGAAGGTACTGCTCCACGGTGTCCCCATCGTCACGGACCGCACCGTGCTGTGGGGCAAGACTGAGCCCGCCGAGGCCCGCGAGCTCTTTATTCGCCACGCACTGGTTCAAGGCGAGTGGCGCACCCATCATCATTTCTGGCGCGACAACCAAAGTGTCCTTGCCCAGGCCGAGGAACTGGAAGCGCGCACACGGTCCCGAGGTCTGATAGTCGACGAAGACACGCTGTTCGACTTTTATGACGAACGGCTCCCTGACTCGATCATCTCCCAACGGCACTTTGACCGCTGGTGGAAGGACGAACGGAGACGCCGCAAGGACCTGCTGACTTTCTCGATGGCCGATGTTGCCCCCGAACATGAGCAAGTCGACACGTCAGCGTTTCCTGACCGTTGGCCTCAGGGCGATCTTTCGCTGCAGCTCACCTACCAGTTTGAACCGGGCACGGCCGCTGACGGCGTGACGGTACATATTCCTGTCGAGGTCCTTGCGCGCGTGGTGCCTGACGGTTTCGACTGGCTCGTCCCCGGCATGGCCAATGACCTCGCTACCGGAACTATCCGAGCGCTCCCCAAGCCCGTGCGTCGGCTCTTGGTCCCCGCACCCGACACGGCACGCGACGTGGTCGAGTGGCTCGAGCGAGAGACTCCTGCCTGGGACGACCGCGCTCGCGCCGGTGACATGGCGGAGTCCTATGCCAGTGCCTTCACGCGGGCGGTGCGCGCACTCCGCGACGTCGAGATTCCACCCGAGGCTTGGGATGAGGCAGCGTCCCGACTCGCTCCCCACCTAGCCGTCACCTTCCGCGTTGAGGACGGCTCGGAAGCGGTCGGCGAATCCACCTCGTTGATTGCGCTCCAGCGCCGCTTGGCGCCCCAGGCGCAGGCCGCCGTTGCCGCAGCCGTCGGCACTCCCGCAGGCGTGCCAGGACGGCGAGAGAAGAAGCAAGACGCCTCCACATCGGGGTCCGGTGCGCGATCATCGAGCGCCGATGCGCGTGCGGCCTCCGCAGGCGCTTCACGAACCGTCGCGGCGGGAATTGAGCAACCCGGTCTCGACTCCTGGCCTACCGTTGCAGGCGCATCGGGCGATGCGCTCCCCCGCGAAGTCTCCGTAGAGGTGGCCGGAGCGACGGTGCGTGGCTACCCCGCGCTGGTGGATGAAGGCGAAGACGGTGTGGCCCTCCGCGTCCTGGCACACGCAGAGGCCGTCGAGACCACCCACCGCGACGGCGTACGCGCCTTGCTCCTCACAGAGTTGGCTCTCCCCACCAAGCGCGTCACCACCAAGTGGGCGCCGCAAGTTGCCATGAACCTCGGCTCCTCCCCGTACCCGTCGACCGACGCACTCGTCACAGATCTCCATCGAGCCGCGATCCTGCGCCTCACAACTGGAGAGCACGATGTCTCGCACGTGACAACGCGCGCCGACTACGACGCTGTACGCACCCGCGTGGCGAGCCACCTTGAGGAAGAAATCCACGCGGTTGCCGCAGTCGTATCCGACATCCTCGCCGCTCACCGCGACCTCGAGGTAGCGATCTCCCGAACCTCATCATTTGCTCTGCTCGCGACTGCAACGGACCTACGTGACACCACAGCCACGCTTGTCCACGCTGGGTTCGTCTCCTCAACCCCGCCCACATGGTTGCCTCACGTCGAACGATTCCTGCGAGCGGGCATCGTCCGTCTCGACAAAGCGGCCAGTGACCCGCACCGAGATTCCGTGCTCGCCGGACAAGTCCGCGACGTCTCACATGCCGTCTCACAGGCGCGTGCGGCTTACACCAGCGGCCGCCCCGACCCAGACCGCGATGCGCACCTGGAGCGCGCGCAATGGCTCGTGGAGGAACTGCGGGTGTCGCTGTTCGCCCAACAGTTGGGTACCAGCGAGCCTGTGAGCGCCAAACGCATCCTCAAGGAGCTCTCGTGAGCACTGCACCACCGGCGCGCACATGGGACGACATCACGGCTGCCGTCGTAGCGACACTGGGACTGCTCCTGGTGGCCGCGATCACCGCATCCACCTGGGACGCGCTCGTTCACGCGCACCCGCTCTATCCGGTGCTCCTAGTCGTCACCGTGCTGGTGTGTGTCTGGGTGTTGTGGCGTTCACTCGCGCGGCCGCGTGAGCGCAGTCGGGGACGCACTATCTGGCGCGTCGTCTGCATCATCCTTGGTGCAGCGTGGCTCGCGCTGATGCTGTGGCTCGTCCCCATGGGACCGGAAGAACCCGCAGTGTCCGCGATGGACTCCGGCAATGGAGTCACCGTGACCGAGACTGCGACCTCTATCACTCTCACGCCTGACGGCGAGGCCGAGGCCACAGGCCTGTTCTTCCAGCCGGGTGCGCTCGTCGATGCCCGGGCCTACGCAGCAATAGTGAGACCCGTCGCAGAAGTGGGCTACCAGGTAGTGATCCCCAAGCAGCCCGCAGGCATCGCGTTTCTTTCCGTCGGAGCCTTCGAGAGCGCGGTCGACAGCAATCCCACCGTCGACGAATGGATTGTCGGGGGCCACTCGCTGGGCGGTGTGGTGGCCGCAATCGAGGCGGATGCCAACGACCACGGATCCGAGGCTGAAGGCGGCAGCGCGAATGTCGCAGGGCTGCTCTTCTACGGCTCCTACCCTGCAGACAACATCAATTCCACGCTCACTGCCGAGGTCCTCTCGATCTCTGGCACCGAGGACGGACTCTCAACGCCGGCCAAGGTCGAAGCCTCACGAGAACTGCTCCCCGCCGACGCCACGTTCATCGTGATCGAGGGAGCCAGTCACGCCTACTTCGGCGACTACGGCGTGCAATCAGGTGACGGAACCCCGACCATCTCCCACGACGAAGCACGGCAGCAAATCTCTGAAGCCACCGTCGACTTCGTTAACGCGCTCGCCCGTTAAGCGGTGACGTCCTTAAACGCGTCGCGATGCCAAATGCCCTCATCCAAGTAGGGCTCACCGTAGACCGTGTACCCCAACCGCTCATAGAACGGAATGGCCTGATGCTGGGCAGACAGTTCCAGTCGAACCGTTCCGCCACTGCTGTGACGTTCAAGCGCCTCAGCTTCGATGCGTTCCATCAGCAAACGGCCGACGCCGGTCCCCCGTGCAGCAACACTCACGGCAAGCCTGCCGACATGCGGGTTCGCGGGATTCATAGCACCGTGGCCCGTTCCCACACCGTGCGCGTCGTCAGAATGCGGCGCAAGGAGCCGCCCCGCAGCCACAACTGCACCGTCATCGCCATACGCAACCAGGTGGACAGTGCGCGGATCGTCATCGAGAGCATCGCGCTCCCCCTCAGGACTGACGCCCTGCTCGTCAACGAAGACTGCGAACCGCACGGTCATCGCGTCTTCAAGCTGAGCAGCAGACTCGACGAGATCAATCCTCACGTCAGCCCCGCAGAACCGCCAACGCGGCGGCAAGATCGTCTGGATACGGCGACGTGACACGCACCTCTTCACCGTGTGCAGGGTGAGCGAAGGCCAACTCTCGCGCATGCAACCACTGGCGTGTCAGCCCCAAACGCTTCGCCAGGACCGGGTCGGCACCGTAAGTGATGTCACCAGCCAACGTGTGCCGCATCGCGGTCATATGAACTCGAATTTGGTGCGTGCGGCCGGTCTCAAGATGGATCTCAAGAAGAGACGCAGCCGGAAACATTTCGAGAACCTCGTAGTGAGTAATGGACGCCTTGCCGTCCTGCATCACCGCGAACTTCCAGTCGGAGCGCGGATGGCGCCCAATCGGAGCATCGATTGTCCCCTCGGTGGGGTCCAAGTGTCCCTGGGCCACCGCGTGGTAAATCTTCTCAACGGTGCGCTCCTTAAAGGCACGCTTCAGCGCTGAATATGCGATGTCAGACTTCGCGACGACCATGAGCCCCGAGGTCCCGACATCGAGTCGATGGACAATTCCCTGGCGCTCGGGAGGCCCCAAAGTTGAGACACGCACGCCGGCAGTGACAAGGCCGCCCACCACCGTGGGACCTGTCCATCCTGGCGACGCGTGTGCCGCGACGCCCACTGGCTTATCGACCACTACGACGTCATCGTCTTCATAAGCAATCACCAGGCCGCCAGGAATCTCCGGCTCTGGAGAGACATCGCGCTCCCCTGGAAGATCGACCGTCAACATTCCGTCATCAACCCGGTCCGACTTCGCCAAGGTACGGCCGCCCATCGTGACGGCACCCGCAGACAGGAGTTCAGCAGCCTTGGTGCGACTCAGACCGAGCATGCGCGCTAGCGCAGCGTCAGCACGCTCACCCACGACCGCATCGGGTACGGGAAGATAGCGTGTCTCAGTCACGGTCCTCATTCTGCTCGGAATCGTCCGAATGCGCAGTATGCGCCTCCGGCTCGGGCGCAAGGATGCTTTTGCCCATCACGCTCGCGATGAGGAACACGACGGCGACGCCCACAATGGCGATGTCCGCAACGTTCCCCACAAACCAGTTGTTGTAGTTGATCATGTCAACCACGTGGCCTTGTCCAAAACTTGGGTCCCGGAACAGCCGGTCGATGAGGTTCCCGACGGCGCCGCCCAGGCCGATACCGAAAAGCCACACTGCCAACGTGGTCTGTGCACGCTTGGCATAGAAAACAATGCCGACAGTGATGGCGAGCGCCACGAGAGTCAAGACCCACGTGAAGTTGTCGCCGAGCGAGAATGCTGCCCCGGAGTTGAACACCAGCTGGATAGACAAAAAGTCACCCAGCACCTCGTGTCGCTCGTACGGCACAAGGTTGTTGAGAGACCACTGCTTTGTTGCTTGGTCAATAACAATGACCGCGAAGGCAATCAGCCACAGTGCTGGCCTCCAGGTCAACGACGCTCCTCGCGCTGTTTGCACGCCACGCAGTGTGTTGCGCGCGGGAATGCCTGCAGTCGGGCTTTACCAATGCCTTCGCCACACGAAGCGCACGTGCCGTAGACACCCTTGCCCACACGGCGGAGAGCATCAACCGACTGCTCAAGCATGTCGCGCGTGTTGTTCACGATCGACATTTCTTGCTCGCGCTCCAGAGCGCTCGAGCCCACGTCTGCTTGGTCGTCGCCAGCACCTTCTGAAGTGTGAAGAAGGTCATCAAGCTCATGCTCAACGCCCTCATATTCCTCAACGAGACGCGCAACGTCCGAGTTGAGTGTTGTCACAAGCTCGCGTAGTTCGGCGAGCTTCCACGAATCGTCGCCTTCACGCACGGCGAGCTTCTTGGCATCGGCCGCTTTGAGCTCGGCCGGGTCGATCACGATCACCGTGACATCTGTGCTGGTCATGCCCATCCTCGTTTCGAGTAGTGACGCGAGACTAGTCTGCTTCTGACTTTGGCGCAAAGCGCCACGCCCCCGAGAACGCAACAACCGTCCCAGGTCATGGACCTGGGACGGTTGCGGTCAAGCGTGACGCTGTGCGCGTTTTACTGGTCGCGTGGTTCGACGCGGGGCGTGTACTGCGAGGCGCCCCACGGGGTCGTCGACTCTTCCTGGTTACCCGCACCGGGTGCGCTGGGCGCACTCTGTGGGCGAACCTGCGCCCAGGGGCTCGGAGCCGGCGCGTCTGCATCTGCGCTCACGGATGAGGCTGCGGAAGGCGCAGATACCTGCGACGGTGCCGATCGGTACGAACCCTGCGATGCAACGACGCCAGCGTTGGCTCCAAACGAAGTACGCGTGGGTGCTGCAGCGGCAGGCGCTGCTGGTTCAGCAGCGGGAACCGAGGGGGCAGCGGAAACAGGAGCCGCTGCGCTGTCACCGGTGGCGTGGTCAAGGTCACCCAGAAGGTTCTCCAGGTAGCCCTTGAGGCGCGAGCGGTAATCGCGCTCGAAGCGACGAAGGTCATCGATCTTCGCTTCGAGATCGGTGCGCTCGGCAGCAAGCTGATCGAGCCGGACCTGAGCGTCACCCTCGGCCTGGCCGACGATGGACTCGGCCTTCACCTTGGCTTCATCGATGATGCGATCCCGCTCGGATTCTCCAGCGGCAACATAGTCATCGTGGAGCTTCTGCGCCATCGCGAGCATGCCAGTGGCTGCCGGAGGCGTGGGGTCCGTAGCGGCCTGCAACAGCGAGGCGCTCGAGCTCTGTGGCTCCTCTGCAGCGGGCGCGGGGACCGATGCGGCAGATACTGCAGGCTGCCCGGCTTGTGCCTGCGCTAGGCGCTGCGCCAGGTCGTCACGTTCAGCAATCAGGGATGAGATTGTCTGAGCAACCTCATCCAGGAAGTCATCGACCTCATCCTGATCGAATCCTTCGCGGTACTTCGTCTTGGAGAACGCCTTGTTGAGAACGTCCTCTGCAGTCAGCAGTGCCATAGTCGACCACCTCGTGTCAGGTTTGGCTCGCGTCTAGCGACCAAAATGCTTGTACTTCACTCTATATACGTATCGGCATGAACGTGAGTTACCCAAGGGCGAATGCCGCCTGCGTGAGGAACCAGTCCAGAATCAGGCAACCGATAAACAGCGCCATGAATGCCAGATCAAGTTGAGCTCCACCTAAGCGCAATGGGGGAATCACCCGACGCAGAGCTTTCAGAGGAGGGTCCGTGATAGTAAAAACCGTCTCCACCACAACCAAGATGGCGCCCTGAGGACGCCAGTCGCGTGAAAACACAAGGACCCAGCTGATGACCATGCGGGCCAGCAGCGTCAGGATGAATAGGTAGAGCGCAAATTTAAGCGCGGCGATAACGAGAACCACGCAGTGAGCCTAACCGAGATCAGGCTTCGTTGAAGAACTCGCGGTCTGGCCGCGCAGGTGGTTCTTCGTCAACACCGATCTCGACGTGTGCCGGAGACAGCAGGAACACTGCGGTCGTCACACGCTCGATAGAGCCGTGAAGCCCAAAGGACAGGCCTGCTGCAAAGTCCACGAGGCGCTTTGCGTCACCATCGGACATTTCAGCGAGGTTCATGATGACCGGGACGCCCTGGCGGAATGCCTCACCGATCAGGCGAGCATCGCTGTACGTGCGAGGTGTGACCGTCTGGATGCGGCGCAGCTCCTGAGCGGGGTCGCCTGCGGGCGCGCGGCGGCCGTCGTGGCGGTCGGCCTTGGAACGTGCCTCGGAGTGATCGCGAACCTCTGACACGTCGTGCAGGTGTGTCACCGGCGCGAGTTCTTCATCCGCGTACTCGTACTCCTCGTGCTGAGAGGTATCGAAGCCTAAATATTGGATCGCCTTGCGCATGGCGCTCATTGGCCCGCTCCTTACAGTGTTGCCCGGTTGTTGATCTCACGTTACGGCGCGGCGGTAAACCGTTGAGGGAGCGACACGCGGGGGCAACTCAAGCGTGAACGATGACTCCGGCGAACCTGCCGGTGACTCCGTCGCGTCGATGGGAGAACATGCGCGGGTCCTCGATCGTGCAGATCTGGGATCGGTGCACGGTCGTGAGGCCCATGTCCCCCAGCGTCGATGCGATGGCCGCCGGAAGGTCGAGTGACGGAGTACCCCAGGTGGTCTCGCTATGAGCACTGGGGTACTGGCGGCTGACTTCGGAGCGCAGCTCCTCAGGGACTTCGTAACAGCGGCCGCACACTGCAGGGCCGATGCTCGCGTGGAGAGACTCTGGAGAGGTACCTTCACCGCCTGCACGCAGGAGCGCGTCTACAGCGGCCTCAATGGCTCCAGTGGCCATTCCTCGACGGCCCGCATGGACAGCGGCGACTGTTCCGGAAACCGTGTCGTGAAAGAGGACGGGAACGCAGTCCGCAGCGAGCGCACCCAGCGCGACGCCCGGTGTCGCGGTGATGAGGATGTCGCCCTCGGCAGGAGTGTCTCCGGGATCCGACACCCAGATGACCTCCGTGCCATGATATGCCGTCATGAACGAGACAGGAGCTCCGGCCATGTCCGCGACCCGATCTCGGTTGACGTGAACCAGACTCGGGAGATCCCCGACGTGGGAGGCGACGTTCAGGGAGTCGTAAGGGGACTCGGAGACGCCGCCTTCCCTCGTCGTGAAGAAGGCGCGGACCATGAGGCCCGCATCAATCATGATCGTTACCGAAGGAAGTCAGGCACGTCGAGGGTGTCATTCTGGGGCTGACGTGCGGCTGAGATATCGATGGCGTCCGTCACCGGTGCAGTCTCTTCCACCTCGGCGTCGATTGCCTCGGGAATGGTCGACTGTTCCACAGGGGCATCGACAGGCGCCGTCTCAACAGCGGCCGGCGCTGCAGGGGCACCTTCAATGCCACCCAGTGCACCAGCGTGCTTGCGCACCGGTGGCGCTCCCCCGTCGAACCCTGCAGCGATCACGGTGATGCGCAGTTCGTCGCCCAGGGAATCGTCGATGACGGTTCCGAAGATAATGTTCGCCTCAGGGTGCGCGGCTTCACGCACCAGGCGGGCGGCGGTCTCGACTTCCTTGATCCCGAGGTTGGTTCCACCTGCGATGGACAACAACACGCCATGCGCGCCCTCGATGGATGCCTCGAGTAGCGGCGATGCGATAGCCCCTTCAGCGGCAGCAAGCGCACGGCCCTCGCCACGCGACGACGACACGCCCATCAGCGCGGTGCCGGCATCCTTCATCACCGACTTGACGTCGTTGAAGTCCACGTTGATGAGGCCTGGAGTCGTGATCAGGTCAGTAATACCCTGCACACCACCCTGGAGCACTTGGTCGGCAGCGGCAAAGGCACCGAGGATGCTCAGTTCGGCATCAGAGATGTCGAGAAGACGGTCATTAGGAATGACGATCAGCGTGTCGACCTCGTCGCGCAACCGCTGGATTCCAGCATCGGCCTGGTCGGCGCGGCGGCGTCCCTCGAAGCCGAATGGCCGCGTCACTACACCCACCGTCAGGGCGCCAAGTGAACGTGCGATCTTGGCGACAACGGGGGCACCGCCGGTTCCAGTGCCGCCACCCTCACCTGCGGTCACGAAGACCATGTCAGAGCCCTTGAGGGCCTCAGCGATCTCATCCTCGTGATCCTCTGCGGCCTGCTTGCCCACATCGGGGTCGGCACCGGCACCCAAGCCGCGAGTCAGTTCGCGACCAATGTCGAGCTTGACGTCGGCGTCAGACATCAACAATGCCTGCGCGTCGGTGTTGATGGCGATGAACTCTGCGCCCTTGAGTCCTACGTCGATCATGCGGTTGACGGCATTGACGCCACCGCCGCCCACGCCGACGACCTTGATGGCGGTGATGTAATTCTGCGGTGCGGCCATGAGCCCTCTCCCAACCTTAACCTTCTACTTGAAGGTTATAGTTATGTCAACTTGTTCTACGCATGACGGTACGGTCCTTATGCCGAAAGTCACGTCACCGGCGCGCGCGTGTCGCACCATCCGATACAGGACTTGCGGACTCTTTCGAATTCCACAACGATGGCTCACCATGATTGCGCCGTCTCGCCCACGCCTTCGCGTCAAGGTTTCCCCTGCTACCCGTGTAGCCCGAGCACTCACCTACGTCATCACGGCTGCAGGCTGCGCGGCTGGACTGATTGCCTACCCCACGTTGTCAGAAACCATCCCCATCCACTGGAATGCTCGCGGCGTCGAGGATGGCTGGGGTTCGCCCGTGTCACTCCTTGTGATCATTGCGCTGTGGCTCGCCATAGTCGCAGGGATCGAAGTCCTCTCCCGCAAGCCACACATTCTCAACTATCCAATGGACGTGACCGACGCAAACGCCCCTGGCCTCTACCGCGCAGCCGTGGACATGCTCGTGTGGCTCAACCTTGAACTTGCGATCCTGTTTGCGTCACTGGTAGCGCAGTCATACGGGTTTGCGCTCAGCACGATCACCGGTTTCGCTCTTGCCGCCACCTTTGTCACGCTCATCATCGGAGTTGCCCGAATGATGCGCGCCGACACGGCGGACTAGGAGCCGCAGCGGATGAGGCGACGCAGCGGAATACTTCAGTCGGAAACGACCGTCGGAAGCGTGGGCGCGGAGACATCAATCACTGTCACACCCTCGCCGTTGGCCCCTTTCAACATGGCGGCGAGCACTTCAGCCTTCAACGCAGAGTCCGAGACGTTGCCCCACTCGACTCGCGGACCATCTCGCAACACAAAGTGGATATCGTCCTGCGTGGAAGCCTCGACATTCTGGATGCGACTGCGAAGGTCAGGCGAGACCTGTTCAAGGACTCCCAGGACTCCGGACAGGACCCGCTCATTCTCTTCCCCCACTGGAACAGACACGACTGGAAGGTTCGCGGGTGCCTCGGCGCTCTCGCTGACCTGCTCCCCCGTATCGGTGAGCAGTGCGAAGCCCTCTTCGAGAGGAATCGCCGCGACCGGCTCCGACGGTGTCAACGTCACACGCAAACCCGACGGCCATACTCGCACCACTTGTGCGTCGCTGACGCCGACGAGCTCTCCGAGTTGAGCCTCCACGCGTCCGGTGTTGAGCGTCGCCAACGCCGTACCGTCGTACCCTTCAAGGATGTGAGTCACGTCTGCCTGATCGACCACCGTGCCAAAGCCCGAGGCCTCCACGTCTGCGGCGTCAAACTCCAGCAGCGGCGACATCAACACCATGCCGGCGCCTGCCAGCCCGACACCCGCGATAGCCCCCCGCTTACCCCATTTGAGCCCTGCGGCGCGGCGCTCAACTGAACGCTTCTCCCGGAGCCGTTCCTCCATCCGAGTCGTCACCACTGCGGAACTCAGACGAGTACTGACACGCGCCCACGCCGTGGGGGGAAGGGTTGGGTTGGGGGATGTCGCAGGTGAAGCCGAGCGAGTCCGGCGTGCGTCGACGCCTGAGTCCTGAGCCTTGCGACGATTCCACAACCGCAAGCGTCCCGCACGCGGGGGCACGGAACCACGGGGAGGCGCAGCAATCTGCGGCGCGGTGTCCCCTGAGGTCCGGGGTGAGGCACCTTGCGTTGTGGAAGCGGTGGGCGCCTTTGAGCGCGCGGGTGCATTTGAGCGTGTTGGTGCCTTCTTGCGTGGCGAAGGGGTCCGCGGTCCCGCAGTCGACGACTTTGATGACTTAGTGGAGGCGGTACGCGGGGATGCTGTCGACGGCGATGAGGCAGACGCCGAACGTGGAGATGTCACTGTCCGCGGGCGTTGACTCGCGGCTGCACTCGCGCCTGTGCTCGTACCGTGATGAGGCTTAGCCGCGGGTGCCGGCTTCTTGGGTCGTACGGGTACGGACGGCCGACGCGCGTCACTCACGGGACAACTCGCGCTCACGCAAGGCATCGAGTATGGCATCCCCTGTATCCGTCACGGGGCCGGACCCGACAGTCAGAATGATGTCTCCTGGACGAGCGACAGTTGCCGCGTGCAGGGCCGCCGCGTCCAAGTCCTCAATCACCACCGCAGTTGAACCAGTAGGCACGTCCATCTGGTCCACGATCAGATCGGAGTTCACTCCATCAATCGGATCCTCGCGATCCCCATGGACCCCCGCCACGATGATGTCCGCATTCTCGACACTGAGCGCTCGAGCGAAGTTTGCCGCGTGCAGCTGAGTGCGAGTGAAAAGCGCTGGCTGGAACAACACCACGAGCCGGGCACCTTGACTCGCCACCGCCCCTGCAGCGGGAGCAGTCGTCGCCACGGGTGCCGTGCGGGCAGCTGCCAACAATGCCGCCACCTCGGTCGGGTGATGTGCGTAGTCGTCAATCACACGGACACCGTCCGCCTCACCACGAGCCTGAAACCGACGTCCGGTCCCACGAAAAGTCGCCATACCTGCCGCGGCAAGCGCCGGATCGGCACCCATCGAGGTAGCGGCAGCCCACGCTGCGGCTGCGTTCAATCGCATGTGCACGCCCGGAACGGGGACCTCAAAGGGATACTCGTGTCCGTCCCTCACCACAGTGTCCGAGGTGACCACGACATCGGCGTTGTCACGTCCATACGTGATGACCTGCACGCCTGCAGCCTGGACGCGCGCCACGATATCCATGACGACGGGGTCCTCGACACATGCGACCAAAACCCGGCAGTCCTTCGCAAACTCCTCGAAAGCGTCGTGCAGGCGCTCGACCGTGCCGTAATAGTCCAGGTGGTCCGGCTCAATGTTCAGCAGGATCGCAACCTCGGGGTGATAGCGAAGGAATGAGCCGTCCGACTCATCTGCCTCCACCACCGCGATCCCCGCACTACCGGCATACCCGCCAGCGACTGCACCCTCAACACCGAGAACCCGTGCACCCACGGCGAAGGACGCATCCACACCTGCAGCGTGACAGGCGTGAGCAGCCATGGCCGACGTGGTGGTCTTGCCATGCGAGCCCGCGACCGCAAGAAGGCGCTGATCATCCAGTGCCCGTGCAAGCGCCTCAGAACGATGCACAATCTCCACGCCCAGTTCGCGGGCCCGGACCAGCTCTGGGTTGGTATCGCGGACTGCCGTGGAAATCACCACCTGGTCAACGCCGTCCACCAGCGCAGCATCGTGGCCAATCACCACGGACATCCCCGCATCCTCAAGGGCCTCGAAGTAGTGGCTGACGCGCTGGTCACTTCCGGTCACCTGGTGCCCGGCCGCAGCAGTGAGCTTTGCCACCGCAGACATGCCTGACCCACCAACGCCAATGAAATGAACCTTGCTCACAGAACTTCCTCCACCAAATCCGCGACGCGCGCCGCTCCGTCAACCGTGGCAAACTCAGCGGCGGCTCGACGCATCCGCGCACCTTCGCTTTCAGCATCAGTGCCCAGTACGAGCGCCTGTGCACGTGCCACCAATACGGCGGGCGTGAGGTCCGCATCCGTCACGATTTCGCCAGCACCCGCGTCCACAGCTGGCACGGCGTTGAGCGCCTGCTCCCCATTGCCATGGGGAAAGGGAACAAACACTGCGGGCAGCTGCATTGCTGTCACTTCCGCAACTGTTCCCGCTCCGGAACGGCACACAATGGCAGTAGCCGCCGAATACACCTCAGCCATGTCGTGACAGTACTCATCGACTCGGTACATGGCAGCGCGCTCAGGTGGCAACGTAGCCTTCGCGGCCTCGGGCACTTCGGACTTGCCCTTGCCGGTGATGTGCCACACATAAACCCCAGCAGCCGTGAGGTCGTCAACCGCTCCCACCGTCGCTGCAT
Source organism: Demequina sediminicola (assembly GCF_000975055.1). Classification (GTDB taxonomy): domain Bacteria; phylum Actinomycetota; class Actinomycetes; order Actinomycetales; family Demequinaceae; genus Demequina; species Demequina sediminicola. The sequence continues at coordinate 91,085 of NZ_BBRB01000004.1, forward strand.
TGAGGCTCGCGGCTCCCTGGGAACCGCCGGTGACAACGAGAACGGGCGCATCCGCCGGCCAGCCAAGAGCGTCGCGCGCTTGGGCACGCACCGTGGGTGCCTGATTCACGGCAGCGAGTTGCTCTGCCAACGCTTGCACAGGTGGCATGAGCGGCATACCCGTCACCACAGCACCCTTCAGTGGGGTCCCCGGAAGAGTGGCGCCCACGCGCGCGGCCCAGCGCACGCCAAGCTTGTTCGCCAACCCTGGGCGGGCGTTCGCCTCGTGAATGACGATCGGGATACCCGCTTTGCGAGCGGCGAGATACGCCGGTGTCGACACAAAACCACCAAACCCGACAACCGCCTGTGCACCCGTGTCATCGATCGCTATGCGCGCCGCAGCGACAGCGGACTTCAAGTTCTTGGGCAGGCGCAGCAAGTCACCCGACGGTCGGCGTGGCATCGGTACGCGTGGCACGACATGCATCTCGATTCCAGCGCGGGGCACGAGGTCAGCCTCAAGACCCTCCGTGGTTCCCAGCGCAGCGACGTCGTGGCCCCTACGCCGTAACTCATGCGCCGTAGCAAGCATCGGATTCACATGGCCAGCGGATCCACCACCGGCAAGCAGGACACTACTCACGACCACGACCTTTCGACACCACAGCAATTGAGCGGCGCAACACACTCGGCCGGGCCGCAAAAGCGGCCTCTGCCCCAGGCTCATGGCGCGCGAATGCCATCAAGACACCCACGCCTGCGAGCGACATGATCAGCGAAGAACCGCCGGACGAGATGAACGGTAGCGGCACACCTGTCACAGGTAGTAGTCCGATCACCACAGCGATGTTCATGCAGGCCTGGCCCACCAACCATGCGCCAATCGCTGCCGAAGAAATTTGTACAAAGCGATCATTGTGGCGCTGCACCAGTCGGTTCACGGCGACGGCCATCATCCCGAAGGCCACTAACACCATCAGCGTTCCGACGAGCCCAAACTCCTCCCCGATGATGGCAAACGCAAAGTCCGAGTCCGCGACTGGAAGATAACCCCACTTCTCCCGGCTCATGCCAGGGCCAAGCCCCCACAGTCCTCCGGAAGCCAGAGCCCACAATCCATGCAACGACTGCATCCCCACTCCGGAGGGGTCTGCCGTCTCTGGGTTGAGCCATGCGTCAATGCGCCCGGACCGTGTTTCACCCACGGTCAACGCAGACAACACCAGCAAGACGCCGACGACCGCCCCGAAGCCGAAGTACCGCTTAGGGACGCCCGCAACCCAAAAAGCAGCTGCCACCATCATGGCGAGCACGATGGTAGTTCCAAGGTCCTGACCCAGCATGACCAAGAAGATGACAGCACCAGCCATCAGTCCACCGGGAAGCATGATGCCCCTGAGGGTCGTGAGTTCTCGCCGGAACTTCGCCAGCACGACACCGAGGTAGAGCGCCAGACCCAGTTTGGCAACCTCTGACGGCTGGAAACTCATGGGGCCGATGCGAATCCAGTTACGGTTTCCACCGACGGCGTATCCGCTGGTGGCCACCACGACCAACAGGATCATGGACCCATAAAGCACCCACGGTGCGGCACGTTTCCAGAATCCGACAGACATGCGCGAGCCAATCGCCAACGCCGTCAGGCCTAGTCCCAGCGCGATCAACTGAACGATGAAGAGCCGGTAGGGCGACCCCGAAACATCGGAGCGAAGCGCGGCTACTGACGTGCTCGACAGGACCACCGCCAAACCAATCAGCACCAGGATCGCGGTGGAGACCACCAAGAGGTAGTAGGTCACCACCGGAGATCCGGGAGGGGTCGTATCTGATGAGGAACGCCGTGAGGCAGTTGCAGTCATCACCCCTCCTATTGGGCTCCGTCCCCCACGGCTCTCGCGAAGGCCTCTCCTCGGTCCGCATAACTACGGAACTGATCAAACGATGCGCATGCAGGTGACAACAACACAGTGTCGCCGGCACGCGCGACCGCTCGGGCCGCCGCAACGGCCCTCTGCATCACAGTGTCTCCCGGCTCTATACGGGTCACGGGGATATCCGGCGCGTGTCCCGCGAGTGCACTCGCCAAAGGCTCAGGGTCCTCGCCGATCAAGATCACTGCTCGAACTCGGCTCCGTACGCTCTCGACAAGAGCGTCGAACTCCTGCCCCTTGGCCTGCCCCCCTGCGATCCACACCACTGAGTCCGGGCCATACGCCCCGAACGCCGCAATCGCCGCGTGTGCGTTAGTGGCCTTGGAGTCATCGACCCACGAGACGCCATCGAACGCCCCCACCACAGCCGTCCTGTGCGCGTCCAAAGAGAACCCTTGAAGACCATCTCGGACTGCTTCAGGAGGTACGCCCACCGAGCGTGCCAGTGCCGCGGCACACAACGCATTAAACGCCAGGTAGGGAGGAACGGATCCCGCCACAAGGTGTGCGACATCATCAAGGTGTCCCAGCTCAACGGCCTCGGTCCGACGTGCTTCGTGGAAGGCGCGGTCCACGAGGACCCCTTCGACCACACCAAGCTGCGATACCGCAGGTGGCCCCGTGGTCACACCTATGGCGCGACACCCTTCAACGACATCGGCTTCCTCCACTAACGACTCGACGAGGCGGTCCTGCGCGCCGTAGACGCACGCATGCTGGACCCGGTCGTAAACCTTGCCCTTATCCGCGCGGTAGCCGTCAAGAGAGCCGTGCCAGTCGAGGTGATCCTCATCAACGTTGAGACACACCGCAGCGTGCGGCGACAAAGTGCTGGTGAAGTGCAGTTGCAGACTCGCGATCTCCACAGCCAGCACCGCATGGTTTTGCCGGGCCGCCGTGATGACCGGGATGCCCATATTGCCGCAGACCGAGACATCAAGTCCTGCGGCTTCCAGGATGGCACCCGTCATCTGCGTCGTCGTCGTCTTGCCGTTGGTACCCGTGATGAGGAGCCAGGCAGCGTCCGAACTCCGCACCCGCCAGGCGAACTCCATCTCCGAGACAACCTCGACACCTGCATCCAGCACAGTTGTCACCCACGGGTGATGGGGCGCGAATCCCGGCGACGACATGCACAAATCGAAATCCTCGACCGCCAGCGCATCGAGTGAAGCGTGATCGGCGATTGCGTGGGGATCAACAGTGACGGCCGTCGCCCCTAGGTCGTGGCACGCTTCCAGCGCAGAACGGCCCGCGACCCCCAAGCCCAGAATCAGAACCCGTGTGTCGTGCCACTGCGTCACGCGATCGCTACCCACTGCAGTGGCACTACTGTCCGGAAGGCAAAGTGGTGACCCACTCTGCATAGAAGATCGACCCACCGATGGCGGCACAGAGAGCCGCGATGATCCAGAAGCGAATCACGATTGTCACTTCTCCCCAACCCATCAGCTCAAAGTGATGATGAAGCGGCGCCATTTTGAACACGCGTTTACCACCCGAGATCTTGAACCATCCGATCTGAATCACCGAGGAGGCGACGACAATGACAAAGAGGCCGCCAATGATGACTCCCAAGAGTTCAGTGCGAGACATGATGGTGATTCCCGCGATCGCTCCACCTAGGGCGAGCGACCCCGTGTCGCCCATGAAGATCTTGGCCGGGCTGGCGTTCCACCATAGGAAGCCAAAGCACGCGCCCGCGATTGCCGCGGCGAGGATGGCCAAGTCACGCGGGTCTCGAACCTCGTAACACTGGGATGTCACGCTCGTGAACCCACACCACTGGTTGTACTGCCAGATCGTAATGAGTGTGTAGGCACCAAAGAAAATCAGTGCCGCTCCGGTCGCGAGGCCGTCAAGCCCGTCCGTCAAGTTCACGGCATTTGACCACGCTGTAATCAAGAAGTTCGACCACAGAATGAACAGAATCAGGCCGATGGCCGGACCCCAGTACGCAAGGTCCAAAGCCGTGTCGCGCAGGAAGGAGATCGATGTGGATGCGGGCGTGTCACCACGCTCATTTGCAAACTGCAGCGCCAACACACCAAAAGCAATACCCACAACGGCTTGGCCAAGAATCTTGTACCTAGCGCGCAAACCGAGCGAACGCTCCTTGCGAATCTTCAAGAAGTCATCGAGAAAACCCACGAAGCCGAGGCCCACGATCAGCAACACCACAAGCATCGACGATGCGTAGGGCGTACGGCCGGTGAGCAGGTTTCCGCCGAGCCATCCGATCACCAGAGCCAAGATGATGACGACTCCACCCATGGTGGGTGTGCCGCGCTTGACCATGTGGGAAGCGGGCCCATCATGTCGAATGAACTGCCCGTAATGGTGTCGAGTCAGATACCTGATGAACATCGGTGTTCCCAGGAGGGCGATGATCAATGAGATCCCGCCCGAGAAAATCACCGCTCTCATGCAGTCTCTCCCACCAGTTCGTCAGCAAGCTTCCATAGGCCAGTCCCATGTGAAGCCTTCACCAGGACAGTGTCGCCAGGGCTCAGGCGCTCCTTCAGGAACTGGCTGGCCTCGTCAATGGTAGCGACGAATGCAGCCTCATCGCCCCATGAACCCTCTCTCACTGCCGAGACATAGGCCGCACGCGCACCCGTGCCGACCACCACAAGGTGGTCGATACGAAGCCGCACTGCGTCCAACCCGACCTCGTCGTGCGCAGGCAATGAGGCATCGCCCATTTCCAACATCTCCCCCACGACAGCAAACGATCGGCCGCCCTGAGCCACATCCTTGAGCGCACGCAAAGCTGCACGCATCGACTCAGGAGATGCGTTGTAGCTGTCGTCAAGGATGCGGACACCATCCACGCGCTCAAACAGAGCCATGCGATGAGGACTCAAAGGCATTGCCGCTGCGACGGCCTCGACCGCGTCGGCCGGAGTACTGCCGCACTCGAGCGCAACGGTGATCGCCGCAAGTACGTTCGTCGCATGGTGCTCGCCCACCAAAGACATGGTGCTAGCCGGCACAGTTTCGGTGGCAGTCTCGACGGCGAAGCGAGGACGACCTGCATCGATCTCGACCCGTGACGCACGCACCGTACGGCCCTCGCCTCCAACCCCAAACTCAACTACCCGACGACCCTCCTGGGACAGGCATGGACGGCTTGCCATGGCGGCCACACGAGCATCGTCCCCATTGAGTATCGCCACACCACCCGGAACCAAACCGTCGAGCAACGTGGCCTTCTCTTCTGCCAAAGCCTCTGGCGACCCGTAGCCGCCCAGGTGTGCGGTCCCGACCGTCAGCACGACAGCGATGTCTAGCGGTGCGATCGCGGTGAGGTACGCCAAATCCCCGGGCGCTGATGCCCCCATCTCCAAGATCAAGAACTGAGTCGATGATTCTGCTCGCAATACCGTGAGAGGCAAGCCGATCTCGTTGTTGAAGCTACCTTGCGGCGCAATGGCGTCGGGGAGCACCTGTGCCACCAAATCCTTGGTGGTGGTCTTTCCGTTGGAACCCGTGATGCCGACCACACGGATATCCCCTTCTGTGCGCAACAACGCCAGATAGGCTCGCGCCAGGGAGCCCAACGCCACGACGACATCGTCGACAAGCACGTGAGGCCCTGCCACGGGTTGGGACACTAAGGCCAGTGTTGCGCCTGCTTCAAAGGCGTGCGGCGCATAATCGTGACCATCCACGCGTTCACCAACGATCGCCACATACAGCGCGCCCGGCGTGATGAGCCGCGAGTCCTTGTCCACGCCCGTCACCCGGGTGTCAACATCTGCAGCCAGCTCTCCACCTACCGCGTTGGCGACCCATTGCGCCGTCAATGCCCTCATGCATGTCCCTTTCGTTCGGCGACGATCTTCCCATGGGCTCGCTCAAAGGCGTCTTTATCGTTGTAGCGGTAGAACACTCCAGCGATCTCTTGAGTGGGCTCGTGGCCCTTGCCCGTCACCATCACAGTGTCGGCTGGACCGGCCAGGCGCAGACCGACTTCAACAGCTTCCAGCCGCGGCGAAACTTCGTGCACGTCGACAAGATCGGGCCGAACCCGCGCAATGCCCTCGCGGATAGCGGCACGCACGGCAGAAGGCTCTTCCGACCGCGGGTTCTCGTCCGTCAACACGATCACGTCCGCAAGGTTTGCCGCGATCTCCCCCATGACGGGACGCTTGCCCTGATCGCGGTCGCCATCTGAGCCAAAGATCAAGATGAGTCGCCCAGGGGTAATGGGACGGACCCCTTCGAGTGCGAGTGTCAAAGCATCGGGAGTGTGGGCATAGTCGACGATGGCCAGCGGCGTATCGGCCGAACGTTCGATGACCCTCTCCATACGCCCCGGAACACCGTGGGCCGTTGCGACGCCCTCAATGGCCTCGTCCAGTTCAACGCCAGCAGCATGCGCGGCAACAATCGCCACCATGGAGTTAGAGACATTCACAAGGCCCGGCAACGGAGAGAACGCACGATGCTCAACCCCAGCAGGGTCCGTGAACGTAAACGTTGATCCCACGCCATCAAGGCCCACGTCTGCAGTGACAACCGTCCAGTCCGCGGGGTGCGGGTCTGCGGCATGAGTCGAGACTGTTTCGACGGGGATCTCCACGCGCGCGGCCAGGGTGCGTCCCCACTGATCGTCGACGTTGATCACGCCGCGCCGCGCTCGCCCAGGGGCGAACAGTTTGGCCTTGGCGTCGAGATAGTTCTCCATGGTGCCGTGAAAGTCCAGGTGATCCCACTGCAGGTTAGTAAACACTGCGACCGCGAACTCCACACCCGAAATCCGTTCGAGGGAGGCAGCGTGTGAACTCACTTCAGTGACCGCCGCCGTCACGTTCTCCTCGCGCATGCGTGCAAGCAATCCATGCAGCACGGGCGATTCCACGGTTGTGCGCGGCGACTCGATAGTCTCCGAACCGAGCCGCAACTCCACCGTGCCCATGATTCCTGTGTGCTCATGCACACGGCGCAGCGCGTGCTCGATGAGGTATGCAGTGGTGGTCTTGCCATTGGTGCCCGTCACTCCCACAAAAGTGAGGTCATGACTCGGGTCACCATAGATCTCTGCGGCAGCCTCACCCATAGCCTGGCGCGGGTCTTCGACCACGATGATCGGCGCATCGATGCCTTGCTCGATCATCGCCTGCTGGCCTTCAGCGTCCGTCACGAAAGCGACAGCACCAGCAGCGAAGGCATCGGGTGCAAAGCGGGCTCCATGAACCTTGAATCCCGCAAAAGCTCCAAAGAGATCACCCGGCTGCACGTCACGCGAATCGATCGTTGCGCCTGTCAACGTGACAGATCCGTCAACCGCCGAAACGTCGCTGCCCATCCGTTGTGCAACCTGAGCGAGCGTGCAGGGCGCTACTCGCGAAGGTCGTAGCACCATGTCTGCCACATCTACTCCCAGGTCGTTGGGTACATCTCATCTGAAGGCCCCGAAGGAGGAACACGGAGCGCTTGTAGTGCAAAGGTTGCCACGTCCGAGAACACCGGTGCGGCTACCTCGCCGCCCCAAATTGAAGACGAGGGGTCGAACACAATGACCGACACCACAATCTCGGGATCATCCGCGGGAGCGACTCCTACAAAGGATGCCACGATCGAATCGAGGTCCCCTGATGGTCCCACCGCTTGCGCCGTTCCAGTTTTGCCCGCAACGCGGTAGCCGTCGATCTTTGCGAGGCCACCGGTGCCCGATTCCGTCACGTCTTCAAGCATCAGCATGACTTCGTCAGCGGTCTCCTCGGACACGACCCGCACGGGCTCGGAGGTTTCTGCCTCGGTAAAGTTGCCGTCCGCGTCAACGAAGCCCTTGACAAGAGACGGTTGCTCGCGAACGCCGCCATTGGCAAGCGTCTGATAGACCTGGCTCGTCTGCAGAGCTGTCACCGCGACACCCTGACCGTAGAGCACGGCGTACTCGGTGCGACCGTCCCAGTCCTCCCAGTTCCTCAAGATGCCCGGAGACTCGGTGGGCATGCCTACACCGGTGCGTTCTCCGAACCCGAATGCACTCAGGTACTCATAACGCTTGGCTTCAGACAGCTGCTCACCAATCATCACCGTGCCGGTGTTCGATGAAGTCACGAGAATCCCCGAGGTCGTGAGCTGTTGGGTCTCGTGCTCGTGAGAGTCCTTGAACGTCTGGCCGTTTGACGTCGTGTATTCGTAGGGAACGTTGAATCGCGAGGTGGGCGTCACGACGCCTTCTTCGAGAGCCGCAGCCACAGTAATGGCCTTTCCCGTCGAGCCAGGCTCGAAGACATCTTCTACTGACGCTGCACCGCGCAGGCTTGCGTCGGTCGCTCCCGGATCGTTGGGGTCGACTGAGCCGGAGTCAGCGAGGGCGAGGATCTCGCCGCCCTTGACCGCTTGCACCACCACGATGCCCTGGCGGCCTCCGGTCGTATCGAGCGCCTGCTGAAGCCGTTCCTGCGCGTAATACTGGATGTCGCGATCGAGCGTCAGCATGACGTCAGAGCCCGGGCTAGCGGGGTCCTCGTCAAGCACACCGGTGGGGATCGCCGTGCCCTGACCACCCCGCTCGTACGTGAACGATCCCGCCTCACCAAGGAGCACCGATTCGTAGGAGTTCTCAACGCCGGCGAGCCCCCAGTTCACGCCTTGTGCGTCTTCCTTACCGCCCACGAAGCCGACGACGTTACCGGCCAAGGCTCCGTTGGGGTACTCGCGTTCAGTCACCGGTTCGTAGTCAATGCCCGAGATCTCCTCGGCATCAATTAAGTCCCATGTCTCGGGGGTCACATACTTCGCCACATACGCGAAGTCGGCATCGCCGACAAGGAGCCCCGCGAGCTCGGATTCTGTCGTGTCCAGGATAGGAGCCAAGATTTTGGCTGCATCAAGTGGGCCTTCTGCGACGACCTGCTGATTTTCTGTGCGCTGCCATTTCTTGAGGTCGTTTTGGTTGACGAACACGTGGAACCGTTCGGCAGATGTCGCGAGCACCACGCCGTTGCGGTCGACAATGTCGGCACGTTCAGTAGAGATCGTGGCCGTTGCGAGCCGGTTCTCCAGCGCCTTTGTGGACAATTCCTCTGCATTGAACCCCTGGATCATCACCAGGCGCCCAGCAAACACCACGAGCATGCCAATGATGGCAAGGGTGATGACGCGCTGACGGTTCAGCGGATTGCCCACGCTCAGGCCAGCAACTCCGGCCTGGGGTCGCGGCCGCGCGGGACGACCAGACACCGGCTTACGCGACTGCGTGCGACTTTGCGGCTGCGCTTTCGGGCGCGACGTCGATTGCCGCTGTGACTGACGAGGCGTTGCCCTGCTGGCAGAATTCCGTGGCGTAGTGCGCTTGCGCGGGTCGCTCCCCTGCCCCCCAGGCTTGCGGTCGCTCATCCCTGCCCCTGATGGAGGACGGCCGAATCTTCAATAGAGACGAAGCCGAGAGAGGACGCTGGAACCATTCCCATGCCTTCAGCCTGAGCCGCCAGTGCAGCAGGCGCGGAGAGCGACTCGAGTTGCCCCACCAATGAAGCGCGTTCTTGGTGCAAGTTCGCAATTTCAATCTTGAGGTCGCGCCTCTCAAATGCTCCTTGAGTCATCTGTGTGTTGACCACCAGGACACTGGCGATAGCCGCGAGCGCAATCAGCACACACGTCGCAACAAAGGGGCCCAGGGACCGCGCTGGCTGTGGCGTCGCCACTGCATGCAAATGTCGGCGGGTACCTGCGGCCTCAGTCGTCCGCCCAGGACGGGCAGCAGCATCGGTCCGCACCTGGCGAGCGGGTACTGCACTCATGACTGCCTCCGACGCTTCGATGGTGGGGTGGGACGGGTACGTTCGACGGCTCGTAGCCTCACGGGCTTGGAGCGCGGGTTGCTTTCCGCTTCCTCAGCCGATGCCTTGTGGGCACCTCGCGTGAGGAGCTTGAGATACGGCTGGTCCTCTTCCGGAATGATCGGAAGTCCAGGTGGCGCCGACGAGGTGACTCCCGCAGCGAAGTCAGTTTTCACGATGCGGTCTTCAAGCGAGTGGTAGCTCATGACGACCACTCGTCCACCGACCGCGGTGGCCTCGATTGCTGCGGGAATTGCCGCCTCAAGGATGTCGAGTTCGCGATTGACCGCGATGCGTAGTGCCTGGAAGGTGCGCTTGGCAGGGTTCCCGCCTGCAGTGCGAGTTGCCGCGGGGATGCAGGCGCGCACGAGGTCAACGAGTTGTGCACTCGTCACGATGGGCTCGGAGTCCCGGCGCGCCACAATGGATTCTGCGATTCGACGCGCATAGCGCTCCTCGCCGTAAACGTGGAGGATACGTGTGAGCTCTGGCACGTCGGCGTCACGAAGGAGGTGCGCTGCCGTGACGGGGTCGTTCCGGTTCATCCGCATATCGAGCGGTGCGTCCTGGGCGTAGGAGAATCCGCGGTCCGCCTCGTCGATTTGGAGCGAAGACACTCCGAGGTCGAGCAATACCCCGTCGGCGTGCGAGGCGCCGGCTGCTGCCAGTGCACCGCGCATGTCGTCATATTCGGCGTGATGGGCGATGAAGCGGCTACCAAACCGCTGCAACCGTTCACTAGCAAGTGCGATCGCTTGAGGGTCGCGGTCGATTCCCACCACACGCGATGTAGGACACCGCTCGAGGATTGCTTCGGTGTGACCGCCCATCCCAAGAGTTCCGTCGATGACGACAGCACCGTCGTGAGTCAATGCGGGCGCAAGCAAATCAACGCACTCGTCGAGCAGCACTGGCTGGTGCCGAGAAGCTGCGTCCGTCATCCTCACTCCCTCCTGCATCGCCCGTGTCCCCCGGTCTCCCTCCGGCTCTCTGACGGGGGGAAGTCCGCCAGAGCCGCGCGGGTGGAGGCCGCGAGACACGGGTTGTTACATCGCGTCAAATACTTCTGCCGCCGTGGCGGCGTACTCGTCTTCTCCTCGTTCGAGGTATTCCTCCCAGGCCTGGGCGTCCCAGATCTCAACGCGAGATCCCATACCCACCACGGCAACATCCCGGTCGAGCCCCGCGTACTTGCGTAGCGGTGCGCTCAGCAAGATGCGGCCCTGCTTGTCAGGAATGTCGTCCGAAGCATGCCCAAGGAAGTTGCGCAGGTAGTCGCGGGCGCTTTTGTTCTCGAGGGGAGCTTTGCGAAGTCGATCGTGGACCTCGGCAAACTCGTCCAGCGGGAAGAGAAACACGCACCGGTCAAGACCACGAGTCGCGACCAACCCAGAGGCCAACCGCCCACGAAACTTCGCCGGAAGGATCAGTCGACCCTTGTCATCGAGACGCGGAGTGAACGTGCCGAGAAAGACCCCTGTGGGGCCGAGGCCATGTGCCACAGCATCAGACACGAGATCACCTCCCCAGCGTCACTCCTCGCCCGATGCCCCCACTTTACTCCACTTCTCCCCACAAAGCATGGCATTTGAGCAGAATCTCTCAGATAACTTAGGGAAATACCTGGTAAAAAGGACAATTACCGGGTGGAGGGAAATTTGTTGATCACACACTAGGGGCGGTACGCCATCTTGTTGATCACCCCAGATGCGCCTAGGCTCAGAGGGACCGATTCAAAGGAGTGTCGATGACCGACGCTGTCCCCACGAGCACCGAGCTCGCCCATGTGACCACCACAATGGAGCGCATTCACACCTCCATGTCGTCAGTGCTGTCCGGACTTGATTCGGTCATCACGACAACGCTGACGACCGTGCTCGCAGGCGGGCACATCCTCATGGAAGACGTTCCAGGCGTCGGCAAGACGACACTGGCACGCGCACTCGCTCGCAGCATCGACGCTCAAGTTGGCCGGATTCAATTCACCCCTGACCTCCTACCCGCAGACGTCACCGGGGTATCGATCTATCAGGCCAACACCCATCACTTTGAGTTCCGCCCAGGACCGGTGTTTGCCAATGTGGTCATCGCGGATGAGATCAACCGCGCCTCCCCAAAAACGCAATCGGCACTTCTCGAGGCCATGCAGGAAGGCTCCGTCACGGTGGACGGCACCACACACGCGTTACCGTCGCCATTCCTCGTCGTCGCCACGCAGAACCCCATCGAAATGGAAGGCACGTACCCACTTCCAGAAGCGCAGCGCGACAGGTTCATGACGCACCTCTCGATTGGCTACCCCAGCGCCGACGATGAGGTCGCGATGATTGACGGCCGGGACGGAGGCGATCCCCTCGCTCGGCTGACACCGGTTGCCTCGCTGAGTGACCTCGAGCACGCGAGCGCCATCGCCTCCCGCGTGTACGCGGCGCCCGCAGCGAAGCGCTACGCCGTCGACATCGTCGCCGCCACACGCCAACACTCACGAATCAAGCTAGGCGCTTCCCCACGCGCCACACTGCAACTCATCGCGGCGGCCCGAGCAGCGGCAGCTTTCGAGGGGCGCAACCACATCATCCCTGACGACATCAAGTACTTGGCCCCGGCAGTCCTGAGCCATCGCGTCGTCCTGACCCGGGATGCCCGTCACGGCACCGTGACGCAAGCTGAGATCGTCGGCGATCTCGTCGCAAATGTGCCTGTCCCCCGTGCCACTGCACCCGGAGCGCGGAACGTGGCAGGTAGTCGGGCTTCCGCGTGACACGCCAGACGATCCCCCGCTGGCGAATCCAACCCACGTGGCGCGGCTTCGGGATTCTCATCGCAGGCCTCACCATGCTCGTCACTGGCATCGGGTTCGCATCTCGCCTGCTGACGTACGCCGGCATCACAGTGACCACGGTGTTCGTCGCAGCGACAGTGTGGGTCATCCTCGTCGGCGTCATCACTCCGCAGCGCCGCACACAGGTAGAGCGCAGCACCGAGCCCACCACGTTTACCGCAGGCAAGCCGGGCACCGTGAGCGTCGCCATCACGCCTCGTGGACGCACCATCGCAGCACGTATGGCCATCCGCATCATCAACGTGACGGAACAAGCGACACCCGAAGTCACGGGTCACGGCAATCATCGCGCCGTGGTTGAACGCACCGATCACGCCACCACCCTCACCTATGCCGTCACGCCCACGACGCGCGGGCAGTGGCAACTCGGACCCACGGTGTCCCACTCCACGGACCCGTGGGGCCTCATCACGGCTGATGCCCCGCTTGCCGGCACCAACACTGTGATCGTCCATCCTCACACCGAGGATCTGTCCGCGACCATCGCCCCCCTGGAGGGATCGCTGAGCCACCGCTCGCGCGGCGCACACACCCAGGGCAGTGATGACGCTGCACTACGCGAGTACCGAGTGGGTGATGACCTGCGCCGGGTGCATTGGAGTTCGAGTGCGAGGCGGGGAGCAGTGCTCGTCAGGACCGACGAGACCGGCGAGCCCACTCCTGCGACCGTGATATTCCACCTTCCCCACCAGCAGGCGGGCATCGAGTGGACCATCAGCGCGTTTGCGTCCGTGGTGTGCGCACTTCTCAACAGCGGGCACTCCGCCCGCGTCATGGGTGGACCGTGGGACCCTCACCGGCCAGCATTTCAACCGCGGCGAGACGATGTCCTCGCCCTCCTTGACGCCACTGTCACCTTGGCCCCGTCGAGCACAGATGTGCTCCCCACTTTGCAGCGCTGCGTCGATTCGGCGAACAGCACCGGTGACTCGGTGGTTCCGACGGTGCTAGTGCTCTGTGACCCTTCAGCCGATGTCGCGCGAACCTGTGCCGGACTCACTGAACGCGGTCACGTGTGGGCGCTGGTGGCGTTCACTGCGCCGCACGCTTCCGCGTCGCGTGACGCATTGCGAATCCTCGAAAAGAGTGGCGCAACTATCCGCACGACCACGCTCGACGAAACACTTGGCGAGGCATGGAGCGACCTGATGAGCGAGCGGTCCGCAGCATGAACTCCGCTTCAAGGACCGCACCGCGCTGGCTCATGACCGCACTCCTCGCCACAGCAGTGTGCCTGGGCGCCCTGGGCCTCAGCGCGTTTCTCGAAGAGCGGGGTTGGATGACCCCCATTGTGGGCGTCGTGGGGATCACTGCCGTTGCTGTCGCGACGGCGCGAACGTGGGTGACGTCCCGGGCACTCCCCACGATGATCGGAGTCCTCACGGCAATTGCCGTCATGCTGCCCACCTTCGTCCGCGATGACTCCGGTGCTCGCGCATGGCTCCCCACGCCGGATGCGCTCGCAGCGCTCGGCGACACCGTGGCCGCTGGCGTGAACTACAGCGCCTCGACTGTGGCGCCGGCTCCCGTCACCCCCGAGTTAGCAGCGATACTCGCCATCGGCTTTGTGATGGTGTTCCTTGTGGCAGAGAACCTCACTGTGTCGTGGGGCCTTGCCGGAACTGCGGGTTTCGTCATTTTTGCGCCGTGGCTCGCGCCCATCATTTTGAGCCATGACGTCCCGTTCCTCGCATTGCTCGGCGCTCTCGCGTGTTGGCTCGCAGTTCTGGGACTGGCGCACCGCACAACGATGAGCACTCCGCCGGTGGGGGTCGCACCGGTCATGACAGCATCCGTGGGTGCCGCGTTGGCGGCGATCCTCATCATGCCGCTGGCATTGGTCAGCCCAGCGTGGGGCGGGCTACCGACACTCGATGGACCCGTGGGCAGTTCCACTACGACGGTGACACGATTGAGCCTGGACCTTGATCTCCGCACCTCACTCGGCGAACGTTCAAGCCTGCCGGTCATGGAGTACGACACATCTGGTGCTCGTCCCGATGCCTTCAAACTCCACTCGCTGTCGAGTTTTGATGGAGCCGCATGGCAACGCACCCCGGGCACCGAGCAGTCGACAGTGAGCACCACCGACATTCTCTGGCCGCTCGAGCTACCGGCGCCGGAAGAGGCGTCAAGCGTCAGGGTTGATGTGTCCTTAGTGGGGCTCTCGGAAGACAACATTCCGCTACCCACCACGCCACGCGCGGTCGACATCCCTGCGATGGTCAATTACGTCAGGGATCTCGACGAGGTTCAGCTCCAAGGTCAAGAGTCCGTAGGCCTTGAGTACTCGTTCGAGATGTACCCGTCGATGGTGGAGCCTGCACTGCTGGTCGATGGCAATGGCAGTTCTACCGTCGTAGATGAGAGTTTCCTTGCACTCCCGGACGCCATGGATGCTGCGTTGCTCACCCAGTACACCCAGGACGTGACGGCAGGAGCAGAGACACGTTTGGCCCAGGCGGTCGCGATCCAGGATCACCTCCGCGACACGATGGAGTTCACCTATTCCCCAGACGTGTCCGTTCAAAGCGACGATGCCGTCGGAGACTTCCTCGAATCCCGCACCGGCTACTGCGTCCAGTTCGCCACCACGATGATCATGATGTCGCGAACGCTAGACATCCCAGCGCGGCTGGCAGTCGGGTACCTCCCCGGCACGCTTCAGGACGACGGCACATATGTGGTCGAAGCCACGGATGCCCACGCCTGGCCCGAACTCTGGTTCCCTCAGGCGGGCTGGGTACGGTTCGAACCCACACCCGCAGTCCAATCTGGAACAGCACCCCGATACTCAACCGTGGACTCGGTCGATGAAGCGGCGCGAGCAGAGGCATTCCAGCAGTTAGACGAGGAGGTCTTCCCCACTGCCGACGCCAACCCGTCCCCTCAGGAAACCTCCGAGACTGCCGCACCGGTAGCGCAGGATGGTGACACGACAAAGTCTGGCCGCTGGGAGCAGTGGGCTGTGGTCGCGGCAGGCTCCGTCGCTGTGCTCATGACGGTGTGGTGGCTCGCGGTGCGACGTCAGCGCTCACGGACAGGTCTCGAGGAGATCACCCCGGATGTGATTTGGACAGAACTTCACCAGGCGCTTCCAGAACCGTTCAGATGGGCCGATGCCATGACACCGCGGGAAGCAGCCGGCCATGTAGTCGCGGTGGCGGCAAGGGAGACGCCGATGTCACCCCAAGCCCGCGGATCGTTGACATCACTGATGCAGTGTGTGGAAGATTTCCGCTACGCAGCAGTTCCTTCGGAAGTGGAAGGCACTCCTAGCCAGACTGTCATGAGGGAGTGGAGTGCAGTAGTGGTGCAGGAGGCGCGCGCAATCAACAAGGGGGCACGCGCTACGGCGAGGAAATCTCGCTAGAAGTCGCCGTTCTCGCGACGACGATCAAAACGGTCTTCAAAGCGCTTCATGAAGTCCTTGTGCTCGCCAGAGTTCTTGGGTTGTGCAGCACCCCCTGAACTCCGAGGAGCGGTGTTACGCGGAGATCCCGGGACCGTATTGGGGACACTAGGTGAGGAACCAAGAAGCGTCCACAGCGCGGCTCCAGCCATGAGAACAAAGCCCAGGATCCCGAGAATTGGCATCTGCGTAGCGACACCGGCGACAACGACACAGAGTCCGACGACCACACCCACAATGCCGATGATCAGGCGCTTTGGTGTCTTTGTGGTCTTGTTCATCGCACGATGCAATGAAGGATCCTGTCCCAGATCCTGCTCGAGTTCATCGAGCACACGCTGCTCGTGCTCTGACAGCGGCATGGTGTCCTCCTACTTCACGGTTAAGGCGTAGCCCCTAGTCTAGTTCGCGACGCACCCACACACTAGTCCAGACCTGAAAGCAGTCACGATGCCTCGCCGTTCCACGTCCAATCACGACATTGCCGCGGGAGTGGAACGCGGAGTCGACATCCCCACCTCCAGCGGAGTCGTGCGTCTGACCGACGAACCTGATGGGTCAACGACTGTGTGGGTCAATGGAGTTCCAAGTTCTTCAATGAGGGCAGAAAACGATGTCCTCGATTTCGAGTACATGCGCCACGAGGCGGCGGCGATCGATGCGTGGCAAGTACCGGAAAAGATGCTGGTCCTGCATGTGGGGGCTGGAACATGCACGTTGGCGCGATACCTCGCCCATCGCTATCCCGACTCCCGCCACATTGCGGTCGATGTCGACGCCGACCTCCCTCAGTTCGCACGCGAGTGGTGGGACCTCCCCCGCTCTCCTCGTCTCAGGGTTCGGCAGCAAGATGGCGCTGAGGCGGTCGCATCGAGGCACGATGCGAGCCTTGATGTGATCGTTCGTGACGCTTTCGCTGGCAGCACCACGCCGCCCGCACTTTCGAATGATCACTGGTGGAGTGAAGCTCGCCGCGTGACACGGTCACATGGCGTAGTGGTGGCCAACATTGGCACTCACCCCCGAGATGACTCACACCGGAGTGATCTCGCGGCAGCACGCGCGGCCTTTGGGGATGCCATCGCGATTGGCGAGCCGGCTGTCCTGAAAGGGCGACGGCACGGCAACGTGATTCTGGTGACAGGCGTGGGGGTAGACGTCGACACACTACGGCGCTACGCGGCCTCCGCCCCACTCCCCACCAGCGTCACTATGGACTGGCAGGGATAGCCGGATCAGCCCGCGCGTGCGTACTCCGTCCGGAAATGGCGAAAGCCGCCGCTGGCGAACCAGCGACGGCTTTCGTCGTTACTACTGAGAAAACTCAGAGGGGGCGAACGTCTGCCGCCTGGGGGCCCTTGGGGCCGTCCGTGACCTCGAACTCCACGCGCTGCGCTTCTTCGAGGCTCTTGTAACCGTCGGACTGGATAGCCGAGTAGTGCACGAAGACGTCGTCAGTACCGCCGTCCTGAGCAATAAAGCCGAAGCCCTTTTCGGCGTTGAACCACTTCACAGAACCCTGTGCCATGCGTATTTCCTTTGTCTAACTTGCCCGGAGACGGGAGCGCCAGACACTCTGCCCGGCGCTGTCGCCGCAATGCATTCGTTCCGAGCCCAGTAAGACCGGTTCTTTCACACTACGTTTCTTGCAACCACGTCAATCATGCCACGGATTACGTCCCAGGGGGAGTGTCTCCTCGATGCTGTTGGAGAAATTTCTCAAATTCATCGCCCAACTCGTCTGCCGAAGGCAACGGTCCAGCCGCTTCAATGCCATCTTCACGCTGGTCCATAAAGGCGTCGTACTGCTCTTCCAAGGCCGATACCAGGGCTTGTACCTCGTCTGACTCACCGCTCTGCCGAGCGATTTCCTCCTCGGCGACAAGCGCATCGTCCGCCAACCCCGAAGTGTCCAAAAGCAGACCAGAAATATCCTCAATCGCGGTGATCGCGCGCTTCGCAGCTTGCGGATAGGACGATTGCGCGAGGTAATGCGGCACGTGAACGGCAACATTGATTGCCGCCAAGCCCCACTGACCGAAGCGATATTCCATAAGATTTTGAGCGCTCGCAGGAACCGCTGCCGTACCGAAATACGATGCAGCATCGGGCAATAGGTCCTGCGGGGTGCCATGCACAGTCACCCCGAGGGGCCGCGTGTGCGGCGCGGCCATCGGGATGCCATGGGTTCCGAGCGTCAGACCCACACCTGTCTCCGCAACGATCTCGCGGACGGCTTGGATGTAGGCCTCCCACCGGATGTCTGGCTCGAAGCCGTGGAGGAAAAGGAACGGGGTGTCCTCGACGTCGCGGACCAGATCGACCTGGAGATAGGGCTCGTCGTAGTCCGTGAACTCGTTGACCGAGAACGTCATCTCTGGGCGCCGCGACCTGTAATCAATCAATTGATCAATGTCGAAACGCGCGACGGTCACTGACTCCGACGAGTCGAGGATCTGGTTTGCTACCAGCGATCCCGTCTTGCCAGCGTCAATAAATCCCCTCAACGAATGCATCAGGACAGCATCGGTCTGTGGAGCGAGACGCTTCCACTGAGCGACGCCATCAGAATCCCAGTTCACGAGTGCAGCACACATAATGCCTCCATTGTTTCACGCACGAGGCTCATACCTGCCGTTCCATGCTCTGCGCGAGAACACCGAACCGGAGTCAGACATTCCCTACCGGGGTGGGTAGCGCCATGGTCCAACGACCGGGATAATGGATGACTGCCTTGGCGCACCCGGGCGGAAGATGAAGGGCGACACGTATGCAAGACGACAGCACCCAGACCGCGCACGGCCTGGATGCAGAGCAACGCATCGTTGATGGGTTGTACAGCCGGCTCGACGAACTTCGGGATGAAACAGATCGGCGTCTGACGGAGATCAGGCGCGCGGGGCCATCGGGTTCTCCGCAGAACCGGTCCGAACGCGACGCCTTCGCGACTCTGTACGAAGACCGCATCATGCAACTCGACGCTGTCGAGGACCGCTTGTGCTTTGGCCGCCTGGACCTGGCGAACGCCGAACGCCTGTACGTGGGGCGCATCGGACTGTCAGACGAAGATCACGCTCCCCTACTCACTGACTGGCGTGCACCAGCCGCCCGCGCCTTTTACTCGGCTACCGCCGCCAATCCAGGCGGCGTGGTGAACCGTCGCCACCTCAGCACCCGGATGCGCAAGGTGACGGCCGTCGAGGATGACGTCTTGGACGTCGAGGCCCTCAAAGAATCGGGGCTCGAAGACACGCTCGCGGGAGAGGGCGCACTGATGGCTGCCCTGAGCGCGCGGCGTACCGGCCGCATGGGTGACATCGTCGCCACTATCCAGGCAGAGCAGGACGCGGTTATCCGCGCTCCGATGGATGGCGCCCTGGTGGTTCAAGGCGGTCCAGGCACAGGCAAGACCGCCGTGGCCCTGCACCGCGCCGCCTACCTGCTCTATCACCACCGCGAGCAACTCGAACGGCGTGGTGTCCTCCTCATCGGCCCGTCGGCCCAGTTCTTGCGGTACATCGACCACGTCTTGCCATCGTTGGGTGAGACGGGTGCCGTCTCGACCACGCTCGGAGGACTTGTTCCTGGAGTCCGTGCCAGCGCGCTCGAGGAACCCGCCGTGGCAGCCATCAAAGGCAGATCCAGCATGGCTCGCGTGATCAAGAACGCTGTCCGCGAGCGCCAGCGCGCACCTCGTCGCGATCAGGAGGTCTCGATCGATGGTCGGACCGTCGTGATTCGTCGGGCAGACATCAGGGACGCACAGGCAAAGGCCCGACGCGATGGCAAGCCACATAATGAGGCGCGCGCGACTTTCGCCAAGGACATGATCGGCCGCCTGACGACGCAGTTGATGGAGCAACTCGAGACGCAACTCGATGCAGAGGACCGCTGGGATCTAGAACGCGATGTCCGCGATTCGAAGACCATCCGCATCGCGTTGAACCTTTGCTGGCTGCCCATCACACCATCGCAGTTCTTGCGTGACTTGTGGGCGAAGCCGCACCTGCTGGAGCACGCTGCACCGCGGCTCAAGGCACACGAGCGCACGCTACTGATGCGCCCCGCGTCTGCACCACTGACGGACGCGGACATTCCTCTTCTTGACGAGGCGGCAGAACTCTTGGGCGATATGCCGTCCGATGCCCCCCGCGCTGCCCAGGGCGCCAGTGAAGAGGACATCGCTTACGCCAAGGAAGTCCTCTCAACTTTCGACACTGACGGCATGGTGTCGGCAGAGGATCTCGCGGACCGTATGCGTGGCGGAAGTGGATCGCGAAGCCTGGCCGAGCGTGCGTCGAGTGATCGCACATGGACTTACGGGCATGTCGTAGTAGATGAGGCGCAAGAGTTGTCGCCGATGGCCTGGCGCATGCTTTTGCGTCGCTGTCCGACTCGCTCGTTCACCATCGTGGGCGATGTGGCGCAGGTCTCGGCCGCCGCAGGTACGCAATGGTGGCCGGAAACCATGGACCCTGTGTTTGGGGCTTCATGGCAGTTGCGCGAATTGACTGTCTCGTACCGAATACCGTCCGAGGTTGCCCGCGTGGCACAGAGCTTCGCGAAAGCAGTGAATCTTCCCGCGAGCGAATTGAGCGCCGCACGCGATGTCGACGATGCTGTGTCGATGATCCGCACCGAGCAGGGTCAGACCGTGAGTACGGCTGTGGCATCAGCGAGCGCCCATCTGGAGCGCATGTCCGACGACAATGGCGGCCTGGTCGCTATCATCGCGCCACGTGAGCACCTCGCACAGATTCGCGATTCGGGGATCTCTGAAGACATCACGTTGTGCACTCCTGTGGAGTCCAAAGGACTCGAGTTTGATGTCGCGATCGTGGTCGAGCCAGCGCTGATGGCGGCCAAGCCTGGCGACCTCTATGTGGCGTTGACGCGCCCAACGCAACGTCTCGAGATCGTGTACTCGGGTGACCTACCCCCAGGAATCGGTAGCGGAGCACAACGCTAGCCGCGACGGACGTCAGGCCGATCCAGCATCGGCGCTATTGACAGGGGCCCGCCCCGGCGATTGCCAGACCTTGGCGGTCGCCTGGGCCCCACGTCACAGCTGCGAGGTTCTGGGTGTGCATGACCTCAGACTCGTCCTCGACGTGTCCGAGCCCGACGACGTGTGCGATTTCATGCCGAATGATCGACGCCGCCCGGTCACGCCCGCCATCGGTGGCGAGCACATTGGTGAAGTCTTCGGAATCCAAGATGACCACCCCCGCAGCAAGGAATCGTTCTTGCCCGAACGCCCCAGTCACCGATGACGATCCACCCAACCCCGCCGTCGTTCCTTCCAAACCAGGGGTTGTTGCCTCATCTGACCATCCCACCAAAATAGGAGCGAAACGGTCCCCGTACTCCTCTTGAATCAACGGCCGATCAAAATCTGCAGGTTCGTCAACATTGCCCTCATGCGAGAAGACAAGGCCTGTGTATTGGGCGATGTTGTCGAACGCCTCGGCTACGAGACCGTCAGCGCCTTCTGGCATGCCCTCGGGGTTGTACACCCAGGCGTGTGCCACACACGGGTCGTAGCGGGTGGGCTCGCCGTTCTCCTCGAAAAGGAACGTATGCGCGCCCGAAGTCGAAACTGCCACCTCGGGGGCAAGTCGCTCACCGTCGCTGACCGTCACCGGCACACGAACACTCTCACCGTCAACGATCATCACGTTGCGCGGCTGCCCCAGGTGTTGGATGTCCTGCCAGGTGCCACCGGCGGCCCACATTCCCAATGCCCCAGCGGCAGCGCCAATTCCGACAATCACGGCGATTCGACCTGGTGTGCGCATGACATAAGGGTGCCATGATCGACCACTGACACGACGCACCGCGAGCCCCGAGTCTCCACCGGCATTTTCCTCCGAGAGCAGGAGTTGGTGGGAAGGCCCCAAGTACGGAATGATGGGCCCGTGCGTGCACTCCTACTTGAAAACCTTCATCCCAAAGCCACCGACAACTTCACTGCGGCTGGAATCTCCGTTGAGAACCACGCTGGCGCAATGGACGAAGACGAACTGATCGAAGCCCTTGATGGCGTCGAGATCCTCGGCCTTCGCTCCAAGACCCAGCTCACCAAACGAGTCATCGAGGCATCGCCTTCACTCGTGGCCGTGGGAGCGTTCTCTATCGGCACCAACCAGATTGACCTCGAGGCGGCTGCCGAGCGCGGCATTGCAGCGTTCAACGCGCCCTACTCGAACACCCGCTCAGTGGTGGAAATGGCTGTCTCGGAGATGATCTCGCTGACCCGCCGTCTCCCCGTGCATCAGAAGCTCATGCACGAAGGGCTGTGGAACAAGAGCGCCGACGGTGCTCACGAGATTCGCGGGCGCACGCTTGGAATCGTTGGATACGGCAACATCGGATCGCAACTTTCCGTGGTGGCCGAAGCCTTGGGCATGAACGTCATCTTCTTCGACAGCGCCGAAAAGCTCGCATTGGGCAATGCCACCCGCATGCCGTCGCTCGAAGCACTGCTTGCCGAAGCGGACATCGTTACCCTCCACGTTGATGGACGCAGTGGTAACCAGGGCTTCTTTGGACGTGAGCAGTTCGAGTCGATGAAGCACGGCGCCCACTTCCTCAACCTTTCCCGCGGATTCATCGTTGATGTCGACGCGCTTCGCGAGGGACTCGAGTCTGGCGCGATTGGTGGCGCAGCCATCGACGTGTTCCCAGAGGAGCCCAAGAAGAAGGGTGACCCCTTCCTCACTCCCCTGCAGAACATCCCGAACGTCATCTTGACCCCACACATCGGCGGTTCGACTGAAGAAGCCCAGCGCGACATTGGCATCTTCGTGTCCACGCGTCTCTGCGACTACGTGAAGAAGGGCTCGACGTCCCTGAGCGTCAACCTGCCGAACCTTCAGGTCGACCAGCCCACCGGAGCCCACCGCATCGCCCACCTCCACAAGAACGTGCCCGGTGTACTCGCAGCGGTCAACCGTGTATTCGCAGAGCACGAGGTCAACATCGACGGACAAATGCTCGCGACCCGCGGCGAGCAGGGCTACGTGGTGACTGACATCGCCGCCGGTCTTACTGATGAAGCAGTAGCAGCGCTGGGCGCAATGCCCGAGACGGTGCGTCTGCAGGTGCTCTCATAACCGGCCAGGACGTCAACGACGCCGTCTCCTTCTCTGAGCTCGGCCTTCCCGACGCGCTTGTCAGTGCGCTCTCCCGGGCGGGAATGGAGACGGCGTTTCCCATTCAGTCGGCGACCATCGCCGATGCACTCGCGGGTCGCGACGTACTCGGCAAAGCCCGCACCGGTTCCGGTAAGACACTCGGGTTCGGGTTGCCAGCGATCTCTCGTCTCGCCGAGAGCGGGCAAGCCACACCGAACCAGCCCCGCGCCATCGTGCTCGTGCCTACTCGTGAACTTGCCATGCAGGTCAATGACGCGCTTGAGCCCTTCGCACACGCTATGCAGGTGTCGCTCAAGCTCATCGCCGGCGGACTGTCGATGTCCAAGCAGATCCAGGCACTTGACCGTGGAGTGCACCTCGTTGTTGCTACCCCAGGACGCCTTGCGGACCTAGTACGACGCGGGGATGCCGACATGTCGGCAGTGTCCCTAGTCGTTCTCGACGAAGCAGACCACATGGCGGAGATGGGCTTCATGGACGAGATCAACGAGATCCTCGTCTCCGTTCCCTCCGATGCGCAAACACTATTGTTCTCCGCCACCCTCGACGGGGACGTCGACAAGCTGGTGTCAGCGCACATGACCGACCCGGCGCTGCACGACGTCACCGGCGGCGACGACGGTCCCTCCACGATGAGCCACGTGGTCCTCAACGTGCCTCCGCACATCAAGTACCAGACGGCCACCCGCATTGCGGCACGCGACGGTCGCACCATCGTGTTTGTACGGACAAAACTCGCCTGCGACCGCATCGCTGCCGACATGCGAAGCCAAGGCGTCCTCGCTGTCGCTCTCCACGGCGACAAGTCCCAAAACGAGCGCAATCATGCCATCACTGGATTCCGGGCAGGGACAATTCCGGTACTCGTGGCCACTGACGTTGCAGCGCGAGGAATTCACGTCGACCACGTGGACCTCGTCCTGCAACTAGATCCACCACACGACTTCAAGGACTACACCCACCGCGCCGGCCGGACCGCACGTGCCGGCAGTAGCGGGCTCGTTGTCACCCTGGTACTTCCCCACCAACGCCGCACCATGGACCGAATCGTCGAGAATGCCGGCGTCGACCCCACCTTCCGCAAGCTCCGTGGTGAAGACGAAGATTCCCTGAGGATCCTTACCGACCTCACGGGCGCTCGTACACCCTCTGGTGAGTATGTCCGTGAGCCGCTCCCCGAGCGTGCCGGTCGTGGAGGTCGCCCCGAACGTGGGCGCAGCGGCAGGCAGGATCGCGGGCGCAGTTCCGACCGCAGTCCACGCGGAGACCGCGGTGCCCGCCAGAGCAATGCGCGACGACCCGCACCAGCGCGCTCGTCCTATCCCCCGGCGCGTGACGACAGCCGGGAGAAGCAACTGCGAGAGCGCGAAGAACGCCTCGCGCAGCGCGAACGCGAACTTAACGAGCGCGAACAGGCAGCACGGGCACCGCAACGCCGCTCACACGAGGATCGCCCGCAGCGGTCGTCACGTCCCGCATACGGTGCAGACAAGGGCCGTTCGGGCGGCGACAAGGGCAAGTCTGGCGGCTATCAAGGCCGTGACAACCGTGCAGGACGTGGCGAGCGAAGTGAGCGCCCCTATCG
>NZ_BBRB01000004.1:116170-241568 GCF_000975055.1 Demequina sediminicola
CGTGGCGAGCGAAGTGAGCGCCCCTATCGCGGCGACCGTGACGATCGTCCCCAGCGCGCAAGTCGACCAGGACGCGACGACCGTTCAGAGCGTTCCGATCGCGACAAGCGCCCCTACCGCGGCGAAGACACGAGTGCGTTCAAGCCCCACAAGAAGAAGTCAGGCGGAAAGAAGGGTGCTGGCGGAAAGAAGTCGAGCGCGCCCAAGAACCGCAGCGGCAAGCCACGCCCGAAGAACAAGAAGAAGCACTAGCAGACACGATCACGTGCATGCCGTCAGGCGCTTGGCTCCTCAATGGAGCCGGGCGCCTGACGCTTTTTTGCGTCGTCGTCGCGGAGTTCCTTGATGGCAGCCTCGAAATCGTCCAAACCGTCAAAGCCACGATAGACACTTGCGAACCTCAGATACGCAACCTCGTCCAGTTCTCGAAGCGGCGGCAGAATCGCCAGTCCAATGTCGGTGGCGTCGATTTCAGCGACACCACGAGCACGGATCGTTTCTTCAACGCGGTGCGCCAACACCGCAAGATCATCATCGCTCACGGGGCGGCCTTGACAGGCCTTGCGCACGCCACCGACGACCTTGTCGCGGCTAAACGGCACGGCAACACCATTGCGCTTCATCACCGTCAGACTTGCGGTCTCCAATGTGGAGAAACGCTTGCCACACTCCGGGCACTCACGTCGACGACGGATCGAAAGCCCATCGTCGGATGTACGAGAATCCACGACTCTCGAATCTGGGTTCTTGCAGAAAGGACAGTGCATGCCCCTACTGTGCCATGAAGCACCTGAGATTCAGCATTCTCGGATCGGTACCGCAAGCACGGCACGCGCGGATGTACAGCGCTAGTCGTCGGGTACAGCGCCTAGTCGTCAGGTACAGGTACAGCGCTTAGTCGTCAGCTGGAACACGCAATTGCTGACCGACCAAGAGATCTGAAGACTCAAGAGCATTGAGATCCCCGAGCACCGCCACCGTGTCCCGGACATCATCCCCAGGGCTCGTGAACGACGAAGCGATCGACCAAAGTGTCTCCCCTTGGCTCACCGTATAGGTGTCAAAGAAGGCTGGCTCCGCGGGCTCATTTCCAGCAAACGCTTGAGGGCCAAACACGGCTCCCACGATGGCAAACAGGACCACGAGGACGGTGCGGCGACGGCGGCGCATCATTGGCGTGTCAACCATGCGAACACGAGGAAGACGTGCACGAGTCACGCTCGGTGTGGTCATCGCTACTGCAGTCATCTCATCCTCCATTCGAACAAGTGTTCGTCGAACATCTGTTCTATTTGTACCAGCCGTGAGTGCCGAATGCAAGACACGCTCGAACATGTGTTTGATTCCTGTGCGTGCTTGCTCTAGCGTCATATGCATCAGCGAATCACTGGGGTCTGACATGGTGCAGAACCCGATTCGATCAAGACGGAGGAGATCCCGGGTGTCATACGGCGACGACAAGCAAGACTCGACGGAGTCCGGTGCAACCATTCACGAGTTCCCGCAGTCCGATGGCTCTGGGCTCACGGAGCGCCAGCGCCTGGTTCTCAAGTGCATTAAGGAGTCAGTGGACTCTCGTGGGTACCCACCATCGATGCGAGAGATCGGCGAGGCCGTCAAGTTGAAGTCGACGTCATCCGTGAAGCACCAGCTAGTGGCGCTGGAGTCTAAGGGCTTCCTCAGGCGTGATCCGCATCGTCCACGCGCAATCGAAGTGGTGATGCCGGAGGAGATGGGCGCCACGTCACGACGTGACAACGTGACTGCGCTCTCACCAGCTCCGTTGGAGGCGGCGCACCGCGCGGACGAGTCGGTCACCGACGTACCGCTCGTGGGTCAGATCGCGGCAGGTGGACCGATTCTCGCTGACCAGGCCGTGGAAGACGTCATGTCACTTCCCCGTCAGCTCACCGGGGACGGCGAACTCTTCATGCTCAAGGTGCGCGGCGACTCGATGATCGATGCCGCGATCTGCGATGGAGACTTTGTTGTCGTTCGTCGCCAGAACAGTGCAGACAACGGCGACATTGTTGCCGCGCTGCTCGACGACGAGGCGACGGTCAAGACCTTCCGTCGTGATGACGGACAGGTATGGCTCATGCCACACAACCCCAGCTACACGCCAATTGATGGCACCCATGCGCGCATCATGGGGAAGGTCGTATCTGTGATGCGCCGCGTTTAGCGGATGACTCTACTTGGAGGCCTCTTTGCGCCAGCCATCCTGCCAGTGAAATTCGCCGGTGATAGCCCGACGCATGGCTCCCATCGCGTTAGCAATGGTGGTCTGGTAGACGCGCGACTCTTCCGTCTCGGCATTCTCAGCCATCGTTCGTGATCCTGCCTCGAAGTGCGCCAAGTACTCGGCAAACCGCTCGCGTTCTACCTGCTGACCGCGGCGAAACTCCTCAGTAATCTCGTTCTCGCTCATCGTGGCTTCCTCCCTGGTGTACCGAGTGCGCGTCTAGCGCTCTGCTGCCTTGGCCGCTTCGTCAAGTCGGCGCAACGCCGACAGGACCGTTTCCTGATCAGAAGTGCCCCACAGCGCCGGCATTGACTTGGCTAGGAATCCACCGTACCGGGCGTGCGCGAGTCTCGAGTCCAAGACAGCCACCACACCCCTGTCAGTGTGGCTCCGCACGAGGCGGCCCGCACCCTGCGCCATCAGCAACGCAGCATGAGTCGCAGACACCGCCATAAAGCCGTTTCCACCACGCTGAGCCACGGCTTCAGTACGAGCCTGCGCGATCGGTTCGTCCGGACGCGGAAAGGGGATGCGATCAATCACGACCAACTGCGACGTCGATCCGGGTACGTCGATGCCCTGCCAAAGAGATGTCGAACCGAAAAGGCACGTCTCTGGATCCTCGCGGTACTGCTGGACGAGCGTCGGGAGCTGATCATCTGTCTGATACAGCACCGGCACGTCAAGCCGCTCACGCATCGCCTCGGCAGCGGCCATGCCTGCCTTATGGGAAGAAAACAACCCCAACGTCCGTCCACCGGCAGCGCGGATCAGCGCTTCGAGCTCGTCAAGAGCTTCCGCAGTGATTCCACCCGGACCAGGTTTCGGCAGGTGTGCTGCCACGTAGAGGATGCCCTGTGCTGAGTAGTCAAAGGGACTGCCTGCATCGAGGCTCTCTGGAGAGTCCATCCCCAGGTGGCGCGTCATCGCACCGAAGTCCCCACCGAGCGCCAACGTCGCGGACGTGAACACCGCCGCCTTTTCCTCAATCAAGCGGGATCGCACCAACCCTGCAACATCAAGCGGCGCGGCAACGATGCGTTCCGCGAGCCGTGAGTCGTAGTCGCCGTCGGGAGGCGCCAACCAGATCACATAGCGACCGTGCTCGCCCTGAAGTTCCTCACACACATCGTGCACCTCCTGGAGCGCAGCCGTCGCCAACTTGGCAGTCGCTGATCCCGTTTCCTCCCCCGCTTGAGAGGATTTCTGTACGGCACTCAGTAGAGATCGAGCCGCACCACGAATCAGTTCAACGGCTTCTGCCAGTTGCTCATCGAGTCCCGCGCGTAGGCGCCCCGGCTCGTGGTCACCCAACGCCCCATCAAGCGCCCGCGCCGCCCTATCGAGATCCTCTGTGGTGTGCCCGTGCCGTCGCGCCGCGCGCGCCGCCCGGTCCACCCGTGACACCGTGAGTTCGTGTGTGGCGGCGTTGGTGATCCTCGCGACAAGTTCATGCGCCTCGTCGACGATGAGGGCATCGTGTTCGCCCAGCATGTCGTGTGACGCTGCCTGGACTCCCAGCACCGCGTGATTCGTCACCACTACCTGAGCGTGCGCCGCCTCGTCTCTCAGTTGTTGGGAGAAGCATTCCTTCACCATGGGGCATTTCGATTCAAGGCACTCCCGGCCGGACACGGACACCTGTGCCCATGCGCGGTTGGATACACCTGGCACGAGGTCATCACGATCACCCGTGTCCGTTTCCTCAGCCCACGAGTGGAGGCGAGCCACCTCTTCGCCTAGCGCGCTGGTGGGGCCAGCGTGGATGGGCAGCATGTCCTCATCCGGCTCGCCGTAGCCGCCGCCCATCTTGTGCTTGCACAGAAAGTTGGAGCGCCCCTTAAACAGGGCCGCCGCAGGGCGTTTGCCGAGCGCAGGTTCAAGCGCATCGAGAACGAGAGGAAGATCCTTGGAAAACACCTGCCGTTGAAGTGCCAATGTTGCCGTGGAGACCACGACACGAGAGCCAGTTTCTGCCGCATACGCTACGGCGGGGACCAGGTAGCCCAACGATTTTCCTGTGCCCGTTCCCGCCTGAACCAAGACGTGGTCACCGTCGTGTAGCGCAGTGGCGACGACATCGGCCATCTTTACTTGGCCGTCTCGCGGACTTCCCCCAAGCGCAGCAACGGCAGTGTCAAGAAAGCCCGAGATGTCTTGTGCGGGACTCATTCCCCCACACTCGCGTCACGCAGCCGTCCCGCCAGCGGTTCATCGACCAGAGCGACAAGCCGCGTGCCTTCGGCTTCGTGGTGCTCACTGTGGACTTCACCGTAGAGGTGCGCCTCATTGACGAGGTCACCGCGGGTGTACGGGATGACAAGGTCCACTCGAACATCAGGTCGCGGTAGCTCACGCGCGATGAGGTCCAACAAGCCGTCGATGCCCTCACCGGTGAGAGCCGACACTTCAATAGTGGTCTCGCGCCGCGCACGAAGACGCATCAAGGTCTCTTCATCGGCAACATCGGCCTTGTTGAGGACCAGAACCTCGTTGACCTTGTCAGCACCCGGCACGTCCGCGAGGACTTCCCTCACGGCCGCGATCTGTGCTTCGGGGTCAGGGTGGGACGCGTCAACGACGTGCAACATCAAATCAGCGAACGCGACTTCCTCGAGCGTCGATGCGAATGCGGCCACCAGTTGGTGGGGAAGATTACGCACAAAGCCCACGGTGTCCGACACCGTAAACGTACGGCCATCTGGTGTTGAGCTCCGCCGCACCGTGGGATCCAGCGTCGCGAACAATGCGTTCTCGACGAGGACTCCAGCACCGGTGACACGGTTCAGGATCGACGATTTTCCAGCATTCGTATAGCCGACGATGGCGACATTGGGCAACGCCAGGCGACGGTCACGACGGACATTGCGCGCAGGCTCCATACCCTTGATCTGCCGGCGCAACTGCGCCATACGCGTGTGAATCCGGCGCCGATCAAGTTCGATCTTGGTCTCACCGGGTCCACGCGAACCCATACCCGCAGCGGCACCACCTACCTGGCCACCCGCCTGACGCGACATCGAGTCACCCCAGCCACGAAGGCGAGGCAAGAGGTACTCAAGCTGAGCCAACTCAACCTGTGCCTTACCCTCCTTCGACTTGGCGTGCTGAGCGAAGATGTCCAGAATCAATGCGGTTCGGTCGATGACCTTGACCTTGACGACGTCCTCCAGGGCGCGACGCTGGCTGGGCGCAAGGTCATCATTGACGACAACCGTGTCTGCGCCCACAGCCGCCACGATCTCCTTGACCTCGATGGCCTTCCCCTTACCGATATACGTGGCAGGGTCGGGATGTGGGCGACGCTGGAGGACACCATCGAGCACCTGCGATCCCGCAGTTTCCGCTAGTGCCGCAAGTTCACGCAGAGAGATTTCGGCATCCTGTGCAGTGCCGCGAGCGAATTGCCCGACAAGGACGACTTTCTCGAGCCGCAGTTGACGGTACTCAACCTCGGTAACGTCTTCGAGTTCAGTGGAAAGATTGTCGACACGGCGCAACGCTGCACGGTCATCTCGATCAAACTGGTCACCGTCATAGTCCGTCCGACTTGTGACGCCTTCGGACACCACCGTTCCGGCGCGCGACAGTACGCGGTCGATGATTCCATCGGCGCTGTCATCTTGAGAGTTGCGAGGGGCATTGTCGTGTTCTGGCATGCTGCGACTATTGTCTCACTCCAGTACCGACCTGCACCACCCTTGCCGGTACTCTCGTGCAGGTGAGCACTCCAGAGCACTACTTCACAGCCGAGCCCGCATCGTCCGATGAACGGCGGCTCATCAATGCCCGCCTCGCTGGCCGCGAAGTACAACTCGAGACCGCTCCTGGAATCTTCTCCCCTGATCATGTCGATCGCGGCACGGAAGTGCTCTTGCGCCACCTTCCCCCGCCTGCTGACACGGTGTTGGATCTCGGGTGCGGGTGGGGGCCCCTTGCCCTCACCGGTGCCCTCCAACGGCCGAGCGCACGGATCACAGCCGTTGACGTGAATCGCCGCGCGCTTGAACTTCTGCGCCGTAACGCGGCGCGACTCGGCGTGAGCGAGACAATCGAGGTGTGTGAGCCAGCAGACGTGGAGCCCGAGCGCGAATTCGACGCCATTTGGTCCAATCCGCCCATCAGAATCGGCAAGAAGGCCTTGCACGACCTCCTCGCGACGTGGCTGCCACGGCTCTCTGCCGGAGGGCAAGCACACTTGGTGGTGCAGAAGAATTTGGGGGCAGATTCGCTGATGACGTGGATCGGCAATCAAGCCGATGCTCAGGGCAACCCTTGGGGCACGGTGGAGAAGGTTGCGTCCTCCAAGGGCTTCCGCATCATCACCGTGACCAACAACTAGTCACACCGATTCACAACGCGCTCGGTGAGACTAGCGCGCTAGACGAGACGTGAGGCGCCGGGTTCGAGCGTCACCAGGCCTTGCGCCACGAGCTCGGCAGGTCCCTGAAGTACCGTCGTGTCACTGTCAATGAGCACTGTCACGACGCCACCGGGCACTTCAAGGTCCCACACCGCCGGAGCATCGGCCCCCGCCCAAGTCTGCAGCGCGAGGGCGACGGCACACGCCCCGGTGCCGCAAGACTCGGTCTCCCCCGAGCCGCGCTCGTGAACCCGCATCCGCGCTCGACCTCGAAGAACGCCGTCCACCACCTGCTCGCCAAGCGCGACAACAAACTCAACGTTGGAGCCAGCCGGCGGTGCGGGGCTCACGACGGGAGGAACGCTCAAATCGACACCGACAAGTTCGCTCGTTGAAGCCAACGCGACGACGTGATGCGGGTTTCCCACATCAACCGACATCGCGGGCCGCGCAACATGCAGTCCTGCGGCCTCCACTTCCACGTCGCTCAGGCCCGAATCTGGGCCAGCACGATACCCACCCATGCCAATCGCATAGTGTCCATCCCCCAATGAAGTGACAGTCCGCAGTCCACCGCGAGTTCCGAAAACCACGCCGCTCGATAGGTCTGCCCCGGTCTCGGCCTCAAGAAAGGCGCCAAAGACGCGCGCGCCATTGCCGCACATCTCCGATGTCGTACCATCCGAGTTCCAGTAGTCCATGAACCACATGTCAGGGTCCAGGTCAGCACCGGCTGGGGTGTTGCCAGCGCGCACAGCGCGGATCACGCCGTCCCCTCCGATGCCTGAACGGCGATCCGCGAGGTACTTCACGAGGTCTGGGGTCAGATCGATCTCGCCCGACTCGTCCATCAGCATCACGAAGTCATTGCGTGTGCCGTGGCCCTTGGTGAATCGCAGCGAGGAAGTCATGTCTCTAGGCTACCGGCGATGGCAGCCGCTTCACGAGCCGCCCGAGAGACATCGGCTGCGTCCCGTGGGGCATCAATCCACTGCACCCGATGGTCCGGCCGGAACCACTTGCGCTGCTTTCGAGCGAGACGACGGGTGTGCATCGCAATGCGGTCCTGAGTTTCCTCTGCCGTGAGAATGCCATCGAGGTAGTCCAGAGTCTCGGCATACCCCACTCCTCGGCGCGCGGTGGTGGCCTGTCGCAACCCCTTGCGCACCAAGTCCTCAACTTCGGCTACGAGCCCGGCCTCCCACATGTCGCCCACCCGCGAGTCAATCCGCGCGTCAAGCACCTCGTTGTCAGTATCAAGTCCTACTTGCACCGTAGGAATCGCGTATTCAAACTGGGGCAAGCTAGAGGAGAATTCCTTGCCCGTCAGTTGGATGACTTCAAGGGCTCGGACGATCCGCTTGGCGTTCCGCGCATCGATACGGTCCGCTGCCACAGGATCCAGTGACCGAAGTTCTTGATGCAGGACACCTGGCCCTTCAACCTCGGCGCGATCTTCGAGAAGTCGGCGTACCGCGGGATCCGTGGGAGGAAACTCAAAGTGGTCGATCAACGCGCGGTGGTAGAGACCTGAACCGCCGACGACAATGGCGTTCTTTCCGCGTGCATGCATGTCCGCAATATCTGCCCGTGCGTCGTGCTGAAACTGAGCGACCGACGCGTTTTGGCTTACCTCGAGGGTGTCGAGCTGATGGTGGGGAATCCCCCGGCGCTCAGCGACGGGGAGTTTGGCACTTCCGATGTCCATACCGCGGTAGAACTGCATCGAGTCTGCATTGATGATCTCCCCATTCAATAGCTCTGCAAGTTCGAGTGACACCGCAGACTTACCCGTGGCGGTTGAACCCACGAGCGCAATCACCGGCACCTGTCGGTCCGTGCGGTGCGCCGCGCTGGCGTCGTGACGCGTGGTCACGCGCCTGCGGGACGTAGCCCAGGAATCCCCAAGACAACCGGTCCCTCAGCGGGGGCACCAGTGCCACAGGAACTTCCGCAGCCACCAGAGCCATGATCGTGGGCCCCAGATTTGACCTGCTCCCACACATCGCCGGCCGCGGTAGCCCGGACCTCGAAAACCCCTCCTGACAAAGCGGCATCGGCCAAAAGGTGGAATGGTGCACCGTGCGTCACTTCAACCGTCACGAGGTCACCTGGTCGTGGAGCCTGGACGCCCTCCGGTACAGCGAAGTGCACGAGGCGATTGTCCGGAGCACGGCCCGTCATACGCTCGCGCTCGGCGTCCTTACGCCCGCCCTTGTCCTTGCCGGCACTGTCGAGCACCAAGAGTTCCACCCGCTTGCCCACCTGTGCCTGGTTCTCTTCGAGCGCGATGCGCTTCTGCAGCGCGAGGAGTCGTTCAAAGCGTTCCTGGACAACGTCATGCGGGAGCTCGGGGAGGTCAAAGGCGGGTGTACCTGGACGCGGCGAGTACTGGAAGGTGTACGCGCTGGAGAATCGCGATTGCTCCACGACGCGCAGCGTGTCCTCGAAGTCCTCATCGGTCTCACCTGGAAAGCCCACGATGATGTCAGTCGTGATGG
Source organism: Demequina sediminicola (assembly GCF_000975055.1). Classification (GTDB taxonomy): domain Bacteria; phylum Actinomycetota; class Actinomycetes; order Actinomycetales; family Demequinaceae; genus Demequina; species Demequina sediminicola. Next base: position 125,280 of record NZ_BBRB01000004.1, read on the forward strand.
ACGCGTCAGGCATCACAGCACGCACTCGGTCAAGAATCCCAAGGAACTTGGACGATCGATAGGACCGTCGCATCGCGCGTAGCACCGCGTCAGAGCCTGACTGCAGAGGCATGTGGAGGCTCGGCATCACATTTGGGGTCTCGGCCATCGCGTCGATGACATCGTCAGTGAAGGCCGCAGGGTGCGGAGACGTGAATCTCACACGCTCGAGACCCTCGATCTCGCCGCAGGCACGCAGCAGGGACGCGAACGCGCCCCGGTCGCCAAACTCCACACCATAGGAGTTGACGTTTTGCCCGAGCAGGGTGACCTCGACAACGCCTTGCGATACAAGTGCTTCTACCTCCGCCAGGATCTCCCCCGGACGGCGGTCGCGCTCCTTGCCTCGCAGCGACGGGACGATGCAGAACGTGCAGGTGTTGTTGCACCCCACGGAGATCGACACCCAGCCACTTGCGATGGCATCGCGCCGGCTCGGCAACGTTGAGGGAAAGACTTGAAGCGACTCTTCAATCTCTACCTGTGCTTCGCGATTGTGACGCGCACGCTCGAGGAGCACTGGCAACACGTCGAGGTTGTGGGTACCGAAGACCACGTCGACCCACGGAGCTTTCTCCACGATCTCGCCGCGGTCCTTCTGCGCCAGGCATCCACCCACAGCAATTTGCATGCCAGGTCGCCGTTCCTTCACGGACGCGAGCTGTCCGAGGTTGCCGTACAGCTTGGACGCTGCGTTCTCCCGGACTGCGCAGGTGTTGATCACGACAACATCGGCGTCTTCCGCCTCTGGAGGTGCAGCCGTGTAGCCGGCACCCTCGAGGAGTCCCGACATGTGCTCGGAGTCGTGAACGTTCATCTGACAGCCGAGTGTCCGGACGACGTATGTGGGAGCTAGTGCAGTGTCTGTCATACCTACCCTGCGACAGCGTCTGCGCGGAGTTCGCGAATCACTGTCACTTTGATCTCCCCAGGGAAACTGAGGTCCTTGCTGATGTGCTCAGCAATTGTACGCGCCAGTTCGGCAACGCCTTCATCGTCGACCTCGTGGGGCTCCACCATGACGCGGACATCGCGGCCGGCTGACATTGCGAGCACGCGAGTCACACCGGCATGCTCTGCGACGAGCTCTTCAAGGTTCTCGAGGCGTTCAATGTAGCCATCGGCGTCGTCGCGACGTGCACCTGCTCGTCCGGCAGACAACGCATCTGCGACCTGAACAATCACGGCCTCGACAGATTCCTGCGGAACTTCATCGTGGTGCGCAGCAATGGCGTTCACCACGACCTCGCTTTCACCGTGTTCCGCCGCGTACTGGGCTCCTAGCGACGCGTGGGTACCCGCGCGCTCATGCGTGAATGCCTTACCGATGTCGTGAAGGAAGGCGGCACGCCTCGCAACTTCCTCGTCTGCTCCCACGCTGCGGGCAATGTCCGCAGCGAGTTGTCCGCACTCAACGAGGTGAGAGAGGACGTTTTGACCATACGACGAGCGCAGGCGCAAGCGTCCGAGGGTGCGCACCATGTCCTCCGACACGCCGCGCACGCCAGCAGACTCAAGGGCATCGAGGCCCGCATCAAGGTGACGCTGTGGGAGTTCGTCCACGACCTTGCTGTACACCTGTTCGACACGTTGTGGGTGAATGCGGCCATCCTCAACGAGGAGCCGTAACGTCACCTCCGCAATCTCGCGTCGCTCTACGTCAAACGAGGACAGTTGCACAGCGTTAACGCCTTCTTCCACGATGACGTTCACGCCGGTGAGGGACTCGAAGGCGCGGATATTGCGTCCCTCACGTCCGATGATCCGCCCCTTCATCTCCTCGTTGGGAAGATCAATCCATAGGGCCGATGTCTCGGAGGACGTTGCGGCCGCCTGCCGTTGCATTGCTTCCACGAGAATCGCGCGACTTTGTGACTCAGCGTCTTTTCGAGCGCCACGCACAATGCGACGCACGTCTGCACGAGTGTCGTCGCGAGCTTCACTGATCAAGCGTTCACGGAGTTCCTTGCGAGCGGTGTCGACGTCGAGGTGCGCGACCTCCGCGAGCGCAGCGAGATGTGCGCGCTCTCGTGCAGCGCGGTCGGACGCTAGGCGTCGCTCGTCTCGCACAATGACTGCTGCACGTTCGTCGAGAGCTCGCGCATACTTTTGAGCCGTGCGCTGGTCAGCTGCAATCTCGTTTTCACGGGTTGAGACTCGCTCTTCACGGCGTTGGGCTTCAGACAGCAGGTCTCGAGCCTCGTCACGGAGGTGTTGCACCTCGTCCTCGGAGGATCGCCGAATCTCCGATGCCTCGCGCCGCGCAAAATGGACGACAAGGAGCGCACCAAGAAGCAACAACAACGTCGCGGTTGTGGCAATGAGCTGGGGCATGGCTCATCCCTCCTGGTCACTCGCTCGGCGCGGCGATTGCCGCGCTAGAAACAGACTACGCACCCTCACTATCGGCACGTTGCAAGTCTTTCACGAGTGCGAAAGCCAACGACGGCGGATATCCGCGGCGCCCAAGCATTCCAACTACTCGGCGCACTCTCGCGTCTGGCGGCACGTTCTCCAGTTGATACCAGCGCTTTCGCGCCAAGTGCTCAGCGGCATCAACTTCGTCGTCATCACTGATCTGATCGACCGCGTGGGTGATCTCTTCCGCATCGAAACCCTTGCGCTGGAGCTCAGAGGCGATCACGCGTCGAGACTTACCCCGCTCGCGGTGCCGCGCCCGCGCGATGCTGTCAGCGAGCGCCTGATCGTCGAGCAACCCCACCTCTTGGTAGCGCGCGACCACCTCATCGGCGACCTCTTCAGAGATCTCGCGCGAGATGAGCTTGTCACGCAGTTGACGGCTTGACCGTGGAGCGCCCGACAGCGCCTTGAGCGCAATCTCCCGCGCGCGCTCGCCCTCGTCGACACCGTCTGTCGAGTTGGAGCGAGCGCGCGCGGGCTGAGACTGCGATGCCACTAGAAGGTGGCGCTTTCCTTCTTGCTTGCTGCTGCCTTAGACGTCTTTGCTGGCTTCTCCGCCACGGGTGCCTCGTCCACTTCAGCATCGAAGCCGACACCCAACTTTCGCTTGACCTTGATCTCAATCTCGGTCGCAAGCTCGGGGTTGTCCTTCAAGAAGTTTCGGGAGTTTTCCTTACCCTGGCCAAGTTGATCACCCTCATACGTGTACCAAGCACCGGACTTCTTGACGAAACCATGCTCGACACCCAAGTCGATGATTCCGCCTTCCTTGGAGATTCCTTGTCCATAAAGGATGTCGAACTCGGCTTGCTTAAAGGGTGGGGCCATTTTGTTCTTGACAACCTTCACACGGGTACGGTTACCGACGGGCTCCGTGCCCTCTTTGAGGGTCTCGATACGCCGGACATCAAGACGCACAGACGCGTAGAACTTGAGCGCCTTTCCACCGGTTGTCGTTTCTGGCGAACCGAAGAAGACACCGATCTTTTCGCGCAACTGGTTAATGAAGATCGCTGTGGTGCCGGTGGTGTTCAGTGCACCGGTAATCTTTCGCAGCGCCTGCGACATCAGGCGAGCTTGAAGACCGACGTGACTGTCGCCCATCTCACCTTCGATTTCCGCCTTAGGCACAAGCGCCGCGACAGAGTCGATCACGAGCACGTCTACGCCGCCGGAACGCACGAGAATGTCGGCGATCTCCAGTGCTTGCTCACCTGTGTCCGGCTGGGACACGATGAGGTTGTCAGTGTCGACGCCCAACTTCTTTGCGTACTCAGGGTCGAGCGCGTGCTCAGCGTCGATGAACGCGGCGGTTCCCCCCTGTCGCTGCATGTTTGCGACTGCATGGAGTGCCACAGTGGTCTTACCGGAGGATTCTGGACCATAGACCTCGACCACACGTCCACGGGGAAGACCACCAATGCCCAGCGCGATGTCGAGAGCCAACGATCCTGTGGGAATGGCCTCAACGGCTACCTTCTTTGATTCGCCAAGGCGCATCGCGGAGCCCTTGCCAAACTGACGGTCAATCTGACCCAAAGCTGCTTCAAGGGCCTTGGAACGATCTGCTGCTGGTGCCATGTCTTTTCCCTGTCCTAGTGGCATCACTGCCGTACCAAACTGTTCATGTACGACGCTACGCCGCACCTGTGACATTGGATCGAGATTCGGAACTTTTGGGAGTTCCACGTCACTGGATCTTGTCCTGTGGAACACAGTAATCGAACGCATGTTCGAAAGCCAGTGGCGCGCGCGGCGTGTCGCAAGTGACCCTCGGGTCCGCGCGTGAGGCGCTACTGACGAGGTGGCGGCACCATCGTGGTGCGCTCTCCCCCGTCTCGCTCAGACAAAGGGATGCTCATCTGATCGCACAACGCATGCCACACGTCACGAGCGGGAACGCCTTGGGCCAAGGACTCGGCAGCCGTCATCGAGCGGCATCCATCGAGTGCAAGTTCGCGCGCAAGGGTGCGGGAGTAGGACTCACCAAACACCGAGTCGGCGAGAGCCCAGAATTCACTGATGCGCATTAGCGCGCGCGGACACCGCTCAAGAGTTCGGGAACGGTGTCAGGAATCGACGGCAACACGTCAACAGACGAGAGCTCTTCGGCGGTCGCGAAGCGGTGGGAAACTTCGCTCAGGACCGTCGACATCGGTACTTCCAGAGCCTCGCAGATCGATGCGAGAAGTTCAGATGAGGCTTCCTTCTGGCCACGCTCGACCTCGGACAAGTAGCCGAGAGAGACGCGCGCGCCTGAGGAAATGTCGCGCAGAGTCTTGCCCTGGGTCAGACGGGCGTCACGTAGGACATCGCCGATTTCATTGCGAAGAACGGGCATGTCACTTCTCCTGCCATTGATATTGCTCACGAACTTTCCAACGCACACTACCGCAGTTATGTTCCCTGACGCCAAGAGGAAATTGAGTCAGGGTCGCTCAAGGCAGCTTCCAGCAGTGCGAGCGCTGCCTCGTTTGCCCCGGCTCGGACCTCGTCACGGTCGCCGTCGAAGCGCACAGTGCGAGCCCACAAACCAGTACCGGTGACGGCCGCAACGCACACGGTGCCCGCTTCCACACCACCATGAGATTGTGGGCCTGCAGAGCCGGTGGTCGCGGCAGCGACATCGGAATGAAGCAGCGTTTGTACCCCGAGCGCCATCGCGGCCGCAACATCCAACGAGACGGGACCGGCCTCGGCAAGAAGCTCCGCGGAAACTCCCAACACCGACGTCTTGATGCTCGAGTCATACGCGACAACACCGCCGCGGAAGACGTCAGAGGCACCCGGTATTGCAACCAGGGAGGCGCACACGCTTCCGCCTGTCAGCGATTCCGCGACGGCGACGCTCAAGCCTTGCTGGCGTGCGCTGGCCAACACCCGCGTGGCGACGTTTGGACTAGCCGCTGTCACCGCGGGCCTCCGGGCCGTCCGGCCCGTGCGTGGCGTTGCCACCCGCACCTTCACCACGTAAACCGTCACCACCGCTGTGGCCGGGTACGTGCCCTTGCTCGGTGGTCGTCGTCCCCGCCTCTCGATGTTCGCGGACTGCCCGCAGAATCATTCTCCCGTAGTCGACGCCGGTCACGACGGCGACGATGGTTGCGGCGATCAACACCCACCAGGCGACGGTGTCGACCCACATAGGCATGTTCGGGACAACAAGAACGATGATCGCGGTCAACTGGAGGAACGTCTTCACTTTGCCGCCGCGCGACGCCGGAATCACGACGTCTTTAGCCACTGCGAGACGCCCAAGAGTCACAGCGACTTCTCTCACCGTCAGGACGACCAACGGCCACCACGGTAGGTCATCGACGAAGACCAAGGCCGCCAGAACACCGAGAACCAGAGCTTTGTCGGCGATCGGGTCCGCGAGCTTTCCGAACGACGAGACTACGTTCCAGCGCCGAGCCAAGTACCCGTCTAGCCAATCCGTCAGCGACGCCAGCACCACAAGAATGAGTGCCCACCAACGCTGTGCTCCATCGGCAGCGTCATCAAGGATCAACAAGACGACAGCCACGGGCACCATGACGAGACGCAAGGCCGTGAGCAGGTTGGGGAGGGTCGCTGTCACCCCTTCACCCTAGTGCCCCGGCCGGGTTTCCAGGTGCGTTTTCCACGACCTCGTTAACGGGCGTCGTGCATTCCTTGCAACGGTGTCTCGCCATCTGTGGGGCGCGGGTCAATCAAGCTCGCCATGTACTCCGGAGGCGTGGCACGCACCGCGGCGACGGGCTGTGCGACACCAAAGAGCCAGCCCTGGCCATAACGCCATCCACATTCGGAGAGAAACTGAGCCTGATCCTCGGTTTCGATTCCCTCCGCAATAGTCGCCAATCCCAGTTCGCGCGCCAGCGCCCCAAGAGCCCGAGACACACGCGCGCCAGCAGGGTCCTCCGGAATACCGGCGACAAAAGACATATCGAGTTTGACGCCCGAGACAGGAAGGTCACGCAGGTAGCTCAGCGGAGACACGCCCGTACCGAAGTCGTCCAAGAGAATTGGGACACCCGCATTGCGCAGCTCTGTCAGTTCATGACGAATCCGGGTGTTCGGAGCAACCAGCGAAACCTCAGTGAGCTCAACCACGATGCGCTGCGGGCTGAGTTGATACGCCTCGATCGCTGACAGGACCTTTTCAACAAACTCAGAGTCGCCAAGTTGGTCTGCGGAAACATTGAGAGACACCCAGGTTGACTGCGAAGGTCCGTGAGCCAGAAAGTGAGCCGCCTGTTCCACCAGGGAGAGACCTAGCGCGACGGACAGGTGACGGTCATCGATGAGCGGCAGGAAACTCGCTGGAAGCAGCAACCCTCGCGTGGGGTGCTGCCACCGCACCAAAGCCTCGTACCCCACCACGGTGCGGGTCCGCAGTTCGAGGATCGGCTGATAGTGCAACACCAGCTCACCCCGCTCGATCGCATCCGCTAACTCGGCAGCCAAGGCAGACTGGCCCTCATCGGTGTGGTGAAGGGACGCGTCGTACACCTCAGTGCGGGACTTACCCAGTGACTTCGCGCGGTACATCGCCGCGTCGGCGGCACTCAACAACGACGGTGCTCCACCATGGATCGTCTCGCCGTCGGCCATGGCGATTCCCACAGAAGCAAACAGTTCAATGTGATGGCGCTTCACCAGCATCGGCCGGTGCAACCCCTCGTGGATCGCCGCTGCAATGTCGTACATCGCCTTGGAGCAGTCATCGTCTTGCACCACGATGACGAACTCGTCGCCACCGATGCGCGCCACCGTTCCGCGGCCGCCTGTCGCGGTGCGAAGGACACCCGCGACGTGGACAAGTGCGTTGTCCCCCGTCGCGTGTCCAAACTTGTCGTTCAGATTCTTGAAGCCATCAAGGTCGACCGCGAGCACGCCCACCCGTGCCACCGGATCAGGCTGGTCCAAGAGCTCTTGCAAAACCTCCTGCAAGAGAGTCCTATTCGCCAGCCCGGTCAAAGGATCATGCATCGCGCGGTGCGCCATGATCTCGCTGTGCATCCGGTCGTCAGTGCTGTCCCGCACCTGCACCACATAATGGTCAGGCGCGCCGCCGGCGTGGCGAACCAGCCCCACGTCGAGGACTGCCCACACCACGTTGCCATCCGTGCGCACATAACGCTTCTCAAGGTTGAAGCGGCTGGAGTGCCCCGCGAAGAGTCGCTCAAGCTGGTCACGCTCGGCCTGCAAATCTTGCGGATGTGAGAGCGAGGAGAACGGCACACCGCGCAATGCAGAGACAGTTGACCCCATCATCTCGGCAAACGCACGGTTGGTCTCCATGAGGCGCCAGTCAAGATCCACCAGCGCCATTCCAATCGGGGCGTTCTCCATAGCCTTGCGGAACTGCGCATCGGAGCGGCTAATGGCCTCGGCGGCTTCGCGCAATCCAGACGTATCCATGATCGTCACGATGGTGACCGGACCATCATCCAGTCCGTCGGGCACCACGCGTGCACGCACCTGAACCCAACGCACATCGTCAGCACCACGGCGCCCTGGAACACCGACGATGCGGGCCTTGACGTCATCGGTGCCCACGCCAAAGGCCTCACGGAGCAAAAGCGGACGCATGCGGTCGTCGACGGCACGGAGCCCGAGTCGAGAGAGCGGCTTGCCTACAGCATCGTCCCGGGATACCCCGAGAACGGACGCAGCGACGTCAGTCAAGAGGGCAATCTCGTCGGTACGGGTCACGATGATGACACCGTCACGGGTCGACGACATCACCGCATCAAACTGGCGACGCAGATGCCTCTCCCGCGCCAAAATCTGATCCCGCGCACGCCGAGCGCGGCGCGAACGGGCAAAGAAAAACAGCGCTAAGCACGCGAGCAGCAGGACGATCGCAGTAGCCGGCCAAGCGACGGCTGGATCATCAAAAACTGCTACGACTCCTCCCATGGGGCTCCCTCGACTTCCTCGTCTGTGCGGACAGTCCCCGGCGACGCGGGACTCTCTCCCCGCAGAATAGCGAGTGTCGAGGCAAGTTCATCAACGCCAACCATCACTTCGCGAGCCTTCGACCCCTGTGAAGGCCCCACAATTTCGCGGCTCTCCAACAGATCCATCAAGCGTCCGGCCTTGGCAAAGCCCATCTTGAGCTTGCGTTGAAGCATCGAAGTCGACCCCAGTTGGGTCGTGATCACGAGCTCAGCAGCCGCGATCAGATCATCGAGGTCATCGCCGATGTCCTCGGCCACCACAGCACTGGACTGCACCTCAGTGACATCGTCGCGATACTCCGGATTCGCCTGTTCCTTCGCGTGTTCGACAGCCGCGTGGATCTCCGTTTCGGACACCCACGCTCCCTGCACGCGCATCGGCTTGGACTCGCCCATCGGCAAGAAAAGCGCGTCACCCTGACCGATCAGCTTCTCCGCGCCCGGCATATCGAGCACCACACGCGAGTCTGCAAGTGACGACGTCGCAAACGCCAAACGCGACGGCACGTTCGCCTTGATGGTTCCTGTGATGATGTCGACAGACGGTCGCTGTGTCGCAAGCACCAGGTGAATACCGGCGGCACGCGCTAGCTGGGTGATGCGCTGGATCGATTCATCGACATCGCGCGGGGCGACCATCATGAGGTCAGCCAGCTCGTCAACAATGACCAAGAGGTACGGGTAGGTCGTGAGCTTGCGCTCAGAGCCCGGCAATGGCTTGAGCTTTCCCGAACGCACGGACTTGTTGAAATCATCGATGTGCTTGAAGCCGAACAACGCGAGATCGTCGTAACGCATGTCCATCTCTTTCACGACCCACTCCAACGCCTGTGCGGCCTTCTTGGGGTTCGTGATGATGGGCGTGATCAAGTGCGGGATGCCCTCGTAGATGGTCAACTCAACCCGCTTGGGGTCAACGAGCACCATGCGCACCTCGTCTGGGGTGGAGCGCATCAGGATCGACGTGATCATGGAGTTCACGAACGAGGATTTTCCGGCTCCGGTGGCACCAGCCACCAGCATGTGGGGCATCTTTGCAAGGTTCGCCATGACGTAGCCGCCCTCGACGTCCTTGCCGATGCCGATCGCCATGGGGTGATCGTTTTTGATGGCAGTCGATGAACGCAAGACGTCACCCAGGGCAACGGTCTCGCGGTCCACATTGGGAATCTCGATACCAATGGCGGACTTGCCAGGAATGGGAGAAAGGATACGGACGTCGGGGCTCGCCACGGCGTAAGCAATGTTCTTGGACAAGTTCGTGATGCGCTCGACCTTGACGCCCTGCCCTAGTTCGAGTTCATAGCGGGTCACCGTCGGTCCGCGCGTGAATCCCGTCACTTCCGCGTCGACCTTGAAGTCAGCGAATACTTGCTTCAGCGCGTCGACCACACGGTCGTTCGCCGCAGAGCGGGTCTTGTGTGGTGCTCCCTTTGCCAGAATGTCTGCGCTGGGGAGCACGTAGGGCCGCGAGTTCTCGAGTTCACCCTGGTGCCCCGTTGGCACCAACCTCGTTGCGGATGGTGCTTTGCGCTCCGCGGGAATCTCCTCTGGCACCTCTTCATACTCTGCTTCAGCGTCTGGATCGTTGTCCGGGGCAGGCCCGGCAAGGTACGGCGAAACCCGTGCTGCGGTCGTGCCGATCACTTCAGTTCCACCAGGCGTGTATTCCACATCCTCCGCAGCGTGGTCGACCTCCGCTGCCGACGCGAATGCTTCATCGGCCTCGTAGGACTCCAAACGCCGCGCGTCTTCCTTGGCCTTCTTGGAGCCGCCGAACAAGCGCTTCTTGGGTGGCTTGGCCTGGCCCTCCCCCGGTCGTGACAGCGTGCGGTGCTCAGGGAACTCCGAGTCGTCGTCTTCTGCGTCACCGCGCCCGAAGCGTTCACGCGCCATCGCCACGAGTTCACGCACCGGGATTCCAATAATCACGAGGCAACCCAGAATCGCGAGCAGCACCAGCACAATCACGGCCAGCGGTGCGGTCAGTAGTCCTGCGAGGGTGGTCCCCACGGCCCAGCCGACCACACCTCCGGCGCTCCGCACAGCATCCATGTCGTCGAACGGGCTCGGGCGGCCTGCACCAATCTGGATCAGACCCGCGACCGTCACTGTCACCACAAAAGCGCCAAAGGTGATGCGGTGGTTCGCCTGCTCTTCGTCGGGAGCGCGCATGTAGCGCACCGCAAAGATCACGAGCACCACTGGCATCGCGACCGCGAGCACGCCAACGGCACCGGCAACCACCCAGTGGATAGCCGTGCCCGCCCAGCTCGACAGTTGGAACCATTCGCGGGCCGCGATGAGGATCGCTCCGATAATGAGCAAGATCGCAAAGCCGTCACGACGAACTTCTGGGCTCACATCACTGGCCCCCTGCCCGATGCTGCGCACACCAGAGCCAATCGCATTCGAGATGCCGCGCCCAATGGCGGCAATCCCACGAAGGATCGCTGGCGGTTGCTTGCGAGCGTGGTTCGCAGCACCCTTACCCTGAGCCGCGTTCTTGGACGCAGGCTTCTTGGCTGGGGGCTTACGAGTGCTTGCAGGACGTGATGATGCCATGTTTCCGCACGTTACCCGCGCATCGGCTGTTCACTGTGTTGCCACCCCGCGCGTACGCGGATAGTCGCCCGTAAGTTCCCGGCAGTTCAGGCGAAATTCTGGCTGAGTGGCCCCAGATCCCTACGACTCGATGACAATCGGGATGATCATCGGGCGGCGACGAAGCTTGGTGCCCACATAGCGACCCAGCACGCGACGCATGACTTGCTGAAGCTGGTGGTTGTCTGCCTTGCCTGAGGCTGCGGACTCTTCCAGCGCCGCCTTGATCTTGGGCAGGATCGCGTCAAACACTGTGTCGTCCTCTGCCAGCCCACGTGCGTGGACCTCTGGACCTGAGACAACGGTGCCGTTGGAGGAGTCGATCACAGCGAAAACGGACACGAAGCCTTCCTCGGAGAGGATGCGGCGGTCCTTCAGTTCAGCATCAGTTATTTCACCGACGGAAGAGCCGTCGACGTACACGTTGTGCACCTCGACAGCGCCGACGATCTCCGCGACGCCATCCTTGAGATCGACTGCCACGCCGTTCTCCGCAAACATGACGTTTTCCTTTGGCACACCCGTCTTGATGGCCAGGTTTCCATTCGCCAGCAGGTGACGGACCTCACCGTGAATCGGCATGACGTTCTTGGGGCGAACAATGTTGTAGCAGTAGAGCAGTTCACCTGCCGACGCGTGGCCGGAAACGTGAACGCGCGCGCTCCCCTGGTGGACGACGGTGGCGCCGAGGCGCATGAGGCCATTGATGACACGGAATACGGCGTTTTCGTTTCCTGGGATAAGGGACGATGCCAACACCACTAGGTCGCCGGGACCCACGCTGAGTTTGTGGTCCAATGACGCGATACGGCTGAGCGCAGCCATCGGCTCGCCCTGGGAGCCCGTGCACATGTAGACGATCTTGTCGGCCGGCATGTTGTCGGCCTTCTTGGCATCGATGAGGATATTCGCGGGGACATCGAGGTAACCCATCTCCGCCGCGATGTTCATGTTGCGCACCATCGAGCGCCCCACGAAGGCCACCCGGCGACCGTGGGCGTGCGCGGCGTTGATGACTTGCTGTACGCGGTGGACGTGGCTCGCGAAGCTCGCCACCACGATGCGGCCGGTGGCGTTGGCGAATGTCTGGTCGAGCACTGGGGTGATCTCGACTTCAGACGCGGTGAAGCCAGGTGATTCCGCGTTGGTGGAGTCCACCATGAACAAGTCGACGCCGCGTTCGCCCAGCTTGGCAAAGGCCCGTAGGTCTGTAATCCGGCCGTCGAGGGGAAGCTGGTCCATCTTGAAGTCACCGGTGCCGAGCACCGTTCCGGCATCCGTGGTGATGAAGACCGCGAGCGCATCGGGAATCGAGTGGTTGACCGCGACGAACTCCAGCCCGAACTTTCCGAGTTGCTCCTCCTGCCCTTCCTTGACGGCAAGCGTGATGGGCGAGATCCGGTGCTCTTTGAGCTTGGCCTCGATGAACGCCAGTGTCAGTTGCGATCCGATGATCGGGATGTCCTGGCGCAGACGAAGCAGGTACGGAACCGCTCCAATGTGGTCCTCGTGCCCGTGGGTCAGCACGATGGCTTCGATGTCGTCGACACGGTCTTCGATGTAGCTGAAGTCGGGCAAGATCAAATCGACGCCGGGCTGTGTGTCCTCGGGGAACAACACACCGCAGTCAACAATCAGCAACCGACCGTCGATTTCGAAGACAGTCATGTTCCGCCCGACCTCACCGAGCCCTCCCAAGGGGATAACGCGGAGGGTGCCCGGTTCTAGTGCGGGGGGCTCGGATAGTTCGGGGTGGAAGGTCACTTCTCTCCTAGGGTTCGACGGGCACACCGGCGGCGCGCAGTTGCACGACGAACTGGGCGTACTCGGCATCATCAAAAGTTACGTGCGGAAGCCGCATGTGGCGGCTATCGATCGCGTTGAGCGCCTGCATCGTGGCCTTGGCCGTGACGGCGCCCAGGCCTCCGCCCATGATCACGTCAATGGCGCCGCGCTGGGCTTCGAACTCGGCTTCGGCTGTCACGGCATCGCCGGCGTCGTGTGCAGCAATCATGCGCGCGATTGACTCTCCCACAGCGTGGCTGGCGACGGACACCACGCCCACTGCGCCGGCGTTGAGGAACTCGAGAGTCAACGGGTCGTCTCCTGAGTACCACGCGAGCCCGGTGCGCTCGATGCGCGCCTTCGCCTGCGCGATATCGCCGGTAGCGTCCTTGACGGCAACGACGTTGCGGCGTTCAGCAATGGCGTCCAGTACGCGATCCGAGATGGGCTTCGCAGTGCGTCCTGGAATGTCGTACAACATGATGGGAAGATCCGTGGCGCTTGCGATCGCCTCGAAATGCGCGAGCACGCCTACATCCGAGGGCTTGGAGTAGTAAGGCGTCAGCGCCAAGACACCGTGGGCGCCGCACTCCTGGGCCTGCTCGGCCATCATAATCGCGTGAGCGGTGTCGTTGGAGCCGGCACCAGCGACGATAGTCGCGCGATCTCCGACGGCCTCGACCAGTGCGGTGGTGAGTTCCTGCTTCTCTGGTGCGTGTGTGGTTGGCGCTTCGCCCGTGGTGCCAGAAATGACTAAGCCATCCGAGCCATGGGCCAACAGGTACTCGGCAACCTTGATTGCGCCATCGATATCGATTGAGCCGTCGTTGTGCATTGGCGTCACCATGGCGGTGAGGACCGTCCCCAGCGGGCGCGTTTCAGTCATAGGGATAAACCTATCGCGCTTCACCGCAATCCCCGTGACGGACCGGCCATGGCCGTTGGTGTGAGTCAGGCGCGGGTTGCCACGGTCAAGAGCACCGCCGCATCGGTCGTCGCGGTGAGGCCGTGGCGGTGCGGCGGGATCACCAGAAACTGTCCTGCAGCGAGCTCCACAGACGTGTCCCCCATGCTGAAGGTGACTGCCCCCCGAAGCACCTGAAGCGTTGCTTCCCCTGGGCTCTCGTGATCGTTCAACGCGTGTCCCTCGGCGATGGCAATCACGGTCTGACGGAGATCACGCTCACGGCTACCAGAGACGGTTGAAGCGTGTCGCCCACTGTGGGCAACCCTGGCCAGGTCCAGCTGGTCATCAACCAGCGCGGTCAAATCGATAGTGTCCATGTCCCCATTGAAGGCCGTGGACGCCGTCCGCGCGCGGTGAAAGTGGTGAGAGCCGCCCAGCGGCATCAGCGTTCGCTACGGTGACACCATGACGCGCCCGACAAAGCCGGCCAAGCCAGGCATGGGAAAGCCCTCGTTCAAAGACGTCTCGTCTGGCTTCGTCACGGGCCTCTTTTCCATACCTGAAGGCATGGCATACGCGTCGATTGGTGGATTCGCTGCGCCGCTGGGGCTCTGGTCCGGAGTGGTCCCCACAATTCTGGGTTCAATGTTTGCCCGCACGGTGCTCATGATTACAACCCTGACGAGTGCGATCGCGTTCACCTCACACAGTGTGCTCGAATCGGCGGGCCTGGAATTCGACGATGTTGGAGCCATCGCCACGATGACAGTCATGGTCGGCATCGTCATGCTGGTGATGGGGTTGCTGCGACTCGGCTCTGTCATGGCATTTGTCTCGACCGCCGTGATGACCGGCTTCACCACCGGCATCGCAGTCCAGATTTTGGCTGGTGTCATGGATGACGCCACAGGCTATGCACCAGAGTCGAGCAACACCGTTGGCGAGATCGTCGAGACCATCCTTCACATCGGGCAGTGGGATCCCGCCGCTATTTCCGTGTCCCTTGGAACGGTCGCGATTTGGTTCATCGCGCGCATGTTTCGTGGGCTCCGTAAACTCGCGACGCTGATCGCACTCATTCTCGCGACCGTCATCGCGGTGGTGTCAGCTGTTGACGTTGAGCTCGTTCAGGACATCGCCCCAGTGCCCAGTTCCTTGCCTCCGATCACGCTTCCCGACGTTTCAGCGATCCCGCACCTTGTCACGGGAGCTGCCGCTATCGCCCTGGTGGCTCTGGCACAGGCAGCTGGAATTAGCGCATCCGTGCCCAATCCCGACGGTTCGAAACCCGATGCCTCGCGAGATTTCAGCGCACAGGGTGTCGCAAACATCGCCGGAGGATTCTTCGGTGCTCTTCCAGCCGGAGGCTCACTTTCCCGCACGGGCGTGGCCACGAGCGCAGGTGCGACGACTCGCTGGGCCGGCATCTTTGCCGGAATCTGGCTGGCCCTCATTGTGCTTGCCGTGGGGCCGTGGGCCGGAAACATCCCCATGGCGGTGATCGGTGGTCTGATGCTGGTGATCGGCGCGGAACTGGTCATTGGCCGCAAGAGCGACATCCGGTTGGTGTGGGGCACCTCGACGGCGTCGGCTGCTGCCATGGTGATCACCTTCGTGGCAACCACCATGTTGCCGTTGCAACAGGCCATTTTTCTGGGCGCGATCATCTCGATCGTGTTGACATCGGTGCAAAGTGCGAAGGTTGGCCGCCTGCGGATGCTGACTCCACGAGAGGATGGCGATTGGCTCACGTCCGATCCTCCCGCTGTGCTGCCGTCGGGACGCTCGACCGTTGTCCACTACTACGGTGTGGGCTTCTTTGCCGAGGTCAACCGGCTTGAACAAGAGTGGCCAGACACCCACGGCGCCACCGATGCCGCGCTCGTAGTGTCGATGCGCGGCTCGCTCAACATTCCGTCGGCAACTTTCCTGAAGATGCTTGATCGCAAGGCGGAGCAAATGAGGGCGGACGGTGTTGGCCTCGTCATCAGCGGCGTTCCGATCAAACTTCACGACATGTTGGAACGTTCGGGAGCCCTGGAGCGCATCGGCCCTGAGAACGTCATCCCCGAATCAGATGCACTGCTGGAGTCCGTCACCCTTGGGCTTGCGCGAGCTGAGGTGCTTCGCGCTCACCAGGCTGGCCGCGACACGACCGAGTCATAGCTGATGCTCAGCCCCACGCGCGTAAGGTAAAGCCCATGCCTGAGATTCCAACCCCGTATGAGGACCTGTTGCGTGACGTGCTGACAACGGGCACACGCAAGGACGACCGCACGGGAACCGGAACCATCAGTGTCTTTGGCCGCCAGCTTCGGTACGACCTCCAGGCAGGGTTCCCGCTGATCACCACCAAGCGCGTGCATATGAAGTCCATCACGGGCGAACTGCTGTGGTTCCTTCGCGGCGACACGAACGTGCGCTGGCTGCAAGAGCGTGGCATCTCCATCTGGGATGAGTGGGCTGATGAGAACGGTGACCTGGGTCCTGTCTACGGTGCTCAGTGGCGCTCCTGGCCTGCGCCACATGGCGACAGCATTGACCAAATCGCCACGGTTGTTGAATCTATTCGCACCAAACCCGACTCCCGTCGTCACATCGTCTCAGCATGGAATCCTGCCGAGGTCGACAACATGGCCTTGCCTCCCTGTCACGCGCTGTTCCAGTTTTACGTGGCCGACGGCAAACTTTCCTGCCAGCTGTACCAGCGCAGTGCAGACCTGTTTCTGGGCGTCCCCTTCAACATCGCGTCCTACGCCCTCCTGACGCACATGATCGCGGCACAGACTGATCTTGAGGTCGGTGAGTTTGTGTGGACCGGAGGCGATTGTCACATCTACGCCAACCACATTGACCAGACCGAACTCCAGCTGTCGCGTGAGCCCTACGAGTACCCGACCCTGCGCCTGGAAAAGCGTGACTCGCTGATGGACTACGACCTCGACGACGTGGTCATCGAGAACTACCAGCACCACCCGGGCATCAAAGCGCCTATTGCGATCTAAGGCCGATGCTGACGTCAATCTGGGCACAAGCCCGAGACCCCGAGGGACGGCCCGTCATTGGACTTGACGGGGACATGCCCTGGCACCTTCCTGAAGACCTCCGGCACTTTAAGGACCGCACCACAGGTGGTGTGGTCATCATGGGTCGCCGCACCTGGGAGTCGCTGCCCGAGCGCTACCGGCCGATGCCGGGACGCGTCAACGTCGTCGTCACCTCTGCGACGGACCTGGACGGCGCCGATGCTGTGGTGTCTTCACTGACCGCAGCCAGGTCCGCAGCGCATCGGCTGGCTCCGGACGCCCCCCACTGGATCATGGGTGGCGGCCAGCTCTACACGGCTGCGATGGATGAAGTGGACGCGCTCGTGGTCACCGAGATCGATCTCGAAACCCAAGGCGACACCTACGCTCCCACGATCGACCCCACCGTCTGGACAGTGGCGAACAACTCAGGTTGGCATGATTCGGCAACGGGTCCGCGGCACCGATTCCTGACCTACCGACGCCGTCAAGGCGCCTAGCCATGCTGTACCGCGTTCCACATCGCATCGAAACCGAGCGGCTGGTGATCCGACGCTACGTCGCTTCCGACGCACAAGATCTGGCAACCGTGGTGCCACGCAACGTTGATCATCTCAAGCAGTACATGGAATGGGTCGCGTTCGAACCCCAAAGTGTCGACCAACGCCGCACATTCATTGCCGACGTCAACGCTGCGGCCGATGAGGGTCGCGACTTCACACTGGGCATGTTCCTGCGCACGGGTGCGCTGATCGGCGGAACAGGATTCCACGTCCGCGACAACCCCCATCGCTTGGCACTCGGCTATTGGATCGACAGCGCGCATGCAGGACACGGCTACGTCACAGAGGCCTGTGCAGCGCTGACTCAGGTGGGGCTCGCGCTCACCGGGGCCACCATCATCGAGATTTCACATGCACCCAGCAATGAGCGTTCACGCGCTGTCCCTCAGCGCCTGGGATACGAGCGCCAAACAGTGTCCAACCAAGAGTGCTTCGACGCGGGGTCGATGACACCCGCCGTCAGTTGGTACACCACGATAAGGGATGCCGGTCAGGCGCCTTGGGCATCAACCGAGCGCCCTCGCGCACTCGATGTGCACGGCAATGAAATCGTCTGGCCGCAACGGCCAGCGACTGACTAGCCGAAGATCGTCGAGAGGACGATTCCGCCCGTCACCGACAGCGTCAACGCAATGATGGTGATCAGGGCCACAATGCGCACACGGCGCTGCTTCTTGTCCTCGCTCGTCATGGTCATGCAGTCTAGTCGGCAACCGCGCCTAGTGGAACGACCGGGCACCGTGGCGTTGCGCAGTAGGCCACCGGTGTCACAATACTGAGCGTGCCACGCTTACCCCGACTTGATGCGGCGCGTCAGCAGGCAGTCTCTGTTGCGCTGGCGACCGGGGCCTATGCCATCAGTTTTGGCGCGCTCTCCGTCGCGGCAGGTCTCGACCTGTGGCAAACGATGGCTCTCAGCTTGCTGGTGTTCTCCGGAGGCTCACAATTCGCCTTCGTCGGAGTGATAGGCGCTGGTGGGACCGCTGGGGCGGCCGTCGCGACCAGCACCTTCCTGGGGCTACGCAATGGTTTCTATGGTGTGAGCCTCGCACCCATACTGAGGCCGATGCATGGCTGGCGGCGTGCCTGGGCAGCTCACATGACCATTGACGAGTCAACCGCCGTGGCATTGGCGCAACCAGCGAATGACCCCAAAGCACGCCGCGCAGGGTTTTGGTGGACTGGAGTTGGTGTCTTTCTCGCGTGGAACGCCGTCACGGTCGTCGGTGCACTGCTCGGTTCCCGCATCGGCGACCCCGCTCAGTGGGGCCTTGATGCGGCAGCGGCCGCAGCCTTCCTCGGCCTCCTGTGGCCTCGCCTTGCAAGCCGTCCAGCCCAGGCCGTCGCAGCAGCATCGGCCCTCCTCGCACTCGCGCTCACTCCGGTTCTCCCTTCCGGCCTACCAATTTTGGCAGCCGCGCTCGTGGCGGTCATTGCAGGGTGGCGTGCGCCAAGCTCCGCCAAGGAGGTGCCCGAATGAGCGACTACGCACTGATGTGGATCGCGATCGCGGCAGCCGGGCTGCTGGCGTGGGCCACCAAATTCGCTGGACATGTTGTCCCAGAAACCTGGCTAGAGAATCCCCGCGTTCACCGCATCGCCGCCTATGTGTCCGTGGCGCTTCTCTCCGCACTCTTCGCTGTGCAGTCGTTTACTTCGGGCACCACCCTCGTCATCGATGCGCGCATCGCTGCTGTTGGCGTGGCGGCACTGTTGCTGTGGCGCAAAGCGCCGTTCATCGTGGTGGTTTTTGTTGCTGCGGGTGTGGCTGCAGGGCTACGTGCATTGGGCTGGGGTTAGCGGATCGCTATGTCAGCTCATTCAGAATGAACGCGACGAGGAAGCCCGCTGCCGCCAACAGTCCAGTCGCCCAGTGATCCTCGTGGAACGCCTCTGGAATCATCGCATTACAGACCATGGCCAGCAGCGCCCCCGCCGCCAGCGAAACGATCACTGCAATGAGTTCTGCTGGGGCATCGGCCAGGAGCGCCGCTCCCACGACCGCGGCTAGCGTCGCAATTGCCGTAATCCCACCCCACAGCCCGAACACTTGTGCCGCAGAGCGGCCCGACCGCTTGAGTGGCACCGTGCCCGCTAGTCCCTCTGGGATGTTGCTCAACCCAATAGCGGCCACAATCGCAAACGGAAATCCAGATGCGGCACTGAGACCAATCACCATCGCCTCGGGGATCCCATCCAGAAGCGCACCGACAGCGATCGCTCCGCCATTGCCGGACGAATCGCCTCCACGGCGCGCAGTGATGTTGCGCGAGTGATGGCGGCTCGCGGCTCTTGATCGCGACGCAATCACCCGGTCACCGCCCACGTACATCACCGCACCCACCGAGAAGCCAAGCACCACGGGCCACACTCCCCCGCCCTCAGCAGCCTCCGCCACCAATTCCAGTGCGAGCGTCGCCAGCATCACGCCAGCACCGAAAGCCATCACGCCTGCCACTACCCGGCGCGGCACATCCCAGAACCAACCAATCGCCGCGCCGATCAGCAGCGTGCCAATCCCGATAGCGCTGGCTACAGCTGCAATTCCGACGGTCATGACGTCAGCCTATCCACCGCGTGAATCCGCGTACCCTGGTGCACATGCCTACTGCAGATGTCTCCGCCCGTCCCGCCGTTCCCGGAGATGAAGAGGACATCGCTCAGATCCAGCTCGACGCCTGGAGCGGGATGTTGGGTGCCGAGGCAGTGGCCGGGCTTCCACGCGATCAGATTTTGGCGCAGTGGACCGCTGCCATCGAGGCTCCTCCGACGCGCGAACACCGCATGTTTGTCGCCACAGAAGCAGGCAACGTCGTCGGTTTCGCAGCGCTTGCCATCAACGAGGTGATTGCCCTCGAGGTGTCCCCCGAACATCGCCGCGCCGGTCACGGTTCGCGGTTGCTCGCCGCATGCGTCGACACCATGAAGATCTTTGGTGCAGTCGAGGCACGAGCATGGGCCATTGACGGAGACAGTGAACGCGAGGCGTTCCTCACCTCAGCAGGGTTTGGACGCGGAGGTATTCGTCGCGGGATCGATGGCCCCCAGGAGGAACTGCACGAACAACTCTGGCGTGCCGCGATTGACCACCAAGCCTGAAATCAGCGGGTCGAGAACTCAGGCCCCTGACACATCAGAGTCAGCGACGTCGGTAGAGATCGGCTGCGTGACGCAACGACTTGCGTGCCATCGAACGGTCCCGGTTCTCCTCGTACGCATACGCAACGGTGAACCACGCTTCCCAGCTGTCGGGTTCAGCATCGACATCCGCGCGGGCCTCCCTGTACGCCACCTCGCCTGCCTCCGCAGTCAAACGACCCATCGTGGTCACTTCGCCTTGAAACGCGGGCAGTTCGCCTCGTGCTTCCAGTTCACGAGCCATCTTCTGCACCGTCATGCCTAGGCGCCACTCCACAATCAGGTACCAACCGGCGATCACAGGTAGCACCATCATCGCAATACCCAAAGTTCGGGCCTGCCACTCGCCCGTCGAAATCAGGATCCAGGCGAACTCCGCAACGAACGCCACATACATAGCCAAGATCACCGTCATGGCGACGGCTCCCAAGAATGCTGGGGAACGCATCAATCTCATTTAGAGGCTCATGAACTGGTCGAGCCCCACGGTCAGACCGGTGTGCTGACCGACCTGACGCACTCCAAGCAACACCCCGGGCATAAACGACACGCGGTCGAAGCTGTCAGTGCGAATAGTGAATGCCTCGCCCTCATTACCGAAGAGAATTTCCTCGTGCGCGACCATTCCACGAAGCCTGACCGCATGGACGTTAACGCCGTCAATACTCGCTCCGCGCGCGCCGTCGGGGTCATGGGTAGTCGCATCGGGACTCGCCCCAAGCCCTGCCGCAGTCCTGGAAGCGGCGATGCCCTGCGCGGTGTGCACTGCAGTGCCCGAAGGCGCATCGACCTTGTTCGGATGATGAAGTTCTACGATCTCCGCAGACTCGAAGTACGGGGCCGCCATGGCAGCGAAACGCATAGCCAAGACAGCACCCAGAGCGAAGTTGGGCGCGATGAGCACACCAAGTTCAGGGCGCTCCTGGAGGTGCTCGCGAACCCGGCCCAGAGCGTCGTTCGTCCACCCGGAAGTGCCCACCACAGCATGAATGCCAGCATCAATCAGTGCGTGAACGTTGGCTTCCGTGGCATCAGGAACGGTGAAATCCACCGCCACCTGAGCGCCCGCACGTGCCGCTTCCGCAATGTCGTCGCCTGCATCGAGAGCAGACACCACCTGCAGGTCCTCGGCCTGAGTGACCGCATTGACGACGTTCGTTCCCATGCGCCCCGAGGCGCCCAACACTGCGACATTGATCATGGCTCTACTCTAAGGGAGCCGCAGCGTCGTCAGGTCAGTCGCGTGCGGGTCCGACCCGCACGCTCACACGCTCACGCGACGCAAGATCCGCGGCCAGGGCCACGACGTCATCGGCAGTGACCGCGCGCACACGATCAAGGGACTCGCCGATGCTCCACAGTTCTCCCTGAACTAGTTCCGCGCGTCCAAGGCGGGCCATGCGCGAATACGAGTCCTCGAGACGCAGGACCGTGGTGCCAGCAATCTGCCCCTGCGCTCGCTCCAGTTCCTCGGCAGTGATGCCCTCGGCCAGACGCTCAAGTTCAGAGCCGAGGAGACGTTCCACCTCATCGGCATTGGAAGGGTTACAGGCGGCGTACATGCCCCAGACGCCCGTGTCCGCGCTTGGGGCACCAAACGAGTAGACGCCGTACGTCAGGCCGCGCTTTTCACGGATCTCCTGGAAGAGTCGCGACGACATTCCGCCACCGAGAATTGCATTGGCCACCGCCAACACCGAACGCCGTTCATCGGTGCCACGGAAACCCCGCGTACCCAGCAGCACGTGGGACTGCTCCAAATCTCGGTTGACTCGCACCTCGGACACCAACCCCGCGTCGACTGGGGCGAGCGGGTCGCGTCGCGGCAACGGCGCCCGGTTCTCCGTCAGATCCCAGCCTCCAGCGTTCAGCGCCTCAGCCACCTGTGCGCAGACCGTGTCGTGGTCCACTCCCCCAGCCGCGGCAATGATCAGGCCCTCAGGCACATAGTGCTCGCGATAGTGCGCAGCCACGGCATCCCGTGTCACCCCGCGAATAATGTCCGGCGTGCCACCAATGGGGCGCCCCAATGGATGCCCATCGAGCACCGCCTCAGTGAACCGCTCATGTGCGACGTCCCCCGGATCGTCCTCACTCATCGCGAGTTCCTCAAGAATGACGCCGCGTTCCATCTCGAAGTCAGCATCGTCCAGGCGTGCCGACGTCACCATGTCGCAAATCACGTCGATTGCCAGCGGGAGGTCCTGATCGATGATGCGCGCGTAGTAGCAGGTGAATTCCTTGCCGGTCATGGCGTTCGACTCGCCACCCACGCGGTCAAAGGCAACCGCAATGTCCTGTGCGCTACGGCGTTGGGTGCCCTTAAAGAGCAGGTGCTCGAGGAAGTGCGTGGATCCTGCGTGCTCGGGAGTTTCGTCACGACTTCCCACTCCTACCCATGCCCCGACCGTCGCAGAGCGCATGCCTGGAATGTGCTCCGTGAGTACGCGCACACCGCCAGGCAGGACCGAGCGGTGGATGACCGCACCATGATCCTGTTCGACAGCGAGGTGAGCGCCGATGGACTCGGCGGAGACAAGTGGGAGAGCATGAGGCATACGGGCGAGCCTAACTGGTCATGATGGTGTCACTGTGCGAGGCCGGACATGCCACGAGGGCGGCCCCGGCGAACCGGAACCGCCCTCGTGAGCGTGAAAGTCGGGCGAATTACTCGCCGTCCTCCTCAGAACCTTCTTCGACGACACCCAGCGACAGCTTGCCGCGCGGGTCGACCTCTTCGATCTGGACCTGAATCTTCTGGCCGATGGAGAGTACGTCCTCGACGTTCTCCACACGCTTGCCACCCACGAGCTTGCGGATCTGCGAGATGTGCAGCAGTCCGTCCTTACCGGGGCTGAGCGAGATGAAGGCACCGAAGGCGACCGTCTTCACGACGGTACCGACGAAGCGCTCGCCAACCTCAGGCACGTGCGGGTTCGCGATCGCGTTGACTGCAGCGCGTGCAGCCTCGGCGGACGGGCCGTCAACAGCACCGATGAACACGGTGCCGTCGTCCTCGATCGAGATGTCCGCACCAGTGTCGTCCTGGATCTGGTTGATCATCTTGCCCTTAGGGCCAATGACCTCACCGATCTTGTCGACAGGCACACGCACCGTGATGATGCGAGGAGCAAAGTCGCTCATCTCATCAGGCTCGGAAATGGCCTGCTCCATGACATCAAGGATGTGCAGACGCGCGTCCTTGGCCTGGCCCAAGGCGCCCTTCAGCACCGAGGCGGGGATACCGTCGAGCTTGGTGTCCAGCTGGATGGCGGTCACGAACTCGCGAGTACCGGCAACCTTGAAGTCCATGTCACCGAAGGCATCTTCGGCGCCGAGGATGTCGGTCAGAGCCGCATAGCGGGTCTCACCGTCAACGGTGTCGGACACGAGGCCCATGGCGATACCGGCAACAGGAGCCTTCAGAGGCACACCGGCGTTGTACATCGCGAGGGTCGAGGCACACACAGAACCCATCGAGGTGGAGCCGTTGGAGCCCAGAGCCTCGGAGACCTGACGGATCGCGTAGGGGAAGTCCTCACGCGAGGGCAGGACGGGAACGAGCGCGCGCTCTGCGAGTGCACCGTGGCCGATTTCGCGGCGCTTGGGGCTTCCCACACGGCCGGTTTCACCGGTCGAGAAGGGCGGGAAGTTGTAGTGGTGCATGTAGCGCTTCTTCGTCTCGGGGTTAAACGAGTCGATCTGCTGTTCCATCTTGAGCATGTTCAGGGTGGTGATACCCATGATCTGGGTCTCGCCGCGCTCGAAGATTGCGGAACCGTGCACGCGAGGGATCGGGCCAACCTCTGCCGACAGCGGACGAATGTCCTCGAGGCCACGGCCGTCGATACGAACGCCGTCCTTGAGAATGCGCTGACGGATGGTCTGCTTGGTCACGGAGCGAATTGCTGCCGAGACCTCCTTTTCGCGGCCTTCGAACTGCTCAGCGAAGTTCTCGAGTGCTCCGGCCTTGATCTCGTCGAGGCGGTTCTCGCGCTCCGCCTTGTCTGCGATCTGCAGAGCGGCAGTGAGGTCTGCGGCCACGAAGGGCTCCACAGCAGCGAACACGTCATCCTGGTAGTCCAGGAAACGGGGGAACTCGACGGTCTCCTTGGCAGCCTTGTCAGCAAGCTCCTGCTGAGCATCGCACAGCGACTTGATGAAGGGCTTGGCAGCCTCAAGGCCTTCTGCCACGACCTCTTCGGTAGGTGCCTGGGCACCCTCGGAGACGAGGTTGAAGGCGTCATCGGTGGCTTCTGCTTCGACCATCATGATGGCGACGTCGTCACCCACGATACGGCCGGCGACAACCATTTCGAAGACCGCGCGGTCCTTCTCGGAGTAGCGCGGGAAGGCGACCCACTGGCCGTCGATGAGCGACACACGCACACCGCCGATGGGGCCGGAGAACGGGAGGCCGGAGAGCTGAGTCGACATCGATGCGGCGTTGATAGCCAAGGTGTCGTAGGCGTCTTCGGGGTTGATGGCCAGCACGTCGATGACGACCTGGACCTCGTTGCGCAGACCCGACACGAACGACGGACGCAGCGGACGGTCGATCAGACGGCAGGTCAGAATCGCGTCGGTCGAGGGACGGCCCTCGCGACGGAAGAACGAGCCGGGGATCTTGCCGGCTGCATACGAACGCTCTTCTACGTCCACCGTGAGGGGGAAGAAGTCAAAGCCATCGCGGGGGTGCTTGCCAGCCGTGGTGGCCGACAGCAGCATCGTGTCGTTGTCGAGGTAAGCGGCAACCGAACCGGCGGCCTGCTTGGCCAGACGGCCAGTCTCAAAGCGGACAGTGCGGGTGCCGAACGAACCATTGTCGATGGTCGCCTCGGCGAACTGAATTTCGGGTCCTTCCATGTGGGAAGTCGCTCCGTTTCTTTCGGAGCAGGCCAAGCGAACTTAAGGGGCTCCTTGTGAACCTCACTGATCGTCAGTCGACATAGTCAGACATGCACCCGCATCACACGTGCGAGGGGTTCTGCCCATCTCCACCGAGGATCAGCGTCCAGCTGGCCTGCCAGGTGTATGAAATTGGGCTCCGCCTACAACGGCGGGCCTTGTCCATGATAACAGTCTGGCAACGCTCGCGGCGGGCACAGCCATCGGCGCGCCGACCAGCCGCGTCGGCGCGCCCTACCTGCTCGGCGCCAAGAATGCGAAAAGCCCGGCCACTCTACCTCCGCGAGGAGGGAGTGACCGGGCCGAGCGCGACTGGGTGAGCCTTAGCGGCGCAGACCCAGGCGCTCAATCAGCGTGCGGTAACGAGCAATGTCAACGCGCTGGAGGTACTTGAGCAGGTTGCGACGCTTACCGACGAGCAGCAGCAGGCCACGACGCGAGTGGTGGTCGTGCTTGTGCTCCTTGAGGTGCTCGGTGAGGTCGTTGATACGCTGCGTGAGGAGCGCGACCTGAACCTCGGGCGAACCAGTGTCACCCTCGACGGTGGCGTACTCAGTCATGATGGACTTCTTGGTGGCTGCGTCTAGAGGCACGGCTCACTCCTTCTGTATGTCTGTTGCACGGAGCTCCCGGGCATGTTCTCCGGGTGCTTGGGATCCGCGGCCGTTTCACGGCGACGTTCCACTATACAGCAGGGAGTGCTTGCGCGGCGACCAGTCAGTAGCGGTCGAGAATGGGGCGCTGGGGTTCGGGCAAGACCACACCGGCGGTCTCTTCCCAAGCGTCCAACCAACTGCCGTCATCCATGGCCTCTTCGAGCACATCGTCGATCCACAACCGGAACTCGTCGTCATCCACGTCAAGCCCGATGCCGTAAGGCTCAGCGGTGAAGGGCGCGCCGACGATGCGGAACTGTCCGTTGGCCTCTGCGGCGTATCCGGCGAGGATCACGTCATCGGTGGTGACCACGTCCACTTGCCCTGTGCGGAGCGGTTCAATGCAGTCGGAGTAATCATCGAACAGGACCAACGACGACTCGGGCGCGATCTGGGCGATCGTCTCCGCGGCAGTCGAGCCCTCAACGGAACACACCTGTTTGCCTTCAAGGTCGAGTGCGGACGTGATTTCCACATCGTCTTTGCGGGTCAAGAGGCTCTGCCCCGCAACGTAATACGGCCCGGCAAAACCGACGCTCTCTTTGCGCTCGTCAGAGATTGTGTACGTCGCAACGACAAAGTCGACGGTGTCTGCCGCGATCAAGTTCTCGCGCTCACCTGACGGAGCCTCGACCCATGCAATCCCCGACTCTTCGATGCCGAGTGCGTCCGCCACAATCCGTGCGATCTCGATATCGAATCCCTGCGGAACGCCGTCGGAGTCGAGAGCGCCAAAAAGTGGCTGGTCATGCTTGATGCCGATGCGAACCTCACCGGCCTCGGCGAGCTCCGCCATGGTGGAGCCACTGGGGTACTCGGTGGAGGAACAACCCGCTACGGACAGCGCAAGAGCAGCCACGGCACCTGCGGCCACCGCTCGTCGTTGCACTACCCCATGAGTCATTGTCATCGCCCTCTGGCATGTGAGCGTACACGCCTCCGAGAATGACTCAACACACTCCGCGACACCGTCTTCTTGGCTCCCTTGCCTTATGGAACCAGGCCGGATCCTGCATCGGCGCCCTTGGCCGGCGCAGCGGCCCGCGGCTGGCGAGTTCGCATGCGTCCTTCGATATACGTCGCGAGTCGCGATACGGCCATGTTGACCAAGATGTAGACCACCATCGCGGCAACAACCAGCGGGATAACTGACGAGTTACCGAAGAAGTTGTACAGGTTCTTGGTGGTCGTCAGGAGTTCCACGTAGGCAATGATGAAGCCAAGCGACGTGTCCTTCAAGAGCACCACAATTTGGCTGATCAGTGCCGGCAACATAATGCGGACTGCCTGCGGGAGCTGAATGCGGAGCATCGTTTGCAAAGGGGTGAAACCGATGGCCAGTCCCGCCTCACGCTGGCCGCTCGGTAGGGCGGCGATGCCGGCACGCAGGATCTCGGCGACGACAGCGGTGTTGTAGACCACGAGGCCGAGCACTACGGCCATGAGTGGCGAGAGGTCCATGGCAATCACGCCGAAGTACATGATGAGCAGCACGGGGATGCCACGGAAGATGTGGGTAAAGCCAATGGCTGGGTAGCGGATCCACCGCGTTGGCGCCTGACGCGTAATTGTCAGAATCATCGCGAACGCGACGACAATGGGCACTGCGATGACAACGGCTTTCAGCGTCCCGAGCAACAGACCGTCGACGAGGAGGCGCTGCCACACTTCGAATCCCGTGAAGCCCTTATCCCCTGCCCACAGCACCTGCCAGCGGTCGTCAAAGATGCCTCGGCGGTAGGCGTCGATCGCAAGCCATACCAGAGCGCCAATAATCAGCACCGAAATGAGCACGGTGTACAGGCGGTCACGCCGGATCGCCTTGGGCCCCGGGATGTCGTAGAGGACTTGCTGCTTCTCACTCATCGTGCGACCGCCACCTTGGACTCAAGTTTCTCAGCGGATATCGATAACGGCAGTGTCATGACCAGATAGGCCACACCGACACCCATAAATACGCCAATCACGTCTCCGGGGTTGCCGTTGGCTAGGCGAGTACCGATGGCGGTGAGTTCAGTGGTCGCAAACCCTGCCGCCACCGAAGTGTTCTTGATGTGGGCCACGTACACGTTGATCAGCGGAGGAACCACCGACCGAAATGCCTGCGGGAGAACCACAGTGCCGAGTGTCTGGATGAAGGTCAAACCAACGCTACGAGCGGCCTCAGCCTGACCCACACCAACCGAGTTGATGCCCGAGCGGACTGCCTCACAGACAAACGTCGACGTATAGAGGGACATCGCGACGATCGCGGTGATCACTCCCAGTGGAAGGACGATGCCAAACAGGGGTGGTGCCGCGCTCCCGAGAAACACAAAGAGCAGGGTCAGCGGAGTGTTGCGAAAAATGGTGACGTAGGCCGCTGAGAAGGTCCGCAGTGGTGCCACGGGCGAGACCCGAAAGGCCGCCAGGACCACACCCCAGACGAACGACAGCACACCCGCGACCACGGTGATGCCCAATGTCGTGAGAAAGGCACCCCACAACAGATCGAAGTTGTCGATCAGTACGCCCATATCCCTGTTCTCTCAGTCTGAGTGAGGGGTGTCCCGGAGCCCGCGGCTCCGGGACACCCCATCAACGTACAGTGCTCTCTTCAGTCGCCAGTGCTTAGTAGCGGTCGACTGCGGGAGTTTCAGGCTCAGGAAGGACGGTACCGGCGGATCCGTCAGCGTTCCAAGCTTCGAGCCAGCGACCGTCTTCGAAGATCTCCTCCAGGACATCGTTGATCCAGTCGCGGAACTCGTCGTCCTCGAGTGCCAGGCCGATGCCGTAGGGCTCCTCGGTGAAAGGCTCGCCAGCAATGGCGAACTCACCGTCGGACTCATCGACATATCCGGCGAGAATCACGTTGTCTGTGGTGACGACGTCTACCTGACCGTTGCGCAGTGGCTCAAGGCAGTCGGTGTACGCAGCGAACAGCACCAAGTTGGCGTCGGGGTAGTTCTCGGAGATATTCGCGGCGGGGGTCGAACCTTCGACTGAGCACACGTTCTTGCCGGCGAGATCATCTGGGCCTGAGATATCGCTGTTGTCAGCGAGGACCATCAGCGACTGACCTGCGTTGTAGTAAGGCCCGGCGAAGGACACGACTTCCTTGCGCTCGTCGTTAATGGTGTACGTGGCGACGACGAGGTCCACCTGTCCACCTTCGATGAAGGGCTCACGGTTGGCGGACACAGTCTCTACCCACTCGATGTTGTCCTCAGAAATACCAAGTTCACCCGCGATGATCGTGCCGATATTGACGTCGAAGCCCACGGGAACTCCGTCAGGACCAATGAGGCCAAACAGCGGCTGGTCGAACTTAGTACCGATGGTGATCTCGCCAGCTTCGGCAAGCTCCGCCATGGTCGAACCTTCTGGGAAATCGCCGGTAGCGACTTCCTCTGTACCGCCATCGTCGGAACTACAAGCGGACAGCACCAGCACTGCAGCAGCCCCGAATGCTGCGACCTTCGTCTTCGTGAACATCATTGTTCTCCTCTCATCTGCTGTGAACCGACGGTCCACAACGCTTGGGTGACGCGCTAGTGCGTCAAGATCTTGGATAGGAAGTCTTTGGCACGTGGAGATTGCGCGTTGGTGAAGAACTCCTCCGGGGTGTTCTCCTCCTCGATGCGACCATCCGCCATGAACACAACGCGATTGGCGGCCTTGCGGGCAAAGCCCATCTCGTGAGTCACCACGATCATGGTCATGCCTTCCTTGGCCAAGTCGGTCATGACGTCGAGGACCTCGTTGATCATTTCCGGGTCGAGAGCCGACGTGGGCTCATCGAACAACATCACCTTGGGATGCATCGCGAGCGAGCGCGCAATGGCGACACGCTGCTGCTGACCGCCCGAGAGTTGCGCAGGGTACTTCTCCGCCTGGTTGTCGACGCCGACGCGCTTCAGGAGCTCCATGCCCTCTTCACGAGCCTGGGATTTTGACAACTTGCGAACCTTGATAGGACCAAGCGTCACATTCTCGAGGATCGTCTTGTGGGCGAAGAGATTGAATGACTGGAACACCATGCCGACATCGGCGCGCAAGTGAGCGAGCGACTTTCCCTCCGCTGGAAGTTCTTCGCCGTCGATGGTGATGTTGCCGTCATCAATCGATTCAAGCCTGTTGATAGCACGACATAGGGTCGACTTTCCGGACCCTGAAGGCCCAATCACCACCACCACTTCACCGCGTTTCACGGTCATGTTGATGTCGTTGAGGACGTGCAAGTCCCCAAAGTGCTTGTTCACATGCTCAAGGCTGACGAGCGCCGTTGCTCCGCTGCCGGCCGAGACCTGAAAGGCTTCGTCCATGGACAAACCCTATCGGGTGGCACATACCTGTGTCCCTCGATGCCTGCACCTTAATCAAGATGTAACGCGTCGCGGCACCAGGCCACGTCGTCCGCAAGTGCGGACGTCAAGGCCTCTACGGAACCAAAATCAAGCATCGGCCGACGCCACTTGACGAGGTCGAACGCCACCTCAGTGTCATAGAGGTTCAGGCCGTCCCTGTCCATGACGAATCCCTCAACTCGAAGGCTCTCCACCCCGACTGTGTAGTTGAAGCCGATGCTGATCGCGGCCGGCAACGACAGCCCCACCAGCGATTCAGCAGCCGGGTTGGCACGCGAGTCAAGCACCTGCAGATAGCCGGCGTAGACACCGTGTCGCGGAATCATGCCTCCCGTCACACCCACGTTCGCGGTGGGGAACCCTATCTCGCGCCCGAGTTTGTCGCCGTGCTCCACGACGCCGCGCAGCCGATGTGGCCGTCCCAAGATGGTCGCGGCCTCATCCATGCGGCCGTTCTCCAGAAGATCCCGGACCCAGGTCGAGGACCAGCGTCGTCCCGACTCGGAGGTGCCACAAGCGTCAGTGATCACATCCGTGTCAAAACCCATGGTGGTGCCCAACACGCGCATGGTGTCGACATCTCCAGCATTACCGCGGCCAAACTTTGTGTCTTGCCCCAACACCACGGTCTTGGCGCCCAGCCCATCGACGAGCCAGGTACGCACAAACTCCTGCGGAGTCTGCTGAGCGAACGCCAGTGTGTAATCCACGACCAGCACGGCATCCAGTCCGGTTGCCGCCAGTCGTTCGAGTTTGTCGTCAAGACCAGTAATCAGCAGCGGTGGGTGGGCGGGGTCGTGCACGGCCTTGGGGTGCGGCTCAAAAGTCATTGCCACGGCTTGCTGGCCACGCTCTCGAGCATCGGCGACCATGCGAGTCAGCACAGCCTGATGGCCGCGATGGACACCGTCAAAGTTGCCGACAGTGACCGCGGTGGGACCCAAGTCTGCCGGCACGTCAGCCAGAGAACGCCAAATCTGCATGGCGCCCATTCTGCCTGATACGGACAGACGCTCCTACCGGGGATCGAGCATGATGAGCGCGAGCTTGCTGGGCTCAAGGGCGTCGACAGCGTGGGCCAAGCGCGTAGTCAGGTGGATCACACCGCCTGGTGACAGTTCCTCCGTGCGCCCCTCTGCCGTCACCGCCAACCGCCCTTCAAGAACCATCAGCAACACTGGCATCGCAGCTGTGTGCTCGGTCAGCACCTGGCCTTTGTCGAAGGCGAAGAGCACAATGCGTGCGCCCTCTTCCTTGAGGACCGTCCTTGAGAGGGTCGATTCCGGTTGAACCGACACGAGGCTGGCCAGTCCCTCGACATGTGTCATCTGCCCAGCAATATCAGTGGCGCCCAGCATGGACGGCCGGGACGATGCTGTAGCGGCACCAGACTCGGGTGAGGGGGCTGTGGGTTCAGTCATGACGGGTCTCCTTGAGGTCGAACCAGTCATCCCAGATTAGGCAACCATTCAGTACTCAAATAGGACTTCATACTCACGCGCATGAACGCTACGACTGCGAAGGCTTGAACACGATCTCGGACTTTACTTGTCCGTCCACCTGCCGGACGACGGCAATGAGATCGCCGTCGGGCCCAATACCGGCAAGCGGGCCGTCATAGACAAAATCGGTGGTGTCTTTGAAATGCTGACCGAAGCCGAGGGTGCGTGCTTCGCGTTCACTGAGCGCACGAACGGGCAGGATATCTGCACCTGCAGCCCCCAGTCCTAGGCGGGGCACCTCTCCCCCAGCGTCAACAATTGCCTCGAGTTGTTCGAGAGTCATCGCATCTGCGACCTCGAAGTCACCGACGTTAATGCGGCGCAGGGCAGTTAAGTGCCCACCCACACCCAAAGCGGCACCGAGATCCCTGGCCAGAGCGCGCACATACGTGCCGGAGGACACGTCAACGCGCACATCGAGCTCGATAAAGGCGTCGACACGACGGGCGCCGGTGATCGTGAACTCATGCACAGTGACAGGACGCGCAGGGATCTCCACGTCTTCGCCATCTCGAACGCGTTTATAGGCGCGCTCACCATTGATTTTGATCGCACTCACAGCACTAGGCGCTTGCTGGATGTCGCCCGTGAGATTCGCCACCGCTGAGGCGATGTCGGCTTGCGTCACCGCACTGGCGTCCGTCGTCGTGACGACGTCACCCTCAGCATCGTCGGTCACGGTGTTTTGCCCCAGGCGCATCGTCGCCGTGTAGGTCTTGTCATGACCCACCACATACGTCAGCAGCTTGGTGGCCTTGCCGATGCCCAGAACTAGCAGTCCTGTGGCCATCGGATCGAGTGTGCCCGCATGGCCTACCTTGCGAGTATTGGCGAGGCGGCGCATCCGTGCCACCACATCATGCGACGTCCAGCCCGCCGGCTTGTCCACCAGGACAATGCCGGGGGCCGGATCATCATTACTACGCTTTGCCATCCTCGTCCGCCTCATCACTGTGGCGGTAAGGGTCTTCCTCACCCGCGAACTTTGCGTTCTCGCGAAGTTTGCGCAGCTCCTCGTCACGCTGGTGCGCCTCATGAAGCGCCTTGTCCAGCGTTGCCGCCGTTTCTGGCACGGCATCGAGGTGGAACTCGAGGGTGGGCGTGAGCCGGATACCCAGCTCACGCCCCACCAGCGAGCGCAGTCGGCCCTTGGCAGAGGCCAGAGCAGCGGCCGTGTCGGCACGCTCCTCTTCCCCGCCGTAGACCGTGTAAAACACGGACGCCTGTTGCAGGTCGCCGGTGACACGAACATCGGTCACTGTGACGAAACCCAAGCGAGGGTCCTTGATCTCGGTCTCAAGCGCGCGAGCCACCAGTTTCTTGATGGTTCCCGCGAGCTTGAGCGCCCGTGCACTGTCTGCCATTAGTTCCTCGGAATCTCGACCATCTCGAAGGTCTCAATGATGTCGCCGACACGCAGGTCGTTGAACTTGCCCAAGCCAATACCGCACTCGTAGCCGTCCTTGACCTCGGTGACGTCATCCTTGAAGCGACGCAGAGTGTCGATCGTGGGCTCGCCGATGACGACACCCTCACGCACCACCTTGGCCTTGGCATTACGCACGATCTTGCCGTTACGCACCAAGCAACCAGCGATGTTTCCGAACTTGGAGGACCGGAAGATCTCCATGACCTCGGCGCCACCAACCTGCTTCTCTTCGAACTCAGGCTTAAGCATGCCCTTGAGCGACGCCTCAACGTCCTCGATGGCACGGTAGATGACTGAGTAGAAGCGCATGTCGACGCCTTCGCGGTCCGCAAGCTCCTGCACACGCTCGGCAGGACGGACGTTGAAGCCCAAAATGATTGCGTTGTCGACCGTGGCAAGGTTCACGTCGTTCTGCGTCACAGCACCCACACCACGGTGGATGATGCGCAGATCGACCTCGTCGCCCACATCGATCTGGAGGAGCGCATCTTCCAGTGCCTCCACGGCACCGGAAACGTCTCCCTTGATGATGAGGTTGAGGGTGTCGACCTTGCCGTCCTCGATGGCCTTGTTGAGGTCCTCGAGGCTGATGCGCTTGCGACGCTTGGCCAACTGAGCTGCACGTGCCGCGGCTTCACGCTTCTCAGCGATCTGACGCGCAGTGCGGTCATCGTCCGCCACCAAGAAGGTGTCGCCTGCGCCCGGAACGGACGTCAGACCGATCACCAGCACTGGTCGTGCAGGCGTTGCCTCCTGGACAGGCTTGTCGTGCTCGTCGAACATTGCACGCACGCGGCCGTGAGCTGTACCGGCAACAATCGAGTCGCCCACACGGAGGGTTCCCGAGTTGACCAGCACCGTTGCCACAGCACCGCGTCCCTTGTCTAGGTGCGCCTCGACTGCGACACCACGGGCGTCCTTGTCGGGGTTCGCACGGAGGTCAAGACCGGCGTCTGCGGTCAGCAGAACTGCCTCGAGCAGGGCGTCGATGTTCAGGTTGTTCAGCGCGGACACCTCGACGAACATGGTGTCGCCACCCCAGTCCTCAGAGACCAAGTTGTACTCAGTCAGCTGCTGACGGATCTTGTCCGCGTTGGCACCTTCCTTATCGATCTTGTTAATCGCCACGACGATAGGCACGTTTGCAGCCTGCGCGTGGTTCAAGGCTTCGATCGTCTGCGGCATCACACCGTCATCGGCAGCGACCACGAGGATCGCGATGTCGGTGACCTGAGCACCACGAGCACGCATAGCGGTAAACGCCTCGTGACCTGGGGTGTCAATAAACGTGATCGCACGCGTGACGCCTTCGTGCTCGTGATGAACCTGGTAAGCACCGATGTGCTGGGTGATACCGCCGGCCTCGCCAGAGATGACGTCGGCCTTACGGATCGAGTCCAGCAGACGGGTCTTACCGTGGTCAACGTGACCCATGACGGTGACGACCGGAGGACGAGCCTCGAGGTCGGCATCGGTCTCTGCCTCGAGTTCGGCTTCGATGTCGAGTCCGAAGTCCTCGAGCAGTTCGCGGTCTTCCTCTTCAGGCGAGACGATCTGGATCTTGTAGCCAAGTTCCGCACCGAGGGCCTCGAAGGTTGCCTCATCGAGCGACTGTGTGGCCGTTGCCATCTCACCGAGGTGGAACAGCACCGTCACCAACGAC
This sequence comes from Demequina sediminicola, assembly GCF_000975055.1. Classification (GTDB taxonomy): domain Bacteria; phylum Actinomycetota; class Actinomycetes; order Actinomycetales; family Demequinaceae; genus Demequina; species Demequina sediminicola. The sequence goes on from NZ_BBRB01000004.1 coordinate 160,215, forward strand.
GCGGGGTTGACATCAATCTTGTCTGCGAAGTCCGACAGCGTCGCACCGCGTCGGAGACGCAACAGGGTGGTGCCGTCTCCGCGTGGGATCTGCACACCACCAATGGCGGGTGCTTGCTGCTGCTCGTACTCGGCCCGCTTGGCGCGCTTGCTCTTACGCGAGCGCGCTGGCTTACCGCCTTGGCGTCCAAACGCACCGGCAGTACCGCCACCGCGGCCACGACCGCCGGCCGCAGGACGGCCACCAGGACCACCGAAGCCAGGACGGCCACCAGGACCACCGGGACCACCGCCGGGACGGCCACCAGGACCACCACCGGGACGACCACCGAAACCGCCAGGGGCCTTCTGAGGCATCTGGCCTGGTGTCGGGCGGCCACCGGGACCACCTGCGCCACCGCCTGGACGCCCACCAGGACCACCGGGACCGCGGCCACCAGGGCCACCTTGTCCACCCTGGCCACCGCCTGGACGGCCACCTGGGCCGCCACCGGGACGCGAGGTCTGGAACGGGTTGTTACCACCGGGACGCGGACGCGGGCGTGGGCCTGCGGAGCGCTCCGAGAAGGGGTTATTGCCACCCGGACGCGGACGCGGCTTAGGCATGTCCGACGGGGTGGGTGCACCGGGCTTGGCGGCAGGCTTAGCGTCACCCTTGCCGTCAGCCTTTGCATCGGCCTTAGCCGCGGCAGGCTTAGCGGCACCGGGCTTCGGAGCACTCGCACCCGGCTTCGCAGCTGGCTTAGACGCAGGCGCTGCAGGAGCCTCATCCTGCGCTACGGGAGCGTCAGCAGCGGGTGCAGCTTCCTCGGCCTTGGGGGCAGGCTTAGGCGCCGGCTTAGGACCGGGCTTGGGTGCAGCTGCCTTCTTAGCAGGTGCTTTCTTGGGCGCGGCGTCAGACTTGCTGTCTGCGTTGTCGGAGGCGGGGAACGCCTCACGTGCCTTGCGCACCACAGGGGCTTCCAGCGTCGAGGATGCACCCTTGACGTATTCACCCATGTCATTGAGCTTGGTAATGAGCTCTTTGCTCGGGATGCCGAGTTCTTTCGCGATCTCGTGAACGCGGGGCTTTGCCACAATTCTCCTGTCTCGGTCCGACCGAGGCAGGGGTCGAACCATCGTTACGGCTGGGTACTCATCGTGAGGTACTCATCAGACGGCCATGGGCTTTCTTCCCATCTTTGAAAAGCGAATATTGTCCAGCACCGATGTTCACGACACCTTCACACCAGACGCGTCAGCGCCCGGATGACGAAGAGCCCTGCCGAAAGCCCGGCGCTTAAGCGCCGTCTCACAACAGTCCGGGTCGCGGTGCAGCCAAGCACCGCGTCCGGAGCGGGTTCCAGCAGTGTCAACAATCACGTTGTCACCGTCTAGCACCAGTCTCATCAGGACCGACCGAGGAGCCGTGCCACGGCACCCCACACACGTACGCATCGGCTCATGTGAGCGCGATGCGGGCATGAAGGAGTCACCGGACATGGTTTCTCGGCCCTTCTAGTCTAGCGTCTATAGATCCCTGACAGGTACGCGGCGTGTCTTAACGACGCACGACGGGCGAGTCCGGGTCCTCGTCGGAGCGGATGTCGATGCGCCAGCCAGTGAGCCGGGCCGCAAGGCGGGCGTTCTGCCCTTCTTTGCCGATCGCAAGCGACAGATGGAAGTCAGGAACGATCACACGCGCCGCACGCTCTTCCTCATCGACCACAGTCACGGAGACCACACGCGAAGGCGAAAGCGCGTTGCCAACGAACATCGCGGGGTCCTCATCCCAATCGACGATGTCGATCTTTTCGCCGTGGAGTTCGCTCATGACTGCACGCACACGGGAACCCACCGGGCCAATGCATGCACCCTTGGCATTCACGCCGGGAACGGTAGCGCGGACCGCCATTTTGGTACGGTGACCGGCCTCCCGGGCCAGCGACATGATTTCCACTGTGCCATCGGCAATCTCGGGGACCTCAAGCTCAAAAAGTGCCCGCACAAGGTTCGGGTGCGTACGCGACAGGGTGATCGATGGCCCCTTTTGTCCACGGGACACGTCCAGCACGTAGCCTCGCAAACGCTCACCGTGCTCGTACTTTTCCGTGGGAACCTGCTCGTGCTGTGGGAGGACCGCCTCGACATCGCCGATGTCCACGTGCACATTGCGCGGATCCGCGGCCTGCTGGATCACACCAGCGACCAGAGTCCCTTCACGGTCCGCGTAGTTCCCGAGAACTTGGTCGTCACCCGCTTGGCGCATGCGCTGCACGATGACCTGCCGTGCCGTCATGGTGGCAATGCGCCCGAAGTCCATGGGCGTGTGATCGAACTCTGGGCGCTCCACCGGGGTGAAGGCCGCCTCGGGGTCCGCGTCAGGATCAATCTCCAGATCCTCACGGGCAAAAATCGTCACTGTGCCCGTCACCCGGTCCACGTCGGCACGCGCTTCCCGGTATGCGCCCGGGGTCTTGTGATAGGCGGAAACGAGTGCCTGTTCAATAGCGTCCAAAAGCACGGCAAGCGACATATCGCGCTCTCGTGCGAGCCCCTTGAGGGCTCCCATATCGATGTCCATGAATCCTCCGTCACCAGACGCTCTGCGTCAGTCCATCCGCTTAAGTTCGACGACGACCTTCGCCTGGGTGATGTCGGCCAAAGCCACCTCGCGAGAGGCATCGGCGATATCCAGCACCACTGCGGTATCCGTCACATCCGACACACGCCCCGTCAACGTCTCATCGCCCACGGTGAGTTCCACGAGACGCGTGCGCGCCCGGGCAAAGTGCTTACGCTCTGTGAGCGGCCTGTCCGCACCTGGAGTCGAGACTTCCAACACATAAGGCGTCGAGGGGACGTTCGCATCGTCCAATGCCTTGCCGATCGCGCGAGAAGCAGCGGCGACAGCGTCAAGATCTGCGCTGCCCACTTCCGTCTCAGGCAAATCCACCGTCACCAGCACCTTGGTGCGCTTGCCCGCTGGCGAAACCTTCACACCGTCGAGATCAAGTCCTGATTCACGGGCGGCAGGCCCCGCGAGGTCAGCAATCCGGCTTTCAATGTCCATGGGCCATTCGCCTCCTCGCGTGTCGAATGCACGCTGTCCGTTCCTGAAGTTCGTCCGCACTAGTCTACCTGCGACACATGGGAGTATGACCGCTATGGCCCTCACATCTCAGGTGGCGCGGTGGACCGCGGCACTCACCGGCATCGTGCTGATCACAGGGTGCTCGTGGCGCCTGGAATCGAGCACACCGACCTACCCCTCGCCGGATGCCGTCACCATCATGCGTGACGATGCTGCCGACCGCGAAGATGCCGTTCTCGCGAGCGCATCGACCCCAGATGCCGAGGCGAACTCCCCCGTCCTGGCTTGGCAGGAAGCAGCCACCACACCCGAACGGATCGAAGCTCTTGGAGGCGTCTACGAGGCATACCCGGAAGCCTCACCCAGCCCGTCCACGTCAATAACACCAGGCGTGCCGCTTCTCGACGTCGTCGAAAATGCTCGCGACGGACACCTCGCCGATGCGCTGCAGGCCTCTGACCCAGACCTGGCATTCTTGCTGGCCTCGGGTGGCCTGTCCCACTCCCTGTTGGTGTGGTACTCGACCTGGGTCGACGCAGCACTTGCCGGCGGCGAGCTCCCCGTGGCTGCGGAACGCCTTCCGGGGAGTTCTGCACTCGAGGCCGAGACTTTGGTGCCGACTGCGCCAGCGCTTGAGGCAGCGACTATCTCCGCACTCGCCCTCACACATGACCAGAGCGCCTACCTCTACGAGGTACTCGCTGCCAAGTCGGAAGGCGACGAGCGCGATCTCTGGCTTGCTCGTCGAGACATGCATCGTGAACGTGCCTCCGCACTCATTGCGCTTCCGTCTGTGACGGACGAGCGCCAGGCTGTGTACGTCTCACCCACCGCCGACATGGCGAGCCCGCAAGCACGCACGGCTCTTGCGCAGCAGCAGGAAGTCTCGCTCGGTCAAACCTATGCGGCGCTCCTCAATGGAGCTGACCACGATGACCTTGCTTGGCTCATCAGCAGCGCCTTTGACGCCTACGCCCAAGCCGCGGCATACGCCGAGACGCCGGACGACGAATCCTCCGTCGAGGCGTGGCTCGCTGAGGCGCCGCTCGCTCCCGCGCTTCCCGGGGCATCCGTCTCCCACGTGTCAACGCCCTAGGCCGTAAGGCCGTCAGGCGCGCGTTACTGCGCGAGTTTGCCGACGACGGCCTGCACCGCAGTGTCCACGGGGAGGTCCTCGGACTCCCCCGTCGCACGCGTCTTGAGCTCCACAGTTCCATCAGCCAACCCGCGGCCAGCCACAAGAATGTATGGCGCGCCAAGCAGTTCGGCATCCTTGAACTTCACACCGGGCGACACCTTGGGCCGGTCGTCGTACAGCACCTCGATACCCGAGTCCTCGAGTTCCTGCGCCATGCGCTCCGCAGCCTCGAAGACGGCAGCGTCTTTACCTGTCGCCACCACGTGGACCTGGACAGGCGCCAGGTGAGTGGGCCATTTGAGGCCTAGTTCGTCATGGTTCAGTTGGGCAAGCAGCGCCAGCACACGGGTCACGCCGATGCCATACGACCCCATCGACACCACCTGCTGCTTGCCGTTGACGTCGAGAACCTTCAGATCAAGTGCTTCGGCGTACTTGGTGCCGAGCTGGAAGATGTGGCCGATCTCGACTCCGCGGGCGAGCTCCAGCGCGCCTGAGCCATCTGGTGCAGGATCGCCAGCACGCACATTGGCGGCTTCAATAGTTCCGTCTCCCACGAAGTCACGACCAGCGACGAGGTCGAAGACGTGGCGTCCCGACTCGTTGGCGCCCGTGATCCACCGTGTTCCCGCAACAATCCGAGGATCGAGCAAGTATGGAATCGCGGTGTCGTCCTCGCTTCCGTACTCCGCCCCCTCGGCACGCGCCTGTGGACCCAAGACGCCCGGGCCAATGTATCCCTTGACGAGTTCAGGGTGACGAGCAATGTCCGCTTCAGTGGCGGGCTCGACACCATTCGGGGCAAGTGCGGCCGTCAGACGGGTCATATCCGCCTCGCGGTCTCCAGGCAGACCCACCACGACAAGCGAGCGCTCGCCGGTGGGGCTTGTCACGGCGAGCACCACATTCTTCAGCGTATCCGCAGCCGTCCACTCTCGATCGGCGCGCGGGTGGTCCGCATTTGCGGCCGCAACCAAAGTGTCGATGGTGGGCGTGTCTGGGGTGTCTTCAACGTGCGCCGCAGGGGCTTCATCGAACGGAAGCGCATCCGGGACGGGCGTGGTGACCGCTTCCACGTTGGCGGCGTAACCCCCAGGCGATCGCACGAAGGTGTCCTCGCCGATCTCCGTAGGCGCCAGGAACTCCTCGGAACGTGAACCGCCCATCGCACCTGAGGTTGCCGTCACGATGACGTAGTTCAGACCAAGCCGATCAAAAATGCGAATGTACGCTTCGCGCTGTGCTTCGTATGAGCGCTCCAGGCCAGCGTGGTCGATGTCAAAGGAGTACGCATCCTTCATGACAAACTCGCGGCCGCGCAGCAGACCGGCACGGGGGCGCGCCTCATCACGGTACTTCGTCTGAATCTGATACAGAGTGACAGGAAGGTCCTTGTACGAGGTGTACATGTCCTTGACCAGGAGCGTAAACATCTCCTCGTGCGTGGGAGCAAGCAACATGTCCGTGCCCTTGCGGTCCTGCAAGCGGAACAAGTTGGGACCGTACTCTTCCCAACGACCGGTGGCCTCGTAGGGCTCACTTGGGAGCAGTGCAGGGAAGTGCACTTCCTGGCTTCCCGAACGCTCCATTTCCTCGCGCACGATGGCCTCAACCTTGGCCAATACCTTCAGTCCTAAGGGCATCCACGAATAGATCCCAGGAGCCGCGCGACGAATGTATCCGGCGCGGATCAGAAGCTTGTGGGAGGCGACCTCAGCGTTCGCCGGGTCCTCACGCAGAGTGCGGAGGAAGAGTGTGGTCATGCGCAACATAAGACAAGCGTAATGGCCATTCGAGGTTAAAACATCACCGTGGCAAAAGCACCGACCCGCGTGAATCCCACAGCGTCATACGTCCGCAAGGCCTGGTCATTGAAATCATTCACATACAGCGACACTGTGGGTGCAATGTCGGCGCGTATAGCGTCGATCGCAGCCGCGAGTCCCGCGCGCGCGAGACCCCGTCCGCGCGCTTGGGGGTGGACCCATACGCCGTGGACTTGTGCCACACCGCCACCCAAGGCACCGACCTCGGCTTTAAACACGACGACCCGTTGTCCTTCAATCGTGCCGAATTGCACGAACGCCCGGCCTGAGCGGATCAGATATCTCAGGCGCTCCTCGTACGCCGCGCGACCGTGCCTCATCGGGTCGTAGCCCACTTCACCAATGAACATGTGCACACAAGCGGGCAACAGCTGCTCGTAATCGTCGAGGCGCGCACGCCGCACAGCATCCACATGAAGATCGTCAGTGTCCAACGCCCGCACATGCGAGGCAGGCGCGTCGATCCGCATGGAGATCTGGCGCTCGCGCACCTCACGCGCTGGCCCCCACCACGGCTCAACTCGACCCCACAAGTCGAGCATCACCTCGGCAACGCCAACAATCGCAGCCGGGCGCGACAACCTTCCCACCATGGCGGCGGCCACGTCAGCGCGGAGGTCGTCTTCAGCATCGGCGTCCTCGACGTCAGGCAGGACCGCACACAGGTTCGCACCGGCAAAAACGAGGCCGGCGAGCTCCCGGCCCCAGCGAGCACGCCGGCGAACAGCCCACAGGCCGGCCGGGACAACGCCTGATGCGAGAGCAGTCTCCACATGCATTGCTGGGACCACGTGCGCTACCGGGTCCGTCGCACATGCCTCTCGCATGCGTTCGAGGTCGCGCTGCTGCGCAGGAGCCAGCGAGTGCTGGGCCCTGCGGAGCAGCGAATCCGTCATGACGAGGCGACAACCTCGGGCGACGCGCCGTCGACGGTCTCCATCGTCTCGGCAATGCGCATTGCCTCTTCGATGAGGGTCTCGACAATTTGCGACTCAGGGACAGTCTTGATGACCTCTCCCTTAACAAAAATCTGACCCTTGCCGTTGCCCGATGCGACCCCCAGGTCGGCTTCGCGAGCTTCCCCAGGACCATTCACGACGCAACCCATGACAGCGACACGCAACGGCACTTCCATGCCTTCGAGGCCAGCAGTGACCTTCTCTGCGAGTTCGTATACGTCGACCTGCGCGCGACCACACGAGGGGCACGACACAATCTCTAGCTTGCGCTCCTTGAGGTTGAGCGACTGAAGGATCTGGATACCGACCTTGACTTCCTCCACTGGAGGAGCGGAAAGCGATACCCGAATCGTGTCTCCGATGCCGCGGCTGAGCAGTGCGCCAAAAGCCGTCGCTGACTTGATGGTTCCCTGGAACGCAGGGCCAGCCTCGGTCACACCCAGGTGCAGCGGCCAGTCGCCACGCTCACTGAGCTGCTCGTACGCCTGCACCATGACGACTGGATCGTTGTGCTTCACCGAAATCTTGAAATCGTGGAAGTCATGCTCCTCGAAGAGACTCGCCTCCCACACCGCAGATTCCACCAGGGCCTCGGGAGTAGCCTTCCCGTACTTTTCGAGCAGACGTGGGTCCAAGGAGCCAGCATTCACGCCGATGCGCAAAGACGTGCCGTGATCCTTGGCCGCCTGGGCAATCTCTTTGACCTGATCGTCAAACTTGCGGATGTTGCCCGGGTTCACGCGCACAGCAGCACAACCAGCCTCGATCGCAGCGAACACATACTTGGGCTGGAAGTGAATGTCCGCGATCACAGGGATCTGAGATTTCTTCGCGATGGCTGGCAACGCGTCCGCATCGTCCTGCGTGGGGCACGCAACACGCACGATGTCGCAGCCCGCTGCCGTGAGCTCCGCAATCTGCTGCAACGTGGCGTTGATGTCGTGGGTCTTCGTGGTGGTCATCGACTGCACGGAGACCGGCGCATCACCGCCTACGTAGATGTCGCCAACCTTGATCTTGCGGGTCTTGCGCCGCGGGGCCAACGTGGGAGGTGGCATGGCGGGCATTCCGAGTCCAATAGAAGTCACGTCTTCATTATCTCCATAACGTTGAGGTGTGCAGGGACACCGACACTACGAACCGGCCACGGTGACCGGAGCAACGATGTCTGCGTAGATCAGAATCACGCCCATGAGCATGAGGAAGCCGAACATCGCATACGCGAATGGCATCATTCGCGCCACATCGACGGGCGCTGGCTTAGCCAGGCCTCGCACGCGGGCCCAACCATTCTTGATGGCTTGCCACAGTGCCGAAGCAATATGTCCACCGTCCAAGGGAACCAGCGGGATCATGTTGAAGGCAAAGAGGGCAAGATTGAGCCCACCGAGCAGCATCATCATGTCGCCGACCTTGTGCTTCAGCCCGTAGCCCTCAACATCTGCTGAAGCAATCTCTCCGGCTACTTGCCCGACACCCACCACGCCAATGACAGAACTTGCGTCGCGGTCCTCCAGCCCGAAGGCCGCGCGAGTCGTGTGGTATAGGTGTTCCGGCAACGTGACGATCACCTGTATGGTCTGTCCCAGGTAGTCCCAGGTCAGCTCAGCGCCTGCAGTCAACGGTTGGCGCTGAGTCTGCACCTCGGAGTACATCCCCATGTAGCCCACAGTCTCCGTCACGGGGTTACCGGCATCGTCAGTCACGGGTTGGCCTGCGTCGTCGTAGACCACGCGTTCGCGCTCCTCGGGAGTGACGTCCAACGTCACAGTTTCGCCATCTCGCACGACGTCAACGTCAATGGTCTCCCCCGCTGACGCGCCAATGATGGCTGTTGCCTCGTCCCAGGTCTCAACGTCCGTGCCATCCACAGCCGTGATGGTGTCGCCGGCTTCAAGTCCAGCAGCAGCGGCTGGAGACTCAGGATCATCAGCGCTGCACTCCACGGCTCCAGCAGCCGGCACACAAGGGACCACGGAGTCCACGGTCAGCGTCGAGGTCGGCGCACCGATGAACGAGAGGGTCGCTGTAAACAGCAGCACAGCGAGCACAAGGTTCACCAGCGGTCCACCCGCCATCACGATGACCTTGCGCCACCACGTCAGGTGATAGAAAGCCCGGTGATCTTCTCCTTCGTGGATCTCCTCAACGGCGGCCTCGCGGGCATCGGCGATAGTCCGCCCCGCCCAGCCTTTGACCTTCACCGGCTTCACCTTGTCGGCCGGCGGGATCATGCCAATCAGCCTGACGTAGCCACCCAACGGGATAGCTTTAACGCCGTACTCGGTCTCTTTGCCGTGACGCGACCACAGCGTTGGACCGAAGCCCACGAAGTACTGACTCACTCGCACACCGAACTTCTTGGCAGGCACCATATGCCCTACCTCGTGCAACGCGATGGAGACCAAAAGACCGACAACGAGCACCACAATGCCAATCACGGTTGCCACAGTTCTACCTCACGTATTCCAGTCGTCAGCCAGCGAGATCAATGGATCTCAGCGATAGCGCGCGCACGCGCCCACCGCTCAGCCTCGTCGACAGCGTCCAAAGACAACTCGGCGGGAGCGTCATATGCCTCCACAACGCTCCGCACCGTCTCAACGATCCCGAGGAACGGCAAACGCCCCGCGATAAAGGCTGCGACACACTCTTCGTTCGCCGCATTGAACACCGCGGGATGAAGGGCCGATGCCGCCACGGCTTGGCGGGCCAAACTCACCGCCGGGAAGGCTTGCTCGTCGAGCGGCGCAAACGTCCAGGTGTGCGCCTGGGTCCAGTCCATCGCTGGCGAAGCGCCTGCGACACGGTGTGGCCAACTCAAACCGAGGGCGATAGGCAGCCTCATATCGGGAGGCGAGACCTGCGCAAGCGTCGAGCCATCAACGAACTCGACCATCGAATGCACGATTGACTGAGCATGCACCACGACGTCAATGCGCTCCATCGCAATGTCGAACAACAGATGTGCCTCGATCACTTCGAGGGCCTTGTTGACCATCGACGCCGAGTTGATCGTCACCACGGCACCCATATCCCACGTGGGGTGTTGCAGGGCGTCCGCAGCAGTCACGTCAGTGAGCTCATCTCGTGAACGCCCACGGAATGCGCCTCCTGACGCGGTCACCACCAAACGTTTCACCTCGTCTGCGCGACCTCCACGGAGCGCCTGCGCAAGCGCGGAGTGCTCAGAATCAACTGGCACGATCTGGTCTGCACGCTGCATCGCCTGCTTCACCAACGCACCGCCAGCCACCAGCGACTCCTTATTCGCCAGTGCGAGTGTGCTCCCCGACTCCAGCGCGGCCAAGGTGGGGCGCAAACCAACGGAACCTGTGATGCCGTTGAGAACGACGTCAGCACCGCGTGAAGCGGCTTCCACCACGGCATCGGCTCCGCCGGCGACTTCCACGCCGGGGAGCGCGCGCGCTACCTCCGCAGCGGCATCGGCTTGAGCAACCGCAACGAACTCTGGTCGCACCGACCTTGCCTGAGCGATCACCAAGTCCGGGTCGCTACCTCCAGCCGCAAGCGCGGTCACATGGAACGACTCGGGATTGCGGCCAATGACGTCCAGGGCCTGCGTGCCGATGGAGCCCGTCGAGCCCAACAACGACACACTGCGCTGGCTCAGGCCAGACGCAGCATCAGTCACGTTGCGCCCAACAGGATGTCGACCGCACGCGCGAGGTAGGCGTCAACGACGGCCTCGCTGTAAGCCTTACGGCCCTTCTTGCGCTTAAACATGACGTTCCGGAGCTCGTCGGGAGTGACCTGTTCACCCTTATCAAAGAATGCAATCAGTCGATCCAGCGTCGCATCGACCTCGGAGGCGTCATAACCCGCACTCATGGCACCTGGATGGGCAAAACGCTCACCTGCAGGGCGACGCAGACGGGGATACAGCGCTTGTGCACGATCGGCAAGATCACGCATCCACGCATCCTGGCCTTGCGTCCGCACAAACTGTTCGCGTCCTCGCACAGCAAAGGCAACTTCAAGACGGTCAAGCGCCGCGTCGACCTCCACCGGTGAATACCCCCGATGCACCAGATCAAAATTTGCGCGGCGCACCTCCATCGGATCAAGCTGCTGAGCCCCAGCCTGATTCTCATAGGCATGACGCGCATACGAGAAGAACTCTTCAACGCCTTCTCGCTCATAGCCGAGTTTGAAAACACTCACCCGCGAGAACATGCCCTTGGCCGCCACTTACGCCTCCTTGATCGCCAGCTGCCCGCAGGCGCCGTCAATGTCACTACCTCGAGTATCGCGGATTGTGGTCGGAATCCCGTGAGCCCGCAAGCGGTTCACAAACTCTTTTTCAACGGCAGGATCCGACGCAGTCCAAATTGACCCAGGTGTGGGGTTGAGAGGAATGGGATTGACGTGAACCCAACCTTCACCCCGTGCGTTGAGTTTCTCGCCCAACAGGTCTGCACGGTGCGCATGATCGTTCATGTCACGGATCAGTGCGTACTCAATCGACACGCGCCGCCCAGTGGCGTCAAAGTAGCGCCGAGCCGCGTCGAGTGCCTCGTCCACTGACCAGCGCGTATTGATGGGCACAATTTCATTGCGCAGCTCGTCGTCGGGAGCATGCAGACTGACCGCCAGGGTGACGGGAATGCCCTCCTTGGCCAGTTTGTCGATTGCCGGTACGAGGCCCACAGTCGACACCGTGACGTGACGGGCAGAGAGCCCAAAACCCTCTGGCTCTGGTGCGGTGAGTGCACGAACAGCACCAATCACGGCCTTGTAGTTCGCCAGCGGCTCACCCATGCCCATGAACACCACGTTCGACATCCGCACCGGGTCACCGCCAAGGTCGCCATCACGCGCGGACTTCGCAGCAAGCCGCACCTGCTCGATGATCTCCGCGGCCGACAGGTTTCGAGTCAAGCCCATCTGACCCGTGGCACAGAACGGACACGCCATTCCGCACCCGGCCTGACTAGTGACACACAGCGTGGCGCGCTCGGGATACTTCATCAGCACGGACTCGACCTTGACTCCGTCGTGCAGACTCCACAGCGTCTTGCGTGTCGCTCCCCCGTCGGCCTCAAGCGACGTCACCGGCGACAGGAGCTCGGGGAACAGCGCATCCACCATCTCGTCACGAGCGTCCGCGGGAAGGTCTGACATCTCAGCGGCATCGTTCGTCAGGTGAGAGTAGTAGTGCCGTGCCAACTGATTGGCGCGGAATCCCGGCTGGCCAAGCTCACGCACCGCCTCCTGCCGTTCTTCGCGGGTGAGGTCGGCGAAGTGGCGCGGCGGCTTGCCGCGCTTGGGGGCCGCGAACTGCAGCAACGGTCGGTCAGTCATGACGCTCCTAAAAACAATGCGAAAACAACGTAGCCAACCGGGGCCGCCACGAGGATAGAGTCCAGTCGGTCAAGGATCCCACCGTGGCCGGGGATGGCGCCACTCATGTCCTTCACCTGAATATCCCGCTTGAGTGCAGACTCAGCGAGGTCCCCCAGCACAGCCGCGATGCAGCAGGCCAGGCCCACTGCAGCACCGATCCACCACCGCTCGTCCAAGAGCCACCACGCGGAAAGAGCCGCAGCAGCGGTACCGAGGATCAGCCCTCCGGCGAAGCCTTCCCACGTTTTCTTGGGGCTCACCCGAGGTGCCATCTTGTGCTTGCCAAAGAGCATTCCCGCAAAGAGGCCACCGGTGTCATTACCCACCACTGCCAACACCACGATCAAGACGCGAATCCAACCAGACTCCGCGGTCTCCATCAAGATAAGGAAACTTGCAAGGAACGGGATCCACATCAGCGTGAGGATCGACGCCATCGAGTCAGCCATGGTGTTCTCGACGCGCTCATCCGCGACCCGCCACGCCACGACACCTGCGCAGCCCACAAGAAGTGCCACGACAAGGCCCTCGGGCCCACCAGTCCACGTCGCAACCCCCATGCCGACCGTGGCCAAAGCGATGGGCGTCAGCGAAATGCGCCGGGAACTCCCGAGCAGCGCCTTCTTCCACTCATAGGTGGCAGCCACACAGACCACGATCAGCGCGATTGAGAACGCCAGCGCATTCCACCACGCAATCGCCAGAGCACCCACCAGGATGGAGATACCCATCATCGTCGCGATCGGCATGTTGCGCCCACCGCGACTGACCGGCGCTATCTGTTCAACCGGGGCATCAACGGGAGCCACCACGGGATCAATCGCGTCGCCATCGACCGCGTCTTCGGGAACATCGGCCTCGGCAAGGGCTCGCTCACGAGCTTCAGCCGCAGAAACCCGCTCGGCGGGCTCGTGAACAGGCGCGAACACCGGCTCGCCATGCAGAGAAGGCATCCCTGTACCCGCTACTCGGTCCGGGGAGAACTCCCGCCGGGTCGAGGCAGGAATGGGTTCTTCCTCTGCGTTCCGCCGTCGAAAAGGACTCATAGGGACTACCGCTGATGGTCCGACACCTCAGTGTCAGACCTCAAGCAGTTCGCTCTCCTTGTGGCCGAGCAGTACGTCGATCGCGTCAACGTGCTTCTTCGTCAAGCCGTCGAGTTCCTTCTCCGCGCGCGAACCCTCGTCTTCGCCGACTTCGCCATCCTTCACGGCAGCGTCGATCTGATCCTTGCCCTTGCGGCGCATGTTTCGGATCGTCACCTTGGCGTCTTCAGCCTTCGACTTGGCAAGTTTGACGTAGTCGCGACGGCGTTCCTCGGTCAACTGAGGCATGTTGATACGCAGTACCGTGCCGTCGTCTGATGGATTAATGCCCAGATCCGAGTTGCGCAGTGCAGTCTCGATCTCCTTCTTGGCGCCAGCGTCGTACGGCGCAATCAGGACCATACGGGCCTCTGGAATGCTGATCGACGCCAGCTGCTGCAATGGCGTGGGGGCGCCGTAGTAGTCGACAGTGATGTTCGCGAACATCGAAGCCGACGCCTGGCCGGAGCGAATGCTCGCAAAGTTGTCTTTGGCCACGTGGACGGCCGTGTCCATGTTCTCTTCGGCCTCAAGCAAGATCTCGTCGATCATGACATTCTCCTAAAAATGAAGGGGCGCACCGCCTACGCGGTGACCAGGGTCCCAATTCTTTCACCCATCAGCGCACGGGTGACGTTGCCTTCTTCTTCAAGGCCAAAAACGACCATCGGCATTGCGTTTTCCATACTGAGCGAGAACGCTGCGGCATCCATGACCTGCAGGTTCTTCTGAAGCGCCTCGCGGTAAGTGATGTGTTCCAAACGCTCGGCGTCAGGGTGAGTGCGCGGATCCGCGGTGTAGACCGCATCGACACCGTTCTTACCCATGATGACCTCAGTGCAGCGAGTCTCAAGCGCACGCTGGACCGACACCGTGTCTGTGGAGAAGTACGGCATGCCAGCGCCTGCACCGAAAATCACGACGCGGCCCTTCTCGAGGTGACGCATGGCTCGACGGGGGATGTACGCCTCTGCGACCTGCCCCATGGTGATCGCAGTCTGCACACGGGTATCGACACCCGCCTGCTCAAGAAAGTCTTGGAGGGCGAGGGCGTTCATCACTGTGCCCAACATGCCCATGTAGTCCGCACGTGCGCGCTCCATCCCACGTTGGGAAAGCTCCGCACCCCGGAAGAAATTGCCGCCGCCAACGACGATGCACACCTGCACACCCTCACTCACGGCATCTGCGATCTCGCGTGCCACTCGCGACACCACATCAGGATCGAGTCCGACGGCCCCGCCACCGAACATTTCTCCTGAGAGTTTCAGCAAAACGCGCCGCTGCGCTGGAGAGACTTCCTCACCCGTCGTCATGTCAGAGTCGTCGGGCATGAAAGTCCTCCTAGGCGTAGCGGCGCGTTTACTGAATCAGAGAGTAGAAATTAGGCTCCCACACGGAAGCGGGCGAACGCAGTCACCTCGCCGCCAGAAGCCTCAATGACCTGGCCGACAGTCTGCTTGGAGTCCTTCGCGAAGGCCTGGTCAACCAGGGTGTTCTCCTTGAAGAAGCCCGTGAGACGGCCTTCAATGATCTTGGGCAGAGCCTGCTCAGGCTTACCTTCAGCCTTGGCCGTCTCCTCCGCGACGCGACGCTCGTTGGCGACGGTCTCCTCGGGGACATCCTCGCGAACGAGGTAGCTAGGCGAGTATGCAGCGATGTGCATAGCGATGTCGCGTGCGACCTCGCCGCCCTTGGCATCCGAGCCAACGAGCACGCCCACCTGTGCCGGGAGGTCCTTGTTGGTGCGGTGCAGGTACTCGGTCACGACAGGAGCCTCGATGCGAGCAACACGGCGCAGGACGATCTTCTCACCCAGAATGCCGGCGTTCTCGTCGATGAACTCCTGGATCGACTTGCCGTCAATGTCTGCTGCGAGCGCGGCCTCGGCCGAGTCAACGCCAGCAGCCTCAACAGCTACCAATACCTGGTTCGCCAGCGCCACGAACTTCTCGTTCTTCGCCACGAAGTCGGTCTCGGAGTTGAGCTCGATCAGCGTGCCCACCTGGCCGCCGTCGGCGTCCTTGATGGAAGCAATGACCAGGCCCTCGGAAGCCGCACGGCCCTCACGCTTGGTGACGCCCTTGAGTCCCTTGACGCGAAGAATGTCGACGGCCTTGTCCAGGTCGCCTTCCGCCTCGTCGAGAGCCTTCTTGACGTCGAGCATGCCAGCGCCGGTGCGCTCGCGCAGTGCCTGGATGTCGGCAACGGTGTAGTTAGCCATGGATGGCGCTCCTTACTTGTCGTCGCCGGCAGCAGCGGCCTCAGGGGCCTCCGCGTCGGCCTTGTCGGCTGCCTTCTTGGCAGCAGGCTTCTTCGCTGCAGGCTTCTTCGCAGGAGCCTTCTTGGCAGCAGGCTTCTCTTCTGCTTCCTTGGCGTCAGCGGCAGGTGCTTCTGCGGTCTTCTCCGCGGCAGCATCGTCCGTCTTGCCTTCGAGGACCTCGTTCTCCCACTCAGCCAGCGGCTCAGCTTCGCCCTCGGCGTCGCTCTCGTCACCCTTAGGCGTGTGGCGGATGCGCAGACCCTCGGCACATGCGTCTGCGATCACACGGGTGAGCAGACCAACGGCGCGAATAGCGTCGTCGTTTCCAGGAATGCCGTAGGTGACCTGGTCTGGGTCACAGTTGGAGTCGAGGATGCCGACGACGGGCACACCAAGCTTGCGGGCTTCGTCCACAGCGAGGTGTTCCTTGTTGGTGTCGACGATCCACACGACGGAGGGAACCTTGCCCATGTCGCGGATTCCGCCGAGAACCTTGTCGAGCTTCTCCTTCTCGCGGCGCAGACCAAGCAGTTCCTTCTTGGTGCGGCCCGAGCCGGCGACGTCGTCGAAGTCAATCTCTTCCAGTTCCTTGAGGCGCGTGATGCGCTTCGAGACAGTCTGGAAGTTGGTCAGCATTCCGCCGAGCCAGCGCTCGTTGACGTAAGGCATGCCCACGCGCTTTGCTTCTGCAGCGATGGACTCCTGTGCCTGGCGCTTGGTGCCGACGAAGAGCACCGAACCACCGTGCGCGACGGTGTCGCGCACGAAGGAGTAGGCAGCGTCGATCTTGCCGAGCGACTGCTGCAAGTCAATGATGTAGATGCCGTTGCGCTCGGTGAAAATGAAGCGCTTCATCTTGGGGTTCCAGCGGCTGGTCTGGTGTCCGAAGTGGACTCCTGAATCGAGCAGCTCGCGCATGGTCACGACGGCCATGGCTGTCCTTATCCGCACACAGTTGTGTGCCTTGCTTAGGCGGGTCGCTGACCCGCGTTTCGGTTGACGACAAATGCTGCGTAGCACTCGTCCCTGGCACCCACGCGGGTCAAGCACCGAGCGGACTCGGACCTTGCTTGTCCCGGCGCGCTTCTTGCCGCGGTTGCGACGAGGAACGCGAAAGGGTGCGCGATGTCATTCGGGCATGCCGAACGCAGGAGCAATGATACCTGACGCTTTACTCTCCCCGCGACCTGCCACAAGGCACAATCACCGTTGTCCACGGGCGCGGAATCGGTTCTCAAGAATCCACGAACCTCGTTGCTCCTGTGCAGCGCAAGTAGCCGAGCGCTCAGATGGACACATGGCCTCACCCATAAGAATCGCAACAACCGTTGCCACAACATTGGCACTCGTACTGCCGGTAGCGCCAGCGCACTCCCCCGAGGCCGCGCACGTGCCCAGCGAGCCTGTGCCCTTCGAGGTTACTGGCGATGACGGCGCCACCGTGTTGAGTGCACCGCTTACTGCGTGGACGTTGATGGCACCGGCGCGCATCCCGAGCAAGCCATGGCATCCAGGTCATCGCGGCATTGATATGTCCGCGACGGTGGGAGATCCCGTGCTCGCGCCTGCTGCGGGAACAGTGACATTCGCGGGCTACGTTGTCTCGCGTCCGGTCATGACGGTGACGCACGCCGACGGCCTGGTGAGTTCGTTCGAACCTGTCACGACACATCTTGAGGTAGGTGCCGTCGTGATGCGCGGTGACGCTGTAGGGCAGGTCGCGAACGGCGACGGACACTGCGCCCCGACCACGTGCGTGCACTGGGGCGTACGCGAGCACGGTGACTACATCAACCCGCTCGATGTGCTGGCAAATCTGGGTCCCATCCGGCTCCTTGAAGTCGGCTAGCCGGAGATGACGCCGCCGTCAGCGCCTAGAACGCTCCGGTCCGCATCAGGGACTCTCGCAACTTCTTCACGGCCCCCGAATGAATCTGGGACACGCGCGACTCTGTCACTCCGAGAATCTGACCAATCTGGGCGAGCGTGAGGTTGTCGAAGTAATACAGACGCAGTACTTCCTGCTCGCGGTCACGGACACCTTGAATTGCGGAGGCCAGAAGTGCCCGCACTTCCTGGTCTTCAACCGGAGCGGACGCCTCGGGTAGAGCAAGGTCCTGCGTCGCGTCAAGCGCACTGTTATCGCCACCGGCAACCATGCCGTCCAACGCAGCCACATGGGACAGCGCGACCTGTGCGCGCACCGTGCGCACCTCTCCACTCGACCAACCCAACTGTTGAGCCACGTCATCGTCAGTCACTGGACGCATCAATGACTGCTCGAGAGCTCGGGTTGCCTGCTCAACGGTCTTGGCCTTGGAGCGCACGGAGCGAGGTACCCAGTCCGCGGCCCGCAGTTCATCAATGATTGCCCCGCGAATCCGCTGGGATGCGTAGGTCTCGAACTTATAGCCGCGAGACAGTTCAAACTTCTCCACCGCGTCGATCAGTCCGAAGAACCCGTACGAAACCAGGTCGGCCAACTCAACGGTGTCCGGAAGGCGCCCAATCATGCGCGACGCCACCTGCGACACCAGTCCCGAGTAATGGGTGATGAGCGCGTCACGGGCGGTCTTGGCCGCATCGTCCTGCACGCCATGCAAGGTTTCCCACCAGGCTTCGAGTTGCCCGGCGTCCACGGCGTTGGCCGCATCCATAGCGGACTGCGCCGTGCGTGCGGCAGCGTTTTTCACGTTCGTCATGGTTTCCCCTCAGGCGCGCGGGTGCGCGAGTGCGTATGCGGCCCTCAGCCGCTTGGTGGATACATGCGTATAGCGCTGAGTGGTGTTGAGGCTGCTGTGCCCCAACACTTCTTGCACTGAACGCAAATCGGTTCCCTCCGTAAGGAGGTGGGTCGCGATGCTGTGACGAAGCGCGTGCGGCGCAACGTCAGGGATTTCAGCCTCGCGGCACAGGTGGTGGATGGCGTCGCGCAACTGGCGCTGATCCGCGCGCTTTCCGCGCCGGCCCAACATCAGGGCGTCGTCGGTGTGGGGAGCGACGAGCGCGGGCCGGCCGTTCTCGAGCCACGACTTCACCGCGGTGGCCGCGGGAACTCCAAACGGCACCATCCGCTCTTTGTTGCCCTTACCGCGCACCCGGATGAGTCGCTCGTCAAAGTCAAGGTCGCCGATGTTCGCACCGGCGAGTTCGCCGACGCGCATGCCGGTCGCGTACAAGAGTTCCGCGACAGCCCAGTCGCGAAGGTGAAGCAGGTCACCGTCGTCGCAACGGGTGCGGGCGAGCTCCAGCATCGAGACGACGTCTGCCTCGCTCACCACCACCGGCAAAGTCCTCGCTGGACGAGCTGACGCGAGACGCGCCGCGGGATTTGCCTGAGCAATCCCCACCTTGACTGCCCATGCGTAGAACGTGCGGGCGGCGGCGCCGCGACGCGCCATTGTGGTGCGGGAGAGCCCGCTCGTCGACATGTCAGCGAGCCATGCGCGAAGATCCGTCAACGTCACTTTAGGCAGGACCGTGTCAGCATCCCCGTCCGGCCCTGCCACGAAGGCGACAAGGTGGGCAACATCACCGTGGTAGGCGCGCACCGTGTTTTCCGATAGACCGCGCTGATGGCGCAGGTATCTATCGAATCGCGCGAGCGCGGTGCTCGCGTCAACTACGGCCGTTCGGGTCATATCGACATCGTGGCAGGGTCACATGAGTCAAATCAACCCCTTGAGTAACATTTGTCACATTAATCTCGAACTTTCACCCACCCGAGTGGCGGTTTGATGAGTTTTGATGAGGTTTAGAGTCGTTAGATGCGGCGCCATGTGGCGCCGCACCGCTCGACGGCTCCCACTAACTCGAGGCGTCCGAGGCTTGCGAGCACCTCACGACCTGTGAGTCCTGCCCGGTAGGAGGCCTCGTCTGTGGTGAGACCGCGGCCACCGACGACATCGAAGACCGCCCTGTCGTGCGGATGAGCAAAGTCGATGCGGTGAGTTGCGCTGCCGAGCTCGAGGGGTAGACACGCCTCGAGGGGAGCCACTAACTCCAGCACATCCGCGGGGCGCGCCACCAACACGGCCGCGTTCTCACGCACCAGGGCATGACACCCCGCCGATGACGCGGAGGTCACCGGCCCCGGGACAGCACCCACCGGGCGGTGCATGGCCGCGGCATGCCGGGCCGTTGACAGCGCGCCTGAGCGCATCGCCGCCTCGACGACCACCGTGGCCGCGCTCGACGCAATCAGACGGTTGCGCTGCAAGAATCGCGAACGCATGGGGGCGTGCCCCGGCGGAACCTCCGACACCAGAGCCCCGTCACGCATGACAGCTGTCAGAAGATCCGCATTGGCCGCGGGATAGAGCCGGTCCACTCCCCCAGCCAGCAGTGCGACCGTGACACCGCCCGCCGCGAGCGCAGCACGGTGGGCTCGCGCATCGATGCCGAACGCGCCCCCTGAGATCACCGCACGGCCTGCGTCGACAACGCCGCAGGCAAGATCTGCCGCAACATGCTCTCCATATGCCGTCGCCGATCGTGCACCCACGAGCGCCACTCCGGACGGCCAGACGTCTGTGAGGACAGCACCTCCTCTGATCCATAAGGAGTAGGGCGCGAGAGAGCCGAGCGAGTCCAGGCATGATGGCCACTCAGAGTCGACCCGGGTGACGACGCGCGCCCCGCATACCTGCGCGCGGTGCAGCAGGATGTCACAGTGCGCGTCACGCGCGCGGCGATGCCATCGTTCCGAGGCTTTGACCGCAGCGGCAACCTCCCGAGGCATAGGAATGACGGCCAGTTCCTCACGGCGAACCCGCTGTCCCTCGTCTCCCTCGCCGCCCATGAGGAGCCAGTCCAATGCGGCAACCGGACCGAGGGTGTCGACGATCCAGCCTGCGGCATTGTCACCAGGCTCTGCAATCGCGGACCACACCACCAAGGCACGGCGTGCTGCCTCGCGGTGGTCCTCGTCGGCCATCGGGTTCACTTCAGGCTCCGTCATCTCGCACTCCTGGTGCGTAGTGCGAGAGCTGCGGCCACGTCACTCGAACTGGGCTCGTCCCGCGAATCAAGGTCAGCAAGAGTCCAGGCCACACGCAGTGCCCGGTCGACTCCACGCGCCGTCACAGCACCTCGATCAAGCGCAGACATGAGATCGCGCGTGGCCGAGGCGCGGGTGTGCTCTCGCAACCAGCGACCTGACACTTGGGAATTCGATGTCCATTCGTGGTCGCGTAAGCGCGACTCAGCGCGATCCCGCGCGGCTTTCACCCGCGCAGCGACGGTCGCGGTGTCTTCCCCTACCTCGTCGAACCCTCTTCGCACTGGGCGTACTTCAACCTGTAAGTCGATACGGTCAAGAAGCGGCCCCGACAGGCGCGAGAAGTACCGGCGGCGCGTCAGCGGAGTGCAGGTGCAGTTCGCTCCTGAGTCGACAAAGTTGCCACAGGGGCAGGGGTTGGCCGCCATCACCAATTGGAAACGGGCCGGATAGCGAGCAGCTCCGAGCGCACGATGGATCACGACTTCTCCGTGTTCAAGCGGTTGACGCAGCGTCTGCAGCACTCGCGCCGAAAACTCGGGTGCCTCGTCCAGGAAGAGCACGCCGCCGTGAGAGCGAGAGATCGCTCCAGGCCGCGCCCACGCACTACCTCCCCCGACGATGGACGCGGCTGTGGCTGAATGATGCGGCGCCTCGTACGGAGCGCGCCGGATCAGCCCCTCGTCAGGATTGAAAGTCCCCGACAGAGAATGAATCGCAGTCACGTCGATCGCGTCACTATCGCTCAACGGCGGAAGCAGCCCCGGCAATCGGCTCGCCAACATGGTCTTACCCGCACCGGGCGGGCCCACCATGAGGAGGTGATGCCCACCCGCGGCCGCGACCTCCAGTGCAGCGCGCGCTTCGGGTTGACCACGAACATCGGCCATATCCGGCGCGTGGTCCCGCATCACTGCCGGCACTTCATGGAGCGCGGCCGGCGCATCCGCCGACACAGTTGCATCCCGGTTGCCATACTCCTGAGCCACCTCACCCAAGTGGGCCACTCCACGCACGTCGATGCCGGGGATGAGTGCCGCCTCCGCCACGTTGTCCTCGGGAACCACCACGCGCTCAACTCCGGCGTGAGCCGCCGCCGCTACAGCCGGGAGGATTCCACGGACAGCCCGCACCCGACCATCAAGCCCGAGTTCGCCGATATGAGCGCTGGCGGCAGCCCTCGCCGGGTCCACTTCTCCAGCCGCCGCCATCACGGCGACTGCGACAGCGAGGTCCGTCCCAGCGCCCGACTTGGGTAGCGAAGCCGGAGTCAGGTTCACTGTCACACGCCGGGCGGGCCACGTGATGCCGCTCGACGACCATGCTGCCCGCACACGATCACGCGCCTCGCTCAGGGACGCATCGGGCAGACCGACGAGCGTAAACGCCGGGAGGCCTTGAGCAACGTGCGCCTCCACCTCGATCACATGCCCCGCGAGCCCCGTCAACACCACGGAACGGGTACGGCCTATCACTCGACACCTCGCAGGTGCTCGACTTTGGCGGCACCGGCCCTCGCCACGGACACCGCGAAGACGTCCACTCGCACAGACCGCCACCGCCGAGGGTCCTGGTGAAGCCACTGTGCCGCGAGAGCCCGGAGACGGTGGAGTTTGTCTCGGGTCACAGCCTCCTGCGGCAATCCCGCGCTGCGGGTGCGCCGGGTTTTCACCTCGGCAATGACCAACGTGTCACCGTCAACGGCGATCACGTCGATCTCGCCGAACCGGCATCTCCAGTTGCGTTCGAGGACCCGCCAGCCATGGTCCTGCATCCATTGCGCCGCGACGGACTCCCCGTAGCGACCTACTTGTTGCGTCACGCTCATGCGCCACCTCCACGAGGAGCATGCCGAGTGCGATCACGTGGGCACAGCTCTGCTCTCGCATTCGTGGACAAGCCCCGCTGCGGCCCCTGCCTGGGGACGCACGTTCGGGTTGCGCGCCAGCCCCCTACGCAGGCAGCACCGGGGAACTCGACGAGATCTCGGCATCGGCCCGCAACAACAGCCGGGCCGCGAGCACCGTCACCCCGATCACACCGACCCCGCCCACGATGAATGGCACGTTGAGTTCCGACTTCGCGAGCCATGCCCCCGCCATGGTCGCGATGGGCATCAACGACCACGTCAACGTCCGGATCATCCCGACAACCCGGCCCAGAATCTGCTCAGGAGTCAGCATTTGCCTCAACGTCGCCCACGGCACGTTCCACATCGAGATACCAAAGCCACTGACCGCGTATGCAGGCACCGCTAGCCAAAGGTCGGCCGCTAGCCCCACCACGAGCAGCCCAACTCCACCGAGCATCGAGCCCGCGAACAATGTCCAGCCGAACCCGACTCTGGACACCACCCGGCTCGCGACAAGCGACCCCGTCAAGCCGCCAACGCCGATGCCAGCGGTCACAAGCCCCACACCGGCAGGTTCCACACCGAATCGCTCGACAAAGAGCAGCACGGTGACCGCCTGTGCCAAAGCAATAAACGCACCCACGGCGGCGGTGGTCATCACCACCGCGCGCAGGTAGTGGTGATGGCGCAGGAAGTTCCATGCCACGCGCAACGGAACGTGTTTTCCCTCCTCACCCGGCGCTACCTTCGCACGCGCTGCGGCCATGGGGAGAGCAAGAACCAGCAGCGCCGCGATGACATACCCCGAGGCGGACACGATCATCGGCAAGGCAACCGCGAGCGCATACAACAGGCCAGATACGGGTGTCGCAACGAACATGTCGACGCCTACTTGCGCTGCCTGAATCCGGCCGTTGGCGCGACCCAACAGCGGACGCCGCACCAACGACGGCACCATTGCCGTGGTCGCGTTGTCGAAGAGCGTCTCGCCCATACCAAACACGAGAGTCGCTACTGCGAGCACCGCAATGTTGATCTGCCCAGAGGCAATAGCCACTGCGACTACGGCTGCAGTCACCATACGTAGACCATTGGCAACGGCCATCGCCACGCGCCGATCGATCCGATCGACGATCATGCCCGCCGGCACTCCGAACACGAGCCACGGCACATACGTCAAAGCGGTAAGCAAGCCGATGCTGACAGGGTTAGTGGTGAGAGCCACCGCAGTGAGCGGAATGGCCAGCCGGCCGATGCCGTCGGCCAGGTTTGAGCTGACGGCGGCGGCGAACAGGGTCCCAAACCCCCGCCCGAGGCCTTCGCTCTCGCTCACGCGCTCTGGCGCGACTCGTGGGCTAGACATCGGACGTCCCCGGAGACCCTTGGGGCTGGGCTGCGGTGTCGGTTCGGCCGATGAGGGGGAAGACGTTGGCGTGCGCGGCGACTCGACGAGCACCCTCGGGCGCCTCACGACCGGTAA
Organism: Demequina sediminicola; assembly: GCF_000975055.1. Lineage (GTDB taxonomy): Bacteria > Actinomycetota > Actinomycetes > Actinomycetales > Demequinaceae > Demequina > Demequina sediminicola. Next base: position 184,256 of record NZ_BBRB01000004.1, read on the forward strand.
GCGGTTCCATGAATTCACGCATGGTGCGCTCCAGCAAGTCTGCGAGATCGCGGGTTTCCTGCAACGTCAACGATGCCGTGGTGCCTGTGAGTGTCGCCGCCTCGTGCCACTCCGCATCGAGTACCTGGGCGCCATGCGCAAGGAAGTCGTCGATACGCGCAGCGCGTTGAGCGATGAACTGACGTGACACCATGACCGCTGGCGCACTCGTGATGGGCTCGTCTCGCATCGACTCGACGTCGACCCGCATGCTACCTGGCACGAGGCGCCACCACCGCTCGCGCCCGCTGAGGTGTCCTGGGTCATCTTCAATGAATCCATGACGAGAAAGTTGGCGGAGGTGATAGCTCGTGGACCCTGTGGACTCGCCAAGTGCCTCGGCGAGGACACTGGCCGTTGCAGGCCCTGATTGCAGCTCGTCAATGATGGCCACGCGCAGGGGGTGGGCAAGTCCCTTGATGGCGCTGGAATCGAGGTGACGTTCTGTACTCATGCATTCAGACTAGAACCACAAAGAAATCTTTGCAAACTATTCTTTGCAGTTCCTCGTGGATGCGCAAGCGAGCAGCACGAAACCTCGCGCTGAGGCCGCCTACGTACGAGGCGGCGGGTCTGAGCGAGGCGGCGAGCCAGGGTGAGTCGGCGGGTCAGTGCGGCGCGCGCCACCACTGTCTTCGTTGTGCCGATGCAGTTCCGCGACCTCGGAATCTAGCTCCGCCATGCGCGAGCGAGCCTCCTCACGCACATCCGTCAAGATCACCTCGCGCACTTCGCCGGTCACGGGAGCCCCATAGTCGGAATCAAGCATGCCGTCCCTGTCCCCCACCACGACGTCCCGATCCGTCGTCGTGCGCAGCGGCACTTCACGAACGAACATCAGCAACACCATCGCCCCCAACGTCAGCGGCGCAATCCACCCCAGAACCGGAGCGAGCGCATCGTTATACGAGCTCACGACGATGTCGTGGTACGGATTCGGTAACTCCGACACAATCTCCGGTGTGATCGAGTTAAAGTCCTGACCGGACTGCTCCACCGCATCGGCTGGCAAGCGCTCCCCTAAGAGACCAGTCAGACGCGCTGTGAACATCGAACCGACAAACGCCGCACCTAACGACGCACCGATCTGCCGGAAATAGTTGTTTGCTGACGTGGCCGTCCCCACGACGGACAGCGGGAACGTGTTCTGGACGACGAGAACTAGATTCTGCATCGTCATACCCAGTCCGAGGCCCAGGATCGCCAGGTACAGGCAGGTGAGCCAAATGGGTTCGTCCCACACCATCGTCGACATCAGGAATAGCGCCAGTGTGGCCGTGCCAGCGCCGGCGATCAGGAGGTTCTTGTATTTCCCGGTCCGTGTCACGGCGCGGCCCGCCAGAATCGATGTCACGAGCATCGTGCCCATCATGGGAACCAACAACAGCCCGGCCACCGTGGCGTCCACACCCGTCACCATCTGCATGTAGGTGGGCATGTAGGTCAACGTGCCAAACATCGCGACACCGATGAGCAGCCCGGCCGCTGTGGTGAGCACAAAGTTGCGCTTGCGGAACAGGTCGAGCGGGAGCACCGGCTCCTCGGCGCGGCGCTCGACTGCCACGAAGGCCACACCAGATGCCACCGTCAGCACACACAGTCCGATGATCATGGGCGACACCCAGTCGTACTGGTGGCCGCCCCACGACGTCGTCAACACGAGCGATGACGTGGCGATGGCCAACAGCATCATTCCAGCGATGTCTGGCTTGACCTTGCGTCGCTCCACCTTTGGTGGGTGGAGGAAGAACGTGACCGATCCGATCGCAAGCAAACCCAGGGGAATGTTGATCCACAAACACCACTGCCAACCGATGGTCTCTGTGAACCATCCGCCCAACAACGGTCCCGCGACAGAAGAAAACGCGTAGACAGAACCCAGCACGCCCATATAGCGGCCACGCTCGCGGGCGGGAATGACGTCCGCGATGATCGCCTGCGAGAGAACCATCAGGCCGCCGCCACCGATGCCTTGAATTGCGCGACCAGCAATCAGTTCAGGCATATCCGTAGCGAGGGCGCCAACCACGGAACCGATGATGAAGACCGCGATGGCCGCGATCAACAGACCTTTCCGACCAATCAGGTCGCCCATCTTGCCGTAGATCGGCATCGTGATGGTGGCGGCCAGAATGTATGCCGTGGTCACCCACAGCATGAGGTTCACGCCGCCCAGCTCACCCACAATCGTGGGCAGTGCGGTGGCAAACATGGTCTGGTCAAGGGCCGACAGCAACATTGCTGTCATGAGCCCGATAAACATGGGGACGATGCCGCTACGAGGGTGGGCGGTCACGTTCGGGGAGGCCATAGTGTCACCCTAGTGACGGCCGGCTTTCAATGCCGGTTAGCGGCCTCTGAGCTGGCGTAGGTCCGGCATTGCGTCATCTTGCGCGAGCTCTTCGATGTTGACGTCCTTGAACGTCACCACACGCACATTCTTCACAAGGCGGGCGGAGCGGTACACGTCCCACACCCAGGCATCGGTCATGTGGACCTCGAAGTAGACATCCGCGCCGGAGGTCCGCACCTGCATGTCCACCTTGTTGCACAGGTAGAAGCGGCGGTCAGTCTCCACGACGTAGCGGAAAAGACCCACCACATCACGATATTCGCGATACAACGCGAGTTCGGCGGCGGTCTCGTAGCTCTCTAGGTCGTCACTGCTCACGTACACATCTTCGCGTGCAAGGCACCCAGGAGCGTGAGCGGCGCGCCGGGCGATCGAGCCCGGTGCTCATCACGAGGCCATCCCGGGGGTGTGGGCGGGAAGATTCCAGGACCGCCGATGCCACGGTGTTGCACCGAGTCGGCGCAGCGCATCGAGGTGCCCGGCAGCGCCGTACCCTTTGTTCCCGCTCCAGCCGTACTCAGGATGCTGCCCGTGGGCTTGCGTCATGATGGAATCGCGTTCAACTTTGGCGCCGATGGAGGCCGCGGCAATCGAGGCGCACAGATCGTCTCCTTTGATCACCATGGTCACCGGCGGCACGGCCACCTTGGGATAGAGAGCCGATGCCGCGGTGGTCTCTGGCTCGACGCTAGCGAAGAGATCGGGCTCGGGAAGGGTCAGCCAGTCGTGTTTGCCGTCAAGGAGCACGGCGTCGACATCGACATCCATTGCCTGGAGCTGTGCAAGACCGCGCATTCCTGCCAAACGCAATGCACCCACGATTCCCAGGTCATCGATCTCTTCTGCGGAGGAGTGAGCCACGACGCGCGCTAATCCAAAGCCCGCGGGAGAGTGGTCATTCTCGCGATGCTCGGCAAGAGCGGCGACCATCCGGGTGCGGCGTGGCGCCGAGAGCCTCTTAGAGTCGGCTAACCCCTCGGGCCACGTCGAGCATCGGCTCACCGCACACAGACCTACCGTGACGGGCCCCGCGAGTGCGCCACGGCCCACCTCGTCGATACCGGCGATGATGCAGGCACCGGCATCCCACAAGGCGCGTTCGTGCTCGAGTGAGACTGCCACGGGCTACTCCGTGACGACGTCGGGGTCGTCGTACGGATTACCGATTCCGTGGAAGTGCTGGAGCGGCCACACGGTAGCGAACGCGGTGCCCACGACAGAATCGAGGGGAATTGCACCGCCACCCGGATTACCCATATGCGCACGGGAATCGGCACTGTGCGGGCGGTTATCGCCCATGACCCACAGATATCCGTCCGGAATGGTCCTTTCGAAGCTTTGGATGGATGGCTCGACACCTGCGGGGAGGTACGGCTCGTCGAGTGGCTCGCCGTCAATCGTGATGTTGCCCTCAGCGGTGCAGCACACCACGTTCTCGCCGGGAAGTCCCACCACGCGCTTGACGAGGTGTGTCCCAGCGTCCTCAGGAAGCAGTCCCGTGAACGTCAGGATGTCCTTGCCGAAAGCCTCGAAGGCGGTGTCGTCAGCAGAGGAAGTGTCAGCGGGAAGCCAGCCGCCGGGGTCTTTGAACACCACGATGTCGCCGCGACGCAGATCGAGCGGACCTGGGCGCCACTTCGTGACGAGAATGCGATCGTTCTCCTGCAAGGTGGGATCCATCGACGCTGACGGAATCCAGAACGACTGAAAAAAGAACGTCTTGATAAGGAGAGAAAGCGCAAGCGCACACAGCACAATGACCAGGAATTCCCGGACATACCCCCATAGACGGCCACCGGCGGAGGGTGAATGACCCTCCGCCGGTGTGCCTGACTCTGTGCTGATGGTCAGTTCTCGCGCTTCTCGCGGATGCGAGCTGCCTTACCGCGCAGGTTGCGCATGTAGTACAGCTTGGCGCGGCGAACGTCACCACGGCTGACAAGCTCGATCTGCTCGATGGTGGGTGCGTGCACCGGGAAGGTACGCTCCACGCCAACACCGAAGGAAACCTTGCGGACCGTGAAGGTAGCGCCGATGCCGTGGCCCTGGCGACGCAGGACGAAGCCCTGGAAAACCTGGATACGTGAACGGCTACCTTCAATGACCTTCACGTGAACCTTCACGTTGTCACCCGGACGGAAGTCGGGGAGGTCGTCGCGGAGTGATCCCGCAGTAATGTGGTCAAGCTTCTGCATGACTATTGCTCCTACGCACACGCCACAGGCCCTGCACGCACTCTGCCTTACGGCTTTGATCAGTGGTGGTGACAAGACAAGTCGTGCTGAGACCCCCTGTGGCAGATGTCAGCCCCGCTTGCACCGAGAGACTATTGTGCCACATCCCGGTCACTCTCAGGAAGCAAATCAGGCCGACGATCTCGGGTGCGCTCACGTTGCTGCTCGTGGCGCCACTGGGCAATCTTCCCGTGGTGACCACTCAGGAGAACCTCCGGCACGTCAAGTCCTCGCCACTGTGCGGGCCTGGTGTAGCTCGGATACTCCAAGAGACCGTCAGAGTGTGACTCCTCGACGATTGATTGCGCATTGCCCATAAATCCGGGAATCAGGCGCGTGATGGCCTCGATCATCGCGACTACCGCGACCTCTCCCCCATTGAGGACGTAATCACCGATCGATACCTCGCTGACGCGAAAGCCTGCATCCGCATAATGCTGCGGAACACGCGCATCGATACCCTCATAGCGACCACAGGCAAACACCAACTGCTTTTCCTGAGCGAGGTCTGACGCCATCCCTTGGGTGAACGGAATACCCGCAGGAGTGGGGACCACAAGGTGAGCGCCCGGCTGCATCACATCGTCCAGCGCCGCACCCCAGACATCGGGCTTCATGACCATACCTGCGCCCCCACCGAACGGTGCATCATCCACGGTGCCGTGGACATCGTGCGTCCAGTCACGCAGATTGTGGATGCGCGCCTCCACCAGTTCCTTAGCGCGGGCCTTGCCCAGCAAGGACAGATCCAGCACCGAGAAGAACTCAGGGAAGATGCTGACGACGTCGAGCCTCATCCGTGCGTCTCCCCTGTTTCCTCAGGTGACTCGCCATCGAGGAGCCCATATGGCGGTGTAATCGTGACGGCGCGTGCCTCGAGGTCAACCTCGGGTACGAACTCGTCGACAAACGGAATCATTGCGCGCTTGCCGCTGACTTGCTTGACGACCAACAAGTCCTGGGCAGGCATCGACAACAAATCTGCGACCTCGCCCACGACCTCTCCACTGGGCCGAACAACCGAAAGTCCCACGAGTTCGTAGACATACCAAGCATCGTCTTCATCGGATTCATCACCGTCAATGACGAGCGACACCCCGCGTACGGCATCGGCGTCTTCTCGTGACGCCACCTCAGCAAACTTCACATACCAGCGCTGCGACTGAGTACGCACGGCGGTCACCGTGAGAGGTCCAGCTGCCGCAGGGTCCGTGTCGAACGACGCTCCTGGCACCAGTCTCTCTTCAGGGATATCCGTGCGCACTTCCACCGTCACTTCACCCTTGAGCCCATGAGCACGGCCGATGCGCGCAACAGTCAGTTCCATGGGCACAAGCGTAAACGACCAGCATCAGGGGGCTTGCCTCGGCTAGATTGACTCTGGAGGGGAGACACCGCCCTCTTCACCGTGCATCCGAGGAGGCAACCATGTCCTATCCGCAAACCGCGCATCCGGGCCCACGCCCCGGAACAGTGACGTTCGTCGTGGTATTGACCTGGATCTCCGCCGTGTTGACGCTGATCTCAGGCGGCGTATGGCTGTGGGCGTCCGGTGACACTGGATTTCTCGCCGATGTCGACACCTCCGCACAGCCAGCACGCATCTACGGCTGGACATTGCTCGGGCTCGGTGTCGTCACCCTGCTGGTGGCTGTAGGCCTCGGCAACGGTTCCAGGTTCTCGCGCTTCATCGTCAACGCCATTATGGCGATCCGACTGGTGCTCGACCTCATTGTGATCTTTAGCGTCCCGGGTTTTCCCGAGTGGCAAGCAATCGCGTCCATCATCTGGTCCGCACTCATCTTGATCTTCCTCAACAACCGCCGCGCATCGCTGTGGTTCTTGAGGACTTAACACGGTGACGGTCTCCCGGCTCTCACCACATACGCAGAAGGCCCCCGTCACAGTTGTGACGGGGGCCTTGCTGTTGTGGCTACTTGCTAGGCCACGTCCACAATGTTGACGCGAACGTCATCACGCGAAATAGCGTCGATCACGGTGCGCAACGAGGTCGCAGTGCGACCACGCCGGCCAATCACGCGCGGAAGGTCCTCGGGGTTCACCACCACGTTCAGGGTGATGCCACGACGGCCTGAGCGCTCGGACACCGTGACATCGTCCGGGTTACGGACAATGCTGCGGACCAGATACTCCAGGACGTCGACAACCACGATTACTTCTCCTCAGCCTCAGCGGGCTGCTCGGCGGACTCGTCCGCGGCAGGCTCCGCAGCAGCTTCAGCCTTGGCGGCCTCCTCTGCTTCCTTCTTGGCCTTCTCGTCAGCGGCAGCCTTGTCAGCCTTCAGCTTCTCGGCGGCATCGGCGCTTGCCTTGATCTGGTCATCGGCACTTGCCTTACCAGCAGGAACCTCGACGGTCGACTTTGCGTCCTTGTCGCCCTTGTACTGGCCCCAGTCACCGGTCAGTTCGAGCAGCTTGCGCACCTGGTCCGAAGGCTGAGCGCCAACGGAGAGCCAGTACTGCGCGCGCTCCGAGTTGATGTCGATGAAAGACGGGTTGGACAGCGGGTGGTACTTGCCGATCTCTTCGATCGCACGACCATCGCGCTTCGCGCGGCCATCGATCACGATGACACGGTAGAAGGGTGCCTTCTTCTTACCAAAACGCTTGAGACGAATCTTTACAGCCATGGCTGTTCTCCTTGTTCATTCGGTGTGAGCCGGTGTGGAGCAACCCGGGAATAGTGGGAAGTCCGTCACTGGCAAGACGAATAGTTGGCACGGGTAGAGGGCCACACCAACCAACGCACTATTGTGCCAGATTTTCAGACCTGAGTATGACCGCTAGGCCTCAGGCTCCCAGCGGGGTTCGACGACACCCACGACCTTGCCGCCGTCCACGACGATCCACAAGCCCGCTCCACGGCGCCCATCAAGCACATTGCTCTCCACAGCCGCGGTCTCGAACTCCACGGGAACCCAGTCATGCGAGGACAAATAGAACACAGCGCCCGGGTCAACGTGAACAGTCACGGGGTTCACGACGTCATTCGAAATGACGAAGTGCTCCACGTGTTCATCGTCTGCGAAGCTCTCCTCGTAGATCTCCCACTGATCCGAGTCCTGCCCGAACATGCACGCCACGTCAACCGCACCACTGCCGCTCTCGCTATCGACCTCACGGACAAAAACGAACCACGTGCCGTCAGGGATCTCCGCTTCTTCCTCAATTGCGCACCCAGAGCCGAGGGCGCCCGTGCTTCCAGCGTGCCCATCAAGTTGGATCAGCGACTGCAGGCGAAACTTCATCGCGTCGTTTACCGACATTGCCGCGGTCGCTGTAGCGCTGAGCGCCTGAGGTCCCGAGAGTTCAACGGAGGTGGAAAGGGGCGCCGCATTGGGCGCTGCCACCGTGCAGCTGCCTAAGGCGCTCACACCCATCACAAAGGTCGCGAGCCCCAGGAGTTTTTGCGTTGCCATCGCACTCCTCAGAGTTCTTGTGCCAGCCAACTTAGCGCAATCCGGGCGCGTGAGGGTCACAGACGACGAGTTCGCCAGCCAGGTGTGGAGACGGACGTGACCTTGTCTCCTCGGCTCTTGAGAGCGAGGACGTCCATCCCTAGTGCGTGCGCACTTTCCGCCACGCCGGCGCCTCCAGCCACAATGGCAGTGGCCCACGCATCGCACTGGACCAGGTCGCGCCCGATCACCGTGGCCTGGACAACGGTGCTAGTGCCTTTGCCTCGCTGCGGCGCCCAGATGTGGCCACTGCGATGGCCAACGCCCGACGTCGCGAGGGATGCAGAGCGGTCCTGGCCAATGCGGACTGCAGCGAGCGATCGCTGTTGGGGGCCTGGTTCGTGACGAGGGTCCCCGATTCCGATACGCCAGCCCTCGTCGGAGGGTGCCTGGCCGTGCACAGACAGGTCACCTGCACAGCCCCACGACCATCCCTCGGCCTGCAGTAATGACAGACGCCACCGGGAGCGCTCCATAGCCCACGTCTTCACGATTCCCGTGGGATCAATGCGCGACGCGCCTGCACGCGACGCTCCGGGACTGCGCGACGCCGGCTCACTGAGCGGCTCACGCGCGTCGAACCACCCGCCCGTTTCCTCTCGAAACTGCTCACAGAGGTCAAGCACCTCCGCGACGGCCGGGGGCGCGTCCGCCACCACGGCCTCACCGCGGTTGATGCGACTGATCCAGGAGTCCTCCCGGTATGTGCTGAACACCTCATCGACCCAGCGCAAGTCTGACTCGATGAACGACATGACAGATGTCGCGGACTCCTTGTCCGCGCACCCCACGACAGTCAGAGTGAAGTCCATCGCCATTGCTTGCGCCGTGAGCGTGAAGACACCCTCGTGATCAGTCACAGGCCCGCGTCCTCAAACGCTCCTTGCGCAGACTCAAACATCGCCGGCGAGGTATAGCTGGCCCCCGACACGTGCTCGACGTCCCAGTCCTGCTCCTCGAGAAACTCTTCCTCGAGAATCGGTAGCGCCATATCGTTGACGACCCGGGACGGCGAAGCATCCGTCCCCGCCACCGGGAACTCCACTGCAGTCAGCACGCCGTCGGTGAACGTGAGACGGACTTGATAGTCGCCACGAATATTGGAGACCACGGGACCATCGAAAGTTCCAGAGACACCTTCGCTGGTGACGTCGCTCGGGTCCGGGTTCGTTGAGTTCTCCGCAGAAGGCGCGCTGGACGTCGCCCCCGGCTGCGCCGTCTCGTCGCCACAGGTATCCGCGGTTGCGCCGTCGACGCAGTCATCGAGCGGGTCTGGAGCTGCCGCAAAGCCTGCCGCAAGAATGACCGCCGATGCGCCTGTCACCATGACCGCGCGTGTCGCTTTCATCTGCTCACCACCCAAACTCTTCACGGTGAATGCTGGACGGTGCAACGCCCGCCCTCGCCGCGTCGGCCTGCACCGATTCCGCCCATTCTCGCGGTCCACAGATGTACACGTCACACGCAGACGGGTTCGCGACGATGTCAGTGAGGGTCAGGGGTTGGTCGATGCTCGACCACCCTGTACCACGGGGGCCCAGGACGAGGTGGATGTCCGCACCCCGCGCATCGGCGAGTTCTTCGATCTCTTCCAGCAGCGGCGCTTCCTCCCGCGAACGCGCACGCACCACCACGGTCACGTCGTCGTCAGGGCTTGCTGATTCCAGCAGCGCCCGCACGGGCGTGATCCCGATGCCGGCGGCGACGAGAACCACGGAGTCTTGGGTGCGTGTGGGCTCACCGAAGATGCCGAGGGGACCTTCGCACCAGACACGGGTTCCCGGGGTCACGGATGCCATTGCGCGTGATCCATCACCGGACGGCTTGACGGTGATGCGCAACCGATCGCCGGGGGCTGCTGACAGCGAGAACGGATGCTGTTGGCCACGAAGCCCAGGGCTCAAGAACCTCCATAAGAAAAACTGTCCGGACTGGGCGCGTAGGCGCTCAAGGTTCCGACCGCTCAGGGTGACTGAGGTGGAGCCGTCGACATGGGGCGTCACTGATTCCACGACAAGCCCGTGCCTAATGAACAGCACCAGTGGACGCACGACTCGATACCCCAGGAGAGAGACCCAGGCGACGGTCCACCACAGCGCCCAGAACCACCAAGCAGCCCCACCATCGCGGAAGGTCGAGCCTTCGAGGAACTGGTGCGGCACGGCAAATGCGACGCCGACATAGACCAACAGATGCACCGCGTGCCAGCGCTCATACGGAATCCTCATGCGCACCGCGGAGAAAGACGTGACGAGCACCACGATGAACGCGACTGCACCCACCTGCGCCGCCAACATGAACCAGCCATACTCAGGCCAAGCGGTCAATTGTGCCGCGACGGAGCGGCCGTCATAGCCAGCGGTGATGGTCGTCATGAGCACCAGGTGAATGAGCATCAACACCAGGGCGACCGTGCCCAGGCGGGTGTGGCGAGCAATGGCTCCGTCGTGGCCTAACGCTCGCTCAACCCACGGGACGCGTGACGCCAACAGCATTTGCGCCATCGCCAGAATTGCCCCCACGATTCCAAGCGCGCGACCCAAAGCATAGGCACCATCGGCTGGAGTCTCGACATACGACAATCCGCCGCTGGCAATCATGAACGCTATCCCGGTGGCAGCGGACAGCCACACCAACGCCTCAAGGCCATCGACCCACCAGCTGCGCCGGGCGGCGCTCACGCGGCGCTTAGCGTGCAACAACGTCGCCACGGAGCACCACCGCCGTCGGTGTCTTCAATACATCGATCGCGACGCGCGGGTCCTCGGGATACACCACCAGATCCGCTGACTCCCCTTCCGAGAGCGTCGGAACACCCAGGAACTCACGCGCCTTCCACGTGGCGGAGGCGATGACAGCCGATGCCGGGATGGCTTTCGCCATCTCCGCCGCTTCCTGCGGCAACAGACCGTGGCCGAGCGTGCCGCCAGCATCGGTGCCTACCAGGAGCTGAACGCCGGACTCGTAGAGGTCACGGACGTGCTCGTAGCGCCGCTGGTGCATCCGACGCATGCGCTCTGCGTAGGCGGGGTACTTGCCTTCACCCAAGGCCGCGAAGCCCTCAAAGTTGTCGACCTGAAGCAGCGTTGGCACGACCGGGATACCGCGGTCAGCGGCCACTCTCATGTGGTCTTCGTCCATGCCTGTGCCGTGCTCGATGCAGTCGATGCCTGCATCCAACAGCGGGCCGATCGCCTCATGTGAAAACGTGTGAGCCGTGGCCCGGGCGCCTACGGCATGGACTCGAGCGAAGGCATCGGCGAGTTGCTGCGTTGTCCACAACGGCGTGAGGTCACCGGCATCGCGTTCGATCCAATCCGCGATGAGTTTGACCCAGCCGTCACCCTTGCGAGCCTCGTCCTCGGCGACATCCGGGAGGTCCCGCGGCTCGATCTCACGGGCGTAGTGCCGCAAGTATCGCTTGGGCCGGGCAATAAACCGGGCAGAGCGGATGAGCCGCGGCATATCCGGGCGGTCGTGGATAAAGGATGTGTCGAGCGGGCTGCCGGCATCGCGGATGAGTAGCGTCCCAGCGTCACGATCCACGGTGGCTTGCTTGAGCGCAAGGTCCACATCCGTGGCGCCCCCTGAATCAAGACCCACATGGCAGTGCATGTCCACCAGACCTGGAACCACGGTTCCTTCAATGACTGTTGCCTCACCACTGTGGCGCGGACGCCCATAGGTGATCTTGTCCCCCACCACCCAGGCCTGGTCCATCACCGTGTGATCGTCAACGAGCACCGGGCCTGTGAGGTGAAGCACGCGCATCGGCCCTACTTATTACCCAGGTACTTGCTGAGGTCGGCGTCGAGCTGCGATGGGTCAACATCTGGCTGCCCCTGCTGTCCCAAACCGAAGGCGCTACCCGCGGGGGCCTGCTTCTTGTTCGCCGTCCGGTTTCGTGCGGCGGCCTCCTGCTGTGCACGCTTGGCGGGGTTACCCGACTTGCCCTTGACCTTCTTCTGCGGTGCCTGCTTGCCCTTCGACTTTTTGCCGCCAGGCATGCCACCCCACGCACCCGGGGCGCCACCGCCCTGCCCAGGAAGCTGAGGCATGCCGCCACCAGCGGACATCGCACGCATCATCTGCTGCGCCTGTTCAAAACGCTTCACCAGCGAGTTGATCTCCGCGACGGTAGTACCGGCACCCTTCGCGATACGGGCACGGCGCGAGCCGTTCAGCACCTTGGGGTTGTCACGCTCGAGCGGCGTCATCGACTGAACGATCGCCTCCGTGCGCACCAACTCTCGCTCGTCGAAATTCTCGATCTGCTCACGCATGGCACCCATACCAGGCAGCATGCCCAGCATCTTCTTCATGGACCCCATGTTTTTGAGCTGCTGCATCTGTGACAAGAAGTCAGTAAAGGTGAAGTCTTCACCCTTGGAGACCTTGTCCGCCATGCGCTGCGCTTCGTCCTGATCGAAGGCCTTTTCAGCCTGCTCGATCAGGGTCATCACGTCACCCATGTCAAGGATGCGGCCCGCCATGCGGTCAGGGTGGAACACCTCGAACTCGTCGAGCTTCTCACCCGTCGACGCGAACAGAATGGGCTTGCCCGTGACCTCGCGTACGGACAGTGCGGCACCACCACGGGTATCGCCATCCAGTTTGGTCAGGACCACACCGGTGAGGTTTACGCCCTCATCGAAGGCGGTGGCCGTGGCGACAGCGTCTTGACCGATCATCGCGTCAATGACGAACAGCACTTCATCGGGATCAATCGCCTTGCGAATGTCCGATGCCTGCTTCATCAGTTCGGCATCGACACCCAAACGACCGGCGGTGTCAACGATGACAACAGAGTGCTGCTTGGCTTCGGCCTCCTTCAGGCCCTTCTTCGCGACCTTGACGGGGTTGCCCTTCACGCGCTCACCCTCGCGCGTCACGCCAGGCTCGGGAGCGAACACCGGGACCCCGGCACGCTCACCGACCACCTGCAACTGGTTCACCGCGTTCGGACGCTGGAGGTCGGCCGCAACCAGCAGCGGGGTGTGACCCTGCCCCTTCAGGTAGTGCGCCAACTTTCCAGCCAGCGTAGTTTTACCTGCACCCTGAAGACCCGCAAGCATAATGACCGTCGTGCCAGTCTTGGCAAACTGCAGCGGCCGTGCCTCGCCACCGAGAATAGCGACAAGTTCCTCGTTGACGATCTTGACGACTTGCTGACCGGGGTTCAGGGCCTCAGAGACTTCCTGGCCGAGTGCGCGCTCGCGGATGTTGCCAGTGAACGTGCGCACCACGGGCAACGCCACGTCGGCGTCCAAAAGGGCGCGACGGATCTCGCGGATCGTTGCATCGATGTCCGCCTCAGAAAGGCGACCCTTCCCCTTGATGTTGCGGAAAGTTGATGTCAAGCGGTCAGAAAGATTTGCGAACACGTAGATGTCCCTTCAAAGCGTGTAGGCGTACAGCCTACCGGCGGGCACAGGTAGTCTCCTGCCCGCCACCACCGCGTGGCAGAACCACGCGGGGTCATGTCACATCGCTTTGGCCGTCTGAGTCAACTGATCGACGAGTGCAGCGCGCCACGTGGTCCACGCTTTGGGTCCCGCCGCACGAGCATCGGCTTCCGTCAGGCAACGAAGCACCGGCAACAAGTCAGTTCTTCCCTCAAGCCTCTCCATGAGAGCCGATGCCGTGGCTGGGTCGCCAGGGTCGCGCTTGGTGGCGAGATCGGCCAAGGTGAGGTGCTCGCGTACGAGGAGTTGAATGTCGTGCATCCGCTCCTCGCTCCACCCCACATGAGCTGCAATCTCGGGAATCAGCGCCGCACCGGCCTCGGAATGGTCACCGGCGCCTGCACGCTTGCCGATGTCGTGAAGCAAGCATGCTTGGAGCAAGAGGTCGCCGTCCGGCACGAGCCGCCGCATGGGGCCCGCGTTGACCGTCGCCTCGATCATGTGGCGGTCCACCGTGAACTCGTGCACGGGACTGCGCTGAGGACGGTTGCGGACGCCTTCCCATTGCGGGAGCCAACGCACTGCGAGACCTTGCAGGTCAATGGCTTCCCAGACCGCAACCAGATGTGCACTACCGCCCAGCATCTGCATCAGATATTCTCGCGCCTCCGTGGGCCACGGGTCTGGTAAGTCCGGCGACGTGACAAGCGCATCGAGAAGCCCCGGGGTGAGCGTGAGCCCTGTGGTGCAAGCCGTCGCGGCGGCTCGCAGGGGAAGGAGCACGTCAACGCTGGGATCGGTCTGCGGTGCCAATGCAAGTTCGCCATCAACATTGATGAGGCCCTCCGCCGCGGGAATGTGGCGAGGAGCCGAGCCAAAGCGCCTGGCTCGCCATGCACGAGAGCCGATGCCGGAACGCTCGAGGGATCGCCGCGCACCACGCTCTGTGGTGTCGAGCGCGTAAGCCACGGTACGGCCGGCGTCGGCCACGCTTGCCAGCAGATCGTCAGGGTCGTCGTACTCCATCAACGTCGCCACGTCATCGGCGATATGCCTGGCCAAGACATTTCCAGGGCGACCGGAAGCGAAATGGAGGGCATCCCGCACGTCGCGGAGGTGGCGCGCCGCATCGTCGACAGGCCCGTGAGGCCGGTCCGTGAGCCATGTCGCGCTCAGGGCGGAGAGGTTCGTGTAATCGCGCAGACCCCCGCGTGCTTCCTTCAGATGCGGCTCAATCGCATAGGCAATCTCACCGTGCCGTTCTGCCCGCACACGCGAGGACGTCAAGAGTTCGGGGAGCCGGGACCGTGCTGCGGCACGCCAATCCTGATAGATCGCGGTCCGCGCCTGGGCCACCAGGGCATCATCACCTGCGATAGGCCTGAGGTCCAGCAAACCGGCGGCAGCGGCCAGATCTTTGGACGCTACCTGGCGACACTGAGACACCGAACGCGTGGAGTGGTCAAGTTCCAAGCCTTCGTCCCAGATCGGGTACCACAGGCGCCGCGCCAACTCTTCAAGAGTGTCTTGCTTATGGGTTGTGCCGTCGTGAATCAACACGACATCCAGGTCAGAAGCTGGACCCATGTCGCCACGACCGAGCGACCCGACAGCTGCGAGCGCGACACCGTCGACACCAGCACACGACTCGGTCCAATGTTCCTTGAGCGCGGTGGTCATCAGCTCAGTGAGTCGTTCGCGTCGTTGCGGTCCTGGAACCTGGCTGGCAAACAGTTCAGTTGCGAGGTCCGCTCGGACGCGCTTGAGGCCCCGCACCCCGTGGGGGTGCGGGACCTCAGCGTCGGAGCCCTCAGCAGCGCTGGGGGTTGTCTCCATTGATGTGCGTTGCTCCTACTTAGAGGGCGTCAGGTCCGTGTTCGCCAGTGCGAACGCGAGCCACGTCGTCGACCGACACAGTCCAGACCTTGCCGTCGCCGATCTTGCCGGTCTGAGCAGCCGAGACAATGGCTTCCGTGACGGTGGGAGCGTCAGCGTCATCGACGAGGACCTCCATGCGCGTCTTGGGAACCAGGTCCACGGTGTATTCAGCACCGCGGTAGACCTCGGTGTGGCCCTTCTGGCGGCCGTAGCCGGCTGCCTCCGAGACGGTGACACCTCGGACTCCAGCGGCCTCAAGAGCTGCCCGGACCTCGTCCGTGCGGTGCGGCTGAATGATCGCAGTGACCAACTTCATGGTTACTTCGCCTCCTCGTAGGCAGTCTCACCGTGTTCGGCGAGGTCAATTCCGGAGATCTCAACCTCTTCGCTGACGCGCAGGCCGATCGTGTACTTAATGACGAGTCCAATGATCAGCGTAGCGATAGCCGAGTAAACGATCACGACGGCAGCAGCAACGATCTGTGCCCAGAGGCCGCCGAGTCCACCACCGGTGAACAGTCCGTCCCAGGAACCGAAGGTCGTGGTGCCGAAGAGACCGATGGCCACGGTGCCCCAGAGACCTGCAACCAGGTGGACACCGACGACGTCGAGCGAGTCGTCATAACCGAACTTGAACTTCAGGCCCACAGCGAGTGCGGAGAACACACCGGCGAAGACACCGATGAGCAGCGCACCCCAGGGGTCAACAGCCACAGCGGCAGGAGTAATGGCAACCAGACCAGCAACCACACCAGATGCGGCACCCAGCGAGGTGGCCTTGCCGTCACGGATCTTCTCCGTCAGCAACCAACCGAGGATGGCGGCAGCAGTGGCAGTGGTGGTGTTGACCCAAGCTGCAGCAGCGCTGTCGTCAGCGGCGAATGCCGAACCGGCGTTGAATCCGAACCAACCGAACCACAGGAGTGCGGCACCGATCATGACGAGAGGCAGGTTGTGAGGACGCATCGGCTCCTTGCCGAAGCCCTTACGCACGCCGAGCAGCAGCGCCATGACGAGACCGGCAACACCGGCGTTAATGTGCACGACGGTACCGCCGGCAAAGTCTTGAGCGAACCAGTCCTCGTTGAAGATAGGACCGCCGTCAGAGAGGATTCCACCACCCCAGACCCAGTGAGACACGGGCGAGTACACCAGCAGGACCCACACGAAGGCGAAGGCCATCCAGGCACTGAACTTCATACGGTCCGCAACGGAACCGGAGATCAGTGCGACCGTGATGATGGCGAACGTGGCGCCGAAGCCAGTCGCGATCAGTGCTTCACCGTCGCCGGCGACCCACGAGCTGTTCAGCATGAAGTCTGAACCGGGGTTTCCGAAGAGGCCGCCGATGCTGTCGCCAACCGAGATCGAGTTTCCAGCGATGACCCAGGCGACGGCACCCACGGCCATCGCGCCAAAGCTCATCATCATCATGTTCAGTACTGACTTGCCACGTGACATGCCGCCGTAGAAGAACGCCAGTCCAGGCGTCATCAAAAGCACCAGTGACGCAGAGGTCAGGAGCCAGGCAATGTTGCCGCTATCCATTCTGCTTCTCCTTTGTTCCCGCCCCTCGGCGAGTCAAGAAACAGCGTGGCCTAGCGGTGTTGCCCCACGGCGGCAGTAGTGTTTCCGGGCGGTTACAAGGCGGGCCCTCAGGTTAATTCTCTGTTGCGGCAACAAAGTAGAGAGCGCCTCGTGGCGCCAATGGGGCACAAGCGAGGTCTAGGCCTGATCAACGTCCACGAGCCACTCGCCGTCGACCAAGACCAGCACGTCCTCGTTCTCTGCTTCCTCGCCGTCCACCACGGAGTCCGAGAACACCACCGCGGTATCCCCCTCGACCACCACATCGGTCACCGTGAACGTGGTGCCCTCGAAGTAGTCAGTGAGAGATTCCCCAAAGTCCTCTTCATAGGACACCAGGTAGTCCTCGCAGGTCTGGGACTCAAACATGTCGTCTTGAAAGGCCTCGGTCGTCAGCGAGTTCAGAGCCGCACAGTCGGCAGAGACGATCGCCTCAACGTAATCCTCCATCGCCGCCTGCGCATCCGCCGCGGGGTCATCGTCACCCAGCACGACAACGAAGGCCGCCACCACAATGCCGACAATCAGCAATGCGCCGCCGCCAATGACTCCCCACGCCCACGTGGGAAGGCTTGCACTGTGAGACGCTTCGCCATCGGGGTGAGGCTGACCGTCACCCTCTGTGCCTGAGGCGACATGGACAGACTCTGCTGAAGCGTGGGTCTGTGCAGCCTCGGCTTGATCTGTGCCCGCGGCGACGCCCTCCGGCGACGCCGTGGCGTCGAGTGCGGGGTGAAAATGCTCGGTCCACTGCTGGCCATCCCAGTAGCGTTGGCGACCCGTTCCCGAGCCATCGTCGAACCATCCTGCAGGCGCATGCGTCATGGCCAATCCCCCTATGTGTTGTCTTAGACGACCGTCGCTACGTGCGCCACCGCGGTGTGCGGAGTTGGCGCACCCCCAGCATAGCGACGTTTTCTACCAGCCTTAAAGGCCCAGAATGCCGTCCACGAACTGCTCGGCATCAAATGGCGCAAGGTCGTCCACGCCCTCTCCGAGTCCGATGAGTTTGACGGGCACACCAAGTTCCCGTTGCACCGCGATGACGATGCCGCCCTTGGCGGTGCCATCCATCTTCGTCAGTACGATGCCTGACACCGGCGCTGCTTCGGCAAACACTTTTGCCTGAGTCATGCCGTTCTGCCCGGTGGTGGCGTCGAGGACGAGGAGGACCTCAACGGGAGTCGCTGCCTTGGAGGACACTCGAATGATCTTGCCCAACTGATCCATGAGGCCAGCCTTGTTCTGCAACCGGCCTGCGGTGTCTATCAGCACCACGTCAGCAGACTCGTCTGCGGCCCTACTTGCGGCCTCGAATGCCACTGAAGCAGGGTCGGCTCCGTCGCGGTCCGAGCGAACCACCGGGACTCCGACGTGCGAGCCCCACGTTTCGAGTTGATCAGCGGCAGCGGCACGGAACGTATCTGCGGCACCCAGAATGACGGTGCGGCCCTGGGCGACGAGAACTCGGGCGATCTTGCCTGCCGAGGTGGTCTTGCCTACTCCGTTGACGCCCACCACGAGGATGGCCTCGTGCGCGCCTGAGCCAGGCTCTGCGAGCTGAAGTTCACGATCAAGGCTCGGGTCGACCATGTCAATGAGGACGCGACGTAGCGTGTCGCGGGGGTCGGCGTCGGGGTCGGACTTCAATTCAGCCTTGAGAGAGGCAAGAATCTGATCAGTGGCCGCTGCGCCCACGTCCGCCAGGAGGAGGGTTTCTTCTAGCTCATCCCAATCATCTTGAGTGAGGCTCCCCCGGGAGAAGATCGCAAGCAGGCTGGAGCCAAGACCCCCGCCCAGGCGGGACCGTAGTCGCGCCAACCGGCTGTCCGGAGCTTCGGGCCCGTCAGTGGGGCGCAGTCCTTCTTCTGCGTCACCCGCGCGTGTAGCCGCCTGAGGCTGCGCCGTTGTCGCGGTGGGTTCAGCACCTTTGTCGCGCTTGGGGCGCCGGGCCAACCCCACAGCGCCCCCGATGACCGCGCATGCCGCAACAATCACTACGACAAGATCAATATCGCCAGGAATCCAGGTCACGTCCATGACGCAAGTCTCTCAGGTCAGCGCCGCGGCGCGACGCGGGGTGCTGGCGTGGCGGTCTTGTTCGATCACGTGATGAGGCTGCGCAGCGCGACGCAGGTTAATGACGGCCGATCGAGATCTGACCCGTGGTGGGGGTGTCGTTGCGTCGTGCGAGGGGTTCCGCGGTTCGCTGCTCGGCCCACTTCTCGCGCCCGGTCTCAACAACTTCCTTTGCCTGACCGTAGGCGTCGCGCGCCCATGCTTTCGCTCGTTCCGCCCCACCCACGTCATCGGGAATGGAATCCACTCCGTGAAGCACGTTCCAGTCATTCTCTGCACGAGGAATTTCGTCGTAGACATGCTCGGTCACGCGCCCACGGTCCTGCCGCAAGAGAAATCGCAGGAAGTGCTGGAGTCGCCCCTCGGCCAGAGCAGCCAGAACAAACACCACGGCGGCAAGGACAACGAGAAAAGTGAGGGCGGAACCCAGTGAATCAAACATGCAGGCAACCTCCACATCAGGCCAACGGACAAGCGTAGACAAAACGGACGTGCACCACCGTTTGTTCCCGGCCCGGTGAGCCAGGATCCATACGGCGCGGATATGGGGAGTACGCGTCACAGAAGCCGATAGCCTCCCACCATGAGACCAACGCTCGACGTGCACTCTCAGCGGGTGTGGACCACTGTGATGGTCGCCATCATTGCCATGATTGTGTTCGCAATACTCGCCACTCGAGGTGGATCAGACGCGGACGAATCCGAGCCCGACGCCACCAGCGCGACGGGTGACGGCTGCAACACCGTCAACGCAGAGATTATCCCGCTCGACACTCAGATCTCTGAGGCTCCTGGTACCTCATGCTTCAGCATCTCCGAAGAACTCGAGGTGCTGATCGGCGCCGCACCTCTCGATGCGGCAACGCCCATCACGCTCTCCGTCACGTCCGTTTCCGGCGAGTCGTTCGGCACGGCGAGCTCAACACCGGAGGCTGACGCTGAGATCACCGCGACGCTCCCTCCCGGCGGCTACCTCATCGAGGTTTCTCCGGCACAGGAGCCAGGCGACACTCCCCCGCCGTACCTCTTGTTCACCGAGACGTCCGTGCCGGAACCCACGCCCGACGTGGCGTCTACCGTCGACCTTCCCGCTGTCGATAGCTGCGGCGACACCGTCGCGGTAGTCGAGAGCACCGTGACGGCATCGGCTTCCTCTGACGATCGCTGGTCGTGCGTCATCGTCTCCGAGCCGGTTTTCGCCAAAGTAGGTGTGGACTCACACCACTCGGACAGCTCGGCAGACCTGCGCGTGACCATTTTCTCCGACATCGGCGACGTGGTCGCGACCGGTGATGACGTCTTTGGCACCGATCCGGAAATCACCGCCGACCTGGTGCCCGGCACCTACTTCATTGAGGCGAGCGCGTGGCAGGACGGCACCTTCGACGACGCCGAGGTGTACTACGACGACACGGGCACCGTCATCCGCCATGCCGACCCCGCCGTGGGCAACATCGCGATCACGCCAGCCGAGTGCGACGGCGCTCCTGCGCTCGAGGTAGGGCAGGCGTTGACTGAGGCTGACACCACCCAGTACCTGTGCTTGAGCCTGGACGATGCTGCACGGCTGACCATCGAAGCGGCAACCCTCGGTGAGCAGGACCTCGTGCTGGAAGTCCTGGGTTTCAACGACGCGAGTGCGTACCGACTCACCTGGGCAGACGGCAATCCGTACGTCGATGGGCTCGTCGATCGCGACCCGCTCATTGACTATGTGATCCCCGCTGGGACATGGATCGTGTCAGTAACCGACTTCTGGGGCAGCCCGGGCCAGAATTACGACATCCGGGTGTCCCCGAGTGAGGTTCGCACCACCCAATAGAGGCGCCACCCTGCGCGCGATCTACGCGACGTCCTCGTCTCTCAGACGCTGAGAGATCACCGTCGTCACGCCGTCACCGCGCATAGTGACGCCATACAGTGCGTCGGCGATCTCCATCGTGCGCTTCTGGTGCGTGATGACAATGAGCTGGCTGTCCTCTTGGAGCTCACTAAAGATCTCCAACAGGCGGCCAAGGTTCACGTCATCGAGCGCGGCCTCAACCTCGTCCATCACGTAGAACGGACTAGGCCGAGCCTTAAAGATCGACACCAGCATCGCGACCGCGGTCAATGAACGTTCTCCACCAGACAGCAGCGAGAGCCGCTTGACTTTTTTGCCGGCAGGGCGGGCCTCGACTTCAATGCCTGTCGTCAGCATGTTCTGCGGATCCGTCAGCACCAACTTGCCTTCGCCTCCGGGGAACAGCCGCGGGAAGATCCGGTCAAACTGCTTGGCCGTGTCCTCGAACGCCTCCGCAAACACCCTTTCGACGCGCTCGTCGATCTCGCGCACAATCTCCAAAAGGTCCTCGCGCGACTTCTTAATGTCGGCAAGTTGGTCTTGCAAAAATGTGTGGCGTTCCTCAAGGGCCGCGAACTCTTCGAGTGCCAGCGGGTTCACTCGACCCAACTGCCCCATCGCCCGTTCAGCAGCACGCAGGCGCTTCTCCTGACGCTCTCGCACATACGGCTCGGTCGGCATGGTGCCGTCCTCGTCCGCCTCACCATCGGTCACAGGGACGGGCACCTGCGGGCCGTACTCCTCGACAAGTTGATCGGGATCCATGCTCAAGTCGTCAACACAACGCTGTTCAAGCTGCTCCATGCGCACCTTGAGTTGGGCACGCATGACCTCATCGCGGTGGGCATCATCGGTGAGCCGACGGTGCTCATCGGCGAGCTGCTCGACCAGTGCTCGCACATCACCCAACTGCCCAGAGCGTTCCGCACGAGCCTGCTCCGCGGCAGCACGGGCGTCGTCTGCCTGTGCCACGGAACCGTCAATCGCCTTCAATGCATCGGTACATCCTGCGATCACTTCGCGTGCGGCGACGGCCTGGCGCTCACGACGCTTGGCGGCCTCAGCGGCCTTGGCACGGGCGTCGCGCTCCGCGACGACTGCGCGTTCAAGAGACTCGGCTCGCGCGGCCAACGCGCGCGCACGTTCCTCAGCGGTCCGCAGCGCCAACCGGGCCTCAGTCTCCCGTGCCCGCGAAGCCCGCGCCTCCGCCTCATCAGCATCGCGCTTCTCCTGAGCCTCACGAGTATTGGACTCCGTCTGCTCCGGTTCCGCCTGCGCTGCGGCCAATCGCTCCGCCAGGCTCGCAAGCTCTTCAGACTGGTCCTTCATGCGCGCCTGCGCGGCCTCAATCTGCACCACGAGGCGCTCAGAGTCCGCCTTCGCGGCACGCGCAGAGGCACCCAAGTGGCCCAGTTTGTCGGCCACGGAAGCCATCCGAGCATCGGCTTCATTGAGGCGGTTCAAGGTCACCTCGTGGTGACCTCGCGCTGCAGACTCGTCCTCCTGAGCCTTAGTGAGGGCGGCTTCGGTGGACTCGACCGTGGTCGCGGCAGCGTCACGCTTGGCCTTGGCCTCATCGAGCGCCGCCTGCATCTGCAACACGCTAGGCGCATCACCCGCTCCGCCCGATGCCGTATGCGAACCGAGGACATCGCCGCGGCGGGTGACCGCGGTGACCTCGGGAAGCGAGGCCACCAAGGATCGGGCGCTCGCCAAATCATCCACGACGGCGACGCCGGACACCCGGGCTCGCACCGTCTCCGCAATTCCGCCCGCGCCGGTCACGACGTCCGATGCCCACACTGCGGTGGAGGGCAACGTCACGTCAGGGTTGGTCACCTTCGCGGTGGGGTCAGCCACCACGAATCGCGCGCGCCCTGCGTCCTCGTCACGCAACCAGCGAATGGCATCAACGGCATCCTCGACAGAGTCGACCGCAAGCGCATCGGCTAACGGCCCGAGGGCTGCTGCAATCGCGTCCTCCGCATCGGTTGCGACCTCAATGAGGGCGGCCACGGTGCCGCGAACCGACGTTGATCCGGCAGCGAGAAGTTCACCCGCCCCGTCCTTACGTGCGAGGGAAAGTTCCAATGCTTCGGCTTTCGCGGCCCACGTATCCCGTTCACGCATCGACACATGGACAGCGTCCTTGAGTTCATCGCGTGCACTCTTCGCGGCCTCCCACGCCTCAGTGGCCGCCTCATGGAGGGAGTTGAGATCCTCGTCGCTGTCCTCGTCCGATGCCACAGTCGTCTCAAGCGCTTTGAACTCGGTGGTGGCAACGTGGGCACGCTGGTCGGCATCGTCCTTGGCCTCACGGAGCCGCCCAATCTCCTGCTCAGCGGCCTCGACTCGGCTACGACGTGCCGACACATCGCCGGCAAGTCGGGCCACACCCTCGCGACGGTCGGCCACGGACCGCAACAAGTTCGCGAGGTGCTTCTCCGAGTTCTGTGCGACCTCTTCTGCTTCCCTACGCGACGCCTCGGCGAGTTCAAGTGCCTCCCCAGCGGCAGCAACTTCTGCATCAAGTTCAGTGGCAGCGACCCGCGCACGGTCAAGCTGCTCATCAAGATCAACCAAATCCGTGGGAGGAGCGCCATCACCAGCGCTGCCCAACATACGCAAGCGTTCCTGAGCGAGCGACTCCAAATTGCGCAGCCGCTCACGGATCGCACTCAACCGGTAATACACGTCGTTGGCGGCAGTCAGCGCAGGCGTCGCTTCAGCGGCGGCTCGCTCCAGGGTCGCCAACTGGTCCCGGGCCTCCCCCAGTTCCTTCTCCACCTGCGTCCTGCGCTCGATCAGCGCAGACTCATCGGCTTTGCCAGCGTTCATCTGCGTACGCATCTGTGTCACATCATCGGCGAGCAACCGGGCACGTGAGTCCCGCACATCGACCTGAATCTGCTGGGCCTTGCGAGCGACATCGGCCTGCTTTCCCAAAGGACCGAGCTGGCGGCGGATCTCCGCCGTGAGGTCCTGCACGCGCGTCAGGTTGCCCTGCATCGAGTCCAACTTACGCAGCGCCTTGTCTTTGCGACGGCGGTGCTTCAGGATTCCTGCGGCCTCTTCAATGAAATGCCGGCGCTCCTCGGGAGTCGCACGCAAGACTGAATCGAGCTGGCCCTGGCCCACAATGACGTGCATCTCGCGGCCCAAACCTGAGTCACTGAGCAGGTCTTGGATGTCCATCAGACGGCAACTGGCGCCGTTGATGGCGTACTCAGAGCCACCGGAACGGAACAAAGTACGGGAAATCGTGACTTCGGTGTACTCGATCGGCAGTGCGCCATCGGTGTTGTCAATGGTGAGTGACACTTGCGCTCGGCCCAGTGGGGCACGCCCAGAAGTACCAGCGAAGATGACGTCATCCATCTTGCCGCCGCGCAGGGTTTTGGCCCCTTGCTCACCCATCACCCACGACAGGGCATCGACCACATTGGACTTACCCGAACCGTTGGGGCCCACCACGCACGTCACGCCCGGCTCAAACTCCAGGGTCGTGGCGGACGCGAAAGACTTAAATCCGCGTAACGTCAGCGTTTTCAGGTGCACGGGGCCAGCCTAGGGCACGGCTCCGCACAATCGTGCGAGGCCGCCCCTGGTCACAGCGTTCTCCGCAAACTATGACTGCAGACGGTGCAAGGTTAGCGAGAGGCTCCTGCAGACGCAGATGCCTGGTCCGGCAGAGCGGATTCGCCCACAGCGTCCGGCGAGGTGTTGAGCTGGGCCGCCTTGATCTTGGTGTCCATCAGCAGCGACTGACGCTTGGCACCCCAGTAGTCCATGACGGCAAACAGCACGCCAGAAACAACGAAGGTGAAATGCAGGCCGATGCGCCATGCCACCGCTTCGTAATCCATGGACTTCCCGTCACCCGCTGCGACAAAGTCCTTGAGCAAGAGGATCACCGAGATCGCTACCAGCGAGCCGATGAGCTTCATCTTGAGACCAGAGAAGTCGACGGTGCCCATCCAGCTGGGACGGTCCTCCGAGTTCTCCGCGACAGTGATCTTGGACACGAAGTTCTCGTAGCCAGCAAAGATCACGATCAGAATGAGGTTGCCCAGTAGCGCAATATCGATCAAGGTCAAGATCTCGACAGTGACCTTGTCTGCAGGCGTCGACATCGAGAAGCCCTCGACCATCGCCCACAGTTCAGTAAAGAACTTGATCGTCACCAACACCAGGCCCACCAGCAAGCCCACGTACATGGGCGCCAAGAGCCATCGTGAAGCAAAGAGGCTCCTTTCGAGCCCATCTTCGATCTTGCTCATCACAGGCCGGGGAACCAGATCGCAATCTCACGCGCTGCTGACTCGGGCGAGTCCGAGCCGTGCACGAGGTTCTGCAGGACCTTCGTGGGCCACTGGCGTCCGAGGTCACCGCGAATGGTGCCAGGGGCTGCAGTGGTGGGGTCCGTGGCGCCAGCGAGCGATCGGAAGCCCTCGATCACACGGTCACCCTCGGCAACGATGGCGAGCGTGGGACCCGACAGCATGAACTCCACCAGTGGCTCATAGAACGGCTTGCCCACGTGCTCTTCATAGTGCTGCTCAAGGAGTTCAGGGGTCGCCGTACGCAACTCGACAGCGGCGAGCGTGTAGCCCTTGGCCTCGATGCGGCGGAGGATCTCACCGGAAAGGCCGCGCTTCACACCATCAGGCTTGACCAGGATGAGCGTGCGTTCGGTCGCGGCAGTCGCGTCTTTGGAGTCAGTCATGGCGACGAGGATACCTGGCCCCACACTCCTCGGGGTGCGCGGACTGCCCTGACATTCAGATCAGCGTCCCGAGGCCGCACGTGGCACCATAGCGAGGTGATCACCCTGGATGACTTTGAGACGTTCCCCGACTTTCCTGTACCGGGCGTCCTGTTCTACGACATCTCCCCCATCCTCGCGGACCCCGAGCTGTTCCGGGATGCGTGTGCGCAACTCACTCCCCCGGAGGCGGTCGACGTCGTCGTGGGCGTCGATGCCCGCGGATTCATCTTTGCCCCTGTGATCGCGCAGAGCCTCAACGTGGGCATGGCGATGGTGCGCAAGAAAGGCAAGTTGCCCGGAGAGCTCCTTGAAGCCGATGCGACCATCGAGTACGGAGCATCGGAACTCGTGCTTGACCCGCGTGGCGTCGCGGGTCAGCGCGTCCTCGTCATCGACGACGTTCTTGCCACGGGCGGTACAGCACTCGCGGTCGCGGACATGCTCGAGCGCGCGGGGGCCGCAAGCGTACAGTTCAGCTTTTTGATGGAGATCGAAGCGCTGAAAGGCCGCGAGCGACTTGCAGGGCACGGAGTGCTCTCAGCAGTCCAGGTGCCCGCCACGGACTAGAGCGACTCTCTCCGGTCCTGCCGTCGGCTGGCCGTTGAACCCTAGTCCCGGTCGCTGACGCGCACCCAGCGGGCGCCTACAAAGACGCTGGGCACCAGGATCAACGTGGCGCAGAGAGTTTGGAACAGCACGAAGCCCAAGTTGGGGTCCTGCGGCACCGGAGCTTGCTCGTTCACCCACTGTGAGTGTGTCGCGATAGAGAAAATGAGCGACACCACCCCGATGACGGCAATCAGCACACCTGCCCACAGCGGCAGTTGGCGAGTGTCAGGGGTGTCGCGCAGATGTCGCGCCCACGTGCGGGCCGCATAACGGTCCAGGAACCCGACTAGGCACAAGCCCGCGAAGAGCGTCACATATGTCGTCACCGGGACCGAGCCATTTCCCTGCCCCTGAACCTCTGCAGCATTCACGAGCGTCACGCGTTCAAGGGACCACCAGACCATCGCGACGCCAATGGTGCCACCGGCAAGGGCCGCCGCCATCCTCTTGAGTAGCGCGCGTGCTGGTGTCACGCAGACTCTCCGGCGTTGCTCCGCCCGCCCACCTCGTCAGCGCCGTTCGCGTCGGTGGCTTCGTGAGCGGCGTCGAACTCCGCACGCTCCCGATCAATCTTGGTTCCGAGGCGCAGACCCATGATCCAGATCGCGAGAAAAACAACACCGATCACGGTGATCGCCGTATCGAGGAATCCCCCGAGCAGCAAAGGAACCTGCATCGCCCAGCCCAGTGGCCGGCCCCAGGACTTTGACTGCTGGCCGGAAGCCCAAGCCATCAGCAGCGTGACCACAAGCCCGCCGCCAAGAATCCACGGCACAGGTGCGTCGATCAGCCCGCCGCGAGCAAGGCCCCACAGCAGGAGCGTTGCGAAAAGGGCGCAGAAGGCTTCCAGCAGCAGCACGGCCTGAGTAAAGACCAGGGCCGCGGAGCGCTTCTTCACTATCCGTGGCGCGTCAGAGGCCTCGGGTGCAGGGGGTTCCTGTGATTCTTCTGTGCTCAACGTGCTTGGCCCATCCCCTTGCGCTCATCCGCACGCATCAGAATGCGCACCTCAGAGATCAGGGTGACCGAGCCCACCGCGAGGACTCCTGCACCCATGTCATGATCGCGTTCAGTGATCTGCACGGCCTGATCCAGGGCATCGGGCAGGCTACTCGCGACAGTGACGCGGTCCTCGCCAAAGATAGGAATCGCGATCTCAGCCAGTTCATCCACGGGGATCGCACGAGGCGAGTTCGAGGCGGTCAGCACGACGTGGTCCAGTGCCGGCTCGAGGCCACCGAGGATCCCCTCGGCGTCCTTGTCCTGCAAAATGCCCACCACACCCACCAGGGCTTCAAAAGTGAACGATTCCTCAAGCGCTCCCACCAACGCGTCGACCCCAGCCGAGTTGTGAGCGGCATCGACCAACACCATCGGCGATGTGCGCACTGCCTCCAGACGTCCCGGCGACGTCACTGCAGCAAAGCCTGCCTCCACAGTCTCGCCTGAGAGCGCGAACACCTCACCGCCGTCGGCCAGGAGGGCTTCCACTGCCGCGAGCGCCAACAGTGCATTGCTTGCCTGGTAGGCGCCGTAGAGAGGCACGAACACGTCCGCGTAAGTAGCCGCGGTCGTACGTAGCGTGACCAACTGCCCGCCGACGCCAGGCTGACGTTCGACGACCTCAAGGTCGATGCCTTCCCAGCGAGCGCGCGCGTTGTTGTCGTCCACCGCCTGGTACAGAACTGGCAGCACGGACTCGGCCTGCTCCGCAATGACAGATGCGGCTCCGGGCTTGATGATGCCCGCCTTCTCGGTAGCGATCTCGGTGAGTGTGTTGCCGAGCCACTGTGCGTGGTCCATGGAGACGGACGTGACAACGGAAACGTCGCCGTCGGCCACGTTCGTGGCGTCCCACACTCCTCCCATGCCGACCTCGATGACCGCCACGTCCACCGGGGTATCAGCGAACGCTGCATACGCCAGCACCACGAGTACCTCAAAGAAACTCAGCCGCGGGCCGCCGTCCTTGATGGACTTGGCGTCCACCAAGTGGATGATCGGGGCGACCTCAGTCCACAAGCGGATGAAGTCCTCCTGCGAGATGGGTTCTCCGTCAATCTGGATACGCTCGCGCACCGTCGTCAGGTGCGGCGACGTGAACAGCCCTGTGCGGAGCCCATGTTCACGCACGAGCGACTCCGCCATGCGGGCAGTGGACGTCTTGCCATTGGTACCGGTGAGGTGAATCACCTTGTACGAATGCTGGGGGTCCCCGAGGAGTGCGCACACGTCGCGGACGCGATCGAGGGTAGGTTCAAAGGAGTGCTCGGGGTTGCGCGAGATGATGTGCTGATAAATCTCCCGCTCGGCCTCGTCCGGGGACAGGCCGCCAAGCATGAGGTCGTTGGACTCAGGCATAAGGTCTAGTGTCCCACGCTGCGATGAGACTCGGGGCTACTACCTACGTAGCGCTGACGCCCGTCAGGAAACCGGAGAGCTCAGCCCAGGCCTCACGGCGCAGCTTCTCGCCCTCGTGATGGTCCTGCACCCACCAGTAGTGCTTGACGTCGTCACCCATCGAACGGCCCGACGCATGAGGCATCAAAGCCTCGTAGCGCTGGGCGTTCAACGCGGGAGCAGCATTGGTGTCCGCACCACCCCACAACACGAGCGCGGGAACGGTGACGTTCGACAGCGACTCCTCGGTCACCAGGCGCCCCACACTCGGAGCAAGCATCGCGATACGGCCGATGCGCGGGTCGGCTACGTCGGCGCCAGCGTCAGCAAAAACCGCGGCCAGGGCAGGCCCCGGGTAGCGTTGCGCCAAACGGTTGCGGAGGTCGGGCATTTCAGGCAGTGGCGGCATCGGTGAGTCGCCCTGGAGGATGTTGCCGAACACCTCGGGGTCGATCTTGGCCCCTGCGAGAGCCGCACAGGTATAGCCCCCGAGCGAGAACCCTGCAGCACTGATGCGGGCCTCATCGATGGAGAGTTCCTTGAGAGCCCAGTCGAGTGCGAAGGAAAGATCACGGGGGCGTTCCCACACAAAGGCAAAGCCCTCGGGCAGGTACTTGTCCTGAGCATTGTTCCCGTGATGGTCAACACCAATGACCGTGTGGCCTTCTGCGACGAGGGCGCGCGCCAACCACGTGAGGTCCGACACCTGGCCGCCCGTGCCATGAGAGAGCAGGGTCAGCGGTGTAGGGCCCTCGACGTCAGGTTCCCAGACCGTGAGGCGCACTGGTCGAGGCTGAGTGGAGTCAATCCAAGAACGGCGGGATTCATCCGCCATGGCAACTTTGCGCATGGCCCCATCAAATCAGAGTTTCCGACACGAATCCACGCGCTACTCGTCGGCTTTCCTCCTCGCCACGCGAACGGTTACTGGGGACACTTCGGCGATTCAACAGCGAACGGATCCAATTAGAGTAGTATCGGATGCAATACGCCTGTCGGCTCAATGGAGGAGAACCCGTGGACAACCTGGCTACTGTCGTTGCTCGAACACACGAAGCTCTCAAACGGATCGAAAATGACCCCACGGACGGGGTCTGGATCGAGCGCCGCTCCCCCACCAGCGTTCTCGCCGACGCCCA
Source organism: Demequina sediminicola (assembly GCF_000975055.1). Taxonomy (GTDB): domain Bacteria; phylum Actinomycetota; class Actinomycetes; order Actinomycetales; family Demequinaceae; genus Demequina; species Demequina sediminicola. The sequence continues at coordinate 214,068 of NZ_BBRB01000004.1, forward strand.
CGAAGTCGACTCAGCATTGAAGCGCGGCGACCACCTCCCACTTGCCGGACTCACTGTCGCCGTCAAGAACAACATCGACGTGGAGGGAATTCGCACCACGGCTGCCCACCCGAGCTACGGAAGCATCGCCGATGTCGACGCTGAAGCTGTTGCTCGTCTCCGCAACGCAGGTGCCATCATCATTGGCTCAACCAACATGGACCAATTCGCCACCGGGCTCGTCGGCACGCGGTCCCCCTACGGCGCCCTGGAATCAGCGACACATCCCGGTCGCATCGCAGGAGGATCATCCTCGGGCTCCGCTGTCGCAACAGCACGCGGCCTGGTCGATATCGCGCTGGGAACCGACACCGCTGGGAGTGGCCGCGTTCCAGCAGCGCTGAACGGCATCGTTGGAGTCAAATGCACCCGGGGAGTCATACCTACTTCAGGCGTGGTCCCCGCTTCACGAAGCTACGACTGCGTCACCGTGTTTGCACGGGACGTGACCACCGCAGCTACAGCGACTTCAGTCATCGCGGGCCCAAGCAGGCGGGATCCGCTGTCCCGCACGTGGACACCACACGCCGCTCTAGCCGCCCCCGCGGCACCGACCGTAGCGATACCTCGCGACGAAGACCTCGAATCACTCGACCCCGAGCGCCTCGCAGCCTTCGCCGCCGCAGCACACCGCCTGCGCGATCGCGGAGCACGGCTAGTCACTCTCGACATCAGTGGACTTCTGGAAGCCGCGAAACTCCTCTATGGGGGTGCAATTGCGGCGGAACGCGCCGCCGCCTACGGCGAGTTCCTCACCGAGCACCCCGAAGGCGCTGACCCCGTTGTCCAAACAATCGCCTCTAGTGCGCGTCGCCACAACGCGGTCGCGTTCGTCAACGACACTGAAAAGCTCGATCTAGCGCGAACTGCGGCACTGCAACTCCTCGAAGGCACGGATGCATTGCTGATTCCCACGACCCCGATCCACCCGACGCTCGCGGAGGTTGCAGCAGACCCCATCGAGACCAACTCACGCATTGGCACGTTCACGAACTTCATGAACCTGCTTGACCTTTGCGGAGTGGCCGTACCGGCACACGACACCCGCACCGGCAACTTCGGTGTCACTATCGTTGCTAGAGCCTTTGAGGATCACGTGGCGCTCGACCTTGCGGCACAACTCACCGGCGAACAAGCCCCACCGCGACTGTTCACAGGAGCGCCACTCGCCGTATTCGGCGCACACCTCTCCGGGCAACCGCTCAACTATCAACTGACCGACCGCGGTGCGATTTTGGAAGGCACCATAGCCACATCGTCTCAGTACAAAATGGTGGCCTTGCCAGGTGAGATGGCTCGCCCTGGCGTTGCACCGGTGTCTTCAGGCAAAGGTACAAGCATCCACGGCGAACTGTGGCGTGTACCGCCGAGCGCGTGGGCACCGCTCATTGCAGATGTGCGCGAGCCGCTCGCACTCGGCCCCATCGAGCTCCTCGACGGCAGCATCGTGACCGGATTCGTCTCCACCTCGATGGAGGGCACAGACATCTCGGCCATCGGAGACTGGCGCACCTACCTCAATTCGCAACCCGCGACGTAGGATCCGTACCCTAGACTGTGGCAATTGGATACAACGACGGAGTGGTCCACGCACCGTCAGACGACTTGCGAGGGGAAGATCTCAATTGACCGCCACCGACAGTTCTGCGCTAGTAGATGATCTCGCCAGCAAAATCCGCGACCTGATTGTGTCCGGTGAGATCGCAGCAGGCACCCCGTTGCGCCAAGCGGACCTCGCTGAGCGCTTCGGCACCAGCCGGACCCCGGTGAGAGAGGCATTGCGCCAACTGCAGGCAGGCGGACTCATCGAGATTATTCCGCATCGTGGTGCCGTCGTACGCATTCCCACCCCTTGGGAAGTACGCGAAGCATACGAGGTCCGCGCCGAGCTCGAAGCGCTCGCGGCACGCCGAGCCGCCCCGCGCATGTCAAGCGACGATGTCGCGCAGCTTCGCGAACATAACGACAAGTTGTTCGACCTGACACGTACTGCAGCCAAAGCCGGCTCTCAGGATACAACTACCGACATTCTTGACGCTGCGAATGAGCACGCCCTTCACCCGGCCATCCTCGCCGCTGCAGATAATGCCCGGCTAGAGTCCGTGCTCGACGGAGTCCAGGCGTCGCTCCCTAAGAATGTGCCTGGCCTCCTTCTCCTTGAGAATGCGAGCCACCGCGAGGATAACCACCGCGAGCATTCGCGCATCATTGATGCCCTCGCCGCTCAAGACGCCGACACCGCGGCCAACCTCATGCGAGCCCATGTGCTCAATGCTGGCGAGCAAGTGGCCAGATGGTACGAGCGACGTTCCTCCACGCTTCTGCGTCGATAGTCACCCGTCACTAGCCCCTCAGGAGCCCCTGCCGTTTCAGGATGTGCGCGCATCACTGCATCTTGTATCCAATATACTGAGGTTAGGATCCACACCTCGACGTTTCGGAGCATGACATGCCACTTGTCCCAGCCGGTCACCGCTCTTGGGGCTTCTGGCTCGTCACACTCGCCGCAACAGCCAACTATGCAGTCTTGGCGGCGACCGCCCCGCTCCTCAACCGCGCAATTCCGGAGCACCTCGGATATGACACGGCAGCGGCAGGAGCTTTCGTTGCAATCGCAGGGTTCACAGGCATGGCAGCCATGCCCCTCCTCGGTTACCTCGCAGGACGCTTCGGCCCGCGCCGGATCACCATCACCGCGGCCATCATCGCAACGATTGGCATTGCGGTAGCAACGGTGGCATTCACCGCACCGGGGCTCATCACGAGTCGTATCGCGTACGGAATCGGCAACGCAGGCATCACCGTTGCCACAACAGCCTGGGTAAGCGCCTCCTCACCCCCCGAGAGTCGCGGACGTGCACTCGGTTACTACGGAATGAGCGTCTGGCTTGGCCTCGCTCTCGGACCAATGCTCTCCGAGAACGCCTATGCGACAGTCGGCAACCACGACACCTGGGCCGCACTCCTCGCAGCCCAAACTCTCACGCTCGTCATCGCCGTGGCGGTCCGCAGCGGTCTCACCGAGTCAGTTCCGCCGAAGTCAGCGCCCTCGCCACGTAAGACGTCCGTACGCAGAGCGGTTGCCGTGCCAGCCGCCATCGCCATTGCTGCTTGGGGTGCGCAAGGCGTCCTCACGGCGTTCCTCATCTCCCACCTTGAGGACCGGGGCATCTCGCCGACTGGGTTTCAAGGAGGCGCCACGGTTTTGCTGGTCTTCGCGGGCTCAGTGCTGATTGCCCGCGTTACGCTTGCCACCGCTACCGACAGGCTGGGCCCCACACGCGCTGCTCGCATCGCGCTTGGGCTAGTGGCCCTAGGTCTCGGTGGGCTCGCCGGCGCACCAACATTTGTCACAGCATGCCTTGCCGCTGTCATTCTCGGGTTTGGCTACGCCCCCCTTTACCCATCGCTCACTATCCTCGCCACCCAACCGCTTTCCGGTCCCGACCGAGCGACAGCCATCGGATGGTTCTCAGCTGCGACGTCGGCGGGAATGGCCGCCGGCGCACTCGTTGGGGGGTGGCTCATCGTATCCGTCGGGTCTGCCGCGACTATCGGATTATGCGCCGTGGCACAGTTGGCCGTGCTTCCGCTACTCAAGCGTCAGGGACCACGCGGAGCAAGCCTCGCGACTCACCGTTGAGCCCTCATCGGGGCTGATTCTGCGCCTCGTTCGGCTCGCGGCACCACACATCGAGGAGACGACAGAGCAAAGAGCCGGCGGCCGCGATCGCGACCACCGACTCTTTGGTACAGATGGTCAACGCGTGCGCTGCGGCTCCTGCTCGCGCACAGCTTCAGCTAGTGCTCGTGAGGTGCGCTCGACACAACGATCAAACTCTGAGCGGCCATGCTCAGCGCTGGCGGTTTCGACTTCGTTCCCCCACACCCCGGACTCCGAGACCTGATCCATGCGGTAGTCCCAGAAGGAATCGACGTCGGCGTGCGAAACCGCCCTGTCCATACGCACCAGATCAGGACGCAGGTGCAACATCACCGAGGTCTCAAAGAAGTTCGCGTGCATCAGGCCACGACCGAACTGCACCCTGCCGTCAACCTCAGGCCCGGGATACATAGTCACGTAACCGATGGAGCGTGCGCGAACATCGTCGTAACGAGTGCGAAGTTTCTCGATTGAGACGTCGAGAGCACCGTTGTTCCAGATGTGGCCTGAGATGAATATGAACTGGCGAACCCCGGATGCGTATAGCGAATCGGTCAGGTCCTGCATCACGGCGATCAGAGTTTCAGGACGAAGTGTCAAGGTGCCAGGAAAATCGCCATGCGAGCCCGACACACCAATGGACACTGGCGGCACGACCGGAATCCCGGTGATTGCCGAGACACAGTCCGTCACCGCTGCGTCGATCTCCGTGTCAACATTCATCGGGAGGTGGGGTCCATGTTGCTCGATCGCACCGATAGGGATGATGACGGCACGATGGTGCTCCACCACCGACGTCACCGACGGCCAGTCGAGCTCTTCCCACCGAAGCGGCACCCCGGTGCCCCCCAGTTCAGAAGCAAGTGATCGAATATCAAGTCCGGTCGGGGGTAACGACGGGGTCATACGAGGTTCTCCTTGGAAGATGTGTTGAGACGTCCGGTCCGAGTGTGGCGAAACGGCAGGAGATCGGTGACGGCGACAGCCGCAGGTTCACTGCCGCGCCCGACCCAGACTCGTGCAGATGGCCAATAGTCGGCCAGAAGCTCGGCACAGACTCCGCACGGCTCGATGATGTGGCGAGTTCCGCCAGGGCGCTGAACAATCGCAACGATCGCCACGACGGCAGATCCCGCTATCACCGCTGCCGACGCAATACCGGACTCGGCGCAGACGGACGCACGGCCTTGGGATGCCTCGACATGGATTCCGGTCACGATGGTGCCGTCAGCCAGCCGAGCAGCGGCAACCACCTCCTGGCGACCCATGACGTAGTGCTCGTCCATCAGTCCGGCTGCGGCATGAAGTAGTTGGGCGTCGTTCGTTTCCATGCAGACTTCTGCCTGTCGCAGTGTTGGGCGTGGCGCACTCATAGCCAACCCATGATGCGGGACATGTTCCCTCCTTCGATCAATGCGCGATCAGCGGCGTCCGGGACCGCCTTGGCGATCTTCATCCGCTCTAGGTCGAAGTCAGACCCCGGCCACTCTGACCCCATGAGGATCTTCTTTGCACCAACTCGAGCGTACGCTCGCTTCACATCTGACATGAGGGTCGCCGAAGTCTCCAGGTACACGTTATCCCGCCGTTCCGCGACGATAATCGCTTCGGGGACGTTCCACACAGCACCCATGTGAGCAATGATCGTCGGCACCGTGGGGTGATCCTTAGCTATCTCCTCGATAGCGAAAGGTGCGCAAAAAGCGTCGTCGAGGGCGTTGATCAGTACCGGAATCTCCAGCTCCGCGCAGACCTCAAAGACGGGGTCGAGAAGGCCGTGGTCGGCGACGTGGTAGCCGTGCATGCTGGGGTGAAGCTTGAGCCCCACAAGTCCAGCATCGACAAAAGCCCGAATCTGGTCCGTCGCGTCATCGTCCTGAGGCATGACTTGCCCAAAACCGAAGAGTCGCTCGGGGTGCGTCTTGACGAGCTCCGCGAGAAACTCGTTCTCAATGCGTTGAGCCAAAGAGCACACCATCGCCTTGTCCACACCGGCCGCATCCATGCGGTCAAGAATGCGTGAGGCATCGAACGGCACATACGGTGGCGCAGATTCTCCGGGACGGGCGCCGGTGAGGTAGTCGCTGCGGCCTCGCACGTCCTGGGTGGTGTTGTAGCTGTCAATGATCATGTGTTTCTCCTTGTATTCAAACGATGGGGCGAACGATGGCTACAGGCTGTCCTGCAGCGACGACTTCGCCGGGGTCAACGAGCAGTTCAAGCACGGTCACGGCACACTCTGGGGCGACGGAGATTTCCATCTTCATGGCTTCGAGCACGACAACTGAGTCGGACGCCCCGAGGTCCTGCCCAGGCGATGCTGAGACCTTCCACACCGCTCCAGCCATCGGCGCTGCACACACGTGAGCGCCCTCGGGAACAACTAATGACGCGTGGACATCACTTACTGCGTCGACGGGCGTCGCAGGCTCAGCAATGTCAAACTCGCCTGCACGCTCCCATGCGACACGTTCTGCTTCGAACGCCGCACTTTGCCGCGAGCGGAAGATCGAGATCGAGTCCGCCTCACGCTCGAGGAATGCGCGGTGCTCGGCAAGGGAAAACTCGCCGTCCGAGACGGTGAGCTCGAGCCTTCCCGCGGCAAAGGCACGTCGCTGCTCTTCAAGCGTGGCGGCATCAACTTCTACGAACTTCACACGGTCAAAGAATCGGAGTAGCCAAGGCTCGCCGGGAAGAAAATTGGGGTTAGAGCGTCGCAGGCCGCCCCAAATTGGAAGAGTGCGACCCACAAGCTGATAGCCACCCGGGCTATCCATGCCGTAGATGCACATGTAGCTGCCACCAATACCGACAGTGCCCTCCGCAGTCCACGTGCGCGCAGGGTTGTACTTGGTCGTCACGAGTCGGTGGCGAGGGTCTACGGGGACAGCCGCAGGCGCGCCGAGATAAACATCTCCCAAGCCAAGCACCATGTACGACGCGTCAAATACTGTCGTGCGCACTTCATCTCTGCTACCTAGCCCGTTCACGCGCCGGATGAACTCGATATTGTCGGGGTTCCACGGCGCATCTTGGCGAACCAAGTCCTCATAACGCGCAATGGCAGTCCTGACTACGGGGTCGTCCCATGACATCGGCAGTTGGACTTCTCTACTCGGCACCACTAAGTGATCCGAGGGCGGCAACGAGTCTTCGAGGTCTTCCAACAACGCGTGCAAGTCACGCACGCTGAGGCGATCGGCATCCACGTGGAGATGAAGAGACCTGATGCCGGGAGTGATATCGATAATCCCTCGATCACCATGTGCCTTCAAGGCCTCCATCAACGCGTGAATGCGCAGCCGCACACCGAGGTCGAGCTCCATGTCGCCGTACTCAACCAAAAGGTTGTCGTCGCCACCGCGGCGATACACCACCGCAGGATGGTCATGCCCTGCTTCGCGGCGTCCTAGGACACCGTCATCGCGGTCTCGCCCTGGCAGGGATGGGTTGAACACCGTGGCCCCGGTGCGCGCGGAACGTACTTCAGTGGTCATCGCCTCGCTGACGGGTACCAGCATGACGGTGTCACCTGGACGCAATTGGCCGATCTTCCAGCGATCTGCGGACACTACGGTTACTGGACACGCGAATCCTCCGAGCGACGGACCGTCGGGGCCGAGGATGGAGGGGGTGTCACCCGTAAAGTTGATCGCCCCCACGGAGTAGGCATTGTCATGAAGATTAGACGGATGCAGGCCCGCCTCCCCGCCGTCGGGCCTCGCCCACGTTGGCTGGGGTCCGATGAGCCTCACTCCGGTCCGTGCCGCATGGACGTGAACTCGCCACTCAGCCTCATAGAGCGAATCAATGGCTTCGCGGGTGAAGTACTCGGGCGCCGGCTGCGGGCCTTCCGCGACGTGGAGGATCCACGTACTCGTAAACTCAGGTTGATCAAGTCCCGCCTTGGCGTCCGGCATATTGCCGTCGGCCTTGCCCGGGCGCAGCACGTCTCCCGGACGCAGTGCTCGGCCGCCGAGACCGCCAAAACCCCCTGCGACAAACGTCGAAGCACTCCCGAGATACGGCGGAACGTCGAGACCGCCGGCAACTGCAATGTATGTGCGCGCACCCACATCGGGAGTTCCTACGTCGAGGAGCTGCCCCGCCTTGACGTGCAGGGGTGTCCACTGCTCAACTTCAACGCCATCGAGACGGATAGGTACCGGTGCTCCCGTCACCGCGACACGTGTGTCGTAGTTGAACGACAACGCGGGCCCCTGCATCGTCGCTTCGAGGGCCGCGGCTCCCTCGACATTGCCTACCAACCGATTGGCCCGGCGCATCGACACGTCATCAAAAGGACCGGAGGGCGGGACCCCAACTTGCCAGTGACCAACCCGCCCAGGCCAGTCCTGAACCGTTGTCGACATTCCTGGTCTCGCGATGACGATCCGGGGCTCCTCGACCACTACGTGGGTCAAGGTCTCGGTCGTCGGGACTCCATCCGTCACGAGAGGGGCGTGCACCAACGCCTTCAGTAACGGAAGATTGGTCTCGATCCCGTCGATCCGTGTGTCGGCAAGGGCCCTAGCTAGGATCGAGAATGCTTCACGCCGGTCACCGCCTGTCGCAACAACCTTGACGAGCAAACTGTCGTACTCAGTCGTCACCACATCGCCCGTCTCGATGCCTGACTCCACCCGCACGCCGATTCCTTCAGGCAGCAAGACACGAGTGACCACACCTGAACTGGGCCGCGAGTCCGCAAAGACATCCTCAGCGCACACCCGAGCTTCGACGGAGTGGCCTGCCTGTTCAACCGCAGGAAGGTCATCCGCACCATCCGCGAGCTGCAGCATGAGAGCGACGAGGTCGACGCCACTCACTTCTTCCGTGACGGGGTGTTCGACTTGGAGCCGCGTGTTCGCTTCCAAGAAATAGTGCGCCTCCGCGCTCACGAGGAACTCGACAGTACCCACCGACCGGTAGTCCACGGCAGATGCAATCTTTCGCGCGTCATCCCAGAGACGCGCACGAAGACCGCTATCTAACTGGGGGGCAGGCGCTTCCTCGATGACCTTCTGATGGCGCCGCTGCAGACTACAGTCACGGTCTCCGAGGACCACGACACGGCCTTTGCCATCGCCCACAATTTGCACCTCGACGTGGCGCGGAGCCAAGATCGCCTTCTCGAGAAATACACTCGAATCGCCGAACAGCCGTGCCGCTAACGCTCCGAGGGCAACGTAGGCATCGACCAGTTCGGACTCGCTGTCGCAGCGCTGGACGCCCATGCCCCCGCCACCAGCGACGGCCTTCAACATCACGGGATAACCAATCGCGCGTGCGGCCAATGCAGCAGACTCGGCACTATCAAGGACACCGGTTCCGGGGATGCTCGGGACACCGCTTTGCTCGGCGAGAGCTCGAGCGCGAGATTTGGACCCAAACAGTTCTATCTGGCGAGGTGTGGGGCCGATGAACACCACACCGGCGTCTTCGACCGCTGAGGCAAACGACGAGTTTTCAGACAGAAACCCGTAGCCAGGGTGGATGGCCGTGGCTCCGTGAGTTCTTGCAACTGAGATGATCTCGTCAGTATCGAGATAGCCGGCGCCTTCCGGCGTGAGCGCTACTGCTACGTCCGCTTCGCGCACATGGGCTGCGGCCGCATCGGCTGGCGTATAGACCGCGATTGCGGTCTGTCCGGCTTCCTGCACGGCTCGGATGATTCGTCTGGCAATTTCGCCGCGATTCGCGACCAAGACAGCAGTGATGGGTACTGGCATATCCAACGAGGTCCTTTCAGGCAACTCCGTCGCCGTTGGTCTCCTCCCGGCCCCAGGACCGAGCGACGACAGGTTGTCTACTATTTACTCCAAGTTGGATCCAATCTACACCGTCAAGTATCCCAACGACGACATGTGCGTTTCCCCCATGTAAATTCTGGCCCCGATGGCACAGCGCCTCCCCGAGCCGGGGTGATGCTGGAGAGACACCGGATGCGCTGCACCCTGCCCCCGACGCCCGACGCCAGGCACCGGAATTTACAAGAACGTAACGTGAAAGTCCTTTTTCGGATACACCGCGATGTAGATTGGATACAGAACAGCGTAGGTTGGATGCCTGAACGCATCTTGTTCTGGGCCGACACGCTGATTCGAGGTGGTCCGCGTTCATGAACCCGGACCGCTACGGCACAGTCCCCCTCCGTCCACTAGGAGTAACAATGGCAAGGAAACACGTCGCTATAGCGGCATTCGCACTCACCGCGTCACTGACCCTCGCGGCATGCTCAGCTGCCACGGAAGAGGCGGACGCTGCTGCCTCTCAAGGAGAGTCATCGACCCCTACGGTGTCCACAGACACCATCAATACGGAGCTCTTTTCCGCTCCGACGCAATTCGACCCAGCCATCGCTTCAGGATCCGCGAGCGTGTCCGCAGCCCGGCTCGGGTTTGACACCCTGCTACGGGCTAGCGACGAGGGGTACGTTGGCGGCATTGCCTCGGAATGGGAGGCGCAGTCCGCAACTGACTATGTGCTGACCATCCGCGATGACGCTACATGCTCCGATGGCTCAGTCATCGACTCTCAGGTAGTCGCAGACTCCCTGACCTATCTCACAACTGTGGATGACGCTGCAGCGCAGGCAATCACAGCACAGGCATTCGGCACCGGAACTCCAACATTTACCGCCGAAGGCGACTCCCTCGCGATTAGCCTGAGCGAACCTTATTCCGCAGTCCTCGCAGGCCTCACACTTGAGAACACCGGAATCATCTGTCCTGCGGGCCTTGATGATCTCGATGGGCTTGCAGCAGGCACCGTTGAGGGTGCATGGTCCGGCCCTTACACCCTGAGCGATAGCAACCCTGGCGTCAGCGCTACCTATAGTCTCCGCGACGACTACGCCGCCTGGCCGTACGAACTCGAAGGCGTCCCCGCTGCCACGATCAATATCACTGTCGCAGCGGACTCCACTACCTCAGCCAATCTGTTGCAGTCCGGCGGAGTCGACGTCACCCGCTTCTACGACTCGAATGCGCTCCAGTTCACGGAAAGCGACGACTACTCCTACGAGACCACCAACGCCTCGGCCTACTCACTCGTCTTTAACCAGACAGAGGGCTCAGGTTCCGTGTTCATCGATGCTCCCGAGTTGCGAGCAGCCGCCGCCAGCGCGGTATCGCGCGAAGGGTTCAACGAAGCTGCGCTGGACGGACTGGGCACGCCGCTCACGTCGATTACGTACACCCAGTCTGAGTGCGTCAACGACGACGAGGCGCTCCTCCAGGCGTATGACCCGGAAGCGGCAGCTGCGGACCTCGATGGTGTCACCATCCGCCTCCTGACGATGTCGAACTGGGACGCCGCAACCGACTACATGTCCGAATCGCTACGTGCCGCAGGCGCCACCGTGGAAGTCACTGCACTGGACCCCGCCGACTGGCGAGCGGCGCAACGCGCTGAGAAGGGCATCTGGGATGTCACTCTGGTCGCCGACGGAAACACCACAGGAATCGTCAGCCTGTCACTGGAGCGCGTCATGGGCCCCCTGTCTGAAGACGGCGGCTCAAACATCACTGGCAAGGTCAACGACGTCGCAGATGCTGCACTGGCCTTCTCCATGACAAGTGACGACGAGGATGCCGCGTGCAGCTCCCTCCTCGAAGCTCAGGAATCTGTGCTACAAGATGTCGCCTTTGCGCCACTGATTTCTGACACGCACTACATCGTCTCCCGTGCAGGATTCTCATCGCCGATCATTGCCGGCAACTGGGACCTCACTGCGATGCGCGTGACGGAGTAACGATATGAGCAGCACCGCCCGCGCAGACAACCAAGGAAGCAACGACACCACCATGCCTGAATCGATGTCGCCCCATTCCACGGAGGATGTCGCGGGCGGTGCTGCCACCATCAGCCCCCATGCCGCAGGGAGCCACGCCAAGACATGGAGACGGTTCCTGGTCCGCCGGTTCAAGAGCCTTGCCATCAGCCTCGTGTTGCTCGTGCTCATGACTTTCTTCATTGTTCAGCTCATACCAGGCGACCCGGCTGAGGCCATCGCTGGACCCGATGCGTCCCCCGCGACCGTCGATGCAGTCCGAGCGGAGCTAGGGCTTGACGATCCCACACTCGTGCAACTGTGGGACTACCTGGTCGGCGTCGCTAGCGGTGACTTCGGAGAGTCATTCCGCTATGGAGTGCCGGCCCTGGACATCGTGATGGCCGCCGCCCCCTACACGGTCACCATCGCATTCGCGTCCGTCCTCATTGTCCTTGTCGGTGGCGTCGCCCTTGGCATCTCCGTGGCAATCGCGACCCGGGGCGACCGGCGCCGCTGGCTAGGAACCGCCTTCACCACGGTCACGAGTGTGTTCACGTCCATTCCGCCCTACATCCTGGCGACGTTCCTCGTGGTGATCTTTGCACTGTGGCTTTCCTGGTTCCCTCCGGCATACACGCTCGCATATGGATTCTGGCAATCGGCGATTCTGCCTATCGCAGCGCTGTCCATAGGAAGCATCGGAGGAATGGCGCGCATCGTTCGTCGCGAAGCAGCGGTCGTCGAGGAGATGGACTACATGCGTAGCGCACGAGGCTGGCGCCTTCCGGCGCTGGTGCGCTACGGCAAGCACCTGCTTCCTAACGTGCTGACCACGGCGCTCACCCTCTCAGGCATCATCCTCACCGCGCTCTTGGGGTCCGCTCTCATCGTCGAGACAGTCTTTGGCTGGCCCGGAATTGGCAGCGCAGTGATCAGAGCAATTGCGGAGGATAAGGATTATCCCGTTATCCGCGCAGCAGTGTTCGTGATTGGGGCAATCTCGCTGGTCACCACACTCGTCATCGACATCATCCTTGGCGCTATCGACCCCCGGACGCTCGGAGAAGAACAGTGAATACCACCACCAAGCTCCCACCAGGCCGGCGTTTACGTTGGAACGGGACCCTGATTGCAGGCATCGTCATGTTTGCAATCGTTGCCCTGATCGCGCTCGTTGCGCCGATGATCTACTCGGGCCAAGCCGCGACCCTGACCGGGGAATCAAACCTTGGCTCCGAGCCTGGCCACCTCCTGGGCACGGACGCTCTCGGACGCGACATGCTGGCCCGGACTCTGGTGGCGACACGCACCACCGTCCTCATGGCCCTGGCCGCCACCGCCATCGCGGCCGTACTTGGCGTCGGGTTTGGCATCGCCGTGTGGCTAGCTCCACCACGTATCCGCAACCTTGGGTTGCGCCTGATTGAATTCTTCATCTCATATCCAGGGCTTCTGCTCGCGATCATCGTCGCAGCGATCCTGGGGCAGGGCGCCATTACGGCCGTGATCGCTGTCGCCGTCGCAAGTATCGCTGGGTTCGCTCGGCTCACAGCCAATCTCGCATCAGGGATCGCATCTCGCCAATACATCACCACGGCTCGTCTGCTCGGCGTACCCGGCTATCGCATCGCGATTCGTCACGTGCTGCCCAACATGGCCGAACCCATGCTGATCATCACTGCCCAGGCGTTCGCGGGAGCCTTGGTGGAGATCTCCGGACTCTCATTCGTGGGCCTGGGCACGCAGGCGCCGTACTACGACTACGGCACTCTGCTCGCCGATAGCCTCTCGAAGATCATGACAAACCCCATCCTCTTGGTGGGACCTGCAGTTGCGATCATCTTTGTCTCTATGGCCGCCTTATTCGTCGGAGACGGACTCGCAGCTGCGGCCAACCCGCGCTCGAATGCCAAGCAAGCACAGATGTCGGCACGGGTAGATGAAGGTAGTTCACTTGACGTTCCCACCGACGCGGTCCTTGTTGCTGATGGCATTCGTGTCAGCCACATCGAATCGGGTCGAGAGATTGTCTCTGACGTGTCGTTCACCATCGGTCGCGGTGAAATCGTAGGCATCGTCGGAGAGTCCGGATCAGGAAAGTCGCTGACCGCCTCTGTCGTCTCCTGCCTGCTGCAGGATGGCCTCGAGGCATCAGCACGACGACTGACGCTTGGCCACACAGACCTCTTGGGGCGAGTCCCACAAGCCGAGCTTGCATCGCGCATTGGCCTCGTGTACCAGGACCCGGGAACGGCACTTAATCCGGCTCTCACCCTCGGCTCGCAACTCACGGACGTGTTGCGGACTCGTTTGGGCTTCAGCCGACGTGAGGCCCGCAAGGCACTGATCGCGGCGTTCAAGGACGTACTCATGCCGGACCCCGAGGGGCGACTTCGCCAAAACCCCCACGAACTCTCGGGCGGCATGAACCAGCGCGCGATGATCGCCTCGGCGATGAGCGTCGAACCAGAGTTGTTGATTGCCGACGAACCTACGACCGCACTGGACGTCACGGTTCAGCGCGAGGTTCTGACGCTCATTAATCGCCTGAATTCAGAGCGAGGTACTGCGGTCCTCTTCATCTCTCACGACCTCGGTGTGGTGCGTCGACTCTGTGACAGGGTCCTGGTCATGCAACAAGGGCAGATCGTCGAACACATCACTTCAATGGACGACCTGACCGTCGAAAGGGCTCAACATCCCTATACGAAGCAACTACTCGCAGCCACGCCAGTGGTGAATGTCGACAGCATGGAGGACGCGTGAGCAAAACGGTTGTGAACGTCGCAAATCTTGACGTGCGTTTTGGCGCGGCTCACGTACTTCAGGATGTGTCATTTTCACTGAGCGCCGGGACCACTGTGGGAGTCGTGGGAGAGTCCGGATCGGGCAAGTCGACCCTTGCGAAGGCGTTGGTCGGCACTGTACCTGCCGCCGCAGGCGAAATCTGGGTTGACGGTCTCGACGTTCGCCACGCCACTCGCAGTGAGCTCGCGCGCTATCGCAGGCGTACACAGATGATCCCTCAAGACCCATTCTCTTCATTGTCTCCGCGACGGACCATCGGCCAAACACTGGCGGAAGCGATTGAGCCAGGACGCGGGCGCGTGCGCCCACATCAGGACAGAATTGTCGACTGGCTAGAAAGAGTCGGACTCGAAGGCGCAATGATGGACCGCTTTCCGCACGAGTTCTCGGGCGGTCAACGGCAACGCGTCGCAATTGCGCGCGGCCTCATCTTGAACCCCACCATGGTTATTGCGGATGAAATCACGTCAGCACTGGACGTCTCAGTACAAGCGCAGATTCTCGAGTTGCTCGCGGAGATCCAGGACAGTCTTGATCTCACCATGATGTTCATCTCGCACAACCTGGCAGTTGTCCAACGTGTGAGCGACGAAGTCCTCGTGTTGTACCGCGGTGTGGTCGTTGAGCGCGGACCCGTCGAACAAATTTTCACTGACCCCCAGCACTGGTACACGCGATCTCTTCTCGAAGCAGACCCTGGCTCACCAGGGTTCTCTCTCGACGCACTACCCATGGCATCCGTGACTACACCCACTCAGTGAGAGGCAACCGACAATGACAGGCGCGAGACTCCCCCATGCCCCCTCATCCTCAGGCACCACGCGCATCGTAGGTGCCACTGTTCTCGACGGCACTCTTCGGGACCCGCTTGAGAACGCCGAGGTCGAGTTCATTGATGGCGTCGTGTCTTATGTTGGGCCCAGACGGCCCCTAGAGGGCCATTCAGAGACCGTGATTGACGCCCGCGGCGGATTTGTCATGCCAGGTTTCATTGACTTGCATGTCCATCTCGCAATGTCACACGACGCGGACGAAGCTGAACAACGCCAATGGTTCCCTGAGGAAGAAGCCTTTGCCACAGCCTCGACGATGCACGCCACCCTCGACGCGGGTGTCACGACGGCACGCGACCTCTCCGGACTGACCCCAGGATACCGTCGAGCCATCGCAAACGGACGTACGGTGGGGCCCCGGCTCCACCTAGCAATCGCGCTGCTGTCCCCCACAGGCGGTCATGGGGATCCCGTGTACCCCAATGGATCGGTCCCGCTGTATGCCGAACGCGCTACCACGCCGGGTTGGGAGGTTGTCGATACCGACGCCGAGGTGATACGGGCGGTCCGCCGACTGATACGCACTGGGGCCGATGTCATCAAGGTGTGCACTACCGGAGGCATGTCTTCCCCCAGCTACGGGCCGGACCACCCGGGGGTTCCGGCCGCACAGGTCGCATTGATCGTCGCCGAGATGGCCCGCCTCCAGGGCCAACCAGTGACCGCGCACGCTCAGGGGTCAGAAGGCGTCACCGCCGCCGTCCTTGGCGGGGCGTCCAGCATCGAGCACGGCTATGACGTCACACCTGAGACGCTTGCCGTCATGGCTGAACGCGGCACTGCGCTAATCCCTACCCTCTCCACGTTGCTCAAACCGCTGAACCCCGCCGTCACCAGTGCCGAGCGCATCGCTCTCAAGCGAGGCTGGCAAGAACGAGGGCTCGCGTCCACCCGGCAGGCGATCGACGCCGGAGTGACGATAGGGATGGGCACTGATGCGGGGATTCATCCACAAGGTCGCAATCTCACTGAGTTGGGTCACCTCGTCGACGCAGGGCTGACGCCACTTGAAGCAATCCACGCTGGAACCGCCGTCGGAGCAAAAATACTGCGTCTCAATGACTCCCTAGGCACTTTGGGTCCCGGCATGATGGCGGACCTTGTTATCACCGAGGTCGACCCACTTGAGAACATCCATACGCTCGGTGACCCGAGCGCGATACGCGCCGTGTATCAGTCGGGGACTCCAGTCAAGGATCTTGATGCTCTCTCGGCACCCCACTAGCCATGTGCTGCGGTGACGCGGACTCTCGAGAAGCACGTGGCTCGAGCGGCCTTGGCCGGGGCGTGGCCATTCCACGCCCCGGCGTACGCCGCTAATTCGCGACTGTCACGCGGATTGCCAGGTCGTCACCGGTGGTCACGCTCACGCGTGGCTCGCCGGAAACTGGATCCTGAGCGAGAGTCTCCTTCGCGATGAGATCTGACCAGGTGGTCGCCGCATCAACCCGATCTGCCGGCACCGTGAGTTCCAGCACAATCCGGTCAGAGACGTTGAGGTCTTCAGACTTGCGGGTGTCCTGCACGGCACGGACCACATCGCGTGCGTAGCCCTCGGCTTCAAGTTCTGGCGTCAGCGCAGTGTCGAGCAACACGAAGCCCCCGGAAGGAAGCACAGACGCCGCATCCGTCGACTCCCCTTCGGAGCCGATGACCGTGGCGAGCGAGTACTCCCCCTCCATCAGGGCGATCCCGCCAGAGACCACGGCACCCGACGCATCGACGGTCCAGTCACCGCTTTTGGAACCCTTGATGGCGGCCTGTACCTGCTTGCCGATGCGTGGCCCTGCGGCGCGCGCATTGACGGACAGACGCTGCTCCACGGGGTGGGCGGCAGTGAAGTCCTCGATAGAGACGAGCTCGACGTTCTTGACGTTGAGCTCAGTTGCGATCAGGTCGGCGTATGGCGCCAGGGCGGCGGAATCTGCGACGGCGACCTTGAGCGCTGCGAGTGGCTGACGCACGCGGATCTGCTCCGCTTTGCGTAGCGCGTGAGCGGACGAGACGACTTCGCGCACTTGGTCCATGACGCCCCCGAGGGAGTCGTCGCGCCATGCGGAGGGAGCCACCGGGTAGTCCGTGAGGTGCACGGAACGCTCACCGGTGAGGCCGCGGTAGACCTCTTCGCTGAGAAGCGGCAACAGGGGCGCTGCCAGGCGCGACACGGTGGTCAACACAGTAAAGAGGGTGTTGAATGCCGCGTCGTCTTCGGACCAGAAGCGGTCGCGCTGGGTCCGCACGTACCAGTTGGTCAACAGGTCCATGAAGGACTGCAGTGACGACGACGCTCCGGGCACGTCGTACGCGAGCATCTGCTCCGTGATGGTGTCGACGAGGTCCGCAGTCTTGGCCAGGACGTACCTGTCCATGACGGGCAGGCTTGCGACGTCCTCATGGCGAACGGCCGATGCGTGGTAGCCGTCTCCTCCACGGGCGGCACCCGCGTAGAGGGTGAAGAAGTAGTACGAGCTCCACAGCGGCAGCATGACTTCGCGGACGCCTTCGCGGATGCCTTCCTCGGTGACGACGAGGTTGCCGCCACGCAGGATGGGCGACGACATGAGGAACCAGCGCATGGCGTCCGAGCCGTCGCGGTGGAACACCTCGTTGACATCGGGGTAGTTGCGCAGGCTCTTGGACATCTTGCGACCGTCCGAGCCCAGCACGATGCCGTGGCTGATGGCCGTCGAGAATGCCGGCCGGTCAAAGAGCGCCGTGGCGAGCACGTGCATGACGTAGAACCAGCCGCGGGTCTGGCCGATGTACTCCACGATGAAGTCCGCGGGGTTGTGGGTGTCGAACCACTCTTCGTTCTCGAATGGGTAGTGCACCTGGGCGAACGGCATGGAGCCGGAGTCGAACCACACGTCGAAGACATCGGAGATGCGTCGCATGGTGGACTGGCCCGAGGGGTCGTCGGGGTTGGCGCGGGTGAGGTCATCGATGAAGGGCCGGTGAAGGTCGGGCTCGCCGTCCTCGTTGAGCGGTAGGCGGCCAAAGTCGCGCTCGATCTCCGCGAACGATCCGTAGACGTCCACCCGCGGGAAGTCGGGATTGTCCGATACCCAGACGGGGATGGGCGTTCCGAAGTAGCGGTTGCGGCTGATGGACCAGTCGCGTGCGCCTTCGAGCCACTTGCCGAACTGACCTTCCTTGATGTGGTCAGGAACCCAGGTGATGTCTTCGTTGAGTTCCACCATGCGGTCACGGAAGTCCGTGACCGAGATGAACCATGAGGAGATCGCACGGTAGATCAAGGGATTGCGGCAGCGCCAGCAGTGCGGGTAGCTGTGGTCGTAGGTCTCATGGCGCAGGACGATGCCGCGCTCCTTGAGGTCCTTGATGATGTGCGGGTTCGCATCAAACACTTGCTGGCCTGCATAGTCAGCGACCTGACTGGTAAACTGGCCCTTGGAGTCCACCGGCACCACAGTGCCGATGCCGGCCTCGCCACACACAGCGGCGTCGTCCTCACCGAAGCCAGGGGCCATGTGGACGATTCCCGTACCGTCCTCGACGGAGACGAAGTCGGCAACAAGCACCTGGTGGGCGTTCTCCATGTCAGCAAAGTAGCCAAATGGCGCTTCATAGGTCAGGCCACCAAGGTCAGCGCCCTTCATAGTGGCAACGACGGTGGCGTCTTCTCCCAGCTCACGCTCGTACGCACCCACGCGAGCCGCACCAAGGACGACCTTGCGTCCCGCGAACGCGGACTCTGCGCTGGCGGCCACCACGACGTACTCGATCTCTGGACCCACGGCCACGGCAAGGTTGGACGGAAGTGTCCACGGCGTCGTCGTCCAGATCAGGATCTCCGCGCCGGTGAGCGCCTCCTTGACGGAAGCGTCCAGCGCAACTGCGGCTACGGCATCGGCCTTGAGTGGCATCGCGACCGTGAGCGCGGGGTCCTGGCGCATCGCGTACACGTCGTCATCCATGCGCAACTCGTGGTTCGACAACGGAGTCTCGTCACGCCAGCAATACGGCAGCACGCGGTGACCTTCGTAGGCGAGGCCCTTGTCATAAAGCGTCTTGAAGGCCCAGATCACCGATTCCATGAAGGTCGCATCGAGGGTCTTGTAATCGTTGTCGAAGTCCACCCAGCGCGCCTGGCGGGTGACGTACTCCTGCCACTCGTCGGTGTACTTCAGCACGGAGTCACGGCAAGCCTTGTTGAAGGCGGCGATGCCCATCTCGTCGATCTGCGACTTGTCCGTGATCCCGAGGATGCGCTCGGCTTCAAGCTCGGCCGGCAACCCGTGAGTGTCCCATCCAAAGCGACGCTCGACGCGCTTGCCCTGCATCGTCTCGAACCTCGGAACCACGTCCTTGGCGTAGCCCGTCAGCAAGTGGCCGTAGTGAGGGAGACCGTTGGCGAAGGGAGGTCCGTCGTAAAAGACGAACTCTTCAGCGTCGGCACGATTGTCAATGGACGCCTGGAAGGTGTCATCGCTCTTCCAATACGCCAGAGTGTCTTCCTCGATAGAGGGGAAGCTCGGCGAGGCAGGCACGGTGGAATCGGGCCGATGCTGGGGGTAAGCACTCATCGCGTCAAAAGTCCTTCGGTGGTCGCGTCACTGTACGTTCATTGATCCGTGCGCATTGTTCAGTGCGCATGGTTCCGTACGAGGACGCTGCCGACGTGCGAACACGTGAGCCGCGCGGTACCACCTCGCTTGCCACGCTCCCCTGCTCTGCAGGCGGACCGTAGCCGCTCAGGCCCTCGCTTCCACGAGGACGATGCTGTGACGGGCTACCCGTGCGGTTCTAGTGAGAGTCGCACCTGCTCCCCTCGTGCAGTGGGGCATGGCGCGGAGTCCGTTCTTCCGCAAGCTCACCGGTGATGGCCGGGTCAACGCTGATGAGACCAGTGTATCTGCCTCAGTTCTCTGGTGTGTCACCGTGGTCAGGGATGATCGCGAGGTTGAAACTGTAGTGACGGGAGCCCGGCCGTCGATGCATGGACTCATACTTGCCCATCACCTCCGCCAACTCCGTGGAGAGGTCCTCGCGCTGTTTCTCAGTGAGCCATAAAGGTTCGTGACGCACCGAGAATCGCCCTCCGCGCCACTCATCGTTCTGGGAAGCTCCCATGAAGGCTGTGGTGGCCGCAACAATCTGGTCCGCGAACACTTGAATGGTGGCCAGGAATTCCTCGGGCGGTCCGGAGGTGAACTCTTCACGAGTCATCGTCACCCTGTCCCGCACCACACGGTACGTCTTTTCGATGGCCCCACCCCGGCGTTCCTCGGAGACCACCTCAACGACCCCCCCGTCTTTCAAGTCCGCAACACCGCGATAGAGCGATGCTTGCGGGACGTCTGGGAGAACCCGTTGTAGGTCTCGAGTGGTCAGTGCCTCAGCAGAGAGCGCCATCACGATTCGCATCCGCACAGGATGCATTAACAGTCGTGCGCGATCAGTCCCCATACTGCGAAGTGTAGGCCTCGGGCCTGACATCGTCCTGGTGTATCCACAACGGAGGCCTGGTGAGCGTCGGTCGTGGAAGTCAGCGTCGCACCAATTTTGTTGCACCACCTTGCTCGCGCGGCCGCACTACAAGAAGGTCGATATTCACGTGGTGAGGACGCGTCAGTGCGTACTCGATGGTGTCAGCGATGTCGTCCGCGACGAGTGGCTCGACGCCCTGATACACGCCCGCGGCCTTGTCCTCGTCGCCCCCAAAACGATTGACCGAGAACTCCTCGGTGTGGACCATCCCAGGGGCAATCTCGATGACCCGCACCCCAGTTCCAGTGAGTTCTAGGCGCAGCGTGCGCGTCATCGCGACCTCCGCATGCTTGGCCGCAACATAGCCGGCGCCGTTCTCATACGGCTCGTGTCCGGCAGTGGAAGTCACGTTCACCACGTCGCCACGGCCCGATGCGGTGAGGGCCGGCAACAGGGCTTGGGTCACGCGCACGGTTCCCACGACGTTCAGGGCGTACTGCTGAAGCCATGCCTCAAGTGGCGACTGCGCTACATGCTCCCACCCCACGGCCCCTCCCGCGTTGTTGACCAATGCGTGCACGGGCTCGGCGACCGTAGCCGCCAACGCCGCAACGTCATCGTCGCTCGTGATGTCTGCCACAACCACAGCGCAGCCAGTCTCCTCGGCCAATGCGGTTAACCGGTCAGCGCGTCGTGCAACGGCCGTGACGCGCCACCCGGCAGCGACCAAGCGTCGCACTGTGGCCGCACCGATTCCCGACGATGCTCCGGTGACCACAGCGTGCAAAGGGGATTCGCTCATGGGAGTCAGCCTAGTTCTGACGGCGGCTCACCGGCGGCGGCCAATCCCGGGAAGGAACTTGCCCGTGCGTCCGGCGTACTCCGAGTAGCCCTCGTACGTGGTCATCAGGTAGCGCTCTTCCACGCGGGTTTTCACCTCAAAGAACACCACGAGGGCGACAACACTGGCCCAGCACAGGACGCGGCCGGAACTCACCGCAACTCCGGCACAGATCAGTATGAGCGCGGTATACATCGGGTGACGCACCCAGCGATACAGGCCTTTGGCGACCAGGCCAACGCCGTTGGGAACTGGCGATGGCGTCAGAGAACCACCAAGCGACCGCCCCGTCCACAACACACCCGCAGCTCCGAGCACGATCAATGCGAGCGCGAGCCACAGCGATGACCACAGTGACGGGCCCCACGGGATGATTGCGGTGACCGCCACCGACAGGAACAGGAGTCCCTGGACCGCGACCATCACCCATCGTCCGTCCTTGATGGTTTCGCGTATGTGGTCCACTAGCGACCTTCCTCAATGTCTGGGTGCTGTTCGTCGCCATGCCCTGAGTGTGTGGGGCGGCCACTGTGACTGTAAATCACGTTGGCGTCACCCTGTGCCTGGGCCACGGCATCGGCCGATGCGTCGTCGGGGTTATTGAGGTCGATCCAGGAGTCGATGCGCTCCCACCAATCGAACAACCAGTCTTCACGCTCGGCGCGTGACGACGGGATCTCGTCAGGTTCCGCCGCCCAACCACGCAAGGTGATTTTCTTGTCGACGGGGAGTTCGCGCCAGACGTCCCGCACCGTCGAGAGGCGCTCCAGTCCGGTGTGGGCGATCATCACCACAGTCGCCTCGGGGCACGCGTCGATAGCGGCAAGTACCCCGCCGGGGTGCGGGGGCATCACATGCGGCATGGATTCAGCGCGCTCGGCGAGCGCCTCGTGCCCGCCAGCCCGCAACTGCGCGATGCGCTTCTCACGACGCTTGGGGGTGGCGTTGGCACCCTCAGGGAAGATCAACAACGCGTCGTTGCCACTGAGCCCTGCGGCGAGTGAACCCACGGACTTGGTTCCCGACGCCGCGCCACGTTTACGTCGACTCGACGGTGCGACAAATCTGGCAGGAACCCGGTTCAACAGGACATCGACGGCAGGGTCCCACTGCAATGTGTCCTTCAACACGATGGCTGGCTCGCGCCGGAACCGGTTGATGAGGGCCTCCACGATGATGAAGGAATCGGCAGGCCCCGCATGGCGGGACACCACAATGATGGGCCGCCCTGGCGCAAGGGCGTCAAGGTCTGCATCGCGAAACTCCACCGTCAGCCGCAGCACCCGGCGCGCAGCCCTAAACAACGACCTCAGCATGACCCCGGCAAGCCTGTAATGGCGGCGCTGGAACCAGTCGCTGTTGACCTTCCACCCGAACCCTGAGATCACCCACAGGAAGAACATCCAGACAAGAGCCAAGGCGTCCCACATCAAGTACAGCCCGGCCATGAAAATCACACGCAGAACCCTCACTCGGCCAGGCAGAGCCCACGCGACCACGCCCGCGACCAAGATTCCGAGCCACAGCGCCGTCGGCATCCACACCAGCGCGAGAAGCACGATGAGCGGCGCAAGCACGCAACGGCGAACCCACACGGGTGGCAGCTGCCACGACATGCGGCGCTGCTTCTGCCGATCAGACTCCAGTCCTCGCTCGTTCGCGCCTGGTGTGGCATTCATCGGCTAACCCCATGCTCAGCGAGATATTCGAGCGAAGCTCGATAGGCGGCATCCATGCGCGGTTTCGTGAGGTCCATGTTGCGGTACGCCCCAAGTTTCTTGTCCCCCGGTTGGTGACCGCCGTAGGGCAAGATGTGGACCGAGACGCCTTCGGGCACTTGTGCCATATCGCGCGCAAAACGATGCCTACGGGCAATCTCAAAAGTCACCCGTCCCACGTCGGTGGGAGACTTCGGCGGCTCGAGCGGCTCCTCGACCCTTCCCACCTGGAGCACAAACACTTCAGTGGCGCCGCGATGAATGGCCTCCCCCACAGGAATGGAGTTCACCACGCCGCCATCTACATAGTGTTCGCCATCGATCACCACGGGCGGTAGCGCGGCAGGCACCGCAGAACTCGCAAGGACAGCGTCAATGATGAGCCCACTATCGAACCACTGTTCGGCGGCGCGCTCGATAGAGGCTGCGCATACCGCCAGTGGCACCGGCAGGTCCTCGAACCTGGCACCCTCGCCGATGATGCCGTTGACCATGGCACGCAAGGGCTTGGAGGTGCTGAGGTGAGTACCCGAGCGAGCCAAGCGAGACATCTGCTTCACCCACGACTCGCCATAGATGGCACGGGCCGGCTCAGATGACCACGCCTTCTCGAGATCGTCGACCACGCTCGGCGTCGGGTTGGCGGCGAGCGCCGCACCATTGATGGCACCAATGGACGTGCCCACGACCAGGTCTGGAGTGATGCCCACTTCAAACAGCGCCCGTAGCATGCCCACTTCCACGGCGCCGCGAACGCCACCACCACCGAGAGCGTATCCCACTGTCATACGTCGATACTTTCACGTTCGGGTGGCTCCGGGGGGCGTTAGCTCCATGGGTTGTTGCGGCGGCGGCCTCCCTGCAACGCCACCAGCACTGCACCCAGGCCTATCAGGAGCCCGGACAACAGCACCACGGCCATCGACACTGCCGCACCTGTGCGTGGAAGCAACGGCGACGTGGGGTTCGTCACGGTAATCACGGTCGACGTCGAGTCGCACGGCAGACCGTCAGTCGTCAGCCCGTCGATGCATACTCCGCTAGGGCCGCCAGGTCCCGTGGGCGGCGCCGGCGCGCATGCGACACCTTCACACGAGGGGTCTGTGGGCTGGAACACCACGTTGACCATTGAGAGGTCACCGGCACCCGTCACAGTCACGCTGTATGTCAGCTCGACCGAATCGCCAGCACCAAGCGGGCCTTCCCACACCAGGTAAGGCGACGAGTACGTCAGCTCGCCAATCTCTGGCGAGACGGCAGCATCGTTGTTGTAGTTGGCATCGTCCAGAACGTCCGTGAGGTCATCAACGACGACCGCAGGCAACTCGTCCGTGAATGGCGCTTCGCCAGCGTTCGTCACTGTCACGGTGAACTCCACGGAGTCTCCGATCGTGACACCGCCGGAGGGCTGCTCTGCAGTCTTCTCTAGGCTGAGCGCCGGTAGCGCGACTGGAGTGCTCGTGGAGCAGTCGGGGTTGAAGATCGCAAGCAGCGTGGGAAGCGCCGAGCGTGAGGTCCGTGGCGCACTCATGCTTGGGTCCACTGCACACACGGATTCGGGTGGCCCTGTCACCGTGTTGTCCAGTACTCCGTCGCCACCCGGAGGGGTGTCGACTTGCACGGAGTAGGTGATGGTGACGATCTGACCGGGCTCAAGCGCGCCTGTCCACGACAGCGTCTCCAACGTCAACGACACCGTAGTGTCACCGCTCGTGGCCTCGGCGTCACCTTGATAGGTCGCGTCGTCGAGCACTCCCGAGAGGTCATCGGTGATCGCTGCCGGATCCTCGAGTGTGTACGCGAAGGTTCCAGTATTTTCCACCACGACCGTGTAGGCAACCGTGCCACCCGCAACGACGGGGTCCGGGGCATCGGCCGTCTTGACGATGTCAAGCGACCGCACCGGCACAGTCACCGTGCAATCTCCCTCGGCACACGTGGTCTCGGGAGGCCCGTCCACCACATTGACGAGCGACCCGTTGCCACCCGGGGGATCGTCGACACGGACCGAGTAGGTCAGCACGACTTCCTCCCCGGCCGGGATGGGGCCCGTCCACGTCAGTTCGGTTCCGTCGAGGACAAACGCGCCTTCACCGGTGGAGCTTTGCGCATCGTTGAGATACGTGGCGTCGTCGAGGACATCCGAGAGGTCATCGGTCACCACCGCGGGGTGGTCGTCGTCATAGTCCACGCTGCCGGTGTTGTTCACCGTCACGGAGTACTCGACCGTTTGGTGCGGACCAATCCACTCCACAGCATCGGACGTCTTTGCCATGGACAATTGGCGCACCGGCACCGTCACGCTGCATTCCTCGGGGCGCTCGTCTTCCGGTGTCTCTGCGAAGCAGTTGGATTCCGGGGCACCCGTGACCGTATTGACGAGCGTCGCACCTTCCTCAATGGGGTCATCCAGAAGCACGGTGTAGCGCACCGTCACCACCTGACCGGCGGCAAGCGGACCCTCCCAGGTGATGATCTCCGTCGACGAATCGAAAGTGAGCGTCGACCCAGGAACATCGGGATCAGCCTCAAGTTGATCGAGCCATGTGGCATGGGTCAATACGTCTGAGATGTCATCCTTCATGGTTGCCGGGGCCTGCGCACCGTACGGAAGGAAGCCCGGGTTGGTGATCGTGATCTCGTAGGTGAGTTCCTGTCCGGGAACGACCTCATCGTCGAGGGCACGCTTGGCCAATTCCACTGTCTGGTCCGGCGAGACGACCTGGCAGTTCTCGGGGTCGCTCTGCTCATCCGGGTAGCAGTTTGACTCCTCGGGGCCAGTGACAGCATTGACGATGTCGCCGTCGCCTAGGGCGGGATCGTCGATGCTGAAGGAGTAGACGATGTCGATGGAGTCGCCGCCCGCAAGGGGGCCAGACCAAGTGATGGTCTCCTCGCCGGGCGTCGAGCCGTCATAGACGACCGAACCGTCGTCGGGTGACGCTGACGACGGGATGAAGGTCGCGTCGTCGTCGACGGCACTCACGTCGTCAACAATCCCCGCGGGGTCCAGCACTGTGTAGTCGGCTGCTCCGGTGTTCGTGACCGTCACGGTGTACGTGATGATCTGAGTGTCAGCGATCTCCTCCACATCGTTGACCGTCTTCACAATCTGCAAGGCACGGACGGGAACCTGCACCACGCACCCGTCTTCGTCGCCGTCAACACACGTGGATTCGGGTGGTCCAGTCACCGCGTTGACGAGGTTTCCGTCACCATCTGCCTCAGCCGGATCATCGACCACGACTGTGAAGCGGACCTCGACTGTCTCGCCCGGCGCCAAAGCACCCTCCCACGTTAGGATGGGATCGTTGAACTCTCCGGGACCCGACACGGTGTCGAGGTTGGTGTCGACAATGGTGATCGAGTCACCCCAGGTCGCGTTCTGAAGGACGTCAGTGAGGTCGTCCTCGATAGCGGCTGGGTCATCCACGGTGTACGGGAAGCTCCCCGTGTTCTCGACAGTGATGATGTACTCGATGGTGTCGCCAGGAATCACCACATCGCCGGCGCTGGACGCCTTCGCGATTGCGAGACTCCGCACCTGGCTCGTAGTGGTGCAGCCGGGCTCCGTACCAATGTCGCACGGTCCTTCACCACCCGGGTTGGTGACAGCATTGGTCAGGACGCCATTGGCGTCCGCGTCCGCATCTTCAGGGCCCAACACCGTCACTGTGTAGTGAATCTCGATGACCTCACCGGGTACCAGTTCACCTTCCCAGGTGATGGTCTCTCCTGCGAATTCGAGAATCACGGTGCCCGTTGCCGGGTTGTCATCGACGACGGTCGGGCCATCTGTGAGTTCGGCATCGTCAACGACGTCACTCAGATCATCGAGCACGATTGCCGGGTCGACATCCGTGTACGTGAAGCCGCCAGTATTTTCCACCGTGATGACGTAGTCGACCGTGTCTCCAGGGATCACCGTCTCGCCGGCATCGGAGGTCTTCTCCACGGCCAGGCTACGGACCGGATCGGTAGTGCTGCAGCCCGGCTCTGTGCCGTCCACACATGTGGATTCCGGTGGGCCGAGCACCAGGTTGGTCAGGGCGGGGTCAGCATCCTCTGGCAACGGGTCCATCACATCGACGGTGTAGGTCACTTCAACGGTCTCGCCGACCGCTAGCGCACCAGTCCACGTCAACGTCGAGCCAGAAACGACCACTTCATCCACGGGCCGTGACTCGTTGCCCTCCACCGACACCACGGTCAAGTTCTCCGCGACGGTCAGCACCTCGTCGAGGTCATCGGTAAACGTGGCAAAGTCAGGATCAACATAAGCAACAGAACCCGTGTTGGTCACCGAGACTACGTAAGTCACTTCATCGCCGGGAAGCAATGGGTCGTCAGCCTGCGACTCCTTCGCGATA
>NZ_BBRB01000003.1 GCF_000975055.1 Demequina sediminicola
GTGGTGGGGGGGCGAACGCGCAGCGCGGTGGGGCCGTCTAGTTCAGTGCTGCAAGGATTGCTGCGGAGGTGGAGTCGACACGGTTGTCGTCAGCTGCCGGCGTGAATCCCAAGCGAACAATCACGACGTTCTGTGACGGCACCACCGTGATGCGCTGTCCATCGTGACCACTGGCAAAGTATGTGTCCTCGGGAAGCAAATCGTGGATCACGCTGCTGTCGGGACGAGTGTTGGACCACCAGCCCAAGGCGTAGCCATCGGAGCCTTCTTCGACCTCGGTGTCTATCGCCACGGTGGACTGCGTCATCCAACCTTCGGGAAGCAAACGCTGGTCGTTCCACGTTCCGTCCTGCAACGCAAACTGGCCGATGCTGGCCCACTCGCGAGGGGTCGCCCACATATAGGAACTGCAGACAGGCGTGCCCACGGCATCGGCCTCCAACGTCGCGCCTGCAAGGCCCAAGGGCGCGAAGATTTCCTGGCGAGGCACGTTCGCGAGGCCACGATCCTTCGTGACGACATCGCAGAGCAACGTCGTGCTGCCACTCGAGTACTGGAGGTACTCCCCTGGCGTGTGGGCGAGTTCCTGGGACGCAACGTAGGCTCCCATGTCCTCCTCGCCGTACAACATTTGAGTGATCGGAGTACCGAGATCGTAGGTCTCATCCCACTCCAGGCCACTTGTCATATTGAGCAACTGCCGGATGGTGATGTCCTGACGCCCGTCAGTCCATTCCTCACGCAACTGGTCGTCGTCAAGACTCAGCTCGCCTTGCTGAACTAATGCGCCCACCATCAGATTGGTGACGCTCTTGGTCATTGACCAGCCCAACTGAGGTGTGGACTCATCGAATCCGTCCGCGTAGCGCTCCGCGATGAGTTCGCCGTCTTTGAGCACGACGATTCCCCGCGTCCCTAGCGCGTCCTGGGCCTCCGCATCCAGATCGTCACCGAAGCCGTGCGCCAGGGCCTCCGTGATGTCAGCGTCATCTCCTACCGTGAGCGGGAGGCTGGCATAGGGATTGGAGTCTGCCGTGACATCGGTGGCTGTGGGAAGGACATCAGGGCGGTCGCCGGCCAGTGTGCATCCGTATCCGGGGAGTGCCCAGGCCGTTTGCTTTGCCAACACACCGAGGACCGATGCTGTGGCAGCGGCGTCGCCTGTGCTGGTGCGCATGACCGGCACTAGTGGGTTCTCAGGCAAATCGCTGTCGGGGTCCTGCCGTCCCGCGACGTGGTCGACGGCACAGGCGTTGTGCGCCGCATAGCCCGTACCTGTCAAGAGAAGCGGCCGTGCGTACCAATAGATGGCGGTGACGGCCACGGTGACCGCAACGATCACACTTATGACGACTTTTGTTGTGCGTGACATTGCGATCGGCTCCTGAGAGGGACAGCACGCGCGCGACCAATGCACACCGCGGCGTGTGATGGGGCGAGGCACTGGAGTGCCCCAGGACGGAGAACAGATTACGTCACCGGCGTGCCACATCACGACGAGCCCACTCGCGTCTTGTTCCGGCAGGCGCCAGAACCGAGAACTGCCCGTTCAAGATTGTCGTCCCCACCAGGGTCTTTCCTATTGTGGGAGGGCATAGCGGTCAGGCTTGTCACCACATGTGGGATTGACAACACCCACACACACGGTGGAGAGCGAACGCGCTGCCCAAGCGCACATGCGCTGCTTCGCGACCTCGTTCCCAGCCTTATCGCGACTGGATGAGGATGCCCCGGTTGGTCGCTAGCAGGAGACCCGGGTGACGGTCACGCGCCACTGCTGGGGGCCACTCGCGCGGTACTCAATCATGGAGAAGCCCGGAACATCGTGGTGGATCACGTCGAGAATGGCTGCTGGGTCATAGTCGGCGGTAATGGTGATGTGTTCGCCAGGCACCAGGATGGCACTCTGAGCCAGAACGCGGACTTGCGCGGCTCTCAGCCCAAGGCCTGTGACGTCAATATCCTGCGGTGGGCTAGCGTGCGCACGGCGCGCTCCCCCCGGCATGTGCCCCAAGGTGAGCAGGTCGATTTCATCGACACCGGTCACGGTGAAGGTGGAGGTTCCGCTTAACGCAGATCCAGGAGCACTCACAGTGATCTCCATCTCCACACCCTCCTAGCCGTGTCAAGGAATGAAAACGGCGGGCGGCACCATGTCCCCGTGATGCCGCTCCGCCAAGACCTAATCTACGGTCGAGATGATGACTGTTCGCGGGACGATAGTCCCGATTGACGTAGTTTTTATGGACTCAGGCATCCCCTGGGAGAGTTTGCTCGCACGTCGTGAAGCTCAGGGCGGCACATGCGGGGGCTGCCTCTCCCATCACACGAACGCGCGTGGAGTTTGCGCCAGCACCTTGTAAGCGTTTACATTGAGGAGGCGACTGAGGCGCCTCCCGGCCCGCTGTCACGGTACGGGAACGACGCCAACTCAACGGAGAGGAACCCATCCCATGACGTCTCACGAGAGCTCGTGGTGGCGCACTGCCGTCATCTACCAGATCTACCCCCGCTCGTTCGCAGATGCGTCCGGCGATGGCGTCGGAGACTTGCGCGGCATTACCTCGCGGCTGGACTCATTGGCGGCACTCGGGATCGACGCTATATGGCTGTCGCCCTTCTACGTCTCCCCTCAAAAAGATGCGGGCTACGACGTTGCAGACTTCACTGATGTCGACCCTCTGTTCGGTACTTTGGATGACTTCGATGCGATGGTGGCGCGTGCACACGAGCTCGGACTACGTGTCATCGTCGACATCGTTCCGAATCACAGCTCCGACCAACATGCATGGTTCCAGTCCGCGCTGGCCAGCCCACCAGGATCTGTGGAGCGGGCTCGCTACATCTTCCGCGACGGGCTCGGCCCCGACGGCTCACAACCTCCCAACAACTGGGAGTCCGTGTTCGGAGGCCCTGCCTGGACCCGTGTCACGGAACCAGATGGCACGCCCGGACAATGGTTCTTGCACCTTTTCGACTCATCCCAACCCGACTTCGATTGGTCACACCCAGAAGTCCTTGAAGAATTCGACCGCGTCCTACGGTTCTGGCTAGACCGCGGCGCGGACGGCTTCCGTGTCGATGTCGCGCACGGTTTGGTCAAGGCAGACGGACTCCCCGACTTCTCATACTCCGACGACGCTCACTCCATGGGCGGTGTCGAAGGCCCCTCGTCGCCGTACTGGGCACAAGACGGGGTCCACGACATCTGGCGACGTTGGCGCAGCGTCGTCAACGAGTACGCGGACCGGATTTTGGCCGCTGAGGCCTGGGTCGTCCCACTGTCACGCATGGCAAAGTGGGTGCGGCCCGATGAAATGCACCAAGCATTCAACTTCGCCTACCTCGAAACGCCATGGGAAGCCGCCGCGCTCAAGCAAGTGATCGATGAATCACTCGCGGAGTTCTCTGCCGTCGGTGCACCATCCACCTGGGTTCTGTCCAACCACGACGTCGTACGGCATTCGAGCCGACTCGCCCTCACGATCGACAATCCCCAAGGCCACGGCATCGGCCCTTCAACCACGCCCTTGCCGGACACCGCAGTCGGGTTGCAACGTGGGCGTGCGGCCACCGCGCTCATGCTCGCCCTCCCCGGCTCCGCGTACATCTACCAGGGCGAGGAACTGGGCCTGCCCGAGGCCATCGAGATTCCCGACGAGGCACGCCAGGACCCAACCTTTGCGCGCACAGCAGGTGAACGCTACGGCCGCGACGGCTGCCGCGTGCCGCTTCCCTGGAACGCCGATGCCCCCGCGTATGGGTTCTCTCCCACTGGGGACTCGTGGCTTCCGCAGCCCGAGCAATGGGCCACATTGGCACGCGATCAGCAGATCGACGACCCAACGTCCACGCTCAGCATGTACCGGCTGGCGCTGGCGCTACGTCGCGAAAACGATCTGGCGACGGGCACCATGCAGTGGATTGAGGACGTCCCGGATGGTGTGGTGGCCTTCAGGATTGGCGATGTCTCGGTCTATAGCGCGGTCGATCCCGGTGCGTCATTGGCCCTCCCGGACGGCGAGGTACTGCTCAGTTCCATGCCCATTACCGATAC
This sequence comes from Demequina sediminicola, assembly GCF_000975055.1. Classification (GTDB taxonomy): domain Bacteria; phylum Actinomycetota; class Actinomycetes; order Actinomycetales; family Demequinaceae; genus Demequina; species Demequina sediminicola. Next base: position 4,058 of record NZ_BBRB01000003.1, read on the forward strand.
GATTCCACCGGACACCACGGTCTGGCTGAGGAGCTAGTCCGTACACGACGCCCCGAGGAGACTGCAGATGACCACGATTCAACGGGTCGCAGATCTCGCCGGGGTGTCCACTGCGACGGTGTCCCGCTCTTTGGCAGGAAAGTCGTCCGTCTCCCCCGCTACCAAAGAGCGTGTTGAGGCAGCGGCCAAGGAGCTTGGCTACGTGGTCTCATCCGCGGCGTCGTCCCTCGCGTCGGGCCGCACCCGCAATATCGGCTTCATCTTGCCCGACCTCGACAGTTGGTTCTTTATGGCCGTCCTCAAGGGAGCTCAGCGCATGCTGGCTGATGCCGGGTATGACGTCACGCTCTACCACCTGCCTGCCGCCAACGGTCTTGACGTGGATGAGCCCGGCACCGCACGACGTGCGCGCCTGTTTGACGAGATCTTGCGTCGCCAGCGTTGCGATGCGCTCATTGCCGTGAACCTTGAGTTGGACGAGCGAGAACGAGAGGCACTCCGGGAGTTGGGCCGATGCCTGGTGGGCCTGGGCGGGCCCGTTCACGGGGTCCACAGTCTGGGCCTCGACGATACGGCGGTGGCCTACGACGCCACCACGCATCTCTTGTCCCTCGGGCACACCGCGATCGCCCACATCACGGGTGACGCCGAGTTCGAACGTGACTTTGCCATGCCCGCGACGCGGCGCGCCGGCTACGAATCTGCGCTAGCGGAGGCCGGAATCGAATCAGATCCGCTACTCGTGAGGACCGCAGACTTCACCATCGCGGGAGCCTATGAGGCCACCAAGCAGCTCCTTGCGGACCCTCACGTCCATCCCACCGCAGTGTTTGCTGCCTCTGACGAGATGGCCATTGGAGCGATTCTCGCTGCACGCGACCTCGGGCTTTCCGTGCCGGAAGATCTCTCCGTGATGGGCGTCGACGGCCATGACCTCGCCGACTTCTTTGGCCTCACGACCATCGATCAGTACCCCGAACAGCAGGGCCAACGTGTAGCAGAGCTAGTCTTGAGCGAGCTCGCTGGCGAGGGCGTGGAGGCCGTGGTGGAGCGCTTGCCCTACGCTCTCGTTCAGCGCAGCAGCACCTCCATTGCCCCTCCACTCCATAGCCCCATCACTCCGTAGCACCCACTCCGTAGCACCGTCTCTACGGACAGGCGGCGCTAGGCCCGAGGCGATTCAGGCGTGGTGGCCCCATCGGTGTGAGCCGACGTCTCAAGTTCCTTCGTGTCAGCAACGGGCGCCGACGCCTCTGATGTGGGACCAGCGTTCACAGCCGTAGGCTCCGTGGACTCGTCAGGTTCGCCTACCGTAGCATCACCTTCGACTGGACGGTCGCCATCGAGACCAGGCACGAACTTGAGGAGCAACAAGAACACCAGCGCAAGGGCGAGTGCAATGAGGCCCAAGACCAGAAGAATGTTCGTGACGGGTTTCAGTGCGGTGTCCGCGATGACGTCCTCGACGAGAGTTCCCGCACCGCCCTCGCGGCCGCCTGGCACAAAGGCCGCAATCGTGCGGGGCCCAAAGAAGTTCAGCGTCAACGCGATGCCGACTCCAATGCCGCCGGCGCCAATCAGCGCGCGTGGCAAGAAGCGCTTCCACTTGGGTGCCATGGCGATGCCGCCAGCGATGAGCGCCAACCCGATCCAGATAAACCACGTCGCGGCCCATTGAAGGCCCTGGTAACCCGTGCGCACGTCCTCAAACGTATCCGCGGGAATGAGCTCTACCTCGACTGGGTCGATCTCAAGTTCAGGAATGAATGGGCCTGCCACTGGGATCTCGTCGATGCGCGTGTTGAGGCGGTCGCCGACGTCCAAGTAGATGCCGAAAGGCGCAGGTTCACGGTCAGGGTCAGAAATCTCGCTGAGAAGGAAGTTCTGCGCGCGGTCAGCGCTCGACAGCAACACGCTCTGGAACTGCTCGGACTGCACGAGGTCAACCGTCAAGTCATAGATCTGATCATCGAGGAGGTTGAGAGCGAGCGTGCCTGCCTGTCCATCGACTTGCTCATCCAGTGCTTTAATCAGGCCGTTCGCAATGACCTCGGCTGTTTGCTCCGATTCCACGACCTTGACCACAAGGTTCTCCGCGGCGGTGCCCTCCTCGATGCTCTCTGCAGCCTTTTGCGACAGTGCCCAGGCCACCAACACCATCGAACCCAGCACCACTAAAAACGCTGATACAACGATCCGCAGGTATTTCATCAAAAGAGCCTTCCGTAGTCCACGTGGTACCAGGCTAGCGCCGTCCGCCAAAAACGCGCCCCACAAGCATCACGACAACGCTCACGACAAGCGCGCCCGCACCGATCAATAGTGAACGTTGGGCAATGGAATCCGCACTGTCCTCCGTCACTGTTTGTTGCCACATTCCTCCGAGGACTCCCCCTTCACCACCCGGCAGGAACAGCAGAATTGTCTCCGGGGAGACGTAGCGCACGATCAGCCCAAACGCCAACGCGACGGCCCCCACAGCAATCAGAGCTTTGGCGATGAACCACCGGCGTCGGTGCGAGACGAGGATGCCGAGCACCAGGAGTCCCAGACCAAGCCATAACCCCCACGCCGCAAGCCACACCATCGACGCGTAGCCAGCGCGGGCACCGTCGACGGCCTCGGCGCTCATCACTTCAACACTCGCCGCTGGCACCGCGACATCAGGCGCCACGTCGCCGAGGTACTCCGTGTCATCAATACGTTCGTTGATGACCGATGACACATCGACGTCAACATTGAACGGAGCGCTGGGGCGATCCTCGGCGGTCAATGCCACCAAGAACTCCGACTCAGCGTTCTCGACTTCCGCCACCAACGCTTCTTGGAACAGGTCCGATTGGACGCTGCTGTCCACGGCAGACCGGATGTCATCGTCGACGCCCAGCGCAGCGGCATTGAAGCCTCGGTCACTGAGAGTGTCCAGGACCTGATCTTGTACCTGTGTCGAGATCCCCGTCACCACCCCGGGCACAGCCCAGGCTTTCTCGGCGATACTCGAGATGGCACTGCCGTCCTCGACCGACTTCACGGCAACTGAACTCACGGCCCATCCCACGATCAACAGCGCTCCACCCAGAATGCACAGTGCAGAGATCAGAGTCCTGAACGCGTTCACTCGTCAGTCTCCCAACCGTAAAACACTCGCTCCATCACGGTACGAGCGTGGCGCGTGGTCCGTTCGTAGCGATCGCGTAGTTCGAGACCAGTGTCGGGTATGGCAAGGATCTCGGTGAGGATCGCAAGCTCGTGTGGGTCGCCAGGCAAGACATCACCCTCGCGAGCCTTGCCCCGAAGCGCCAGGGCGCCCCGCAAGTCCGTGGCCAGCACCCATGCGTTGGTCAGCACCTTTGCATCCTGCGCGTTCATGAGACCGGCATCCACTGCAGCATCGAGAGCATCGCGCGTGTGCGTGGTGCGCAGGCCTTCTACCTCGCGCCCGTGCTGGAGCTGCAGGAGTTGCACGGACCACTCAACGTCGGATAGCCCCCCAGGGCCGAGCTTGAGATGACGCTTGGGATCGAGGCCACGCGGAAGCCGCTCGGACTCCATGCGCGCCTTCAGCGTGCGCATCTGACGAAGCGCGGCTTCCGAGACCTCTGCGGGGTACCGGACGGGATCGATCATCTCCGTGAACGCCTGACGTAACTCAGGATCTCCAGCACACGGGCGTGCACGGAGCAAAGCCTGAGCTTCCCACGGATCTGACCAGCGCCCGTAGTATTCCGCGCAACTGGCGAGTGAACGTGCAAGTGGACCATTGCGTCCTTCCGGACGAAGGTCAGCATCGATCGCGAGCCCGGGCTGGCTCGACACGTTCTGTAGTAACGAACGCACTCGTTGCGCTACTTTCACAGCGAGGGCTTGGCTGCCCTCGGCGGTGCCACGCCAAACAAATTGGACATCCGCATCGGAGTTGTAACTCATTTCACCGCCACCAAAGCGACCCATCGCGATGACGGCGAACTCCATCGGGAGGTCATCGAGCCCAGCCTTGTGGGCGACCTCCCAACGCGCGATCCTCAGTGCGCCTTCCACGGCAACATCAGCACAATCAGTGACCGATGCTGCTGCTTCGCTGGAGTTAATGAGCCCTAGCGTGTCTGCGGCGGCAACGCGCGCGAGTTCACGGCGTCGCAATCCCCGCAGCGCGGAAATCGCGTGGTCTGGATCCTGCGTGCGCAAAAGGATCGCGTTCGCTTCGTTCCACAGTCGCTCATAACTACGGGGCGCTAGATCTGCATCGTTGTCGAGCCATGTGACGTGTTCTGCAGACGCGAGTAGCGCATCGGTGACGTAAGGCGACGTCGACAATAGTCGTGCTAGACGCTCTGCGGCCGAGCCGGAGTCGCGCAGCAGCTTGAGGTACCACTGGGTGTCCGCGAGCTGCTCGGACAACGTCCGGAATGCCAAGAGCCCGGCGTCCGGGTCCGCACCTTCCGCGAACCACCCGATCATTGCCGGAAGCAATTGACGTTGGATTGACGCTCGGCGCGATACTCCCCCGGTGAGGGCGGCGATGTGACGCTGGGCCGCAGTGGCGTCGAGGAATCCCACAGCCGCGAGACGGTCGCGCGCGGCATCGTCGTCGAGCCGAGCCTCGTCAGCGCTCAGCGACGCGACCAGCGGCAAAATGGGCCTGTAGAACATGTCCAAGTGCATTGCCCGGACATCGCGGCGCGTGTCGTGCCACGCTTCCATCATGGCGTCAACCGAAGTGAACCCTGAGGCTCGCGCAAGAACTCGGTTGCCGTGGTCGTCGTCTGGCATCACATGCGTGCGTTGCATACGGCGCAACTGCAGGCGGTGTTCCCATACGCGCAGCTGGCGGTACGACTTCTCCATCTTTGCCGCATCAGGACGCCCCACATAGCCGCCGTCGCGAAGCGCGTGAAGTGACGTCAGCGTTGCCCTCGTGCGGAGACTCTCATCATGGCGACCGTGGACCAACTGCAGTAGCTGCACTGTGAACTCCACGTCACGCAGGCCACCCGCGCCTAGCTTGATGTGGCGATCCGCGACCTCGGCCGGAACGTGCTTTTCAACTCTGCGCCGCATCGCTTGTGCACCTGTGACAAAGCCGTCTCGCTCGACAGCAGTCCACACCATCGGCCACACGGAGTCCAGGTACTGCTGTCCGACTTCCCGGTCCCCGGCAATCGTGCGCGCCTTGAGGAGTGCTTGGAACTCCCACGACTCGGCCCATCGTTCGTAATAGGCCCGATGCGAACTGACGTTGCGCACAAGAGCGCCGTCTTTACCTTCGGGCCTCAGGTTGGCGTCGACCTCCCACAGCGCACCCTCCGCGGCAGGGCGATCACATGTGCGGGCGGCTGCCGCGGCAAGACGCGTCGCGACTGTGATTGATTCCTGTTCCGTCGCACCCTCGCCGGGTTCCGCCACGAAAATCACGTCTACGTCGGAAACATAGTTCAGTTCCTGAGCACCACATTTGCCCATCCCCATGATCGCCAAGCGTGTCTTGGCGTGGGCGGGTTCGTTGGCTCGCGCGACGGCGAGACCAGCCTCGAGCGCGGCACCCGCAAGGTCGGCAAGCACCTCCCCCACCTCGGGGAAGATCTCCTGAGGTTGGGGGTTCCAGAGGTCTCGCGCTGCGATGCGCATGAGTTCACGCCGGTACGCAATGCGCATCGCGACGACGCCCTCGTCACCATGCACAGATGCCACCGGAGCCGCGTCCTCAGGCGAAGCACCCACTGCCTCCAAGAGCCGGGCACGGACATCGACGTCGGACAGCGGCGCGGTGGCCGACCAACCTGCGCAATCAGCGATGAACTCGGGATGACGCACCAAGAAGTCACCAAGTGCCAGCGAACCGCCCAGGAGCTTGCCGAGGTAGACCCCTGAGCCTGCTTCCCGCAGGTCGAGAAAATCCTGCAGGTAGCCTTCGTCTCGCGCAGCCTCCGCGACACGCAACACCTGGAGGAGAGCGGCGTCAGGATCTGCCACCACAGCAAGAACCGGCGCTACGTTCTCCCAGGACTCCCCGGTGACCTCAGTCAGCGTGTCCAGCAATTGTTCTGCGCGAGCGGTCTCCATGACTCCCGCACGGCGCAACTGCGTAGCGAGTGAAACCTCGCGTGAACTCATGGGCCGGCGCCCCTAGAGGACTGGCAGGTACTGTTCGAGCTCGTAGGGCGTCACTTGCGCTCGGTACGCTTCCCACTCGGCCCGCTTGTTGCGCAACACAAAGTCGAAGACCCGTTCGCCAAGTGTCTCGGCGACGAGTTCGGACTTCTCCATCACTTGAATCGCCTCGGAGAGCGAGGCAGGCAGTGGCTCGTATCCCATTGCGCGACGCTCGGCGGGGCTGAGCTCCCACACGTCGTCTTCAGCGCCGTCTGGCAGTTCGAGGCCGTCTTCGATGCCCTTGAGGCCAGCAGCCAAGAGTACGGAGAAGGCAAGGTACGGGTTCGCCGCTGAGTCCATCGCACGGTACTCCACACGAGTGGACTGGCCCTTGCCTGGCTTGTGGGTGGGCACGCGAACCAGTGCGGAACGGTTGTTCGAACCCCAGCACACAAACGAGGGCGCTTCCGCGCCTCCCCAGAGGCGCTTGTACGAGTTGACGTACTGGTTGGTGATCGCGGTGATCTCCGGAGCGTACTTCAGCAGGCCTGCGATGAATTGGCGCGCCGTCGGTGAGAGTTGGTGATCTGCTCCAGGCTCGTAGAACGCGTTGCTGTCGCCCTCGAACAGGCTGAGGTGCGTGTGCATGCCAGAGCCAGGTCCGTCTACAAGTGGCTTAGGCATGAAGGAAGCGAAGACACCCTGCTCCAGGGCCACTTCCTTGACGACCGTCCGGAACGTCATGATGTTGTCGGCCATCGACAAGGCGTCTGCGTAGCGGAGGTCAATCTCATTCTGTCCGGGCCCTGCCTCGTGGTGCGAGAACTCCACCGAGATTCCCATGGACTCGAGCATCGTGATCGCTTCACGGCGGAAGTTGTGTGCGGTGCCACGCGGAACGTTGTCGAAGTATCCAGCCTTGTCAACTGGCTTGGGCGGCTGGCCGCTCTCGGGTGGCTCGACCAGGTAAAACTCGATCTCAGGGTGCGTGTAGAACGTGAAGCCCTGCGCCGATGCCTTGTCGAGGTTGCGCTTGAGTACCTGGCGGGGGTCGGTCAGTGCCGCCTCGCCGTCAGGAGTGGAGATGTCACAGAACATACGGGCAGCACCCTGCCGGGCTCCACGCCACGGAAGGATCTGGAACGTCGACGGATCGGGCTTGGCGATCATGTCTGCCTCGTAGACGCGCGTCAGCCCCTCAACAGCAGAGCCATCGAAGCCGATGCCCTCGTTGAACGCGTTCTCCAACTCGGCTGGCGCGATCGCGACTGACTTAAGTACGCCGAGCACGTCAGTGAACCACAGTCGGATAAATCGAATGTCTCGCTCCTCGACGCTGCGGAGCACGTATTCCTGTTGCTTATCCATAGGCCCATCCTGCCCTACACATGTGTCTTTTGTGTAACGCCTCGACACGAGTATCGAGGCGTGGTTTTTACCGTGCCCGACGAACAGTGAGCACGGCCGGTCGCACTACGATGACTGCCATGACGACGCTGCGGATTGCACTCGCCCAAGTCAACGCGTGCGTGGGCGACATTGCTGGTAATTCACGCCTTGTGCAAGCGACGTGCCGCGAGGCTCACACACGGGGCGCGGAACTCGTGCTCTTTCCAGAGATGGTGATCACGGGATACCCCATCGAGGACCTCGCATTGCGTGCGTCATTCCAGCGCGCCAGCGCCGCTGCAGTCACCACCCTCGCCGAGGATCTGGCTGCCGCGGGCCTTGGGGATTTGCACGTCATCGTTGGGTCCTTGGGAACCGATTCCGAGGGGCGCCCGCTCAACGAAGCCGCAGTCCTCAACGGAGGTGTGGTGACGCACCGCTACGCCAAGCATCATCTTCCCAACTACGGCGTCTTTGACGAGCGTCGCATCTTTGGCACGGGCAACGAACCATGTGTGGTGGACGTCAACGGATTCCGGGTCGGTGTCGCCGTATGTGAAGACATTTGGGTGGACGGCGGCCCCGTGTCACAGTACGCCGATGCTGACATTGACGTGTTGGCGGTCCTCAACGGTTCCCCCTTTGAGGAAGGCAAAGGACACATCCGCACTGATCTGGTGCGGCGGCGCGCCAAAGAAGTGGGCGCGCCTGTGGCATACGTCAACCTCTGGGGCGGCCAAGATGACCTGGTCTTTGACGGACACTCCTTCATCGTCGACGCCGACGGCTCATGGATGGCCAATGCCCCGGGCTTCGAAGATGCGCTCGTCACCTGGGACGTTCCGCAGGCAGGTACCAGTGGCCAGCAATCGGACGTGGTCGACTTCGCCAGCGACGACGAGCAGGTGTACCGCGCGTGTGTCACTGGACTGCGCGACTATGTCACGAAAACCGGCTTCACGTCCGTGGTGCTAGGCATGTCTGGCGGCATCGATTCCGCTTTGACGGCGGCGATCGCCGCGGATGCCATCGGAGGCGCGAATGTCACCGGTGTGGCGATGCCTTCCGAGTATTCGTCGCAGCACTCTCTTGACGACGCCGAGGACCTAGCCAAGCGCCTGGGCGCTCACTACCGCGTCCAGCCCATCGCACCCATCGTCGAGGCCTTTCAGCAGCAGCTGGCGTTAGAAGGGGTTGCCGAGGAGAATCTTCAGGCCCGAGTGCGCGGCGTGATCCTTATGGGTATCTCCAACCGCGAAAACCACCTGGTGATTGCCCCTGGGAACAAGTCTGAGCTCGCCACTGGCTACGCCACGATTTACGATGCAGGCTCCATCGGTGGATTCGCTCCGCTCAAGGATGTCGACAAAACGCGAGTCTGGGACCTCGCACGCTGGCGAAACGCGCGCGCCGAATCCCTCGGTGAAACTCCACCGATCCCCGAGAGCTCCATCACCAAGCCACCGAGCGCCGAACTGCGCCCAGGGCAAACCGATCAGGACTCGCTCCCACCGTACGAACTCCTTGACGAAGTGCTCGACGCGTATGTCGAGCATGCTGAAGGCAGGCCCGAACTGCTGGCGCGAGGGTTTGACCCCGAGGTCGTTGACACCGTTCTTCGTCTCGTCGACAGAGCAGAATGGAAGCGCCGCCAGTACCCCCTCGGACCTAAGGTGACGGCACTTGCGTTCGGACGCGACAGGCGCCTACCCATCACCAACAGGTGGCAAGAGCGCTAGCCGCGCACGCATCGGCTCTACAGACGATTTAGAGTGGAGCCATGAAGAAGGTTCGGATCCACCACTTCGCGGAGATGAAGTCGCGTGGCGAGAAAATCACCATGTTGACCGCGTATGACTACCCCACCGCACAAGCATTCGACGCAGCAGGAGTCGACATGCTGCTCGTCGGGGACTCGCTCGGGGACAACATCCTTGGCTACGACTCAACCGTGCCGCTGACGCTCGATGAGATGATCCCGTTCGCACGCGCAGTGTCCCGCGCAGCGAATCGGGCGTTCGTGGTTGCAGACCTGCCCTTCGGCAGTTACGAGGTCTCCCCCGAGCAAGCCGTCGAATCTTCGATCCGCATGATGAAACTCTCCGGCGCCAATGCCATCAAGTTCGAAGGTGGACGCCGCATTGCCCGTCAGGTCAAGGCCGTCACCGACGCGGGCATTCCGTTCTGTGGCCACCTCGGGTTCACTCCGCAGTCCGAGAACGCTCTGGGCGGTCGGCGCATTCAAGGGCGGGGTGAAGCAGCCTACGAAGAGATGCTGGCCGATGCCCTCGCGCTCCAAGAGGCTGGCGCCTTTGCCGTCGTTCTTGAAATGGTGGTGGCCCCTATCGCCAAGCGTCTCTCCGAGGCACTCGATATCCCCACTATCGGCATCGGTGCAGGCTCCGACACCGACGGCCAAGTGCTGGTGTGGCTCGACGCCATGGGCGTTGGAGACTGGCACCCCAGCTTCTCCAAACAGTTCGCCTCAGTAGGCGAGGCAATGAAGAATGGCGCTGCGGCATACGTGTCGGAAGTGAAGTCCACCGAGTTTCCGGACGCGACTCACACGTTCGACGAATAGCCCCCACGACACCTAGTTCTGGCGCCACTCCTTGTCCGCGTCATCCCACGCATCGGTCCTCTTGCGCGCGGTCTCAAGTGCCTGGGCTGCTTCCTCACGTGTCGCGTACGGGCCCATGCGGCTTTCCCACGACGAGACGCGTCCCTCTTCGACCTCGCCTGTGTTGATGTTGTAGTAGTACTCGCCACTGGTGGCGTTTTCGTTGGACATTCCCGTCACCTCCCCCAATAGACTGCCAGGCATGAGCCTCACGCGCGACAAGATCACCCAAGGCACCGTTGCCCCACGACGAGACGTCCCCACCTCGATCACCCGACCGGAGTACGTGGGCCGTGCCACCGCCGCCGAATGGCAGGGTGGCGATGTCCACGACTCCGAGACCATTGAGCGCATCCGCATCAGCGCCAAGATTGCCGCTGGCGCTCTTGCCGAGGTGGGGCGCAACGTCCGCCCCGGCATCACCACCGATGAGCTCGACCGCATTGGACATGAGTATGTCCTCGACCACGGTGCATACCCCTCGACCCTCGGTTATCCCGGGGCCGCAGGACGACCACCGTTCCCCAAGGCTCTCTGCACGTCGGTGAATGAAGTGATCTGCCACGGGATTCCAGATTCCACTGTGATCGAAGACGGCGACATCGTGAAGGTCGACATCACCGCGTACAAGAACAATGTCCACGGCGACAACTGCGGTTCATTTATCGCTGGCGAAGGATCGCCAGAAGCCCGGCAGCTCGTGGAAGTCACCCACGAAGCCATGATGCGCGGGATCAAGGCCGCCCGGATTGGCCGCGAGGTGAACGTGATTGGCCGCGTCATCGAAAAGTACGCCACCCGTTTCGGATATGAATCAGTACGTAACTACACCGGCCACGGCGTTGGCCCGGCGTTTCACACGGGGTTGATCATCCCCCACTATGACGCAGCGCCCATGCACGACGATGTCATCGAGGCAGGCATGGTTTTCACCGTAGAGCCGATGCTGTGTATGGGGTCCGAAGCCAGCCACGAGTGGGATGACGGCTGGACAGTCGTCACCGACGATGGATCGTGGGTTGCTCAGTTCGAACACACGATCCTCATCACTGAAGATGGCGCGGAGGTGCTGACGCTCCCATGAGTTCCAAGATCGCACTGGGCATCGACATCGGCGGCACCGGCATCAAAGCGGCACCCGTCAAACTCAAGAACGGCAAGTTTCAGGAAGACCGCTACCGGATTCCCACACCCAAGCCCGCCACTCCCGATGCGGTCGCGACAACTGTCGCACGCTGCATCCAACACTTTGACCCGCCCGTTGGCACCCCAATCGGCGTAGCGTTCCCGGGAGTCATCCAGCAGGGCATCGCACGCACCGCTGCAAATCTTGGCGACGAATGGATCGGCCAAGACGTCCGTGCACTCGTGCGGGAACGTTCAGGCCACGACGTCCAGATCATGAACGACGCCGATGCCGCTGGCATGGGCGAACACCGCTATGGCGCAGCGCAAGGCCGAGACGGCGTGATCCTGATGACGACCCTTGGCACCGGAATCGGGAGCGCCTTGATCGCAGACGGCCAACTCGTGGCCAACACCGAGTTTGGCCACACCATGATCGATGGTGAGATCGCCGAATACTGGGCTGCCGAATCCGCACGCAGTCGGCTCGATCTCGACTGGGACGGCTGGATCGTCAACCTGCAACGCTTCTACTCCGAGATGGAACGGCTGCTGTGGCCCGACCTCATCATCGTGGGCGGCGGCGTGTCGAAATCGCACCACATGTTCCTCCCCCACCTCAACCTCAAGGCGCCCATCATCCCTGCGGAGCTGCGCAATGGCGCCGGAATCGTCGGTGCCGCCGCATGGGCTAGCAGTGCTAGCAAGCGCGAGGAGAAGAACGCGAAGGCTGCGAACAAGAAAGCCGCCAAGAAGTCTCAGTAGCCGCTCCGACGCTACTTACGAGGCGTGTGACGAGTCTCGCTCTGCGCGCTGTTCCGTCACACGGTGTGGTCTGGTTTCCAGCGGTCTGCCATGGTGCACGAGGTTCGGATCAACAATCGTCAACGTGAAGACCTGCGGAGCCATGAGGTAGAGCGCTACAAGGAGATACCAACCGCTCTCGACGAGCATTCTCGACTCAGTCAAGGACTGCACTGCGATCACTGCCCCCAAGAGCGCCCAGCCGAGCGGGATGTAGGTGTCTCCGCGCTCCGCGCGTTCGACGAGGCGCCATGCCGACCCGAACATCAGCACCACGATCACCAGCAGGAGCCCAAGGCCGATGAGCCCAAGTTGGAACCAGGCGTCAAGGAAGGCGTTGTGGGCGTGTGTCGGCAACGTCGGCCAGTGCGATTGTTCGTTCACCGAGACCACAATGTCGGAGTACGGCTCCTGCCACACGGGCCAGTAGCCCACGAAGCCCCAGCCTTCAGGCCGCTGGGTTGCGTAGTGGACCACTTCCTCCCAGATGAATGTCCGGTTGGTGAAGTCCGAGCGGCGATCAAACATTGCGAAAATCTCGTCGCGATACTTCAAGACCAGCACCACGCCGATGGCACTGATCGCCAAGAAGGAGAACGACAGGATCCGTTTGGTACGTCCCACCGTGCGGCGAATCACAAACGATGCAGCAAGCAGGCCGATGACCACCAACACCGCGACACTCACCGTCGCAGACATCGTCAATGCGTGGACACCGATCGCGGCCACGAGCGTCACGATGGCATCAGTCTTGCTCAGCACACCCTCGAGGAGCAAGACAAATGCGAGGATTCCCGTCAGCAAGGCAATCATGCCGAAGGGGTTACGGTTCCCGACGAAACCTTGGATCGGGCCACCTTCAAACAGCCACCCCTCAGACCAAATGATCGGAGTGGCTTCGGTGTCGACCTGGCCAGCGTCGATCAAGTCTGAAACGAGCGGAGTCAAGCGGTCGCGGACCACAGTCGCGACAACGAGCTCAAAAATGATCCCGAGCGCGAGTGATATCTGAAGCGATCGATACAGCAGCACCATGAATCGCCTGTTGCTGGTTCCACGAACAGTGACGACTGCGATGACTGTGGTGGCGATCATGACGATGGAAGCCAAGAGGGTCACACCACGTGCCACCGACCACAAGGTACTGGCAGTGGCGAGGCCAACAAAGGCAGCAATCAGCAACGGCGGCCGCAAACTCCACAGTGTGGGCCGGAAAGCCACCACCACTGCGACGATGGTCAGTATCGCAAGACCGATGTAGATCGGCATGCCCAAGAGGTAGCGAAAGCCCTGCCCAGATGTGAGGAAGAGAATCGCCCACACTGTCAGGAGGTCGCGGCTACGGCGACTACTGAGTGCGTGCGTGATGGATTCTCGCGTGAGGGCGTGGCCCACAGTTCCCCCCTCGATTCGGGTCATGTTAGCCACGGCAGGGCTAGTCAATGTCAGACTACGACAACCTTGGTAGCAGGCACACTGCACATGGCCGCGATGGAACCGCTGGCTGTCGCGGCTTCAGCACCGTGTCGAGTGTCCCTTATGTCCCGTCGGTATCGCAAACTGTCGAGCCGTGTCGGCCACGACATGGGACTTCGACGGGGGGTGATACGGGCAGCACTCACATACGTTTCGCGTAGCGATTATCAGGGGTAACAAACTTTCCGATGGTTTTTTTCGCCAGAGGTGTGCAATCACCCCCTCACTCGTGGCATGATTATCCCGATGCGTTAACGCGCTCCGGGCCGCAAGGTTCCGTGATGCGCTCGATGGCATCCGACCCCGGCGTCGCTAGCCCCCCTTGCGGCGTCGGGGTCGTCTCATCTCTCCCCCCACATCGACTCCGTTCGCGACCGCGACGGGCGAGAGTTACTCGACTCCCCCGACCTCGTCACCAGCCTCGTAGTTTCCTTCTTCAATGTCTGTCCAGAACTGATCCGTCTTGGTGTCATCAAGCAACACCGTTGACCCCACGCCCGGAACGTCGTAACCCATGCTCGCGATCGGGGGTGTACCGGTGACGGCTCCCCCTGAGAGCGCGGAGTTCATCGTCAGGGCCAAACCCGCAAGATCGAACACCCCAGTGCCATCGGAGACTCGGAACGCATCGAGCCCTGCCTCCGTCACTGGGATGAGCTGGAACGGATTCAGAATGGTTGCAGGACTCAAGACCTCGTCGGCCACCGCCGCCACGACCTGACGCTGCCGTTCGGCACGACCGATGTCGCCGAGCGGGTCGCTGTAGCGCATACGCGAGAATGCCAAAGCAGTTTCGCCGTCTGCGACGTGGCAACCCGCTTCCCATTCCAACTTGCTCAGCTCGTCGCTGACGTCATAGTCGAGGCAGAGTTCCACGCCCCCCACAGCATCGACGATCTCTTCGACCCCAGTGAAACCGACCTCGAGGTACGCGTCCATGGTGAGCCCCGTGAGTCCTTCAACCGTCTCGACGAGCAATGGCGCACCGCCAAAGGAGAACGACGCATTGATCTTGTTCTGGCCATACCCAGGAATATCCACCAGCGTGTCGCGGGGAATCGAGATCAGGGCAGTGGGCCCGTCTTCCGGGTCATGAAGCAACATGATGGTGTCAGTGCGTTGGCCCTCGGTGGTGTCGGATGCCGACCATCCGTCCCGTGAGTCGCTTCCCACAATCAGCGTGGTGTCGCCGGGGGTATTGGCTGCGCCACTCAGAGCGTCGACGTGGTTGATCTGACCGTTGACCCAAATGAGGAATGCGACGAGAGCCGCGGCCACCAGGGCCAGTAGAACCCAGAGCACGGTGCAGCACCGGTGCTTGCGTTTGCGACGTGGCGCCGGCGGTGGTGTCTGGGTCGGGACGTGAGTCGAGGCCTGCCTTGGTGTTGGCTGACCGGAGTGAGACGTCGGTTGACCGGAGTGAGACGGCTGTGCAGGGCGCTGACGAGGGGGGACCGAGGGCGGCTGACGTCGTTGAGGAGCGCTGCTGCTGGACGCACCCCGCGTTCCGCCGCTTTGCGGTGGCATGGCTCGCGTGGGCGCCACCCGTGCAGCATTCGGGTCAGAAGTCACGGGGCCACGCGTCGAGACACGATTCGGAGTGGGAGCGACAGAGGGCGGCTTGGGTCGCTGCTTGCCTCGCGGGGCTTCACGGCTACTGTCTTGGTCGCTCACATCGCGAGCGTATCGGCTCTGTACGGCGTTTTTTGGGAACTCACGCCGTGAATACCTCTGCGGGCATGGCACTCTGGGTTCATGACCGACCAGAGCCAAGTCTTCCCTGGGACCCAATTCATCTCGACCATTCTGCACTCGCTCGACGCCAAGACGGCGATGAGCGGTGCCCTGGCGAGGGTGTACTTGATGCGTGCCGCCATGGCCGGCGTCATCATCGGGATCTTGTATCTCGCTGACTTTGCGGTGTTGGCTGTCTTCGCCGAGATCGGCAACGGCGCGCTCGCGCCCCTGGGACGCATCGTGGGCGCCCTGGTCTTTGGCTTCGCCCTGGTATTCATCTACTTCAGCAAGTCGGAGCTGCTGACCTCGAACATGATGATCGTCTCGATCGGGCGGTACTTCAAGCGCATCTCGGTCGTCAAGTCGCTGCGTATTCTCCTCCTTTGCTACGCGGGCAACTTCCTCGGAGGCCTCGCCCTTGCGTTGCTGTTGATGGGATCGACTTTGGTCGATGGCGGCGTGGGCGTTCAACTGGATGCAGCTGTGGACCACAAGCTCTCTTACATGTCTGGAGGGCTTGCGGGCTGGACCGATCTCTTTGTCCGCGCAATTCTGTGCAACTTCATGATTAATTTGGCGATGCTGCTCGTCTACAACGGCATGATCAAGAGCGACGTCATGAAGTCCATCGCGATGATCGTGTCGGTCTTCATCTTTGCGTTCATTGGTTTCGAGCACTCGGTTGCCAACACGGTCGTGTTCACCATCGTGGGCTTGCAAAGTGGGATCGACCTTGGGCTGGCAGCAGGAAACCTTGCAATCGTGCTCGCAGGCAACTTCATCGGCGGCGGACTCTTGATCGGGATCTACTACGCATACGCCAACGATGCCCGCAAGCACCTCGACCGACAGTCACGCAAGGGCAAAGCCATCGCTGACTAAAGGTTGATACCGAGCGACCCGCCCAGGGCCAAGCATTAACCCCAGTAGGTTTCGCTGGGGCTGGGACTCGGGCTGGTCTCGGGCTGACTCGCGGTCCCCGTCCCGGGTTCACACCCTGAAGCATCAAGGTGCAGGTCTACGTAGGTGAGCGCATTGTCGGTGTATCCCTCGACGTGACCCTCGTCAATGAGACGGTCGAACACCTCGTGAAGGGCTTCACAGTCCCCCACTCTGGCGCGATCCTCGATGAGCACCCTGATGTGCTCGCCATCACCCAGGGGTGCGAGAGCCCAAAAGTCGGCACCGCCATCGGCCGTCGTTTCCGATTGTGGAGATCCCACGTCGTGTGTGACTGCGGGGCTGGCCTCGGGCGATTGATCTGCGGTGCCTGCCGCGTTGAGATTGGGGGTCGTCGTGCACCCCGCGATAGCACAGGCGGCGACCACGGAAACTGTCAAGGCAACGTTGCGCATGGCGCCAGGCTAGCCACATCTCAGGCTTTTTGTGGGATTCCCCACCAAAATGTGATGAAGGCCACTACCAGGGACTCTAGAACGGATGAGTTGGCCGATACGCCGGGTTTTGTCGGGCGTGTCGCGTTGCCGCAATACGCCGGGCGACCATCCATCTAGGCCCTGAATTGCTCCAGGGCTCCAGCAGCCTACCCAGATGCTCGAGCGAGCAGCCCTCAAGCGCATCCTGTCTGGCCTTGCTCCGGGTGGGGTTTACCGTGCCGCTCCTGTCACCAGGAACGCGGTGAGCTTTTACCTCACCCTTTCACCCTTACCGCCGGCCTAAGCCGGAGGCGGTTTGCTTTCTGTGGCACTTTCCCGCGAGTCACCCCGGATGGCCGTTAACCATCACCCTGCTCTGTGGAGCCCGGACGTTCCTCGGGACTCTTGCGAGCCACGCGGTCGCCTAGCCAACTCATCCGCGCTCCAAGAGTACCCGTACGCTGGTGTCCGTGTTGATCCTCCTCCCTCCCTCCGAAGGTAAAACCGCACCGCCATCCGGCGCACCCGTCAACCTCGACGCGATGAGCCACCCAACTCTGGCATCGGCCCGGCAACGCGTAGGCGACACCCTCGTCAAAGTCTCGTCACAGCGCAACGCCTACGAGGTGCTCAGCGTGGGCCCGAGCCTCCACAACGAGGTGGAGCGCAACCAGACTCTCTGGGACAACCCCTCAGCGCCGGCAGCCCAGGTGTACACCGGCGTCCTCTACGACGCCGCCGGGATGGCATCGTGGACGGAGAGCGAGCGCAACGCGGCCGCGGACCGGATACGGATCGTTTCCGCACTGTGGGGTGCTGTCTCCCCCGCAGACCTGATCCCTGCATACCGGCTGTCGATGTCCACCTCACTCGGTCGCATCGGCCCTCTGACCTCTTTCTGGCGCAAACACCTCGCCACCGAGATGTCACACCTCGCGGATGGCAGGCTCATCGTTGACTGCCGTTCGAGTGCATATGTCGCTGCCTGGCGTCCGTCACACACCCCGTGGCTCTCCGTACGCGTCGAACGTGAACTCCATGGCAAGAGGACCGTCGTGAGCCACATGGCTAAGCACACCCGCGGGCTCCTGACGGGAGCGCTAGCAGCACAACACAGCGCCCCCGAGAGCCCCGATGAGGTCGCCGACGTAGCAAGGACGCTGGAAGGCGTCATCGAGGTCGCCGTCAGCGACACCGAACTGACCATCGTGCTCGCGGGCTAGTCCGTAGGTGCTCCCACACACAGGACGTGGCGTTCAACGATGTCGCCGGCGGTGTTGATGTGTAGCCGCAACATCGTGAGCGATGCTGGCTGAGGCCAGATCGCACCCCACGTGCGTGGATCCATTCCCAACGACACCCCTACGGCGGACTTGATTGCCACAGCGTGAGAGGCGACCGCCCAGGTCCGCAGCTCATCTTTGCCGTCAGCGGCCAAGGCGGCGTGCTGGGCGGCGATATCGCGCAGAAACTCATCCATGCGGGCACCGACCTCGGGGATGGCCTCTCCGCCCGGAGGCGCCAGCTGAGCGAACCTCCATTGATGAATCGCGTCGCCGAAGCGTTCCGCGACCTCATCTCCCGTCAGACCTTCCCATTCCCCGAAGTTGATTTCGCGCACGCGGTCGTCAGTCTCCACGTGAGCCCCGACGCGGCGCCCTAGTGCCGCGCCCGTCTCCTGCGTCCGAGTCATCGGTGAGGCAAAGACGCGACTCACGTACGCCAGATGTTGCCAGGTGCGGCGACCGATCGAGTAGATCGCGTCCGCAGCCTTCGCTACCTGAACCTTGCCCTGAGAGTTCAGCGGAGGCCCTACCTCGCCGGAACCCGATAGCGCATGCACCAACGTCATATCCGTCACGCCGTGGCGCACCAACACCACCGTGAGCGGGCTCACAAGATCTGCGCCAGCAGCGGCAAAAGGAGAACGGCTGGGGGCCGATGACTCGGCTGCGTCGTCGTACTCCGGTCCAGTGGGGCTGGTGTCAGGAGGGGTCACGCGTCCGCCTTGCGCACCAGAATCCGTCCGCACTCTTCGCATCGGGCGATCTGGTCACTCGGAGCACTGGTCATGGCTTGTACGTCTCCAGGGTTCAGCGTCATGTTGCAGCCCATGCAGACACGCCCCTGGAGCAGTGCGGCACCCACACCACCGTTCGAGGCGCGCAGGCGCTCATACAGCGACAACAGACCAGCATCGATGCCCTCGGCCTTCATCACACGCTCGGCCTCGATGTCAGCAATCTCATCGGCAATCTCAGCGGCCGCGTGGGCTCGTTCGGCCTCCAGCACGTCGAGTTGCGCGGTGATGGCATCCCGTTGGGTTGTGGCGTCAGCGTGAAGCTTCTCGGCGTTCTCCACGGACTGCATGGCCTCAAGCTCAATGTCCTCAAGATCGCTCAGGCGGCGCGTCAATACTTCAAGCTCCGCTTGCAGCGCTTGGAGGTCCTTGGCGGAACCCGTGCCGGAGTCAAGGCGCGCTTGGTCTCGTTCGGCACGGGTGCGCACGGATTGGACGTCATCTTCAGCCTTGGTCACGTCTCGGCGGAGGTCGGATACTTCGGTAGCGCGCGCGATCACATCCTCGTGCAGGTCAGCGGCACGGCCGGACAGTTCTGCGATCTGCGCGATCTGCGGAAGTGTGTCTAGACGGTGACGTGCCTGCTGAATGCGCAGGTCGGCGTCTTGCACCTCAAGTAGGCGCTGCTGGTCTCCGGCGGGGGCTGTAGCCACAGGTGGGTTCTCCTTAGTGGTGGCGGGCGGTGCGGGACGGCGACGGGATGTGCGCCGTCCAAGGATCGGTGTTAAGCGTCGACACGGTGGTGTCCACTCCGGCGGCATCTGCCACGTGTTCT
Source organism: Demequina sediminicola (assembly GCF_000975055.1). Taxonomy (GTDB): domain Bacteria; phylum Actinomycetota; class Actinomycetes; order Actinomycetales; family Demequinaceae; genus Demequina; species Demequina sediminicola. The sequence goes on from NZ_BBRB01000003.1 coordinate 23,530, forward strand.
GCGGTGGCAGTGAGCCATGCCCACTCTGATGCCGAGTGGGCAACGTCGACCAAGAACGGCCGACCATCACCTAAGTCTGCCAGTTCCCTGAAGTCCGATGCAGGGTGGTGGCGAAGATCTGCCGTCACATAGACGTCGGCACCAGCGCGGCGGGCATCGGCCAAGTAGGAATCTCCAGAGCCGCCACACACGGCCACAGTAGTCACCGTCGCATCGAGGTCGCCTGCAACTCTCACCCCGTGGGCGGTCGCGGGCAAAGCGGCAGCCACGTGAGTGGCGAACTCTCGGAGAGAGACAGGGCCAGGCAGTGGGCCGATGCGACCCGTACCTTGGGTCGGGTCACCTGGTCGCGGAATGAGTGGCGCGGACGATCTGACACCCACCGCAGCCGCGAGCGCCTCAGAAACACCTTCAGTGGCGGAGTCAGCGTTGGTGTGCGCGTTGTAGTGAGCAATGCCATGGGCGATCAGTTGGTGCACCACAGCACCTTTGGAGGAGGTGACCGGGAGTTGGGTCGCACCGCGCAACAGCAGCGGGTGGTGCGTGACGATCAAGTCGGCGTCGATGTCGATGGCTTCTTGCACCACAGCGAGAGTGGGGTCAACTGCGAAGAGAACCCTCGAGACAGTGCCGGCAGGGTCGCCGACTGTCAGGCCATTGACGTCCCAATCCTCCGCCAGGGCGAGGGGAAAACGTTGCTCAAGCAGATCCGCAATGTCCGCGACTGTGGTCATGACACCACGCTACTCATCTTTCGCGCCGTTGATTCTCCAACAGTGCGTCAATCTTGGCTTCCAAGGCGGCGACCTGGTCTTGGAGTTCTTCATGGCGACCCACTTCTCGCGCCTCTCCTGCCTCATCGTCGCTGCCGCTGGTGAGTTGCACGAACCAGGCTGCGACGGAAGCGGTCACCACACCGATGAGGGCGATACCAACGAGCATCATGAGGACTGCGACGATTCGTCCCTCAACGCTCACGGGAGAGAAGTCTCCGTAACCGACGGTCGTCACCGTGACGAACGCCCACCACAAGGCGTCGCCAAAGGTGTTGATCGCGGACTCTGTGACATTGCGCTCCGCAGAGAGCACTGCCACGGAACCAATCCACAGCAGCAGCACGACCGAGAGCACGACAGCCTGCATCGTCTTGAGCCGGCCCTTGGCTGAGGCGAAGGCTGCCCCCTGGGTGAATGCACTAAGCACCTTCAGAGGGCGTGCCGCAGGAATGATCACTGCCACGACATCGAGCGGGTGTGTCCAAAGAAACTTCCAGGACTTCTCCGAGATGACGGTCCGAATAATGATGTCCGCCAGGAATACCAACCAAATGATGCCCTGGACACTGAGCATGGTCGCTTTGACCTGGCTAGGCAGTGATTCGGTGAAGATGATGCGGCTCGACCAGACCACGAGGAACACCATGGCCATCACAGCCATGGGGGTATCTAAACGCTTGGCATATGCGTCGTAGCGCGGTCCCATCGGTTGTGCCACAGCAGCCGAGCCTCCCAGTGTCGAATTGCGTGTGGCCCACATCGTAGCGAGGGTTCTCCCAGAGCCCTAGGCGGGGAGTCCGAAACCCGGTCCCACCAGGTGCACTAGATGCACATGATGTAGCGCCCCTGTGGGGCTGACGCTAGCCTCTCGATGCGTCCACTCGACCGGTGCGATGCGCAGTCGACGGAGGACCCATGCCGCTACCCACACCTTTGCCGTCCCTCCTGCATGAGTCACGCCTCGTTCCAGTGGTGGTGGCTGCAGGAGCCGAGCAAGGGCGCGGTGTCGCTGGCGCCCTCATCGATGGAGGTCTCCCTGTCGCGGAGTTGACGTTCCGCACCGAGGGCGCGCTCGAGGCACTCGCCGCTGCAGTGTCTGCCTATCCGGATGCCCTCATCGGTGCAGGTACCGTGACGACGCCGGCGCAGGTAGACGCCGCAGCCGATGTCGGCGCCAGGTTTATCGTCTCTCCCGGTCTTTCCTCCACAGTGGTGCAGCGAGCCATCGAGCGAGGACTGCCTATCGCTCCCGGTGTCGCAACTGCGTCCGAGGTGATGGCGGCACTCGACCAGGGGCTCACTGAACTCAAACTCTTCCCTACCGAAGCCATCGGCGGTCTTCCCGCGCTTGCTGCTCTTGCGGCACCTTTCCCCCAGGTCCGATTCATCCCGACCGGCGGGATTACGGCCGCATCGGCACCTGCCTATCTGGCGCACCCTTCTGTGCTCGCCGTCGGCGGCTCATGGATGGTGTCTCCCTCGCACATTGCGAAGCACGATTGGGATGCCATCGCATCCGCAACGGCAACGGCCGTCGCTGCAACCACCAAGGAACTCGTATGACTGCACCATTGACTCTTCGCGCACCCTCAGAGTGCGATTTTGACGTGGTTGCGCTCGGTGAGGTGATGTTGCGCCTCGACCCGGGCGAACGCCGGATACGCACCGCGCGCTCCTTTAACGTGTGGGAAGGCGGCGGCGAGTACAACGTCGCACGTGGGCTGCGGCGTTGCTTTGGGATGCGCGGGGCCATCGTGACGGCGCTCGCAGACAACGAAGTCGGGCACCTCGTCGAAGACCTCATGCTTACTGGAGGACTCGACACGTCCTACGTACAGTGGCAGCCGTATGACGGCATCGGGCGGGCCGGGCGCAACGGACTGAACTTCACCGAACGCGGATACGGTGTACGCGGAGCGGTCGGAGTATCCGACCGCGGCCACACCGCAGCGTCACAGATGTCGGCCGATGCCGTGGACTGGGACGCGCTCTTCAGTCGCGGCGTGCGGTGGTTCCACACTGGAGGCATTTATGCTGCGCTCTCCGAGACCAGCGCCGCCACTGCCGCGGCCGCGATGCAGGCCGCCCGCCGACACGGAACAGTGGTCTCCTACGACCTGAACTATCGCCCGTCCCTGTGGAAGGACATCGGAGGCGTTGAACGGGCCCGGGAGGTGAACCGCGAGTTAGCTCAGTACGTCGACGTGATGATCGGCAATGAGGAGGACTTCACGGCTTCCCTGGGGTTCAACGTCGAGGGCGTCGACGCGGATCTTCAGAACCTCGACACGAGCGCATTTCGCGCGATGATCGAGGCAGCGGCCAGCGAGTTTCCCAACTTCCGCGTGATTGCCACCACACTGCGCGGGGTCCACACCGCAACAGTCAACGATTGGGGCGCGGTGGGCTGGTCTCGTGCGAGCGGGTTCGCCGAGTCAACACAGCGCGAGCGGATGGAAATCCTTGACCGCGTTGGTGGTGGAGACTCGTTTGCCTCGGGCCTCGCCTACGGGCTCATGGAACTGGGCTCATTGCAGGAAGCTCTCGAATATGGTGCCGCCCACGGAGCGCTCGCCATGACAACCCCCGGGGACACATCGATGGCGACTCTTGAGCAAGTACGCAAACTTGCCAGCGGCGGCTCCGCGCGAGTAGATCGCTAGCGACGACCGAAGAGTGGACCCTACCGGACTCGAACCGATGACACCTGCGGTGTAAACGCAGTGCTCTAACCAACTGAGCTAAGGGTCCGCGGACTATTGTGGCCTATGTCTACCCATTGACGCTAATCCGCCACGCACTCGCTGTGAATGAAGCACATCTGAAGCGCGTCGCGCGACTCCTGCCGCGACACAGTGAACGATGACTCGCGATCCGACTCCGCGCTTCAGGGCAACTGGCGGATCGCTTCTCGGTAGTCGTCGAGATCCCGGGCCTGGCCGAGCTCACTCACCACAGACCACCGCAGCACGCCGTTTGCATCGACAAGGAAACTTCCGCGTCCCGCAAGGCCTTTGTCATCGTTGAACACGCCATACGCCTGTGCAGCAGCGCCGTGAGGCCAGAAGTCGCTCAACAACGGGGCGTCGTACGCATGGGCGTCGCCCCACGCCTTCATGGTGAACAAGGAGTCACACGACACCACAGCCACCGTCACGTCACTCCCCTCGACCAATGGGAACTCGTCCCTCAGGTCAATGAGCTCGTTCGTGCAGGTGTCGGAAAAAGCGAAAGGCACAAACACCAGGAGCAGTGGCGCTCCCCGATAGTCGCTGACCGACACACGGCGACCATGCTGGTCAACCAACGTCACATCAGGTGCAGTCCCGCCAAGGCGAGGAACTGTCACTTCTGCCAACCCTTGTCCACGAGGCGGGTGCACGACCAGCCTTCGCCCACAACAAACGTGATGGTCGAGTGCAAACCTGCGACTGATGCAGCCTCCTGAACATCGCGCGGGGGCACGTGCCCCGTCGTGCCAGCCTTGGGAGTGAAGAGCCATACGGCACCGCCACCCTCAAGCAACGACTGCACGTCCATGAGGAAGTCCGTGAGGTCGTCATCACCTTCGCGGAACCACAGCAGGACACCATCGGTGACATCGCCGTAATCCTCGTCGACGATCTCCTCGCCAGTCTTCTCTTCGACGGCCTTACGCAACGCAAAGTCCACGTCGTCGTCGTAGCCAAATTCCTGTAGGACAAGTCCCTTGGTTAGGTCGAACCGGTCGATGACTGCATCGTCCACGGTGCTCGTCCCCTCCTGTGTGGCCACAGCGGTGGCACTCCCTTCGTTGTGTTCCCCCGACAAATGACGAGGTTCTTCACCACCCAGACTAGAGCGCACCCCCGTGTAGTGGCAATGCGACCCGCCTTCGGCGCCTGTGCAGAAGGTCCCAGCGTGACATTTGGGCCAGATATCGACAGAATGAGGCTGAAGCGGCGGCACCATCCGCCCCCACCCTCAAGACACGGCGCTTTACCCTTGCGCCCCACAGGAAGGTCACCGGTGGCATCACACGGCGAGATTGACAAGGACCCGACGGAAACCGACGAGTGGCTTGAGTCACTTGACGGACTGATTGAGACGGGCGGCGAGTCCCGGGCCGAATACGTGATCGACCGACTGGTTGACCACGCGGCCGCAAATCAGCTCTCAGTGCCCCTGAGCCTCAACACTCCTTACGTGAACACGATTCACGCTCAGGACGAGCCAGAGTTCCCCGGCGACGAAGAGATCGAACGTCGCTATCGCGGCTGGATCCGGTGGAACGCAGCCGTCATGGTGACCCGCGCGCAGGCACCCGAGAAGAGCGTCGGTGGACACATTTCCTCCTACGCGTCTGTCGCGACGCTCTACGAAGTCGGCATGAACCACTTCTTCCGCGGCAAGGACCACCCCGGCGGCGGAGACCAGGTGTACTTCCAGGGGCACGCCGCTCCCGGCGTCTACGCCCGCGGCTTTGTCGAGGGCCGCTTCAGCGAAGAAGACCTCGACTCGTTCCGCCAGGAAAAGTCCGGCCCCGGACGAGGCATGCCGTCCTACCCCCACCCCCGCCTCATGCAGGACGTGTGGGAATTCCCGACGGTATCGATGGGACTCGGCCCAGCATCGGCGATCTACCAGGCCTGGACCAACCGCTACCTGCACCTGCGCGGCATCAAAGACACCTCACAGCAACACGTGTGGGCATACCTCGGTGACGGCGAGATGGATGAGCCTGAGAGCCGCGGAATGCTGCAGCTCGCCGCTAACCAGGGACTCGACAACCTCACGTTCGTCGTGAACTGCAACCTCCAGCGCCTCGACGGGCCGGTGCGCGGTAACGGCAAGATCATCCAAGAACTTGAGGCGTACTTCCGGGGAGCCGGCTGGAATGTCCTGAAGGTCGTGTGGGGCCGCAACTGGGATCCGCTGCTGCAGAACGACAACGATGGCGCACTCGTCAACCTCATGAACACGGTTCCCGACGGCGACTTCCAGACATTCCGTGCTGAATCCGGAGCCTTTATCCGCGACCAGTTCTTCGGCGGCGACCCGCGCGCCAAGGAACTCGTCAAGGACATGAGCGACGACGAGATCTGGGCACTCAAGCGCGGTGGCCACGACTACCGCAAGCTGTACGCCGCCTACAAGGCCGCGACCACGCAGGCCAACGGCAAGCCCACCGTCATCCTGGCCAAGACCATTAAGGGTTACGGCCTGGGCTCCAACTTCGCGGCGCGCAACTCGACGCACCAGATGAAGAAGCTCGCTGCGGCAGACCTCAAGGTCTTGCGTGACACCTTCGACATCCCCTTCACCGACGAGCAACTTGAGGGCGATCCGTTCCACCCGCCGTACTACCACCCCGGCATGGACGATCCAGCGATCAAGTACATGCTCGACCGCCGCAAGGACCTCGGCGGATTCGTGCCCGAACGCCGTGACCCCAAGACTCCCATTTCCCTGCCCGACGAGAAGGCATACGACCTCCTCGCCAAGGGTTCCGGTAAACAGGAAGTCGCCACCACTCAGGCGTTCGTGCGTCTCTTCAAGGACTTGGTTCGAGACAAGGGCTTCGGCCACCGCATCGTCCCGATCATTCCGGATGAGGCACGCACCTTTGGTCTCGATGCGATCTTCCCCTCGGCGAAGATCTTCAACACCAAGGGTCAGAATTATCTGCCCGTTGACCGTGAACTCATGCTCTCCTACAAGGAGTCTGAGGCCGGCCAGATCATGCACACCGGCATCAACGAGGCAGGCTCCGCGGCAGCATTCCAAGCTGTCGGAACCTCGTATGCCACACACGGTGTGCCGATGGTGCCGTTCTACATCTTCTACTCGATGTTCGGCTTCCAGCGCACCGGAGACCAGTTCTGGGCTGCCGGCGACCAGATGACCCGCGGGTTCATCATCGGCGCGACGGCCGGCCGGACCACCCTGACCGGTGAAGGTCTTCAGCACGCCGACGGCCACTCGCCGCTGCTCGCTGGAACTAACTCCGCCATCGTTCAGTACGACCCTGCGTTCGGCTACGAGATCCGCCACATCGTGCGCGACGGAATCAAGCGCATGTACGGCAATGATGGTCGCGACCCCAACGTCATGTACTACCTCACGGTGTACAACGAGCCCATCAGCCAGCCAGCTGAGCCGGAGAACGCCGATGTTGAGGGCATCCTCAAGGGCATCTACAAGTTCGCGGACGCACCCGAGGGCGACGGGCCCGAAGCACAGATCCTCGCGTCTGGTGTGGCTGTCCCCTGGGCACTCGAAGCACAAGAGTTGCTTGCCGCTCACTACGGTGTTCGTGCCGCAGTGTGGTCGGTCACCAGCTGGAACGAGCTGCGCCGCGAAGCACTCGCAGCTGAGGAAGAGGCGTTCCTTCACCCCGAGCGTGGCGCGCGCACCCCGTACCTGACGCAGAAGCTCGAGGGTGCTCAAGGGCCGTTCATCGCCACGACAGACTACGACCACTTGGTCCCCGACCAGGTGCGCGCGTGGATCCCCGGCGACTACGCGACGTTGGGTGCGGACGGTTTCGGGTTCTCCGATACCCGTGCAGCAGCACGCCGCTACTTCAACATCGACGGACCGTCGACCGCCGCAAAGGTGTTGCAGCAGTTGGAGCGCAAGGGTCAGGTACCCGCTGGCAGCACAGCCGACGCGATCAACCGCTACGAACTGCACGACGTTCGTAAGGGAACCTCGGGCAACGCCGGAGGCGACGCCTAATCATCGAATGTCCTGAACTACAACTCAGGACTGATACACGCAAGGGCCGGGAAGCGATCTGAATCGCTTCCCGGCCCTTGCGTGTTGCAGCGTCAGCAGTATCGAGCGTCTGCAGGCTTGAGGCTCAGCGTTGACTCTCACCGGTCTCAGGCGAGTGGTCTTTGCCTTCCTCGTCGTCAATGGTCGTGTCGCCGGTATTGGTTTCGGAGAACGACCTACGGACAGCAACTGTCATCGCGACGATCCCGCCGACGACCGCTACCAACAGGACCCACACGCCAATCAAGAGCGCAGTCGAGAATGGACCCTCAGGCGCCACTCGAACGTAGCCGTCTCCCTCGCACGACGTAGCGTCGGAGGCGATGACACCGCCCACATGAAACGTCCCTGTCAATTCAAGACCCGAAGCATCCTTCACGTCATCCAGCAGTTGGGACACGTCAAGGTCTCCCTCCCAGATGACAGTGTCATCGCTGTTGATGTCGCTGCCATTCCACAAAGTGAAAGACCAGCCGCCCACCACAAGCGCCGCGCTGGCTCGCTGCCCCAACGGGACATCAGCGGTCTCCCCGTGCCACGGGAGAACTTCGCCTCGTGCCACGTCGAGGGGGTCAGTAGCCGAGGTGTCTGCAGGAGTCACGACAGCGCCTGATGTGCTCGTCACCTCCAGCGTGCACCCGTCAGATAACGCTCCACCGGATACCGTCTCAGGAATCCCGGTTGCTGCTACGCCAGCGCAGAGCGCTGCGATCACCCCGATCGCGACCGCTGCGCCCTTGGCGGCGGACAAGCGTTGAATACTCAACGCACCCGTGACCGCGATCGCCACTGCGAGAACACCAAAGAGCGGCAGCCGGTCCGGTGGGAGGACTCCCAAGAGCCACAGCAGAAACATTCCAGTGAGACCCAGAAGGACTCCCAGGACGGTTCCCAGAACTGGCCGCGGATGTGATTGCGTCATGTTTCTTCCCCTCGTTGCCACTCGGACCAATGTTTGACACAGTATCCACAGCCACGCGAGCGAGGCGAGATTTTCCTCCACATGGCACTCCCGCATTTGTGGCATGTACACAAAAGCGTCCTATGCTGACACCATGGCAAACACAGCGGCGCGGTCGGAGACTCTCCGGCGTTTGCGTGCCGCCACCGGCAGGCTTGCGACGGCCGCACTACGGCGCCTCGATGCCGACTACCCGTGGTTCCGACACCTGCCGGCCGAAGAGCGATCGTGGGTCGGAATTGTCGCGCAAGCCGGAATCTCCTCGTTTGTTGCTTGGTATGCGGACCCCCAACACTCTCACCGCAGCGCCACAGAAGTCTTCGCTGCCGCACCGCCGGAACTCACGCGGTCCGTCTCGCTACAACACACTCTCTCTATCGTGCGCTCTGTCGTGGAGGTCGTGGAGAGCCACTCGGACGAGTTCGCCTCACCAGGATCGGAACAGGAAGTCCGCGAAGCTATCCTCCTGTACTCACGTGAGATCGCATTCTCTGCCGCAGAGGTGTACGCCCGGGCAGCGGAAACCCGAGGCGCATGGGACGCGCGACTCGAAGCGCTAGTCGTAGACGCTTTGGTGCGTGGTGAAGTAGACGATGATCTCCCCTCGCGCGCCGCTGCGCTCGGCTGGAAGCCCGGACCCACGCTCGTCATGGTGGGGCTCACGAACGGCGCACTCGGGGAGGTCCAGAGCGCCGAGCTCCGTCGAGTCATCCGCCGTGCAGCGCCCGGCGCGATGGTCGGCATCCATGGCGAAGACCTCATTGTGATCGCCCGCTCCGACGCTCCGCACGAGGAACTTGTCGACCACGTCATCGGCTCATTCGGGCCAGGACCTGTGGTCCTCGGGCCTAAAGCAGTGACTCTGATCGAGGTGGCGCGAGCCACCAGGGCAGGCGTCGCCGGTGTCTCCGCCGCACCTGCATGGTCACTGGCTCCTCGTCCGGTGAGCGCGGACGATCTCTTGCCCGAGCGCGTTCTGGTCGGGGACGCTGCGGCACGCGAACGCCTTGTGACGATTGCTTACGATCCCATCGTCCAGGCAGGTGGATCACTGGCCGAGACCGTGGCGGCCTACCTCGAGTGCGGGCGCTCGCTGGAGACTGCAGCCCGTGCCATGTTTGTGCACCCCAACACCGTGCGGTACCGCCTCAAAAAGGTCGCGGAGATCACAGGGTGGGATGTGCTCGCGCACCGCGACGCGCACGTCTTGGAGATGGCGTTCGCGCTCGGCAGACTTCGCGACTCATCACGCGAGACTTTGTAGATCATCTACAAAACTTCTCGGTCAATCCAGTGTGTCGCTAGCCCCACAATTGCCGGACCGTGCGTCATGCTAGACACATGATCGCTGTCCTTTGCCCCGGCCAAGGCGCGCAAACCCCCGGAATGCTTGAGCCCTGGCTCGACGTGCCTGAGGTTGCCGCTTCCCTCGCCGCCTTGTCTGAAGCCACAGACATCGACCTTGTGGCACACGGAACCACCTCTGACGCGGAGACAATTCGCGACACAGCCGTGGCCCAGCCCCTCCTTGTCGCAACGGCAATTGCGACCGCGCGGGCTTTCCTCGGGAACCAGCCACCTGCAGTCGCCGCCGGTCACTCCGTCGGTGAGCTCGGTGCCGCAGCTCTTGCAGGAGTCGTCACCGACGCCGAAGCGATGCAACTCGTCACCGCCCGCGCTAACGCCATGGCCGCCGCCGCGTCAGCAAGTGAGCCAACCTCGATGGCCGCCGTGCTCGGAGGCGTGGAAGACGACGTCCTGGCCCGCCTCGAGGAACTGGGCCTGACCCCCGCCAACATGAACGGCGGCGGCCAAATTGTCGCGGCCGGAGCTGCATCGGGAATCGCCGCACTCATTGCTGACGGCCCGGCACGTGCCCGAGTGATCGAACTCCAGGTTGCCGGCGCGTTCCACACCTCGTACATGGCCCCTGCCGTCAAGGCACTTGACGTTGCAGCATCGGCGGTGACTCCCCAGAACCCGACTGCCACGCTCATCTCTAACGCTGACGGCGCTGTCGTGTCCGATGCCGAGGACGCCCTGGGCCGCATCGTCAATCAAGTCGCAAATCCCGTCCGGTGGGACCTGTGCCAGGCACGCCTCGTTGACCTCGGAGTCACTGGAATCATTGAAGTGGCACCAGCCGGAGTCCTCACGGGACTCGCCAAACGCTCCATGAAGGGCCTCCCGGCCGTAGCCTTGAAGAGCCCTGAAGACCTCGATGCCGCACGGCACATGCTGAAGGAGAACGCGTGAGCACCCTGAACATCACCCGCGGACCGGAGTTCACCGCGATCCTGGGCCTCGGCGTGTTCCGTGGCGAGCAGGTTGTCCCAAATGATGACCTCATTGAGCCGATCAACTCCTCAGACGAGTGGATTCAGAAGATGACGGGTATCCGCACGCGCGTGCGCGCCGAACACGACACTTCCGTGGTGGACATGTCCGTCGCTGCAGCGGAGCAGGCACTTGCACAAGCCTCGCTCTCAGCCGCCGAAATTGACGCCGTTATCGTCTCCACCATCACTCACCCCCACATCACCCCGGGCGCCGCACCAGAGGTCGCTGATCGCCTAGGAATCACCGCGGCCGCGTGGGACATCTCAGCGGCATGCGCGGGTTACACCTACGGCATCAGCCAGGCCGATGCATTGGTGAGGGCAGGCTCGGCCCGCAATGTGCTGGTCATTGGTTCCGAGAAGATGAGCGACTGGGTTGACCCCGCCGACCGATCCATCTCGTATCTCCTAGGCGACGCCGCCGGCGCAGTCGTAGTCGGGCCCGCCGAAAGCGCGGGCATCGGCCCCACCATTTGGGGATCCGACGGTTCCGGTGCGCACCTCATCCGGCAAAGCGACGACTGGATCACGGTCCGCGATAACGACGATGTCGCGTTCCCGACGCTGTTCCAAGAAGGCCCAAGCGTCTTCAAATGGGCGTCCTTCAAGATGGCACCAGTTGCGCTTGAGGCCATCGCTGCTGCGGGACTGACCCCAGACGACATTCAGGTCTTCATCCCCCACCAGGCCAACGTGCGCATCATTGATCAGTTGGTCAAGCAGATCGGGCTCCCCGAGCAAGTAGTCGTCGGCAAAGACATCACCGACTCGGGCAACACGTCCGCCGCCTCGATCCCGTTGGCGATTGAGCGCCTGATGCGTGACGGGGCAGCCAAGTCCGGGGACATTGCACTACAGATTGGTTTTGGCGCAGGCCTTGTCTACGCCGCACAAGTGGTGGTCCTCCCCTAACGAGGGGTATCACCACTAGAGTTCACACTCGTGTCACACATCGCAGGTGCGTGACGCTTCACCTACTCACAAGGAGAAAAATATGGCTGACACCAACGAGGTCCTCGCGGGCCTGGCAGAAATCGTTGCCGAAGAGACCGGTCTCGACGCCGGTGACGTCACCCTCGAGAAGTCGTTCACCGACGACCTCGACATCGACTCGCTCTCGATGATGACCATCGTGACGCTGGCTGAAGAGAAGTTCGACGTGCGCATCCCCGACGAAGAGGTCAAGAACCTCACCACCGTGGGCGACGCCGTCAAGTTCATCGAGGGCGCACAGAACTAAGCCCCTCTACAAGACTCACTGGAGCTGCACATGACTGACGTTGTTGTAACTGGACTTGGTGCCACCACACCGCTTGGCGGAGACGTGCCCACCACCTGGGAAGCTGCACTTGCTGGACGCTCTGGCGTGCGCACCCTGGACAACGACTGGGCAGAGGTTTACGACATTCCTGTCACCTTTGCCGGCCAGCTCGTCGTGCAGCCCAGTGAGGTCTTGTCTCGCCCTGAAACCAAGCGGATGGACCCATCCGCGCAGATGGCTATTGTCGCGACACGCGAAGCGTGGGCCGATGCTGGCTCGCCTGACGTGGATCCTGAGCGCCTGGGCGCTGTGGTTTCTTCGGGCATCGGCGGTGTCTGGACACTGCTGAATGGCTGGGACACGATGAAGGAGAAAGGCGCTAAGCGCATCCTTCCTCTCTCGGTTCCTATGCTGATGCCCAACTCCCCTGCCGCATACGTGTCGCTTGAACTCACCGCACGCGCAGGTGCACACGCACCTGTCTCGGCGTGCGCATCGGGAGCGGAAGCAATCGGTGCCGCCTACGAAATGATTCAGTCAGGCCGCGCAGACATCGTCGTGGCCGGTGGAACTGAAGCAGCTATTCACCCACTGCCCATCTCAGCTTTTGCGGCGATGCAGGCGCTGTCCAAGCGCAATGACGACCCGCAGGGCGCATCGCGCCCCTACGACACCACCCGCGATGGCTTTGTCATGGGTGAAGGCTCCGGAATTGTTGTTCTGGAGTCCGCGGAACACGCTGCCGCTCGAGGCGCTCGGGTCTACGGCCGAGTCCTTGGACTGGGCATGACCGCAGATGCACACCACATCGCGGCTCCAGACCCCGAGGGTGCTGGGCAGACTCGCGCCATGCGCTTGGCTCTTGAACGCGCCGGTGTGACCGCAGCGGACATCGTTCACGTCAACGCTCACGCCACCTCCACCCCGGTGGGAGACATGATCGAAGCGCGTGGAATTCGCGGCGTGCTGGGATCAGATGCAGACGGCGTCCTCCTCAGCGCTACCAAGTCGATGACCGGGCACCTGTTGGGTGGGGCCGGTGCACTCGAGTCGGTCTTCACCATCAAGGCGCTGCAGGACCGAGTTGCGCCTCCGACCATCAACGTCACGAGCCCGGATCCGGAACTCGAAGTTGACCTGGTCCGCGACACCCCGCGTGCACTGCCTGCGGACGGCCAGCTCGCGGCGATCAATAACTCGTTCGGGTTCGGCGGTCACAACGTCGCACTCGTGTTTGGTTCCGCATAGAGAAACGTGTTCCAACGGCCCTCGCCTCGACCTCAACGTCGAGTCGGGGGCCGTTGTGTGTCCTGGGGACGCTCGGGCGCGCGGTGGCTCAACCTCTGTTGGAGTGACCTACTAGACCTCTGTCGGGGTTGCCTGGTGGTAACGCAGTCGCCATCGGCCGTCATTGACCCACACTGATGAGCGAAGCGCGACGCCCCGGCCGCGGGCCGGCATCGAGGTGTACGTCACGAGTGCAACATCATCACAGATCGCCAATGCCTGAAATCCCACCAAGGGGAAGGTGATGTCGATATCAAGCGGAGGCAGTTCCAGCGTGTCCTCGCGACTGTAGGTCCGCCCCGACAACCCGACCTCATAAAAGTTGTCAGCAAGGACCGCATCCATGTAGCGGCGATCAAACCGGGTTTCGGGACGCCACAGCGCCTCTTCCATCGCCTGAAGAGTGAGTGCCTCGTCGTGGGCGAGTTCCATCATGGGTGAGATAGTTACCCCACTCGATGCAGCCAACGCACGGGGGCGCCTGCACCGGCATATCGGAATGGTTCAAGCTCTTCGTCCCACGCGGTGCCGAGCGCCAAGTCCATGGCGCGTTTGAAGTCGGCGACGGTGCCGCCATTTTCAAGGACGGCACGGATACGGTCTTCTGGAACCACGATGTTGCCGTGGACGTCTGTGACGGAGTGGAAGATTCCGAGCGAGGGGGTGTGCGACCAGCGAGCGCCGTCCGAGCCGAACGATGGGTCTTCAGTCACTTCATAGCGGACGTGTTCCCATCCACGTAGCGCTGAAGCAAGGCGCGCTCCTGTGCCGGGCTGGCCTTGCCAGGCCACCTCGGCTCGATGCAACGAGGTACCAGCCGGCTGGTCGGTCCACTCAAAAGAGGCACGCGAACCTAGCACGGACTGCGCCGCCCACTCGATGTGAGGGCACATTGCGCGCGTTGCAGAGTGCACGAAAAGTACACCGCGGGTAATGGCAGCCATGACCCTTCCTTCCTGTTGAGGTGCGTCTTCCCCTACGACCTCATCTGAAGGGCCTGCCAAACATCAACCCTCGTGCGTTTCCTATCGTGCCCCACCCACAACGCAAATGGCAACTACGACTCGCCACAGCGGCGCCAGAACTATGCCAATCTAGGTGCCATGTCAGAGATGATCATGTCGGTTGCGGAGGTGCGTGCGGCTGAGCAGGCCACCATGCGCACGGTTCCTGAGCCCGTCTTAATGGCGCGAGCCGCTGACGCCATTGCCGGTGAATGCGATTCGATCCTCACCTCAACCCGCGGGCGCGTTGCAGGGAGCCGTGTCGTGGTGTTGGTGGGGCCAGGCAAGAACGGCGGTGACGGCCTCTTGGCCGGTGCCCGTCTTGCGAGCCGTGGCGCGACAGTGGTCGCAATCCTGACCACGGACGCCGCAGACGCAGCACCATTGCAGGAGTGCGAAGAGGCCGGGGCCACGACCATTGAGGCCTCACACCATCCCCACGAGGCGCTCCATGCTGTCGCACGCGCTGAACTCGTCATTGACGCCATCGCAGGCATTGGTTCGACGCCGGGGCTGCGTCGTCCCGCTGACGCTCTGGTGGCAGCAATCGCATCATCAGCAACCATCGTGTCGGTCGACGTCCCTAGTGGCCTTGGAGCCGACTCTGCGAATGCAGATTCCTCACACGTGCACGCAGATGTGACGGTGACTTTCACTGCGCTCAAGGCGTGTCTTGCCGGAGAGCCCGCCCGAGCATCGGCCGGGCGTATCGTCATTGCACAGGTAGGGATTCCCCTACCGAAGCCCCTCTAACCTTCGAGGGACTCCCGAAGTTCGCGCATCGCCTTTTTGCGTACGTCTTTGGCGAGGCGGTCAAGGTAGAGGTGCCCGTCGAGATGGTCAACCTCGTGGTTGATGAGGCGAGCCCAGATCTCTTCTCCCTCGATGACAACCTCTTTGCCATCGAGGTCGGTGCCGACCGCGCGGGTGTAGGCGGGTCGCTCGCACGGGTACCACAGGCCCGGCACGGACAGGCAGCCTTCGTCGCCCAGTTCCTGCAGTTCTGTGGAGCGCTCGACGATCTCGGGGTTCAGGATGTAACCGATGTCGCCGTCGATGTTCCACGAGAAAGCTCGCAGAGACACACCGATTTGATTGGCCGCCAATCCCGCACGCCCGTCATAGTCGACGGTCTCCAGCAGGTCTTCAACCAAAGTCTTCACCTGGGCGTCAATATTGCGGATGGGGTCGCACTGGGTGCGTAGGACGGGATCACCGGTCACTCGAATGTCGCGCATCGCCATAGGCGGCATTGTCTCACGATGCAGAGGTTTGCCTCATCTCCATCCTGCCGTGCTGGAAGCGCCTATGCCAGGCTAGACGTGTGAATGACGCAAAGACGTGGACGTTAGAGTCCATGAAGGAACTGTGGCCCGTCCCGGCTGCTGGCGACGACAAGTACTCGCGCGGGGTGGTAGGTGTCATCGCTGGCTCCGAGGCGTACCCGGGGGCTGCAGCACTCGTGGTGTCGGGCGCCGCACGCGCCGGTGCCGGGATGGTGCGCTATGTAGGGCCGATGCGCGCCCAGGACTTGGTCTTGCACCATCGCCCAGAAACTGTGGTGCACGATCCGGGGGACACCGCTGAGCGCCTGCCGCGAGCGCAGGCGTGGGTGGTGGGTTCAGGCGTTGCGGACTACCCAGAGCAGGATGCGGCCATTGGGGCAGCGATGGCGTCGGGTGCACCCTTGGTCGTGGACGCGGGAGCGCTCGAGACCGTGGCGAAGGCGCGTGCTGCGGGCTCGCGCGAGGCCTCTGCTGACCATGTGCTCCTCACACCGCATGAAGGTGAGCTTCGCCGCACTCTTCAAGCGCTGCGCCATGACGTCACTGCCGAGGAAGTGCACGCTGATCGGGCGGGATATGCACGGCTCCTAGCGGAGGCCTCGCGCGCCGCCGTGTTGCTCAAGGGTTCGCGGTCCCTGGTCGCCTCGCCGGGTGGTGCGGTGACGCTCTTGCCACCGGCTCCAGCGTGGCTCGCGACAGCGGGAACTGGGGATGTCCTTGCGGGCATCGCGGGCACGGCTTTGGCCTCAGGCTTGAACGCTGCCGATGCTGGGGCCGCTGCCGCCTGGATCCACGCGCGAGCAGCGGAGAGAGCAAGCGAACACTCCCCTGGCTGCGTGGGGCCGATCGTTGCGCTCGATGTGGCTCAGGCCGTGCCCCTCGTCCTGGCGTGGAATACCGAACCGTGGAATACCGAACGATGAATGTTGTTGTCATGGATGTCATACCCATTACGCACGGAAGGACAATGTCATGAGTGGAACGGATCGCCTCAGCAACGCCTTTGAGGATGCGAAGGGCAAGGCTAAGGAAGAAACCGGAAATGCCACCGGCAATGAGCAGCAAGAAGCCGAAGGTCGGATGGACCAGCAGAAGGCCGATTTCAAGGACAAGGTCGAGGACGTCAAGGACAAGGTCGCTGAAAAGTACAACGACCTGACAGACCGCGACGGCGACAAGTCATAACGCAGAGCCATCAGTTCCGGTAGTGGCGCAGACGCCGCTACCGTTGATCGCGAAAGCCGGGCCGCGCACCATGCGCGTGCCCGGCTTTTGCGTGTGCGGAGATCACCGCATCCACGATCCGCTCAACATTGCGGTCCGATGTGTCGATCATTGACCCGTGCTCGCCTTGCGCGAGTGGCTCAAGGAGATCCAGCTGCGAACGGACGAGTTCCGGAGGCATAAAGTGATCGGTGCGCGCCGCTGAGCGTCGCGCTAGTTCCTCCTCATCCGCCTGCAAGACGGCAAACCACACGGAGGGCGCGTCGAGGCGGATCGCATCGCGGTAACGCTGGGCCAGCGCCGAGCATGCCACCACTAGTCCACCTGTGGGTTCAGCATCGGCCAACGCGCGACTCACCGTCGCGAGCCACGGCGCACGATGGCCGTCGGTCAGCGGAACGCCGGAGGCCATGAGCGCTTTGTTCTCGGCAGAATGCAGATCGTCACCGTCGACAAACGGCACACTCAGACGCTGCGCCACGGCAGCGCCGATGGTGGATTTGCCCGATGCTGTGGGGCCAGCAATCACGATCAAGGGGTGATGGCGCTCAGGGGGGAGGCGGACGCCTTCACTGTGTGTGGGCGTCATACGGCAATAAGTTTCATCGACACTGCGACGGCATCGTCTAATGCCATTCCTTCGGCCTTCCTTACAGCGGCTTTGATGGGCAGGATGTACGCGCTGTGCTCCTTCGAGGGAAACATCGACGTGTCCCACACGGTCCCGCCGACGGTGACGCGCACTTTCACGGCACCAAAGCCGCGCCGCTTCTCGGACTGAAGTGCCTCCACCTCATCGGAGATGTCGTCCGGCACCGTGACAAACGTCCACATCTGGTTGCGTGCCCGCCAGGGCCACAAGACTGCGGTGAACTCGAATGTCTGATCCATCGTTAGAGCGTACCGACCGCCACGGCATCGTGGCTGGAAAAGCCACCCACACTCGCCCGGCGTACCCTTCTCAGGCTAGGGTAATGAGGTATCGATTTGGGACTATCCATAAGGGGACATTGTGGGATTTATCCGGGCATTCTCTGGCGCCATTGGCGGTACCTTCGCTGATCAGTGGCTTGACTTCTTGACGCCCCCCACGGGTGTGTCGGCCACAGCGCTGCTGTTCCCAGCCGTCGCTCAAGGCACCAACGCAGGTCGCGGATCCAACACTCAGGCCTCCGAGAACATCATCTCGAACGGCTCCAAAGTGGTGGTGCCGGCGGGGTACGGTCTCCTGACTTTCCAGGATGGCCGCATCACCAACTTCATTGCGGAGTCCGGGGGCTACATCTACAACTCCGATGACCAGCAAGGTCAATCGCTCTTTGCTGGCGACGGCATCATCTCCCCCACGGTCAAGACTTCGTGGGAGCGCTTCAAGTTCGGTGGCCAGCCAGGTAGCCAGCACCTCGCTTTCTACGTCTCACTCAAGGAAGTCCCCGACAACCGGTTCGGCACCCAAGGCCCCATCTACTGGGATGACCACTACCTCGGCACCCAAGCCGGCGCCGTGACGCGGGGCTCCTACACGCTCAAGATCGTCGACCCCATCCTGTTCGTCAACAGCATCGTCCCGGCTCCATACATCTCGGCGAGCGCCGGGGTCTTTGACCTCAACGCTGCCGGTAACCCCGTGGCCGATCAGCTCTTCAACGAAGTCGTGGGATCGCTGTCCGCAGCGTTCTCGAACTACACCAACGCGGGCGAACGCGGCAATCGCATTTCGCGAATCCAGGGTGACGCCCTGGGGTTCTCCGCATCGCTGTCGCAGGTGGTTGAAGAGAACTTCCACTGGGCCACCGAACGTGGCATCATCATCGACAAGGCCGCACTGGTCGCGATCGAGTACGACGCACCCACCGCAGCACTACTGGCCGATGTGCAGAAGGCCGATGCGCTCTCCGGCGCGCGCGGCGATTCCTTCCTCCGCCAATCTGCAGCACGCGGCATCCAGTCCGCCGGTGAGAGCGGCGGCGGTGACGGTTTGGCATTCATGGGTATGGGAATGAACGCAGCCGGTGGTGCGCTGGGCGGTCTCATGCAAAACCAGGGCGGACCTCAGCAGGGCATGCCACAAGGTGGAGCCCAAGCACAGCAAGCAGCACCGCAGCAGGGTCAAGCCGCGGCAGCCGCGGAGCCTGATCCCATGGCTGAACTGCGCAATTACAAGGCGATGCTCGATGAGGGTCTCATCACTCAGGAAGACTTCGACGCGGTCAAGAAGAAGGTTCTGGGCCTGTGACAGAGCAGTTGCCGAACAGTGACAGTGCGCCTGCGGTAGGTGACGCGTGGACGGGGCGAGTGACCAAGCTCGACACGACTACGGGCGCTGAGCACGGCCGGGATAGTTGCCCTAAGTGTGGATCGACGGAGATCAGTCACAAAGCGGGAACGATGTCCTTGGTGTGCGCATTCTGCCGCCACGAATGGACGGGGCAACGCCTTGAGGACACCCACGGCCTCGGCGAGGGAATTTCATCCCTCTCTGGACGGACAGTCACCTCGGGCGCCTCGGCCATGGACTCTGATAAGAACCTCATCACCATGAAGTGCCAAGGCTGTGGTGCCGAGGTGACGGTCGACACGGCGCACGCTACGCAGTCGCGGTGCCACTGGTGCCGCTCCATCTTGTCGATCAATGACAAGCTCCCGAACGGTGCCATCCCCGACGGAATCTTGCCGTTCTCGCTGTCGAAAACCGAGGCGATGGAGCGCATCACGAAGTTTGTGAGCGATCGCAAGATGCTGGCCAATCCCAAGTTCAAGGCTGACTTCTCCGCGGAACAGGTCCGTCAGGTGTACCTGCCGTACATGGTGGTCGACGGCAACCTCCACACACGGATTCATGGTGTGGGAGAGGTTCAGACTCGGCGCTACACCGTCCAGCACGGGAAGACGTCGACCACGTATTACGACGCCAACGAGTACCAGGTAGTGCGCCAGTTCGATCTGCACGCCGACGACCTGATCGTTGAGTCATCGGCCTCGAAGGCAGACTTCGCGACGCAGGTATCGACCAACAACATCATCAACGCGATCCTCCCCTTCGATGTGAAGAACATGGTCGCGTTTGATTCGAACTACATGGGCGAGATCCAGTCGGAGAAGCGCGACATGGACATCAACGATGTCGCCAACACTGCGTACACCCGGTTTCTCACTCTGGCACGTGAGCGCATCCGTCCTGACTTCGCCAACTATGACCGTGGCGTCCGCATCACTCACGAAGAAATGTGGGTGCGCGGATCACGGTGGGCCACCGTCTACCTGCCTGTATGGCTCTATTCGTATCCAGAGCGGGACGATGACGGCAGGCTGACAGTCCACTATGTGGCCGTCAATGGGCGTAGCGGCAGCACTATGGGCTCAGTTCCCATCTCGAAGAGCCGCCTCTGGGGCGCCACTTTGGGATTCGCAGCTGGCACGGCCCTCATTGCCTGGCCCATCGCTTTTGCCACCCTCCTCGCGTAAGGAATGACTCTGATGGATCTCTCAACAGCACAGGTCATCCTCGCCTCGAGCGGCGATGGCGGC
The DNA here is from genome assembly GCF_000975055.1 of Demequina sediminicola. Taxonomy (GTDB): domain Bacteria; phylum Actinomycetota; class Actinomycetes; order Actinomycetales; family Demequinaceae; genus Demequina; species Demequina sediminicola. Next base: position 43,955 of record NZ_BBRB01000003.1, read on the forward strand.
GATCTGTTCTTTGTGGCGGCGCTCGCGTTTGCCGCGCCCTTCGTTGTGGGCTGGTACGCGCATCGTCAGATGTACAAGCGATACCGCAATCAGGACAAGCGCTACCGGTACGAGCACACGACTGACGCCACCATGGAAGACCTGCAACGCTGGGACACGTTCACGCACGAGCGACGACGCCTGAGGAACCGCACCATTGAGGGCGAGAACGCGAACTCTCCCGAGGTGCGCGCGCCGTACGTGGACTTGAAGGAGATGACTGGAGAGCTCGACTCCGGCTCTGCCGAGGAAAACGGTGGCGCTCAATAGCTACGACGGGCTTCACAGCCCAAAGGCCCCGCGCATCACTCGCTCCACGAATGCGGGAACGTCAACTTCTCCGGGATGCAAGGCGTCGTAAACCTGCATCCTTTCCCACGCGGCCACAATCTCGATCGCTTGTTGCTGCGCAGGCGCATCGTTGGAAACGATGCCGCCCACTTGTTGCTCATGGATTGTCGACGCGATCACACCAACAATCAGCCCGTGGCGTCGCTGCGAAAAAGTCCGCGCGGGGTAGTTGGTGGCGGCCGCTTCAGCTGACATCGTCGACAGCAGTTGCACCAGACCAGGGAACTGCTGGTTGCGTCGCGCCGTCGCCACGAATCCCGTCAAGACAATTTCAGGGGTTATGACCTCAGGAAGGTCGTCGGGGATCGCTTGCTGGTCGTGCCAGTCGAGCACGGCTGTCAGAAGGCCCACCTTGTTGCCGAAGTGGTGGACCAGGGTGGAGTGATCGACTCCGGCCTCGCGCGCGATCCCTCGCAGACTTGCGCCGTGGAATCCCTGCTCGGCGAAGGCCTCCGCCGCTCGCTCAACGAGCAGTAAACCAACGCCCGCTCTGGCCTTCACGTCTGGGCCGATGAGCAAGCCATCCGCGAGCTCTACCTGCGCCCCTTCGAGATCACCGCGAAGGAAGGCGAACTGAGCGCAGTGATGAGTTCGTTCATCCAAATCGGGCCGCGCTGGTCCGGTGGCAACGAGCATCTCCTCGGGGAAACGTTGCGTGGCGAGTGGGGCTGGGAAGGCATGGTCTCCACGGACGCAGTACTGAGATCCTTCATGGACCCGGAGCAGGCCATTCGCTTTGGCAGCGACATCATGCTCGCGCCACTGGGCACCGCGACGGCGAATACCGTCAACGATGCCTACGACGAAGACCCCGTGGGCATCGGTGAAGCACTCCGCGACCGCGTGCACGCTGTGCTGTACCTGGTGAGCAACACCGACGCCATGGACAACGTCAGCGATTCCGACAACTAGCCGCACACATAGCGAAGCCCGGGAAGCGAGTGGCTTCCCGGGCTTTGCTGTGACGAGAGTGAGTCTCAGTGGCGGCTAGAGCGCGTCGAGGTACTCCGTCAGCGCGCCGGGCTCGATGTAGTTGATCTGTTCATAGTCGAGGAGCGCACCGTCAACAGCGACGGATGGTGTTCCTTGCATCCCGCCGGCGAAGGCAGCCTCTGTCGCCTCCCCCACAGTGTCTTCAAAATCGGTACTCAGGATTGCATCGGCCGTTTCCTGAGGGGCGCCAAGGTCCGTCGCAAGTTCAGCGAGCTGGTTCTCCGTCCACCCATCTTCAGGAAGTTGCTCCTGGCTCGACATCAACGAAGCTGTAAACAGCAAGAAGTGCTCGGGAGAAGTCTCGGCGACCACCATCGCTGCCGCCGATGCGCGCGTCGAGTACGCAGACGGGAAGTTGCGGTCCAGGATCGCCACGGGGTGGAGCACGACCGTGGCTTCGCCGGCCTCAGCCATCTCCACCAAGTCTGGTGTCACTCCCATCTCGAAGAGCATGCAGTAATGGCAGGCAAAGTCGAAGTACACGTCCACCACAGGAACATCACCGGTCGCAACCGGGCCGAACGCGACCCCATCCGTCCCGATCGGCACTGCTCCAAATGAGTCAGGACCGCTAGGAAGCTCGGCTGCCTCAGCGGTGCCGTCGGTGGTAGCGGACGCCGAGGGGTCGGGTGACTCGCTGATCGTGGGAGCGGCACTGGCCGACGCTTCGGGGTCCGCGGAGGTGGATTCGGCAGAACATCCTGCGGTCAAGCCCGCGACCACACCCGCAATCGCGATAGTGGAGGCCGCCCGGCGGGCACGGCGTGGATTGCGAGAAGTAGGCACGGTGACACCTCGTGTCGAGTCGACGAATACGAAAAGCAACCCCGCCACGGGTCACCCCTCATGTCTACCCGTAAGTTTGGGTCAACTCGTGGTGCGAAGGTCCCGAGCAGGTGTGCCAGCTGCGTGCGGGCAGCTGCCTGAAGGTGGGCCAGGTGGGGCTTGAACCCACGACCGACGGATTATGAGGCTTTGCGGAGGCGAGTCCGGGAGCGACCAACTGAGCCCAGTTCTCCCTACTTTAGCCGCTCTACCTGCTCGAATGTGCAGAAGTGGGGCGCAGGGCAGACAAGCCGGTCGGCGCTGGTCGCGTACGCATAGGGCGCGGTCGGAGGGGTTTTTGGAGGGGTTCCGGAACCGACCCCAAATTACTGTCAAAGATAGAGCTAATAGAGGGTCGAGCGAAGTTAGGGCTCTCGGTTTTGGCCAGTAGTCAGGTGATGAGGCGGGCAGCGACTGCCGTCACAGGAGTTACGGCTCCGCTACTTGTATCAACATGGAGTTCAATTTCGATCTCTCGCTCGCCCTCCACCAAGAAATAGTGGTTGTTGATTTCTTCGACAAGTTCGACGCCTCCATGCTCTTCATCTGGCGTGGAAAAGAAGTCTCCTTTGAAGACCGCGCCTGAAAAATAAACCGTGCCAGATGCTAGCCAGTGACTAGGGTCACCATCGCTATCGGGTTCAACTTCAGTGAGGTCAAGATTCCAGCTTTCGAAGTCGCCCTCGATTGGCATGCCTGTCTGGAAATCGAGCCAAAGCCCGTCAGAAATATCTCGGTACTCGTCATAAGTGCCGGCGATATCGTCCTGACTATCCTTCTCAGCCCATTCGGCCATAAGGATCGCAGCGACTACAGATCGGGGCAATGCTGCAACGAGGTGAGGCTCAAGCCCCTTTGCCATGTCGCCGATGGTCCGGAAGTGCAGCAGTTTGGCGCCATCAAGGCCGCGCGAGGTCACCTCGTCGTACAAGCGCGAGTCGAGCGATCCGTTGGAGAGAAAGCCCTTGCGGTCGTCGGTTACGAACACAAATGTAAAATCTGGGTTCGCCTCCATCGCGTCGAGCAGTCCGAGCCAGATCATGGTGTCGCGGTACCCCTTGGCAATCTCACCCTCACTACTATCGCCAGCCTGCGAAAATGGTGGGGCGAGAGCAAGTTCGCGTTCCACTAGGTGTTGCGCGGACGGTGTCGGCCAGTCAAGCACCTGTGCCCAAGGCTCTTGATACACCTTTCCCGCGACCTCCGCGCTCACTCGTTCGACATGAGCGACATAGTCGCCAAGCGCCTTTGTCACCTCCAAATCATTTGTGTGCTTCGCAAACTTACGCATTGCTTTAGACGCAAGCGCCGAGAGTTCGGCAACATCTTTCTCTCGATGCCGATTCATTTCTGCTTTAACTATTGGCGAAAACCATACTTCTACATCCACTAGGTCACCGAGGTCGCGAAGTACTTGCGTCTTAGGGGTCGACCAATATGGGTCGCGAAAGAGCGCATTGGTGTCTGGATAGATAACGTAGAGCGTCGAGGCTCTTGGCGTGGCGTTCATGCCGAATAGTCTGACACGGTGGCTGGATCAATGTCGCTCGAACGACGCCTCTAGCGACAAGTAAAGCGTGCACGCTACGTTCGCGGGTAGCGGTCCCGGTCGCCGTGCGTCTCGGCTAGACCCGCGCGACGCATCTCGCGCGCCTTCTCCGAGGCCGTGAGGCGTCGAGGCACGCCCGACGGTGAGACAGCGTTGTCGCCCAGCCCTCCGGCGTACTCCGAGGCATAAGCGCCGCGATCAGTGGTCTCGACTTGGTTATCCTCTCTCATTCTCTAATACTACTCCACGCGCATTCCAATTCGCGGTTTGGTATTTATGCAATTGCAAAATACAAATGTGCAGATTTGCAAAAAGAATTTCACGCGATTCGCAGCGGAATGAGTTAAGGCCGGGTAAGGTTTAGGTTATGAATAAGAAAACAACCCGGCGCATTGAGATGCGGTTGCCCGAGACTTTGGACGACTCCCTCAACGCCCTAGTCTCGCTGCCTGGGATCTCTAAGACTGCGCTCATTCACGAGGCGCTTGTCGCCTTCCTCGGACCGAAGGGCGTGCTGGCTCCCAGCGACGTTGAGCCGGTCCCTCTCACCATCACACGCGGCCCACGCCGCAACCTCTAACGGAAGGAAAGGCAATGGACAACGATCTCCCGGCATACCCCGTCAACCAAGGCCACATCGCGGCGCAGCAATTGGAATCCACGCGAGGTCGCGTGACGTCACAGATGGCCGCGCTTGACGACGAACTCCATGTGATGTCGGACATGTTCCAGGCGGCTTTTGAGGTCGCCGACCGCAAGGCCAACACCCAAGAGCGCATCTCAGCGCTCGCCAAGTCTCGCAAGCAGCGCTAAGGAGCCGAAAGTGCACAAGCTAAACCCCCATCATGTTCGCCTCCAAGCCCGCGAGCGTGAGTATCCCAACGCTACGGCAGAGCGGGACGCGCTGAAAGAGATCGACCGCGAGGTGTTTGATCGCGTTCGGGTCTTCGAGAAACTCGCCGTGCAAGGCGCGACCGACCTCAAGGCCGTCGTACAGGAACGAATCAACGCCTCGCTTACCGTCATTGAGCAATTGCGTACCGAGATCGCAGCGCCACTCAGCAATGGCGAGCCGTTGACGTCCGTTTCAGCGTTAGATCTAGTCTCACGCCAGCAGATCCAGGGAAAGGAACGCGACGTGAAAACGATCATTGGATACACGTGAGTCTCGACAGAGGAGCAAGGCAGAAGCGGCCTTGGGCTCGCCGCCCAACGCAAAGCCATTGCAGCCCACGCGACCGCGAAGGAGTGGGAAGTGGTGTGGCTGTGCGATGAGGGTTTGTCGGCCAAGTCCCTAAACCGGCCTGCCCTCCAAGAGGCTCTCGCGCTGCTTAAGCACGGCGAGGCACAAGCGATTGTCGTCTCGAAGTTGGACCGGCTGAGCCGCTCGGTGCAGGACTTCGCTGGGCTTCTCGCCATCGCTCGCAAGCAGCAATGGGCCGTCAACGCTCTCGACGTAGGAGTGGACACCACGACGCCGGGCGGCGATCTGGTTGCGAACGTCATGGCTGCCGTCGCGCAGTGGGAACGCCGCACCATCGGCGAGCGCACGTCAGTCGCGTTGCGGGCTGCACAAGAGCGCGGCGTGAAGTTGGGCCGTCCACGCACGATCTCTGAGGAAGCCGAGCGGCGTATCTATGAGATCCGCGCGCTCGGGTTGGCGAACAAGCGCATTGCCATACAACTGACTGAGGAGAACGTCGCAACAGCGCGCGGTGGTGCCTGGCACGCCTCGACGGTCTCCCGACTCTTGAACCGCGACAAGGCGGTGGCGTGATGGCGAATGTTCGCGAACTCACCCGCACGAGCGGAAAGGCCTACGAGGTTCGGTGGCGTGCAGAAGGCAAGTTCCGCCAACGTACCTTCGCCGTCAAGCGCGACGCCGAACGGTTCGCTCTCAGAGTGGAGAACCAAATCGCCGAGGGCACTACAGCGTCGCCTCTCGTGCGCCGGGTGCTGACTGTCGCGCAAGTTGTTGAGGCGTCTCTTGAAGCCTCCCGGCCCGGTCTCAAGGAACGCACCCACCGCTCGTATGTGCAGATCTACAACAACCGGGTTCTACCTACCTTCGGTAAGCGCAAAGTCACTGAAGTCACGCGCGCCGAAGTGCAAGCTTGGATTGTCGCGATGAACGGCGAAGGGCTCGCGCCGTCTACCGTCCACCACTGCTACGTCGCGTTGAAGAAGGCGTTCCGTTATGCGCAGGATGACCGGCTGATCGCCTGCAACCCTTGCGACTCGATCCGACTCCCCAAGAACACCGATGTCCACGCTTTCACGCCTGTGTTCCTGACCGCTGCCCAAGTCGAGGCCGTGAGTGCCTATCTCGACGCGACCGCCGAGCCCTACGGGTTGCTCGTGCGCTTCGCGGCCTACACCGGACTCCGCGCCGCCGAACTGACCGGCCTGCGAATCCGCGACCTCAACCTCAAGGCCGGACACGTCGAAGTCCGCCAGACACTCCAACGCATCCAAAGCGAATGGCAGGTCGGCACCCCGAAATCCCGCCGCTCCACGCGCGAGGTGCCGCTGGTGAACCGTGCTCTGACCGCAGTGCTCCGCGAGTACCTCTTCGCCCACCCCAACCGTGCGAACCCGGACGCCTTGCTGTGGCCCGGACGGATACCCGGCACTCACGTCGTGGACTTCACGAGAGTGTTTGACGTGCAATCTTTCCGACGCAACTATCTCCGGCCCGCGCTCGCGAGCACCGATCTCCTGCCGATGCGGTTTCACGACCTCCGGCACACGTATGCAAGCCTGATGCTCGCTGTGGGCTTCCCGCCGTATGAAGTGAGTCGCTGGCTAGGCCACGGCAGCCTCGCGACAACGGACTCCATCTATGCCCATATGTACCCCAGCGACTACGCCAGCCACGTTGACCGTTTCGAGGCGTTCGTGGCTGGGCGCGGCTAAATATTTAGATCCGAGCGACGCCATGTCAGATGGGTTTGCCACACTGTAGAAATTCACCACGAAATGATGGAAAGCCTGATCGCCTATGACCCTTCTGGCAACTACGTGTTCATCTGGACCTGCACTTGCGGACGCAAGGGTTCCGGAAGCCCTAGTGATCGCCAGGAGATGACGGGATTCAAGCGGCACATTCAGAAGGCATTGCGGCGCGAGGCGTATTAACCCGCGAGCGACGGCAAAGAATACTGCTAGTCGCACAAAAAGTAGTGTTACTACGCATACGGCGTGTCGCGCCTCAAGTGCCTGGTTTATCGGGACACTTGAAGGTGGAAAGCACGAACGCCTGAAAGCCAGGCGGACCGGCTCTCAGGCGTTCGAGGAAACTCGTAGAGGTGTTTCCCTTGAAGGCTAGCGCTCGATTCTCGTAAAAGCGGGAGGATTGGGGTTGAGTTTGTCACTCGCTGATTTCCAGAGAGTAGAAGTCAGTATGGCAAAGGGAGACGTCCACACCATGTGGGACGGCGAAAAAGGCGACTGGTACAACAAGCGTGAAGGCAACACAAACGCTTCAAGTCGCCACGACAACAAGGCCGACGCCTCCGCGCGGGGCCAGGACCTCGCTCGCGGAACGGGGACCGAATGGCTCGGCCACAAGCAAGCCGACAACACAATCAACGACCGAAATACCTACGGTAAAGACCCGCACCCGCCGAAGGGCTAGAGCAGGTTAGGCGTGGAGGCCCCTGGACCGCGACGTCTGGGGGTCTCAACGCTAGGTACTGCGCCCCTTCTTGCCCGCCCCACTCTCGCGAATGACCTTGACCGTTTTGCCAGGGCGCGGCGGAACCGGAGGAGGAGTTACCTTCTTTTTCTTGGCATTCGCCACGTAGTTTCCTTTCAACCGAACAAGGTACTAAGAACCAGCGCGACGAGTGATAGTACAAAACTAGCGCAACCGGCGAGCCAATACTTTGAGCGCTGATTGAGGATCTTCTCGTCACTGCGAAGAATTTCATGCTTTCGGTGCAGCAGGACGTGGGTTGCCTCTTGGGGACCCATGGACCAGAGTTCTTTCTCGAGTTCTCTGACGTCATTCTCAGGCCCACTTCGCGGGATAACGGCCATTGCCCCTAGCGCAGCGGCGAAGGCAGCTAGAGCAATCGCAGCTATGTGAAATGCCCCGCTAGACGAAGAATTGACCTCGATACTCAATGTGACACCTGCCGCAGCGAGTAGCACGCCTCCACGAGTGAGCATGGCCGCTCCTCTGCGCGCGACGCTCGACCGCTGACGATCGACTTCGCGGTCGAGCGCATCGATCACATGTTGGTGACGCTTGTATGTGCGTCGTTCACGCATGTCCTCGCCTGCCATTGATGAAACCAACGCCTATTGCTAGTCGACCAGAACGGTATCCGCGATCTTAGCCGCCACTTCATCGAGGGAATCACAGTTCGCGGTATCCAGTCCCGATCTTGCGGCGAGCAGCGGGCTGTATCGCCGAAGTTCGTCGAACGTCGTGTCGTGAACTACAGGAATTACCCGGTCCGTTGCGAGCAACGCCGAGAGTTCCTGGGACGCGATTCCGTCGCTGTTCAGGCTAGCGAACAACGAGGGAGTTACGAGCACGATTCCGGCCCGAGAGCTTGCCAGGCCCTTATCGATCCTACGGATCAGCGAGGTTCCCAAAGGAACATCCATCTCACTAAACCAGACTGTGACATCAAGGCCCTTCAACAAGTTCGAAAAGTCAAGGGCCACACCCTCACGGTCGTCCCATGCGTGGCAGAGAAAAAGGTCACGACGGTCATCGCCGGTCTCGGCAATTCGGACTACTTGTTCGTGCACCGGCTTGAGGGTTTGATACTCGCGCGTCGAGTAGGTTACAGAAGCACGTCGTGCGCGGCTCGCAGTAGTTGCACCACCTCCGCCACCAGACGAGCGGCCGGAGAAACTTGGATACCTTTGAGGTCGAGGTGGCGGCGGCGTGTAGGTAGGACGCGGCGACGAGTAGCCGCTTGAGGAGCCTCCGTAGCGTCCTCCCCCACGACATGCGGGACAGTTCGCAGCGCCACTCGCTGTGCGGTGACCTTCGTATGGTGCGGTGCATTGTGCCATGGTTTGATCATACAACCGGGGTCTGACATTACGAGGGGTTTTGGAGGGGTTTTGCTCCGAACCTCACCGTTGTAGTGACCGGCGTTCCATGATCTACCAGGTGGGCCAGGTGGGGCTTGAACCCACGACCGACGGATTATGAGTCCGCTGCTCTAACCGGCTGAGCTACTGGCCCGTGACCCTCAACACTCAACCAGTGGCTGTGTGTCTCGCGAGGATCCGCGCCAGTCTAGCGCTCTACCGGGCCCAGCCAGTCGCTCAAGTCGTCGCCGTGAGACCAGTCTTGGCTGCGCTCGTCGTCGCGAATCAGGCAGGCGCGAAAGGCCTGTGCGATGACGTCTCGTTCGGGCCCACGGCCCGTAAAGACGATGCGTGTTCCCGGCCGCTGGCTTTCCCACCCCTCGAGGCTGCCGACGCTCACTTGCCTGCCGGCTGCATCCCACGCGCAAGGGTTGTCTGGGCGAGTAGGGACCCAAAAGTGGCCTCGTGCGCGAACATTATGGCTTCCCAGGTCAGCCAAGCGTTCACGCAGGCGTCCGGGATGGAAGGGCTTGGCGCTCTTGAGCTCTACTGACCAGATTCCATCGCGATCACGAGCAACATTGCGTTCCAACCTCAGTGGGTCGATGCGCCCGAGGGCTCGTTCGCAGCGGTGCTGGGCGCGCGCCACGACGTCGCCATCGAGAACCTCGGCGGCCATCGAGAGTACGTGAGAGCCTCGCCCACGGAGATGATCCACGGTGGCACTAGCCGATGCGGATGGCGACCCATCACACACCAACGCCACAACGTCAGCGTGAGCCAGCATCGGCGCTACGGCTTCCGCTACGACGCGATAGTCGTCTTCGACGAGGGCCAGCCCACGATCGTGAAGGAAGTCAGAACTGAACGCGTCCTCAGCAATGGTGTCGGCGTCAACCGCGCACATCACCGTGCCGAGGCGGACGCCGTTGAGGCTGCCGCCGGGCGCTCGCGCCATGTCGATCGCGCGCGTGACGGGCGCCGATTCGGCTGTGACGGGGAGCGCCACCAGGACAGTCGACCAGCGTCCGAGCATCTGGAGGCGCTCAAGCGTGGGGGTCAAGTCCTCACGTATCGCACAGCCTAGGCAGGCGTGTTCGAGCGTGGTGGCGTCTTGCTCGATGATCCCTGAGGAGTCAGAGACCACCCGTCGAATTTCATCACCGACGAGGTCATGGTGGACAACAACGGTGTCGGAACGTTCTAGCGCAACGCTAAAGGACACAGCAGCGCGAATCACGGGATCCATAGTGCTGAGGATAGAAACGGTCAGTCGTGGAGTCATGACGCCAACCGTAACACTTGACGAGAACGATTATCATTACTATCTTGGCCGGCATGTCACAACAACGCTGCCAAGTGACCGGGGCAACCCCCAGCTTTGGCCACACCATCTCCCACTCCCACCACCGCACCAAGCGTCGCTGGAACGTCAACATCCAACGCAAACGCTTCTACGTGCCCTCCCTGCGCCGCACCGTCACGCTCAACGTCAGCGCCAAAGGCATCAAAACCATCGACCGTGACGGTATCGAGGCCGTCGTCGCCCGCATCATCGCTCGAGGAGAAAAGATCTAATGGCCAAGGCCGGCAAGGACATCCGCCCCAAAATCACCCTGCTGTCGACCGCGGGAACCGGGGTCCGCTATGTCACCCGCAAGAACAGGCGCAACACCCCCGACCGCCTGGTACTGCGCAAATACGACAAGATCGCGCGCCGCCACGTCGACTTCAAGGAGACCCGCTAATGGCAAAGAAATCCAAAATCGCCAAGCAACGCCAACGCGAAGAAATCGTCGCCAAGTACGCGCAACGACGCGCAGTCCTCAAACGCGACTCCGTCAATCCCCACCTCAGCAGCGAGGCACGCAACCAGGCAATGAAAGAACTGCATGCCCTCCCCCGAGACGCATCACCCACACGCCTACGTAATCGAGACCAATCGGACGGCCGACCACGCGGGCACCTACGCACATTCGGCCTCTCCCGCGTCGCCTTCCGACAGGCCGCACACCGCGGCGAACTTCCCGGCATCACAAAATCGAGTTGGTAACCATGAAAAAGAACATCCACCCCCACTACGCACCCGTGATCTTCCGCGACAAGTCCGCGGACTTCGCCATCCTGACCCGATCGACCGCCACCAACACCACCACCGCAATGTGGGACGACGGCAACGAGTACCCCGTCATCGACGTTGAGATCTCGTCCGCCAGCCATCCGTTTTACACCGGGCGCGCCAAGGTCATGGATACCGCCGGAAGAGTGGAACGATTCCGTCGCCGCTACGCCAAGGACGCCCGATGAAGGTACGTGCGAGTCTTCGCTCACTCGCCAAGAAAGACGGTGCGATCGTGGTGCGCCGCCGAGGCAAGACGTACGTCATCAACAAGCGCAACCCACGATTCAAGGGCCGGCAAGGGTAAATTCTCGCCTCAAGAGGCCAAAAGCCCCCTCAAAACCCCGTACGTTCGCGACGCGCATAAGGAAATGCCGCGGCGAATGCCCGGAGTATGGCTATCGTGGCACCAAGAGACGTGCCTACCGGCTCACTCGTCCGCGTATCACTACGCGGTCCCATCAAGTTCGGCGGTCCCCCGCCGCACACGAAAGGAATCACATGGCTCTCACCCGTACCGACGTTGCCAACCGCGTTGCAGAAAGCGCAGGCCTCACGCAGGCTCAGGCTGGCGATGCTCTCCGTGCACTCGAGTCCGTCGTCACCGAAGCACTGGTGACAGGCGAAGCAGTGAAGCTGACCGGCTTCGTTTCCTTCGACACCGGCGAGCGCGCAGCCCGCACCGGCCGCAACCCGCAGACCGGCGAGGCTCTTGAGATCCCCGCCAGCACCGTGGTGAAGATCAGCGCTGGTGCAGCACTGAAGAACGCTGTCAAGAAGTAACTTTTTCTTTTAAGGAGCGGGGCCGATGCTTCAGGCATCGGCCCCGCTTTTTGCTCGCTCGGCACCCTGAAAGACACGTCGTAGTGTCACCAGCAGTGCCAAACATCATGTAGAGTTTCTGACTGCAATCCTCCATAGCTCAATTGGCAGAGCAGCCGACTGTTAATCGGCAGGTTGTTGGTTCGAGTCCAACTGGAGGAGCTCCACAGAGCCGGTCCTACGGGGCCGGCTTTCGTGTTTTCTGACGGGCCTTAGCCTTCGCGCAGGAGGCGTCGGCGCTGCTCCAGGCGAACGATCTCCGCGAACGCCTCCTGAGCGCCGTCAGTGCCCGCTCCCGCGCGCTGCATGCGCCCCCGCAACTCCGCGATGGCACGCGTGAGACTCAGATCCAGCACGCGCGCGAGAACGGAACTGGCGTAATGGCCGAGAGTCTCAGGCTTGTCATGCGGCAGCGGGGACACCGCCAATTCAGACACCGTGCCCGCGAGAGACTCCCCCGCCTGCTCCGCGACATCATTCGCCCAGTCTGGGCCGGCTTGCGTAGGACCGCCTGCAGCCATGATCGCCTCAAACACGGCCCGGTACTGGGGCACCGAATACGCCGCAGGGGTCATCTCTGCGACGACCACTTGGCCCAGCGGATCGTTGACAGTCTCGGTCGGCGCCTGCAACAGGGCCCCGAGCGACAGCGCTTCCGCACGCACCACAGGATCCCGGCGGTCAGGCCGGGCCGATGCCGCGGTTCCGTCACCGCCGCGACTCACCTGGGGCATCGTCCCTGTGTGGGCTGCAGGCTCACGTCCACGGGACTTCGCCGCATTGGATACCGCGCGACGGACGATGTCCAGTTCCATCCCCAACCATCCAGCGAGACGGCGGGTGTACTCGGGCTGGATGGCCCTGTCGCGGATACCTGCGACGACAGGCGCGGCAGCACTCAGAGCCGCGGCACGGCCTTCAGGGGTCTCCAAGTCATTGGCACCCAATGCTGTCTTGATCACGAACTCGAACAGCGGCGTACGAGCCTGCAAGAGCGCCTGCACAGCCTGATCGCCACCGGCCATGCGGAGGTCACACGGGTCCTTGCCCTCGGGGTCCACGGCCACAAACGTCTGCGCAAGGAACTGCTGGTCAAGTTGGAAGGACTTGAGTGCGGCGTTCTGGCCCGCCTCATCACCATCGAAGGTAAAGATGACCTTGGCGCCCGAGGTGCCGACCTTCATCGCACCCCCAGCGACATCGCCCATGAGTCGGCGGACAACCTTGACATGCTCCTCGCCAAAGGCCGTGCCACACGTCGCCACGGCATTCGTGATGCCCGCAAGGTGGCACGCCATCACATCGGTGTAGCCCTCCACCACCACAGTGGTGCGCTCGGACCGGATGGCACTCTTCGCCAGATCAATGCCGTAAAGAACCTGGTTCTTCTTATACAGAGGGCTTTCAGGAGTGTTGAGGTACTTGGGGCCCTGATCCTCGTCGTAGAGACGCCGTGCACCAAAACCAATGACCTCACCCGTGACATCGCGGATGGGCCAGATCAGGCGGCCACGGAAGCGGTCATAGACACCGCGATTGCCATCGGAGACGAGCCCACCGGCACGCATCTCATCCTGCGTGAAACCCTTAGTTTGCAGATGATCAGCCAAGTGGTTCCAGCCCTGCGGGGCGTAGCCCACACCAAAGTGCTCTGCCGCAGCGCGATCGAAGCCACGCTCGCGCAAAAAGTCACGCCCGGTACGCGCCTCAGGACTCGCCAGTTGGGCTGCGTAGAACTCCTGAGCGACCCGGTGGGCTTCAAGCAGGCGTTTGCGCTGGCCACTGCGGCCTTCCTTGCGCGGAGCGCCACCGGCCTCATAGCGCAGAGTGATCCCAGCCTTATCCGCAAGGTACTCAACCGCTTCAGCAAACGGCAGGCCGTCAATGCGCATCACGAACTCAATGACATCGCCACCTTCGCCACAGCCAAAGCAGTGCCAGCGGCCAGCATTGGGGCGCACGTGGAACGACGGCGAACGCTCATCGTGGAATGGGCACAGGCCCTTCACAGACCCCACTCCGGCGGATTTCAACGCCACGTGTTGGCCGATGATGTCCTCAATCGGCGCCCTCTCACGCACTGACGCGATGTCGTCCCGATTGATAGTCCCAGCCACGTCTGCATGGTACTCCGTGGCGGCCGCGTCGATTCGACTCAACCTCTGCCTAGAGCGAAGGCGTGCGCAGGTGCCGTGACCGGTAGGTACTCTGGTGGAGGTTCACCTCCATCGAAAGGAATCCCCCGTGAGAATCGACGCCTTCCTCGCCGACTCAGCCGAGGTCGTCAACGGCAAGATCTACTCGCTAGGTGCGGGATGGAACACCATCTTCGTTCGGCAGTTCCCGGCGGCGCACCGACGCCTCGCCGTTGCCGCCACCGTGCACGTCCCCTTCACCGCAACCAACGCCTCGCACCAGCTCGAACTGAAGCTGCTCACCGAGGATGGCAAGGAATACCCCATCGGCGTGCGTGCCGATGCTGAAGGCAACGCCCAGCCCGTTCGCGGCATGGGCGGCGAGTTCACGCTGGGCCGTCCGGCGCACCTTGTCGACGGAGACGAGCAGGTCGCGTGCTTCGCCTTCACAATCGACGGAATCCGCTTTGTCCAGGCCGGCATGTTCTCGTGGGTCATCTCCGTTGACGGCGAAGAGCTCGGACGCTTGCCGATGCGCGTACAGCAGGTTCAGCAGCAACAGCAGTAACCACGCTCGATGGACTTTTACACCGGGTTGATCTACCCCGCGTTCCTTGTGGTCTGCGCGCTCCTCGTCCTTACGGGAGCCGCAACCATGGTGTGGATCGGGCTGCACCCGTGGCTTAAACGCGTCGTCACAGCGATGTGGATCGCGACTGGCATCCATGCGGTCACGGTCATCGGAGTCATGCTGAGCGGCTCCGACGCGAGCGTCGTCCTCTCACTCGGCTACCTCCTGGCCTCCGTGATCCTCCTCCCTTTGCTCGGCATCGGCCGCCTCGGTGAACCCGATGCCGTCCTCGGCGACCCTGACCCCAACCGACCCGTGCTCGCACCCGACCAAATCGCTCGCGTCGACGGCGGTATCGCCGTGATTATCGGCATCGGTGCCGCCGTACTCGCGTGGCGGGTCTTCGTCCTCATGGGAGCCTGATGAGCGCCATCGGACGCATCCTGCTCATTGCCGCATACGCCGTATTGGGGCTCGCAGCAACCGGCCGCTCGGTGTACCAAATCTCCACTAAGTTCTCCGAAGCGCCCCTCCCCTACGCAGTCTCAGGGCTGAGTGCCGTTCTCTACATCGTCATCGCAGTAGCGCTCTGGCGCGGGTGGCGCCGGGTCGCCGTCTGGGGAACGGGCATCGAGCTCGCTGGCGTCCTGATCGTTGGGACTTTGGGATACATTGAGCCGTCCCTCTGGGCCGACGAGACAGTCTGGACGGGGTATGGCTCCGCCTACGGCTGGGTGCCACTGATTCTGCCGATCGCCGCATTGTGGGTGTTGCTACGCGCCCGCCGTCCCCTCCAGGAGAGCACCTCATGAGTCACGACCACTCCCCCGCTGGAGATTCGGCCTCCGCATCAGCACCGACCTCAACGCCCACGTCGCCCGCTCTCGCACCGCCGTGGGCACGGAGCCTCCTGAACGCAGTCCGCGGAGCCCTCATCGGTACCGCCGAGACCGTTCCAGGGGTGTCGGGCGGCACCATCGCCCTCATGACGGGCGTCTACGAGATCATTCTGACTTCAGCGGGCCACTTCATCTCCGGCGCCCGCATCGCCGTCAGCGACGGCGTACGTGGCCGCGGGCTCAGCCGCTCCAGGCCCGAGTGGGCAAAAGTCCACTGGGGCGTCCTGATCCCGCTCGCAATCGGCATGGTGTTTGCACTGTTCGTCATGGCGGGCGTGATGGAAACCTTGGTAGAAGAACACCCCGTGACCATGCGGGCGCTGTTCTTCGGGCTCGTTCTTGCTTCCCTCGCAGTGCCCTTCAGGATGGCCGCGAAAGCACCACTGTCCACGCGGCCATTGGGACGATGGGGCGTCAAAGACTGGAGCATCGCCGCGGTCGCTGCGGTCGGAGCCGCCGTGATTGTGACACTGCCCGGTGGGACGCTCGAGCCCACCCCGGCAATTCTGATCCCTGCAGGGGCCATCGCCGTCTCCGCACTGGTGCTGCCCGGCCTGTCAGGGTCCTTCATCCTGCTCACCATGGGGCTCTACGAGCCAACCCTGGGAGCCGTCGCAGATCGGGACTGGGGCTACCTCGCCTACTTCGCGATCGGCCTCGTCATCGGCATGGTGTCCATCGTCAAACTCTTGCAATGGCTCCTCGAACACCACCGACGCAGCACGCTCGTGGTCCTCACCGGAATCATGGCCGGATCGCTCGTGGCACTGTGGCCGTGGCAAGACGAGGACCGGACGCTTCAAGCACCGTCCGGCGACCTCCTTGGACCCATCGTCGCGTTCCTGGTGGGGTTCACGGTCGTCGCCGTGCTACTCGTACTCGAGGCGCGCATCGTGAAGCGCCGAGACGCCCTCGCCGCCATCGCGGCTGACGCACAGCGCGACGCATAGGTCAGGGCCAGCGCCGGCAACTAGCGCAGCCGGCACCTAGCGCGGACGCTGCGCCTCCACTAGATGCCGGGTCGAATGCGCGACGAACATTCCCTCGCGTTCAATGTGATCGTGCATGTCACGCAGGCGATCCTGATATCGCTCCACAGTGAATCCCGGCACCCACCAGATGACCTTTCGCAAGAGATACACCACGGCTGCCACATCAAAGATCTCGATGCGTAGGCGTGCCGTCGTCAGGTTCACTACGTCGAGGCCAGCGGCGCGCGCAGCATCCGCCTCGTCGTCGGGATGACGGCCGCGCCGCGCTTCAGGCTGCGGTCCAAGAAAGAACTCGATGAGCTCAAAGACACTCGCCGGACCCACATGCTGAGCAGTATACGTGCCACCTGGTTGGAGAACTCTCGCAATCTCCTCCCACCACACCGTGGCAGGGTGCCGGCTCGTCACTAGATCGAATGACTCATCAGCGAACGGCAACGGCGGCTCATCAGGGTCCGCCACCACCACAACGCCCTTGGGGTGGAGCAGACGAGTCGCATGGGCCACGTTGGGAGGCCACGATTCAGTCGCGACAGCAACGGACGGGAAGTGCCCGGCCTCGGCCAAGACTTCGCCTCCACCGGTCTGAATGTCGAGAGACGCGCGTGCTTCCCGGAGCCGCTCCGCCAACACGCGTGAGTAGCCCCACGGCGGCCGCTGCTCAGTGGCGCGACCCTCCAGCCATGAGAAATCCCAACCAGTGACATCCGCCTGTGCACCCAGAGCGATCAGCTCTTCATACGAGGCACGCACGGCGTTCTCCCCTGTGTTGTGCGGTGCGCTGTTCCGTGCAGCACTGTTCCGTGCAGCGCTGTTCCGTGGGGCATTCTCCCCTGCGTTCTCCACGATGTCCTCCGTTCCACCTGGGCGAGACCACAACGGCGCCCGGCCCCGGCATCGGCCCTATGCGTATTGGCCGCCGCAATACTTGTGATGCCAGTTGTACGCCGACGTGTCCGTCAACGACGCCACCTGATCCACTGCCACACGCAGCCGCTCATCATCGCCCGATGCGTCACGATAGTCCGCAGCAAACTGCGGTTCCATGACGTCAGCACCCCGCTCTGCCAATGCCTTCACCAACTCACGAAGCACCCGCCGCTGCTTGGTGTACGTAGGGCTGGTCTCGCGAGGAGCCATCAGGAAGTGCACTGCGATGCCCTTGAGGATCAGGATCTCGTCCAAAGTGTCCTGGGGCACCACGAGAGTGGCGTTGTGACGAGTGTGAGGACCCTTGCCGTACTCAGCCTGTGTCGCCGCAATAGTCGCAGAGGCGAACCGCCCAATGAGCTGACTGGTCATGTCCTTCAATGCCGCGAGCGCGGGGCGCGACCCGTCGAACTCATCGGCCCACCAGCGGAACTGACGCAACCGCTCCAGCGCAGCCAACAGCGCCTCTTGGTCGCCGCGTCCGTACCATTCACGCGCATGGTCGACGATCTCGCGGGCGTGACCTGGATCTCGGAGCACTGACAACGACACCTGGCGGTACACCACCGAGTCCTCGACATCATGGACCGAGTACGAGACGTCATCCGCGAGGTCCATGATCTGAGCCTCGAAACTCTGCGCGCGATCAGGGGCGCCGATGCGTAGCCAGTCGTAAACCTCGCGGTCATCGGCGTACACACCAAACTTGCGGCTGGGCTTGCCGTCAGGCCTCGCGGGAGCGCCCTCCTCGCCCCACGGGTACTTCACTGCCGCGTCAAGACCCGCACGTGTGAGATTCAGCCCGATGGGGCGACCCGTGTCCGGATGCACTGACTTGGGTTCCAGACGAGTCAGCAGGCGCAGAGTCTGAGCGTTTCCTTCAAACCCGCCGATGTGCCGGGTCACCTTGTCGAGCGCACGCTCACCATTGTGGCCAAACGGCGGGTGGCCTAGGTCGTGGGCAAGGCAAGCAGCATCCACCACATCCGGCGAGCACCCCAACGCTTTAGCAAGTTCGCGGCCCACCTGTGCGACCTCAAGCGAGTGCGTGAGGCGGGTACGAACAAAGTCGCCACTGCCAAGGCCGAGCACCTGCGTCTTGGCGCCGAGCCGTCGCAGAGCACTCGAGTGCAAAATGCGGGCGCGATCACGCTCAAAGGGCGTGCGATTGGGGCTCTTGGAAGGCTCGTGGACCCAACGCTCAACGTCCGCCTCGGTGTAGCCCTCAGGTGCGGCGCTGGAAGCGGCCAGATCACTTGCTTGATTCACGTTCCCAACCTAGCGCGTGCGGCCCTCCCTCCTCACGTTGTCAGCCCTCGGTCGCTCTGGCGCCTGATCTCCGTTGGCCCCGCGAAGCTCCGCGTGCCCCGCCGCTCCCCATCCGCTCGGCTCCGTTGCCCCAGCGGCTTCCTATCCCGCCCCCAATCCCGCCAACGCGCCCCCAAGCCCGCCAACCCACCTCCAAGCCCGCGAGCCCGCCCCCAAGCCCTCCAAATGGTGTGAAAAGTGCCAAAGTTGGCCAATTTTGGCGTCTTCTGCACCATTTGAGCGAGGTGACGGCGTGCAGCGCGCGAGTGACGGCGTGCAGCGGGTGGGTGTCCGAACGTACTCGCTGTCGGCATCGGCCCGTTGTCCCCGGCCATGGCTGGCCGGCGGTGTTGTCCGCAGATCTTGGAGGCCTCTCCCCCATGCGACACCCAGGCCATACCTTCGCCACATGAATCATTCCCGCGCGCTCGCCGCGATCGTGGACCACCTCAATGCGGCGCACGGGCCGGCCACCCGCGCCGAGCTCACAACGCTGATATCCGAGCGCTCCCTGCAACGCGCCGTTGATGCAGGCGTCATCGTGCGAGTCGTTCCGGGTATCTATGATCTGCCGGGGCGCCAACGTGAGCCCCTGCGTCGAGTCATGGCAGTCGCCGCATGGATGCCTCCGAAGGCGGTCCTCACCGGCGCGGCGGCTGCTGTCAGATGGGGCCACAAAGCCATCCGCCTGACGTCCATTGATGTGCTCATGCCACCCGAGCACCACAGCGCAGTCCCTGCGGGCGTACGCCCGTGGCGCTCGAAGGCCAGGATCCCCGTCATGGTCATTGAAGGAGTCCGCACAGCGATGGTGGAACACATTCCCGTGCAGCGCTGGATCCGCGAGGTAGATCAACGCACACCTGGAGCCCTCCTGGACAGCGTCCGCGACCTGCAATGCAATCCGAGGCACGTCCTAGCAACCATTGACCGCTATCCCCGGGTACCTGATTCTCGCCGACTCCGCGAAGTCTTGAATGTTGCGCAACTCGGGATCACGAGTGCTCTTGAATACCGCGCAAAGACTGAAGTGTTCAACGGGCCAGAGTGGGATCCATGGGAGTGGCAAGGGCGCGTCAGAACCCGAAGTCGCACGTGCATCGTCGACATGCTCCACCGGCAAGCACGCATCGCCGTGGAGTTTGATGGGGCCAAGTACCACTCAGACGATGCTGCTCGGCGGCGCGACATTGAACGCGACGCACTGCTCTCTGCGGCCGGATACCTGACCCTAAGGTTCACCTACGAGGACATCGCCCAGAGACCGCAGTGGTGCATCGACCGGGTGCGAGAGGTGCTCGCTTTGCGACTGTCGGCGGCGTCCTCCGCAAACACAGCAGGCACCCCTCGATTGGCTGAGCCGGACTAGCACTCGTACCTCGAGAGCTGTGTTGGGCACTGTGCCTCAGGTAGGCGTAGCGTGGGTTCCATGGGTGAAGTCAAGGTGTACTGCGCAATGTCGGTCGATGGATTCATTGCTGCACCGGGAGACGATGTGTCGTGGCTCGAAGCCGAACGTCCAGCGTGGGCACCCATGGCCCAGGACCGATGGGCGCAACAGCCCGACGGCGCGCTCACGTTTGCAGACTTTTACACCACCGTGGGAGCAATCCTCATGGGCCGACGCACCTTCGACGTAGTCCACGGCATGAACGAATGGTTCTACGGCGAGACGCCGATCCTTATCGCCACTGGGCGGCCACTTCCGGAATTCCGCGCCACGGTGAGTTCAGCATCGGCGCCGATTGCGAATCTCGTCGCGGAGGCTCAGGACCTCGCTGGCGACAAACATGTGTATCTCGATGGCGGCTCGGTGATCCGACAGGCACTCGATGCCGGTCTTGTGGACGAGATGATCGTCACCATTCACCCCACGATCCTTGGCGCCGGACACCCGCTCTTTGCCGGTGCGGAACAGCAGCACGCGGTCACCGTCACAGATGTTCAGCGGTACGGCGACGGCATGGTTCAGGTCACGATGAGGCCAGCGCGTGAACCGATGGATGACTCGCCGGTGCCCGACGACGGCGGACCGGCTGTAGAGACTCCGTTGGGGCTGGCCTGACTGCGGGTACTCGCGAACATCGGCCACCAGCGCGGGACGCTACGACCGCCGCGAACACCCACGCCGAAATGGTGCGAAACATGCCATTGACGCGCGATTTTGGCATGAAATTCACCATTTCAGGAGGGGTGGCCAGGACTCAGCGCGCTAGCCTCCCGAAACGCTGAGCTCAGCCTCCTGCAAGCGTGCTTCAAGATCAGGCGTGATGTCCTGCGTATCGAGCCAGCCGTCAGGGCATGAGGGCTGCTTGGGGGTGCCTTGGCGGCCACGCGGGCCCTCGGCAGCTTCACCGGGATACGGCGCATCAAGCGGCAGCGTGTCGAGTAGCTCGCGCAACTGAGGCAGCGTCTCAACGAGTCCGAGGTTCTTCCGAATCTCCCCACCCACCGGGTATCCCTTGAGATACCAGGCCACATGCTTGCGAATCTCGCGCATCGCCTTGAGTTCGTCATCCCCGAAGAACGGCACCATGAGTTCGCCGTGGCGGTAGATCGTGTCGGCCACCATGGCGAGTCCAGGCTTGACCCGGTCGTCGCGCCCCTCGAACGCGGCTTGCAGGTCAGCGAACAGCCACGGACGCCCCTGGCACCCACGGCCCACGACAACGCCATCGGCGCCGGTGCGTTCGACCATCTCGAGCGCATCCTCAGCGGACCAGATATCGCCATTGCCCAGGACCGGGATGGTCGTGACTGCGTCTTTGAGGCGCGCGATCGCTTCCCAGTCAGCGGTGCCGGAGTAATAGTCCGCGGCAGTGCGACCGTGGAGTGCGACTGCAGCGGCGCCTTCTGCCTCAGCCATGCGGCCGGCCTCGAGATAGGTGAGGTGATCGTCGTCGACGCCCTTGCGCATTTTCACCGTGACAGGCACGTCATAGGGTGCGGCCTCGCGCACCGCTGCGCGCACAATCTCGCGGAAGAGGTCCTTCTTCCACGGCAACACCGCGCCGCCACCCTTTTTGGTGACTTTGGGTACTGGGCATCCAAAGTTCATGTCGATGTGATCCGCACGGTCTTCGGTCACGAGCATCTTGACGGCGGCGCCGATGGTGGCGGGGTCGACGCCGTAGAGCTGTACGGAGCGAGGTGTCTCGTCGGGATCGTGGTGGATGATCCGCATGGACTCGCGGGTGCGTTCCACGAGGGCTCGGGAGGTCACCATCTCTGCCACGTAGATGCCGCCGCCATGCTCGCGGCACAGGCGCCTGAATGCGGCGTTGGTGATGCCTGCCATAGGCGCAAGGACCACGGGAGTGTCGACAGTCAGAGGGCCGATGCGCAGGGGCGGGAGAACTCGCTCGCTCGCTGTGGGAGGGGCCGATGCGTCAGTCGTCATGCATCTATTCTCACTGATGCTTGCGGCCGGTATGAAAACGACTAGTCGGCGGACTTCTCGGGAGGAGATGTCGTGCTGGTGTTGCCGGTGGTGTCGCTGGGAGTGAGTGATGGTTCTGCAGGTTCTGTCGCAACCATCTGGTCAAGGCTCTTGGGGACTGGGGCGACGGGCTGCTTGTCTCCTGCGATGGCTCCTTCGTAGCCGACAACGAGCGCCGCGATGCCCGTGGTGAGCGGCACTGCGAGTACCAGGCCGATGGAGCCTACGAGCGTCCGCACGACCTCTTCAGCAATCTCGGCACTCGTCAGCGAGACACCCAGCGACTGGTCGTAAAGGGACACCAGCATGATGGCGGGCAGTGCAGCGCCGACGTAGGCGAAAGCAATCGTGTAGACCGTCGAGGCGATGTGGTCGCGGCCGATGCGCATGCCACGGGCAAAGAGATTCCACCGGCTGATGTCGGGACGCGCTGCGCGCAGTTCCCAGACGGCCGATGCTTGGGTCACGGTCACGTCGTTGAGCACACCGAGCCCCGCGATGATGATGCCGCACAGCACAAGCCCTTGAAGGTCTACGGAGCGCCCAGCCAATTCGAGGTGACTGCCCTCCTCAGACCAGAATCCTGTGAGTTTCGACGCGTCGACGGCCCACCACGCGAGGATGGTCGTGATCAGTAGCCCAGCGAGGGTTCCCAGATACGCGGTCGTGGTGCGCGCATTGACGCCGTGCGCCATGTAGAGCAAGAGAAAGAGCGCACCCGACCCAGTGACGAGCCCCACGACAAGAGGGTCTGACCCTTCGAAGAGCGCGGGCACAGTAAAGAAGATGATCACGCCAAACGCAGCGACGAGGCCAAGCAGCGCGCCGAGTCCTCGCCACCAAGCCACGGCAAGCACCAGGACCACGTAGACGACCAACAGCAGCAACATGGGTGGGCCGCGGTTGAAGTCACCGAAGATCAGTTCGCCAGTCTCGATCTGTAGTACCCGCACCGAGTCACCCTCGGTGTACATGAAGTTGGAGAGTTCAAGAGGCGGAAGGGTTTGGGTACCTTCGTCCTCTTGACCTTCCACAATGACCTGAGCTTCGCCTGTCGACTCGTCCACTGATTCGACAGTGACGTCAACCCATTGGGCACCTTCATAGGAGGTGGGTACGGACTTCAGGAACGACCAATCCGACGGCCACACCGCGACGGCACCGGCAACCGTGAGGAACAACACGATGCCGACGGCAATCGTCAACACCGTTGTGGTGCGTTCTGACGCCCGTGGGCGCGCCTCAAGTGAATGCGAGTGCCCGGCACCCATCAGCGCTCAACCCATCCCGGCATCGGCTCTATGCCAACGCCTAGGCGCCGATGAGGCGCGTCGCGAGGTAGGCCTGCACCTGGTCGAGCGCGACGCGCTCCTGCTGCATGGTGTCGCGGTCACGGATCGTGACTGCCTGATCGTCCTTGGTCTCGAAGTCGACGGTAATGCAGAACGGCGTACCGATCTCGTCCTGGCGGCGGTAGCGCTTGCCAATCGCCTGCGTGACATCGAGATCCACGTTCCAGGCCTGACGCAGTTCCTTGGCGAGCGCTTCGGCCGTCGGGGCGAGTTCCTCGGACTTCGACAGCGGCAGCACAGCAGCTTTGACAGGCGCGATGCGCGGGTCAAGGTGCAGCACAGTGCGCTTGTCGACACCACCCTTGGCGTTGGGGGCTTCGTCTTCGTCATACGCCTCAGCCAGGAATGCCATGAGCGAGCGCGTCAGACCAGCCGCGGGCTCGATCACGTAGGGGGTGTAGCGCTCGTTAGTCTGCGGGTCCAGGTAGGACAGGTTCTTGCCCGAGTGCTCCGCGTGTGTCGACAGGTCGAAGTCGGTGCGGTTGGCGATTCCCTCGAGCTCTCCCCATTCGCTGCCCTGGAAACCGAAGCGGTACTCGATGTCCGTGGTGCCCTTGGAGTAATGGGAGAGCTTCTCCTGTGGGTGCTCGAACAGGCGCAGATTGTCAGCCGAAATTCCCAGATCCTTGTACCACTCGAGGCGCGTGTCAATCCAGTACTGGTGCCATTCCTCATCGCTACCGGGCTTGACGAAGAACTCCATCTCCATCTGCTCGAACTCGCGGGTGCGGAAGATGAAGTTTCCGGGCGTGATCTCGTTGCGGAAGGATTTTCCGATCTGGCCGATGCCGAAGGGCACCTTCATGCGCGACGTGCGTTGCACGTTCTCGAAGTTGACGAAGATTCCCTGTGCGGTCTCCGGGCGCAGATAGTGCAGTCCGGACTCGTCCTGGTTGACTCCGAGGTAGGTCTTGAGGAGACCGTTGAACATCTTGGGTTCAGTCCACTCGCCACGGGTTCCGCATGAGGCACATGCAATGCCCGCCAGGCCGCCCTCGGGAGCACGGCCCTTCTTCTCTTCGAATTCCTCGATCAAATGATCTTCGCGGTAACGCTTGTGGCAGTTGAGGCATTCGACGAGTGGGTCCACAAAGGCCTTGAGGTGCCCTGATGCTTCCCACACCTTGGTGGGGAGGATGACCGAGGAGTCGAGGCCGACGATGTCGTCGCGGCTGGAGACCATGGCGCGCCACCATTGGCGCTTGATGTTCTCCTTGAGTTCGACTCCCAGCGGGCCGTAGTCCCACGCGGAGCGCGTACCGCCGTAGATCTCGCCGCACGGGAAGACGAAGCCACGACGCTTCGCTAGCGAAATCACGTTGTCCAGGCGAGACGGTGCCACTGAATGCTCCTTGGTGGTTATCGATGGGTGCCCGCACAGTGTATCTGCGTATCTACTGTGCCCGCCGCTATACACGCTCGCCCTGTGAACGAGCACGCGCGCCACGTTTTGACAATGATTATCAATAAGCAGTACCCTCAGGTTATGACATCGCCCCGCATCCTGATCACCGGATCACTCCTCGGCGCCCTTGCGCTTGCAGGCTGCTCAGCAGCAGACTCCGAGACCGACTCCGACACGAGCGCAGCCGCGAACACATCGCTCACCGTCGGCACTGCGTTTTATCCCCTCCAGTACGTCGCCGAGCGCATTGGCGGCGACCTGGTCGCAGTCGAAACCCTCATCTCGGCCGGAGTCGAGCCTCACGACGCAGAGCTCTCCCCCAAGACGGTGCGCGACATGCAAAGCATGGACACGGTGCTCTTTCTGTCAGATTTCCAGCCTGCCGTTGACGACGCCATGGAGACCACCGGCGCACGTGGCCTCGACGCGCACCACATCATCGACGAACACGGTGCGGAAGAGGCAGAACACGAAGAAGAGTCTGATCACGACGACCACGACCACGATGAAGAGACCGAGACCACCGAGGAAGAGTCGAGCCACGATGACCACGATCACGGCTCCCTCGACCCCCACTTCTGGCTCGACCCCACCCTGCTAGCGGAATACGCCGACGACGTCCTCGCCGAGTTCTCCGAACTCGACCCGGACAACGCCGAGACCTACTCAGCCAATGCATCGCAGCTCCTTACCGACCTCGACGCAATTGACGCTTCCTACTCAGATGGACTTGCCACCTGTGAGCGCCGCGACATCTTTGTGGGCCACGAGGCCTTCGGCTACCTCGCCCTCGCATACGACCTCACGCAAGAAGGACTGGCGGGACTCGACCCAGAGGCGGAGCCGTCGCCTGCCCGCGTCCGTGAAATCCGAGACATGGTTGAAGACACAGGCGCCACGACCATCTACTCCGAAAGCGAAGTCTCCGCGGACGCCGCCGAGGCCGTGGCGGAAGATGTCGGCGTTGACGTCCTGGTCTTGAGCCCCATTGAGACAGTCGCCGACGACGAAGACTATCTTGGCGTCATGGAATCAAACCTCGAAGCACTGAGGACTGGCCTTGGCTGCAGCTAACCGCAACAGCCCCGCAACCCCGCTCGCCGCTGAGGCTCGCGGGGTTCGCGTGCGCCTGGGCGGACATGAGATCCTTCACGGCGTCGACATCATGGCGTCCCCCGGTGAGCCTGTCGCAGTCATGGGCGGCAATGGTTCCGGCAAGTCCACTCTGGTGCGCGCCCTCGTCGGTGCATTGCCACTCACGGGCGGCACCGTCAGGATCTTTGGCGAGCCACGCTCGAGACGCACCGCAGATCGCGTGGGCTACGTACCGCAGCGCATGGGGGCAGGATCCGGCGTCGCAGCGACTGCACTCGAGGTCGTCACCTCTGGCCTCCTGGGCGCAGGGCACCTCCGCCCCCCTCGCGACGCCAAGCAACGCGCCGTGGCAGCGCTCGACGATCTCGCGGTGGGCGATCTTGCGCACCGCGATGTGTCGACACTGTCCGGAGGCCAGCAGCAGCGGGTTCTTATTGCACGGGCAATGGTGCGCGACCCTGAATTGCTCATCCTTGACGAGCCCATGGCTGGTGTTGACGTGCCTAGCCAGGAAGCACTCGCTGCCGCTCTGACGCGCCGACGCGATGCAGGGGGCGCCATCATCATTGTGCTGCACGAACTTGGCGCGCTTGCGCCGCTCATCGACCATGCGGTGGTGCTCGATCAAGGCTGTGTCACACATGTGGGCGAGCCGCCGCATGCGCTCGGTGCGCACGCGCTACCGGGGCATGATCACGACCATGCCCACACCGATGTCCCGGAACCCCCGGCATCACCATTCGCTTGGGAGGTACGCAAGTGAGTTTGCTCACTGATCCACTCGTGCAGCGGATGCTGCTTGTCGCCATCATGGTGGGAGCGACAGCCCCGATCGTCGGCACTTACCTCGTCCACCGTCGTATGGCGCTACTAGGTGACGGCATCGGCCACGTTGCGCTCGCTGGTGTTGCCGCGGGTTGGCTCGCCGGTTCGTGGGCCGACCTCGCCGACCAAGACGCCCTGGCCATCCCGGGGGCCATTGTGTTTGCCATTACCGGTGCGGTCGTGATCGAGCGCATGCGCGCTCGCGGAATCGCTGCGGCCGACGTCATCATGGCAGTGATGTTCTATGGCGGCATCGCCTCCGGAGTGCTGTTGATCTCAGCTGCCGGCGGCTCCAATGCGAATCTGATGGGCTACCTTTTTGGCTCCATCTCCACTGTGAGTTGGAACGATGTCTGGGTCACGGTCGGCCTGTCAGTGGTGATCCTCGTGGTGGGACTAGGTCTGCGCCCGTCGCTCTTTGCAGTGACACACGACCAGGAGTTCGCATATTCCACTGGACTTCCTGTGAGCGCACTCAACATGGTCGTGGCGGTTCTGTCCGCTGTGACCATCACCGCGTCGATGCGGGTGGTGGGTGTCCTGCTAGTGTCCGGCCTCATGATCCTTCCTGTCGCGATCAGTCAGATGCTGACACATTCGTTCTCGAAGACCATGAGCTTTGCGATGGTCATCGGAGTGGTTCTCTGTATGGTGGGCGTGGGCATCACGTTGTTCTACGACCTCCAGCCTGGTGCACTCATTGTGGTGCTGGGCGTACTGCTCTATGTTGTGGTCGCCTCCGGCGCAAGTCTGCGGCGACGACGCAGGCGACGCAACGAAATGGCGGCGATCGCATGAATGCCTCTCCCGCTCCCCGTATGACCAAGCAGCGCGCCGCTGTGCTCGAAGCACTCGCCGGTTCGGCCGAGTTCCGTTCCGCCCAGGGCTGGCACGAGTCTCTTCGCCGCGATGGGTCGACGGTGGGTCTCGCCACGGTGTATCGCTCACTGCAGGCACTCGCGGAAGCCAACGAGGTAGATGCGGTGGTCACCGAGTCAGGTGAAACGCTCTACCGGTTGTGTGGTGCAGTCGATGCTCACCACCACCACTTGCGTTGCCGGGTGTGTGGCACCGCCCAGGACATCGAGGTACCCGACTTCGAGGAATGGGCGCATGCCATGGCGCGGTCCCAAGGCTTCACCGACATCGACCACACCGTAGAAATCACCGGTGTTTGTGCGGCCTGCGCTACCTCGAGCCGCTAATGCCAGGAGTACCGGGCTTTATCTCGGCCCTCGGGTGGTGGGGCATCGTCCCGTTTCTCTTTGCTGTGGTCTTTTTCCGCTCCCAAGGAACGTACTGGCTTGGCCGCTGGCTTCGCCGAGGAGCCGATGCTTGGGCGTTGCAAGAGACAGCAGAGCCTGAAGGGACGACGACACCCGTCGCCACTCAGCTACCTTCATCCGCCCCTGCGCCAGCATCGTCGCCAGCACAGACGACGACGGAGAACGCTCAGGCCGCCCGCCCGAAGTCGCGCATCGCCCAACGACTCTCAGGCCCAGCGATGGCCAAGGCGCAAGTGTTCCTCGAGAAATGGGGATTCGTGGGCATCCCCCTGTGCTTCCTCACCGTGGGCTTCCAAACCATCGTGTTGGGCACCGCGGGCTACACGCGCATGCGATGGGATTTCTTCACGCTCGCGATGCTGCCGGGGTGCGCGACCTGGTCACTGATCTACGGGGGCGTCTCCGTCACACTGATCGAACTGTGGCAACGGTCTCCATGGCTCTTCATGCTGGGCCTCCTGACCGTCATCGGCGTGGCCTACGGCGCTACTAGGCTGCGCCGAAACGCCGGTTCCGCCGCGCATACTCCTCAATAGCCGCCCACAAGTGTGTCCGGTCGACGTCCGGCCATAGCGTGTTTGAGAACACATACTCCGCGTAGGCCGCCTGCCACGGCAGGAAATTACTGGACCGTTGCTCTCCGCTAGAGCGCCAGAACAAATCCACATCAGGCATATCAGGCTCGTCGAGGTGTGCGGCGAGAGTCTTCTCCGTCACCTTGTCAGGGTCGATCTCCCCCGCTGCGACCTTCCGTGCGATCTCGCGTGCTGCATCGGCGATCTCTGCACGGCCGCCATAATTCACGCACATCGTCAAAGTAAGACCAGTATTGTCCTGCGTGAGTTCCTCGGCCTTTTCGAGTTCCTTGATGACCGAGGTCCATAGCTTGGGTCGACGCCCGGCCCAGCGCACGCGCACGCCCCACTCATGCATCTCATCGCGACGGCGACGGATGACATCGCGGTTGAAGCCCATGAGGAACTTCACCTCTTCAGGACTGCGCTTCCAGTTCTCGGTGGAGAATGCATAGGCGCTGAGGTGGGTCACGCCAATGTCGATGGCACCAGCCACCACATCAAGCAAGGACGACTCGCCCTGCTCATGCCCTGCAGTACGCGGAAGCCCACGGTCCTTGGCCCACCGTCCGTTGCCGTCCATCACGACAGCGACATGGCCTGGAACGGCCGATGCCGGAAGGTCTGGCGGGGTTGCACCACCTGGATGCGGGAACGGTCTCGCGTAGGTCACCTTGCCAGCCTAGCGGCGGCACAGCGGTGGGGAGCGACGTCAGGTCACGGGGTGTCAGCGCGGTCGACATGCGGCAGTGACCGAACCTTGCGTTCCAAGTGGAACTGGGCGTACGCGGCGATCAAGCCCGCGGCGTCCTTGCGGGCGCGACCATCGGCGGATTCTGCGCGCTCCCAGTCACCGCGCAACAATGCTTCCAGCAGGTCGAAGGTCTGCGGGCTGGGAGCAGCCGAACCCGGGGGCCGGCACGCCTCGCACACGGCGCCGCCGCCCGAGACCGCGAATGCTCGGTGAGGTCCCGGACGCCCGCATGAGGCACACGTGTCGAAGCTCGGTTCATAGCCAGATAGCGCCAAGGAGCGCAGGAGGAAGCTGTCGAGTACGAGCCCAGAATCGTGGGCTCGTCGACTCAACGCCCCGAGCCCGCCGTGCAGGAGTCGATACTGGTCGTACGCCGGTTCCTTCTCGTGGTCTACCAACTTGTCGGCGGTTTCGACCATCGCCGTGGCAGCTGTCCACAGGCCATAGTCCTCCGCAATGCGGCGAGCGTACGGTTCACGGGTCTCTACCTGGCTCACGATGTCGAGATTGCGACCCTCATACAGTTGCACATCGATCAACATGAAAGGCTCCACGCGTGAACCAACGCGGCTCGTCGTGCGGCGCACTCCCTTGGCAACGGCGCGCACTTTTCCGGTGCGCTTGGTCAGCAACGTAATGATGCGGTCTGCTTCACCGAGCTTGTGGGTCCGCAGGACGATCGCGTCGTCCCGGTAGAGAGGCATAAATCGACGACCCCGACTAGCTCTCAGGCAACGGTTGGGTGCCGAGCCACACGTCCACTGCCTGTCCACTGACTGCCTGGTCGATTTGCTCCTCCGTGGGCTGGTCAGGCAGGTTCCCCACCGCCACGGCGGGCTGGGTCAGGGCGACCGCCACACGGATCATGACCTCACCCTTCACCGCTGCCCTGCATGCGACTGCGGCCGAGTCGTACAGCGCATCTTCAGGGCATACGTCGTCCGAGACATCTTCAGCGCCTGTCGCGTCCGTGATCTCAGTGAGGATGGCATCTGCCGTGTCATAGAAAGGCTCATCGGGCGACCCCGTCCAGCACTCCTCCACATATGGTGCTGTGACCGTCTCAAGCGTTCCGCCCCACACAACTGAGTCTTCGCAGTCCAACTGTTCCAAACTCTGCCCAGACAAGTCTGGTAATGCCTCGGCAACCTCGTCGGCATCGGGATTGGACGTACACCCAGCGACCAGGCCCGCGGTCACGGCGGCGATTGCCGCCACCACCGACATCCGCAGACCGGCATCATTCATCATGACTCCAGTCTAGGTTGCAGGTGGCGCACACCGCCGTGATCCGCAGGCTGAGGTTGTGCCGAGCGTGTCTGCTAGCGGGCCGATCGGTTCACGGCAGAAATGATCGCCTTGAGGCTTGCCGTCGTGATCGAAGGATCGATCCCGACTCCCCACAGAATCTCATCATCGATCAGGCACTCCACATAGGCGGCAGCTTGCGCATCGCCACCCGTGGTCATCGCGTGCTCGTGATAATCGAGCACTTCGACCTTCACGCCCCGGGTCCCGAGCGCTGCCACGAATGCCGCGACGGGACCATTGCCTGACGCCTCAACGGTGACTGCATGTCCGGCATCAGTGATGTCGGCCGCCAGAGTGTCGGGGCCTTCGTCGGAGCTCGTGCCGCGCGTTCCGACAAGTGAGAAGCGTCCCCACTGTCCCTCACCTGCCGGCGACGGCAAAAACTCGTCACGGAACACCGTCCACAAGTCCTCGGCGGTCTGCTCGGCGCCAGTGGCATCGGCCTTCTCCTGAACTACACGGGAGAACTCGATCTGGAGGCGGCGCGGCAGATCAAGATTGCGCTCCGTCTTCAGCAAGTAGGCCACTCCGCCCTTGCCGGATTGGCTGTTCACACGAATCACGGCCTCATACGAGCGGCCCACGTCCTTGGGGTCGATCGGCAGGTACGGAACACCCCACACCAGGTCGTCGATCTCTTTGCCCGCGGCATCAGCCTTGGCCTGCATCGAGTCCAGGCCCTTCTTGATAGCGTCCTGGTGCGATCCAGAGAACGCGGTGAACACCAGGTCACCGCCCCACGGGTGACGCGGGTGAACGTCGATCTGGTTGCAGTACTCCACGGTGCGGCGGATGCCGTCAATGTCCGAGAAGTCAATCTCGGGGTCGATCCCCTGGCTAAACAGGTTCATACCGAGCGTGACCAGGTCGACATTTCCCGTGCGCTCGCCGTTGCCAAACAGGCATCCTTCGATGCGGTCAGCGCCAGCCATGTATCCCAGTTCGGCGGCCGCGACTGCAGTGCCACGGTCGTTGTGGGGGTGCAGGCTCAGGACGACGGAATCGCGGTAGTCCAGGTTCCGGTTCATCCACTCAATGGAATCCGCATACACATTGGGCGTGGCCATCTCCACCGTGGCAGGCAAGTTGATGATGACCTTGCGCTCGGGGGTGGGCTTCCACACGTCGAGCACCGCGTTGCACACCTTGACTGCATACTCGAGCTCAGTACCGGTGTAGGACTCCGGGCTGTACTCGTAGAAGATCTGCGTGTCCGGAATGAGTTCTTCGAACTTCTGGCACAGCATCGCGCCGTGCGTGGCGATGTCCATGATCTGGTCCTCGTCGGCACGGAAGACGACCTCGCGCTGGACAATCGACGTGGAGTTGTACAGGTGCACAATGGCGTTCTTGGCACCGCGCAGCGACTCGTAGGTGCGCTCAATGAGGCGCTCGCGTGCCTGGGTCAGCACCTGGATGGTCACATCGTCCGGGATGTGGTCGTCCTCGATGAGCGCGCGAACAAAGTCGAAGTCCGTCTGGCTCGCAGACGGGAATCCGACCTCGATCTCCTTGTAGCCCATCGACACCAGCAGATCGAACAGGCGCATCTTGCGCTCTGCGTTCATCGGTTCAATCAGGGCCTGGTTGCCGTCGCGCAGGTCGACGGCACACCAGCGCGGTGCCTTCTCGATGCGGTTGCTGGGCCAGGTTCGGTCTGGCAGAGCTACGGTGATCTGCTCGTGGAACGGCCGGTACTTTTGGATGGGCATAGCGGAAGCCGTCTGGTCACCGCTGGTGTAGTACTCGCTCATGGGGTTTCGGGTCCTTAGAATTCGGGGGCTGAAGTCCAGCCGGCGCGCGAACCTCCGCGACGAGGATCCGGCTTACATTAAGCCTCGTCGCGGCAACCAAGGAGAAGCGAGCGTGTACGCATAACTCCACCATAGCGAAGATTCTTCGTCATTCGCACATGGTTTGCGCTAGCGCAACAGGAGGCCATCGCCGTCGCGAGTCACCGCGATCACCTCGACGATCACCCACACGGTGACAGCCATCGCAGCAATGATCGTCCACCCCAGCAGAATCATGAGCAACAGTTGGCACACGGCAGTGGTAGTCCGACCGGCGTAGAAGTTGTGAATACCGAGGCCACCGAGGAACAGCCCGAGCAGCACGTAGGCCACGCGCGACTTTGAGGAGTATCCATAGGGGTCGTACCCATACGGCGCCTGCCCATATGCCTGTACAGGTTGAGCGGCGTACGCCTGCGGCACTCCGTGCCCTTGCTGAGCTCCGTACTGCTGTGGCACTCCGTACTGCTGTGGATAGTGCTGCTGCGGGTAGTGCTGCGGCGATGAGTACGGCGCGAGCCCCGCACCGACGGAGTTCCCCTGTGGTGTCGTGGAGCCAGCACTCTGATAGTGGGCTCCAGTCATATCTGTGCCGGTGTGCGACGGTGGGGGCGGAGGTGGGCCAGGAGAGAGGGCGACCGGCGGCAGCGGCGAACTCTTCAGCAGGTATCCGCACCGGCCGCAGGCGCGTTCGGTGGGTGCACAGCCAACGCCACATCCCCCGCAGATCACTTCACTCATGGCAAACCCCCAAGTCTGGATGAGCAACGCGCCCATCACCCCTCAATACCCTCACAACCTATCGGCAGGTGGGGACATTGAAGAACGACCGACGCACTGTCCTGACACTGTCCTGCCAGGTACCGCATGGGAGAGCCCTAAAACCCCATGCGTCCCAACTGCTTGGGGTCTCGTTGCCAGTCCTTGGCGACCTTGACGTGCAGGTCCAAGTAGACCTTGCGCCCCAAGAGTCGCTGGATGCCTTCGCGGGCGGTGGAGCCGACGTCCTTGAGCCTCGCACCACCGCGCCCGATGACGATGCCTTTTTGCGAGTCCCGCTCGACGAAGACCTGAGCACGAATCTCGAGAACATCGCGCTGCGACGTCTCCTCGCCAGGCTCGACCATCTCCTCGATCACCACGGCGAGCGAATGCGGAAGTTCATCGCGCACACCCTCGAGCGCAGCTTCACGGATCAGCTCCGCGATACGCACATCCTCAGGTTCGTCTGTGACGTGTCCTGCGGGGTACAGGGGCGGTCCTTCGGGAAGGTGGCTCACCAGGACGTCATGAATGACGTTGACTTGAATGTCCTTCACGGACGACACGGGAACGATGTCCGCCCACTCACCTAACTGTTGGACCGCGAGGAGGTGTTCCCCGACCTTGTCACGCGAGACCTTGTCGACCTTGGTCACGATGGCGACCACCGGCGCACGGGCCTCGGCGAGTTCACGAGCAATCCACTGGTCCCCGGGACCGATCTTCTCGTCGGCCGGAAGGCAGAATCCGATGACATCAACCTCGGCAAAGGTCTCACGCACCAGGTCGTTGAGGCGCTCACCCAGCAGCGTCCGGGGGCGGTGCAGGCCGGGAGTGTCCACAATGATCAGTTGCGAATCGTCGCGATTGAGGACACCGCGGATCGCGCGCCGTGTGGTCTGAGGGCGCGACGACATAATCGCCACCTTTTCCCCCACGAGCGCATTCATGAGCGTGGACTTGCCCACATTTGGCCGGCCCACAAAGCACGCAAAACCGCTGCGGTGCTCGACAGCGTCAGTCATGAAGTCGCTCCTTGGCCGCGCTGTGCAAGGAAGGTGAGCAACAGGCGCCGTTGAAGAGCAAACATTTCCTTCTCTTCTTCGGGCTCCACGTGGTCGTAGCCCAGGAGGTGAAGGATTCCGTGGGTGGTGAGGAGCAGCATCTCTTCCTCAGCCGTATGACCCGCAGCCGTGGCCTGGCGTGCGGCCACCGACGGGCACACCACGATGTCGCCCAAGAGACCGGCGGGAGTGGGTTCTGACTCGGTGCCCGGACGCAACTCATCCATGGGGAAGCTCAGGACGTCTGTAGGACCTGGCTCGTCCATCCACTGAATGTGCAACTGCTCCATCGCTGGCTCATCGACAAACATGATGGCCAACTCCGCCCCGTCCGCGACGTGCATCTCACTGAGGACAAAGGACGCGAGCTCTGCGAATTCGATCTCGTCGATCCGCGCATCGGTCTCGTTGTTGACGTCGATCACTTGCCACTCTCCTTGAAACGTCGCTGTTGGCCACCACCGCGTGGTGCGCGCGACTCATCGGCCTTGGCGTAGGCCGTCACGATGTCTGACACCAGGCGGTGACGGACCACATCTTGAGCACTGAGTTCGCAGAACGCGATGTCTTCAACGTCAGCGAGGATCTCGCGCGAAGCGCGCAATCCGGAATGAGTTCCGCCGGGCAGATCGACCTGCGTGACATCTCCGGTCACCACCATGGTGGTGCCGAAGCCCAGTCGTGTCAGGAACATCTTCATCTGCTCGGGTGTCGTGTTCTGTGCCTCGTCGAGGATCACAAACGCATCGTTCAGGGTCCGGCCACGCATATAGGCCAAGGGAGCGACTTCAATAGTGCCAGCCTCCATCAATCGCGGAATGGACTCTGGGTCGATCATGTCGTGCAGGGCGTCATAGAGCGGCCTCAGGTACGGGTCGATCTTTTCGCTCAGCGATCCGGGGAGGAACCCGAGCCGCTCGCCAGCCTCGACGGCTGGACGGGTGAGGACAATGCGGTTGACCTTCTTGGCCTGCAACGCAGCGACGGCTTGTGCCATCGCTAGATAGGTCTTTCCCGTACCTGCAGGACCGATGCCGAAAGTCACGGTGTGCGTCTCGATGGCCTTGACGTAGTCGGCCTGACCATGGGTCTTAGGACGGATAGTCCGTCCACGACTCGACAGGATTGACCTGCTCAATACCCCGGCAGGACGCTCCTGTGAATCACTTGACTCGGCGGCGCCGGCATCCGCAGCGGCTGCGGCTACTCCACGGGCTGCGGACAGCATTCGCACGGACTCACGCGCTATCTCGGGCGTCAGAGGCACGCCTGCTGCGAGCACGGAGCGGAGTTCATCGATTGCCGTTGCGGCTGCCGCGACTGCACTGTCAGACCCCGTCAAGGTGATGCGATTGCCTCGGACCAGCACGTCGACCTCGGGGTACGCGCGTTCCACTTCCTTCATCACGGAGTCGCCGCTGCCCATCAGTTCTGGCATAGAGGCAGCGTCCTCAATCGTGACGATGCGTTCACTCATCAGGCAGGATTCCAATCTAAGTCGCGACCGCCAATAACGTGGCCATGGGCGTGAAACACCGACTGGCCGGCACGCTCACCGGTGTTGAATATCCAGCGAAACTGGCCGCCGCATTCGTCGTCAGCGATCTGCTGTGCAGCAGCAGCCATTGCCGCCAACTGGTCTGGGGCTTGAGCCGCGGCTTCCGCCACGTTGGCCACGTGGGCGCGCGGAATCACCAGCACGTGCACTGGAGCTTTGGGCGCGATGTCCCGAAAGGCCACGACGTGGTCATTTTCAAGCACAATCTCCGCGGGGATCTCGTGCGCCGCAATCTTGCAGAAAAGGCAGTCGTCACTCATATAGCTAGCGTAGGCCCCGAGCATCACTCGTGTGCGCCGTCGCGCCGCGGGACCAAGTTCCGCGAGTGGCGGCGAGTGCCGCAATGGCCACCGGACCCGCACTTGATGCACGCAGCACGTGCGGCCCCAGAGCAACCGTCTCCCCGCCTGCCGCTGCCATGAGGTCGACTTCGCGTTCGGAGATGCCACCCTCGGGACCGACGACGACCCATACCTCTGCCATGGATTCTCCAAAGTCGAGATCCGTGAGCGCCACGTCGGCCTCTTCGTGCAGGACAAGAACGCGGGCACCAGATTCGACAGCCCGGCCGATGTTGGAGACGAGTTCAGATGTTGACACGACCTGGTCGACGGGGGCCAGGAAGGCACGGCGTGACTGCTTCGTTGCAGCGGTCACCAGGGATTCCCACTTGGCACGCGCTTTTTCCGCTTTGGGACCGCGCCACTGCACGATAGAGCGCTCTGACTGCCATGGAATGATGCGCGTGGCACCCAGCTCAATCGCAGCCTCCACGGCCTGCTCGTCCCTGCCACCCTTCGCTAGTGCTTGAACGAGGGTCACGGCGGGATCGCTGTCCGTCGATACCGTGCTCACACGCACGGCGCATAACTCCGGTCCGGTGGCTTCAATGACACCTGCAGCGCGCACGCCGTGGCCATCGACTACATCAATGCGCTCCCCCACCTCACGACGCTGAACCGTGACAGCGTGACGTGCCTCACCACCGGTGACTGTGATGAGACCTCCCGCGACGGCATCGGCCGCCTCGGGTGAGATGAAGACAGGAGCGCTCACCTCGGGTCAGCGTCCTTTGAACGCGCCGCGAAGGCGCGAGAAGACTCCACCGCCGATGGGCGCAAGATTGGCTTCAGGGAGTTCTTCCCCGCGCAACGCAGCCAGTTGGCGAAGCAGGTCCGCTTGCTCGTCAGTCAGGTCGCTCGGGGTATGCACATCAAGGTGCACAAAAAGATCCCCACGGCCGGAGCGCTGCAAACGCCCCACACCAAGACCCTTGACCTTCACGCTGGAGCCAGCATGGGTGCCAGGGCGAATCTCGACGTTCTGCGGCCCGTCGAAGGTGTCGACTTCCATGTTGGCACCAAGCGCTGCGGCAGTCATAGGAACCTCGAGCGTGCAGTGGAGGTCATCTCCGCGACGCTCAAACACATCATGCGTCTTTTCACGGATCTCCACGTACAGGTCACCCTTGGGGCCACCAGCAACGCCGGCGTCCCCACGGTTCGACAAGCGAATGCGCGTACCGGTCTCAACACCAGCCGGAATATCCACCTTGACCGTGTGCTGCGAATGAGTACGTCCCTGGCCCGAGCAGTCGGGGCACGGCGAAGCGATGGTCGTTCCGAAACCTCCACAGGCCGGGCACGGTGCCGTCGTCATGACGTTGCCGAGCAAGGAGCGCGCCATACGCTGAACCACACCAGCGCCATTGCACTGCATGCACTTCTGCGGTTGAGTTCCGGGAGCACAGCAAGAACCATGACAGGTGTCACATTCATCAGCGAGGTCGACCTTGATCTCTCGCGACACACCAAAGACCGCTTCCTTCAGTGACAGTGTGGCCTGAACCAGGGTGTCGCCGCCGCGCTGGACTCGACTAGCAGGTCCGCGCTGTTGGCCACCGAACGGGCTGCCCGCACCGCCTCCACCGCCGAAGAACTGCTCGAAGATGTCCTCGAAGCCGAAGCCCTGGGCCCCCCCCTGCGCACCGCCGTGGCCGCCGCGTGGGTCAACGCCACGATCGTATTGGGAACGCTTGTCTGCGTTACCCAGCACCTCATAGGCCGCAGCGACATCCTTAAAGCGTTCCTCGCTTCCCGGTCCAGCAACGTCGGGGTGCAATTGCCGCGCGAGCTTACGGTAAGCCTTCTTGATGTCTGCTTCCGAGGCATTGCGCTCAACACCCAGAGTGGCGTAGTAGTCGTTCACTCAGTCTCCACAATTCTTGACAGGTAGCGGGCGACGGCACGCACTGCGGCCATCGTCCCTGGGTAATCCATACGAGTAGGCCCGAGCGCACCCAGTAGTGACGGACTGTCACCCTGAGATCCATAGCCCGCAGCCACGATCGAGGTACGCGAGAAAGCGTCGGCACCGTTTTCCGCGCCGATTCTTACGCTCACGTCACGACCCTCTTCGGCCATTTCATGTAACAACCGCAACAGCACTACTTGTTCCTCAAGTGCATCGAGGACAGGGCCGATCGCGTTCGTTTCAAAGTCACTTGCTGCACGCGCCAGATTGGACGTACCAGCGAAGACAACGCGCTCCACAGTACCGCCGCGAGCCGAACTCAACACCGCGTCGGCTACCGATGACGCCCACTCTTGGTGAGTGCCGCGCGACAACCACGTCGCCAAGGACGGCGCGAGTTCGGTGGGTGTGCGCCCCACGGCAACCTCGTTGAGGCCGCGTGCGGCAGACTCAAACTCGTCCTCCGTCACGTGGCGGCCAAGGCTGACCGTCGACTGCTCCACCCTCGCGTCGGCGGAAACCACCACGACTAGCGCTCTGTCCGCTCCAATGCGCACCAACTCCACGCGCCGTACTGGAGACTCACGGGGAGACGGATACTGCACCACCGCCACTTGGCGGGTCAGCTGACTCAAGAGCCGTACGGATCTCTCCACCACATCATTGAGATCAACGGCATCCGAGAGGAACGTGCTGATGGCTCTCTTATGTGGTTCATGCATCGCGGCCGACGCCACCTGATCAACGAAGCGGCGATAGCCGGCGTCAGTCGGAATACGCCCCGCACTGGTGTGGGGCTGAGCGATAAGGCCTTCCTCTTCAAGGGCAGCCATGTCATTGCGGATAGTCGCTGACGACACCCCCATCTCGGAAGCCGCCGCCAGGGCCTTTGACCCGACGGGCTCAGACGTGGCGACGTAGCCCTCCACGATGGCGTGAAGCACAGCGCGACGGCGGTCCTCGCTCACAAACACTCCTCACCACAAACGAACATCGCATTGGCACTCAACGGTGCAGAGTGCTAATTCTAACGCGACATGACTATCCCCAGCCAAGCACCCACTCTTCCCCGCCATGTCCAGGTGCGATAGTGTCGCAAGTGTTGCCGTGTCCACGGAATGAGGGTGTCCATGGGCAACGGCAGGCGAACAGGCTTCTCGGCGGCGCATTTACTCATTGAGCGTTGACCCCGCAAGCCCCCGACGCCACACTGTCCCCGCACCCATTACACAATCAAAGTGGTGAAACAATATGACTGAGAACAACGCAACCCCGCCCCCCGAGGGCCAGCCCCAGCAGCCCCAGGGCCAGCCGCAGTACCAGCAGCAGCCTCAGGGTCAGCCCACACCTGCACAGGGCGTGAGCGAATCTGACGAGCGCACCATGGGTCTGCTCACGCACATTTCGGCCATCCTGCTCGGCCTCATCGGCCCGCTCATCTTCTGGCTGATCTACCGCGAGCGCAGCGCATTCCTGAACGACCAGGGCAAGGAAGCACTGAACTTCAACATCCTCGTCGCCATCGTGTACGTGGGCCTCTCCGTGCTGTCCGTCATCACCCTGGGCTTCGGCACTCTGCTGTTCCCCCTCGTGTGGATCGCCGCACTGGTCTTCCAGATCATCGGTGGCCTGGCAGCAAACAAGCACGAGAACTACCGCTACCCACTGAACTGGCGCATCATCAAGTAATCCTGCAGCATCCTCAGGGATGTCCCGCATTACTGTCAGGGCCCCGCATCAGCCTCCCGGCCGATGCGGGGCTTTGTGCTTTCGTGCGACTGTAGAAGCATGAGCACACCGACCCCCGAACAGCAGCCCCGCGAGGATTCTCAAGGTACGGGCCCCGTTCCCCCGCCCTCGGCCCCTCACACGCAAGGTCAGCAGCCCAACGGAGCGCCGTACGCCGCGCCCGCACCCATGCTGGAATCCGATGCGCGCATGTATGCGATGTTCATTCACATCTCGGCAGTGATCGGTGCCGTCATCTCAGCGAGCTTCTTTGGCTTTGTGGCACCCCTCGTCCTGTGGCTGATCTTCCGCGAGCGCAGTGCCCTTGTCCATCATCAGGGACGTCAGCAATTGAACCTCCAGCTGACGGGCCTCCTCGTGGGCATCGCTGCGGTCATCATCGGGGTCATCTCTTTTGGTCTGGGATTCCTTGTCACGGCTCCCCTGTGGCTTGCGTTCTGGATCTACTCGATCGTCGCGTCCGTCATGGCTGGGGTGAAGGCCAACCGCGGCGAGTACTCTCGCTTCCGCCTCGCGATTCCGTTCTTCAAGTAACGGGGTCACACGGCAAACATCGAGGCCACCGGCTGAAGCCCACTCATGTGAGTGCGCGCACCGCAGCGTCCGCGAGAAGCCGTCCGCGCAGGGTGAGCACAAGACGCCCCGCGAGCGCCTCACGTCCGTCGAGCACCCCATCAGAGACAAGGGCGGCGATCTGTTCAGGACGACGCTCGGGCAAGTACTCGACCGGAATGCCGTCAGCTAGGCGCAAGCGCAACATGACGGACTCCAAGGCGAGATCGTCGGCCGTGAGCGGCTCCACTTCGGCGGTGGGGCTCTCGCCCTTCGCGAGACGTGCCGCATAGGCGCGCGGCAACTTCACGTTCCACCAGCGGCGTGCGGAAACTTCGCCGCCCTGATCATCGACGCCAGGTCCCATGTAGGAGTGGGCGCCGGGCCCGACGCCCCACCAGTCCTGGCTTGTCCAGTAGGCGATGTTGTGGCGGCAACGCTGAGATTCGTCGCGTGCCCAGTTCGACACCTCGTACCAGGCGTAGCCGGCATCAGACAGCCGTGCGTTGGCGAGCTCGTACATGTCCGCCTGGGTATCGAGATCGACTGCTTCAATCTGCCCGCGCTTCAACTGCGCACCCATACGAGTTCCCGGTTCGATCACGAGCGCGTAGGCGCTGACATGGTCGGGTTCCAGAGCAGTAGCTGCATCGAGCGACGCCTCCCAGTCCGCGAGTGACTCCCCCGGCGTGCCATAGATCAGGTCCAAGCTCACCGCGAGTCCCGCCTCGCGTGCCCACTGAACGGATCGCGCCACGTTCGCGGGGTTGTGCGTGCGCTCCAACGTGGCCAGCACATGGGGCACCGCGGACTGCATGCCGAACGAGACTCGCGTAAACCCTGCAATGGCGAGTGCAGCGAGAGACTCCCTCGTCACCGAGTCGGGATTTGCCTCGGTGGTGACCTCGGCATCGGCCGTCAGCCCCCAAGTCTCTTTCACGCCCTCCAGCAAAGCCGTCAGCGCGTCCGGGTCGAGCATCGTCGGGGTGCCGCCACCAATGAAGACGGTGCGGACGGCACGGCCGTCCCCAGCCATGCTGGCGCGCGCCTGCCCCATCTCAGCCAAGGCC
This sequence comes from Demequina sediminicola, assembly GCF_000975055.1. Taxonomy (GTDB): domain Bacteria; phylum Actinomycetota; class Actinomycetes; order Actinomycetales; family Demequinaceae; genus Demequina; species Demequina sediminicola. The sequence goes on from NZ_BBRB01000003.1 coordinate 85,386, forward strand.
GCGCTCACATAGTCATCGCGTGAGGAAAACTCGCTCTCCCCTGGCGCATACGTGTTGAAGTCGCAGTACCCGCAACGCACAGCGCAAAACGGGACGTGGATGTAGACGCCAAAGTCGCGGGACACCGCTACTTCTTCTTGCCCTTGTCTGAGCCGTCGTCGGAGGTACTCAGTGCCGCGATGAACGCCTCGGGCGGCACTTCTACCGAGCCGATGTTCTTCATGCGCTTCTTACCGGCCTTCTGCTTCTCCAGAAGTTTGCGCTTACGGGAAATGTCGCCGCCGTAACACTTGGCGAGAACGTCCTTGCGGATGGCGCGGATAGTTTCGCGGGCAATAATGCGCGCGCCGATCGCGGCCTGAACTGGGATCTCGAACTGCTGGCGGTCGATCAAGTCCTTGAGCTTGCCCACCATGCTGACGCCGTACTTGTATGCCGCATCGCGGTGAACCACAGCGCTAAACGCGTCGACCGTCTCGCCCTGGAGCAGGATGTCGACCTTGACGAGGTCAGCGGTCTGTTCACCGGCGGGCTCATAGTCGAGCGAACCGTAGCCGCGCGTGCGCGACTTGAGTTGGTCAAAGAAGTCGAAGACCACTTCTGCGAGCGGCAGCGTGTAGTGCATCTCGACGCGGGTCTCGGACAGATAGTTCATTGTCCCCATGGTTCCGCGACGTTCCTGACACAGTTCCATGACCGCACCAATGAACTCGCTGGGCACCAGAATGGAGGCCTCAACCACGGGTTCGCGGACCGAGTGAATCTTTCCACCCGGGAACTCCGAGGGGTTCGTCACCTCAACCTCAGTGCCGTCCTCCATCTGCACTGTGTAGACCACGTTTGGCGCAGTCGAAATCAGTTCGATGTCGAATTCCCGCTCAAGGCGGTCTCGCACAATCTCCAGGTGCAGCAGACCCAGGTAGCCACAGCGGAAGCCGAATCCCAGCGCTACCGAACTCTCAGGCTCGTAGACCAATGACGCATCGTTCAACTGCAATTTGTCGAGCGCGTCACGCAGGACCGGGAAATCGGAACCGTCCAGAGGGAACAGCCCCGAATAGACCATGGGACGCGGGTCGCGGTAGCCGCCCACTGCTTCTGTGGCACGGTTGTGCGCGAGCGTGACGGTGTCACCCACCTTGGACAGCCGCACGTCCTTTACACCGGTGATGAGATAGCCCACCTCGCCGACGCCCAGGCCCTTGGTGGGCTTCGGGTCCGGGGAAATCACGCCGATCTCGAGGAGATCGTGGGTGGCCTTGGTGGACATCATCGCGATCTTCTCGCGAGGCTTCAGTTGTCCATCCACCACGCGGACATATGTCACCACGCCACGGTACGAGTCATACACCGAGTCAAAGATCATGGCGCGGGCGGGCGCATCCTCGACGCCCACGGGCGCGGGAATGTCACGCACAACACGGTCGAGCAACTCAGGGACGCCCTCACCAGTCTTGCCGCTGACGCGCAGGACGTCCGACGCCTCACAACCGATGAGCTGCGCCAACTCGTCTGCGTAGCGGTCCGGATCCGCGGAGGGCAGGTCAATCTTGTTCAAGACGGGAATGATGGTGAGGTCATTCTCCATCGCCAAGTACAGGTTGGCGAGGGTCTGAGCCTCGATGCCCTGGGCCGCATCCACCAACAGCACGGCACCTTCACACGCGGCGAGCGAACGCGACACTTCATAGGAGAAGTCGACGTGGCCCGGGGTGTCGATCATGTTGAGGGCGAACTCATCTGCCTCAACACTCCACGGCATCCGCACAGCCTGCGACTTGATCGTGATGCCACGCTCACGCTCGATATCCATCCGGTCCAGGTACTGGGCCTTCATCTGGCGCGCTTCCACCACACCGGTCAACTGCAGCATACGGTCGGCAAGAGTCGACTTGCCGTGGTCAATGTGGGCAATGATGCAGAAGTTGCGAATGTGCGCAGGCGCAGTGGCAGCGGGCACGATGCGAGAAGCGGAAGTCACGGCGGAAGAGATTCCTTTGGGGTTGCGGAGCAGGTCCAACGGCTATTTTCCCACGTTCCAGCGATTCTTCATGCCGCGGCCTATTCTGTCGATAAACAGGTGCACAGGAATCCTGACACCGATGGGAAGAAGGCGCAGTCGATGGCACACGACAACGCACTGTTTCGCGCAGCGTTCGCGGGAGGTGCGATGGGCATGAGCGTGCTCGACGCGCACTCCCAAATCGTGGAAGCAAACCCCGCCTTGACGGCGGCCCTTGGCTACAGCATCGACGAACTCGAAGGTCAGAAGCTAGCAGCCATCACGCACCCGGACGATGTCGGCAGAGACTCGCGCGTCATGGACCGGCTGAGTCGCGGAGTCGCGCAACACATTCACACCCAGCGCCGACTGCTCCGCGCCGACGGCGAAGTGATCTGGACCCGCACGACGTTCTCGCGCGTCGAAGGCGAGCCAGTACGGATCATCGCCCAGATCGAAGACCTCACCGAGACACGCCGCGCCCAAGACCTCCTCGAACACCGTGCGTTGCACGACAACCTCACGGGACTTCCCAACCGCGTGCTCCTCCTCGACCGGCTCACAGTCGCCCTGGAATCGGCACACCAACATGCGGCGTGCATCTTCCTCGACATCGACGACTTCACCCTCATCAACGACTCACTCGGCCACGAAGCCGGCGACCAACTCATTATGGAGGTCGCCTCCCGCATCGAATCTGTCTCGCGGCCCGGCGACACTGTGGCGCGCCTCGGCGGCGACGAGTTCGTCGTGATCGCGCCCGGGGTAGAAGACTCCGAGTCCGCCATCGACTACGCGACGCAGCTTCAGGAAGCCGTCAACCGCCCCATCCCCATCGACGGACACGACATCTCCCCCACGGCATCGGCCGGTATTTCGCTCACGTCTCGCGGCGATTCAGCCCAAGGCCTGTTGCGCGACGCGGACGTCGCAATGTCCAGCGCCAAGCGCACCGGCCGCAACCGATGCGAAGTGTTCTCCGAACACATGGGACACGACGCCAAGATGCGCCTCTCCGTGGAATCCGAACTTCGCGCAGCGCTGCGCGAAGGACAACTCGAAGTCCACTTCCAACCCGTCGTCAACCTCATCACCGAGGAAATCCGGGCCTTCGAGGCCTTGGTCCGCTGGCGCCACCCCAACCGTGGGCTTCTGCTCCCCGATGAATTCATGGGCATCTGTGAACACGCCAACCTCGTGCCCCAACTCGGCGAGATCGTGCTGCGCGACGCCTGCCGATTCCTCGCTGAGCGACCCCACTTCGACGGGCGCGTCCTGGTGAACATCTCCACCCAACAAATCGGCGGCGCAGGGCTCGTCGAAGCCGTACAAGAAGCCCTCGCCGTCACCGGAGTGGCACCCACACAACTGGCACTTGAAATCACCGAGACCGGGATGCTTCTCCCCACCACCTCAACGCGAGCCGAACTCGCCGCGCTTGATGAACTGGGGGTCGACCTGCTCCTCGATGACTTCGGAACCGGCTACTCGGCACTGTCATCGGTACTGAGTTCCCCCGTGACGGGTATGAAGCTCGCACGAGAGTTCACCTGCCGTCTGGGGGACGATTCCACCGGCGACCGCATCTCCACCGCCATCTCGTCACTTGTCAACAGCCTGTCCATGGTCGGCATCATCGAAGGTGTCGAGACAGCCACCCAGCGCGACCGCGCCATCACTCACGGCTGGGAACTTGGACAAGGGTTCCTCTTTGGGCACCCTCTCCCCAGCAGCGAAATCTCCTACGGCCGCGTACCAGCCGCCTCGTAGCACTACTGTCCTAGGCTGAGCGCGTGGAGACCATTCTTGCGATTGTGGCGATTGCCGCCATTGTGCTGCTATCCCTCACGGGAAAGCCGACTCGGAAGCATCGTGGACCCCGGCCCACCAAGTACACGCAGCGCACTCGCGGACGTACAACCACCTCGACGCTGACGCGCCCCTACCCCGGCGACTACAAGGGCCACGTCACCATCCACTACGAACCCCATCCCGACGGACGGCCCGATCCTGGTGAAATCGTGTGGACGTGGGTCCCCTTCGAAGAAGACCACACGCGCGGCAAGGACCGGCCGGTGCTGCTCATCGGATATGCCGGCGATTGGCTACTGGGAGTTCAACTCACCAGCAAGAACCATGACACCGATGTGGCACGAGAGGCACGGTACGGCCGGCACTGGCTCGACATAGGCACTGGTACGTGGGATCAGAAACGTCGCCCTAGCGAGATTCGTCTGGACAGGATCGTGCGCGTGGACCCTGCAGCGGTACGCCGAGAAGGCGCTATCCTAGACAAGCAGCGCTTCGACGCCGTCGCTCATTCGCTTTCTGACCTTCATCACTGGTAGCATTGTCGTTTGTGTGTGGGCGCGTGCTCGCGCTCCAGAGCTCATTATTTTCACGCTTTACCATCACCGAGAAGGATCGCTGTGGCAAACATCAAGTCGAAGATCAAGCGCATCGGCACCAACGAAAAGGCCCGCCAGCGCAACGTCGCCGTCAAGTCAGAACTGAAGACCAACGTCCGCCGTGTCCGTGAGGCCATTGCTGCGGGCGACAAGGACAAGGCTGCACAGGCCCTCCAGGTTGCTTCCGTGAAGCTTGACAAGGCCGTCTCCAAGGGCGTCATTCACAAGAACCAGGCAGCGAACCGCAAGTCGGCGCTCGCCAAGCAGGTGGCTGCTCTCTAAGCAGTCGCACTGAGATTCGAGCCCCGCACGCGCAAGCGTGACGGGGCTCGTGTCATTTCTGGGTAACTGCGCCCAGTCCCCCACGACTGCTGCGCATTCAGCGGCGCCAGAGTGGGCCACCGCAACGCTGGCTCCACCACGGGAGGACTGACTCGCCTACGGCTGCGCTAACTGGGCGACCACCCGAACGGCACGCTCAAGGCTGTACTCCGGTGCACGCGCAGCTCCCTTGATTTCAGCGTCGGCCTGAGCCACTGCCTCGATCGCTTCAGCCAAAGTGTCCGCAGTCCACCGCTGCAAATCGCGCCGGGCTCGCTCTGCTTGCCATGGTGCGATTCCGAGGTCGCGCGTTGGATCGAGTTTGCGACCACGCGCCGCACCCACCTTTGCCAACACGCGCAGTTTGGCGGCCAACGCGGCATTCAACGGCACAGGGTCAAGACCAGTGGAGAGTGCGTGACGCAACGACGACAGGGCCTTCGGCAAATCCCCCGCAATCGCAGCATCGGCCACATCGAATGCCGTCGCGTTGACGCGTGAGCCGTAGTACCGAGTGACGTCCTCGACGGTGATGTTGCCGTCGATGTCCCGCATCAGTTGCTGACCGGCAGCGGCGAGCTCTGCGACGTCCGTCCCGACAGCATCCACTAAAGCACGCACTACCTGGGCGCGCACTGGACGCTTGCCGCGTTCAAACTCACCAGTCATGAAGTCCGCCAACTCGGCGTCCTTCTTGAGGGCGGGGCAGGTATATTCAGGCGCCCCGGATTTGCGCACCGCATCAAGCAGCTTCTTGCCGCGCACGCCACCACCGTGGCGGATCACGACGGTGACCTCTGGGTCGGCGTGCGGAAGGTACGCAAGGCCATCAGCGAGGAACTCGTCGTTCATAGCCTCAGCACCCTCGACGACGACGATGCCAGCTTCGTCAAAGAGCGACGGACTCGCGGCCGCCATGAGCGCACTTTTGGTATAGGAGCCTGCGTCAAGCGTCGTTACGGCCGCATCGGGGCGAGCATGAATGATGCGTTCAATGGCACGCTGACCCAACACTCGTTCAGGCCCACTGATGAGCACCACGGGTGCGGGAGCGGCGCGAAACCAGGTTGCCTCGGGGGCGCGTGAACGTGGCGGCATGGCACTAGCGTGCCACGCTCATGTGACACTCGGGTGCGTTCACCACCTCTCCGTGCCACAACATCAGGTCTCCGCAGGTGGTTGTCGAGACCACTGTGGCGCCCGCGCCCTGAAACAGCTGCGTTTGGTACATCGCCACGGTGGACGCCGCTGGGTGCCCGTAGTCGTTGTCCGCACCGGCGCTGATGAGGGCCCAGCGCGCGTCAATCATCGTCGCCAACACCTCGGACTGGTGCGCTGAGCCATGGTGCGCCACCTTGACTGCATCGACCTGAACTGCCTCGACGCCCTGGCCACGGAGGCTTGCGGCGAGCCTTTCTTGGGACGGCGGTTCAAGATCTCCGAGCGCGAGGACTGCCGACTTGCCTGTCGCTAGGGTCACGACAATGCTCGCGTCGTTATCGCCTTCAGCCACAGGTGTTCCATCCTGGGAGCCAGGGAGTACCTCAAGGAACACGGCACCTACCTGCACTTCGAGACCGTCTCCAGGCACCATCACCGGCACGCTACGAGCGACCAGTTCGGCGTAGGCCTTTCCCTCAACTCCAGACTCGGAGATCCACGCCTGCCGTACTAGCGCCTCATCCATGACGGCACCGACCGCCCCGTCGTGATCGTGATCGGGATGCGTCAACACCAGCAAAGGGATCTCCGTGATGCCGTACCTGCGTAAACAATCCCTTGCCGCCACGGGGTCTTGTCCTGTGTCAATCACGACGGCCGTGTCGCTGCCGGCCCGTACCACCATCATGTCCCCTTGGCCTACGTCGCAGACCACCACCTCCCAATCTGCGTCTTCTGCCACCACTATCGTCGGCGCTACCGGGACACAGACGAGTGCGACGATCGAGGCAACCGCTGCCGCAGGAACCCAGATCCATCGACGCCGTGCACACAGCGCTACGAGCCCCACCACGGCCACGAAAGTTGCACCGACGATGCCTGGGAGGTCATCGCTCCAGGGCACCCACGCACCTGGAGCATCGGCTGTGGCCGCTGCGATGCGAGCGACGGGCGTGGCAGCGAGCGCACACAGGTGAGCGGCGATACTCGAGAGCGCGGGCACCCAAGTACCAGTGAGCACCGTGACTCCACCTGTGATCATGACCAGCGGCAGAAACGGTGCCGCAGCGACGTTTGCGAGCACCGAATACACGCCAATGCCGGGGTTGAGCACCACAAGTAGCGGCAGCAACGCCAGCTGGGCCGCTACGGGAATCGACAGCGCAGACGCCATCCTTGGCGACATCACACGCGCCCATCTGCGTGCCATCAGCGGTGCGGCGATGACAATCGCGGTGACCGCGACCACAGACATGGCAAACCCGATCTCGGTGGCTACTTGCGGGAAGACATGCATCAGCACCACGACCGTGACACACATCGCCGGAACCGCCCGTGCACGGCGTCCAAGCACAAGCGCAAGCGCTACAGCGAAAGCGAGTCCGCTAGCGCGCACCACCGAGGGTTGAGTGCCCACGAACGCGAGGAATCCTGCCGCCGCAAGGGCAACGGCTGCTCCTCGGACTGATCGAGGAACTCCTCTGCCTGCACACAGGTGCAACACGAGCATCGTCACGATCGCAAAGTGCGCTCCGGATACCGCCGTGAGGTGCGCCAGACCGGAGGTACGCATGTCATCGACTTGGGCTTCGGACATTGAGCGCGTGTCACCCGTGAGCATTCCACGCACAAGCCCTTTGACATCGGGGGAGAGCGTCTCGGTAGCGCGCATGAATCCGTCGGACAGCGCCGCCACAACACCGGTGGCGCGTTGTCGCTCAACAACTTCAACGTCCCATGCCATGAGGCTTCGGTTGTCGCCTGGCGAACGTTGCAGGTCACCGACAACACGCAGCCGCTCGCCCCTGCCGGCGTCCTCTGCCATGGCGATCGTCGCACTTGCATGTGCAGGAAATTGGCCACCCTCGCCCCACGCGCGGAGTGTGACTGGCACAAGGAACCGCGTCTCGCCGTAAACCGCCATCGCCCGGCTCTCCCCCACGACGGTGACGTCCATCTCAATAGCGTCGGCGTTGACGGCAGCGTCGAGACTCAACCTCGTTTCGCCGCCGGGAAGGCCGCCCAGATACTGATGCGCGTGGACAGCAAGACCCGTGGTGGCGACAAGTGCGCAAGCGAGCATTGCCGCTGCACCTACATGGGAACTGCGGCTCCCCTGCTTCGCAGAGAACACCACTACCGCCGCCACACACGCCACAGCGCCTCCCACTGCCGCCACATGCCACCACGGCGTCCCGGTGAGTACCAATGCGGCAGCAACCCAGGCCGCGCCCGCTGGGACAATCAACCGCGCGTCGTGCGGGACGTTCACACCGTGGCCGCCCCCTCGATGTTGGCGACAGTCGCCGGACCAATACCTGAAACTCGCGTGAGGTCTTGGAGCGACGCATAGTTCCCGTTCGCCTCTCGGTCCTCGACAATCCGTGCTGCTGTCACCGGCCCGATGCCGGGAAGAGTCTCCAGTACCGAGGCGCTCGCTGTATTCAGGTTGACCGGAGCGTCGGCTCCGTCTACGCCGCCGGATCCCGAACCTGCTCCCGCCACGCCATCGCCTGCCCCTGCGCCCGCACCGTCCTGATCCGGAACGAAGATCTGCTCACCATCCGTGACGACGCGTGCGAGGTTCACAGCGTCGAGGTTTGCGTCCTCCAGCGGGCCGCCCGCAGCGACGAGCGCATCGCTGACGCGTGCGGTGGAGGGCACGGAGACAATGCCGGGATTGGCAACTGCTCCCGCCACATGCACCACGGCCTCGGTGTTGTCAGCACTCGGAGACGGAACTGCAGAGATCATCGTGGCCACCGCAGCCTCCGGCATGGCGTTCACACTTGGCTGAGGTGTGGCCACAGGAGACGCGGCCAAGGTTGCGGGTCCAGTCACGGTGAATACCGCCCACACAGTGGCGGCGAGCAGAACCGCAGCAACAGTGAGAGTCACCGCGACGCGAGGCTCGATGCGCCAACGAAAGCCTCGTGCGTGGTCCGGGATCTCACGGCCATGGGCAGCCTCATAGATTTGCGCCGCGCGAGTGTGGGCAGAGTCTCGCCACTGGCGCAGGGACGGCGACGGTGCGGCGGCACTCGAGGAGGGAGTTTCAGTCACCCTTCGACGCTAGAGACGCACGCGCAGAACTGGGGCGTGGCAAGGCAAATGAGGGGAATGGGTGCGGCCACGCTCGACCTGGGGACAGCGGCTATTCCAAGGATGTCAGCACGTCAAAGTCCGCCGCGACAATCGCGAGCGCACCTGGACCTGCATGCACGGCAAGCACAGCACTGACGTCGGCTTGCACCACTGACGAGAGACCTTCGTGACGCATACGCAAGGTTCGCACGGCGTCATCGCCCGCGTCCGGATGGCCCACCGTCATAACACCAACGGCCGGCGCATCCATCTCTTCGATAGCCGCACTGGCGGTCGCAAGCACGGCGTCACGTGCACGCGGAGTGGAACGGACACGGTGTGTGACGTGCACTTCCCCGTCAATGATTTCCAACACGGGCCGCACACTAAGCATGCGCCCCATTGCTGCCGCGGCGGAAGAGATGCGTCCGCCACGATGAAGGTATTCAAGGGTGTCGACTGTAAACACACACGTTGCACTCGCCGCTACTTCACGCGCCACATCGGCAATCTGTTCTGCGTCAGCTCCGGCGCGTCCGGCGCGAGCCGCGGCAATGGCCGTGAAGCCAGTGGCCAACGCCACCGACTGTGTATCTATCACCGTAACCGGGATGTCCACGGCATCGGCCGCGACTTCCGCGTTCCCCACGGTCCCTGACATCGACGAGCCAATCAACACAGCCACTACAGCCGATGCGCCACTTGCCTCTGCGCGACGGTACGTCTGAGCAAAGGCCTCAACTGAAGGCTGCGACGTGCTGACCTGACGATCGTCGGCCAGCGCCTCCAATATCTGGGCATGAGTGATCGACACACCCTCATCGAAGGTCTCGTCGCCGATGCAGATGGTCAACGGCACCACAACGATGTCGTACTCAGCTGCAAGACGCTCAGGGAGCGATGCGGCAGAGTCCGTCACCACCACGGTATGACCGGTCATAGTCTCAACCTAGCGACGTGACGCGTGCCTGGCTATGCAGGCGCGCCACTTGTGGTCAGTCAGACCCGCGTGTCAAACGCTGGCGCCGTGACTCGTAGAGGACCACAGTCGCCGCGTTGGCAGCATTCAGCGAGCTTGCCGCACCCGTCATGGGAACTCTGACGCAGACGTCCGCCTTGTCCCGCCAAGCTCGAGAAAGCCCCTTGGTCTCGTTACCAATGAGCACGACGGACGGTTGTGCAAAGTCGAAGTCCCAGAGGTCAACGTCTCCGTCTTCATCGGTGGACACGAGGACTGGCGACAACCCAGCGTCCTGGGCCGCGCCGAGCCACGGATCCAACGCTGAAGGGCCCTCGACGGAGGCAAACGGGAGAGTGAAGAGTGAGCCAGTCGAAGCACGCACACACTTCGGGTCATAGAAGTCCGCAGCGTGCCCTGAGGTCACCACCCCAGCACCACCGAGAGCATCGACTGAACGAACAATCGCTCCGAGATTGCCTGGCTGGGTTGGACGATCAAAGACAACGACTGGCGATGCCGGCTTTAAAGGGACCTGTTCCAGCCCCAACCCTCGTACAACGAACACGCCGAACAGTTCCGCGCTCCCCGACTCCTTCTCGGACAGTTCCGCGAACAAATCACTGCGCACGGCCGTCGTCGAGTGCGCCTCCCTCATCACGCCCTGAGCCCACGATGAAAGATGCGAATCCACGTCGTGGTAGACCGAGTTAAGCTCCCAGCCTGCGTCAAGCGCCATACGCATCGGCCGCACGCCATGCACGACGAAGAGTCCACGACGAAAACGCTTGCTTCGGTTCGTCAGGAGTGCTTCCAACTCCTGAAAGCCAGCATTGCGCGACATGATTTTGCGGTTCATGACGAAATCCACCCCTTGTTCAACTCCGCGTCCACAGCCGGCTCGCCCGTCGCCGCGGCGACAGACGGCCAAGCCTTGGAGTCAAAAATACCGAGGAGGTGCCTACTTGGCTATGCAGGAACGATATTGACGACCTTGGGCGCCCGCACAATGACGGTCCGGATCTCGGCGCCGTCGAGCGCGCGTACTACGCGGGGCGCGGCCAAAGCCATCTCCCGTAACTCGTCTTCACCGATGCTCGGCGGCACCTCGAGGCGCTCGCGCACCTTGCCCTTGATCTGCACCACACAGGTCACGGTGTCTTCCACGAGTAGCGACTCGTCTACGTCGAGCCACCCCCCGCGGGCTACGTTCTCGTGTCCGAGCATCGACCACATGTCCTCGGCGCAATACGGTGCCACCAGGCTCAGGAGAACAGCCACGGCCTCTGCCGCCTCGCGCACGGCAGGGTCAGCAGGACCTGCACCCGAATCGATGGCCTTACGCGTGACATTCACCAGTTCCATGGTGCGGGCCACGACCACATTGAAGCGGAAGCCTTCGGCCAGTTCAGCGCACTCATGCATGGTCTTGTGGGTCGAGGCGCGTAGAGCCGCGTCACCCGTCGAGGGGTCAACGCCCGGCTCGGACGTCACGTCACGTGCCAAACGCCATGCACGTGCGAGGAACTTTGCTGATGCCCCAGGCGACACGTCGGCCCAGTCAATGTCGTCCTCTGGCGGGCCTGCAAACACCATCGTGAGGCGCACGGAGTCCACTCCGAACTCGTCAAGTTGCTCGCCCAAACGGACCACGTTGCCGCGCGACTTTGACATCGCGGAGCCTTCCATCTGCACCATGCCCTGATTGAGCAGCGCGGTAAATGGCTCGTTAAAGTCCACCAAGCCCATATCGTTCAATGCCTTGGTGAAGAACCGCGAGTACAGCAGGTGAAGGATCGCGTGCGTCACGCCGCCCACGTACTGATCGATGGGTGCCCACTTCTTGGTGTCCTCCGGATCGAAGGGGCCATCGGTCTTCTGTGGGTTCAGGTAGCGCAAGTAGTACCAGGACGAGTCGACGAACGTGTCCATGGTGTCGGTGTCACGCTTGGCAGGCTTGCCGCAGTCGGGGCATTCGGTGTTGACCCACTCAGTTGCGGCGCCCAGGGGCGATGAACCCTTGGGCTTGAGGTCCAGCCCTTCAGCCGGCGGCAACTCGATGGGGAGCTGTTCATCGGGGACGCGCACTTCACCACAGTCGTCACAGTGGACGATCGGAATGGGCGTACCCCAGTAGCGCTGGCGGGAAATCAGCCAGTCGCGCAGACGGTAGTTGCGTGCCGACTTACCCAATCCCTTGTCTTCAAGGTCCGCGGAAATGGCGGAAATGGCATCGGCCTTTGACAGTCCGTCCAGGTCACCCGAGTTGATAACGGTGCCGTCACCTGTCGCGGCCACGCCCGATGTGGCGGGGTCCTCAACGGGTTTTCCGTCCTCGTCGCGGACATCCAGAACGACGCGCACCGGCAGATCCATCGCACGCGCGAAGTCGAGGTCGCGCTGATCGTGAGCAGGCACGGCCATGACCGCGCCGTGGCCGTAGTCAGCCAAGACGTAGTCCGAAGCCCAGATCGGCAGGCGCTCGCCGTTCACGGGGTTCGTGGCGTAGCGGTTCAGGAACACACCCGTCTTGGGTCGGTCCGTGGCGAGGCGATCGATGTCCGATGCCGCACGCACCTCCTCGACGTACGCGTCGAAGGCCTGCTTCACGTCGGCATCGGCCCCCTGCACCAATTCCGCGGCAAGGTCAGAGTCAGCGGCAACGACCATGAACGTCGCGCCATGGAGGGTGTCGGGACGGGTCGTGTAAATGTCGATGGGCTCGTCACGGCCCTCGATGCGGAACTGCACGTCGGCGCCTTCAGAGCGGCCGATCCAGTTGCGCTGCATCGCGATCACCTTGGACGGCCAGGTGCCCTCGAGTTCCTGGAGATCGTCGAGCAGACGGTCCGCATAGTCAGTGATCTTGAAGTACCACTGGTTCAACTTCTTTTTGGTGACTGGGGTGTCGCAACGCTCACACAGGCCAGCAACGACCTGTTCGTTGGCGAGCACGGTCTGATCCTTGGGGCACCAGTTAACGGCACTGTGCTTGCGGTATGCCAGGCCCTTCTCGTGCATTCGCGTGAACAGCCACTGGTTCCAGTGGTAGTACTCAGGACGGTGCGTAGCGAGGACGCGGTCCCAGTCGAATGAGCAGGCGTAACGCTCCATGGAGGCACGCTGCTGTGCAATGTTGTCCTCGGTCCAACCGCGCGGGTCCAGACCACGATTGATGGCGGCGTTCTCGGCGGGCAGCCCGAACGAGTCCCAACCAATGGGGTGCAGCACGTTAAAGCCGCGCTGGACCCAGTAACGAGCAATGACGTCGCCGAGCGCGTAGGCCTCGGCGTGTCCCATGTGAAGGTCGCCCGAGGGGTACGGGAACATGTCGAGCACGTACTTGGTGGGGCGCTCGTCGGTAGGGTCCGACGACCGGAACGGCTGGGTCTCGCGCCACACGGGCAGCCAGCGCTCTTCGATATCGCGGAAGTTGTACCGGGTCTCGTCAGTCTGGGGCGTTTCAGTCACTCCGCGATTGTACCGGCGCACTCACCCTCCGCCCATTCCCCGCCAGATGGCTGTTTTTTGCTGTTTTGAGGCGCCACAACAGCGAAATGGAGCCACTTGGCGAGCGAGAGGTAGTCGGGGTGGGCGCAACATCACCGTCACATCACTTCCCTAGACTGACCACACCCCACCATCAGGAGAGCCGATGCCGTCACTAGCGGACGTGCCCGTCACCGTCATCACGGTGTCAGACAGGCGTGCGGCCGGGCAGGAAGACGACACCACCGGCCCGCTCCTAGCCGATGCCTGGGCTCAGCTAGGTGCAGCGGTCACGTCGCACATCGTCCCCGACGGCATCGAGTCCGTCACAAGCGCGCTCACCGCGGCGATCACGGCGGGCAGCCGCCTCATCGTCACCACCGGCGGCACAGGGGTCGCTCCGCGGGACCTGACTCCCGAGGCCACTGCCCCGCTGCTCACCCAATATCTTCCCGGGATTCCTGAACTGCTGCGCCGCGAGGGCGCCCAGCACACCCCCATGGCAGCCGTGTCGCGAGGGCTGGCAGGCGTCAGTGCCCCTCCGGAGCGTGCACTCATCATCAATCTGCCAGGCTCACCCGGGGCCGTACGCGAGGCCATTGCCACCCTCACTCCCCTGCTCCCACACCTGATCGAGCAAATCGACGGAGGCGACCACGCATGACTGCACGCCCGGTAGCGATCGCACGCGTCACGACGGAGCCCCTGGACCTCACTGCGCACATCTCAGCCGTCGCGTCCCCTGCCGACGGCGCCGTCGCCACCTTTGCCGGCCTCGTACGTGACCACGACCCCTCCGTCGAAGGCCGCGTTGAGGCCCTTGAGTATTCAGCCCACCCCGACGCGCAAACCGTGCTCGCCCACATCGCCGCCGAGGTAGCCGGCCAAGGCGACATTGCCGTTGCCGTCACCCACCGCATCGGCTATCTCACCGTAGGCGAGGCAGCCATAGTGGCGGCCGTCGCATCGGCTCACCGAGCGGAGGCCTTTGACGCCTGCCGAGAACTTGTGGAACGCATCAAAGCAGAAGTGCCACTGTGGAAACGCGAAGTGCTCACCGACGGCTCACACACATGGGTAGGAATCGTATGACTCACCCAGGACTCACCGACCGTTTTGGACGCGTCCATCGCGACCTGCGGATCTCGCTCACGGACCGATGCTCCCTTCGCTGCACCTACTGCATGCCCGCCGAGGGTGTTCAGTGGCTTCAGCGCGACACCATGTTGACCACCGACGAGATTGTGCGCGTCGCGAGGGTCGCCGTGGACATGGGGATCAATGAGATTCGCCTCACAGGTGGTGAGCCGCTATTGCGGGCCGATGTCGTGGACGTGGTGGACCGGCTCAGCAACCTCAGAGGACCGGCGGGCCACCCAGAACTTTCCGTGACCACCAACGCCTTGCGGCTACCCGCGCTGGCAGACAAACTGCACGACGCCGGGCTGAAGCGAGTCAACGTCTCGCTCGATACATTGCGTCGCGACCGGTTTATCGAGTTGACGCGCCGCGACAAGCTGACGGAGACGCTCGCAGGCATCGCAGCAGCCGAAGCCGCGGGGCTCACCCCCATCAAGATCAACGCTGTCGCGATGCGCGGCGTGAACGACGATGAAGTGGTGGACCTCACCCAGTTCTGTGTGGATCGCAGCTATCAGATGCGGTTCATCGAGCAGATGCCGCTCGACCCTGGCCACACGTGGGACCGCAAAGAAATGGTCACCGGCGAAGAGATTCTTGCTCAGTTGACGCAACGATGGACCCTGACGGAACGAGGCGACCGCGGCGCCGCACCTGCACAAGTGTGGGACATCGACGGCGGGCCATCGTCGGTAGGAGTGATCGCATCCGTCACGGCACCCTTCTGTGGAACCTGTGACCGGGTGCGGCTCACCGCCGATGGACAGTTGCGCGCCTGCCTTTTTGCCCGCCAAGAGTCGGACATTCGCGGACTGCTTCGCGACGGGTCTGACGATGAGGCACTGGCCGATGCCATTGCCGCCTGCCTACAGCTCAAACGGCCCGGGCACGATATCGATAACCCCGATTTCCTTCAGCCCGACCGGCCCATGAGCGCAATCGGCGGATAGCGCCGCTTAGGGTAGATACAGGCGCATCTGCGGCGCTATTGTGGCTTTCATGCCGCACTTGCGTATCACCGAAGCCGCCGCACTGCTTGGAGTGTCCGACGACACCGTCCGGCGCTGGATCGACTCAGCCGCGCTCGCGACATCTCGTGACGCCGCGGGACGCATCCTCATTGACGGCGTTGACGTTGCCCAGTATGCGAGCGAGCGCGCCCGTCACACCAGCGACGAAACCGGCATGGCAAGGTCCGCGCGAAACCAGTTCACGGGCATTGTCACCGCAGTCCACACCGATGCGGTCATGGCGCAGGTGGAGCTCCAATGCGGCCCACATCGCGTCGTGTCACTCATGAGCTCCGAAGCAGTGCGCGACCTGAGCCTTGAACCCGGGGTTGTTGCCACCGCCATCGTCAAAGCCACCAACGTCATCGTCGAACGCGACACGAGGCGCGCGTGACACCGCGCCGCACCCGCTCAACGGCGACGGCCATCCTCACCGTCGCCACAGCATCGTTCCTCTTGCCCGGATGCGCAACCCATGACACTCGCGTGCTCACCGTCCACGCTGCCGCCTCGCTGTCAGCGGTGATGAACGAGTTGGCGAGTGAGTTCGAAGCAGAACACCCAGGGACCGAGATTCGGGTCAACACCGGCGGATCCACCGGCCTCGCCACCCAGATCATTGATGGCGCCCCCGGAGACGTCTACGCCTCAGCGGACCTCGCCCAAATGGCGCGCGTGACGGACGAGGGAATCGCGCCCGAGCCACGAGCCTTCGCCTCCAACACCCTCACCATCGCCGTTGAACCCGGCAACCCCGCGAACATCGGCGGTCTCGACGCCCTCACCGATCCGGACCTGGACGTCGTGGTGTGCGCCCAGCCCGTGCCGTGCGGCGAAGCGACCGCCCGCGTAGAGGCGACCTCGGGCATCGAGCTGATGCCTGTGAGCGAAGAGCTCTCCGTCACAGACGTGCTCGCCAAAGTCACCTCGGGCCAAGCCGATGCTGGGCTCGTCTATGTCACCGACGTCGCCGCAAGTGGGGGCACCGCCACGGAAGTGCCTCTCAGCAACAATACGGCCACGAGTGAAAGCGACCTCGCCGAAGCCGCACAGACGGTCTACGCCATCGCAACGCTCACCACAAGCAGCGAACCCGAGCTCGCCACCCAGTTCGTCGCATATGCATTGTCGGACCCTGGCCAAGCACTCATGACTCAAGCCGGCTTTGGAGCCGCACCATGAGCATGCCGCGGTGGATGCTCCCGCTAGCGATCGCGGCAGTCGCTCTCGTCATCGTGCCCCTCGCGGCCATGGCGCTGGAGGTTCCGTGGCGCGACTTGCCCATGCTGTTGACGTCGTCCGCGTCGCTCGAGGCACTGTGGCTCAGCATGCGCACCGCTTTGACCGCCACAGTGCTGTGTGTACTGCTGGGGTTTCCTCTTGGATACGCGCTCGCCTCATGGGAATCGCGGTGGCAGCCCTTGGCACGCGCGATCGTCCTGGCACCACTCGTGCTCCCACCCGTCGTCGGCGGACTCGCGCTCCTGTATGCCTTTGGACGCGGCGGACTGCTCGGCCAGCCACTCGACGCCATCGGAATCGACATCGCATACACCAGCACGGCCGTCGTCATCGCCCAGACCTTTGTCGCCATGCCGTTTATGGTGCTCTCCACCGAGTCCGCTTTGCGATCCCGTAGCGGTCACCACGAACTCATCGCCGCGACGCTCGGCTCAAGCCGCTCGCACACCTTCTGGCACATCACTGCGCCCGCCGTACTCCCGGCACTCGCCACCGGTACCGTGCTGGCCTTCGCGCGCGCACTGGGAGAGTTTGGCGCCACCCTGACCTTCGCAGGATCCCTTGAAGGCGTCACGCGCACACTGCCACTAGAGATCTACCTGCAACGCGAAAGCGATTCCGCCGTTGCCGTAGCCCTAGCCATTGTGCTCGTGGCGGTCGCGATTGCCGTGGTCGCGCTTGCATACCGGCCACCGCTGAGGAGCGCTCGATGAACGACACACCGCTCCCACACGCCACAGGCATCGAGGCGCATGTCCTGGTCCCCGCCCGCGGAGTCGATGCGATCCTGTCCGTGCCGGCTCAGGAGACTCTCGCGCTGCTTGGCCCGAATGGCTCGGGAAAATCGACGGTGCTCGGTGCCTTGGCAGGAACCGTCAAAGCCGATGGGGGCTTCACTCGACTCAGCGAGCGGGTCCTGCACCGTGTCGACTCGCCCAGCGGCAGTTCCGCCGGGGTTCCGCCCCGTGAACGCCGCATCGCACTCGTCACTCAACGCGCCGACCTGTTCCCCGCAATGAACGTGCGGGACAACGTTGCCTTCGGCCTCCGTGCGCAAGGCACACCTCGCAGTACGGCACGGGACATGGCCGATGCACAACTCGCTCGCGACGACCTCTCGGCCCTCGGTGATCGCAGGCCTTCGAGCCTGTCAGGAGGTCAAGCGCGGCGCGTCGCAATCGCACGAGCGCTCGTCACCCAGCCGAACGCACTCCTCCTCGATGAACCCTTCGCCGGCATCGATGTCGAAGCAGCACAGCGGGTGCGAGCACTTGTCCGCGACCAGGCACGCGACGTGACGACCATCATCGCCACCCACGATGCCGCCGATGCGTCACTACTTGCTGACCGGATCGCCGTCCTCGACGCCGGACGTGTGGCCGAGGTCGGAACCGTGCGCGACGTGCTGACCCAACCTCTCACTGCGTTCGCCGCACGGATGGCCGGGCTGCGCATCGTCCGGGGAACCCTGCGCTCGGGGTCGCTCGTGTTGGCGGACGGTTCGGCCCTACGAGTTCGCGGAGATGACGTCGGCAACCGCGAAGGTCAATCGGCACAAGCTGCGATCGCTCCACGGCACGTGCGGCTCGCCGATGCGTCGGAAGAGGCCGATACCGGAATCCCGGACACCGTGGAAGCCGTCGAGCAGCACGGCGATGTGGTGCGAGTGCGTGGGGCGCGGCTCAGCGCCGACGTTGACCACATTGATGCCGGGCATCTTCGTGAAAGGGCCACCATCCGCTGGGTCGTGTCCGAGCCCGTGCACGCCTATGCGTGCGCCTCGACCCCGTAGTCACATTGCCAAAACCCCCGCCACCCCCGCCAAATGGCTCCATTTCGCTGTTCTGAACGGTCAAAACAACCAAATCACGCCACTTCACGGCAGTCGGCAGGCGGCAGGTGGCAGGTGGCAGGCGGCAGGTACCGAACCCTAGAGCGCCTCTCCGCCGCGGCGCATCAAGAGCAGCACCGCACAAGTGCCGAGCGACACCAGCAACAGCACTGCGGCAACAACCGCACCGGGCCCTGAGATGCTCGCAGAGAACAACTGCGCACCGGGCTCAGCGGCGGCGGCCGCACCGTCGGTCGAGGTGGCGATAGTCGCAGCGGTGGCGGTCACGGCGCCTGCCACCGACAGTGCCATAGCGGCGAGCGCTGCGAGGGCGCTCAGAGCAACGCGGCGTAGTGGAGTTAACACGGTTCCCCCTCATCGGGCTGGAGTCGTCACGATCAACTCAGAAACTACGTGCCGCAATTGAACACTGGCTGAACGACAGGTGAAGGCCGCATGGCACTTGTGCTTTCAGCCCCGACCACTCCGCCAAGTGGCAAAATCTCGCTGTTTAAGAGCATCAAAACAGCGAAATGGAGCCATTTGGCGGGAAGAAGGGGGTGCGGGGGGGGGTTAGCCGCCGGCGAATGGCGGAAGGATGTCGAGAAAACCGGAATCCGGAACAGCCGCATCATCGTTGCAGCGCTGGCCATTGGCCATCACCGAGCATTGACGAAGGATCCGCGCAAAGTCGTCGTCAAAGCGCTCCACTAGGTGCGCCTTCACCTCGCCCACCGTCGCTCCGGCAGCCTCAAGTTGGTCCGCGCCCGCAGCCTCCGCGGCCGCGGCAAAGAGCCGCACCGGAGTCATCGCCCAGGCATCTCCTGGTTCCAGCTGTCACATACATCGGCGAGCACGCCCAGGGCTTCATCGAACTCGTGAGCTGATTCACCGCCGTCGAACCCTTCTTCATTGGCTGAGGCGCGACCCACCGCGTACCCCACCAGGAATGTGGACAGCGGCGCGGCCGGACGCGAGCCCGCTTCCGCAGCACCGCGCGCAGCGTCGAGGATCCGGTCGATGTCAACCACGGCAGTGTCGATCCCGAGTTCCCCAGCGACAGCCTCGACCCATGCTTCCAACTGTGTGTTCGTCATGAAATTTCCTCTCGCAGACGTTCAACATCATTCCAGGTATCGGCATCGCGCGCCGCCGCGCCAGCCGGAACTGACGTCATCACGAGCCCACCCGTGAGCGCACGCATGGAGGCTCCGTCAGGATCCCCCACCTGTGCCAGGGCCGCGACGAGTGCTTCCTTGACGTAAACGGCGAGCAGTGGCTGTGAAGTTCCACCGTCATCACAGGCCCAGGCGCCGTCACACTGTCGCGCGGTTTCACCTGCGACCGCGATCGCTGCGGAGCTCGCCTCCACGAGAGGAGGCACGGCATCGACGGCCAGGGGCATATCGCACGCGACCACGAGCACAAGATCCGTATCTCTGGGCAGCGCGCGCATGCCTGCCGCGAGGCCAGCGACGGGACCGCCGTAGGGCGGATCTTCACGCACCACGGTCAGCTCGACAGCCTGCTCCCCCAGGGACGTACGGTCTGCATCCCCCACCACGACCACCTCCCGGGCCGCGGCACAAGCGCGAAGGGTGCGCTGCAGCATCGTCTCTCCGCCGATGTCGATGGCACCCTTGTCGACACCTCCTAGCCGGGAGGCACGCCCTCCGGACAGGACGATGGCATCGAGGTTCATTCGCGGTGCCAGTCTCCCGATTTTCCGCCTGTCTTGCGCAACAGGCGCACTTCACGAATCTCAGTGCCTTTGTCGAGGCCTTTCACCATGTCGACCACATTGAGGGCAGCGACGCTGGCGGCAGTCAGTGCCTCCATCTCCACACCGGTGCGGTCCGCGGTGCTCGCGGTCACTTCAAGTGCGACGCCGTCATCGGTCACGGTCACATCGACGCTCACCCCATGAACGCCAATGACATGTGCGAGCGGCAAAAGGTCAGGAGTGCGCTTCGCCGCAGCAATTCCCGCTATGCGCGCCACTGCCAGGACGTCCCCCTTGGGCACGGTTCCGTCACGCAGTGCCGCAACCACGTGCGGCGCACAACTCACAAAAGCCTCGGCGGTGGCACTTCTCACGGTGGGCTGTTTCTGCGTGACATCCACCATGCGTGCATGTCCCGCGTCATCTAAGTGAGTGAACTTGCTCATACCAGTGTCTCCAACATCCCCGACATCAATCCAACGGCGTCACCACGGCGCACTTCTTCAACCTCCGCGGGAACCACTGCCAGCACGCGGCCTCGCGCGAGCGAAGCCACCAAGTGCGACCGCGACCCTCCCGCGGTCGCGGGGCTCACTGTCCCGTCCCCCTCAACGACCGCAGGAACAAACTGCATCCTGCCAGCCGGGCATCGCCAGCCCTGTGCAGCCGGCGCAGTGACCACGCGGGGCTCGACTGCACCCAACATCGCACGGAGCATCTGGCCCACGACCACCTGGAACGTCACGGCAACGGAAACTGGGTTGCCCGGCAGACAAGCGATCGGAACCCCATTGACACGCCCGAGGCCTTGCGGCTTGCCAGGTTGCATGGCGACGGCGTGAAAGCCCACGCCGGAATCCGAGAGGTCGGCTTTGACAGGGTCATAGGCACCCATGGATGCGCCACCAGCCGTGACAATCAGGTCAGCGTGAACGTCGGACAGCGCACGCTTGACTGCACCCGGCGTATCGCCGACGCGCGGTAGCACGACCGGCTCACCGCCGCCCTCACGCACCAGCGCCGCGAGCAACGTGGAGTTGGAATCAATGATTTGCCCCGGCCCTGGAACGAGACCGGGGTCCACGAGCTCGTCACCCGTTGCAAGCACCGCCACTCGTGGACGCCTACGCACCGCCACGTCGCCCTCGCCCACGGAAGCTGCCGCCGAGAGTTGCCACGAGCCCAGCACAATGCCCGGCGCCATCACCTGGTCTCCGGCACGCACGTCCTCGCCGCGGCGCCGGATATGGGCACCCATCGGTGCTTTCTGAAAGAAGGTGACGTGATCGACGCGGGCATCGGTGTGCTCGACGGGGACCACTGCATCGGCCCCGTCCGGCACCGGTGCTCCGGTCATGATCCGTGCCGCCGTCCCCGCAGGCAAGGGCTCTGGGAGTCCCACTCCCGCAGCGATATCGGCGCTGACCGGGAGGCGAGTACCGACCTGAACTTCCTCGGCACGCACGGCATAGCCGTCCATGGCGGAGTTATCGAACAATGGCCCGTCGGCACGCGCGTCCACGGATGCGCCCAGGATCCGGCCCAGCGCGTGCTCCAACGAGACGCGCTCGGTCGGCATCAGTTCCACGAGCGATACGGCCTCGAGAATATGTTCATTGACCGGCCTCATGTGCGCTCCTCACCTCGTTGATGGGACAAGGAATCTGCGGCGGCAAGAGCGACATCACGCCACCGCCCTGTGCGTCCATCGAGCACCACGAGTGTCCCCGCGAGTGATGTCCCCGCCCCCGCCACGCACTTCACAGCCTCCGCGGCCATCATGGTTCCTACCTGACCACAGGTGGGGCCAAAGACCGCACCACCGTCACACACGTCAAGATCAAGTGGATCTGGGCCCGGAAAGACGTCGTCCAGACGGTGTGTGTCATCGAAGACAGTCACCTGTCCATGCCAACCTGCAACAGCTCCCCAGATCACTGGGACACCCAGGTCGTGTGCGACGCCTTCGACGAGTCGCCGTGCTGCCATGGTGTCGGTGCCGTCCACAATCACGTCGTGGCCGCTCAACTCCTCGCGCGCATTAGCCGACGTGAGGCGCACCTTCCGTGGGAGAGCTCGGCATTGTGGAGCCTGCCGCGCCAGTGCTTCAGCCGCGGCCTCGACCTTCACCCGGCCCACGTCATCCGGCGTGTAGAGGATCTGACGGTGAAGATTCGTGACGGACACGTGGTCATCGTCAATCAGAGTCAACGATCCCGCACCGGCCGCCGCTAAATATTGCGCGGCCGGGCATCCGAGGCCGCCGAGTCCCACGATCGCAATCGACGCGCGCTCGAGGGAGATCTGACCTTCGTCACCAAAATGGCTCAGGCCACGTTGACGAGCGAAGAGGTCAGGATGCGTGCTCATGGAATCGGTCGGCAACAATCTCGAGGAGGGCAGGGTGTGGAGCCAGCGGACCCGTAGCAATCTCCGCACCCGCTTCCTCCACCTTACGCTGAAAGAAACCCGGTGCCAGCAGGTAGGACGCGACCGCCACAGGCACGTCCGGATGCGCGTGACGCGCCGCTTGAACTGAATCGGCGACCGATGGCGACGTTCCTGCGGCGAAGCCGATCGAGACCTCTCCCTGCCACCTCTGGGCCAGCATCGACGCAGCCTTGTCAGTGTCCGCTTGCGAGCGTGGATCTGAAGACCCTGCTGCCGCCAACACGACGGATGCTCCAGCTGGCACCTGCGACTCAGCGAGGCGTTCCATCACGATGTCAATGAGCCGGATATCTGGGCCAAGAGCGGGGGCGGCCACGACATCGGGCCGATGCTTCACGGCCTCGGCAATGTCGACGTACACGTGGTAGCCGCCGGCCAGGAGCAAGGGCACCACGACGGCGGAGACTCCGTCGCCCTCAGGGATATCGGCGACGACGGCATCGATCTTGGGGTCTTGGACGTCGACGTAGGCCTCGCGCACTTCCAGACCTGTTGCGATGCGGATCTCCTCCAGCAAGGCACGGATGGTCGCTTGGCCTTCCGCTCCCCTCGTGCCATGGGCACAGCCGATGAGAATGGGTGCACTCATGCGCTGACTCCGAGTGCATAGCCGCGCTTCACCACAGTTTTCACCAGGGCACGCGAGCCCGAGTTCTCGCGCAAGCGGTTGATGGCGGCTTCGACCGCGTGGGCGCCGGCGCTGTCTCCCGGGAGTAGTTGTCCCAACTGTTCGCGCGTGAGGACTGATCCGCGCGCGCCTGCCAGTGCCTTCAAGATTTCAAGGCCGGTAGGCGTTAAGGGCAACACTTCGCCATTGAGCACTGCGGCGTTGGCTCGCAGGAGGAGCGGGCCGTCCGGGGTAGCGATGGGCTCGGTGGTGCCAAAGTGCTTGATGAGTTCTCGCACAAGCGCACCGAGGCGCCACCGCTCCGGAAAGTGAGCGGCCAGACCTGCGGCCTCCAGCGGCGCGGCGGTCACTGGTCCCACGGCAGCCAGCACGAGCGAGCCATCGTGAGAGCGGGAGGCGATGTCTGGGAGAACTCCGGCCTCCGCAATGCCCTCAAGCCACGCTTCCACTCCGGGCGCTGATGTAAAGAGCACGGCATCCACACGTCCTTGGGCGGCCTCGACAATGGCGTCGCGGTGCGCGCCCGGGTCAGCGGGCGGCCCCCACCCGTAGACCACCAAGCTGTGAACGGTCGCACCAGCATCGGCAAAGGCCTCATCGAGGCCGTCGGACCCGTTGCCGTGGTGCTGCACAGCGATAGTGAGACCGTCGACGCCCTCGGCGAGCAGATAGTCCCGCAATTCAGCTGCGGTCTCCGACTCTGCGACCCAATCTGCTTGAAGACCGGCAGCCTGAATCGCGCCGCGCGCCTTGGGGCCACGCGCGACGAGTCGGGCACCCCGGAGGACCTCCAGCAGGTCATCTGCCAGGCCTGCGGCATCGGCGGCTTCCACCCAGCCACGAAAGCCGATGCCGGTGGTTGCCACCACGACGTCGGGCCGCGCCTCGATCAGGACACGCGTGTCTTCGACGAGCGCCACGTCATCGAGATGGGAGACGGTGCTGAGCGCTGGCGCATACGTGATCGACGCGCCGCGTCGCTCAAGTGCCGTGGCGAGCTCTTTCTTGCGGCGGTCAGCAGTGATGACCATCACGCAGCCAGCTAGGACATCGCCGGTCTCGCTCATGGGGTCCCCTCGGGTTCGGGGGTCGCGGCGATGTCCTGGGCAAGCATGCCTGGATCCGCGACCCTGCCGACGACAATAATCGCTGGAGGTTTCACGGCGGTTTCTGATGCGACCTCGACGATGCTGTCGAGAGTTCCGTGAGTGACGCGCTCGCGCGCCGTCGAGCCGTTCTCGATGATGGCCACGGGGAGGCTTGCCGCACAGCCTGCCGCGAGCGCGGCATCGACAATCCGTGGCAGCGCCGTCACTCCCATGAGAAACACGGTGGTGGCACCGGCGGCCATCGACTCCACGGCGGCCGGGTCCGCGCCAGCATGGCCTGTGGTGATGTGGACCGAGGTCGCAACCCCGCGCTGCGTCACAGGAATGTCCGCGAGCGCGGGAACAGAGATTGCCGAGGTGATGCCCGGCACGACCTCCACTGGAACGCCTGCAGCACGGCAGGCATGTACTTCTTCACCGCCGCGACCGAACACGTAGGGGTCGCCGCCTTTGAGCCGCACCACGGTGTTCCCTGCCTGCGCACGTTCAACGAGGATGCGGTTGATCTCGTGCTGCGGTACAGGGTGCCTGTCAGGCGACTTGCCCACGTTGATGACCTCAACATCGGCCGGGAGGGTGACGAGCAACTCCGTGGCACCGAGCCTGTCGGTGACCACGACATCGGCTTCCGCGAGTGCCTGGCGTCCGCGGACGGTCATGAGCCCTGGGTCTCCCGGGCCAGACCCCACCAGAACGACGCGCCCCTCACCTGAGCGACGGCGGCGCAAGTCCACTTCACCGGCGTCGATGTGTGCCGCGACGGCGTCACGAACGGCGCGAATACGGCCCGGATCAGGCGACCCGAGGGACAACACACCGACGGCTGTCTCCCCGTGACGGCTCATGGCAGCTTGACGCGCTGTGCCTTTGGACGCGTCAGAGGCATCGATGCACCACACTCGACGTTCTTCGGCCCAGCCTGCGATCTCATCGTTCAATGCCACGTCGTCCGTCGCCGCCAACACAAACCATGCTCCGTCGAGGTCCTGAGGAACAATCCCCCGGCGCTCCACCGTGATGTCACCGTGGATAGCAAGGCGCTCGATGTCCTCACACACCTCCGGCGCGACAACGGTCACGAGGGCACCATCGCCCACAAAACGACGTACCCGCCGTGCGGCAACGGTGCCAGCTCCAACGATCAGGACAGGGCGTCCTTTGAGTTCGAGTCCGAACAGTACGGTCATTCGCCACCAGCCAGGTTGATCATCACCTGGCCATTGTCGATGCTGACCTGGTAAACCGCCAAGTCGGGTCCGCCTGCGACTGGTTCTTTGTCCATCGTCACTAAACACTTGCCAGTGAGAAGTGAGAACACCTGCTTGTAGATGGGTGAGGCGATGGTGGGTTCGTCTCCACGGTCCCCCGTGATGCCACGACTCATGACGTTGGCGCCGGAAAACGGGCACAAGTTCTGGACAGCATGCACAGAACCGTCGTCGAGCCGGAAGATCGCGACTTGAGTGTCGCCAACGAGGGCAGCGACGCCCAGGTCGGTGACCAAGTCATCGAGAGAACAGACAGGGACGAGGCCGTGACGGGTGCCGGGGACAGTGGCGGTCATGAGGGGGACTCCGTTTCTGAGGTGCTGGTTGATGAGGCGTGCACCAGTGCGGTGCGTTCCGCTGTGGTGGCGGGACGACGTTGGCCACGTTCGGTCACGTAGGCCAGCGAGGGGTCGGGCTCTTCAGGAGCGTTGACGAAGCTCGTGAACTGAGCGAGACGCTTGGGGTCGTTGAGCACGGCCTTCCACTCGTCTTCGTAGGTGTCGATGTGGTGGGTCATGTGCTCGTCGAGGTCCGCGCAGATGCCGAGGGAGTCGTTGAGGATGACGTCCTTGATGGCCTCAAGCCCGCCCTCATACTCCTCCTGCCAGGGCGCGGTGCGCTGCAGACGGTCGGCAGTGCGGATGTACAGCATGAGGTAGCGGTCGATGACCTGGAACACGGTCTCGTCGTCAACGTCTTCCACCAAGAGTTGTGCGTGCTTGGGGGTAAACCCGCCGTTGCCACCGACGTACACGTTCCAGCCCTTTTCCGTAGCGATGACGCCCACGTCCTTGCCACGAGCCTCAGCACATTCACGCGCACAGCCGGACACTCCGACCTTGAGCTTGTGGGGGCTGCGCAGACCGCGGTAACGCTCTTCGAGCGCAATCGCCATACTGGTGGAGTCTTGGACGCCGTAACGGCACCACGACGATCCCACGCACGACTTCACCGTGCGCAGCGACTTGCCGTAGGCGTGACCCGACTCCATTCCGGCGTCGACGAGGCGCTGCCAAATGTCAGGCAGTTGCTCGAGCCGCGCACCGAAGAGGTCGATCCGCTGTCCGCCGGTGATTTTTGTGTAGAGGTCGAATTCCTTGGCAACCTCAGCGATCACCAGCAGTTTGTCTGGGGTGATTTCGCCACCGGGGATGCGTGGAACTACCGAGTAGGTGCCGTCCTTTTGCATGTTCGCCATGTAGCGGTCATTGGTGTCCTGCAGCGCGGCACGATCGTCCGAGAGGACGTGGCCGTTGTAAATCGACGCGAGGATCGATCCCACCGTGGGCTTGCAAATGTCGCAGCCGTGACCCGAACCAAAGCGCTCAATGATCTCGGTGAAGGTCGTGAGCCCTGCCACCTGGATAGCGCTGAACAGTTGCGTGCGCGACATGGCGAAGTGCTCGCACAGTGCTTCCGAGACCTCGATACCGGACTTTTCAAGTTCGGTGTTAAGGATCTTCTTCACCAGCGGCAGGCACGAGCCACAGGCAGTTCCTGCCTTGGTGTGGGACTTGAGTTCTCCGAGATCGTGAATGCCGTCATCGTTCACTGCGCTGCGGATTGAGCCCGCGGTGACGTTGTTGCAGGAGCACACGTTGGCGGCGTCGGGCAGTTCCAGATCTGGGCGCTCGGCCTGACCTTCGGGAAGGATCCAGCTGCTCGGGTCACCTGGGAGTGCCGCTCCGACCATGGGCCGCAAGGTCGCATACGAGGAGGCGTCGCCCACGAACATTCCGCCGAGGAGGACCGAGGCGTCGTCCGTCATCACGAGCTTCTTGTAGGAGCCGGAGAATGGGTCGGAGTACACCACTTCGAGTGCGCCGGGCGTGGTGGCGAACGCGTCACCGAAGGACGCGACGTCGACACCAAGGAGCTTGAGTTTGGTTGCGGTATCAGCGCCAAGGTAGACCTCGTCGCCACCTAGCAACCGGTGTGCGGTCACGTCAGCCATGGTGTTGCCAGGAGCAATCAGGCCGATGGACATGCCCTGATCCGATTCCGAGGCCGCGCATTCACCGACGGCCGAGATGGACGGATCCTCGGTGCGGCACGCGCTGTCCACCAGGATTCCGCCGCGCTCACCGACGGGCAGGTCCGCCTCACGTGCAAGATCGTCCCGCGGCCGAATGCCGGTGGCGAAGACGACGACATCCACCAATTGCTCGCCGCCATTGGAGAACTTCAGTGTGCCCGCGTTGCCATCGGCATCGGGTGCCACCTCGGACGTGGCCACTCCGCACTTGACTTGGACTCCGAGGCGTTGGATGAGGGACTTCAGGGCCTCACCACCCGAGTCATCAACCTGCAGCGCCATGAGTCGATTGGCGAATTCGACGACGGTTGCTGTGGCGCCCATGCTCTGCAGTGCACCGGCGGCTTCGAGGCCCAACAGGCCGCCACCAATGACGGCACCGCGGACCGGACGGCCAACGATGGCTTGCCTAGCGCGAACCCAATCGCGAAGTTCCGCGACGTCATCGAGGGTGCGGTACATGAACACACCCGGCAGGTCGACACCGGGGACAGGTGGCGCCCAGGCGGAGGAGCCCGTGGCCAACACCAGGTGGTCATACGTGCGCTCGACATCGTTGTCGAGCGACACAGTCTGTGCCTTGCGGTCAATGCGCTGCACACGCGTGTCGCGGTGCAAAGTGACCAGCGGATCGTCCCAGAGTTCAGGTGCGCCCAGCAGGAGTTCCTCGGGGCCCGCCTTGGAGAAAAAGCTCGTCAGGGCGACCCGGTCGTAGGGGGCGTATTGCTCTTCGCCGTACACCTCGATCTCGAAGCGCCCTGCCTCATCCTGTTCGCGCAAAGACTGCACGAAGCGCTGGGCAACCATGCCCGCTCCGACGACGATCACGCGTTCCGCACCCATGGTGCGCCTCCTCCCCTGGAGTCCGCAGCATCGGCCGTCATGGCGTAGTGCGCCGCGCGGCCGTCGCGCGTTTCCAGGTGCCATAAGTCTAAAAACCGCCTGGCAGTTCAACCCGTGACTTTGTCCCTACAAAGTGACGTCCAGGCCGGGCCGATGCCGTCCCAGTCACGCTCGAACCTCCAGTTGGGCGGGGGCGATCAGCACTGCCCCGTTGGCGCGCTCCGCAGGGGTCGCAGGGCGACGTTGGCCGCGCTGTTCGACGTAAGCCAGGCTGGGATCGCCCTCGGCGGGTGCGTTCACAAAACTGGTGAACTGGGCCAGGCGCTTGGGGTCGTTGAGAACGGCCTTCCACTCGTCCTCGTAGGTGTCGACGTGACGGGCCATGTGCTCGTCGAGGTCAGCGCAAATCCCAAGGGAGTCGTGGAGGACGACCTCGCGGATCGCATCCAACCCGCCCTCGTACTCTTCTTGCCACGGCGCGGTCCGCTGCAAACGGTCCGCGGTGCGGATGTAGAACATCAGGTAGCGGTCGATCACTTGAAACACTGTCGCGTCGTCCACGTCCTCGACCAGCAACTGCGCGTGCTTGGGGGTAAAGCCGCCGTTGCCACCCACATAGACGTTCCAGCCCTTGTCTGTGGCGATGACGCCAACGTCCTTGCCGCGCGCCTCAGCGCATTCGCGGGCACATCCAGACACGCCCAGCTTGATCTTGTGGGGGCTCCGCAGCCCCCGGTAGCGCATCTCCAGCGCGATCGCCATGCCCACGGAGTCTTGGACACCAAAGCGGCACCAGTCGGAGCCGACGCACGACTTTACGGTGCGTAGGGACTTGCCGTAGGCGTGACCTGACTCCATCCCGGCGTCCACGAGTCGGGTCCAGATGCTGGGCAACTGATCCAAACGCGCACCGAACATATCAATACGCTGGCCACCCGTGATCTTCGTGTAGAGATCGAACTCCTTGGCGATCTCGCCGATGAGGATCAAGTGTTCGGGCTTGATTTCGCCGCCAGGGACACGAGGCACAACCGAGTACGTGCCGTCCTTCTGCATGTTCGCCATGACGCGATCGTTGGTGTCCTGCAAGGCGGCACGGTCAGCGGCGAGCACGTGTTCGTTGTAGAGGGACGCGAGGATAGAGCCGATGGTGGGCTTGCACAGGTCGCATCCGCGTCCCGTGCCGAAGCGCTCGATGATCTCCGAGAATGTCCGGAGTTCCGCGACTTTGATGGCGTCAAAGAGTTGGGCGCGGGAGAGATCGAAGTGTTCACAGAGCGCGTTGGACACCTCGATGCCGGATTTCTCCAGTTCGGTGCCCACAAGCTTCTTGACGAGCGGCAAGCACGAGCCGCACGATGTTCCGGCCTTGGTGCAAGCCTTCACGCCGGCAAGGTCCGTGCAGCCTTCCTCGGTCACGGCGCTGCGGATGGTTCCTGCCGACACGTTGTTGCAGGAGCAGATGTTGGCCTCGTCGGGAAGTTCAACGTTCGGGCGTTCGACTGAACCTTCGGGCAGCAGCCATCCAGCTGGGTCGCCGCCGAGTTCCCCGCCCACAAGCGGCCGCAGCGACGCATATTGCGACGCGTCTCCGACGAGGATTCCACCCAACAGCGTGCGTGCGTCATCGGTCACCACAAGCTTCTTGTAGACGCCAGCGACGGGATCCGCGTACGTCAGTTCAAGCGAGCCGGGCGTGGTGGCGAACGCGTCACCGAAGGAGGCGACATCGACTCCCAGCAACTTGAGTTTGGCGGCGGTGTCGGCGCCCGGGAACGTCGAGGTACCGCCCAGAAGGCGGTCCACCGCAATCTCCGCCATGGTGTTTCCCGGAGCGATCAGGCCGATGCAGGCTCCCTGAATGCAGGCCACCTCACCGATCGCTGAGACGTGCGGGTCATCCGTGAGGCACGTGTCATCGACCACGATCCCGCCACGCCCACCGATGGCGAGCCCTGATTCGCGCCCCAGCTCGTCGCGAGGTCGTACACCGGTCGCGAACACGACCACATCCGTCAGTTGTTCACCCTTGTCCGCGAAAACGAGGCGTCCGACGCGTCCAGTCTTGTCAGGCTTGATGGCCTGCGTGGCCGTGTCGCATTTGACTGAAACTCCCAGTTGTTCGATAAGCCGTGCCAAGGCCTGGCCGCCGCCCTCGTCGACCTGGAGATTCATCAGACGGTCAGCAAACTGGATGACCGTGGAGTGAGCGCCGAGTTCCTGCAGAGCACCCGCTGCCTCCAAGCCCAGCAGCCCACCGCCAATCACCGCACCGCGGACGGGACGGCCCAGCTCCTTGCGGCGTTCCTCGACAAAGATCCGCAGTGCTGCGACATCGTCAATGGTCCGGTAGACGAACACGCCGGAGAGATCTGCCCCCTCGGTGGGAGGCGTCCAAGCGTACGAACCCGTCGCCATGACCAGGTGGTCGTAGGGATACACCACA
This sequence comes from Demequina sediminicola, assembly GCF_000975055.1. Lineage (GTDB taxonomy): Bacteria > Actinomycetota > Actinomycetes > Actinomycetales > Demequinaceae > Demequina > Demequina sediminicola. Next base: position 116,535 of record NZ_BBRB01000003.1, read on the forward strand.
TCGTGCGCATCGGTGACCGTCTGTGCTTCCCGGTCGATCGAGACCACGCGAGCGTCGCGCTCAAGTGTCACCAGCGGGTCCTCCCACAGCGACGGGTCCCCCAACGCAAGGTCCTCTGGGTCGCGCCCGGTGAAGTAGGACGTCAGCGCCACGCGGTCGTACGGCGCGCGGGGCTCTTCGGCGAGCACTGTCACGGAGAAAAGGGAGTCCTCATCCCGGGCACGCAACGCTTCAACAAATCGATGCGCCACCATGCCGCCGCCAACAACGACGATGCGAGTGGTATCCGTCATGATCATCCTTCCCCACGTCCCGCGAGCGCGGGAACTTTGTCGCCTGACCCCGCATCAGCGGTGCAGACCTGAATCAGTTCGCCGACCACGGAGCGGCAGTCGCCGCACCCGGTTCCAGCTCGGGTGGCGCGGGCGACGTCATCGACGCTTGCGCAGCCGTCGTGGATGGCAGCGGCGATGGCGCCCTTCGTCACGGTGTTGCAGTTGCACACGGTGTCCGCATCGTCCATGTCCGCCGGAGCTTTCGCGGTCGAGGACGTGCCCATCGACGCGAGCGGGCGAACAATGAGATGGGCCGGGTCCGCTGGCACCGGCAGCATGCGCGTGTACATCGCAGACAGCTCCGTCGCACACGCCTTGTCGCCCACGACGGTGGCCCCGACCAGGAGCCCGTGGGAGACCACCACCTCGACAAATCGGCCAACCGCAGGGTCGGAGATACGTACGGCGCGCAGGTCGCGCTCCCCGTGATCGAACTTCCCCGACAGCCCCATCGTCACAAGTTCCAACCCCGGGGCCTTCACGCGAACCACCTTGGTGAGGTCATCATCGGCCTCACGCCGAGCATCGGCGCGGCGCGAGCCATCACTGCCGCCGGAACCGTCAACAGCGCCAGCCCACGCGGCCACCACGCGGGATGCCTGATCCCAGCCTTGGGCGACCAGACCGGTGCCGCCCTCGGGTGGTTGTGCGCAGTCGCCGACCGCAAACACACGGGGGTCTGCGGGGCTCGCACAGGTCTCATCGACACAGATTCCGCGCTCACACGGCAGGCCAGCCCGGCGAGCGAGCGACGTCTCCGGCAGCGTGCCCGCACACATGACGAGCAAGTCGGTCAGTATCTGCCGGCCATCCGTGAGGCGCACCGCGTTGAGGTTGCCGCGCTTGTCCAACGCTTCAGCAATCGAGGTTTCCGTGATGACCGTGACCCCGAGTCGGTGCAGCGACCCAGACGCGATCTGCGACGCCGCATCGCCCAGTTGGCGTTCCATCAGGCGCGCCGCGTGATGCACCAAAGTGACCGATAGCCCACGTGCCGCAAGTCCCGTCGCCACTTCAAGGCCCAAGACTCCAGCCCCGAGCACCACCGCGCGCCGCGCCTTCGGCAGTCGCTCAACAATCCCCGTGGCATCCGACAGATCCTTCAGCACGCTCACTCCAGGGATGAGTCCCCGGTCAGTCGCGATGCCGTGAATATCTGGAATGCGCGCCCGCGAACCAGTCGCAAAGACGAGCCGGTCATAGCGGTGAAGTTCGCCCGCAGAGTCCGTGACCAGGCGCGCTTCCCGATCAACCTCGACTGCGGCGACACCTTCAAGAACACGCACGCGATCACCACTCGCGGCTGTCATGGCAAGCATCGACGGATCAGTCTTGCCCGCCACCACCGAGGACAGCAGCACCCTGTTGTAGGGCCCCGTCGCCTCACGCCCGAGCACAGTGACGCGAACGTAGGGGTCGGCAGCCACCAGGTCCTCCACGAATCGCGAGCCCACCATGCCGTGGCCGATCACAATGACATTCATGCTGTCGCTACCTCCTGGCCGCGCGAGACCGCAGCCGAGACATCGACGGCAGTCACCTTGAATTCCGGCATCCCACTGATGGGGTCGGTGACGTCGTTGGTCAGACGGTTCGCGCTTCCGACGCCAGACCAGTGGAACGGCATGAACACGGTGTCGGGCCGAATATCCTCAGTGACGCGCACCGCCGCAAGACCTTCGCCACGAGCCGTTGTCAGTGCAGCAATGTCTCCCGCCGCGAGCCCCAGTCGGTCTGCCAACAGCGGGTGCATCTCCACAAACGGCTCGGGCTGCGCCTCTGCGAGTTCCGCCACCCGCCGCGTCTGGGCGCCAGACTGGTAGTGCTGAAGGACGCGACCCGTGACGAGATACAGCGGCGCAGCCTCGCGAACATCGTCCGCGGGATCGTGATGGTTCACGGCGACCATGCGCGCCCGCCCATCGGGAGTGGGGAACCCGTCGAGAAAGACGCGAGGTGTCCCCGCGTGTTTGGAGCTCGGCACCGGCCAGAACAGTTCCTCACCAGCGTCGAGGCGCTCATACGTCACGCCCGAGTAGTCAGCCTTGCCCCCAGCCGATGCTCGCGCGAGTTCCGCAAACACCTCACCGGGGTCATCGGAGAACCCCTCGGTCACACCCAACCGTGAGGCAAGTTCGCCAAGAATCCACAGTTCGCTCCGGGCATCACCAGGTGCGGGCACTGCCGCGCGCCGACGAATAATGCGGCCTTCGAGGTTGGTCATCGTCCCCGACTCCTCCGCCCATTGCGTGACCGGCAGGATCACGTCAGCCTCAAGTGCCGTCTCGGAGGGCACCATGTCGCACACGACCAACAGGTCCAACCGCGCCAGGCTCTCGCGCACTCTGTCCGCGTTCGGCGCCGAGACCACCACATTCGATCCGTGAACCAGCAATGCACGCGGCCCACCGTCGGTACCGAGCGAATGCAGCAGTTCCATCGCGGGAACTCCCGGCCCTGGGAGGTCGTCGGCGTCGATACCCCACACGGCAGCGACATGCTCACGTGCCGCAGGGTCGGTGATCATGCGGTAGCCAGGGAGTTGGTCTGACTTCTGTCCGTGCTCGCGCCCACCTTGGCCGTTGCCCTGACCCGTGACCGGACCGAATCCCGAGCCTTCGCGCCCGATCAAACCCAGCAACAACGCCACGTTGATCGCAGCTGTCACACCATCGGCGCCCTGGCTCATCTGCTCGAGCCCTCGGCCAGTCAAGACATACACACCCCGCCCGCCGCGCGCAGGAGACGCGGCGGCCAACAGCCGGGCAGCGCGACGCAGTTCCTCTGCCGGGACACCGCAGACCGATTCAGCACGCTCGGGCCACCATGCGGCCACACTGCGCCGCACATCGTCCAGGCCAGTCACACGCTCAGCGAGATAGCCCGTGTCCGTGAGGCCCTCGGCGAGCAACACGTGGGCAATCGCGAGCAGCACCACCAGATCTGTGCCAGGAACGGGCGCCATATGAATGCCCTTGCCGTCCTGCGTGAGCTTTGCAGTCGCCGTCACCCGAGGGTCCGTCACGATCAGCCCGCCGCGCTCGCGGACACCCGCAAGGTGCTGAACAAAGGGCGGCATAGTTGCGGCCATGTTCGAGCCCACGATGAGCACCGCGTCGGCCCCATTGAGGTCGGCGAGCGGGAATCCCAGCCCTCGGTCCATCCCCAACGCCCGGTTCGAGGCCGCCGCAGCAGACGACATGCAAAAGCGCCCGTTGTAGTCGATGTAGGGGGTCTTCAGCGCTACTCGGGCAAACTTGCCGAGCGCGTACGCCTTCTCGTTGGTGAGCCCCCCGCCTCCAAAGACCGCCACCGCATCGTTCCCGTGGCTGCCCTGAATGCGCCGCAACTCCGTCGCGACCACGTCGAGGGCCTCGTCCCAGTCGGTTTCACGGAAGCCACCATCGGCCATGCGGATCAGCGGCGACACAATACGGTCACTCGCACGAAGCACCTCGGCGGACGTCCAGCCTTTCTGGCACAGCCCTCCCCTGTTGGTGGGGAAATCACGACCTGACACCTCCACGGGCAGAGCGCCCGTCGGTGTCGACTGCAGCGTTTGCGCGCACTGGAGCGCGCAATACGGGCAGTGAGTCGCGACCGTGCCGCCCGAGATGATGTCCGGCCCGGGCGATACGGTCCTAGGCGACACCACCCCAGACGGCACAGCGCCGTGCGATGCGGGCACGTTCACACCCCTGCCATGCGTGAGCCCTTGCGGACGTAGAAGACCCACGTCAGCAAAGCCATGACAAGGAACACTCCGACGTAGAGCTGGAGAGCAGGCACAATCGATCCGTCGAACATCTCGCGTGACCACTTGTAGACGAACGGGATCGCAAACCCGCCAAAGGCACCGATTGCGGAGATGATGCCGACTGCGCCTGCACTTTGACGCTTGTAGTCCAGGTCTGAGGCCTCGGTGCCGTCTCCCTCGGTGTCGCGCAGGCGGGTGAAGATCGACGGAATCATGCGGTACGTCGACCCATTGCCCAGGCCCGTAATGAGGAACAGCGCAAGGAATGACGCAAAGAACAGGCCCAGGTTCTCTTGCCGTACGCCCTGCACGGCCATGAGACCGGCTCCCGCCATGAGGATGAACGCCGCAATGGTGATGCGCGAACCGCCAAAGCGATCGGCGAGCTTCCCGCCGTAGGGACGCGCAAGAGATCCCAATAGCGCACCGAGGAAACCCCACGTCAGGGCGATGTCGGGACGGTCATAGACCACGGTGAGCAGCGTCGGAAAGGCCGCGGAGTAGCCGATGAATGATCCGAAGGTTCCGACGTAGAGGAACGCCATCATCCAGGTATGTCCGTGACGGAGCGACCGGGCGGTGGGCTTGGGATCTGCCTTGGCCTCGCGCAGGTTGTCCATGAACAGGAAGGCAAGCACCGCTGCCACCACAGCGAGCGGCAGATAGACCAGGCCCGCCATCGCGAGGCCGATGCCACCGATGCCGATGACGACCGGCACGAGCTTCTGGGCGACAGCAACACCGATGTTTCCGCCGGCCGCGTTGAGCCCGAGTGCCCACCCCTTTTCCTTGTCCGGGTAGAAGAAGGTGATGTTGGCCATCGACGAGGCGAAGTTTCCGCCACCAAAGCCCGCAGTGGCCGCGATCGCGAGCAGCACGCCAAAGGACGTATCCGGGCGTCCCACCACCCACGCGAGACCCAACGTGGGGATCACCAGTAGCAGCGCGGAGATAACGGTCCAGTTGCGGCCGCCGAAGATTGGCACGGCGAAGGTATAGGGAATGCGGAGGAACGCTCCGACACCTGAGGTGACGGCGAGGAGTGTGAGGCCCTCCTCTGCAGTGAGCGCCCAGCCGTTGGCGCCCGCCGAGACCAACACGCCAGCGTCATCGTAGGTGCCGTACATCCGGACCACGACGATGGACCACAGCATCCAGATGGAGAACCCGATGTGCTCGGCCACGATTGAAAAGATGAGGTTCCGGAAGGCGATGGCCTTGCCTTTGGCCTCCCAGAAAGCGGAGTCTTCCGGGGTCCAGCGCTCAATCCACCGGCCTGGGCCAACGACGCCGGGCTCCACGAGTCCCGATTCAGGCACTGCAGGCTCAGTTGATGCGGCGGCAACGGATACTTCGTGATCCTGAACGGCCATGACCCCTCCCGAGGGTTCCTTGAGTGACTGGATGTCCGGGCCATCGTTGGCTCAGGTGCGTCCCGCATCGACGCCCTTGCGGACAACTCTCAAGGTAGAGAGGGGGTGTTTCGCCTATCGGCGGTTTGTGTGAACCTCCTGCGAACTCTTTCTCACAGGCGAGCGCTCAGCTCTGTGAGAAGCATGACCTCAACTGCGCGCTAGCGGTGCGTGAGTGCCCATTCCGGCCAGCAATGGGCACTCAGACACCACTGCAGCGCAGCGTCGTGGCGCAGCGCGGGGTGAAACGGCGGAGCGCTACTGGCGCTGCGCCCAAGACGCGACAGCCGCGATCGTGGCGTCAATGTCGGCATCGCTATGGGCATCGGACACGAACCACGTCTCGAAGGCACTCGGCGGCAGGTACACACCATCCGCATTCAACGAGTGGAACAGGCGTGCAAAGGCGTTTGTGTCTTGCGCGGCTGCCTGCTCGAACGTCACGGGAGCCTCGGACAGCCCGAGGAAGAACGATGCCAGGGTGCCCGCACGACCGACCGCGTGGGTGATACCCGCGGAGGTGAGGGCACCGGAGACTCCCTCGGCCAACGCATCGGCCCGGCGAGAAATGCCTGTGTACACGTCATCAGTCAGCAGGCGCATGGTCGCCAGACCAGCGGCGACTGCGACGGGGTTACCGGACAGCGTTCCTGCCTGGTACACCGGACCCACGGGAGCCAGATAGTCCATCAGTTCGGTACGTCCGCCCAGTGCGGCCACCGGCATTCCACCACCGATGACCTTGCCGAAGGTCACCAGATCGGGCTGCCAAGGCTCGACTCCGGCCGCGAGGTCCAGGTCCCGCTCGACGCCCCAGTATCCGGAGGCGCTCGCACGGAAGCCCGTCAGGACTTCGTCGACGATGAAGACGGCGCCCTCGTTGCGGCACAGGGTTGCGATGAGCCGGTTGAATCCGCGCGGAGGCGTCACCGTGCCCATGTTGGCCGGTGCGGCCTCGGTGATCACGGCCGCGATGCTCTCGCCGTGTTCAGCGAATGCGGCGGTCAGAGCGTCCTCGTCGCCGTAGGGCAGCACCAGCGTGTCGACAGCTGCCCCGGCGGTGACACCTGCAGAGTCCGGCACTCCTGCGGTCGCGAGTCCGGATCCGGCGGCTACCAAGAGGGCGTCGGAGTGTCCGTGATAGCACCCCGCGAACTTGATGATCTTGTCGCGTCCAGTGGCGCCACGGGCCAACCGGATCGCGGTCATCGTTGCCTCGGTACCGGTGGACACCAAGCGGACCCGCTCGGCAGGCGCATAGCGGCCGCGGATCTCTTCGGCGAGCTCCACTTCGCGTTCAGTCGTGGCACCAAAAGACAATCCCCGTGCGGCCGCTTCTTGCACAGCCTGCACCACGGTGGGGTGCGCGTGCCCCAGAATCGCTGGCCCCCACGAGCCGACGTAATCGATGTACTCGCGGCCATCAGCGTCAGTGACGCGCGCTCCAGAGGCAGAAGCAATAGGTGTGGGCTCTCCCCCGACGCCATTCCATGCGCGTACCGGTGAGTTCACACCGCCAGGCAAGATCGCAGCTGCACGTTCACTTCGCACACTCATGAGTCCTCCTTCAACCACCGGGCGACTTCAATCGCCGCATACGTCAACACGATGTCTCCCCCGGCGCGCACAATCGAGGTCACGGCCTCCACGTGCGCTGCACGGCGATCAATCCAGCCACGCTCGGCGGCCGCTTCAATCTGTGAATACTCTCCAGAAACGTGGTACGCCGCCACGGGCACGGCCGATGCCGCGGCAACATCCGCGAGCACGTCCAGATACGGCAAGGCCGGCTTCACCATCAGGAAATCGGCACCTTCGGCCTCATCGATGTTTGCCTCGACAGAGCCCTCGCGACGGTTCGCGGGGTCCATTTGATAGGTCTTGCGGTCGCCATCGAGTTGGCTCTCGACTGCTTCACGGAATGGCCCGTACGCCGCAGAAGCGTACTTAGCGCTATACGCCAGGATGCTGGTGTCGATGAAGCCTTCACGGTCCAGCGCCGCACGCACTGCTGCGACCTGGCCATCCATCATTCCGCTCAGCCCCAGAACATCCGCACCGGCGCGAGCTTGGGCCACACCCATGCGCGCGTAGAGCTCCAAGGTCGCATCGTTGTCGACTGAGCCGTCATCCGTCAGCACACCGCAGTGGCCGTGGTCAGTGAATTCGTCCAGGCAGAGATCTGCCATGACCACCAGGCGCCCGGCAGCCGCTTCGACGGCGCACTCGATGGCGATGTTGAGGATCCCCTCGGGCTCACAAGCCTGGGAGCCCGTTGCGTCGCGAGTCTCCGGGATCGCAAACAGCATCACACCGCCGACGCCCGCTTCAACCGCGTCCTCGATCACCTGCGGCAACGTCTCGAGTGCGTGCTGCGAGACCCCGGGGAGTGAGTCGATCGGCCGCGACACTGTGAGGCCCTCTCGCACGAAGACTGGCAACACCAACTGTGCGGGCTGGGGACGTACCTCACGCACCAAACGGCGCATTGCTGGGCCCGTGCGCAAGCGGCGTGGGCGGCGCTGCATGGCGGTCATCGGCTCTCCGGGTCTACGGCGTCCTCGTCTTTGTCAGCGGGGCTCGCTGCACTGGCTGAACTGGCTACGCTGCCGGGGCTGGCGGGACTCACCACACTGCCGGGGCTGGCTGAGCTGGCAACGCTACGGGCGCTCGGCGCATCGGCTGCGGCGTCGTGGTTCGCGACGTTGTCCTCTGCGACGTTGTCGCTCTCGACGGACTCATCGGATTCACCTTCAGGCGCCAGCGCTTCAATCAACCCAGCCACAATGCCGTCATAGGACGGCGCCTGCGCCACGGCTGCAACCGTCAGGCCTGCGCCCCGTGCCGCAGCAGCTGTCATGTCACCGATCGCGATGATGGTGGTGTCAGGGTGCATCTCTGGGCACGTCACCGCGAGACGCTCTGCCACGGAGCCTGAGGTGAGCAACACCCCATCGAATTCTCCGTCGGCGAGCATTTCTCGAACGTCGGGGTCTGGGCCGTCACCGTCGACGGTGCGGTAGGCCTCAACCACGTCTACATGCCAACCCTTACGCTCCAGGCCACGCTCCACCACAGGCGAGGCAAGGTTGCCGAGCGGAGCCAGCACCCGACCTGTGCCTTCGGGGAAGTCCGCAACGATGCCGCGAGCATTCTGCTTGTCAGTGGGGACCAAGTCGATGGCGAGTCCCACTTCTTCGCAGACGGCTCGGGTGGCTTCTCCCACGGTGGCGACCTTGGCGTCCGGTTGGGGGTTGCTCAGCCGCATGCCGCGGGAGCGAGCAATCCTGTCCATGGCCAGCACTGCATTGCGGCTGGTGACCACCATCCAGGAGTAGTCACCTGAGCACCACGCGAGGGTGGCATCTTCCAAGTGCTCGGGCGAAGCGGGTCCGGAGATCGCGATGAACTCCACTTCCTCGACCAAGGCGCCCGCATCGGCAAGGCGTTGCGCGAGGTGACGACGCTGGGCCGTGACGGGAATGAGCAGGCGCTTGCCCTGCACGTGTGACAGGTCCATCAGTTAACTACCTCCCATGAGTCGCCCGGCACCGCGGCCAAGCAGCGTGAACCCGGTGCTCCGTCCGAGCGAAGCCGCTTCGGTGGCGGAACCGGTGGTGGTTTCGTTCAACGACAGTGTGCCGTTTCCGTTCACGACGCGCGCCTTCAAGGTCATCACACCGTTGGCAATCGTGGCGTATGCGGCCACAGGTGCCGCGCATCCGGCGTCAAGCACACCCAGGACGGCGCGTTCTGCATTGACAGCTCGACGGGTGTCGATGTGGTCGAGGCTACGCACTACGTCAGCCCACTCGGGGTCGGCGTCGGGCAGCACCTCGACGGCAAGAGCGCCTTGCCCGGGCGCGGGAAGCATTTGCGAAGGATCGAGAAGTGTCGTGGCCTCGTCACTACGGCCGATGCGGTTAAGGCCCGCAGCAGCGAGCACGACGCCGTCGAGGCCGTCGTGTAGTTTTCCGAGCCTCGTGTCGATGTTCCCGCGCAGTCCCTCGACTGTCAGGTCTGGACGCAGCGCGAGCAGTTGCGCCGCACGGCGCGGGGAGCCTGTGCCAATGCGCGCGCCCGCAGGCAAGTCGTTGAGTGAGTGGCCGAGCGTGCACAGTGCGTCACGCACGTCCTCACGTTCAGGAATCGCAGCAATCTCAAGGTCTGGATGAGGCTCGACGGGGATGTCCTTGAGCGAGTGGACCACGAGGTCACACACGTCGTTCTTGAGTGCGTCGCGCAGTGCATTCACGAACACACCGGTCTGACTCAAACCGACGAGCGAATCCCGCGAGACGTCCCCTTCGGTCCGGATGCGCACCAACTCGACGTCAAGGTCGATACCGCGTTCCTTGGCCGCATCGATGAGTTGACGGGCCACCATTGACGACTGCGTGCGAGCAAGTTGAGACGCACGAGTGCCCAGGCGAAGTTTCATGAGGACAACTCTTTCACAGAGCGGACATGGCGATAGCCCGGGCCAACGAGCGCAATGACAAATGCCACACCCGTGAGGACGAGTGCCGCCCAGGCAGGCGCTCTAAACCCGAGTCCCGCGCCAATGATGATCGCTCCCATACCGGCGCCAAGAGCGGACGCCGCATTGAGTGCGGCGTGGGACAACGCGGAGCCGAGGGAGGGAGATTCGCGCAACGTATCCATGAGGTGCACTTGCGAGGACTGCGAATAGATCTGCGTCGCGACTCCCAGCAAGAAGAGCGCTGGGATGGTCACGCCGGGCTGATCGCCGGCTGCACCGATGGCAATCAGCGCAATGGCAGTCAGGACTAAGCCGATTTTGCCAGCACCGAGGTGCGAACGGTCGGTGAGCTTTCCGCCCACGATAGCTCCGGTGGAGGTGGCGATACCCCACATCATCAGCACCCATGTCACCGTTGATGGAGTCAATCCGTTCTCGACCTCGAGGAGCGGCACGATGTAGGAGAACACCGCACCGAGGCCGGAGAATCCGACGGTGATGGCGACGATGGCTGTCCATACGGGGACCGAACGCATGGACTGCATCTCAATGCGCGCCGTGGTCGCCGCGTTGCCGGGTACTGCCGGCGTGAAGGCCCATACGGCAGCCAGTGCCATGACGGAGAGGACTGCCACCACCGCGTAGGACACGCGCCAGTCCGTGACGTTGGAGAGCCACTGCATGCTCGGCACGCCGACAATCTGCGAAAAAGTCAGGCCAAGCATGATGATCGCTACGCCGAGGCCACGACGCGATTTTCCAAGGACCGTCATCGCCACATACGAGGCAACGCCGAGCAGGGCACCGTGAGGAAGTCCCGCCAGGAATCGGATCGCCATGAGCGATTCGACGGTGGGGGCAACGACTGTCGCGATGCTCATGAGCGCGAACGTTCCGGCCAACACCACAAGCAACGGGCGCCGGCCCACACGCCCAAGGCCCACCATGATGAGCGGCGCACCCACAACGACTCCCATGGAGTACGCGACCATGGTGTAACCCAGGATGTCGACGGTGGTGTCGAGGTCGGCTATCTGGCTCTGGACAACTGCTGGAGCCGAGTTTTGGCTCAGGCCAATAACAAAGCCCACCAAGGCGAAGGCCGCCAGCACCATCCGTGCTCGCGGCGCGTGCGCAGTCCGCGGAAACTTCCACTGGGGGCGGCCAGCGGGAACGGTTGAGGGAAAGTCAGTCACTTTCGGCGCGACTGTGCAATCAATGCGGCACCGGCGGTACCGATCACCGCAATTGCGACAACAATCCAGACCCATGCCTGGATCCCGCCCTCCTCGTCGGATGCAGCAGGGCTTGCACTGGGTGACGGCGACGGGCTTGCCTCTGCGATCAGACCACCTGTGGTGACGGCCGATGCTGTGGGCTCGGGCGATGCGGAGGCGCCTCCCGCTGTAGGTGACGCCTCGGCTTCAGTCATCGCGGCATCGGCCGGGCTATAGGTGAAAGGGATGGTGCCTTCGATGGGGTGGCCGTCTTCAGCGACGATGCGCCACTGCAATGTCACTGCACCCGCTGTGAGGTTGCCGGGAACGGGCGCACTCACACTGTTGGTGGAGGGATACGTGGCCTCAAGCGCGTGGCTGGTGCCTTCTGCGTCGACAAGGGACAACTCGGTGCCAATGTCGAGGATGTCGGACGAAAACTCCAGGACGACCTCGTCAAGCACTTCGACCGTCGAGTCCGCGGCGGGTGTCGACGACCTCAACTCGGTGTGAGCAGAAGCACTGGGAGCAACGAGCGCAGTGGCAAGTGCGGCAAGGACCAATGCGCCCACGGCGCGCAACGAAGCAACACGAGTAATCACCATGCCCCCATTGTCACACTGCCGCGAGCCATCTCGACACTCCTTTGCTGTCTGGGGTTGCCGTCTACACATGTGCACACAACACATGTGCACACAACGCGGCAGGGCGCCCACGGCGTGAACCGTGGGCGCCCTGCCGTCAATGTACGTAGATCAGATGAGCCAGCGCTGCTTCTGAACGATGTCGAGGCGCTTCCACCAGCTGCCTAGACCGATGGCCTGGTAGCGGACCTCCAGCAACACGGCCGCTGCAATGGCAACAATCATGATGATGTGGTCGTCGACGAAGGGGTTGGTGGCGTTGCCACCCTGGTTGGGCCAGGAGTGCGAGATCCACATCATGGCCAGCATGGCGATTGCCGACCACATGCCGATGCGAGTTCCGATACCGAGCATGAGTGCCAGACCGATGCCGAGCAGACCAAGCATGAATGGCCAGTCAGTCCAGGCCTGGGTGCCCAGGTTGGCGAAGAAGTCAGCGAACGGTCCGGACGACGAACCCAGGTAGCCCTCGGTGATGCGGGCGCCATTGGCCCACGCACGTTCACACATCACCTCGATGGTGCCGTCGTCCTGGCGGCACGTCGAGAATCCGAGGCCGAACATCTTGTCGAGGAAGGCCCACAAGAAGTAGAACCCGATAGTGATACGGGTAATGCTGAGCATCACCCAACCGGCTTTAGATCCCACGGGGCCGGTCAGCTCCCGAGTCGTTGTGTCGTCGGCAGTCATTTGCGTCTCCTTTGATGATACTGACCCAAGGCATCCTTTTGGATAAATGCCTTGACACGACTGTACCGTGAAATGAGGCTCAAATGCCCGGTAGAACAGGGGTTTTTACAACGCACGTCACACCTCAATAACGACTTCACCGACCGGGACTGAAGGCCTACAAAAGCGATCAATGAGCACCGATACAGTGGGCACGGATTTGTACGAAAAACCAATTCATGCGCACCACGAGGACACCTCCATCTGCAATCCTCGGGCGAAGGATCTGAGATCCGGCTAACGACACGCAAACCCTCACCTTTGAATCGCGCGTCGTACCATCGGCACTATGGAAAAACTTACGCCCCTCGCACTCCCCGCTCATGACAGCCCCTCGTGGAGGGACTTCTGCGAGAACTACGTGGGCGAACGCTTGGATTCGGCGACTGTCGCGCTCGAGAGCATTCGCTCCGGCACATCTGGCGACGTGATCGAGGCGTGGAACGAGAGCGACATCGCGCTCGACTATGCCGGGGGGTTGATGGCCTCGCTGTCGGAGGTCCATCCTGAGGCGGACGTTCGCGACACCGCCTCGACACTGATGCAGCGCGTTGACGCGTTCAGGTCGGCGCGCAACGGTGACCCAGTGCTCTATCAGGCATTCCAGACCACGGTTGAGACGCCAGAGACCCGGTATCTACGCGAACTTGTGTTGCGGGACTTTCGCTTGGCGGGAGCACATCTCGACGACGAGACTCGGGGGCGCGTGGCCGAGCTCTCCGAGCAAATCACCGCGACCTCGACGGAGTTCTCGGACAACATTCGGGAGGATGTGGCATCCATCTCGGTGCCAGCACGCGCGCTCGCGTCCATGCCTGAGGACTACAGGGATGCTCACCCAGCGGATGCAGACGGCAACGTCACCATCACGACCGACTACCCCGACATGGTCCCGGTCTTGGATCTATGCTCGGACCGCGAGGTGCGCGAGGCTCTCATGAGGGCCGACTACGAACGTGCTCCCGCCAATGACGACGTCTTGAAGCGACTGCTCGCGTTGCGCCAGGAGAAGGCCCAACTCTTGGGGTTCGACACGTGGGCCGACTTCGCGACGGCCCCCATGATGATGTCGGATGGCCCAGGAATCGAGGCGTTTCTCGATGAGGTCACGGCCGCTGCACGTCCCGCAGGACGCGCGGACGCTGCCATGCTCCTGGGCCGAATGCGAAAAGACCACCCGGACGCCGATGAGCTCCTTGTCTCAGACTCCAGGTACTACCTCGAGGTACTCAAGGCCGAGCGCTTTGGCGTCGACGCACGCGAGATCCGCCAGTACCTCGATTACAGCCGTGTGCGCGATGGGATCTTGTCGTTGGCAGGTCACCTCTTCGGGCTCACGTTTGACGCGGTGTCCGATGCTCCGCGATGGCACGAGGACGTCGAGGTGTACGACGTCACTTCTGGCGACCAACGCATCGGCCGTATTCACCTCGATATGCACCCCAGGGCGGGCAAGTACGGCCACATGGCCTGCTTTGATGTCGCGGGAGGCATCGCAGGTCGTCACCTCGCGGAAAGCGCCCTTGTCTGCAACTTTTCCCGCGGCAAACTGACGTTCGATGATCTCGAAACGTTCTTGCACGAGTTCGGGCACTTGATGCACTCGATCTTGTCCGGAGACGCTCACTATGCACGCCTCGCAGGCCTGAGCATCTTTGGCGAGTGGGACTTCGTTGAGGCACCGTCACAACTCCTTGAGGAGTGGGCATACTCGCACGATGTCTTGAAGCGGTTCGCGGTCAACGACGCGGGCGAGGAGATTCCACGCGAGCTCGTCGCGGCCATTCGTGCTGGACGAGACCTCGGTGCCGGATTACTGACATGCCGCCAGCTCACTTACGCGAACCAGTCCTACCGGCTCCACCGCGACGTGCCCGACGACCTCGCTGAAGCATCGGCTGCAATTGAGCGAGAGTTCGATGTGCGTACACCGCTGACAGGGACTCACCAGTACCGGTCATTCGGCCACTTGACGACATATTCTGCCTGCTACTACACGTATCAATGGTCGCTTGCGATTGCGAAGGATCTCTTCACGGGCTTTGACCCCGATGACCTGCTGAATTCGAGTGCCACGATGCGCTACCGCGACGCTGTCTTGGTTCCAGGGGGTTCGAAGCCCGCAGCAGCCCTCATTGAAGACTTTCTCGGGCGGCCGTTCTCTCCGGATGCGTACGCGGCATGGCTGGCCTCGTTGTCTGAATAGCCAGTTGACGCTCGCAGGCCTTGGCGCCTGCGAGCGTCATCTGTGCGTCTAGTCCTCGACAACGAGGGGAACAGTCATCTGCGACTCGAAGTGCAGGCGCAGGACCTCGCTCATGGGGGTCGAGCGCACGCCAAGGAGCCACTGCACCTGTAGTCCATCCATGATGGCAACGGCTTGCTGTGCGGCAGCGGCGGCATCGATTTCAGGGCGCACGTCGCCGGCCTCTTGGCCCTTGCGGTAGGCGCTTTCAAGCTTTTTCACCAGCGCGTCGTAGCGATCGCGGAAGAAGTCATGGGCGGGGTGGCGCGACGAGGTCGCTTCCGCGGAGACGACGGCGAAAAGTTCCACGACACCTGGGCGGCCTTCGTTGACGCGTGCGCTCCGTACGAGGTTCGCCAGAGAGACGATGCCGCCCTCGGGAACCACAGGATTCACACTGGCGTCTTGCTCATCACGACGCTCGAGCACCGCCATCAGCAGCGCCTCTTTGGTCGGGAAGTGATAGAGCAGGCCGGGATGCGACATGCCCGCGCGCCCAGCGATATCGCGCAGGGAGCTACCGCGGTAGCCGTTCTCGGCGAAGGTCGTCATTGCGACGTCGAGGATGTGCCCCTTGGTGGCACGGCCGCGCGCGTAGGTGCGCTCGGCGCTTGCGTCGTCCGTTTCGCTGGGTGCGGGATTCTCGGGAGCGGCGTTCTGACCGGGGGAAAGTTTCTGGTTCACGCGACGAACCTACCACACGGTAAGAATCATGCTAGCGTCAATCCACCACATTCATCGAAAGGATTCGTGTGAGCACCGCAGCCTACCTCGACTCCCACCGGCCCACCGCCGAACGCGTGACCGACCTCATCGCCCGAATGACACTGCCTGAAAAGGTCGGTCAAATGATGCAGTTGACCGCAACGGACGGGGTCCGCCCGATTATCGAGGACTTCCACGCCGGGTCAATTCTGCATACGTCCCCAGAGCGCATGATCGAAGCCGCAGAACTAGTCAAGAACACCCGGCTAGGGATTCCGCTGCTCGTCGGAGAGGACTGCATCCACGGCCACTCGTTCTGGGAAGGCGCAGAGATCTATCCGACCCAGCTCGCCCTCGCAGCATCCTTCGACCCCGACCTGCTGCGTCGGGTGGCACGCGCCACCGCAGTTGAGGTAGCTGCGACCGGAATCCACTGGACCTTCTCCCCCGTCTTGTGTATCGCTCGAGACCTGCGCTGGGGGCGCGTATCCGAGACCTTCGGCGAAGACCCCTACCTCCTGGGAGAACTTGGTGCCGCCATGGTGGAGGGCTACCAAGGCAATGGGCTGAACGATCCTGACGCTATCCTCGCGACCTCAAAGCACTTCGCCGGATACTCCGAAACTCAGGGCGGCCGCGATGCTTCAGAAGCGGACATCTCCCCGCGCAAGCTGCGCTCCTGGTACTTGCCAGCGTTTGAACGTGTCGCCAAGGCGGGTTCCGCGACGTTCATGCTCGGATACCAAGCGACCGACGGCGTCCCCATCACCATCAACGACTGGTTGCTCAACGATGTTCTCCGTGGTGAGTGGGGCTACCGGGGCACGCTCATCACCGATTGGGACAACGTCGGAAACCTGGTGCGCGAGCAACGACTGTTCCCTGACTATGCCCAAGCGTCAGCTGCGGCAGTCAACGCCGGCAACGACATGATCATGACAACTCCAGCCTTCTTTGAGGGCGCACAGGAAGCGGTGCGCCAGGGGCTGCTGAGCGAGGCGCGCATTGATGAGGCAGTCGCGCGAATTCTCACACTCAAGTTCGACCTGGGCCTGTTCGAGGATCCGCGACTCCCCAATCCAGAGCGGCAACGGGAGGTCATTGCACAGCCCAGCCACCGGGATCTCGGCCTTGAAGCATCGCGCCGCTCGCTCGTACTTCTCCAAAACGACGGCGTCCTTCCGCTCGATCGCGAGCGCCCCACCACCATCGCTGTCGTGGGTCCGAATGCGGACGATGCGCAAACGCAGTTGGGTGACTGGGCAGGCTCCTCCGGTCAGGCGGACTGGCTTCCGCACGGCCAGCCACGCGACATGATCACCACAGTGCTCGATGGCGTCCGAGCAGTGGCACCTGCCGGCTCGGACGTTCGCTACGCCCGTGGCGCTGACATCATCACGACTGGCCCCGACCCACGCGGTGCTTTCTTTGCCGATGGCCAGCCACGCCCCCACGTTGCGGTCCCAGTTGATCCCGATGCGGACCAGATTGCCGAGGCAGTCCAGGCCGCACAGAGCGCCGATGCTGTGGTGGCGGTCGTGGGTGACCGCATTGAACTCATTGGCGAAGGACGCTCCACGGCCACGCTGGAGCTGTTGGGTGGCCAGAACGCACTCATTGAGGCACTCGTTGACTCTGGCACTCCAGTCATCGTGGTGGTACTGGCCTCGAAGCCTCACGTTCTGCCTGCCTGCGTTGAACGCGCAGCGGCGGTGATCTGGGCGGGCAACCCTGGCATGCCGGGCGGCCAGGCTGTTGCTGAACTGATGTATGGCGTGATCGAACCCTCGGGTCGCTTGCCGATCTCGTGGCCTCGCCACGTGGGTCAGCAACCCACGTTCTACAACCAGATCAACGCTCAGCACGGTGATCGGTACGCGGATCTCACTCAGGAGCCGCAGTGGGTCTTTGGCGATGGCCTGACGTACTCGACGGTCGAGTACAGCGACCTATCCATTGAGAGCCGCACGGTGCCCGCGAATGGCGTGGTGCGCGCCACCATCACGGTGTCGAACACTGGGGCCCGTCCGGTGCGCGAGACGGTACAGGCCTATGTTCGCGACAACGTCACGTCGGCAACGTGGGCTGACCGTGAGTTGAAGGCGTTCACCCATGTAGACCTTGAGCCGGGCGCCACGGCCTCCGTGTCGCTTGAGGTTCCGGCATCGGCATGTTCCATCGTCAATGCGCACGGCGTCCGCATTGTCGAGCCCGGCGAATTCACCCTCCTCGTAGGCCCCTCGTCGCGTCTTGCCGCACTACTCGACGCGCCGTTCACCATTGTCGGAGACTAACCCTGTGACTCAGTCCCCTCAGCGCGCGGTGTCGCGCGACCTGCGCCGGGCTCGCCTTGGCGTGTCCTTGATCTTTTTCACCAACGGCATCGTGCTGGGAGGTTTTGCCCCCCGCGTCCCCGAAATTCGCGACGGACTCGACCTGACGTACAGCGGCCTGGGTGTCGCGATGGCGATGTGGCCTGTGGGTGCACTGCTTCTTGGGCTCACCGCCGCTCCACTGATTCGCCGTCTGCGCTCCTCGCGTGTGGCGACCGTCGGAATGGTCGTGAGCGTGCTCGCCATGCTCGTCGCGGGCAGTGCCGACGGCGTATTGCTGTTTGGTGCCGCGCTCTTCTTGGTAGGCGCAACGGATGCCATTGTTGACGTTGCCCAAAACGCACATGGTCTGAGAGTCCAGCGCCGCTACGGGCGATCGATCTTCAACTCCTTTCACGCACTGTGGAGCGCGGGCGCCGTGACGGGAGGCCTCATCGGCGCGGCATGTGCAGGCACCGGCGTCAGTGTTCCACTGCAGTTCGGCATCCAAGCGGTCGTGGTGGTGGGCGTCAACGTAGCGGCGTACCCCATGTTGCTGCCCGGTCCCGAACCACGAAGCTCCGCCGAGGAGGGAGCCACCGAGGCCGCTGTTCCCCAGCACACTCCGCTACGCGCCATCCCGCTGCGCATCTGGGGAATCCTGTTAGCGCTCACCGTCATCGCGATCGGCGGTGGATGGGTGGAGGACGCCGCATCCACATGGTCAGCCAGTTACATGCGCGATGAAGTCGGAGCAGCGGCCGGTGTCGCAGCGTTGGCGTTTGTCGCCATGCAGGGCAGCCAGTTCGTTGGGCGCCTTCTTGGTGACCGCATGGTTGATCGCTGGGGTCAGCGCACTATCGCGCGGTGGGGCGGAGCGATGGTCGCCGTAGGAATGGGCTCGGCGCTCGCGTTCCCCACAGAGTGGGGCACTATCGTCGGCTTTGGTGTCGCAGGCTTTGGAGTGGCCACGCTCATTCCAGGGGCGATGCATGCCGCCGATGAACTTCCCGGCCTGCGTTCTGGCACGGGCCTCACAATTTTGTCGTGGCTGCTGCGGCTGGCTTTCCTGTTCTCGCCGCCCCTCGTCGGAGCAATCGCCGATGCGACAAGCCTCCGTGTGGGTCTGGCACTCGTGCCGATGTTCGGCGTCCTCATCATCCTGCTCGCAGGCACGATGGCCCCTCGCAAGGATTCCGACACCGTCGCTTCCTGATCTCTTGGCCGATGGCGCGCACACCACCCGCCACCACCAACCCGGCCCTCCCTCCCCCCTGCTCCCGCTCAGTACGAACCAAAGGTGAGGTCAACACGCCCAGGGTGAGCCCAGCATCGGCCGTCTGCACGGCGTGTCCCGTTCTGCTCCGGTTCGTACTGTCACGGGGAGGGAATGAATCGCGTGCGCGGACGTTATTACATGCATACGCATACAATAAGACGAGTGCAGGGTGCTCAGCCCCGCAACACGTCCCGCTCAATGACAGCCCCAGGAGGCCGCCATGCAGTTTGGCATCATGTCCGTCTCGGACATCACTCGCGATCCCGTCAACGACTACACCCCGTCAGAAGCGGAACGCATTAACAACCTCACGCGCATCGCCCTCAAAGCAGAAGAGGTCGGACTCGACGTGTTTGCCATCGGCGAGCACCACAACCCACCCTTCTTCTCATCCTCCCCCACCACTTTCCTCGCCCACGTCGCTGCGCAGACCCAGCACCTCACTGTCACGACGTCCACCACTCTCATCACCACCAACGACCCGGTGCGTATTGCTGAGGAGTACGCCATGCTCCAGCACCTCTCCAAGGGACGCATGGACCTCATGCTGGGCCGCGGCAACACAGCCCCGGTCTACCCATGGTTCGGGCAGGACATTCGCCAAGGGCTCCCGCTAGCGCTGGAGAACTACAACCTCCTCCACCGCCTGTGGCGCGAGGATGTCGTCGACTGGGAGGGTAACTTCCGCGGACCGCTCCAGGGCTTCACGTCCACGCCGCGTCCGCTCGATGACGTTCCGCCTTTTGTATGGCACGGCTCGATTCGCACTCCAGAGATCGCGGAGCAGGCCGCGTTCTATGGCAACGGCTTCTTTGCCAACCACATTTTCTGGCCCAAGGAACACACCCAGCGCATGGTGCAGTTCTACCGCCAGCGCTTCGAACACTACGGTCACGGCACAGCCCAGGAAGCCATCGTCGGACTCGGAGGCCAAACCTTCATCGGCAAGACCACGCAAGAGGCTCGGCGCAATTTCCAGCCGTACTTCAACGAGGCACCTGTGTACGGGCATGGACCATCGCTTGAGGACTTCTCCACTCAGACACCGCTCGCCGTAGGTTCGCCGCAAGAGGTCATCGACAAGGTCCTTGGCTACCGCGACTACGTAGGCGACTACCAACGCCAGCTGTTCCTCGTCGATCATGCGGGTCTGCCAATCGAAATGGTGTTGGACCAGCTCGAGCTGCTGGGAGGCGAGGTTGTTCCCACACTGCGCAAGGAGATGGCCGAGCGCCGCGACCCCGCAGCACCCGACGCCCCCACTCACGCGAGCCTCGTGAAGGCCAAGTACGGCGACGCGGAGCCCCGCCAGCCACGACCCAACGCCAACCGTGGAGACAACGTCACTGGCGACTCTCCCTACCAGGACTCTGACGGCAAGCACACCGTCTACCCGGAACTGTGAGAGCCCGATGACTGCCACCCGATCCAGCACCACACGCGCCATTGCCGCGTGGGAGGCCACGATGACCTCGCACGCCATATGGATGCGCATTTTTGGCGAACAAGACGTATGGGAGGGCTTGTCGCCACGGGAATATGACGTCCTCTACACACTGGCCAAGAACGCGCGTTCAGCAACGACCACAGGGCCGATGCGCCTGAATGACCTCAGCCGATCGGTGTTGCTCAGCCAACCGGCTCTGTCGCGCATGGTCGAACGTCTCGTCACGCGCGGTCTGGTGAGCCGTTGTGCAGACCCAGCCGATGCCCGCGCCTCCCATCTATCGCTCACACCGCAGGGGGAAGCGCTCCAACGCTCCGTCGGAAAGTCTCACGGCACCGCCGTGGCACAAGCGATGTCGGGCGCATTGAGTGACGACGAGATCGCCACGCTAGAAGCCCTACATCTCAAACTCATTACTCATGCTCAGGAGGAAAAATGACGCACGACACCCTCCGACTGGTCGTTGTCTCGGCCGGCGCCTCCAACCCCTCGTCGACTCGCATGCTGGCAGATCGCACCGTGCAACGGGTCACCACCAAGGCTGAGGCCCACGGCCATCGAGTCTCAGTGGACGTCATCGATGTTCGTGAACTCCTGCCGGAACTTCCGCAGGCTCTCTCCAGCCAGTTCATGGGCCCGGGATTCACCCGCGCCATCAAGGCACTTGCGCAGGCGGACGGGATCATTGCAGCAACTCCCGTCTACAAAGCCTCAGCCTCAGCGGCGTTCACAGGGTTCTTCCAAGTGCTCGACAACGACCTCATCATCGGCAAGCCCATGGTTCTGGCGGCGACGGCTGGGACTTCACGCCACGCGCTCGTCGTCGATCAGGAAGTCCGTTCGCTGTTCGCATACATGCGCGCATTGCCGGTACCGACGGGCGTGTTCGCTGCGCCAGAGGACATGAACGACGCCGCACTCGCGGCGCGCATCGATCGCGCTGCGCAAGAGCTCGTCACCCTCATGGAGGCGGGCTTTGCTAGCGCTGTGAGGGGTGACACCTGGGATTCGTACAGCCATGAGTTTGGGTCCGCGGGAGCCGTGGAATCAGCAGTGGATTTCAGTTCCGAGATGATGCGCCTCGCGGCCGGGGGTTCACTCCCTCGGGCTCACTCCACTGAGTGATAGATGCTGACCTAGCGAACACTCGGTGAGTGCGCAGACTCAGATGTATGAAGACTAGGTCACAAGTGTGTTGCAGTGGGTGCAACTTCACGGCGGTGCCCGTTAGCCTCAAAGACACACCATCTGGTGGAAGGGGATGCATGACTCAGGAGCACACGACGGTGGTGGCACGGAACGATGCCGCATCGCGTTACGAATACCTGTCCGATGGCGAACTCGCCGGCTTCATCGAGTTTCGCCAGGATGGTGCCGTCACGGTGCTGACACACACTGAGGTGGAACCCGGGCTGCACGGCACGGGCGCAGCGCGCGAACTCGCTGAGGGCGCCCTGGAGAATCTTGCGAAACTCGATGCCACGGTGCGCCCGGAATGCAGCTATCTTTCGCGCTTCATTCGACGAGAAGGCACGCACGGGGTGACCGTGGAGTGGCCTGAGGGCCACTAGCTCCACGGAGAAACCTGGAGGACGGCTCAGTTCCGGGCACGGCCGACGACGCGCCCGCGCTGAGAGTCCCAGAATCTCGCGAGGATTGCGATCAATTCTGCGGAGTCCGCATCCGCGCCAAACGCTTCCGTCAGCGGTTCGAACTTCACCCCGGCACTCAGATCTCCTGCCACGACGGGGTCGAAGCCGATCCGGTCCACCAGGGCACTCACCGTCTCGATATCGGCGTCGTTGTCCCCCGCCACGGCAACCGCGATCCGCTCCTCATCGCCCGGGGAGCGCGCCAGCTCTTCGAGCGCGTACCCGCTCAGGTGGTTCAGAGCCTTCACCACACGTGCCCCGGTCAGTTCACGTGCCACGACTTCCGATGAGCTCGTCGTGGGGTCTTCGAACTGCGCGAGGTGCCCATCGAGTTCCCACCAGTAGTTCATTGCGTCGATCACCAGGGCGCCCTCAAGGCGGGGAAGATTCCGGTACTGGCCGAGCGGGACGGCGAGCACGACGGCATCGGCCGTGAGCACCGGGGCGACGTCGCCTTTCGATCCCACCATCGCGACGTCCAGGCCCGCTGCTGTCGCCAAGTCACGGATAGCCCGGCCGATGCGTCCGGCACCAAGGATTCCCAACGTCTGTATCGAAGAAGTAGCCACGCTCGTACCCTAAGCGACGTTGCACCCTCAGCGACGTTGCACCCTCAGTGACGTTGCACCCCAAGTGACGTTGCACCCGAGGCAGCGCCGTCCTTCAAGCGACATCGCCAAAGATAGAGTGGTGCGGGTGACTTCCCCCAGCCTTGCACCGCACGCCGTGTTCCTCGATGTCGATGGTACCTACGCCGCACACGGAGTAGTGCCGGCGGCTCATGTCGATGCCGTCCGGAGAGCGCGAGCCAACGGCCACGCGGTCCTGCTCTGCACGGGCCGACCTGTGTGTGCAGTCTCGCCGCACCTCCATGAGGCCGGGTTCGACGGCCTCGTGACCTCGGCGGGCGCTCATGTCGAGGTACGGGGCACCGTCCTCGCGGATGTCCGTTTTCCTGCGGATGTCGCGCGGCGGACTGTGGAGGCGCTCGATGCGCAGGGCGCCCTGTACGCGCTCGAGGCTCCTGAGAGCATGTACGGCGCTCCCGAGGTCGACGCCAACATGCGCGCTAAGGCTCCCGACGCCGACGCTGCTCCCGAGCGGCGCAAGGCATTCGATGTGCTTCACTCAGCCCTCGTGGTGACTGACGAGCGTGCGAGCCGCTCGTTCTCCAAGGTTTTTGTGATCGACGGCGGCGGACCGGTCCAAAATGTGCTCGACAAGGTTGGCCCGGAGGTGTCCGTCGTCGCGGGATCAAACGAAGCTCTTGGTGAGCGCACGGGCGAGATCTACCTGTCTCACATCACCAAGGCCGTGGGTATGGAGATCGCACGACAAGCTCTCGACGTTCCGCACTCCCGTGTGGTCGCCGCCGGCGATGGCCCCAACGATCTGGAACTCCTGCGTGAGGCGGGCAAGTCCATCGTCATTTCAACCGCCATCCCGGCACTGACCGAGCTAGCAGACATCATTGCGGCACCACCCGAGGAACACGGACTCGTCGCTGCCTTCGAAACCTTGGGACTCATCTGACCCACGTCTTGGGTCTCAGGCCTTCCCGCATTGCTTCACTAGTGCAACAATAGGGACTTGTTCCCCGCCGATGCGCGCCGTCCGTGTAGCCACAGCCGCACCCTCGCATTGGCCAGAAAGGCATTCCCCGGCTATGTCTGCTCCTTCTGAGCGCGCCGCTGCGGCCACCACCCTTGAGGCCACCACAGCACGCAATAACCTCGTGATTCGCATTCTCATCATCTCCGCTTTTACGGTGATCCTGAACGAAACCATCATGGGCGTGGCAATCCCGCACCTGATGGAAGACCTGGGCATCACCGCGATCGACGCACAGTGGCTCACGACGGCGTTCCTCCTGACAATGGCCGTGGTCATCCCGATCACGGGCTACCTGTTGACTCGGTTCCCCACGCGCCCGCTCTACATCATCGCGATGTCGGTGTTTGTGCTCGGAACAGCTTTGGCCGCAGTCGCCCCCGGTTTTGAGGTGCTGCTGATCGCCCGCGTCATCCAGGCCTGTGGAACTGCTGTCATGCTCCCGCTGCTGATGACCACCGTCATCTCACTGGTCCCCGAGCATGAGCGTGGCCGCCGTATGGGCACCATCGGCATGGTGATCTCCGTCGCCCCCGCCATCGGCCCCACCATCTCAGGCATGATCCTCGCAGTCGCGTCGTGGCGATTCCTCTACGTTGCCGTGCTTCCTGTTGCGATCACGGTGCTGATCTTCGGCATCCTCCACATGCGCAGCACCAATGAGCCCAAGAAGACCCCACTGGATATCCTCTCGGTGGGTCTGTCCGCCGTGGGCTTCGGATCGCTCGTGTATGGACTAAGCCGCATCGGTGAGTCGGCTGAGGGCAACATAGTCTCTGCTCTGGGCTTCACACTCCTTGGCGCCGCAGTTCTCGCCATCTTCGTTCGCCGCCAGATAGTTTTGCAACGCGACGACAAGGCACTGCTGGATCTGCGGACGTTCCGTTCACGCACGTTTGCGGTCTCCGTGGCGCTCTTTGTCGTGTGCATGACGTCACTGTTCGGCACCATCATCTTGCTCCCGCTCTACACTCAGGATGTCTTGGGGCTGACAGTGCTTCAAGCTGGGCTGATCCTCCTCCCCGGAGGTCTCACGATGGGCCTGTTGGCCACGCCGGTGGGCCGTGCGTACGACCGCATTGGTCCGCGCGCCCTGCTGATCCCCGGAATGACTCTGGTGTCGCTCGCCCTGTGGGCGGCTGCTTTCCTTCTGCACGAGGCCACTCCGTGGTGGGTGGTGCTCGTGGTCCACGTGACCCTCAGCATCGGCCTGGCTCTAGTGTTTACGCCGTTGTTCACGGCGTCCCTTGGGTCCTTGCCACGCAGGTTCTACTCGCATGGCTCCGCGATTGTGTCGACTGTTCAGCAGGTGGCAGCCGCGGCAGGCACCGCGCTGTTCGTTGCAACGATGACGGCCGTCACCATCACCGCAGAGAGCGATGGGGCGTCACTTGTCTCCGCGCAGGCGTCGGGCATCCGAGCGTCGTTCATGGTGGGCGCCATCATTGCGACGGTGGGCATTGGCCTGGCAACCATGATCCGCAAGCCAGTGGCGGCGGAAGAAGAGCCGATGCCGGACAGCGCACCCTCGGAGCCGGCCCTAGGCCGGTGACATCCTGGTCCATTCGGGATACTTGGCGGCACGGCCGTCACCTGAGGACTTGCGGAGAATACGCCGCCCAAGCCATGGCAGCACGTAGGTCGCGTAGTACTGGGCCTCGACTCGTGCTCCCGTAGGGATCACGAGCTCATCGTCTGCGGTGGGCAGGTCAGTCTCGACGCCCATCGCAGTGAGGACTCGCGCTGCGATGCGCGAATGGCCCAACGTGTTGAGGTGGAGGCGGTCCTTTGACCAATATGGTGGTCGGCGCAGTTCCGCGTCACTCCAGTTGTCAACAAAGATGATCTCAGGGTGCTCCTCCACCACCGGGAGCATGGCCTCCATCAGCTCCGCTCCTCGTCGGCGCATGGTGGCTCCTCCTGGGAGCCGCTCCGTAGGGTCTCCGCCGGTCAGCAGCACCAGTTGCACCCCTTCTTCGGCACAACGGTCGATGACTCGCTTCGCGTACTCCACGGCTCGATCCGCACCAAAGCCGGGGCGCATCATGTCGTTGCCACCGCCGTTGAATGTGAGATGCGTAGGTGGAGGGTCGAGCGCTAGTACGGCTTCGAGTTGCTCGTTCACGATGGGTTCAATAAGACGCCCCCGAATCGCGACGTTGACATAGTCCACGGGCTCGTCGAGGCCAATTGCCAGTCCCGCGGCGAGCACATCGGCCCATCCGCGGACCCCTCCGCCGTCGACCTCGTCCCCTACACCTTCAGTAAAACTGTCACCAATTGCCGCAATACGCATACCCGCCACTCTAAACCTGCGAGTCCAGAACGCTGTGCGACGATAGAACCATGTCGACGATCACAGACTTCACCGCCACTACACTCACCGGCGAGGACCGCTCCCTCAACGATTACGCTGGACAAGTAGTTCTTGTGGTGAACACCGCCTCCAAATGTGGGTTCACGCCACAGTTCGCGGGGCTGGAAGAGCTTTACCAGCGCTATTCCAAGGACGGCTTCACTGTGCTCGGGTTCCCGTGCAACCAGTTTGGTTCCCAAGAACCGGGAGAAGCCGAGGAGATCGGTGAGTTTTGCCAAGCGAACTATGGGGTCACGTTCCCGATGTTTGCCAAGATCGACGTCAACGGCAAGCATGCAGACCCGCTGTTCACATGGCTCAAGTCCGAGGCCGGCGGAATGCTGGGATCAGCCATTAAGTGGAACTTCACCAAGTTCCTCGTGGGGCGTGATGGGCACGTGATTTCCCGCTACGGCTCCAACACCGAGCCTGAGCAAATCGCACAGGATATCGCTGCCGCGCTGGCCAACGAGGGCGACGCGTGAGCACCAAAGACCTCCGGGATCGCCGGTGGCAGTTGGCCGTCTCCGACACCAAGGTGAGCGTCTACCAGACAGGCAACAAGTGGGCTGCGTGGGTGCCACCCGTGCTGATCATCTTTGTCGCCATCAACACCTACCGCGAAGTCGTCACGACCGACAACATCCAGAACACCGCGCTTGCCTCGATCATTTGGGGTGTCCTCCTGCTCGTGCCCGCCGGAATCGTCTACTGGCTGTGGGGCATGAACCGCCGATCAAGGATAGTCCGGGTGATGAATCGCCGGGACACGGAGACCGGCGTGACACTCACGCTGCGCGACGCCAACGAGCGCCGCCACGACTTTGTTCTCGATGTTGACGACGCCGATCGCATTGAAGACATCATCACGACCGACCAAGGAAGGTAACCATGCCGGCTTCTGACACGCCATCACAGCTCACGTCTGTCTCAGAGGTCGAGCACGAGCTCTCCGCGCTTTCCGACCCCAAAACCCTCGCCGTCAATGAACGCCACGGCGACGACCACTCGGTCAATCTCACCAAGCTGCGAGGAGTCGCAAAAAAGGTCAAGACCAACCACGACCTCGCACGCGAACTCTGGGACACCGAGAACACCGAATCGCGCCTCGTAGCGTTGCTGGTGTGTAAGCCCAAGGACTTTAGCGCTGCGCAGCTCGACGCGATGCTCCGGGATGCGCGAGTCCCTAAGGTGCGTGACTGGCTCACGAACTATGTCCTAGCCAAGAGCCCCGAGCGCGAGGAATTGCGCCTGCAGTGGGTCGACGATGACGACGCCCATGTTGCCGCTGCAGGGTGGGCCCTGACAGCACTCCGCGTACGCAAGGACGCTCAAGGGCTGGACCTCGACACGCTGCTGGACATCATTGAGCGAGAGTTGGCTGGCGCGGCCGAGCCCTTGCAGTGGGAGATGAACAATACGCTCGCCTACATCGGCATTCATCACCCTGAGCATCGCGAACGTGCCGTTGCCATCGGCGAGTCGCTGGAGGTCCTCAAGGACTACCCCACTCCCCCGAACTGCACCTCGCCCTATGCGCCGGAGTGGATCGAGGCGATGGTCGCGCGACAGTAGGTCCGCGCTGCCGGTACATCACGGCACCACGTCGCCTGTAGCATCACGGCCTTTGTAGCACCACGGCGACTCTAGACAAATGCCTCAAGACGCAGGCTCCAAAAACGCTCCAGAAACAGCGAAAGCCGCCCCGAAGGGCGGCTTTCTTGATGCTGTCTCAACACATCGTGGAGCTGAGGGGACTCGAACCCCTGACCCCCTGCATGCCATGCAGGTGCGCTACCAGCTGCGCCACAGCCCCATGATCACAATGATCAGGTGCCCCTAAGGGCGAATGCAATATTAGCCCAGATCGAGATATATGCCTAATCCGCTACACGGCTCCGCGACCGTGCGCCACGAGGTGCCAAGCACCCGACTCGACCCTCATGACTTCAGACCATGCGGCGTGCGGAAGCCTGCCGAGGATCCGCGACTGAAGC
Source organism: Demequina sediminicola (assembly GCF_000975055.1). GTDB lineage: Bacteria > Actinomycetota > Actinomycetes > Actinomycetales > Demequinaceae > Demequina > Demequina sediminicola. Next base: position 144,716 of record NZ_BBRB01000003.1, read on the forward strand.
GGCAATTCCAGCAGCCCAAACAGCCCTAACTGGATAGCTGAGCCGTGGCTGACCACCACAACAGTTCTGGACCGATCTGCCAGTTCCTCAAGGCCGCGCTTCACGCGCGCAGAAACATCTGCGGCCAGACCCCAGCCTTCAATAGCTGGGTCCTCTCCTCGTTGCCGCGCCGCGTACTGCTCCGGCCAACCCGCCGCTACCTCATCGTGCGTCAGGCCCTCCCATTCCCCGTAAGAGCGCTGGGTGAAGGCCTGGTCCACCGTGAGGTCCTGCTGTGTCAGAGCGGCGAGTTCGCGTGCCGACGACACAGCGCGCTGAAGTGGAGAGGAGACGATGTCCACATCAGTACCGTATTGGTCGACAAGGAGCCGCGCCGCATCCCGCGCTTGGGCTCGTCCCTCGTCACCTAGTGGCACATCAAGTGAGCCCTGGAGACGGCGTTCCCTGTTGAAGCCCGTAGCGCTGTGCCGCCATAGGACGAGCGAGCTCACGTCGTCACCACCGTTTCCACGGTCAGGTGGTGCCTTTCGAGTGTCCAGTCACCGCGCTCACGGCGCGTCAATCGGCTCCACGCGGCATTGCCTAGATTGCCGAGCGTGCGGTGGCTCAGTGGAATCCCAAGGATCCCCTGCAGCCCCACTCGGGAGGCGCTGCCGTGGGTGAAGACTGCAAGTGTTCCGTCAGCGTCTGCGCCGCGCGTGTTCTGCTCTCGCACCGCATCGGCCCAGTCTTCGAGCGCAGCAATCATGCGTTGGCGCACCAGGTTGTGCGACTCAAAACCGGGGATGTTCGGCTCGCCGTGGGTGTGCCACGCCTCAAGCTCCGCGGGCCACTTCGAGGCCCGCTCTTGTGGCGTGATTCCTTCCCACACACCGTATGCCCGCTCGCGCAAACGGTCATCCACGGCAACCTCGACACCCACACGGCGTGCGAGCGCCTGCGCGGTCTCGTTGGCGCGTGAGAGCGGAGAACTCACCACAGTGACATCCGGCCCCACTAGCGTAGCCATCGCCTCTGCGGTGGCCTCAGCTTGACGTAGTCCCTCCGGCGCAAGCGGAACTTCCGAGGCGCCTTGTAGTAAACCCAGGGCGTTCCACTCCGTTTGGCCGTGCCGAATCACGTAGACCTGCATCGATCCCTCCTCGGCGGACGCGCCTATGGCCCCTAGACGGTTGCGACGACCGGGCAGTCCTTGTAAAGACGCTCGAGGTCGTAGAACGCACGATCTTCGTCGTGCATGACGTGGACGACGACGTCGTTGAAGTTCAGCAAGATCCACCGTCCTTCACGGTGCCCCTCTCGCCCAATCGCCTTGACTCCTTGGCTGTGCATCGCTTCCTCAATGCCCTCTGCGATCGCGACAACCTGTCGCTCGTTCGAGGCCGACGCAATCAAGAACACATCAGTCAATGGCATGGTGCCCGTCACGTCGAGCGCAACGATGTTGCTTGCCAGCTTGTCTTCAGCAGCTCGGGTTGCTTCACGAGTGAGTTCTATTGCACGGTCTGTTGCGGTCACTCAACTACCCTTCATCACATTCCATACGATGACACCCAGCACAAATGCCACGGCGCCCATCACGGCCAACTGCGCCCACCCAAAGTGGTGGCGTCCTCCAGCCGGGTGAAGATCAGGCTTCTCCCGTTCCGGAATCTGAAAATTACCCGTGGGAACCGGTTCAACCATGGTGGTGGGCGAGAACGTTGACGTGCTCACACGGCTGAGGTCCGGGCGCGGAAGCTGTTTGCTGTCCACTTCATCCTCGTCCACGTCAAGGTCGCCGGCTGCGGCGGGCGTTTGCGCAGTCATCAGGGGATGGCTGTCCCACTGCGACGCTGAATCCGCAGGGGCGGACGTGGAGGCCGGAGTACCGGACGCGCTGCCCGGGAACACTGCGGAATCATCGCTGGCCACATAGCCTGCGGGATCGACTGCCGCATCCGCGTCGGTGTCCTCTTCGGCAAAAGTGTCGAAGTTTGGCGTCACTGCCGCGTCTTCATTCACGCCGCGGTGGGGCACGTCGTGTGCATCGTCGCTGGCAAATGACCACTGCGGGGTCGCAGAATCCCCATGCTCGTCCTGGTTGGCGGGGACCCAGGGTGCCAACGATGGCTCGTCAGGAGAGGTCGCTCCAGGGGCCGATGCCGCGAACGGGGCTGTGTAGCCACCCGCACCCCACTGATGGGCGGGTTCCTCGGCGGCGGGGAACTCGGCGCCGGAACGTGATTCGGGGGCAGATACTGAGGGCGCGCTCTGTGCAGGCGCTGCAGTCGACGCGGCACTCGGTCCGGGGGCCGATGCCGATACCGATGTCCGAGGAGCGCTGGGGGCCGAACCGGATGGCGGCGATACCGCTGAGGTGTGGGAAGCGTCCGCGCCCGACTCCGCAGCTTCCTTCTCCATGAGGGTGCGCTGGGCCGAACCCGGCGGGAAGAGCATGTCGAACATCTGCGGTGTCATACCAGCAGGCATGCCCAGCGGCCTCTCAGGCTCAGCGGGCGCCGGGGCCTGCGGTACTGGGGACTCCGACACTGGTGCCTGCGATGCTGACCGCGACGACGGCGGCTGTGCCACGGACCATGGAGATTGCGCACCAGTACCGGGCTGCGACGCCACGGTGTTGGGCTGCGAAACTTCAGTACTGGGCGGCGATGCTTGAGTTTCGGGCTGCGAACTCGCCGCGGGAACAGGCCAGCCTTCCGAGGGAGCAGCCGGCTGGGTCGGGGACGGTGCTGCAGTAACTTGGTCCTGCACAGTGTGGTCCTGCGTAGTTTGGTTCTGCGCAGTGTGGTCATGTGACTCGGGGATGAGGGTCTCGCGGCGCGGCGCTTCCTCGGCCGGAGAGGGCGTCGCTGCAGGAGCTGCTTGCGTGGGCCGGGCGAGTTGTGCCAGTTCCTCGGAGGCAGTGAGCGCTTCGCGCTGAGCTTCCTCAGCCTTGCGCCGTGCCAACGTTTCCTGTTCTGCGATCCGCTCAGGAGTCATCGCCGGGATTTGCCCAGTGGCGATCATTTCCTCTTCTGCGGTCCACGTCTCTACCGGATGCGTCACGCGGTCAATGCGGCGGCGCTCCTTGCGCGATAGAGGACGACCGTCGGGACTGTGGGTCGGAAAACCCTCAGTATCAAGGCCAGGCTCTAGGGGCGCGGTGTCATCGAGGCGTTGTGCCTCCCGCTGCTCCTGCGCGCGACGCTCACGACGTGAGGGCTTGCGCTCCTGGTCATTCATCCAATCCTCCTGCGTACAGGTTGTGCTCCCCGATGTAATCCGCGACAACATCCGGCACGAGTGACTTCACCGAGTCCCCCTCGTGAACCTTGCGCCTGACATCTGTCGAGGATACCGCCATGGCTGGTATTTCAACCACGGAGTGTGGGCTATCCAACTGTGCCAACGAATGACCGGGCCGAGCCACTCCCACAAATGTCGCCAATGTGCACAACTTCGCAGAGTCTTTCCACTCCCCTAGCCGCGACAGCGCATCCGCGCCTGCGATAAAGAAGAGTTGCGCATCAGGGAAGTCACGGGCGAGGTCCGTCAGGGTGTCAACGGTGTACGTGGTACCGCCGCGTTCAACATCGACGGTCGAAACTTCAAGGAAGTCGTGCTCAGCTGCAGCGAGTCTGCACATAGCGACCCGGTCGTCATCGGATGCGGTCACGGCCTCAGCTTTGAATGGTTGCCGATGTGTCGGGACGAGCAACACCACATCAAGCGCCAGCGCGGTGCGCACCTTTGACGCCATCGTGACGTGACCGTCATGGATGGGGTCAAAGGTGCCACCGAGGACACCGATGCGCTGCGGCGCGATGGGCACGCTAGTGGCGCGTGCCGATGCTCCGGAAGGCGAAGGTCACGAACAGCAACGCCATCAGGCCGGTGAAGGCCAGCAATCCATATGCCACGGGGGGAATAGGGAGTTCGTTCACGACGTGCGCTGCCTCAGCAGAAACCTGATTGATCACTTGGTGTTGTCCTTCCGTCTACGGTTAGTGAACAGTATTCCACGCTCAGCCTGAGGCTAAGGGCGAACCTGCCCGTCGCCGTACGCGATCCAGGTCGTCGTGGTGAGTTCCCCCAGGCCCATCGGCCCACGCGCATGCAACTTCTGCGTCGAGATTCCGATCTCCGCACCCAGGCCAAACATGGCTCCGTCGGTGAAACGCGTCGAGGCGTTGACGATCACCGCAGCGGTGTCGATCTCGCTTGAGAATCGATCCGCGGCACCGATGTCGTTGGTGACGATGGCCTCGGTGTGACCCGTCGAGTATTGGGTGACGTGTTCGATCGCCTGATCGATGTCATCGACGATGCGCACTGCGATGTCGAGGCTGAGGTATTCGTTCGCCCAGTCGTCTTCCGTGGGAGGAATGACGGTTGCCGATGCCGGCGCAAGGGCAGCGACGTCGTCGCCGGCATGGAATGTCACCCCTGCCTCGTGCAGCGCGGTCAGGACAGCGGGCAAGACGTTGGCGGCGGCATCGCGGTGTACCAGCAGCGTCTCCGCGGCATTGCAGACACCCACGCGGTGTGTCTTGGAGTTCACCACAATGTCCACGGCGCGGTCGACGGGCGCTGTGGCATCGAGGTAGACATGGCAGTTGCCCTCGCCTGTTTCGATGGCGGGCACAGTCGAGTCGCGCACGACCGCCTGAATGAGCGAGCGTCCACCGCGAGGAACCAGAACGTCAACAAGGCCGCGAGCGTTCATCAGAACCTTGGCGCCTTCCCGACCATAGGCGTCGATGGACTGGACTGCGTCGCGTGGGAGCCCGACGCCTTCAAGGGCGTCCTGCAGAACGGAGACAATGACCTCATTGGAACTCGCAGCGGCAGATCCGCCACGCAGGACCGCAGCATTACCGGACTTGAGCGCCAAGCCTGCGGCGTCCACGGTGACGTTGGGGCGCGCCTCGTAGATCATGCCTACCACTCCCATGGGCACGGCCTTTTGCACGAGGCGGATGCCGTTGGGCAAAGTGGACCCACGCTTGAGTTCACCAACGGGGTCCGGGAGGCCTGCGACGTAACGCAGAGCATCGGCGATGGCGGCGAGGCGCTCTTCCGTCAGTTCGAGGCGGTCAAGCAGGCCCTCCGACATGTCGTTCGCGCGGCCGCGCTTCAAGTCTTCAGCGTTGGCCTCGACGATTCGAGGGGCCTGTGCCACCAGCGCGTCTGCCATTGCTAGCAATGCTTCATCTTTTGTGGTGCTTGTCGCGGTGGCCAGCGCACGGCTAGCGACCTTAGCTCGTTGACAAGCATCGAGAACGGCGGTTGTGATGTCCGGGTTTTCAGCTGTGTCGTTCATACCGACCAGTCTAACGACCGTGCCGACCCCTCCCGTCGGCCGCTTCTTTGGGCCCCACAAACGTCGAACGGCACCTCGTAACTGTTCCCCGTAGGGAGATCAGTCTCAAGGTGCCATTCGCGGTTGGAGATGCCCGTATTAAGGAGCGATCACCACAAGGTCGTCGATGTGGACGATGGGGCGCGCGAAGTGTTCGCCCAATTCTTCGCGTAGCTGGTCAGTGGTTTGACCCAGCATCTGCGGAATTTCGTGGGAGGCAAACGCGGACAAGCCGCGCGCCACGACAACTCGGTCTGGTCCTACAAGCTCGATGGGGTCTCCGACGTCAAACTCGCCGCGAACGGCACGTACGCCAGCGGCCAGCAACGATGCGCGGCGTCCTTCCAGAGCAGCGACGGCACCGGCATCAAGAATCAGTTGGCCTTCAGTACGTGCGGCATGGGCGAGCCATGTCAGGCGCGCACCTTCGTGGCGTCCGGTAGGCATAAACAATGTGCCCACCGGCTCCCCTTCGAGCACTTGGGTGATGGAGTTGGCAGAGGTCAGGACCGTCAGCACTCCGGACGAAGTCGCGATGGTTGCAGCCTCGAGCTTGGTCACCATGCCGCCGGTGCCCAACGCTGAGCCGCGATGCGACACGTCGATCCCGCCGAGGTCTTCTGGTCCGTGGACCACGTCGATGCGACGGGCACCGGGCGTACCTGGTGCCGCGGTGTAAAGGCTGTCGACATCCGTCAACAGCACCAAGGCATCGGCTTTCACCACAGTGGCCACCAACGCCGCGAGACGGTCGTTGTCACCAAATCGAATCTCGTCCGTCGCCACCGTGTCGTTTTCATTCACGATGGGCACCACGTCGAGCGCCAGGAGCTGCTCTAGCGCACGTTCAGCATTGCCGTAGTGCCCACGACGAACCACATCATCCTCAGTCAGAAGCACCTGACCTACGTGAAGGCCGTGAGAGGCGAACTCGCGTGAGTACGCGGCAATGAGCATGCCCTGCCCGACCGATGCCGTGGCTTGGGCGGTCTTCAACGAACGTGGACGTGCTGGAAGGCCCAGAGGGCCGATGCCCGCAGCGATGGATCCCGACGTGACCAGAACGACTTGCTTACCCCTGGCGTGCCAAGCGGAGAGCGCCTCGACCAGGTTTCCCAATGCAGTCTCGTTGAGGTGGCCATCTTCACCCGTCAAAGACGACGAGCCAATCTTGACCACAATGCGTTGGGCCTGAGTTACTTGATCACGCGGTTCTGTCACTATTCGTCCTCCGTGGGATCCGTCCAATGTCCGGAATCTCGTTCAGTCCATAGTTCTTGTCGCGCAGCGGCCTTGCCGTCCATACGCTCCTTGTGCTCTGCTCGCTTCTCTGCGCGAGTGGCACGTCCGCCGTGGCGTTCGTGTTCTTCGACGCGTAGATCCGAGCCGCGCGAGCCTAGAAGTTCCGCACCTGCGGCCATCGTGGGTTCCCAATCGAACACCACGCCGCCATCCCGCGGCCCAATGACGACCTCGGATCCAGGCACAGCTCCTGCCTTGAACAGGTCGTCTTCAACCCCAGCCCGCGCCAATCGATCAGCAAGGTACCCCACTGCCTCGTCATTGGCGAAATTGGTCTGCTTGACCCAGCGCTCAACCTTGGTGCCTCGCACCTGGAAGTAGTCGAGCGCACCGTCCCTGACATGCTTCACGGTGAAGCCGGAGTCATCCACAGCCTTGGGGCGAATGGTGATGGGCGCCTTCTCCACTTCAGGCTCAGCGGCACGGTGCTCCGTCACCATCCGTGCGAGAGCAAAGCCCAACTCTCGCAGACCCTCATGGGACGCAGCACTGACCTCAAAGATCGGCATGCCGGTGCGTTCCAGGTCCTCGCGAACAATCTGTGCAAGCTCACGACCATCCGGAACGTCAATCTTGTTCAGAATGATGATCTGTGGGCGCTCCGCGAGCGGGACGCCGCTAATGGCTTCGTCACCCGTGTATGCGCGTAGTTCCTGCGAGATGACGTGCAGGTCATTGACCGGATCGCGATCCGATTCCAGTGTCGCAGTATCAAGAACGTGAGCGATGACCGAGCAGCGTTCGATGTGGCGGAGGAAGTGGTGTCCGAGGCCTTTGCCTTCAGATGCGCCTTCAATCAACCCTGGCACATCGGCCATGGTGAAGCGTGACTCGCCTGCTTGGACGACGCCGAGGTTGGGCACGAGCGTCGTGAAGGGGTAGTCCGCGATCTTGGGGCGCACCTTGCTCATTGCTGCGATCAGCGACGATTTGCCCGCGCTCGGGTAGCCCACAAGGGCCACGTCCGCGATGGACTTCAGTTCAAGGATGACAGTCTGTTCGTCACCCGGCTCGCCCAGCAGCGCGAAGCCGGGGGCCTTGCGCTTGTTGTTCGCCAGGGCGGCGTTTCCCAGTCCCCCGCGACCACCCGCGGCGATGATGAGCTCGGCGCCCTCACCCACGAGGTCCGCGATGACCTCGCCGTCTACAGTCTTGACGATGGTTCCACTGGGCACACCGAGGCGAAGGTCGTCGGCGTTGGCGCCGTGACGATGGTCTCCTGCCCCCTGTGACCCGCCCTCAGCGATGCGGTGTGGTGAGTGGTGATAGTCCAACAGGGTGGTCACCTGAGAGTCGACGACGAGCACGACAGAACCACCGCGCCCACCGTTACCGCCATCGGGTCCACCCAGTGGCTTGAACTTTTCACGGTGCACTGACGCTACGCCGTGCCCACCCTTGCCGCCCGCGGCGTGAAGTACGACGCGATCCACAAACGATGCCATGTTCGTGCTCCTTCCTCGGGAGCGCAATTCTAATGCGCACCGGCCCAGATATGCGTCAGGGGCGCCACCTATTGGCGGCGCCCCTGACGGAAAACTCTTGTGTGGTGAAGTTAGACAGCCACCACGTCGACGACCTTGCGGCCACGACGGTTCGTGAACTGCACCGTTCCTGCCTCGAGGGCGAAGAGGGTGTCGTCCTTACCGCGGCCAACGTTGTTGCCGGGGTGGTGGTGGGTTCCACGCTGGCGGATCAGGATCTCGCCTGCAGAAACAACCTCGCCACCGAAACGCTTCACGCCCAGGTACTGAGCGTTCGAATCGCGACCGTTGCGCGAGGAACTCGCGCCCTTCTTATGTGCCATGAGTCTCTCCTCAGCTTACTTAATGCCCGTGACCTTCAGGCGCGTAAGCTCCTGACGGTGGCCGATGCGCTTGCGGTAGCCGGTCTTGTTCTTGTACTTCAAGATGTCAATCTTGGTTCCGCGTTCGTCGCGAACGACCTCCGCGGTGACCTTGACCTTGGACAGGGACTTGACGTCCGAGGTGACCTTGTCACCATCAACGAGCAGCACGGGAGCGAGCTCGACAGTCGAGCCCTGCGCCGCCTTGAGACGGTCGACGACGATGATGTCGCCTTCGGACACCTTCTCCTGGCGGCCGCCCGCCTTCACAATCGCGTACACCATGAATTAATCCTTCAAAGCTTGTGGTTTTCCTGCCGCTGCCATGCACGGCGCAGGCAGGACTTGGCGCTTAAGCACCGACGAGCAAATATACGCTCCGCGACCCCTCTAGGTCAAACTGACCGGGGCCGCGGCCGCGTCTATTTCGAGGCCGAAGCCCCACCCTCGTCGCTTGCCGGAGCATCGTCGCTGGCGGCAGCAACTGCCGACGGCTCCGAATCTTTCTTCTCCGAGCCTTCCGCGGGCGCTCCATCAACGCTCGCGGCGGGTTCGGGGTTCGAGGCGGGGAGGTCGCTAGACGCGGCTCCTTCGCCCTCGTGATGTGCCTTCTCCGCTGCGGCAGCGATCGAGGCGAGCGTCGCCTTCACTGCCTCACGGGACTCTTCACGCTCGTCAAGGGCATGAGTATCAGAGTGACCGGCAGATGACACGTCCTCAGCAGCGGCATCCTTCTGCGGCTTCTTCTTCTGCTGTTGCTGTGGCTGCGAGTTGCCGCCGCTCTTGTTGCCACGGCCACTGCGACGACGTTCAGGCTGCTTCTCGCTTGCCTCCGGCACTGGTTCACCGTGGACAAGGAATCCGCGACCCTTGCAGTGTTCACAGGTTTCGGAGAACGCTTCTACGAGACCCTGGCCCACGCGCTTGCGAGTCATCTGGACCAGACCCAGGCTGGTGACCTCGGCCACCTGGTGCTTAGTGCGGTCTCGGCCCAGGCACTCAATAAGACGACGCAGAACTCGGTCACGGTTGGCTTCAAGGAGCATGTCAACGAAGTCAACGACGATGATCCCGCCGATGTCGCGCAGCCTCAACTGACGCACGATCTCTTCTGCCGCTTCAAGGTTGTTGAGCGTCATCGTCTCTTCGAGAGTGCCACCCTTGCCGACAAACTTGCCGGTGTTGACGTCGATGACCGTCATGGCCTCAGTGCGGTCGATCACGAGCGACCCACCCGAAGGGAGCCAGACCTTGCGATCCATTCCCTTGGTGAGCTGCTCGTCGACGCGCGATTCGGTAAACACGTCACTGTCGCCGTGGAAACGGTGGAGCCGCTCCATCAGATCAGGAGCCACCTGGCCCACATAGGCGCTCAATGAGTTCCAGGTATCTTCACCCTGAATCGTGAGTGAGTCGAAGTCTTCGTTGAAGATGTCGCGCACCACGCGGATAGCCATGTCGGGCTCGCCGCGGAGAAGCTTGGGCCCCTTGCCATTGGTCGACTCGGCCTGAATGTTCTCCCACTGACGCTTGAGGCGCTCCACGTCCGCGCGAAGCTCATCTTCCGACGCGCCCTCAGCTGCCGTACGAACGATCACGCCAGCATCGGAAGGGATCACTTCGCGCAACAACTTCTTCAGGCGCGCACGCTCGGTGTCGGGAAGCTTGCGGCTAATGCCTGTGACTCCACCGCCGGGAACGTACACAAGGAAGCGTCCCGCCAAGGAGATCTGTGACGTCACACGAGCGCCCTTGTGGCCGATGGGGTCTTTGGTGACCTGCACCATCACGGTGTCGCCAGGCTTGAGCGCCAACTCAATGCGGCGAGGCTTGCCTTCGAGGCCAGCGGCATCCCAGTTGACCTCACCGGCGTACAACACTGCATTGCGGCCACGGCCGACGTCGACGAACGCGGCTTCCATGCCAGGCAACACGTTCTGCACGCGGCCAAGGTAGACATTGCCCGCCATGGACTGCTGAGCCTGGTGGGAAACGTAGTGCTCGACGAGGACGTCATCCTCAAGGACAGCGATCTGGACGCGGTGGTCCTTTTCGCGCACCACCATCGACCGCTTGACCGACTCGCGACGCGCGAGGAATTCGGCCTCAGAAATCACGGGGCGCCGGCGCTGTCCATCACGGGAATCACGGCGACGCTGGCGCTTCGCCTGCAAACGAGTGGAGCCCTGGAGTTGATCGTCGGATGAACCGCCTCCGCCGTTGCTTCCGGAGTTGCCGCCCGAACGGGAGCCACGGCGACGGCGACGGCGACGCGATGAGCTGCCTCCCTCGCCACCATCTGCGCCCTCGTCCGAGCCATCGCGCTCATCAGACTTGGTGTCGTTGGCGCCGTCCGCGTCGGAGGAATCCTTGGCATCCGCAGGCTTGTCGTTGCGCTTTCCCTGCTGAGCCTTGTGGTCGTCAGAGTTGCCTCCATCGGCAACGTCTGGGGTCTCGGAGCCGGTGTCCGAACCGCCGTCTTGGCCGCCGCTCTTGCTACGGCCGCGCCCACGGCCGCCGCGGCGCCGGCGGCGCTTCGCGCTGTCACTTGAGCTGTCGCCCCCATCGCCCCCGTCACGCGGGCCTTGCGACGAATCAACGGAGTCACCCTGGGCATCGGCCTTCTTGCCCGAGCCACCCTCAGTGTCCTTCTTCGCATCGGCGGACTTCTTCGCATCGCCGGACTTGGAGCCCTGCTTGCCGCTGCCTTGCTTGGCGTTGCCCTTGCCTTCAGAGCCCGAGTCCGATGGGGAGTCAGGTGCCGACTTCTGGGAGTTCCCAGACTTCTTGGCACCGCCTGATTTCTTCTCGCTGGGCTCAGACTTCTTGCCAGAACTTGGAGGGCCTGCAGGGGCGGAAGCACGACGTGGCGCGGCCGGCTCTGGAGCCTGGAAAATCACGGCAGTTGTGGGTGCTTCGGGTGTGGTCTTGTCCTCGCTCAACGCGGGTACCTCAAATCGGCACGGACCACACTCCGCGCCGACACTGTTGTCGGTGGTGGCTCACAGGTTTGTGGCCACTTCAAGTCTTCAGGTCGCGGCGGACAGCGGCGCCTACTCTGAGAGCGCCTATCCCCGATGTCTCCGCTGATGGGCTGTAGCCCGGCGGGACCAGGACGGGACTGGCTGCTACGCAGTCGCTGCGTCTGTCGCGCGGTTGGCACCCGGTGTGGCTGGATGCGACCTGCCTCCCATTGTGACACACGCCCTCATATACCGACGAAAGTCCCTGTTTCCAGCGTGTCACGACGACTGCAACACAATTGTTACCTGCTGGATATGCGGAGCGGTCTCCCACCCCCTGATCAGTCGCGATAGGTTCATTCACATGATCTTGGAAGGGACATTCCATGGACGTGCTTGAACTGGCTCGCTGGCAATTCGGCCTTACTACCGTCTATCACTTCATCTTGGTGCCGCTCACTATTGGGCTTTCCACCCTTGTCGCGATAATGCAGACCGCCTGGGTGGTGACAGGCAAAGAGAAGTACCTGCGACTGACAAAGTTCTACGGCAAGTTGCTGCTGATTAACTTCGCCTTGGGTATCGCCACAGGCATCGTCCAAGAGTTTCAGTTCGGCATGAACTGGTCCGAGTACTCCCGCTTTGTCGGCGACGTCTTTGGCGCACCCCTTGCGATGGAGGCTCTGGCGGCGTTCTTCCTGGAGTCCACGTTCTTGGGACTGTGGATCTTCGGTTGGGACCGGCTCCCCAAGAAGGTTCACCTCGCCACTATCTGGGCATTCTCAATCGGGTCGATCCTCTCGGCCTACTTCATCATCGCCGCCAACTCATGGATGCAGCACCCGGTCGGTGCTGAGTACAACGAGGAAACAGGACGCGCAGAGATGACAGACATCTTTGCGGTGCTGACAAACAACACGACGCTTGCCGCGTTCCCCCACGTCATTGCCACCGCGTTCCTTGTGGCAGGCACGTTCGTCGCCGGAATCGCCGTCTACTGGATGGTACGAAAGTCGCGCCAAGACAAGAACGATGCAGACATCCCCATGTACCGCACCGCCGCGCGCTTTGGTGCCGTCACGATGCTGCTCGCTGGAATTGTGGTGATCGTCACTGGCGACATCCAGGCCAAGCTCATGTTCGACCAACAGCCCATCAAGATGGCGGCAGCGGAAGGCTTGTGTCATACCGAGCAACCTGCTGAGTTCTCGCTGCTAGCGATCGGAAACCTCGCCGGAGACGACTGTGATTCCGTCAAGCACGTCATCGTGATGCCCGGATTCCTCGGATACCTCGCGGACGGCGACTTCAACGCCGAAGTCACGGGCCTTGACGATCTCCAAGAGCACTACGCAGAGACCTACGGCGCCTATGACGAAGACGGCATACGAGATCATCTATGAGCCCAACCTGCTGGTGACGTACTGGTCGTTCAGGCTCATGATCGGGCTCGCCGCTTTCTCTGCCGCACTCTGCGTCACCATCTTCTGGCTCACGCGCAAGAACCGCGGCATCGACCAGGGGTGGATGCAGAAGCTCGCACTGATCTCGCTTCCCATGCCGTTCCTGGCTGCAAGCTTCGGTTGGATCTTCACTGAGATGGGCCGCCAGCCCTTCGTCGTGGCACCCAATCCCACGGGCTTCAACCAGGTCACGATGCTGACCCAGGCGGGAGTCTCGGAAGCGACGAGCGTCACCGAAGTGGTGATCTCTCTGTCCGTCTTCACCGTCGTCTACGCCGTGCTCGGTGTGTTCTGGTTCCGCCTGATGAAGCGCTACGCCTATGAAGGCGCGCCGCACGTCGAGTATGAGGAACCGAGCGATGACGCCGACAAGCCACTCTCGTTTGCGTACTAGGAGGAACTGACTCATGGATCTCGCACTCGTCTGGTTCATCCTGATTGCCGTCCTCTGGACTGGCTACCTCGTGCTCGAAGGCTTCGACTTCGGCGTCGGCATGCTGCTCGAAAAGGTCGGCAAGGGAGACAAGGGGCGCCGCGTGGTGCTCAACTCCATCGGCCCAATCTGGGACGGCAACGAAGTATGGCTCCTCACTGCGGGTGGCGCCATGTTCGCGGCATTCCCCGAGTGGTACGCCACACTGTTCTCCGGCTTCTACCTCCCGTTGCTCCTCATTCTTGTGGCGTTGATTGTTCGTGCCGTGGCCATCGAGTACCGCGGCAAGATCAACGACGACCTGTGGCGCAAGCGCTGGGACTGGGTCATCATGGGGTCCGCCTGGGTCCCCGCAATCCTGTGGGGTGTGGCCTTTGCGAACATCGTTCGTGGTGTCCCAATCGATGAGAACTTCACCTACACCGGCGGATTCTTCAACCTGCTTAACCCTTATGCCCTGCTCGGTGGTGCGACAACGCTCACGCTGTTCCTCGCCCACGGTGCGATCTTCCTCACGCTCAAGACATCGGGCGAGGTCCACGACCGGGCTGCCGCGGTCGCAAAAACGATGGCCCCCATCACCCTGGTGGTCGCCGCAGCATTCGCCATCTGGACCCAGATCGCGTACTCCGTGACGTGGACCTGGGCAGTTGTTGCGGTCGCGGCAGTGTCACTCCTGCTCACCTGGCTCTTTGTGAACAAGGAATCGTGGGGCAAGGCCTTCGCCACCAACGCCATCACGATTGCCGGCGCAGTGGTGCTGATCTTTGGTTCGCTTTACCCCGACGTCATGCCGTCGAGCACCAACCCGGCATACTCGCTCACCATCGACAACGCCTCATCCTCCGACTACACCTTGATGGTCATGACATGGGTGGCCGTGGTGCTCCTCCCGATCATCCTGATCTACCAGGCGTGGAGCTACTGGGTGTTCCGCCGTCGCCTGTCGTTGGACCACATTCCAGAGCACAACTCGCTCACCTTCATCAAGAAGAAGTAGCGAGTGCGCCCACTCGATCCACGCCTGGCGGGGCGGATAGGCCCTGCCAGGCGTTACATCGTGACGACTGCCCTGATGGGGCTTGCGACAGCAATCGTCATCGGAGTCCAAGCGCTGGTGTTGGCACGGGCTCTTGCGCCGGTGCTCGCCCCCGAACCCCTCAACGCCGACGGACTGGGACCTCTGGGGTTCCTCGTCCCGCTCGAAGTACGCCAACTTTCCGTGGCACTGGCGTGGCTCGCCGTCTTGGTACTCATTCGCGTGATGCTCACGTGGGTCCAGGAGCGCCTTGCTCACCGCGCCGGAGCTCAGGTCATCTCTGAGCTCCGCGAAAACGTGGTGGCCCACGCCGCCGCGCTTGGCCCCCGTTGGGTTGCATCGGGTGAAGGCGCTGCGGTCGCCACCACTGTGACACGCGGCCTCGAATCGTTGATGCCGTACTTCGTGCGCTACCTTCCTCAGCTGCTGCTGAGCGCGACCGTCACACCGATCATGCTTGTGGTGGTGCTCGGCCTCGACTGGATTTCCGCGCTGATCGTGATCGGCACACTCCCTCTGGTGCCGATATTCATGATCCTCATTGGGCTCGTCACGCGCGAACGTTCCGCCAAGCACCTCGACGCGATGCAACGACTAGCGGCCCGCACCCTCGATCTCATCGCTGGCCTGCCCACGTTGCGCGCGCTCGGTCGTGAACGGGGCCCGGCCACGCGTGTGCGTGAACTTGGCGATGCGCAGCGCCGGGCGACGATGGGTTCCCTCCGGATCGCGTTCATGTCCGGAATGGCACTGGAACTGCTCACCACACTCGCTGTCGCGCTGGTGGCAGTGACGCTGGGATTCCGCCTTGTGGAGGGACAAGTAAGCATCGAAACGGCGCTGGCAGTGCTCATTTTGGCGCCTGAGGTCTACTTGCCCCTCCGCATGGTCGGTACTCACTTTCACGCCTCCGCCGATGGTCTGGCTGCGGCTGATGCGGCGTTCGATGTACTGGAACGGCCACTCCCGGCCGCTGGTGGCACGGTGGCAGCGCCTGATTTGGACGGTGCCACGCTCGTGGTCGAGGACCTAGCGGTAGGGACTCCCGATGGTCGCCGTTTGGCCCCTGGACGGCTGTCCTTCATCGCGCGGCCTGGAACTGTCACTGCGCTGGTGGGCCCTAACGGTGACGGCAAGTCGACGGCGCTGGCCGCAGTCATGGGGCTGTTGCCGGCGGATTCTGGGTACGTTGCCGCGTTGGTGCCAACGGACCGCAGCGACACAGGCAGGGTCGATGCCGCAGACGTCGATGCGGAGGGATGGTCGACTCAGTTCGCGTGGGCACCGCAACGGCCCGATGTCACTCCGGAGACTCGCACGTTGAGCCTTGGGCAGCGTCAGCGCATTGCGCTGGATCGCGCGCTCGCCTCACAGCGACCGGTCCTCGTTCTTGACGAGCCCACTGCGCACCTGGACCGCGCGAGCCGCGAAGAGGTGGTCGCACAGATCGTTGCGGCCGCCCGTGCCGGAGCGACCGTGCTCGTCGCCACACATGAGCACGATGTCATCGACGCCGCCGATAGCGTTGTGGATGTGGTCGCACTGGAGGTCGCGCGATGAAGAACCTCCGTGAGCTCCTGGGTGAATCCGATCTGTCACGCCCGCGGATTGTGCTGGCGATCCTTACCGGCTCTGCGTCCCTCGGCTCTGCCGTGGGGCTTTCCGCAGTCGCCGCGTGGCTGATCGCGCGCGCCGCAGGAATGCCCTCCCCCGCTGACCTTGCACTCGCCGCGGTGGTTGTCCGCTTCTTTGGTATTGGACGCGGTCTTTTCCGGTATCTGGAACGCTTGGTGTCGCACGATGCTGCGCTCCGTGGGGTCGTCGCGCTCCGCGCCCGTATTTATGACCGTTTGGCGGCAGCGCGGGCCGACACTGTGTTGTCCCTGTCTCGCGGTGACACGTTGGCGCGTATTGGTGCCGACGTGGACGCCGTGGGCGACGCGGTGGTGCGAGGAGTGATTCCACTCGGGGTCGCCGTCGTGGTCTCGTGCATCGCAGTGGGCATCAATGGCTGGATGGATCCGCTTGCCGGCATCATCCTCGCGATCGCCCTTCTTGCTTCTGCGCTGGGAGCGGCAGGCCTCACGTGGCGTTCTGCGCGCTTGGCTGCGGAGTTCTCAGTGATGGCCGATGCCCGCGTGAGCGAGGCCGTCGTCTCAAACCTTGAATCTGCACCCGAGCACCGGGTCTGGGGCACCGAGGCTGCGGCTCGCACAGCACTCGCTGACGCTGACGCAGAATCGGTGATCGCTCAAGAGAGATCGGCTCGTCCGGCGGCCTTTGCGGCAGGGCTACAGACGTTGTGCGCTGGCGCGGCACTCATCGGGAGCCTCTGGGTCGCCGTCACTGGCGCGGCCGCGGGAGACTATGGACCGACCACTGCGGCGATCATCGCCCTCCTGCCTCTCGCCGCGTTCGAAGCAGTGAACGCCGTCCCTGGCGCCGTCACACAACTGTTCCGTTCGAACAAGGCAGCCACCCGTATCGTCGAGTTGGCGCCGCGGCCCAGAACGGACCTCCCAGCCGATGCACGGGTTCAGCAGAGCACCACGACCCCGGAAGTCGTCTTGGACGGAGTGAGTGCAGCATGGCCTGGCATGACACCGACGCGCCCCCTCGATGTCACGCTCAAGCCAGGTGAGTCGCTCGCTGTGGTCGGACGCTCCGGTGTGGGAAAGACCACGCTGTTGGCGACCATCGCGGGTGCCTTGAAGCCCGCGGCAGGTGGCGTACGCATCGGCGGCATCGAGGCATCACGAGACATGCTGGGCACCGTTGTGGCGATGACCGCTGAGGATGCGCATGTCTTTGGCACCTCGCTTGTCGAGAACCTGAGAGTCGCGCGCGGAGACCTGACCGATGAGCAAGCGCTCGATGCGCTGGACCTCGTCGGGTTGACCTCCTGGGTTCAGTCCTTGCCTGACGGTATCGAGACGCTCCTTGGCACTGGAGGCAACTCGGTATCCGGTGGCGAACGTCGCCGTCTACTGCTCGCTCGTGCCGTGCTGGGGTCCCAACGCATCGTGCTGATCGATGAGCCCGCCGAGCACCTCGACACTGCGGGCAGGCAGGCACTTGAAGCGGTTCTCGCTCACCTGCGTGCGGATGGCCGTACCGTAGTGATCGTGACCCACCATCTCGAGTTTTCCGCGCACACGGACCACGTGAGGACCCTCGATGACTGATCAACGCGACCTCTCCCTTGCGGATGCCATCACTGCGCTCAATCAGAACCTTGAACTCGACGACGTGCTTGACCTGCTTGTGGAGTCAGCGCGTCAACTCACCGGCGCGCAGTATGCCGCGCTCCACGTCCTGGATCCCAAGGGTGGGTCCGTGGCCTTCCACGTCAAAGGAATGGACGAGGAAGCTCAAGGCCTCATTGGACACCCACCCGGCCGAGTAGGCGTGTTGGCTCGTATTCCGGCTCAGGGAACACTCTCCGTGGACAATGTGCGCACTCACCCTGCCCACGAGGGCATGCCCGCCAACCACCCGCAGCTCGGCACCTTCCTTGGCACCGCATTGACCGTGCGCGGAGTCGTCTTTGGCTACCTCTACTTGGCGGACAAGTCGAGCTCATTCAACGATGACGATGAGCAAGTGATCTTGGCACTCGCCGCCGGCGCTGCAGTGGCGATTGACCACGCGAAACTCTACGACCTGGCAAAGGACCGCGAGCGGTGGCTCGAAGCCTCCCAGCGGCTCACGACCGAGATGCTGACCGGGACCGACGAGGAGGAAGTGCTGCAGGAGGTGGTGGATGCCGCACGCCGTCTTGGCCGAGCACAGACCGCCGCCATAGTCCTCCCTGGTGTCAGTGACGAATGGGTCATCGAGTTTGCCTCGGGTGCTGGGGCCGAGATGCTGTTAGGCCTGGTACTTCCCGATGAGGGCCATGGCATGCAGGTGGTACGCTCCGGTACCGGATTGGTGGCGCCAGCACCCCCAGGCACGCACGTGCTCAAGGAAGTCACTGACTACGGCCCCTCCATGTATGCACCCTTGAGCGCCGAGGGGAAGGCTGTAGGGCTCATGATGTTGTGGCGCGACACCGGGGACACTGAGTTCAGTGAAGACGATCTCGCGACGGCGCAAAGATTCGCTCACCAGGCAGCGCTCGTGTTGACGCTGACCGAACTGAGCCACGCGAGGAACCACACAGCTTTGTTGGAAGAGCGTGAACGCCTCGCTGACGATCTTCACGATTTTGTGTCGCAGGAACTGTTCGCCACGTCGATGCAGCTTGAGTCGATTGCGCAGGAGTGCAGCCCGGAAGTTCAGACTCGTTTGGCGGGCACGCTTGATCACGTCAAACGTGCGCAACATGAAGTACGAGGGGTGATGCGTTCGCTGTCGGGACAGCGCAGCGCCGAGCCCATCGCGGATCGGGCCCGCCGTGAACTCACGATGGCCGCCGCATCACTGGGCTTCTCCCCCGACGTCGACGTGGCCCAGTGGTCGGCTGTGTCCGACGCCGTGGCTGCGGACGCGACGCTCTCTGACGACATCATCGCCGTCATGCGCGAGTTGTTGTCCAACGTCGCGCGCCACGCGAAGGCGAGCGCGGTCAAGTTTTGGATTCATGTGGGCGACGGGCGTCTAGAGATTGGCGTCCAAGACAACGGCATCGGACCCTCGGGCGCCCACAAGCGGTACTCAGGCACCAGCAACCTTGCTAATCGGGCCCTGCGGCGGCACGGAAGCTTTGCTCTTGTCGCCGCCAACAAGGACGCAGAAATGCCGGGCTCGATCGCGACGTGGAACGTCGAAACTGCGATCTAGCCCGGCACTCTTGAGCGCGATCGCGCGCTCTACTCCTGCGTCGCGACTCCCTTTCTGCGGTAAAGCCACAGGGCTGCGATGCCCACCACTGCGGCAACCACAGCCGCGATCAGCCACCACACGCCTGACTCGGACCCTGTTTCATAGTCCGTTGCAGAGTCCGACGTCGAGGCCGTAGCGGATGGCGTAGCGTCACTGTTCTGCTGCGTGTCGCTCACCACCGCATCGCCCACGATCGCCGATGGTGCAACCGAAGGTTCCGCCGACGGAGCCTCTTCCAGTTCTTCGACCTCCATGGTCACGGTGGTCTCAGCCTCATCTGGAGTGGTCGTCACGACGGTGACGGTCCACGTTCCGGGGTCCAAGAATGGCTCCGGGGAGACCCAGAGCCCCTGTCCTTGAGAGGATGAAATCAGGGCAATCGGCCCCACGGTGTCACCGGTGGAGGACTCAGCAGTCACCACCGGATCCATGATCTCTTCGACACGGTGCCCATCCTGGACGTAATCCGCTGAGACGATGACGCCACCGGCAGCATCGCTACCCACGGACAGCTCATAGGGCCCGCCGTGGGCAGCGGCAGGCATGGCACCCACCACGGCCCAGACCATGAAGGCGACCAGAGCTACAACACTTGCGCCGAAGCGCCGGCGGACAGGCACACGCTGTCCGCCGACGCTCAGGCTCATGGGAGTAGTTCCCATCAACGCTCACCGCGCTCTCGCGCAGCACGGGTCTGGAAGGACCCGGTGAGCACTAGTGCACCGCCGAGAGCCACGAGGATGGCTGCAAGGTAGGCCCACAGCTGGGTCTGCTCCCGGTTGAGACCAGTGGCAGGCAACTGCGATGAACCGCCAGCGTCAGCGGATCCCGAGCCGGTGCCAGCATCGGTACTCGAGCTAGAACCGCTGCCCGATCCCGACCCACTGCCCGACCCCGAGCCCGCGCCGCTGTCCGTGCCTCCATTGTCGACATCGGCGGCACTGACGGTGATCGGCGTCCGAGCAATCTCTTCACCGTTCAGCAGCACCACGATGTTGTGGTCACCGGCATCCAGAGCACTGGGGATCTGGACGCTCGTTGAGAACGTGCCGTTCTGCTGAGACGTCACTGACACGAGCAGCTGTGGCTCGGAGTAGACCCACACGTCCAGTGAGGAACCGGCCGGGAAACCGGAGCCCATGACGGTGACCGTGTCGCCGGCACCGGGGCTCGTGTTCGATACAGCAACAGAAGCCACGGGATCAGTGGGATCCGTCTCGTCGATCTCTTCGACCGTCACTGAAGCAACGTCGCTCACGTGCCCGGCATTGTCGGTGGCTCGATACTCGAAAACAACTTGATCCTCACCGGGCACCGTCACCAGGCTGCCGTAGGGCGTCCAGGTCTCCGTGCCAACAACGCGGTACTCGACCAAGGCGATTCCAGAGGTCTCGTCCGTTGCCGAGAACGTGACATCCCGTCCATCGACACTGGCCGATGCCTGGGGTGCCACGGTGTCAACCATGACGGATACCTGCTCGCTTGCCGAGACGTACTCACCGTCGGAGGCGCGGAACCACAGGTGAGTGGCGCCTTCCTCATCAATGACCACGGCCTCGGTCAACGCCGCGAAGGTCACCCCGTCCGTGGAGTACTCCGCGGACGCTGCAGCCTCACCAGTGGTGGTGACCGTCGCATCGGCGGTCACCGCCTGTGTGTACCAACCGTTGGCACCGTCAGCCGTGTCTGGCGTCACCATCACGTCGACGGTAAAGGTCGGGGCTTCTTCCTCGACCTCTGGCAGCGAAGTACTCGCCGCTGCCGACTCAAGGCCAGCGGCATCGATGCTAAGGAAGTGCACGACCTGAGCATCGTCCGTGAGTTCAACGACGTCGGTGTACGCCGTCCACTCACCTTCGTTGATCCGGTACTCGGTTGCCGCAATGCCGCTGCCATCATCTGAAGCAGTGAGCGTGAGCGTGCGTGGCGACACCGTGTCATCAACTTCAGCGGTGATCGTTGGCACGGTGGCGTCAATCTTGAACGCCACCGAGTCCGAGACCTCCTCAGCCTCGGGACTCGATGCCCGATAGTGCACGGTGTACTCGCCGTCGTCAGACAGCACCACTGGGGCGGTGTACTCCGACCAGTCACCATCGTTGACCTTGACCTCGCGGTACACGGAGCTCTCACCACCACCAGTGGTGTCCACTGTGACCGTGACATCGTCGGTGTACCACTCGTTGGCGCCCTGCGGCGTCTCCGGGTTCACCGTGGCAGAGACTGTCAATGGTTCAACAGTGTCCTCTTCGACTACGTGGAAGTAGTCGAAGCGTGCGGTGCGGGACACCGTGTCCTGGGCGGGATTGCCCAGAGCGTAGAGCCCCACGCTGCCGTCTGCTGCAGTCGCGTTCGTCATTGCGACATCACCAAGAGCAGTCCAGTCTTCACCGTCGGTGCTGTAGTAACCGGTGAAATCGTCACCGTCACGCGTCAGTCGCAACCATGCCTCTGTTGCACCTTCAAGAGGCGCATTCGGCTGCGGGTTCTGTACGGCTGCGTTGATCTCTGAACGCATCTCCACGTTGCGAGTCACGTTCTGTCCAGCGCGGTTCGTCGAGATGACATCGATCTTGACGTAGTTGTCGTCATCGAACCGGGCGATGATGCCGCCCTGCTGGTAACGACGGTCGAGGGCCGAGGCATCCACCTTGGTTTCCACAGTCCACTCATCTCCTTCGACGTCCTGAACGATGAAGTTCGGAACGTCGCCAGCAGCGCTGGTGTAGATGTCGTGGGCGGTGGTGTCGATCTCGAGGTGGCCGTCCGCCACGCGGTACAGATCCGTGTCCTCGTTGATGACATTCCAACGGCAGGTGTCGAGCTGTGAACCGTCGAACTCATCATTGGGAGTATCCGCAGTGGCGGTGTCGTCCGGTGTGATGTGGAACCAGTCGAAGTGCGCGTCAATCAACTCCTCTGGCGCGGCCGCATTCGCCCACGCCGCGACACCAATGCGCGGGTTCTCCATGCCTGCGAGGGCCTTGGTCTCCGGCATCATCGTGAAGTCCACGCCGTCAGCCGAGTACCAAGCGTTCAGGTTCTCGCCATCACTGGTGAACCGCACAAAGTAGGTGTCGGGGAAATCGACTCCTAGGGTTGCCGTGTTCGAGGCCGACGGAATCTCGTTAGGTGCGCCGTCCTCCTCTCGCACGAACTGGAAGATGCGCTCCGCCGCGCTGTTGGCGCCACGTCCTTGCAGCACCATCTTTGCGTAGTTGTCGTCGTCACCGTAGATCAACAGACCGGCCTGCTGATACCGGTCACGTGCCTCGAACGTCACCTTGGCAGTCGCCGTCCACGGGCCCGCAGGGAGGTCCTGCAGTACCAGGTTCTGCGCGGTGTTCGTGTCCCGGTAGAGGTCGGTGCGGCTGGCCGGAATCACCAGATGACCGTCCTCGATCCGTGCAAACTGGTCGGGACGAACGATGCCGTCCCAGCGAGTGTCATTGAGGTGCTCATCGGTGAAGTCGTCCGAACGTCCCGAGAAGCACATCGTCTGTGCCGGCTCAGTCACATTGATGGACACGTACTCTTCGCCGTATGCGCCAGCCTCGTCCGTGCCGCGCACTTTGAGCAGGTACTGGCCGGGCTCGGTGTAGACGAACTGCTCCGACTCACCGCCGGCGACAAAGCCGCCGCCAGTGCCCTGATCCCAGGTGAGCGCGACATCCGTGCCCTCTGGATCAATCGCCGATGCCGTGGCGTCGACCACGAGCGGGGGCTGACCGGAGACCGGCGTGGCTTCCAACTCGACCACGGGAAGCTTATTGCCGTCGAGGCCGTCGCCTTCCCACGAGAAGTAATTGATGTTCACGCCGCCAGTCTCGTTCACCATGTACAGCGTGCCCGTGCCAGCTGGCAGGTTGGGCAGGTCAACGGGGACATCGACATAGGTTTGCCACGCACCGGTGCGGGCGTAGTCAAACGAAGCGAACTCAGCGGACTCATCGAGCGAGTTCCACCGCAAGGAGATGGTGCCTCCAGCAGCGTTGGGTGAGGCCACGCGTGCCGTCATTCCCGTGATGCCCTTGAAGTTCACTGGCTCGTAGGACCACCAGTCTCCGTCGCCAATGTGCGACAGGTTCTGGCCGCCGTCTCCGTCACCATTGTCCTCGGTCTGGACGCCACCGGCGTCACCTCCCGTGAGATCGAAGTACTCGGCTTCGAAGTGCTTGGGGTTGAGGATGTTGGTGCCATAGGCAGTCAACGGAACTCCGGCTTCGCCGCCGTCATCCGTGTAGCGCACGTCGACCACCCAGAAGATGTTCGCCGTGAGGCCGTGGCCCGAGTCACGCTGGGTGACGATTGTGCCTTCACAGCCGCTGAGGGAATCCATCGGGTGCTGGTGAGAATCGTGACCCAGAGCGGTCAAAACCTCGACGTTTTCGCACAGGATCTCCCCTGAGGCGTCGGGGTCGTTGATGACAACTTCGTAGTCGACGCCGTCGCCCCACTCAAAGAATCCGCCCTGCTCGGGGAAGATGATGTCCACTGTGGGCATCTCATTACCCACCACGATCGGCACAGTCGCCGTCGCACTGCGGTCATCGGGGTCGCGCACGGTCAGTGTCGCAGTGAACTCCCCGAGCTCGGTGTAGGTGTGAGTCGGGTTGGCCTCGTTGGAGACGGCCGAACCGTCTCCGAAGTTCCATTCGTAGGTGAACGGAAGTGCCGCGGGGTGACGGCTGCCCTCTGACGAGAACTGCACCATCATGGGCGCGTCTGCGCCGTGAGTCACATCGGCCGATGCCTTGGCGATTGGCGATGGGTTCGCCGCTACGTAGTCGATGCGGTACACGCCGGAGGTGGCGTTGTTTCCGCCGAAACCTGCACCCCAGTCGATGACATAGAGCGAGCCGTCGGGGCCCCATTCGGCGTCCATCACACGGTTGAAGCCAGAGTCCTCACCAATGAGTGAAGGCAGCATCGGTGCAACATTCAGGATTTCTGTACCCGGGTTGTCGCCGTCACGGTTGAGCTGGAATCCGTATGCGGAACCGGCGTTCCAGTCTCCGAAGAAGGCCTTGCCGTCCCAGTACTCGGGCCACTTGGTTTCGACGTCCAGGTCGGGGTCGAACTGGTAGACAGGTCCGCCCATGGGTGCACCGGTGTAGCCACCGTCACCGACGATGGGCCAGGGGTTGTCGGTGGCACGTCGTTCACCGTGGTATTCAGGTTCGATGATGGGCGGGAGGTTGGTCAGTCCCGTGTTGTTGGGGCTGTCATTGACGATGTTGTTGGGATCAAACTCTGCACCGGCACTACCGGCCCCGAAGTCGTAGTCGTGATAGCACTCGTCTCCGGCGCAGTACGGCCAGCCGTAGTTACCCGGCTCGTCCACAATGTTCCACTCGGTGGTGGCAGCCGGGCCACGTGAGGCGTTGTCGTTTCCGGCATCCGGGCCGTAGTCAGCGACCAAGATGGCGCCACTGATCGGGTCCAGGCCGATGCGGAATGGGTTGCGGAAACCCATCGCGTAGATCTCTGGGCGAGTGAGGTCGCCGGTGGCGGCATCCTCGTCGAACAGGTTGCCCTCAGGGATCGTGTAGGTGCCGTCGTCTTGTGGCGTGATGCGCAGCACCTTGCCGCGGAGATCGTTCGTGTTGCCAGAGGACTTTTGTGCGTCCCACGCGGAGCGACCTGGCTCCTCGTCGATGGGTGTGTACCCGTTGGAAGCGAAGGGGTTGGTGTTGTCTCCTGTTGCCAGCACAAGGTTGCCTTCGTTGTCGAAGATCATGTCACCACCGGCGTGGCAGCACTGTGTGCGTTGCGTCTCGACCTCGAGCACCACAATCTCAGAGCCGGGATCGAAGGTATGGGTGCTGGGGTTATAGGTGAAGCGTGAGATTTGGTTGTATCCCATTCCCGCTTCGGTACCTGCCCGAACGGTTTCGGGCGAGTAGTAGATGTAGGCCCAGTTGTTCGTGGCGAAGTCGGGGTCGAGGACCATGCCGAGTAGACCGTCCTCTTGCCCCAGTGAGACCTCAAGATCGAGGCCCGTGGTGGTTCCGGGCGTGTCAGCGTCGATCACCCGCACGCGACCGTCACGTTCGAGGTAGAACACGGTGCCGTCGTCTGCGACGTTGAGCGACATGGGATTTCCGGTGTCTGCGTCAAGCGTCGCGAGTTCATAGGCAACGCCGTCGGTGGCGTTGCACTGCGAGTGCACGGTTCCGGATGCGGTGCGAATACCTTCAAGGAGGTGCTCGAGGAAGTCTGCGTCGGCGTAGGACTCATTGGTGTGTCCGCCGCCGGTGTACCAGGAACGACCACCGTCGTAGAGCTGGCACCAAGCGATGGGGTGGTCTCCGCCCATCTGAACTCCGCCGTAGGTGGACTCGTCCAGAGAAGCCAGGACGTGGACGTCGCTGCGGGGGTTGTCCTTGAAGTTGTACCACTCGTCGTAGCGGGTCCATACCTCGTCGAGGTGCTCTGTCGAGGCGTGGGAGTGGTCCTCGACGATGACATCTGCTGTCTGCTGTGCGGGGTGGCTATCGAAGTAGGCACCCACAAGGTCGCCGTACCACTCCCATTCGTATTCGGTGTCGGAGGCTGCGTGGACGCCGGCGTATCCGCCGCCGCCCTGGATGTAGTCCTCGAAAGCCTCCTGCTGCGTCGCGTCGAGCACGTTGCCCGTCGTGGAGACCCACACCACGACGTCGTACTGCTCGAGGTTTTCTTCGGTGAAGGCGCCGGCGTCTTCAGTTGCGTCGACGTGGAAGTTATTCGCGTCTCCGAGATCCCTGATGGCCTGGACCGCGGTGGGGATCGAATTGTGCCGGAATCCGGCTGTCTTCGAGAATACGAGCGCCTTGAAATCGGCGGTTTCTGGCTCGACCTCGGCGGGGACCAAGGTGGCGGCGGCATTGGCTGGAAGAGCCGATGCTGTTGCTGTGGTGGCGGCTACGCCCACGAGCGGCACGGACAGCGCCACACTCGCCAGGGCGGCGACCCATCGTTGAGGCCGAAGATGTACGTCCTTGTACAAGGTTTTCCTCCTGGTATTCGCTTCATTGCGAAGTTATGTCGATACACACACGGAAGTCGCGAGTGTTCTCACCTAACGGGAGCAAAAGTAATCGACCATATGTTGGAAGTCAAACCAAATTACTGAAATGTTTGATCACAAATCGGACACAACACGGGTTCGCGCCCTCCACGTCGCCCGCGCCGTCGCCGATCGCGGTGCGCTCAGCTCCCACGTCGAGCAGCCCCACGCGGACTGCATGCGCGCACGACGACAACGCCCCCCATGCGGGGTCATCCCAAGGGAGAAAACCGTACCTAGCAGGACCTAGCCACGGAAAGACTGAGCACGCTTCTGCGTCGCCCACGCCACAATCTGTGTCCGTCGACGCAAGCCCATCTTGGCGAGAATCGACGTCACGTGGTTCTTGACAGTCTTCTCAGCGATGCCAAGATCGTCAGCGATCTCGCGGTTGGCCTTGCCCTCCCCCACGAGCTTCAGCACGCGACGCTCGGTAGGAGTCAGGCTCGACGTAATCTCGTCCTCGCCCACTGCGATGTGCTGGCCGTGCTCGCGTCCAGTGGCGCTATCAAGCACCGCCTTGACGACCTCTGCGGAACCAGCAGTCTTTGCCACAAAGGCATCCGCCCCAGCTTGGTGAGCAGCCGTCCGCGCCTCTTCGTCGTCATAACTGGTCAGCACCACAATGTGTGTGTCAGGGAGCGTGCCCCGCACGTGGGCAATGACGTCCAGGCCGGTGCCGTCGGGCAGGCGAAGGTCTGAGAGGATCACGTCCGGCCGCACCGCATCAGCGCGGCGGATGGCCTGGGCTACCGAAGCCGCCTCGGCCACCACTTCCACTCCGTCAGCGCGGTCCAAAATGTCACAGATGCCGCGCCTCACGACTTCATGGTCGTCCAGAACGAGCACTCTCACGTCTCCCATACCCTGCATCGTAGAGGCACTACCCATGCATGACCTAGCGGGCACGCCCTCAGCGCGACTTCACGCCAAGGCGCCCGCGCGTCAACGAGAGACACGTCTGGGTGCCCACCGGCGCTGACACCGGGCACACCAGTGGGTCGCGCGCCCGCCCACTGTCGCGCGACGCATGGTCGAGCCGCACCGCGAACACGCCAATCCCCCACGCCCGTAGGCCTCGAGACCGCGTTCAAAGTAGCCCGACTCGCCGTTGACATTCACATACAGCGCATCAAAGCTCGTGCCACCTGCCACGAGCGCATCAGACATCACTGTGCGTGCAGCATCGAGCAGTGCTCGGGACTGGGGCGCACTCAAGGCGCTGGCCGGTCGCTCAGGATGAATACGCGCATGCCACAACGCCTCGTCGGCGTAGATGTTGCCGATGCCGGATGCCACCGTCTGGTCGAGAAGCACCTGTTTGATCGCGCGCTGACCCCGCCGCCATCCGCGCAGGATCGTGGGATCGTCGCACGCCGGATCTAACGGATCTCGACCAATGTGGGCCACGCTCGAGGGAACCGCAGCGAGGTCGCTTCCCTGCCCACCCGGGGATGCATCGGCCGTCGGAACCAAGGGCTCGACGTTGAGGTATCCAAAGGTGCGTTGATCGAGGAAGTCGAGAACGTGAACACGCCCCTCGCGGCGCAGCGAGAGGCGTGCGCGGCAATGCGGATGCGGCGCTGGGACCTCGTCCGCCGCATGGACACGAAATTGTCCCGACATGCCCAAATGCGCGGACAACGACTCCACCGCGAGCTCCGGGTGTGGAGGGACGCTCGGGAACGCCACCGGCATCCACAAGAACTTGCCGCGCCTGACCGCCCCCATGATGGTTGCGCCAAGGAGTCGAGACTGAAACTCCTCCGGACCTCCGGGGAGTAGGCGCACGCAGGAGTCGCGGAAGACCTCAACATCGGCCACCGTGGCACCCACGACGAAAGGCTCAAGTCCCGCTCGGACCGTCTCGACTTCGGGGAGTTCAGGCATGGGCGTGCAGTAGGGGTAGCGGTCTACGCCTGTGCAACAACAGCGCGATACGCCTCGGCGGCAGCAGCTTGCTCGGCATGCTTCTTCGCGGATCCCACACCGGTACCCAAGGCCACACCATCGACGGTCACGGTCGCGGTGAACGTGCGGGCATGGTCCGGTCCCTCACCCTCGCAGGTGTAGACCGGAGCGGGCCTGCCATGCTCGGAGCAGGCCTCTTGCAGCGACGTCTTCCAATCGAGTGCCACGCCAGAGGTGGCGGCCGCCTTGAGGTGCCCGTCCACCAAGCGCAACACCATGTCGCGCGCTTCGTCAATTCCGTGGGTCAGATACACCGCGCCAATGAGCGCCTCGACGGCATCACACAGGATGGAGTCTTTGTCTGCGCCACCCGTGGTGCGCTCGCCCTTGCCCAACAAAATGCAGGGTCCAAGGTCGATTTCACGCGCTATTTCAGATAGCGCCTTCTGAGAAACCGTGGCGGCACGCATCTTCGCGAGGTCGCCTTCCGGCAAATCAGGGTGATCGCGGTAGAGGCGATCGGTGACCACGATGCCGAGCACGGAGTCACCTAGGAACTCGAGGCGCTCATTCGTGGGAAGCCCACCCGCCTCGTAGGCGAAAGAGCGATGAGTAAGCGCGAGGACAAGT
The DNA here is from genome assembly GCF_000975055.1 of Demequina sediminicola. GTDB lineage: Bacteria > Actinomycetota > Actinomycetes > Actinomycetales > Demequinaceae > Demequina > Demequina sediminicola. The sequence continues at coordinate 173,525 of NZ_BBRB01000003.1, forward strand.
AGTTCGGGGTCGATAGTGACACCGAGGCGCGCCACCAGGGCATCGGCTGCTGCCTGGCCCGGAATGGTCACCTTGTACTTGTCCTCGCGCTGAAAACTCTTTACAGCTCGTTAACGGTGCGCAGCGCCTCAGCGTACTGGCGACCGTTGTACGCACCGCATGACGGGCATGCGGTGTGAGCGAGCTTGTCCGCCTTGCAAGACGGGCACGTCGCGAGGTTCGCAGCGGTGGTCTTCCACTGTGAGCGGCGGGCACGCGTGTTGCTGCGCGACATCTTGCGCTTGGGAACTGCCACGGCTAACTCTCTTTCTGTTCAGTCAAACTCTGCAATGTCGACCACCGGGGGTCGATCACCTCGTGGGCGTGGTCTGGGTCATCCACGAGCCGTGCACCACATTGGTCGCACAAGCCCGGGCAATCCGGACGGCACAGCGGAGTGAACGGTAGTTGTGTCACTACCGCATCCCGCACCACGTCCTCAAGATCAAGGTTTTCACCATCAAACTCAAAGACGTCCTCGGGTTCCTCGTCGTCCTCGCCGACCTCGATCTTACCGACTGTGAACAATCCCTGGACCACGGCATCGACATCCTGCCGCACCTCGTCCAAACAACGTCCACACTCGCCGATCGCTTCGGCTTGCACGGTTCCGGATACCCAGATGCCTTCCGCTACAGACTCGAGGCTCGCGGTGAGCTCCAACTCTGCACCTTCAGGCACACTGATGACACTTGTACCCAGGGCCTGCGGCACGGGAAACGACTCCTGAACCTCGCGGTGCGAGCCCGGACTCCGCGCAATGTCCCGTACGTGGAACATCAGCGGAGAGGTGTTGGGTCGGTGCGACATGTTCTGCGCCTCCCATCGTTTCCAGTCCCGCAGGACCTGGTCCACACATCATCAGCAGGACCGACGCACTACTTTACGCGAAAAGGGGCCGCATACTCAACTTCAGCGGGACAGCGCCGATGCGATCGCCGCAGATACTCCCTGTGGAACGTACGCTGAGACATCCCCACCATGGCGCGCCACGTCGCGTACCAGGGACGATGCGACGTGACTGAGGGCGTTGTCTCCCACAATAAAGACGGTCTCAATCTCAGACAGTGACCTGTTCATCAGGGCCATCGGCCGCTCGGCGTCGAAGTCAGCGCCGCCGCGCAGTCCCTTCACGATGGTGTCCGCGCCTTCAGCAGCGCAGAAATCCACCAGCAGTCCGTCCGTTTGCGTCACCCGGACATTGGCCAGATCCGCAGTCGCGTGAGCCGCCAGGTCGACCCGGACGCCTGCATCGAGCAGGGGCGTCTTGGTGGAGTTATGGGCGACCGCGATGATCAGTTCGTCAAAAAGGCGCGAGGCACGGCGCGCAATGTCGACATGACCCACCGTGATGGGATCAAAGGTGCCGGGGAGTACCGCGATGGTCATAGCCCTGACGCTACCTGGCAGGTGCGGGTGCGTGCGACTCGCAACGTCAAGCGCTCAACTACGTTCGGCGTACATCAGCCGTGTCTCGCCGTAATCCTTAGAAGTCAGGACCTCCAACGCCGCTGGCCACTGCGGCGCGCGAGCGCGCGTGGAACCTTCCAACACCACCATCGCCTGCGGCGCGAGCAGCGCCGGCAGCACCTCCAGGAATGCGTCCACGTCATCCGGGTTCAAGTCGTAAGGCGGATCGATCACGACCAGCGTGTAGCCCGGTGCGGTCGCGGCCGAGCGGGCCACAAACGGGGCAACCTTTTCCCGCACCACGCGGGCCTGCCCCTGCACGCCCAGCTCGCGCACATTCGCCTGGAGAACTCGGACAGCTGGGGCGCCAGACTCCACGAGAGTGACGTCACTGGCGCCACGGCTCAACGCCTCAAAACCCAGCGCGCCGGAACCAGCGAACAAGTCCAGCACCTTCGCCCCCGTCAGCACACCAGCATGATCGAGCCGCGAGAACAACGCTTCCCGTACGCGGTCCGTCGTGGGACGTGTGCCCTTGGCTGGCACCTGAAGACGCCGGCCGCCCAACTGTCCCGCAATGATTCGTGTCACGGCTCCAGAGTAACGACATGCTTCAGGCAAAAAGAAAACGGCCCCACGAGGGAGCCGTCTCATCTTGTGGAGTCCTGATCCAACAAGTTTCTCCTTGTTAGCGGCAGAGCCCATTTCCCAGAGCGATAGGTTGTGATGACTTTTATACACGCAGTGTCAGAGGGTGTCAATACCCTCAAGTTTGGCGGATTCACGCCGATAACACGAACATACATTAGGGGGAGCATTACATGACTGGCACTGACGCCACAGCACACTCGCACACGCCGTACCGCCTCGGGCTCGATGTAGGGACAGGATCTTTGGGTTGGGCCGTCGTTGAACTCGATACCGACGGCAATCCTGTCCGCATCGTGCGCACCGGCTCGCGGATCTATGGGAGCGGGCGCAAACCCAAGGACTTTTCATCGTTAGCGGCCGACCGGCGTGCCGCACGTCAGATGCGCAAGCAACGCGACCGCTATCTTCAACGCCGCACGCGCCTCATGCATGAACTGGTGGCCGCCGGTCTGATGCCCGAGGCCGAGGTGGAGCGGCAGAAGCTCAAGGATCTCAACCCCTACCTGCTACGCGCTCGTGGGGTTAAAGAGGAACTGACCGCCCACGAACTTGGCAGGGCTCTCTTTCATCTCCAGCAGCGCCGTGGCTTCAAGTCAAATCGCAAGACAGACCGCAAGGACGACGACCGCAGCGCGATGAAGAGCGCCATCGCATCGCTCCAATCCGACTTGGGCGACGACACCCTTGGCACGTACATGTGGAAGCGGATCCAGAACGGCGAATCTGTGCGGTCCCGTCCGCGAAAGGTCGGGTCAAAGAACGAGTACGACTTTTACGTGAACCGCGCGATGGTCGAGGATGAGTTCAATCAGTTGTGGGACTACCAAAGCCAGTCCCACGGCGACCTCCTCACGGACGAAGCCCGCATCCGCGTTCATGACGCCATCTTTAGCCAACGTCCGCTCAAGCCGGTGGACCCGGGGCGCTGCACGTTCGAAACAGATCAGCGACGCGCACCGAAGGCACTCCCGAGCTCTCAACTGTTCCGCATCTACCAAGAACTTAACGCGATCAGAGTGATCGATCCGTTCTCATCAGACCAAGCAGATCGACCCCTGACGCGTCAGGAGCGCGATGCCGGCGCATCGTTCCTCCTGGGCAGGGTGAAGGCCACCTTCCCTCAACTCAAGAAGGCGATGTTTGGGCCCACAAAGCTCCAACTCTCACTTGAGTACGGAGAACGCAAGAACATCCTGGGTGACGTCGTAGGAAGCGAGTTGCGCAAAGCGCAGCACATCGGCCCAGACTGGGAGACGTATGACCTCGCCACCCAGGACCTCATCGTGACGATCCTGCTCGAGGCAGACACTGACGATGAAGTGATCGAGCGGCTTCAGGCTGAGTCGTCGCTATCGCTCGATCAGGTCCACGGCGCGCTTGAGGCACCACTCCCGGACGACTACCTACGGCTGAGCCATCGTGCGATTGGCAAGATCCTGCCTCATCTCAAGGATGAATGGAATGAAGAGGGCAATGCACCGGTGATGTATGACGCGGCCGTCCGTGCCGCGGGATACCAATCGCACTCAGAGTTCCACAGCGGTGTTCTTGAAGACACGCTCCCCTATTACGGGAAGGTGCTGAAGCGATACACGCAAGAGGTCTCCGGGAGCAGCCAAGCTGCTACGAACCCTGACGAATGGGAGTTCGGCAAGATCGCCAATCCGACCGTGCACATCGGCCTCAATCAGATCCGCACCGTCGTGAACTCACTGATTGACCGCTACGGCCTGCCCACACAGATTCATGTCGAGGTAGCCCGCGACTTGGGCCAGTCGGCTGAGGGAAGGCGTGAAGCAGCGTCCAACCGTGCCAAGAATGAACGAGCAAACGAAGCGCTCAACGCCCGCCTGACCGAACTGGGACAACGCACCAACTTTGCCAATCGGGAGCGGCTGCGCCTCTACGATGAGATCTCAGTCCTCAATCACAGGTGTGTCCTGACAGGCATCCCCATCGAGATGTCGCGACTGTTCACCAATGACTATCAGGTTGACCACATCCTGCCGTTCTCCCGGACCCTGGACGACTCGCGCGGAAACAAGATTCTGGTTCACCACACGGCCAATCAGTTCAAGGGCGCCCGGAGCCCCTTCGAGGCATACTCGGAGACGGCAGACTGGGATCACATCCTTCAACGCGCAAGCGATGCCTTTGGCGCTACGAGCCCCAAGTTCAAGCGCTTTTCTGCCGACGCCATGGACAGGTACTCGAACGGCGAGCAAGACTTCATCGCCCGCCAACTCAACGACACCAGCTACCTGGCACGAGTGACACGCGAGTATCTAGGGAGCATCGTGGATCCCGACCGGATCCTAGCCACACCGGGCAGACTTACTTCGCTCTTGCGCCACCACTGGGGGCTCAATGGCCTGCTATCCGATGCCGCGGAGAAGAACCGCTCAGATCACCGGCACCACGCCATCGATGCCCTTGTCGTTGCACTCAGTGAGCGAGTAACTCTAAAGGCCGTCACCGACGCCAACCGTCGTGCCGGTGACCAAGGCATCGAACGCTTGCTAGTCGACCTCCCCCAGCCGTGGGAGGGCTTTGCGGATCATGCCCGTGAGTCTGTTGATCGCATTGTGGTGTCTCACAAGCCAGATCACAATGAGAAAGGCCAGCTCCACGAAGAGACCGCCTATGGAGTCCTGGAAGGGCCCGACAAAAAGGGCAGGTTCCTCACCCGCAAGCGCATCACGGACCCTGCCAAAGGTGTGGTAGGCAGTTGGGAGCAACCCAAGTGGCGTGACGTCATTCCGCTGTACAGGCGCGGCGAGGGGCCAGACTCGACCCTTCCCTACAAGGCTTACATTGGCGGCTCCAACTACTGCATCGAGATCGTCCGAACTGCCAAGGGGAAATGGGCTGGGGAGGTAGTCTCCACGCACACCGCCAACACGGCCGAGTATCGCGCTTTCATGGCAGAGCCGGGCGCGTATCGCGCCCAGAGTTACGCCGGTGGTGACCTCGTCATGCGGCTCATCGCCAATGACACCATCGCAATCGAAGTCGGCGATGCGGGTCGCCAGATCATGAGGCTGTGCCAGTTGGAGACGGTCGGAGCTATGTACTTCGCAAATGTGCGTGAAGGCAACGTCGCAGCACGTTCACGGGCTCGAGACAACGACTTTTCGTTGCTCAAGAAGGCGGCAAGCACACTTCAGCCACTCAAGGCTCGGAGAGTCTTTGTTGATCCCATTGGCAGGGTTTTTGACCCTGATTTCAAGGAGTAGGCGATGATCGGGCGAGTAGTCGAGGTCGTCGAGGCTGACCGTCGCATAACGGTCGAATACGGGAATCTCATCATCTGCTCGTCCACCTTGAGGATTGGGCAAGTCGCCTTGGATGACATCCAATCGGTTGTCCTCAATCCCCACGGCGCCACGATCTCGGCGGGTGCGATTGCCGCGCTCGCCGAGCGTGGTGTGCCCGTAGTAGTGGTAGGTAGGAACTTTGCACCAATCGCAACAGTCTTGCCTATGTTTGGCCACCACGAGATCTCACGTCGCATCGAGATTCAGTCCGCTATCTCTCAACCAGCGAGGAAGCAGGCATGGAGGCAAATCGTCAGAGCCAAGATCGGAATGCAAGCCCTTGCCCTCGAGGCCTACGGCATCGACTCGGCGCCAGTGAGAAACCTAGTTGCACGGGTGAGGTCAGGAGATCCGGAGAACCTCGAGGCCCAAGCTGCCAGGCTGTACTGGCGGCGGCTCTTCGGTCCGGACTTTCGACGGGATCACGACCTACCTGGCGTGAACGCCTTGCTGAACTATGGCTACGCAATCATCCGATCTGCGACGGCACGATCGATCGTTGCGGTCGGGCTGCATCCGAGTCTGGGCGTTCATCATCGGAACACAGGCAACCCGATGTGTTTGGTTGATGATCTGATGGAGCCGTTCCGTCCCCTAGTAGATGTACGGGTCCGTGCAATCGTCGAAGAGGACCCTGATGCGTGCGTGGAGCCATCAACCAAGAAGATGCTCGTGGCGATCCTCAGCACTGACGTTTCGCTGGCGACAGGGTCCTCCCCTGTCTCCCTTGTGATCCACAAGGCTGCACATTCGTTGGTGCAGTACCACCTTGGCGAGTCCAAGCGACTCGCGTTCCCGGACCGTGCTTGTGAAGAGACTATGCAAGCGCTCTCTGAGGCATACCAATGAGCGAGCTATCGGGGTACAGACTCATGTGGCTAGTTGCACTGTTTGATCTACCGGTCAGGACCAAGGCTGAGCGTCGTGAAGCGACTCTCTACAGGAAGCGCCTACTCGAGCAAGGATTCTCGATGGCACAGCTCTCGGTATACATGAAGTTCTGTCGCGACAAGGAGCAGTCGGAGATCATCATCAGGAAACTCTCTCAAGATGTTCCTGAGGGCGGGCGGGTCGACATACTCATGATCACTGACAGGCAGTACGCTGGGATCGTCACAGTACGTGACAACGAGCGAGTCAGACGGAAGAACCCGTCGCAACTCTCGTTGTTCTGACACCTGGAGGACGGTTTTGAGCGCTGAGATGGCGGCGAACCTCCCGTTCTACCAGGAGTTTCACCGCCATCTAGCCTATCGCTCTGGGAAATGAGCTCTGGCCGCAACTTCATGCACGAAGTCCTCCGCCGCATGTCCAGCCTATCGCTCTGGGAAATGAGCTCTGGCCGCAACAGGGACTCCATCGCATCCAAAGACCTAGAGAGCCTATCGCTCTGGGAAATGAGCTCTGGCCGCAACTGGGAGCCGAGACCCCCTGGGGTATGGCTAAGCCTATCGCTCTGGGAAATGAGCTCTGGCCGCAACGCAATGGTGGTCGTGTCCTTGAAAGCCAAGAGCCTATCGCTCTGGGAAATGAGCTCTGGCCGCAACGCTTCGCGCTCCAGCCGTTCGGCTTCGTCAGCCTATCGCTCTGGGAAATGAGCTCTGGCCGCAACCCGCATTGCACGCGGGGCGTGAACGTCTCGAGCCTATCGCTCTGGGAAATGAGCTCTGGCCGCAACTCCAACGCACTGCGCCGCATCGTCGTGTCAAGCCTATCGCTCTGGGAAATGAGCTCTGGCCGCAACCGAGAATCCCTGGTAGCGCTTCTGGTGAAGAGCCTATCGCTCTGGGAAATGAGCTCTGGCCGCAACATCCGTAACCTCGTACAGACCGCGAGCGAGAGCCTATCGCTCTGGGAAATGAGCTCTGGCCGCAACTAGCCGGTGCCGTTGGGTTCAATCGTGAAAAGCCTATCGCTCTGGGAAATGAGCTCTGGCCGCAACCTCAAGGACCACTACGAAAGCCCCGTGTAGAGCCTATCGCTCTGGGAAATGAGCTCTGGCCGCAACGCTATCGTGGTCGGCATCAAGTGGCTGCGTAGCCTATCGCTCTGGGAAATGAGCTCTGGCCGCAACATCAACGAGTCCGGCTACAACGCAATGGTCAGCCTATCGCTCTGGGAAATGAGCTCTGGCCGCAACGTGTTGGCTCGAGGCGTGCGCGGGCCTGGAGCCTATCGCTCTGGGAAATGAGCTCTGGCCGCAACGTTCTCGAGGGACGCTGGGGGTGGCGTGGAGCCTATCGCTCTGGGAAATGAGCTCTGGCCGCAACCGGTCCTTTCACTTCCTTGTGGACCTGGTAAGCCTATCGCTCTGGGAAATGAGCTCTGGCCGCAACCACCACCGTGACCTAGCGCGAGGTGGAGCAAGCCTATCGCTCTGGGAAATGAGCTCTGGCCGCAACTGCAGATAGCCACGCGAAGATCACGGTCATAGCCTATCGCTCTGGGAAATGAGCTCTGGCCGCAACCTATGCGGGCGTTGCCGATTGGAAGCCAAAAGCCTATCGCTCTGGGAAATGAGCTCTGGCCGCAACAGCGCCCACTAGGTGCCATTGCCGGTTCTCAGCCTATCGCTCTGGGAAATGAGCTCTGGCCGCAACCGATCCATCTCCGCTCGCACGTCGGCGCTAAGCCTATCGCTCTGGGAAATGAGCTCTGGCCGCAACGCCGGTCCGCATGCGCAGTCGTCGCCTTCGAGCCTATCGCTCTGGGAAATGAGCTCTGGCCGCAACAAGGTGAGTAGCAAGAAGCGCCCGATTGGAAGCCTATCGCTCTGGGAAATGAGCTCTGGCCGCAACACGGTGACGGTTGCCGTGTTGAAGTCGTCGAGCCTATCGCTCTGGGAAATGAGCTCTGGCCGCAACGACCGACTCGCAGCACTCGAAGTTAGCGCCAGCCTATCGCTCTGGGAAATGAGCTCTGGCCGCAACCGTCCCGCCATCGACCTTGCCGCCGCAGTAAGCCTATCGCTCTGGGAAATGAGCTCTGGCCGCAACTGGAGCCACGCGCGCCCACAATGGAGTGGGAGCCTATCGCTCTGGGAAATGAGCTCTGGCCGCAACCGCGGCGGCATCAGTCACGGGGATGACGTCAGCCTATCGCTTTGGGAAATGAGCTCTGGCCGCAACAAGGCCGCGAAGGTTGAGGCGTTGCTGGGTAGCCTATCGCTCTGGGAAATGAGCTCTGGCCGCAACCGCGGCGGCATCAGTCACGGGGATGACGTCAGCCTATCGCTCTGGGAAATGAGCTCTGGCCGCAACTTGATTCCAGACACGGGCATGCTTCCGTGAAGCCTATCGCTCTGGGAAATGAGCTCTGGCCGCAACTGCGACGAGCGTGTTGAGTAGCGCGTCCACAGCCTATCGCTCTGGGAAATGAGCTCTGGCCGCAACTTAGAGTCTGACGTGCTCGATGATCTGGTGAGCCTAGCGCTCTGGGAAATGAGCCCTAGCTACATCCATCAGCTCAGTCATGCCGGAGGCGTCATCAGTGAGACGGTTTGGAAAGCCGGGAAGGCGGAGTGCCGCAAACCCTGAGATGATTCTGGCCACTCCCCCAGCCGATGGCCCGCTGAGGGGTGTGAGTCAGTCGGTGCGGTGCGGATCTCCGTGTGTCATTCGCCACACGGGCTCTACCAGGCATACCTGACAACCGTAGGGTGGCCTTGCAGCCTGAGAATCCGAGGGGAACACCGTTGAGTGAGAGCGACACAACCGAGTGGTGGCGACAGCCCCGCGTCATCATCCCTGGCGCTGCAGGAGCCGCGCTGCTGCTTGTCGCCGGCGGGTGGTTTCTTGGCCGGGTCATGAACTCGGAGAGCGACGGAGAGACACGTGCCGTTGATGCGTCTCCAAGTGCCGCCGTGAGCTCAGAGCCAACGTCATCGCCGACGCTCGTGCCGGCCTGTAGCGCGAAGGTTGACGTGACGGCGGAATGGGACGGTGGCTACCAAGCTGACATCACTGTGAAGGCCGAGGGGATTGATATTCCGGACTGGGAAGTCGCGTTCGACCTTGGGGACTCGTCCGTCACCGGAGCGTGGAACAGCACGCTGAAGGTGGGAACCACCGGTACAGCCACGGCCGCCAATGTGAGCTATAACGGCACCCTCACCGCTGATGAGACGACCGTGTTCGGGTTCACAGCAGACGGCGAGCCGACCATCGGCGATGCCACATGCGCGTCATCGGTCCAAGCAGAGGCTGAACCGAACGATAGCGCCGACGCGGCAGCGGACCCAGCCGATGTCTCCGCCCCCGTCAATGCCGCCAGTGGCGACGATTGGCTGAGCGTCGACGGCAACTCCCTCGTCGACGCGCAGGGCAACCACGTCTGGCTGACCGGGGCGAACTGGTTTGGTTTCAATACCTCCGAGCGGGTGTTGCATGGCCTGTGGTCAGTGAACCTTGAGGACACGATGGCTGCCTATGCCCAGCACGGCCTGAACGTCATCCGCATTCCTATCTCGACAGAGGTGTTGATGGAATGGCGGGCGGGGAACGCTGAGACCACCACCAACGTCAACACGTCCGCCAACCCTGAACTCGAGGGCTTCACCACCCTTGAGGTCTTCGACGAGTTTCTTGCAATCTCGAAGAAGTACGGCGTGAAGGTCATCCTCGACGTGCACTCCGCTGAGGCAGACAACGCCGGGCACATTGCACCTCTATGGCACACCGCTTCCGTCTCTGAAGACGACTTCTTTGTCGCGTGGGAGTGGGTTGCCGAGCGCTATCGCAACGATGACACGATCATCGCCTTCGACCTTCAGAACGAGCCGCACGGTAAGCCGCCAGAGGCCGACCGTGCGACGTGGGGCGACGGCGGAGCCAACGACTGGCGGGCCGTGGCGACTGAGGCTGCTGAACGCATCCACGCGATCCACCCGGACATTCTGCTGCTGGTCGAGGGCATCGAAGCCACTCCGTCGAGCGGATCATCGTGGTCGAGCAATGATCCTGGCGACTATGACATCACTTGGTGGGGCGGGAATCTCCGTCTCGCCGGCGAGCAGCCTGTCACAGGCGCACCCGGCAAGATCATGTACTCGCCCCATGACTACGGACCGCTGGTGTACGAACAGCCGTGGTTCCAGGGATCCTTTAGCGCTGCGAGCCTCGAAAAGGACGTGTGGGACCCCACCTGGCTGTACTTGCACGATGAGGAAATCTCTCCGCTCCTCATCGGTGAGTGGGGTGGACGCATGGGTGATGACGACCGCCAGGACCGCTGGCTAGTCGCTCTTCGGGACCTCATTGAAGACCGCGAACTCCACCACACCTTCTGGTCACTGAACCCCAACTCTGGAGATACCGGCGGGCTGTTGCTTGATGACTGGACCACGTGGGACGCCGACAAGATGGACCTTCTTGAGCCGGTGCTGTGGCGCGATGCCTCGGGGGCAGGTGTCAGCCTCGATCACCAGATCCCACTGGGGTCCTCGGGAGTTTCTCTGGGCGAGTACTACTCGTAACCGAAGCCTTCGAGCGCTGATCTAGCCGCGTTCCAGGAACGCTTCACGCTCGGGGTCCAGCCATTCGCTGACGGCCGATGCCAGGGCTGGGTGTGCGCTCAGTTCGGGATCCGCGTCTATCACCGCACCGGCGGCAACGCGCGCCGCATCAATGACATCGGCGTCGCGCACTGCACGCAGCAGACGCAACGACGAGCGCCCACCCGACTGCGCCGCGCCAAGCACATCGCCTTCACGGCGCAGTTCGAGGTCCTTCTCGGCCAGAACAAAGCCGTCCGCGGTATCCGCGAGCGCCTGCAATCGCTCCTGTGCAACAGTGCCGTCCTCGGCGCGCGTCACCAGTAAGCACAACGAAGCAAGATCTGAGCGTCCCACTCGGCCACGCAACTGGTGGAGTTGCGAGATACCGAAGCGTTCGGCATCTAGCACGACCATCATGGTCGCCTCGGGAACGTCGACGCCGACCTCAATCACCGTGGTCGAGACGAGGACAGGTGTATCCCCTCGCGCAAAAGCCGACATCGCGGCTTCCTTGTCGTCTGCGGCAAGTCGTCCGTGCATGGTCCCGATGCTGATGCCTTCGAGTTCTGGTCGTTGTCTCAGCATCTCCACGGTGCCGGTGACAGAAGCCAACGGGACATCAGGCTCGTTCGCGACCACCGCATCGGCGATGTCCAAGGTGATCTCGCCGTCCACGGAAGTCTCGACCTCCGCGTCATCGGAGACCACAGCGTCATCGGAGACCACAGCGGCATCGTCATCGATGCGCGGGCACACCACGTAGACCCTGCGACCAGCCTCGACCTCTTCCCGCACTCGCTGCCACGTGCGCGCCATCCACGGGGCATTGTCTGCAGGCACAAGATGCGTGGTGATCTCGGCACGTCCCGCAGGGCGCTGAGCAAGGACTGAGGTTTCCAGATCACCGAACACGGTCATCGCCACCGTGCGAGGAATCGGAGTAGCCGTCATAACGAGGGTGTGTGGAGGCTTCTCCCCGCGTTCTCTCAAAGCGTCCCGCTGCTCGACGCCAAACCGGTGCTGTTCGTCCACCACGACGAGCCCGAGATCCGCGTACTGCACACCCTCCGACAGCAGCGCATGCGTGCCCACGATGATTCCAGCGGCACCTGAGGCGGCCTCGCCAAGTGCTTGACGGCGCGCCTTGGTCCCCAACGAGCCGGTCAACAACGTGATGCGTGTCGCACCATCCGCTCCGCCGAGCATGCCTCCGTCTGCCAGTGAGCCCATCAGGTGACGCAATGACCTCACGTGCTGCGCGGCGAGGACCTCGGTGGGCGCCAACAAAGCCGCCTGTCCCCCGGCATCAATCACCTGGGCCATGGCCCGCAACGCCACCACCGTTTTTCCTGCGCCCACATCACCTTGTAGCAACCGGAGCATCGGCCGGTCGCGTTCAAGGTCAGCCGCGATTTCTTTGCCCACCGCTACCTGTGCGTCCGTAAGTGGAAACGGAAGCTGCGCATCGAGGGCGGCTGCCAATCCATCAGAGCGCGCAGCACGTGGGGTGGCTCGCAACTCGGCGTGGGATGCGCGACGCCGGGCAAGCGCAGTTTGAAGCACGAAGGCTTCCTCAAACCTCAGACGGTCACGACCACGCTTCCAGTCATCGTCCGTGTCTGGCACATGAACCAACTGCAGCGCCTCGCGCAGGCCAGGAAGGTTGCGCTCGGCGAGCAAAGCATCCGGGATCGGGTCGGCGACGTCCGTGGCCGTCAAGGGGTCAAGCACTGTCCGCACAGACCGGCCGATGCGCCACGTCGGCACCGCCGCCGATGCCGGATAGATCGGGATCGGACGTGAGGCTTCAAGCACGGCCTCATCTTCGCTCGCCGCATCGACGCCCACGATCAAGTAGTCCGGATGGGTGAGCTGACGTCGTCCCCGATACTCGCCCACCGTGCCAGTGAACAGGCCAGTCCGCCCAGCACGGAGCTTGTCCTCATGCATCCGCAGCACACCAGCACGCTTAGCGAAGAACGTCAGTTGCAACGTCGCCGAGCCATCCGTGACGATGGCCTCCAGCATCGCCCCGCCGCGCGATCGCATTGTGCGCACCTGAGACGACCGCACCTGAGCCATCACGGTGACGTGCTCGCCTACACGCAGAGCGCCGATGTCCGTCATCTCGCCGGGAGCGCCATAGCGGCGAGGGTAATGCCGGACGAGATCGCCGACACTCTCCAAGCCGAGCTTGCGTAGCCCACCCGCAGTCCGCGCACCCAGCACAGCCTTGAGCGGCTCCGCTAGCCGAGGCGAGTTCATGCAGCGCCTTCGGGGCCGCTCTCCACACCGATCAGCACCCCTGGGAAGTGATGCCCGCCGCGATACACATGCACATCCGCAAAGGGAGCCACCCCCGCCACTGACGTGCGAGCCGAGTCCGTCACCGCCTCCGCGACACCGTCCGCCAAGATCAGCGACACCACTTCTGTCTGGGAGGACACCAGAGAATCGATGTCCTCATCCAGCGCGTCACCCGTGCTGGAACCCACCACAGTTCGCTCGATCGCGGCAGCCATTTCTTCCTCAAGGTCCTGGCCAGGGGTCACAAGAGCGGCTGCCGCCACTGCAGACACGACATGAGCCTCATGCTGCGCATCGAGCACCGTGATGAACGGCTTCTTGCGGCGCTTCTGCGCCAGCTCAGCGGCTTCAGCACGGAGTCGCGGGTCGCCCGCAACGATGATCGCTGCAGCACCCGACGCATCCTTCACCGCGCGCTTCAACGCTCGCCGACTGATGGACTCCGGATCCGGCACCACCAGCACCACAGCACCCGCGTCAGCCAGCGGCTCCGCCAACCCTGGGCATGCCGTCAGCGCCACCACTCCCGTCGATGCGCGGTCAGCGTCATGTCCCATCGTGATGTTGCGCACAATGATCTGACGAGCATGCGCCTCGATGCCCCGCACCACTGCATCATGCGGCACATCCGTGTGCACGTGTGCCTGCCACAACTCGTGTGCACCGGTAACGGCTACCGAGTCTCCGATAGTCTCAAGTTCGCCCGTCAAAGCATCGCGGATGTCATGCTCGTCACGAGCAACAAACATGACCTCATAGGCGCCACCGTGATGCTCGCGCAGGTCATCAGCCGACACGGTGAGGCCCTGATCGCGAACCTCCCACCGCACCTCGTCCACTCCAGCCAACGCATCCGGGCCCGCAATCGTCTCGGCGAGCATCTCCAACTGGAGCACCAGGCCGGCCGCACCGGCATCGACAACCCCGGCTTCATGCGCACTCGGCAACTGCTCATGGGTGCGCATGAGCGCCTCTCGCGCCGCCTCCACAGCCGCCACGACCGTCCTGTCGCGCGACGCACCCCCCGCAGCCTCGGCACGGGCATAGTTCGCAGCGCTACGTGCCACGGTCAGGATGGTGCCCTCAACAGGGCTGCCGACCGCTCCATACGCCGAGTCTGCGGCTGCCTCCAAAGCGTCCGCAATGTGCGACGAAGAGGCCTTGGCCATCCCTCCGCGTGCATCAATCTTCGACAAAAAAGTGGTGAGGTACTGACTCAAAATGACACCCGAGTTGCCCCGTGCACCCAAGAGCGCCCCTCGAGTGAAAGCGGCAACGACTTCGCGGTGAGTAGCCGTTGCGGGGAGCTTCGCTACAGCACGATTACCCTCGCGTACCGTCAGGTACAGATTGGTGCCCGTATCGGCATCTGCCACGGGAAATACATTGATCGAGTCGAGCCGATCTCGCGCGCCCTTCATCGCCGCCGCACCGGTGGTCAGCCAGTGTCGCAAGTCGGTAGATTCGGCCATCGCTCCCCAAGAGTTAGTCGCGTCCCCTGCGTGACGCACATGAATCTATGGTGTCATGGTGCTCTGACGAAGTGCGCTCTCCCACACGGGGTTTGCTGTGGGTGGGTCAAGTCAGATACTCTAGTGCGGTTGCCCGAACACCCGGGCTCGTAAATGTGGCGCTCCGCACAAGACGTGGACGCGCAAGACACCAAGGAGAACTATCGTGGCTGCCAACTGCGACGTCTGCGGCAAGGGACCTTCGTTTGGTCACTCCATCTCGCACTCGCACCGCCGCACCAAGCGTCGTTGGAACCCCAACATCCAGCGCGTTCGTGCAGTGGTTGCCGGAACCCCCAAGCGGGTCAACGTCTGCACCTCGTGCCTCAAGGCCGGTAAGGTGCAGCGCGCCGTCTAAGACGCACTGAACGAGAACAGCGGGCGATCCCTCACGGGACGCCCGCTTTTTCGTTGCCCCGACGCGAGTAGCAACCGCTATGACGAGAAATGGTCCCATCCTGCATCGGCTGGCGCACGACCGTCAATCAGCAGCTCGCCATCTCCAGCCTCCACAGCACCGATGACGGTCCAGCCCGCAGGGACCGCAGACTCACGGGTGAAGCACGCAAGCATGTGGTGATCTTCACCGCCGCCGATCGCCCAGGACAAGGCATCCGCACCAAGCACCTGGGCGGTGAATGCGGCCGCCTCGTGCACCGGAATCAAGGCAGAATCCACCGAGAACCGCGCCTCAGAAGCGTGTGCCATCCGAACGCCATCGCGCCCCAGCCCGTCGGACAGATCCATCATGGCCGTCGCGCCATGCAGGGCCGCCTCCAAGCCAGCCCCAATGCGCGGCTGCGGCCGCAAGAACAAGCTGATCGCATCCGGCGCATCGTTGCGGCCAGCGTCAAGCAATGCAAGCCCAGCCCGAGCCGCACCCAGCGCACCCGACACCGCGATGACATCCCCGGGAACGGCATCGGCTCGGGTCACCGGTTCAGTGCCATGAGTCTCCCCCAAGGCCGTCACCGCCACCACGATCTCCGACCCACCGGACAAGTCACCCCCCACAACACCCACGCCGTGCGGTTCACACGCTTCCCGAAGCCCGTCAGCGAGACCCATGACCCACTCGACATCCAAATCTTCCGGCATAGACAGGCATACCTCGAGCGCGGTGGGCACAGCGCCCATCGCATCAATGTCGGCAAGGTTCTGCATCGCAGCCCGCCAACCCACATCCTTGCCGGTGGACCATTGACGCTTGAAATGACGGTTCTCGACCAGCATGTCCGAGGAGACCACCAAGAACCCGTCGACGGCCAGAACCGCAGAGTCATCTCCCGGGCCCAAGATGGTGGCATCGGTGTGGGGTAGCCGAGGTGCGAACAGCGCAATCAGCTCGTCTTCAGATAGGTCGCTCACACGAGTCATGGGAAGAGACTAACGACCATTACGCTTGAGCGTATGCGCCGCCCCCTTTTGTCCACAGCACTGTGCACAATCGCCGCGCTGGGACTGTCTGGATGCACCCACGCGCTCGTCGTTGACCCCGCTACCTACGCCTCGGACCCCACGTGCGCCGAAGTCATGCTCGCAATTCCGGAGATCGTCGGCGGGCTTGAACAACGTGGCACCACCTCCCAAGCGACCCAGGCGTGGGGCGACGAATACCCGATCGTGGCGCGCTGCGGCGTCGAGCCACCCGGGCCCACCACAGAGCCGTGTCTGTCGATTGCAACAGCATCCGCTGACGTCGATTGGCTCGTGAGCGAAGACCCCGAGCAGTGGACAGCAGTGACATTTGGCCGCTCCCCCGCACTCGAACTCACCGTTCCCAAGGTCAGAGCCGACGACGCGGTCTCAGAAGTCCTCGCAGCGATCTCCACCGCGGCAGCTCGGGCGCCCGTCAACAACCTCGAATGCAGTTGACGGACCCCACCTCAGTCGCTGCGAGCTAGTGGCGGCACGGATCCCGGCGAGCACGGCACCACTCCGCCCGAGCACAGCAACTCTCGACCCGAGCACGACACCGCGAGAACTGACGAGACCTAGCGCAGACCCAAAGGACGGTTCAGGGCTGTTTCCAGAAGGGTCTCGACCAGTTCTTCAAACTCAACTCCCCCAGCAGCCCACATGCGCGGGTACTGACTGGTGGGCGTGAAGCCTGGCATCGTGTTGATCTCGTTCACAGTGACGGTGCCGTCAGAGGCAAGGAACACATCGACACGGGCAAGCCCCTCGGCCCCCACAGCTCGGAACGCACGCAGCGAGATCCAACCAATCAGTGCGGTGGTCTCAGCATCGAGATCGTCTGCCATGCGCAGTTCGACCGATGCCGCATCAAGGTACTTCGCCTCAAAGTCATAGAACTCGTGGTCACCGTGCGTGACGATTTCACTGGGCTGGGAAGCCACGACGGTGTCGGTACGCTCGAGCACCGCCGTTTCAATCTCGCGACCCACCATGGCCTGCTCAATCAGAACCTTGGGGTCATGCTTGATGGCTTCCGCGATCGCTGCGGGAAGGTCAGCAAGATCCGCGACCTTAGAAATGCCCATGGAGGAGCCAGCACGAGCGGGCTTCACAAACACTGGCAGTCCCAGCGCACGCACGTCATCCATGCGCGCTTCAAGGCTGTCGCCACGCATCAGCGTGACGTCTGCGGCAACGGGCAACCCCGCATCGCGGAATGCGGCCTTCATGAACTGCTTGTCCATCCCCGCAGCGGACGCCAGCACACCCGATCCCACGTAGCGGACATCGACGAGTTCAAGTGCCCCCTGGACAGTGCCATCCTCACCCCACGGGCCATGCAGCACAGGGAACACCACGTCAACGTGAGCCAGATCGTTGACCTGCCCTGCTTCAGTGATGACCCGCCACTGCGACTCGCCTGCATGGCGAGGCGGAAGCACCGTCTCACCGGCGTCAGAAACCACCGGCATCTTGCCGTCGCGGATCTGCCACGCTTCAGGATCATCGCTCACATGGACCCAGCGACCCGCACCGGTGATGCCCACGGCCACAACGTTCCACTTGTCGCGATCAATCGCCCCAAGAACACCGCCTGCGGTGACGCACGAGACACCGTGCTCCGATGAGCGCCCTCCAAAGAGCACGACGACGGTGCGCAACACTTACACCACCTCGGCTTTGCGGGGGCGTGACAGCAGGCTTGCGATCACTTCCGCAATGGGCTCCCCGTCGTGCAGCATGCGCACCACAGCGTCACAGATCGGCACGTCAACGCCGTGCTTGCGCGCCAGATCCTGGATCGACAGTGAAGTCTTGACGCCCTCAGACGTACCGCCTGTACGTTCAAGTGCCTGGTCCAGTGTGAGGCCACGGCCGATGTGCGCGCCAAGCGTATGGTTGCGCGACAACGGCGAGGCACAGGTAGCGATCAAGTCACCCATGCCGGCGAGCCCGGAGAACGTGTCGGGGTTAGCACCGAGTGCAGTGCCCAAGCGGGTGATTTCTGCCAGGCCGCGCGTGATGACGGTGGCCGTGGTGTTGTGACCGAAGCCAAGGCCATCGGTGGCTCCCACGCCCACAGCAATGACATTCTTGAATGCGCCACACAGCTCCACGCCCACGACATCGGTGTTCGTGTAGGGACGGAAATACGAGGACGCTGTCGCGTTCGCTACCAGCTCTGTGGCACGCGTGTCCACACCCGCGACAACCGTCGCGCACGGCTGCTTGGCCGCGATCTCGCGAGCCAGGTTGGGACCCGACACCACGGTCATACGTTCGGCAGGGATGTCCCACAACTCGGCCAACACATCGCTCATGCGTTCGTGTGACCCGACCTCGATGCCCTTCATCAGCGACACCACCACGGCAGCGGCCGGAATCAAGTGCTTCCACTGCGCAACGATTCCGCGCAACTTCTGCGCCGGCAACGCCACGACAACGATCTGTGCACCCTCAAGTGCCGCCTCAACATCGGTCGTGGCGCGAATGCCCTCCGGCAAGTCAAACCCAGGGAGGAACCGCTCATTGCGGTGCTCAGAGTTGATCTGCTGCGCCACGTCGGCATCGCGACCCCACAACGTGACATCGGTGCCAGCGTCGGTCATGACCGCGGCGAACGTTGTTCCCCACGCGCCAGCACCAAGAACGGTGGCCTTCATCATGAATCTTCCTTACTTGTCCGTGTGCGGGGGTCGAACGGGGTGGCAGGAGGCTCTTCTCCCCTGATGTCCGCGACCATCGAGATCAGCGTATCCATGATGCGGTCGGTGGCGCCGCGGAGCGTCTCGATATCGATAGGGCGATTGCGGAACTCATCAAGATTGATGGGAGGACCGGCACGCACCACAATCTTCTTGCGCGGCCACGGGTGCAACTTCTTCCCGTGAGGGGCCAACAGTTCATGCGCTCCCCACTGCGCGACGGGCACCACGGGCACATGGTGTTCGAGTGCCATCCGTGCGGCGCCGGTGCGGCCCTTCATTGGCCACAGGTCGGGATCCTTGGTGAGGGTGCCCTCCGGAAAGATCGCGATCGAGTCGCCTCGCTGAAGGAGTTTGACGGCAGCGTCCACGGCGTCCTGAGCCTGCGCGGAGCCACGATGCACGGGCACCTGGTCGAGTTTGGTCAGCATCTTTCCTGCGACAGGGAGATCGAACAGTGACGCTTTCGCGAGGAAGTGCGGTGCATGGCCGTTGTCATACAGAAAGTGCGCAAACGTGAACGGATCTACGTATGTCGCGTGATTCGACACCGCGATAAAACCTTGATCCTGCGGCAGGTGCTCGCTTCCGGCCCAGTCACGCTTGGTGACGGCCAACATCAAAGGCTTGACGAGCGCCGCCGTGGCGCGCATGCCCGTGGGGATACGGGGCGCCACGTCAGTCGATCACCGCACCCAGGTCAGTCAACTTGGCGCGGAAATTCTCGTATCCGCGGTCAATGATGCCGATGTTGGTCACCGTTGACGTGCCCTCGGCCGCGAGCGCCGCGATGAGGTAGGAGAATCCTCCGCGCAGGTCAGGAACCTCGATCTCAGCAGCCTTCAGGGGCGTGGGACCAGAGATGACTGCGGAGTGTTTGAAGTTCAGCTGACCAAAGCGGCACTGCTTGTCTCCTAGGCATTCGCGGAACAGCTGGACTTGGGCGCCCATCTGATTCAGCGCGGCGGTGAAGCCGAGCCGGTTCTCGTAGACCGTCTCGTGGACGATGCTCAGGCCAGTTGCCTGCGTGAGCGCCACCACAAGCGGCTGCTGCCAGTCGGTCATGAACCCGGGGTGGACGTCCGTCTGGAGCGCAATGGGCTTCAGTGGGCCACCCGGGTGGAAGAAGCGGATGCCGTCGGGCTTGACCTCAAATCCGCCGCCAACCTTGCGGAACGTGTTGAGGAATGACCCCATGTGGCGTTGCTGGGCGCCGCGCGCGAAGATGTCGCCACCTGTGGCGAGCGCTGCAGAGGCCCAGGACCCCACTTCGATGCGGTCAGCCAGCGAGACGTGGTCGTAGCCCACCAGCGATGAGACACCCTCGATGGTGATAGAGCGGTCCGTATCCACGGAGATGATTGCGCCCATCTTTTGGAGGGTGTCGATCAAGTCCTTGATCTCCGGCTCCACTGCGGCATTGTGCAGCGTGGTGATGCCGTCTGCCATGACGGCAGTGAGCAACAACTGTTCGGTCGCACCGACGGACGGATAGCTCAGCTCGTGCTTGATGCCACGTAGTCCGTTGGGAGCACTCAGGTGCAGACCATCGGGCCCCTCCTCGACGACGGCACCAAACTTCTTGAGAATCTCAAGGTGGAAGTCGATGGGGCGGTCCCCGATGCGACATCCACCAAGGTCAGGAATCACGGCCGTACCGAGGCGGTGCAGCAGTGGGCCGCACAGCAGGATGGGGATACGCGACGAGCCTGCGTGCTTCGCGATGTCCACAGCATCCGCAGGAGTGAGGTCCGACGTGTCCATGACGACGACCCCTGAGTCGACGTCGTAGTTCACCTTCACACCGTGAAGAGAGAGCAGTGACGCGACGATGTCGACGTCGAGGATTTTGGGTACGTTGCGGAGCGTTGAGGTGGTGGACCCCAGGAGTGCCGCCACCATGGCTTTGGAAACAAAGTTCTTGGCTCCACGCACGTGGACTTCGCCCTGAAGAGCACGCCCACCTGTCACACGAATCGAATCGGTCATGCACCTATCGTGCCTCATGTGCGCGAGGTCATGGAGCATCAGCCACCTCTTTCCACAGCGGTCACAGCGGAGAATCACGCATGTGAGCCGCCCTATTCTCCTCAAGGCGAACGGGCAGCACCGCCCATCAATGCAAGGATCGCTCTATGGTTCCTTCCGCTCCCACTGTGATCTGCGCAGGTTTGTCAACGCTTGACGTGGTGCACCTCGTCGACGCAGTGCCGAGCGCCAATCAGAAGGCCGTCGCCCGAGAGTCCTTCATCGCGGCGGGCGGTCCGGCCACGAATGCTGCTGTTGCCGCGGCCCGCTGTGGCTCAGCGACTGCCCTCATCACCGCAGCACCAGAGGGTCCACTCACCGATATGGTGCGCACGGACCTGGCTGCTCACCACGTTGATCTCCGAGTGGAAGACGAATCGAGAGCCCTGCCGGTGGCAGCAATCATGGTGACGCGCGCGACGGGCGAACGTGCGGTGGTCTCGCCCACGGCATCGGCCGTCGACGTGCCTGTCACTCCCCCGGCCTTTGACCCGGAGTCTCACTTACATGGGGCGCGAGCCGTGCTGATCGATGGCTATCACCGTCACCTCTCCTTGCCACTCGCGTGGGCGGCCCGCGACGCGGGAATTCCCGTCATCCTTGACGCTGGCTCGTACAAGGCCCACACTCCGGAACTTCTGGACTCGGTGGACATCGCAGTGGTCTCGCACGACTTCACGTTCCCGGGGTCGTCAGGAGACGACCCCGACACGATTGAGCGATTGCTCGACGCGGGTGCGTCTGCCGCGGTGGTCACGCGCGGCGGAGGGCCGATGCTCGCAGCCGTCAAGGATGCCGGTGACGGCGGGACGGCTCTCACGGAAGTTCCAGTCGCTGCCGTCGAGGTCGTCGACACTCTGGGGGCTGGCGATTTCCTTCACGGCGCGCTCGCACACCGCATTGCGCTGCTCGGTTGGGAACCGGCGCGCCTCGTTGTTGATCTGGCGTGGGCAAGCCGAGTGGTGGGCGTGTCCTTGAGGTCGTTCGGGACTCGCGCGTGGCTTGAGGAGGCCCTCCCGCCAGATGTGCCGGAGGGGCTCGATGCGCCCGCTGCACCCAACGCGCCCAAAGCACCCCCCGCCCGCTGAGACAGTTTGAACCAAAGGTTCCCGGGACACGCCGCGTACATCCCGGCCGATGCTGACTCCACCGGCGCGTCGCAGCTCCCACCGGTTCGTAGTGTGAGGGCGCGGAGCCTGGCGCTGGCGATGGAGGGCGCGGGGCTTGGCAGTGTGTGGATCGCCGGCGCGAGGCTGGGGCGAGACCTGCCGCTACTACGGTGTTGTGACGAAAATGTCGAACAGGTGCGGATGGCGCGCATGCACCAGCGCCGCGAACACGACCGCATCGAACAGCAGGTGTACGGCGATGACATACGACAGTGACGTCCATCGCGCGAACAGCCACCCTTGAACGAGCGCAAACGGGACCGTGAACAGGGGTGCCCATTCGCGGTAGCCGAGCTCCCACAGGAACGATACAAACACCAGCGTCTGCAAGATGTTTGCGGGCCACAGCGAGAAGTGCCGACGCAACAGCGCAAACACGACGCAGATGAAGAAAAGCTCATCCCAGATGCCCACCGCGTTCACGCCGACAAACAGTCGAGCAATGTCGGTGTCGCCTGACAGGTCAGGCCAGTTCAAGTAGGCACCCGAGCTCAGGAAGTAGAACGGCAGCAGGAGGTACCCCACAAGCACCACGACGCCCAAGTAAATCCACTGCGCGCGCGTCCAGGACCGTCCCGTGCGCACCGGGAACTTGACTCCACCATGGCCGAAGACCCACCGTGCCAACGCCCACGGCACCAGCACCGCCAGCGAGAGCGCCACAGTGAATCGAGCGATCCCTGCGTTCGAGAGGTCCGCTTCCAGAGAAATCATCGAAATGATGATTTGACCCAGTGCAATGGCACTGAGGTCCTTCGCCAGTGAACGGTCAACGACGATCGCCAGGACTACGCCCAAAACCAGGGGAATGTACCCCTCGGGCCGCATGTGCACCGCAAACAGCAAAATCGCAGCGCCGCAGACCAAAGCCGCTGCCGCCAAGCGAGCCCAGTCCCGCCCGGCGCGGAGGTCCAAAGAGGGGGTGACCTGAGCATCGGCCGTCGGTGTCATGGCCCCAAGCATGTCACGACGACCTTGCACCTAAGTCCCAGCAGCGACCTTACGGGTGAGGCGCGGGTATGCCAAGCCGAGCGTGATCTGTCTCACAACGTTGAGTGCCAAGAAACTTGACCACACCACGCCGTTGGTCAGACCGCCGGCATAAAAGGCGGCAATGAGGAGCACGGGGACAAACACTCCGAGCACCGAGACTGCCATTGCGGCGAACATCATTCCCGCCTGGCCTGCGCCCAAGAACACTCCGTCCAGCCAGTAGGCACCCCACGAGAGCAACGGCAACAGGGCAATCCATGGCCAGTACTCAAGCGCGGTCGCTCTGACCTCCGGCAGGTCCGTCAGCAAGGTCAGGATTACTCCCCTGCCGAACCAATACACGAGTGTCATAGCGATGCCGATGGCTGCCATGGGAAGCGCCGTCGCGATCACGGCTGCATGAAATTGCGGAACGTCTCCAGCTCCCGCGGCATGAGATACGAGCGCCTCGGCAGCGTTGGCGTAGCCATCTAACGCGTATGACGCCAGATTCATCAACTGCAGCATGATGGCGTTGGCTGCCAGCACTTCAGGGCCAAAGTAGGAACCCACTGACGCAACAAAAGTCACCACTCCAGTGAGCAGCGCCGTACGACCCATGAGGGCGCCGTTGAAGCGAAGCAAGACTCCCCAGCCATGACGCAGAGTGTGGTCGCGCCAGTCGCGGAAGGTCGCACGCTGAGAAGCATTGAGGCTGCGCCACAGCAGTGTCACCGCGAGCGCCGCGCCGATGATCTCGGAGCCAAAAGTTCCCCACGCCGCACCCGTGGCGCCCAGACCCGCACCGCCCACCAGAATCAGGTCCAGGACGATGTTGGCCACGGCTTGGGTGGTGGCGATCACGAGCGGGATTCGGGTGTTCTTGGCGCCGATGAAATAGCCCGAGACCACCAATGTCATGAGCAACGCGGGCAAGCTCAGTCCACGGATCAAGGTGTAGGCGATTGCCGCGTCTCGCGCGTCGCCGGGCGGAGCGAGGATACTCAAGATCCCGGGAACCACAACCCACATGACGATCAGCCACAACGCAGCCAGCGCCAAAGCCAGCCCAAACGCACGCTGGACGTGACGCACGGCGCCTTGAGCGTCGTTCCGGCCGAGCGCCCGGCCTACGAGCGAGGTAGTGCCGGTACGCAGGAAAGCAAAGATCCAGAACAGCGTCGAGACCACGGCTGCACCGAGGCCCACCGCGCCGATGTCGGTGGCTGTCGCGAAGTGGCCAAGCGCGGCGGTGTCCACAAGTCCCGCGATGGGGACGGCAATGTTGGACGCAATGGCCGGTAAAGCAAGCGACGCCGCGGCCCGATGCGGTAGCGGTCGGGCGACACGGCGTCGCTTCATAGAGTCAATCCTTAGTTCACGGGGCGTGCAGCCTCAATGTGCTCCTTGGGCTCCGTCTTAGCAGGCAGCGTCTTGGGGCGCCATGCGTCACGGGTGCCTTCGAAGGCAGTGATGTCTTCTTCGTGCTTCAGCGTAAGGCCAATGTCATCCAGGCCCTCCATCAGACGCCAGCGCACATAGTCGTCGACCTCGAAGGAGACAGTGATGTCGCCACAGGTGACGGTGCGGTCCTCGAGGGACACCGTCAATTCCTTGCCAGGCTCGGCTTCGAGAGCCTTCCACAGCAGCTCGATGTCCGACTGCTCCACCACGGCTGCGAGGAGACCCTGCTTGCCCGAGTTGCCGCGGAAAATGTCAGCGAAGCGCGATGCGATAACGACCTTGAAGCCGTAGTCCTTGAGCGCCCACACTGCGTGCTCACGCGACGAGCCGGTGCCGAAGTCGGGACCAGTGACGAGAACGGTGCCGTTCTTGTACGCCTCCTGGTTGAGGATGAAGTTCTCATCACCGCGCCAGGCGGCAAAGAGCGCGTCCTCAAAGCCCGTGCGCGTCACGCGCTTGAGGTAGACAGCGGGGATGATCTGGTCAGTGTCGACGTTGGAGCGACGCAGCGGAACGCCGGCGCCGGTGTGAGTCGTGAACTTTTCCATGACGTATCTCCTTTACGCGGAGGCGCCGACGAGGACGTCAGCGTCTTCCAGGTCAGCGGGGCTGGACAGGGTTCCGCGTACTGCGGTGGCAGCTGCGACGAGAGGGCTGACCAGGTGCGTACGGCCACCCTTACCCTGACGTCCCTCAAAGTTGCGGTTCGAGGTGGAGGCGCTGCGCTCCTCGGGCTTGAGCTGGTCGGGGTTCATACCCAGGCACATTGAGCAACCCGCGTTGCGCCACTCAGCACCGAAGTCGATGAAGACCTTGTCCAGGCCTTCAGCCTCGGCCTGCAGGCGGACACGTGCCGACCCCGGCACCACCAGGAAGCGCGTGTTGGGCGCCTTGGTGCGACCCTGAATGATCTCTGCAGCGGCGCGCAGGTCCTCAATACGGCCGTTGGTGCACGAGCCCAGGAACACCGTGTCGATGTCGAGCGTGCGCAGCGGCTGACCGGGGGTGAGGCCCATGTACTTCAGCGCGTTCTCTGCAGCTTCGCGCTGGTCGGCGTCTGCGATGTCCTCGGGATTCGGAACGTTGGCGCTCAGGGGAAGACCCTGTCCGGGGTTGGTACCCCAGGTCACGAAGGGTTCCAGATCGGAGGCCTCGAGCGTTACCTCGGTGTCGAAGGTCGCGTCCTCGTCGGTGACCAGGCCCTTCCAGTTCTCGACAGCTGCGTCCCAGTCCGCACCCTCGGGGGCGTGGGGACGGCCCTTGACGTACTCGAAGGTGGTCTCGTCGGGCGCAATCAGACCGGCACGAGCGCCCGCCTCGATCGACATGTTGCACACGGTCATGCGCGCTTCCATCGACAGCGACTTGATGGCTTCGCCGCGGTACTCGAGGACGTAGCCCTGGCCGCCACCAGTACCGATCTTCGCGATGACCGCGAGGATGATGTCCTTGGCGGTGGTGCCCTCCGGCAGTTCGCCGTTGACGTTGATGGCCATGGTCTTGAATGGCTTGAGGGGCAGGGTCTGGGTGGCGAGCACGTGCTCGACCTCAGAGGTGCCGATGCCGAAGGCCAGGGCGCCGAACGCGCCGTGGGTGGAGGTGTGCGAGTCGCCGCAGACCACGGTCATGCCGGGCATCGTCAGTCCCAGTTGGGGGCCGACGACGTGCACGACGCCTTGGTCGGCGTCGCCCAGCGAGTGCAGACGGATGCCGAATTCCTTGGCGTTGTTGCGCAAGGTGTCGATCTGCGTGCGGCTGGTGAGGTCCGCGATTGGCTTGTCGATGTCGAGGGTGGGGGTGTTGTGGTCCTCGGTCGCGATCGTGAGGTCGGGGCGACGCACCTGACGTCCTGCGAGACGGAGGCCTTCAAAGGCCTGGGGGCTGGTGACCTCGTGGCACATGTGCAGGTCGATGTAGATGAGGTCGGGCGCGCCGTCCTCACCTTGACGGACCAGGTGGCTGGCCCACAACTTCTCCGCGAGCGTGGTTCCCATGTCTACCTCTCGATTCTGCGAGTTCTGCATCTCACCATCTGAGACGCTAGTATCAACTTATGGACAATCATAGCGGCGTTGGCGTCGTTGACAAGACCGCAGCGATTCTTGCGGCGCTCGAAAAGGGCCCCGCCACACTTGCGGAACTCGTCTCGACTACCCACCTGGCCCGGCCCACTGTGCACCGCCTTGCCCTTGCACTCGAGCACCACCACCTCGTGGGGCGCGATGGCTCCGGGGCGTTCGTGCTGGGACGACGCTTCTCGCAGCTAGCGGCTTCCGTTGGCGAGGACCGCCTCGTGTCGGCTGCACTCCCAGTGCTCACCACGTTGCGTGACCGCACCGGCGAGTCCAGCCAGCTCTACCGCCCCCACGGGGACCAGCGCATTTGCATTGCGGCGGTCGATCGCCCCGTGGGCCTGCGTGACTCCATTCCCGTGGGCACCACGATGACCATGCACGCCGGATCCGCCGCGCAGGTTTTGCTTGCCTGGGCAGAACCTGAGCGCATGCACGCCGCCCTGGAGGGCTCTGCGTTTACCGCGCACGACCTGGAGCGGGTCCGCGGGCGCGGCTTCGCCGAATCGGCGGGAGAGCGCGAGGCTGGCGTGTCCTCGGTTTCCGCGCCCGTGTGGGGAACCGCCGGAACAGTCATTGCGGCCGTCTCGATCTCAGGACCCATCGAGCGCCTCAGCTCACATCCCGCTGGGGAGCACGCCGATGCGGTGGTCGACGCTGCCCGTCAACTCAGCGATGTCCTGCGAAGGACGGAGTCCTAGCGACTAGCTGGCGCGAGTCCCGACAGCGCGCGAAGGTGCTCCGCCTCTACGCGCACAGTGTTCATCACGGACGCGCCCGTGGCGTCGACCGTCGGCTCAACCACGAGGGCCAAGAGGTGGCCGGCATCCACCGGTGCCACGACGAGCGTCCCAAGCTCGCCGCGCAGCACGGAAACCTCCGCGGCACCAAGACCGAATCCGTTCGTGGCCGTCGCTGCGAGTCCCAGCGTCGCGGCAGTCAGGGCCGCAGCACCGTCGCGGGCAGCGAACTGCACATCGTCGTAGAGCGCCAGACCATCGGTGCGAGCAATGATGACGCGCTGTGTGCCGGGAATGCACTTCTTCAAGCGAGCAGCCGACATCATTCCGTGCTTTTCCAAGATCATGCGCGCCCCCCGTTGGAGTGACCCATGCGGCGATGCCCGTGGCTCCCTGGACTCTCCGCGTTTGTGCGCGCGTCGGCAAGTTCCAAAGTGTGCGCCAGCACTGCCTTGGATTCCTCACTGTCGCGCGGGTCGCAGTGCACAAGTGCCGAGCTGTCCACGCCAATGAAGCGGGCCAGATCTGGCGCCGAGATGGCGGTGCGGCTCCACCTGTTGGCCGCGACAACGAAGGGAACCTGGGGCGCAAAGTACGCGAACCGCTTCATGATCCCCTTGAGTTGCGCCTGCGACTGCAACCGACTGACGTCCACCATCAGGATGTAGGCGACCATTCCCAGCCCCAGAATCGGCCACATGAAGCTGAAACGCTCTTGCCCAGGAGTGCCAAACAGTGTGACTGCTCGCTGTCCCCCGCGAGTCGGCACCTGGGCCGTGCCGTGGTCGAGTGCGACGGTGGTCTGCTCTTTGACCCTCGAGGTTTTGTCGGAGACGACTTGCTCAGCTCCCAGGGCATTTGCACACACTGTCGACACAAAGGTGGTCTTGCCGGCCCCAAATGGCCCGGAGACGACGATCTTGTGGACCGGCACCGCGCTCACGGGCACGGCGTGCGGCGTTCCGTTGAGTTGCGGGGTCGATTGCACCTGGTGCGCAGCATCCTGCATTTGCCTCCGCTGCTCTGCCTCGCCGTGTGGCCGAAATCGCACCGGGTTGACCATCTACTTCCCTCCCAGGAAATCGCAGGCATAGTCCATGCCTAGACCGTGGTGTGTGGTGCACGCTGCAGCGCGTGCGTTCATCGCCACCGTTCCCCCGGTGAGTAGCGACGTCTCACGTGGACTGGGCCCGCGAGAACGCTGGTGAGCCTACGGTATTGAGCCCTATACCTGCCACGATGGTTATACGCCCTGTGGACAACTCAGACAAATACGACACACGGCGGCGCACACTGCACAGTCGAGACCGCTGAGCACCGTGAGGGCACATAGGCGGACCACATGTAAGCCCGGAGCATCGCAAAACCGCACTCTGATAGGCCTTTGGGTAGCCCTCGAGCAAAACTGAGCACTGGTATCCCGCCAGGTAATTCAGGAATCGAAACGCTATTAGTCAAAAGCCCTTCCCGCATCGAATCGTTTCGTGTTACTTTCGCCACACGCCTCCTCCGGCAACGGTGCCGAGGGGGTGAGCAGCAGTTCCCCACCGAAGGCTCAAAGGAGAGCAACACGTGAAACGCGCATCCCTCACCAGACTCGCTGGCGCCGCAGCCGGCGGACTATTCATTACCACCCTCACTCTCACCCCGGCCCAAGCTGACCTGGCTGAACACGACTTCTCGACCCCTGGAGACGTCGGCAGTTTCTGGCAGTGGGGCACCTCCGACGGCATTTCCACCAATGAAGACGGCCAACTGTGCGGTACCTCGACCGGCGACGGCATCGGCTCTGGCGGCATTGGCGCCAGCTTCCCCCTGAGCGCCGGCGACAATGTCGCATCGCTCGACCTCATCACCACCGGCGAGGTCCAGGTGAAAGTTGTGTCGGGGGTCAATGACTCCGTCGAACACGCACTAGAGATCATTGATGCTGACGCCACTAGCGAAGTGACGATCCCCTTCACTGTGGCGGAAGACGCCGATCCGGCGAAACTCATCATTGATGTGAGCAACAACGCCGACGGCTCAGCCCGCACCGTATGCATCGACAACGCGTCCGTCTCCGCGCAGGTCAACCAGATCAGCAACGGCGGATTCGACAATGGACTCGAGGGCTGGGGCCACTACGGCTTTGTTGAAGGAAGCGCCCGTGTCGAGGATGGCGTGTTCTGCGCCACCGTGCCGGCGGGAACCGCCAATCCCTGGGATGCCGCCCTTTATCAGGACCTTTCGTTCGCCGCTGGCGACTACACCTTCAGTTTTGACACCTCCGGAGCGGGCCCCATTCGCGGTCACGTGCAACAAGAGGGCGGCTCGTACACGCCCTACGGAGTGATCGAGGCAGCGGGGACAGACGAACTCACCTCGCATTCCGTCGACGTCTCCGTCACTGATGACCCCGTTGACCCACGGATGGCCTTCCAGGTGGGCGGGAATCCCGAGAGTTGGGAGTTTTGTGCCGACAACGTCGCCTACACCGGGGGTGTAGAGCGCGAGCCGTACGTGCCAGAGACGGGACCGCGGGTTCGCGTCAACCAGGTGGGCTACCTCACCGCCGGCCCTAAGAACGCGACGCTCGTGACAGGCTCCGAGACGCCCATACCGTGGTCGCTCACATCGGACGGCACTGAAGTGGCCTCCGGGTCCACCACGGTGCTGGGAACCGATGACTCCGCCGGGCTGCACGTCCACGACATTGACTTCTCTGCGGTCACCACTCCTGGCGACTACACCCTCGCCGCGGACGGTGAGACGTCCTACGAGTTCACCATCGGCACCGAGGCCTATGAGGACCTCCGCACGGACGCCTTGAACTACTTCTATCTGGCTCGTTCAGGAATCGACATTGACGGCGAGATTGTGGGTGAGGAGTACGCCCGCGAGGCGGGACACGTGTCCGAGGCTGGCGGTGACGCCACCAATCAGGGAGACCTCAATGTCCCGTGCCAAAACGCCTCTGATGCCGCCAAGGTTTACACCGATGAGTACGGCTGGAACTCGTGTGACTACACGTTAGACGTGGTGGGCGGCTGGTACGACGCCGGTGATCACGGCAAGTACGTCGTGAACGGAGGCATCGCGACCGCACAGCTCTTGGGAACCTACGAACGTTCCAAGACAGCGGCATCGGCCGATCTTGGAGCCCTGGCCGACGGCACGCTCAATGTGCCCGAGTCCTCCAACGGCATTCCTGATGTGCTGGACGAAGCCCGCTGGGAACTCGAGTTCATGATGGACATGCGCGTGCCTGAAGGTGCACAGTTCGCCGGGCTCGTCCACCACAAGATTCACGATGACGGCTGGACTGGACTCCCGTTGGCACCGGCCGACGACCCTCAGGTACGCGAACTGCACCGACCCTCGACGGCGGCAACGCTGAACCTTGCGGCCACCGCGGCCCAAGGAGCACGACTGTTCGCACCATACGATGCGGAATTTGCCGCGGAACTCCTCACTGCCGCCCGCGAGACTTTTGTCGCGGCACAGGGAACCCCCGACCTCTATGCACCGGCATCCGACGGCGCCGATGGCGGCGGACCCTACGATGACGACGAGGTCGCAGATGAGTTCTACTGGGCCGCAGCCGAACTGTTCCTCACGACCGGAGAGCAGCAATACGAGGACTTCCTCCTCTCCTCACCCGTCAACACGGAGGACTCTTTCCCCACGGCAGGCTTCAGTTGGGACCAGTTGGACGGCATCGCGAAACTTAACCTCGCCACGGTGCCCAACGGCTTCTCCGACCGCGATGCCATCCTCGCTCAAGTACTCGGAGGCGCCGATGCTTTGGTCGCCACCCAGTCTGGACAGGAGTTTGGAGTGGCACTCCCCGATGATGGCTTCGTGTGGGGTTCCAACAGCCAAGTGCTCAATAACCAGGTGGTCCTGGGCACAGCATTCGACCTGACAGCGGACGAACGTTACGCCGACGCGCTCGTCGAGTCGATGGACTATCTACTGGGACGCAACGCCCTGAACTGGTCGTACATCACGGACTACGGCACCGTGACAAGCCAAAACCAGCACAGCCGATGGTTCACACACCAACTGGACGAGTCGCTGCCCAACCCACCCGCCGGTTCCGTAGCAGGTGGCCCCAACGCGGATGTGGGTACGTGGGATCCAGTGATCACGTCGACCTACCCTGACAAGGACTGTGCCGCGCAGCTGTGCTACATCGACCACATCGAGTCATGGTCGACGAATGAGATCACAGTGAACTGGAACTCCGCGCTGTCGTGGGTCGCCTCGTGGCTGGCGGACTACGACCAAGGCGCCCCCGTCACGCAGCAGTGCGAAGCGCACTACATCGTGCATGGGTCATGGGCAACCGGGTTCAATACTCAGGTGTGGGTCAAGAACGTCTCCGACGAGACCATCAAGAACTGGGAATTGACCTGGGCGTTCCCGTCCGATGCGACGGTGTCACACCAAGCGTGGAGCGCGCGCTGGTCACAGGACGGAGCCTGGGTGAGCGCAAAGTCGATGCCGTGGAATGCTCAGTTGAGGCCAGGCGCACGTGTCACGCTGGGCTTCATCGGTGAGCCGGGATCTCTGGCAAACGCGGCACCCGAACAGTTCTGGATCAACGGCCAACCCTGCACCATGGCTGGCTAGTCACATCAACACAACAGTGAGGCCCGGCTGGACACGTTCCGGCCGGGCCTGACTCGTTGCATGATGTGCCTACGATGGGCGCCATGGCCACGTCTCCCCGACCCATCGTGATCTTCGACGGCGACTGCGGCCTGTGCAACGGGTTTGTGGCATGGCTCATCCGCCACGACCCTCACGAACAGTTCACGATCACCGGAAGCGCTGGGGACGTGGGGCGCGCTGCGCTGGCCGCGATGGGACTGCCGCAAGACATCGCCGCCTCTACCCTCGTCATCGCAACAGCACAAGGTCCGTTGACTCAATCCGATGCCGTCCTGGGGGTAGCGCGGCGGCTCGGCTGGCCATGGAAGGTGCTCGGAGCGGGCGCGATCGTGCCTCGGACGTGGCGCAACGGCCTCTACAACTCTGTTGCTGCGCGGCGCTCCCGGCGCCCCGCCGAAGACTCGGCCTGCGGCACCCCGCCCCCAGACTTGGTCCGCAGTTGGCGCAGACGCCTTGCCACTTTCGACAACGTGAAACAGCTGACTGGCGGGGAAAGCGACACGACCGATGCCACGGCACCCAGCTAAGCGATCTGGGCGCTAGTTCTCCCGTGGCACGGCGGAGGCTATGCGGCCTACAGCGGCCTGGACCTCGCGGTAGAGCGATGCCTGATCACGGGAGCGGCGCGTCACGACTACCAGAAGGACTCGATCGTTCACTGTCTGAGCGATGATCTCGGTATCGACGCCGTGGATGACCGCACCCTGGAGGCCGTCAACGCCTAGACCCTGGGCGGTGAGTTCGACCACTCCCATCAAGGCCGCCACGGATGCGGCACCACGCTCGCGGTCGCCCAGCGTCGAGTCATCGACGTAAGGCAAGCCGTCGGCACCCGCGACAATAACGCGAGTCACGCCATCGCATGCGCGGATAGGCTCGACGGCCCGGCTCAGAAATGTGCGGTCCATCAGACGCCTTGGGTCGCCATTCCCGAGAATGATCGCAGCCACTCGGCCTCGGCGCGCACGACGCGAGCGATCTGGTCGTCGGAGTAGCCCGAGTCGGCGTCAACGACCACCGCAAGGAGATGCCCTGAATCGATCGGCGCCATTGCGAGCGCGCCGCTCTCGCCGTGAATGACCGCCAGTCGGGCCGCACCCATCCCAAAACTGGCAGTCGCGGTGGCGGCGAGCCCCACGGTCGCGGCCGTTACTGCGGCCGCGCCATCCCGTGCAGCCAGCGGCACGTCGTCATAGAGAGCAATGCCATCGGTCCGCGCCACAATGACACGCTCGACACCAGGGAGAGCCTGCTTCACGCGAGCCGCCACGAGCATCCCGTGCTTCGCCACAATCATTCGGATCCTTCCACCGTTCCGGAAAGGCGTCTCAACACCTTGATGACATCGCCGCGTTCGCGGGGGTCGCACGACTCGATGGTGGCCTCTGGCACTCCGAGGAACTGAGCGAGTTGCGCTGCTGGCAGCTCGTCGCGATTCCAACGATTTGCGGCCACCACGAAGGGCACACCCGGTGCGAACTGAGCGAAGCTTCGTACGATGCTCTTCAGTTGGGCCTGTGCCTGGAGCCGACTTGCATCGACAAGGAGGACATATCCGGCCATGCCGCGCGCAAGTACCGGCCACATAAACCGGAACCTTTCCTGCCCAGGTGTACCGAAGAGTGTCACGATCGCATCGCCATCGCGACCGCTGACACGCACGGTTCCGTGATCGAGCGCAACCGTCGTTTGCTCCTTGAGCCGCGAAGTCTCGTCGGAGACGGACCGCTCCACACCGAGGGCATCGGGACACGCAGTACGTACAAAGGTGGTCTTGCCTGCACCGAACGGTCCAGACACCACGATCTTGACAATGTCAGTCATAGATTCACCGCGTATCGGAGCACCTGTCCACTTTCGCGGGAGGGCGCTCCGATCACGTGGCGTTAGATTGCGAGGGCCTGCTCGATGCCCTGCAGCTGGCGACGTGCCATGGCGAGGTTCGAGCGGTCACGCTCGAGTGCGACGTAGATGAAGAGCCCGTGTCCGTTGGGCGCGGTCACCAAGCGAATGAGGTGAATCTGCGAGCCGAGCGTGATCAAGATGTCCTCGATCTTGTCTTCTAGACCCAGCGAATCCATCACGCGCATCTTGGCGCGTACTACCTCGGTGTTGCCCGCCGCGGCGAGTTCCAAGTCAATTCCGGTACCTGCGGTGGCAAGCGTCATGCCGCTGTCGTAGTCGACAAGCGCAGCGCCGATAGCACCGTCAATTGCCAAGACTGCATTCATTGATTCAACCGGATTAGCCATGATTCCCCTCCCGAGGGCATGGGGCGTGTGGCCCCACAAAGTAGAAGACCCCACTACTCGGGCGTCTTCACCTTGTAGCGGGGAGCCAACGCGATTCGTTGGCGACGTGTCTCACCACCGTATGCGCGGTGGACTTGGACATCCTAGGCCTGGTGTTGCACTCCCGTCCACTCAAAGGTTGAACCCGGAGACACCCTTGACCCGGGCTTTGCCAGGCAGTTTGTTCGCTGCAACCAAAAACGCGCTCTCAGATAGGCGATTTGTCCGGGTTTGCCCACCCCTGCGCTTAGCCACACACCACAGCGAGAGACAGTGGCGCAAACATCACATGAACGTACCCCCCACAACGAAAAAACTCCCCACCGCAATGGTGAGGAGTAAGTCCGTAGCCCCGACGGGATTCGAACCCGCGCTACCGCCTTGAGAGGGCGGCGTGCTAGGCCGCTACACAACGGGGCCCTAGCTGCCAGAGCCACCTTCAGTGGGGGCTGGCGCGAGATAGAACTCTACACCATTCACGGAGCAAATGAACAATCACAGCCGAAGACGGCTCCAATCCTCCTCTAGGCCGATGCGCTCCCTCGTGCCGGTACGGCACAGTGAACTCATGATCGCTGCGCGCACCGCTCACACACTCGACGCCATCGCCCACAAGGCCGTCGCACGGAGCGACACATCAGATGTGCGCTTTGCCGTACGCGCCCCCGGGCTCGAGTGGAGCTACCTTGCCGACGGGGCCCCGCACCCGTACTTCGTGGCCTCCATCACCAAGCTCGCCACGACCGCCGTGGTGTTCCAGCATCTCTCTGAGGGGCTCTACGATCTCGACACTCCGGCATCGGCCCTCCTCCCTGAGACGGCAAGCGACCGTGTCGCGGGCCTGTCCGGGTCTGGCGCGGTGGCGTCCGTCGAAGACCTCCTCGCCCACACGTCGGGAATCCCCGACTACTTTGAGACCGCACCCCGTGGACACCAGACGATGCTTGCCCAGATTCGGGCACAGGATGTCGCATGGAGTCCGCACGAGGCGATCGACATGATCCGCGGACGTGCGGCGACGGCAACTCCTGGTGACCGCAGGCGCGCACGGTACTCAGACACCAACTTTCAACTGCTGCAACTCATCATCGAGAGCCATGACGGCAACTACGCGCAGGCAGTGCACAACCGCATATGCAAGCCACTAGGCCTCAGCCAGACCTACATCTTTAGCCCTCACGATGTGCCGCACTTTCACGGCATCGCCGCGATCAAGGATGGCAGCGATGAGTTTGCTCGACCACAAGCGATGGCGTCCTTTCAAGCCGATGGTGGAATGGTCTCCACGACGGCCGAACAGATCCGCTTCCTTCAGGCATACATGGACGGCGAGCTCTTCCCCCAGCAACTGCTGCTCCGAGCAACCCAGGAGTGGCGACGCCTGTTCTTCCCACTGGAGTACTCGCTGGGGACCATGCGGTTCCGGCTGCCACGAGCGATGGCGCCGTTCAGCCCCATGCCACCGTTCATCGGACACTCGGGAGCTAGCGGCGCCGTGTTGTTCCACGACCCCTCACGGGACCTCACCATTGCCGGCTCCGTCAACCAACTAAGGAAGCGCTCGCTAGCCTTCCAGGTCTTGGGGCAGATGGAACGCGCCCTGCGGTAGCACACCACTGATCATTCGCTCGCATCGCCATCGAGCCCCTGATCGCCAAAGCACCGGTGACCCGGGCCGTAGATGCTGAGAATCTCGGCTGTTCGTCCACCGTCCGCGCCAAACCAGTGCGGCGCGGAGGTATCAAACTCCACCGCCTCGCCACATGCGACCACCCACGACTCCTCGCCCACCACGACGCGCAATGTGCCGCTCAGCACGTAGATCCACGACGAGCCCGGGTGGCGGCGCAGTTGCGGCGGGACGTCTGTGGGAGGAATCACAATCTTGAGGACGTTGACCCCGCTATCGCGATGATGGAGAGGCACTTCGATACGTCCATGCCGCCGGCGGGGACGCAACCGCACTCGTGGATCGCCCACTTGTGGCATCCCCACAAGATCGTCGAGTGGCACGCGATACACCTGCGCCAGGCGCACCAGAATCTCGAGCGAGGGACGGCGCTCCCCACCTTCGATGCGCGACAACGTGCTGAGGGAGACATCCGTCAGTTCGGACAGTTGCTGCAACGTCATTCCGCGCCCCTGGCGTAGGCGCCTGAGCCGGAAGGGCACAGCGTCGATGACGCTGTCGGTGGAGGGAATCGGCACGCTCATGCCTGACATCACACCTCGGCTTTGCCATTTTGGCAACTTTCATTGCCCTAGAGGCCGCGGGGTCTGGACTATCGATCCATGGATACCTCCACCCCGCCCCGACCCACGCCCCCAACACTCGAGCAAGCACACGCTCGCGTCATTCGCATCGCACTTGTGTTCGCCATCCTGGCAGGGACGCTCGGCGTCGCAGTTGCCAACATTGCCCTGCCGGCCATAGCGCTCGACTTCACTCTTCCTGCTAGCGGAGCCCAATGGGTGGTGACCGCCTACCTGGTCGCCATGACAGCGGCAACCATTGTCGTCGGGCGCCTAGGCGACATCTGGGGAGACACG
The DNA here is from genome assembly GCF_000975055.1 of Demequina sediminicola. Classification (GTDB taxonomy): domain Bacteria; phylum Actinomycetota; class Actinomycetes; order Actinomycetales; family Demequinaceae; genus Demequina; species Demequina sediminicola. The sequence goes on from NZ_BBRB01000003.1 coordinate 210,323, forward strand.
CGCGTCCTCAGTGGCGGGCTCACCCTCCTGGCCCTGGGTGCTGTGGCAGCAGCACTTGCCCCGAGCTTCGCGATTCTCTTGACAGCACGCGCCGTCCAAGGAGTGGGCGCCGCCGTCGCGCTCGTTCTTTCGATCGCGATCGCGAAGCGCGTTGCCCCGGACGGCAAGACGGGCGCGTACCTCGGAGCGCTGGGCGCCACGAGCGCACTCGCGCAGGTGATGGGCCCCTCTGTCGGAGGTCTCCTCGTCGACATCGGAAACTGGCGGTCCACCATGTGGCTCCTCGCGGGCTTGACCGCCGTCGCGGTATCGCTCACCGCGCGCATCCCCTCACAGTCCGCCTCAACGGGGGCCAAGCGCACCCCCACCCGCCTCAATGCCGCATCGGCGATTGCCCTGGTGACGGCCACCGCATCGGCTGTGCTCGCCCTATCCTTCATAGCCACGTGGCACTGGACCATCGTTCTCGCGCTAACACTGGCGGCTGCAGCAGCGGCCACCTTTGCGTGGCGTAGCGATTCCCGCGCCGCGACGCATGGTCGCCTCCCAGTACTCCCTCGCACGCTACTCACGCACGTGAAGTTCCGCACCACGCTCACCATGAACGCGTTAGTCAGTGGCGCCATGATGACAATGCTGATCATTCCCCCGTACTTCCTCATGGGCGAGGGGCTCACCGCCACGCAAGCCGGACTGGTCATGGCGGCAGGCCCAGCGCTGGGTGCCCTCACCGGCATCTATGCCGGACGCCTCGTCGACTCGTGGGGAGCAGCACCCATGCGGAGCCTTGGAACGGCCATGGTGGCAACTGGGTGCGCTGGAATCGCCATCTTGACACCCCTGTGGGGCTGGTGGGGACTCCTGATTCCGATGGCCGCCCTCACCCCCGGGTTTCAGGCTTTCATGGCGGCCAACACGGCTTTGGCGATGGTCGCCGCTGGGGACGACCGCGGAAGTGGCGCAGGCACTCTGACACTCGCCCGCAATCTTGGCCAAGCACTGGCGACTGCGGTGACCACGGGCCTCATGGCGACTGTCATGGCAGTGGCGCCTGTCCAGAGCGGCTCGGCCGTGGTGGTGGCGGTCTGCTTTGGAGCAGCGGCGGCGCTGGCGGGGGTCGCTCTCCTGTCACCTCTTGCGCATCGCGGTATTAGTTATGTAAACTTGAGCGTAGGCGACTCAAGGTGAGTCGCGGCAGACGATCAACCAGGAGGTTCACATGACTGCCACCCCGCAGACTCCTGACACCCAGGAGCAACAATCCGCACTCGAACAGTTCGGACAAGACTTCACGGCACTCGCCGAGGCCGGCAATCTTGACCCCGTCATCGGTCGTGACGAAGAGATCCGTCGCGTCATGCAAGTCCTCACACGCCGCACCAAGAACAACGCGGTCCTCATTGGCGAACCCGGCGTAGGCAAGACCGCCATCGCTGAAGGCCTGGCTCAGCGCATCGTCGCAGGCGACGTCCCCTCTTCCCTGCAAGACCGGCGCGTGATCGAAATCTCGATGAGCTCAGTGGTGGCCGGGGCATCGTTCCGCGGCCAGTTCGAGGAGCGCTTGAAGGCAATCTTGGCCGAGGTTGAAGAAGCCGATGGTCGCATCATCCTGTTTGTCGACGAACTCCACACCATCGTGGGCGCCGGCAAGGGGGAAGGCTCCATGGATGCCGGCAACATCCTCAAGCCCATGCTGGCACGCGGAAAACTGCGCATGATCGGCGCCACGACGCTGAACGAGTACCGCGAACACATCGAGACGGACAGCGCCCTTGAGCGCCGCTTCCAGCCTGTCTACATTGGCGAACCGTCCATCGAGGACTCCGTGGCGATCTTGCGCGGACTCCAAGACAAGTACGAAGTTCACCACGGCGTGAAGATCACCGATGAGGCGATCGTCGCATCGGCACGGCTCTCAGACCGCTACATCTCAGACCGCTTCCTGCCAGACAAGGCCGTTGACCTCATCGACGAGGCAACCAGCGCGCTGAAGATGCAGCTGGACTCCATGCCCATCGAACTCGACCGCTCACGCCGGCGCATCATGCAACTAGAGATTGAGCGCACCCAAGTCGCCAAGGACAAGGCAGCACGCTCGCGTCGCGATGAGATCGACGCGGAGATTGCGCGACTGCGCGAGGAGTCAGAGGCGCTCAACATGCGCTGGGCCCGCGAGAAAGACCTCATCGTGCGCGTCTCCGGCGCCACGGAACGCCTGGAGTCCCTGCGAAGTGAACTGGAACGCGCAGAGCGCATGGGCGAACTGGAACGTGCCGGCCGCATCCGCTACGGCGACATTCCCGCAGCGGAGAAGGATATGGCCGATGCTCGGGCAGAGCTCGATGCCATCGCGCCGTCCGAGCGCATGTTGCGTGAAGAGGTCACCGGCGAGGACATCGCAGGCGTGGTGGCACGTTGGACGGGCGTACCGGTCGAGAAGCTCCTGACCGAAGAGTCTGCGAAGTTGGGGCACCTCGAGGACCGGCTTCACGAACGGGTCGTCGGCCAGGACCGCGCCATCACCTCGGTCTCCGATGCTATCCGCCGTGCCCGCGCGGGAATCGCCGACGAGAACCGTCCGATTGGATCGTTCCTCTTCCTCGGTCCCACCGGTGTGGGCAAAACGGAACTGGCGCGTGCGCTCGCAGAGCAACTGTTTGACCATGAGCGAGCCATGGTGCGACTCGACATGTCTGAGTACATGGAAAGCCATGCCGTCGCGCGACTGATCGGCTCCCCTCCCGGCTACGTCGGCTACGAAGCCGGCGGGCAGTTGACGGAAGCAGTGCGCCGCCGCCCGTACAGCATCGTCCTGTTTGACGAAGTGGAGAAGGCCCACCCGGACGTGTGGAACGTGCTCCTGCAGGTGCTCGATGACGGACGCCTGACCGATGGACGCGGCCGCACCGTGGACTTCACCAACACCATTTTGATCATGACCTCCAACCTGGGGGCGGATGTGGTGCTGGCGTGGGACGGCAACGACCGCAGTGCTCTCGAAGGCGACCTCCATGCGGTGCTGCGGACGGCGTTCCGCCCCGAGTTCCTGAACCGGCTAGACGATGTTGTCATCTTTGACCGCATCGACGAGTCCGCGATGGAAGGCATCGTCGATAGTGAGTTGACTCACACGATTGCTCGGCTTGCAGCCAACAAGAGCATCGACGTGACCATCACGCCCGAGTTGCGCGCCTCCTTGGCGCGGGATGGTTTTGATCCTGCGTTCGGAGCACGTCCGCTCAAGCGACTGATCCAGACGCGCGTGCTCAATGCGCTCGCGCGAGAGATCGTCGATGGAGGAGTCAACGAAGGCGACGCTGTCACGCTGGACTGGGACGGCGAAGTCAAGCTGATGGTCGACTAAACCCCGGGCCGTCGCGCCCGCTCAACCACGCGCCTAGTTGAGTGGGCGCGACCGGCCTGCCGCCACTGCAGCACTCCCCACGACCAGTGCGAGAACTGCGCCGACCAGCGCCGCCATTGCCATGGTTTCGCCCGGCACGGCGTAGGGCAAGCATCCGCCATCGGCGTCCGGGTGGCACATGGCTTCGACGGCAACGAAGGCGTCGACAGACCCGAAAAGGAGGGCCGAAACAACCACGGACGCGACGGCCACGCCCAACAGACCTACCGGACGCTCCCTCAGCCATCCCCTGGCAACCGCAACGAGGCCAGCCCCCACCAGCCCTACCGCGACAAGCGATACCAACCATGATTGCCATGCTCCACGCTCGATACCCGTGCATCCGACGAATCCAGCAGGCCCCTCAACGTCGCAGCTGAGAGCGACGGTGACAGTGAAGAGAAGGTTGGCTGCCCCTACCCACAAACCCACCCCAAGGAGCAACGCGATCGCGAAGTAGACGGCTAATCTCATGGCTCAACTCCACAACTGCAGGATGTATCCACGGCAAGCGCGAGCGGCAGCCCCAGCAAGAAGGACGACCTGGCCATTAGTCGTTGGCGAGCGTGATGTGAGAGCTGAGGTGATCGTAAACTTCATTCATGGGAGTGTAAAAGCCATCGCAATCAAAGATTCCACACGAGTGCCCAGTCATGATGCCGTGTGCCCGATGATTTCCAAAAACGCCCGCCCCTGAATCGCCGGCGTACGTACGAGTCTCGATCCGCGTCGATGTGCCGACTTGGTCCAAGAAGTCCATGTTTACCCCCGAAACTGTGTCACAGTGCGACCCGCTCGCCCTGCCAGTGAAACACACGCGCGAGCTGACCGTGCGTTCAACACTTAGCGGGATTGAATGCAGCGCTGCTTTCATCTGGGCATTGTCCCTAGCAACAGAATCGGAGGCGCTTCCGCTCTCCAGCCCCGCCACGAGGGCGTTACTCTTGATATCAATACCGAGGTAGGAAATACCTGCTTGACGATTACTGCGGGCACCGGCTCGAAGAGTCTCGCGGACTCGATCCTGCGCTTCCTCCAGCTCAGCGAGACTATAGCGAACTTCAGCGCTCTCAACGAGTCTCGCGAAGCCACAAGGGCCAAAAAGTTCGTCGACGCTACTCTCCTGAATGCCCGCGTCGCGCAAGAATCGCTCGGAGTAGTCAGCGAGTAGGTTGCTGTACGTTACACGGTCGAGCACCATCATCGAGTTGTCCTCACCGTTTTCCACCGTCGCCACCGTGATGGATTCCTGGGCCTCGTCAACCCACAAGCCGCCGAATTGCTCTGGATAGCGATCCGCCAGGCCAGTTTCAAGCAAGAATGCCAAGGAAATGAGATCGGACGTGGAATAGTTGCCAATTTCTCCCGAGTCCACTTCACAGGCCTTTCCATCGGGCTTTGCAGGTGAGCTGGGGTATGTATCACTCCCGCTAGGTTGAGTTGCCGTCGCAGTCGTCGAAGTTGCCGTAACCGCGACGAACAGCAAGGCGACACTGTCATACTGGACTGGGACGGCGAAGATCGACTCAAGGTTGAGTAACAGCGATGCTCCCACTTTCGCTTTGAACCAAAGGTGGCTGGGACGCGCCGGTGCTGCATGCTCCGGCAAGCGCAGCACCGGCGTGTCGGGGCTTATACCGGTTCGTAATGTCAGGTGCTGGCGAGCGCTTCGTCGATCTGCGCGACCACATCATCGGCCCCATAGCCCTGGGCCGATTCCAACGGAGTCTCACCGTCAACTTCTTGGTGATCCAAGTCGGCCCCAGCATCGATGAGCACGCGGGCTGCCTCAGCTTGGTTCTCACTGCCAGCAAAGAAGATTGGTGTGGCGCCGTAGCGTTCGTTAGCCAGATCCACGTCTGCCCCCGCGGCAATCAGCGCCTCCAGAACGTCCAACGAACCGTTGCGCGCGGCCATGTGCATGGGGGCTGCCTGGATCTGCGAGGTGTCGAAGAGAGCACTGTCGACACCCTCGTCGATGAGAAGCTGCGCCATTTCAGTGCCCGCACCATTCATGGCGGCAATGTGGAGCGTGTTTTGGCCTGCGTTATTGGTCGCGTTCGGATCTGCTCCCGCATCGATGAGGAGTTCCGTTGTCGCGACGTCATCGCGCGCCACGGCCAGCATGATCGGTGTGGCACCCAGCCCAAAGTCGACCGAAGCATCGGCTCCGTTGTCGAGATGCCGCTGGATCTCGTCGAGATTTCCGGCCTCGACCGCTTGACGGAATCCCATCGCCGGGGAAGCATCGGCCGTGAGCGAGGGACTGCTGTCACTCTCCCCCGGTACGGAGGCCGTTGATGAACAGCCTCCAAGAACGATGGCGGCGCAGATGGCAAGGGCAAAGACGTGACGACGACCGGGCATGGGGACTCCTCCGACGTAGGGGCATGATGCGTGAACAAACTCGATGGCGTAACTAAGTTACACAACAAAGTTGCGGCGGCGCAATAGGTCCACGCCACAGGGAAGTTGCCGACCCCCCGCCGGCACTTCGAACCACAGACACGGGCAACACGCCGCAGGAGGCACTCAGGTCGGCTGCCGTCATCGGCGCGCCCACCCCATCTGTGGTTCAAAGTGTCAGGGAGGGCCGATGCTGGCTCACCTGGGAAACAAAAAAGACCCGCCGTAGCGGGTCTTCCTGTATGGCTGGGGTACCAGGACTCGAACCTAGACTAAATGAACCAGAATCACTCGTGCTGCCAATTACACCATACCCCAGTGGGCCGGGGTCTTTCCCAGCCGACGCACTACTGTAGCGCGGCATTCCCCAGGAACAAAATCGGCCTAGAGCTACCCCATCAATGCCGTGAGATCGGCCAAGGATTCGATGCGCAGGGTGCCCTCCGCCGCCTCGTGATGGCCCGCTCGCCGGGTCCCGGGACGGTCGAGCCACACTCCCGTCAGCCCGGCATCACGTGCACCTCCAGCGTCGATGTCGGGCTCATCGCCTACATATGCCGTCACCCCTGGCTCGACCGCGAGCAACCGGCATCCCTCAAGAAACACGCGCGGATCGGGCTTTCCCACACCGAAGGTGTCGACGCCCACGAGCATCGGAACTCGCTGCAGTCCCACTGACGAGAGTTTCAGCACCTGATAGGCACTGTCAGCATTGGAAACTGCACCGTAGGGCACTCCCCGCGCGTCCAACTCGTCGAGCAATTCAGCCGCGTCATCGAACGCCAACCATCCCGCACGAAAATGGCGCTCGAAACCCTCGTCCCAGACGTCATAGGCGGCATCGTCCATCGATGGCCCGCCGAAGGCCGCATGGAGGTCGTTCGCGCGCCGCATGCGTTGCTCACGATGGGTCAACTCACCGCGAGTGTGCGCTCGGTACCAGCCACCGCGATCGTCACGCCAGTGTGCCAACACAAGCTCGGGATCGGCGCCCGCATCGAGATACTCGGCGGCCACCTCCATTAATGCGTGCCGGAAGGCTCCCCTGGTGTCGACCAGGGTGTCGTCTATGTCGAGGAGGACTGCATTGATCACGCCACCCATCGTAGGTGCGCCCACGCCGGGCTTGACCTCGATCACATCAATCACTAGCCTCCGTGAGTATGAAAACGATTATCATTCCGACAACAACGTTGGCTGCACTGACTCTTGGCCTGGCCGGATGCGCCAGCGCAGATTCTGACGCCGACTCCCCCGCTGGCACCTCGAACTCCGCCTCACCCACCGCCGAAGAGCACAGCGCAACCGCACCCACTGAAGTTGAGGAAGCCGTATCACGCCTCACAGTGGCGCACGAGGGAGGCGTCACGGTCCTCGAACTCACCGAGGGAACGCTCGAGCCCATCGCAGAACTCAGCGTGGATGGCACCTTCCGCGCCAACGCTGGAGCCGACGGACGCTATGTGTACCTGGCGGACAGCGAAGCAGGCACGGTGTCTATCCTCGACGCCGGCGCATACGGCGAACCCCACGGTGAGCACTACCACTACTACGTGGCCGAACCCACGTTCCTCGACGAGCAACTCTCCGGCGCCAACCCCGTGCACGTCGTGGGCCACGACGGACAGGTCGCCGTGTTCTACGACGACTCGGGCGCGATCGACATCCTCGACGAAGCGTCGCTCGCCACGGGCACCGCATCGGTCAGCCAGCAAGCAACCGAGCATCCCCACCACGGAGTTGCCGTGGCACTTGAGGGCGGCGCCATCTGGACGGAGGCCGCTGAAGGCGAGTCCCTCCCGGCCTCCGTGCGCCAAGCAGACGCCGCAGGCGAAACTGTCGTGCTCCACGAAGACATCTGCCCTGGACTCCACGGTGAGACAAGCATCGGCGATGTCGTGTACTTCGGTTGCAACGAGTCAGTCGCCGTCATCGACACCGCTGACCACACCAGCACCTCGATCCCCTACCCCGCCGATGCAGGCGAGGGTCGCATCGGCTCGTTCTACGGCACGGAATCCGTGCTCGCAGCACCGTGGGACGACGACACCATCGTTCTCCTCGACACCACCACCGAGGGCTTCACCTTCGTCGATGTCGACGGCACCATCAGCACTGTGAGCCGCGGTGCACATGACGAGGTTTTGGTCCTCACCACCGACGGAACCCTGACCGTCATCGATGAAGACGGCGACACGCTCGCGCAGGTCGTCAGCATCGGCGAGTTTGAGCTACCGGAAGGCCACGGCGGCGTGCGTCCCTCCATCGCGATCGTCGGCACCACGGTCGTGATCTCGGATCCCAACGCCTCCACCCTCGAACTGATCGATGGCGAGTCCTGGGAGTCCGCCGGCACGGTCACGCTCGATGCAGCGCCGACGATGCTGGTTGCGACGGGCGGAGTGGCTGATGCCGGTCACGACGACCACGATCACGAGACGGAAGACCACGCGGACGACGCCCACAGTGATGACGACCACGCTGACGAGGACCACGGTCACGAAGATCACGCTGACGAGGAGCACGACGGCCACGATCACTAGGACGTCAGCCGCACCTCGGCCCCTTCAGTAGGGCGGCCATCACGCCACTGACAGCACAATGCCCGCACCTCCCATCAGGGGGTGCGGGCATTGCTGTAGATCCGCCGGGGCTACGCGAGATTCGAGCCGTTGATGCGCGTCTCAGACGCTCACGTCCCGGCTGACCTCCATGGTCACCCACTCCTCGCCGTCCTCGGCGTAGCGACCAGTCTCGACAAACCCCAGCCGTGCGTAAGAACGCATGGCGCGCGGATTGCGAGCCAGCACGTCAAGCGTGAGGCGTTCCAACCCCATCGGCCCGAGGGCATGCGCCACGACCAATGCGCCGGCATGAGTACCTAATCCACGTCCATACCAAGCCGGACCTCGAAGAGCGATCCGGTAGTTTGCCGCCGCCGGCGCACCGGCATCGGACCTTACCGGCTCGTTGAGCACAACCTCCCCAGCGGGCTCGCCCGTGGCGTTCTCGACGATGACGAGGTCAAGACGCTCGGGCGCAGATGCGCGAGACGCCACCCAGGCATCGATCTGCTCGCGCGTGAACGTCGCTGTCGTGGCGGTGAGGTCTTGGCCCTCCGGATCGTGGAGCATTTCCCACACCCAGTCGGCATCAGTGCGCGCCTGCGCGCCGTCCGCTCCGTAGGGACGCAGCGTGACAACGGAACCGGCAAGGGTGGGCTTAGCCCACACGCCTAGCCCCATGTCCTTCACGAACTACAGGGACTCGCGGAACCGGCGCAAACGCACGAGCGCGTGCTCCTTGCCCAAGATCTCCATCGACTCGAACAGTGGCGGAGAAACCTGACGGCCCGTGATCCCTACACGCAAGGGTCCAAACGCGAACCGCGGCTTGATCCCCATCTCCTGGACGAGGACGGCCTTGAGAGCCTCCTGCTGCGATTCAGGGCTGAAGTCTTCGAGTCCCTCAAGGACGGCAATGGCGGCGTCGAGGATCTCCCCAGCATTCTCAGGGAGTTTGGCGAGCGCCTTCTCGTCGAAGGCAATCGAGTTGTCGTCCTCAAAGAAGAAGCCCAGCATTCCGGGCGCCTCGCCCAGCAACTGCATGCGGGTCTGCACCAGCGGCGCTGCTTCTGCAAGGATCTGCTCCTCGTTGGGCTGCAGTTCGCGGGTGTCAGCTGACGACAGCGCACCTGCGGCATGCAGATAGGGAACCATGCGTGCCACAAACTCACCCACGGGCAGGAGCCGCAGGTGATCAGCGTTGATGGCCTCGGCCTTCTTCAGGTCGAAGCGCGCAGGGTTGGGGTTGACGTCGCGGATATCGAACGCCTCAACAAGCTCCTCAGGTGAGAACACATCGCGGTCCGGGCCGATGCTCCAGCCCAGCAGAGCCAGGTAGTTCAGGAGGCCTTCGCGGATGAATCCGCGGTCGCGGTGCAGGAAGAGGTTGGACTCTGGTGCACGCTTGGAGAGTTTCTTGTTGCCTTCGCCTGTGACCATCGGCATATGACCGAACTCGGGGACGCGATCGGCGATGCCGAGCTCCACCATCGCGCGGTACAGAGCGATCTGGCGGGGTGTCGACGACAGCAAGTCCTCGCCGCGCAAGACGTGCGTGATCTTCATCAGCGCGTCGTCGACCGGGTTCACGAGTGTGTAAAGCGGGACACCGTTTCCACGGACGATCACGAAGTCAGGGATCGAACCCGCCGGGAACGTCACCTCGCCACGGATGAGGTCGGTGAAGGTGATGTCCTCGTCAGGCATGCGCACACGAATGACGGGCTGACGGCCCTCGGCACGGAAAGCGGCCTTCTGCTCCTCGGTCAGATCACGATCAAAACCGTCGTAACCCAGCTTGGGGTCGCGTCCCGCCGCCTTGTGCCGAGCCTCAACTTCCTCGGGGGTGGAGAACGACTCGTATGCGTAGCCACCTTCAAGGAGCTTCGCTGCGACATCCATGTGCAGGTCATGGCGCTGCGACTGGCGGTACGGAGCGTAGGGACCGCCGATCTCGGGGCCCTCGTCGTAGTCGATTCCCATCCAGTCCAGCGCATCCAACAGCTGCGCGTACGACTCTTCCGAGTCGCGCTCAGCATCAGTGTCCTCGATGCGGAACACGAGTTTGCCGCCAGCGTGACGCGCATACGCCCAGTTGAACAGGGCGGTGCGAATCAGCCCGACGTGCGGTGTACCAGTCGGCGAGGGGCAAAAACGGACGCGCACTTCTGGCGCGGTGGTGCTGTCTACAGTCACAGTAGGTTCTCCGGTGAAGGGTCGGTTCTCAAAGAGTGGGGATGGCGTTAGCGGCGGATCACGGGGTTGCGGAGTGTGCCGAGACCCTCGATTTCGACATCGACGATGTCGCCGTGGTTGAGCTTGGTCACGCCGGACGGGGTGCCCGTCAAAACTAGATCGCCAGGCAGCAACGTGGTCACCTCGGAAGCCATGGCGATGGCCTCGGCAACCCCTCGGATCATGTCCTTGGTGTTGCCGTTCTGCGTGAGCTTGCCGTTGATGTGCGAGCTGATGTCGGCATCGTCCGTATTGAGGTCCGTCTCAATCCACGGGCCAATCGGCAGCGACGTGTCGAACGCCTTCGCACGGAACCACTGGTCTTCTTGGCGCTGAAGGTCGCGCGCGGTCACGTCGTTGGCGCAGGTGTAGCCGTAGATGTACTGCTCGGCGTTCTCCGGCGTGACGTCCTTGCACATCCGGCCGATGACCACGGCAAGTTCCGCTTCCAACTGGACGTCGTCACTGTACGAGGGCAACACAATCGGGTCGTCCGGACCAATAATCGCGGTGTTGGGCTTCAGGAACAGAATCGGCACGTCAGATGCAGGTCCGCGGGCAGGGATTTCCTTGGCGTGAGCCTCGTAGTTCTTTCCCAGACACACCGCCTTGGACCGAGGGATCACGGGGGCGAGTAGCCGAACGTCGTCAGAGAGCTTGATCCGCTCGCCTGTGACGTTCCCCGGCGTATACATCGGGTCGCCACTGAGGACGATCAATTCTTCTTCCCCCGCAGGTCCATCGACGATGGCGTACTGGGGCTCTTCTCCTGTGGTGAATCGGGCGATGCGCATGCTTCCAGCGTAGTCGCTCGACTCGCGCAGTGCGGCGACCTCCACGGCGAGCGAACACCAGTCTCGCAATCCCCGTGCAGCGGGACTAGTGTGCCAATCATGGCTTCAAGCGACCCCTCAACGCAGCAGCCCGACCTGCCCGCGACCCTGCGCGAACTGATCGACGACGCCGACACCACGTTGGGCGCGCTCCTTCACCAAGCGGACGCGCTCCCCGACCACGCGATCTCCTCAGACTTTGCAGGCGAGACCGTTGCCGAGATTTTGGCGCACTTGCATGGCTGGCATGAGCTTTTTCTCGGTTGGGTCGAGGCCGATGCGAAGGGCAAGGTTCCCGACTTCCCTGCCGCAGGTTATGACTGGGACACGCTCGGCGAACTCAACTCCGCATTGATTGCAGCTCGAGCGGACTATTCGTACGCGGAGCTCCGAGACCTGCTCACGGAAAGCCATGCGGCCGTATGCGCAGCGCTCAAGGAACGTGACGACGCAGCCCTCTTCGACGTCAACTCCTATGCCTGGTTGGGGCACGCGTCGTTGGGGTACGTCGCCTACGAATGCCTCGGCAATCACTACCGCTGGGGCATCGCCATGCTGGGCGAATGCGCGGCTCCGTGACCGCAGACTTTTCCTCACCGAGCATAGGTCGCGCGGGAGGTGACGCCGATGCCGGTGCCCCTCGAGCATCGGCCGGGCGCATTGGAGGTCTTGACCTCGCGCGAGGTTGTGCGGTGCTCGGCATGGTGGCCGCGCACGTGGGCAATGACGGGACGTTCTCTGGCCCCGACGGCGCATGGGAGTGGCTATGGGTGAGCCACGGCTTCCCGTCCGCCCTGTTTGCCGTGCTGGCCGGTGTCTCGATGTCGCTCATGGTGACGGCGCGCGGCCGGATTCCATGGGCGGACGTCAGCCGCGAGCGCCTGCGCGCAACACGTATTCGTATCGCTGTCAGGGCCGGGATCTTGGTGGTTCTTGGGTACGCACTGACTGCGCTCGACACACCAGTGGTGGTGATTCTGGCCAATCTGGGAGTGATGTTTGTCCTCGCACTGCCACTGCTCCGGGCACCGATGTGGGTGCTGGGGACGCTTGGCGGCGTGTGCATCGCCTTGGGCGGTTGGGTGGCACGCGAACTCGCGCTGGCGCTACCTGAGGTGCCCGTGGTGGGCCTGTTGTGGTCCGAGCACTACCCAGCCATTGCGTGGATGGGGTACATCTGCGCTGGGCTCATCGTTGGACGCCTCAGTATGTGGTCGCTCAGGACCGTGTGGATTCTGCTGGCCACCGGCGTGGGTGCGCTGATCGTGGCGTACCGGCTACAAGCCTTAGGCGTCTGGGAGGGCCTGGACCCGAGCGGCCCATGGCTCACCACGGAGCACCACAGTTACTCCCCGATCGAGATGCTGGGCAACGTGGGTGTCGCGTTCGGTGTCATTGCGGCCTGCTTGGTGCTGGTGTACCCAGGCCACGGCGTCCTGGGAAAGGTCGCCCGCACTGTCCTGTGGCCGGTGACCGCGGTGGGAGCCATGGCACTCAGTGCGTATGTTGCTCACTTGTTGGTGATCGCGCTTGTTGGCTCGGAGATGGTGTGGGCGCCCAGCAATACCGCCCTCGTCGCCTTGTGGCTGGGCCTCCTGGTCGGATGCGGCCTGTGGCGCTGGTTCCTTGGGGCCGGCCCCCTCGAACGTGTCCTCACGCGACTCTCAAGCGATGCCGCGGAGCGGTGGGCCTAGCGCGCGCGATCTGCCATGAGCGGCCTTGCCGAGGCGGCCCCGTACGGGTGGCCCTGACGTCACAATCACCCGTACGGCCGATGCCGATCAGGCACTGATCTGCCACGGTTGTGCCCATGCCTCCTGGTCACACCGCCACCACTCATGTCATCACAGCTCGCGCGGATGCGTTCATGGCTGTGCCTGTCATCCGTGACGCGATGGTCGTCGCCGATTTCAAAGTCACGTCTCGCGAGGGCGAGACTCCCGTGCAGCTCCGCCACGGGTCACTCCTGAAGCATTTCTTCACCACGACAGTGGTGGACCTCGTCAGTGGCGCAGGCTCCGGGGGCGACACAACCTATGACGCGGTGATCCACGCACAGATCCGCATTCTTGATGAACACAACGGACGCACCACCATTGCGCTGGAACATCTCCATGCGCCTGCAACAGGCGTCGACAGTGATGATCCCGTGTGGAAGAACGCGATCGGGGCCATCACCGGCGCTCTTGAGGCGCACGGCATCGAAGCCAGCATTGAGCCATAACGTGCGGTAGCGAACCAGCCTGCAGCGACGTACACGTGACTGCCATGGCACTACCGGGCGCAGCGCAAGGTCTTCTCCACTTGGGGTGTGGTGTTGTCTCGAAGGCTTGAGACAATAGCGGGGTGACTACCGCCGCCCGCCCCGCCACGTCTGCCTTGACGGTGGCGCCGCGAAGCGAGTGGGAAGCCCAGGAACGTGCACACTCAGAGCGCGCCGACGCACTCACTGCAGGACGCCGCGAGCGCGCTGCCCGCGGTGAGCGTCACGCCATCGACGACTTCCTCTCCGAGTATTACAGCGCCAAACCCGCCCAACTGCGCCGTTGGCACCCGGGTGTGGGCGTAGGACTCATTGACGCTGGCGAGCGGTCCGAATGGCGCTGGTACCGCACTGATGGCGACGTCTCCACGCTGGACCTCGAGCGCTTCCGTGAAGACCGCGGGGATGCCGTGACCTACATGCGGCGGCTCCTCGCAGCAATATCGGGACGCGCCCCCATGTTGGGCTGCTTCGGCATGCACGAGTGGGCGATGGTCTACCGCGCGGGCGATGATGCTCGTCGCCATGGGCTGCCCTTGCGACTTGGCGCTGAGGGCACGGATGCAGTGGTCGATGCCCACCCGCTCGTCTGTACACACATCGACGCATTCAGGTTCTTCACGCCCGAATCCACCCCTCTCAACGAGCATCAATTGACGAGGGAAGACCAGATCCATATGGATCAGCCGGGCTGCCTGCACGTGAACATGGACGTGTACAAGTGGGCCATCAAGCTCGGGCCAGCCGTTCCGGGGGATCTATTGCTGGACTGCTTTGAGTTGGCCCGCGACGTGCGCCAGGTCGACATGCAGGCCTCGCCCTACGATGTGTCGTCTTATGGCCTGGGTCCCATTCCGGTCGAGACGCCCGAGGGCAAACGCGACTATGCGCAGCGGCAGCGGGAGTTCTCAGCGCGCGGTGATGCACTCCGCGCCCGCCTCATCGCGGTATGTGACGGCGTACTCGCCGAATAACGGCGGCGCTGCACCGTCCCTGAATTGGCACGGCTCGAAGAGACACGCAGGTGCCGCCCCGCACGTGTACCGTCCCTGAATTGCACGTCAGGGACGGTACACGCGCATGGTTGATGCGCGTGAAGCGCTCCGACTAGGAGAGCTGCATTGTGGTCACGCAGGTCGCATCGTCATCTTCGGAAGTGCTGAGTTCCTGGGTCGCAGTCTTGCCATCGTGTTCGATGCTGACGGTGAACGAGCCGTCCCGTGGAAGCCATAGCCCGACGAACCCGTTGTCGTACGCCTGCATGGCGGTGTCGATCACGGCCTCGCCCGTCACAGTGTCAGTCACGAGGACGTCGAGTTCGGCGCCCTGCATCTCACCGGTGCAGGTGGTGAGCGAATGGAAGTAGCACTCGTGTGTGGCGTCCTCGTAGGGCGCGATGGAGACATAGAACTCGTCCTCCGGCATAGGAAGTGATGCTTCGCTTCCGTCGCCGGCGGTCAGCACTAGCTCGTTGGGCCGAATCGATGCCATCAGTTCCGTGGGGCGATCTTCCTTGTCGAGCGCGTCCAGCGTGTCGATGGCCTCCCGAGCGTCCATGTCGGATAGCCCCGCTGCGGCAAGAATTTCCGTGGCGGTGGCAGATTCTGCCTGTGCGGTAGCGGCCGTGGCCTCAGGCACGGAGGTGGGTGCGGATGCTGTCTCCGCGCTGCATGCGGTCAGGGCGAGAGCCAGGATCCCGGTAGCGGACACGAGTACGAGTGGGCGCGTGAAGGCGCCAGTAATGCGGGTCATTGTTGTTCCTTGTCTAACGTCAGCGTCTCACGTCAACGTCTCACGTCAACGTTTCAGTCGTGAATGATCAGCCGCGCAGTGGCGGCGTCGCCGGTACGTGCCGGCGAAAGGACGGCGCGCTGGCGCGCCCTCTCTCACGTCCGACTGATTCCTAACGCGTCAAGGTTGGGAGCAGCGGTGGGCACCCATGTCCCGCCGAGTACCTTGCGGGTCCGGACGATCGGTTGCCACGACTGCCACGTGATGCGCTGGCGCGGCAGCAGGAACGTGAGGAGCACGGCGATGACTGTGACCAACATGCACGTGAGCATTTCACCGGGCGCGTGTGGGGCGCAGGTGGCGCAGTCCCCAGCTCCTGCGTCAGTGATGCCGGCGGTGTGGTGAAGCACCGTTGCACCCGTCTCCCCAGCATCGGCTGTGTGACCGGAGAGTGCGGCCTGAGCGGGCATCGTCTCGGTGTGTGAATACGAGGAGAGCGCAGCGTGTGCGATGCCCATCACCAGGATCGCGGCCGCCGCGAGCACGCCAAGCCACGCGAATGTACGCACCATGCGGTGCCGTCCATCCATGGCCTGCGCGGGGTCACTCATGCCACAGAGGGTACCTGGCGATCGCCAATGGCCCCAAGGGACGAATGTCACGGGTTCTCGGGTACGCCAGGGAGTTCCTCGACAGTCTCGATGGACGCTTCTTCCGTGGCCGGAACAGCTTTGCGACCGGCCGATGCCACGGCTCCCACTCCGGCGACTGTCACCAAAGCGATGCCTGCCGAGACGGCCCACGTCAGTTGCTGGTCAAGCAGGATGAGGCCCGCGAGCGCGGCGATGGCGGGCGCGAGGGCCAGCAAGATGGCGAACGTCTCTGCCTTCATACGGCGTAGGGCGGTGAGCTCGATGCCGTAGGGAATTGCGGAAGACAGCACCGCGACAGCGAAGCCAAGCGCGAGCACCTCAGGTTCTATCAG
Source organism: Demequina sediminicola (assembly GCF_000975055.1). Classification (GTDB taxonomy): domain Bacteria; phylum Actinomycetota; class Actinomycetes; order Actinomycetales; family Demequinaceae; genus Demequina; species Demequina sediminicola. The sequence goes on from NZ_BBRB01000003.1 coordinate 226,743, forward strand.
TGCGGCACCTGCGAGCACTCCGGCAACCGGCAGTGTCACCACGGAGCCGACGACCATCGCGAGCGCCAGCCCCACCACGCCCGGCATTGCAGCACCGGCGGCGCGGGCGGTGAGGATGTAGGCCACCCACATCACTGCCGCTCCGAGCGCGTAGAGCATGCCCAAGGGGTCCAAGCTCATGTCGGATCCTGGCAGCAGCCCCGATCCACCCAGCAATGCCACACCGGTGGCCGCCATGAGGGCCCACATCAAGCCGCGCCAACTGCGGCTCGCGACAACACTGAGCACGAGCGGCCCCATGACTTCAATGGTCACGGCAGGGCCTAGCGGGATGCGTTCGAGTGCCAGGTAGAAGAACACGTTCATCGCGGCCAGCGAGAGTCCAAACAGGATGGCGTGCTTCCACGAGATCGTTGCACCGCGCCGGATCGACACCAAGGCCAGCGGTAGCAACACCACGGCGGAGAACACCAGTCGCATCGCGACCACGCCCCACGGACCCACCGTGGGAATGAGGTTGACGGCGACGGCCGCCCCGACCTCCTGGCACACCAAACCGATGATCACCAGTAGCGGCATCACCACAGCACTCGACGATGCCGTGCGGGCGGTGCTCATGCGCGCTTCCGGTCCACGATTCGAGTCTCCCCCACGACGGCGTCAATGGCACCGGCAGTGATGGACGCAACCTCCGCCCCAACCGCTTCCACCCCGTCAGGAGCCACCCAGACGCCCAGTCGAGCTCGCGCCCCATAGACCGGCTCGTCCACCACTGCGCCGTGGGAGTCCGCCCATGTGTGCAGTGACGCGAGCACTCTGCCCGCATCCGAGTGCGGCACGTCGAGTGTCACGGAGGTCAGGGGCACTCGATCCAGCCAGGTGGCGTCATCAAGCGCACCTGAGACCGCCGCCCCGTAGGCACGCACCAGACCTCCCGCGCCCAGTTTCACTCCGCCAAACCATCGGCTCACCACGGCCACCACATCGGTGACATTGCGGTGCCGGAGCACCTCAAGCATCGGCACGCCAGCCGTTCCCGAGGGCTCGCCGTCGTCGCTTGAACGCTGCCGGTCGGCGTCGGTTCCCACGACCATTGCGGTGCAATGGTGACGCGCGTCCCAGTCACGTTTGCGGATTGCGGCCACCACGGCATCGGCCTGTTCTACGGAGTCAACGGGCGTGATCCGTGTCAGAAAAACGGACTTCTTGATGACCAGCCGATGCTCGATGGGCGCCGCGATGGTTGCCGGGAGCGTGGAGGTGGTCACGGGGCCAGATTAACCGCGCCGGACTTGGTCAACACCTTTATTGGCGAGCGCATCTGCGGCCTCATTACCGGGATCGCCCGCGTGACCCTTCACCCACACCCACTCGATCTGGTGGCGTGCCACCTGCTCGTCGAGCGCCATCCATAGGTCCTTGTTCTTGACGGGCTTCTTGTCGCCGGTCTTCCAACCGTTGCGCTTCCAGCCCTTGATCCACTTGGTCACGCCGTTCATGACGTACTGCGAGTCCACGTGCAAGGTGATGTCGCATTCACGTTTCAGTGCGGTGAGCCCCTCGATCACGGCCTGCAGTTCCATGCGGTTGTTGGTGGTGTCTTTCTCTCCGCCAAAGAGTTCCTTCTCACGTCCCTCGGAACGCATGAGGGTCCCCCAGCCACCCACGCCAGGGTTGCCTTTGCAGGCGCCGTCGGTCCACATGTCTACGTGCGTCAAGTCTTCGGAGGTCACGCGGCCACGATAGGGCACACTGGGGCTATGTCCCGTAAGCCTGGCTCGGCGACCTCTGGCACGCCGGCGATTCAGATCCTTGAACGCGAGGGTGTGCCGCACGGTGTTCACCCGTATGAGCATGATCCCGCCACCACCAAGTCCTTTGGACAAGAGGCTGCCGACGCCTTGGGCGTGGAGCCCGAAGAGGTGTTCAAAACCTTGTGCGTCGAGGCGGACGGCGTTCTGACTTTAGCCATTGTGCCGGTCAACGGATCGCTGGACCTCAAGGGGTTGGCTCGGGCAGTGCGCGCCAAAAAGGCACACATGGCCACACCGGCCGATGCTGAACGTGCCACGGGCTACGTCGTGGGCGGCATTTCACCACTGGGTGGGCGCCGACACATGCCGGCCGTGATTGACTCGTCCCTGTTTGACCACGATCTGATTTATGTTTCCGGTGGCCGCCGGGGACTCGATGTTTCTGTTTCACCGGCTGACTTAGTGCGCCTCACAGGTGCAAAGACAGCCCCGATTGCGAAGGTGTCATGACCCTCCACCACACTCCCGACAACCACGACTATGCCGCCGAGTTGGCTGATGTGAAGGCTCGTGTCCACGTTGCAGAAGCATCCTGTGGTCGCGCTGGCGCTGGCGTCCAGATTCTGGTGGCCACCAAGGCGTGGACGGCCGATGCCGCGGTCAGTTCTGTGCGGGCTGGCGCCCGGCTCGTGGGCGAGTCGCGCATGCAGGAGCTCGCGGAGAAGGGCGAGGCACTACGTGACGCCGGTGCCGTGATTCATGTGATCGGCCAGTTGCAACGCAACAAGGCCGCCATCGCTGTTGAGTATGCGGCGTGTGTGCAGACTGTTGACACACTTAAACTCGCGGAGCGCCTGTCACGGCTGTGCGTGGAGGCCCAGCGCGATCTGCAAGTGATGATTCAGGTCAATGTCTCTGGCGAGGAATCCAAGGCCGGTTGCGCTCCTGATGAGGCGCTGGTATTTGCCGCTGCCGTCCAGGCTCTCCCCGCACTCGAGGTCGTGGGGTTCATGACGATTGGACTCAACTCGCCTGAGGAAGCTGACGTGCGTGCCGGCTATGCGCGCCTGCGAGCCATCCGCGATGAGGCACTCATCTCATCGGAGCGCGGCAGCATTGACCTCTCGAGCGCGTGGCACCTGTCCATGGGCATGTCGAACGACCTTGAATGGGCCATCGCCGAAGGGGCCACGATGGTCCGCGTCGGTACCGCCGTGATGGGGATGCGCGACTAACTCCCACCCAGCGTCTGCAGAACTGGACCCAAGCATCGGCTTGAGGCAGCAGCGGCAGGTTCGACGGCATCGTCCTGTCTCACTGCGCGGGCCAGTTGAACTCAGCGGGCGCCACGCACGGCAGAATGGCAGTGATGACTGACGCCGAGCTCTCCCTCCTGGACCGACTTCCCGCCACCGAGACGGGCGTTGCACCCGACCCCGATACGCTCTACGAAGCGTTCGCGGGGTGGGCGGATGATCAGCACTTGCCGCTGTATCCGCACCAAGACGAGGCCCTCATCGAGATTGTCTCGGGCTCCCACGTGATCCTGGCGACACCCACAGGCTCAGGAAAGTCCCTGGTAGCTGCGGGTGCACACTTCGCGGCGCTGGCAGCCAAGCGTGCCGGCACCGGGGGTCGCACGTTTTACACGGCACCGCTCAAAGCGCTGGTGAGCGAGAAGTTCTTTGACCTCATCGCCCTGTTTGGCACGGAGAACGTGGGGCTGATGACGGGAGATTCAGCAGTTAATCCTGATGCCCCCATCATGTGCTGCACCGCGGAAATCCTCGCCAACATTGCCTTGCGCGACGGCTCGCGCACCGATGCGTCGCTCGTGGTCATGGACGAGTTCCACTTCTATGCGGACCCACAACGCGGCTGGGCATGGCAGGTGCCGCTCCTTGAATTGCCCGACACGCAGTTTGTCCTCATGAGTGCGACTCTGGGTGACACCGACTGGCTGGTGGAGGACCTGGAGCGCCGCACCGGCAAGGCCGTGGCCGAAGTCACCACTGCCGAGCGTCCCGTGCCGCTGAGCTTTGACTACTGCGTTGAGCCGCTACCTGAGGTGGTGGAGCGCCTGATGCAGACGGGGCATGCGCCGGTGTACATCGTGCACTTCACACAGAAGGACGCTGTCGCGCGCGCCCAAGCTCTGCTGAGTATGAAGGTAGCAAGCAAAGAGGAACGCGCCACCATCGCCGATGCCCTCTCCGGCGTAAGGTTCGGCACCGGGTTTGGCAAGACACTCAGCAAGTTCCTCCGCGCAGGAATCGGTGTCCACCATGCCGGAATGCTGCCCAAGTATCGGCGCGTCGTGGAGCGGCTGACTCAGAAGGGACTCCTCAAGGTTGTGTGCGGCACCGACACTTTGGGTGTGGGTATCAACGTCCCGATCCGCACCGTGCTGTTCACGTCACTGGTGAAGTACGACGGCGAGCGCATGCGGCACCTCTCCGCGCGCGAGTTCCATCAGATCGCAGGGCGCGCCGGACGGGCCGGATTCGACACCGAGGGCGACGTCCTGGTGATGGCTCCCGAACACGTCATCGAGAACCGCAAGGCCCTCGCCAAGGCTGGCGACGACCCCAAGAAGCGCAAAAAGTTGGTGCGCAAGAGCGCTCCTGCAGGCTCGGTGAACTGGACCGATGCCACCTTCGAGCGCCTCCGCGACGCAGACCCTGAGCCGCTCACCAGCCGCTTCTCCGTCAACCATGCGATGGTGCTCAACGTGCTTGCGCGCGCCACCGAAACCGACGCAGAGACGGCGAACGACCGTGACCGCGACCCCGTGCTCGCGATGAAGTCGCTCCTGGAATCAGTGCATGAGACGGACGCACAAAAATCTGCGCACATGCGCCAGGCGCTGCGCATCTATCGGTCGCTACGTGTTGCGGGCGTGGTCGAACGCATTCGGGTGCCCGACGACACGCACCCGCGCGGCGAGCGACCATCGGTGCGGCTCACCGTCGACGTGCCGCGCAACTTCGCACTCAACCAGCCGCTCTCGCCCTTTGCGCTCGCAGCGATGGACCTGGTCAACGTGGAATCCCCCAACCACGCGGTTGACGTCGTGTCCGTCATCGAGTCAACGCTCTCAGACCCTCGCCAGATCCTCATCGCGCAGCAGCATGCCGCCCGCGGCGAGGCTGTCGCGGCCATGAAAGCCGACGGCATCGAATACGACGAGCGCATGGAGCTGCTCGAAGAAATCACGTGGCCCAAGCCGCTCGCAGACCTCCTCGAGCCCGCCTTCATCGCCTACCGGGGCACCAATCCCTGGATCCTTGATGCCGAACTGTCCCCCAAATCCGTGGTGCGCGACATGCTGGAAAAGGCGATGTCCTTTGGCGATCTCATCTCCGTGTACGGATTGGAGCGCACCGAAGGCGTCGTGCTGCGCTACCTTGCCGAGGCCTACCGTGCGATGCGTCAGACCGTGCCCGACGAGCATCGGACCGATGACGTCGTTGCCATCACCGAATGGCTCGGAGAACTCGTGCGGTCCACCGACTCGTCACTGTTGGACGAGTGGGAGCACTTGAGCAATCCCGATGCCCTCGTGGGCGACGACGCGGCCCTCGGCCACGGCGGCGGCGCGTTGGACGAAGACCCGCTCGCACCTCCAGCGGTGGGCCCCTCACGACCGATGACGGGCAACCCTCGCATGTTCCGTCGCTTGGTGCGCAACGCCATGTTCCGCCGGGTGGAGCTCGCGGCGCGCGAGGACTACGCGGCGTTGGGCACCCTGGATGGGGCATCGGGGTGGACAGCGGATGCTTGGCGCGATGCGCTGGATCCGCTCTTCGAGGCACAGGGCGATGACGCGATTCAGATTGGGGCCGATGCTCGCTCGGCAGGGTTGCTGACTTTCGTTGAAGGCGACGGGGACTCGGGAGATGGCGCCGATGCGGGGGCGCAGGCCGCCTTGGCCGCGACGGCCGACGCTTCGGTGCCCGAGGGTGCTTGGCTGGTGCGCCAGGTGATCGACGACCTGGACCGCGACCATGACTGGGCGATCGTTGCGGCTGTGGACCTGGAGGCCTCGGACGAGGCTGGCTCCCCCGTGGTGACGGTGCTCGCTGTGGGGCCGCAGTAGGTTCCCGCGGGGCGTAGTCAGACTGCACCATTTCGCTGCACCGAAACTTCACTTTCGGCCCGACTACCAGGCATTTCGGGTGCGCTTAAGAGAGGCTTACCTTCCTAGCGCGCGAGCCAGCAGCGGCGTAATCTGCGCATTATGACCTCGATTGATCCGCACCACATTGATGAAGAATCCGTCTCTCGGCGCCTCAACGCGCTCCGCGCCGGCGTGCTGGGAGCCAACGACGGCATCGTCTCTGTGGCAGGTCTGGTGATCGGTGTCGCTGCAGCGACGCCCGAAAATCACGGCGCCATTCTGACCGCTGGAGTCGCGGGGCTTGTCGCAGGCGCGCTCTCCATGGGCGTGGGTGAATATGTGTCGGTGTCGTCCCAGTCGGATGCCGAGAAGTCGCAGCTCCGTCGCGAACGCCGGTGGCACCAGGTGCGCCCGGACTATGAACTCGAGCAACTCGTGGAACTCAACATGGAGACCGGAATGAGCGAGGCGACCGCGCGGGTCGCTGCCGAGGAACAAACCAACCACGATCCGGTCGCAATTCACGCCCGCATGCACCTCGGGATCGACCCGGATGAGGTCGTCAGCCCGTGGCATGCGGCATACGCGTCGCTCGGGGCCTTCACGCTGGGCGGGCTGCTGCCGTTGCTCACCATCCTGCTGGTGCCAGCCAGCGCTCAGGTGCCAGCAACCTACTCGGCAGTGATCATTGCGCTGGCCCTCACCGGCTACGTGTCGGCCAAGTGGGCACACTCACCGCGACGTCGTGCCGTGCTGCGCAATGTGGTCGGTGGCTCGCTGGCGATGGCCATCACCTACGCCATCGGCGCGCTGGTAGGAACGGCCCTCTAACCCCGCTCCTCTCCTCCCCACTCCCCTCCTCGCCACTCCCCTCCCCGCCAAATGGCTCCATTTCGCTGTTTTGAGCCGCCAAAACAGTCAGAATCAGCCACTTCGCATTTCTCCACAGATGCAGTTGGACCCTCGCGGCGCGAACGCCGGCAACGCTATTGTCAACTGTAATGGGGCTAGACAATCTTGCGGGGCGGGCGGCCGCTGTGACCACAGCAATCTTCATTCTCGCGGGGTGCACCGGCGACATCGAAAACCCGGCCGATGCTTCACCAACGGCTAGCGCGACGACCTCGCCCACCACGGTGGCACCAGGAGACGCGTCACCTTCTCCCAGCGCTACCGCGCTGACCGCCGACGAGGTAGCTGCGCTGCTTCCTGACAGCACGTCGCCACAAGATTTTCCATCTGCAGACGCATTCGCGTCCTATTTTCTCGACAACTACCAAGCACTTGCGCGCGAGCAGCCTGAACTCTTCGCTGCCCTATCCTCGCCAAACTGCAAGTTCTGCGCCTCCGTCATGGCCGGCTACGAACAAGCACGCGCAGATCAGGTGACGATTGCGGGCGGCGACCTGGTGATCCTGAGCGCGCACGGGTACGGCGGAATCCAAGAGGATGGCACCTTTGGTATCGAGTACGACTTTGAGACGACTCCCCTGATCGAGACCGACGCCGATGGAACTGTCACAAGAGAAGTTGCAGAAAGCTCCGGAGTCGCGAGCATCATTGTGCGCTATGAGGATCACTGGGTGGTCGAAGAGGTTGGTTCGGAACAATCCGGTTCATGAAGGCAATCCTTGCGGCCCTAGTCCCCACGGCACTCGCAATCTCAGCCGTGCACTCAGGTACTGGTGAAGCAGGTGACATGGAGTTCATCGGCGCCACATCGGACACCTCCGTTGACGTCCGTGTAGACGAACCCAGCGTTGCGGAACAACTTTCTAGGCAAGAGTCCGGCAAAGCGGTGGTGAATCCGCCACGTTGGCAGCGCGCCCCCATGTGTACAGGCTGGGGAATGACAGGCGAGGACCCTCACGGCGCGAGCATCGAGTTCTTTGGCGCGGTGCCAACGTGTAGTGACGCCGGAGCCATCGAACCAGGTGTGGAGTGCGGCGACGGCGAAGCACTTCAAGAGCCGCTGTGGCGCTCTGACCCTGACGAAAACGGCACCTACGGTTCCTGGATACGCGTCTCCGGGTATACATGTACTGCGGATCCACTGCACGCCGCCGCAATCAACGCGTGGGATGCCATGGTGATCACGCCAAGTAGCTACCAGCTCCAACCTGACACCGGATGGGCCACCACACAGGACGGCTTCTACGCGGTTCCCGACACCACTCCCCAGGTATCGACGGTCAACCTCGCTGGCACCGACGTCACATTGCGCGCCACTCCCGTCACGTGGACGTGGTCCGATAGCGACGGCGATACCCACGTCGAGCACCGACCCAACAGGGGCTACGAGTCAGGCGCGGAACCGTTCACCTTCACTGCAGGCGAGCGTCGCCTCCAGTGGAACCTGACCACCACGTGGAGCGGCACCTACAGTCTCGACGGCGGCGTTACCTGGGTTGACGCTCCGGGTACCGCGACCACCACGAGTGAACCTCGCTCGATCCACCTCTATAGTCCGCGCGCCAGGCTCGTCGACTGTGACACGTACGGCCGGTGCACGTCAGGAAATGCAGCCCCTCGCGGCCCGGTACCAACTGTGACCGACCCAGACGCCGATGGGATCGATAACTTCACAGTCCCCGACGATCAAATCTCCGCATACCTTGCCCGCCACAACGCGGACTGAATCAGCAACCCCAAGTGGCACTTTTTGGCCGTTATGACCCCTCAAAACAGCGAAATGGAGCCATTTGGCGAGGAAGGTGCGTCGGTTGGGGGTGGGTTAGGGGACGAGGCCGATCCAGTCCTCCGTCGAGAACTTGGAGTCCACCAATGCATGCGCGGCGTTGAGTTCATCGGGGCTCACAGAGCCTGCGGTGGTGCTGTAGCGTCCAGCGAAGTGCGCGAGGAACGCGTTGATCACCTCAGCGCGAGCCATTCCCGTCTGACTACGCAAGGGGTCCACACGCTTGTTGGCGCTCTTAGTGCCCTTATCCGACATCTTCTCCCGGCCGATGCGCAGTGTCTCAAGCATCGCGTTGGCATCGATGTCGTAAGCCATCGTGACGTGGTGCAGCACTGCGCCGGATGAGTACCGCTTCTGCGCCGCACCCGCGATCTTGCCAGCGTCTGAAGCAATATCGTTCAACGGAATGTAGCGAGCGTTGATCCCCACATCAGCGAGCGCACCGAGGACCCAGTCGTCCAGGAACGCGTAGGACTGTTCAAAAGACAGGCCCTCAACGAGCGACGATGGCACTGACAGGGAATACGTGATGGTGTTGCCTGGCTGGATGAACATTGCACCGCCGCCCGATACCCGCCGAGTCACGGTGATGTCGTGTTTCGCGGCACCTTCGGGGTCTACTTCGTTGCGCAACGACTGGAACGACCCGATCACCACTGCGGACGACGCCCACTCCCAAATGCGAAGCGTGGGACCGCGCCTGCCCTCGGCCACCTCGCGTGTGATGACGTCGTCGAGAGCCATTTGCAGGTGCGGTTCACGGGGCTCGTCATGCAACATCTCAAAGGTGTGGTCGTGCCACCCGGTGGCGTGGCCCAGTGCGCGCCGCACAGCGATAGCGACAGCCTCTGGGCTGAATCCCACAAACTGGGCGTCTGGCCCAGCGGCTCGTTCAATGGCAGCGGTTAGTGTCGCGACCGGTGCTGCCGCGGGCATCCCGGTCAGGCCAAGGCGGATATCGAGCAGCGCCTCCGCGGGTTCGAGGAAGAAGTCTCCAGAGATCACCACCTGTGACAGTGATTCGCCGGATACTTCAACATCGGCGACGACGAGCTTGCCCCCAGGGACTTTGTATTCTCCGTGCATGCTCACCATTGTCCCCTCGTTTCACGCCCAATGACGCACCCACCTCACGACGGCGCCCTATTGTGGGCGGTCCTCGCGGCCGGTCACAACCTCCAATAGCTCCTTTGCGCCCTTACCGACTGCACCACCAGGGTGACTGTGCAACACGCGATCCCATGTGTAGCCGCGACGAGACATCAGGACAACGGCGAGTGCATCACCCCAGGCGGCGGTCGCCAAGGTGCTGCCCATCGCAATGATGCCGCCCAAATCTGCAGTATCGCTGCTGACTCGGACCACGAGGTCGCAACTACTTGCCAACGGACTGGCCGGTTGTCCTGTCAGCGCGACAGCGAATGTCCCACGGTCCTTAACCCTCGAGACGAACTCGACGAGTTCAGTTGAGTCACCACCTTTAGAGAGCGCAATGAGGAGATCGTTCTCGTTCGCAACTGCGAGGCTGCCGTGCAACGCATCTGAAGGGTTTTGATAGAACGCGGGCGTGCCCGAAACGTTGAGGAGGTGCGCGAGCCGCCTTGCGATCGTTCCAGAGGTGCCCGCACCGGACACAATGACTTTTCCAGGGGTCGCCATGATCTGATCTACCAGGGCGAAGAAATCGTCGCCTACCTGATCCGCAACATATGCGACCGCTTCCGCTTCCGACCGAATGAACCGTTGCGCCTCATCGCGCTCACTTGTGCTGTCGACCTTCACTTCTGGTGCTCCTTCTGCTGGTTCATCTGAGTTGCCTGGACATTGGGTTGACGGCGCCTCCTGCTCATCGCTTCAGAGACTCGCTTTCTTTCAAATGCCACGACGAACACGCCCACCAGGATCAGACCTTGAACGATCTGATAGATGTAGGTGCTCACGCCCATCATGTTGAGACCCGAGGCGATAAGTTGGAGAACGATCGCAGCAAGCGCAGCGCCAACTACCGCGACTCGCCCGCCAAACGGGTTCGCGCCACCGAGTACGGCAATAGTGATCGCGAGCATCAAGTAGGACGATCCATAACCTGCTGAAGCGGAAGCCGTACGCGAGACGAGAACCAAGCCCGCGACAGCCGAGATCAGCCCGGCTAACACATAGGTCCTAGTCACGACCCACGTGTAGGCGATACCGCTGTACTCAGCCGCAGTTCTTGAGGCGCCCATCATCGTCGAGCTCACGCCGTACTTGGTCTTGGTCATGAGAAGCCACACAGCAACCACTACGGCGCCGAACAGCCAGAAGACGATCGGCACACCCAGCAACGAGTTGTAACCGAACGATGAGAGTGGATCTGTCACCCCGTACGCGGCCTCACCACGAGTGATTGCCACGGCGACACCCGTGAATATCTGCATCGTCGCAAGAGTTGTCAAAATTGGCGCTACCTTAAGCTTCGCGATAACCAGGCCGTTGAGAAGTCCGCACAGCACACCGATCAGCAACCCACCTGCTACTGCGATCAATGTTGTGGTGAGTTGCCCTTGGCCTTGCTCAACCCCAACACGGGAATACCAAGCAATAAATATCGCAGTGAGATTCGCCACGGCGACGGTAGAAAGGTCAATCCCGGCTATCGTCATTGCTACCGAAATTGCCAGCGCCATCAGTCCAACCTCGGGGATGGAGAATGCGATGGACTCGACGTTCAGTAGGGTTGCATATGAGCCAGGATTGATAGCAGAGAAAACCACTGCAATAACTAATGCGAGAGCAAGTAGTCCCAGCGTGTTCCCATTGCGCTTGACCGCCAGCGTCCAACGCGGAGTTACTTGTTCCGGAGCCGGTGGAGCCTGTTGTCCCGTATCAATACTCATGCCGACGCCTCCATTGATTCAAGAATCCTTGTCGTTCTCGCCTCACGTGACGAGGCCTGCGCCTGAATTGCGACACCCACAAGAACCACCACACCGACAACAAGTACGTGCCAATAGCTCGAGACCCCGAGTCGCACTAGGGAGTTTTGAACAAGCGAAATGAGCAGTACGCCATACACGGTGCCCTTCACCGAGCCACGGCCGCCGGAATCCAACGCTCCACCAATGACCACCGCTGCAATAACATTGAGCTCGGTGCCGACCAGCTCAAAGGGCGAGGCGTGGCGGGACAGGACGACATGCACCATGCCCGCAAACCCTGCGAGCGCACCGGCGATCAGGTAGATCCGGACCTGAACGCTCGGCACGCGGATACCTACCCGCCGTGCTGATTCCCGATCGCCGCCAATTGCGTAGATCGAGCGACCAAACATTGTCTTCCGAAGCATCCACGAGACCAGAAAGGCGAGCGCGATCACAGGAAGGACAAGGATGTTTACGGGACTGTTGCCGAGCCTCATGATCGATGAGGCGCCAATCGTGTCGAGCTGCGCCGGAAGCGTCGATATATAGACACTTCCGATGAACGCAAGCAGTACACCTCGGATGATGACTTGTGTCCCAAGCGATGCAATGAGCGTTTCCATACGATAGCGCGCCACGAACAGGGCGTTCAGCGAGCCGAGGGCGAGTCCCATTATCGAAGCCAACAGGAAAGGCCAGAGCACTCCGTCGACCCCAAAGAAATTCATCACGGTTATAGTGGCGTAACCGCTAAAAATAGCGATAGCAGGAAATGACACGTCCATGCCGCCGGAAATAATTACCAAGAGCAACCCGAGCGCAAGAGCAAGGGTCACGATCCCGGAGCGGATAATGTCTCCTACAAATGTCATAGTGAGCGCTGAAGGCTCGACGATAGCCATGACCCCGAGGAGAGCAAGGATGAGCAGCAACAGCGCAGTCTCGTGATTTTCGCCCTTATAGCGATCCCAGAGCTCGTGCACTCTCATTCGTCTGCCGCGGGCTCTGCGCACATACGCCTTCATCGGTCCAACCTTTCGCGAATACGTTCGGGCGACACTGCGTCCATCTCTAGTTCGCCATCCATTCGGCCGCGTCTCACAAACAAGACTCGATGGCATACGCTCACTAGTTCCGGAACGTCATCGGAGATCATGAGGATGCCTGTGCCTTGTTCCGCGGTGCGTCGCAGGATGTCGAGAATCACGGCCTTGGATCCGGCGTCAACCCCAACTGTGGGTCCGTTGAGGATGAGAACGCTAGGCTCCGTCTCCATCCATTTGCCGAGTACAACTCGCTGCTGGTTTCCCCCTGAAAGCGAACTCACGGGGTTTGCGGGATTATCTGTCTTAATACCAAGCGTCTCGACCGCGTGTTGCGAGGCGTGAGCCATGCGTGCACTATCGAGGAAGCCTGCACGGCGACTCACTTTGTCGAGTGACGCAGCAACAAGATTTGACTCAATGCTCTGCTCAAGAATCACGCCTTGAGTGAGCCTGTCTTCCGGCACGTAGCCGATACCCGCTTCAATTCCCGCTTGCACCGAGCCGATGGGTTTGGCCTGGCCTGCTACGCGAATCTCGCCGGTATCGATCGGCAAGATGCCAAAGATCGCTTCTGCGATTTCTGAACGACCTGATCCGAGAAGTCCCGTCAATCCAACGATCTCACCGGCGCCGACTTCGAAGGAGACTCCTTCAAAGAGTTCGTGTCGGCCGATATCGTGCACTTCCAGCGCTGGCGTCGTCGCGTCGGCGGGAAGTGCCGAAAGCTGACGTTCTTCTGACGGCAGGTAGCCAAGAAGCGACTCAATCAACGAGTCGGGGGTGAACTCGGAGGCAGCCCCGCTCTTGGCGACCACACCATTGCGTAGAACCGTGATCCTGTCCGACATCATGAACACCTCTTCGGTCTTGTGCGACACGAAGACGATGGCAACGCCGTCTGCTTTGAGTTGTTCGACGACACGACTGAGGGAATCGATCTCCCTCCAGGTGAGAGCGGTGGTCGGCTCGTCCATAAACAAGACCTTGACGTCGAGGGCGAGGGCTCGGCAGATCGCGACGAGTTGCCGGTCCGCGACTGAAATGTTCTCGACCTTTTCATCAAGGCTCAGTTGAAGGTCTAGCCGCTCGACGACCCTTTCCGCGGTAGCCCGAGCGTCCTGGACGCGAACGACCTTCCTTCCAGCCTTCACTCGTGCAGACATCGCGATGTTTTCCGCTACCGTGAGGTTCGGGAACAACGACATGTCCTGGTAGATGACCTGGATACCCAGATCGATCGAGTCCGTCACGGAGGGCCGACCTACATCCACGCCGTCCATTTCGATGTGACCAGCATCCGCGGTTTCTACACCGGAGATGATCTTGATCAAAGTCGATTTGCCTGATCCGTTAGCGCCGGCAAGGCACAGCACCTCGCCGGCGCGTACGTCTATGTCCACCTCGGTCAACGCCTTGACGCCACCGTAGGTTTTGGTTACTCCCTTTGCCTGCAATGCAAGCGGCATGATGTCTCTCCTCAAAGGGGCGCGGGGGCCGGCCGAGGGGGATGACCGACCCCCGCTGAAAATCACTTAGAACGGGTAGTCTTCGAGGTTGTCCAAGCGGATCTCGATCCACGCGTCACCGTAGAAATTGTTAGCAATCTCCGGGTCCTGAGTGATCGACTCGTACCCAGGCACGCCGAGGTCGATGCCATCAACGATCTCTTCACCGTCCATCACTAGCTGTGCGGCCTGCAGCATTGCCTGACCCGCCAGCGCGGGGTCCCAACCAGTGATCACATCGACTGAGCCATCGTCAAGAAGGCTGCCTGCCGTGGAAGGCGTGGACGTTCCGACCACACAAGTGTCGTCCTGCAGACCTGCTTCTTGGACAGCACGCCCAATACCTGCGATGTCAGTTGATGCGGCGCCGATAAAGCCCTTGATGTCTGGGTAGGTGGCGAGGATTTCCTTGGTTCGCTGGTACGCGGTCTCTTGATCCTCTTCCGAAGAAATGGGATCGGCGACACGCGAAATGTCCGGATAGTCAGCGGCGGCCTTTTCTAGTGCACCTTCTGCCCACACATTGTGGCTTGCGACAGTGAGCGACCCAACCATGTGGACGTACTCGCCGGAATCTCCCATGCACGCAGCGAGCGTGTCCATCTGGAAGCCTCCGTACGCGTTGTTGTCGAACGCCTCAATGTTTGCAACGGCATTCTCAATGCCCGGTGCTTCGTGAGTGATCACTACGATCCCAGATTCCTCAGCGCGCTTGAGCACGGACTCGAGCGATTCCGGCGAGTTAGGCACAACCGTCAACGCGGCTGGCTGCTGCGGGATCAGATCATTAATCACGGCGATCTGCTTCTCTTCGGAAGCATCGTCTCCGGCGGTTTGGGTGACGACGGTACCGGGGTGTTCAGCTGCCCACTCCTGGTTGCCGACCTCCATCCGGTTAAACCAATCTCCGCCAGCCAGCTTGACAACGTTCACCATCGTCACTTCGCCTTGATCGCCGCCTTCGGCTTCTGTGGAGTCCGCACTAGCGCTGCAGGCTGCGAGCGCAACACCTGCCACCGCCGTGAACGCGAGGACTTTGACACGACTTTGTGTAACCATCTTTTCTTCCTTTTGTGTGTTGTGTGTTGAGTCTTAGGAGGAGTGAGCTCGCAGGGAGTGCATCACTTCCCGATCAGCGTTGCCAAAGTGCTCGTACAACCGGCGATAGAGGTCGTAGAGCTCATCGAATTTCTTGGCCCTGCGGGCGTTGGGGAAGTATCTGGTCGCAATCGGACTGGCGAACTGGGCCGCCTCGTCGAATGAACTGAAGCCTCCAAGGTCCGGCCCGGCTGCGATAGCTGCGTGAAGTGCAGCACCTACGGCTGGTGTGTGAGCAGAATTGCTCACTTCGATCTCGATGTTGAGGACATCGGCGAGCGTTTGCATCAGTAGCGGAGCCTTTTGGGGCAGACCCCCGCACGCAACAATGCGCCGGACCGGAAGGTTCGCGTCTTGGAAGGCCTCAATGATTCGTCGCTGTCCGAACGCCGAGCTCTCGATCAATGCTCTATACACGTGCTCAGGCTTCGACTGTAGGGTCAGGCCGACGAGGAGCCCGCTGAGGTGTGAGTCCATCAATGTGGATCGGTTTCCGTTGAACCAGTCGAGCGCAACAATGCCACTCTCGCCTGGCTCCATCGCAGCGGACTTTTCTTCAAGCAGTTCAAACACCGTGCGAGAGTGTGTTGCGGCTTCCTTTTCGTACTCCGTGGGGACAAAATTGCGTACGAACCAGCCGAACGTGTCGCCTACACCGGCTTGACCCGCCTCATATGCCCAGTAGCCAGGAATCAAGCCGTTGAACACCACACCCGCGACACCCGGCACAAACTGCTTCTCTTCTGAGAGCATGAGGTTGCAGACTGAAGTGCCCATAACAAGGAGCATTTCTCCCGGTTCCGAGACACCAGCCCCAAGCACAGCGACGTGTGCATCGAGGTTGCTTGTGCTCACGACGGTTTCGGGCGACAGTCCGAGAGACTCCGCCCACGTTGGCGTCAGGGTGCCGGCGCGTTCACCAGGCTCCATGAACTCGTGGCCGTACTTTCCCAGCATGCTCGAGAATCCTGGAGCGAGCGCCTCGAGAAACTCTATGGAGGGATAGCCGATGTCACGCTGGTATGCGGCCTTGTATCCGGCGACCGCCACTCCGCGGGATTCCGTTCCCACTAGCGTTGAGACGAGCCAGTCACCGCACTCGTAGATCCGCTGCGCGGCATCGAAAACTGTGGGGGCTTCCTCGTACCATTTGAGTGTCTTGGCGAGCACCCATTCGGCAGAAACCTTGCCTCCGTAGTAGTTGAGGAAGGCCTCTTGTCTGCGCTCGGCAAGGTCGTTAACGCGGTCTGCCTGTGGCTGCGCGGAGTGGTCCTTCCACAGCTTCGCATAAGCGTGGGGCTCTGACTTAAACGCATCGAGGTCCGCTAGGGGAACGTCATTGGCGTCCACCGGGATGAGAGTGCAGGCAGTGGTGTCGATGCCCAGTCCCACCACCGCGTCGGGGTCAATCTCGTCGTGAGCGAGGACTCCCTTGACAGACGCGCGAAGTGCTTCGAGGTAGTCCGCAGGGTATTGAAGCGCCCAGTCGTTCGGCAGCTTCTTGCCGCTTTCGGGAAAGATCTCATCAACCACGCCATGGCGGTACGCGGACGATGCGATCGCGACTTCCCGGCCGTCGGACAAATCGATTGCCACTGCGCGACAGGTTTCAGTGCCAAAGTCGACACCGATTGCGTACGTGGTCACGCGTGTTCCTCTCCGTTGAGCGCCAGACACGTGGTCCGGCCTTCGTTCTTTTGGGGCTTCGGTGTTGCACTCTATGTTGGGCGATCCAACGATCTCAACGTTATTGTGCTCATATGAGCAAAGAATCTGATGAGCTGCAGGCAACTGATGGCTCGATGGCACACGACGACCTCCTCATGGAGGTCGCGAGAAGCCACTACTTTCACGGCCTCTCGAAGGTTGAGATTGCGACGGAGCTCGGATTGTCCCGGTTCAAAGTCGCACGACTCCTTGACGAAGCGCTCGAACGCGGGGCCGTCAGAGTGACATTGCACCGACCACGTGAGCGTTGGACCGGATTAGCTATGCGCCTCAAGGAACGCTTCTCACTTCAACATGCCGTGGTCGTGAATGCCGGCAACGGGAACCCGCTTCACATCAGGCAAGCGCTCGGACGCGAAGGTGCACTGCTTTTGCAGCAACACCTCTCGCACGAAGACGTGCTTGGGGTGGGATGGGGCCGTACAGTGAAAGCTACCGCGGACTACGTGACATCTCTCCCCAAATGCACTGTAGTCCAGTTGGGAGGAATCGCAGGCAATCCCGGCGAGAACCTCATGGACCTCGTTCGAATCTTCTCCGGCATCACGGGGAGCGAGGCATACCCGCTCTACACGCCGCTCGTGGTGCCCAGTATTGAGACTGCGGAGAGCCTCAAACAGGCGCCGGAGATCAGTGCCACAATCGACCGCTTCCGAGACGTATCGGTCGCTATCGCCTCGGTCGGCAGCTGGAACCCACCCAACTCACAGTTGCGAATGTTCTGCTCCCCTGAGGTGCGAGAGGACCTCGACAACAGAGGCGTCCGCGCGGAGATCTGCGGGGTGCTTCTCGACAGCGAGGGCAATGAGATCGAAACGGCACTCAACGGCAGAATCATCTCGGCGACCTCGAGTGATCTGCGCCGAATACCAACTGTCATCGCTATCGCTGGCCACCCCTCAAAAGCCGGCGCGATTCGCGCGGTTCTGAAAGGCGGATACGCCAACATGTTGGTCACCGACACACAAGTTGCACGCCTTTTACTTGCTGACGACGCGGACTGACGGATCACTCTCCAACGGAGCCGACGACCCATCAGCCGAACCGCACGGGATTCGGACGTGGGCGGCCCGCGCAAACAGTAACGCCAAGCTTGCGCTCAAACGAGCGCAAGCATCAGTGGCAGGGACGTCTGCAGATGTTACGTTTCGTAACCATCCCCGCCAAGACTTCGAGAGGTCTCATGACACACCCACACCCTCGCTTCTTCCTTGACTCCGCCGATCGAGCACGCAGCACCGATCTGTTTAGCTCAGGGTTGTTCTACGGCCTCACGACGAATCCGACGATCCTTGACAGGGACGGTTGCAGCGTTCGAGACATCGGCGCCATCTACGAGTGGGCGCACGACGCGGGCGCACAAGAAATCTGTTTCCAGGCATGGGGCCCAGATGCGCCCACGCTGCTGTCCAATGCCCAGCAGATCCTAAACATTGACCCGAATGTCATCATCAAGTTGCCCGCAACTCGTGCAGGCTTCATTGCGGCACGGCGCCTCGAAGACCAAGGAACGACGATACTCATCACTGCGGTCTACCGCGCTTCTCAAATGGCCCTCGCGCAGGCAGTCGGCGCTCACTATGTCGCGCCTTACTTCGGCCGGATCAACGACAGCGGCAGGGATGCCCTCAAGGAAATCGCGACCATGCAGGAGATATCGGAACGTGGCCACGGTCACACTCAGGTTCTTGCAGCAAGCCTGAGGACAATCGACGACGTCGCCGCGCTGTGCTCACGAGGCGTTCCTGCGATGACACTCAACGTCAACTTGGCGGAAGAGATGCTGTCTGACTCCGATACCGTCGCCGCAGCCCTAGAGTTCGAGCGGGTCATCGCCGCTTCGCGTGAGTCGTAACGTGTGTACAACAGGTCGACACGGCCATGCCGTACAGAGCTGAGGGAGAAACCGCAAGAACCGCAAAGACGGGAGCGCCTTAGCGGCGTGCGACACCTTCCTTGATCAGACCATAGACGAGCGAGTCCACGAGGGCCTCCCAGGACGCTTCGATGATGTTGGGGCCGACCCCCACGGTGCGCCAGGTTTCCCCAGTCTCGCTATGCACAGTGGTGATGAGGACCCGTGTGACGGCATCGGTGCCGTGGGACGCTTCCATGATGCGGACTTTGAAGTCGGAGAGTTCAAAGTGCGCGATCTCGGGGTATGCCCCACGCAATGCGATCCGTAGTGCGTGGTCGATGGCGTTGACGGGGCCGTTGCCCTCGCCGACGGACACCTCTCGCTGTCCCCCGGCTGTCAGTTTCACGATTGCTTCGGCATCCGCATCCGTGGGGTCGCCGGGCTTGGATGAGACGCGCACGCGCCACGTTTCGACGTCCCAGAACGCGTTGTCTTCACCCAGTTCGTCGCGCAAGAGCAACTCGAATGAGGCATCGGCCGCGTCGAAGGTGTAGCCGGCAGCCTCGGCGTGCTTCACGCGGTCGGTGACGCGGCCCAGGAGTTCGCCCTGGCCTTCGAGGTCGAAGCCGAGCTCTTTGCCCTTGAGTTCGATCGATGCGCGCCCGGCCATATCGGACACCAGCATGCGTAGTCCGTTACCGACTTTCTCCGGCTGAGTGTGCTGGTAGAGGTCGGGGTCGACGCGGATGGCCGATGCGTGGAGGCCCGCTTTGTGGGCAAAAGCTGAGGCACCCACGTATGGCTGGCGTGCGAAGGGTGCGATGTTGGTGATCTCTGAGATGGCGTGCGCGATGCGTGTGGCTTCGGTGAGCCCATCGCCCTTGAGGACGCTGAGGCCCTTCTTGATCTCGAGGTTCGCCACTACGGAGACGATGTCCGCGTTGCCGGTGCGTTCCCCGTAGCCGTTGATGCATCCCTGAACGTGGGTGGCGCCTGCACCGACGGCGGCCATGGAGTTCGCGACGGCACAGCCGGAGTCGTTATGCGCGTGCATTCCCAACTGAGTGTCCACTTGTCCTGACACGCCGCGAACGATCTCGCTCACATCGTCGGGAAGCATGCCGCCGTTGGTGTCGCACAGGCACAGCGTGTCGGCACCGCCATTGACTGCGGCCTGAAGGGTGCGTACCGAGTATTCGGGGTCAAAGCGGTAGCCGTCGAAGAAGTGCTCGGCGTCCATGATGACTCGGCGGCCTTCGCCGGTGAGGAACGCGAAGGTTTCCTCGATCATGGCGAGGTTCTCGTCGGGACTGACGCGCAGGGCACGCTCGGCGTGGCGGATGTCTGCCTTGCATACCAGCGTGATGATGGGTGCTTCAGAGTCGAGCAGTGCTCGGACCTGGGGGTCGGAAGCGGCGGTGGTGCCGGCCTTGCGCGTCATGCCAAACGCCGCGAACTGGGCGTTCTTGAACGACATCTCTTTGGCGACCAGACCAAAGAACTCGGTGTCCTTGGGAACCGCACCAGGCCAACCGCCCTCAATAATGCCCACACCAAGCTCGTCCAGCAGCGGCGCAATCGCCATCTTGTCCGCAACGGACAAGTTCATGCCTTCTTGCTGTGCGCCGTCGCGCAGCGTGGTGTCATAGACCTCGACTGTGAGATCTGTCATGGTGCAGGCTCCTTGAGTGAGTCATCATTCCGAGCGGTCGGTCGACGGCGGTGCTTGTGGCGGTGCCGGAGCCCTTTCCCAACAAAAAAGCCTCCCATGGGTGCGGGAGGCTGCGCGTCGGGAGGTTTCTCGCCGACGCGCTACGGAATGATGAGTGCGGTGAACATCGGGTTCAGTATGGCACAGGGCCGATGCTCGCGGTAGTCCCGGCGTGCCGCCGCCGGCGTCACGAATCGGCAGTGAACGTTGTGGTCCAGATGTCGCTGCCGTCAGCATTGAGGTAGATGTATGTGACCTGTGGGTCCATGACCCCCGCGGCCTCAAGTTCCGGGATGGCAATGTCTTGGGCATCGGCCTTCAACTGCGCTTCCTGCTCTTCAGCCCCATGGTCGAAGATGGTCTCTGGTACTTGCTCATAAAACTGGAAAGTGAATACCAGGGCGTTGTGTCCCTCGGATGACACGGCCATGGCACCGTTGGGGTCGGGACTCTCTGCCTCGAGCGCCTGAAAATCCGTGTTCAGTTGGATTGCGTACAAGCTGAGCGCGATGCTCGACAGGCTTTCGAGGTGCTCTTGGTCGGTGATCTCATCCTGCGTCTGCGACGGTGTGGGATCCGGTTCGGGGCGAAGAGTTTCTTCAACGGGATCCGGCTCCGTGGTCTCTTCGACTGGTTCGGGCTCTGGCTCGGCGAGGTGCGGGATGTGGGCCGCGAAGGAGACCGATGAGCCCGCTGCTGCCGTAGTGGAGCCGTCAACGATGGCGGCCGTGCACCCTGTGAGAGCGATACCGAACGCCGCTACGGCAATGGCACAGGCAGCGGCATTGGCAAGAGTTTTTGAACTGGCGCGAATCATTCTTCCCCCTGTAGGACGCTGCGTATTCCACTGCGTCCGCCCACAGGCTAGCAGGTCATCTACCAGCGGGAGGAATCTGCTTCAACGCTGCCCTGCGGGCTCGCCAGTCAGGTAAGTGGGCGTCCATGATCGCGTAGAACGCGGGGCCGTGGGAGCTTTCGAACAGGTGCGCCAATTCGTGGACGAGGACGTACTCCAATGCGGCGCGCCCGTAACGCGCCAGCTCAACGTTGAGCGAGATACGGACGAGTTGCGGGTTGCAACTCCCCCATCGCGTTCGCATGATCCTCAACGTCACGCGGGGCGCCGCAGTGACGCCCATGCGTGCACACCACGCGGGCATAAGGTCGTCGAGTTGTTCACGTATCCATGCTTTGTGCTGCTCAGCCTCGGGTCCCGGTTCAAGGCGCTGCGGCTTGAGGGCGTTCTGTGCTCGTCGTTTCGCGATCCATTCCGTTTGCGATTCAACGAAGCGAGTGAGCTGTGCGCGCCGAGTCCCACGAGGCCCTGTGACCAGCAAGGTGTTGTCGTCGCGGACGTGCAGGATGATCCGGCGTTGTCCACGTCGAAGCTGCACGGAGTAGTCGAGGGTGGTGTCCGTCATCGGGTTTCTGGGCAGGCCAGGAAGAATGCCGCCGCCGCGAGTGCAGAGTTCCAGTTGATGGTGATCTCGTTGGTGGCCCATGAGTTGATGTCGTCGATGTACGCGACTTGTGGCGCGCAGTCCGCGGCGGGGTAGATGCCCCGGATGGTCTCGTCCCACGTGGGTGTGTCGGCGTTCGGCCCGCCCGCCACGGATCCGCGTGGCGGATGCGGAAGTGAAGCATCGGCTTGGTGACCAAACCAGCGTGAGTGCTGGTTCTTGACGTCTGCCGTGCCGTACCCGGTGATGTACGACAGCCCGAGCGCGTTGCGTCCCAGCAGGTAATCCATACTTTCGCGTGCCGCAGCCAGGAGCGCGGGTTCGCCGGAGAGGTCGTAGCCTGCACCCAGAACCACGATGTTGTTGAGGATCTGGCTGTTGGATCCCCACACGAAGCCGTCATGGGGCAGTGCCATGCCGAAGGGTTGCGCGGCTTGGACCTCTGCAATGGCGCGGGCTCCGGCCATCACCTGCTGGGCGATTGCGTGGCGGTGCGCGAAGGTGCTGTCGACGGTGGCGAGATTGATTTTGGCAATGGCGTCGAGTTTGTCCCAGCTGAACCCTGTGGTGGGGAAGGAATCTGCGGCGTGGACTGGGGACGCGAGGAGGAAGTCTGCGTATTCGTCTTCACCTGTGGTGAGGAACAGTTCTGCCGCAGCCCAGTAGAACTCGTCGGCCACGTCATCATCGTCATAGGGGCCGCCACCAAAGGCGCCGTCTGCTTGGGGTGCGTAGATCTCCGGGTGCGCCAAGGCCGCTCGCCATGAGGTCATGGCTGCACTCAAGAGTGTCTGGGCGTAGTCGGAATCGTAGGGCGCCCACAGGCGCGATCCCTGGGCCGCCGCCGCAGCGACATTCAGTGTCGCGGCGGTAGAGGGCCTGTGGAGGTAGCGCGTGTGGCTGCCGTCAACGGGAAGGAGTGGCAGCCCGGTCCACCCATAGTCGTGAACCTTGTGGTGCGCCATTCCGGCGAGTTCGTGGCCTTCGGGAACCATCATCGACATCAGAAAGTCGAGCTCCCAGCGCGCCTCACTGAGGACGTCAGGAACTCCGTCGCCGTGCTCGGGAACTGCCAGTGAGCCATCACCAAGCAGTCGTGCCGCACTCCCACCCAGCCGTTGCGCGCGTTCCCAGATTCCGAGGAGTTGAGCCACCGCAATACCGCCGTTGACCACATACTTGCCGTGGTCACCCGCGTCGTACCAGCCACCGACCACGTCGAGCCGGTAGTCGCCAGTCCAGGGCGTGCCGTAGACCTTCTCCGAGTCCTCCGCTGGCTGGCAGGGCACGTTGTAGTCGCCTTGATTCACGTCGTCGCCGCCAGCGCGTGAGACATGGCCTGCTGCACGCGCGTATTCAACGCCCGCAATCTGCGCGTCAATGTCGATGCCTGAGCGCGCAAGGTAGAAGAAGTTGAGAGCGTCAATGGCAAGTGGCGCGTAGATGCCCTCGCCAATCGCGAAGGGATCGCTCTCCTCGCCCCCGACCTCAAGAACATAGGTGCCGCGCTCGGCGACAGTGGAGAAATCAAGCACATGGACGTCCATGCCCGCGGTCGGATCATGGCCTGCAACGGTGGTGTGCCCCGTGGTGACCACAGCGCCGCCCGAGGTACGCAGAGTCCACGCCAGAGCATCGGCGCTGTCGCTGATCAGAGTCGCTCGCTTGGGCCCTTCCGGGGTGAACCCGTATTGATTGGCGCGTATGCGCGGCCCACCTTCTCCAACGAACTCGCTCGCGGCGTGACCAGCGGATTTCATGTTCACAGGAGGATCCTTTCTCTGTCCTTCACAGTGAGCGGGCGTGCTCCGCTAGTTAACGCGACGCATCCATCCGTGAACGTCGTCGGCGCGGCCGTACTGGATGTCAGTGAGCCGGCCACGCAGGTGCATGGTGAGCGCTCCGGGGCCGCCGTCCGCCACCAGTTCATCGAAGTCCGGCGATACCAATCGGGCAATCGGTGTAATCACTGCCGCAGTGCCGCAGGCAAACAGTTCCACGACGGAACCATCAGCGATGCCGGCACGGAGTTCTTCGAGTGAGATGTCGCGCTCAATCACCTCGCGGCCCTCGGTGCGTAGCAGTTCAATGACCGATGCGCGAGTCACGCCTTCGAGGATGGTTCCGGTCACGCGCGGGGTCCAGATGGTTCCGTCTCGGCGCACAGCAAACACATTCATGCCACCGAGCTCTTCGATGTACTTGTCCTTGCGCGCGTCGAGGAACAGCACTTGGTCGCAGCCGTTGTCCTGCGCCTGCTGCTGGGGCATTAGTGATCCGGCATAGTTGCCGCCGGTCTTGGCCTGACCTGTGCCGCCTTCGCCTGCGCGGTGGAAACCCTGGGCCACCCAGATGGAGACCGGCCTCACTCCCCCGCTGAAATAGGCACCGACGGGGCAGGCCATCAGCAGGTATTCGACCTCTTGTGACGGGCGGACACCCAGGCAAGCTTCCGTTCCCATGATGACCGGACGCAGGTACAGGCTCGATTCACCCTCAGACGGCACCCAATCGCCGTCAACACTCAGGAGCGCTTCGACGGAGGCAAGGAAGTCCTCCTCCGTGATGGCGGGTAGGCCGAGGCGGGCGGCCGATGCTGCCATGCGTCGCGCGTTTCCCTCAGGTCGGAACAGGCGTGTGGAGCCGTCGGCCCAGCGGTATGCCTTGAGGCCTTCAAAGACTTGCTGCGAGTAGTGCAGCACGGTGGCACCTGGGTGCAGGGACAGGTTCTCGAAAGGTACGATGCGGCGGTCAGCCCAGCCGCCGTCGAGAGTCCACGTGGCGCGTGCCATGTGGTCGGTAAAGACCATGCCGAACGCGGGAGCTTCCATGGCAGCGGTGCGTTGAGTCGGCGATGCTGCGTCTGGGTTGCGTATCAGCGCATAATCGGCCGCGGTCACAGTCGGCGAAACGTCCATGTCGCCAGCCTATCCGCGGACCTTCGGCCATCGCCGTACATACACGGCACAGCACGTAGTGAAGCCGGAAGCCACTGCATCCTCATCGAATCCTTGACAAGACCCATGCACGCGATCCATCATGGTTCACACCGACATAGAGTGGCCTATACCGCAAGGAGAACGAGGATGTTCCAAGAAGTAATGACGTGGATCGCGGAGAACTTGCTGAGCCAGGTTCCGATCCTCATTGCACTGATCGCTCTCATCGGCCTTCTGCTGCAACGCAAGCCGTTTGGCGACGTGGTTGGCGGCACCCTCCGTGCCGCGATCGGGATCGTGATCATGACGCTCGGTATCAACGTATTCGTTGGAGGACTATCAAGCTTTCAGACCATTGTGGCGAGCGCCGTGGGGCTCGATGCTCCCAGTTCGACTTCCACCTTGGACGACTTCTTGGCAGGCGCTGGATCCGTGGCCCCGTTGATCATCGCGGGAGGCTTTGCGATCCACCTTCTCCTGGTCGCGGTGTTCAAGGCCGCCCGATACGTCTACCTCACTGGACACCTGATGCTGTGGATGAGCATCGTGATTGCCGCCACATTTGTCGAGGTCTTTGCGGACGTAGACCGTCTGGCACTCATCACCGTGGGTTCGCTGGTTCTCGCTTGCTACATGACACTCCAGCCGCTGTGGATTGACCCACTCATGCGCCGCGCAATGGGCCACTCGAAGTTTGGCCTCGCTCACACCACTTCGACCCTTGCTGTACTCACAGGCTACGGTGCCAAAGCATTGAAGTTGGGCGACCCGAAGAAGCACGACACCGAACGACTCAACTTGCCTAAGTCGATCTCGTTCCTCAAAGACATGAACGTCGCCACTGCGGTCATTGTTGGAGCCATCTTGCTGACGGCGCTGGGCTTTGCCGACCCGGAGACTGTTGCATCCGTGACCGATGGCGACCCTGCAGTCGTATGGGGCGTCATGCAGGCCCTGGCATTCGCAGGTGGTATTGCGATCCTGCTCTTCGGTGTGCGCATGTTCCTGGCCGAGATCGTTCCGTCATTCAAGGGCATCTCCGACAAGCTCCTCAAGGGGTCCAAGCCAGCGCTCGACATTCCCGTTGTCTTTCCTGTAGCGCCAACCGCCGTTATCGTCGGCTTCATCACATCAGTGTTGATGTTCCTACTTCTCATGGGTGTCTTTGCATGGACTGGCTGGTTCGTGCTCGTCCCTCCCATGATCATGCTCTTCTTTGGCGGCGGCGCAGCAGGTGTGTTCGGAAACGCGGTCGCGGGATGGCGTGGAGCAGTGTTCGGCGGCGTGATCAACGGGCTGATCCTGGCGTTTGGCCAGTGGATCTTCTGGGGCCTGTGGTCAGACACCGCCCCCGAGCTAGCGACGCTCGCCGATCCAGATTGGTACTTCGTCGGCGGAGCCCTGACCGGCCTCAGCGAACTCCTGTCCCCCCTGGGCACCGGAGCGATCTGGGCCGTGGGCGGCATCGTGGCCGTCATCAGCGTCGCGATTCTCCTTGCACTTGGTCGACGCACGGCGCACAACTCAGACACTCAGGACCACGAAGCAACAACACAAACCCCGGCATAGCCGGATGCGAGAGGAAAACATGTCAACCAGACCAGAAGAGCTCAACGTACTAGCCGTTTGTGGTCTAGGAATGGGCACCAGCCTCATTCTCCGCATGACTTGCGAGACCGCCCTCGACCGACTCGGGCTCAAGGCGACTGTAAGCCACACAGATCTCTCATCTGCAGTAAGCCAGAACCCAGACGTCCTGGTGGGTCAAGGAATGCACGTGGCAGACCTCGCAGGGATCGGTACGATCCAAATCGTCGTCGAGGACTTCGTCGACGACGTAGCACTTGAGAGTCAATTGCGCCAGGCGCTCTCTGACGAAGGGTGGCTGTAATGGAGCGCCAGGTAGCGGCCATCGCGACCACTGCTCAGGTGGCTCACCGCGTCGACAACTGGGAGGACGCAGTCCGGGGCGCCAGCCGACTCCTGGAGGACCTGCGGGTGGCGAGCGCAGATTACACCGACGCATGTGTGCAATCCGTGAAGGACAACGGGCCATACATTGTTCTCTCGCCTGGGATCGCGATTGCGCACGCACGCCCGGAACAAGGGGCTCAGGGCTTGGGCATCACAGTACTCTTGCTGCGCGAGGCGGTACGGTTCGGCCACGAGACAAACGACCCAGTCGACGTGGTCTTTGCACTGGCTACACCGGACAGCGACGCGCACGTCGGCGCACTAGGTGTCCTAGCCAAAGCACTGCGAGATGGACTGGCGAACCAGTTGCGTGACTCGCTCACCGCGGCCGAAGTTGCCACGGTTTTGTCAAGGGCGGTTGAGAATGACATCTGAGACCCGCTCGGACACATACCTGCAGACCGTGCACCATCTCATCGACCGCATTGCTGAGCGAAATGGCGTGGCACTCTCCACCGCGGCCGGAATACTCGCGAAGATCGCGGACGACGGCAGAATCGTCCATACGTATGGAGCGGGGCACTCGCTCGCGGCTGTCCTCGAGACGTTCTACCGCGCCGGGGGCCCAGCGTTCGTGAGGCCGTTGTGGCACGAACACCTACTGCCATTGGTTGACGCGCGAGGCTCCACCGTCGCTGAGCGTGAACCAGGGTTCGGCACAAGCCTCTTTGATCGAGTTCCTTGGCAGAGCGGCGATGCTGTCCTCATCTTTTCCACCAGTGGAGTAAATCCAGCGGTCGTCGAAGTCGCCCAACGGGCACAGGAGGCAGGCCTTCCAGTCATCGCTGTCACGTCGAAGAGCGCCTCGATGGAAGCGCCGAGGCGGGCAAACAGAAAGTTGTACGAGATCGCCGACGTGGTCCTCGACACCTGTGTGCCGCCCGGTGACGCGATGTGGCCCCTTGACAGCGCGCGTACAGCGCCGGGATCATCCATGGCAAACGTGTTGTGCTGGAACCTCCTCGAGGTTGAACTGCTTGCGAGAAATCCCAATGTGCCCCTATGGCGCAGCGCGAACACATCAGAGACCTCCGACACCAACGACGATTACATGGAACGGTACGGACATCTCGTCGAGACACTAGACTCTGGGCACTCAACGCAGCAGCGCCCCGGGAATGATTCTTGAACAGAATGCGAGGCTGAACACTAGCGCCATGGAAGATCTCAACGTGCCGTCGCCAGGATCGCCACCACCGCGAGTGGCAAAGTACCGATGGCTCGCCTCCGTGCTAACAGACGCGATCCCCTCCCAATACAAACCCGGTGATCAGATCCCATCTGAGCGTGAGCTCGCAGAGCAGTTTGGCGTGTCGCGCATGACTGCCCGACACGCGATTACCTACCTTGCCGAGACCGGCCAGATTGACCGTGTCGCCGGACTGGGTTCATTCGTCAGCAGCCCTGCATTAGAAATGCCGCTACAACTGTCCTCATTCACAAAGGACATGGAGCAGAGGGCGATGTCCGCTGGCGCCCGCACGTTGAGTCAAGGCGTTGTTTCCGCAGACGATGAGATCGCCGCGCGCTTGGATGTGCCTTGGGGTTCCCCTGTGACTCACTTTGAGCGGCTCAGAAGTGCGAACGGTGTTCCTATCGCAATCGAGAACGTGCACCTTCCCGCCGATCTAGCGAGCGGACTAGTGGAGATCGATGTTTCTGAACGATCGCTCTATGAGATCTTGCGATCGCAGTTCGGAATCGTATTTAGCGCAGGGCGGCAGGTGATCTCCGCAAGAACCGCCTCAGCGGAAGACGCAGAACTGCTCGGGATTCGCGCAGGTGCCCCGGTACTCCACAATGTGCGGACGTCTCATTGGCAAGGACGCACTGCCGAATACACACGGTCCGTGTACCGAGGTGATCGCTACCAGTTCGTCATGGACTTCTAGCTCCGCGTCTCGCGGGCGCGGGTGTCCGTGGCACCCACCAAGCCGTGCATGGGTCTTTGGAGTGCCCGGTTCGCGCTGGTGGGCGAGTGCGTCTCATTATGCCTTGCTCGCGGGCGGGGTGCTCTTGCCCGGCTTCTTCGCGTAGATCGAGTCCACCACATCGGCAAAGTGCTCCATCACCACGTTGCGGCGCACCTTGAGCGATGCAGTGATCTCCTCACGAGCCTCGGTGAACTCGCGGGGAAGAATTCGGTACTCCTTGATCGCTTCGGCCTTCGACACCTGCTCGTTGGCGGCCGCAACCGCGCGACCCACGGCCTCGCGCACCTTCTCGTTCATTGAGGCGGTCTCGAGGTCCATCTCGGGAAGGTCGTGAGCGGCAAGCCAATCCGGCAGGAGGACGGGGTCGAGCGTGACGATGGCAGAGACGAAGTGACGACCGTCACCCACGACTACTGAGTCTTGAATGGCGGGGTGCGAGCGAATGAAATCCTCAAGCATTGCGGGCTGAATGTTCTTGCCCGAGGACAGAACGAGCAGCTCCTTCTTGCGGCCGGTGATCACCAGGCTGCCATCGACGATCTCGCCAAGGTCACCTGTGGCGAACCATCCGTCGCGCATGACCTGGGAGGTAGCCTCTGGGGCGTTCCAGTAGCCGGGGAATGTGCCGACGCCCCTTACCAGGACTTCTCCGTCGTCATCGACCTTGATCGAGCATCCAGCGATCGGGATCCCCACGGTGCCCATGACTCCACCCTCCAGAGGCGTGCCACCGACGGCCGCGGAAGTCTCTGTGAGGCCATAGCCCTGCAGCATCTTGATGCCGAGTCCGCGGAAGAAGTGCCCAAATTCGGGAGTCAACTTGGCACCGCCAGCGAGGACATAACCCAGCTGCCCACCAAGCAAGCTGCGGATCTTGTCGAGCACCAACACATCGGCGATCTTGTAACGCGCCTTGAGAGCAGCGGACGGGCCGCCGTGTTCTTCCGCGATCGACATTTCGCGCGAGACCTTGGCGGACCAACGGAACAGCGTCTTCTTGATGCCAGTCATCGAGGTATCGGCACGGTTGTAGACCGTCTCGAGGACACGCGGGACCAACGGCATCCACGTGGGCTGGAACGCGGCAAGGTCTGCGACAAGCGTCTTGTGGTTGGGAGTGAATCCAATGACCGAACCTGTGTAGAGGCCCAGGATCACCGCGAAGCGCGCAAAGACGTGTGCCAGCGGAAGGAACACCAGCACGCGGTTCTGCCCGCTGACCAACGAACCAAAGTTCGGGTCGGCGTAGACATTGGCGGAGTGCTCCACGAGGTTGCGGTGTGTCAGCATCGCGCCCTTGGGCCGGCCTGTGGTGCCGGACGTGTAAATGATGGTCGCGATGTCGTCGATGGTGACATCTGCGGTGCGAGCGTCAAGGTCGGCGTCAGAAATATCCACGCCGAGTTCGGCGAGTGCATCAAGGCCCTCCCCTGTGAGCTCGACTACTGCCGGCGGGTTCTCTAGCCCCGTGAGCATCGTCTGGTTTTCGAGGTCTTCAGCGCCCACAACGGAGATGCCGCCGTCCTCGATGATCCATGCGCACTGGGAGGCGGAGGACGAGGGATAGATCGGCACTGTGATGGCACCGGCAGCAAGAATCGCGAAGTCGAGCTCCGACCATTCGATGCGCGTGTTGCCCATGACGCCCACACGGTCGCCGGGGGCGACGCCTGAGGCCATCAAGCCTTTGGCGATTGCACGGACTCGGTCCCGGAACTGCACGAGGGATACCGACGACCATTCGCCCTCAGCATCCTTGATCTCAGCGAACACTGCTGCGGAATCCTCGGCGGCGCGCTCATTGAGCAGCGCAGTGAGGTGCAGCGACGGGTCTACATCGACCAGCCCGGGCGAGGTGAGCACAGTTTCAGCCATGCACTCAGCCTAACCTACGGGCGCGTAGGTTACGGAGACGTAGGTCCCTAGTGTGGGATGTCCCTCACTGGGCTTAGCCGCAGTAGTCGCACACTCCGGTTGCCGGGAGGTTGGTGAAGCAGCTCGCGCAGGTCGCGACGACGGGCTCCTCGGTCTTCTTGCGCTTCTTCCCGCTCACCGTCGTGGCACCCACCGCACGTGCGGCCGATGCCGGGGCCGGGTTGGGTTCGGCAGCGAGAGTCTCGGCGAGGTCGAACACGTCGGTACCCTCGCCCATCGGGAGGTCGAGTGCCCAGTCGCCCGAGGCATCGGCGCCATCGCCTTCGCCCTGGCCCTCTTTGTCGACTGCACGGATCTCAATCCACTCGCTTTGACCGTTCTGGGGGTGCAGGGCGATGTACTGATCGGTGATGTACGCAACGGGCTTGTCAGCGCCGAGGGCTTCGAGCGCGATGTGGTCGCGGCCCTGTGAAATGTAGACATGCTCGAACGCCAGGTCACGGGTTACATGGCGAACCTTGTCGACGGCGCCAAGCGGCAAGGCGAGGTCACCCATCGCGGCGTCAAGGGTGCGGAAGTAGGTGCGGTTGTCCAGATCTGCTGCGGAAGTCACCGGAGAATCTTGCCGCACTTTTGGACCCGCGAATGACACCTACCACGACAATTTTTTGTTCCTGGCAACGACGTTCGGCGCGTCTACTGCGGGTCGCGGTACTTCCACATCGTGAGGGAGCCAAACACTGCGACCAGGGCAACCGACCACACGAGTGTCAAAGTCAGATCGGCGCCGGGCGACATACCGTCCATGAGTGCGCGCACGGCGGTCACCAGGTGCGAAACCGGGTTGACGTTGACCCACGCTTGGAGCCATCCGGGCATGGTCGAGGGGTCCACAAAGATGTTGGACGCAAACACCAGCGGCATCATCACCATCATCGCGACGCCCATGACGGCGTTGGGGCTCCTCAGCAGCATGGACAAGAACGTCCACACCCATCCCAAGGAGAACGCGAACACGAGCAGGAGCAGCACTCCCAAGACCACACCGGCAAAGCCGCCCGCGGGACGCCAGCCAATCAAGAGACAGACTACTGACGTCACGATGGCGGCAACGGTGAACCGGACTGCATCGCCGAGTAGCATGCCCACGAGCGCGCTAGGACGCCAGATCGGAAGGGATCGGAAGCGGTCAAACACGCCTTTGTCGAGGTCGGTGCGCAGGGTCGTGCCGGTGTACATCGTGATCATCAGCACCGACTGAACGAGGATGCCGGGCGCCAAATAGGCGATGTAGTTGTCAACCGACCCAGCGATGGCACCGCCAAAGAGATAGGTAAACAGCAGCGTCATCACAACGGGGAACACGGTGACGTCAAAGAGCTGCTCGGGGACGTGTTTGATCTTCAGGAGGGCGCGCCATCCGAAGGTGATCGACGTCGACAGTGCGCTCGGACGTTCGGGGCGCTCGGTGTTCGCGAGCGCCGAGGTGATCCGCTGCGCCTGAGCCTCGGAGGTTTCGGTACTCATGCTGCTTCATCCTGCTCGCTCGCAGAGTCCTCAGCCGGCGAGCCCGTGAGGGCAAGGAACACTTCATCGAGCGTGGGCTGTCCAAGAGAGAATTGCGCGAGCCCCACCCCTTCCGCGTCGAGCGCGCTCAGCGCACGGGTGACGCGTCCACGGTCATCAATGGCGGCTGTCAGCGCTTGTGGGTCGCTAGTGGTCTCGACGTTGACGCCCAAATCACGCATGAGGATGCTTTGCGCCCGGTCACGCTCATCGCGGTCCATCACGCGGACGTGCAGCGTGCCGGATCCCACGGACGCTTTGAGCTCGGTCGCACTGCCCTCGGCAATGATCTTGCCCGCGTCAATCACCGAGATGCGGTCCGCCAAAGCATCGGCCTCATCGAGGTACTGCGTGGTCAACATCACGGTGGTGCCGAAGTCCACCATGGCCCGGACAATGTCCCAGACTTCATTGCGGCTGCGCGGGTCGAGCCCGGTGGTCGGTTCATCCAGAAAGAGCAGTTCTGGCGTGACGACAATCGATGCGGCGATGTCGATGCGGCGCCTCATTCCACCGGAGTACTTCTTCACCTGCCGGTCCCCCGCGTCGGACAGGCTGAAGGCTTCTAGAAGCTCATCCACTCGGCGAGTCGCAGCCTTGCTCGAGTAGCCATAGAGGCGCGCGATCAAACGGAGGTTTTCACGGCCCGAGAGGTCCTCGTCAACAGACGCGAACTGGCCCGTCAGCGATACCCGCGACCGGACCTCGTCTGCCTGCGACGCAATGTCGTACCCCAATACGGTGCCCGTCCCGGCATCGGCCCGCACCAATGTCGACAACATACGAATAACGGTAGTTTTACCCGCGCCGTTGGGTCCAAGAAACCCGTGCACGCCCCCGCGCGCGATCGCGAGGTCGACGCCGTCAACAGCGCGCGTCTCCCCATACGTTTTAACGAGACCGTGCGTCTCGATGGCCAACTCCGCCATGGCACCTCCCAGTAGCCAGCACCACTAACCCCGGTGCATGCCTCCAGGGTAGGACTACGGTGCGACATTCGGTAGGTGCGGCTCTGCATTCCGGTGCTTAGCGACCGCTACACCTGGTGGACGCGCTCCGTCCCAGCGAGTGTCTCACTCAACTCGTCGGCGTTGAGCCTTGCCCCATAACCAGGGGTATCGCGCTCGATGCGCCAACTCTCGGAGAGGTCACCCATATCAACAGCGTCGTAACCCAGGGTGTCAAGGAATGCCGTGGCAACCGCCTTAGCACCGGGATCGGCACCAGCAATGGCCAGAGCCCTGCGGTCCTCCGTACCTGCCGGCTGTCCGTCTCGCGGAATGTCCTTCGCGTTGATGTGATTGAACGCCTTCACCACATGCGAATGCGGCAAGTGCTTTTGCAAGAGTTCCGAAGTGGTTGCCAAGTTTGCGTCGAGCACCGCGATACGCCCGTCGCGCTGCGGGTAATAGTTGTTCGCGTCTAGAACTACCTTGTCCTCAAGCGGCTCCTTGGGAAGGTCCTCAATGCTCTTGAGAGGGATCGCGACCACGACGAAGTCACCCGCACGCGCCGCATCCTCCACTGTTACCGCCTTGGCGCGACCGCTACCAAGCTCCTCGACGAGGTCTGACAACGTCTCCGGACCCCGCGAGTTCGCGATCACCACGTCGTGGCCCGCAGCGATAGCCGCCTTGGCCACATTTGTGCCGATGTTGCCTGCTCCGATGATGCCTACTGTGCTCATGCACGGGGAACGTGCGGGACGGGGTCAGGTATTCCTGTGCGGCAGTGTCAGAGGCCGGTGGTGGAATCCAACCCATGCGTAACTCAGATCAAGCTATGAGTGCCGCCGCTCGGCGCAACTACGGCAGCCGCAAGGCGGCAACTTCAACTAAGCTGTACGGCATGCCTACCCCTGCCGCCCAAGGATTCGAATACATCGACCTCTTTGCTGGCATCGGAGGGTTCCACGCAATGCTGAATCACGCAGGCGGGACGTGTGTCTACGTGTCAGAAATCGACAAAGAAGCGAGCGCCACCTACTTCAGTAACTGGGTTGAGCCTCTGCCACCAGTGGATCGCCCTGTCCTCAACTCGGATATCACAACCGCTGCCCCTGACGACGAGGCGATGCCTATCGAGGTCCCTTCGCACGATGTGCTCGCTGCCGGTTTCCCGTGCCAGCCATTCTCCAAGTCAGGTGCACAACGAGGCATGGACGAGACGCGCGGAACACTGTTCTTTAACATCGCTCGCGTCATCAAGGAACGCCGGCCAGCAGTCGTCATGCTCGAGAATGTCCGGAATATTGCAGGCCCCCGACACCGGTACGAGTGGCTCACCATCGTTCGCACGCTCCGAGAACTCGGCTACCGGGTGTCGGACCGCCCTACCGTGTTCTCACCGCACTTACTTCCACCTACACGCGGTGGTACACCACAGATCCGGGATCGCGTATTCATCCTTGGGACTTACATCGGAGCGGACCGAGTCGAGCGGGAGATTGCCGCGGGCATCACACCCGATCCAGTAGTGAAACGGGCCCCCGTCGATGACTGGACACCGGACATGTGGAAAGCCGAGTGGATTTTGGACTCCGATGACTCGATTGCCAATCTTCGCGATTACCAGCTCACTGAGGCAGAGAAGACGTGGGTCAATACCTGGGATGACCTAGTCCGTCGGTTCCGTGCTATTAACGGCACCAAGTTGCCAGGCTTCCCGCTTTGGAGCGCCGAATGGCGGAGAGAGTCCGAAGTTAGCCCCGGGGAACTCGATGCGCTCCCGGCTTGGAAGCAACAAATCGTCCTCAAGAACATCAAGTTCTACGAGCACCATCATGACCTTATCGACTCGTGGCTTGCTGACCACCCTGAGTTTGCCGACTTCCCAACCTCCCGCAAGAAGTTGGAGTGGCAAGCTCGCGACTTGGGGTCGCTTTGGGCAACGGTGATGCATTTCCGTCCGTCCGGCATCCGAGCTAAGCCTCCTACTTACCTACCGGCACTAGTTGCAATTACCCAGACGTCAATATACGGACCACGTCAACGACGTTTGACGCCGCACGAAGCCGCTCGACTTCAGGGACTGCCCCCATCTTTCAGTTTCGGGAGTCAACGCGATGCTGCGTCATACAAACAGGCTGGCAACGGCGTTGCGGTCGGGGCGGCTTGGCACGTCTTTCGAGAGCACGTAATCCGGGAGAGGGAGGACCTGCCTTCGTCGCTAGTTGCAGCAGTTGAGCGTGCCAAACTTGCACCGCCTGTGGCACTGTCGGTTCCGCGCTCGCTCAGCCCGACGTCCAACTCTTCCTGAGCAGTACCAGGACCTTGCTCGCAGCTGACTCGAGGGAGCCAAGCGGATTGAGGTCGCCGTCGATCTGATCCGGCAGCGAGATCCTGAAACGGAGCGAGTCAATGTCGAGGTGAACATAGTCCACCAGATCCTGCGAACTCGGCAAGTGAATCTTGCCATCGGCGAGGTCATAGAGCCGTTCAAAGGTCGTGTGAAATGGGCGCTTCCAGTCCGGCGAGCCCACACCTGGCGCCCCTGGTTCTTGCAGATCGCCGTACTCAGCCACAGCGGTCTCGAAGGCTTGCCTGTCCGAGGCATCGTCCAACATCGCCAGAATGCTCTCGACTAGCCCGGGGAGGGACTCCCCATAAGACACGTCAAGGTCAAGCCACTTGAGGCCAACGCTGAGAAGGAAAAGGTCAGTTTCCGGTACCTCATCGACGGAGATGCCGCACTCGATCTGTGCGATGCCGTTGATGTGGTGTCTGCTCGCGGCGGCCGTTGTCGTCTTAACTTCTACACCAACGGAGCCCATCTGGAAGTCACGGGTCGTACGACCCGGTCCCTTCCAAGCGGCAACTATGTACGAGCGCTCGCCCGGCCTCGCCGCTAGCAGCATCGCGCGCAGGAAGAGGAGTTCGCCGGCGAGCCCAAGCAAGAAAGGACTACCGGTCCGCGACCGCTCAAACGCCAGCGCAATGAGCGCTTCCGTATCCGAGTATGCCTGCTGAACATTGTCGTTGATCCCCGCCGCGAGCAGCTCTGCTGAGATGAAGGCCGCGACGCGGTCGAAGTGTGGAGCGTTGGGAAGCCGTACGCGGCTTGCCCGTACGACTCCACCCGCACTGGATGACCAGTTATCGTGGTCGGTCGCTTTTTGCACAATTGGACTCCGTGCATGCAGCGGCGGGCCGGCCAAGAAAATCTCAACACGTCCACCCGAGTCACGGGAAAGGCCGAGTTTGTGTCCGCTGTCGACCCACTGGACAACGCGCGCGTGGCCATCCTTCGCAAGGGTGAGCCGTTCGACCTTTTCACGAAGCCATTCGTACTGAGGATCAAGCGTGTAGTCTCGGGCTTCAGCCATGGGAGGCTCCTCGTGTCGCTTGGACAAAGTCCGGCCCTCCCCGAGGTATTGAGTAGCCGACCGCGATCGTCGGCTCGTCGGGAGACCGATCGATGACGTGGAACAAAATGAGTCCGTTCTCGCCCACGAGTCGGGTTCGATCGGCAGCAGCGCGCGGCTGCTGTCCGAGCGCCTCGTAATCGAAGAAGTCGTCACCGCGAGTCGGACCATTCTGCGAGCCCCACGCAGGATCAATTGTCCGGTCAGCATGGACAGTGCGTGCCATCGTGCCGACGGAAACAGGGAGACCACCCAAAGTGCCGGTGGTGACCGGCTCCCCCGGGCCGAAACGGACCGCGACGTTGAACCGTGCAGTGCGCAACGAACGAGCGCTAGCGTCGAGAGTGCCCCATTTCAGGGTCCTGAGATCTGTAGTGTAGAGGCCGGGCACCTTTCGGTTGAGGACCTCTTCCCAGAAGCGGAGGTACGCTGCGACTGTGTATGGCGATGCGTTCGTCTGAAAGGAAGGCCCGTCAACCGTAGGCGCTCGGTATAACTCCGGCGTCGTCGAATTCAAACCCGCAGCACGCGCCGCGGACTGCCATCGCGATGCTTCCACGCCGGCGCGGTCCGCGCCGTGCTCGGTAAAGCGAAGCTGGTCAAGAAGGTCGGCAGTCTCACCCAGCGATAGGGCCCGAGAACATAGGTAGCCTCGCGGATGGTCCCGCGGCCCCACCATGGTGCCCGGCTCTCTCAATAGACCCGCGACGACGGCACGATTGCCTTCGTCGTCTGGCGGCATGTTCAGTAGTGGAAAGAGGTGGCGATTTCCCGGAGACAGGCTCACGCCTCTAGTGTTTGCGATCTTCCCCGTCGCGAGAAAGTTCCGGCCCTGCAGGATCAGGGGGTCGGAGACCCCCCCGCCTTCCATCGCTGCAAGAATGTCCTTACGCAGGAGTTCGTCGTTGTCATGAAAGTGTGAGAACAGGTCAATCTGCGCTTCCCTCATGAATACGCGACATAGGTCGAGATACGCGCCTCGGTAGCCAAACCACCGCTGCATCTGCATCTGGGTATCTGCTAGCGGATGCTCAGCGCTGCGAGTGAATACCGTGGTCAACAGCCCTTCCAACGTCAGGCCCCGGGACATAACGTTCCCAGACACAAAAATAGTAGAAAGGTTTGCTGGAGCCCGCCACTCACCGTCAATAGACTCGGGCGTAAACTTTGGTCGCTCATCGGCGTTGTCGTCGCTATTGATGACGGCCACGGACGTCGCCGGAACAATCTCCTCAGTGATGACCTTGCTCACAGCAGGCCACTGCTCTCCGGTCGGAACATTACGGTCGCCGGCGCCAGGTAGAGCAGCGACTACGT
Source organism: Demequina sediminicola (assembly GCF_000975055.1). GTDB lineage: Bacteria > Actinomycetota > Actinomycetes > Actinomycetales > Demequinaceae > Demequina > Demequina sediminicola. The sequence continues at coordinate 264,589 of NZ_BBRB01000003.1, forward strand.
TAGCGGATCGCCGGTAGTTCTCAAGCCAGTGAATCCAACGTGCAGCGTTCTTAGCCATGTCGGCTCGAATTCCATCGACACCGAGGCCACGGCTGGGACGCTCCCACAAGGGCATTTTGGCCTCCTCGGCATCCATTGCCATCGACCACGCATGGATCTGCCCGGCGACGTCAAAGTGGTCGCCGAGACCCGAGGACGGGTTCACCAGCATGCTCACCACAGCTGGCAGCTCGCGCTTCGCCGCTTCCAACGAGGCGAATGAAGCCCGTTTCGCCTCCGCGGGCGATATTCTCTCAGGCGTACGCATTCGACGAATCGCGGAAGCGACCAAAAATGCTCGTACCCCGTCAATGAGTTCTTCATCGCTGTCGGTGCTCGCGACACACAGTGGAACCTGGTCAAGCATCCTGTAGAACATGTCGCCGCCTGTGTACCAGGCGTTGACGCCCTCAGGTGCCTTGTATGTGCTAGTACGCACATCAAGGAGCCCCTGAGATCCGGGCGTGCGTAGCGCAACTATGAAGTCACGTGGCGCCAGCGCATTGTCCTGCTCTTGGAGGAAATTGGCCTGAGGTGTAGCCGTGTACGCCATGTATGTGGCATACAAATTCTCGTCAAGCGTTTGGTCATTCTGTTTCCGCGACTGCCACAGGTCAAGAATTCGACGAGGGATCTGTTTAGTCTCCACAGTTGCTGCGTCGCCACCAGGAACGTCAATCAGATTATTGATTGAAGAATCATCCGCCTCATCGTCGATCACCAGCATGTGGAACGGACGCCCAGCGGCAGCCACTTCAGGGCCCACAACCCGTGACATGAGCTTCGAAAGACGCTCAAGGTGTGCCGTGTTCTTCATGGTGACGGCGATGACGGGCCGCCTCGCCGCGATCGACTGTCTCATTGCTGGCCGAGGCAGTGTGTACAGATCGGCCGGTCCGGGCATTGACTCCGTATCGTTGATCAACGCCGGAAGTGGCATCAATGTGCGACGCCGCAACTTGTCTGGGTGTGAATCCACCTGCGCAGTAAAGCGTTCAAGAGTCTGCAACCAAAGAGAGCGGCGCGTGCCAGCCAAGATCACGACTAAGTCGACTCCCTTGTCCAACGCGAGCGCTGTCACGGCCATCATCGAAGCGGTCTTGCCAGACTGGACCGCACCCATGACGACGCCGGTCCGCTGGCGTGTAGAGTTCCACGCCTCGGACCCTGCATCCGCAATACACTGGTCGACTATCAGCCGCGAGTCATGTTCTATGACGGCCCGACTCGTTTCGCCGATTCCACTCCTTGCAAGTTCACCGGCGTACGCACCCCACCAACTCGACGGCGCAGGCGTGAGGATCTCGCGATCCGAAGAGGTGGGCAACACCGTCACTGCTGGTCGTCTGCCGAAGTCGCCATGAGAACGAGTCGATTGAGGCCCGATGACCCAAAACGGGAAGCGATTTTGTGCTGCGCTTCACTAGCCTCCACGTCCAGAATCTTCAATATTGATGCGACGACGCGCCCCGTGTGCTTCCACTGCTCCTTCGACTGGGTCTTTCGCGGTCGCCGCCATGCTTCCGAAGCACTGGCCTCAGCGAGAGCGGCGAGGCGTGTGTCCACGACAGAGCGAGTCTCCTCGCCATACATCGCACACGCCGCCGCGAGCCCGACAAGGGTTCCTACCAGTTGGAGTTCCTGCCACTTGCCGTGCTTAAACCCTGGAGCCCAAGTCTCCTCGGGGATGACAGCCAGGGCGTCCACCGCGTGATCCAGCAACAACATCGCATCCAGCACTGTCGCTTCGTCGCGGAACTGTGACCGCTTGTTGTCAGCGACTTGCTTGAGCAGCAGATTGATGTGTGCGGCAGTAGAACGAGTGATTTCCTCAGAGTCGTCTTCGACGACGAGCGCGGCCAGCACCCAAGACAGCACCTTTGTGCGCTTGTACCCGGCCTTACCGAAGCCATAGCCGTCGAGAACCTCCGGGGTTGACTGGAGATCATCCCATTCGTCAACCAAGAATGGCGCGACCAATTCGATGTTCTCGCTATCCCCTGCCGTGACGAGGAGCCCGCGCATGAGAGCCAAGTGATGGTACAGAGCGTTGCGAATCTCCTCTGCATTGAGGTGCTTGCCTTGCTTGTTGTAGAGGCTGAAAACCTCGTGAACCTGTGCTGGAGTAGCCGACTCATACACGATGACTGGAATTTTGTACTTCGACACCTGCTCGAATAGCGAGTACAGCTTTCTCTTCTCGCCGACGATGGTGATTGCGTCTTTGCGGATCTCTGAGTAATAACGCCCTCGAAGGCTCTGCAGATCACCGCCAAGCGCGTTCACATTGCCTTTGCGCAACGCGAACGGGAAGTAGTTGCGCCGCTCGACCTGCGCAGTCAAACTCTCGGGTTCATGTTGCTTCCAGAGTTTGCGAAACTTCGGATAGTCCTCATGGAAGATGTCCTCCAGGTTCTCAACACCCCACTCTGCCGCTTTTGCTCGGACAGTCGCCAACGCGACTGGGTGCTTCCCCGTGAAACGGAGAAGTGACGTCAGACGCTGCTTCCCGTCAACCACGTCGTACCGGGTGCCGTCGTCAGTCAGTTCCTTGAGCAAGATGATTGAGGGCAGCGGAATGCCACGGAGAACTGACTCAATGAGCTGCTGCGCGTCGGCAGTAGGCCACACGTCGGCACGTTGGTATGAGGGACTCAGTTCAAGGTCGTCATCGGAAGCGAGCTGCACAAACTCAGAGATCGGCCACGTGTCAGCGGAAGCGACGATCGGACCTACACTGTCGCTCTCGTCCTCTTCTTCGAGATCCTCCCAAGCCTCATTCCACTGTTGGGTGGCGGACCCGACCGTGGCCCCGCCCTCAGACGCCGCTTCCAGGGCATCCTCGAAGGCCGTGCGCAGCGTGGCGGCCATCTCAAGGCGCTCGACCAATCGCGCGGCCACAGTTTCCGTGTCGATTGTGTTCGCGGCGAAGCCAAGCGCCCGCGCCAGACTTTGATCAAACTGCTCGGCAGACGCCTGATCTAGATCTTCGGGGAGTGCTAGCCAACCTTGCACGCTCGCCAAGTGCGCTCGCCAACTGCCGTCCGAGAACTTGACTTCATCAGCCAAGAGGTTCGCCGCGACAAACTCACGCCCCGTCGGGGTGTCGCCCTCCTGGCTAAGTTCCGCGATGAACTCTGCAATGCTGTTCTGGGTGTCCACAGCAATCGTGTCCATGTGAAGTCCCTTTCCTCTCCCGTCGCCCGAGCGCGGAACTGGCGCGAGGGTCATGAGTTCGTACACCAAACGCTCTTCTACGCCTGGCGCGGCAGCGACGATGTGCTCGACCACTCCATCAACCAAACGATTCATGCCTGTCAATGTGATGGTGTCCCCGGCACTGAAGCACGTGGCATCCCAGTTAACACGAAGACGTGTGGCCAGGACACGCCCGCACTCGGCCTTTGTCGCGACTTCACTAAGGTCGAGCAAGATCGCCCGAGCCAAGGACTCGAGTGCGGACCGTTTTTCCTTACTACCCGGACCAAGCGTCTCCGGGTCGCGTCCACCCAAGTGATACATCCGCGCCACTGCGTCCGCTTTACTGGCGGCAGTCTCGTACCTCGTCACCCTTTTCCCCTCAGAATGGCGTCCGCGGCACGCCGCTCGGTGTGCCGACTCGAATACGAGGCTACATGTTGTTACTGACGCCAGTCGATCTGATGCGCGGCGCGGCCGCAGCACCTGGTGCCTTAATGTCAACTTTGTACTGTTCAGCCTCTAAGAAGAGCCGGCCAGCGCCCGACCGACCGGAACCTGCGCTCTAGGCGCAGCCCTGAACCTAAGAAGCGTGTGGTTGCTCGCGCGTGCTTCCGGGAAACTCAAATCCACGCAATGACTGAGAGCCGGGAAAGCCCCCAGCCATGGGGGGACCACTCGACGGGCCTGCGCTACGCAACGTGGGAGCAGGTGGGCCGTCGTCTAGCGCGGAGTCACCACCGGAGAACTCTCAAGATTCTTGCATTTGCATAGCCAAGTTGGCGCTTCTAAGTTCCGGAGGCGGGCCGACTTCGTAGCGGTTGTGTCAGCGGTATCGGCGTCTCGCTGAGCGTCGCAACAAACTCAATCACGTTGGTCGGAGGGTTCGCGTTCTGGGCCAGCATCTCGTGCAATGCTCGGATCATTCCGAGTTCGTTGAGGTCCAATAGGTCGAGGAGAAACTCGTCCGGATGGATCGCCGTGATTCCATACGGCTCAAGATGTTCAGCGCGGAAGTCCTTGATGTTGGCGGTCACGATCAGCCCCGTGTTCGCGCGAACGGCTGCTGCGACCACGTGACGATCCTTGGGGTCATTTGTCATTGCCGCAACGAGACCCGCGTGGCCAGTAACTGTTGCGTCGGGGAACGCCCTACGCATTGTGGCCACCCGCCGTGACGCCTTCTCAGGCTCTATCTCGAGTTGCTCGACGAGATTCCGCTCTGTCTCTCCGAGAATTTCATCGGACCAGAGCGGGCGGTACATACCTTTGTCAGCGCAGCGCAACAGCACGTCGAACAGCGGGTATGGGATCAGCACACAGGCATCGAGTACCGCCGAGTACATCAACGGTCCTACCGCGTCTGAATGAATCCAGTCACGGCGGGCCCTTCCGATGCCTCGCGGGTCAACTCGTCGAGGGCCTCACGACGCTCGACAGCCTGACGGTGCTGGAAGGCGTCGAGGTCTGCGAGACGCACCCGGCGGTGGCGGCCCGGCTTTGTGTACTCAATTTGACCGTCCTCAAGAAGTCCTACGAGGGTCGGGCGCGAGATACCAAGAAAGTCCGCAGCCTGCTGGGTTGTCATGATCATGTCGCGCGGCACCACCGAGATGCCTTTGCCCTGTTGCATTGCATCCACGACGTCCCTGAGAATCTCAAAGACATTCAACGGGAGAGCAGTTTGCTCACCGTTTGGGCCCACGAGCGCGGGCAAATCGTGCCCGTGCAGGATGCGCGAGACCGACGCAAGAGCCTCAGACTCTTCTGGGGTTGCGAACGTCACGGGAACAGGTTCAGATGCGACCATGCCCCTCACTCTAATCGAAAAAATCGAAAACCAGTAGAGCGCACTCGGGCCCGGAACCAAGCACCATCGCCCGCGGCCGAGATGGACAATCCACTCAGCGCCGCTTGCCTCGCTTGCTACGGCTTGCTACCACACACGGGCCGCGCGCCGGCGCACCCTCCCGAATACCAGGTAGGCCAAGGCGCCAAGAGGAAAGAGCAGAACAACGGCGACCGCCCACGCCCACTTGGGCAGGACCTTCACGTCGCCGCGCGCAATGTCAACGAGCGCGAGCAGCATGAGCGCGCAAAGAATCAGCCCCATGCCGGACAAGCCAAATGTTTGAACGCTTCCGACGATCTCGGCCTTCATCTATCCCCCCGTACCTCAATTCGCACACGCGCCTGCAATAGCCCCAAGGTAGCCGAGTTGCGAACCGCTTCGCTACAACGGATGCGTGAGCCGCCGCACGAACTGCCGGGTCCGCTCCTCGCGGGGCGCGCCGAGCACCTGGGCGGGTGGGCCCACTTCGAGCACGCGCCCGGCGTCCACGAATGCCACCTTGGCGGCCACCTCGCGGGCGAACTGCAGCTCGTGAGTGACGACCACCATCGTCCAGCCCTCGGCTGCAAGGTCGCGCATGAGCAACAGCACGTCGCCCACCAGTTCGGGGTCAAGTGCGGAGGTGGGCTCGTCGAACAGCAGTAGCGAAGGCTTGAGGGCGAGCGCGCGCACGATCCCAACACGCTGTTGCTGCCCACCGGAGAGCTGGTGCGGGTAGGAGTCGGCCTTGTCAGCCAGACCCACACGCTCAAGCAGCGCGCGGGCATCCTCCAATGCCTCGGACCGCGAGCGGCCCTGCACCACGACCGGGCCTTCGATGACGTTCTCGATCACGGTGCGGTGTGGGAACAGGTTGTAGTGCTGGAACACCATCGCGGACTGGTCGCGCAGCGAGCCGCGTGCCCGCTCCAGTTCCCTGGCCCCTGCGCTCCCCACCTCAGCGAAGTCCACGCGGGTGCCGGCTACGGACACCACGCCAGCATCGGGTGTTTCCAAGCCGTTGAGGCATCGCAGCAGCGTGGTCTTTCCGGAGCCGGAGGCTCCGATCACGGCAACTACGTCACCGCGTTCCACGGTGAGGTCCACCGATCGCAGGACCTGGTTGTCCCCAAACGCTTTGGAGACGTCCTCAACAGTGAGTAGCGGGGCATCGGCCCGCTCGGCATTAGGCGATTGCGACATGGCGGTCCAGCCTCCTTTCGAGCCTCATTTGTCCCGATGACAGCACGAGGCAGATCACCCAGTACACCAGGCCCGCCTCGACGTACAGCAGCATGAACTCCTGTGTGAAGGCGGCGATCTCTTGTGCCTTGCGGAACAGTTCGGACATGAGGATCAGCGATGTGAGCGACGTGTCCTTCACGAGCGAGATAAACGTATTGGACAGCGGCGGTACTGCGACGCGCGCGGCCTGGGGCAGGATCACACGCCGGAGTGCGGTGTGGCGGCTCATGCCCACCATGTACGCCGCTTCCCACTGCCCTTTGTCGACGGACAGGATGGCGGCGCGCACCACCTCGGCCGCGTAGCCGCCCACGTTGAGCGACAGCGCGATGATCGCGCTGGGCCAGGGATTGATGACGATCCCGATCGACGGCAGCCCGTAGAACACGACGAACAGCTGCACGAGCAGCGGCGTGCCGCGGATCACCGAGATATACAGACGAGCCAGTCCGGACACAAAGCGGTTCTTCGAGAGCCGCATGAGCGCCGCCGCGACGGCGAGCACCATTCCCAGCACAAAAGAAACGAGTGCCAAAGGAATGGTGCCCACCACCGCGGCTAGCGACAGTGGTCCCAGCGATTCCCAAAACAGGGACCAGTCAATATCCATGGGTTTTAGGATTCCACGGACACGTCGTCACCGAAGAACTGCGCGGACAGTTCGGTTAGCGTGCCGTCCTCGGCGAGAGTTTCTAGGGCCTCGGTCACGGCCTCAGCCAGGGCTGAGTCGCCACCCGCGAACGCGAAGGCGCTGCGCGACCCGTCCTCGGTCTCGAGTGCGACCTTGAGTCCCTCGCCGCCCTTGTCGACCTTGTAGTCCAGCCAGGTGAGCTTGTCGTTGATGGTGGCGTCAACGCGGCCCTGGTTGAGCAGCTCGACTGACTGCGCCCAGCCCTCGACGGCCTCAATGTTGGCACCGGACTCCTTGGCGAGCGTGCCGTAGGACGAGGTGAGGGACTGCGCCAGGGTCTGGCCCTCGATGTCGTCCCAGGTGACGATCTCGTCAAAGTCGTCACGGACCACGACCACACCGTTGGAGTAGGTGTACGGAGCGGAGAATTCGTACACCTCTTCGCGCTCGGGCGTAATACCGACCTGGTTGGCGACTGCGTCAAAGCGCCCGGCCTCGAGACCGGTCAGCAGCGCGTCCCACTGGGTCTCTTCGAACTGGATCTCAACGCCCAGCTCGTCGGCGACGGCGCGCGCCACCTCAACGTCGTAGCCGGTCAGGTCGCCGGTGCCGTCAGCGTGGAAGGTGAAGGGGCGGTACGTGCCTTCAGTGCCGACGACGATCACGCCGGCCTCCTGGACGTCGGTGAGCGACGTGTCGGCGCCTGCCGCGGCGGACGAGGTGGACTCGGCACTGTCACCCTCAGCAGAGCAAGCGGTCAGCGCGAGCGCGGAGGCGGCTACAACAGCGGGAACAATGGCGCGGATCTTCATGGGAGTTGCCTTTCGTGGGGCGTGTCAGGGTGCATCGGGAGGCCCGGGGTACGGGCCGATGCTGGGGTGCGGCCGGCGTTCACCGGCACGTGCCGTTGGGCACAGGGAAGACTCGGTCGAGTCGGGATGCGAGCGCGGCCTCAGCGGCGCTTGCGGGGCTATCTGCAACGGCGGCGCATAGCGCGCCGCTTCAGCGTCAGCCGGTCGTGACTAGCGACAGTGGGTGGTTAGCAACAACCCAGTCGTTAGTGACAACACATTCGAGCAGTGCGACAGCACATCATGCCGAGCGCGGGTAGCGCAGGCATGGACATGGGGCTGTTGCGGGTGATGCTCATGAAGGGATTTAACCACGGTGTGAGCCGTCCTATTCCCCATCAGTCGAATTCACGGGCAATCCGGTGCGCGGAACCTGGTGACCTCTCGAACCATCGGCAGTACCTACTGACGGTCAGGCGCGGTAACCCTTCCCTGCCAAAGCCCACCTTGAACCGCTACTAGGAGCACAAGTGACTCAACAACGCTCTCGCCGCAGGTGGGCGCGATGGATGGTGGCCGCTATTTCAGCGATCGCCGTCCTCGGCCTGTTCATGTGGCTCTTCGCAGGTATCCCCGGTTCCCGCAGCCTCGCCGTTGCTGACCTTCTCGAGCCGCGACCTCCGATCAACCCGACCGAGGCAACAGCAGAGCTGTACCCAGATGACCTGGGATGCATAGAAGGCTGGCGTACTGACGTGGGCGACTACGTGAGATTTGCGTCCACCGGCCAGGCCGAGCACTGGGCGATTGTGCTTGGGGACGATGGCCGTATCTACGACGACATCGTCCTCGACTTTCGCGCCGCAGAACCGGACTTTGAGGGCCGCAGGCTCGCGATTGACGTTCTCTACTCGACGCACTCCTGGTGACCCGAAAGCCCGGTGGATGTCGTGGGATCACCGCGCATCGACCTGCGCGACCGGGCGTGGTGTCGCCAGACACCTAGGCGAGCAACGCGCCGTCCTAGCGACCGCTGGGACGCAAATCCTGCGCGAGCATCACGATGATCCCGCTGGGCCCCCGCACGTAGGTGAGCTTGTAGACGTCCTCGTAGTTCGCGACGCCTCGCAGTGGATGGCAATCATGCCGAGCGCAGATCGCGAGCGCCTCGTCGATGTCGTCGACGGAGAATGCGACACGGTGCATGCCGATCTGGTGTGGCACGGTGGGCTCGGTCTCGATCGCTGCGGGATTCAGGTATTCGAAGAGTTCGATCTGCCCGTTTCCATCGGGTGTGGAGAGCATCGCGATCTTGGCATGGTTCCCGTCGAGCCCCACGGCCGTGTCGGCCCACGTGCCACTGATGGTGTCCCGCCCTACGACGCTCAGCCCCAGGTCGGTGAAGAACTCGATCGCAGCATCGATGTCGCGTACAGCGATGCCCACGTTTTCCAACGAGATAGCCATGCGTACGACCCTACGCCGGGCAGTACGGCTGCGGTGAAGCCTCATAGCCAGCTGCATCGAATGCTGCCAGCAAGACATCGGCCTGGCTGCTGTCGTTGGGAGCGGCGTACCAGGTGGCTCCATCACCTACGACCATGTAGTCGGCGTCGACGAAGCCCTCCTCGCAGGCGAACTCCCGCTCGGCGACGTCTTCGTCCCATTCTTCGGGGGTAACGATGGGCATGGGGACGTCGTCGATGTAGCAGTTGTAGCTGGAGCGGTCACCGTCACAGTCCATGCCCGAGTCCGCGAGGGCCTCCCGGACGTTGTCCGCAGTCACGACGACGGGGCCGGTGGGCTCTGAGCTGGCACTTGGGGTGGTGGCTTCTGCCTCGGGTGGAGCCGATGCGTCGGTTGATGGAGCGTCGTCGGCGTCGGAGCCGCCGCTACAGGAAGCGAGGAGCAGTGCAGCCGTCCCGGTCACGATGAGGCGCATCACAGAAGCAGTCATGCGGCCCTATTTTGTCACGAGGCGTGATTGTCACCCTGCGGCTGAGTCACGAGGCGCCGTGCTCGTCCACGCCCCAGAATTCTTGCAGTAGTGAGGCGTGCGCAATCGGATCGTCGATCCATGGCTGGTGACCTTCGCCTGGACGCTCCACAAAGCGCGAACCGGGGGCCCGTGCTGCCCAGGTGCGGACGGCATCGGCTGTAGCAAAGGGGTCCCTGTCCCCCACCACCCACAACGAGGGCGGCTTTAGCGCGGCCACGGTCTCCAGGCTGGGCGCCCACCCGGGTTTGAGCCCCTTGAGCCCCGCACCAAGCGACAACGCGGCAAGGTCATGGCGGTAGGTGTCGGTGTGCCGGGCCAGCGCAACACGCCACGCCAACTGTTCGTGCGTGAGGCCACCACGATCGAGCAGGTCGCCGTGTCCCATTTGCCTCATGGAGCGCACAAAATCGCGCTCACTCACTGGCCACCGGGACACCACTGCAGCGACCGGCTTAAGGGTCGCGGCGCGCATCGTCAGCGGCAGCGTCATGCCTTGAACGGCGGGGACACCCTCAAGTGTCAACGACCTCACTGCATCGGGCCGATGCGCGGTGAAAGCAATCGCTGCCATGCCACCTGCGGAGTTTCCGACAACGTGAACGGGGCCGTCGCCGAGGTCGTCGGCTATTGCGCCCATCGTCGCTGCGATGGCCTCGGATGCTCCTGTCGGTGTCAGCGCCGATGTATCGAGTGGCTCGCTCAGCGCGCACCCCGGGCGGTCCACCACAATGCTGCGAACGCCGTTAAGCGCGGCCACCAGCGGCGCGAAGGCACCTCCGGCCGTGGGGGTACCGTGCAGGAACATCACTGCGGAGCCAGAGCCAACCTCCATGGCACGCACCCGGATACTAAGTCCCGGCACCGTCACCCATCGCTCGTGCGGTTCCAGTCCGCAGGCAGCCCAGAGGGCGCGCTCCGCCTCCCGGTATCGAGCTTCGTCGAGTCGTGTACGCACGCAACCTCCACTCTCCAGCCTGCCATGAGCTCCACACCCCTGTCGCGGCTCCTCCAACGCGCATCACCAGTCCTCGCCGCGCGCAACGTGACGCACCGTCGTAGCCTCGAACGCATGGGACGAATCATCGTGGAACAACACGTCACAGCGGACGGATTCGCAGCGGGCCCAGATGGAGAACTCGATTGGGTCGACGGATCCATCACAGACTCCGAGCCTATGGTCCAGCGCATGCTGGCCGAGTTTGAGAACACGAGCGCCATCCTCCTCGGGCGCGTCACCTACGAGATGTTCATCACTTATTGGCCCACTGCGGACCAGGACCCGCTCGCAGGCTCCATCAACGCTCTGCCCCGGCACGTGGTGAGCACCACACTCGCCGGCACGCCATGGGGCGACCACAAGCCCGCCGTGCTGGAACCCGGTGACGCGTGCGAGACCGCGGACCGCCTCACGGCGATGTACGACCGCGACATCATCGTGTGGGGCAGCCTGACCCTCGCATCGGCCCTGCTCGCTGGCGGATGTGTTGACCAGGTGCGCTTGCGCGTCACCCCCGTCGTCATTGGCGCGGGGCGCCCGGTGTGGTCGTCAACATTTGAGCACCGCCGAGCACAGTTGGTCGAGAACACTCGCCTCGACACCGGGCAAGTGCTGCTGACGTATGACCTGGACTGAGCGACAACCAGGTACGAAAACGAGCCGCGAGGACGTTCGGAGACGGACCGCGCTACGCGACCGAGCCAGCCACCCACACGCCCAGAACGCCGGACAGCACGCCCCACGCAATGATGGACACTCCCATCCACAGGTATACCCGCCCTGCAGACGCGCCCAAGGCCACCATCGTCGGCCCGGTGAACTGGCTGGGCAACGCGAGTGGGCCGAGTAGGGAGACTCCCGGCACCCCGTACCGCTCGAGGTATCCGGCGACCTTCTGATTGCGCTTCGACGGCTCATCGTCGCTCTTGGCCTTCCGTCCCGCGAGCACAGCCCTGCGGGTACGGTCGGCAATGAAGATCAACAGAAACGTGCAGATCGCGTTACCGATCACGGCGGCGGTGATCGCCACGACCGGATTCATCCCCAGGACCACTCCCAGGAAACTTCCCAGGTACGACTCCACAAAGGGGATCGCGCTCACCAAGACGAGTGCGCCCACCTGTTGCCACGACTCAAACCCGGCAACAAAGTCGGAAAGGTTCGCGAAGATGTCCATACGTGAATGAGTCCTTTGTTCGGGGCCGAGCGCCACCGTATCAGCGCCCGCCCCACCATCGGCCCTATTCCACAGTGGTCGAGAGCGTGGTCTCCCTCACGAACAAGAGCGACACGAACGCGACCACGGCCAGCGGAATCATGAACGCGAAGATCGGCAGTAGCGCCTCGTTGTACGACTCAATGATGGGGATCCGGATTGCATCCGGAAGCGAACTCACCATCCCTGGCGTGAAGGACGCCGACGAGTTGCCGGCATCCGCTGCCGCCTCCCCAAGTCCGTCCAGGTGCGCATGGAGGCCCTCGGTGAGACGAGTAGCGAACACCGATCCCACAATGGCGGAACCCACGGTCGCGCCCACCTGCCGGAAGTAGTTGGTGGAGGCGGTCGCTGTCCCCACGATCGAGTTGGGGAACGAGTTCTGCACAATCAGGACAATGATCTGCATCGCCAAACCGATACCCACGCCAAACACCGCCAGGTACGTGCACAGCACCCATGTGGGCGAGTCGACTTGCAGAGTAGACAACAGATACAGGCCGATGCCCATCACGAGTGCGCCTGCTAAGGGGAACGCCTTGTACTTGCCAGTGCGAGAGACGATCTGGCCGGATCCGATGGACGCCACCAGCAGGCTTCCCATCATGGGAACCATGAGCAGGCCTGCGGTAGTGGCCGAGACGCCGGTCACCATCTGGATGTAGGTGGGCATGTAGCCGATGGCACCGAACATCGCGATACCGATCATGAGTCCCGCAAAGGTGGCGGCGTTGAAGTTACGGTCACGGAACAGGGCGAGTGGAATCACGGGTGACGCTGCCCGGGATTCCACCCACATGAACATGGCGGCCAAGGCTACGGTGCTCACGGCCAATCCGATGATGAGGGCGCTGTCCCAGGCGTACGTGCCGCCACCCCAGGTGCACACGAGAACGAGTGTGGTGGTGGCGGCTGAGAGCAACGCCATGCCGAGGTAGTCGATGGGCGGGCGTGGTTCGTCCCTACGTGGCGGCAGCTTCAAGAACGCCACCGTCGTCGCAATCGCAACGAGGCCCAACGGCACAGACAGCCAGAACGCCCAGCGCCATCCAGGCCCTTCGGTCAACCAACCGCCGAGGAGTGGTCCCGCGACCGAGGAGACGGCGAACACTGACCCCATGATGCCCATGTAGCGCCCGCGCTCACGTGCTGGCACGACGTCAGCGATCGCGGCTTGCGACAGGATAATGAGGCCACCGCCCCCGAGGCCCTGCACCACGCGTGCCGCGATCAGCATCTCGATGTTGGGGGCCAGACCACCCACGATTGAGCCAACAATGAACACTGTGATCGCTGTCAGGATCGCGGGCTTGCGCCCCACAATGTCGCTCACGCGCCCGTAGATCGGCATCATGATGGTCGCCGCAAGGATGTACGACGTGATCACCCAGGTCATGTGATTCACACCGTCGAGTTCTCCCACGATGGTGGGAAGCGCGGTGGACAGCACTGTCTGATTGAGGGAAGCCAACAGCATCGTGACCATGAGTCCGATGAACAGCAGGGTCAGGTGGCGCTGGGCACTTGGCGTGCGCTGTGTTCCGGTTTTCTCGACAGTGGTGGTCGTCACTCAATCTCCTCAATACGTCTGGGGCGCGCCACGTGGACGCGTCAGCAGTGCAGGGCGTTGCGCGTCACGGGGTCTACAACGCCGGCATCGTCTGCCTTGGTGCAGTTTATGCACTAGTGCAAGAATTTCCAAGTTGGGCAACGTCAGATCGCGCGGGATCATTCCCGCGCAAGGATCGGGGGGCCTTAGAGGTCGTTCGCGAGGATGCGCTGGAACAGCGCAATGGTCTCGTGAAGATCATCCTCGGGCCGGGCCGATGCCCCGGTTCCGATGGGACCATCGGTCACCTTGAGGGCGGCGCTGGCAAGGAGCACCATGGAGCGCAGCATTCGCGGATTGCGTGAAATCTCGACCGCCCAAGGCTCATCCGCCTCAGAGATCATCGGCGCGATCAGCTCCTCAACCACGGCAGTGTGCTCAGCTACCCGCACCCGCAAACCAGGAAACTCCGCCACCAACGCCCGTCGCGCCGGCTTGCCGATATCGACCACAATGCCCGCACGCCACACCACCGAGATGAGGTGGATCACCGCCTCGAAGACATTCGAGGCAGCCTCCTCACGGAAACGGTCAAGAACCACATCGGCCACGACCGGCTCATTGAGACCCAGAATCGCGTCCTCTTTGGACGGATAGTAGTTAAAGAAAGTCCTACGAGATACGCCAGCGCGCTCAGCGATCGCGTCGATCGTCGCGCCTTCGAGGCCGTGCTTGCGAGCCAATTCCACAGCCGCCATATGCAGGTCTTGCCACGTCTGTTCACGTTGGCGCTGCCGCAGTCCGGGCGTGGTGCTCATGCCTTCATTCTTGCACCTTGACGCTCATGTCAGACCTCCGTGTGACAGTGAATGCCAAGCGCGGGAACGCCGCGGCACCAACTGAGGGAGTGCACCATGACTGATTCGACCTACACCGCACTGTTGCTCATCATCGACCGCTCGGGGTCAATGATGGGTATACGCGACGACATGCTGGGCGGACTCACCCGCCTCGTCGATGCCCAGGCCGCAGAGCCCGGACGTCTCACCATCGATGTTGTGCAGTTCGACGATGAGATTGAGCACACCCATCACTTCTGCTCGCCCGAGGACCTGGCACTGACCCTGGAACCCCGTGGCACCACGGCACTGTGGGATGCGGTCGGCCGCGGCATGGCGGACTTTGGTCAGGCACTCGCAGCCCTATCTGAGGACCACCGCCCACAAAACGTCCAGGTGGTCGTCATCACCGACGGCATGGAAAACGCCTCCGTGGAGTACACGGGCGCCGCGTTGAACAAAGCAATCACGCGCCAGCGTGAGGACTACAGCTGGAACTTCACGTTCCTGGGGGCGAATCAAGATGCGATCGCGACCGCGCGCGACATGGGAATCTCTGCCGAACACGCTCTGACCTACGCGACCACCGATGGCGCTGTAGCGGCGGCAAGTGATGCCCTCAGCCACCACATCAGCGCAGTGCGTGCTGGCGACGTCGGGGGTTTCAGTCAGGGCGACCGCGACGCTGCGTTGAACCGCTAGAAAGCCGTCACGCTCGGTTGCGTCAGGCGGGTGGGGTCAGGCTTACCCCTGAACACGAACGGCGGAGGTCAGCTCGGCCAGCATCAACCAACCGCCGAACAGTGCACACGCAACCGTCACCAGCCAGAACAGCACAATCCACACCGATGCTGGCACTTTGGTAATCCGCGACAGCGCATCCGCGTCTGAACCCTGGCCACTAGATGCTCGGTGCGATGACCCCAACTCCACCACTGCTCGGACAGCACCAAGCAACAGAAGCCAACCCACGCCATAGGCAACTCCGACGCGCCACGGGTCCGGGGCCGACCATGACAACCACGCGAACCCACCGATCGCAAAGAGAAGCACAAAGAAGCCGTACACGTTGCGGATCTGCACCAAGACGATCACCAGTATCAGCACCACGACCCACAGCAGGGCGAACGCATAGCCCGCGTGCAACAACGACGCGGCTCCGAGCCCAAGGAGCGCCGGGGCTGGATAGCCCGCGAACGCCGTCAGTGCCAGAGGACACCGCTTCGTTGACCCTGCATGGGTGGTCAGACCCGAGGTATCGGAATGCAGTCGGATTCCTCGGACCTGGCGACCAAGCACCGTAGCCACCAGTGCGTGCCCTACCTCGTGGGCGATGGTGACAACATGCCGGGCTGCATGCCAGAGCTGCGGCACCAGCAACACGACGACAACGACGGCGAGCGGCCACAGCGCCGCCTCCGGGGTCGCGCTCACCTGAGCAGTGACATCACCCCAGAGCGTGTCGAAGACGTCGCCGATACTCAACCGACTCGGTGCATCCAGCCGTAGGTGTCCTCAGCGCGACCATACTGAACGTCGGTGAGCCGCTTGCGAATCGCCATCGTGACGTCACCAGCCTCTCCCCCGTTAATGGTCAGGTCGAACTCGGGGGATGCCAGACGCCCCACTGGTGTCACCACAGCCGCGGTGCCACAGGCAAAGACCTCGGCAATATCGCCGGACTCGACCCCAGCACGCACCTCATCGAGAGTGATGTCCTTCTCCACAACCTTACGGTTGTCGTCTTCCAGCAGCTGGATCACGCTCGAGCGCGTGATGCCCTCGAGAATCGTCCCCGTCAGGCGGGGAGTCTCAACGGTGCCATCGCGGCGCACCACGAAGACATTCATGCCACCGAGCTCTTCAAGGAAGTTACCCTCGCGAGCATCGAGGAACAGCACCTGTTGGCAGCCTGCCTCGAAGGCCTGCTGCTGGGGAAGCAATGAGGCTGCATAGTTGCCGCCGCACTTGGCGTCACCGGTGCCACCAGGGCCTGCACGGTGATACCCCTGCGCGACCCAGATTGAAACGGGCTTCACTCCGCCAGCGAAGTAAGGCCCCACCGGAGATGCGATCAATAGGTAGTCGATGACGTGTGCGGGACGCACTCCGAGGAACGCTTCGGAGGCAAACATGAAGGGGCGCAGATAGAGACTGGACTCTTCTGTACCGGGCACCCAGGGCTCGTCGATCGCGACGAGTGCCTCAATGGACCCGAGGAAGTCGTCGACGGCTACCTCAGGCAACGCGAGGCGGCGTGCGGACTTGTTAAAGCGCTCCGCGTTTGCGACTGGACGGAAGGACCACACTGATCCGTCTTCCCAGCGGTACACCTTGAGGCCTTCAAAGATCTCCTGGGCATAGTGGAGTACTGCGGCAGCGGGATCCAACTGCAGCGGCCCATACGGCTCGACGCGCCGGTCAGCCCACCCCTCGCCCTGACGCCATTGCATGCGGACCATATGGTCCGTGAACTGGGTCCCGAACTTGAGGTCGGACAGCGCCTGAGCACGTGCATCGGCGCTCAGGGGCTGGGGGTGGCGGTGAACCTCAAAGCCCTCAGCTCGCGAGGACGGTGCGGTGGCGGCGGTCACGATGAGCCTTCCTAATGACGACGATCTACGCGTCAGCGGTGTGTGAGTGCCCAAGATCGGTCGATTTGGGCACTCACACACCGCCTCAGCGCAACGGGTGCGGTGTGAACCGCAGGTGCGGTGTACGCCGCAGGTGCGGAGCGAACCCCGCAAGGTGCGGTGTTAGCCGCGAATACGTGCTGCAAGGGCGTCGCCCACCTCAACGGTGGAACGTGAGCCGTCCTTCTCTGCTGCGTCGGCGGCCACGGCCGCCTCGACCCGAGCTGCAAGCTCAGGGTACCCGAGGAAGTCGAGCATCAGCGCAACGGAGAGAACGGTCGCGGACGGGTCCGCGATGCCCTTGCCTGCGATGTCCGGGGCCGAACCGTGGACCGGCTCAAACATCGACGGTGCTGTCTTGTCAGGGTTGACGTTGCCCGATGCGGCCAGGCCAATACCGCCGGAAATGGCAGCAGCTTGGTCGGTCAGGATGTCGCCGAACAAGTTGTCGGTCACAATGACGTCAAACTTTCCTGGGTTGGTCGTCATCACGATGGTCGCTGCGTCGATGTGCAGGTAGTCCCACGACACGTCGGGGAACTCCGGAGCAACCTCTTCGACAGTGCGGCGCCACAAGTGGCCGGCGTGAACCAGAACATTGTGCTTGTGCACCAGTGTGAGTTGCTTGCGCTCACGCTTGGAGGCCACCTCGAAGGCGTAGCGGACGACGCGCTCGACACCGTGACGAGTATTGACCGAAACTTCGGTCGCGATCTCGTGCGGGGTGTTGACGCGCAGTGCGCCACCGTTGCCCACGTAGGGGCCTTCGGTGCCTTCGCGTACGACCACGAAGTCCACCTCGTCGACATCGCGCAGTGGCGAAACTTCTCCGGGGTAGAGCCGTGACGGACGCAGGTTCACGTACTGGTCAAGGGCGAAACGCAGCGGCAAGAGCACGCCGCGCTCGAGGACTCCCGAAGGCACGGATGGATCGCCGATGGCGCCCAGCAAGACGACGTCATGCTGCTTGATGGCAGCGAGGTCGTCGTCGGTGAGCGTCTCACCGGTCGCGTGCCAACGCTCTGCACCCAGGTTGAAGTCGGTGGTTTCGAACTCGATGTCAGTGTCCGCGATGGCCGCGGCGAGGCACTTGAGCCCCTCCGCGACGACCTCCGGACCAATGCCATCTCCGGCGACAACGCCAAGCTTGTACGTGGTCATCGGGCGGTCTGACCATCCACGTAGTCGGTGTCCACATCGTTCTTCCATGCGAACAGCTTGCGCAGTTCACGGCCGGTCTCCTCGATCGGGTGACCTTCGCCCTTGGCACGCAGTTCCGCGAATTCCTTGCCGCCGTTGTCCTGGTCGTCGATGAAGCGCTTGGCGAATGCACCGGACTGGATGTCTGCGAGCACGGCCTTCATGTTTTCCTTGACCTCAGGAGTGATGACGCGTGGGCCGGAGACGTAGTCGCCGTACTCAGCGGTGTCGGAGACGGACCAGCGCTGCTTGGTGATGCCGCCTTCCCACATGAGGTCGACGATGAGCTTGAGCTCGTGGAGCACCTCGAAGTAGGCGATCTGAGGTTGGTAGCCCGCCTCGGTGAGCGTCTCGAAGCCGTACTGGACGAGTTGCGATGCGCCACCGCAGAGAACAGCCTGCTCACCGAACAGGTCGGTCTCGGTCTCTTCGGTGAAGGTGGTCTTGATGACGCCGGCGCGAGTGCCGCCGATGCCCTTGGCGTAGGACAGCGCGAGGGCCCAGGCGTTGCCTGATGCGTCCTTTTCCACAGCGACGATGTCAGGGATGCCGCGGCCTGCAGCGTATTCGCGGCGCACGGTGTGGCCGGGAGCCTTGGGGGCGATCAGGATGACGTCGACGCCTTCGGGAGCCTCAATGTAGCCAAAGCGGATGTTGAATCCGTGTGCGAAGGCCAGAGCCTTGCCCTCGGTGAGGTGCGGCTTGATGTCGTCGTTGAAGATGGTGCGCTGGTGCTGGTCCGGCGCAAGGATCATGATGACGTCGGCCCACTGTGCGGCCTCGGCAACGGTGCTGACGGTGAAGCCGTCTTCCTGGGCCTTCGCTGCGGACTTGGAGCCTTCGCGCAGTGCAACGTGCACCTCGACGCCCGAGTCACGCAGGT
Organism: Demequina sediminicola; assembly: GCF_000975055.1. Classification (GTDB taxonomy): domain Bacteria; phylum Actinomycetota; class Actinomycetes; order Actinomycetales; family Demequinaceae; genus Demequina; species Demequina sediminicola. Next base: position 283,640 of record NZ_BBRB01000003.1, read on the forward strand.
TCTGAGCGTGTGCGTGGCCCTGCGAGCCGTAACCAACAACTGCGACCTTCTTGCCCTGGATCAGGCTCAGGTCAGCGTCGTCTTCATAGAACATTTCAGCCATGCTGGGATCTCTCCTTCTTGTGAAAACTGTCAATCATGGAGGGCCGATGCCTCGGTAGCGCCGGCCCCAAAACGTCAGATGTGCAGTGACATCCAGTTATGCGCTGGCGCGATCAAAGGCGCGCTCGGTAATGGAGCGGGCGCCGCGGCCAATAGCCACGGTTCCCGACTGAACGATTTCGCGGATGTCGTGTGATCCAAGAGCCGCAAGAAGCGCCTCAAGCTTTTCCGGGGCACCCACTGCTTCGATGACGAGCGAGTCCGAAGCGACGTCAACGACGTGGGCGCGGAACAGTTCGACGATCTGAAGCACGTCAGCTCGCTGGCGCGCGTCGGCCCGGACCTTGACGAGGATCAGGTCACGCTGCACGGACTTGTCCCGTTCGAGTTCAACGATCTTGAGGACGTGCACCAGCTTGTTGAGCTGCTTGGTCACCTGTTCCAGGGGAAGCTGGTCAACGTCGACCACCACAGTGATACGCGAGATATCTTCGTGCTCGGTTTGGCCCACGGCAAGTGAGTGAATGTTGAACGCCCGGCGTGAGAAGAGGCCAGCAACGCGTGCGAGCACGCCGGGCTTGTTCTCCACGAGGACGGAAAGAGTGTGCCTAGTCATCGTCTTACTCCTCCTCCCCGCGGTCCCACTCGGGGGCAATGCCGCGGGCGTACTGAATCTCATCGTTGGACGTACCAGCTGCGACCATGGGCCACACCATCGCGTCTCGTGACACCGTGAAGTCGACCACCACTGGCTGGTCGTTGATCTCCATGGCGCGCTTGATCGTGGCGTCAACATCTGCGTCGGACTCACAGCGCAGTCCTGCGCAGCCCATGGCTTCCGCTAACTTCACGAAGTCCGGGATGCGCTGGGTGCCGTGGCCGGTGTGCAGGTCCGTGTTGGAGTAGCGCTGGTTGTAATACAGCGTCTGCCACTGGCGGACCATGCCCAGCGATGAGTTGTTGACGATCGCCACCTTGATGGGGATGTTGTTGATCGCGCAGGTCACCAACTCTTGGTTGGTCATCTGGAAGCAACCGTCGCCGTCGATTGACCACACGGTGCGGTCTGGCTCTCCGACCTTGGCACCCATGGCCGCTGGCACTGAAAAGCCCATGGTTCCGAGTCCACCCGAGTTGATCCACGTGTTGGGACGCTCGTACTTGATGAACTGGCTTGCCCACATCTGGTGCTGACCCACACCCGACGTGAAGATGGTGTCCGGGCCGGAGATCTCACCGAGTCGCTGGATGACGTGCTGAGGGCTGGACAGGCCGTCGTCGGTGGGAACGAAGCCCAGGCCGTACGTGTCGCGCCACTGGTCGAGCTGCGCCCACCAGGCTTCGAGGTCTGGCTTGCCGTGCTTGAGGTGCTCTTCTTCGAGAGCGGGCACCAGTGCGTCGAAGACTTCCTTGAGGTCTCCCACGATCGGCACGTCGACGGCACGGTTCTTGCCGATCTCCGCGGGGTCGATGTCGGCGTGAACGATGGTCGCGTGAGGTGCGAAGGACTCGAGCTTGCCGGTCACGCGGTCATCGAAGCGTGCTCCAAGGGCGACCACGAGGTCGGCCTTCTGCAGCGACGCCACCGCAGCCACGGTGCCGTGCATGCCGGGCATGCCCAGGTGCTGCGGGTGTGAGTCGGGCAGGGCACCGCGCGCCATCAGGGTGGTCGTGACGGCAGCACCGGAGAGGTCGGTCAGCTTGCGCAGCCCAGCCGATGCTCCGGAACGGATCACGCCGCCGCCCACGTAGAGCACGGGACGACGTGCCGTCGCGAGCAGTCGTGCTGCCTCCTGAACGGTCTTGGAGTGCGGACGCGCGCCAGAGTTGAAGCCTGGCAGTTCGATGCGCTCGGGCCACTGGAAGGTCATGGGTGCCTGCTGGGCGGACTTGGTGATGTCCACCAGCACGGGGCCCGGGCGGCCGTGCGTGGCGATGTAGAACGCCTCCGCGATGGCCTGTGGGATCTCGTTGGGGTCCGTCACCAGCACGTTGTGCTTAGTGATGGGGGCGGTGATGCCGACGATGTCCGCTTCCTGGAATGCGTCCGTGCCAATCAAGCTCGCGCCGACCTGGCCGGTGATAGCCACCATCGGGATGGAGTCCATATTGGCGTCAGCAATGGGCGTCACCAGGTTGGTGGCACCGGGGCCCGAGGTTGCGATGCAGACTCCAGGCTTGCCCGTAGCATGCGCGTAGCCCTGAGCGGCGTGACCTGCACCCTGTTCGTGACGCACCAGAATGTGGCGGACGCGCTGTGAGTCCATCAGGGGGTCGTAGGTCGGAAGGATTGCTCCGCCGGGAAGGCCAAAGACATCCGTAGCGCCTGCGCATTCGAGCGACTTGATGATTGCCTGAGCGCCTGTCATCTCTTGGCCGTTGGCGGCCTGAGCTAGGGCTGAGGGCTGCGGTGCCAGCGCAGAAGGCTTGGGGGCCTTGACCTGTGCCATCTTCTCTCCCATTGAGTGATTCGGTGGTGAGCCGGTTCTTGGGTCCGCCTCACATGGAAAAACCCCTAGGCCGCTGGTGGCTATCGGGGTCTGCGCGCGGACGTTGCCAGTGCTGGGGACTAAGTGTCCGCGCGCTTGATAACGCCAAGAATCGTCTGCATGAAAGAGACTCTACGCCGGGTTACCTGCAGATGTCACCATCTGGACGCGTAATCTCACTATGTGGTTTACCGTATCAAATAATGAGACAACCCAACTGCTGGTCGAAGCCTGTCCCCCGCTCCACGAACCCTTGTCGCTTGTGGCTGCTCGCTAGGACCACAGGCTCTTGAGACACAACGACCCCGGCATCGAACCGATGCCGGGGTCGCCCAGCCAGCCCAAGCATCGGCTGGCTGCAATATTTCGTTAGGCGAGCACAGCGCCCGTGGACGCGGACTGCACAAGCTTCGAGTACTTGGCGAGCACGCCACGCTTGTAGTTGTGCGTCAGCGGTTCCCAACCTTCACGGCGAGCCGCCAGTTCCTCGTCGGAGACGTGCAGGTCAAGCGTCGCGTTCTCGACGTCAAGCGTGATCTTGTCGCCGTCCTTCACGAACGCGACCGGGCCGCCGTCGACTGCCTCGGGTGCCATGTGGCCCACGCACAGGCCGGTGGTACCACCCGAGAAGCGGCCATCGGTGACAAGCAGAACGTCCTTGCCCAGACCCGCGCCCTTGATGGCGGCGGTGATGGCGAGCATCTCGCGCATTCCGGGACCGCCCTTGGGGCCTTCGTAACGGATTACGACCACGTCGCCGGCCTGGATGGTGCCGTCCGCGAGCGCATCGAGTGCGGCGCGCTCACGGTCGAAGACGCGAGCGGTGCCCTCAAACACGCTGGTGTCGAAGCCTGCGGACTTCACCACGGCACCCTCGGGGGCAAGGGTGCCCTTGAGGATCGTGATGCCGCCGGTCTTGTGAATCGGGTTGTTGAGCGCACGTACTACGCGGCCGTCGATCTTGGCTGGCTTGAGCTCCTCCATGTTTTCCGCGAGCGTCTTGCCGGTGACCGTCATCACGTCGCCATGCATGAGGTCGGCCTCGAGAAGCGTGTTCATGACGGCAGGAACGCCGCCGACGCGGTCAACATCGTTCATCACGAACTGACCGAAGGGCTTGAGGTCACCCAGGTGCGGCACCTTCGCGGCGACGCGGGCAAAGTCGTCCAGCGTGAGGTCAACCTCGGCCTCGTTGGCGATCGCGAGCAGGTGCAGTACCGCGTTGGTGGAACCACCAAAGGCCATCACGACGGCGATGGCGTTCTCGAAGGCTTCCTTGGTCATGATGTCGCGAGCGGTGAGCCCCTGGCGCAGCATCTCCACGACGGCTTCGCCCGATTTCACGGCGTAGTAGTCGCGGCGGCGGTCAGCAGACGGCGGTGACGCGGATCCAGGAATCGACATACCGAGCGCCTCGCCCACGGAGGCCATGGTGTTGGCAGTAAACATTCCACCGCAGGCACCTTCACCGGGGCAGATGGCCTTCTCGATCGCGAGACGGTCCTCTTCTGACATCAGACCGCGCTGGCAGGCACCCACAGCCTCGAAGGCGTCAATGACGGTGACGTCTTTCTCCGTACCGTCGGAGAGCTTGACGTGGCCCGGCATGATCGATCCGGCGTAAAGGAAGACCGACGCGAGGTCCAGCCGCGCGGCAGCCATCAGCATGCCTGGCAACGACTTGTCGCAGCCGGCCAGCAATACGGAGCCGTCCAGACGCTCGGCGCTCATCACAGTCTCCACCGAGTCGGCGATGACCTCGCGCGACACCAGCGAGAAGTGCATTCCCTCGTGACCCATCGAGATGCCGTCGGACACCGAGATAGTGCCGAACTCGAGCGGGTAGCCACCACCGGCGTGTACACCGTTCTTGGAGGCCTTTGCGAGGCGATCCAGAGAGAGGTTGCAGGGAGTGATCTCGTTCCACGAGCTGGCGATACCGATCTGCGGCTTGGCAAAGTCGTCATCGCCCATCCCGACTGCGCGAAGCATGCCGCGCGAGGCGGTCGCTTCCAGTCCATCGGTTACCTGGCGGGAACGGGGCTTGATGTCGGGAGTCTGCGTCATAGACGCGAGTCTAGAACGGGCCGATGCCCGCCGTTGCCCGGCGCGCCAAAACGCGCCTTGACATTGACGTTGCGTCAACTTCTACAGTGGAAACATGAACACACAAGACAGCAACTCCCCGAGCCGACGCGGCGCGCACGCGCCTGACGTCGACGGCGACGGCGACGGCGACGGCACTGTGGACATCGCACAGGTGGCCCGCATGAGTGGAGTGACCTCACGCACCCTGCGCCACTACGACAGCATCGGCCTGCTCCACCCCTTGGAGACCGGACCGGACGGCAGGCGGCACTACGGGCAACACGAAATCTTGCGGCTCCAGCACATCCTCGTACTGCGGGAACTGGACACTCCCCTCGCGGACATCGCACGCATCATCGACTCGGATGACCCCACCGTGACCGCGGCAACTCTCCGTGACCACCTCTCCGCGCTCACCGCGGAACGCGACCGCTACGCACGACTCGCAGCAACCGTCGCACACACCATCGACTCGCTAGAGAAAGGCACCGCTATGACCAACGAAGAAATCCTCGACGGCTTTGACCACAAGCGCTACGAACCCGAGGCCCGCGAACAATGGGGCAATGATGCTGTCGACCGCTCGAACGCCAAATGGGAAGCCCTGGGCAAGGAAGGCCAACAACAGCACCTTGACGCTCACCGTGAGGTCGTGGAGGCCCTGGGTGCCGCAATTCGCGTGGGATTCACGCCCGAATCACCGGAAGTGCAGGAGATCGTCTCGAAGCACTACGCCTGGGTATCCCTGTTCTGGACGCCCACTGCCGAGACCTACCGCGGCCTGACCCAGATGTATGTGGACGACGAGCGCTTCCGCAGCAACTACGACGAGGTCGCACCCGGCGCAGCAGCCCTCCTGCGCGATGCCGCCGACATCTATGCGGAGCGCGAGCTCGACTAGGGAGGCATCCGCCCCTCAACCCAGCGCCCCGACACGCCCGCCGCAACATCCACGGCGCCACACCCCCCGCGCCCCGATACACCCGCCGCCGCCCAGCGCTGCATTGCGCCACCCGCGCCCCAGCGGTCCCCACCCGCGCCCCAGCGGTCCCCAGTGGTGCTTAAGTGCCCACCGAAGGCCATTGTGAGCACTCACGCACCACTAGGGCGGAGCAACTCCGCTAAGGCCGAGGTGCACCGCTGGGGCCGAGCAACTCCGCTGAGGCCAAGGTGCACCGCTGGGGCCGAGCAACTCCGCTGAGGCCAAGGTGCACCGCTGGGGCCGAGCAGCAGAGATCCCCAGGCACCCGGGCCAGAAAATTACATGCGCCGGGAATAGTTGAGGCATCACGTATTGTTGTCCGGTGTGCCGCCACCGTAGACGGCGGCCTCCCCTTGCACCTCTTCGAAAGGACTCCCCCATGCCTCGCATCGGCATCATCGTGGGCTCAATCGCCCAGAACTCCATCAACCGCACCGTGGCCAACGTGCTCCCCAGCCTCGTGGCAGACACTGAGGTCGAGTTCGAGTTCATCGACATCAGCGCGCTGCCCCTCTACAACTACGAGCTCGATGGCGCATGGCCCCAGGAGGCCACCGACTTCAAGGCAGAGGTCGACGCCGTTGACGGAATCATCATCGTGACCCCCGAGTATTCGCGCTCAATCCCCGGCGCCCTCAAGAACGCTCTGGACTGGGCTGCGCGCCCCTGGGGTCAGAACTCCTTTACTGGCAAGCCGACCGCCATCATGGGCGCATCGATCTCCGCTGTCGGAACCGCTGCCGCTCAGCAGCACCTGCGTGCGATCCTCGGCCACTTCAACGCTCCCACCATGGGACAGCCCGAGACTTTCTTCCACTTCTCTGCTGACGCATTTGGTGCGGACGGTTCGCTTCAGGACGGTACACAACTTGCTATCCTTGAGAACTTCGTCACCGCTGCCGTCGCTCACATCACTCAGTTCGCCCCTGTGGCGGCCTAAGTAGCGAGCAGTTTGACCACCTAGTCGTGGGCGACTCTGCGACCCACCCCTCCCCGCAGAGCGAACCGCCCATCCGCGTTCAGCGCCACACACGGCGCTGCGCGCGACCTAGCGCAATGGCCGTCCGGGAACACCCGGGCGGCCATTGCCGTTTACCGACACATGGATGAGACCCGACCGGCCCTGTGGTGGGCCCGCCGCGACCTCCGCATCTCCGACAACCCCGCCCTCGTGGAAGCAACCAGGAGGGCCGATGCTGGCGCAGTTTTCGTATGGACGCGCGGCATCCACTTGTGGTCGGGACGACGCTCCGGTCACCTTGCACGGGTGCTGTGGCAGCTGCGTGACGCGCTCGGAGGTGCATTGGCGGTACGCCGCGGAGACGCCGCCACTGTGGTGCTCGAGGCTGCACAGGAAGCCGATGCTGCGGTGGTCTGGGCAGCACGGGAGTACAGTCCGTCCGGCATCACTGAGCAGGAGTCAGTGGCGGCCGCACTGAAGGCCGATGGTCGCGCGCTGAAGCTCATTGGCTCGCCGTATGCGGTAGCCCCTGGTCGCGTGACCAAGGCTGACGGCACTGAGTACAAGGTCTTCACTCCTTTTCGCAATGCTTGGCGTGAGCACGGCTGGCGGGCACCCGCGGCCGCCGCCGATCTGAGGCAGATGCGCTCATGGCAGCGTCACGACGCCGATGTGGACCTGGACCAGATGGCAGCCCACGGCGACTCCTCGGATCCGCTCGTCACTCTCCACGAGTTTCGTGAGGACCGCATACTCGAGGCTCTCGAGGACTTCGTGGCGTCGGACATCGACCGCTACTCGACCGACCGCGACCGGCCAGACCTCGACTCGACGTCGCACCTGTCCGTGGCCTTGGCGTACGGCCAGGTTCACCCGCGAACCGTGTTGGCCGAGACAGGGCCCCTCCAGGGCGATGGCCCGCGCGTCTTCGAGTCAGAACTGGCGTGGCGTGACTTTCACGCCGATGTTCTGTTCCACCACCCGCAGGCACGGCGAGACTCACTTACCCCTGTGCTGGCGGATGACGACTGGCTGACTGGCCGCGAGAGCGATGCCGTGTTCATGGTATGGCGTGATGGCCTGACGGGATTTCCCTTGGTCGATGCCGGGATGCGGCAACTTCAGCAGACGGGCTGGATGCACAACCGCGTGCGCATGGTCGTCGCCAGTTTTCTTGTGAAGGACCTGCTGGTCCCCTGGCAGCGCGGCGCCGATTACTTCCGTCGAGCGCTACTTGACTACGACCACGCCCAGAACCAACTCAACTGGCAATGGGTGGCGGGAACAGGGCGGGACGCTTCACCATTCTTTCGGATCTTTAACCCCGTCACGCAAGCCGACAAGTTCGACCCTCAGCGTCGATACGTCCAGCGCTGGGTGCCCGAAGTCGACACGCCTGCCTATCCCAGCCCCATCGTCGACCACAAAACTGCACGCGCCGACACGCTGGCACTGCATCAAGCGGCCAGGAGCGCGCGTCAAGGCACCTCGAACTAGTTGACCCGGTTGACGGGCCCCTTGCCCGCGCGAAGCGATGCGATCTGTGCGTGCACGAGAGCGACGTATCGCTTGTCTGTGGTCTGAGCAAAGCCCGCAACGTGCGGAGTCAGCACCAGTCCGGGTGCGGAGTAGAGCGGGTGTCCATCGGGAAGTGGCTCCGGATCGACGACGTCGAGGGTCGCACGGATTCGCCCTGTCTGCAGTTCCGCCACCAGTGCGTCGGTGTCCACCACTGCACCGCGACCTACATTCACCAACAAGGCATCATCGGCCATTGATGAGAGGAATTCACCATTGACGAGCCGGTCGGTGGTGTCATCGTGCGGAGTCACGATCACCACAATGTCGAACTGTGGCAGCAACGTCAGCAGATCGCCCACGGCGTGCACGGTGGTGCCATCGGGTGCGGTGCGAGCGGACCGCGCGACTCCTTCGACGGTCGCCTCGCATGCGCGCATGCGCTTGCCAATGGCCGCACCGATGGACCCGTAGCCGACGACGAGGACCTTTTTGTCGGCCAGCGATGGTGCCGTCTCGTACGGTTCCCATGTCTCGCGCCGTTGAGCATCAATGAACTGCGGGAGCCCGCGCTGGCTCGCGAGCGCCAGCAGTAGCGCCATTTCCGCAGTGCGGGTGTCATGGACTCCGCGTGCATTGCACAGGGCCACTCCGTCTGGCACATAGGGCAATGCATGTTCGTATCCGGCTGACGGAATCTGAATCGCCTGCAGGTTCGGCAGCTCCCTTAGCCGGGCGTAAACCTTGCGACCGCCGGTGCGGTGCGCAAGACACGCAAGAGTTATGCCTTCGGCGTGCTCGGCGGGTGCATCTTCGACTGCGGGGTTCCACACCACAACGCGTGCATCGTCGCCCACGTCTCCCACGGCATCGGCCGTATCGGTATCTGGGACTGAAACGGTGATCATCCCGTCAGTCTGTCACGTGCTCTGCCCACCCCACGCGCCCCAACAGTTTGAACCAAAGGTTGCCCCGGCACGCCGATGCTCCCGCCCGCCCCGGCCCGCAGCGCGGCGTGTCGTGGCGTCGACTGGTTCGTACTGCCGGAGTGGAGACTGGTTCGCAGTGCCGGAGTGGAGACTGCGGGAGGCGCAAAACCCCAGGTGCGCGTATCGTCTTTGTCACAAGTCCACCGGCAGTGAGGGCGAGGCGTGACAACGTTGAGTGGGGTCTCATGGACCTGATCTTCATTCTGGAAGTGCTGGTCGTACTGGGCGCCATCATCATGGGCACCCGGGCCAGCGGAGTTGGCGTGGGCGTCTGGGGCGGCGTCGGCACGTTTGTGCTGATCTTCATCTTCGGCGAAGCCCCCGGTGAGCCTCCAGCCGATGCCATCGCCATCATCCTCGCGGTAGTGACCGCCGCCGCACTGATGCAGGCCTCGGGCGGCATCGACTGGATGGTCGCCATGGCCGCGCGGGTCATCGAGAAACGTCCGCGCCAGATCACCTTTTTGGCTCCGCTGACCGCTTTCTTGTTCTCCGTAGGCGCAGGCACCGGAAACATCATCTATCCCCTGCTCCCCGTCATCTACGACGTCTCCTACCGCAACCACATTCGCCCCTCGCGGCCTCTCACTGTCACGGTCGTCCAATCGGGAATCGCACTCGCCGCCTCCCCCGTATCGGCGGCGATGGCCGCGATGCTGACCCTCACTGACGTAGCGCCTTACAACTTGGGATTGGGCAAGATCCTTGCGATCACCTTCCCCTCCTGCATCATCGGCATCCTTGTCACTTCGTTCGTGGTGAACCGCATGTGGCGCGACATGGATGTGGACCCAGAGATTCAGCGCCGCATCGCGGCTGGGGAGATTCCACCGCCCACGGCCGATGCTGGCACGGGTGCCGCGTCATCGAAACTGACGTACACCTCACGTGGGCGCAACGCGGCAGCGGCGTTCCTCATCGGTGTGGGTGCGATCGTGGTGTTCGGTTTGTTCCCAGACCTGCGCCCATCGTTCACTATCGACGGCGAAGCGGAGACCGTCAGCATGACCGTCACCATCGTGCTCGTGATGCTCGTCGCCGCCGCGGTCATCATGTTCGTGGGCCGCCCCAAAGTCGACACGGTGCCAGGCCAATCGGTCTTTAAGGCCGGAATGATCTCCGCGATCGCACTCTTTGGTATCGCCTGGCTGACAGCCACCTTTATCCAGGCACACGAGGACCTCATTGTCTCCACCGTGGGCGCATGGGTGACGGACTGGAAGTTCCTCTTTGCCGTAGCCGTGTTCCTGGTCGCTGCGATGACCACCAGCCAGTCCACTGCCACCAGGACCATCGTGCCGATCGGTCTCGCTGCTGGCCTTCCGCCGGGGATCATCACCGGCATGTGGGGCGGCGCGCTCGGAGGGGTCTATACGCTGCCCGCCAACGGCCCACAGATTGCGGCCGCGAACTTCGACCTCACCGGGTCTACCAAACTAGGAACCAAACTCATCGACCACAGCTTCTTTGTGCCGATGCTGGTACTCGTCGTCACGACCGTGGCATCAGGTGCAGCCATTGGAGCGTTCTTCTAGTGATACACGCCACGAACTGAAAGGCCAGTCATGAACCCAGACAACGTTGCCGCCACCGTCCGCGATCTCATGCCCGGCGTGGTGGAGGACCTCAAGGAACTCATCGCTATTCCGTCGATCGCGTTCCCGGGTTACGACGAAGAGCCCGTGCACGCGATGGCGCAGCGGACGCTGGAACTCATTCAGGAAGCCGGGATTCCGGACGCCCACTTGGCTGATGTTCCCCATGGCTACCCGCCGATCTACGGTGAGGTCCAAGGGCCTGAAGGCTCCCCCACCGTTGTCCTGTACGCGCACTATGACGTGCAGCCAGCACACAAGTCACAGGGTTGGACCTCTGACCCCTGGGTGCCCACTGTCAAGGACGATGGGCGTATCTACGGCCGGGGTGCCGCTGATGACAAGTCGGGGCTGGTCAGTTTGCTCGGCACTTTGCGTGCCTTGAAGCAACTGGATGGCGAGTTCCCGTGCACCATTCGCATCATCATCGAAGGTATGGAAGAGACGGAAAGCAACCTCGAAGAGTTTGTCGAGGCACATCCCGAGCTCTTTGGCTGCGACGTGTTTGTGATTGCCGACATGGGCAACCTCCGCGTGGGCGAACCTGTGCTCACCACGGCGCTTCGTGGAGACGTCTCCTGCACGGTCACCGTCCGCACACTCGATCACCCCCTGCACTCCGGTGTCTATGGCGGACCTGCACCGGACGCCATGATGGCGCTTGCTCGCCTACTGTCCACGCTTCACGACGACGCCGGTGACGTCGCGGTTGCTGGCGTGACCTCGTTCCCGTGGACCGGCTCCGACATGACCGAGGAAGACTTCCTTGCCGGCGCGGAACTGCTCCCAGGAGTATCCATGACCGGCACAGGAACCATCGCCGACCGGCTGTGGTCCAAGCCCTCGATCAACGCCATCGGCGTCGACACGACCTCCATTGCGGACTCCTCCAACGTGGTCCTGCCTGAGGCCAGCGCCAAGATTTCGATGCGCATCGTCCCTGGGAGCAACCCTGAGGACGAACTGGACGCGCTGGTCGCACACCTCGAGAGCCACGCTCCGTGGGGCGCTCAGGTCGAAGTCCAGCGAGTCAAAGCAGCGTATCCGTTCCAGGTCCCGACAGATGGGCCAGGCTATGCCGCCGCGCGTGAAGCCATGACCGCAGCGTTTGGTCAAGACACCAGCGAGGCAGGTTCGGGCGGTTCGATTCCCCTGCTCCAGACGCTCCAGCACGCATCCCCGAACGCAGAGTTCATTCTGTGGGGACCAGAAGACGTCGCGAAATCGCGCATTCACGCCTCCGACGAAAGCGTCGACCCCGCCGAGATCGAAAGCATGATCGTGGCTCAGGTGCTCCTGCTTCGGGGCCTGCCAGCACGTTTCTAGGACGCACGCTTTCAGCCCGTCCCTGACACTACGATGCAGCGACACGGCACACCGGTGACACCACGCAGCTGTGACACCACGCAGCTGCGACACCACGCAGCTGCGACACCACGCAGCTGCGACTTAACGACACTTCGAAGCAGTGACACTACGAAGCAGTGACACTACGAACCGGTGAGAACGCAACACGCCGGGCCTCGTATCCCCTTGAGGGGCGAGACCCGGCGTGTGTGCCGTTTCTGTGGTTCGTACTGTCAACGCGTACTGTCCGCACTGTCCGCTGCGGACCGTCATCGCGAACTGTAGGGCGGGAGTCTTAGCCCTCTACCCCTGCTCGCTGGAGGATGATCTCCCGCACGCGACCAGCATCGGCCTGGCCGCGGGTGGCCTTCATGACAGCGCCGACGATAGCGCCAGCGGCCTGAACCTTGCCGTCCTGGATCTTTGCCAACACGTCAGGCTGTGCCGCGAGGGCCTCATCGACCGCTGCCTCAAGAGCAGAGTCATCCGAGACGACCTCAAGGCCTCGTGACGCCACCACCTCAGCAGGCGAGCCTTCGCCAGCAAGAACCCCTTCGAGCGCCTGACGTGCGAGTTTGTCGTTGATCTTGCCCTCGTCGATGAGCCCCTGAAGTTCGGCAATGTGCTCGGGTGTGACGGGCAGGTCTGGAAGTGCAATCTCGCGGTCGTTCGCCGTGCGAGCGAGCTCACCCATCCACCACTTGCGAGCCGCCTGTGGCTTGGCACCAGCAGCAACCGTGGACGCGATGAGGTCAAGCGCATCGGCGTTGACAGCGTCGCGCATCTCCATGTCGGAGAAGCCCCACTCTTCCTTCAAACGAACGCGCATCTTCGCGGGGTGCTCCGGCAGCGTGCCACGCAGTTCCTCAACCCACTCGCGGCTCGGCTGAACCGGCAGCAGGTCAGGCTCGGGGAAGTACCGATAGTCCTCGGCCTCTTCCTTGGAGCGTCCTGGGGTCGTGGAGCTAGTGTCCTCGTGCCAGTGCCGCGTCTCCTGCACCACGGGCTGGCCCGCGAGCAGCAGATCGGCCTGACGCGCGGCCTCATGGTGAATCGCGCGTTCGATGGCGCGCAACGAGTTCACGTTCTTTGTCTCGGAGCGCTTACCAAACGGCACGGCGTTCTGGTCTTCACCGGCCGCCGCCTTGGGACGCAGCGAGAGGTTCACGTCTGCACGGACGGAGCCCTGCTCCATGCGCCCGTCGGAGATACCGAGCGCCTTGACGATGTCACGAATGGTGGCCACATAGGCGCGGGCTACCTCAGCCGTCCGAGCACCGGCACCCGTAATGGGGTGGGTGACAATCTCGACCAGGGGGACACCGCCGCGGTTGTAGTCCACGAGCGAGTGCGAGGCTCCCTGGATACCACCAGTACCGCCGACGTGGGTGTTCTTGCCGGCGTCCTCCTCCATGTGGGCGCGCTCGATGCCGATGGTGAAGACTTCACCGTCGTCGAGCACCACGTCAAGGCTTCCCTCATAGGAGGTCGGCTCGTCGTACTGAGAGATCTGGTAGTCCTTCGCCAGGTCTGGGTAGAAGTAGTTCTTGCGCGCGAACCGGCTCGATTCGCGGATCGAGCAGCCCAGCGAGAGTCCCAGTCGAATTGCGGACTCGACAGCCTTGTCGTTCACGACGGGCATCGAGCCGGGCAAACCCAGGCATACCGGGCAGACCTGCGTGTTGGGTTCAGCACCAAACTCGTTAGCGCACCCACAAAACATCTTGGTCTTGGTGTTGAGTTCGACGTGAACTTCGATGCCGAAGACCGGGTCGAACTGTTCCATCGCGGATTCATAGGTCATCTTGCTCACTTGGCCACCTCCAACTCGGGGGCCTGCGAGGCCAAGGGGCCACCCCACTCTTCCGCGAGCTTCTTCTCCAAAGCCGCGCCGATGCGGTACATGCGGGCATCCTCGTGTGCCGGCGCAAGAATCTGGAAGCCGGTGGGCAGTCCATCTTCTGGTGCCGTGCCCGAGGGCAGCGACATGCCGGGGATACCAGCGAGGTTCGCGGGGATCGTCGCAACGTCGTTGAGGTACATCGCGAGTGGATCGTCGATGCGCTCTCCCAACTTGAACGGGGTCGTGGGCGTTGTAGGGCTGACCAGCACATCGGCCTGCTCGAAGGCGGCCTCGAAGTCCCGCTGAATGAGCGTGCGCACCTTCTGTGCGGAGCCGTAATAGGCGTCGTAGAATCCGGCGCTCAGCGCATAGGTGCCGAGCATGATGCGGCGCTTTACCTCATCGCCGAAACCTTCCGCACGTGTGGCGGCCATCGTGCGCTCCACGTTGCCCTTCTCCACGCGCATTCCGAACCGCACCGAGTCAAACTTTGCGAGGTTGCTCGATGCCTCCGACGGGAGAATCAGGTAGTAAGCAGCGAGCGCGTATTCGAAGGACGGGCACGAGACTTCAACGATCTCAGCGCCGAGTTCCTTGAGTTTCTCCAAGCCCTCGTTGAAACGCTGTTCAACGCCTGCTTGGTAGCCCTCGCCGGAGAGTTCCTTGATGACGCCTACACGCACACCGGTGAGGTCGCCCTCGCGTCCCTGGCGTGCCGCTTCGACACAGGACGGCACAGGCTCTTGCAGGCTTGTAGCGTCCATCGGGTCGTGGCCGCCCATGACCTCGTGTAGCAGCGCCGCGTCTTCCACGGTGCGTGCACAGGGACCAAGTTGGTCGAGTGAGCTGGCGAGCGCGATGGCACCATAGCGGGACACGCCGCCGTACGTGGGCTTGACTCCCACCGTGCCGGTCACGGATGCAGGCTGGCGGATGGAGCCACCGGTGTCCGAGCCGATAGCGAGGGGGGCTTCCCATGCTGCGAGCGAGGCAGACGATCCTCCGCCGGAGCCACCGGGAATCCGCTCGAGATCCCATGGGTTGTGGGTGGGCCCGTAGCCGGAGTGTTCGGTTGACGACCCCATGGCGAACTCGTCCATGTTGGTCTTGCCCAGAATGGGCATGCGGGCCTCACGCAACTTGCGCGTCACTGTCGCGTCGTACTGGGGCTCCCAGCCTTCGAGGATCTTCGAGCCCGCAGTGGTAGGCATACCCTGCGTCACAAGGATGTCCTTCACCGCAATCGGCACACCAGCCAACTCGGGAAGTTCTTCGCCAGCTGCGCGAGCTTCGTCAACGCCACGTGCCGTTTCCAGCGCCTGTTCACCGTTGATGTGCAGGAACGCGTGGACGGCGCCGTCAACTGCAGCGATCCGGTCCAGGTGTGCCTGTGTCAGCTCTACCGAGGTGACTTCTCCGCTCTTGAGGGCAGCCACCATTTGGGCGGCCGATGCTCGGGTCCAGTCGGTCATGCTTCCTCCCCTAGGATCTGGGGAACGCGGAAGCGACCCTCTTCCGCTTCAGGTGCGCTAGAAAGCGCGGCCTCTTGTGTCAGCGACGGGCGCACCTCGTCGGGACGATGCACATTGGCCATCGGGATGGGGTGGCTTGTCGCAGGCACGTCTTGGCCGGCGACTTCCGCGACCTTGGCCACAGAGTCCACGATGGCAGAGAGCTGCCCGGACATGCGGTCGAGGTCCTCATCGGTCATATCAATGCGTGCAAGCGCCGCAAGGCGCGCCACGTCAGAACGTTCGAGGGAAGACATGTGCGCAAGTCTAGTAGCGCCGCAACTGTCCAAGCCCCGCTGTCGCCAATTTCTCAGTAGTCGTTCCTCGCACCACGAAGCTGAGCGGCACGCATCAGACGTTGGAGGTGGAGGGGTCCCACGAGTAGCCGAAGAGCCGGATGGCGGTGTTGTGAGGGGGCAGGTCCTCGGCGTCTTTCAAGGACACTTTTGTCACTGAGCCGTCCTCATTGTCGATGACTACCCAATCAAGATCCTCGCGGCGCTCGAATCCCAGCCGCAGATACAACTTGTGTGCGATATGCATGGATTCCATCGTGGACAGAACCACACGCTCGGCACCTTGGTCCACCGCACGGCGCATTGCTGCCGTTGTCAGCTTTGCACCAATACCCCGGCCACGTTCAAGCGGCGACACAGCCAACATCCGTAGCTCAAACTCACGTCCGGTCGCGAGTTCAGCAAGCGACGACCCTGGGGGCACCACTGTGATGGTTCCCACGGCAGAGCCGGACCCATCCGCACCGTCTGCCATCACGAGGAGGTCGGCATCAGTGGCCCGCGTACGGGCATCTTTCAGTTGCGGAATGTACGGGTGCGCCTGATCCACCAGGCCATCTGAGAGGTACGCGAGAGCTGTCAGTTGCCCCACCTCGGACAAACGCGTTGAGTCGTCGGGATCGACAACCAAAATGTGCTCACTCATGACCCTCCAAAGCGCATGTGCCCCACGCAGCCCCCGTTGGCTGTCCGTTTCATCCAATGTATCCGCATTACAGACACATTGCCAAGGGAAGGATCTGGTTTTGCCAACATTGTGGAAAGCCGGTGGTGCTCAACGGGGCGCCGAGGGGCTCCAGGAGGTGCAAGAGTACCGACGCTAGGGCCGGATCGAGTCCGGCCTCGGGTCGGGGGCCGAAAACACGAGAGCCCCCACCGCATTGGTGGGGGCTCTCG
>NZ_BBRB01000002.1 GCF_000975055.1 Demequina sediminicola
GACGCCGGGGACATCTTCGCTGACCGCCGGTGACAGTGTCGCCTATGAACTGTCTGGGGTGGACGAGTTTGATAACCCCGTCACCGTAACTGCCGACGACGTCGACTGGACGGTGCCTGAAGGCGCCGCCGTCACTGATGGCACGGTGACGTTCACCAAGGCTGAGGACGCGACGGTCGCGGTGACACTCAGCAGTGACTCTTCGGTCACTGCTTATGCACATGTCACTGTCGCCGCAGGAGACATCGCCTCCCTCACCTTGACTCCAGACTCGTCGTCAGTGACTGCTGGTGACAGTGTTGACTACGCGGTCAATGGCTTTGATGCCTACGATAACCCCATCACTGTGACTGCCGACGACGTCGACTGGACGGTGCCAGACGGTACAACCATCATTAACGGCACGGTGACGTTCCCTACCGCTGGCGCCGCGACCGTGACTGTCACACTGGTAGGTGATGCTTCGGTGATGGCACGTGCCCATATCAACGTCACTGCCATGGATACTGGAAACACCGACACTGTCGCTGATGACTCGGCTGGTGAGGGTGGGTTGCCTGCGACTGGTGGTAGTGCTGGGTTGTTGATCCCCGCGGCATTGTTGATCACTGCTGGTGTGGTGGTTGTAGGCGTGCGGCGTTTGCCCACCGCAACCCGGAGTACCGCTAGACGTTGAGCCGGCATCAGCATCGGCCGTCTATGCCGACGTCACCGGTTCAGTTTGCGGCTGATTGACCAGGCAGAGCCGCGAATTGCGCGCTAGCCTGCAGTTATGGCCGAGTTCCACGTGGAGCAGCGCCAACCGTTGCCAGTGGTGACAGCGACTGTCATGGTGACGTTGGCGAACATTGGTGAGCGCGTCGGGCCGGTCTTCGATGATCTTGAACGCAGCCTCCATGAGGCTGGCCTCGACGATGTGCTCCCCGGTCTATTGCGGTATCACGCGGTTGAACGCGACAGCGAGTTTCGCGTTGATGTGGCGCACGTGGTCCCAGATGGGTTCGTGGCGCCTGCGCCATACGCGAGTGAGGTGCTACCCGGCGGGCTTTTTGCCGTCGCCACCCAGTCCGGGCCTTACGAGTGGATCACGGGCCTGACTCGTGAACTCATGGAGTGGGGCCGTCAGCAGGGCCTCGACTATGCGATGCTTCCAAGCGCTGATGGCGAACCTCCTGGCGCAGGTGAGACGTGGGAGTGCTGGTACGAGGCCTATCTTGAACCTCCCAGCTACGGGGAGCATGGTCCCGAGGGGCCTGTCCAGATTGCACTCAAGCTTCGCTAATCGTGCGCACACCCGGCTAAGTTGGAGGGTATGAGTGCCCACAGTATTGACCTCAACAGCATTGACCTGAACGCCGACTTGGGTGAGGGCTTTGGCCGTTGGACACTCACCGACGATGCTGCCTTGCTTGACGTCGTGACGAGCGCCAATGTGGCGTGTGGGTTTCACGCGGGTGATGCGGTCACGATGCGTCACGTCTGTGAACTCGCGGTGGAGCGGGGCGTGGCGATCGGTGCGCATGTGGCATACAGGGACCTCGCGGGTTTTGGACGTCGGGCAATGGATATGGCTGCTGATGACCTCGCTGCCGATGTGGCCTACCAGATTGGAGCCCTGGAAGCCTTTGCGCGGGCGGCTGGTGGCGAAGTTTCGTACGTGAAGCCCCACGGCGCGCTCTACAACCGGATCGTCGGGGACGCCGAGCAGGCTGCCGCGGTCGTGGCCGGGGTCGCGCTTGCGGGCGCACGGCCCATTCTTGGTCTCCCGGGTTCCGCGGTACTCGACATTGCGCCTTCACAGGGCTGCGCTGCTGTGACTGAGGCATTCGCTGACCGCGCCTACCTCTCAGACGGTTCGCTTGCGCCGCGGTCCCTCCCGGGCGCTGTGTTGCAAGGCGCCGATGCCGTTGCTCAGCGGGCAGTCGACATCGCCACGGGCGTGCCGCTGACGACGCACGACGGTAGTGCCATCACGGTTCGCGCCTCATCGTTGTGTGTGCATGGTGACAGCCCGGATGCAGTCCACACGGCTCGGCTCGTGCGGGAACGGCTCGAGGCCTCCGGAGTCGACGTGAAGCGTTGGTCTGCATGACGGTCACGATGCACCAGGTAGGTGAGCATGCCGTGTTGCTCGACCTTTCGCCACTTGACCATTCCGGGGACGAGTTTGCCGTGGCAACGGAGGGGCGTGCAGTGCCGATGCCAAACCTCGTGGCGAGCTTGTGGGAGCGCCTGATGGCCGCACGTGAGTCTGGGACATTCACGGCGACCGACGTTGTCCCTGCAGCCCGCACCATCCTTGTGGACGGTGTGAGTGCAGACGATGCCCGGAGCATCGGCGCCGTGGTCGACGACTGGGAATCCACGGGATTTGCGCGTGCGGCGATGGGACTCAGCGAAGCCGATGTTCCGGTAATTGAGATTCCTGTCACGTTTGACGGCCCCGATCTTGCGACCGTTGCTGAACTATGGGGCACCAGCACCCACGGTGTTGCCGAAATCATGCGGGACGCCGACCTGCGCGTGGCGTTCTGTGGCTTTGCTCCCGGCTTCGCCTACATGAGCGGTATTGGTGCAGAGCGCGCAGTCCCGCGACGTACTAGCCCACGGTCCCGTGTCCCCGTAGGTGCGGTGGGGCTCGCCGGTGAATACACCGGCATCTACCCACGCAGCAGCCCCGGTGGATGGCAGTTGCTCGGCACCGCCCGGGACGCGACCCTATGGGACATTGCGCGCCCCAACCCCGCACTCTTGGTCCCCGGAACCCGAGTGAGGCTGGTGTCATGATCGAAGTTCTTGACGCCGGCGCACTGTTGACCGTCCAAGACCTAGGCCGTCCCGGGTACGCGCACCTGGGGGTCTCGCGTTCGGGGGCGGCCGACGCGCTCGCGGCGGTGCGCGCCAACACGTTGGTGGGTAATCAGGCCACCGATGCGGTCCTTGAAACGACACTCACGGGCGCGGTACTGAGATTCACCGACGCCGCGACAGTTGCACTCACAGGCACAGCTGGGCCTGCCTTCGTCGGTGACGTCCCCGCCCCGATGAACCGGCCAGTCCGCCTGGGTGCGGGCCAAGTCCTCGAAATCGCGCCACCCGAGCGTGGACTGCGAACCTATGTTGCTGTGCGCGGCGGAATTGACGTGCCTGCCGTGCTCACGTCGCGTTCGACGGACACCCTCTCGGGCATCGGCCCGGCGCCACTGCAGCCAGGTGACCGCCTCTCGATCGGCGAGTCGACACCTGCCAGCGCGACATTGTTCGACGCGGGCGGTACTCCCGTTCCCGAGGTCACCGACCCCGGCACAGTGCTGGCGCTCAAAGCACTCGCGGGCCCACGCGCGGACTGGATCCATGAGGCGCATGCCGTCGCCGATCACACTTACACGGTCACAGCGGAATCGAACCGTGTGGGTATGCGCGTCGACGGTCCCGCGCTGGAATGGGCGCGTACCGAGGAACTCGCCAGTGAAGGAGTGGTGGCGGGGGCCATCCAAGTCCCACCCTCGGGGCTCCCCGTGTTCTTCCTTGCGGACCACCCCACGACAGGTGGGTACCCCGTGATCGGTGTCCTCACCGATGAGGCCGTGGCGCTCGCGGCGCAGTGCGCCCCCGGTCAGCGAGTGCGCATTGACCTGCGAGACGCGTAGCTGGCTGCGCGTCTCGCAGATCGTTACTTGGTGGTGTCCTGTTCGCCGTCGAGGCCTTCGATGGGACGCACGATCTCGTCCGTGGGGTGAGCCTCGTACAGTGGCGCCTCGCTGTCTTCACCTGCGGCGGCATCGGCAGGATCGACCGCCACGACGGGATGCGTTCCCGTAGGCGCGTCGGAGTAGTCCGGCCACGCCCGATGCTGGTGGGCCTTGCGCTTGCGGAGCCGAGCAATCCTGGCCTTCGCACGCTCACCTTGACCGCGCGTCAGGATGGTGCGTGATCCCTCAACGTCGATGTCGGCCACAGTCTCATCGATCTCGTACTCACCAGAGATGCTGTCGCGAACGTGGTCCATGAACTCGGCACGGTTGTTGGCCAGGTAGATCCGGTGTTCGCGCCGGAATGCCTTCACAGTCGACAAACAGATACCGATCATGACGATGGAGAACGGCAGTGCTGTGATGATGGCTGCGGTTTGGAGGGCACTCAATCCGCCCGAGAGCAGCAGTGCAATGGCTACCAGGGCAGTGACGCAGGCCCAGAAGATGCGAATCCAACGTTTGGGGGACTCGTCGCCGCCCGTGGTGATCATCGACAACACCAGCGAACCCGAGTCGGAACTGGTGACGAAGAACACTGCGATCAGGAGGATTGCACCCAAGGTGAGCGCCGTGCCTCCCGGCAGGGTGTCGAGCATCTGGAACAAAGACCCGTTGGCATCGACCTCGCCGTTGGGCCCCACGAGCCCGCCGCCGCTGTACAGCTCCTCGTAGAGCGCCGTTCCGCCCATGACCGCGAACCAGAAGAACGTGATCACTGACGGAACCAGTAGGACGCCCCACACGAACTCGCGCACGGTGCGGCCCTTGGACACGCGGGCAATGAAGACGCCAACGAACGGTGCCCAGGAAATCCACCAGCCCCAGTAGAACGTGGTCCAACTGGCCTGCCACTCTTCACCGGCGGCGCCTTGGAAGGCGGACACATTGAAGCTCAGGCCAATGAAGTTCTGGATGTAACTACCGATGGACTGCACGAACTCGCGCATCAGGAACTCGGTGGGACCCGCAAAAAGAACGAACAGCAGCAGGAACAGCGCGAGCGCGAGGTTGATGTTGGAGAGCCACTTCATTCCTCGCTGAAGACCTGTCACGAGCGAGAAGATCGTGACAATGGTGATGGCGATGATGAGCCACACCTGGGTTTGAGTCGAGGGCTGAGCGATGTTCACTGACTCGAGGCCCGACGAGATCTGCATCACGCCGAGGCCGAGCGAGGTAGCAACACCAAAGAGGGTTCCCACAACGGCAGTGATGTCAATCACGTTGCCCCACCCACCGTGGATGCGCTTGCCCAAGAGAGGTTCGAGTGCGTAGCGGATGGAGACAGGGCGGCCTCGACGGTGGACGGCGTACGCGATGCCGAGTCCCACGACGATGTAGATAGCCCACGCATGGATTCCCCAGTGCAGGAATGTCTGTGACATGGCTGCTTGTGCGAGTTGCTCGGGGGTACCGGACACTCCCGGCCGCGGGTTCGCGTAGTGGGAGAGCGGCTCGGCGACGCCGTAGAAGACCAGGCCGATGCCCATTCCGGCTGCGAACAGCATGGCGAACCAGGAGAACATCGAGAACTGTGGCTTGTCTGAGTCCTTACCCAGCACGATGTTGCCGAAGCGGCTGAAGCCCATGACCAGCGCGAAGCCCACGAATACTGCGGCGATCAGCACGTAGTACCAGCCGAAGGCGTTGACGATCGTGTCCTGGATGGCACCGAAGGCCTTCTCGGCCAGGTCCGGAGCGATCATGGCGAAGGCCACGAAGCTCAAGATGATGGCCGCCGAGGGCCAGAACACCCAGGTAGCGAGAGCGGTGCGCGACATCGGTGTGCGCGTGGCGTCTGCGTGTTCTGCCACGGGAGAGGACTCAGATGCTGACATGGGGCCAAATCTATCGGTTTGCAGGGCATTGCGTGCGGCGGCAGTCCCAGATGGACGAGCATCGTGGGTTCACAAGCGACCCCCGTTGTGGCTATGGTGGGCGAACCACACGACACGGGGTGCCCCATCCGGGGCTGAGATGACACCCGTTGAACCTGATCTAGCTAGAACTAGCGAAGGGATGTCGCGCATGACGCGTACGCCTATTGAACCGTCCGTACCCTCAGCCGAAGTGCTCGAGGAGATCCGTAACCAGACACCTTTGGTGCACAGCATTACGAACACTGTGACCGTGGAACTGGTGGCGAACACCATTCTTGCTGTGGGGGCAACGCCCGCCATGGTGGACATTGAGGGTGAGGCTGGGCCGTTCGCTCGGATTGCCTCTGCCTTGCACATCAACATTGGCACGCCTTCTCCCGAGCAGCGGGTGGCAATGACTGAGGCTGCTCACGCTGCCGTGGACGCCGGGACGCCGTGGGTGCTTGACCCTGTCGCGGTGGGCGTCTTGCCTGTCCGTACTGCGCTGGCACAAAGCCTGGTGGAGTTGCGGCCGTCAATCATTCGCGGCAACGCCTCGGAGATTATTGCGCTCGCGGGCTTGGGCGGTGGTGGTCGCGGTGTGGATGCGGCCGATGCCGTCGATGAGGCTCAGGAGGCGGCGTACTCGCTGGCGGTGCGCACCGGCGGTGCGGTGGCGGTTTCGGGTCCGGTTGACTTGATTGTTGATGCGGAGCGCACCGTACGGATTGCGGGTGGGCACTCGTTGCTGACCCGCATCACTGGTGGCGGGTGTGCGCTGGGTGGGGTGATGGCTGCGTGCGTGGCCGTGCACCGCGACCCGTGGGAAGCTGCTGCTGCCGCAAGCGACATTTACGGTCAGGCCGCGGAAGGTGCCGCCAGCGTCTCGGCGGGCCCGGGGGAGTTCCGGATGCGCTTGCTCGATTCCCTCGCTGCGCTGTGGCCCGCACAGTTGCGGGTGCAGGAGGCGTTGGTATGAGTATTGACTTGTCGATTTACCTCGTCACCGATGTGAGTCAGTCCGCTGGCTGTGGTCGGGACATCGTCACCACTGTCCGTGAAGCCGTCGCGGGCGGCGCTACCGCCGTTCAGATTCGCCACAAGGACGCGGATGCCCGCTCACTCATGGGTCTCACACGGTCCGTCGCGGAGGCCGTTCCCGAGCATGTGGCCGTCATCGTGAACGACAGGGTGGACGTCGCCCACGCCGCGCGTGCCGCGGGGGTCAAAGTCGATGGGGTGCACCTCGGCCAGCGGGATCTCCCCGTCGCCGACGCCCGCCGTATCCTCGGTGACGATGCCATCATTGGCCTCTCTACTTCGACGCCGGATCAAATCCTGGCAGCCGCAGATGTGGACTACCTCGGCATCGGCGCTGTGCGTCCCACCACATCCAAAGTGAACCCGCCTCCACCGCTGGGCATCGAGCGCGCCTGTGAATTGGCGCGCCACTGTGCGGTTCCCGCTGTGGCCATCGGAGGGGTACGCGCGGACGATGTGGCCGAGCTGCGTCGCGGTGGATTCGCAGGCGCAGCGGTTGTCTCGTGGATCTGCGCCTCCCCGGACCCACGCGCCGCTGCCGCGATGCTCTCTCAAGTGTGGGAGGCCGCTGCATGACCGGGGTCACGGGAGGAGCCCCACGCACCATCCCTCGGGTCCTGTCTATTGCCGGAACCGACCCCACCGGAGGTGCTGGCGTCCAGGCCGACCTCAAGTCAATTGCGGCCCACGGCGGCTACGGTATGGCCGCGGTGACTGCGCTCGTGTCCCAGAACACGCGGGGCGTGCGTGACGTTCACGCGCCGCCAGCGCAGTTCCTGGCCTCGCAACTCGACGCTGTCAGCGACGATGTCGAGATCGATGCGGTCAAGATCGGCATGCTGTTCGACGCGGACATCATTGCCGTGGTGAAGGCATGGCTTGAACGCATTCAGCCGCCCGTTGTGGTCCTTGACCCCGTCATGGTGGCGACTAGCGGTGACCGGCTTCTCAACGCGGATGCAGAACAGGCCTTGCGTGGCTTGCTGCCCTTAGCTGACCTCATCACTCCCAACGTTCCCGAACTTGCCGCGCTGATCGAAGAACCCGTCGCTCAGACCTGGGAGACGGTCATGGATCAGGCCTCCCGTCTCGCGTGTGATCTGGGTGTGAGTGTCCTTGCCAAGGGTGGACACCTCTCCGGCGACCTGGTCAGAGATGCGCTGGTGCCGCCGTGTGAACTCGAGCCAATCGAGTTCACGTCACCCCGCATCGACACCGACGCCACCCACGGCACCGGATGCTCACTTTCCTCGGCCATCGCGACGCTCCGAGCCCGTACGGGCCGCTGGGATACGGCGGTCGCCGAGGCGAAGGCGTGGATGACCACGGCCCTGAACGAGGCATCGGCCCTCCACGTCGGGCAGGGACATGGACCCATCTCCCACTTCGCGGAAATGTGGGAGAAGGCCGATGCCGTGGTGGACCCCCGCGACAACGATGCAGCGACCATCGCGCAAGGCTGGTGGGATGCGACTGCGCAGATTCGATTCGAAACCGACGAGCTGGACTTTGTGCGTGAACTCGGGGCCGGAACGCTCGATGCTGAGGCGTTCACCTGGTACGTCGCGCAGGACGCTCTGTACTTGCGCGACTATGGACGGGTGCTTGCAGCGGCCGCGGCCCTCGCTCCGCGTGCACAGGAACAAGCGTTCTGGGCGCGCGGGGCACACGCGGTCATCGCCATCGAGATGGAACTGCACCAGGGGTACTTGCCTCCCGAGAACATCTGGGACGCTGAGCCCTCTTCCGTGACAACTGCCTACACCGATCACCTGCTCGCTGCGGCAGCACGGGGTGACTATGCAGTCCTGTGTGCTGCAGTGCTCCCGTGTTACTGGATCTATCACGATGTCGGGACACGGCTTTCAGCGCAACGCACCCCCGACCACCCGTACGGGGCGTGGCTTGACACCTACGCCGATGAGACGTTCGCGGCCTCCACGCGAGAGGCCATCGAGATCGCCTCGAACGCCGTGCTCCACTCAAGCAGCGCCACCCGCCAAGCGGCAGAACGGGCATTTGTCCTGTCTGCCACACACGAGAGGGACTTCTTCGCAGCACCGCTTGCGCTACGAACCCTCGGAGTCTGAGTCGACTGCAAGGGGCTCGCGGTGGCGGGCAGACGGAGTCACCCACCCCACCACCGCGAGCACCACGACGGTCACCACAATGGCCACCGTCGCATCGAGCTGAGGAAGCCACAGCGCACCCACCGCGAAGAACGCAGCAGACGCCGCGAGCCAGCCCCATGCGCCGCCGGCCACTCGCATCAGTGCGGCACACGTGGCCGCAAACAACGCTGCGCCTAGCGCGATGAAGATCACGGACCCTCCGGACGACTGCTCCTCTTCGAGCGCCACGACGGCCTCTTCAATGCCTGCCGCCACCAGGATGATCCCCATGATCAATGGCAAGTGAAGATACGAGTAGGCATCCCGCGCAAGGTCAGGCTTACGGTCTGGCTCTGCCTGATCTAGGGCGTCTTCGAGGGTGGGGCCAACGGTTGTGAAGTACGGCCACCACAGTGCGATAGCGACCAGCACCCCGAGTAACCCGATACCGAGGAGTTCGGCGCTGATGTCCATCTCCGCGGCAGTGATTCCCACTGCGAGGACGGACTCACCCAACGCCAGGATGACTACAAGATCGAAGCGCTCAGCAAAGTGCTGACCGGAACGCACCTTCCACCCGGGGCCGTGCACGGAGAGCAGCCATGTTGCGCCAATCTCGAGCGCGACGGTTCCGGCCCACCACCACAGACGTTGTTCCGGTGGAGCGAGTGCGCCCACAATCAGCAAGGCGGCGGCTGGTATCCACGCGGCCGTTGAGAGCCATACTTGGCGGCGCAGCCGTGCATCGTCCCTACTGCCGTACAGGTAGACGCCAGTGTGGACGATGCGCACTACGGCATAGAGAGCGGCGAAAGCGACTGGCGCGACGGCGCCACCTTCTGCCGACCAGATCCCCTGAATGGTGAGTGCGATCCCAAAGGTCGCCACCATCGCGACGATGAAGCCTGCGAGCGGTAGGCCGCGATCGGCGCGGATCACGTTGCCGAGCCAGGCCCACGCCACCCACACCCACCACAAGATGGCGAGCATGATGAGGCCCTCGGCGGTGGCCCGTACCGAGTGCTCTTCCGCAATCCACGTAGTGACTTGGATGAACGCAAACACATAGACCAAGTCAAAGAGCAGTTCCATGGTCGTGACACGGTGGTCTTCGTCGGTGCGGTGAGGAGCCATGCTCCAGCGGGGGACGCGCATGTGGTGATTGTCTCCCGGAAGAGGCCATCCAAGCGCGGGCGCGCCGCATGGCATTTACGCAACGTGGGGGTTGCTTATACTGGTGGGGATGACTACCCCGAACCGTCCCCCGCGTCCCACTCGAACAGCGTCCGTCCTACGCACCGAGCGACTCTCGCCAGCCATGGTGCGCATCGTGCTCGGAGGAGAGGCCCTTGCCGACCTCCCCGAACTCACACAGACCGACCACTACGTGAAACTCAAGTTCGGCGACGGTACCCGTACTTACACAGTGCGCTGGTTTAACCGCGAGGCACGCGAGATGGCCATCGACTTCGTCGTTCACGGCGACGAAGGACTGGCAGGCCCATGGGCCGCAGCCGCCGCACCGGGAGACGAGATCAGCTTTCTAGGCCCCGGCGGTGGATGGGCGCCACGCGCCTCAGCGGACGTGCACTTGCTGGTCGGCGACGAATCCGCCTTCCCCGCAGTCGCCGCCGCTCTGGACGCACTGCCGGCAGGAGCCAAAGCCGAGGTGTTCCTCGAGGTGGGATCCGCCGCAGAACGGCAAGAACTCGCCACCACAGATTCCACGAACGTTCACTGGATCCACCGTGACGAGCACGGCATGGGATACGGCGAGGCACTGACCTACGCAGTGCAGAGCGCCACGCTCCCCAAGGGCGACATCGAAGCCTTCGTTCACGGCAATGCCGACATGATCAAGCCGCTTCGCCACCACCTCTTCAACGAATGGGGCGTGCCACGGGAAAACGTCTCCATCTCCGGCTATTGGCGCACCGGACTCAATGAGGACGGCTGGCAGTCGTCCAAGCGCGAGTTTGTGGAGCAAATGGAAGCCGAGCAGGACGCCCGCTAGGTACGCCCTGTGCGCCGCTGACACTGGGGTTGAGGCGGGTGTGATCCCACGAAGATCGGCGGGAACCTGGGTAGTAGCCAGTCCGTTGGCACAGTGTGAATGAACACGCACTGCCCCTGACTGCACCACCCGCGGAACTCGCTCAAGCGCGGCAACTGCGCCGAGACCTTGCGCGGTTGATGATGGAGTATCAATTCGCAGTTGACGAAGTGCTCACCAAGGTCAACATACTTCGCGACGAGTTCATTCACCTGCACCGGTACAACCCCATCGAGCACGTGAGTTCTCGCGTGAAGACCACCACGAGCCTGGTGGCGAAGATGGCGCGCAAGCACACGCCTCCTGAGGCGGATGCCATCCGTGCCCAGATCACCGACATCGCCGGAATCCGTATCACCTGCAGCTTTATCGCGGACACCTACCGTGTGCTCGAGACGCTCGTGAGCCAGGACGACATTCGCGTGATCCAGGTCAAGGACTACATCGCGAACCCCAAGCCCAACGGCTACAAGTCCATTCACGCGATCATCGACATCCCCGTGTTCCTCTCGACGGGTGCAGTGCACGTGCCGGTGGAACTTCAAATCCGCACCATTGCTATGGACTTCTGGGCGTCACTGGAACACAAAATCCACTACAAGTTCGACGGCGAAGTCCCTGACCATCTAGCCGAGAGCCTGTCCGACGCTGCCGTCATCGCCGAGCAGCTGGACCACCGCATGGAGAACCTGCACCGGGAGGTCCACGGGTCTGCGGGCACGCGCGACGACTCAGCGCTTGAAGATGTCGAAGACGCCATGATCACCCAACTGTGGCGTCAGTTGGCTGGGAACGCAGGGCCGCAGCAAGCCTGACGACGCGTCCGAGCAGGGGCGTCGCATGAGAGCAGGGACGGTACGGGCGCTACATTTCCTCGTGAGTGTTGGGGTCACCGTCGAACAGCCGGCCGTCAGGGCGCGTCAGAGTGTTGATTGCGCCCATCTCCGTGCCGGTGAGTTCGAACCCGAACACATCGAGGTTCTCCGCCTGACGGGACGGGGTCGCGGACTTCGGCATCGGAATGTTGCCCAACTGCACCTGCCAACGCAAGATCACCTGAGCCGGAGTGACGCCGTGCGCCTCGGCGGCTGCCGTGACCGGTGCCGCACTGTAGGGCGCCTGGCGCTTGCCCAGGGGGCTCCACGACTGAGTCTGGATTCCGCGCTCGCGGTGGGCGGCGCGCATCTCCTCTTGGTTGAAGTTGGGGTGCAGCTCAATCTGGTTGATGGCGGGGGTGACGCCGGTGTCGTCGATGATGAGGTCGAGGTGCTCCGCCGTGAAGTTTGAGACGCCGATGGTCCGCACCACATCACGCTTCTGCAACTCCACCAGTGCACGCCACGCATCACGGAACTTGTTGGTGATGGGGTTGGGCCAGTGGATGAGCAGCACGTCGATGGTGCCTAGCTGCAGTTTGTCGAATGATTCCTGGGCGGAGTTGATGGCCGCCTTGTAGTCGTGGTGACGTCCGGGCAACTTGGTCTGAATGGTGATGTCCTCGCGGGCGGTGCCGGACTCTTCCAGATACTTGCGAATGCCCTTACCGACTGAGATCTCGTTGCCGTAATTCACGGCCGAGTCGATAAGTCGGTAGCCGGTCTGAAGCGCCGAGTAGACAGCGTCGACCGCCTCGTCGTCCTTCAGTGGGTAGGTCCCGAACCCCAGCGCGGGGATGTCGTGGCCGTCGTTCAGGGTGTGCGTCGGAATGTGAGGAGCCATGAATCCACGCTACGCCTGACGCGGCTGAATGTCAGCCAATCGTGGCTGAGCGCGAGCGAGGGAAATGTCACTCGCCTAGGAGTACAAGAAAGTGGTGGCCCCTCCTCATGCCATCTGAGGAGGGGCCACCACGGGGTTTCGTGAGCAGCACACAGCTCACGAAGGTGGAGGACCCCGATGTCGGGGGGCCGTCGGGGTTCCCCGGGGTTCTTCCCGGTTACTCGGGGAACCGAGCCTGAAGTGCGTCCGCGTCGGACTGCACGGTAGTCGCGTCGATCAGTTCGGAAGCGTTGTCCGTGAGCAGGGTTGTCCAGGTGTCGAGGACCTCATCTGCAAGGCCGGAATCGTAGAGCTGAATCTGGAGTTCATCGGTGGCCTCGTCGTACATCGCCGCGAACTCGTCAACTGCGAGGAAGCGGTCCACCAGGACATTGGATGTTTCCATGCCGCCTGGTTGTCCGCCGGCAGCGTTGCCCGCTTGAGTGCCAGGCGCCTCGCCCGCCGGGAGGTCGGTGCCGTCTGGAAGCTCCCCGCCGTCCGGGACAGCGGTGCCATCTGGCAATTCGCCTGCCGCGGGTGGCATGCCGCCCCCACGCTGCCCGGGACCCTGTCCTGCACCAGCATCGTCTGGCAAGGCCTCACCGTCGAGCGGTGCGCGACCCTGGCCGGCTTGCGCGTCGCCGGCGCCCTCGGGAGTGGCACCGTAGGCGCTGTTGAGGTCCCAGTTGACCACGGTCATCTGCTCGTCCTCGATGTCCCAGTAGAGGTAGGCGTTGTTGCCTGGACCATTGATGTCATCGGCGTTGCCGACCAGGTCTTGGTAGGCGAGGTACGTGGCGAAGGACTCCACGTCCAGCCATTCGGGAAGGTCCTCAGCAAAGGTGGCGTCGTCGGAGTTGTTGATGAAGTCGAGGAACTCGATCAGTGGCTCATAGTTGTCGTCACCGCCCTCTTGGTCGAATGACTCCACGTAGTCATCGGGATCATCGCCTACGTAATCCCAGGTTCCTCCGGACTCGGCCTTCCACATGTAGCCGTCACCGAGTTCGCGTTCCATCCAATCGGTATTGGGGTTCTCCACCACAAGGCGCAGCGTCGAGTCGGAGCCATTGGCGCTAAACGCCGTGGCGATCGCTTCCTCCGCGGCTAATCCTGTGGCGTCGAGCAGGTCGAGTGCCACAGCCTCGTTGAGTGCAGACTCGGAACTGGAGGAGCGGATCACGAACTCTTCTGCGCCATTGTGGTCTTGGCCGTCAACAAACTTGTCGAGGTTGATGATCCAGGGAAGGTCCTCTGGGCTTTCGGCGGCCTCCTCATCGAGTCCACGCAGGCTTGAGTTGCCTTTGAGTTTGAACCCGACGTCCTCGTAGCTTTCGCCATCGATGACGACATCGGCTTCAATCCATTCCTTCTCACCGGTGGTGATGTAGGTCTCGATCATGGCGTCGTAGTCGTCTTCGTCGTAGGTGACGTCGATCTGGTGGACGGCGCGCGAGTCCCACACCTCAGGGGTGTCGCTGTCGAGGGCAATCTCGGTGACGGTTGCGGCAGTGGCAACCTCACCATCGGCGGTGTCGGTCGTCGTGGGCGAGCAAGCGGCAACAAGGCCGAGGCTGGCGACTACGGCGGTGATTTTCCAAGGGAGTGTTCTCATGTATCCATCACAGCGGCCGATGCTGGGGATCTACTGAGAACTAGCGCAGAGTCAGGAGAGACTCCGGACTTGACGCGAGACGCGGCCTATGGCCTGCGGCCGCGAGCGATGGCGTCGCGAAGCGGGGGCACGATCACTCCGGACTCAGCCATGACACGGCGGGTGCGCCGGCGTTGCCACAGAATTCCCGCGACACCCATGCCCCACGGGATGAGGATCGCAGTGAACGCGATGCGGTAATTGTCCAAGGTGTAATCGGACGTGCCCGGGGCGACAATCTGCAACACGCCACCCACGAGCGCGACCGCCAACACCGTTCCAGCAAAACCGCCAATGTTCGCAAAACCGGTTGCTGTGCCGAGTCGCCTTGCGACACCAAACGTGCGCGCAAAGTCCATCCCGACCAGTGCCGTCGGCCCTCCGAACCCGAGCACCACAGTCCAGAGCAGCAGCTGCCACATCGGCCGGGGGGTGGACGGAATCAAAATTGCCGCCCACGCCGCCAGCGCGACCACAGCGAAGGTCAGGATGAGCCAACTGCGCCGTAGCGGGTGGCGGGAGGTCAAAGCGCCGATGATGGGGCCGGCCACCAGGTTCGTGACCACCAGGACGGTGAGAAGGCCCGATGCTTGGACAGCGCTGAGGCCTTGACCCTGGACGAGGAACGGCACGCCCCACAGCAGGGCGACCGTGTTGGCCGAAAACAACCCCGTCCAGTGTGTCCAGAAAGCGAGGCGGACGCCCGGTGGTCGAAGGGCCTCTCGCATGCTGGGTACCGGGATGCCGGTGGTGTCTATGTGCGCGGGCGCGTAAGGAAGTTCGCCAGCGCGGGGCATCCGCACCCAGATGACGGCGAGTGCCGCGGCAACAATGCCCAGCGATGCCAGCACCGTGAACGTAGTGCTCCAGCCAGATTGATGCAGCAGGAACGCGACGGGCACTGCGGATGCGAGCTGCCCCACTTGGCCCAGCACGCCCGTGGTTTGCACCATGACGGGAGCTTGGCGCGGCGGGAACCATTCCGATGCCAACCGGGTGGCCGCAATAAAGATCGGGGCGTCGCCGGCGCCAATGAGGATGCGCGCTGCGAGTGCCCAGCCCAGAGCGTCCGCGTGAGCCATGAGCAGCTGACCGCAGCCCATGATGAGAGAGCCGACAGTGAGCATCGTCTTGGGGCCGATGCGGTCCAGCAGTGTTCCTGCTGGGATCTGTAACGCGGCGTACACACTGATTTGCACCACGGATAGCGATGCCAGACCCAGGGCCTCGACGCCGAATCTGTCGAGCGCTTCCACACCCGCAATGCCCAGCGCAGTGCGTTGAACGACCGCCACGAAGTAGATGAAGGATCCGCACGCAAAGATCACCCACGCGAGCGCAGGGATACGCGCGCGCACTGCAGTGGATGACATGGTGCTCCGCGATGCTCGAGGGATGGCGACGTGTCCGACGCCATCCAATGCTCAGTGTCCGGGACTGCTCAGTTGTGGGTGCTGCTCAGCGACGGGTGCTGCTCAGTGGCGGGGACTGGCCGCTTTCATCCTAAGGGCCGCGCGAGTGCGGTTAGACCTCGGTCATGCCTTCATACAAGCCGATGACGTTGCCATCTGGGTCTGCAAAAACCGCCCACCAACTGGTCGCGGTGATCTCCTCTTTGGGTTTGAGGATGCTTCCACCGTTGGCTTCGACGAGTTCAAGAGTGGCGTCGATGGAGTCCACCTCAACATAGGAGCGCGGCTGGGTGAAGCCCTCGTCGCGGGGAGCGAGTCCGCCGCCACTGATCTTGTTAGGCGCATGCCACATCGGGTAGTCCTCGAAGCCGGGGGGAGCTTCGATATTCCACCCAAACAGCGCGCCGAAAAACGACTGTGCCGCAGCCACATCGGAGACGGGAATGTCGATGTGGGTGATATCGCCGTGAGCCATGGTCTCTCCTGCCCAGAAAATGTGGTGTGAATCTTCAGTGTGTCCGAAATTGTCTGAGTGTGCATGAGGAACGTCATGAGCCCGTCCGCTCCCATGTCAGTGGGGTGCTTTAGGGTCGTTGGTGGATCAAGAAGCGCGACCACACGGCCCTCCGGCCGGTCGCCTGGCAACCGCGCCCCGTTCACGGTGCCCCCGGAGGAAGATCCGCCCGGCGCGCACCCGCGTGGGGAACGACGGAAGAACAGGAATTCCTGATGAATGACAACCCTGATGTGCACGTGGTGGTTGAACACGAGTGCTCCACGATGAACTGGCGGCCCAGCATCCGCACGGTGGTGGGCTTTTTCCAGCCTGGCATGGCGATGGTGCAGTCGCCTTACTCCACTGGACTCCTCTGGCCCCATGTCAAGGACGGCCTAGACGTGGCGATCGGCGACACGGTGTTCGGTCTATGGCGCGACCGACTGTTCGCGGGCATGTTTCCCGGAACGTCGCTCATGTGCACCGACCTTGAGTGCACTGCGAAGGTGGTGCGCGAATACGCCAACGGGCGGCAGTGGGACGACAAGTACGTCATGAATGGTCACATCGCCATCCACCGGGGCTTCGTGTTGCCCGGAACAGCCGGGTGGACCTCTGGCAAGAAAACGGAACCGGAAGGTGAAGCCTAGCGAGCAGTAGGCGCCCTGGCTCGTCAGGCCCGGATGCGTCGGGCGCGCACCCTCGCGGCAATTGTCGCGAGGGTCGCACCCACCATCGCACCGAGCAAAGCGCCAGTGCTGTTCAAGATGATGTCGTCGACATCCGCCACGCGGCCCATCCCGAACTGCAAGAACTCAATCCCACCCGTCAGCACCACACCCGTGCCGGTCGCAATAATGAGGCGCCGCCAGAATCCGCCACCAATGAGACAGGCCACGAGGAAGCCCAGCGGGATGAACATCGCGATGTTGCCCACAAGGTTGTACCAAGCACTTGACCCTGGGTTAGCGAGACCGCGTTCGATCTCTTGGCCAGGGGTGGTGTTGGCATAGTGGCCGCCCGGAACATCGGACGTGCTGGGGATGACCAGCGTCACGATCAAGATGACACCAACCACGCATGCCAGCGCCGCCCAGGCAGCAAACCGGCCGACCTTCCCACCAACAACCGCTAACGCGCACGCCACAGCGAGCACGATGATGCCTGCGACTACCAGGTTCATCACATCGGCGCTTGGCATACGTCAGGTCTCCGGGGGTTGTGGTGGTGGCGGGCGGCGCCACTCTATCCGTTTGCATCTCTCCGTTCACACGACATGCGGTGCTGAAGAAACGCATCGGCCGACACCACGGTTCCCTGCGAGCGGACGCGGACGTACGTGCGGCATCGTCCGTATAGCCGATGCCACGGCTAGGCCACGTATGTGAGGATCGGAAGATGCATACAGAAGTACCCGCGCAACCGACGATCGCCGCCGACTTGATGCTGCTGCTGTTCAATCCTCGCCACGGCACCATCGCTGGCGAAGGATCGTTGCACTACCCGCTCGGGGGTGCGGTGCTTGCGGAACTCGCGTTGGATGACCACGTCGAGATCGAACCCGGCGGCACCTTTACCGCAGGGAAAGTCGCCGCCGTAGGGTCCGGTCCTGCCGATCCACTGTTGCGCGAGGCGTGGGAACACATCGAGAAGAAGCCGCTCAGCGCACAGTCGTTCCTCACCGCTGCAGGTCCAAAGCTCCGTGACCCAGTCTTGGACCGCATCGTCGCGCGAGGGGACATCATCCGCACCGAACGCAAAATCTGGCGGATCTTCCCCAGCACCCGACTCACCGACGGCGGCACAGCACGGCGCCCCGAACTCGTCGCACAGATGGAAAGCGTCCTCGTTCACGGCATAGAGCCAGCGCCACGCACGGCGATTCTGGGAGCACTGCTGTCCGCCTCCGGCCAGTTGCATTCACTCCACCGAGACATCCCATGGTCCGGCAGTGTCGCCAAACGCGGCAAGGAACTGGAAAAGGGCGAATGGGCGGCAGAAGGCGTCAGCAAGGCCGTGAGCTCAGCCGCGATGGCAGTGGCGAGCAGCGTGGTGCTGACGTCCGCCGTAGTAGTGAGCACCACCCACTAGCGCGATTCGTCGACGGCGCGCACAAGCGTGCCTTCATGCGGAAGTGATATGTGCGGGTAGCGTCACCCCTTATGAAGATTTTCCTGATTGTGCTGCTCGTCGCAGCAGTCCTGCTTGGCCTGCTGGGCTTCCTCATCAAGGCACTGCTGTGGCTGGCGTTCATCGGCATCGTCCTGTTTGCCGTGACCGTCGCATACTGGTGGTTCCGGTTCCGTTCGTCCCGTAGCGCAGAGGTCAGCACCGTCCAGGGGTAGGCCCTGCGCTATCCGGCGCACGGCCCGCAGAATGGAGAGGCTCATGTTCCAGGACAACGCACATCGCCAAGAACTCTCACACCTGACCGACGAGCAGTACCGCGTCAGTCAGGAAGGTGGCACCGAGCCCGCCTTCGACAACGATTACTGGGACAACGAGCAGCCCGGCCTCTACGTGGACCTCGTCACAGGCGAGCCTCTGTTCGCGTCAACGGACAAGTACGACTCGGGCACCGGATGGCCCAGTTTCACCAAGCCCATCAGCCGCGATGCAGTGCGAGTCGCGTTCGACAACTCCCACGGCATGGTGCGCCAGGAAGTGCTCTCAGAGAGTTCCGGCAGCCACCTTGGTCACTTGTTCGGGGATGGGCCCACGGAGGCCGGCGGCGAGCGCTACTGCATGAACTCCGCATCGTTGAAGTTCATCGCCGCAGACAACCTCGATGCCTATGGGCTGCAGGAGTATGCGAGCCTCTTTGAGGAGTGAGAGGGCTTTGCCGCGTCGCTAGTGGCTAAATTTTCCTGTTTTGGCACCGCAAAACAGCGAAATGGAGCCATTTGGCGGGGAAAAGGGTGGGCCCCGTGGGGCTCGAACCCACGACCTACGGATTAAAAGTCCGCTGCTCTACCAACTGAGCTAGAGGCCCTCGGCCATCTATCCTACGAGACTCGCGCGGCGCCGAGTGCCGTCAATCCACGCCACGCCATCACAGTGTTGAGTTCGCGTCCGAGTGTCGCCCATCGGAGGCACTTGGCGAGGGCCACGCCTCGCGCGCGGTCCACCAGCCCTGGATCGTCACACCTGGTCGCTGCGACGTACGCGTCGACGGCGTCGGGGATCCCCTCGGCTTCGAGCACGGTGTAGAGGAACCCTAGGTCGACGGCGCGGTCGCAGGCGGCGGCCTTGCCCCAGTCGATGATTCCGCCGAGGCGCCCGCCGCGCTCAAGCACATTGGAGCCGTGGAGGTCGGCATGAGACCAGACCTTCTCGGCAGGCGGTGGCGCGCTGTGTGCCTTGCCCCAGATCTGTTCCACCACGTCCAGGTCGAGTGTCAGCCCACGCGTCCCGGCAGCATCGTTCCTTCTCGCCAGCGTTGCCAACGCATCCTCAACATCGGCGCTACGTTCCGCCATGGTGAGCGACTGTTCCGGGTTGAATGGGGCGTCGGGTGTTTCGGGCCGGTGTATCTGGGCGATTGCGGTGCCGAGTTCGTGGCCAGCCGATGCGGGTAGCGGTTCACGGTCCGTGGTGCGTCCCGGCACCCACGCGACGATGGCCCATGGCCACGGGTAGCTGTGGGCCGGTACTCCCATACGGACGATGCGGGGGTGAGGGAACGCCCAGCCGGCGCCGTGCGTGGCGATGAGTCGTGCCTCGAGTTCGAGTGGGCCGACGGCGGCGGCCACGCGGGGGAGTCGCACCGTGAGGTCGGAGCCCAGGCGGAACACGGCCATGTCCCAGCCGTCGAATCGTTCGCCCAATTCGAGGTGAGCGAAGTCTGGGTGTTGTTCGCGGACCAGGGTTGCCGCCAGGTCGCGTGAGATGGATGCGTGCGCCTCGGGTGGGCCGGAGTCCAGGACTCCGGGGGCCGCTGCGTCGCTCATACTTGCGACGCTATCAGCGCCAGTGCAGCGTCGATGCCCAGCACAGCACCTATTCCCAGCACAGCACCTATTCCCAGCACAGCACCGATGCTCGGGTAACTGAGGTGCGACGGAATTCGGGAGGCTGCGGAATGTTGGGTGTGGGGTCGGGCGTTGACCTAGGTGACTGATTCCTAGGAAGGAGCACGATCATGACTGATCACGAGCACCGCGACCAGGACAAGCCCATCGATGTCGACAACGCCGCGGACCATCGTCCCCCAGAGCCGGGGGACGCAGGCCAGCAGCAGCCGGTGGACGACACCAACCAGAACCCCGATGTGAAGGAACCGAACCCTTCACAGATTCACAAGCAGCAGCGCAGTCAGGGCATGAACCACGCTGACTAAAGCACGCGCCGGCTGAAACAACTGGTACCCCCATCACCAGTCCCCGGATGCAACGACGGAGCCCCGCCGAGCGAGATGCTCGGCGGGGCTCCGTCGTTGTTGTTCAGTTGTTGGCCGCTGGCGGTGGCTGAGTGCTCAAGATCAGCGATGTCGGGCACTGAGGCACCGCCAGCGCTGCACCACCTACGGGGTGACGATGTTGAACCAAAGGTTGAAGTCGTCTAGCAGCTTGGTGAAGGCAACGAAGGATTCCTTGTCGCCATCAATGGTCACGTCGCCTGCGGCGAGTGCTGCGTCGATGGTGGTCTGACCCAGCACGATGCTGTCGAGTACGGACCGTGGGAAGGTGATGGTGGCGTCGAAGCCCTCGTCCTTGCGGCCAGCGGTGTGGTGCAAGACCCCGTTGCCCAGTTCGAGCACGTAGTCTTCGCCAATGTCTGGAAGGTTCAGGTTGAAGACGGCCTGCAGGTCGCCGACCTCGGGGCCACGCAACCGCATGGCGAGGTAGTCGAGGAACATCTCGACCGACATTGCCTGGACCGAGTCGGCTGATGCGGTGACGGTCACGATCTGCTCTTCGACCCCGCGGCGCAGTTCGAGTGCACCGGTGAGGTAGAAGTTGCGCCAGGTGCCGTTCTCGCTCTGGTAGCCCAGCTGCTCGAAGGTGTCTGCGAGCAGTTCCTTGGCTTCCTTGTTGGTGTCGTCTGCGTAGACGACGTCCTTGAGTGCTTGAGCAACCCAGCGGTACTCGCCCTTGTCGAAGTCGACCTTCGCCTTTGCGATGACGGCATCGGCTCCACCCATGTACTCCACCGTCTTGCGGGCGGTCTCGACGGGAGGAAGCGGGTGCAGGTTCGCAGGGTTGGCGTCGAACCATCCCAGGTAGTACACGTAGGTGGACTTGGTGTTGTGCGAGACGGAGCCGTAGTAGTCGCGGTTCGCGAAGCGCTTTGCCGTGTTCTCGGGGAGCGTGATCTGCTCGGCGATCTCTTCTGGTGTGTAGCCGGCGTTGGCGAGGCGAACGGTCTCGTCGTGCGTGTAGCGGTACAGGTCGCGCTGTCCCTTGATCAGGTCAACGATTTCCTCGTTGCCCCAGGTGGGCCAGTGGTGTGAGGCGAACTCGACCTCGGCGTCGCCGAACAGGTCCAGCATTTCGTTGAGGTGCTTGGACCAGATCAGCGAGTCGCGAATCTTTGCGCCACGCAGGGTGTACACGTTGTGGTGCACGTGAGTGAGGATCTCGGCTCCGCAGAGTGCCTTGAAGTCTGGCAGGTAGAAGCACAGTTCAGCAGGTGCCTCGGCGCCAGGTGCGTTCTGGAAGATGATGCGCACGCCGTCGACGTTGAGTTCCTGACCGGTCTCGGTGATGATGTCGGTCGGGGGCAGCAAGGTCACGCGACCTGCGGAGGTCATGGGGCCAAGACCCGCGCCTACGGAGCCCTGTGGGCCGTAACCGACGAGCTCGCCATACATGTACATCTTGCGACGCGACATGGCGTTACCGAGCATCACGTTCTCACTGACGGACTCCTCGAGGAATCCGACGGGAGCGATCACGCGCTGTTCGCCTGCGGCAACCTTGGCGTCGTCAATGACGGCGCGGACGCCACCAAAGTGGTCGATGTGGCTGTGGGTGTGGATGACGGCCACGACGGGGAGGTCCTCGACGTGCTCGCGGATCATCTTGTACTCGAGCTCCATCGGTTCACAGGAGATGGGCGGGTCGACGACGATCCAGCCGTTGTCCGAGCGAATGAAGCTCTGGACGGAGAGGTCGAACCCACGGGCCTGGTAGATGCCGTCAGCGACCTTGTAGATGCCGGCCATGGTGATGAGTTGTGCTTGGCGCCACAACGAGGGGTTGACGGTGTCAGGTGCGTCGCCCTGGAGGAACTTCCAGCGGTCGATGTCCCATACGACCTCGCCCTTGTCGTTCTTGATTTGCCCGGTGGCTTCGGCGACGAGGCCCTTGTTGGCGTTGTCGAAGTCGGTGGTGTCATCGAAGGGGAGCTGATCAAGCACGGCCTTGTTGGCGGCGATCGTGGCTTCGGTGGCTGGCTTTGAGTAGTTCATGGTGTTGCTCCTTGTCGCGATAAAGATGTGTGTATGGGTGTGGGCTGATGCCCGAGTTGTGGCGCGCTCCGTGCGCGTCGCGAGGAGGTACTGCTTTGACCTTAGGGGGGTGTGGAAGGCGCCGCGACTCGAGAGAGTGAAGGTTGCATTACAGGCTTCCTCTCTCTTCGAGTAGTGCGGTGACGATGGTGAGGTCCTTGTTCAGCTGACGAGTGTCAATGTGTGCTGCCCGAGGGTCCTCAAAGACCGTTGCGAGGCGCTGTTCGAGGTCTGCTGTCGCGACGCTGACGAGGCGTCGTGCCTCATCTGTCAGTGACAACATGACCCGGCGGGCGTGTGCGGGGTCGGTCCCGGTTTCCAGCCAACCCAAATCCACCAGGGATGCCACGCGCTTGCTGACGGCGGCCTTGGAGACCACCATCTTGTGTGCGAGACGGGTGATGTCGCATGGCTCAATTTCTGAGCAGTTGGCGAGGAAGACAAACTGGCTGAGCGTCACGCTGTATTCCTTGGCTAGGAATGACTCCATCGCCGAGTCCAGGGCCGTAGTGGCCTCGTGGAGCGAGTAGCTGAGCTTGTCTGACATGTCTTTATGTTAACTCGTTAACACTAGCCTTGTCAACTAGTTAACAAACATGCCGTGTTTTGCCTGGTGACGCACGGAGCGCTGGACCTCCGCGAGGTCCAGCGCTCCTGGCATGTCAGTCACCGGGTGAGCCGGCGAGAGCCGGATCGTACTTACGCGGGAACACGCTCCTCGCGAGCCACCGGCGTGAGGCGAGAATCGGCCCGGCCCTGCTTTGCGGCGCGCTCGAGTGCCGCCTCAATCTTGCCTGGCGTGCTTGTCCTCACCGCAGGAACGCGCGTCACGCCCACGGTCTTGATGCCCACGAACCACATCGTCGCGGTCTTGAGGGTCTTGATTGCGGCGTCACCGTAGGCCATGCGGTTCCAACTCAGCGTGGAGTCCATTGTCATCACGATGCGACCGGTGCGGCCCTTGAGGCGCTTGTGCCAGCCCTTGCCCTTATTGCGATAGTTAAAGGCGAAGCCCGAGATGATCACGCGATCCAGCCATGCCTTGAGCGCTGCAGGATAGGTGCCCCACCACTGAGGGAACAAGAAGACGACGTGGTCCGCGGCCCGCACGCGACCGATGTAGTCCTCAACCTCGGGACTCAAGGGTGGCGCTGATTCGCCCGAAGGCATCGCGAGCTCGTGGAACTGCGTGGGGTGTGCAGGGATGGGGTCCGTGGCGAGGTCGATGATGTCGACTGTCGCGCCTGCTTCCCGCGCACTCTCTGCATAGCGGTGGGCCAAGGCATGGTTGAGGGAGTCCGGCAGCGGGTGGCCGATCACCACAAGAATCCGGGGGTGCGTCATGAGGGGTTTCCGTTCTTTCTGAGAAGGCCGACGAGGGTGTTGAGTTGGTCATTCAAGAGGGCCAGGTCAATGCCGGCCTCGCGAGACTGAGTCACGAGTCGCGCAAGGTTCTGGTCGAGGGTGCGACCAGCCTCGGTCACCATGGCGTGAGCCTTCTCGGTGAGTTCGAGGACAACCCGACGGCCGGGTCCAGGTGGGCTCGTGGCGGTCAGCCATCCTGCGTCCACCAGTGCGGGGACGCGCTTGCTCACGGCGGCTTTGGTGATGCCGAGGCAGTGGGCGAGCCCGGTCATGTCCGTGGGCTCGACGTCCGCACAGGTGGCGAGGAACACGAACTGGCTTCCGGTGATGCCGTACTCCTCGCGCATGAGGACGTCTGCAGCGTTGTCGAGCTCCCAGACGAGCTCGTGCAACGTGAAGGTGATCTTGTCTGACATGCTTGAAGTAAACCAGTTGACTTCGCCTAAGTCAACCCGTTGACTTCGACTCCAGTGCGAGGAGGACGGAAAGCGCTAGAAGCCAAGAAGAAGCAGGACCGCAAAGGCTCCCGCTCCAGCAACAAGAGTCCAACCCATCGACCGCTTCCACAGCGCAACGCCAACCGCCACCGCTGCAGCAACGTGCCAGGCCCCGAACTCGCGCCACTGGCCAGCGTCGAGGAGGAGCGCATTGGCGATGATCGCTGCCATAGCGGCGGGCGCCACAAGAGTGAGCGCCTTGCGCACACGGGGAGACAACTCCCGCCCGTCCCCCAAGATTGCGATG
This sequence comes from Demequina sediminicola, assembly GCF_000975055.1. Lineage (GTDB taxonomy): Bacteria > Actinomycetota > Actinomycetes > Actinomycetales > Demequinaceae > Demequina > Demequina sediminicola. The sequence goes on from NZ_BBRB01000002.1 coordinate 24,700, forward strand.
CCAGACAGGCGGATCAGATAAGTGCCAATGGCAGCGAGCGTAAAGACCCAGAAGGCGGTCATCATGACGGCACCTCCGGCGAGGTGTCGGGATCGATGTCGGCGGCCGATGTGCCCTTGCGTTCGGGAACAAAGGCCGCAATCGCAATGCCCAGAAGCGCGCCGCACAGGACGTTGAGACCAAAGGGCAAGTCCTTCAACAGCAGCACCACCGCCGTCGCAATCCCCGCCGCAGCGATGGCAGGCCAGTCACGGAGTGCGGGCACCATCACCGCGATAAACATGAGCGGCACAATAAAGCCGATCTGCCATTCCTCCGGAATCACGGGACCAAGCGCGGCGCCTGCGGCCGTCCCGGCAATCCAGACCGCGACGAATGGACCTGAGACGCCAAGAATGAACCATCGCCGGCGGACGGGGTCCGGCCAACGAGGCGCCTCCAACACCGACACCGCGGCCGACTGGTCTGTCATGAGATACGCGAGTATCAGCTTCCATCGACGCGGAAACGCCGCAAAAACGGGAGCGAGGGACGCAGAGTACAAAGCAAGCCGGGCATTAATCACGAGCGCAGTGGCCACGGCGATCAGCATGGGAGCGTTCTGGCGTAAAGCCTCAACGATGGCGATTTGGCTGGCGCCGGCCGTGACAGTAGATGACGCGTAGGGCGCCAGCCAGGCCGGTAGCCCCGCCTCCACGACAAGCGCCCCAAAAGCGAGGCCAAAGACGACCGAGCCGGGCATGAGGGGCGCGATCGCTCGGGCTCCTGTCCAGAAGTCGTGCCACTGTGTGCGGCCGATGCCCGCGAAGCCTGGGCGAGGTGGAGTCGGTGGGCGGGTGGTCACCGCGCCAGTCTGCCACGGGCTGCGCTACACAGACCGAGAGCCCGGCCGCCACCATCGGGCGTCCGGGCTCTGCGGGTGACGACTGTGCTGGCTAGCGTGCCTCGAAGGTGAGGCAGTCGGCAGTGTCGAAGGATGCGCCGACCTCGATGGCCTCAGCGGTGCAGGCCATGTCCTTGTTGAAGGTGCAGTCCGTGCGGGTGCAGGCGCCGACGCCCGCGACATCGGCATTGCCGGCCTTGGTGTCAGAGTCGACGAACGTTGAACATGCGGCGTGATCGCCCGAAACGTTGATGGCGCCAGCGCGGCAACCGTCGTGATTGAAGCCACAGGACTCGACGGAGCATGTGGAGACGATCGGCAAGTGAATAGTGGTGGCCATGATTCCTCCTCAAAGAATGAACGTGATGAGATCACTGTAAGCCAGAAAATGCCGACTTTCCACTATTCAGAATTAGTCAACTCAACCATTTCTAAATGAATTACGAAACACAATTGTTTCGAATAGGTGTGCCTTAGTTCGCGTCTACCAGGCACTTTAGTCTGATCGGTGCGATGTGTGGCCAATAAGTGCGCGCGACCCTTGCATTTTAAACTTTGCTCGAAGCCGCATTTTCCGAACCGTCAACAGCCGCGTTTTGACCTGCCCGCTCCGCTGCCACCTCGCGTTCACGCTGCGCCGCTACCTCAGCCCGCTTGGCGTTGTACGCAGCCTCAAGACCGGCATCGTCCCACTGCACTCCAAGGCCCTCCCTAGCGCCAAACTTCTCCAGGTGCCCCGCCACGATTCCCATCGAGCGAAACACGTGCATCTCTTCAGCGCCCGTGATCGACACCTCAAGAGAGCCATCAACGACCGTCAACACACTGACCGCAGTCTCAAAGTGAATCGTGCCGCCGCTGGCATCGAACGTCACCTCCAACTTTTCCCCCACGTGCGAGCACAGTTGCTTGAGATAGCGGCCAGGGCGGTCCGTGCGGGCGCGGCCAGTGATGGAAGCCGTCATGCGGTTCATCCTCTCGTGAAGCATCAACAGGTGCCCTCAGATGAGCGCCCTGAAACCATCGGCAGACTTAGCGGAAGTACGCGGCGATGCGGTCCCCATTGAGGGTGTGCACAGAGAACTCCATGTCGTACACCTCACCCAGAGCATGCTCAGTAATGACAGTTTCCGGCGGACCATCGTGCACCACTGCACCGTGACGCATCGCGATAATGCGGTCGCTGTAGACCGACGCATAGTTCACGTCGTGCAGCACCAACACAATCGACTTGCCCTTCTCGTCCGCCAAGCGCCGCAGCAACTGCATCAACCCGGTCGCGTGAACCATGTCCAGATTGTTCAGCGGCTCGTCGAGCAGAACATAGCGAGTGTCCTGCGCCAAGACCATTGCCACATATGCGCGCTGGCGCTGACCTCCCGAGAGCTGATGAATCGGCCGGTCGGCCAACTCAACGAGGTCGCAATACTGCAACGCCTCCGCCACGGCGGCACGGCACTCAGGGGTTAAGCGGCCGCGCGAATGTGGATAGCGTCCAAACTCCACCAACTCCTGGACCGTGATCCGTGCGGTGGTGTGGGCATCCTGACGCAAGATCGACAACTTCTTCGCGACGTCCTTGCTGGGTGCGTGAAAGACGTCGAGACCCTCCACGGACACCGAGCCAGCATCGGCTCCCAAAATACGCGAGACCATCGACAGCAAGGTCGACTTGCCCGCGCCATTAGGGCCAATGAGCGACGTCACCCCGGCGTCGGGTAGCTGCAGCGACACGTGGTCCACCACAGTCGTGGTGTCATAAGCCTTGGTGAGTGAGTCGATCGTGATCATGAGCGTGCCTCCTTCAGCAGCAGGCCAATGAAGTACAGGCCTCCCACGACATTGATAATCGAGCCCAGCGTGCCGTTGTGGTCAAGCACGTGTTCAAGAATTGCTTGCCCAGCAATGAGGGCCACCACCGCAACCAGCGCGGCCGTGGCGAGGTTGATGACGTGGCGATGCGTGCGGGTCAATTGGTATGCGAGGTTCGCCACCAGCAGCCCGAGGAAAGTAATGGGGCCCACCAGTGCCGTAGACACCGACACAAGGAGCGCGACCACCAGCAGCAGCCACGTCACAGTGCGGTGGTAATCCAGCCCCAACGTGATGGCGCGTTCACGGCCCAGGCTCAGGACATCCAGCTGTGGAGCCAGCCGGAAGATCGCTACGACACCCACCAGGAGCAGCGCCCCACCGATCCACAGCAGCGTGGTGTCGATCGCGTTGAAGGACGCGAACAGCGTCGACATCAGCGAATCAAACTCGTTGGGGTCCATCGTGCGGAACATGAAGTTCGTGAGCGAGGAGAAGAACGTTCCGGCGACGACCCCCACCAAAATCAAGGTGTAGAGGCCCCGCTGCCCGTCGCCAAGGATCCAGCGATACAACGCCGTCGCCGCACCCATCATCAGAACGGTGTTGAGCGCGAACATCACGAGGGGGTTGATCTGCGCGACTGTGGCCGAACCAAGAAGGAAGACCAGGGCGGTCGCCACCAGAACGTACAGCGCATCGAAGCCCATGATGGAGGGCGTCAGGATGCGGTTGGCTGTCAACGTGTGAAACACCACCGTGGAAGCGGCAATGGCGATCCCGACAATAGTCAACGCAACAATTTGCTCGGTGCGCCGTGGGAGCGCAAAGTCCCAATGGCCATTGACATCCCAGGTCAGAAACAATGCAATCGCACCGATGAGCAGCACCCCAAGGCCAGCAAAAACCAGAAGTTGGCGCCGGGTGAGCATGCGCCCAGCCGATGCGGTGACGGGGGTGCGCTGTGTGGTCTCGGCGGCTTCATCGAAGTGAAGCTCGAGCGGCTTTGACTCAGGCGTTGGCATAGCGGTTGCTCCGTCGCAGAATCATGGCAAGGAAGACCGCGGACCCAAGGGTGCCGACGATGACGCCGACGGCGATCTCGTAGGGGAAGATGACGACGCGTCCCACAATGTCGCACACGAGCACCAGTGCTGCGCCTAGCAACGCTGTCGTGGGGAGGACGCGGCGGAGGTTATCGCCCAGCATCATGGTGACGATGTTGGGAACGATCAGTCCGAGGAAGGGGATGGCGCCCACGGTCGTCACGACAACGGCGGTCACGAGCGCGGCAATGGTGAGGCCGCCGGCCATCGCAAGACGGAAGTTGACGCCAATGTTGGTGGCGAAGTCGCGGCCCATTCCAGCGGCGGTGAACCAGTTGGCGAAGACATATGCGAGGACTGCGACGCCACCTGCGAGCCAGAGCGTCTCGTAGCGACCTTGGATGATGCCGGAGAAGTCGCCGTTCATCCAGACGGACATGGTCTGTGTGAGGTTGGTGCGGTACGCGAAGAATTCGCCAATCGCGGCATAAACCCCACCAAGCACGATGCCGATGAGGGGAACATAGACCACATCTTTGAATTGCACGCGTTGGATGAGCGCAATGAAGAGCGCAGTACCGGCGAGGGCGAACACGCACGCGATGGCAATCTTGCCCATGATCGCGGTGCCGGGGGCGAGGATGGTGACGGCAAGCAGGCCAAGTGCTGCGGCGTCGACCGTTCCAGCTGTGGAGGGTGCGACAAAGCGGTTGCGCGCCAGGTGCTGCATGATCAGTCCGGCGACGGCCAACGCGGAGCCCGCGAGGATAATCGCGAAGGTGCGCGGCAGTCGGGACTGCAGGAAGATCTGGCGTGATTCGGGGTCAGACCAAAGCGCCCTGAAGTCGACGTCAGCGACCCCAATGAAGATGGAAACAATGGCGAGAATAAGCACAGCCGCGGCCGCTACCCAGGGGGCAGCGGCCGCGACAGTTGAGCGTTGTGGAGCCAAGTGATTACTCGACGATCGAGGAGACCTCGTCGATGATCGAGTTGACCGAGGTCAGACCACCAAAGGAGAGGTACCACTTGGCGGTGTCGGCGTACACGACGTTGTCGTTGGTCACCGCAGCGGTGCCGTTGACGAGGTCGTTGTCGAGGATGGCCTGGGCGGCCTCCGCGCCTTCGGTTCCGATGGCAGCGTCGCGGTCGAGGACGATCAGCAGTTCGGGGTCGAGCTCTGCAAGGTACTCGAACGAGATGGCGTCACCGTGCGAGTCGATGGCGATCTGTTCTGCGGCGGGCGTGACACCCAGGAGGTTGTAGACGAAGTCGTAGCGGCCTTCTTCCGAGGGACCGTATGCGGACAGTTCGCCACCCGAGGTCATGACGACCAGGCCGGAACCGGCATCGGCAGCCGATGCCGCGGTGGCCTGGACCTTGGCGGTCACCTCGTCGACGGCGGCCTGAGCCTCGTCCTCGGCGCCGAAGATCTGGCCGAGCGTGGTGGTGTTCTGGATGAAGGATTCCTGGAAGGCGGCAGATCCCCAGCCGTACGAGAGGTCGATCGTCGGTGCGATCTCTTCCATGTCGGGAAGCGTGGCAGCGGCACGGCCACCCACGATGATCAGGTCAGGCTCGAGGGCGTTGATGGCCTCGTAGTCGGGCTCAAAGAGCGTTCCGGTGTTCTCAGTGGAGGTCTCGAACTCGGTGGCGAGGTACTCCGGCAGTGCGTGGTGAGGGATGCCGGCAACGTTCTCGGAAGCACCCAGCGCCTCGATGGTGTCGAGGATGCCGTGCTCGAAGACCACGACGGTCTGAGGGTCGAATGGGACGGTGACGTCACCCTGCGCGGTCGCGACAGTGACCTCGGTGGGGGCGTCGGCGGCCTCAGCGGCTGCAGTGGCGGTGGCCGACGTCTCAGCGTCGTCGGTGGATTCCGTGGCGCAAGCGGCAAGGGCGAGCGCAGCGACGGCAAGGACGGCCGGCACGCGCAGCGTCTTAACAGCGGACATGATTCTCCTGAGATTGATGAGGTGAGGGGTGACGTCAGCGTCAGTTAGGCGACCCTAAGTTCGCCTGCGAGATTTACAGTAGCGCCTAGTTGCGTAAATAGAAATTCGTCACAGTGTTGTTGTGGAAATGTAATCTTCTACCGCACCTCTAGCAACGTCGCCGGACCCCTCTCGTGCCCATCGCGTGCCCCTCGGGGTCGCTTCTCGACGCACCGTCGACGTCGCTCCTCGCAGGAAAGTTTGACCGCCCGGGAACAAAACAGAGCCCGGTTGCGTCTACTTAAGTGAACCCGCCGCGGTGCGAGCCGCACGGACTACAGCGCTTCAGTGCAGGGGACCGGCCGAACCCCCCCCTCAGCTGGTCGGTACCCGCACTGGGCCGGAACTTCTGAACCGGTGAATGCGCGTAGCCTGAAGGGGTCCACGTGGACATACTCGTATGCGCCCACCGTGGCGGGTTCGCCTCTCCTCGTCCCCCATGATGAGAGGTGTACGTCAGTCATTTAATCCCGCAAGGAGTGACCATGACCCCACCGATTCACAAGACCGACGAGGAATGGCGCGAGCAGCTCAGCGACGAGGAATACCGCGTACTGCGCGAGGCAGGTACAGAGCGACCATTCACCGGCGACCTGCTCGACAACAACCGCGAAGGCGTCTACCGATGCCGCGCATGCAACGCCGAACTCTTCCGCTCCGACACCAAGTTCGATGCCCACTGTGGCTGGCCATCCTTCTTCAGCGCAGAGAACGACGCGGTGATCCTCAGCGAAGACGTGTCCCTCGGCATGGTGCGCACGGAAGTGCAGTGTGCCGCATGCGAGTCACACCTCGGCCACGTGTTTGCCGACGCACCCCAGACCCCCACGGGAGACCGCTTCTGCATCAACTCCGTATGCCTGACCTTCGACGAAGGTGATGACGCATCGGCCGCATCCGCCAAGGACGCCTAACGTGGCCGTACCCCGATTCCGGCGTCCAGCCATGCTCGACATGGAAGAGGCCGAGCAAATCGAGGGCGACATCGACCCCGCAGACCGGGGACTCATCGCTCACGAAACCGCACTCGCACTCGTCTCCCAAGCCCGCGCCTCCCAGGACCCGTCTCTGACGGAGCGCTTGGTGCGCCTCGTCGACGAAGAAGGCATCGACACGGTCGCGATGATGTGGTCGAAGGCAGGCGCAACCACGCTCCCTGGCGCGCTATGGCGCATTTACATGCTGCGTGAATGGGTCAAGTTTGATGCCGCCTCAGTCGCCCGTTCCTACCATCACGGTGTCGAGGCCGCGAATGTGCGGCATGCCATCGCAGGCGTCGAGGACCCGCCAGGGCCATCCGAGGTCCGCGCGCTCGCAGACTCGGTGCTCTCTGGAGTGTTCTCGGGAGACCTTGCTGTCGCACTCGAACGTGCAGGAGCTTTCTGCCGGGTGGTCGCTACCGGTGCTGCATATGAGGCGGAGTCTGACGACGGTCACAACGACAGTCGCGCACATAAGACTTCCTTGCGTGCATCGCAGCTGCTCCGTACTGGTGAAGAACTTGAGAAGTGCGCTGCCATGTGGCGGGACAACCGGCTCGACTAAGGCAACGACCTACCTGGGGTGTCGCTGGCGGGGAACAAAATCGTCGATGCGGACGTAGACTATTAACAGAACGTCGGACCGCGGTAGCCCCGGGCTCCAACATCAGCCGCCTAGAGCGGCCTTCGCGCCGACTGGCGCTCCCGGTCCGATGTTCCCCCCTCCTCACCCCCCTCTTTTTCCCGCGAAATGGCTCCATTTGCGCGTTTTGAGGCACCTAGACAGGCTAATGGAGCCACTTCGCAGAACTTGCTAGGGGTGGAGGTTGCTAGGCGTGGAGGTTGCTAGGGGTGGACGTGGAGCAGATGCGTCTCTATGGCCGTCACGATGGGTCCTCCATCGGTGTCTGCGACATGTGCGACGAGCACTCCTCCAGCAGGCAGGTAAGGGTTCTTCCGGGGAAGCGCGCCGCGGGTGTACGGCCGGGTCGCCGCTCGCAGCATCTCGACGATGGTCGGCAACGTTGGCCGGTGCGCGCACACCACTCGTGATGACGGTTTGCGGAGCAATTGCACAAAGGTCTCCGCTGTCCTCAGTGGCTTGTCTGCGTGAGACGGTTCCGTGAGTGACTTGTGCTCGGTGACGGAGACGCCCGTGGCTTCGCTGTAAGGCTGGACTGTCGCCATGCAGCGTTCTGCTGGGGAAGAGCTGACTTTGCGCGCACCGAACGCTGCGAAGAGAGGCACAAGTTCGTGCGCTCGCTGAGTTCCGGCTTTGGTGATGGGGCGCTTGATATCGGGCCCGTCCCAAGCCTTGCGTCGTTTGGCGCGAGCGTGGCGCACCAGGACGAACGCGCGTGTGTCGAGGCGGTCGCGCTCAAACGCTTCCACCAAAACCTCAAGCGGCCGTAGGTCCTCGGGGAACGTGATGCGTTCGCGGGCCTGCGGGATGCTGAGCCAGCGCACGGCATCGATTTCGTTCTTGGATGCGGGCTTGATCTGGGGGCGCGCTTTGAGTGCTGGTGATCGCTCGGAGATGACTTGCGCCGCCCAGTACTTGACCACTTTGGTCTTCTCTCCAGTGGGGTAGCGCAGTGTGGGTAGCGGCTGGCCAAGGATGACCTGTTTGCCGGTCTCCTCCGCGACCTCGCGGATCGCGCATGCGGGCAGCGTCTCGCCCGCATCAAGCTTGCCTTTGGGCCAGGACCAGTCGTTGTACCTGGGACGGTGCACGGCGAGCACTTGGAGTTCTCCGTTGCGCACGCGCCATACGAGGGCTCCTGCCGCGATGACCGTGCCAGGGGGGTACCGAAGGTCGCTCACTTGCCCTTGGCCCGTCGCTTAGGTTGGCGACGGATGTAGGTCTCCTGGACGTCCTTGAGTCGTTCGGTGTCCTCTTGCGCGGTGGTGCGGGTCCACAGCCCGTCCTCGCCTAGCTCCCATCCTGAGAACTCTGGGGACATTGCCATGTCGATGTTCTCGATCAGGTTGGCGCGCTGCTGGTCGTCTTCAATGGAGATGAGCGCTTCGATCCGGCGGTCCAGGTTGCGGTGCATGAGGTCAGCGGAGCCGATGAACACGTCGGGTTCGCCGTCGTTGCAGAATGCGTAGACGCGTGAGTGTTCAAGGAACCGGCCCAGGACGGAGCGCACACGAATATTCTCGCTGAGTCCGGGTACGCCGGGGCGGACGGCGCAGATGCCGCGCACGACGAGTTCTACTGTGACGCCGGCCTCAGAGGCTCGGTAGAGAGCGTCAATGGTTTTCTCGTCGACGATCGAGTTGACCTTGATTTTGACCCATGCTTCTTTGCCATTGCGGGCGTTCTCGGCTTCAGCGTTGATGCGTTCGATCAGTGACTTGCGCACACCGGTCGGGGCGACGATGAGTCGGCGGAACTTAGCTTTGGGTGCGTATCCGGAGAGCTGGTTGAACAGTTTGGTGAGATCGGATCCGACCTGGGGGTTGTTGGTGAGGAGGCCGTAGTCCTCGTAGAGCCGCGCGGTCTTGGGGTGGTAGTTTCCGGTGCCGACGTGGCAGTAGCGCACGAGCCCGGACTCTTCTTGGCGCACCACAAGCGACAACTTGCAGTGGGTCTTGAGACCGACGAGGCCGTAGACGACGTGGACGCCGGCTTGCTCGAGTTTGCGTGCCCAGGAGATGTTGCGCTGCTCGTCAAACCGCGCCTTGATTTCGACGAGCGCGACCACCTGTTTGCCGTTGCGTGCGGCTTCGATCAGGGAGTCGACGATGGGTGAGTCACCGGAGGTGCGGTACAGGGTCTGCTTGATGGCGAGCACTCGTGGGTCGACGGCAGCTTGGGCGAGGAACGCTTGGACTGAGGTTGAGAACGAGTCATAGGGGTGGTGCAGCAGTACGTCTCCGCGGCGGATGGCTTGGAAGATGTTTTGTTCGTCGGCGGTCTCGACCGGGGCCAACTGGTGGTGTGTGGTGGGGCGGAAGGCCGGGAACTGGAGGCGGGGGCGGTCGAGGTCTGCGATGACCGTCAGTCCGGTGAGGTCGAGCGGTGCGTCCAGTTCAAAGACGTCGTGGTCGGTGACGCCGAGTTCGCGGACCAGCCGTTCCTTGATGGACGTGGGGAGGTTCGTCACTACTTCGAGGCGCACGGCGGGGCCAAAGCGGCGGCGGAGCAACTCCTTCTCCATGGCCTTCAGGATGTTCTCGGCGTCGTCCTCTTCGACTTCCACGTCCTCATTGCGGGTGACGCGGAATGTGTAGTGGCTGACGACTTCCATGCCGGGGAACAGGTAGTCGAGGTGGGCGGCAATGACGTCTTCGAGTGGAACAAAGGATCGTGGCTCGTCGTCAAGGGCCGATGCATCGGTGACCTGGGCGGCGTGTCCCTCGGAGTCGACGGAAAGGAAGCGGGGGAGGGTTTCGGGGACTTTGACGCGTGCGAAGAGGTCCTTGCCTGAGTCGGGGTCGCGAAGTTCCACGGCGAGGTTGAGTGACAGGCCGGAGATGTATGGGAACGGGTGTGCCGGGTCTACTGCGAGGGGTGTGAGCACCGGGAAGATGTCGGAGCGGAAGAGTTTGCGGAGGCGTTCTTGTTCGCTGCTGCCGAGGTCGTCGTGGCGTACCAGCCAGATGCCTTGCTCTGACAGGGCCGGGGCCACGTGGTCTTGGAACACGGCTGCGTGCCGGTCCATGAGGACGTGTGCACGGTCGGTCAGCATTTCTACGAGGCGCGTAGCGGAGATTCCGGTCGATGACGGCACGGCGAATCCGGCGGCGATGCGGCGTTTGAGTCCGGCGACGCGCACCATGAAGAACTCGTCGAGGTTGGACGCGAAGATCGCGAGGTATCGTGCGCGTTCCAGGAGGGGCGTGCCTTCGTCCTCTGCGAGTTCCAGGACGCGTTCGTTGAAGGCGAGCCAGGACAGTTCGCGATCGAGGAAGCGGTCGTCGGGGAGGTCCTCGGGCTCGGGCTCGTGCTCGTCTAGATCTGCGTTGACGGTGGGTACGGCGAAGGTCTCCTCGGAGTCGACGGGATCACCGGTGGCTGGTGAGGGCGTGGAAGGAGTCTTCGTCATGGCCCCATCGTGGCACGGCGCACGCGTGGCGCACTAGTAGGACATGGTGTTCGTGCGGGGAGTTCACCGGGCGGCAACATTTGTCGTGGCCGAGTAGATGTGGCGTCGTTGTAGTTTTCATTAGTTTCAGATATAACTGAAATATGAGTGAGAGCGCCGATGCCGTAGCTGAGTCAGGTGACCAGGCTCGCCGGGAGTATGTCGCGACGGTGGCGGCGTATTGGGAGCGTGGCGGGCTGACGCATGCCGCGGGCCAGATCCTGGGGCACTTGATGGTGTGCGAACCTGCCGACCCAACACAGGCGGAGTTGGTCGAGGCGCTAGAGCTCTCCGCTGGATCTGTGTCAACGCAACTGAAGCAACTGCAGGCCATCGGCATGGTCGAGCGCACCCGTGTACCCGGCGACCGCGCCGCGCACTACCAAATGCCGCGCGACATGTGGACGGCCATCCTGATGTCCGAGCAGGAACGCATCGCCGGACTGCGGGTGCTGGTGACCGCAAGCGAAGCGGTCCGTCCCGCCGAACGTCCCGACCGCATCGGCTCCCTCGACGCGATGGTGCGCTTCTGGGAGCAGGAATGGCCCGGCACGCAACGCCGTCTTGAAGAGTTTCTACGAAAGGAGCGGTCATGACCGCGACTCCCGCCATTGAAGTCGATCACCTCACCAAGAAGTTTGGCGACTTCACTGCCGTCGACGATGTGAGCTTCGCGATCGAGCCGGGCGAGATCTTTGGCTTTCTGGGGCCCAATGGTGCAGGCAAGTCCACGACCATCCGCTCCCTCCTGGACCTGATCCGTCCCACCTCGGGTCAGTGCCGCGTGCTCGGCCTCGACAGTCGCAAGGACGCCGTCGAGGTGCATCGACGCATCGGCTTCCTGCCAGCAGACCTCGCGCTCTACCCGAACCTGACGGGCAAACAGACCCTCGAATACTTGGGCAACATCCGCGGCGGCGTGGACTGGGCACGAGTCGACGCGCTGACGGAGCGCCTTAGCGCGGACCTATCCAAGAAGGTGGGCGAATATTCGTCTGGCAACCGCCAAAAAATCGGCATCATCCAAGCCTTCATGCACAACCCTGAGGTCGTCATCCTGGACGAGCCCATCACCGGACTCGACCCGCTCGTGCAAGTCGAGTTCCACGGCATGCTGAAGGAAATGGCCGATGCTGGGGGAACGGTGTTTCTTTCCAGCCACACGATTTCCGAAGTTGAGAGGGTCGCAGACCGGGTGGCATTTATCCGCCGTGGACACCTCATCGCCGTGGAGAAGATGGCGGAACTGCAGGACAAGGCACTGCGTCGCATCACACTCGAGTTCGCTGAGCCCGTTGAGGCACGCCACTTCGAAGGACTTGTTGGCGTCCGCGACGTCACCGCAGAGGGTGCGACCATCTCCGCGCAGTTCGAGGGTTCCATGGCACCGCTGCTGAAGGCCGCCACCGACAACGACGTGCTGTCCGTATCCTCCGCCTCCGTGGACCTCGATGAGATCTTCCTTGAGTTCTACCGGGACGAGATCAAGGCGGCCGGAGACGACGTGGACGACGAGCCTGCAACGCGCGAGGTCGCGTAATGCTGCGCTCGGTCTACCTGAAGACCCTGCGCGACAAGTGGCTTGCCGCCACCATTGGCGTAGCATCACTGTTCCTCATCGCCTGGGCGGGACTGTGGGCGTACGCCGGTCTCGGCACCGAAGCAACCGACCTTTTCTCATCGCTCCCCGAGGCTTACCTTTCACTCCTAGGCATCTCGCCCGACAGCGGACCCGAAGGGCTCATGCTGTCCAACCTCTTTAACTTCATCGGCCCGTTCGTGATCGCCGGCATCGCCATCTCGATGGGGGCATCGGCTATTGCGGGTGAGGAGTCGAACGGCACCATCAACGTGCTGGGAGCCCTGCCGCGCTCGCGCACCCGACTCGTGACATCGACATCGCTCGCTGTGGCGACCATCGCGATTCTCGCGGCCTCCCTGGCGACCGCCTCCTTTCTTCTAGCGCTGCAGATCACCGGATCCCACACCGACGGCCTCAACCTGGTGGCAGCCGGCCTCCACATGCTTGTGGTGAGCCTCTTCTACGGCGCTGTTGCGCTCGCGCTCGGAGCCGCCACAGGCAACCGGGCGCTTGCGTCGGGAACCGCAGTGGCGTTCCTCGTCGTGTCATTCCTGGCGTCAGGCATGCTGCCGATGTTCGAAGCAGCCGCCGACTGGGCCAAGGTCTTTCCTTGGTACTGGATCTCAGGGCCAAACCCCCTCGCCAACGGCGTCGATGCTGGGCCTCTCCTGGTGATCGGGGGCCTGACCGTCGTGCTGTTTGCGGTTGCGCTCTGGGGCTACTCCCGTCGAGACCTGCACGACCGAGCCGTGCGAGCCCCGCTCATGGCGCGGCTACTCGACAATTCCCGCGTGGCGCCGGTCCTCGCCAAACTCACCGGCAATGGCAGTGCACGGGGCGTCGCGGCAATGGCGCTCGCTGACCTGCGCGCCCTCCTGATCGTTGCCGGAGGCGGCGCATTCTTCATGACGCTCATCGTGGGACCGATGTTCAACGCCCTTGCTGACACCGTGGGCGACGTCGTCGGCGCGATGCCCGAGGGCATGCTCGCCATGGTGGGCTTCGCCGATATGTCGACTGCCGAGGGCTGGTACTACGGTGAGATGCTGTCGATCGTCGCGCCCGTCGCAGTCGCAGTCGTGGCCATTGCAGCCGGCACCGCGCTCGCCCGAGAGGAACAGCGCCGCACCGTCGAAGTCACCCTCGCGGCGCCCATCTCACGCTCCGCGTTTGCGACCCGCAAGGCCCTGGCCATCGCGTCAGGCTCAGCCATCATTGGCGTGGCGGTCGCCGCAGGGATCGCGGCAGGAAACCTCGTGGGCAACCTCGGCATGGACTACGGCCACATCGCCGCGACAGGCCTGCTCCTCGCAGCACTGGGATGCTCCCTAGGTGCCGTGAGCTTCTTCGCCAGCGGAGTGACCGGCAACGCCTCCATCGCCATGGGAGCCGGCACCGGTGTGGCCATCCTGGGGTGGGGCCTCAACGCGTTCCTCCCCATCAACCCCGACATCGCACACTGGGCACAGGTGTCCCCCTTCTACTACTTTGCAGACGGCAACCCGCTTGAGATTGGACTGACCTGGTCGTATCTGGCGATTCTGGTCGGAGCAGCCTTCATTCTCGTGAGCGCTGGCGTGTGGGGCTACACCAAGCGTGACCTGCGCGTGTAGCCCGCGGAGCTTTGGGTTGCGGCCTAGCCCCTTTCGCTGAATCATGTGCAGGTGCTTTACTAAGGAAGCGAAAGGGGGCGAGATGTACACATCTGAGCAAGATCTCACTATCACCACATCTGAGTTGGCGTCCGTTGCCAGCATGCTTGACGTCATGGCTGACCAGGTGGACGTCAGCATGAACTACCTTCACTTTGCGTCCACGCATGTGGGTCACGAAGGGCTCACATCTGTGGTTGCCACGCGGGCCAGCGAGTGGGAAGAGGATCAGGAGACGCTGACGGATCTGCTCAGTGGCCTTTCGACGTCGATGCAGGAGATTGTCCGTGCCTTCACCGAGACGGACATAATGATCGCCGATTCCGCTGACGGAATGATGTGCGTGGCCGATGGCCGTGGACCTTGGGGTGGCATCGAAGAAATGACGTTCGGTGCCTGACCTGACGCCGCTGACAGGGCACCCGAACTTGCTGGCAGAAGACGCCGCGCAACTGGGGTGGGATGCTGTCAGCTTTGCCGCGCTCGCAGATGAGCTGTCGATGCTGCAAGTTGACGGCACCGGAGCCGCCGTTGAAGGGTTTCGGGCACGACTGCGGGAAGCTGCCGATGCCGCGGCGGCTGTGTACCAGAGGCTGTGGAGTGCGTCCCAAGCCTTGGGTGCGTATGGGGACTCGCTCAAGGCAGCGCAGCAAGCCTTCGCCGATGCCAAAGCCCGGTACGAGGCGGAGAATGCGCGTGCCTCGCAGGCGTGGGAGTCCAAGACGGCCTACGAACAAGCAGCGATGAACCTCCGCTATGGCGGCGCACCTGATTATGCCGTTGCCGAGTATGAGCAGCGTGCATACTCGGCCATGTTGGTCCACTCGCATGCCACTACCGCGGTGGAGGACGCAACTGTCGACATTGACCTTGCGCGCCAGGATTATGAACAAGCCGCTGCAGACGCCGAGGCGGCATTGAACCGGGACAGCGCCTCTGTCGCTGTGGCACCAGGGGTGTTTGTCGCGAACGTCGCCTCTGGTCACACCGTAGTGCCCGGATACTCTGGCCCATCGGTCCTGTCAACCCAAGGCGACGTGACCCCCGTGAGCGGAGCGGGGCTTTGGAACGAAGTACCGATTGAAGCCACGAGTGCCGCGTTTACTGCCCTTGCGGGTGGCGGCAACTATGTGGACAGAACCACCATCCTCAAGTCAAACAACGTGATCCAGTGGAAAGGGCGCAATACTCTCCAGGGTCGTGACCGAGGGTTCTTGCCTGAACACGCAGCCGACGATTTGCGCCGTACCGTCTACGGCAGCACCGGAGGCAAGGCAACCCCATGGGTGGACGCAGGCCGAGTGGCTACCAGGGCCGGATGGGTCCTCGATGTGGCGTTCGCGGCTAAAGAGATCCACGATGCATCCCAGGACACTACGACCTACTGGTACCTGGAACCCGACATTAGGTCTGACTGGGCATTCCAAGAGAAACTTTGGACTGAAGGCGCAGCACTCGCTGGCGGTGCCGGGGGTGCGGCTGCGGGTGGGTTTTGTGGTCCAGCCGTGGTGGTGTGCGCGCCGGTGTTTGCTGTCGGCCTTGGACTCTTAGCTGAGACTACGGCGGATGCCGGCTTCGATGCAGCGACACGGTCGGACCGTGAGGAACTTGCGCGCGAGCATTACGTGAACCAGCACCCCGGAACTGAGATCGATCCAGCCACCAACGCCATCAGTTATGAAGGACAGATCATTGGCTACTTCTCCATTGACGGCTAGAGGCCCAGGCCGGAGGGTCGGGGGCACGGTTCGGTTTGCACCGGCAACCTGGCAGTTGGCGCTCTTTCTGTTTCCGCTCGCGGCAGTGTGTTCGATCGCCTACTTCTACTTCATGCTCACTGGCTACGATCCCACCGCCACGGGCCAGCCGTCTCGCCGTGATGTCTGGTGGCCCCTGTTCGAAGTCATTGGTTGGGTGGTGTTTCCATTCATGTTGACTCTCGTGGGATGGCGTTTCTTGCAGTCCGTGCGTGTGGTGGGTGTGCTGTATGTGAAGTCGCTGGGTGATGGTGAGGTGGTGGTGGGTCCGCCCGTGACCGTTGCGCGGGGTTTTGGGGTGGTGGTGCCGGTGGGTGCGAAGGTGTCGTTGACGTCTGCCTACAAGGGTTCGGATAAGCGTTTGCGAGGGTTCAACTTGCCGTTCGGTTTTGACTTGCCAACGTGGACGTTGCGGGTGAATGGGCGGATTGCGGCGCGGTGGATGATGCCTGTGTTGACGTCCAAGTCCGCTGAAGCGAACCTCAAGCGAGCCGTCGAGTCTGCACACCACGCACACTACCCAGCGGACTCCGCGTAGCCTGGGCCGATGCATCGGCTCTGTTCTTCCGCCCCGCCGTGGGTTCGCGTGTGGCTACCAGGCCTCCTGGTGGCGGCCGTAGGGGCGTTCGGCTTCCTGCATATCCTTGACGCGGTCCTGGAACAAGATGACTTCGTCACGTGGGACGAGCCGATGATCGAGTGGCTTGCCGACCACCGCACCGCATGGCTCACGGCCACCATGACGGCCATCACGAATGTGTTTGGTCCCATCGTCCTTCCCATACTGATTGCTGTGGGAGCGGGGATCTGGGTGTGGCGCACGCGCTCGTGGCGTGACCCGGTCCTGCTGGTTGGCGCGATGATCTTCTCCACTGTCATGACGAGCGTGACCAAGAACGTGGTGGGGCGAGCGCGTCCGAGTGAAGAGATTCAAGCGGTCCCCGGCGTCGAGCATTCGTTCTCCTTCCCGTCCGGCCACACCACGGGCGCCGCCACCCTGGTGTTCGTGACTGGCTATCTGCTGTGGCGCCACAGCCGGAGCCGCCTTGCCCTTGTCCTGTGGGCTGTCGCATCGGTCCTGATCACGGGTCTCGTGGCGTTCACCCGTATGTATCTCGGGTACCACTTCCTCTCTGACGTGCTCGCAGGCGCATGCGTGGGCCTGTTCACCCTGGGCCTCGTGATGTGTGTGGATCGGTGCTTGGATCTGCGGCGGGTGTCTCCCGCCGAGTCCGGCGTCGCAGCACAGTCCGCCTCCACGTCGAACTCGACTCCGCCGCCGACCGCTTAGCCGCACTGGTGCGGATAGGGTTTGTTGGATGAAAGCACTGTCGTGGGTTGTCGGAGTTGTTGGGGTTCTTTTCGGAGTTGCCGTCATCACACGGGTCATCCGCTACTGGGACAGTACTGAAGGCGAGACCGGCTCCTATGTCCTTCTGCTCGGAATCGGCGTGGGCATAGCGATCGTCTCTGTGTGGATGGCGCGCGGCTTAGCCCAGCGAGCGCAATGGGCTGTGGCGACGGCATCGGTCCTGGGCATCATGCTCGGAGTCGTCGTCTTGACCTGGGCGGCGGCCACGCTCATTTCCTAGCCCCTCCCGCGGCCCAGTCGCGAGCTCGGCGCCCCAGCGGTGCGTGAGTGCCCAGAACCGCTGGTGTTGGGCACTCACACACCGCTGGGGCGCAGGCTCTCCCTCACGCCCGATTGAGTTACGGGTCTTGGCGCCAGTCGATGATGCCGGGGCGGTAGTGGGCGATCTCAAGGCCGCGTAGGACGCCCTTGTAGCGTTCGGGGAAGCACGTGGCGAGCACGGCGTTGTAGTGTTTCGCGACAACGGCCGACATGAGTTCGAACCGGGTGGTGTCGGTGTGGAGTGTCTTCTTCTTCTCGCGCAGTGCCAGCACCAACGTGCCGTAGGTGTAGATCAGGGACTCGTCGACGGGAACAGGGTTGAGGTGTTCGTGCGAAATGACGGCAGTTCCGCGCCGTACGACGCTCTCGCCGTCGCGCTCTAGTTCTGTGCTTTCGATGCCCGCGGTGTTGAAGGCGCTGGAGGTGCACGTGAAGAAGGTGTCGTCGGGGTGGAACCACTCGCGATTGATGCCCGCGGTCAGGGCCGATGAATCCAGATAAATCAGTCGCCCCTCGGTTGCCTTGCGTGGCCGTGCCGCGAGGGTGTTGTCGGGGTGGGCTATGGTGACCGAGCCGCCGCCAAAGCCTTCCGGCCTGCTCAGCGCCGACGGGGGACGAACCATCACGCTGCTCTGGTACGTGCGTGGGGTTCGGGTGAGGCCCCGCGCGCCGTGAGTTAGCGCGGCGAAGACAGAGCCGTCGTTCGCGTGCACGAATGCCGATGCGCGGTAGTTCGTGGGGGTGCCTGTCATGGACTGTGCGGCGAGGTACTCTGCGACCGACAATCCGTGGTCTGAGTACAGGCTTTCGCCGGTGCGCCGTGGGATTGCGAAGCGCTTCTCAAGCAACGCGCCAGCGGACTGCTCGACGAGGTTCTTCCTCCGAAGGTCAGTCCGGGGGAGCGGCAGGAGGGCGAGTCCTCGATAGCGGTGCCCGTCGGGCCTAGATTCGAGTCCTTCGCGTGCCCATCTGAGACGGGTGTTTTTTCGCAACTGGTCGGCGGTCCTGGGAGCCGCGTCGATGGTTTGGCCGTCGAACTCGACTTGGAAGGTGACGCCGGTGCCCGGCGAGCACACGTCGCTGAGAACGTCGATGTAGCCTTGCGCGCGCTGCGGCGTTGCGCAGCCGTAATGCACGATCACTACTGAACCACGCCCTCCGGTCGCAATCGACGTGTCGATGGCTCGGACGGCGGTGGTGGAACTGTCGGTGACTGGAGAGGTCAAGATCGACGCGGGGTCCTGTTCGAGACCCTCGGCGTCAACCAGGACGAGGTAGGGGATGGCCGCGGCGATGATGCCCCGCGCTTCACCCCAATCTCCGTCGACAAAGACCGTGGTGGCGTGCAGTGGCGCCATGGTTCCCCCTCATTTTTCACGTCTGTGTGCAGGTCACACTCTACGACTCTGTGCGGCTCGGCGCCCCAGCGGTGCGTGAGTGCCCAGAACCGCTGGTGTTGGGCACTCACACACCGCCAGCGCGCGAGGTCGGCCCTACGCCGCTCGCTCGCGCACCACGCGCGCAATATCGACTCGTGCAATGGCGCGGGACGCGGGCCACTGCGAGATCAGTGCAGCCAACAGCACGCCAATCACGGCTGTGGGCAGCGTCCACCACCCCCATTGGAGTTCCAGGGTGAAGAGGTCGTCGTTGAACGTGGACAAAAACGCGCCCGCTGACCATACGCCGAGGATGAGCCCAAAGGGGATGCCCAGGATCGTGGCGAGCATGTTCTCTGTGGCGACGGCCCCAGCGACCTTGCGCAGTGGCACGCCGGCGGCCCGCATGGTCGCCAGTTCGCCTGTGCGCTCTACGACGTTGACCGACATGGTCACGTACATGACGGCGAGCGCGAGCACCGTGCCCATGAGGATCATGATGCCGATGAACGCCCAAAACAGTCCCAGGTATTGGTCGATCTGGCCCACGATGGCGCGCACGTCTTGGTAGGCGACCACTCCGTCGAGTTGCGTGATCTGCTCGCGTAGGTCGTCGCGGTCTGCATCGTCGGTGTAGGCGAGGGCGTAGGCCTCCGTGCCTTCATCGGGGAGGACAGCCGATGCCGTGGCGTTGGTTGCGTACACCGAGGTGCCGATGGGTTCGTCGACGAACGCCGTCACTGTCAGTTCCGTGTCGCCGGCATCGGTGGAAACGGTGACGGTGTCTCCCGCTTCGATGCCGATTTCTTCCGCGAGGAACTGCCCGGCGAGGAGTCCGTCGGCGGGCAGGTCGAGGGTGTCGCCTTGAACCCCGGTGAAGCCGTGCATGACGGTGTCGGGTTCGAAGCCGGTGAGGTTGGTCTGATAGCTGCCGTCGGGGCCTTCGAGTGTGACTTGGCCCACGGCGGTGGGCTCGACGGAGTCAACGCCGTCGAGGTCGCTGAGAGCGTCGCCGACGCCTGCGCCTTCCTGTGCGACCACGGTTGCGTCTTCAAGCACGACGTCGTTGAACTGCGTGTTGATGGCGGTCAGCATCGAGGTCATCATGCCCACGGAGGTCAGCACCAGCACCAGTGCCAACACTGTGCCCAGCATGGTGGCGAAGGTGCGCTTCTTGGAACGCACAATGTCCCGCAGTGCCATGCGGCCGCTGACGGAAATCCACCGTTGGCGTGCCACCCAGCGGCTCCACGCGCCTGGCGCTTTGGCGTCGGATGCGGCGCGCATGGCTTGAGCGGGCGCGATCCGCGAGGCGGTGATCGCGGGTCCCAGTGCACCCAGCACGCCTACGACGACGCCAAAAACAAGACCGATAACGAGCATCCACGGATAGTTGTTGACGACGGTGTCGGGTACCCCGATGAACCCGGTGTACGCCGACGTGATGGCGGCGTTCGCGGGGATGCCCAGCAGCACACCCAGGATCGCGCCCAGGCTTCCCATGAGCAGGCCTTGCAGAACGTAGTGGCGCAGGATGCGGCCGCGTTTGGCACCTGACGCCATCATCGTGCCGATCACGGGTGTCTCTTGCAGGATGCGCCGTGTGAGCAGTACCCATGAGGCGACGCCAGCGGCAATCAGGAACAGTGCCGGAAATGAGGTCGACATTTGGTCAAAGCCCTGGAGGTCTTCGCTGAGTGTCGCGTTGGAGGGTTGGTCGGCTTGGCTTTGGACGGCCGATGCTCCGGCATCCGTCATCGCGGACTCGACGGCTGTCCCGGTGTCTGTCTCCCAGGGCTTGGTTTCCTCGGTGGCGACCCGGGCATCGTCCGGTTCCGGCAGTACTGCCAAGGTCTGGTTCGCGTCGACGGCGAACCACTCCTGCACGGTGTCCTCGGGTGCGAATGCGACTGCGAACGAGTTGGGGTCGGACACGATGTCTTGGCGCGAGCGGGCGGGCCACAGGTACTCCGCGGAGTCCACGACGCCTTGGACGGTGACGTCCACCCACCCGGTCGCGGAGAAGATCTGAATGGTGTCGCCAGGGCCTACATCGAAGGTGCTGGCGGCGTGCTTCTCGAGGAGCACTTGGTCTGTTGCGCCGTCGTCGAAGTAGTCGCCATCGATCACGTCGACATCGTTGATGGCAGGGTGCGCATCTGTGGGCATGCCGATCACCCGGCCCACAAGCTTGGTGTCCTCGATGAGCATGGGCGGATCGATCTGGGTACGGGTGATGGCGTCGGTGGCGCCAGCGTCGAGAGCGGCCTGAGCCACCGCATCGGTGTCGCCTCCCGTGGCCGTCCAGTCGGCGAAGTTGAGGCGGTCGTAGGTCTGTTGGTATGACGCGGAGAGGTTCTGGAACGCCCCGGCTGTGGCGATGTAGATCATCACACCCAGCAGGATCGTGATGGCGACTGCGATGACTTGACCCTTGGAGCGCCAGAGGTCGCGGAAGGCTTTCTTGGTGGATGCTTTCATGCCGGTCACCAGGTCACATCTGCAGCGGCGGCAGGGTTCTCATTGACCTCGATGGATTCAATGTCACCGTCGACCACGGTGATGACGCGGTCGGCGATCTGTCCGACCGAGAGGTTGTGCGTCACGATAATGATGGTCTTGCCTTGGCGGTTGAGGTCCTGCAGCAGTTCGAGGATCTGCCGTCCTGTGGGGAGGTCGAGGGCGCCGGTGGGTTCGTCGGCGAGCAGGATGTCGGGGTCGGTGGCGAGCGCGCGTGCGACGGCGACGCGTTGTTGTTGGCCGCCGCTGAGCTGTGCGGGGAAACTGTCGAGTTTGTCTCCGAGGCCTACGGCTTCCAGGTGGGAGGCGACCTTGTCCTTGTCTCCGCGGTCGGTCATTTCTACGATCATCTCGACGTTTTCGCGTGCCGTCAGTGTGGGGATGAGGTTGAAGAACTGAAAGATGAAGCCCACGTGATCACGCCGGAAGTCGCTCAGCTTCGATGGCTTGGTCGTGGAGATGTCTTGGCCAGCCACGGTCACGGTGCCCTCGGTGGCAGTTTCAATGCCGCCGATGATGTTGCACAGCGTGGTCTTGCCTGAACCCGAGGGGCCAATCACCACAATGAACTCGCCTGACGAGATCTCGAGGTCGATGCCCTTCAAGGCGTGCACGGCGGCGTCGCCTTCGCCAAAGACTTTGGTGAGTCCCGCGATGTGGACGCCGCGGTCAGTGGTGGTGTCGGTGGGCGTCATTGCTGCTCCTTGGTTGATGTGGCGTCTGATGTGGCGTCACGTTGGGTGAAGACGCCATGGGTGTAGGCAGTGAGGGCCTCGGCGGTCCAGCGCGTGAGGCCCTCGGTGGAGAGGGGGTCGGTGCCGAGGGACTCGGCGAGGTGGTCGCGCAGCAGGATGATGGCAAGGTCGTTGGCCATCAGGAAGGCGGCTCGGGCCTGCGGATCCGCGGTGGGTGTGACTGCGCCCGAGCGCTCGAGGTCGCCCAAGAGTTCCACGGTCATGCCGTACCACCGCTGGAAGATCACGCGTCCGGTGTCTGAGCCGTCCGTGAGGCATCGGCGCAGGTAGCCGATGGTGGGGGAGTCCGACGGAAAGTGCTCGGCTATCGCTGCGGAGACTCCGTCGGCGGATGCCATGGCGTCGCGAGCGCCGTCAAAGATGCCGATGATGCGGGCGTTCACAGCATCGACCAGGCCGGTCTTGTTGGTGAAGTAGTGCGGAATGAGGGCCACGGAGACGTCTGCGGCGGCTGCAATGTCGCGCAGCGAAACCGCATCGGCGCTGCGTTCTGCAAAGAGGCTGAGCGCGGCATCGAGGATGCGCTCGCGGGCGTCGGTCTCCGTCACATTTCAGGACGGTACTGAACAACTGTTCAGCGCGCAACTGGACCCGAGATCGTGCTGCCCCTGTCTTGTGGCGGTGTGTGAGTGCTCAGAGGCGGCTCGTTTGGGCACTCACGCACCGCTAGGGCGCGCGTCGCCGCTACAGCCCAGTGGCCTCGCCAAAGGCGAGCAGGGCAGCGGCTCCGTCACCTCGTCCTTGAATGATCCGAGCCACGAGTAGCCCTGGCATGAGGGCAAACAGTGCAGTTGCTAGCGCGTCAACATCGGTGTTCGCATCGATGTGCCCCGCGTCTCGCCATCGTGTCACGAGGGTCAGAATGTCGTTGTGGATGCCCCCGTAAACCTCCTTGAGGGGTTCGCGCAGTGCGGTATCCCGGGGTGCTTCGGCCCACACCTCGAGGATGAGGGGCGCTAACTGGCGCCCCTCGGCGCTGGCGCTCGCCATCAGTTCGCTCAAGACGTGCGCCAAAGCCGTGGTGGGCCGGACGGGATCGTCTGCGTCTGTGAAGTGAGCGAACTGGTGGCGTACCGGCATAAACACGGATTGCGCAGCCGCGACAATGAGCTCGGATTTGGACGGGAAGTAGCGGTAGACCGATCCTGCCGAAACGCCGGCGGTCGTGATGATGTCTGCCATCGATGCGCCCTGGAAGCCATCGCGCGCGAAGCATTGCAGCGCCGCATCGAGGATAAGGGCGCGGCGCTGGTCGTGGTGCTCGGGCGAGCGGATCGGCATCAAACCAGGATAGTCACGCGCGGCTGCAGTTGACACGGCACCCCTGCGCTGACACGCTATCGCTTAGCGAATGATCATTCGCGAAGTGCGGGAACTGACCGGAGGAGTTGCAGTGAAAGCCATGATCCTGAAGGAGTTCCGCGAGCTCCGCCGCGACAAACGCACGATGGGAATGCTGATTGCACTCCCCATCCTCCTGCTGGTGATCTTTGGCTACGCAGCGAACTTCAACGTCGAGGAAATCCCGACCGCAGTGGTCGGGGACAACGCTGAACAGTATGAGGACCAGCTCCCCGACCTGTTCGTCGTCGAACCCGGCATCGACGCAGATGCTTCCGCCCAGGACCTTCTGAAGGACAACGTGGTCGATGTTGCGATCGACACGTCCAGCCAACCTGCGCAGGTCTACATTGACGGTTCCAGCATCTTCGCGGCACAAAGCGCAGAGGCAGGCTTCTCACAGGCCCCAGACGGCATGGTGGACGTTGAGGTGCTCTACAACCCTGACCTCACCACCGCGTGGGTGATGGTCCCGGCACTCATCGGCTTGATCCTCGCGTTCATCGGCACTGTCATCACCTCCATTGGGCTCGTGAAGGAACGCCAGAACGGAACTATCGAGCAACTGGCGGTCATGCCCCTCAAGTCGTCCCAGGTCATCATGGGCAAGATCGTCCCGTACTTCATCCTGGCGGCCATCGACATGATCATCGTGACCGTGCTGGGCGTATGGCTCTTCGACGTGCCCTTCGTCGGCAACGTCGGGCTCTTCGCCATCGGCGGCGCAATCTTCCTCTTCGTTGTCCTAGGACTGGGAGTGCTGATTTCCACTGCATCACAAACTCAAGGACAAGCCATCCAAATGGCAATGATGCTGGTGATGCCGCAGATTCTCCTCTCCGGTTTCATCTTCCCGCTGGATGCAATGCCCGCAGGAGTGGCCTGGATCGGCTACATCCTCCCCCTCACCTACTTTGTGGAGATCTCGCAGGGCATCATGCTCCGCGGCGCAGACCTCACGTCCTTGGGCCTGGACTTCGGAGTCCTCATCCTGATGGCATTGGTCATCTTCACCGCTGCGGTCCTGCGATTCCGACGCGACCTCGCACCCAGCGCACGCCACATGGGTGGCTCCAAATGACCTCCGATGCTGCACGCCAGTGGGGACTTCACCGCGTCACCGTGAAGTACGGCGACACCACAGCGCTGGACAACGTCAGCCTCGACGCTCGCCCAGGCGAGGTCTACGCGGTGGTGGGCGGTGACGGCGCAGGTAAGACCACCGCACTCAGGTGCCTCGCCGGTGCCGTGAACCCCACAGAAGGTTCCGTGTCCACGCCCGGCCGCCGCAGCATCGGCTTCATGCCCACAGCTGCCGGAGTGTGGGGGGACCTCAGCGTCAACGAGAACATCGACTTCGTTGCCGCGGCTCAGGGCGTGACAGGGCAGTCCCTCAGCGACCGCCGCGAAGAGTTGCTTGAGGCAACCGGGCTCACCGGCGCGACGTCTCGCCTCGCCCGCCAACTCTCCGGCGGCATGCGCCAAAAGCTCGCATTCTCCTTGGCCATGCTTCACCGTCCCGACCTGCTGATCCTCGACGAGCCCTCCACGGGCGTCGACCCCGTCAGCCGCATTGACCTGTGGCGCATGATCTCCCGTGCCACCGCTGACGGTGCAGCAGTAGTCATGGCCACCACGTATCTCGACGAGGCGCAACGTGCCTCACAGGTACTTGCACTCGATGCGGGCGAGGTCCTCATCGAAGGCACCCCCGCCGATGTGCTGACGCGTGTCCCAGGCCACGTCAGCATCGTCGATGCTCCGCAGGACCGTGCGCTCGCATGGCGACGAGGCAGGACGTGGCGGCAATGGTCGCCCGAAGACCCGCCGTCGGGACAACCGCGCGTCGAGGACCTCGAAGACGCCATGGTCGCCGCCGGTCTGTCCAAGGAGGTCACGCATGCCTGAACCGCTGATCCACGCATCGGGGGTCACCCGGACCTTTGGCGACTTCACTGCGGTCGACGACGCAAACCTGACCGTGAAGCCCGGCGAGATTGTGGGCCTGCTCGGTGCCAACGGTGCTGGCAAGACCACGCTGATCCGCATGATCCTGGGCCTGCTGCCCGTATCGGAAGGCTCCGTGCATCTGTTCGGGGACAGCCCCTCGCGTACCACCCGCTCGCGTCTGGGTTACGTTCCCCAAGGTCTTGGGCTGTGGGACTCGCTCACCCCCCGCGAAAACCTCGACTTCATCGACCAGGCCTTCGGCGTCGCAGACACGCCGCTCCCAGAAGCGCTTGAGCACCTGCGACGTGTTCCCGTCGGCCAGATCGGACTTGGCAACCAACGACAACTCGCTTTCGCCGCCGCACTCGGCCACAACCCCGAACTGCTCGTGCTCGACGAGCCCACCTCCGGCGTCGACCCTCTCTCGAGAGCACGCCTGTGGGACACCATCCACGACAAAGCCGATGCCGGCGTCGGGGTCCTCGTCACCACCCACTACATGCAAGAAGCGCAACAATGCGACTGGCTCGTGCTCATGTCAGGCGGCCGTGAAGTAGGCGCAGGCTCCGAGGCGGACATCGTGGGCGACACCACCGCACTGAACGTCGACACTGGGGACTGGCCGAGCGCATTTGCGACTCTGACCGACGCAGGCTTCCTTGTCTCCCTCGCTGGCACGCAGGTGCGGGTAATTGGTGCCGAGCGAGATGCGGTGAGAGAAGCCCTGGGAGGCGGGGACAGCGTGAACGTCAGTAGCGCTCGTGCCACCCTCGACGAGTTCATGGCGGTGAAGGAACGCGCACGCCAACAGGCCTGATCCCTCTCGAAACGCCGGGTTCCCCACACCTGGTAGGTTGTGGCGCGACGCCTATGCGTCTCACATTCTTTGAGGGGATCCATTTCATGAGTGACGACAAGCCTGACCAACAGCCGAGCCCGGAATCGGCACCAAGCACACCGCCGCCCGCACCAGGCACGCCTCCGGCACCAGCCGCTGACGCGCCTCCCGCGCCCCCGGCACCGCCTGCGCCTCCCGCCGATGCGCCAGCACCGCCTGCGCCTCCCGCTCCTGCGGCTGACGCGCCTCCCGCCGATGCACCGCCTGCGCCTCCCGCTCCTGCGGCTGACGCGCCTGCTGCACCGCCAGCCGATGCGCCGGCACCACCCGCGCCTCCTGCTCCCGCGGCCCCGCAGTATGCAGCGCCGCCGGCACCTCAGGGCCAGCCTGCACCTGAGGGCCAACCTCAGTACGCCGCCCCCGGCGCTCCCCAAGGTCAGCCGCAGTATGCGCCGGCCCCCGGCGCACCAGCTCCTCAGGGCCAGCCCGTCTACGGCCAGCAGGCCCCTTACGGTCAGCAGCCGCCGCGCACGCCCGGCAGCGGCCCCAGTTGGCTATCGCTCACGGCAATCATTCTTGGTGGCCTCGCGTTCATCGTCTCCTTCTTTGGAGTCTTCGCTCTCTTTGCATGGATGTTCGCACTTCCCGCGATCGTCTTCGCGATCCTTGCGATGGTGAAGAAGTCGCCGCGCAAGCCCCTGGCGCTTACAGGTCTGATCCTTGCTGGCCTGTCTCTGATCATCTCGATTGTGGTGTTCATCATCTCGCTCGTCGTCGGTGTCGGCGGTGCCGTCAATGACGCTATTGAAGAAGAGAACAAGGAAAGTGTTGCTGGCGTCACGACCGCGCCAGAGACCGATTCGGACGAGGGTGGCACGAGCGCCGAGGATACGACCGACGAGGACGTCGCCGTTGACGGTGAGGTCGACATCACAGAGTCGGCGTTCTACTACGACGAAGACTACGGCTCGTGGAGCTACGCCGTCGTCCTGGAAAACCCGAATGCTGACCTCGCATGGCTCGACTTGAACGTCACCATTGACGCCTACGGCCCTGACGACATTTTCCTTGGCCGTGCCGAGGACTACTGGCTTCAGGTGATGCCCAACAGCGCAGCAGCGTCCACGGGAATCTTCTACGACGTCCCTGAGGGCGACACCGTGGAGCGCATCGAGGTCACGCTAGATGGCGCGCCCACTGACGTCTCTGATTCCCCGACCGGTTACTTCGAGGTATCGACGCCGGAGTATGGCGAAGACGTTCTCGGAACGACGGCCAGCGGAACGGTGACCTCCTACTTTGCCGACGACCTCGAATCTGTGGTCGTCACCGGCATCGCCTATGACGCTAACGGTGAGATCTTCTTGACGGAGATCGACTACCTCGACAACGTTCCGGGTGATGGTGGAACTGCGCGCTACGAGGTGAGCTTCTGGGAGGTACTTCCCGAAGGCTCGAGCGTCAACATCTATGTTCAGCCGTAACTAGCGTCACTGAACGCTTCAAGCGCCGGCCTAGTCCGCATCACGTGGATTAGGCCGGCGCTTTGCTGTTCCGCCGAGCAATCCCAAGTCGTCAGGGGCGACCGGACGGTGGGGACCCGTCCCGTGGCGGGTTACGGTGGAGTATGACCGCATACTCATCCGTCACTGATGTCATCGCAATGCCCCGAGTCGAAGGATTGGCTCTGGCTCCTGACGGCACGTACACCGTGCTCACCGTCGCGACACTGTCCAAGGACCGCACCTCGTATGAGCGTGCACTGTGGAAGGTCCCGGCGGACGGTTCAGGTACACCAGTGCGGCTGACACGCTCCGCCAAGGGTGAAGGCGGTGCAACATTCTTGTCTACCGGGGACCTGCTGTTCACTTCCACACGGCCTGGTGGCGACGACGATGAGACTTCCCAGGTGTGGCTACTTCCCGCGGCCGGTGGGGAAGCGCGCCCTGTGACGGGCTTTGCTGGCGGCGTGGGAGGCATCGGTGCAACGGCGGCCGATGCCCCGGTAGCCGCATTCACCGCAGGCCAGCTGCCTGCGGCGAAGGACCTCGACGAAGACGCTCAATTGCGTGCATCGCGCGACAAGCGCAAGGTGAGCGCCATTTGGCACAGCACCTACCCGATCCGCCACTGGGATCATGACCTCGGCCCGGACCATACCCATGTTTTTGCCGTGGACTTTGCTGACTATCCCGCAGAGTCCGCGGGGGTGTCGGGCGACGACCTCGTGTCCGCAACCGGTGGACAGGCAGAAGAAAGTGCCTCCGAAGCATCGGCTCCCTCCACGTATCCGCGCCACCTTGCCCGCCCTCAGGACCTCACCCCGGGTGTCCACCGTTGGATCGATGCGCCGGACGTGGCCGTGAGCCCCGACGGCGCAACCGTTGTTGCTGCCCTAGAGGTGCCGGAGGGGCGCGGTTCGCGCAGTGATCTTGTCCGCATCGACCGTGCATCGGGCGAACACACGGTGGTGCGTAGCGACTCCAAGACGGACGTGGCCGCACCAGCATTCAGTCTCGACGGCTCTCAGTTGGCCTATGTGCGCCACCCCAAGTCTGATCCCACCGGCCCCACGCAGATGGAGATCTGGGTCGCGCAAGCCGATGGCTCACAGCCGCGCCGCGTGGCCGAGCACTGGGACCGCTGGCCGAGTTCGCTCCAGTTCTCTCACGATGGTGCGGCCCTGATTGTGACGGCCGACGACGACGGACGCGGCCCGGTGCTACGCATCGACCTCAGTTCCGACGAGGTCACGCCACTGACGCACGATGACGCCCACTACAGTGCCGTCTGCGTTGATCGGGCCACCGGCGAACTGGTCGCGCTGCGCACGACGATGCTGCGCCCCGCGCACCCTGTGCGCGTCGCACTCGACGGAACTGTGACGGAACTCGTGACACCTGCTCCCGCGCCGGAGGCGCACGCCACGCTCACTGACGTCGACACGCACGCCGAGGACGGGGCCCGGGTTCGCGGCTGGCTACTGACCCCGCCCGATGCATCGGCGGACAACCCCGCACCGCTTCTGCTGTGGATCCATGGTGGCCCGCTGAACTCGTGGAATGCGTGGTCGTGGCGCTGGACGCCAGCCTTGGCTGTCGCACAAGGCTATGCGGTGCTGTTGCCCGACCCTGCCCTGTCCACTGGATATGGCCTCGACTTCATTACCCGCGGCTGGAACTCCTGGGGCCATAAACCCTTCACCGATTTGCTCGCCATTACGGACACGGTCGAAGCGCGCCCGGAGATTGATCAGACCCGCACTGCGGCCATGGGCGGTTCCTTTGGTGGCTACATGGCTAACTGGGTTGCCGGACACACCGACAGGTTCGATGCGATTGTCACGCACGCGAGTTTGTGGGCCCTCGACCAGTTCGGTCCCACTACCGATCACGCGGACTACTGGCAGTCAATCTTCACGCCTGAAGCGATGGTCGAGCACTCGCCCCACCACTCCGTCGCTGACATCTCGACACCCATGCTCGTCATACACGGAGACAAGGACTACCGCGTTCCGATCGGCGAGGGCCTACGCCTGTGGGCAGAGCTCGCCGAGCACTTCGCGGAACCTGACGGAACCATGGTGCACCGGTACCTGTACTTCCCTGACGAGAACCACTGGATCCTCAAGCCGCAGCACTCCGTGGTCTGGTACGAGGGAGTCTTCGCTTTCCTTTCACAGCATGTGCTCGGTCAGGACGAGGAACTTCCTGTGTCCTTGAGGATTTCCGGCGCCTGAGTCGCAGTCCTCACGCCGTTACAACCCTCGTCAACGCAACAGTGCCGGCACCCTCTCTCAAGGGGCCGGCACTGTTGTATGGAGGGTGACGATCAGTCGTCGTCAGCCTTACCGGACTCCATGTTGTCGCGGATCGCGTTCATGACCGTTGCGTTGGCCAAGGTCGAGACGTCGCCCACCTCACGGTGTTCGGCGACATCGCGAAGCAGCCGGCGCATGATCTTGCCCGAACGCGTCTTGGGGACCTCGGACACCAGCAGGACCGTACGAGGCTTGGCCAGTGCGCCAATCTCGCTCTTGACCTTCTCGCGCAACGCCACGGCAACTTCGTGGTGCTCGAGGTTGGCAGCTTCCGAATCGTCGCGGATCACTACGAACGCCACGACGGCCTGGCCTGTGGTCTCGTCCTTGGCGCCCACCACTGCGGCTTCAGCAACCCAGGGGTGAGAGACCAGTGCGGACTCGATCTCGGTTGTCGACAGGCGGTGCCCGGACACGTTCATGACGTCGTCCACGCGACCCATCAGCCAGATGTCACCGTCAGCGTCGCGCTTGGCGCCGTCGCCGGCAAAGTACAGGCCCTTGAAGCGGCTCCAATAGGTGTCTTCGTAGCGCTCGCGGTCGCCCCAGACGCCTCGCAGCATCGACGGCCATGGCTGATCGAGCACCAGGTACCCGCCACGACCTGGCCCCACTTCGTTGGCGTCGTCGTCGACCACTGCCGCCGAGATTCCGGGCAGCGCTACCTGCGCAGAGCCTGGTTTGGCGGCCGTGACGCCCGGAAGGGGGGAGATCATGATGGAGCCCGTCTCGGTTTGCCACCAGGTGTCCACGATGGGGCAACGGTCGCCGCCGATCACGCGGCGGTACCACATCCATGCCTCGGGGTTGATGGGTTCACCCACAGATCCGAGGAGTCGGAGGGAGGAGAGGTCGAACTTGTTGGGAATCGCCTCACCCCACTTCATGAACGTACGGATGGCGGTGGGCGCGGTGTAGAAGATCGAGACCTTGTACTTCTCGATGATCTCCCACCAGCGGCCCTCGTGAGGAGCGTTGGGCACGCCTTCGTAGAGGACCTGGGTGGCGCCGTTGATCATGGGTCCGTACACGATGTACGAGTGGCCGGTGATCCAGCCGACGTCAGCCGAGCACCAGTACACGTCGGTCTCGGGCTTGAGGTCGAACACGACACGGTGTGTGTAACTTGCGCCGGTGAGGTAGCCGCCGGTGGTGTGGAACAGGCCCTTGGGCGTTCCGGTCGTGCCGGAGGTGTAGAGGATGAACAGCGGGTGTTCAGCCTCGACCATCACCGGGGTGTGCTCGTCGGATGCAGGCTCGACCACGTCGTGCCACCACACGTCTCGTCCCTCGGTCCATTCTGTGTCCTGTCCGGTGCGCTGCACCGTGAGGACGTGCTCCACAGATTCGGCTTCCGTGGGGTTGGCCTCGGACGGTGCCAACGCGGCATCGACCAGAGGCTTGAGGGCAAGGTGGGCGCCTCGGCGGTTACCGCCATCGGCTGTGATGACCAGCTTGGCCTGAGCATCGTCGATGCGTTGGCGCAGGCTGTCAGAGGAGAACCCTCCAAAGACCACTGAGTGGATAGCGCCGATGCGCGCACAGGCGAGCATCGAGACCACGGCTTCGGGGATCTGGGGAAGGTAGATGGCGACGCGGTCGCCCTTGGTGACGCCAAGGCTCTCGAGGGCGTTGGCCGCCTTCGAAACTTCGCGCTGCATGTCGGAGTAAGTAAGCGTGCGGGAATCCCCGGGCTCACCTTCAAAGTAAAAAGCCACACGATCTCCGCGGCCTTCGCGCACGTGGCGGTCGACTGCGTTATCGCAAGCATTGAGTGTGCCGTCGCCAAACCAGCGGGCGACAGGGGCATCGGACCAGTCAAGAACCTCAGTGAAGGGGGTGTCCCAGTGGAGGTGTTCGGCTTGTTCACGCCAGAAACCGAGGCGGTCGGCCGCGGCTTGCGTGTACATCTCCGCGCGGGCGTTAGCCTGCTCGGCGAACTCGGGAGACGGCGGAAAGGACCGCGTCTCGGTGTGCAGATTCTCTAGAGTTTGGGCATCGTTGACCATGAGCGTCACTCTAGTTTGTTAGGAAAGTTTCGTAAAATGTCGACCAGGGGTTTGTTAGGTGCCCTGGTAAACCTGGCATTAGCATCCCCACCCCCACGCGAAATGGCTCCATTTCGCTGTTTTGAGGGCGCTAGACGATGAAATGGAGCCACTTCGCGGGGGTTGGCGGGGGTTTGCGGGGCCTGGTGAAGATGCGGTGCGCGCCCTGCCGTGTGACGATGAGGAACATGAGCGCACCAGAAGGTTATGACTACGCCACTCGGTCCAATGGGGAAGTAGTGATCTTCCACCATGGGAAGCTCGCCAAACTCATGCGCGAGAAGGAGGCCGAGGAGTTTCTCGCTGCCGTCAAGGACGGTGACGCGCAGGAAGTGATGGATCGCTTCGTGGGATTCGATGGGCAGACATCACGCCCGGGATCGTCAGGCAAGCATCCAGCCACCGACGCGCTTCACGGTAATGGCGCTGCGCATGGGCACACTGACTTCAGGCGCAAGACAGGCTAAGTCGTGGGTCTCCCATGGCCCGCGAGGATTCTCTCCCGCGACGGCTCTCCGTCGTGGGCCCAGCGCGGGGTCACTCAATAGTGAACGCGAACGCTTCTGAGATTGCGACGGCGGGTTCTGCGTCCACGATGTAGGACTCGGGAACATCGCGTTCCAGCACCTCGATCAGCACGTCCTGAGGAACATCGCACAGTAGTTCGGTGCCGCCATCGGGCGTTTCGGCTTCATCGCAGTACGGCTGGATACGCTCGTCCTCTGAGAGTGCTGAGTACCCCGCGGTGTATTGCAAGAGCGACACATCAGTCACGCCCTCTTCGAAAAGAGTCCGTGCGACAGCGGCCTGTTCGCCACGGATGATCGGGCTCCACGCGTAGACCTTGTAGTCGCCAGCGGGAAGTGTCTCGTGCTCCGCTTCGAATTCGGCGGCCTTCGCATACTGGGCGTCAATTTCCTCCTGTGTGGAGTTCTCCCAGTCGATGTCCGCGAGGATCGAGTTCAGTTCATCTGCCACGTCACACAACGATGCCCCGGTCATCTCCAGGTCTGGCCCGGGTGCCGTCTGTGTGTCGCCGGTCGTCATGTAGAGTTCCGGCACAAACTCGCTTCCCCAGTTTGGGGTGACCACAACATCGTCCCGGGTGACAATGAGCTGCCCCGTCTGCGCGAGGAAAGCAGTCACGCCCTCAGCGTCTGACGTGAACGCGACGTTCGCAGTTGCCCCCGAGTCTGTGGTGGTGACGTTCACGATGGGAACTACGGTGTTACCAGGAGTGACTTCCGAGGTCCACGTTTCGCCGCACTGGGGTGGGCTAAACAGGTCCTCGCCGTTGGCGAGTACCTGGGAGAGGTCGTAGGAAAGCGGCGTGGTGGGGCCCGCAGGTTCGGTGGATTCGGCCGATGCCGAGGTGTCGTCAGGCTGGAAAAGCCACTGAACTCCGAACCATCCAATCGCTGCCGATGCACTGGCGAGAGCGATTCCGCCCACCACCATTAGCCCCTTGTGCATTGCTTCCCTATCCTCCTGGCACATGTGTGTGCCACCCGTCGTGTTCAGCGTGAGGGTTCAGGATACGCGGCACTTGTGACATGCAGGTATCGGCCATCGGGATGATGTGGACAGGCCGCAACCCTGACACTCGCGGCGTCCTACCCCTGAGCAAACCGGACCCTCGAGTCCTGTCTGCCCTATAGACGTGTGGGGTGGCGTCAGCGTTGCGTGAGGTGTGTCACTCCTCAGGAGGGCGTTCGGTGGCCTTGGAGAGCAAGATGCCACCAGCCACGATCGCCGCAACGGCAAGCACCGCTACCAAGATGGGCTTAGCCGGCGGTCCGGAGTGGAGGCCTACGGGCTTCTTGAACTTGAGGTTGCCCCAGCCGTACTCGATTGCGGCGCGTCGGAGGGCGCGATCCGCGTTCACCGTAAAGCCGTGCCCCACCACGTTGAGCATGGGGGCATCTGTGATGGAGTCGGAGTACGCGTAGGAGCGATGGAGGTCGTAGCCGCGCTTCTCGGCGAGATCGCGGATTGCCTCCGCTTTGCTTTCTCCGTAGTTGTAGAACGTCACTTCACCCGTGTAGAAACCCTTCTTCACCTCGAGCTCCGAGGCGATCACGGCATCGGCTCCCAGAATCTCGGCGATGGGTTCCACAATGTCGCGCGCGGACGCTGAGACGATCACTACGTCACGGCCATTGGCTTGGTGGCGCTTGATCAGGGTCAGCGCCTCTGCGAACACCACTGGATCGATGTGTTCGTGGGCGGTCTCCGTGACGATGCGCTTCACTGCGGCGACGTCCCAGCCCTTGATGAGGTCGGAGAGTGAGTCGCGGAGCCGTGTGGTCTGGCGTTCATCCGCTGCGCCAACGAGGAACAGGAACTGGGAGTATGCGGTGCGAACTGCATCGGTCCTGGTAATGAGGCCGCCATCGTAAAACGGGCGTGAAAAGGCCATCGATGAACTCGTCGCGATGATGGTCTTATCGAGATCGAAGAATGCGGCTGACCGATGTGTGGCCTTCTTGCGTGGCATGGCACCTCCTGTGGCTAGACCACAGCCTAACTGTCGCAACCGACACTGCGCCACGGCGCTCCGACGCGAGCTCCGCGAATCATGGTGGACCGGTGGCGATGACGGCTGCCTGGAAGCGTCCCCAGGCGCCGTTCCCTCCCGCACGAGTCCACGAGTTTCGCGCCGTGGTGGTGTGACGCGGATCGCACGAGCAGTGTCGTGGACATGACCGACACCCTCGCAACTTCGAGTGCACGCGACACCATCGCCATACTTCGACCTCCGCAACCGAGCGCGCCGTATGCGGGCCCGCTCGCGCCATTACTTGCGTTGCCCGGGGTGACCGATGTTCTGGTGAACGAGCCCGGAACCGCGTGGATTGATCGCGGCCGCGGCTTGGAACGCCAGACAGTGGACTTGCCCGATGCGGAAGCCGTGCGAGTGCTCGCCGTCACGTTGGCGAGCGCGGGCGGACGTCGACTCGACGATGCGAGCCCCCTCGTCGACGCCAGGCTTCCGGATGGCACACGCCTGCACGCCGCCCTGCCACCCATCGCTCCCGAGTGCGCGGCCATCTCCCTACGGCGAGTCAGGAGCCAGGCTCTGACCCTGGACGACCTCGCCGTGGGCGGAATGGTGAGTGGCTCCGCAGTGGCCTTGGTGCGGGAACTGGTGCGCCAACGATGTTCCGCGCTCGTCACGGGCGCAACGGGCTCAGGAAAGACCACGCTGCTCGCGTCACTGTTGTCTGAGGTGGACCCGACCGAGCGCATCCTGATCATCGAGGAGGCGGGCGAACTCCAGCCTGACCATCCTCATGTGGTGCGGCTGGTGGAGCGGCGCGCCAACATCGAGGGGTCTGGGGCGATTGGTTTGCCATTGCTGGTGAGGGAAGCAATGCGTATGCGTCCAGATCGCGTCGTGCTGGGCGAATGCCGGGGGCCAGAGGTTCGTGAGGTGTTGTCGGTCTTCAACACGGGCCATCGGGGTGGGTTTGCGACGGTTCATGCGAACTCGCCAGCCGATGTCCCGGCGCGCCTTGTGGCGCTGGGCGCACTCGCGGGGATGAGCCAACGCACCGTGGAGTTGCAGGCTGGGATCGCTTTTGACGTGATCCTCCATGTGGAGCGCAGTGGTGGTGCGCGCCGCCTTGCGAGCATTGCGGTGTTGGAGCATCGTGACGAGGCCCTTGTCGCGATTGAGGCCGTGGGGTGGACAGCCAAGGGATGGCGGCAGGGTCCGGGCTGGCAGGCGCTGTGTGCTGTGCTCGGCGGATGGACCCCCGATGCTGCGGCGTAGGGACCGTCCTTTGAGCGGTGCCGCTCGCGGGAGTGGAGAGGTGGGCCTGGGGGTTGAGGTTGCCGACGCCGTGGCGTTGCTCGAGTCAGGACTGCCACCGGAACGTGCCTGGGCTGAAGCTGATGTTGAGGTAGGCGCTGACGGTCTCCCGCAGGTGCACGGGGCGAGCACCGTCGGCATCCGTGCTGCCGCACAGTTGGCCCGGGATGGTGGGGTTCCATTGGCGCGCGTTCTGCGCAGGATCGTCGAGGTGGAGCGGGAACGGCAGGAGGCGCGAGACGCGTGTGAAGCGGCGCTGGCAGGGCCCGGTATGAGTGCAAAGGTGCTGGCATGGCTGCCGCTCGCGGGAGTGGGGTTGGCGGCCCTGCTCGATCCGCGCGCGCTCGGACTGCTGTTCACGACGCCCTTTGGCTGGGTGCTGCTGACAGTGGGGGGCATATTGACGATGCTGGGACGGGCCTGGACTCGGTCGTTGCTGCGCGATGCGGTCCCATCGCCGTCAGGGGTGGCAACCCCAGTGGCGTTAGCTCTCATCGAGGCAACATTGGCGGCCGGCATGGATCTCCCCGGTGCCTTGATGCGGGTCGGTCGGGTCGTGGAAGATGCTGGCGACACCGAGGGTGCGGCGCTCGCGTCCGCGGGCGCTTCGCTTGCTCGCGGCGAACCGTGGGCTCGGGTGTGGGCTACGGCCGCTCGTGTCGACGGCTCACTTGCACCGGTCGTGGAGCGTGCCCTACGAGCCCCGCACCGTTGCGGGGCGTCAGCAGCCCCGGCGTTGCGGACGGCAACGGATGAGGCAATTCGGACGACCCGTGCTCAAGCTCAACGTGCAGTAGGGCGTCTGGGCGTCACCCTCTCGCTTCCGCTGACGCTCTGTTTGCTGCCAGCGTTCGTCGTGGTCGGCATCGTCCCCATGATTGCCGCGGTCGTAGGGTCCGTTGAGTTGTCGGGGCTCTAGAAGTGTGTCTGGAGGAAGTCCACGATCACGGCGTCCCGGCCACGTTCGAGGTTGTCAACCACAGGAATCAGGCGCCACTTGTCTGTCATCGTGCAAGGGTGAGAGAGCCCCAGCTCCACGACGTCGCCCACGCTCAATACGGCACTGCCCGTCGCGAGGAACGCATGCTGGTCATTCAGTGCGGTGACCTTCGCGGGCTGAGCGTCATCTGGCTGAGAATCGCTTCCGGTCGCTGCGAGATCGATGCTCCGGCCATCAGCGGTCCATGCGCGCAATGGACGGGGGAGTCCCTCGTCGTAAGGGAGGTCGCGTTTACCGGCGTCAAGCAGGACCAAGCCTGGCTCCGGGGCGGACACCACACGTGCGTGGGCGCGGGCAGCAGGAAGCAAGCCTCCCGCGAGGCGTCCATGGTCAAACGGAGAGATCTCCTCGTAGTGTCCCTCGTCGTGCAAGATGTAGGCACCGCTGCGCAGTATGCCTCGCATTCCTTCGGCGACCGCCATAGAGAGTGCGTCGGCCACCACATCTGGATACGCGGATCCTCCCGCGGTCACGATCAGCGGTGCGTCACCCGTGCGTGCCTCGCGAGCCAACCCCACCAGATCGGTGACAAATGTCTTGACCGTTGCCAGCGCATCGGCCCCACGGCCATGGGTCACGGCACCCTCATAGCCGGCGATGCCTGCGAGCGTGACGCCATCGGAGTGATGGATGCGAGCGATCAGTGCCCGCGCATCGGCGAGGCTCCGTGTTCCCGTACGGCCGCCAGGTCGCCCGACCTCGACCAGAACGCCGATGGTGGTGCCAGCTTGACGTCCAGCATCGGCGAGGAGGTCGACGGCCAACGGCGAGTCGACCCAGGGGATGACCTGGGCCGACTCGCTCTGGTGGTGTGCCAGCCATTGAGCCGTGTGCGGATCGGCCACTTGGTTAGCAAGCATGATCGTTGCGATACCGGACTCCACGGCGATTCGGGCCTGCCACGGTGTTGCCACCGTGATCCCGCTCGCCCCGGCATCAATCTGCTCGCGCCACAGTTCAGGCGCCATGGAAGTCTTGCCGTGCGGCATGTGCTCCACGCCCAGCGCTCGCGCCCACGAGGCAAAGAAACCGATGTTGTGGCTCAGTCGGCGGCGGTCCACCAGCAAGAGCGGGGTCCACCACTGGTCAAGCCCGGGTCGTTCGGCGAGTACGTCTGCGACGCTTCGCCCCACCGCCCATGGAGGCAGCGACTTCTCGTCATTGAGAATCAACTCGGAAGGTGTCAGTGGCATAGCCCGCGCCTTGGCTACTTGTCGCCGATGTAGGCGACGACGTCGATCTCGACCAGGATGTTGGCCAGGTCGGATCCGACGGTGGTGCGAACCGGGTAGGGCTCGTTAAAACGTTCCCCGTAGGCGCGGTTGTATTCAGCGAAGTCTCGGTCCAAGCGCTCCAAGTGTGTGGTGACCTTCACCACATCATCGAGCGTGGCGCCGTGTGCGGCGAGGACGGCCTCGACGTTGTTGAGGACCTGGTGCGTCTGCTCGTAGACAGCGCCCGGGACGACTTCGCCGGTGGCCGGGTCCTGGGGTCCGAAGCCTGCGGTGTAAAGGAACCCGCCGGCAACGACTCCGTGGCTGTATGGGCCTGCAGGCTTGGGGGCGTTGTCGAGCAGAACGGCCTTCTTAGCCATGTATTTCTCCTTGATTGATGGGATTGGGGATAGTGAGGGTAGGGGGTTAACCCAGTTCAGCGCCGATGCGTGCGGCAGCGGCGGCCAAGGCGGGACGGTTGCGTGCGAGGGTGTCGGCGCCGTCGACGTCTCGCAGTGCCGTCATGGAGAGTGCGCCGACCACTCCGTGGGAAGCGATGATCGGAACAGCCATGCAGCGCACGAAGGACTCAAACTCGCCGTCGTCGATGGCGTACCCCTGCTGGGTGACCTTGGTGAGTTGCTCGTCGAGGCGGCGGCGGGATGTGATCGTGGTGGGTGTGTAGGTGCGCCACGTCACGTCACTGAGCATCTTGTCTCGGCTGAGGGGGTCTAAGCGGGAGAGCACAGCTTTGCCTGACGCGGTGCAGTACGGGATGACGGCGCGGCCGATCTGCGAGTACAGGCGGATTCCCCGTGGGTCTTCTCGCTTGTCGACGTAGACAATCGCATTGTCAATGAGCGCGGCGAGGTGGACGGTGCCGCCCACTTTGTGATGCAGGGCGTCGATCGTGGGGCGAGCAACGTCGCGCAGGTCAATCTGGTCGAGTGCGGCCTGTGCGAGTGAGATCAACCGCACCCCGAGCCGATAGTCGCCTTGAGGGTCACGGCGCAGCAGCCCGGCCTCTTCAAGCGAGCGGAGTTCGCGGTACATGGTGGTGCGGTGAACGCCAAAGTCGTCCGCGAGGGTCGTGATGGGCTGGGGTCCATCGGCGAGTCGCGTGAGAATCTCGGCTCCGCGGGTGACGCTTTGAGTCATCGTGCTGCTCCTGTCCGGCGCAGTCCGCGCCCGGAAAGCTCGCCGGTGAGCTCTCCGTTACTGAGGACAACTTCTCCCGCTACCAGGACATCGTCGATGCCGCTGGCAGGTTGGCGTGGGTTGTCGTAGGTGGCTTCGTCGCGCACCCCGGTGGGATCGACGATGGCGATGTCGGCTATCCAGCCTGGCCGTACTGCTCCTCGGTCGCCGAGGCCAAACCTTTGTGCTGGGCGCCCGGAGAGATGAATCGCAGCGCCTGCCCAGGTAAAGGAGCGGCCGACGAAGGTGGAAAGGAATCGTGCGAAGGCCCCGTATGCACGGGGGTGGGGTGAGCCGCCCAGAACGATGCCGTCGCTGCCGCCCATGAACGCGTCATGGGAGAAGAGTTTGGCGAGGTCATCGTCGGGGCGCTGATCGCGGACCGCCATCACGGCACTGACTTCGAGCCGCAGTTCGATGAGGAGGTCGAGGACGGTGTCGACGACGGTCGCGCCGATGCGGCGGGCGATGTCTTCGAGGGTGAGGCCCTCGGTCCACATCCACTCGAGGTGGGGTGCGTGGGCAATGGTGATCATGGATGGCCATGCGGGGCCCAGGCTGGCTTTCTTGGCGACCTGAGGGAACCATTCGCTCTGGAGGCGTTGGCGTTCGCGTTGGCTCTTGAGTTTCTCGACGGCATCGTTGACGTCCAGGGCGCTGTATTCCGGAGGTAGGAGAGCCATCGCCAGGAGAGTGCATCCTCGCGTGTAGGGGTACATGTCGAAGGTGACGTCGTGGCCGGCCGCTGCGAGTTCGCT
The DNA here is from genome assembly GCF_000975055.1 of Demequina sediminicola. Taxonomy (GTDB): domain Bacteria; phylum Actinomycetota; class Actinomycetes; order Actinomycetales; family Demequinaceae; genus Demequina; species Demequina sediminicola. The sequence continues at coordinate 64,767 of NZ_BBRB01000002.1, forward strand.
GAGGAGCTTGCGCCCTTCGGCGGCGTGGACGTGGAAGTGGGAGATGTGGCCTCGCACTCCAGTGCGTTCCATGATGCGGGCTACCTCGCGGATGCCGAACTCGGAGTTGGCTTCGTAGCCGCCGCGCATGTGGGTGACGTAGACAGCGCCGGCGGCTGCGACGGGTTCGCATAGCCGGGAGATCTCTTCCGCGTCAGCGTAGAGGCCGGGCACGTAGTCGAGCCCGGTGGACAGGCCGAGTGCGCCGTCGGCGAGGCCGGTCTTCACCATGCGCTTCATGGTGTTGAGTTCGCGGGCCGATGCGCGGCCGGTGTCCATGCCCATGACTGCGTGGCGGACGTTGCCTGCAGGGACGAGTGTGCCGACGTTGACGGCAGTGGTTCCGTCGTACGTGGCTAGGAGGTCGCGAATGCGGATATCGGTGGTGGTGTCGGCGTCTGGGTCGCCGGTCGTGGTGGTGAGGTGAGGGTGGGGGCCGTTGATCGCGGCAAAGTACTGCGTTGCCCAGGGGGTGCTTCCGGGTGCGTAGGAGACGCCGTCTTGGCCGGTGATGACGCTGGTCACACCTTGCCGGAGCATGGCGCGTTGGACGTCAGGTGTGAAGATGGCGCCTTCAAGGTGGGCGTGGGTGTCGATGAGGCCGGGCATGACAAGCCGTCCGGTGCAGTCGATGACGGTGTCGTGCGATTTTGCGTCGATGGTGCCGACGCCGGTGATGCGGTCGCCAACGATAGCGACGTCAGCTGCGCGGGTGCGTTGTCGGAGTCCGTCGATGACGGTTCCGCCCCGGAGGACGATGCGCCGGCTCTGGGGCATCATGATCACCTTTTGCAATATATGCACAGCGTGTGCGTCCTTCGCACAGCGTCACGATAGCCCGGTTCGGGGGGAAAATCCAGCCCCATTCTGCTGTCCCCAACTCACAGGTACAAACCGGGCATATCCACAGATTCCGCGCGGCCCAGGAAACCGGCATTGTGGCCGACGACAGTGTCCATGTCGGAAGAAATCCTCCCGACAGAAAGGACACCCATGACACGCCTACGCAGCATGATCGCCGCCCGCAAAGAACGCTCACGGCGCGACGACGGCATGGCCACCACCGAATACGCCTTGGTCACCGTGGCTGCGGCCGCCTTCGCTGGAATCCTCATCGCCATCATTAAGTCGGATGAAGTGCGCAACCTCCTCCTGGGCGTCGTGCAGTCGGCCTTCGGATGAGCGACCGCGAGCGCGGCTCCGTGACCGCAGAGTTCGCGTTGGCATTGCCCGTGATGGTCGTCGTGGTGGGATTGGTTCTCACGACGCTCTCGTGGGCAGGTGAGCACCTCCAGGCGAAGGACCTTGCTGCGCTCGCGGCCCGCACCGCTGCCGTGGAGGGGGATGAGGCGGGGCGTAGTGTCGTTGCAGGAGTCTCAGCCGACGCTGGCGTATCTATTTCCCGCGTCTCACCTTGGATTCACGCCACCGTGACGCTGCCCGGGAATGCGTGGCTTCCTGACATTGCGGCCACCTCCACGGCCCGAGTTCAAGGATGATGCGCGCAAGTGTGGTGAGAATGCGGCTGAGGGCCAGGGCCGCCACCCGTGACGATGGCGCAGCGTCTGTCTTGATGGTGGGCATGGTTGTCGCCGCAGTCATGGTGGTGGCGCTGGTGCTCACGGGTGCGCAGGCACTCCAGTGGCGAGCCGATGCTCGCATCGGGGCGGATCACGCTGCGCTTGCCGGGGCAACGGTGGCTCGCGAAACGTCGCTTTCCGGCGCGAGGGGTGCGCAGGCGGAGGGTGAGGCTCCATGCGACTCGGCTGGCCATGCTGCACGAGCTCACGGGGCGGCGATCGTCTCGTGCGAGGTGTCTGGGGCGATTGTGCGCGTGACGGTGACGGTGGGCCGTGGTCCTGCTCAAGCATCGGCGTTCTCCGTAGCCGGGCCCAGCCGGGCGCGAGGGTGATCACTTCGGCCTCGACCAGAGGTCGGCATTTTGGGGCGAATGTCTGATTTGTGAACGGATTTGGCCAACGAGCGTTGGATAACTTCGTGTGCACTCTCCCGTAAAATGGCTGTTAATCCCTCAGCCTTGCATTGCCGCAGAATTCCTGTGGCGACTTTGTGCTGTGCCCAAAACCTGCATCTGGAGTTCCCCATGTCTTCCCCGAGTACCCGAGCGGGCCGCCTCGCCTCCGTATCGACCGTCACTGTGGTCCTCGCGGCAACTATTGCCGCGACGGCTCAAGCTCAATTGCCGGCGGGCTACGACCTCCCCGGCGTGGACGGCATCATCCCCGGCGGAAACCCTGCAGGCGGCAACTGGGGTGCTTGTGAGCCTGGTACTGACCCCGCGACGGACTGCGCCGACAATACTTATGGGTACCCCACCACGGGAACGGCGTTCTTGGGTGTCGACAATGCGGCGAATGTCATTGTCGGAGGTGACTTCACGGCGCAGTCGACACAAAGCAGTGGTGGAGGCGCCGAGACCGAAGGCCTCCTCGTGGTCTATGGAAATGCCGCATTCAACAAGGCGTACAACGTCGGAGGCGTCGGCGTCGGCTCTCAAGTCACGCCCCAAAACTCGGCTGACATGCTCCTTGTTGAAGGTTCCGTCACTGTGCCAGAAGGCGTGACCGCGGAAGTGGGTTTCACCTTGGGAGAGAACCGGTACGGAAACATCGGTGTCGTCGGCGACCAGAACTTCAAGAACCCCACCTACGGAGGTTCACAGCCGCATGGCCGCTTGGGCAATATCGACGCGTTCTGGAACGACAACACCGCAGAGCCAAATACCTACAACACTCTGCTGAGCACGGCACAGACGCAGACTTCGCTGGACCAGTACCGCGACCTCGTTGGCGCCAACGGACTGATGAACGTCTACTCCACACAGTGCTACAGCGAGCTTGCCACCACGAATGCTGCACTTGCCAAGAATGGTGCTGGTCAGTCCCTGAGCGTGGCCCACGGAACCATCGATCTGCAGGGCTCCTCACTGACTTTGACGGGAGACAACTCTTCGGACATCCAGGTGTTCTCGCTCGATGCAGCAGACGCCGCACTGAGCGCCACCAGCTGGACGTTCCGTGACCTGCCGGCAGATGCCGCGGTCCTGATCAACATCACCGGCACCAACGTGACACTCAACGCCGGCTCGTTCTTCATTGATGACACGTTTGACCACACGCGCGCATTCAATGAACTCACCACGCGCATTCTGTGGAACATTCCTGACGCGTCCACTCTGCTCATCGACGGCAACGGGCAGTACCCCGGCTCCTGGCTCATGGGCCAAGAGGCATCTACCGCAATCCTCGCCGCACCCGGCCTCAACGGCCGCTTCTATACCCCGGGCAGCGTTGAGCACGGCAACGCGAGCGCGGCGAGCGGCACAGGATCGGAGTTTCACGCATACCCCTTCACCGCAGGCCTGGGCTGTGTCCAGGACGCGAACGTGGATCCGAGCACGAGCCCCTCGGCGAGTCCTTCGGTGAGTCCGTCCACTTCGCCGAGCACGAGTCCTTCAGCGAGCCCGTCCGCGTCCCCCAGCGTGAGCCCGTCGGCTAGTCCTTCAGCTAGCCCGTCCGCGTCCCCCAGCGTGAGCCCGTCGACGTCGCCGAGCACCAGTCCTTCAGCTAGCCCGTCTGCCTCGCCCAGCGTGAGCCCGTCGACGTCGCCGAGCACCAGTCCTTCAGCGAGCCCGTCTGCGTCTCCAAGCGTGAGCCCGTCGGCTAGTCCGTCTGCGTCTCCAAGCGTGAGCCCGTCGGCTAGTCCGTCTGCCTCGCCCAGTGTGAGCCCTTCAGCTGACCCGTCCGCTTCTCCAAGCGCGAGCCCCACCGCCAATCCGACTGCCGACCCTGCGGACGACCCCACGCCGGTGGCCAGCAATAGTCCTTCTGCAGATCCATCGTCCTCAGCGAGCGTCGACACTCAGGACAACGCCGCCGGTGCGACGGATAGCGGTGATGCGACTGGCAGTGCCGGGCAGCTGCCTACGACCGGTATTGACTCCACTCAGACCTCGGTGCTCGTGGGCTTCGCGGCCCTGCTGATGGTCTTGGGTGGAATGCTGATCGCGGCGCGCCGCCAACGCTAACCCCCCACCGCCAAGTGGCTCCATTTGCTTGTTTTGGGACCTCAAAACAGCGAAATGGAGCCACTTGGCGGGAAAAGGCGGGGAGTGGGGGTTACGGGGTAACAGTCACCGTTCCCATTGACGTCCACAGTTGCAGGTCCACCCAGTCAAACTGCTCGGCGTCACCCGTGTACCCGGGGCTCACATCAACAGCATCGTCTGCGGGGCGTGGCTCAATGAGTTCAGGCATCTGCTCGGCGCTGTCGTAGGCGATGATGCCGCCGCCGCTCGACACGTTGAGGGTGGTCAATGCCAGGAGCGTGTAACTGCCGGGTTCCACCGCAGCGGGCTCGTTCGTAGTGTCGCAGCGCCGGACATCACGCCAGAGCGAGGTCGTCTCAGTGCTCGCGCCGGAGGCGAAGACCTGCTGCTCGGGTGTTGGCCAAATCAACGGTTCGATGGCCTCGTCGCCGCTACCGGCCGATGCTTCTGCCGAGCCTGGGAGCGTGAGGAGTTCAGGGTATGCCTCAGCGACCACGACTCCGTCGCGTGCGAGGTAGAGGCTCGGCACGGAGGAATCCCAATAGTTGTAGATGTCGTAGTCGGACACGTTCGAGACTGTGGAGTTCACCTCGGGGTTTCCGTCCACGACATACCCGTAGCTCAATGCGATGGAACGCGGGTGGTCGACCTCAAGTTCTAGGAGGTCCATGCTTGAACTCGATGCGGGGAATGCGGCAGTGGGTTCAACACCCCAGGTGCATCCGTAGGTGAGGTATTCGCTGGTGTTGTAGTCATGCATGAGCCACCGGTGTGACCCTGCGACCATGTCCCAGGTGGTGTCGGTGCGCGATGCTTCGAACAGTTGCCGTGCAATCTCCGGCGTGAGTGCGTTGTCGGGTAGCTCGGTGGGTTGAGGAAGAGGTTCTGGTTCGATCGGCGTCAGGTATTCGCCGAACGGGTCGTCGATGGGGTCTCCGTCGATGGCGAGTGTGGCGGGTTCGGTGGAGATGCGGAAGATCTCCGGAAGCTGGCTCGGCTCGGGTAACGGTACGGCGGTGGCGATTCCAGAGGTGGCAGCGTCGGACGATGCGTTGTCAGGGGCGGCGGCCGTGTCGGCGGAGGGCTCTGTGTCGGCGGAGGGCTCTGGGGATGGAGCGCTTTCGCCAGCGTCCTCCTCATCGGCAGGGTAGGCAAGGGTCTTGGCGAGGTGGACCTCATACTTTCCTGCGGGGAGTGGCTCGCCGTCCCAGCAGTTGACGGCGTCAATCCCGATGGGCTGCTCCAGGGTAGACATGTCGCCCTCCGGGTCGAGTCGTTCTCCAGTGACATCAGGGCGCAGGAGGGGTTCATCGGCAGGCCCGTACATGATGGGCGAGTCCTGAATGAGGCGTCCGACGACGATTCCGTCCCACACGATCACGTAGTCGGTAGCGGTGAGCACGTCGACGGGACGCAGCGCGGTGACGGTTTCGGTGACCTGGTGGTCGTCGGTGAAGTCGCCGATGCTGTAGTCGACGCCCGATGTGTCTCCGTACGTCCAGCCGCTGTCGTCTGGTGAGAAGTCGCTTCCGCACATCCACTGCTCGGCGATCATGGCATCGGCCCTGTCGCCGGATTCTTCAGCTCCACCGGACTGGTCCATGAGGGCTTCGGTGGTGGCCTCGGAGGCCAGCATGCTGTCCGAGTCGCCAGCGGGGGACGCCCCCCACACTCCCAAACCGATGACCACTACAGCTCCAGCACCGACGATGCTGTTGGCGGCGGTGTGGATACCCCGGTTGCGCTTGACACGCGCTGCCACGCGGGAGGTGTCGACGGATGCGTCGTCAATGGGTGCGCGGTCTGCTGCACCTCGCATGGAATCGGACAGCCTCATGACAGCTTCCTTTCTGTGACGTCGGCGTGATCGGCCGTGGCGGCGGCGGCGTCGGCGTCGTCTAACGGGCCGAGCGCCAATTGCAGTTGGTCAAGACCGTCGCTGACATAGCGTTTGACGGTCCCCTCGGCGATGCCTAGGTGGCGGGCAATCTGGCCGATGGTGAGGTCATCGAAGTAGCGGAGCACCACACAGGCGCGGGGCCGGGGTGGCAAGGTGGCGAGGGCCTCGTGGATGTCGGAGCCTGCCTCGACTTGCCCGAACCGGTCCGGTGCGACGTCGGCTGGGGTGAAGAGGTGTTGGACGCGTTGCCAGCGTTGGCGGCGTCGGTAGCCGTCGACAAAGGCCGATGTGATGGCACGGCGCACGTAGCCTTCCGCTTTTGCTGCGGTGAGCCCTTTGCGTTCGCGGCTGAAGGTTCGGACCAGGGCATCTTGAACAAGGTCTTGCGCTTGGACGGCGTCTCCGCACACGAGGTAGGCGTAGGAGAGCAGTGCGCGCTCGCGGTCGCGCACGAGCTGTTCCATGGTGTCCCGCCAGTGGGCCATCTGGTCCTCCGATTGCTGTGAACGGTGGTGTGCGTGGTGCCTTTCATAGTGTCGACGTACAACGTGTGGAAAACGTTGGGTTGCCCTCGCCGCGACTCCCATACTCCCCTAGAGTGACGAATAACCAGGAGGGACACACAGCGCCGTGTGGCCCCGTGAGCATCGTCAAGGAGGACGTATGCGCACTCTTTCCAATACCCAGGTCGATGTGGGTTCGGACAACCTTGTGATCGTGGCGGTCATTGCGGCCATTGCGGTTGTCGCGTTGATCTTCTCATTTGTGCTGCGTCAGCAGGTATTGAAAGCGCCCAACGGCACTGAACGCATGCAAGACATTGCGGGGGCCGTTCAGGAGGGTGCGTCTGCGTATCTGAACCGCCAGCTCCGCACGCTCGTGTTGTTCGCTGCGGTGGTGTTCGCGTTGTTGTTCCTGTTGCCGGGGGACGCCGATGTGCGCATCGGCCGCTCGGTGTTCTTCTTGCTTGGCGCAGGGTTTTCTGCCGCGATCGGCTACATGGGGATGTGGCTTGCGGTGCGGGCTAACGTCCGCGTGGCTGCTGCGGCGACTAAGCCCGGTGGGCGTGCGGCGGGGGCACGGATCGCGTTCCGCACTGGTGGGGCGGTCGGCATGTCTGTGGTGGGGCTGGGGCTTTTGGGTGCGGCATCGGTGGTGCTGATTTTCCGTGGCGAGGCTGCGGCCGTGTTGGAGGGCTTTGGTTTTGGCGCTGCTTTGCTTGCGATGTTTATGCGCGTGGGCGGTGGGATCTTCACTAAGGCGGCCGATGTGGGGGCTGACTTGGTGGGCAAGGTCGAGCAGCATATTCCCGAGGATGATCCTCGCAATGCCGCGACGATTGCTGACAATGTGGGCGACAACGTGGGTGACTGTGCGGGCATGGCCGCCGACTTGTTTGAATCGTATGCCGTGACGTTGGTGGCGGCACTGATTTTGGGCAAGGCAGCGATGGGTGAGCAGGGCCTGGTGTTCCCGCTGATCGTGACCGCTGTTGGCGCGTTCGTGGCGGCCATTGGGGTGTTCATTACCCGGGTGCGCAAGGGTGAATCGGGGTTGGCATCGATCAACCGTGGCTTTTACACTTCGGCGGCGATTGGCGCCGTGCTTTCTGCCGTCGCGGCATACCTGTACCTTCCGTCGAGCTTCGTGGAGTTCACCGGCTCCAGGATTGAATACGAGGCTGGTGACCCGCGACTCATCGCCACCGTCGCAGTCTTTGTGGGCATCGGCCTTGCGGGGCTGATTCTCTGGCTCACGGGCTACTTCACTGACACGGGCCAACGCCCGACACAGCGAGTGGCCGCCACCTCTAAGACCGGAGCCGCAACGGTGGTGCTGTCCGGCATCGGCCTGGGTCTGCAATCTGCGGTGTACACGGCGACTGTCATCGCTGGAGCGATCGTCATCCTCTACTTTGTTGCCGGCGGAACCGTTGCACTGGCACTGTTCCTCGTGGCGCTCGCCGGCTGTGGGCTCCTCACCACGGTGGGCGTGATTGTCGCGATGGATACGTTTGGGCCCGTCAGCGACAACGCGCAGGGAATTGCGGAGATGAGCGGCGAGGTCGACGAGGAAGCCGCGCAGATCCTGACCGACCTCGACGCGGTGGGAAACACCACCAAGGCAGTCACCAAGGGCATCGCCATCGCGACGGCGGTGCTCGCCGCGACCGCACTGTTTGGCTCGTACTCCGATGCCGTGTGGCAAGCGCTCGTCGAGACCGGCGCCGCGATCGACAGCATCTCGTACGACATCATCCACCCGCTGACGCTGGTGGGAGTGATCATCGGCGGTGCCACGGTGTTCCTGTTCTCGGGCCTCGCGATCGATGCCGTGACGCGTGCTGCGAGCGCCATCGTCTACGAGGTGCGGCGCCAGTTCCGCGACAACCCAGGAATCATGACTGGCGAGGTCCGCCCCCAATACGGGCGCGTAGTCGACATTTGCACCCGGGACTCGCTGCGCGAACTCGTCACCCCTGGACTGCTTGCGGCAATGGCGCCCATCTTTGTGGGCTTCTCCCTTGGGGTTGGCGCACTCGCCGGATTCTTGGGCGGCGCGATCGGCACTGGCGTGCTGATGGCAGTGTTCCTCTCCAACTCGGGAGGCGCATGGGACAACGCCAAGAAGATCGTCGAGGACGGCCACCACGGCGGCAAGAACTCTCCCGCTCACGAGGCAACAGTCATCGGTGACACGGTGGGAGACCCGTTCAAGGACACCGCGGGGCCCGCCATCAACCCGTTGATCAAAGTCATGAACCTCGTCGCGCTACTGATCGCGCCCGCCGTGGTTGTCCTCAGTTATGGGGACGATGCCGTTCCGTGGTTGCGCTGGACCATCGCCGGGGTAGCGGCACTGATCGCGATCCTTGCAGTCGTACGCGCGTCGCGAAGCTCGCATGACCGGCCCGTGGATGATGACGTTGACGCGGTGAACGCGCACGTTGACCACTAGCGGAGTGCACTAGGGATTGACCGTCACCTAGGGCATCATGGGCGCATGACGACGTACTCGTACCCTGGTTCTTTTTTCCCTGGTCCGCCGCAGGTGTCTATCGCTGCAGCGGAAGGCTGGGAGGCCAAAGCGGGGCTCGGTCCCGCCATGACGTTTACGCATGAGTCCGGCGCCAAGCTCGAGGTCCTCGTGACACGTGTGCGACCGGAAGAGACTCTCGAGGACGCAGCCGCTCAGATCACGACGACGTTCACCAAACTCCCCGGGTTCTCGGAGACCGTGCGCTCCGACGAGGACATCGCCGGGCACCCTGGATTCACGTTGGAGGCGAAGGTCAAGCACCCCGTCACTCGCAAGGGCTACTGCCAGTTTGTGCGCTACCTCTGGGTGGAGCAGTCGGGTGGAACCCGCGACCTCGTGCAACTGATGGGCACCTGCCCTGCCGCGATGGAAGACGACCGCGCCCCAGAGATTCGCGCCATGCAGGAATCCGTGGAGATCGCCGTATGAGCGGAGATCGACGTGTGAGTAGCCTCTTTGCGGCTGAGTCGCCAGCGGTCATCGTGCCCGTCATGGGGGAGTCGCTGGCGGAGGCACGCTCGCAGTTCACCGCTGCCCTGCAGGCATCCCCCGATGTGATCGAGTGGCGGATCGACCCTCTGATTGCAGCAGGCGTGGCCGTCGAGGACGTGATGGCAGGCGTCACTCAGACGCATGACGAAACTTCCGCCAACGCTGAGTCTGTTCCCCTGCTCGTCACCCTCCGCACCGCAGGTGAGGGCGGCCTGGCAGACGTGACCGACCCTGAGTACTGCAGCATCGTTCAGGCTGTCCTGGCGTCGGGAGCCGGTGAACTGGTGGACATCGAGATGGCCCGCTCAACAGCGGACTCCCTCGTCGCGGACGCTCATGGCGCTGGCCGCACTGTCGTCGGGTCGCGCCACCACTTCGACGGAACGCCCACACGCGAACAGATTGTTGCCACATTGCGCGACGTGGCCGAGCGCGGCGCGGACATACCGAAGATCGCGGTGATGCCGCACACTGCCACCGATGTGGTCACGTTGCTGGCGGCAACGGAAGAAGCCTCCGGGGCCATCGAGCAGCCGATCATCACGATGTCGATGGGGTCCCTTGGGGTGGTGTCGCGCGTCGCTGGCGGCGTGTTCGGTTCGGCAGCGACCTTCGCGATGGTGGGCCAGCCCTCCGCGCCTGGGCAGGTGGAGATCGCGCGGCTACGCGACACCATGGCAGTGATCCGCGGCGCCTAAGCCGGCGTGAGCGGGCCTTGGTGGCCCAGGCGTTGTCGGTCATGAGGCGTTCGATGCGGGCGAGTGCTGCGGTCGGCCAGTCCGGCCTGACCCTCGGTCTCGAAGCGCGTGATCCAGGTGTGGACGCACTTGCGGGATACACCCATCACCTTCGCGATGTGAGCTGGGGCTATCCCCGACGGTGACGATCAACGATCACTCGCCTGCCGTGCACGGTCAGACTGGCGTTAGCGTGGGACAGGAAAACCTCCGGGTTGTGAAGACGTCAGACATCGCCACTAAGCTCGGAGGGTCTCCTGTTCGCAACTCGAGCACTGCCACCCATGTCCTGGCCATGTACACCTAGGACGTCGCGGCGAACTGCCCGATGACCGTCCGGCCTTCCTTGTCGTACACAGGCACCATGTTGCTCGCGCCGCGACCGGAGGCGAGGCGCTCCTCTTGCCACGTCGCCGCGTCCTCGGCGTTGTCGATGTCCGCGCCTGATGCCTTGTTGAGCTCCGCGGCGCGTACGTATCCCAACTTCCCGTTGGTGGCGACCACGAGGATCAGATCGGGCTCCTGCTCGGGGCTCGCCGCGTCGGCGGCTGACCCGTATGTCTCGTGAGATGCGTTCATCGGAAAGGCGGAGTCGTCCTTGACCCTGGCATCGCCCGCCTCCGGAGACGGCACACCCGTGGGTTCGCCCAGAGATGGTGAGGTCGCCGCGCCCACGACAAAGGCGGCACCTGCGGCAATTCCCACCCCCGCCGCCAATGCGGCATAACGTCGGTTCTTCATTGAGGATCGCCTCCCAGCGACTCGTCGCGCACTAGGTTGTCTCTGGTTCGGTACGGAGTGTGTTGTAGGTGATGAGGCTTGAGCCATTCGGCACCTTCACCTGCCCCTTCCCGAAGAACTTCTGCCCACTTCCCGAGGCTCCCGATACACCGAACTGGAACCACTGGCCGGCTGAGTAAGATCCGACGCTGTACCACCAGCCGGACTGCTTGACCAAGGCTCCCGAGTAGTACGCATACGCGCGTGCATTGGCGCCCAGATCGTCATTCGCCCCGATGGCAAAGTCGCGTGGGGCGACACGCACGGTTGTGTAGTACGTGTTCTCAGCTGGCGCAGTCGACATGTAGTTCTGGTTCTTGAACTTCTGCCCCTCGTGCACAGCGGTCAGACCGACTGGCCCCCAGTTCGATCCTGCAAAGGCCCCGGTTGCGTATGACAGCGCCAGAACCAGAGCCAGAGCTACCGCAAACATCGCTGTTCGAGTGAGCCGCTTGGCAGGAGTACTCATGAAATCCCCCTTCAATACATTGCGATACCGCATGCACCGTTGCCGCGATACGCAAGACCGACGCTAGCAGTTGCTGGCACAGGCGGCAATAGGGAAACCCTCGATCGTCATGCTCGGCATTGGACAGCCCCAGCAAGGGTGTCCCACGGTCTGATTTGGCGCCGTCGAGCTCGGCTTCAGCGGGCTCGCCTTCCGCCCCGTCCTGCTATGCCTTCACGGGCCCGGACGGCGTAAGTAGGATGCCGGCCGTGGCCAGGGATGCGGTTGATGCGAAGGTCTTCAAGTAGGTTGCCGATGCGCTCGACCTAGACGGGAACATCGCGGCTTAGCGGGAGCAACGCCTCGCGCTCGCCAAGTTCCTACCGTGGATGCGGGAAGTGCAGAAGTTGGCGTCCATGACAAAGGAAATGGACGAACGTCTCGAATGCGCGGCCCGTGCAAACCAGGCGTTCTCTCCGAGGGGCTGGGGAGTCGCCAACATCCCAATGCCCGCGCTGCACGAGGCGCTGACAGTAGCGGAGGACGACATCGACGCGGAGGATACGGTTCTCGCGGACGTATGGACCGAGTCTCACGTCAACCGCGGCATTGGCAAGTTGAAGACTGTCTACGCGCGCATGGAGCCGGATGGCGTCTCCGACGTTCGTCGCGGTCGTTGGATGCTCATGCAGGAGGCGAAGAGGCTTCACTTTGAAGGCAGGTACGGCGCCTGTTCTTCACCGTGCGAGAACGTCGCAAGATGGACATGCACGATCCCACGCGCTTGTCGGGACTCGCGTGTGCGCTGACGACGCTGCACGAGCTCTATGCGAAAGGTGTTGGCCTGACAATTGCAAGAGGGATGATGAGCCGGTACGGCATCGTGCACGGACGGGTGCTCGGCTATGGCGACAAAGCCACGAGCGCCACGTGCCTCACGCTGGCCGATGTGGGCGACCCGCCGAGGCGCGAAACGTTACGGTCACACGAGAGTGCCATCATCACTTCATGATGAAGACATCGGGTGCCACCCTGGCTGGCGGCGTAGTCGGAGCTCTTGTGGTGGTGGAGGCAACCTCCGGTGTGCTCCAGGGCTACTACACGCCCCTGTTCACGGACATCGCGCGCAACCTCGGGATCCATGACGCAGACATCAACTGGTTTGAAGCCGCGCAACTGTTGCTGAGCGCCATCGTGGTGCCAGTGCTCGCGCGACTCGGAGACATGATCGGTCACCGCAAGGTGCTCATCGCCTCGCTCATCGTGACGATGATCGCCAGCTACCTCATCGCGTTCGCACCCAACTTCCCCCTCTTTGTCGCCGCATGGGCACTCCAAGGCTTCTACGTGGTGTGGCTACCTCTGAACGTCGCCATCATCTTTGCGCGAGCTCGGCAGCAACCCAATACAGCGGCACTCACCCGCAAAGGCGCGGGAACCATCGTGGTGGCACTCCAAGCAGGAGCAATCGGAGGTGCACTCCTGGGAGGGCAGGCCGGGGCATTCCTTCCCCTGTGGGGTGCGCTGTTGGTACCCGCCGTCATGGTGACGATTGCACTCCTGGTGGTGGTGTTCAAGGTTCCTGACACGGGCGTCCGCGGAGGCGGCAGTATCGATACCGCAGGAACGTCCATCATGACCCTCGGCCTCTTGGCCATCATGGGTGGCCTGTCGCTCGTGCGTCTGGAAGGCATCACCGTCTGGGTCGTGGGAATGGTCGCGATTGGCGTCGCCCTCATGTTCCTCTTTGTGCGCGTGGAGTCCCGCAAGGAGGACCCCCTCGTCGACATGAAGATGATGCGCGACCCGGCGCTGTGGCCAGTCATCGTGACATCGACGCTGTTCGGCGTAAGCGTTCTCGGCGGTCAAGGGCCCCTGTCGACGTTCGCTCGAACCGACCCTGCCGAGGTGGGGTACGGACTAGGCCTGAACTCCGCTACCGCTTCCTATGTCATCGGCGCCTACGTGTTCTCCCTGCTCGTGGGTGCAGGTCTCTTTGCGCGCATCTCTGCCGTCCTGACCCCACGCACAGTCCTGATCGGGGCATCGTCCCTCGTCGCCGTCGGTTACCTGCTACTGATCCCCTTCCATGGCTCAGTGGCGGAGGTCGTCGCGTGCATGGTCGTCGCAGGACTGGGATCCGGTGCCCTTGTCGCCGCACTCCCCGCTGCTGCAGCCGCGGCCGCACCACCCGAGCACACGGGAGTCGCCACAGGACTCACCAACACCACCAAGACCATCGGTGGAGCATTTGCCTCGTCTGCCTTCGCCCTGGCGCTCGCCTCCGGAGGCGCTGCTGCACTTGACGGGACGGCTACCGAGGCAGGGTCACTCAGCGGTTACATGACGGTGTGGGCAATCTGCGGTGGAACGGCAATAGTCGCGACGGTATTTTTGTTTGTGGTGCCCAAGGTGGCCTTCACCTCGGGCGGCGATGCACTCGTTGCCGAAGCCGGCATCGACCTTGAAACCAGTGCCAGCCAGCCCATGACAACCCAGCCCAGCCCCGCCCCGACCGGGACCGGCCCCGAAGAGAGCGACAAGTGAGACTCAAGCGAGCATCGGCCCCGTCCAGCGACCACGCCACTGACACCTTGAGCCCGCGGGCCACGAGAGTCGCCGAACACCTGTCCACGCTGGTCCAAATCCCCACCGTCGCCCCCGCATCGGCCCGACCGCTCACCGACGACGAAGAGGCGATCTTTACCCGCCACCGCGCCACAATGCGCGAGCTGTATCCACACGTCTTCGAGGCGGGCGAGGAATCGCTGACCGGTCGCGCTGGCCTCCTCCTGCACCTCCCCGGTGCCAGCGATGAACGGCCTATTGTCCTGATGGCGCACCAGGACGTCGTGCCAGTGCCCGAGGACTGGGCCGCCGAGGGGTGGGAATATCCCCCGTTCGACGGTGTCATCGCTGACGGTCGGGTGCATGGCCGCGGAACCCTGGATGACAAAGGTGCCCTGGTGGTCATGCTCGACGCGCTGGAAGAGCTCCTAAGCGAGGGATGGACCCCTCCGCGAGACGTGTGGCTACTCATGGGTGGCGACGAGGAACAGCACGGCGCCTCCGCAATTGCCGCCGTCGAACTCCTTGAGGAACGCGGCGTTGAGCCATGGTTCGTGCTCGATGAGGGTGGCGCAGTCGCGAGTCAGGCGCTACCGGGACTCAAGAAGCCCCTGGCTGCCATCGGCGCGTCCGAGAAAGGCATCATCACCGCAGAACTGAGCGTCGAGTCACTGGGCGGCCACGCCTCGACACCGCCTCGTGAGTCCGCGCCGGGTGTCCTCGCCCGCGCACTCGTCGCGATCGAAGAGAACCCGTTCCCCGTCTCGCTGCACGATATCTCCGTGGAGATGTTCGAAGACGTGGCGCCCCATCTGCCGATACCAATGCGTACCGTCCTGGGGCGCGCAGGCAAAATCCGTGGCCCCTTGGCGCGTGTCATGCCGCGCATGGGTGCGGAGCTGGCCGCCATGGTGAGGACCACCGCTGCGATCACGATGCTCCAGGGCTCACCAGCGCAAAACGTGCTGGCAACCCAGGCCAAAGCCACTCTCAACTGTCGCATCGCCGTCGGATCCAGCGTGGCAGAGACCCTGGCACACCTGGAGAGCGTCATCGACGATGACCGCGTGACGATCACCGTGCTGGAAGGCTCCGAACCATCGCCCGTGTCTCCCACACGCGACGACGTCCGATGGCACGCACTAGTCGATGCCGTGGCGGCGTCATACCCCGAAGCAGTCACGGTGCCGTACGTGATGATGGCAGCCTCGGACGCCCGGCATGTTGCTCGCATCGCCCCGGCAACCTACCGATTTTCACCGCTTGCCATGGACAAGACTCAGCGCGAAGCGATTCATGGCCCCAATGAGACTGTCGAGATCACGTCGCTTGAGCGTGGCGTGAACTTCTATCGTGCGTTGCTCACGGGTCCTGCACTGAACTAGTGACCAGTCTCGCAGCGCGCGTCGGCTGCTCTCTCACGAGGAGCCGACGCCCGCTTGCGCAGCGTGAGCGCCACGAGCCGCCGGTCTTCCCGTGGGGTCCCTAGGGCAGGTGGTTTTGTCCGAAGTCGCCTGGGTGGTGGGGGATGCGTTTGTTGGCTTTTCTGCCGGTGGGAGCTGCTTGCCAGGTGCGGGGTTCGGTGTCGAATTGGTGGACGCGTTTACTGACCCAGCGGGAGTAGAAGTCGTAGAGCCGGGTTGGTTCGGGGTAGGCCATGTCGGGGCGAAGCTCTCGTTGGCTGATGGTGCGGATGATTCCGACGTTGCCGATTTGCAGTGCACCGCACGGGTCACTCGCGATCCCCTGATCCAGTTCAAAGCGTGCGTTGTTGATGTCGATGGGGTCGTCTCCGCGCCAGCACACCCATTGCATGGTGGGGTCATGTGCGAGGCACATGTCTGCGTAGTAGAGGCCGGTAAGTTCCCATAGGCGATAGACCTTGGCCGGTACAGGTATGGTGCGCTTTTGCGCTTGCTGTTCCGGGGTAATGCGGGGTCGCCACTGCGGCCACCAGTCCATGCCATCGTCCTGGTCTGACAGGCCGAACTCGATCGCCCAGTCATTCAGAACCTGCAGGCTGGCGGGCGTGCCATCGAGCTCGGGGCCGCCCGTATTCGCCATCAAAGTGCGTAGTTGCTGACGACGCTCAGGTATCGATGCAACGAACTCCTCGAACTTGGAGTCTGCTTCTTCCCACGAGGCATGAAAGTCAGGTCTCAGTTTCATGGGAGAAACACTACAAAATCGAGTCCGTTGTCGATGAGGTAGTCGAGCAGTTTCTGGTCGGGCCCCACCACGCCGTCCCTGGGCACGAAGCGCCATTCGATGCCGCAGATCACGTCCGCGGCCTCTGTGCCTTCACGCAAATCCGACTTCGCCGTACTGACGATGGCGCAGTCCTCGGGAGGTGAACTGGGCGGATCCATGTGCCGTAGGTGGGAGTGCTGTTGCGGCGAGTGCAGAAAGAGCACGTGCAAAAGCAGTTCGTGCGAGAGCACGCGACGCCAATGCGTGCATGCATACCGTCCCTGACCTGCGGCACCGAATGCCATCAGCACCACCCGCGCCATGGCAGGGGTTCCAACTATCCGCGCTCCCGCTCAGGGTCAGGGACGGGACAGGCTCCGCGGATATCCTTGTGGATGTGAGTTCCATTCCTCCCTCGTTGACCTCGGACGCTGCCTCGTACTTGCGAAGCGACCTGGCCGGGTGGACCGTCGACACAGTGCAGGACACGCTTGGCGACCGCGCGATGCGGGCGTTTGGGCGCGAGCAGATTGTCCCCGCACGCCAATCCGCCCGCGCTGCCGGAGACGACCGAGTCGCGCTGCTCAGCCGACTATTCCTGCTCGGTGACACCTTGACGCGCTCTCAGGTCGACGCCGCGCTCCCGTCTCTGACCACTGAGGGCGCAGTCAACAGTGGGCTGCTTGCTGCCGCGGGCCATGGTGCTCATGATGAGGTTCGTGCAACGTGCGATCTGCGTCCTACGAGTGCCACCACGGCGGACGGGGACCTGCACTGGTGGGTGGCTCACGATCAGGGTGAGATTGTCACGGGCCGTGCGGTCAACGATGACCATGTCCTGGGAGTGGGCGGCGCGTCCAGCACCCTTGCCTCCGTCACCATGCGCACGCCGGTCGCCCGCACGCTGGATCTCGGGACGGGCTGCGGAATCCAGGCGTTGCACGCCTCCCTTCACTCCGACCAGGTGGTTGCGACAGACATCTCCCGCCGCGCGCTCGCGTTTGCGCGCTTCAACGAGGCGCTCAACCGGCCCGAGGGTGCCCGCTGGGACATCCGTGAAGGAAGCATGCTGGAGCCGGTTGCCGGCGAACAGTTTGATCTGGTCGTCTCGAACCCGCCGTTTGTCATCAGCCCGCCCGGTACACCGCAATTCGAGTACCGCGATGGCGGCCTTGAATGGGATGGCGTTGTGGGCGCGCTGACCACGGGCGTTGGCCGACACCTCAACCCTGGCGGCGTTGCGCAGTTCCTGGGCAACTGGCTCATTCGTGACAACTGGACCGAGCGGTGGGAGGAGTGGCTCGCCGCCTCCGATGTGCCATTAGACGCGTGGGTCATTCAACGCGACGTGCTCGACCCCGCCGAGTACGCCGAGACCTGGCTACGGGACGCCGGCGTGACGCGTGAACGCGATGAAGCCCGCTTCACTGCCGCCTACGAGGCTTATCTCACGGGCTTTGATGCGGCGGGAGTTGAGGGCGTCGGCTTTGGGGCAGTGCTTCTCAGACGGCCGATGCAGGGGGCGCCCACACTTCGACGTCTCGAAGAACATGAGGGCGCCATGCAGAGCCCGCTCGGCCCGCATCTCATTGAGGTGCTCGCGGCGCACGACTGGCTGGCGGGCGCGAGTGACGCTGAGGTGTTGGACGCGGCCTACACCGTCGGGTCGGACGTCACCAAAGAGACTTATGGCCGGCCGCTGCAGTATGAGCCCGAACACATCTTGATTCGCCAAGGCGGCGGGCTAGGACGATCCATCAAGGCAGATACCGCGCTCGCGGGACTGGTCGGCACGTGTGACGGCGAACTCACCGCCAGCCAGATCGCCCACGCGCTCGCGGCCCTCATGGACGTCCCCGCCGCTGACATGCTCAGCGGCCTGGTTCCGGCTATCCGCGACCTGGTTCAGGACGGATTCCTCGTGCGTTCGACGGAAGGCAACTGAGGCATCGTCCCTGTGCGGTGCCTTTAGGCGCCGGTGTTCGAGGAGGCGCTGTTGAGTCCGTCGGTGATGACGTCGAACTCTCCCGGTCGGGTCACCAGGAACGGGCGTCCAGGCAGTCCTGGTCGGTACGGCTCGCCATTGTCGATGTAGCGGACCTCAAAACCGGCGGCAATACAGATGGCGGCACCGGGGGCGTGGTCCCACGGCTTCGCTCGTGAGTACAGCAGGAAGTCCACCTCGCCGGTGAGGAGGTCCCAGTAGTCCCAACCGGCGCACATGCGAGGCTCGGTGTGCGTCCCCAACTGTGCTGTCATCGCTTCCACTTGCTCCTTGAGGCCAGGGGGTGTGAAACGAGTCACCGCCATGCCATGAAGCTTGTTCAAGGCACGTACTGGACCAGTGGGCGCAGAGAGTTCACGCGCAACGCCATCGGCGCCGGTGACTTGCGCGCCGCCGCCGACCACACCATCGACGAGCTGGCCTGTCTCGGGGTGCAGGATCCAGCCCGCATGCGGGTCGCCGTTGAGCACATGCGCAACCATCACCGCATAGTCATCACGGCCGTGAGCGAAGTTCCAGGTGCCATCCACCGGGTCAACTGTCCAGGCGGCGGGCGCGTCAGCGAGGAGGTCCGGTAGCGCGGGGTCGTCGGCAGTGGCTTCCTCTCCCACCACCGGGATGTCCTCGATCTCCTGTAGCAGTGGCGTGATGGCACGTTCCGCTTCCACATCGGCAATTGTGACGAGGTCACCGGGGCCCTCCTTGGTGGAGATCTGCCCCTCGGTGAGAGCACGGAATCGGGGGCGAATGTACTCGTCTGCGATCGAGCGCATGAGCGGGGAGACGGCATCGGAAGTCATGCCTCCATCGTGTCACGCCCCGGTGACGCGGGTGGCTCTGACCAGTTGTTGGACCATCCGTCCCGGTCGACAGTCCTTTATATGTATGTATTCTGTGAGCGGCTGGGCCTCGCCGATCCGGTAGCCCGCATCATCACTTTGACCCGAAGGTAGGACACCCATATGGCCCAGAAGCTCGTCATTGTCGAGTCGCCCACCAAGGCAGGCACGATCGGCGGCTACCTCGGGGACGACTTTGAGGTCTTGTCCTCCGTGGGTCACATCCGCGACATCCCGGCCCCCTCGGATATGCCTGCGGAAATGAAGAAGGGCCCTTACGGCAAGTACGGAGTCGACGTCGACAGCGATTTTGACCCGTACTACCAAATCTCGCCTCGCGCCAAGAAGACAGTCGCGGAAATCAAGCGCCGTCTCAAGGAAGCCGACGAGCTCTACCTCGCAACAGATGAAGACCGCGAGGGAGAGGCCATTGCGTGGCACCTGCTTGAGGTCCTCAAGCCCAAGGTTCCCGTGAAGCGGCTCGCCTTCCACGAGATCACGCGGGAAGGCATCGAGCGTGCTCTCGCTGCCCCGCGTGAAGTCGATATGGAGATGGTGGAGGCGCAGGAGACGCGCCGCATCCTTGATCGCCTGTACGGCTGGGATATGTCCGATGTGATGCGGCGCAAGGTGGGGCCGGGATCCTCGGCGGGCCGTGTGCAGTCGGTGGCTTTGCGTTTGGTGGTGGATCGCGAGCGCGAGCGGATGGCGTTCCAGGCCGCCGAGTATTGGGACCTCACCGCGCGCTTTGCGGCCACGCAGGGGGCCGATGCCGGTGTGGGCTTTGTCTCGCGGCTTTCGAAGGTCGATGGCAAGCGTGTGGCGTCGGGTAAGGACTTTGACGACCGCGGTGTGCTGACGAACTCGAGTGCTCACCACGTGACTGCTGCTGAGGCTGCCGCGCTGGTCTCGGGCCTGGCCCACTCAGATTTCTCTGTGCTCGATGTGACGTCGAAGCCTTACAAGAAGCGTCCTGCCGCGCCGTTCATTACGTCGTCGCTGATTCAGGAGTCTTCGCGCAAGTTGGGCTTGGGTGCTCGCCAGGCGATGTCCGTGGCGCAGGGTCTGTATCAGCAGGGTTTCATTACGTATATGCGTTCTGACTCGCCCGCGTTGTCGAGTGAGGCAACCAAGGCTGCACGGTCGCAGGCCATGGAACTTTTCGGTTCGGACGCTGTGCCGAGCTCTCCCCGGGTATACGCCTCCGGCGACGCCAATGCTCAGGAAGCGCACGAGGCCATCCGTCCTGCCGGAGACCGCTTCCGCACTCCAGAGTCCCTGCGTAGTGAACTGCGCGGTGACGAGTTCCGTATGTACGAGATGATCTGGAAGCGCACGCTCGCGTCACAAATGGCCGATGCCGTGGGCACCACCTCGACCATCACTGTGGGTGCGAAGTCCTCGGCCGGTCACGCGGTCGAGTTCGCGAAGTCCGGCACGATTTTGACGTCGCCTGGCTTCCGCGCGCTTTACATCGAGTCGAAGGAAAAGGCCCGGTACGAGGACGAGGACGGTAAGCAGCCCGCCGATGGCGATGCACGCCTCCCGCAGGTGAAGGCCGGGGACGCGATGGATGCGTCCGAGATGGATGCACTGACGCACACCACAAACCCGCCGCCACGCTTCACTCAGGGCTCCATGATTAAGGAACTCGAGGACCGCAAGCTTGGCCGTCCGTCGACGTATGCCTCGACCGTGGACGTCATCATCGACCGTGGCTATGTGCGGCTCGACAAAAAGGTCTTGGTCCCGACCTGGGTGGCATTCAACATCATCGAACTGTTGGAGCAGCACTTCCCGACACTGGTGGACTATGGCTTTACGGCTGAGATGGAAGCGGGCCTTGACCGCATCGCGGCGGGTGAGCGTGCCATGACTGACTGGCTGCGCGAGTTCTACTTTGGCGGCGAGGGCGCTGCCCAGGAGGGCTTGCGTGAATTGCTCGACGACTTAGGCGACATCAACCCCCGTTCGGTCAACACATTCGAGATCGGCGACGGCATCACCGCACACAACGGCCGCTACGGTCCGTTCGTGGAGCGCATGGTGGACGACGAGAAGCAGACCGCGTCGATTCCCGAGGACCTCCCTCCCGCTGACCTCACTGTGGCCAAGGCCCTCGAATTGTTCGAGAACCAGGGCGGTGACGAGCGTGAACTCGGCACCCACCCGGACAGCGGTTACCCCATCGTGGCCAAGGCCGGGCGGTTCGGGCCCTATGTGACCGAGCAACTGCCCGAGGATGCCAAGGGCAAGCCCAAGACTGCCTCGCTGTTCAAGTCGATGGACCTCGCCACCGTGACACTGGAGGACGCTCTGCGCCTGATGTCGTTGCCGCGTGTCGTCGGGGAAGACCCCGAGTCTGGCGAGCCCATCACCGCACAAAACGGGCGCTACGGTCCCTACCTGAAGAAGGGCACTGACTCGCGGACCATCGAGTCCGAGGAGCAGCTCCTGTCGATGACGCTTGACGAGGCATTGGCCATCTATGCCCAGCCCAAGCGTGGACGCGGCCGCACGGCCAAGCCGCCGCTAAAGGAGTTCGGCGCAGACCCCGTCTCGGGTAAGCCCGTAGTCGTCAAGGATGGGCGTTTTGGTCCATACGTGACTGACGGTGAGGTGAACGCGACCATCCCTAAGTCCGACAACGTCGAAGCCTTGGGTGAGGCTCGCGCCTTTGAACTGCTCGCTGACAAGCGTGCCAAGGGACCGGTCAAGAAGAAGGCCACAGCCAAGAAGGCGCCAGCGAAAAAGAAGCCGGCTGCGAAGAAGCCTGCGGCCAAGAAACCTGCCGCGAAGAAGGCCGCACCCAAGAAGGCGGACCCCAAAGAGAAGTAGCCCGCGCCGCACCGTTGCGCTTGCCTTGCTCTGGCATAGTGTTCAGACTCGGAAGGGGAGCGCAACGTGGCGGAACGGCAGCAGTTGATCGAAGACCTGCTTGAGCAGGCAGGTGAGAGCCTGGGCACGTATGGCTGGATGCTCACCGGCTCTGAGGACGGCGCCACTGAACTTGTCCGTTCCGGCATTGTTCAGGCCTTGGGGCGGGCCAGGCGCCCGGGCACTGTCGACGATGCCGAGAAATCTGTCAAAAAGCAGATGCAGAGGCTTGCTGCCCGCGGCGTGGGTGACCGTAGCAACAATGGGCACGAGGCCACTGCAGGCCCAGAGAACTCGATACCGGCCAGCAACTCTGCCACCTCGAGCCCTCCCTCGCCACCGTCAGCGACTGACAGCCACAGTGACTTCGACCCCGCGCTGTGGGCGCCGCCTGAACCAGGTCAGACTGACATCGCTTTCGACGCGGATCCTGGCCGCACACGTTCCGGTGAGGTTCCGGAGACAGCCCGGCAGACCCCTCCCGTGGCGCCTCGTCACGCACGCCCCGACCCAGCACCACCTCAGCCCCACGAGGAGGCCTCGTCGGCGCCTGAAGGCAACGTGGCATCGGCCCTCTCCGGACTGGAGCCACCCATCAGGGCCGCGACGGTCATGCGGCACGTCGACGGGTTGAGCGTGGCGAAGATCGCCCGCCGACTGCGCATCACTCAAGGCCGGGTGGAGGCCTACACGTCCTACGGCCACGGTGCCCTCGCCCCTGCTCTAGGGCTGCCAGCGCCGCAGGCCGAATATGTCGAGATCATTCCCGGAGGCAAGGCGTGACAGGCCTCGGTGATGAACTAGAGAGCACCGCCCGGAGCCATGGCGCTGACGTCGCGCGGCACCTCACGGGCACTGATGCTGCTGTGGCGATGTCGGCTGACGCGGCGGCGGTGCGGAAGCGTCGGACCCGCGTCGGAATAGGAACGGGGGCGGCGCTGACAGGCGCCGTCGCCCTGGCGGCTTGGTTGGTTGCTCCCGAACCGCCACTGCCTGCCATGCAAGTCGACGATGCGATCGTGGCTGATGTGCCACCTATCCCAACTGACTTTCAGGGAATGACGTGTGACGTCGTAGAGAACCAGGCCTATGTTCCATGGGCGGAGCCCGGTGTGACCATTGCCTCAGATGATGTGAGAGACCTCGGGATCACCGTCAACGCGAGCCTGTGGGACTTCAATCAGGGAGCAGCCGCCGCGTCCGAATCCGAAGTACCGGACCGCGACTGGACTTCAGTGGAGGCGGGTACCGACCACACCATCAACGGGCTTCCCAACCCCTTCGAGCCCGGAAGGTCGCTCAGCGTCATCTTCGACATCTCCTGGGAAGGTGAAGCCCACTTCGAGGTCGATGCCGCGGCGTTCGCGGTAGCCCAGAATCGCGTCGTGACCAGACTCGGTTCCGTTGATGCGCGCTACGTCGGGGTGACGGAAGTTGAGGAGTTCCAGCAAGCGGCAACGCCGGCTGAAGACGGCCGCACACTTGTGCAGAGGATCGCGCTCATCGACGCCAGCAATTGCCTCTCAGGTGCCGGGTCCGGGGAACTCATGGGCTACCTAGGGGCCACGGAGATTCACACGGTGGTGCAGGTCAAGAACGAAGACGGTGAGCCGCTCGTGACATACGTTGATTCCAACGGGATTGACGGCACTACTCTCGAATGGGTTGCCCCGAGCCCCACGGGGATGACCTTCACTTTCCCTCCGGTGGAACCCGACGAAGTGGAGCAACTTCGTGCGGAGCGTGCGCAGCTGACGCCGGTACCGTCGTCCGCCGCGATCATTCGAGACGCTGCTGCCAAAGACGGAGCCCCCTTGCAGGAGCTCGGCGAGGGTTTTGCATCGTATGAGATGTGCCCATCCACCGACCTGCGAGTACTTGAGGAGCCGGTCATTCCTTCCGGCCAAGACCCTGACGCGGAACCACGCAGAACTCTTCCGCCATTGCCTGACTCGCTGTCGCTCGCGGCAGTTCAAGAAGGCGGAACGGTCCAGATCAGTGAGGGATCGCCCGAGCCTGGCCTCAGCCTGTGGGCGTGGCTGTACTTCGTTGACGAGGCAGGGGACACCGCTGGCGTCACACCCGCAATCTTCAGTGGGGTGGGTTACGGAGGCGGCTGGGAGTTCCAAGCATGGGAGGGCTGTAGTACGACGGCGAACCTTGACGCCGGTCAGGAGTACACCGTCGTGGGTGAGGCGCAATCGTTTGCTCCGTGGTGGACCGATCCGGAGCTTCCAGGGGTTGACTTCTTTGACCTCGTGAGCCGCGCGGTCGTAGGGGACACTACGCTCGAGGAGTAAACGACCCGAATGTGTGCTGGTCGCGCAGTCTGTCCTGTCTGTGGTGTCTGTGGTGTCTGTGGTGTCTGTACCGCCCCTGGTCACCCCTACGGACCGGATTTGTCGTAGCCCGCACCAATCGCACTAGTGTGGGCACATGTGCAACGACGCTAACACCGACATTCCCGCCGACTTCCTGATGCCCGCAACAGCGCCCAACCCGATGGACGCGCCTGCCTACCGCTGGGGCATCCTCGGCGCCGGCGGCATCGCGCGCAAGCTCACCGACGCCGTGCAGAACTACACCACGTCGCAGGTCTTGGCCGTAGCGTCAGCCTCGAGCCTCGCCAACGCGCAGGCGTTTGCTGAAGAGCAGAACATCGAGCGCTCCTATGGTTCGTACGCGGAACTCGTCGGCGACCCCGATATCGACATCGTTTATGTCGCGACGCCGCACTCGAACCACCTCGACCCGGCGCTCCTGGCAATCAACGCCGGCAAGCACGTGCTCGTCGAGAAGCCCTTCATGCAGAACGCCGCCCAGGCCCAACAGGTCGTGGATGCGGCCCGCGCACGTGGAGTATTCGTGATGGAAGCCATGTGGGCTCCGCATTTGCCGCACATGTACGCGGTCCGTGACCTCATTGCACGAGGTGAGATCGGCGACGTGGTCTCCGTGCAGGCAGATCACGGTCAGAGCCTCGGCCACGTCGAGCGTCTGGTGCGTCCCGAGCTTGCCGGTGGCGCACTCTTGGACCTCGGTGTGTATCCAGTGACGTTGGTGCACAACGTGCTGGGCGTTCCCGACAAGGTCACGGCTGCAGGGCGCCTCGGAGAGACTGGCGTTGACGCGCAGGTTGCCGTGGTGATGGATTACGCGAAGGCGCAAGGCGTCGCGACCACCACCATGGAGTCCCGTTCAGCGAACACTGCTCAAATCGCCGGAACCCAGGGGTGCATCACACTCGATGACATGTTCTACAGCCCCACCACGTTTGCGCTGCACCGGGAGGACGGCACTGTGATCAACTTCGACGGCACCGTCGCTAACGGCTTCCAGTTCGAGGTGGCTGAGGTCGCACGTTGCGTCGCCGCGGGGCTCACGGAATCTCCGTTGCACTCTTTGGACCACACCCTGGAGATCATGCGCACTCTCGATGAGGTGCGCGACCAGATTGGTCTGGTGTACCCGAACGAGCGCTAGGCAGTGACTATTCGCCTGCGATGACGTTGGAGGTCAGTTCCGCGAGGACCTGGTGGCCTTCAGCATTCGGTTGCGTACCGTCAGCGGTCAGCAGCTCTGGCCGGTCGGCAAGTGCGTCCTCGAGATCGATGTAGACGGCACCGATCTCTTCTGCCGCTTCTGCCACGGCGCTGTTGACGCGGTGGAGGGCCGATGCCGGGGCTACGTCTGAGGCGATTCCTGAGACTGCGTAGATGGTCGCGTCGGGGTAGGTGTCGCGTACTGAGAGGTATGTGGCGCGGACGGCCGCCGCGATCTGCTCGCCGGTGGCGTCCACATCGTTGGTGCCGCCTGAGAGCACGATGATTTCAGGCGAGTCTTCGATGTAGGCGGGGAGTTGTTCGCGGAACGTGGTGGTGCAGATTGCGCCTTGCTGCGTGTAACCCGCGCCGGCACAGCCTGCGTTGATTTCTTCCCAGCCCAGTTCGGTGGCGAGCGTCGTACTCCAACGTGCGCCAGCGTCGGCCGCGGGGAGCGACTCGCCCTCGGTGAAGGAGTCTCCGACGAACACGGCAGTGGGAGGTTCGGGCGGCGTAGCGCATGCGCCGAGCATGACGGTCACTGCCGCCGCGATCGTGAGCAACCTTGCCTTCGCCACCATACTTTTCCACTCCCTCGTGCTCTCTATTGTGGCCCTTCCCGATCGTTCACGGGAACGGTCGTGTGGTGTGTTTCACAACTCGGTACGCATTTGTGATGACCAGGCGCGGTGACGGCCGTCGGTGGGCGCGGGTAGGTTGTTCGCATGAGCGGGTTTTTCGTGGTGTTTGAAGGCGGCGATGGTGTGGGCAAGACCACGCAGATCGAGCTCCTAGCGCGAGCGTTGCGCGCGGGCGGCCGTGAGGTTGTGGAAACACGGGAACCAGGGGGCACTGAGCTCGGTCGCGAGTTGCGGCAAGCCATCATGCACGGCGGCCATGTGGCACCGCGGGCAGAGGCGCTCCTTTACGCCGCAGACCGCGCACACCACATCGCCACCAAAGTGCGCCCCGCGCTCGAGCGTGGTGCTGCCGTGGTGCAGGACCGCTACATCGACTCCTCGGTGGTCTATCAAGGGGGAGCGCGTGGTCTCGGGGATGAGGTGGCACGCGTATCGGAATGGGCAACCGAAGGTTTGGTACCTGATCTGACGGTTCTGTTGGACATGGAGTCCGTTCCGGAACGGCTAGCCCGCGAGCTTGACCGAGTGGAGCGTGAGACGGGCGGGGATCGCGCGCTGATCCGCGAGTCGTTCCTTGCCTTGGCTTCACGCGAGCCCGAGCGGTACGCCGTTGTCGATGCGTCCCAGAGCGTCGATGACGTTGCGGCCGATGTTCGAGTAGCAGTGGACTCGGCGCTCACCAAAGTGGGGCTGGCGGGGCTACCTGCGGCGCACGCCGGCGTTGAGCCGTGGGGAACACCGTGAGTGCCACGCCTGTGAGTGCCGCATCCGTGTGGGCCGATGTGGTGGGACAAGACCGCGCCATCGCGCCTTTGCAGGCGGCTGTGGAACGACCAGCGGCGATGACTCATGCGTGGCTCGTGACCGGCCCTCCCGGTTCCGGTAGGTCAGTTGCCGGGCGTGCGTTTGCGGCAGCGTTGCAGTGTCCCGAGGGCGGATGCGGGCAATGTCACGCCTGCACTACGGCGCTCGCCGGAACCCACGCCGACGTGACGGTGCTGGCCACCGAGAAAGTCACCATTGGCATCGACGAGGTGAGGTCGCTTGTGGCGACAGCGCACACGTCTCCCACCGAGGGTCGGTGGCGCGTCATTTTGGTTGAGGATGCGGACCGCATGACGGAGCGGACGTCGAACCTGCTGCTGAAGTCCATCGAGGAGCCGCCTCCGCGGACCGTCTGGATCTTGTGCGCGCCCTCAGCGGAAGACGTCATGGTCACCATTCGCTCGCGCTCACGGCACGTGAATCTGAGCGTGCCCGACCCTGAGGCCGTCGCGCAACTCTTGGTGGACCGCGACGGCGTTGAACCCGACCTGGCCCGCGAGTGCGCCTACGCGGCCCAGAGCCACATCGGTATGGCGCGACGCTTGGCGCGCGACAGCGATGCCCGAGCTCGCCGATCACAAGTGCTGGCACTCGCGACCGAGATTCGTGGCGTGGGTGATGCCGTGCTGGCAGCCGCCGACCTGGTGAAGGTTGCTGAGGACGATGCTGCTGCCGCCACCGCGGAACGTGACATCGAGGAACGCAACTCCCTGCTCAGGACGCTAGGGGCCGACGACGGCGGGCGGCTGCCGCCAGCATTGCGCTCCCAAGTGAAACAACTCGAAGAGGATCAGAAACGGCGCGCCACTCGTCACAAGCGGGACGTCTTGGACCGCGCCATCGTCGACTTGCTGTCGCTGTATCGCGACGTCGTCTGCTTGCAGGTGGGCGCCACCGTACCCCTGGTGAACGAGTCGCATCGCGGACATATTTCTGATCTTGCGGGGCGCACCACGCTCGCGGATTCCATGCGGTGTTTGGATGCCCTGGCACTCACGCGCGAGCGTCTTGCCGGCAATGTTTCCCCACTTCTGGCGCTTGAGGCCATGGCTCTCGCGCTCCGACCGCGTACTGCCGCGTAGGGTTGGCCTATGGTTTCCCGTTCACACAGCGCGTTTGCCGTTATCGCAGCATCGGTCCTGGTTCTTGCAGCCTGCACTCCAAGCAAGGAACAGGTGACGCCGGATCAAGGTGGGAGCACGGATTCGTCCGAGAGTTCCTCTGCCGTCCCCGATGGTGACCTGTACGGCCAGGAGATTGCCTGGGAAGAGTGTGGCTCACTCGAATGCGCGACCATTCAGGTGCCCGTGGACTGGTCTAAGCCTGAGGGCGACACCATGGATCTCGACATCAACCGTTCCGTGGCTCGCAGTGAGTCGGACCGTCTTGGCTCGCTTCTGATCAACCCCGGGGGCCCGGGTGGTTCGGGCCTCGACTACACGGAGTACTTCACGCTTAGCGCCGGTGACGACCTGCTCGACGCATACGACATCGTGGGCTTCGACCCGCGCGGGGTGGGGCAGTCCACACCCGTGATGTGTGGCAGTGATCAACTCATCGATGACTACTACATGCCTGACTACCCGCTCGAATCCCAGGAGGATCTCGACGCCGGCGTCGAGCGCAACGAGATCTTCGCGGCGGCGTGTGAAGACGCTTCAGGTGACGTGGTGAAGAACGTCGACACGGCATCGGCCGCCCGCGATATGGACCTGATCCGTGCCCTCGTGGGGGACGAGGCGCTCAACTACCTCGGCTTCTCGTATGGCACGCAGTTGGGTGCTACCTACGCAGAACTCTTCCCCGAGAATGTGGGCCGGCTCGCGCTCGACGGAGCCGTCGACTTCCTCCTTCCCGGTGAAGAGCAGTCGATCGGTCAGGCAGAGGGCTTTGAGCAGGCGCTCACGAACTTCTTGGTGTGGTGCGATTCGCAAGATGACTGCGCACTCGACGGGGATGTGGAGGCTAAGCGCCAGCACATCTCGGATCTGATGGACCAGGCCCTCGCGGAGCCATTTGCCACGGGCGAGGACTGGGACCTGAACGGGAACCTGATGGTCTACGGCATTGTTGTCACGCTGTACGACGAGGCCTCGTGGACATTGCTCAACACGGCGTTGACGGAGTTGGTTGAGCAAGGCACCGGCGGCGTGATGTTCCAGCTCGCCAACTTCTACCTCGACCGTGACGCCGCTACCGGCACCTATGCAGGCAACTCGACGTGGGCCTTCACCGCGATCGGTTGCCTGGACGCAGGCGACGAGGAAGCGTGGGACTACAACGATGTTGCAGAGTTCCGGGAGGTCATGCTCGAAGCATCGCCCACATTCGGATGGTGGTTCTCCTCCGGAACCGGCTGTGACGGCTGGCCGTGGGCCGCTGACGACATCATCACGTCACTGGACAACGCCGCATCGGCACCGCAGATGCTGGTCATCGGCACCACTAACGATCCCGCCACACCATTGAAGTGGTCCGAGTCCCTCGCCGAGCGGCTGGGCGCCGAACTGCTGGTCTATGACGGTGAAGGTCACACCGCCTACGGTCGCTCCAACCAGTGCATTATCGACAACGTCGATGGCTTCTTGGTGGACGGTGTGATGCCGGATTCGGGAACTGAGTGTTGACGCGCTAGTATGTCTACTCGCACCCTCGGGTGCACGCCGCCTTAGCTCAGTCGGTAGAGCGATTCACTCGTAATGAATAGGTCAGGAGTTCGATTCTCCTAGGCGGCTCCACAGAAAAACCCTCCGGTCTTGTGACCGGAGGGTTTTGTGGTTTCTGGATGCGCCTCGGCGTCCGCCCGCACCCCGCCCGCCATCACCCCTCCCCGCCCGGCCCCCCGACACTTTGAACCAAAGGTGCTACCGACGCGCCGAGGGCGGCCAGCGCATCGGCGCTCCTCTCGGCGTGTCGCACGTCCTGCCGGTTCGCAGTGTCGGGAAGTTGCGTCGTTTCGGGAAATCGCGCCGTGTCAGGAAATCCGGGGCGGGCCTGGCTCGCAGGCAACGTGATTCCTTGGCAGCGTCTATTCGCAGACTCGCGCCGCGCGCCCCGCAAATGTCACGACGTCGCCAACTTTGAGCTGGCGCCCACGGCGAAGATCAACCTCGCCGTTGACGGACACGTCGCCCTCGCGGATGGCCTCTTTAGCGTTGCCGCCCGAGTCAAGCAGCCCTGCGAGTTGCAGGAACTGCCCCAAGCGGATGCCGTCGGTGCCGATGGAAACGTCGTCAACTGGTGCGGAAGGTGCCATTCCCGCATGCTATCCGACGCTCAGTCGTCGACGGCGTCCTTGAGTTCTTGCTTGTTCATCGTGGAGCGACCGCGGATGTTCTTGCGGCGGGCTTCCTCCAGCAACTGCTGCTTGGTGCGTCCCTTGGCGCCGGTGTGTGATCGCTCGCCCCCGCGCTGGCCGCTGGACTTGTCCTCCAATGACGTGCGTGACGCCTCCTCGGACTCCCCGGCGCGTGCGCGTTCCTTGTTGACGGTGCGCGCGGCGATCTCCTCGGCGCGTTCTTCGGGTTCTCCGCGCTCTTGGGCGGAGTCCTTGATGTGCTCGTACTGGCGCTCGCGCTTGTCGGACCATGCTTCGGGTGTCATCGTGAACCTCCGTTCGTCTGTGGTCACTGGCGACAACGTCGATGCACTGCCTGATCTTCCCTGCGCCCGCCCTTCCCTTTGACACTACGAACCGGTCCAGCGCCCGACTCGCCGCTAGGACGGCCGATGTCGGTGCCGGCATCGGCGCGCCGACCCCACCTTTGGTTCAAAGTGTCACGGAGAAGTCAGGAGAAAGCCGTCACGAGGGGTTGCCAAAACGCTCGCGCGGTGTTCTCATGGGATATATCGCTATATATCGTTCACTATCGATAGTGAGTGGGATGAGGAGCACATCATGAGTACTGGATTCCGATCTGGACGCGGCGGCGTCAACCCGGCAGACGCTATGTGGGAGGCCATGCAGCAGGTCCGCGCGACCGTCGAGAAGAAGGTCGGCCCGCAGCGCATGGGCCGAGGTGATGTCCGTTCAGCAGTGCTCGCCCTCCTGTCCGAAGAGCCGATGCACGGGTACCAGATCATTCGCGAGATCGAGGGGCGTACTGGTGGCCGCTGGACTCCGAGTGCAGGTTCCGTGTACCCGACTCTGCAGTTGCTTGCCGATGAGGGTCTCGTCACTGCCGAGACGGTCCAGGACCGCAAGGTGTACACGCTGACCGACGAGGCTACCGAGCACGCTCAGGCCGCTGCCGCCACCGCTCCGTGGGCTGAATCGACCGAGACCGACGAGAGCCAGCTCGGGCTCCTACCTAAGGCCGGTTTTGACCTTGCGCAGGCCGCAGGACAGGTCGCAACAACGGGTAACAAGGAGCAGCAGCGTCGCACCGCTGAGGTTCTTGACGAGGCGCGACGTAAGATTTACTCGATCCTTGCTGAAGGCTGACACTTTCCGTCGGCGCTGGGCGGGGCCGAGGAGAGTAGATGTCTGACACGACCACGGGGCGTGCCCGGTACCGGCGCATCGTCCGGTTTTTTGCCCGTCACCTTGTGGCGATCTGGTGGTACGACATCCTCTTGGCGCGCATCGGTCTGGGCCGCATCGGCGACGGGAATCGTGTGGCTCGCATGGAGAAGTTCGCGCGCCACTATCGTGTCTTGGCGGTCGATCTTGGTGGCTTGATGATCAAGTTGGGCCAGTTCATGTCGACGCGACTCGATGTGCTGCCTCCACAAATCACCAAAGAACTCGAGGGACTCCAAGATGAGGTCCCGGCAGTGCCATTCGATGTTGTGCGGACTCAGGCTGAGGCTGAACTGGGGACATCGCTCGACCAGGTCTACGATTCCTTTGACCCTGACCCCGTCGCGGCTGCCTCACTCGGGCAGGCCTATCGTGCGACGCTCCGCGAAGCCGATGCCGAGATGGTGGGGTTTCACAACGTCATCGTGAAGGTGCAACGCCCAGGCATCGAAGATGTGGTGACGGTGGACTTGGCAGCGCTGAGGCGCGTGGCTAGTTGGCTTCACCGGCTGCGCGTCGTGAAGAGGCGTGTGGACATGCCTGCGCTGATCGAAGAGTTCGCGCGCACCAGCTTTAACGAAATTGACTACCTGCATGAGGCGGCGGCTGTCGAGAAGTTCACCGAGAACTTCGCTGACAATCCCAGGGTGCGCGCACCGAAGGTGGTGTGGGAACGGACGTCGACTCGAGTCTTGACGATGGAGAACGTGACCGCGATCAAGGTCTCGGATCGCATCGGGCTGCGCAAAGCCGGGCTCGATCCCGCGGTGGTCGCGACCACGTTCGCGTCGATCATGTTCGATCAGTTCTTCGACCACGGCTACTTCCACGCGGACCCGCATCCCGGAAACCTCTACGTGCAGCCCGGTCCCGAGGACGCCCCGGATTCTTGGACCATCACGTTCATCGACTTCGGGATGGTCGGAGAGGTGCCTGAGCACTTACGGAGTGCGTTACGTGCACTCCTTGTGGCATCGGCCGCACGTGATGGACATGCCATGGTTCGTGCGATGCAGGATGCTGGAGTGCTCCTCGATGGGGCCGACACCGTTGAGATTGAGCGCGCGGTGACCAAGGTGTTTGCGCGTTTCGGCGGCATGGCCGTGACGGAGCTGCGCGATGCTGACCCGCGTGAACTTGAGGCCTTCGCGCTCGAGTTTTCTGACCTCATTGTGGAACTGCCGTTCCAAATGCCGGTGGACTACTTGTTGTTGGTCCGTTCCGTATCACTGACGTCGGGCGTCTGCAGCGGCCTCGACCCCGCCTACAACGTCTGGGATTCTGTCGAGCCGTATGCCAAGAAGCTCCTCCGTGAGGAGAGCGGACACCTGGTGGGCGATGTCGCGCGTGACGCTGTCGACATGCTCGGGATTGCCTGGGGTCTGCCTCGGCGGCTTGACGCTGCATTGGAGCGTATCGAGGAGGGCCGTATTGGCATTACGGCTCCCAAAGTTGAAGCGCTCATGGGACGTTTGGAACGCACCGGAGGTCGACTGATCTCGGCGATGATCTTTGGTGCTTTGCTTGTGTCGGGCGCGCTCGTTTATTCGACGAACTCATCGCTTGGTCACGTGTTGATGATTGCCTCGATTGCTCCGTTGTTGCACGTCATTTTCGGCCGTCGTCGCCGCAATCCTTAGCGGTGCCGATCTCACCGTGGGGTGAGGGTGTATTTGGTCTCGAGGTATTCGTGGATTCCTTCGGCGCCGCCTTCGCGGCCCAGCCCGGACATTTTCCAGCCGCCAAACGGCGCGGCAGCGTTCGACAGCACTCCAACATTGAGCCCCACCATGCCCGCATCGAGGTGTTGAGTCATGCGTTGGCCACGCGCAAGGGACTCTGTGAAGACGTAAGACACCAAGCCGAACTCAGTGTCATTGGCGCGGGTCACGGCTTCGTCCTCGGTGGCAAACGTGCTGATCGCGAGCACCGGCCCAAAGATTTCCTCGTGAACGATGTCTGCATGAGGTGGGACGTCTTTCAGCACGGTCGGCTCGTAGAACGTTCCACCGCGCGCTGAGGGGTGCCCGCCGGTGGTGACCGTGGCGCCGAGTTGGCGTGCGTTGTCCACAAGGCGTTCGACTTTGGCGAGGGCGTCGCTGTCGATGAGAGGGCCGATGTCGACGCCGTCTTCCGTACCTGGGCCCACCTTCATCTCACGGACGCGTTGCGTCACCGCGGTGACGAAGGCATCGGCGATATCCCGGTGTACAAAGAATCGGTTGGCAGCGGTGCAAGCCTGGCCGATGTTGCGGAACTTCGCGGCGATCGCCCCGTCGACGGCGGCTTCGAGGTCCGCGTCGTCGAAAACGATGAAGGGGGCGTTGCCGCCAAGCTCCATTGAGGTGCGCAGGACGTTGCGGGCGGCTTGTTCGAGAAGAGTGACGCCAACGGGGGTGGATCCAGTGAATGAGAGCTTGCGCAACCGAGGGTCTCGGATGAGTGGCTCGCAGATGGTGCCCGAGTGCAATGTGGGGATGACGTTGACGACGCCTGGAGGCACGCCTGCTTCTTCAAGCACCGCGGCGAACAGCATTGTGGTGAGCGGGGTGGCTGAGGCGGGCTTGATGACTACCGTGCATCCGGCAGCGAGGGCGGGTGCAATTTTGCGTGTCGCCATTGCGAGCGGGAAGTTCCAGGGTGTGACGAGGAGGGAGGGGCCAACGGGGTGCTGAGTGACCATGATGGTGCCGGTACCTTCAGGGTTGCTGCCGTGGCGGCCTTGGACGCGTGGGCCTTCCTCGGAGAACCAGCGTAGGAACTCGGCGCCGTATGTCACTTCTCCGCGCGATTCAGCGAGTGGTTTGCCCATCTCGAGGGTCATCAGCAGTGCGAAGTCCTCGGCTCGCTCAGTCACGAGGTCAAACGCACGGCGCAGGATGACGGACCTATCGCGCGCCGATGTTGCTGCCCACTCGGACTGTGCGGCGCAGGATGCGTCGAGCGCTTGCGTGCCGTCGGCGACGGTTGCCGATGCCACGTTGACGAGGGTGGTGCCGTCCGCTGGGTTGGTGACGCCAAAGGTGCTTCCGTCGGCGGATTCGCGCCAGGTGCCGTTGATGAACAGCCCCGTGGGGATCGTCTCCAACAGTGCAGTGTGTGCGTCAGTCATGGGTCCTCCCGTGTGGCGTGTCAGGTGAGTGACGGTGCGGGCTGGGACTGCATCGTCCGTGTTTCCCTACCTCATCACACTACGAGGTGACGTGCGTTCCTCGGACACTGCGAACCGGTCAGACCCGCGCCACGCGGTCCCTCGGGCACTGCGAACCGGTCAGGCCCGCGCCACGCCGATGCTTCAGTGCCTTAGCGCGCGTGGCACGGCGCGCCGAGGCCACCTTTGGTTCAAAGTGTCGGGGTGGTGGGCGGGGGAGGCGGCGAGCGAGGGGCAGGGAATCAGTACGCGCCGCGGCCGGCTAGGACCGCCCACATCGTGCGCAGAACAATCACCGTGTCGCCTGCAATCGACCAATTCTCTGCGTAGTAGACGTCGAGCCGCACGCCCTGTTCCCAGTCCAGATCGGAGCGCCCGCTGACCTGCCACAGGCCGGTGAGCCCAGGCTTGACGAGCTGGCGGCGTGACACACCACGATCCCAGTGAGCGACCTCACTAGGAAGCGGTGGACGCGGTCCAACCACGGCCATATCGCCCTTGATGACGTTCAGCAATTGAGGCAGTTCATCGAGCGAGAAGCGCCGCAGGAACTTGCCAACCGGGGTCACACGGGGATCATCGCGCATCTTGAACAGCACGTCATTGCCTGCGTCGCCGGACTCGCGCTCGAGCTGCGCGAGGCGCTCATCGGCATCCACGTACATCGAACGGAATTTGTAGATGGTGAACTCACGGTGGTCCAGTCCCACCCGCGTTTGCCGGTAGAACGCGGGTCCAGCACTCGTGGCCTTGACGGCGATCGCGATGATGGCCATAGGGATGGCCGCGACAGCGAGAAAGATCACGCCCCAGATGCGGTCCACGGTGTACTTCAGGAGGAACTTGCCGCCGCGGAACTGGGGCTCGTCAACGTGCAAGAGGGGGAGGCCCTCGACGGGGCTCACAATGACGCGAGGGCCGGTCACGTCGGCCATCGCGGGCGCAATGATCAGCCCCACACCGGTGCCTTCAAGCGCCCATGCGAGGTCACGAGCCTCGGCGGAGGACATGTCGTCGGTTCCAGAGAGGATCAGGTACTCCGCACCTACACGTTGAGCGATATCTGCGGCGTCACGGATGCGCCCGAGCACAGGCACATCGGCAATGTCGTCGGAGAGTTCTCCGCTACTTGTGGGAGGGAGGCACACTCCCAGCACGTGATAGCCGGCGCGCTTGGTGTTGCGGAGCCGGCGAATCATTTCTTCAGACTGCTTCCACGGACCTACCACGAGCACTTGCGCTTGGAGGTTGCCGAGGTCTCGCTGGTGGTGCATGCGCAGCCGCCACAATGCGCGACCGAGGAGTAGTAGCAGCAACCCCACGGGCATCGCGAACAGCAGGTAGCCGCGGCTGATCTGCCATTGGGTCAAGAAGCCGATGATCGCAACCCACGCAAAGGTTCGCCAGGTCGCACGGAAGAGCCGTAGAAACTCCTGCGGGCCGTGGCCGAGGTTGCGGACTTCGAAGGCGCGTGCTCCCACGAGGTGCGCGAACCACAGTGCACCAATGGCGACGCTGACGACGCCGTATCCGGGGGCCGATGGGCCCGAGACTGATGCGAGCAGGTCGGGGCCAAAGCGGAAAAGGTGGGCCAAGCCCATGCCGAGCGCGATCATGGCCGCGTCGGTCAACATCAGGCGCCTGCGATACCGCTGCGCCCAGCCGTGGGAGCCACCCATGCGTTCCGACGGGCCGGTCACGGCGCGTGGATCAGGGTGTGCCATCGAGGACCTTTCAGTGAAAGGGTTTACGCCTCGTCGTCGGTGTTGCGACGGCGCATGGCCAGAACCACTACGGCCCCGCCGGCCCCTACGAGTGCGACGGCTCCCGCGATGAGCAGGCCAGTGTTTTCGGCGCCGGTCACTGGGAGGTTGTCACCGTCGGCGCTGGTGTTGTCGACAACCATGACGGTGGCGGAGTTCGTGGTGATTTCGGCCGTGGTGTCGAATCCGGTGATGGTGATGGGGCCGGTCTGGTCTGGCGCGGTGATGGTCCATGTGGCGGTGCCATCGGTCATTGTCTGTGTGGACGACATTGTGGCGCCGGCGATAGAAGCGTCATGGCCTGCGAACTCGGTTTGGATTGTGGCGTCGTGTCCTGCTTCACCAGTGACGGTGCAGGTGAACTCTGTGACCATGGGTGTTTCTTGTGACGAGCACACCAGTTGAGCATCTTGAGCTGGGTAGGTGTCTGCCATCGCGGCCGCGGGCACTGCGAAGGCTGCGACTGTGAGCGCGCCAACGGCGAGCGTGCGTCGAATCATTCTGGTCATTCCGATCTGTTGCAAATGCGTGTGGGCCAGGCCCATCCCACGGACATTCTAACAATCGGTCGATGGCGATAGGGCTGATGTGACAAAGTCGCCACCAGCTGGCCCGGGTGTGACGACGATCGGCATGTCGGCGTCGGCTGTTTCCGGGGCGGTGAGGGTGAACGTGAATGTGGCGCTTTGTCCGGGTTCCAAAGCAACTCTGGCTACTGAGAGTGCGCGGTCATGGTGCATCTCGGGGAGGAACGATGCTGGCTCGCCGTTGACGGTGAGGCGTGAGACGCCGGCGCCCTGGGGCGAGTAGAGCATGAGGTTGCCTTCGAAGTTGCCTGAGGGGACAAAGACGCCGCCCCCGGACACGTATTCGGGGAGGTCGCTGACGGAGCCGTCGTAGGTGTGGGTGAGTGTCACGGTGACGTCGCGTCCTGCGATGGGCGCACTCTGCTCGGTTTCGGCGCCGCAGATTGCTGTCTTCACGTCGACTTCGGTGTGAATGTAGTAGCCAATCTTGGATCCTGAGCCGTCGTTGAGGAACACGCCGAGCGCATCGGCTCGACGCACAAAGTTTCCGTCGATTCCTGTGGTGGACAGTAGGGCCTGCTCTTCTGCGTTCGCGGACCACAGGGAGATCCGGTCCTCCGCTGCTGCTTTCTCTAGGCCGGAGGCGAGTGCTGAGTTGTCTGCTGACAGGAGGT
Source organism: Demequina sediminicola (assembly GCF_000975055.1). Lineage (GTDB taxonomy): Bacteria > Actinomycetota > Actinomycetes > Actinomycetales > Demequinaceae > Demequina > Demequina sediminicola. Next base: position 102,395 of record NZ_BBRB01000002.1, read on the forward strand.
CGCCAAACAGGGTGCTGGCGGTGAGCGCGAAGAAGGCGTCCGCGTTGCCGGGGTCGTCAAAGTCGAAGTACACCTGGTTGAGCATGACGGATGCAAGATTGTCCCCGGTGAGCGTGACGCCGCCAATGTCTGTGGGTTCCATGTCGGCGAGCATGTATTGCAGCGCGACGGGGTCGACGGACAGTACTCCGTCAGGGGTTACGCCGAACTCGCGTTCCCAGAATGCCGCCATGAGTTGGGCCGCGCGCGGGAACTCGGGCGTGAAGTTGACGTCCTGGGGATACCAGGCCATGCGGTTGGTGAAGATGCGTGTCTCGTCGTCGGTCAGTGGTGCGACGAGCGTGGAGTTGTCGCTCATGTCGGCTGCAGCGACGTAGTTTGTCAGGGACAGCACCCCGTCGTTGACGCTCAACCCTATGGTCGCTCCCGGGATGCCTCCCGAGGCTCGTGGCTCGGCGTTGTTTTGCACCATCACGACGTAGGTGCGTTCGCCCTCTGCCCCCAGCATGCTGGGCATGAGTTCCGCGGCCACATGGGCACCTTGGACGAGGTTCCCGACTTGCGCGATCTGGCTGCCGAGTGAGTCGATCTGGTCGGCGACCATGTCGATGCTTCCGGATGTGTCGACCCCCGCCAGAGCCGCAGTCTCCGACGCCAACGCATCGGCCGCCTGCGCCAGAGTCTCGCGGTACGGCTCAAGGACGTACGGGTCGATACGGCCGTTGTCGATGGGTGGAACTTCGAGGATGGTGAGGTCGTCGATGTCGCTGAGTGGCTTGAGAGCGTCGTCGGCGAGCACCTGGACCGATGCCCCTGCCTGTTGTACGGGCACGGTTTGGTCTTTGAGCCAGGGGATCCATGACGCGATGGTCCATTGCGGGCCTGTAGTGTGCTCGGCGAAGTCGGCCGCGGACGCTTGTACGGCGGTCACTTCACGTCCCAGGGTTTCAGCATCGCGTTCTTTGACTGCAGTGCTGGCGGCGGAGGCGCTTGTCTCCATGTCGGATGCGATGGTGCGTAGCTGCCATACGTCCCAGCTCAGGAGCCCTGCCCATGCCACCACCAGGGCGATTGCGGCTAGCAGCGCCCAGCGCCACCAGTGCCGAGTGCTCTTGCGGGCGGCGGCAGCGTGGGAGGCGGGGCGGCGGGGCGGCGGTACCGTGGTCACGTAAGGAAAACTCTCCAGCTGTCATAGTGAGGGCCAACCATGGCGTTCAAGATTCTCACCGTGTGTACGGGCAATATTTGCCGGTCACCCGCGGCAGCCATGTTGCTCAGATCGTACCTGGGGGAGGCTGCCCTGGTGGCGAGCGCCGGCTTGCAGGCGGTTCCGGGGGGAACCATTCCGGCTGAGATGTTGGCCCACCTTGATGCGGCGGGTTGGGATGGGCGAGCGCATACCGCTTTTCAGATCAATGAGGGCGCCATCAAAGAAGCGGACCTTGTGGTGACGATGACCGTTCAGCAACGGACGGATGTGTTGCGCCTGGTGCCGGCAGCGATGAAGCGCACTGTCGTGCTTGATGAACTTCGGCAGGCGGCCGATGCTCGCTTGCCTCTGGCGGGGGAGGTTCTGGAGGAGCGGCTCAGGTCTGTCACTTCCGCTGTGGCGGTATGGCGTGCAACGCCTCACGCGCCGATTCGTGATGTGGCTGACCCGTATCGGGGCTCTATTGATGCGTACGATGCCGCGTTTAAGCAGATCGACGGGAGTTGCCGGGACTTTGCGGCGTGGGTGAGGGATTGACCGTTATTGCTCGAGCATCGAGCAGGTGGTGAGTGACCCTGCTTCTACGCAGCCCACTCCGCCGACGCTGAAGTCGGCGTCCATGATGTTGGCTTCGTGTCCGGCGGACGCCATCCAGCGCTCGACTACTTCGGCTGGAGTGCCATTGAGTCGGGACAGGTTTTCTCCTGTGCGTTCTCCATCGCCGCAGCTGACGAGCAATGCTTCGTGCTGGAGTTCGTCGGTTCCTGCTGCTTGGCGGGCACGTTTCAGGGCTTCTTCCGCGAGGCAGTCGTCCCATTCCAGCGGGGTGAGCGAGGCGACAGTGCGTTCAGCGTTGACGGCGACAAAGACGTCGTGAGCATAGGCGGCCGCACTGGTGGCGTCTTGGCTGGGTGACGAGTTGGGGAGCGTCGCATTGGCGCAGGCGCTCAGTGCTGTGAGCGCGGTGCATGTGACGGCAATGCGGATACGCCGTGCGATCACGGTGTGTAGCCGAGGAAGATCATCGAGCAGGCCATTCCACCGATGGCCTCATCGCCCTGCGCTACCTCTGAGTTGTCGGCTGCGGAGACGGGGACGCAGCCCACTCCTGCGATCTCGAACTGTGGGTCGACGAGGTTGGGGTACTGATTTGTGTTGCCTGCCCAGGTGTCAACGACCTCGACGGCTGTCTGGTCGGACCGAGACACGTTTTCCCCGGCGTAGTCGTAGTCGCCGCAGTCTGCGGGCAGGTCTTCGCGGGGAACGTTGACGGATCCGGGAAGCAGGGCCGCGCGCTCCTCTGCGTATGCGTCGAGGCAGGCGGAGCGTTGCAGGAGGTCGACGCCTTCCTCGACTCGCATGGCGTTGACGGTGGCGAACACTTCGGACGCGAATTCTCCTGCGGCCGGCAGTTCCACGCTGTCTGACGATTGGGTGCAGCCCGTCAGCGCCACCGCGGCACCAAGCATCAGTGCGGACGCAACGGTGGTGCGGAGAGGTCGTGGGTGAAGTGGCACGCTCTCAGAATACGTTGCGCGAGGCAGATGTGTGTGTGCGTGTGGTGTTCCTGCCATCGGGTTGGTGTCTGGACCTTATGTGCGGGGCGTCGTTGCGGAGCTCAGGCGCTGGGCGAGCAGTTCCGCAAGGTGCATGCCGCGCGTGCCGTGGAGGTCTTCTGCTTGCGTGCGGCAGCTCACTCCGTCGGCGAGGTAGATTGCGCCTTCGGGAGCATTGCGCAGGGCTGGGAGGAGTGAGTTCTCGGCGACGGCCACAGAGGTGTCGTAGTGCCCCTTCTCGGTTCCCCAGTTTCCCGCAAGGCCGCAACACCCGGATGTCTCGGTGACGGTGGCGCCGGCTGCCGCGAGTAGTTCGCGGTCTGCCGTAAAGCCAGTGACCGAGTATTGGTGGCAGTGGGGTTGGACCACGGCAGTGACATCATCAAGTCGAGGCATGTGCCAGTTCTCGCGTGGTTTCACGGGCGCTTTGCCGGACAGCATTTCGGCGAGTGTGTAGGTGCCGTTGGCGACGGCGTGGGCGCGGGGGTCGTCGGGCAGGAGTTCCACGAGGTCTCCACGCAGGACGGCGGTGCAGGAGGGTTCGATGCCGACGATGGGGATGGAGTTCACGGCGACGGGACCCAGCACGCTGAGGAGATGCTGGAGTTGCTTGCGGGCGCCGTCGAGTTGTCCTGTTGAGATCCACGTCACGCCACAGCAGGCCGATTGTTCTGGGACCACGACCTCGAATCCTGCGTCTTCAAGGACTGCGACCACGGCTTCGGGTACCTGGGCATCGAGACCATCGGTGAAGGAGTCAGTCCACAGCACGACGCGACGCTCGGTTGCGCTCGGGCTGGCGCCATGACGCCCGGCCGATGCTCGCCGAGACTTAGCTGCGTCACTCTTGCGGAAGGGGGTGGCGGAGAAGGTAGGGAGGTGGCGTCGAGTGTCCATGCCTGCGGTGGACACTGCCATCTTTTGGATCCATGTGGGCTTGAGTATCGCGTTGAAGAAGCGGGGTGCTTTGCCCACGAGCTTCAACCACCGGGGCAGCCAGCCGATGCTGTAGTGGGTGATGGGCCGGAGTTTGCCTTGGTATGTGCGGTGGAGGGCCTCAGATTTGTAGGCCGCCATGTCGATTCCTGATGGGCAGTCCGTGGAGCAGGCTTTGCAGCTCAGGCACAGGTCGAGGCTTTCGCGCACCTCGGGAGCCGCGAGTCCGCCGATGAGTTGACCGTTGATGGCTTCTTGAAGGACGCGTGCGCGGCCGCGGGTGACGTCTTTCTCGTCCTTGGTGGCCTGATACGAGGGGCACATGAAGCCGGTCCCGGAACCAATGGCATCGGCCCGGCACTTGCCGACGCCCGTGCAGCGGTGGAGTGCTTCGGTGAGGTCGCCGTGGTCGTGGAGGTATGCGAAGCCGGTGCTCTTGGGAGTGCGTGGCGCTGCAGGGCGGCGGAGGTTCGTGTCGAGGGGTGCAGGATCAACGATGACCCCGGGGTTGAGTACCCCGTCCGGATCCATGAGTGCCTTGACTTGACCAAACAGGTTGATGGCTTCAGGGGAGTACATGTGGTGAAGAAGTTCGCCGCGTGCGCGGCCGTCGCCGTGTTCGCCGGAGAGCGAGCCCCCGTGGCTGGTGACGAGTGCGGCAGCGTCCTCCATGAATGCGCGGAGCGGTCGCCCGTCCTCCTGCATCGGAATATCGAGGCGGACGTGAATGCAGCCGTCGCCAAAGTGGCCAAAGGGCTGTCCCGTGACGTCGTGGCGTTCCATGAGCGCATCGAACTCGCGCAAGTAGGTTCCCAGGCGCTCGGGTGGCACGGCGGCGTCTTCCCAGCCGGGCCAACATTCCTTGTTGTCTGCGCTTCGTCCTGCCAGTCCTGCACCGTCCGCGCGGATGGCCCACAGTCGGGCGGCTTCTCGCGGGTCGGTGAACACGGCTACGGAGGTGCTGGCGGCATCGGCCGTGATGCGGGCCAGAATGTCGCGTGCTTCCTCTTCGCTATCGGCGCCCACCTCGATGAAGAGCCAACCTGCACCCGGCGGGAGGGCCGGAATGGCTTGGTCGCCCTTGGCTGCGCGAATACGTTCCACCAAGCGTGCGTCGAGGCCCTCCACCGCGTGAGGTTTGTGAGCCATGATCGGCATCACCGCATCGGCCGCAGCCGGCATGTCGTCATAACCGAAGGCCACAGTGAGCCGCACGGGAGCAATAGGCACCAAAGCAACGGTCGCTTCGAGCGTGGTCGCCAGCGTGCCCTCGGTGCCGACGAGGAACTTTCCGAGGTCACCGCCGAGCTCCGGCAGGAGGTGTTGCAGTGAATAGCCGCTGACCTGTCGGTCGAATCGGCCGAACTCGGTGCGGATCAAGCCCAGGTTTGCATCGACCAGGTCTTTGAGGCCGGCGATGGAATCCACGCCCTTGCGAGTAGCTTCGATGCGCTGTCCGGAACCGGTGACCGCGTCAACACTGATGACGTTGTCGACGGTCTTTCCGTAGGCCACCGCGTGAGGACCGCATGCGTTGTTCCCGATCAGTCCGCCCAAGGTTGCACGGTTGGTGGTCGATGGGTCAGGGCCAAACCGAAGCGCATGTGGGGCCGCAGCTTTTTGTAGTTCGCTGAGGACCAGGCCGGGCTGGACCCGTGCGGTACGCGCCTCGGGGTCGAGTTCCAGCACTGCATTCATGTGGCGGGAGGTGTCGATCACGACGCCGGGGCCGATGCTGTTGCCAGCCACGCTGGTGCCGCCGCCACGCATCGTGACGGGGGCGTGTGCCTCGCGCGCTGCATCAAGCGCGGACATCAAGTCGGCGCTGTCTCGGGGGAAGACCACCACCTGCGGTGGGACGCGGTAGTTCGAGGCGTCCGTGGAGTACTCGGCACGTCGCCGCGCTGAGTCATCGACATCACCGTCGACTCGGTCGCGAAGGTGGGCAGCAAGTGCTGCGTAGTCGAGGTCTTCCGCGGCGGAGGTCGTGGTCACATTCGACATTGTTCCATCTGACGCTGGGGGCGCTGAATCGCGCCTCGGAGTGCGTCGCAGTTCGCGAATATCCTTTATCAATTTCGGGAGCGCTGTGGATAACTCTTCGATAATCGTGTGACTTTCGTCACACGCTATACATCTGTCACATCAGTCACATGCGTTACACGCTCACGTTGCAAATGTGAGATATGTCACTAGCGTTGATTACGTGTCAGGCGACGCATGAGGTCTATTTGGGGAACTTCACGGGCCTGACGGGGAGGCAATAACATCATGAAGCTGAGGACAAGGGTGGTGGCGATTCTCGCCGCCACCGCACTAGCAATCGCCGGCTGGGCTATTCCAGCATCGGCGGGCGACACCGGAATGGCCAAGGTCTTCCAAATGTTGCCGCGCAACGTCGAGGAACCCGCAGCAGCGGACGAGTCCGACGACAAAGAGGATCCGAAGCCGGTGACCACGTCCGCGACGTCGTCAACCGCTGATCCCATTGACCCGCCGGCGGAGGAAAAGAAAGCCACGCCCAAGGCAACTCCGACACCCAAGGCAACGTCAACGCCCAAAACGACTCCAACCGAGAAGGCAGAGCCCAAAGAAGAGAGCTCGCCCGCTGGTGGATCCGACGAAGCCCCGGCGGAAGAGTCCAAGGACTCCAGTACCGAGCCAAAGCAGGCAGAGGCGTCTGAAGAAGCTGCACCATCGACCCAGTCGGCACGCCGAGGTGACGATGACGACGATGATGATGACGAACCCTCGACCAAGATTCTGAGTAAGCAGGAAGTGTTCGACCTGTACACCGAGCACACGTCAGATATTCGATACTGCTACAAGTACGAAGACGACCGTGAGGGAAACTCGAACTCCCACGCCAAGATCAGCCGCGACGGCAAGTCCGTGATCCTCAGGGAGTATGGCAGCAGCTGGCCAGGTGACCACTGGGAGGTGCTATACGTCAAGGGTGGCGACGGCTACCAGGTCTACCCCCACCCCGTCGCAGGCGAGAGCTATTCCTCGGTCCTCAACAATGGCGGCAATGTGCCAGACGTGTCCCACTACATCGTCTGTAAGGGCGATGAAGAAACCACAGTCGACGTCTGCACCAACCTTGACGGCGACCAGGAGACTCTGCCCGAGGGGTGGTTCTACTCCAACGAGGCTCAGACCGAGTGTGCGTATGAAGTGTTCGTGTGCTGGGAGGTCATGAACAAGGACATTCACGCCGGAAACAACCCCGGTGTGCAGGCCCTGTTCGAGCCGCCACAGCAGAAAATCTGGGCCAAGTATCAAGGTCAGGACACCAACTACACTCTCGACAACCTCGTCGCAGACTGCGAGCCGCCACAGCAGGAGTGCGGACCAAGTAACTGGTATCAACTCGATCGTTATGTCGCGACCAGTCTGTCCGCTGCCGGCAATCTTGATGCGTTGATCGCATCGGGCCAGTTGGGGTGGGACTCGAACCAGAACGCTGGACAGGACTGGCCATTCGAGCAGGGCTGGCGTTTGATTGGCTCCGAGGCGACAGACGACTGTGTTGTTGAAGAGTGCCCGGAGCTCGTTGAGGGCACTCAGTTCGACACGCTGGAAGCTCTGCAGGAAGCACTTCCTGCTGGCGTGACGGTTGACGCGGACGAGTGCTCCTTCACCATCTACGTGTGCTGGGAGATCGACAACGAAGGCGGCGTCGTCCTGACCGAAGGTGGCATCCCCGCAGTTGTCGAGGCCAACTTCACCCCGCCGCAGACCTTCATTGACTGGGCGGCGAGCTTCGACGCATTGTCGGATGAATGTAACCCCGAGGTCCAGACCTGCGTGGGTGACTCCCACTACCAGCTCGACAAGTACTTCATCGACTCCAACGGAGACTTGAAGCAGCTGCTGAACATCAAGGAGAACGGACTGGGCTGGGTCGACGGAAAGCCAGGAGACCAAGCTCCGAACAAGATCTACGCTGGCGAACACCGGTTCACCACTGACAGCACCGGCGAGCCCTGTGGCACCGGTGAAGTGCAGATCTGTCACTGGGACAAGGACGACAAGAAGTTCGAGTCCAAGACCATCAGCTGGACGGTGTTCCGCGACAGCCACGAGTACAACTCTGGTGGCGACCACATCACCCGGCACGGCAACGATGTGATTCCGCCGTTCACCATCACCTATGGCGATGAATCAGAGTTCACGTTTGACGGCAAGAACCACTTGACTGACCAGGGAGCGTACCTCCTTGCAAATGACTGTGAGCTGCCTGACGACGTATGTGTCGCTGAAGTCCTCGACCCCGTCGGTGACCAGGAGGCAGCACGTGGGTCAGAGAGCGCCGAGACGCAGACCCTGACCTTCGGCAAGGGCACGGGCTGTGAGCCAGAGGTGCTGATCTGCCACTGGGATAAGAAGGACAAGCAGTACGAGCAGGTGGTGGCAAACCCCAAGGTCTACGAGACACAGTACTTCGGGGCGTTTGTGGTCTACGAAGACCACCCAGCGCTTCTCCACCCCAAGGACATCATTCCTGCGATCTCCGTCGACTTTGGGCCGTTCTTCGACCAGCAGACGGTGACCCACAGTGGCCGGAACTGGACCCCCGCAGGTCAAGAGATTCTGGACAATGGTTGTGAAATCAGCGTTCAGGTGTGTGTCAATGTCGGAACCGACAACGACCCAGTCTGGGAGATCGGCACCATTCGCGAACGCGACTACGACGCCGACGACCACCAGTTGGCTACCAACGCCGAGGACTGCGGCACCACAGAGATTGTCTGCTGGGAGATGCCTGACACCCTCACATTCAAGACAGTGAATGGCGTACGGGTTCCACGCATCAACGCCGCCGCGTTCCCCCAGGACCGCATGGAGGACTGTGACTTTGAGCCCCTCGAATGTGGAGTCTGGGTTCAGAAAGACTGGTACCTCCTGGACACGGACGCCAAGCTCGAAGCCTATGAAGAGCTCGGTCAGACCCTCGAGTGGGTCAACGGTGGACCTGAAGACCGACTGTTCTACTTCGACCACGAGTTCTTCAACGGTGGCGACTGTGTAGCAATGGGAACCCTTGAGGTCTGTGTCGAAGATGACAGCGCATCCGGATACGGCGTGGGCGAGATCTCGTGGACCTCGACCACCAACATCTACGGAGAGCAGTCCCACGTTGTAGTGCCGGATCCCATCCCGGGCACCACGCTTCACCCCGCGTTTGAAGTGAAGGACTACGACGGAGCCGTGGTGCAGGCGTTTGCTAGCCAGCATGGCTTTGCTTCAGACGAGATGCTCCTTGAGTACCTCGCCAACGGCTGCCAGGAAAGCCTGCAAATCTGCGTCGAAGACGACGACTCGAACGGTCAAGGGCCTGCACTGGCTCGCAACTACGGCGGAGGATCCGGTTGGATCCTCATGACCGTCACGGAACAGCAGTACGCCGATTACTACTCCGGCGCACCGCTGGCCATCGACGGCAACTGTGAGGTCAAGACCGGCAAGGTCAAGTTCTGTGAGGCCAACGAGGGCGAGGGCGGCATGTCAGTCGCAACCGCCCGCTGGATGACCGTAGGTGACCAGTCCTGGTTTACCCAGGGTGGTTCGGGCCTGACGTTCGATCACGCTGATCACACAGCAGACATCATCCCGCCGTTCTCGTTTGGTCAGGGCGACTACGCCTTCGCTCACGCGGGCACCAACTGGGATGAGTGGAGCGACAGCACGTTCAAGAAGCTCCTCAAGTACGGCTGCGCTGACCCGGTCGAGTACTGCCCGACCGAGTTGAGTGGTGACGCCAACGAGTGGGTTGCGACGGAACTGTACCCATGGGAGAAGGAACACGGCACGCTCTACATCAAGTGGACCGGCGACCCGAACGACTGCTTCGTGCCCTTCGGTTCAGTGCAAGCGTGTGTCCCTGATTCCGACGGAGGCTGGGACCTCACCACCGTGGGCTGGAGCGCCTTCTGGGTAAGCGAGGAGGACCGTTGGTTCTTCGAGGGCGCGTACCTCAACTCGACCTTCCCATGGCTCCATGTAGGAGCGTTCGATGCTGCAGATCGTCTGGTCTTCGCGTCGATGGAGGAACGCGGAGTCATCATCCCGCCCATCAATGAGGACTGGTACGGCGTTGACGTGGATCACGCTGGCGTGAACTGGACCATCGCAAACGAGCGCATCTGGAACACCGGATGTGACCCCGTGGAACGCGAGGTCGAGGTCAGCAGTACCCCCATCACCTGTGAGGCAATAGACGGAGGTACCATCAGCGCGGCGTACCGTGCAGCCACCGTCGACGGCCCCATCGACATCCTGTTCTACCGCGTCATTGAAGACCCGGAAACCCGTTCGCTGACCAAGGTTTACCTTGACGCAGACGGCAACCCGGTACTCAACCGAGACGCCGCACCCGCGGTTCTCCAACTCGGCGACGGCAACCTGCATGAACTCAATGTGGGCGGCCTGACGCACGGCACCTACGGATTCGAAGTCGCAGGCGATGAGTACGGAGAAGAATACGGACGCGAGTTCGTGGTGGACCGGCCCGAAGGTGAATGTGCAGAGATCCTGCCCGACATCTTGGCAAGCGAATGTGTGGAAGGAACGCCATACATGACCTACACCATCTCCGTCGTCGACGAGCTCGAGGAAGTCAACTTTGAGGATGGTGCAGTGTTCACCCTCACAGATGACACCAACCCCGCCCTGCAGCACGTCATGCCGACCATTCCGCTGAACTTCGCTTCACAGGACGGGATCGAGTACAGCTACGACCCCGAGACTATGACGCACACGTGGACCGGTCGGATGCTGTGGCCCGGAGCCTCGGAGTCGCCTCAGAACTGGCCCGGCTGGGCTCTGGATGAGGCCACCGGTGAGTACATCAACGTCGGCGAGAACAACTTCGGTTGGACTCGTGAGGACATCAACGTCAACCTCACGGTGAACCCGTCGATCGACCTTGAAACTGCTACCTACTACCCGAATGAGAGCCCGGACTGCAACGGCCCGGAGCCCGATTTGGGTGGCTCCTTCCTCAGTTCCATCTGTGTCGCCGACTCGCCGTGGATTGACTTCAGCGTCGAGCTCAACGACCCCGCAAACCGCTATGAAGGTGACGGCAGCGTCACGATCACCTTCATCGGCCGCGACGGTCAGACTCACGTGATGGACGAGGACCTGGTACTTGATGACGACGGATTCATCAAGGGTCGGTTCCTCTGGCCTGGAGCATCAGTGGCTCCAGCAGAGGGGTACACCGCAGACCAGATCGATCCCTACAACTCGGACACGTTTGTCCCAACCGGCTGGCCCGGATGGGGACAAGACGAGAACGGTGTGTGGGAAGCCATTGGAGACGAGAACTTCGGATGGACACGCAACGGTGTGACGATCCGGGTAGAGGTCAACCCCACGTTTGATGTGGTGGTCAACTACCCGCCGCCCACGCCCACCTGCGCTACCAACCCGGTCACGACTGTGAGCGCAGTCGCATCTGCAGCAACACCTGTGGGAGCGACAGTGATCACCTACACCGGCTGATCCCCCCTCAGCCGCCACAAAGAGGCCCTCCTCGCGAATCTCGCGGGGAGGGCCTCTTTCTTGTGCCTTCAGTGGTGCGCGTGGTGTTCATTGCTACCGCAACCAGCGGAAGTGCTACACGCTGTCGAGCGGAGCGATCTCGTCGGAGATGTAGACGGGTGTGCCCAATGGCAAGCCGACCTCGAGGACGATCTCGGAGATCACATCATTGGTCATGCGGATGCAGCCAGAAGACACGTAGTCGCCGATCGACTCGGGTTCATTGGTGCCGTGCATTCCAATGATGGCCTCGCCGCCATTGAACGAGTCGAGTGTGGGTGAGTATCCCGAGAGTCCGTAGGCGTAGGTGCCGTAGGGGCCGTCGTCGGTGGGAGGTTGAAGAAGTTCACGAATGTAGTAGACGCCCCCAGGCGTGGGGTGATCTGTGGTACCAACACCGATGTCGGTCGTGAGCACGGCATCCGTTCCCTCGAAGACGGTGAGAGAGAAGTCGTCGAGGCCCACCTCGACCGAGAAGTCCGTAGAGGACAGGGCTACGTCCTCAGCTTTGACCCAGCCGGTGGTCTCATTGGGGCGAACCGGAAGGTATACCTCGAGCCAGGTTCCTTGGTTCTCCTTCACCAGAAACGTCATGGGAGTCTCATCAGGGACCGACAACACTGCGTCGGCTTCGACCACCTGCTGCTCGTCTCCGTCCGGAGCGGTGTACACCGTGAGCGAAGTGTCCTTCGCCGTGGCGATGTGCGATGTCGACTGCGCCTGAGCCACTCCCGAGTCTCCGTCGGGAGAGAGCGATTCTTGCGTTGATGCTGACGGGTTCGGGCTGGTGGATTCGGAGTCATCTGACCCCGAGCACCCCGCCACCACCAGAGCCAAAATTCCTATGCCGGCGCCTGTGCGCATCGGCCGTGTCCACGCCCTCATTGACGTACCCCTGCCCTCGTTGTTTAGCCCTCCCAGTCTAGTCCTCGAATTCCCATATAGCGAGGTCTCTCCACAGGCGCCAATGCGCCGTAATATGAGCACAACAGGCCTGGGAAGAGGTGGATTCATGAGCGGCACAATGCTGGCCCGGGACGCGATTGGCACCCGCATTCATGATGGCGCCCGCGCCATGGCAAATCCCATCGCCGCGAAGGGCCTCACGGCCTCCATATCGGGTGCCGCGATCCTCCTGATGCCCAACGTGGCGACCTTCCTCGTCAGTATGATTTTGTTCGTTGCGGTTGCGGTGGCCGGCGTGCTGGATATCGTCTTCTCCTTCACTGGCAAGCACCGCCTGCTCCGGCGTATCAACAAGTTCTTCGCCTTGCTTCGAGGACTTGTGACGTTGGCATTCGCTGTGGTGCTCATTTTTGTCGCTTTTCACGAGCGTGGCGGTGCTGAACTCGGCCTTGAGCTCATCGTCGAACTGCTAGGCATCTATGTGGTTGTCAGGGGCCTGATCTATGTGATCTCGGCATTGGCTAACCACGAGATCGTTCACCGGGGCGTGCGGATCACCGGGGGGATCACCGCCATTGCTCTTGGTGTGATTTCGATCATCTCTCCGGGAACTGTCGCGAGAGCGATGATCTCCGGCGGAGCACTTGCTGCCATCATCTTTGGCTTGGTCCTCATCACCTGGAGCCTCCGCCGCGACGAGGGACTCCTCCCCACCAAGGCCGATCCCTATTCCGACGGCGTCTTTGTGGTGCTGTGGGATTGGATCCGCGGCTCGGACATCGGTCGTGAACGTCGGGAAGAGCTCGCCGACGCGTTGTACTTCGAGTCTCCCGCACGGCTAGCGAAACGCACCGCGTGGTGGGTGATGTTGATTCTGTCCGTGGCGATTGCGACCTTTGCCGTCCTTGCAGACTCGACCGCCGTGGTGATTGGCGCCATGCTCGTCGCGCCGCTCATGGTGCCGATTCTGGGCTTGGCGGGTGCCATCGTCAACGGGTGGCGGCGGCGTGCGTTGGACTCGGCCGTGATGGTAGGCCTGGGTGTGGTCGCATCAATCACCTTGTCTTACGGCTTGGCGGCGTGGACGCCCGTGGCCCTCGCCTACGACAGCAACTCGCAGATTGTGTCGCGAGTGAACCCGACCTTGACTGACATGCTCATCGCCATTGCCGCCGGCGCGGCAGGTGCCTTCGCCACAGTTGACAAGCGTGTCTCCGCGAGTATCGCCGGTGTGGCAATCGCGGTGGCCTTGGTGCCGCCGCTGTCTGTGGTGGGTGTTGCGTTGGGCGGTGGTCAGATTGACGATGCCTTCGGTGCATTTCTACTGTTCTTGACCAACTTTGTGGCCATCGTGTTGACCGCCAGTGTGGTGTTCGTCTTGACCGGTTTTGCGCGGCCCCGGGTCTTGCAGTCGAAGGCGTCTGGAATTCTGACCACCGTGATCCCATTTATCGCCCTCGCTGCGGTCATCTTGGTGCCGCTCATGTTTACGTCGCAAGGCCTCTTGTCGACCGCGTCATTGCAGGCCACGTCAAAGGACGTTGTCGATGAGTGGTTGGGGGACGACACTGACTTGGTGGTGCAGAACATCAGCGTCTCTGCCGGCGCGGTGAAGGTTGACCTCATTGGGACGGACACTCCGCCCTCGGCTGAACTATTGCAGGACGACTTCGACAAGGCGCTCGGAGAGGACGTTGAGGTGACGGTGCAGTTCACTCCTGTCACCATCACGACTGTTCCCATTGCCGACGAATCGGGCGGCACAGACTAGCCGCGTAGGTGCTCCCTGTTGTCGCGGTACCACGCGACCGTGCGTTCCATGCCTTCTTCCAAGCCGATGCTGGAACGCCACCCGCTCTCGGCCAACGTGGAAATGTCGAGTAGTTTTTGTCGGGTTCCGTCGGGCTTGGTCGTGTCCCACTCGGTGGCGCCTTCGAAGCCGGTGACCTCGGCAATGGTCGCCGCGATCTCGCGGATCGTGACGTCGCTCCCGGTGCCAACGTTCACGTGCTGCGCGCCGTCGTAGTTCTCCAGGAGGTGGAGGCACGCATCGGCCATGTCGTCGGAATGAAGGAATTCGCGGCGCGGTGACCCGGTGCCCCAATTGGTGACTGTCGGATCGCCGGCTCGCGCGGCATCGTCGTAACGGCGGATGAGGGCCGGGAGCACGTGTGATCCCTTGGGTGAGAAGTTGTCGTGAGGGCCGTAGAGGTTGGTCGGCATCGCGGAAATCCAGGGCAGCCCGTACTGACGGCGTGCGGCCTGAATGTGCAAAATGCCTGCGATCTTAGCGATCGCGTAGGCGTCGTTAGTGGGTTCCAGGTGGCCGGTCAGGAGTGAATCCTCGCGCAGCGGTTGGGGTGCCATCTTGGGATAGATACAACTGGAACCGAGGAAGAGTAGGCGCTCAACGCCGGTGTCGATGGCGGCGTCGATCACGTTGGTCTGAATGCGCACATTCTCCGACAGGAAGTCCACCGGGTAGGTGTTGTTCGCCATGATCCCGCCGACCTTGGCTGCCGCCAGCACCACGTAGCGTGGGCGCACGTCACGCATGTAGGCAAAGGTGGCGTCGCGATCCTTGAGGTCCAGCGCGGCCGATGGTTGTCCCACCAGATTGGTGAAGCCGGCTCTCTCAAGGCGGCGCCAGATCGCAGAACCGACGAGCCCACGATGGCCTGCCACATAGAACGGTGCATCGCGGTCAAGCGGCCCTGGCGTGAAGTCGACGGCGTCGGCCATCAGGCTTCCCACGAGGCGAGCGAAACGCTGTCATGCCAGGGACGGCCCTCATGAGCGAGCTCCTGGATGTCCGACTCGACCATGAGGCGAGCGAGTTCGGGGCCGTGCACCGTGGCCTTCCAGCCAAGCTCGCGCTCCGCCTTGGACGCGTCGCCAATGAGCGCATCAACTTCAGTGGGCCGCAAATACCGTTCATCGAACTTGACGTGGTTATGCCAGTCCAGACCCGCTGCCTCGAAGGCCCCAGCCAAGAACTCCTCGACGGTGATGCCCACGCCTGTCGCGAGCACATAGTCAGTCGGGGCATCGGCCTGGAGGGACCGCCACATGCCTTCCACGTATTCGGGCGCATAGCCCCAGTCTCGAATTGCATCCAGATTTCCCAGGTAAAGCTCGTGCTGAGTCCCTGCCTGAATGCGCGCCACAGCGCGAGTGATCTTGCGCGTCACGAACGTCTCACCGCGGCGTGGAGATTCGTGGTTGAACAGGATGCCGTTCACCGCATACATGCCGTACGCCTCACGATAGTTGCGGGTCATCCAGTACGAGTAGACCTTCGCGGCGCCGTAGGGGCTGCGGGGGTAGAACGGGGTGTCCTCAGCCTGGGGCGGTGGGCTCGCGCCGAACATCTCTGAGGTACTTGCCTGGTAAATCCGGGTATCAATGCCCGCGCGGCGCACGGCCTCCAGCATGCGCGTGGTGCCCAAGCCGGTGACATCACCGGTGTGCTCGGGCTCATCAAAACTCACACGCACATGCGATTGCGCAGCGAGGTTGTAGACCTCATCAGGGTTGATCTCCGCGAGTAGGCCAGCCAAACGCGACCCATCGGACAGGTCCCCATAGTGAAGGAACATTTTCACGCCGCGGTCGTGCGGGTCTTCATAGAGGTGGTCAATGCGACTGGTGTTGAACGTCGAGGCGCGGCGAATCAGGCCGTGCACTTCATAGCCCTTGCGGAGAAGCAATTCCGCCAAATACGAACCGTCCTGGCCAGTGATGCCAGTGATGAAAGCGGTTTTGGTCATGGTGGGAACTCCCTCGACGTCTTGGGGCAATCCTACCGGCGCCGTAAACGCGCATATAGGGCCGTGGTCACGTCCGATATCCATTTCATGGTGGTGTTCGTGGGGACACCGAGACGTCGGGAGAGATACTTGCTCCATTGGGTGTCGGCCATGCCGTCCCAGTCGACTCCCCGTTTGCTGAGGTCGCGATACATGCGTCGCAGCCCGTACTTCTTCTCTGCCGGTACGTGCCAGAGCGCGCGCTCGAGATCCTCGGGCACGGTGTTGTGTGGCTTAAGTGGCTGCGTCCACATCCTCCTGATAGGTGCGGGATGGGGGAGCGGTGCTGCGCCGAGTTTCGCGTAGGCAACGCTCAGGACGTGAGCTTCCTCAAACGCGAAATTCGGGTTGTCGTGATGGTGTGAGTTCAGTTGGTCGCGGGCGGAACGCGCCGCACCCAGTAGCCGGCCGATGGATCCGCGACGTACAGAGACAAACTCTCCCCCGCAGTAGTAAACGTGGGGCGTCGAAGTGAGGGCACTGATCTGCTCGCAGGAGGCGCCATTGACTACTTTTGTACGGGGGTAGCCAATGGGCATGGTCGTGATCTCGGCGCGTGCGAGCGTGGACCAGAGCGTGTCGACAGACTGTTGACCGGCCCACACGATGTCGCTGTCGAGCACCAGGCAGAGGTCATCTTTTGGTCCTTCGCGCAGGTGGTCGAGGACATCTAGCACGTAGAACTGGTTGCGCCACTTGGCAGTAAATGTCTGGGGCGGTTCCGAGACGTACGGAACTATCGAAATGGTGACGTGCAAGCGTGTCAAAAGCGCCTGGACCTCGTTGGCAATCGTGGACGCGGACGCGTCCCACGGGGCGTTGACCACCAGTTCTAGCCGCGCGTCGGGATTCGTGCGTCGCGCGCTCGCAAAGAAGGTCGCGATGCAGCGCCGGTAGACATCTCGGAATTGTTCAGTGCGCGAATCGCCGGACACCTGGGCATAGCTGCCCTGTTCTGCGTCGTCCGTGTGGAACCAGGTGACGATATGGGCTGTCACCGCTGTCCTCCACGCCTGCGGATCCTGCTTGTGGGTTCTCTGAGCCACCACGTCACGTAGGTCGACGCCCACCAGAGGGGCCACGTGCCGGGGCGGTCCTTTTTGAGGACACGCGCGGCCGATGCCGGGTTGCCGCCGCCCTTGGGGGACAAGAAGCGTCGCCAGGCGGTGAGGAGAGGCTCGCGTGGAGGCGCAGGATTGCGGGCGCAGGTTCCGAGGGTGCCCGGCGCCACGACAACGTGGATCCCTAGGCGGCGCGCCCTCAGCCCGTAGTCAATGTCTGCCAGGGCGTGCGCAAACTCGCCGTCGATAGGGCCGATTCTGTCCGCTGCGGTGGCCGGAATGAGGACCAAGTTGCCGTTGAGGGTATCCGCGTGTTGTTGATGCGACGACCATGGAATGAGGTCAAACCTGAGGGGGTGAATTCCCGCCGTTGCGAAACCCCCATAGGTGAGTTCACTCGAGTCTGGATCGCGCATCGGCCCGATGACGATGCTGTGCGGATTCTCAGCGGAAACTGACACCAGCCGCGAAAGCGCATCGGCATCGAGTCTCACATCATCATTGAGCCAGACGAGCGAGAAATCACGGTCGCTCCGGCGGTACAAGACCGTCTTCTCTGCCCACGCCATCGAGGCAGCCCAGAAGAGCGAGCCGTCCCCGGTGAGCACAGTGAGATCAGGGCCCGCTATCGACGCGAGTGCGTCCGCTGTCCCGTCGGTCGAGCCATCATCCACCACCGTGATGTGAGTCCGTACGGGGGCGGTGGCGCGGACTCTCTCAACGGCTCGGACCGTCAACTCCTTGCGGTTGTGGCATGCAATGAGGACCTCAAGGTCGGCGGTGATACTCATGCGTCAAGGGCCTTTCCGATGCCGTCGACGAACCGCTGGGCCATGGCTTCAACGGAGAGACCCGCCGAGGCTGCGAGGGCTGCGCTGCGAATCCTCGAGCGGCGATCGGCATCTTGCAGTATCGAGATCATCGCGTGGGCGAAAGCCGCCGGTCGTTGAGCCGTGACAACGCTTGTCGACTCGTCAAGGTAGTCGCGTTCAGGCCCGTGCCAGGGGTAGTCGGTCGTGAGCACAGGCAATCCCGCAGTGAGCGCGTCCACCGCGACGAGGCCCACGCGCCCAGGCATCACCAGCGCTTCCCCTGCGCTCAGGGCAAGTGCGAGGCTGCCTCCAGTGGCGTGAGGAATCCTCTTGAGCCAGGAAGCGTCGGGCAAGGTCGCTGAGGCGGGTCCACTTCCCACGATCAGCAACCGGAACCCCGGAATGCGCTGAGCGGTGATCGTGCTCGCTTCGACCAGCAGTGGAAGGAGTTTGGAGTCGTCAAGACCGCCCACGAATACCACTGTGCGATTCGTGAGGTCATGGTCACGTTTGAAGGAAGTCCGTTCGTCAGTGGTGATGGCATCGAGATGTGAGCGCAAGGTGGCTGTGTCGGTGGAGTTGCGCAACACGGTGATCCGGTCGCGGGACAGTCCGGCGGTCACAGCCGCATCGGCGCCGGCGTCGGTGTAAGCGAAGAACCAGTCAGCGCGCGAAGTCATGGTGCGTAGTAGTCGCGCTTCAAGGCTGCCGACCTGTTGAGTGGTGTCGGCTCCGTGCCCCCAAAGCCCGATCGTGGCTCGGCGGGTGGCCAGTGCACGGTAGGCGTCAAGATTGCGCCGCGCTTGCTCAAGGACAACGAGGTCCGACCGTGCATACACCTCGTCGAGGGACCGTGTCACCACGCGCCTGCCGGCGATCTTCAACTCCCGCTGACGGACGTGTCGGTCCGGCACAAACTGTCGAGCCGCATCGTCCCTCTGGTGTTGTTGAGGACCAGCCTCCCCGGCAGCGATGCACAGTTCGAAATCCCTCGACTGCGCTAGGTCCCGCATGGCCTCAAACAGGGGTGCCCGATAGGCGGGAACGTATTCCTGGACGATGGTGGCCATGGGTTTGGTCATGAAGTCACCTTGTCGTAGACCCGTGCCATCGCCGCAATCCATGAGGATTCGGTGTAGCGGTTTTCGAACCGGGCTCGACCGGCAGTTGAGTACGTTGAGTGCCGAGCCATGATGCGAGCGATGCCGCTGGTGGTGTCTTCGGGAGCCACCACGACGCCGGTGCCGGCCTCCTCGATGTCGTCCGATACTGAGTTCCCTGGCCACGCGAGGACAGGGGTGCCAGCTGCAAGACTCTCCAGGTACACCGTCGGGATGCCCTCGCGCCAGACACTCGGGAACGCCATCCCACGTGCCCTCGCGATTCGCGACTGAGCCTCCGCGCTGTCGACCTGCCCGAGGAACACAATGCGTTTGCCCGCTGATGCGGTTGTTGCCTGATCCAGCAGAGGGCCACTGCCGATCACCGTGAGTGGAACGTCAGCGGGCCAGTGGGCGATCAGTTCGAGGATTCCTTTTTCGGGACTCAGGCGACCGACGTAGACCCAATTGTCGGAGTGCTCTGACTGAGTAACGCTATCCGGGCAAAAGTTAGGCACGACGGTGACGGGAAGGTCTGGGCCGCCGTGCGCAAGGAGTTGATAGGTATCTGCAGCTCGAGACGTGAGAGCGACAAGGGCATCTGCGCGTTGCAGCACGGGATCATGTGCACCGGCTCCGCGCGATGCGACCGCCAGGGGGATAGAGGCGGCGCGACTGCCGCGGTAGCACTGATGCTTGACCGCGTGATGCGAGCCTGCCGTGGGGCACAGGGTGCAATCTGAGCCATCGCGAAAGAGCGTTCCTGCGGCGCACAGCGGCCGGTAGTTGTGCAATGTCGCCACAATGGGTGACTGGTGCCACGATGAAATCCAGCCTGAGCCCCAGTTCGGGAACTGGTTGTGGAGGTGAACCACGTCCGGTGTGATCTCGGCGAGTTCCTCCGCAGGTGACTGACCATGACGCGTCGCAACGCGCAGCGCAGACCGCAGCGCATAGGCAGTCTCATGCTCGCGGTCGTCGGTGTGTGTCGCGACCAGATGGACATCGTGGCCCGCGCGTTCGAGTGCGCGGCGCTGCAACTCAACGACGATGTTCTCGCCGCTTGGCTGGGCCGATGAGTAGAAACTGTGAACGATGGCAATCCTCATGAACGCCTCGCAATCCGCAAGAACTTGGCGTTGCCAATCAGGTAGCGACGCCACAGTCGACGCGGCTCACTGAGCAGCCGGAACAGCCACTCGAGCCCGATGCTCCGCATCCACCGCGGTGCCTCACGGGTGGTTCCAGCGAGAAAGTCAAAGGCCGCACCCACGCCCGCACACGGGCGCTGAGTGCGCTCCGCTAACTCTGCTGCAGCGAAGTCCTGTTTGGGCGTGCCCATCCCTACCCACACAATGTCCGCGTCCGAAGCTTCGATGCGGGGGACACAGTCGGCATAGAAAGCCTCGTCGAGGGGTCCGAAAGGCGGTGCGTAGCTGCCGACAATAACGGCCCCCGGAAAACGTTCGGCGACCTTGGCCGTCAGCCGTTCTATCACCTCTGGGGTAGAGCCCAGGAAGTAGTGCCGGATGCCGAGCGCTCTGCCGTCCCCCAGCGCGTCAGGGAATACGGAAGGCCCGCGCACCTGCTCAGCCTTCCCGGCATCGGGCGCCTTGCGCATCTCTTTCGCCACCGGTCGGCCATCGGGAAAATTGAGGCCGGGCGTGTTGAGGAGAGCCGCGTATTCAGCATCCTCATCAGCGAGAACCACGCACCACGCGTTCGCAAACCTGATCGGTACGGGCGAGCGGTCCTGGGCGCACTGGAGAATCTCCGCGACAGCCCCATCTTGGGTGCGGACATCAAACGGGACGGCACCCACAGCAACGCGGTGTGGAGTGCTGGCCATCTGCCGGTCCGACCTTTCTGGTGACGAATGCCCATTATCTCATTGGTGGCAGGGACGATGCGAGTAGCGTTGAGACATGGCTATGACCGTTCTGCACCTCTTGGGTCCCCTGCGACCAAGCGGGATGGAACGGATGCTCATCTCGTCGGCACCTTACTGGGATGATCACGACGTCACTCCCATCGTGGTGGGGCAGGGGGCCGATCACCCTTTCAGGGCAGAACTTGAAGGCGCCGGGTACGACGTTCGACATATCGTCCCTGTGCGCTCCCGAGCTGGCCTCCAGGAATGGCGAGCGCTCGTCACTGAGATCAATCCATCCATCGTGCACATCCACACCGAGCAAGCATTTGTGAGTGCGGTGTGGGGTGCACGCCACGTGCCGCAAGTGCGTACAGTCCACAATGCTTTCCCGGTCCGTGGAACTTCGAGTTGGAGCAGGCGCATCCAGGCACGACTGGCTGATGGGCGCGTCAACGCATTCATCGCACCGTCCCAGGACGTCGCCGCTAATGAAGCAGTCGTCGGCCGGAGCTGCGAAGTAATACTGAACTGGGTTGACGATCGTTTCCAAGGGATAGGTGAGGGGCCTCGCGAACCTTACGCGGTGATCGTCGGCAACGCTTCCCCCATCAAGCGGCACTTGCTTGCACTCGAAGCTCTCGTCGCAACCGCGTCCCCCGTCGCCTATGTGGGTTCAGAAGCGAATGCGTCACCTCACGAAAAGGCCCTGCTCGACGAACTTGAATCCAAAGGACTCTTGCTCCATCGCGGGGTCGGTGACCCTGAACAGTGGCTGCGCAGAGCAAGTGTGTTCTTGATGCCGTCAGTACACGAGGGCATGGGTGTCGCGCTTGCCGAGGCCCTTTCGGTGGGGACTCCGGCACTTGTCTGTGATGTGCCAGGCCTCAGGTGGTCACAGAGTGAGCCCGGAGTGACGGTGCTGGAACCGACCGTTAAGGCGTGGGCTGCCGCGATCAAGCGCGCTCTCCGCGACGCGTACAGCAGTGCGTCACCTGAACATGACTTCTCTGCAAGCAGGGGAGTGCACGCGTATGTGCAGGTCTATGTGCGTGCGATCGCAGCGTCGACGCGAGCGGACGGGTGACGCGCACATGTCAGATCAGGTAGTCGGGCTGCTGTGGGAGGGCGTGCAGGCCGCGGGGGCACTCACTCTGCTCGTGGCGCTGATGGGTGCATTTGTCCGGTGGCCGATGGCCGCGATGGTTTTTCTTTCCCTCTCCGTGCTGGTTCTGTGGGAGTGGCCAGCACCTCCCGCCCTGGTGTCAGTGGGCGGAGCCGCCGTCTACCCCAATGACGTGTTAGTCATCGCCATGGTGGGTGCCGCCGGCATCAATCTCATACGAAACACCGTGAGGCGCGGTGCGCTGTTCAACGTCGCTGCCCTTGTCACTCTGCTCCTCCTCGTTTCACTACTGCGGGGTATCTCGGATAACGGCGTTGGTTCCGCAATCAATGAAGCTCGGTCGATCCTGTTCGTGCCGTTGGTGTTCCTGTGGGCCTTATCGGTCGACTGGAGCCAAAGAGGGGACAAGGACCGCCTTCTCAGGGTATGGAGTGTGGCAACGGGAATCGCGCTGACGACGTTGGGGTTTTATCACGCAATCCGTTATGGGGTTGGGGCCGCGGATGAGTTCGTTGATGTCGGAGGCGAAACGCACAGCGGACGGATCCTCGTCTCTGCCCAGGCGCTCGTGCTGGCGATGTGCATTTTCGTCGTGGTCGCCACCGCCACTCAGCGACACTGGGCGAGATCAGCGCTTGCGGTGGTACCGATGGCCGTGGTTCTTGTTCTCAGCCAGCAACGATCGGTGCTCGTCGCTGTTGCGGTAGCACTGGTGGTGGCGTTCTTTCGCGCGGGCCTCGTCAAAAAGGTTCAAGCCCTTTTCCTCGGTGTCGCCGCAGGCATAGTGGTGCTCGTGATTGCGGTGTTTGTCGACGGGAACGTGACCTCGAAACTCCTCCAATCCGCGTCTTCCGCGGGCACCTACGAGGGGCGGACCGCGGCGTGGAGCTCGCTGATCGATGCGTCCGTCGAGCAGGGGCTCCCCACCATTCTCTTTGGGGCCTCGATGGGTTCTGGTTGGAGGCGGCTCGATGAAGACGGCGTGTGGGTCGAGTACTCGCCACACAATTGGTACGTATCTATCTATCTGCGCATCGGGCTCGTCGGGCTCATCGCTCTTGTGGTGTGGTGCTTCGCAATGTTCGCGCGCGCCCTGCGTCGGGACGCCAACGCAGCTGCGATTGTCGTTGCTGTCACGTTGATTGTCTTTGGCTGGGGCTACTCCTGGCCTTTTCAAGCCATGGGCGTACTTGGGATGCTTCTTGCGGTCACGACCGGAGCCTCCGATCCCACACCGGGTAAACCCCGCGAGTCCAAGATCGGCTCCAGCAGTTACCGCCGTCAGCCGATTGCCCGCTCGTAAAACTCCTGATGAGCAAGCGCCAGAGCGTGGGCACTAAAGCGCTCATCGATTTCTTTGAGACCCAGCGCATGTAGCTCGTTCCGGCGTGACGAGTCCTCGAGGAGTGACACCATCGCGGATGCGAGCTTCGCCGGGTTTGAAACATCGCACACCAGCCCCGCATCGCCGAGCACCCAAGGAGCGGCGCCCGCTGCTTCTCCCGCGATCACCGGTGTGCCCATTGCCATCGCCTCGACGAGGGTGTTTCCGAAACTCTCCTCTAAGGCGGCATGGACGTGCGCCCATGCCTGCATCAGTTCTGTCTGAACGTCCGAAGGCTCCAACGGGCCTACGAAAGTCACACCGTTAGCGAGGCCTGCCTCGCGAGCGCTCCGTGCGAGACCGTCGCCCTCACCGAGGCCGGGACCCACCAGTCGGAGTTCAGCATCGGGCGTGGTGCGGCGAACGTCAGCAAACGCCTGAAGAAGACCGCGAATGTTCTTGCGCGGGCCAGCATCAGCAACTTCGACCAGCGTTGGATGGTTTGCCGTCGCTACGTGAGCCGTCGGCGCGCCCGGAGCAATATTGGGAAGCACGGTAATGTCGCGGGTCCAGCGCATCTCTGTGCGCCACCGCTCCGCCAAGTATGGGGACGGCGTGGCCAGCGAGGTGGAGCGTGCGCGCATCCGGAATTGCGCGGCCATAAGCCACCGGAGAGCCCGGTAGGCGTCCCGGTGGTGCCTCAGAATTGTGGTGGGTGCGTCGCGCGCTGTCGTCACGTGAGGTAGCCCTGAAGAGATCCCCGCAAGCGCCCATTCGTAGGTCCAGTGCGAGTGCACGATCTCCGGAGCGAGTTCCGTGATGGCCGACACCATCAGGCGACGCTCGTGTCGCCAGCCGTCAACGGCCTGGGAACGCGCAGAACTTCGGGACGGGACCTGGATATAGCGAAAGCGGCTACCAGCGAGTTCCAAATTGCCGTGGCCACGCCGGTGGGTCACGACGCTGACATCGTGACCCGCGTCATGTAAGGCGAGAGCCAGTCGCGTTGGTGCAGCGCCATAGTTGCCAGGCTGGGCGAGGGCGCGTTGGGCATCGGAGTCGTCGAGCAAGCCTGCACAGTCTGAGACTGATACAGGGGCCGCAAGGACGATCTTCATGGGGTGTCTCCCTCAGGAACGGCGCCTGGTGAAAGGGCTCCGTACTTCTTGGCGAGGGTGAGTGGCACCAGACGAGCGCGATTCAACCAGGCAAGGGCACCCCAGACTAGGGTCACCGCCGCGACGATGAGCAAACCTGCGAATGGCTTGGTGTCGAGCCCCATGAGGCGCACGGGCCCCCACGCAGAGAGGAAGATCAGGGCTCCGACGCTGGTGGCCAAGGTGTAGTTTCGTGCCAGTGGGGCTCCCTGGAGATACCCGTGACGTGACGACAACATGACGCCGATGCCGTGTTGGGTGACAGTCGCAAGTACTAGAGCGACCATGATCGGCCACCACTGGTTGCTGATCCAGACACCGACCGCCCCGAGGCAATTGACGAGGAGCGATCCGCTGAGGGTAAGCCGCAACCAGGTGAATTTCCCGAGGGATTCATGCGCAGAAGACAACGTCGATGTGAGTGCCTGAATGCTTGTCGCGACGACGACGGCAGGGGCGAGTTGTGCAGCGGCTTCCCATCCGGGTCCGAACAACACCGGGATGAGCAACGGCGTGGCCGCGGCAGCGATGCCCGCGAGCGGGAGCCAGACCCACGCAAGCAGGCTGAGCAGGTCAGTCCATGTGTGGCGTGCGCGTTCTGGCGACTCCGATGCGTGCCGGAATTCCGGGTAGATCACACTGGTCGTCGAGGTCTGGAGCTGTTGCAACGGCACCGACGTGAGAGCATCGGCCCGGTTCCACTGGCCAAGAGCGCCCACCCCCAGCACGTTCGAGACTGTCCATCGGCCAACGTTGCCGGAGCCATAGGAGAGCAGCCTCATCCCGATCATGTTGCGGGAATATGTCAGGTGCGATCGCATGATGCTAAGCGTCGGGCGTTGCCGCAAGTGCGTGCGAACCGCGAACCCGGTGCCAAGCGCGGTCAGGGCGCTCGCGACGACGGCGGACACGACCAGCGCCGCCGCAGATGGTGCTGCCATCACTGTGGCAACACCCACCGCCATGCCCGTGAGGTTGGCCACGAGGGCAGTGAGCGCAGCACGGCGAAACCGGCCCAGGCGCCTGAGCAAGCCCGTGAACGCCCCCGCGAGTGGTGCGGTGAGCACGCTGATCGCCATCACACGTGTTGCCGTGACCGCTTCGGATGCTCCCCATAGTGCAGCCCACCACGGAGCCGTGACAAACAGCACGATTGCTCCCACGCCGCCGAACAGCAGCGCGACGACGCTCAGTGCGGCGGGGTCGGCCGTATCGGTGCGGGCTAATCGGCCCATGCCTTGTGCGACACCGCCCGTAGCCACCAGGGCGATCAGTGCACTGGCGCTCAGTGCAACTCCGTAAGCGCCAAAGTCCACGGAATCTGCGAGGCGCGAGGTCGTTGCCGCGTAGGCCAATTGCGCCACAACAGTCGCGAGCTGGACCCCATACGTCCACATAAATCCCGCGAGGAGTGTGCGCGAGCGAGTGGGCACCTGTCCTCCTGGGTCAGCGGGCTAGACGTCTGTTCATTGTCTCAGCAGGGGGTCCGTCACCTGGTGCAGTGACACTTGTAGTCTTGCATGAACCGGGACGGCGAACGGAGGGACAGGATGCGCCCTGTGGTGCTCTACATCCCCAACGAAGCCAGTATCGGCGACCAGCGTGGTTACCGACGCGGACTTCAGTCTTTAGCGGATCAAGGTTTCGTCGAGCATGTGCACGTCTTAAGCCTGCTCGCCGCCGTTCGTTCTGGTCGTGGGCCCAAGGCGCGGGCACTATTGGATGACGTGGTGCTGACTGCCAAGCCTGACGTGATCTGGCTCCAGCACATCCAGGGCTGTGGCCTCACGGCCGCGCATTTCTCACGCTGGCGCGACGCGGGAGTCTCTTGTGTGGTCTATCAAGAAATGGACCCATTTGCGCCCGTACGCAATCCACTGCCCGACGATGCTGCGACTGCAGCGCGTCACGCGGATCTAGTCCTGACCAGTGGCGCCGGGACCTTCGTCGACAACCTTCGCAGGACTGGCGCACCACGGGTCGAATGGATTCGCCAGACGTGCGACATCGAGACTTTTGGTGCCGGTGACACGGATAGTTGGACCCCTGAGTTTGATGTCGCCGTCATCGCCAACGCGAGTCGACCTCGACTCCCGTGGCGCGGCCACCCCGGCGGTCGTGCACGGCGTCGTTTCATTGAGATTGCGTCGCAGGAGTTCGGTGCTCGCCTCGCGCTCTATGGCAACGGCTGGTCGGGTCAGTCAGCTCGAGGCCCTGTTCCATTCTGGGAGCAGGGAGACGCTTTGGGTACCTCGTGGGTCTCTGCCAACTGGGACCACTATCCAAGGGAGCCCCGTTACTTCTCCAATAGGCTTGCCATCTCGCTTGCCGCGGGCGGCATCCACTTCACCACGCACCACCCCGGCTACGAGGACTTCTTGCCGGTGAACGCCGGATTCCTCCACACGGCCGACACGCCTGCCGAGCTCGTGGCAGCAATCCGAACGTTCCTAGCCGACGTGGCCCCCGCGGAACGCAGGGCATTGGCGGGCGCCGGGCGACACTGGGCACGGGACAATCTTGACCAGGCGACATTGCCCGCTGAGATTCTCGAGAGAGCCTTGGGGCGTTCCCTCGCCCCTAGCGGGAGCGCCAACACAAGATCGTCGTTCACCGAACACACCGTGGAAAGTGAGTAGATCCAGTGGCTTCCCGCATCCTGTCACGTGTGACAGACCGGCCCTATGCGCGCGTTCAAGTGCGCGTCAGGCGCCATCGTGCCCAGCGCGAACTTGCCTCATTTGACGACAGGCTCAAGGCCGCGCAGGAGGCAGAGGAACCCCGAATCCCGGCGGAGTGGCGTGAGGCGTCAGTCTTGGCGGCAACAATCCACCCTTTTGCGGGCCTAGGTCATCAAGTGTCGTCGTGGGTGAGCGGAGAGTTGTGGGCGCGCGACCTTGGCATGCGTTTTGCTGGGGGTGCGCTCACTCAGAACTCGAGCAACCTGTTCTCCCTCGACCGGGACGTCAACGTTCCACGCGCAACGCCGAAGGTCCGCCTCCAGGCAGTACCCAATGAACTCAATGCTCACGCACTGACTGTTCTCAAGTCCGAGGTTGACGAGGCGCTCGCCCGGTACCGGAGGCCGGTTCAGTTTTCCCTCGCACTCGATCAGGCGCGCTTTGATCAGACGCCCGCTTCCGCAACGATCAGGCAGGCTGTCCTTGGGGGGACGCAGGGTGCCAGCATCGAGAAATGGGAGAGCTCGGTGCCTCGTGTCGTTCTCCACGTACGTCGAGGCGATGTGAACGCGAGTACTCCTGGAAGCGACACGGTCCCTCGCTATGTCGACTTGGCCTGGCACCAGCGCGTGGCCACGCAATTGCAGGAGCACCCAGCACTGCGCGATCTCCCGATCAGCGCAGTTTTGCAGGACCCTCAACCCGGAGAGGTGCGCGATGCCCTCGAGCCTTTGGGGGTAGAGGTCCGCGCGGGCGGTGAACGTGACTCGGATTTCGCCTGGATGGCGTCTGCGCGAGTGCTGGTGGCTGCACCGAGTTCGTTCAGTTTCTTTGCAGGGATGGGCTCTCGTGGCGTTGTCGTGGCGCGGCATCCTTGGTGGCATCACGTCCCCTCAGAGGGCAGGTGGGTCCGCGCCGACATGGAGGGAGCCCTCGACACGGAGGAACTTACGCGCGCACTGGAATGAAGCGCCAGTTGGCAGTCCCTGAACAGTTGGTCGTCACCACTGGATCCTGGCCCGGCTAAGGTCAGAGAATGACCCTTCCCCTTCCCGTAGCGACCGCCTTGGCGACGGCGATGTGCGCCGACGGCGCGACGCAACTGGGAAGTCGTCTCCTGCTTATCAAAGGCCGATCGGTCGAACACTATGGCCTGCGTCGTCCTCGTATGAGTGCCGACATTGACATACTGCTGCAGCCAGTGGAAGCCGAGCAGTTCGTCTATTGCCTGGAGGAACTGGGGTGGAAGACAAGGCGAGGCCCAGAGCGTCCGGAAGGCGCCCGCGGTCACTCGGTCTCGCTTTTTCATCAGGCCTGGCCCTGCGATATTGACGTCCACTGGGAGTTTCCCGGGTTTCTCGAGCCCGCATCGGCCGTCTTCGACGAACTGTGGTCGAGGCGCGTCACCATTGATGTGGGGAACCAACCGGTGGCGATCCCTGATTACGAGGGAGCCGCACTCATCTTGGCGCTTCACTCGTTGCGCTCGACAGAGGACCAAGCCCGACACGCACGTGAACTCGACCAGCTGATCGACGCTGTCGGGGCTCAGGACCAGGCGGCTGCGCTGCGTGCCCTCGCCGACGCAACTGGCTGTAGGCACACGGCAGCACCGTTCCTGGAGCAGGTGGGCGTGATTACGCCACCATTGCCGCAACCAGTCCCTGACGCACTCGCAGATTGGTATGCGATGACGGAGGCAGGCGGCAGGCTCACGGCAGCAAACTTGCGGGCTATACGCAGGCTCCCGTGGCGTCGCAGACCTGCCGCATACGCACGCCTTGCGTGGCAGAGCGAAGCTGACTATCGGCTAGTGCACCCGGAGACTCCAACTGGGTGGTGGCCGGCGTTCCGAGGACGGCTTGAACGTGTCGCGGAAGGGCTCAAAGCGGCTGTACAGGCTCGGCGAACACGAGATCTGGTGGCAAAGGGTCATCACCCGACGCGGTCTCGGCCACCGGGTGGCACCTCGAGTGGACGTGACGGAGAGGGAGGCATGTCGTGACCGTCGTGGCATTTGCGCAGCGACTCGCTGTGGTGAGGTCCGAGTCGCGGGCATGGGTCCTCAACCTCGGTGCTCTCCACACGGAACCGTCGCCCCTTGTGCTTGAAGGCGCGGCACTGGAAATTTGGGACCGCATCGACGGCAGCGCCACCGTCGCTGACATCGTCGAAGACCTCGCGCATGGGCTTCCGAGCGAGGCTCGCGAGCAAGTCTCGCGGGACGTACCAGCGTTTATTGACGCGCTGGTGGAGCGAGGGGTCGTCGTTTGGGGCTCATCTGTCAAGTAGCCTGGGATGAGCCTGCACCGAACGGAGATCCCATGGAGCTGAGTGACTACGGGAAGGCATTGCGCGCGCATTGGATTGCGATCGTGCTTGTCACTGTGGCCTGTGCGCTCCTTGCTTATCTCTTCACGACGACTCAGCCGCGGGTGTATACCTCGAATGCCTCGGCGATTATCACGACGGGTGTGAGCGAGGACATCAACCAAGCGTTGATTGGTGACAACTACGCCAAATCGCGGGTTCAGTCCTATGTCGACATTGGTAGTTCTCGCACGGTCGCGGAGTATGTGATCGAGGATTTGGGGCTGGATGCCTCTCCTGAGTCTCTCGTGGGTCAGGTCAGTGTGACCAACCCGGAGGACACTGCAGTTTTGCTGGTCACTGCGAACGCCGGCACTCCTGAGGACGCCCAGGCCCTTGCGCAGTCGTGGGTGGATGGCATGGCTGTTGCGGTGTCCCTGCTTGAGAACGACGTCTCTGACCCGGCCGATGTCCCTGATGCCGACGGAAGCATCGTCCGGTTGCAGTCCCTCGACTCGGCGACGTTGCCAGGGGCGCCTAGCTCTCCCAACGTGCGCTTTACTGTGGCGCTGGGGTTGCTCGTGGGTCTCATTCTTGGCATCACCTACGCTCTTGTGCGGGCGTCGCTTGACCGCCGGTTGCGTACTCCTGCGAGCATTGCGAAGGAGTTCACGCTTCCCGTCATTGGGACCATTCCCCACGATGCGTCGATTGCGAAGCGTGGCGTGGCATCGGCGACTCCTGACTTTGCGACGGATGAATCTATCCGCGAACTGCGTACCAACCTCCAGTTCATGGATGTCGATAATCCGCCTCGTATCTTGACGGTGACTAGCCCCCTTCCGGGTGATGGCAAGTCGACCGCCACCATCAAACTGGCTCAGGCGATTGCAGAGTCAGGGCAGAAGGTCATCGTGGTTGATGGAGACCTGCGTCGGTCCAAGATCGTGGAGTATTTGGACCTTGTTCAAGGGGCGGGACTGACTGACGTTCTTGTAGGCCGGGCCCAGGTTGAGGACGTGTTGCAACCGTATGGTGCAACGGGGAATCTGTGGGTTTTGGGTTCTGGGTCTACTCCTCCCAATCCGTCAGAGCTTCTCGGCTCAAGCACCATGCGTGAAACACTCCGCAAGCTTGACGCGAGCGCGATGGTGCTGATCGATGCGCCGCCCCTGATTCCCGTCACCGATGCCGCTATCTTGACTGCGCGCACTGATGGCGCGTTGGTGGTGGTTCGTGCGGGACGGACAACGATCGACATCCTGGACCGGGCGCTCGCGAGTATTGACAAGGTGCGAGGCCGTGCGCTCGGTGTGATCCTCACGGGGATGGCGCGGTCTGGCCCTGACTCCAAGTACTACGGCTACTCGTACGAATACGATGCGCCTACGGCCAAGCGTGACACCAGTTCCCGCTCCCGCAAGGCGCAGCGACCATAGAAACGATGCGTCATGACTTCCGCTGAGCCACATCCTTTTACCGTCCTCATCGTGGGCATGTCCGGCACGTTTACGGCGCCGGTTGCTGAACGTATTCTCTGCTCGCTGCTCCGTGAGCGGTCTGTTGCGGCTGGGGTTATCGATGTGCAAAGTGCGGGCCTCGAGGAGCCGGGCGGTCGTGAGATTGAGCCTCAGGCACGGGTGGCGTTGGAATCGCATCAGTGTGACCGCGGCCCGTATGTGTCGCAGCAGGTCTCTGCGGAGCTGCTGGAGCGTGCCGACATGGTGATCACGGGACGTGAAGCGGTGCGTTCGCAGTTGGTGGCGCGGTTTCCTGCGGTGGAGCGGATCACGTTCACGATGTCGGAGATCGGTCACCTGTATGCGGAGGTAGCCGCGATGGCCCCGCTTGTTGAGCATGCCCGCATGCTGAACGCGGCTCGGCAAAATGCTTCGGTGGCGGACAACTACGACCTCAGTAGTGATGAGCGCACGCCGGCCGCCGTTGACGAGATGTTCGCGAAGGTGGAGAGGTCTTGCCATTGGCTTGCGAAGATCTGGGTGTCGATGGCGCCTGGTGTCGGTGACGAAAGCTGGGACAGTGACTCTGACCAGCAGTCTGTCGACATTGATGCCTTTGGCGTGGCCGTGCGTGTGGTGTGTGATGGCGACGATCCCGCTCGACTCGCGGCGGCAGTGCGGGCCGCTTTTTCTCGGACTCTCGCCACGTCGCCACGTGAGCCCGAGAGCATCGTCCACTTGGCGGTGCGGCACGATGCCGAGGACCGTACCTGGGCGAGCAGCCGAGGTTGGACGACGTATCGCAGCGTGCCGGAGGCGCTTCACTACGTCACGTCAACAGTGACGGTGCGTGCCATTGATGCGCGTGCAGGCCAGTTGTTGATGGTGCATGCTGCAGGTTTGGCCGGTCCGGATGGGAAGGTGGTGGGGTTGATTGCGCCGTCAGGGACGGGCAAGACCACATTGGCGCGGACCCTTGGTGCCCACTACGGGTATGTCACGGACGAGACGCTTGCGGTGGATCTTCACGGTGAGGTTTTTCCGTATCCCAAGCCACTATCGCTGGTGGTTGAGGGAGGTACGGGGGTCAAGCAGCAACGCTCTCCCGATAATCTAGGGATGCTCCGCCCTCCCGAGGGTTTGCGGCTGTCGAGGTTGGTTGTGCTGAACCGTATTCCGGACGTTGCCCGAGAGCCGATGCTGGAACAGATCCCGTTGCTCCCTGGTCTCGCGGACATGGCCCCGCATATCTCCTACCTCCCGCAGCTTCCGGATAAGCTCCATGACCTCGCCCGCCTGACCGAATCTGTCGGTGGGGTGTGGCGCCTCACCTACAGTGATGCGTCCAGCGTGGTTGGCCTCTTCCCTGAACTGGAGGCGGCATGATTGAGATCCAATCCGCGCCTCAAGCCGTGGGGATTGCGGATGATTCACAACTGACGTCCCATGCCGACGATTTTCTCGTCCGTGATGGTCAGATGTTGGTGTTGCGTGGGTACGATCTGTACCTGCTGTCCCAGGTCGCGGCAGAGTCCATGAGCGCAGCGTGGGAGGGCATCGGCTATTCCGCATTGCGCACTCGTTTGCTCGAGATTTTTGGGGAGCCCCTAGGAGTCTCGGTCGATGTCCAGTTGCAGCGCATCCTTGAGCCGCTCTTGCTCGAGGGCCTCATGACGGTGGACGCGACGCGCGTTGAGCAGTGACCTCGCGTGACGTTGCTCACAGCGAGGAATCCCCCGGGTCAGTAGCGCGTTACATCGGCACAGCGTGATGTCGGCTCCGCAGCGTGATGTCGGCGCGATGTCGGCGCTAGGGATAGTTGAATAGTTCATTACGGGAATTGGGAATGTCTGGCCGCGTCATAGCGGGCGCCTCCGCACCTCTCATCACGTAATATGACGCGTTGCGGAGACGCCGTCGTGCATCGGGAAGGCCCAGCGCGACTGATGTCTCCTCACCGCAAGGCTTGAGATTTGAGGACTGAGGACCATGAACGACACCCCTGACGCGAGTCCGTCGGCACCATCGCCGGGACTGTCCCGACGCCGTGTGCTGGCGGGTGCTGCATGGGCCGCCCCCACCATCATGGTGGCGTCCGCGGTGCCTTCCTACGCGGCCTCGACGCCCGTGGCACCCAGCGGCCAACTGCACAACGGTCCGACAGGGCGCTACAACTCGAGCCACTGGGTCCAAGGCCAAGGCAATACGAAGGCTCAATTGATGAGCTCGTATCTGCAATACAAGCCCCTGACCGGAGTGTCGCCGACGCTTCCCCTTGTCGACCTATGGATTGTTCTCACGGTGGACAAGGTCTACGAACCCATTCAGTTCGGCGTGAATGACGCCATCGGCGTTCCGGCAGACTCGGCTTGGGAGCTGCGCAGCGCACCGACCATCACCAACGGCGTCTTCACGGCTGAACTGAGGTTCACGGGTGGCCCCAACGTGAGCTACCCCATCCCCGTGTGGGCAGGTGGAAACATCGACCTCTTCTGGGTGCGCACCACCGCCAAGCCGACTGTTGCGAACCTCGACGCGTACGCGATCGACTCCGCTGGTGCCCTCCTGACGAAGCCGGGAATCGTCCCGCGCTAGCCGTCGAACCGCCACTCCGCGGCTGTGCGTCCGGGGACCTGAGTCCCGCGAGAAGTCCCTTTTGTCGGAGTACAATCAAGGGGTTCTTCCCGCGAAAGGTGGCTCTGATGACTTCCGCGACCCCGTATGCAGGTGGCCCGCACCGCATGTCGCGCCGTTCGGTGCTGACGGCGGCGGTTTGGGCGGCTCCCGCGATAGTGGTAGCCACATCCATTCCGGCACGTGCCGCGTCCGGCGACAATCCTGGTACCCCTCTGGCGTTCAACGGGCCGCCTCACTTTGAAGATGACGGCACTTTGATCATTGAGCCCCGTTACGGCTATGCGTCGTCGTGGCCCTGGGATCAACCCTTTGAGAACCCGATCACAGCGACCTACACGATCACGGTTGAGGATCTCGATACGGGGCAGGTCTTCCAGACGTCCGGCACTGTGGTGTTGACCTATGAGAACGCGTCGCAGGTGGAGTTCAAGGTTGATCCTTACGATCGCAGCCATTCCTACACAGTGACGTCCACACTGTCCGCTCCGGCCATGGAGCACAACGGTGAGACCTACACGCCGACGGATATCTCGCAGAAGACCACGCTTGTGCCTGAGTGACCCGCCTGGCGCCGCGAGAAGCTTGGGCATCTTGACGAAGGCGCGGCCAACGCGCGCTTGACCCGCTCACTCAGATGAGCGCTCAGAGTGTCTGCTCAAACTCCGACATGAAAGCGTTGAGCTGGCCGGATTCCACCAAGAACCCGTCGTGACCCACGGGGGAGTGCACCACTTTGACGCCTCGCGAACCGGACATGGCGGCATCGAGTCGCTGTGAGTTCTTCAAGGGGTACAGGCGGTCGGAGTCGACGGCTACCACCAAGGCTGGGTCGGTGTACTGGGCGAGCGCGGTTTCGACGCCTCCACGGCCGCGACCCACATCGTGGGACTGGATGGCTTGCGAGAGGCGCACGTAGGTGTTGGCATCGAAGCGCCGTGCGAGTTTGCGTGCGTGGTGTTGCAGGTACGACTGGATGGCAAAGAGCCCGCCTTTGCCCAGCGGGTCGCCACCTTCTTGGTAGCGGCGCCCAAAGCGTTCCTGCAGTTCGTTTTCGGACCGGTAGTTGGTGTGCGCGATCATGCGCGCAATGCCGATGCCGGTGTGGGGGCCGTCCCCGTCTGCTGCTCCGTAGTAGTCGCCGTCGCGGAACTTCGGGTCCGCGGTGATGGCGGCAAGTTGCGCTGTGGACCAGGCGATCTGGTCTGCACTCGTGGCAGCGGTGGAGCCCACGGGTGCAATGGCGCCCACGCGTCCGGGTGCCATCACTGTCCATTCGATGGCGCGCATGCCACCCATCGAGGGTCCTGCGATGAGCCGCCAGCGATCGATGCCGAGGTGGTCTGCGAGACGGATTTCTGCGTTGACCATGTCGCGCATGGTGACGTAGGGGAACCGCGATCCCCAGGGCTGGCCGTCCTCGGGGTGTGTGGAGGACGGGCCGGTGGTTCCTTGGCATCCGCCGACGACGTTCGCGGAGACGATGAAGTGGCGTTCGGGGTCGATGGGCTTGCCTGGGCCGACCATCGCGTTCCACCAGCCGCCTGTGTGGTGGCCTGGTTCGGCGGGGCCAAAGACATGGCTGTCGCCGGTGAGTGCGTGGGCAATGTAGATGGCGTTGTCTCGAGCGGCGTTGAGTTCGCCCCACGTTTCGTAGGCGATGGTGACGTTGGGCAGTACCCCCATGGGGTCTGCCTCAAGGGGCAGGTCGCCTAGGGCGAAGAACTGCCGTCGGCCAGGGTGGTTACCCTCGCGCCATGCGGCAGTGGCGGGGATGGGCGCGCCTGGGCCTCGGCCCTGGTCTGCAGCCCATGCGTCTGATTCGATTCCGTCGTCATCCATACCGGAATCCACATTAGGGCACGCGGGGACTGCAATGCGCGCGGGTGTGGCGCTCGATGTGAGTGCGAAGTGTCACAGGGGGGTAGCGGATTCAGGGCTCTCATGTTTATGATTTGACTCATGCGTCTCATGTGACAGATGTGACAAAAGTGACTTCCGGCCTCACAGGGTTCCTTTTGAGAGTGAGAATGATGGCAACACGACGTTCTGGTTGGCGCCTACCGGCACGCATTGCTGTGCCCGCGCTCGTCACAGCCCTCACCGTCACGGCCCTCACCGCGATCCCCAGCACCCGAGCCGTCGCAGACGACTATCCGGGTGAGGACGACATCGCTGCCGCCCGTGCCGCAGCAGACAGTGCAGCCTCGTCGGTCCAGGAACTCGACGCAGCAGTCGCCGGCCTCGAGACGGCGCTCGAGAATGCTGAAGTCGCCGCACTCATTGCGCAAGAGGACCACCTCGAAGCCAAGGACGACCTCGCCGAGGCTCAACTGGAACTTCTCACAGCAGAGGGTGCCGCTGCAGAAGCGCAGGCCGCCCTTGAAGAAGCCCGCACTGGACTCGCGAGCGCCGCCATCGTGGCCTACCGCAACGCGGGATCCATGAACCAGTTGGAAGCGATCACCCAAGCCAACGGTTTTGACGACGTCGTCACCCGCCACGAGGTCATCGACAGGGCAAGCACCAAGGCCGATGCCACGGTCCAGGAAGTGCGCGCCGCAGAACTTGTCGCTGACACCATGCATCAGCGTGCCGCAGACGCCGCAGAAAAAGCGGAAGCCGCCGAGGCCGCCGCCGCGAAAGCAGCAGATGATGCGGAAGCCACCCGTCTCGCAGCCGACCAGGCCTTCACCGATGCCGCAAGCGCCAGATCAGCCGCCATCGGCCGTCTTGCAGAGCTTCGTGGCGTGACCGAGGAACTCGAACAGGAACGTCAAAACGGGTTGGCTGAGGAACGCGCAGCCCGGGCGCAAGCGGAGTTCGTTGCCGAGCAAGAGCGGCTCGAGCAGGAACAAGCCAACAACTCCGGCGGCTCGAACGGTTCGGGCAGCAACTCTGGTGGCAACTCCTCGGGTGGCGGCAATTCCTCCGGAGGCGGAAGTTCGTCCGGCGGCAACACCTCTACCCCCAAGCCCACCGCAACCTCGACTCCGACGCCTACCGAGACCTCTACCCCAAGGCCCACCGAAACGTCGACCCCCAAGCCCACAGAGACCTCAACGCCCGACCCCGAACCAGAGCCTCCCAGCGGTAGCTGGTCGTCGTCGGCCTCCCAAGGCTCGGCGGCATCGGCCTGGGCACAGAGCAAGACTGGCGCTGGCTACCTGTTGGGTGGCACCGGACCGCTGTATGACTGCTCGGGTCTCACGATGAGTGCATGGAGCGCGGCTGGCCACTACATCACCCGCACCTCACGGTCGCAGTACACCGCGGTCACGCACCTCTCGTACTCCCAGTTGCGACCAGGGGACTTGGTGTTCTGGGGTACCAGCAACAGCTCCTCGAGCATCTACCACGTAGCGATCTACATCGGCAACGGTCAAGTCATGGAGGCCCGCAAGCCCGGAGTGCCGGCCCAGACTCGCAACCTGTACGCCTGGGGCACAGCCAACCTCATGCCGTACATCGGCCGACCATAAGTCACTGAGGGCACCTCACCTCAGAGCCAGCCCTCGAACGCGAAAGAGCCCCGCATCGCCATTGATGCGGGGCTCTCTCGTTGTCGTGTCTAGTGCTGCGGCGGGAACAGCGGGTTCATGTGCGCGAAAGGCGTGCCCTCTGCGCGCTTGAACGAGTCATTGATCTCCGCTTCAGCTTCCTCGCGCGAGACCCAGTGAGCGCCTTCAACGGACTTGCCGGGCTCGAGGTCCTTGTAGACCTCAAAGAAGTGCTGGACTTCGAGGCGGTGGAAGTCAGAGACGTCGTTGAGTTCACGGCGCCACGTCTGGCGCTGGTCACCGACTGGCACACAGAGAACCTTGTCATCGCCGCCCGCTTCGTCACGCATACGGAACATGCCGAGCGCGCGGCACCGGATCTGGCAGCCGGGGAACGTGGGCTCTTCGAGAAGGACCAACGCGTCCAAGGGGTCGCCGTCTTCGCCGAGGGTGCCATCAATGAACCCATAGTCGTCGGGGTAGCGGGTGGAGGTGAAGAGCATCCGGTCAAGCATGATGCGCCCAGTGTGGTGGTCGACCTCGTACTTGTTACGGGATCCCTTGGGGATCTCAATGGTGACGTCGAATTCCATAGCATTCCTTGCGTCGTTGGAGAGTGTGCTGGGTACTAGTGTGGCCCATGTCGAAGGGTGATGTGTGCGCGCGAGAGTAGCAGTTGGTGTGGTGTTGCCCGCAATTGTGCTTGCGGGATTAGGCGGCTACGCCGTCGCTGACGCGTATGACGTGGTCCCCGGATTCATCACTGCGGAGCCCATTCCCCCCGAACCTGCGCCGTTTTTGACGGCCGCACCCGCACTCGCTGCGGCCCCTGAGGAGGGGGTCGTCTCTCCCATAAGCGCCGATGCGCCATTGCCCGACGCAGCCACAGTCCAAAAATTTGCTCAAGAGTTGCGTGACGATGAGCGCACCGGAAAATCCACCAACGTCTCCGTGATCGACCTCCTGACCGGCGAGACGCTTGCGGACCTGGGCGCTACGGATATTCAAGTGCCCGCGTCGACCACCAAACTGTTGACCGCGATCGCCGCCGTCACCGACATGGGACCGGACTACACCACCACCACGAGCGTGAACTGGGATGAAACTACCCGTACCCTGACGCTCGTTGCCGGGGGCGACATGATGCTGGCAGCCGATGCCGGACACGGCGGCGCAGAAGAGTCACCGAACGGTTGGGCCGGCATGGGGGATCTCGCCGATGCCGTGGTTGATTCGCTCGGCTCGGCCACCGTGGAAGCTGGACCAGTCACGGTCGCCGTTGACGACTTCCTCTTCGAAGCGCCCGCAGTGAACCCAGAATGGCCGCAGTACGCGCTTGACCTTGGGTATGTCGCACCCGCTTCGGGCGTAGCGGTCGACGTTGCCCGCACCACCGACGAACACTATGCGCAGCGCTACCCAGACCCGTCCGTCGCCGCCGCTGATGTCCTCGCCGAGCGCCTCGCCGAGCGCGGCGTGACTGTCGAGGCCGCGACAGAAGACGACTTCACAACGCGCGCTGCGGCATCGGCCGCCTCCGTTGAAGTCGCATCCGTCGAGAGCGCACCGCTCTCTGCCGTAGTCCGGTTGCTTCTCGAGGAATCGGACAACACCGTTTCCGAGATCGTGTCGCTCGTGCACGCACTCGAGGTTGGCAAACCCAGCACTGCAGCCGGAGCGGCAGCCGCCACCCAAGAGACCCTTGCAGGTATGGGCGTCAACACCGCAGGACTGACGCTTTATGACGGCGCCGGGTTCTCTGAGAACAACCGCATCACGCCGCTACAACTCTCCAGTGCCACTGCCGCCGCCGTTGCCGCGCAGCCCACAGCAGACCTTCTGGACTGGATGCCCATCTCCGCGCTCACCGGCACCCTCAACGCGCGCATGCACGAGACCCCCGCAGCAGGGCAAGTGCGGGCAAAAACAGGCTCACTGACAGGGGTGACGACCCTCGCTGGCGCCATCCAAACTGCGGACGGACGATGGCTTGCCTTCGCAGTCCTCATGGACGGAATGGATTATGGGCAAACACAACCCCAAGCTGCTTTGGACGAGTTCCTGGTTGCTTTGGCAGAATGTGGGTGTGAAGGCTAACGACGCGTCCAGCGCGCAAGGAAACGCATGACTGGACCGCACCCGTCCGTCGCCGCGATCCGCAACGCTGTGCGCGAGGCCCTCGACGTCTGCGATATCGGTACACGTATCTGGGTCGCGTGCTCAGGAGGGCCGGATTCACTGGCGCTCGCGGCTGCTGCTGGCTACGTAGGACGCAAACAGGGGTACTTGACGGGCGCGATCATCGTGGACCACGGTCTTCAACCGGACTCCGCGGAGATCGCAGAGCGGGCAGCCGCACAAGTGCGCCGAGCAGGCGTGCATACCGTCTTCATCGAGCGCGTCACGGTGGGCCGCGAAGGCGGACTCGAATCCGCGGCTCGCACCGCTCGCTACTCTGCCTTGGAATCGCGCATCGACGCCGAGGGCGGACTGAACCCCCAACTCCTCACCGGTCACACCATGGACGACCAAGCGGAGACGGTGCTCCTCGCACTGTCCCGGGGGTCCGGCGCACGAACCCTCGCCGGCATTCCAGCGCGGCGCGGACGCATCGTTCGGCCGTTCCTGTCTTTGCGCCGCAAAGACACCATCGCGGCCTGCCAGTCGCTCGGCCTCGACCCCTGGCACGACCCCACTAACTTCGTGACCGACGGACCGCGACGTAGTGCATTGCGCACGACGGTCATGCCGGCACTCGTGGAGGTGCTTGGCCCCGGCGTGGTCTCCGGGCTCGCCCGATCAGCAGCCTTGCTGCAGGCCGATGCCGACGAACTCGATCGGCAAACGCGCTCCGCGATGGGCTCCGGTTCCGCCCCCGACGAACAGTGGCAATGCGACGCTTTGGCAGCACTCCCAGATGCGATCCGGTCAAGGATGATCAAGATGCTTGCCGAGAGCGCCGGCGCGGGCGCGTTGAGCGCCACTCACGTCAAAGCTATCGATCAACTGGTCACCGGCTATCGCGGCCAAGGCGCGGTCTCACTGCCCGGTGGATTCGAAGCGCGACGCGAATATGGCAGGCTTGTGATCTCCCACCCCTTTGAACGTTCCCACGACCGGCCCTAGGCCGGCCCAGCATCGGCCCCATGTCAGTACCGGCACCCAGCCCAGCCCCTTAACTCGGAGGAACTCCCCGTGGACACCCTGCACGACATGAATGACTTCAGTAGCGTCATCGTTTCCGAGAACGACATCTCCGAGCGACTCGATGCGCTGGCCGAGCAGATCCGCACTGACTACGAGGGCCGCGATGTACTCCTCGTCGGTGTGCTCAAGGGTGCGGTCATGGTGATGGCGGATCTCGCGCGGCGCATGCCCAACACGTTCACGATGGACTGGATGGCGGTGTCGTCGTACGGCTCCGGGACTAAGTCGTCCGGCGTGGTGCGCATTCTCAAGGACCTCGACACTGACTTGACCGGCCGCGACGTGCTCATTGTTGAGGACATCATCGATTCGGGGATCACGCTGCACTGGCTTTTAGGTAACTTGCGTTCGCGTGGTGCCGCGAGCGTTGAGGTGGCGTCGCTGCTGCGTAAGCCCGATGCCGTGCAGGTCGAGATCGACGTCAAGTATGTGGGCTTCGACATTCCGTCGGACTTCGTTGTCGGTTATGGCCTCGATTACAACGAGAAGTATCGGACGCTGCCGTTCGTGGCGGTCCTCAAGCCGGAAGTCTACGGCGGCTGACCCTCCTGACAGTTTGAACCAAAGGTGCGGTCGGCGCGCCGATAGTTGCGGCCTCCCGAGCTGCATAGCGCGGCGTGTCGGGGGCGCTACCGGTTCGTAGTGTTGGGGCGGTGTTGCTGTCCCCAGGCGGCCCATGAGTGCCACTTTTCCCACGCATCGGTGAACTTCGGAGCATCGTGGTGGGCGCCCCGGGACATTGGTGCGCATGGAACCCGTGGATGCTCTGCGACAACTCGGCGGTGTGGCGCGCTGGACCGACCTGTCCCGACGTGGTGTGAGTCGCAACGATCTCTACGCCGCCCTCCAAGCCGATCTCATCCAACGTCCCCACCGCGGGTGCTTTGCGCTACCTGATACGCGCCGAGACCGCATTCTCGCTGTGGTGTTTCGCGCTCATCTTGGATGTGTTGGCGGGTTGCTCGACCGAGGGCTGCCACTGTTCCCACGGCCCGAGCACACCCATCTTGTGGTGCCCGAATCGCGCGGTCTGGGCAATCCGCGTTCCCGCCCCGTCACTGAAGTGGTGCTTCATCGCACCAACGCGCCGGCCTCTGTTGCACGCGACCTCGAACTCGCATTCCAGTGCACTCAACCCCTGCAGCACCTGGCGTTGGTTGACGCCGCACTGAATCAACGAGTGTTGACGTTGCACGACATCGCCAGGATGAGTGGGGTGCCGCTTGAGCACCGGAGGTGGCTCTCGGCAAGGGCCGATGCCGGTGCTGAGTCGATCTCGGAAACCTTTGCTCGCGTCTCACTCGCGGAAGCGGGGTTTCGGGTGCGCTCGCAGGTGGTGTTCGCGGGCGTGGGCCGGGTCGATCTGCTTGTCGAGGACCGTGTGGTTGTTGAGCTTGATGGACGTGGGTATCACTCGGGGGAGGCTGAGTTTAGGCGTGATAGGGAGAGGGACCGGATGTTGGTTGCACGTGGATTCGAGGTGCTGCGGTACACGTTCCTCGAGGCGGTCTCGGGGGCTGACTTTGTTGAGGATGTGACAGGGGTGTTGTGGCGTCGCGGGCACCTTTCCCCTGCACTACGAACCAGAATGGACGGCGCGGCACGGGCGCGCCGCGCGGCCTAGTCGTTTTGCTCGGCGTGTCGCGGGCACCTTTGGTTCAAACTGTCAGGGAAAGCAGGGGTCAACGCCGTCAGCGAAACGTAGACAACACCCCTGCACACTCGCGTAGGCTCTTACCACCATGAAGAAAGCCCTCAGCCCGCGCCGCATCATTCCGCTGATCCTGCTTGCCGTCCTTCTTGGATGGCTCATCTCGGGGCTCTTTGGTCCCCAAGTTCAGCGCATTGACACTTCACAGGGTCTCGAGATCCTCGACACCGGTCTTGTCGACCAAGCAAAGATCGTTGACGGCGACCAACGTGTTGAGCTGGTGCTGAGCGCAGACTGGGCCGACGAGATCCCCGAGGACGCTCCCGAAGAGTGGGCTGACTACCCCGCCAAGGTCGAGTTCTTCTACGTGGCACCCCAGGGTGAGCAGATTGTTGACGCTGTCACCAGCGCCGATCCTCCCCAGGGCTACGACTCCGAGGTCCCGCAGACCTCCGTGTGGACCACACTGCTGTTCACCTTCCTGCCGATCCTGCTGCTGGTGGGCCTCTTCTGGTTCCTGATGTCCTCGATGCAGGGCGGCGGCGGAAAGGTCATGCAGTTCGGCAAGTCCAAGGCGTCCCTCGTGACGCCGGACACCCCGACCGTGAAGTTCGATGACGTGGCCGGCGTGGAAGAGGCCGTCGACGAGCTCCGCGAGATCCAGGAGTTCCTCGAGGCCCCAGAGAAGTTCCAAGCCGTGGGTGCCAAGATCCCTAAGGGTGTGCTGCTCTACGGGCCTCCGGGTACCGGTAAGACCCTCCTTGCCCGTGCGGTCGCTGGTGAGGCTGGCGTGCCGTTCTTCCACATTTCCGGATCCGACTTTGTCGAGATGTTCGTGGGTGTCGGTGCGAGCCGTGTGCGTGACCTGTTTGAGCAGGCCAAGAAGAACGCACCGGCCATCATCTTTGTTGATGAGATTGATGCCGTGGGTCGTCACCGTGGAGCCGGCATGGGTGGTGGACACGACGAGCGTGAGCAGACGTTGAACCAGATGCTCGTTGAAATGGATGGCTTTGGTGGAACCACCAATGTCATCATCATCGCCGCCACCAACCGGCCCGATATCCTCGACCCCGCACTCCTGCGTCCCGGGCGCTTCGACCGCCAGGTTGGCGTCGACGGACCCGACCTGCAGGGCCGTAAGAAGGTTC
Source organism: Demequina sediminicola (assembly GCF_000975055.1). Lineage (GTDB taxonomy): Bacteria > Actinomycetota > Actinomycetes > Actinomycetales > Demequinaceae > Demequina > Demequina sediminicola. The sequence goes on from NZ_BBRB01000002.1 coordinate 145,407, forward strand.
TTGAAGTCCACGCCAAGGGCAAGCCGATGGCGCCGGATGTCGACCTCGAACTCATCGCTCGGCGCACGCCCGGGTTCACCGGCGCAGACCTGGCGAACGTGCTCAACGAGGCTGCACTGCTGACGGCTCGCCGCGATGCACAACTGATTGGTGCGAGCGAACTCGACGAGGCCATCGACCGTGTGATTGCGGGACCGCAGAAGCGCACACGCGTGATGAATGATCACGACAAGACCGTCACCGCTTACCACGAGGGTGGGCACGCGTTGGTGGCGGCTGCGATGAACTTCACCGACCCCGTCACTAAGGTCACGATCCTGCCCCGTGGGCGCGCTCTGGGTTACACCATGGTGATGCCACAGGAGGACCGTTACTCCAAGACGCGCAACCAGTTGCTCGACAACCTGGCGTACGCGATGGGTGGCCGAATCGCTGAAGAACTGGTGTTCGGTGACCCTTCCACGGGTGCGAGCAACGACATTCAGCAGGCCACAGACACTGCTCGCCAGATGGTGACGGAGTACGGCATGTCGACGGAGATTGGTTCGGTGCGTTTGGCTGCCGGCTCCGGAGAGGTCTTCATGGGCCGCGACATGGGTCATGGGCGCGACTTCTCGGAAGTGTCGGCAGCGACGGTGGACCGCGAGGTGCGCTTGCTTCTGGACAACGCGATGGCTGAGGCCACCAAGGCGTTGCAGAACAACCGTGCACTGCTGGACACCCTTGCGCAGGAGCTTCTTGAGAAGGAAACCCTCAACGAGATCGAACTGGCAGAAATCTTCGCGCCGGTGAAGAAGATCGCCAAGCGCAAGCACTGGGTATCTGGTGACTGGGCGCCTAAGACTGCGCCACGCAAGAAGCCAGTCGCTGCGCCCGTTCCACCCAAGGAAGAGCCACGCGACATCGTCGGTACTGAGGATATCTCCGCTGGGGACGTCCCTGACGCGACCGCCGAGGTAAAGCCGGAGGCCAACCCGAACGATGAGGGGACCAAGGAGTCATGACGTCCGTACCTTCATCCGGTAGCGCTCACTCGCATGGCGTACCGGTGGACGCTGAACCGATCGTGTCGCGAGCCCATGGTGTCGACCATGTGCGTGCTCAGGCCGCGGTGCGGGAACTGCTCCTCGCCATTGGCGAAGATCCGGAACGTGACGGTCTGAAGGACACCCCTGCACGAGTTGCACGCGCGTACGAAGAGGTGTTTTCCGGTCTGCAACAGGATCCCGCTGAGATTCTTAGCACCGTGTTCGAATTGGGCCACGAGGAGATGATCCTGGTGAAGGACATCGAGTTGTACTCGATGTGTGAGCACCACTTGGTGCCCTTCCATGGAGTAGCGCATGTCGCGTACATTCCAGGCGAGGACGGCCGGATTACGGGCTTGAGCAAGCTCGCACGCCTCGTCGACATGTACGCGCGTCGCCCGCAGGTCCAGGAACGTTTGACGACTCAGATTGCCGATGCGCTGGTCACACACATCGGTGCACGCGGTGTCATCGTTGTGGTCGAGGCCGAGCACTTGTGTATGTCGATGCGAGGCATCCGCAAGCCTGGATCCCGGACCGTCACGTCAGCGGTGCGCGGTGTCATGCGTGATGCCGCCACCCGCGCGGAGGCTATGAGCCTCATCGCAGGGAGGTAGTCCCGCCATGACGCATGTCATGGGGATCCTGAATGTGACGCCCGACTCGTTTAGCGACGGAGGGCAGTGGCACCAAGCCGATGCCGCGATTCAGCGGGGATTGGCTCTCGCCTCGACGGGGGCGGATTTTGTTGACGTGGGTGGCGAGTCCACGCGTCCCGGTGCGGAGCGAGTAGATGCCGAGGTAGAGCTCGCTCGTGTGCTTCCCGTGGTTCGTGCGCTGTCTGCTGAAGGTGTCGCGGTTTCGATCGACACGATGCGCGCGGCGACGGCGCGGGCCGCAGTTGAAGCCGGTGCGGTGCTGGTAAATGATGTCTCGGGAGGCCTCGCGGATCCGCGTATGGCCGGCACTATCGCGGACCTCAACTGTGACTATGTCGCGATGCATTGGCGCGCGCATTCCACGGAGATGGACCGCCATGACGCGTATGACGATGTTGTGGCTCAGGTGCGGGACGAACTCGCGGCTCGGGTCGAGGCGTTGACGCGGGCTGGTGTGGACCTGGGGCGCATCGTGCTCGATCCCGGTCTGGGTTTCTCCAAGGTCGCGGAATCGAACTGGCCGTTGTTGGCGCGTCTCGAGGATTGGGCTGGAGATGCCCGGGTGCTCATTGGTGCGTCGCGTAAGCGGTTCTTGGCGCCTGACAAGGCTCCACTTGAGCGTGAGCATGCCACCACAGCAGTGACAACGATGTGTGCCGCACACGGTGTGTGGGCGGTGCGTGTGCATGATTCTCAGGCGGCACGGGATGCGATTGCTGTCGTGTCCTCTTGGAATAACGGCCGGGACAGGCCAGAGTAAGGGGCATGACTGTGCATATGCGTCCGTATGTCAAAGACGGAATCGAACTGGACCAGGTGGCTGTCGAGGGTATTCGCCTCGTCGGCCATCACGGGGTGTTCGACGCTGAGCGTGAGACCGGCCAACTGTTCTTTGCCGATGTGGTGGTGCACGTCAACACTCGCGCTGCGGGTGCGAGCGATGACTTGACGCGCACGGTGAACTATTCGGACATTGCGGACCGTGCCGCTGAGGTTTTGGGTGGCGAACCGATTCTGTTGATTGAGGCTGTTGCTGAGCGCATCGCTCGCGCTGTCTTGGAGTTTGACGGCGTGCACTGTGTCGATGTGACAGTGCATAAGCCGCAGGCGCCGTTGCATGTGGAGTTCAAGGATGTGGCGATCACTATTCGTCGCGACATGCGCGAGGGCGGACTGTGGGCGGACAAACGCATCGGCTCGTCGGCTGGTGCTTCGGACGATCCGTTCGATCCCGGTGCCGGCCCCGTCCGTGACGAACTTGACCAGCGGCCGCTACAGGTTGCTCCGGCATTGCTGGCACTCGGCGGCAACATCGGTGAGGTCGAGCCCACGTTGCGTCAGGCTGTGTCTGACATTCATCGCGTCAACGGCATCGAAGTGAAGGCCGTCTCGCCGTTGGTGAGTTCGAAGCCTGAGGCTGGCGCGGATCAGCCCGACTACCTCAACGCGGTGGTGCGCATCGAGACCGCCCTGTCGCCGCGTGAACTCTTGGCAGCCTGCCAGGGAATCGAGATGGTCCACGGTCGGGACCGCACGGACCCGAGTGGCAACCGGACGCTCGACATCGACATCGTCGCCTATGCGGACGTCGCGGCGGTTTCCACGGATCTGATCCTGCCGCACCCTCGCGCTCACCAGCGCCCATTCGTGCTGTTGCCGTGGTCTGCGATTGAGCCGGACGCTTCCCTTGCTCCGCATGGGACAGTGGCGGACTTGGCGCGTGCCGTTGGTGCCGACACGGTGCGCTTGGTGCAGGAGAACTGGCCACACCAGGCGCCTGCTACCGCTGCAGAGTCGACTCCTCCGGGGCCAGCGGTCACGCCCGTCGATCCTGAGCCCTCGGGAGAAGTGCAGCCTGCGTCGCAATCGCATCCCGACACACAGTCATACTCAGACGCGCAACCCTACCCAGAAGCACAGTCTCACCCAGAAGCACAGTCCCATCAGGAGCCGTCAGCGCAATCTGCGCCTGCGTCCTACCCTCCGGCTGAGAACCACCCGGAGCCTTCGTCCTTCCCAGAGTCAGGCTCGCAGCCTCCGTCCACGGCATCGGCTGCGACATCGGCGCAACGCCCGGTGACGGGGAGCCCGACAGTGGAGCGCACATCGTTCCTTGCGGGCCGTAGGGCCGATGCGGGGCAGGACTCTGCGGCCTCGTCGCCGCCTCCCGCTCAGTCGTAGGTTCTGTGATGTCCGAAGTGACGTGGCAGCGGCTCACGCTGGCAGGGCTCGTGGCCCTCGCGGTGTGTTGGCTGGCAGGCCGTCTCCTGGACTCGTCGGGCACTACTCCGCCTCACGTTCCGTGGAGTGCGTGGGCTTTCTCGTTCATTGCGGGTGGGTGTGCGCTGGGTTTTGCCTGGCAGGTGAAGAGGTTCCTCCAGGGCAAGCGCCCTGATCTGTCACCACTGAGGGCTGCACGCACTGCGATGTTTGCGCAGGCGTGCGCCTACGTGGGTGCGGTGATGGCTGGTGCCTATGGGGGCTATGCGTTGGCCCTCGTGGACAGTTGGTCGCACGGCCCGCGGCGTGAGGTCATCATTTCTGCGCTCATTGCGGCGGGTTCCTCGCTGGTGCTGATGGTTGCGGGCATGATCGCTGAGCGGTGGTGCCGCTATGACGATGATGACGACAGTGCGGAGCCTTCGCCTGCGTGACGGCGTATTGACGGCACCTGGCAGACTTATGGGCTATGACTACGTTTGAGCCCGATGGCGCTGAGTGGACTTACGCATCGCGCAAACTCATCACTGCCCGCCTGGTGACTCTGTGGGTGACTTTGCTGGTGTTGGCGGTGGTGGCGGTCGTCGTTGGAGTGTTGACGAGTCCGTGGGTGTTCACGGCCGGTGTGGTGCTCCTGCTGATCGGTGTGTGGTCCAGCTGGGTGATTGTTCGACAGGTCACGGCACATGCATGGCTTGAACGCGAGGATGATCTGGTGATTAAGCGTGGCCGCATGTGGCGCACCGTGACGGTGGTTCCTTATGGCCGCATGCAATATGTCGAGGTGGAGGCTGGCCCGTTGGTGAGGTCGCTGGGCATCGCTGAAGTGCAGTTGCACACCGCCTCGCCAGGGTCCGATGCGCGCATTGCAGGTGTTCCTGCTGCTGAGGCTGCCCGTTTGCGTGACCGTTTGGCGTCGCGCGGTGAAGCGCAGTTGGCGGGCCTGTGACGCAGGGCAACGCTCCAGTGGTCTACCGCGCGCCGCGCGAGTGGACTCGTTTGCACCCGGTGTCCCCACTACTCGGCGGGTGGGCTGTTTTTGGTGTGGTGGTTTCGATCGCGCTGTACAACTATGCGCCGTCGTGGACCGGGGTGGATCCTGCTTTGCAGGAGGGTGCTCATTTCCTGATGCGTTCCATTCTGTGGGTCATTGTGGGCGCGGTGGTGGTGATTGGGTTGGCCATCGGGTTCGGTTATCTTCAGTGGCATTACAGCGAGTACCGCCTTTCGAGTGTGGCGGTGGAGCAGCGCAAGGGAGTGCTGTTCAAGCAGCACAAGCAGGCGCGATTGGATCGTGTTCAAGCGGTGGATGTGGTGCAGCCGCTCATTGCACGAATTTTTCGGTTTGCGTCGCTCAAGATTGAAGTTGCTGGCGGTGAGAGTTCAACTATTGCGCTTGAGTATTTGCGCCTGGGTGACGCCGAGGCGATGCGCAATGAGCTTCTGGCGCTCTCTGCTGGGGTGAAGCGCGCCAAGGCTTCCGGTGGCGAAGCCACTGTTGACGCAGTGGTGTCGGACTTGGGCGGCGCGCCTCACGTGGATGGAGCAGAGCCGATGCCGGCCACGGCTGGGCTAGGTGCCGATTCCGTTGGTGACTCCGTGGCGGGGGAGAGACACGATGCCGGCCCGGGGTCGCTTCGTGACCTGGCGGGCGCTCCGGCTGGCTATGCGGCAACCCCGGCGTCGCCGCAGCGCGAGGTTTACCGAGTCCGTACGAGTGACTTGCTGATGTCGATCCTGTTGTCGTGGCCGTTCGTGTGGCTGGTCACGATTCCGGTGGTGGCCGTCGCGGCGGTGTTGGTGATGAATCTTGACGTGTCGAGGATTCTTGCTGTCGCGGGGGCGAGTTTGGTGACGATTGTTCCCGTGGCGTTGGCGCTGTTTGGGTTCTTTTGGAACGAGCTCTCCCGCGGATATGGGTTTGTCGCGGGTCTGTCTGAAGACGGTATTCATCTCCGCCATGGCCTGACGGAGACGCGCCGGCAGACTGTCCCAGCGGGACGTGTCCAGGCCATCGAGTTTCAGCAACCGCTGTTGTGGCGTCGCCGCGACTGGTGGCGCATCACTATCAATGTTGCTGGCTATCAAGACGATGCCCAGGCGGTGTCGACGTTGCTTCCGGTGGGTACTCGCCAGGACGCGTTGACGGCGCTGTGGCTCGTGCTGCCAGATTTGGGTGATCCGGATCCCGCCGGCACGGTGTCCCAGGCCCTCTCCGGGCAAGGGGCTGAGGGCGGCTTTACCGCGGCATCGTCCCGTTCAAAGGTCTTTGATCCGTGGCAGTGGCGTCAGCGTGGAGTCCGTGCCACCGAGCACGCCTTGCTGATCCGTCGTGGCCGGTTCGTTCGCCACATGTATGTGGTGCCCCATGAGCGGACTCAGTCTCTTGGCTTGACGCAGGGGCCGCTGCAACGTGCCCGTGGTCTTGCTGATGTGGCTGTGCACTCGACGAATGGCCCGGTGAAGCCTGTGGCGCGGCATCTTGATGAGGCCGATGCTCGGGAGTTGTTGATCGCGCAGGCTCAGCGGGCCGCGCACGAGCGTCAGGCTCAGACTGCCGAGCAGTGGAAGGGCGCGGTGGGTCTTGATGGCTAAGCCGGGACGCCTGCGGGTGGGGGTGATTGGTGCTGGTCGTGTGGGTGCCGTCCTGGGCGCTGCTTTGCGCGCCGCGGAGCACGAGGTGGTGGCCGCATCGGGGGTTTCCGAGGAGTCACGCTCGCGCATCGACACGTTGCTTCCTGGTGTCCCCGTCATGGAGCCGCAAGGGGTGGTTGAAGCGGCGGACTTGGTTCTGCTGACTGTTCCCGATGACTCCATTGCGGCGGTGGCTGCGGGTCTGGCGTACCTCGGCGTGTGGCGGCCGGGGCAGATCGTGATGCACGCGTCGGGCCGATGGGGGACGGAGGCGCTCGCCGATGCTGCGGCCAAGGGCGCATTGCCGCTGGCTATTCATCCGGCGATGACGTTTACGGGGACTTCGCTTGATCTCAATCGCATGACTGGTGCGGCGTTCGCGGTCAGTGCGCCTGCGCCGGTGTTGCCTATCGCGCAAGCTCTCGTGGTCGAGATGAACGGTGAGCCCGTGGTGATCGACGATGCCGACCGCCCTGCGTACCACGCGGCGCTCGTGCACGGCGCGAACCATGTGGTGACTGCGATCACGCAGGCTAGTGCGTCCCTCGCACGTATTGGTATTGAGGATCCTGCCAAGGTTTTGGGGCCGCTGGTGCATGCCTCTGTCGACAATGCACTCGGGGATGCTCCTGGTGCGGTGTCGACGCTGACGGGACCTGTGGTCCGGGGTGATGCGGGAACGGTTGCCGCACATATGGCGGCGCTGTCGGGCCAGCCGGAGGCCCAGTTGGCGTATCGCGCTATGGCGCGCGCGACTGCAGATTTGGCGCTCAGTGGTGGGCGCATCGGGCCGGCAGCGTATGCCGATCTCATTGCGGCTTTGGGAGTGGAATCGTGAAGGTAGTGCACACGGCACAGGATCTTGCTGCGTGGCCGCGCAAGGGGCGGCGCGTGGTCGTGATGACGATGGGTGCGTTGCATGACGGCCATCTGGCTTTGGTGCGGCAGGCTCGCGAGTTGGGCGATCAGGTGGTCGTGACAGTTTTCGTGAACCCACTCCAGTTCAATGAGTCGACTGACTATGAACGCTATCCGCGGGATTTGGAGGCCGACGTAGCCCGACTGAAGGGCTCTGGAGTCGATGTAGTGTTCGCTCCCGCCGATGACACGATGTACCCCGACGGTGTTCCCGCGGCATCGGTGTCAGCAGGTGAGATGGGGCGGGTCCTTGAAGGCGCGGCTCGTCCGGGGCACTTCGATGGAGTATTGACTGTCGTTGCCAAGCTCCTCCATCTGACCCAGCCAGACATTGCGGTGTTTGGTGCCAAGGACGCCCAGCAGGTCATCGCGGTGCGCGCACTTGTCCGCGACTTGAATTTCCCGGTGGAGATCGCCACTGCACCGACCGTGCGGGACGCTGACGGCCTTGCCCAGTCGAGCCGCAACGTCTTTTTGAGCGCCAGCGAACGTGAGCAGGCACTGGTGCTCTCGCGTGCTCTCAACGTGGCGGATGAGCAGGCGCGGAATGGTGTGCAGGTCCAGAACGTTCTGACTCAAGGACGCGCAATGCTGGAGAGTGCGCCCGAGGTACGTGTCGATTACTTCACGGTGATGAATCCGGCGAACGCGCAACCCATCGATTCGGACTATCGTGGCGAGGCGGTGATCGCGGTGGCAGCACATGTTGGTGACACGCGATTGATCGACAACGTGACGACGCGCATCGGCCCCCGTGACGCCGACCCTCAGGGTGACGCGGCGTGGCCTGCCAAGTGATCAGCTCAGATAAAGGAGCGCAGAAGTGACTTCATTGCAACGGCCCATGATGATCTCCAAGATCCATCGGGCAACCGTGACGCAGGCCGACCTGCACTATGTGGGCTCCATCACCATTGATGCGACGCTGATGGACCACGCGGATTTGCTCGCTGGCCAGCAGGTGGATGTTGTGGATGTCACCAACGGTGCACGGCTGACGACGTATGCGATCCCCGGTGAACCTGATTCGGGTCAGATCTGTATCAACGGCGCGGCTGCGCACCTGGTTGATCCAGGGGACCTGGTCATCATCATTGGCTATGGCATGCTCGCCGATGCAGAGGCCCGCACGTTTGAGCCGCACGTCGTGTTCGTCGACGGCGAGAACAAGATCTTGCAGGAATGCGATGATCCTGGCTCGGTGCCAGAAGGATACGGGCTGGAGCGTTCCGGTATCCCGGTGCACGATTTCCGTCACTAACGCCACCACCCCCTTTCGACACTTTGAACCAAAGGTGGGCGCGGCGCGCCTGAAGTTGCGCTCAGCAAGCCTTGCGAGCACGGCGTGTCTGGCCCTGCTCCGGTTCGTAGTGTGGGGAGTCTGCCCGATAGGTTGTCCGAATGACATCGTTTGTGCGGCGCCTCGCTGCCCCCGCGCCCGGTTGGACCATCAATGCGGACGTGATCGTCGTGGGCTCAGGTATCGCCGGCTTAACTGCCGCGCTTGAACTTCGCAACAAAGTCGATCGCGTGCTGGTCGTCACCAAGGGCGAGTTGTCCTCAGGCTCCACAGTCTGGGCACAAGGCGGGATCGCCGCGGCCCTCGACCCCGAGGACACCCCCGAAGAGCACTTCGAAGACACCCTGACTGCGGGTGTGGGCCTGTGCAGCGACGAGGCCGTTCGTGCGTTGGTCACGGAAGGCCCAGATCGAGTGCGGGACCTCGTCCGTCGGGGGGCAAATTTTGACACCGGACCCGACGGTGCCGTGACGCTGACGCGTGAGGGCGGCCACCACCGTGACCGCATCGCGCATGCGGGTGGAGACGCCACTGGTGCGGAGATCTCCCGGGCTCTCGTCGCACAACTGGAAGCGGTGCGCAACGACCCTGGAATCGAGGTCATTGAGCATGCGATGGTCGTGGACCTTCTTACTGCCGCCCCCGACAGCGACGGCCGCCCAGGCCCCGTCTGCGGCGTGACGCTCCACATCATCGGCGCAGGTTCGCGCGACGGTGTCGGCGCGGCACTTGCCAAGTCCGTGATCATGGCGACTGGTGGAATCGGCCAGGTGTTCCGCGCCTCGACCAACCCTGCATCGTCTACCGGCGACGGCTTGGCTGCTGCGCTGCGTGCAGGTGCGGCGGTTGCCGACCTTGAGTTTGTGCAGTTCCATCCGACAGTGCTGTGGCAGGGTGCGGCGGCACGTGGCCAGCAAACGCTGATCTCGGAGGCTGTCCGGGGCGAAGGCGCGTATCTGCTCAATAGCGACGGTGAACGCTTCATGGTGGGTCAGCACCCGATGGCCGAGCTTGCGCCGCGCGATGTCGTGAGTCGGGGCATCGTCGCGATGATGGAGGAGGAGGACTCGGAGAACGTCTTCCTCGACTGTCGCCACCTGGGAGGCGCATTCCTGCGGGAGCGGTTCCCCACTATTCGTGAGCGTCTCGCTGAGCAGGGCGTTGATATGGCCCACGACCTCATCCCGGTGGCGCCTGCGCAGCATTATCACTCGGGTGGAATCTTGACTGATCTTCGTGGTCGGTCAACGCAGCCTGGTCTCTATGCCATCGGCGAGGCGGCGTGCACGGGCGTGCATGGTGCTAACCGACTTGCCTCCAACTCTCTGCTCGAGGGGCTGGTGTTTGCTCACCGTGCTGCGGCCGACGCCGCCGCGACTGTGGCGAGCGAAACCGTGCGTCAACATGAGCCTGAAGACCGGCCGGGTCCGACGGCGCTGTTGCCGGCCACGACTCGGACGCAGATTCAGACCATCACCCAGCGTGGTGCGGGCCCTATCCGCACAGCATCCTCACTCGCCACCGCTCAAGAGCGCCTCGCGAAGATTCGTCAGCGTCATCACCTCAATGGTGCCCCTGCGGGTGAGCCGCAGATCGCGGAGTGGGAGAGCAGCAATGTGTTGACCACTGCGTCGACCCTCGTTGCGGCCGCTTCGGAGCGCAAGGAGACGCGTGGCGGGCACGTGCGGGAGGATTTTCCGGAGAGGGACGATGCTCAGTGGAGGCTTCGTATCGCGGCCGTCCTCACGCCGGACGGCGATATGGAGCTCATTCACGCGCCTCGGGATCTCGGCTAGCGCGCCGGCACTATTGCGGTCGGGCGTACGCTAGACGCCGTGATGCACCCAGAGGATCGTGACCAGAACCGTCCCTTGTCTGCTTCGTGGATTGCTGGCGCCGTAGCGCAGGCTCTCGATGAGGACCTGGGCTCCACCGAGAGCCGGGACGTGACCACGCAGGCAACCATTGCGCCCACCACTCAGGTGAGCGGCACCATTGGGATGCGTGAAGAAGGAGTGCTGGCGGGATCCGCGGTGATTGCGGAGACGCTGTCACAGGTCGCGGATCGACTCAACTTGGCACGCCCGGCGGTTGACCTCCATGCCGCCGACGGAGACCGTTTGGCCGCTGGCGCCGTGGTTGCGTCGATTGCAGGGCCAGGTCACGTCGTGTTGATCGCGGAGCGCACCATGCTGAACTTCTTGTCGCGCGCGAGCGGCATTGCGTCTCACACGCGGCGTTGGGCCGATGCCCTCGACGGCACTGGTGCTGCGGTCCTAGACACCCGCAAAACCACTCCGGGCCTGCGTGAACTCGAGAAGTATGCGGTCCACTGCGGCGGGGGTGTGAACAAGCGTCACGGGCTGTATGACTGTGCGATGGTCAAGGACAACCACATTGTCGCGGCCGGGTCTGTGACAGCAGCGGTCGAGGCCATTGGCACTCGTTTTCCCGATGTGCCCATCCAGGTTGAGGTGGAGAGCGAGTCTCAAGCACTCGAAGCGGTCGATGCCGGGGTGCGGTTTTTGATGATCGACAACATGGCGCCAGAGCCGATGCGGGCGCTGGTGGCGACGCTGCGTGCGCTGGAGCCGACGGTCGGCAAGGTGCGGTTGGAGGCTACCGGCGGCTTGACGTTGGACAACGCTCGCGATGTGGCCCACACGGGTGTTGACTACATGTCGGTGGGGGCACTGACGCACTCAAGCCCCATCATCGATCTGGGACTTGACCTCGTCTAAGGTTCCGTTGCCTCCTGGCTGTGCCGCGACATCGGCTCTGAGCTCAAGCGCGGGTACCCTAGTGGGCGTGACTGACGAAAACTCTGTGCAGGCCGATGACCTTCCCGAACAGCTGAAGGTGCGCCGCGCCAAGCGCGATCGCCTCATTGCGGACGGTGGGCAGGCGTATCCCGTTTCCGTGCCGCGGACGCATGAGATTGCTGACGTCAAGCGTGACTATGACGGCCTAGAGACCGGCGAAGAGACCGATGATGTGGTGTCGGTCGCGGGTCGCGTCGTCTTCATTCGTAACACCGGCAAGTTGTGCTTTGCCGCCCTGCAGGATGGCGCGGGAGAGCGTCTGCAGATCATGCTGTCGCTCGCCGAGGTGGGCGAGGAGTCGCTGACGGCGTTCAAGGGCGACGTCGACTTGGGTGACCACGTGTATGCGACAGGTCGCGCTATCAAGTCCAAGCGCGGCGAAGTCTCGGTGTTCGTGTCGGAGTGGGGAATTGCGGCCAAGGCGCTGCGCCCACTGCCCGTGCTGCACAAAGAACTTGCTGAAGAGTCGCGTGTGCGTCAGCGCTATGTGGACCTGATTGCGCGGCCGTTGGCTCGCGACACCGTGCGTAACCGCGCACACGTCATGCGCTCACTGCGCGAGTCGCTGCACAGCCGTGGATTCATTGAGATTGAAACGCCGATGCTGCAAACGCAGCACGGCGGCGCTGCCGCGAGGCCGTTTGTGACGCACATGAATGCGTATGACATTGATCTCTACATGCGTATTGCGCCTGAGCTGTTCTTGAAGCGCGCTGTCGTGGGTGGTGTGGAAAAGGTCTTCGAGATTAACCGCAACTTCCGCAATGAAGGCGCCGATTCCTCGCATTCGCCAGAATTCTCGATGCTCGAAGCGTATGAGGCTTACGGTGACTACAACACCATGGCGACGTTGACTCAGGACTTGATTCAGGGCGCTGCTTCAGATGTCTTTGGTTCAACGACGGTCACATTGGCCGACGGCGAGGAGTACGACCTCGGCGGCGATTGGGCCGAACTATCGATGTATGGCTCGTTGTCGGAGGCCATGGGTGAGGAAGTCACACCGCAGACTTCCGTTGAGCAGTTGCTGGCATGGTGCGATAAGGCCGATGTTTCGGTGGACGTGAAGCGTGCGAACCACGGCAAGCTGGTCGAGGAATTGTGGGAGCACTACGTCGGTGACGATCTCACTGCGCCCACGTTTGTCCGCGACTTCCCTGTGGAGACAAGTCCGCTGACCCGCGATCACCGAACGCAGGACGGCATTGTCGAGAAGTGGGACCTCTACGTGCGCGGCTTCGAGTTGGCGACCGCGTATTCGGAGCTCGTTGACCCCGTGATTCAGCGTGAGCGCTTTGAGCAGCAGGCGCGTATGGCTGCGTTGGGCGACGACGAGGCTATGAAGCTCGACGAGGACTTCCTGACTGCTATGGAGTATGCGATGCCTCCCTCGGGCGGTATGGGAATGGGGATGGACCGGCTCCTGATGGCACTGACGGGATTGGGCATCCGCGAGACCATCACCTTCCCGCTGGTGAAGCCGAGCGACGACTAATGGAAACGTGGCAGGCCGTCGCCGTTGGCATCATCCCGTCCATCGGTGTGGCGCTCATCTTTTGGTATGCCATGCGTTCCGTGATTCGTGCTGATCGCAACGAGCGCGAGGCGCTGGCCAAGGCCGATGCTGAAGAGGCTGAGAGGCAGCGTGTGGCGACGCCTCCCGCAGGCCCCGACGGTGCTCCGTCGCCTGCGGTATCACCGACTCCCGCACCATCACCTGAGAGTAAGACGGATTCCCCGCGCTGATTCATGGAGCATTGCGGCGCCGTTTCGCCGCGCGCATCACCATCACGTTGTGCGAATATGAGAATTCCACAGGATAATTCTCAGTATTGACGGTATCCCTAAGAATGTGTGATTGTATTCACACACAGATGGAGTTCCCCAACAGTCTTATTTCCACACGGTGGAGAAGGAGTGCACGATGGCACAGCGGGTTCAGGTAGTACTTGTTGATGATATTGATGGCGGAGATGCGGACGAGACCGTCTCTTTTGCCATTGACGGCACTCACTACGAGATTGACCTTTCCACGGCACACGCTGCTGAACTGCGTCAGGCTTTCGAGCCGTGGACGGCAGTCGCACGCAAGGTGACTAACCGTAAGAGCGCAAGCCGTGGCCGCAACCAGGACACGGCCAAGATTCGTGCGTGGGCGAAGAAGAGCGGCTATGACGTTTCTGAACGTGGACGCATTTCTGCAGATATTCGCGAGGCATACGCGAACGCCAACTAGGCAATAGGGATTGCTTGATAGGTAATATTGAGCGGCAATGAAGACCGCAGACGGCTCCGGCTCCTTCGTGGAGGTGGGGTCGTTTGTGCGTGTCGCCCATGACAGACGGACAACCACAGGAGAATGACACCATGGCGAACACCGTGTGGTGGGGAACGTACCCAGAAGCTGGGCTGGGGTCCCCGACAGGTACGGGCGAAGGCGTCTGGCGCCAAAGTGCCAGCGATGCTTCACGTGCATTGGAACTTCCTGCGCCGTCCTTCATGGCCGGGCATCCCTCGCTGTCACTGCTCTATGTGACATCTGAAGAGGACGCCTCTCAGTTGCACGTGGTTGACGTCAGTGATGAGTCTGCGCCCAGCGTTGCTGCCTCCGTCCCTACTGGGGGTTCGGGAGCCTGTCACGTCCTCATCTCACCGGACGCGCGCACCTTGTACATCAGCCACTACGGTTCCGGCGATCTGAGCGTGATCCAGCTCGATGAGAACGGAATGCCCGTTGCTGAGGCTGCGGCACAAGTACTGGGGCACGCCGGTTCGGGACCTCGCACTGATCGTCAGGATGCTCCACATGCGCATTCGGCTGGCTTTGGCCCTGGAGGGCACCACGTGCTCGTCGCGGATCTCGGCACCGATGAGTTGCGTCGCTACGCGGTGCGGGCTGATGGACTCCTTGACGATCACGGCATTGCCGCGACCCTGCCGGCAGGCTCCGGACCGCGGCACTTCGTCGTCGGTGACGGACGCGGTGGAAGTGATCTTCTCTATGTCGCGTGTGAACTGAGCGGCACCATCGTGACGTTGCGATGGGATGCACATGCTGGTGAGGCCTATGCCATTGCCGAGCAGCCGGTCACGACCGTTTCCCCCAGGAGCGCCGACGACAACTACCCCTCGCACATTGTCCTGCACGACGGTGTGCTCTTCACCGGTGTCCGGGGTGCGGACGTCATCGCTTTGCACGACCTCTCGCCTGAAGGGCAACTGAACTATCGGACCTCGATAGACGCAGGGCACTGGCCTCGACACTTCGCCATCATCGCCCAGCGGCTTCACGTTGGAGCCGAACGCGGACATGAGGTGCGTACCTACGACATGGACGATGTGCTCGCATTGCCTCCCGAGAACGAGGTCGGGTACGTGGCCCACGTAGCCCACGCATCGGCCGCCATGCCCAGCCCGGCCTTCGCGATCGCGCTTCCCTGACCACGTTCGGCACACCGGCATCGGCCGTGGCCTCGACAGCGGCCAAAAGTCCCACCGGCAACCCCGTGCAACGGCGATAGGCTAGAGCCATGACCTACACACTGATCCTGCTCCGCCACGGCGAGAGCGAGTGGAACGCAAAGAACCTGTTCACCGGCTGGGTGGACGTCGAACTCAACGAGAAGGGCTGGGGCGAAGCAGTCCGCGGCGGCGAGCTGCTGAAGGCCGAGGGCGTGCTGCCCGACGTCCTGCACACGTCCCTCCTGCGCCGCGCCATCATGACCGCCAACCTGGCGCTCGATGCTGCGGACCGTCACTGGATTCCTGTGAAGCGTGACTGGCGCCTCAACGAGCGTCACTACGGTGATCTCCAGGGCAAGAACAAGGCTGAGACCCTCGAGCAGTTTGGCGAAGAGCAGTTCATGACGTGGCGCCGCTCTTACGACGTGCCGCCGCCCGTGATCTCGGACAGCAACGAGTACGGTCAGGCTGGGGACCCTCGCTACGACGGTGTCGACACCCCCAAGACCGAATGCCTTAAGGACGTCCTTGAGCGCGCACTCCCTTACTGGGAGGGCGAGATTGTGCCTGACCTGAAGGCAGGCAAGACTGTGATGGTTGCCGCACACGGCAACTCGCTGCGCGCCATCATCAAGCACCTCGATGGCATCGCCGATGACGCCATCGTGGGCGTGAACGTGCCCACCGGCATCCCCCTCGTGTACGAACTGGACGAGGAAACCCTCAAGCCAGTCAAGGCCGGAGGCACCTACCTCGACGCTGACGCTGCTGCTGCCGCGATTCAGGCTGTCGCGAACCAGGGCAAGAAGTAGGGCCGAGCGCTCGTGAGATAGCAAAGGCGCCCATCTCCTGTGTGGAGATGGGCGCCTTTGCTATGCGGCCGATGCCGGTTTGAGTTTAGAAACGGGCTCGCGATCCGGTGTGGTCGCCGGTCACTAAGTACACAATCTGGCGCGAGACAGCTACGGCGTGGTCGCCGAAACGCTCGAAGAAGCGCGCAAGAAGCGCGATGTCGAGGGTCTCCTGTACGGAACCGGCATAGCCAGACTCCAGAAGCGTTTGGTACGACTTCGCGTGAAGCTGATCGAGTTCATCGTCGTCGGACACGATGCCTGCGGCCGTGTTGAGGTCGCGGCTCTCAAGAAGGCCCACGGTTTCGTTGGCGGCACGTTTGGCGGCCTCGGTCATCCCACGAATGATCTCGATGTGCCCGTCAGGGATGGCGCTCTCGGGGTAGGCGCGGCGTGCGGCCTCGGCGATGTGCTGGGCAAGGTCACCCATGCGCTCGAGCGACGCGGAAATGCGCAACGACGAGATGATCGTGCGCAGGTCAAGGCCCACGGGCTGCTGCTGGGCGATGAGGAGCACGCAGCGCTCGTCGACGGTGGCTTCGAGCTCATCGAGCTTGACGTCGTCGGCAATGACTTTTTGGGCCAACTCGATGTTCTGTTCGAGCAGGGCTTCCGAGGCGCGGGTAATCGCTGACTCGACGTGGCGGCTCATGGTGATCAGATCGTCGGCCAATTCCGACATCTCTGCAGTGAAAAGCGTACGCATGACTCTCCTTAGGCGGTATGCATCATTCCTAGTGTGGCACCGCTCGCGGGCCAGCACTAAAGAAAGCCCTTGCGAACCAGTAAACATCGTGTGACCAACGGGAAACATTGGGTGAACTTGCCGTGGCCTCGCTACTGTGACCACATGACCCTCGAGATGTGGCTTGCCGCAGCCATCGGTGTCGTGGTGGGTGCAGCCGGCATGGCGCTGGTGGTAGCACTCATGAAACGACGCGCCAGTGACGAAGGCGGCAACACGACGATTCCTCACCGCACGCGAGAGGTCCTGTCTGCCTTGCAGTCCGGGAGCATCGTGGTGCGCCGTGACCGTCGCGCCGCGTTCTCAAATCACACCGCATCCGCCCTCGGTGTGACCCGACCGGACGGTGCGCTCCACCCCGGGGTGGCGGACCTCGCTGAAGTGGCGTGGGCCGCAGAACAGGTGGTTGAGGACGAGGTCGAGGTTAGCCGGGGAGTGCTGGGAGCGTCGTCTATCGTTCACGTCCGCGTTACTCCGCTCAGCAATGATCTGGCGCTCGCGATTGCGAATGACAACACTGAAATGCGCGCCGCGGAGCAAACTCGCCGTGAGTTCGCCGTGAACGTGTCTCACGAACTCAAGACCCCCGTGGGTGCGCTGTCGCTCTTGGCTGAGGCGATCGAAGGCAACGCCGACGACACGGAAATGGTCGAGGACTTCGCGAAGAAGATCCGTCGAGAAGCACGCAGGCTCACCAAGCTCATCCAGGAGATTATTGAGATTTCCCGGATTCAGGGCGGCGAATCGGTGATTGACCACGAGGTGGTGCCGCTGGCGGAGGTCGTCGAAGAAGTCGTCGAAGCCGCTCAAGTGTCCGCTGAGGCTCGTGACGTGACGGTGGTGGCAGACGTCTCGGCTTCTCCCACCGTGATGGGTGACCACGACCTCTTGGTGATGGCGCTGCGCAACCTCGTTGACAACGCCATCAACTATTCGGATCGCGGATCACACGTCACCGTGACACTCGCGCGAGATGCCGATACCGATGTCGCAGTTCTGAAAGTCATCGACGCGGGCATCGGAATCTCAACGGAGAACCAGGAGCGCATCTTCGAGCGGTTCTTCCGTGCAGATCCCGCACGGTCGCGCGAGACCGGTGGTACGGGGCTCGGCCTGTCGATCGTCAAGCACGTTGTCCTGCAGCACTCGGGAGTCGTAGAGGTGTGGTCAAAGCCCACCGTCGGCTCCACCTTTACTGTTCGTCTCACCATCCACCAGGAGGAGCAATGACGGAGGCGAGAATTCTCGTCGTTGAAGACGAGGAGTCGTATCGCGACTCCCTGAAGTACTTGCTGCGACGTGAGGGCTTTGACGTCCTACTCGCGGAGGACGGCCAACAAGGCCTCGACGCATTCGTGCGCGACGGAGCGGATGTGGTGCTCCTTGACCTCATGCTTCCGCGCATGTCCGGCACCGAGGTGTTCCGTGAGATCCGTGAGCGTTCAAACGTGCCGATCATCATGGTGACGGCCAAGGACGACCAGGTGGACAAGATCATTGGCCTTGAACTTGGAGCCGACGACTATGTCACCAAGCCCTATAGCGCTCGTGAACTCGTGGCGCGCGTACGCTCGGTCCTGCGTCGCCACGGTGCGGCGTCCACCGACATCCCCGATGAACCCGAGCGTCTGACTGTGTCCGGCATCACCATGGATCCCGAGCGACTGTCGGTGACCCGTGGGGACGATGTGCAGAACCTGCCCCCCAAGGAGTTCGCACTGCTGTACCTGCTGGCGCAGAACTCCGGCCGTGTGCTTCCTCGCCAGGTCATCATCGACCGCGTCTGGGGTGCCGACTACTTTGGCGACACCAAGACCCTCGATGTTCACATCAAGCGTCTGCGTGGACGAATCGAAGAGGACCCTTCGCAGCCGATGCTGATCCAGACGGTACGGGGAGTGGGCTACACCTTCGAAGATTAGACGCTCGAATCGACAGGTAGCCCCCGCGCCTGTTTACCTAATGTTCACCTGAAGTTCAGTTTGGCGACAGTATCGCGTTACCTTGGATTCCTACCTTGGTATAGCCCGGCAACGCGTTGGGCCCTACACAGCCGCACCGACACCTGGGGACTGATTCTGTGATGATTAAGATTCGCGCGGGGGCGACCGCCGCCGCTGCGACGGTCGCGGTCTTGCTCGCGGCTTGTACGCCCACGAATGAGGCCGCGTTGGAAGCCTCACAGGTGACCTCAGATCTCGCAGGCAACCTGCAAGGCGCGGGTTCGTCGGCGCAGGAAGCTGGCATGGACGCTTGGCGGGCCGCGTTCCAGAGCAACAACCCCGACGTGAACGTGGGGTACGACCCCGTCGGATCGGGTGGCGGTATTGAACAGTTCCTCTCGGGCGCTGTTCCGTTCGCCGGTTCCGATGGACTGCTCAGCGACCATGAGTACGAGATCGCAGCGGAACAATGCGCTGGTGACGGTGGTGCCTACCACCTCCCGATGTACATTTCCCCTGTCGCCGTGATCTTCAACATCCCTGGGATCGCGTCGCTGAATATGGACGCCGCCACCATCGCGCGGATCTTCAACGGCGACATCTCGTCCTGGGACGACCCAGATATTGCCGCGCAGAACGAAGGCGTCGAGCTTCCCGCGCAGACCATCACGGTCGTTCCACGCTCGGACAGCTCGGGCACTACCGAGAACTTCACGGACTACCTCGAGCAGGCTGCCGGTGATGCCTGGCCGTACGAGGCGTCTAAGGAGTTCCCCGCGACCGACGCTCAGCGTGTAGGCGGCGACGGCACCTCCGCGCAGATCGACCAGATTCGCTCCAGCGAGTACTCGGTGGGCTATGCCGACGCGTCACGTTCGGGTGGGCTTGGAACTGCCGCGCTCAAGGTCGGCGACGAGTACGTCCCGTTCTCGCCTGAGGCCGCAGCGAACATCGTGGCTGCCTCTCCCGTCATGGACAACGCGAACGGTGAGAACGACCTTGCCTACGCCATCGACCGCACCACAACCGACTCATCGGCCTACCCTCTGACGCTCGTGAGCTATCACATCGTGTGTGCCGAGTATGAGAACCCGAACGAACGTGAACTCCTGACTGAGTTCGAAAAGTTCGTGGCATCGGAAGAGGGCCAAGATGTCTCGGCTGCGGCTGCAGGCTCGGCCCCACTGACCGCCGAACTATCCGACCGCATCATCGCTATCCTCGACGAGATTGCGGCGACGGAGTGACGCTCACCCCGCGCCCAGCGCCGTCTACTGCCGTTAAGGTGGGCGCAGTCGCTAGTCCAGTGATCACAGACCCAAGGGAGACCTGACCGTGACCACGACCCCGTCGTCCACTGACTCTCAGTCGGCAGGAAACGACTACGGCACGCACCCCGGCGCACGCGCAAACGGCATCTTCAAGGGCCTGTCCACCGGTGCGGGTGTCCTCATCCTCGTCACGCTCGCCGCGGTCGCCACATTCCTCTTGGTCGAGGCCTGGCCCGCATTCGTGTCCTCGTCGGAAGACTTGGGCCAAGAGGTGTCCTTCATCAAGCCCGAGGACGGCCAGTCGCTGATGGAGACCATCGGCTTCCTGGTGTACGGCACGGTGCTGATGTCGGTCATTGCGTTGGTCATTGCTACGCCGATTTCCATTGGAATCGCGCTCTTTATCTCGCACTATGCCCCACGCCGCCTCGCACAGACACTCGGCTACCTGATCGATCTGTTGGCGGCGGTGCCTTCGGTGGTCTATGGCCTGTGGGGTGTGGCCGTCCTGGTGCCATTCCTCAACCCGTTCTACCAATTCTTGGCGGACTACCTCGGCTTCATCCCGCTGTTTGCAGCGCCGGAATCCGGTGAGATTTTCACTGGCCGAGTCGCCATGTCGGCCGGAATTGTGCTCGCCATCATGATCCTCCCGATCATCACCGCTATCACCCGCGAAGTGTTCCTACAGACCCCCGTATTGCACGAAGAGGCCGCGCTCGCGATGGGTGCCACGCGTTGGGAAATGATCCGGATGGCCGTGTTCCCCTTCGCTCGCTCCGGCATGGTCGGAGCCACGATGCTTGGCCTGGGTCGCGCACTTGGCGAGACCATGGCGGTGTTGATGATCATCAGCCCTGGACTCACCCTCTCGCCATACATTCTTCAGCCCAACCAGCACAACACCGTGGCCGGCTACATCGCGCTGCAATTCCCTGAGGCGAACGCGATGGGCGTGTCCTCGCTGGTGGCCATGGGCCTTGCGTTGTTCGTGATCACGCTGCTTGTCAATATGCTCGCGCGGTGGGTTGTCTCGCGCCGGAGCGAATACTCGGGAGCGAACTGATGGCTACCACTTCGACGACCCCATTCGGGGAGATCTCCGCGTCGCGTCGGGCCAAAGATCGGGTCATGACCGCCGCGATGTACATCGCGTTCGTGCTCGCGATGATCCCTTTGGTGTGGCTACTGCTGACCGTTGTCGTGAACGGCATCGACCGGTTCCTGATCTCGGACACGTACCCGGACAGCGGCTTCAATTTCGAATTCCTGAACCAGTCCATGCGCGGCATTTACGGCGCTGAAGCTCCTTTTGGCGGCATCGCGCACGCGATGGTGGGCTCGCTCATGATGACGCTTGCCGCCACCGTCATCTCGGTCCCGGTGGGCCTGCTCACTGCGGTCTACCTTGTGGAGTACGGGCACGGCCCAGTCAAGAAGGGCATCCGCTTCTTTGTTGATGTGATGACGGGCATCCCCTCGATCGTCGCGGGCTTGTTCGCCTATTCACTGTTCGCAGTGATCATGGGGCCAGGCACCAAATTGGGCATCGTGGGTGCTGTGGCGCTCTCAATCCTGATGATTCCTGTGGTGGTCCGCTCCAGCGAGGAAATGCTGCAGTTGGTCCCCAACGAACTGCGCGAGGCGTCCTACGCCCTTGGTGTGCCCAAGTGGCTCACCATTACCAAGGTCGTGCTACGCACCTCCATCGCTGGAATCACGACGGGTATCACGCTTGCAATTGCTCGCGTGATCGGCGAGACCGCGCCACTGCTCGTGGCAGTGGGCGTCGCGGATTCCATGAATTGGAACCTCTTTGACGGCCGCATGATGTCGCTGCCCGTCTACATCATTACCGAGTACGAAAAGGGCGAGCTCCCGTGCACCACGGATACCTGTGTTGCTGACATCGCGGAGTACCGAGCGTGGGCCGCCGCGCTCGTCCTGATTGTGATCGTGATGGGCCTCAATCTTGTGGCCCGACTTGTTGCCAGATATTTCTCCCCGAAGAGCGGCCGCTAGCCGCGCCAGATCGGAGCCATGCAGTGTCAAAGCGCATTGACATCAACAACCTGAATGTCTACTACAGCCAGTTCCTGGCTGTTGAGGACGTCTCGCTGTCGATCGAGCCCAAGGCCGTCACCGCCTTCATCGGTCCATCCGGTTGTGGCAAGTCGACGTTCCTTCGCACCCTTAACCGGATGCATGAGGTCATCCCCGGCGGACGGGTTGAGGGCGAGGTCCTCATTGACGGCGTCGACCTCTACGGCAAGGACGTCGACCCTGTCACCGTGCGCCGTCACGTCGGGATGGTCTTCCAGCGCCCCAACCCGTTCCCGACGATGTCGATTGCGGAGAACGTGTTGGCGGGCTATCGCTTGAACAACAAGCGCGTGTCCAACTCTGATGCGGAGGACCTCGTGGAGTCCTCGCTGCGTGGAGCGAATCTGTGGGACGAGGTCAAGGATCGCCTCAACAAGCCTGGCTCCTCGCTCTCTGGTGGCCAGCAGCAGCGTCTGTGCATTGCGCGTGCGATCGCGATTAAGCCGGACGTCTTGCTGATGGACGAGCCGTGCTCGGCGCTCGACCCGATCTCGACGTTGGCTATTGAGGACCTCATTACGGACCTCAAGGACCAGTACACGATCGTCATCGTGACGCACAACATGCAACAGGCCGCGCGCGTGTCCGACACCACCGCGTTCTTCAACATCGCCGGCACCGGAAAGCCCGGAAAGCTCATCGAAATGAATGACACCACGACGATGTTTTCAACGCCGTCGGAAAAGGCCACCGAGGACTACATCTCGGGCCGTTTTGGTTGATCGCTAGGCGGCGTCTGCCGCACACACGAAAGGGCTCCCAGCGTGATGCTGGGAGCCCTTTCGTGTGTGATGGCCGTAGCCATCGCACGGTGCGGTGCTAGCCGATTTCGGCGACGATGTCGGTGTACTCCGGCAGGGTGCCGTCGAGCACTGGCGCGGAGACCGCATAGGTCTTGCTGCCGGTTTCCTGGAACAGCACGTCAACGACGAGACCTGGCTGGACGGTCGAGGTTCCGGAGACTTCGACGTCGCCGTCTTCGGGGCCGAGCTTGATGCTTTCGCCAGCGTCAATCGCTACGGGCGTGGCAGTGGTGCCGTCAAAGGTGATGGTGAACTCCACGTCCTCGTCGGAGTCGTTCACGATGGTGCCGATCAGTGTGGCGGGGGAGTCGACTGCTTCGGTCAACACAATGAGGTTGAGTGCGGAGACGTCTTCCACGAACAACTGCGAGCCGTCGGAGGCCGAGTAGTTCTGTTGTGTCGTGATGGGGTTGACGTAGGAGCATCCGGTGAGTGCGGCTGCGGCGAGTGCTGCGGCGGCAATACTGGCGGGGACGGTGCGCTTCACTGCGTGAAAACCTTTCGCGGGAACATGGTTAAACCCAAGGATACTGGTCACGCGTAGCATTGCGGAACGGCGCGTCGTTACCGGCGAAAAAGAAGACCCCTGTTAGTGCAACGCTCCCGGTGGTAGAATCGTTGCGACACGAAGGGGCACACCTCACATGAACTTTGCCGTCGGCGAGACCGTCGTCTACCCGCACCACGGTGCGGCGAAAATTCAGGACATCAAAAAGCGCATCATTAAGGGCGAGGAAAAGACGTATCTCAAACTTAAAGTCGCGCAGGGTGATTTGACGATTGAGGTGCCCGCGGAAAACGTTGACCTCGTCGGCGTCCGCGATGTTGTCGATCAGGCTGGACTGGAGAAGGTCTTTGACGTTCTTCGCGAGCCCTATGTGGAAGAGCCCACCAACTGGTCGCGCCGCTACAAGGCCAACGTCGAGAAGCTTGCTTCGGGCGACGTGATTCGCGTGTCGGAAGTGGTGCGTGACCTGTCACGTCGCGACACCGACAAGGGTCTCTCTGCCGGTGAGAAGCGCATGCTTCACAAGGCTCGTCAGATTCTCGTGAGCGAGTTGGCTCTCGCAGAGAAGTGTGACGAGGAAACTGCTGAAGCCCGTCTGGACGAGGTTCTCGCCTCGTGACCGTAGCGGCGGTCGTCACGGCCGCCGGTGCAGGAACTCGCCTTGGGGCGGATGTTCCTAAGGCTCTAGTGACGGTGCAGGGTCGGCCTCTGGTCGCATGGGCGGTGGAGAACATCAGCCATATCGCCGATGCCGTGGTCGTCACTGCGCCTACGTCTCACCTCAAGGAGTTTCACGACGCTGTTCCGTCTGCCACGGTGGTGGCCGGTGGAGAGAGTCGCCAAGACTCGGTCGCCCGAGGGTTAGCGGCATTGCCCGAGGACGCCAGCATCGTCCTTATTCACGATGCTGCCCGTGCCTTCCAACCCCATCACGTGATGAGTGCAGCCGTGGAGGCTGTGCGAGCCGGAGCAGACGGTGCTGTCCCCGTACTCCCGCTGGTCGACACGTTGGTTGCAGCGACGGATGACGGCACCCTCGGAGCTCCCGTCAATCGTGACGGGCTGCGTGCCGTGCAGACCCCGCAGGTTTTTACTGTCGATGTTGCCCGTGCCGCCCACGACCACGCCGCGACCGCGGGGACCGCCCCCGCGACGGATGACGCACAACTTGCCCGCGCGGCGGGCTTTCGTATTGTTGACGTGCCGGGCGATGATCGCGGGTTCAAAGTCACTCGACCCTGGGACCTTGCGCTCGCCGCGCACGTTGCTAGCGAACGCACCTCGTAGCAGCGCTTGTCTCACAAGTGCTCGTTTCACAGGAGTAAGGAGTTCACATGATTCCGCGGACAGGGTTGGGCGTCGATGTCCATGCGTTTGGTGGTGAGGGCGAACTCGCCCTTGCTGGCCTGGTGTGGCCTGGCGAGACGCCGCTGAGCGGCCACTCCGATGGCGATGTCGCGGCTCACGCGGCATGCGACGCGTTGCTGAGCGCTGCCGGTCTGGGTGACTTGGGTTCCAACTTCGGTACTGACCGTCCCGAGTGGGCTGGGGCTGCGGGCACGGCGTTGCTCGCTGAGACGGCCTATCGTGTCCGCGCGGCGGGCTTTGAGATCGGCAATGTGACCATTCAAGTGTTGGGTAACCGTCCCAAGTTGTCGCCGCGGCGGGCGGAAGCGGAGCGAGTGCTATCGGAGGCCATTGGGGCTGCAGTCACCGTCAGTGCCACCACCACGGATGGTTTAGGGCTGACGGGTCGTGGTGAAGGTGTGGCGGCGATCGCGTCGGCGCTGGTCGTGGCGGCACAGGCCCGGTAGCCTGGCATCCGTGACTCTCCACCTGTTTGATACCGCCACACGCACCGAGGGGCCCTTCGAGCCTCGCGAGCCCGGGAAGGTCGGCATCTACCTGTGTGGGCCTACGGTGCAAAGCTCGCCCCACGTTGGGCACCTTCGTAGCGCTGTCGCCTTTGACGTCTTGCAACGTTGGCTCGAGCGCACCGGCCACGACGTGACGATGGTGCGCAATGTCACCGACATTGACGACAAGACCTTGGCCAAAGCGGCCGATGCAGGCGTCGAGTGGTGGGCATGGGCGCTGCGCCACGAACGCGAGTTCCAGGATGCCTACGCGGCCGTGGGAGTGAAGCAGCCTGCCGCCGAACCGCGTGCTACCGGACACATCCCAGAGATCCTCGCGTTGGTGTCGCGACTTATTGACGCCGGCCATGCCTACGAGCTTGACGGCTCTGTGTACTTCGACGTGCGCTCGTACGCCGATTACGGCACGTTGACCCGGCAGGCGCTCGATGACCTGACCCCCGCGCCCGACGCCCCCGCAGATGACAAGCGTGATCCCCGCGACTTCGCCCTGTGGAAGGCCACCAAGTCCGGCGAACCTGACACCGCGTCATGGGACTCACCTTGGGGTCGAGGACGTCCAGGCTGGCACATTGAGTGCTCGGCCATGGCACGGCGGTACTTGGGTGATTCGTTCGACATTCACGGCGGCGGTCTCGACCTGCGCTTCCCGCATCACGAGAATGAGCAGGCTCAGTCACGGGGTGCGGGCTACGGGTTTGCGAATCTGTGGATGCACTCGGCTTGGGTGACGCAGTCGGGCGCCAAGATGTCGAAGTCCTTGGGTAACGGGCTGCTGGTGAGTGATGTCCTCTCGCGCTATCCGGCGCCGGCGCTGCGTCTCGCGCTCGCGCAGGTGCACTATCGCTCGATGCTCGAGTACTCGGACAAGACCATGGAAGACGCCGCGGCAACGTGGACCCGCTTGGCAGGCTTCGTGTCCCGTGCCTCGGAGAAGGTCGGGGCGCTGACGCTCGAACAAGTCCGAGGGAGTGACCTTCCGGCGCCGTTTGTGGAAGCGATGGATGATGACCTCTCGGTGCCGCGCGCTCTTGCGCACGTGCATGAGACGGTACGTGCCGGCAACGCCGCGTTGACGGCGGGCGACGATGAGGCTGCGTCGCAGGCTTTGCTTCAGGTACGCGCGATGCTCGATGCTCTGGGCCTCGATCCCGCCTCGGGATGCTGGGCAGGTGCCGCGAGCGGCGATGGCGCTGCGATGGTTGCTCTCGATTCATTGGTGCAGTCCAACATCGCGGCACGGGCTCAAGCTCGTGCGGACAAGGACTGGGCAACGGCAGATGAGATCCGTGACCGTTTGGCTCAAGCCGGCATCGTGATTGAGGATGGCGCGGACGGTGCGCGGTGGAGTTTGTCGACGGAGGACTGACGCGCTCGCTCGACTGCTGACGCGCGCGCCCGCCCAGGGCGACTACCCTTGACCCCATGGCAGGTAACTCCAAGCGCCGCGGCGCCACGCGCAATGCAGCATCGAAGAAGGGTGCGTCGGTCGGTACCGGCGGCCATGGCCGCAAGGCTCTCGAAGGTAAGGGTCCCACTCCGCGCGCCGAGGACCGCCCCAACCACAAGGCGTATCACGCCAAGAAGCGCGCTGAGGCTGAAGCCGCCAAGCGCCCACAGGGCAAGCGCCAGGGCCCGCGTCACCGCACCTCCTCGTCAGACGAGTTGGTGATTGGACGCAACAGCACTGTCGAGGCACTGCGGTCTCAACTCCCCGCGAATACGCTGCACATTTACAACCGCATTGACGCCGATGACCGCATCACCGAGATCGTGTCACTCGCCGTTGAGCAGGGCGTTGAGGTTCGCGAGGTCACGAAGAGCACTCTTGATGCCCTCGCTGGGGGGAGCCCCCACCAGGGTGTCGCGCTTGAGGTGCCGCCCTACGTGTACGCCGACCCTGAGGACCTTCTTGACACTGAAGGTCGCCAACTGATTGTGGCGCTCGACGGTATTCAGGACCCGCGCAATTTGGGTGCTGTCATGCGATCGGCGTCGGCTTTTGGTGCCACCGGTGTCCTCATTCCGGAGCGCCGTGCGGCTGGTGTCACCGTTGCCGCCTGGAAGGTGTCCGCTGGAGCGGCCTCGCGGATTCCTGTGGCACGCGCCACCAACCTCACACGCGCACTCGAGTCGTACAAGAAGGCCGGCATTTTTGTGGTGGGCCTTGATGCAGGTGGCGAGGTCTTCCTGCACGAGTCGGAGCTGCTCGACGGCCCGCTGGTGATCGTGGCGGGTGCGGAAGGTAAGGGCTTGTCGCGCCTCGTGCGCGAGACCTGCGATCAAATCGTGTCCATCCCGATCGGCGGGGACACGGAGTCTCTCAACGCATCCGTGGCGGCGTCAGTTGCGCTCTACGAGGCCTCACGACGCGGCGACGCCTCGTAACAGCACCCGTCACACAGCACCACCCGTCGCGCCGGTCGACGCTGGCGGGGCCTAGTCGCGTAGACGACCCACGGTGGGCGGAAGCTGCCACGCGGGAATGCTGCGCGTCTCCGTGGACGTCTCGGGATCGCCCTCAGCACTTGTGCCGATGGCGTGCCCCAGGACGGCAGCCTCGTCGGGTCGGGCGGGGAGCACGTGCTTGACGTATGAGGCAACGGCCTCGGGCATCGTGATGTTGGAGCGTTTTTCTGCCAGGAACCAGCGGTGGTCCAACACCTCGTGGTACACCTGCGCTGGCTCCAGTTTGCGTCGGAACTCCTTGGGGACGGCGCGTACCGTCGGTTCAAAGTTCCGTGCAAGCCATTCGTGTGCGGCGAGGGTTTCTTCTTCGTCGGGGAACGTGACGGCGCGGAACTCGTCGAGATCGTTGAGGAGCCGACGTGCCTGATTCTCCTGGACGTCGAGTCCGGTGAGCCGGAGCAAGCGGCGGGAGTGGTGCCCTGCGTCGACGACCTTCGGATGAATCGACAACTCGGAGCCGTCCGAGGTTTGCGTCATGTCCAGTTCAGCGACATCGAAGCCCAACTCGTTCAACGCCTTCACTCTTTCGGCGACGTGATAGCGCACGTTGTCGTGGAACGTTTCCTTACCGGTCAGAGTCGACCACAGATCGCAGTAGCGTTCTTTGATGCGGTCTCCGAGGTCAAGGGGCTCGACGGCATCGTCGAGTTCCTCGGCCGCCTGGAGGTCGAACATCTCGCCGATGATGTTGGTGCACGCCAACTCGATGTCGTAGTTGCGCTGACCGGCAGTGAGCGACGCATGGATATCGCCGGTCTCGGCGTCCACCAGGTAGGCGGAGAAGGCCTCAGCGTCGCGGCGAAAGAGCGCATTGGAAAGCGAGACGTCGCCCCAGTAAAAGCCCAGTAGATGCAGGCGCACGAGGAGCACGGCGAGTGCGTCAATGAGCCTGTCCAGTGTGTCGTCCCGCAGAGCCTGGCTAAAGAGGGCGCGGTAGGGCAACGAGAACTGCAAATGTTCCGTGACGAGCGCAGCCGGAAGTTCATTGCCGTCCTTGTCTCGACGTCCGTCCACGACGGCGAACGGCACCACACACGGAGCTCCCATGCGCCCCAAGTCCTTGAGCATCGTGAACTCGCGCTGAGCCATCGGCCCTACGGTCTCCTTGACCGCCAGGACGCGCCCGCGGAACCGGACAAACCTGACGACGTGGCGCGAGATGCCTCGCGGCAGTGCGGCCAGAGTGTCTTCAGGCCAGGTTTCGAGCGGGACGGACCACGGTAGATCCAGGAGTTCTGGATCCACGGCACCGGTGATCTTGAGAGGCATAGTGCCATCGTAGGCCGCTTGCGCAAGACGGGCCGATGCTGGGGCCGCTTCTCAGCCCGAGGTAGTGGTGACGAACGTGGCTATGACGCACGAAGGGCGGCCCGGGATACCCGGACCGCCCTTCGTGATGAACTGTGGTTACAGCGAAACGCTCGACTGCACTGCCTTCGACAGGCGGTCACCCGTAGCGGACGAGAAGATGTGCTGCTCGCCCTCACGGATCTTGACCCAGACGGAGTCGCCCTTCTTGGGGACGTCGCGGGGGTCGATGCGAACGATGACCTCGGACGAGCCGCCGGCCTCGAAGTGCATGGCAGCTGCGCCTGGGTTCTCTGCAGCGACGGTGCCGTAGACGTATGCGTCGGAGCCGAGCTCTTCCACCACGTCGACGTTGATCGGAACAGCGCCCTCGGTGTTGGGAGCAACGCGGTCGAGCGACTCGGGACGGAAGCCCAGAACAACCTGGTTCTTGTCTTCAGCCTTGAGAGCTGCGACAGCGTCACGAGCCAGTGCGACCTGGCCGTTACCGACCTGTGCCACACCGTTGTTCACGGTGTAGGTGCCGAGGTTCATGGCGGGCGAGCCGATGAAGCCTGCAACGAACACGTTGGCGGGAGCGTCGTACATGTCGCGGGGGGTGCCGACCTGCTGGAGCTTTCCGTCCTTCATGACTGCGATGCGGTCACCCATGGTCAGAGCCTCGACCTGGTCGTGCGTCACGTAGACAGTGGTGGTGCCCAGGCGGCGCTGCAGTGCGGCGATCTGGGTACGAGTCTGGACACGCAGCTTGGCGTCGAGGTTCGAGAGCGGCTCATCCATGAGGAACACCTGGGGCTGACGCACGATGGCACGACCCATGGCCACACGCTGACGCTGACCACCGGAGAGAGCCTTGGGCTTGCGGTCCAGGTACTCAGTGAGGTCCAGGACCTTCGCGGCTGCTTCAACGCGCTCGCGGATTTCAGCCTTGTCGACCTTGGCGATCTTCAGGGCGAAGCCCATGTTGTCGGCCACCGTCATGTGGGGGTATAGGGCGTAAGACTGGAACACCATGGCGATGTCGCGGTCCTTGGGCTGAACGTGAGTGACGTCGCGGTCGCCAACCCAGATGGATCCGGCGTCGATGTCTTCGAGGCCTGCGAGCATGCGCAGGGAGGTTGACTTTCCGCAACCGGATGGGCCGACGAGCACGAGGAATTCGCCGTCCGCGATGTCCAGCTCAAGCTGGTCCACTGCGGGGCGCTCCGTGCCCGGGTAAATCCGCGAAGCCTTGTCGAAAGTAACGGTGGCCATGATAGGTCCCTTCACTGGCAGGTACGTGCCAGACGATCCGTGGTGAAGAGTGCCGGTGTGGTGTCCACAATGACACTAATCGCGGCGCCAATCGCCGTGATTAGTGCATATCTTCTCACAGGGATTGTGTGAATCCCAACCTGCCTGGCTGTAGCGTGAACCCATGGCTTCCGTGGTGCGTGAGGTGGGTGACGAGATCGGTGGGTATACCATCGTCGATCAATTGGGTCGCGGCGGTTCCGGCGCTGTCTACAAAGTCGTTGACGGCGGGGGTGCTGAAGCGGCGTTGAAGCTCGTTGACGCGCGAGCCGACGACGTCGCTGCCGAGAGGCTCGCCCGCGAGGTTCGCTCCTTGCAGTCCATGGATCACCCAGCGGTGCCCGCCATTCTTGATGCGGAACTTGATGGCGATGAGACGTTCGTCGTCTTCGAGTACATCCCCGGCGTCAGCCTGTGGGACTACATCCAAGACAACGGTCCGCTGCGTGACGCGGAGTTAGCGGCATTCGCCGAGCGGACAGCATCGGCGCTGGAAGCGGTGCACGCCACCGGCTCGGTCCACCGAGACGTGACTCCCTCAAACATCATGATGGGCCCTGACGGTCCTGTGCTGATTGACTTTGGCCTGGCGCACATGACCACAGACAACCGGCTGACCCGCGATGGTCTGGTCTCTGGCACTGCTGGGTATGTCGCACCGGAGGTCATCGACGGTGAAGAGCCTGGAGCGGCGGCAGACCGATGGTCGTGGGCAGCAACAGTTGCCTACGCCATGACGGGCAAGGCACCCTTTGGCTCGGGGACCGGAGCAATCTCCAAAACCCTTGAAGCCACCGTGTCATTGCCCGATGTTCCAGGCGCGGAGGCGCTGAGAGCCGCCCTCGGCCGCGATGTTGACGCGCGCCCGGAGCCCCGCCAGGTGGTGGCAGCGCTTCGCGGCGACACCGTCGTACTGCCCGTGTCGCAAGAGATCCCTGCCACCGCCGTTGCTGCGGTCGCCGCCACGTCGGTCATGGACGCGCATGCGCATCACGCAGAGACCTTCGACGCCTCGAGCGGGGGAGGCGTCGCTGCGCCCGCTGCCGACAGTGCTGACACCCTGGCGAGCGGTGACGTGGCGACCCAGGTGGACGATGGCAGCGGTGACGAGGCCCCCGAAGGCGATGATGCCATCGGCTCTCACTCCGAGTACGGAAATGGCGACGACCTCGACAGCGAACCGCAGGATGAACGCCCCCGCACCGATGAGTTAGTGCCGCCGGCGCCACGCCGCAAGATCATGATTCTGGCGCTCACAGTCGCGACTGCCGCCAGCGCCGTAGTTGCGCCACTCATTGCCTTCGTGATCATGGCGCTTGCCGCGATCGTGGCACGCGCCGGACAGCGGCGCTCTCTCGCGCTCGCGGCCTCACGAGCCAAACGTGGTCAACGTCGGGGAGACGCCGCCTTGCACACGCTTGGACTCCCGTGGCACCTCCTGCGCGCCACAGGCGAGTCGCTTCCGGCGATTCTGTTGGGTGCAGTCGTAGGGGTCGGGGTAGGGACATTGGGCTGGTGGCTCGTCGTTGAGGAGCACGTGGCTACGGGAAGCGCTGAAGTTCAGGCATGGGGCCAAGCCATTGCACTGTTCACCGGAGCACTCGCTGCAGCCGCGGCGATCTGGTGGGGACCATGGAGTGGATTGACTCGCGAGGGCGCACACAGGTTGGCGTCTCTCGTTGCACCCTCACGAGGCCCCGTCGTGGCCTGGGTAGTGGTCTCGTTGGTGGTCTTTGCGATCATGGCGCTCAGTGTCTATCTGCTGGTAGAGCCGATGTGGTGGCCGCTTAACGGTGCTCCCGGAGCCCTAAGCGCATAGGCTCTCCTGTGGATAAACCGAAGCAGGGAACCATCGCTCCAGCATGTACGTTGGGTGCACGACGGAGGGAATGCGGATACGCCGTGATCCCAGGGCAGGGAGTCTGATCGATGACGTTCGGTGACCGTATGCGAGTGGTTCAACCGTGGCTATCGCTGGTAGTGCGACTAGCAATGGCCGGGATTCTGATCTTTGCAGCCATTCCCAAAGTTCAGGACATCCCGCAGTCCATCATCGCGGTGCGCGCCTACCGGCTCCTTCCGGAAGCCATCGTCCCCTTCGTTGGCACCGTACTGCCGTTCCTCGAAATCGCCCTCGCCTTGTGGCTTCTCGTGGGCCTGTGGACCCGCTGGGCTGCAGGTGCATGGCTCCTCATGATGGCGGGCTTCACCTTTGGTGTGATCTGGGCATGGTCGCAGGGCCTGTCCATTGACTGCGGCTGCTTTGGCGGCGGCGGTGAAGTTGAGGAAGGCACCGCGAACTACACCGGCCACTTGCTTGAGCGAGCTGGCTTTATCGCATTGGGGCTGTACTTGTTTGTGTGGCCCCGTTCTCGCTTCTCCCTTGATGCCTGGTTGGCGCCCCAGCCCGTCATTGAGGACAATGACCCCGTTGACGCAGTTTCATCTCCCGAAGGACCTTGAGGTAAGGATTCCCCATGGCCAACAAAAAGCCACAACCATCCAATAGCAAGGCCGCTGCCGCTCGCGCGCAAGCGCAAGCGCAGGTCAAGGCCCAAGAACGCAAGACCGGAATCATCATCGCTGCGGTCGTTGCCGTAGTCGCGATTGTGTTCGTCGGCATTGTGTTCTTCATCATCAACTCGTCGAAGGTTCCGGGCCTGACCGAGGACGGCGCTGTCGTCCCGGCGGGTTCTGATGACACCGGCGGCATCGTGGTGGGTGCTTCTGGCGTGGTGAATGAGGACCTTCCTGAAGGCGACGTCGTCCGCCTCGACGTCTACCTCGACTTCATGTGCCCTTTCTGCAACCTCTTCGAGCAGACGAACGAGGAAGACATCGCTGCCATGCGTGAAGCGGGCGAAATCGAGTTGTACTACCACCCCATCTCGATCCTTGACCGCTTCTCGTCAGGCACCCAGTACTCCACGCGTGCCGCCAATGCCGCAGCGACCGTCGCTGACCTGGCCCCCGAGCAGTTCCTCGACTTCTCCGCAGCGCTCTACGCCAACCAGCCCGACGAGGGAACCACTGGTCTGAGCGACGAGCAGATCGAGTTGATCGCGATCGATGCGGGCGTTCCAGAAGACGTCGCTGCACAGTTTGCTGACGGCAATTTCACCAAGTGGGTAGTCGCAGCCTCCGACAAGGCTTCGCAGGACGGCGTGAGCGGTACGCCGTCAATCCGCATCGCTGAGCCCGGCCAGACCTTCTCAGAAGGCTCGCTGGTTCAGCAGCAGGAGGTTCCCTACATGGAAGCTGGCGTGCTGCGCAGCTACATCGAGGGCCTCGAGTAACCGTTCGACCCTGACTTGCCGGCACCCCTGGCAGCCTTCTGGCCGCCAGGGGTGCCGACTTTTTTGCCCCGTCGGCACTCCTGAGGTTTGGAATCACCTCAAGTGTGGGTATCCTCGTGGGGCGGCGCTCTGGCGCCACAGCTGGCATGGCGCAATTGGTAGCGCACCGTACTTGTAATACGGGGGTTGCGGGTTCGAGTCCCGCTGCCAGCTCTCTTTGTCTCGCATTGCCGTGCTTACGCCGGCGAACCCCACTCAATAGGCTCGCTACCTTGTGCTTGTAGCGCGGCATTCACCCGTGAAAACGGGCGTGACCCGAAGAACCCGCGCCGTGCACTCAGTGGACTGGGATGGACACTCGACACCACAGGCACGCCGTCGAGTGCGGGCTCGAGCCGTTGCGCATCCTTGCCCCAGAGCACCGCAACCAGAGGTGTGCCACGCGCCGCCAGCGCCTCGATTGCCACTGCCGTGACCTCTTCCCAGCCCTTGCCCCGATGCGTGCCCGCATTGCCCTTGCCCGCGCGGACTGTCAGTACCCGGTTGAGCAACACCACCCCTTGGTGCTGCCAATGGGAGAGATCCCCGTCAGTCAGTGTCTCTCCGGTGTCCGTCGCCAACTCGGCGGCAATGTTGCGAAGGGAACGTGGCATCGGCCGTCCTGGCGCTACCGAGAAACTCAGCCCGACCGCGTCGCCGGGTGTGGGGTAGGGGTCCTGACCGATGATGAGGACCCGGGCATCGGCGAGCGGCTCGCGGAAGGCGCGGAACACGGCGTCGGCGTGAGGGGCGATGTCATAGCCCTGGTCTTGCTCAGCATCGAGAAACCGGCCGATGCTCGACAAGGTGGGCGCCGCGGGCTCCAAAGCGTTGCGCCAGTCGTCGGCGACATGCTCACGCCACGTGTCGATCATGGGGCCACCCTAACTTCAGGCAGTTGGTCCGGGGCCGCCCTCGGGGTGGTGTCACGATTCTGAGCCGCGAGGGAATTACGCTAGACCCACCACATGACGCAGGAGGTGAGAATGTCTGACGCGAACGACACCGGCGAAGCTTTGTCTGAACGTGACCAGGCCGTCTTGACTCTGGAACGTCGCTGGTGGGCGTCCGCGGGGGCCAAGGACCATGCCATTCGTGACGAGTTAGGCATGTCCACGACGCAGTACTACCAGGTGCTGAGTTCGCTGTTGGATTCACCTGCCGCATTAGCCTTTGACCCCACGCTTGTCGCGCGCCTGGGCCGGATGCGCGAGGCTCGACGCCTCCGTTCGACCAGTGCCGTCAGCGTGTCGAATGCACGTTAGGGTGTGAGCCGTGGCGAAGGAAACACAACAGTTCGAGCGGGATGAGTTCGACGAACTCGCAGAGGGCCCAGGTCCCGTCGGTGTTCACCGCGCCCCGCGTCCATGGTGGCGCAAGGTGCTCACGCCCATCCTGGCCTTCCTGATCGCAGGTGCTGTGGCTTACGGCATTGCGATGGTGCTGTGGAATCTCGGCCAAGGCGGCGACGATGAGCCGACCGCCACGGTGACTCCAAGTGCATCGGCCTCCGCTGAGCCCTCGCAGACGCCGTCGACGGCCCCCGAACCGTCAACGACTCCCTCTCCGACGCCTACGCCGACGGAAACTGAAGAACCCGAGCCCGAGCCCGACATCCGCTACGACGCACAGATCCACGTGCGCAATGGTGCGGGGATTCAGGGCATGGCTGGCGAGCAGCAGGCCGAGCTTGAGGCCGCTGGCTACACCAACTTGGCCGCCAACAACATCGATATCTCGCTGATCCCGGGCGGTGTGAACACCGTTGTCTACAGCGACGATGCCTTCGCGGATACCGCACAGGATGTGGCGGACACACTCGACATCACCGCGGTGCAGGGCGGGGGAACCCCTGGTGGGGCGGAGATCGAAGTACTGCTCGCGTCCGACCCGAACTAACCCCCCTCTTTCTCGCCAAATGGCTCCATTTCGCTGTCTTGTGACCTCATGACAGCGAAATGGAGCCATTTGGCTTTGAGGGTGGGGTGGTCCTGGCTTGCACTCGGAGGGGGAGAGTGCCAGAATCACAGTTAGCACTCTCCATCCGAGAGTGCTAAAAAGTTCGGCTCTGTAGTTGAGGTACGAGCTCCCGTCGTGACGTGAACGGCGAGGGCTCTGCCGTCCGTCGCGGGCAACTCGGAGCCACCATCATCGAAAGAGGACTTACACCCATGGCAAAGCAGATTGCCTTCGATGAGGAGGCCCGTCGCGGTATGGAGCGGGGCATGAACGCCCTCGCTGACGCCGTCAAGGTCACCCTCGGCCCCAAGGGCCGCAACGTCGTGCTCGAAAAGAAGTGGGGCGCTCCCACCATCACGAACGATGGTGTGTCGATCGCCAAGGAGATCGAGCTCCAGGAGCCGTACGAGAAGATCGGCGCCGAGCTCGTCAAGGAAGTTGCCAAGAAGACTGACGACGTCGCGGGTGACGGCACCACCACCGCCACCGTGCTCGCTCAGGCACTCGTTCGCGAGGGTCTGCGCAACGTCTCGGCCGGCGCCAACCCGATCGCTCTGAAGAAGGGCATCGAGAAGGCCGTCGCCGCCGTCACCGAGCAGCTGCTGGCACAGGCCAAGGAGATCGAGACCAAGGAGCAGATCGCTGCTACCGCTGGTATCTCCGCTGGCGACCCTGCCATCGGCGAACTCATCGCTGAAGCGATGGACAAGGTCGGCAAGGAAGGCGTCATCACCGTCGAGGAGGCCTACCAGTTCGGCCTCGAGCTTGAGCTCACCGAAGGTATGCGCTTCGACAAGGGTTACCTGAACCCCTACTTCGTCACCGACGCTGAGCGCCAGGAAGCCGTCCTCGAGGACGCTTACGTGCTGCTCGTCGAGTCGAAGATCTCGTCGCTCAAGGACCTGCTGCCCCTGCTTGAGAAGATCATGCAGGCCGGCAAGCCCCTCGCGATCATCGCCGAGGACGTTGACGGCGAAGCACTCGCTGCCCTCGTGGTCAACAAGCTCCGCGGCAACCTGAAGGTTATTGCTGTCAAGGCTCCTGGATTCGGCGACCGTCGCAAGGCGATGCTGCAGGACATGGCAGTTCTCACCGGTGGCCAGGTCATCTCCGAGGCTGTCGGTCTGTCGCTGGAGACCGCTGGTCTCGAGCTCCTGGGCCAGGCACGCAAGATCGTCGTCACCAAGGACGAGACCACCATCGTTGATGGTGCTGGCTCCGAGGACCAGGTCGAGGGTCGCGTGAACCAGATTCGCGCCGAGATCGAGAACTCGGACTCGGACTACGACCGCGAGAAGCTCCAGGAGCGCCTCGCCAAGCTCGCAGGTGGCGTTGCAGTCATCAAGGCGGGTGCGGCAACCGAGGTCGAGCTCAAGGAGCGCAAGCACCGCATCGAAGACGCCGTGCGTAACGCTAAGGCTGCTGTGGAAGAGGGCATCGTCGCCGGTGGTGGCGTCGCTCTTATCCAGGCCGGCACCATTGGTCTGCCTACGCTGGACCTGATTGGTGACGAGGCAACCGGTGCTCGCATCGTCGAGGCTGCTATCACGGCTCCTCTGCGCCAGATCGCGGTCAACGCTGGCCTTGAGGGTGGCGTTGTTGTCGAGAAGGTCAAGGGTCTGCCTGTCGGTCACGGCCTGAACGCCGCAACAGGCGAGTACGAGGACCTGCTGGCTGCTGGCGTCAACGACCCGGTCAAGGTGACTCGTTCCGCACTGCAGAACGCTGCGTCCATCGCGGGTCTGTTCCTCACCACCGAAGCAGTGGTCGCGGACATCCCCGAGCCCGAGCCGGCAATGCCTGCCGGTGGTGGCGACATGGGCGGCATGGGCTTCTAAGCCTGAGCCGCGCGTGCACCACACGCGCTGATGTACACGAAGGCCCCCAGGGATTCCCTGGGGGCCTTCGTCATACCTGAACGGTTCGGCGCACGCGCCGAATCTGCTGTAGCCCGGCCGATGCCGGAGCGACTATTGCTCGCCGGTCGCGTGGCGTTGTGCGTGGGTGACGCGCAGTCCTGACTTACGGAGTCTTTGGATGAGTTCGCGTGTGCTGACGGGCTGGGCACCGAGTTGGATGAGCTGCGGGTGCAGGTCGAGGGGAACGTCATAGTGGTCGCGGTCGAAGGCTCTTGCGGGGATCCCTGCTTGTGCCGCGAGGTCGTGCAGTTCTGCGAGCGAGGTATCGGACACCATGTGTCCCCAGATGCGTCCGTGGCGGGGCCACAGCGGAGGATCAATGAGGACGGCCACGGACCGAGCCTAGTTGCCTAGGTGGTCCGTGACCGCATGGGTGGTGGTGTTGCAGGTGGTGGGCTGTGGTGTCTAGCGACCTGTGAAGAGTTGTGTCGCGCTGTCCTCAGCGTTGCTGTAGGTCACGGCCGCGTTGTCGAGCGCCATAGAGATCGAGTCGAGGTTGAGTTCAACCTGAACTTGCATGGCACGCCAGTCTTCGAGGAGGCGCGCGAATGCGGTCGCGGCACCGCCTTGCCAGCTACCTTCGAGTGCGGTGAGGTGACCCACCATGGCTGCAACTTCGGTGCGAATCGCTTCGCTCGAGGCCCGTGCCCGTGTGCCTGCCTCAGAGACGGCGTTGCTGTCGACGTTGAACTGGGTCATGGTGTGCTCCTGTGGTTCATGGTGATGTGGACACCACGACGCTAGGGCTGACGTGCCGACGTTGAGCGTGCACGCTCAACATCTGTGGGTAGGGAAATACCTCAACAGATCCTGGGGACAACGCTTACGCGGCTGCAGCCTTGGCGATGTCCCGATCCAGCCGCGCCAATTCGCCCGCAACGTTCTCGCGGGCCTGACGCTCCCAACCACGCGCCAAGGGAGACACGTAGATCCGGTCGCGGGACATGAGCCGCTTCAAGATGCGTTGCCGCGTCTCCAGGTACTCCAACTCGGGGATCTTCTGATACTCCTCGCGCACCTGAGCGGTGTACACCTTGTATC
This sequence comes from Demequina sediminicola, assembly GCF_000975055.1. Lineage (GTDB taxonomy): Bacteria > Actinomycetota > Actinomycetes > Actinomycetales > Demequinaceae > Demequina > Demequina sediminicola. The sequence continues at coordinate 183,875 of NZ_BBRB01000002.1, forward strand.
GCTGGGGATCTGCAGCCAGGACAGCGAGGTCAGCGTCCGACAGTACTGCCGCGTCCGTGTCGAGCGCCGCCGGGCTGTGACGCTCCAGCCCCTGAACCAGCGACGCCACGATGGCGACCTTCGCATCGTCCAAGCCCAATGCGGTGAGCTCCGTGCGAGCAAACTCCGCACTCGCCGCCTCGTTCTCGCCCAAGCGCGCGGTTGCCGCGCGCTCTTCCGCGTCGAAGATCGCTCCGTGGTACCAGGCGGCCAACCGAATGAGATGCGGTTTAGCGGCCTCTTGCTGCAACTCGTCCACACGCTGGAGGAGATCCACGAGGTGGCCGATGGAGTGGTAGTGCCTGTCGGGCGCTGTCCAGCACTCGATGAGGCGGTTTGCTGCTTGCGTCACCTGGGTGGGCGACGCTGTCGCTCCGGCAGCAACTACGGAACGTTGAAAGGCTGGGACAAGCCAATCGGGGACGGGCACAAGGCCACCTCACACTTCACGCCATCAATAAGGTCTTGCCTCTAGTGTCCTCCTCTTTTGGAGTACCAGGCAACCGCCGGTGTGGGCACCGCGAGGAGGGCTGGTGCCCGTTAGACTGAACTGGTGCCGAACTCGCGGCGCCTGGAAATTTCAGTGAGGTTGATGTGCCCACCGGTCGTGTGAAGTTTTTCGACGCTGACAAGGGATTCGGTTTCATTGCCGGAGACGATGGCAGTGAAGTTTTCTTGCACGCCTCTGCACTTCCTGCAGGGGTGACGTCGCCGCGCCAAGGTACGCGCGTGGACTTTTCGGTTGCTGATGGCCGTCGTGGCCCGTCGGCGCTGTCCGTCACGCTGATTGATCCCGTGACTACTGTCTCGCAGGGCCTGCGCAAGAAGCCTGACGAGATGACGGTCATCGTTGAGGACCTCATCAAGATGCTCGATGGTGTCTCAAATTCACTGCGAAAGGGCCGCTACCCAGATTCGGCTCGTGGCCAGAAGGTGGCGTCCGTGTTGCGGGCAGTTGCCGACCAGTTGGAGGCGTAACCTCACCCATGGATGCAGTGCTGGACAAAGCCGTAGACCTCGCGCACGAGGCCGCCGTTGAGGTTGCTGAAGGTGCTGAGTGGGTAGGTGAATACCGGGGTGCCCACAGTGATGCCGACCGTCTCGTGACGCACAGGTTTGTGTGCACGATGCCGGGGTACCGAGGCTGGGTGTGGGCCGTCACGGTGTCGCGTGCTCCGCGAGGCCGCGAGGCTTCACTGTGCGAGGCACACCTGGTGCCGTCCGACGATGCACTGCTTGCCCCCTCGTGGATTCCGTGGGCGGACCGAATTCGTCCCGGCGACCTCGAGCCATCGATGGTGCTCCCCAAGATTGTTGAAGACTCACGGCTCGTTCCCGGATACGAAGTGACCGGGGAAGACGCCGATGCTTTGGAGATTTGGGAACTCGGGCTCGGTCGTGAACGCGTGTTGGCTCCTGAAGGGCGTGTCTCGACTGCGGACCGCTGGTATCGCGGTTCGCACGGGCCGACGGCATCGAGCGCAGTCGCCTCGGCCGCGCCGTGTTCCACGTGTGCCTTCTTTTTGCCGCTGCAGGGATCGTTCCGTACGACCTTTGGAGCGTGCGCGAACGAGTGGTCGCCTTCGGACGGCAAGGTTGTTTCCGTCGATCACGGCTGCGGTGCGCACTCGCAGACGGATGTTGAGCGCCAGTCCAGCAAGTGGCCCGAGCCGGATCCCGTCATCGACACGGATGCCGTGACTGCGTTGGACATGGCTGCACCGGACCCCGTAGAGGAGACTGAGCAGGCGGCCGAGACTAAGCAGGTCGACGAGTCGGAGCAGGCAGCCGACGCTGGCGAGGCTGCACAGGACGTCACGGCAGAAGCGGACGCTCAGGCAGAGACGGAAGTCAAGCTCGAGGCCGACGCTGGCTAAGCGAGCCTCAGCCGCGCCCGCGCTGAGTCGAGAAACTCTTCGCGTGGCGGTCCGTACTACCTATATTCCAACGTTCCTCGCGGAACTGGGCCTGGGCGCAATGATGCCGCTGTTCGCCCTCTCCGTGGTGGCACTCGACCATTCGGCTGCGATCGCCGCGGGCGTCGTCGCACTGTATTCGGGCGGCCGCATTCTTGGCTCGTACATTGGGGGACGTTTCTGCTCGTATTTGGGATACGCGCGCGCAGCGATGCTCGGACTCGCCGTGCTGGCTGGTGGTGCGGTCCTGTGCTGGCTGTCAGGCGAACTGATCTCGTTGACGGTGGGTGTCATGCTCGTAGGGGTGGGGCACGCGGTCTATCACGTGGCACGCCAGGGCCAGATCGCCCGTTTCATTCCACCTACTCACCGTGCTCGGGCGTTGACCACGTTGGCCGGCATCTGGCGCATTGCCAACTTCATCGGCCCGCTGGTGGGAGCTGCCATCATCGCGGCGTGGGGCTTGCCCGCGAGCTATGCGTTTGCTGCCATCACCGTGGTGGTGGCAATGGCGGCCCTTGCTGTGTCTCCCGCGTGGGGGGACCGCGCGCGGCCACACGAGCATGCCCACGCCTCAGCGGTTTCGGTGATTCGTGCCAATGCATCGGTCCTGGGCACGCTGGGGATGGCAGTGATGTTTACGGGCGCGGTGCGTGGCGTGCGTATCTTGGTGATCCCGCTGTGGGCCGAACACATCGGCGCTACCGATTCGATGGTGTCGTTGATCTTCGCGCTGTCCGCTGGTGTTGACATGTTGCTGTTTTATCCCGCTGGGATTGTCGCCGACAGGTGGGGCCGGGCGTGGACTGTGGTGCCCTCTACTGTGCTCATCGCGCTGGGGCTGGTGCTGCTGCCTTTCACGACCACCCCTGTGATGGTGGCGGTGGCCGCGATGATCATTGGTTTTGGCAATGGGTGGGGTTCGGGTGCACTGATGACTCTGGGCAATGATGCTGCCCCGGCCGTGGGACGTGACATGTTCATTGGGATCTGGACGATCTTGGTTGATGTCGGGGGATTGGTGGGACCAGCTGCGGTCTCGGCTGTCGCCGTGGCCTCGCTCCCCTGGAGTTTGTGGGGAATCGGCGCAGTGGGACTGGTGACGTCGGGTGCGCTCGCGGCTTGGGTGCCTCGCAAGCCGGTCGATGGGGCGGCGGTTCTTGAGCAGGGTAAGCCTGAGGAAACGGGTCCTACTGGAAGTTGACCGTGGAGAACCAGGCGTTGCCATCGCTGGTGACGGCCATGCCCGCGCCCATGTAGGAGTATGCGGGGTTCATCATGTTGACGCAGTGGCCGTAAGACTCGATCCACTCTTTGTGCGCTTGGTTAGCGGCACTTCCCTGCGACTTGCCCGCGGAACTGTACGACGCCGCGACGTTCTCGCCACCAGCGGGACGGTTGGGGTTGTGGTCCATGGTGTCGATGAGGTCACCGGGAGTTTGCGCGTCACGGCGGGCCATGTCCTGAGACCAGGCCGTCGCTACAGAGGCGAGGCTTCCCGACCACGAGAGCGGGTGGATGCCCAGGCGTGCCCGCTCGGTGTTCGCCGCCGAGAGAAACCCGGAGGCGCTATAGGCGCTGGCGGTCACTGAGGGTGATGAGCAGAACGCAGTATGCGACTGTGGGGTTGAAGCCTGTGCCGATCCGCCGGAAGAGCCGCTGGACGAGCCGCCGCCAGATGATCCATTGGACGAGCCACCACCGTGGCTGCCGCCCGAATTTCCACTGGGCGCAGCGGGTGGAGGTGTCACCACGGGTTCTGGTGGCAAGGACACACTGATCTTGGGCGTGGACTGTTCAAAGGAGGCCAACTCCGTATCGGCGGCACTCACTGGCTCCACGACGACCTCAACGCCTGCAGCGTCGGCGCTGTCCTGTACAGATGCGCCTTGTGCGGATGCGCCCTGATCGGACGCGTCACTGTGGAGGGCCGATGCCGTGGCGCCGTCAGCGCTGGTGGCGGCATCGTCTGTGCTCCAGAAGCCTGCGGCGGCACCCGTGGTGCCGACGACAGCGAGTGGAACGAGAGCGAGCAGGAGAACTCCGGTGGGGAAACGTCGAGTAGTGGTCTCGACAGGGGTTGTCTCCTGCGGTGCGCTCATAACAGTTGCTTCTCCAAAAGCCAGTCCAGGCAGCGGGTCAAGGCCGTGACGTCATCAGGATCGACGGACGGGAACGTGCCCACGCGGATCTGATTGCGTCCCAGTTTGCGGTACGGATCGATATCCACCACCCCGTGAGCACGCAAAATCGAGATCAGCGAGTTCACTTCTACCGATGGTGTGAGATCGACGGTAACGACCACATGGGAGCGAGCGGAAGGGTTTGTGACAAATGCCTCAACTTGCGCAGTTCGGTCAGCCCACGCATACAGGCGCGAAGAGGACTCCCTGGTGCGTGCCGTGGTGAACTCCATGCCACCGTTGGCGAGCATCCATTCGAGTTGGTTGCGCATCATGACCAGTGGAGCCAGCGCCGGTGTGTTGTAGGTCTGGTTCTTGCGGGAGTTGTCGACCGCGGTGGCGAGGTTGAGGGTCGCGGGGATGTAGCGCCCGCTTGCGGCGATCTTCTCGATGCGCGCGATTGCCGCCGGGGACATCAGCGCAAACCACAAGCCACCGTCGGCTCCAAAGCTCTTCTGCGGAGCAAAGTAGTAGACGTCGACCTGCGTGGGGTCTAATGCGAGCCCGCCCGCCGCCGAGGTGCCGTCGACCACTGTCAGCGCGCCAGCATCGGCCCCTTCCGGGCGCGCGACCGGCGCCATCGCGCCTGTCGATGTCTCGTTGTGTGGCCATGCGTAGACGTCAATTCCCTTGCGGGCAACGGGAGTCGCGATGTCACCGGCGGAGGCAGTGATGACGTCCGGGTCCTGGAGGTGCGGCGCAGTGCGCGTCACCTCGGTGAACTTGCTGCCAAACTCGCCAAACTCGCAGTGCTGCGCGCGCGTCTCGACCAAGGAGAATGCCGCGGCGTCCCAAAAGGACGTCGAACCGCCGTTGCCCAAGATCACTTCGTAGCCCTCGGGGAGCGAATAGAGCTCGGCAAGCATGCGGCGCACATCGCCCACGAGATCCTTGACGGGGGCTTGGCGGTGCGAGGTGCCCATCACCTGGGGTTGCGCATCGACGATCGCCTGAATCTGCTCATCACGCACGCGCGAGGGGCCTGCTCCAAACCGTCCGTCGCGGGGCAGCAATTCTGAAGGAATCTTCACATCGTTCGACATGGGGTTAAGCGTAGTGGCGAGCCAACTGGCAGACTTGCGCCTGTGCATCTGATCAGCCCCGTGCTCCGCCACTATGCGTGGGGTACCCACGAGGACATTCCACGGATGCTCGGAGTGGCTGCGACGGACGAGCCTGTGGCCGAGGCGTGGTGGGGCGCACACGACTCTGGCCCATCGAGGCTCGACGCCGAGGGGCTCCCGCTTGACGAGCTCATTGCGCGCGAGCCGGCAGGAATGTTGGGGGAGTCGGCGGCTGAGCACTGGGGTCCGCGGTTGCCGTACTTATTGAAGGTGCTGTCAATCGGGAAGCCCCTCTCTATCCAGGTGCATCCGACGCTGGATCAGGCGCGTACGGGCTTCTCAGAGGAACAACGGGGCACGGGTGGGGCTCCGCACCACTTCCTCGATCCCTTCCACAAGCCGGAGATGGTCGTCGCGGTGACGCCGATGGAGATTCTTGCGGGCGTGAGGCCTGTGCGGGATACCGCCATCGACCTGCGGTCGTTGGAAACCGTCCGCGCGTCGGAACTCGCGGACATCCTTGAAGCGGCGGGAGACATTCGCGCCTTTATCCATGAAGCACTCTCCGCGGGTGTGGGCCCGGACACGCTCGACGCTCTCGCTCGCGCCGGACAAAGGGCCGATGCTGGCTCATCGCTCGCAGCTGCCGCACGAACGTTGCACCACTTTCCTGGCGATGCGGGAGCGGTGGTCGCCTTGGGTATGCACCGTGTTGCCCTAGCGCCGGGGGAGTCGCTGTTTGTTGGCGCGGGTGTCCTGCACTCGTACCAGTCGGGGTTGGGCCTTGAGATTATGGCCAACTCTGACAATGTCGTGAGGGCCGGACTCACGCCCAAGCCGGTGAATGTTCCCCTGCTTCTTGAGCTCCTTGAGCCTCGCGAGTGTGCGCCCGCCCTTCCCACTGTCCACAGTGAGGGTGCTGCACGTCATCTCGTGACCGAAGCTCAGGAGTTTGCGCTCACGATCGTCACGGAGGGACGTGCGCAACTCCCGGCCGCACCACGCATCGTTTTGGCGTTGAACGGCGAAGCGACGTTGCACTGTGACGATGATCGGATTGTGCTGGAACCAGGCAAGGCAGCCTTTGTTCCCCATCATTGCGGTGTCCTCGACGTGACGACATCAGGTCAGGCGGTCGTTGCCCGCACCCCTTGGGAGACAGAACGCCACCACTAGGTCGCGGACTAGAGTAGTGCGCATGGCTGAACGGATTGCCGTCTTTGGGACGGGTTACTTGGGTGCAACACATGCCGCGGGTATGGCTGAACTGGGGCATGAAGTCCTCGGTGTCGACATTGACCCCGACAAGATCGCGCGTCTTGCCGCAGGGGAGGTGCCGTTCTACGAACCCGGGTTGCCTGAACTCCTCAGAAAGCACGTGGAGTCAGGTCGCCTGCGCTTCACGACCGACGCCACTGAGGCTGCGGCTTTCGCCGATGTGCACTTTATTGGTGTGGGCACACCACAGAAGAGTGGTGAATACGCCGCAGACGTCTCGCAAGTGGAATCGGTCATCGAGACTCTCGCGCCGCTGCTTGACCGTCCTGCCACGATCTTTGGAAAGTCGACAGTTCCCGTCGGCACCGCCGAGCGACTCTCCGCACGAGTGCGTGACATTGCCCCCGCGGGCGATCAGGTCACGCTTGCCTGGAACCCCGAGTTTCTGCGTGAAGGCTTTGCCGTCGAAGACACGCTACGCCCCGATCGTCTGGTGCTCGGCGTCGACCGAGATGAACCGGGCCAGGCCGAGGAAGTGGCACGCCGCGTGTACGCCGACATGCTGGAGCGAGACACACCCTTCCTCGTCACGGACCTCGCGACAGCGGAACTGGTGAAGGTGAGTGCGAACGCATTCCTCGCGACCAAGATCAGTTTCATCAATGCCATCGCCGAGGTCTGCGAGGCCACGGGCGCCGATGTGCGCGACCTCGCCGATGCCATCGGGCACGACGACCGCATCGGCCGCAAGTTCCTGGGCGCTGGCCTGGGCTTTGGTGGAGGGTGCCTGCCCAAGGACATCCGTGCCTTCATGGCGCGTGCAGGTGAACTTGGCGTCGGCAATTCCTTGACGTTCCTGCAGGAAGTCGACACCGTCAACATGCGCCGCCGTGAACATGTGGTGGAGATGGCAGAAGCATTGGTGGGCGGGCTCGATGGCGTCCGCATCGCAGTTCTGGGTGCAGCGTTCAAGCCGAACAGTGACGACATTCGCGACTCTCCAGCCCTCGACGTTGCCGGGAAACTGCACCTGCGGGGTGCGGAAGTCGTTGTTCATGACCCACAGGCCAATGACAACGCTGCCCGTGTGTGGCCAACGCTGACGTATGCGGAAGATGCCGCTGCGGCGTGCAAAGACGCACAGTTGGTGATTGTGGCCACTGAGTGGCAGCAATTCCGGGAGATTGATCCAGAAATCTTAGGCGCGACCGTCGCAGCCCGTCGTGTCATCGATGCGCGCAACTGCCTGCCCGCGCACGACTGGATCAATGCTGGTTGGGAGTACCGAGGGATGGGACGCCTGTCCAAATGAGTGACCTCATCGACACCACCGAGATGTATCTGCGGACTATCTACGAGCTCATCGAGGACGGGGTAGTGCCCATGCGGGCCCGGATCGCGGAGCAGCTCGACCACTCCGGCCCTACTGTGTCCCAGACCGTCGCTCGCATGGAACGCGATGGACTGGTGATCGTTGCCCCTGATCGCCACCTCGAACTGACTCAGCATGGCCGTGAGATCGCGGTGCGCGTGATGCGTAAGCACCGGCTCGCGGAACTGCTGTTGACCGACGTGATTGGGCTTGAGCTGCCCTACGTCCACGAGGAAGCGTGCCGATGGGAGCACGTGATGAGCGACCGGGTTGAACGTCGCCTGGTCGAGATGCTCGATGTTCCTCACACCTCGCCGTACGGAAACCACATTCCAGGGCTCGAAGAACTTGGTGTGGACGCTGGCGAGGCGGACAAGTCCGGTGCAGTAGCTCTTTCGAGTGTCGCGGATCCTGGCGTGACGAATTTCACTATCCACCGCATCGGCGAGGGCCCACAGGCCGCCGCAGGCTTCTTGGATGAAGCAGTGGAAATTGGGCTGGTTCCAGGAGCGACAGTCGACGCCGCGCTGACCGATGGAGTTGTGGTGGTGACTGTAGCGGGCAGGACCCTTGAACTGTCCGTCGAGGCGGCCCGCCACGTGTTCGGAATCGCGGACTTGGCAAATCGTCACGATTAGGTAACATGGACGACTAGCAGTGCCGGGGACCCTGATGGCTTGGGTCACCAACTGGCGGGACTCGGAGTTCCCTCCGAGGAAGCAAAATTGCCAGGAACATCGACGCGCCATGTTTATGTCGCGCGGAAGGAACACAGCATCTTGAGGTACGGATATATGCGCGCCAAGACGCGTGCAGTAGCGGCTACGGCCGGTGCAGCACTCGTGGTGGTGCCCCTTACAGGAGCTGCCGCGGCAGCCCTCGTCACCCAGGACATTCCTACGGGAAACCTGTCCGCCGATTCGGCATCCATTGAAGACGTAGCAGCTGCAGACATCGCTGCAAGTGTCACCGCAGCCGGTGAGGCTGAGTACGACGTCAACACCCCTGACGTTGAATACTCCGCTAACCCCGAGCCGGTGTACACGCCCCCACCAGCCGAAGAATCCACCACTGACTCGGCTGCCTCTGAGTCAACGTCGGAGTCGACCACATCCACGAGCGCCGCTCGTGAGGTGTCGCAGTCGTCCGACGTCTCTGCCGCGATCTCCGGATCCGCAGTCGTCGCTGAGGCATCCAAGTACGTAGGCACGCCCTACGTTGGCGGCGGTTCGTCACCTTCTGGCTTCGACTGCTCGGGACTCGTCTCGTATGTCTACGGCCAGTTGGGCATCTCGCTGCCGCGCACCTCGGGCGCCTACTACAACGTGGGAACGCGAGTCTCGACTCCGCAGCCGGGCGACATCATCGTTTCCCCGGGACACGTTGCGATCTACGCGGGCCCTAACTTGCAGATTGACGCACCGCGTCCCGGCAAGTCCGTGCAGTTCCGCTCGATCTGGCAGTCCAACCCCACCTACGTGCGGGTCACGGGCTAACAGCCTCGATTGTCACGAAGGCCGCCACCTCTTCACTGAGGTGGCGGCCTTCGTCGTTTCGCCGTGGCGAGCCTGCCGACACCTGGGCCATGTGCCGCCCAGTCGACCTCGCACTTACCAGTCGGTAGGCTAAAGCCATGCGCAGCTCACATGTGTCCCGCCTTGACCGCTCCATCTCTGCGATCGGCCAAGGATGCTGGCAAATCGGCGCGGACTGGGGCGACGTTGCCTCGGAGACCGCCCAAGAGATCCTCGCCGCAGCCGCCGATGCGGGCGTCACTTTCTTTGACACCGCCGATGTCTACGGCGACGGGCGTTCAGAACGTGCGGTAGGCGCGTTCCTCGCCCAGCGCCGCGATGCAGGGATCACCGTCGCCACCAAGATGGGACGACGCGCCGACCCCCACACGCCAGACGCGTACAACCTTGACAACTACCGCCGCTGGACAGATCGCTCCCGCGACAACCTCGGTGTCGACACGCTTGACCTCGTACAGCTCCACTGTCCACCAGAGGAAGTCCTCAACAACCCCCAGACTTACGACGACCTCCGCACCCTGACGCAAGAAGGGCGTATCGCGCGATGGGGCGTCTCCGTTGAGACCTCGGCGCAAGCCCTCCGGGCCCTCGATGAACCGGACCTCGCGACGATCCAGATCATCCTCAACATTTTCCGCAGGAAGCCCCTCGACGAAGTGGTGCCACGAGCCAACGCCGCGGGAGTGGGCATCATCGCTCGAGTCCCCCTGGCATCGGGCCTCTTGTCCGGAAAATACAGCGAGGCGACGACCTTCGCTGAGAACGACCACCGCACGTTTAACCGTGACGGCAAGGCCTTCGACATCGGTGAGACATTTGCCGGGGTTCCCTACGAGGTCGGTGTGGAGGCTGCTCGCGAAGTGGCGCTCCTGACCCCTGAGGGCTGGACCACCGCTCAGATGTCTCTTGCATGGATTGTTGCGGTCGGTGCTGGGACGGTGATCCCGGGTGCGTCCCGCCCGCAGCAGGCCCGCGACAACGCCGCAGCCGGTGCCATCGAATCACTCGATGACGCCACGTTAGCGGCGCTGAAGGCCATCTATGAGGAGCGCATTGCGCCTCACGTCGCTGAGCGTTGGTGATGGCCCGCAGCGGGGACTGTGTGCGCCGGGCAGCGATGCTGGAGGATTCCTGACAACGACGCCGGGACGGTACCCTTATTGGTGCCCCGCGCGCCTGTAGCTCAGGGGATAGAGCACCGCTCTCCTAAAGCGGGTGTCGGCAGTTCGAATCTGCCCAGGCGCACCATTCCTGCCCTTGATGTCGGGCATCGTGCCGCTCTTGGCGGCCACGGAGCAGCCAAGAACCGTCATTTGACGACGCCGATGGGCGTGGTGGTCAACGTTCTCAGCCGCGGCTAGGTACCGTAGGACAGTGGTGGACTACATCGGACGTTCCCTTGTGGCGGACGCACTCCAGGAGTGGCGCGAGCAGCTTCAGACGCACGCCACCGTTTCTCCCCTGCGTGACCTCGTCGCGACCCGCGCAGAGCTGATTGACCTGCGCCACTCTCACCCCTCTGGGCTGGCACAGTTGTTTGCGTCGCGTCCCACAGCACTGACGTCACTCATCCGAGACGACAACGCCCTCGACAGTGCTCTTGCCTACGGCCGCTCCATCATCGACGAGGCCGAGCGGGTGAAGGCTGCCACAGGCGCGTGGACAGCCGCTATGGCCGTCGGAACCGCGTACTGGCGTGCCGCGAGCCACGATGTGGAAATGCCCATCCTGTTGCGTGCGGTTGAACTCGACCGTTACCGCGAACGTGACCTGCACATCACGCTCCGCAACGAAGTGTGGGTCAACCCAGCGCTCGTCTCACTCCTGCGCGAACGCGCCGCTCAGGCCGGATGGGACGCTCCACCCACGCTCCCAGCAGTGACGGTGGGACGTGAGTTTGACCCGCGCCCCCTGTGGGAAGCCGTCCGCGCTCACACCGATCTGCTTGGCGAGTCACTTGAAGTGCGCAACCGCCTCATTCTTGGGGCCTACGACGACCCAGAGCAGCGGCTCCTCGACGACCTTGACGATCTCGACTCCGTGATTTCAGCGTCGCCTATCTTGGCGGCAGCCGCAGGCGACCGGGACGCCCTCGGAACCCTCGGCGAACCGTTGCCAGCTTTCCCCAAAGGTGACCGCGATCCCTTCGGCGAACGCGGCATCGGCGATCTTGACGATGTCACATTCGCTGCCCTTGATCTGATCGCCACTGGCCGTGACGTCTTTCTTGAGGCGCCTCCGGGCACGGACATCGACGGGATCGCTGCGGCCATTGGCGCTGACGGTGCAGCCTCAGGCCGGACGGTCGCCATCGTGGGTGGCCAGGACGGTGCGTTGAAGGCCATCGGCAAACGCCTCTCGGATGAAGGCGCCGGCGATGTCGTGGTCGACGGTACTGAGGCCGCGTGGAACATGAGTGCTCGCTCTCGGCTCCTCGAAGCCATCACGATGGGCACGCAACCTGTGGACGATGCGGGAGTGCGTCAGGCTGGCGAATCGCTCGTCCAAGCACGCGCGGCGCTTCATCGCCGTTTTGATGCCCTACACAGGACGTACCGGCCCTGGGGCGTGAGTGCTTTCGAGGCGGTCCAAGCCATTGTGCGTGTGACGACAGCAACGCCTGCGCCGCAAACGACAGCCCGGCTGGGGGCCGATGCGGGAGCCGTCGTGGCAGACCTGGGTTTCGCTTCCGTTGCGGCCGCGATTGCGCGTGACCTCGCTCCGGAGGGCTCTGACCCCGAGGTGCAGGCGGCCGATGCCGCAGCTGAGACGCCGCAGTCAGAAGACGATTCGTGGTGGTGGGGTCACGCAAACCCGGACGATGGCGCGCACCTCGACGAAGCTCTCGCAGGGTTCCTCGGACGATCAGTGCCAAAGATGCGCGCAGAAGCAGCGACCGCCGCGCACGAGACGGGAGTCGACGAGGCCTCGTCGTTCACCGTGTGGGCTGATCAAGTCGATATGTTTGCGTCCTTGCGTGAGTTGTTGGAGACGTTCTCCCCAGCAGTGTTCCACCGGTCACTGCACGACCTCGTGGCGGCTACGGCCCCACACGACTCTCCCAAGTACGTCGACCTTCCCCGTCGTGATCGACGCGCGCTCACACGCCGCGCGGCCGAACTACTGCGACCTGGACGCGACAAGTCCCGACTCCACGAGGACTTGGTACGTGCCCATGCCTTGGCGTTGCGCTGGCGCTCGCACTGCTCCGGTGGTGGTTGGCCCGTGGTGCCCGATGACTACGACATCTACGTCGACCACGTGCAGCGGGCGTCACAGGAGTGGGCTGTCCTCAGCCCGGTTGTGGCAAGCGTCACCGAGATCGAGGGACTTGACGAGCAGCCGTGGGACTCGGTCGTGGAGCACCTTGACCGCCTCGCGCTCGGCGTGCCGGGTTCACTTGAGTCGTCGGACGTGAGCGACCTAGATGTGGATCTCGATGCAGACGGCTTCGCTGCACTGCTTCAAGACCTGCGCAGCCGCTCCGCCAGCGCAGTGCAGATCCGTCGCGACCTTGAGTTTGCTTGGTGGGCTGCCGCCTTCGACGCCATCGTCACCGCCGATCCGTCACTGACCGAATACGGCGCCATCGGTGGAGCAGTCGAAGAGTTCCTCGCACGGGACACCGCCTTCTCCGCGGCACGCGTGGGCCCGCTGATGCGTGCCGCCGCAGAACGCCGTCGTTCCGCCATCGCGCGCCACCCCGACATGGCCCGCGACTTGTTCGCCGCCCTCGTTGAGGGCCGCGATGCGTCATACAAGGAACTGTGGCGAGACTTTGCGCCGCTGGTGACCTCACTCCGTCCGGTGGTACTGGCCAAAGCAGAGCAGGTGTCACACCTCGCGCCCGCATCCTTGTCGATAGATGTTGCAGTGGTCGTGGCCGGGGAATCCTTGGCACTCGCCGAACTCGTTCCCACGCTGGCTCGCGCCAAGCAGGTCGTGGTCCTGGGCGACGCCCACGCTGCGACACGCTCTGCGGTGGCCGCGCTCGCGACCCTCCTGCCCCGAGTCACCTTGCACGCCGCGGGGCAGCCCCGTGACCCGCGCGTGAGCGCCCTCCTCGCTGAGATTGCTTACGGTAGAGCTCTACCCACGCAGCCAGCCGCTCGCGGCCAAGGCGCGCTCACGGTGAATGCTGTCACCGCGACGGGTCTCCCCGATGCCGATGCCGGAGTAGTGGAGACCACCTCCCAGGAAGTTCGTGCCGTCGCTGACTACGTTGAGGAGGCCGTGGGTGATGACCCGCACCGCACTCGGGTGGTCGTGGCAGGGTCACGCACACACGCGGAGCACATCCGCGCAGAACTCACCGCTCGCTCGGCAAAGCTCGCTGCTCGCATTCCTGTCGAAGCCATGGGCGAGGCTGCTGGGGTGCACTGCGACGAGGTAGTGGTGTCGCTTGGCTTTGCTCGCGATACGCGCCAGGGCCTACCGACTCATCTGGGTGCGCTCTCAGAGCCCTGGGGACGCGAGGCACTGGTTCAGGCATTGGTGGCTTCCACCTGTGACGTCACGGTGTTCACGTCGCTCGACGCCCATGCTGTGGCGGAGTTGGCCACTGACGACACCCCCGGGGTGGGTGACTTCGCCGACTTGTTGAGTGCCGCTGAGACTCCGGCGGTGGCTCCTGAACGTCCGGAGCCCGCGCCGAGCGACTGGCTCCTCGCTGACGTCGCGCAACGCCTCCGTCACGACAACTACCCGGTGCACGTGCGCTACGGCAAGGCCGCGGACGCCATCCCCATGGTGGTGGGCGGTCGCAAGCAGCCTGAGTACACCGTGGCGATCGTGACCGACGAAGCATCGGCGGCAGGCTCGCTGTCGTTGCGCGATCGAGTCCGCAGGCAGCATGAACAGCTCAACCACCTGGGCTGGAACGTGGTGCCGTTGTGGACGCTCGACGTCTTTATGGATCCCGATTCTGCTGCAGCCGAGGTTCGTGCCGCGTTGCCCGAGAACGCTCCTGAGCCCGTGTTCATTCAGGAGAGCCTCGAGTTTGACGTGGAGCCTGCCCCCGTTGACGAAGTGGCAGATTTGCACGACGACCTTCCGGTGCGGCCCGAGCCCGAACCGATGACCCTGGGACTGAGCACCATGATGGTGGAGTCCGCGATTGATGCAGCGCGCGAGCCGCACCAGCCTGTCGCACCGTTGTGGCCTTCCGCTGTGTCAGCACGCAGCGCGGCCTCGGCTCAGAGTGCGAGGTCCGCAAGCGCCGTCTCTGCGCGTAGTACTGCCTCAGTGCGCAGTGCAACGTCAGTAGGCAGTGCAACCTCAGTTCGTAGCGCAGCCTCAGCGCACTCGTCGCTCTCGGCGCCATCCGCAGCATCGGCGGTCTCTGCCAGCTCTGCGCGGTCTGCCACCTCTGCGCGATCTGCGGTGTCGGGATCGTCCGCGCGCTCGGCGTCGTCAGCGGTATCTGCCTCCTCGCCTACGACATGGGAGGCTTCAGCACCGATGACCTCGGCCCCGTCAGCAGCTTCTGTTCCAGGGACGCCGTCTGCGGCGTCGACGCCCTCGGCAGACTCGGCCGGGTCGTCAGACTCCGCTGCGTCAGCATCGACGCCGAGCACTGCGAGTGTTGCGAGTGCCCCAAGCGCCGCGAGTGCCGCGAAGACTGAAGCGCCTGCCAACGGTTCGTCCCAGGGGACAGGGCGCCCCTTGATCCCGACGCGTGCGTGGGAGGACGAGGACGCAGCGTGGGGTGATCGCGGTTCAGGCTCGCGCGATGACGAGATCCGTGGGGACAAGCCCCCACACTGGTAAATCGTTACTTGCTGGTGGAGCTCGACGACGCTGACGCGTTGCGAGAGTCGGTGCGGTAGAAGCCTGACCCCTTAAACGTCACTCCCACGGTGCCAAAGACGCGGCGTAGTTCACCGGAGCATGAGGGGCACGTGACGAGGGATTCGTCATGGATGGACTGAACTTGCTCAAAGCGGTGGTCGCAGGCACGGCATGCGTAGGAGTACGTGGGCATGGCGGCATTCTACGCTGGCAATGAAGTGATCCCTTGTGGGGTGATCACCGCATGCACGGGAAGGTCGTGAGATTCGCGGGGCAGGCAGGCCTCTTCAGAGTGGAATTCCGACGTGAAGGTCAGTGCCACCACGGGGGTGTCGGGCGCGGCATCCACCAATGCGCGGTCATACCAGCCGCCACCTTGGCCTAGCCGGGTACCGGCACAGTCCACGGAGAGAGCGGGGACGATCACCACATCGGCCCTTTCAAGCGCTTCGCTGCCCAGGAACGGCCCGGAGGGCTCTGGCGGGCGCCCCGGGGCACGCTCAATGAGGTCTTCCTCGCCGAGGTATTCACCCCAGCCGCGCTGCAGGCCGTCGCCGAGCCGGGGGAGTAAGACCGTGATGCCGCGATCGTGGAGCGCCGAGATGAGAGGCCCGGTGCCAGGCTCGTGAGGGCGCGACGCGTACACCGAGACGCACGTGGCGGCTTGGATCGATGGAAGTTGGAGCACCTGGTCGCGTAGCGCCAATGCCAGTTCCTCATTGCGGCGCACCGAACGATGCGCACGAGCCTTCCGGATAGATGCCCGCAGGTGTGCTTTAGCGTCTTCCGGCGCTGGGGCACGCGTATGGCTCATCTGCGAGGTCATGCCTCTATTGTGTCAGGCCCGGGGGACATGAGCTCTCATATTTCTCACGCCATGGGCGAACGCAGGGCACTTGTCAGCGTGGTGCTTGCTTGTGGTGTGTGCGGACAGAGACAATGCAGTGTGACTGTGATGAGCCTGACCGACCATAAGCGGGCCGTCAGCAACGCCCTGGCCCGCAACCCCGCGCTCGACGTACTGATCGCTGACGCCGTGGGAGGAACGCTCGCAGAGGACATTGTCGCGACACGCAATTTTCCCGCCTCGCCTGTGGCGGCATGCGATGGGTATGCGGTGGCCGCGGCGGACGTGGCTCGTGCGGCAGGAGCGGCACTCGCTGTATCGCACGACGTGACGTTTGATGACCGCTCGCCCCGCACTCACGTTCCTGGCACCGCGTCGCGGGTTCCGTCGGGTGCGCCGCTTCCGCAGGGGGCCGATGCCGTGGTTCCGTCGTCGGCCACAGATCAGGGCGTCGCCCGCGTGGTCATCGAAGGCGACGTGAAGCCCGGCCAGTATGTGCGTGCGCCAGGAACGGACGTCCGCGCCGGGCATGTGCTCGTACCCGCGGGTTCGACGCTGGGGCCGCGCCAGGTTGCTGTGGGCGCGGCCATGGGGCGTCCACGTTTGCGCGTGCACCCCGTTCCTCGTGTGGTGGTGATCGCGGTGGGGGACGAGCTCATCGATCCCGGTTCGCACCGTCCTGGGGGCGGTGTCGATGACGCCAATAGTCACTTGCTTGCTGGCCTGGTGCGTGAGGCAGGGGCACAGGCCTACCGTGTAGGCCCGGTGCCTGACCGGGCTCTCGAGTTGCGGGCCGTCATCGAGGATCAGTTGGTGCGGGCAGATGTGATTCTCACCACTGGTGGCCTGTCTCACGGAACCAGTGACACGGTCGCCACTGTCATGCGGCGACTCGGGGAATTTGAGGTTGTCGATATCGCACTCAATCCAGGGGGAAGGCAGGGATTGGGGAGTATCGAAATAGGTTCCAGAAAGATCCCGGTGGTGTCTTTACCAGGCAAACCATCAGCAGCTGCAGTGGGATTTGAAGCGACAGTACGTCCCGCTTTGCGCGATATGTGTGGATTTGTCCAGAGAGAGCGCGACACATATGTCGCAACAGTCACCGAGGGATGGTCTGCGTCGGCAGGAAATGTCACGGCCACACCGGTGCGTGTCACCCGCACTCAGGAGGGCCGTTTTGCCACGCCAATGTCGCACGGAGAGTTGACGTTTGATGCGTTAGCTCAAGCCGACGCGCTTGCGTGGATTGGTCCCGAGACTGACCAAGTGGAAGCGGGGATGCGCGTGCACTGCTCGCGTTGGTAACACCATGACACGGCCCCAGGTGCTGACACGCGGACCTCTCACAGTGCGAGCCTTTTCCCGCTCTGATGAGCAGGACTGGCGAGACCTTCGCGCCCGCAATCGCGCGTGGCTCCACCCGTGGGAGGCCCAAACCCCGCCCGGCTCACGCATTCCATCGGCCACGTTTCCCACGGTGGTGCGGCGGGACCGCAGGCAATGGCGGGACGACGCTGGGTATCCAGCGGTCATCGAGTTCAACGGACTCTTGGTGGGTCGAGTCTCCGTGTTCGGTATCCAGTGGGGCGCAGCGCACGGTGCGTCCATCGGCTACTGGATCGATCAAGAATATGCCGGCCGGGGCATCGTCCCTACTGCGGTAGCCATGCTGTCGAGTTTTGCGTTTGAACGAGGAATGCACCGCCTCGAAATTGCGGTACGACCAGAGAATGACCGCTCCCTTGCTGTGGCAAAGAAATTGGGGTTCACCGAGGAAGGTATGCGGCGCTCATATCTCTTCATTGACGGGCAATGGCGTGACCATGTGATCTTTTTTCGTACTCAAGATCAGGCCCGAGTTGGTCGATATTGGGAAGAAGGCCGCTGACACGCCGCGCGCCTGCGAGCGTTCGCGCCTCCGCAGTCGTACCGTCGTGCCCATGGTGCCAGTTGGTTTGCTCGCGATCATCGCCGTCGGAATGGTGATCGCCTACGTTCTCCCCCAGCGCATCAAGGAGCGCGGCGACTACGCCCTGGTCCGCACTGAGGATCGATACAGCGCTCAAATGCGCGTGGTGAAGTCCTCTGCCGAGCGCCTCGAGAAGGCCGCCGCCCGTCCGTCCACGGACTCAGGACAAGTTCCACTGCTTGCCACTGGTGCCACTCGTGCCAGCCAGGTATCGGCAAGTAAAGATTCTGCTCGCATCGCCTCGGAGCGCGCTGAGACTTTCTCCCGCCCTGCTGGCCCGCTTGATCAGGCAGCCGTTTACGCCCAGCGAGAGCGCCTTCGCGTGCGCCGCGACCGTGCTGAGGTGTTGGCGGAGCGCGCCGCACAGGCCCGTCGTCGCTTGGTGGTGGCAGGCGGAGCTCTTGTCGTCGCGATTGTGGCGTGGTCCTTGGTGGGCGCCGTGGGTGCATCGCCTGTGGTCGGCATTCTGTCCACTGGTGTCTTCGCTGGGGTGGTGGGTGCTGGTGCCCGGGCTGCAGCGGCACAGCGTCAGGCTGATGAGCGCATCATGTTGGTCTCCCGTGAGGTGGAGGCCGCCGCGACTGCCACCCAGGCTTTGCGCGTGGTGAGCCGCGAGCGTGCCGCAGGGCACGAAGCTGCACCGTCCGATGTGGCGACGCAGGCCATTCGTGTGGTGACTGCTGAAGACTTGGCTCCACTGTCAGCGCCCGCTCAAAAGCGCGAGCCCCGGCAGAAGGTCGAGTCCGCCCCAGAGGCACCCGCACGCGAAGAGTCCGCGGCATGGTCTCCAAGCGAGATGCCGGCACCGTCCTACACGTTGAAGTCCACTGTGCGTCAGCGTGAAGCGCGCCCCATCTCGACCGAGGACTACGACGCCGCTCTGGCTCGCGCTCGCCGTTGGGGTGAGTCGCGCGAGACTTCGCGTGACGCATCGGCCCCTGTGGCGTCGGCGTCGAGCACTTCTGCTGCCGGTGTCGCCACCGGTGAAGCAGAGACCACTACGGCGGCACTGGATGCGATCCTCGCCCGCCGTCGCCGCGCATCGGCCTAATCCCACCCCCCTTTTTTTCCCGCGAAGTCCCCCCATTCCCGCGAAGTGGCTGTTTCTCGCTGTCTAGGTGGCCTCAAACAGCGAAATGGAGCCATTTCGCAGTTGGGGGGCGGGGAGAGGGGGGCGTAGGGATGTGTCGGCAGAGGCGTCGCCCAGAAATGCCAAGGGCCGATGCCGCACAGTCGCGGCACCGGCCCTCAAAGGCTGTGACGGGGTTTAGCCGTCGATGACCTGGTGCTTGTCCTTCTCACCTTCAGCGTCACCGGCGGGCGGGAGGTTGCGGCCCAAGGCGAATGCCTGCACGAGGCCCACAATGCCCAACAGAATGAGCGTGACACCCGTCATGATGATCAGGGCGAACGCGCTCCAACCCGGGACCACGATGACCACGATACCGGCGATGATGGCGATCGCACCGCGAACATAGGCCATCGTTCCGGCTTGTGCCTTGCCAGCTTGAGCCAGCGTCGCGATGCCCTCGATGATCCATCCCATACCGATCAGGATGACGACCACGACGGTCAGTACACCGGTCGCGGCGCTCAGGTTCTTCAGCATGACGACACCGCCGAGGAGCAACAAGATGCCCACGATGATGTTCAGGAGGCGGTAGCCGGAGGAGACATCACGGCTAAACACACCCACGGCTGCTCGGACAGCACCGGAGATGAGGAAGAAGATCGCGGCAAAAACAGCCAGCACCTCGAGTGACTCCCCTGGCCACACCAGCAGCGCAATACCAATACCGATCGCGATAGCGCCCACGACGCCCATCGTGATGCGGGCTGCACTCACGGCACGGCGTGTGAGTTGTTCGGGGTCAATGGCGAACTCATTGGGGAATGGGGGTACGGACATGTTTCCTCCTGAAAAGTGGCAAATCTCTTCGCCATGCTATCGGTGCGGGTAGATGTTGTCCGTACTCGGCTCTCACACGTGTGTGAGCCCCTGCACCAGTAGCGTGGCGCCCGAGATGGCAGACAGCGCCAACGAGCGCTGGTGGACGGTGGTGGCGGACAGCGCCCGCGTGACTGAGAGCGCAAGCAACGAGCCCACGATGAGGAACGGAACGACGGGCACTGAAGCGGGCCGATGCTGGGGTCCGCACCGCTTTTCGGCCGCCGAGATCTGGTGATACTCTCGAAAGTCCCTAGGGGCTGTGGCGCAGTTGGTAGCGCGTCTCGTTCGCAATGAGAAGGTCAGGGGTTCGATTCCCCTCAGCTCCACCACATCAGCTCCACCAAGGAGTTCTGGCGCTTGCCGCAGGGGGCTGACGGGCCGTCGCGAATCTCACCCGAAGTGCCACGCTGACTTACTCAGCCGTGGGCCAGGCCATGCGTCGCTATTGAAATGCGGAAGTGAGGCGCGTGATGTTCTCGAGTGTGCGCTTGTAGACGGAGCGCTCTTCCCAGGTGTCGTAGTCGAGTCGCGTTGAGCGTTCCTGATACATCTCGGTGATCTGCGACATTTCGGTAGCGATGGCGGTGTCGTAGCAGATGAGCGACAGTTCGGAGTTGAGTTCAAACGAGCGCATATCCATGTTGCTGGAGCCGACCACGGTGACCTCGTTGTCGACGAGGATGTACTTCGAGTGCAGGAGTTTGGGGGCGTTGTAGAGGTAAACCTCCACACCTGCCTCGAGCAGCGTCGTGTAGTAGGAGCGTTGCGCGTATCCGATCATCCATTGGTCCATGGCTTGCGAATTGATCATGCGCACACGTACTCCACGCTTGGCTGCCGCCACGATGGCGCCAAGGAGCCCTTCCGAGGGCACGAAGTACGGGTTCACGATGGTGATCTCAGTGCGCGCCAAGTGGAGCAGGTGAGTGAAGACCTTCAGGTTGTTCTCACCGTCGAAACCGGGGCCGCTGGGCAGTACCTGCATGGTGGCGCCTGGAAGAGAGTACGGATCGTCGGTGGGGGCCTCGATCCGGTACTCGAGCGAGCCGCCCTCTGAGATCCAGTCCGTCATGAAGAGCGTGCCGAGTTCAAGGACGACTGGCCCGGTCATGCGCACTACGAGTTCGTCGTAGTAGATGTCGTCCTTGCGGTGGTACGCCCGGTCGATCATGTTTTGCGAACCGGTGTAACCGATCGCGTTGTCGATGACCACGATCTTGCGGTGATTGCGGAGGTCAGGGCGGACGTACGACTTGCCCGGGGGATGTAGCGGCAGGATTGCCTCGTAGGCGATTCCGGCATCGTCCAGCGATGCGAGCATCGGCTTTTTGCCCGGGTACTTCTTTGAACCCCACGTGTCATACATCACGCGTACGTCGACCCCACGGGCCTTGGCCGCCACCAGCGCATCGAACAGAGGTTGCGTAGTGTCGTCGAGCGTCATCGCGTAGTACTCGATGAACACGGTCTTCCGGGCGGCTTCAATGTCGCGAACGATCGTCTCAATCGCACCGTTGTAATCCGTCAGGACATCCAAGGAGTTGGCGGCTACGGCAGGGAGACGCCCATACTCCTGAGCCAAGAGCTTGACTGAGTGGAATTGCGTCTTCACCTCGGGATCAATGAACGCGACGCTACTTTCCTGCTTGGCTTGTTCGATCTGCTCGTCGATGGTGGCGTTGATGCGTGCCTGAATGTCACGCCGGTTCTTGGGCAGCTTGTAGTTACCGAAAACCACGAAGGCCAGCCAGCCCGGAATGGGCAGCAACACAATCAGCAGGATCCACGCGGTCCCGGACGAGGGGCGCCTACGGCGCGGAATATAGATCAGGGCTGTAATGACGAGAACCCAGGAGATCGCAGCGTAGACAACGGCCGGGTTGAATGTCATGCCGGTTAGTGTAGTGCGCGACGCTCGCGAGCCCAGCGAATTCCCAAGTGCACCTCCGGGGCATGCCGCCGTCAGCAAACCTGACAGAATACTGGGAGTTCACCACTACGGGAACGAATCGACGTTCCCATCGGTTGTTCGACTATGACCATGCCTTGCCCGTAGTTCGGGAGGCAACACATGCCCGTCGCCGTGCAAGGCGCGGGAAGCTAAGGAGTGATCCTTGAAGACCACGCGTAAAACCGCTGCGGTGGCACTCGCTGCCGTGGCACTGCTGGGCCTGACAGCCTGCTCGTCGGATGGCGATGCCGAGACTGACACCAGCACCGATGCCACCGTTGACGCCACCGCCGCTCCCACCGAAGAGGACATTGCGGCACTCGACTCGATCGAGTGGGTTGACGGCGAAGACGGTGTTCCCACCCTTGAGTTCGAGGCACCTCTGATGGTGTCGACGACGGTGAGTCGTGTCGTGACTGAAGGTGACGGCGAGACCATTGAGGATGGCGACTACGTCAGCCTCAACTATGTGGGCTATGCAGGCGACACTGGCGAGGAAAGCTACGGCACCTACTCGGCAGGAGCGCCGCAGTCGTACCAAATCACCGAGGCAGCCGTGGCTCCCGTGCTCTACGACGCGCTGATTGGTCAGACCGTCGGAAGCCAGATCATTCTTGGCGAGAGCTTTGAAGTTACCAACGAAGAGACGGGCGAGCCCGAGACCACTTCTGGCTTCACTGCTGTCACGGTTGAAGCGATTGAGGAAGTCCTTGATCGTGCCGAGGGCACCGCTGTGGACCCCGTCGAGGGCCTTCCCGTCGTCACGCTTGACGATGACGGCAAGCCCAGCGTGGAAATCCCTGACGCCGATGCTCCGACCGAACTGGTCTCACAGCCCCTCATCGAGGGTGAAGGCGCAGTCGTGGAAGCCGACGACACCTTGATCGTGAACTACTCCGGATGGCTCTGGTCCAACGGTGAACAGTTCGACTCCTCGTGGGAACGCGGAACTCCCGCAGAGTTTGGTCTCACACAGGTCATCGAAGGCTGGACCGAGGGACTTGCAGGCCAGACGGTCGGCAGCCAGGTTCTGCTGGTCGTGCCCCCTGAGATGGGTTACGGCGACCAGGACTCCGAGTCGATCCCCGCAGGTTCGACCCTCGTCTTCGTCGTGGATATCCTCGCAGCGAAGTAAGGCAGCATCCCGACGCTGACACATCCGGGCTGACACGACGTGCTGGCCCTGGCGCACATCAGCTATCAACAATGAAGGCCGGTAGCGGATCACTTGATCCGCTACCGGCCTTCATTGCGTGTGAGGCCTAGGAACTGGTCGTGGAGCTCTCCTCGTCGACCACAGCTTGCGCATCGGCGGCTGCTTGCTCTTCCTCGATCGCCGCAGTCTCGAGTTCTGCCACCACGTCGTAGGTGCGGCCAGTGTTCTTAGCGATGGCGGTGATCAGTGCTGCGACCGGCAAAGCCATGAACGCGCCCATCGGCCCGGCAACGGCGCCACCGGCCATTGCCCCACCGAACGCCACCGCTCCGTTGAGTTCCATGGTCTTGGACGAGAGGCGGGGGTTCAGCACGAAGTTCTCGATCTGCTGATAGATGATGACATACGCCACCAGAATCAGGGTGGGGACAAATCCCTCGACCGCGAGCATCACGAGAGACGGCACGATGGCACCCAGGTAGGTGCCGATGAACGGGATGAACTCGGACACGAAGCCCATGAACAATGCCATGGGTAGCGAGTAGACGAGTGGCAGCCCCGCGAGCATCATGACAAAGAACGCGCCGGTCCCGCAGATGAGCATGAGCAGCAGGCGTGAATAGAAGTAGCCGCCGGTTTGTTCGATCGAGGTCCGTGCCACCCAGTCGACGACCTTCTGACGTTCAGGAGGCATGCGACGCATGATGGTGCGCATGAGTCGAGGGAAGTCTGCGGCGAAGTAGAACGTGAACATCAGGATAGTAAAGACGTCGAACACGAGGCCCAAACCTGAGGAGAGCAGACCCAATACGTTGTCGCCCCAGGACTGCACTGCATGGAGCAGTGGCGCTGTGACCTGATCCGCGGTCTCTGGGTCGACTGAGCTTTCACCAAAGACGTCAACGGTCCATGCGTTGAAGTTGGCAATCCAGTCGTTGAGATTGGTGCTGACGGCTTGGGCGAACTTCACGATCGCGGGGATCAGGAATGCGATCATCAACGTGAGGCCGATGAACCCTGCGATAAAGATGATGCCAACCGCGGCGCCACGCCTCATGTTGAAGCGGTTTTTGAGGTACTCCACGCCAGGGATGATGGCCAGCGCGAAGAACAGCGAGATCACCAGGATCCCGATCAGGTGACGCAGTTCGAGGAACGCGGAGACGGCCAGCAAAGTCACCAGGACCACGATGGCGAACTTCCAGGAACTGATCCACACGAACCGGTTTGTCCACGCGGGAGGCGAGGATTCGTGTCGATCTCCTCGAACGGATTTTGCGGCGTGGGCGACCTCGGTGGGGATGTGTGGCCGAGGCTCGTTGTCAGTGCTCATGACGCCTATCGTGCCAGTGTCTTGGCCCTCGTGGGGAGAAGCATGACGGACGAACGGGGAGACGTCTCGTGGGCATCGGCCGCATGGAGACGGCCGATGTCCACAAGGTCACGCTATGAGGCGAGCGTTCGGGGGATGGCTGGGACCTGCAGCAGGGAGAACAGATCGCGGGGGTCGTGCGGTTCGGCAACGAGGTCGAGTTCGCCCGCGTACTCCGTTCCGGCGACGGCCTCGGCTAGGTGAGCGAGTGCCGTGAAGTCTTCGAGTGCGAATCCCACTGAGTCGAACACGGTGATGTCTTCGGTGGACATGCGTCCGGGCGTTTCGCCTGCCACGACCTGCCAGAGTGCATTGACGGGGTGGCCTGGATCCAGTTGCTGGATTTCACCCTCGATGCGCGTTTGCGGCTCGTACTCCACAAAGATGCGAGCACGTCGCAGGATCTCTGCGTCGAGTTCCGTCTTGCCGGGGCAGTCTCCTCCGATCGCGTTGACGTGCGTGCCGGGTGTGACCCAGTCAGAGTGAACGATGGTGGCGAGGGCCTTGTCGGCGGTGGCGGTGGTAATGATGTCTGCTCCATGGCAGGCGTCCTCCGCGCTGGTTGCACGGACGATGTCGAAGCCCAGGGGTGCGAGGTTGGATTCGAGCTTGTCCATGGCTGCGGGGTCGATGTCCCAGATGCGCAACTGGGTGATGCCGAGGGCGGACCTCATGCCGAGTGCCTGGAATTCGCTCTGTGACCCGTTGCCCAGCATGGCCATCACGCGAGAGTCGGGTCGTGCAAGGTGGCGTGCTGCCATGGCCGACGTTGCGGCTGTGCGCAGGGCCGTCAGGAGGGTCATTTCCGCGATGAGGATTGGATAGCCCGTGTGCACGTCAGCGTAGGCGCCGAATGCTGTCACTGTTTGGAGCCCGTGGGCTGGGTTGCTGGGGTGGCCGTTGACGTACTTGAAGGCGTAGTGGTCTGCATCGGCGATTGGCATGAGTTCGATGACGCCGATGGGCGAGTGGGCGGCGATTCGCTCTACCTTGTCGAACTGATTCCAGCGAGAGAAGTCGGTTTCTAGCCTTGCTGTGATCTGGGCGATCGCCTGCTGTGCGCCGGTGTCGCGGATCCAGGCACTCATGCGGGGGACGTCTACGAGCATCACCATGGGATTTCTCCTTCTCTCCAGTGCTTTTTCACTTCACTGCTGTGTGGCGGTCACCACCTCCACTTCCAGGTTCTCAGGGATCCTGTGCATTTTCCTTGCCGTAGGCGCGGGAATCGTGCAAGTATCAAAGTGATGGCGGCGTTTTCTAGCGTGATGTGCACGGAAGTGTTGCGTGTTGCGGCACGGCCCAGCCATTGCGCCGCAAAGTGCCCAGGGGAAGCAGCCCAGTACCAGAGAGAGGACGTGAGTGACGTGGATGCCTTGGACCATCGGATCGTTGACCTGCTGCGGATCGACGGACGTGCGCCGTACGCCGAGTTGGGTGACCGCATCGGCCTTTCCGCCTCGGCCGTCAAACGCCGAGTCGACAGGATGGTGGCCGACGGGATTATCCGCGGATTTACGGTCTTGACCGACCCAGAGTCAGTGGGCCACGGCACTGAAGCATTCGTTGAACTCTTCTGCCGAGGCAAGGTCGCGCCGCAGGACCTCAAGCGCATCCTTGCCGACATCCCGGAGGTCATTGAGGCCACAACGGTCACAGGCCAAGCCGATGCGTTGGTGATGTTGCATGCCAAAGATCCGCGACATCTGGAAGAAGCCTTGGAACGGGTGCGTTCGCCGCAGCAAGTGGATTCGACTCGTTCGTCAATGGTGTTGACGCGGCTCATTGAACGCAGAGTGCACTAGGCCACGACCCACGACCGCGACGCACGGCGCCTCTAGATCCCTGCCGTCGTCGTGCGGGTCGGCTGCGCTAGACCCAGCTAGGAAGCCACATGTGCAGGCGCCAGTACTGGTAGGGGATGGGTTCACCAATCCAGATTGGGGTGAAGAACCCGGCCACGATCAGAACGAGACCCACGTAGACCACGCACATGATGACTCCGGGCTTCCACCATCGGCCGCCCAACCGTTCAGGCTTGGCTATTCGTTGCATCGCCCACACCAGCATGAGCACGAGGAACGGTGCCATGGTCACGGTGTAGAACGTGAAAATGGTGCGGTGAGCCAGTGGTAGCCACGGGAGCCAGGCGGCCAGGTAGCCTGCGGTGACAGTGAGGGCGAGCATGTCGCGGTGGCGCAGGATCCGCCAGATTGCGTAGATCAGCACGGCCGCTCCCACCCACCACAGCAGTGGGTGGCCGATCGCGTGAATGGCAGAGACGCATCGCTCGGCACCGCAGTCCACGTCGGTGACGTCTTCAAAGTAGAAGGCTGTCGGGCGCAGTTGGAGCGGCCACCCCCAGGGGTTGGACTCGTAGTTGTGTGGTTCGTCGAGGCCCTGATGGAAGGTCCACATTTGCTCGTGATAGTGCACCAGCGAGTTCAATGAGTCGGGCAGCCACGTGAGGCCCTCGCCCGGGTTGTCCTCAGCCCAGTGTCGCCCCCACGCCTTGTCTGCCCGGAACCACGGAATCCACGATGCGAGATACACCAGCGGGATGACCACTACCGTCGTGAGGAACGCGGGGATGGCGCGGACGAACCCGCCGGTGAACCACTTGACGTAGCCGGCTTTGTTGCGGTCGTACCAGTCCCAGATGACGGACAGCACGAGGAACGCTGCCGCGAAATACAGGCCGTTCCATTTCACTGAGACTGCAAGGCCAAACACCACGATCGACGCAAGGCGCCACCAACGGATGCCCGTATTGGGACCGCCACCGGGGATCAGTGACGTCGCTCCGAGCCCTAGGGCTGTGCGTTGTCGTGCTGCGTCGGCATAGATTTTGCGCGAGGTCACGTGCCTGTCGACCACGAGAAGTCCGAAAGCCGCGACCACAAAGAAAGTCAGAAAGATATCGAGTAGTGCGGTGCGGGAGAGCACGATGTGCTCGCCGTCGAGGGCCAAGAACAGGCCGGCCACACCACCCCAGAGGGTCGAACGCAAGAGCTGCCGCGCAATGAACGCAATCATGAGGACCGTGGCGACACCCACGAGGGCGGCCATGAACCTCCAGCCATAAGGCGTGGGCCCAAACATCTTCATGCCCCACCCGATCATCAACTTGCCGATGTTCGGGTGGACGACGTAGTCGCCTTCGCTCGTCAACTGCGAGAAGTCGCCTTGGGCGAAGTCTTGGTTCTCGCCGCCCCATTCGCCCTCGTAGCCGATAGTGATGAGGGAGTAGGCGCCACGCGCATAAAACACCTCGTCAAAGACAAGGGCCTGCGGGTAACCCAGCGTGGCAAAGCGCATCACGGCCGCAACAACACCCACCACAGTGGCCATCAGGGTTACGCGCCAGCGCCAAAGGAAGCCCATCACAAGGGGGAGCCTAGCGGGTGGCGTGCCTCAGATGAGGAAAGGCCTGTGTCACCCTGGAGTCATGACTGGCCGGCTCACCCTCGCAGCAACGCCCATCGGCAACGTGGGCGATGCGTCGCAGCGACTTAAGGACGCACTGCAGGGGGCCGATGCCGTGGCGGCAGAGGACACACGCCGGCTCCGCGACATGGCGCGCCGGCTCGACGTCACCGTGACCGGTGACGTGTGGGCCGTCCACGACCACAACGAGCGTGACAAAGCCAACGAACTCATTGAGCGTGTCCAGGCCGGCCAGTGGGTGCTCGTGGTGTCCGACGCAGGGATGCCGACCGTGTCCGACCCGGGCTTCAGAGTGGTCGAGGCCGCTGTGGCCGCCGGCGTGACGGTTGACGTGCTCCCCGGCCCTAGCGCGGTGCTGACGGCGCTCGCGCTCTCTGGGCTCCCGACTGACCGGTTCTGTTTTGAAGGATTCTTGCCGCGCAAGGATGGTGAAAAGCGCCGAGCATTGACAGCATTGCAATCTGAGCCGCGCACCATGGTGTTCTTTGAAGCACCGCACCGGCTTGCGGCGACGCTCGAGGCGATGGCCGAGACCTGGGGTGGAGAGCGCCGTGCCTCGGTTTCGCGTGAACTCACCAAGACTCATGAAGAGACGAGGCGCGCTTCCCTTGCTGAACTGGCGCGATGGGCCGCGGACGGGGTGCGGGGCGAAATCGTGATTACCGTCGCGGGCCGAGACGCCGGTGCACCCTCCATGGAAGCACTTGTGGCTGAGGCACTCGCGCGTGTGGACGCCGGTGAGCGGGCAAAGGACGCCGTCGCCGACCTCGCCCAGACGTCAGGCGTTCCGCGCCGCGAACTTTACAGCGCGGTCCTCGCAGCTCGGAGCGACCGGGGCGCGTGACCGTGACGCCGTCTCACATGCGCCGCGAGCGCAAACCGTTCCCCTGGTTGGTAACCGGGGTTGTCGTCGTCGCCTTTCTGGCGGGCGCCGCAACTGCACGCACCCACGACGCGATGCTCAACGGTCAACCCGACACTCTTCCCACCACTGCGGCGATCGCGGACGGTGACCCCAGCATCGGCCCTATCACCGCGCCGTCGGTGTCTCCGGCTGCACCGGTGAATCCGCAGGTGAGCGCCAACCCCTGGAGCCAGTACTCGCTCGACGACGCCGACTCGCTGTGGGTTGTCGTGAACAAACTGCGGCCACTTGACCCAATTGACTATGTGCCAAGTCCGCTGGACGCTGTCGCAGGTTCGCCGATGACGCCCGAGGCTGCCAGCGCTATGGAGCGTATGAGAACTGCAGCCGCCGATGCAGGGGCACCCTTCAATGTGTCGAACGCGTACCGGCCCTACACGGAACAGAAAGTTCTCCACGAGCGGTACATCGCAGAGTATGGGACCACAGTGACCGAACGTAGCTCCCTCCGGCCGGGATACTCCGAGCACCAAACTGGACTCGCCGCAGACATCTATCAATCGGAGAGCTGCCGCATCAAGACCTGCTTCGCGGACGAGGCTGCCGGTCAATGGGTCGCTGCGAATGCGCACGAATACGGATTTGTCGTTCGCTACCCCGATGGTGCCGAAGACACCACTGGCATTCGGTATGAGCCGTGGCACGTCAGGTATGTCGGCCTCGACCTCGCACGAGCCATGCACGAATCCGGCCAGACCATGGAGGAGTTCTTCGATCTCCCGCCCGCCCTCGACTATCACTAACACGTTGCTTGGATTCCAACATTTTTCACCCCCGCTTTCATCCGTGGAAGCGGGGAACCTCGCGTTCTCATGGTGTGTACCCACCTGGAGCATTGAGGAGCAAAGATGTCAGCGCGAACCACCGTCCGTGTAGCCGCGGCGACGATTGTCACATCCGCCGCAGCAATAGTGAGCGTCCCATTCGCTGCCGTACCGGCGGCAGGTGTCGTGAGCGGCCCTTTTGCGGCCGCGGCCGGATTCACTGTGGTCTCCGCTACCGATGTTGTGGT
The DNA here is from genome assembly GCF_000975055.1 of Demequina sediminicola. GTDB lineage: Bacteria > Actinomycetota > Actinomycetes > Actinomycetales > Demequinaceae > Demequina > Demequina sediminicola. The sequence continues at coordinate 213,625 of NZ_BBRB01000002.1, forward strand.
GGCGAACCATGAGATAGAAGGATCCATTGCCGCAGGCGGAAACTTGATCGCCGACACGCAGGCGTTCAACATCGTGCATCAAGCCGCTGGTAGTGGCGACTACACACTCCCCCTTCTCGACGGCGAATATGTCCGCGTGGTGGCGGGCGGTACCTTCGACCGCGAAGCATCGACCGGTTCGATCCGCGTGAGCCCCCGTCAGTCCGATCCTGCCAAGCAAGGTCAGGTACGCCTTGGGTCACTCGATGGCCTGGAGGTTGGCAGTCGCGGCAACGGTGTGTGTGTACGCGAGGTGGGGCGCAACGGTTGCCCGTTCGGCGACAGCGTTCTCGAGCAGAGCGACACCCCCCAGAGCGTGGAGTCGGTGGAAGACCCTCATGCGTATGGAGCACTCATCGCGGCGAACGCATTTGAGCAGTTCGCGGTGTGGTCCGAGGCAATGGCGGCGGGGACGCTCGCTGGGGCATACTTCGTTGATCTTCCAGATGTAACCCACCCATTAAACGGTGTACCCCTTGAGCTCGAGGAAGGCGCTGCGAATGTGCTGGACATCGACGCAGACCAACTTCCGGCTACCGGGTGGAAGATTCGGTTCGATGGTGTCGCGCCTTCCGTTGACTCCCCGTTAGTGATCAATGTACGCGCCAATGATGGTGCGAGTATCGACCTGCCGACCGAGGCGATCGGTGCGTACCCGCAGTCGAGCGCTCACAATGTGTTCGCGCCCTACATCGTATGGAACTTAGTCACCGAGCCTGGCGCCGTCATCCACGTGAACTCTCCAGGCATCGTGCCTGGTTCAATATTGGCACCTCAGGCAACAGTGATCACCGGGCCTCAGAAGACCCTCGTAGAGGGTCAGATTGTGGCTCACCGGGTAGAACTGCGCAACGATGGCGAGATCCACCACTACGAGTTTGAGGGACTCTTGGCACTTGCCGACGCAGGCACGGTTCCTACTCATACCGATGCTTCCGCCGGTGCGCCAATGGAGGAAGCCGCCGCGGCCGATGAGGACGCAATCCTCGACACTGCACCTGCGACGCATTCTCCGAGCCCAACTGCTGTGCCAGTGCCTACCGTTGAACCTGAGGTCGTGCCGTCGATCGAGCCCAGCTCCGAACCCATCGTGGCGGTTTCGGATGGGGAACAGGCTGCTGGAACGCCGGCGCTCGTTGGTGAAGAGTCAATGCTCCCCGAGACTGTGACGGACATGATTGCAGGGGCCATCGATGACTCTCCCGTAGTGACTGAGATTGCTGACCAGGTTGCTCCCGGTGCTTCACAACTTGCCGGCGATTCGGAGCCCAGCGAAGACGACCAAAACGTCCCTTCCGCCGCTCCTGGCGAGCCTTCGACGGCACCTGGTGACGGGGCAACATCCGCGGAAGAGTCCGTTCTTGTGGCGGGACCCGACACGGGCCTGGAGTCTGGCTCGGATGTCGTCTCGGACCCAGTCATCGAGCAGATTGTGGCAATCGTTGACGGGTCCGCGTCAGTTGACCAACTTGTTGACGACGTTCTTACGGAAGCGGAAGGCGTGTCGACAGCCCCGCTCTTGGACCCTGCCGGTGCTGTCTCCGAAGCAGTGCAGCAGGAAGTGGTGGCACAGGTGGTCGACGAAGTGGCAGAGCATGCAACTGATGCTGTGGAGGTCGGAGATGCCAAAAAGATGGATCCTCAAGTCGGCGGGATGGCGGGCATCACGCGGACTGTTGGCGAAAGTCAGGTGCTCGACTCGGGTGGTCTCAACGCTGACCAGCCCGGTGCTGAGTCTGACGGTGCGGCAACCAGCCACAGTCAGGCCAGGCTTGCGGCCACTGGGGGAGTGGTTGACTGGCATGTGGGCGCAGCGCTCGCCCTCATGCTCGCAGGTTTCATTCTAGTGCGACGCTCTCGCCGCAGCTAAGGTGCCCCGCGCACGAGGCCGAGTTCGCTAGCCCGAACTACGGCTTCGTGCCGGCTTCGTACACCAAACTTTCGATAGATCGAGCGTGTTTGAGTCCGGATGGTATTGAGTGACACGTGGCGATGGCGCGCGATTTCCTTGAGTTCGGCTCCTGTCGCCAGTAGTCGCACGACTTCCCGCTCTGTGCGACTTAGCGTGACTGTCGGGCGTTGGCCCGCGGACTCCCCAAGCGGGAAGAGCCTCTGAGCACGGAGGAGCGCGTCCCGCTCTCGTGTCGGTAGTTGCGTGGCTTCCTTGAGGAGCGTGTCGCGCTCGCTCGCACCAAGCAAGAGCCAAGGTGTTGTCGCACCATATGCCAACGATGTGCGTGCTGCTTCGGAGGTGGCTTGGGTACAGGAAGTTGCGTCGCCCACCGCATGGTATGCGACTGCGGTTAGCAGAGCACGACCTAGGAGCGTGCGTGGGTCTGTGGGCACCCCGGAGGCATCCAAGGCCGCTAGCGCTTCATGGGGGCGGCCCATGGAAACCAGGAGTCGCGCTTGTGTCAGCGCGACGGCGGGCTGGTGATGGATTGATCGTGCCTCTTCGGTCAAGTCTTCAGCGAGGTGACGGTTTCCAGCGCCGAGTGCGACGAGAGCGCGACCGCTCGCGAGCCGTGCTCGCCAGTACGGGGGCGGCGCGACGAGCGCCCCCTTCTCCCACTTCTCGATGGTGGTCATTCCTGGTACTTTCCCCGGAAAGCGCGCTGCCTCGGCCAAAAGTAGCGCCTCCGCACAGAGCGGCCACAGTTCTGAGCGGGCGATGCGCGGGCTTTCGTTGGCCAACAGTGCGAGCGCTTCGGCTGGCTCCCCATTCTCCGTGAGTATGAGTACTTGCGCCGCTGTCCGAGTGACGTGCGTTTGCTGGAGCAGGCGCTCCGGTTCTGCGTCATCGACTGTCGCTTCGTTGAGGTCATCGCGCGCACGGCGCACCTCTCCTCGGAGCGCATGGAGAGCTGCCAGGTCTGTGCGCATTTCGTCGCCCCGAATGACTCCGGCCGTGGTGACTCCTGCGGTGAGGAATTCTGCAGCTTCGTCAAGGTGCCCGATAACGAACATGGTGGTCGCCGCCTGTTGGAGGTAGGCGGCGCCCAGATGCGGCGGCAAGGCGTGCTGCCCCGCGGCATCGATTGCGCGTGCTGCGAGCTCTCGAGCACCTTCGACCGCTGCGGAAGTATCGCCCAACATGCGTCGCGCGACGAGGGACGCGGCTTCACCCTCGAAACTGATTGCGGAGGACCCGTTAGTTGACCGCTCACCAGCGTCGATCGTGATGCGCAGCCACGCTCGACCGTCGACGCGGCCCCCTGCTTGAGTGCTGCGCGCGAGCGCCATGACGAGGCACAACACTGGGCGGCGCGACAACTCGCCGGTCGAGAACCTCCCCAATAACTCGACGGTGCGGTCAGCGCGCTCGATGAGTTCCACTCCCGCGCGGGCGAGGACGCCATCTGCCATCGCTTCGATGTCTCGGAGTTTTGCGGCGGCGGCGAGCGACTCAACAGCATCACCATGCTCCCGCGACCAGGCGAGCATGCGTTGCAGTAGGGCACGGTGCGTTGCGTCGTCGCCGGGCTTAAGCCGGCGCAGGATGGCCTCGACGAAAGGCAGGACGATGACCGCATCTCCGTTGGACTCGTCGATCGAGATCAGTCCCGCAGCACCGGCATGGCCCAAGACTCGTTCCGCGTCGTCAGGACCTAGAAGAGTCTTTGCAAGAGAGACGGAAGGCCGTTCCGAAATGAGTAAAGCACCGAGTGCTTCGGTATCGGGAATGAGGTCAGAGAGTTCTTTGCGATGGGCGGTGAGTGCGGTGTGGATTCCCTCCGCCGCCCAGGCGGAAGCCGTGGTCGCTGTCACGTTGGCCCAGGATGCGTCTTTGCGCGCGGCCGCAGCGATAATCGCACGCGTGGCGAGAGGGTGGCCTCCGCTCACCTCGTGCACGAGTGTGGTCGCGGAGTCTGGGACACCAGCGAGTGTAAGACACTGACGCATTTCTGACGGTGTAAAAAGCAGGTCCGCCGCGGAGACATAGGCGACGTCAGTTTCAAGGTCGAGCGCGGCGCGCAAGTTGCGGCCATCGCGGGTCGTGATGATGAGTAGGTCGACAGTGGCGAGAGCCTCACGCACGGTCACATCGGCAGCCGGCACTGCGTCGATTACTGCGACGGATAATGCGGCGCTGCGGGCGCTTTCGTGGTGAGGGGAAGGTGACCATCGGGTGTTGTGCCACGCGACCTGGGCGCCCTCCGCCACTAGGTGATTGGCCAATTGGCGTGCCACTACACTCTTGCCCCAGCCCAGCGGAGCACAGATGATGACCGCCCGTGCCGACTGTGGAATACTATCGAGCACGCGGGAGCGAGGGACTTCCCAGCTGGGTGCCGTGAACAAGGGAGTTGGGAGCGATGGCTCCGCCGTGGCCTCCCCAGTGTGTTTCATCATCCCATCGTGTCACGATCGCCTGCTGCTTGCGGCGCGCGTTGTCGGGGAAGTCAGCACAAGCGTGCGGCTTCACTAGGATGGGCGGCATGTCACGCATCCTCTCTGCCGTCGCCTGGCCATATGCCAACGGGCCCCGACACATCGGCCACGTAGCCGGGTTCGGTGTTCCCTCGGACGTTTTCAGCCGCTACATGCGCATGGCTGGCAACGATGTCCTGATGGTTTCCGGCACTGACGAACACGGCACGCCCATCTTGGTTCAGGCGGATCAGGAAGGCGTCACGCCCCAGGAACTCGCGGACCGCTACAACCGCGTCATTGTCGAAGACTTGGTGTCGCTGGGTCTGAGCTATGACCTCTTCACACGCACCACCACCGGCAACCACTACAAGGTCGCTCAGGCGTTGTTCAAGGCAGTGCACTCCAACGGCTACATGATTGAGCAGACCACCCGCGGTGCGATCTCCCCGTCTACGGGTCGCACTCTGCCTGACCGCTACATCGAGGGCACGTGCCCTATCTGTGATTCCGACGGCGCTCGCGGTGACCAGTGTGACAACTGCGGCAATCAGCTCGACGCAGCCGAACTGAAGAACCCCGTCAGCCGTATCAATGGCGAGACCCCCAAGTTCATCGACACCGAACACTTCTTCCTCGACCTCCCCTCGTTGGCAGAGCCCCTCACCGAGTGGCTCGGGGCGCGCGAGGGTTGGCGTCCCAACGTCATGAACTTCTCGAAGAACCTGCTTGCCGACATGCGCCCCCGCGCTATGACGCGAGACATCGACTGGGGCATCCCGGTGCCGCTTGAGGGTTGGGAGTCGAATCCCAACAAGCGCCTCTATGTCTGGTTCGATGCCGTCATCGGCTATTTGTCGTCCTCCATCGAGTGGGCACGCCGTGAGGGCGAGCCTGACGCTTGGCGCCAGTGGTGGAATGACCCTGAGACGCTGTCCTATTACTTCATGGGTAAGGACAACATCACCTTCCACTCGCAGATCTGGCCTGGCGAACTGCTCGCCGCCAATGGTCGGGGTGCGCACGGCGGCGAACTCTCCGAGTTCGGCGACCTGCAGCTCCCCACCGAGGTGGTGTCTTCAGAGTTCCTCACCATGGAGTCCGCCAAGTTCTCTTCAAGCCGCGGGCACGTGATCTACGTCCGCGACATGCTTGCTCGCTACCAGCCCGACGCCCTGCGCTACTTCATTGCAACGGCAGGCCCCGAGTCGCACGACTCGGACTTCACCTGGCAAGAGTTCAAGAACCGCACCAACAACGAACTGGTCGCAGGCTGGGGCAACCTGGTCAACCGCACCGCATCGTTGCTGAACAAGAACGTCGGCTCCATCCCCGCGCTGAGCGACTTGCAGGACGTGGACCGTGCGGCGCTCGCGGGCTCGGAAGCCGGATTCGACACCGTGGGTGAACTCATCGGTGCTCACCGTCAGCGCGCCGCGATCTCCGAGGCCATGCGTGTGGTGGGAGAGGCCAACAAGTACCTGGCCGACACGGCACCGTGGAAGCTCAAGAACGAGGATCCGGAGCGCATGAAGACCGTGCTGGGCGTCGCAGCCCAGTTGGTATCCGACGCCAACACGATGCTCGCGCCCTTCCTGCCTCACAGTGCTCAGAAGGTTCACGAAGCGATGGGTGGCACCGGAGTGTTCGCACCGATGCCGCAGCTGAACGAAGTCGACGACCTCGACCTGCCGGACCGTCACTACCCGGTGATCCAGGGTGATTACAGTGCGGCTCAGGGCACGTGGTCGCGTCGCTCCGTGGTGCCGGGAACTCCGGTCGACAAGCCATCGCCGATCTTCACCAAGCTCGACGACGACATTGTCGAGGAGGAACTGGCCCGTATGCGCGGCGAGGGCGAATGACTCGTCCCGGCACCTGGCCGGCGACTCCCGAGCCGCTGCCCGCACCCATCGTCGACAACCATTGCCATCTGGACTTCCCGGCTGGCGATGAACCGTTCACGGTAGAGGACCGCCTCGCGGCGGCCGCTGCAGCGGGCGTGACTCGTGTGGTGCAGATCGGCTGTGACCTTGAGTCCGCGGAGTGGACGGCCGATGCCGTGACCAAGTACCCGCAGATGCTCGGCGGTGTCGCGCTCCACCCGAACGACGCAGCCGTTCTCGCGGCCAGGGGAGAATACGACGAGGCCTTTGCCCGCATCGGCGATCTTGCTCGAGGTGAACGGATCCGTGTGGTGGGGGAGACCGGGCTGGACTTCTTTCGCACAGGTCCCGAGGGGCGAGACGCGCAGATCACGGCATTCCGTGACCACATCGCGCTCGCCAAGGAACTGAACCTGCCCATGCAGATTCACGACCGTGACGCCCACGCCGACGTGGTCGATATCCTCATGCGCGATGGAGCTCCCGAGCGCACGGTGTTTCACTGCTTCTCCGGAGACGCGGGGCTAGCCAAGCTCGCAATGCAACATGGGTGGTTCCTCTCGTTCTCGGGGACCGTGACCTTCAAGAACGCCGGAGGACTGCGAGCTGCGCTCGCGGTCGCAGACCTCTCTCAGGTGCTTGTCGAAACCGATGCGCCGTTTTTGACTCCGCACCCGTATCGAGGCGCCCCGAACCACCCTGCGCTCGCGGCGCTGACGGCTCGCACGGTGGCAGAAGTCCTGGAAACAGACCTAGAAACGGTGTGCACGACTGTCACTGAGACGTCGGAAATGCTCTACGGATCGTGGGAGTGAACGCCCCTGCGAGTGTGAGCGACGTCACTAGGACTAGCGCGACGGGGTCGGTCTGTGAGATAAAAGACCGTTCGCCGTTACGGTTTCGTTATTCAGATGGCACGGACCGATGCGCGCGAGAAAGGACATGACTTTGAGTTTTCGTAACCTGATGCCTGCTCCGGGAGGCCGCCGCTCCAAGCGTTACAAGGCAGTGAGCCGCCGCCGCGTGGCCCTCACCGCGAGCGCCGGACTGGCCGTCACAGCATTCGCTGTCGGCTCCTTTGCCTCCGTGGGCGTGAACGCCTGGGCGACCCCTGACTCGACGCGCGACTCGGCTGTTGCCGACACCACGCTTGCACCTGTCGAGGCCGCCGCCAACGACATCCAGGTCGTGACCAAGACCGAGGAGAAGACCCTCGAGCACGGCTCTGTTGAAGAGAAGGACTACGACACCGAGGAAGGCACCGACACGGTTGTCACCGAAGGTGAGAACGGCACCGCACTCGTGTCCTACGAGGTCGTCATCAAGGACGGCGTCGAGGTTGAGCGCACCGAAAGCCTGACCGTTGTCGTCGACGAGCCCGTCGATGAGGTGGTCGCCATTGGTGCCAAAGAGAAGCCCACGATCCCTACCGGCGTCTCGAACGCTGGAGCCAACCGCGCTATCGGCCAGGAAATGGCTGCCGCCCGCGGATGGAGCGGAGATGAGTGGAGCTGCCTGAACGCGCTGTGGACCAAGGAATCCAACTGGAACTCCAACGCTCACAACTCGTCTTCCGGTGCCCATGGCATCCCGCAGTCGCTGCCTGGTTCCAAGATGGCGTCCCACGGTGCCGACTGGGCTACCAACCCTGCCACCCAGATTAGTTGGGGCCTGTCCTACATCTCCGGCCGCTACGGCACTCCGTGCGCCGCGTGGGGTCACTCACAGAGCGTCGGCTGGTACTAAACGCGTGGCGGACCTCCTAGGCCCGTCGGATATTCGCTCTCTGGCGGAATCCCTGGGAGCTGCACCCACCAAGAAGTGGGGCCAGAACTTCGTGGTGGACTCCGGCACCGTACGCCGCATTGTGCGTATCGCTGGCGTCGAAGCGGGGGATGCTGTTGTTGAGGTCGGTCCCGGCCTTGGTTCGCTAACGCTTGCCTTGCTTGAGGCCGGTGCGCATGTGACCGCCGTGGAGATTGACCCGCTGTTGGCGAAGGCTCTTGGCGACACCGTTGCTGAACGGGCACCCGACGAGGCTTCGCGCCTCACAGTCATTCATGAGGACGCGATGCGCGTCACCGGACTCGACGCGCCACCGAAGGCACTGGTGGCGAATCTGCCGTACAACGTGTCGGTACCGGTGATCTTGCACTTCCTCGAGACCTTCCCGAGCCTTGAACGCGTGCTCGTGATGGTCCAGGCCGAGGTTGCTGACCGCCTCGCTGCCGGACCAGGGTCACGCACCTATGGCATTCCATCCGCCAAAGCGGCGTGGTACTGCGACGTGCGCGCTGCAGGCGACGTGAAGCGCAACGTTTTTTGGCCGGTCCCGCGTGTGGATTCCAGGCTGGTGCTGATGGAGCGCCGCGAGATTCCTGAGACGAGCGCGAGCCGTGAAGAAGTGTTTGCGGTCATCGATGCCGCTTTCGCTCAACGCCGTAAGGGCTTGCGAGGGGCATTGTCGGAGCTCGCTGGTTCCTCGTCGGCGTCGGAGGCGGCACTCGAGTCCGTGGGTATTGCCCCACTCACTCGGGGTGAGCAACTCGACATTCACGACTTCACCCGCATTGCAGAAGCCCTCAACGCCACGGCGTAGTGTGCGGCGATGTCTCCTCGGCATCGTTCCTCTCGCGGCAAGTACCCCTTGTCTGGGAACATGTGACCCATGAACCGATCCGTCACCGTGCGTGCACCGGGAAAGATCAACCTGCAACTTGCTGTGGGCCCCGTAGGCGATGACGGCTACCATCCCCTCGCCACCGTGTTCCAGGCTGTTGACCTGTATGAAACGGTCACAGCAACCGAGCGTGACGACAACGAAATTGTCATCACCGTGGAAGCGTCGCGTTCTCTAGGCATCGACCCGGCCACCGTCCCCACAGGAGCCGACAATCTTGCGGCGCGTGCCGCTGTGGCCCTGCGCGAGGCATACGGCGTCGAGGCGGGCGTATCCCTCCACATCCGCAAAGGCGTGCCCGTCGCTGGCGGAATGGCCGGAGGGAGCGCCGATGCTGCGGCGGCTTTGCTTGCGTGCGCAGAGGTGTGGGATTTGGGGGCAACGCGCGAGGGGCTTCACGAGGTAGCGGCAACTTTGGGCGCTGACGTGCCCTTCGGATTACATGGTGCCACGGCCGTAGGGCTCGGACGGGGGAGCGACCTGTCGCCGGCTATGGCGCGCGGGGAGTTCCACTGGGTGCTCGCTACGCAGTCGTCAGGTTTGTCGACCCCCGAGGTCTACGCGATGTTCGACACCTTGCATGACGCGGAGGCTGATGCCGCTTCGGGAACGGCACCTAGCGACCCCCGTATCAGCCAAGACATCATGACCGCGCTGATGGCAGGCGATGCCGTCCGGCTCGGGGACGCATTGTCTAATGACCTGCAGCCCGCGGCATTGGTGCTAGCGCCTCACCTGGAGCGCGTGTTGGGGGCCGCGCTGGAGGCGGAGGCGCTTGGGGTCATGGTGTCGGGGTCTGGGCCTACTGTGGCCGCGTTGGCGCGCTCACGTCAGCATGCGTTGGCCATTGCTGCGCACCTGCGTGCGGCGGAGGTTGCCGATACGGTGTTGGCGGCATCGGCCCCTGCTCCGGGCGCCACGATCATCGCTGCCCCCTAACTCCCCTCCCCTCCCCTGCACGCCAAATGGCTCCATTTCGCTGTCTAGCCATGCCAAAACAGCGAAATAGAGCCATTTGAGAAAGAGGGAGGGTGCTACTTGCGCAGCGAGTCGCGGATCTCCATCAGCAACTCAACCTCAGTGGGGCCATCCTCCTCGACAACGTCGTCGGCCTTCTTGCGGCGCTCGGCGAGCTTGTTCATGGGAACAACGACAAAGAAGTAAATCGCCAGAGCGATCGTGATGAACTTGAACAGCGCATCCAGAATCAGGCCGATGCTGAACACAGCGCTGTTGATCTCGAACGTCATCACCTGGGTCAGGTCCGGTTGCCCAAAGATCATGGCGATGATGGGTGTCAGCAGCCCGTCTACCACTGCGGTGATGACGGTCGCGAAGGCACCGCCGATGACGATACCGACGGCCAGGTCAATGACATTGCCGCGGGTAATGAATTCCTTAAAGCCTTGAATCATGGTGGATTCCTTCACAGAGGGGGACGTGACACCTGTGAGGATATTTCACGGCTACGCCTCGTGCGCGGGGAAACGCCTTGTGCGCCCAGGAACAACAGACACAAGCCCTGCTCAGGTGACGTTAGTCAGCCGGCGGGAGGACAGGGTCAGCCTCAAAGTTGCTCAGCCCGTTCCACGCGAGGTTCACCATATGAGCGGCAACCTCGTCCTTGCTGGGCTCGCGCGCTTCTGCCCAATGCTGGCCCGCGAGCGCAACCATGCCCACAAGCATCTGTGAATAGATCGGCGCAGTTGAGGGATCGAGTCCACGCTTAGCCATTTGGTGCCCCAGCAGGTGCTCCACTTGCGTCGCCACATCACCGATGAGTGAAGAGAACGTCCCACCGGCCTGCGCGACTGGGGAATCGCGCACCAAGATTCGGAAACCCGCGGGAGAAGATTCGATGTAATCCAAGAGTGCCCGTGCGGCACGCTCCACCAGTTGGCGAGGGTGACCTCGCTCAGAAAGCGCGCCCGTCAGCGCTCCCAGCAGCGCCTCGACTTCGCGGTCCACGATGACGGCGTACACGCCCTCCTTACCGCCAAAGTGCTCATATACCACCGGCTTTGACACGTCGGCACGTGAGGCGATTTCCTCCACCGAGGTGCCCTCAAACCCACGCTCAGCGAACAGGGTGCGCGACACAGTCAGGAGTTGTTCCCGCCGTTCGCGAGAGGTCATTCGGGCGCGCGGAGTCTTGCGAGTAGGGTCTGTCACGCTCCTAGTGTGCCGTGAATCCTGGCACACTGGTGCCCCGAGAGTTTTTACCTGCGCTCATTGACGCGTAATGTGGTCTCTCGATCCGCCCTAGTGTAACGGCAGCATGCAGGCCTTTGGAGCCTTGCGGTACAGGTTCGAATCCTGTGGGCGGAGCCTCGTTCTCCCTCGTATTCGCCCCATTCTGGTGGCGCGGCCCTGGTGCCCGATTCCTTGCTGAACGTGGCCTGCGTTCCTGCGCCAGCATCGGCTGGGCTGTGAGTCTTTCCGGGGCGCGACGCTGACGCACAGCGCGGTACCGAGCCACCGCCAAGCACTGGCTCCTCTAGATGGACGCCACGAAACCTGCCTGCACCGAACCTGCCAGTACGGAAACTGACAGTAAGGAAACTGACAGTACGAACCAAAGATTGAGGCGGCACGCCGTGGCGCGGGCGCATTGAGCGCGCGGAGCCCGGCGTGCCGCTGTCACCTTTGGTTCAAAGTGTTGGGGGTGGAGGGCCGATGCTGAGACGCGCAGGGCTGCGAAGGGCAGGTAGAGTGGTCTCCACCAACTTTTGTCGCCACATGAAGGGGGTCCGGTGAGTCGGATTCGACCCGCCGCCGTGATTATTCTCGCGGCCGGAGCAGGCACTCGAATGAAGTCCGCTACCCCGAAGGTCTTGCACTCTATTGCTGGCCGTTCGCTCGTGGGGCACGCGCTCGCTTCTGCAGCAGCTATCGAACCCCAGCGCGTTGTGGTGGTGGTGCGCCACGACCGGGAGACGGTTGCCGAGCACATCACTCAGATTGCGCCTCACGTGCTGCTGGCTGATCAGGACGAGATTCCAGGCACGGGCCGCGCCGCATACTGCGGACTCTCTGCACTGGACGCCACGGCCGTCGCCGCGCAGGTCGCCGCTGGCGCCGTGGGGGACACCGCAGTGATGGAGACTCAGGCCGAGGGCGCTGTCGTCGTGACGAGTGGTGACGTGCCGCTCGTTGATGGTGAACTGCTGGGCGCATTGGTGGACGCACACGGTGCCGCGGGTGCCGCTGTCACCGTGCTGACCGCGACCGTGGACGACCCGACCGGTTACGGCCGCATTGTGCGCGACGCTGGCACTGATGAGGTGCTGAGCATCGTCGAGCACAAGGATGCGACGGAGGAGCAGCGCGCGATTACCGAGATCAACTCCGGAATCTATGTGTTTGATGCTGCCGTGCTCCGTGGCGCACTTGCGCAAATCGGCCAAGACAACGCCCAGGGCGAGATGTACTTGCCCGACGTCATTGAGATTGCACGCCGTGAGGGCGGGCGCACGCACGCGTTCATCGCACCGCACGCAGGCGATGTCGAAGGCGTCAACGATCGCGTTCAGTTGGCTCAGCTGGGCCAGGAACTCAATGCTCGCATTGTGACTCGATGGATGCGTGACGGTGTCACGGTCATGGACCCCGCGACCACGTGGATCGACGCCGATGTGGAACTGGCCGAAGACGTCACCATCCTTCCCAACACGCAACTGCAGGGCCGCACCACTGTTGGCACTGGCACCGTGGTGGGACCTGACACGACACTTATGGATGTCACGGTGGGCGCAGGCGCCTCCGTCATCCGTACCCACGGCTCGGCATCCGTCATCGATGATGGCGCGACTGTCGGGCCTTTCTCATTCCTCCGCCCAGGCACACACCTGGGAGCCAGCGGGCGCATCGGCGCGTTCGTTGAAACAAAGAACGCCACCATCGGCGAGCACACCAAAGTGCCGCACCTGAGCTACGTCGGGGATGCAACCATCGGACACCACACCAACGTCGGTGCGGCCACGATTTTTGTGAACTACGACGGCATTTCGAAGCATCACAGCACGGTGGGAAACCACGTGCGTATTGGTTCGGACAACTCACTCATCGCCCCCGTCGAGATCGGCGACGGCGCTTATACGGGAGCGGGTGCGGTGATTCGCCGCGATGTCCCACCCGGTGCGCTGGGGCGCAACAGTTCTCCGCAGCAAGTCGTTGAGGGATGGGTGGGCAATCGCCGGCCCGGCAGTGCCTCAGCTCTCGCCGCTGAGGAAGCACTTCGTACGCACGATGATGGACTGTCGGAGGGTGCACGCGCCGAGCGTGCTGCGGCCACCGAGAAAACTGAAGGAGAGTCATGACCTCGGAGATCTCGCACGCGAGTGAGAAGCGCCTGATCCTGGCTGGTGGCCGGGCGCACCCTGAACTCGCTGAAGCGGTGGCGGATGCCATGGGCATCGAACTGCTGCCGACGACCGCCTACACCTTCGCCAATGGCGAGCTGTACGTGCGTTTCGGAGAGTCCGTCCGCGGTGCTGACGCCTTTGTTCTCCAGTCTCACGCTGCCCCGATCAACGAGTCGATCATGGAGCAGCTCATCATGGTGGACGCACTCAAGCGCGCGTCCGCCAAGCGCGTGACCGTCATCATGCCTTGCTACGGATATGCCCGTCAGGACAAGAAGCACAAGGGTCGCGAGCCCATCTCCGCGCGTCTCATGGCAGACCTGTTCAAGACTGCGGGTGCTGACCGCATCATGTCGGTGGACCTGCACACCTCGCAGATCCAGGGCTTCTTCGACGGCCCGGTTGACCACCTCTGGGCCATGCCGCTGCTCGCGCAGTACGTGCGTACCCGTGTTGCACCGGACAACCTGACAATCGTTTCTCCGGACGCGGGCCGCGTGCGCTTGGCTGATCAGTGGTCCGACTTCTTGGGTGCGCCGCTAGCGATCATTCACAAGCGCCGTGACCCCTCGGTGCCCAACCAGGTCAAGGTTCACGAGCTTGTGGGTGAGGTCAAGGGCCGTACCTGTGTGCTCGTCGACGACATGATCGACACGGGCGGCACGATTGTGCAGGCCGCTGAGGCACTGTTCGAGAACGGCGCCAAGGATGTCATCGTGACGTCCACGCACGGTCTGCTCTCGGGTCCCGCCGTCGAGCGCCTACGCGATTCGGGCGTGACCGAGGTCGTCATCACGGACACGCTACCTATCCCTGACGAGAAGCGCTTTGACAAGCTCACGGTGCTCTCCATCGCCCCGCTCTTGGCACGCGCCATCCGCGAGGTCTTCGACGACGGTTCGGTGACGAGCTTGTTCCAGGGCAACGTCTAGCAATTCTTCGAGGACTCGCGTGGTCCACCGTGAATGAGTCCAACGTGGATCGGCCCCCTCGGATCTTTCCGAGGGGGCCGATCACGTTGTGGCGAAAGCGCCGCGGCTTACGCTGCCGCCGGCTGCTGCTGAGAGGCGTTCGCCACCCGTTCCGCGGACTCACGCAGGGGAATCCAGTTCCAGGCGATGAGCGCACAGGTGGCACCCACGAGGAACCCCGCGATGACGTCCGTGGGGTGGTGCATTCCGCGGTATACCCGCGACAGTCCCACTCCTAGAGGAATCAGCACACAGAGGACTTGGACGGTGATTCGCAGCCACGTGGTGCGAATGCGGGTCGCACAGAGGGCTACTGCGAGATACACGGCGGTTGAGGCACCGGTGTGTCCGCTGGGGAAGCTCGATGTGGGTGGGGCGTGGTCGAGCTGATCTACTTCGGGGCGAGGGCGTCCCACCACGAGCGAAGCCGTGAGGAACACGGCTGCCTCCACGGCGAGCGCGATCGCTGGAATGACGGCAAGCCACCATTGTCGTGAGAGCGCCCAGATGATCCCCACGAGCACCAGGCACGTTCCCATCAGCACTTGAGTGTTGCCGAGTTCCGACACCACTGCGGTGATGGTGTTGAGCGACTCGGTGCGCATGTCGACGGCTGACTCGCTGATGGCGGACTCGTCGATACCGATGAGGTCGACGAGCGTGAAGCCGACACCGACTACCACGACCCAAAGAACGGCCGATGGCAGCAGAATGCGGCGTACGAGGCCGCGCCCCATCTGGGCGCGGGTGGGAGCAACGTCTCCCGGTCCTGGACCGATCACCCGTCACATCCTCGCGTAGCGGGCGCGGACAAACGAGTACAGTCCGTAGGCCGCAAAGCCGATGCCGACGAGGACAACGATGATGGCGCCACCAGGAAGGTCGAGGAGGCTCTTCACGGCGCCGTCCAGGCCCTTGGCGTCGTCGGGGTCAGCGGTCACTGCTGAGTAGGTGAACAGTACGCCCACCACAACCAGCGCGATGCCCTTGGCGACGTAGCCGGTAGTTCCGAGCGCACGGACGGTCTTCCCTGAGCCTTGCGGGACGCTTCGTAGGTCGTGCATGTACTTTTTGCGGGCACCCTTCACGACGTGGAATACACCGGCGACCAGGATGCCGATGCCGATGGCACCCACAATGAACTGTCCGGCTGGCCACCCGAGGACCTGAGCGACGATGCCTTGTGCTTGGGAGTCGCCGCCGCTGCTTGACGATCCCATCGCAATCGATGCCGACGTCAATGCGAGGACGAGGTACACGCCGGCCTTCGCGAGGGGCTTCACTCGGTCTTTGAAGTCCTCGTGGGAGCGGAGCCCGTCGGCGAGTTGCCACAGCCCGAGGGCGGCGAATGCGATGGCGGCAATCCAGAGGATGACGACGCCAAAGGCGTTGTCGCTGACACTGGAGAGGGCAGAACTGGAACTTGCTTCTTCGCCCCCGCCAAAGGGGATCTTCGCGATGAGGAAACCCAGCATGATGTGGAGGACTCCAGAGACGGCGTAGCCAGCTCGGGCGCCTTTTTCCCACACATCTCCGGTGCTTCCTTGTCGCATGGACGATGCAGTTGCGTTCATAGTCATGTCTAACGCCACGCAGCGGGCGGCATTCCCCATTGCGGCCCGATCGACGCGTGTAGACCAGGCATAACGCCCAGCGGGTAGGGGGTTTCCGCAGGTTCAGGTAGACTTTCCCTGTTCCACGGCGAGGCTGGGCCCAACGGGTGCTGGCGTGATCGACGCGGCAGTGTGAAGTTGATGCCTGCCTTGCCTGGCTCCACACACTGATCACTCCCAAGGAGAATCCCATGGCTGACAAGCTGGTGCTCGCTGCTGAAGCGCGCAACGAATTTGGTAAGGGTTCGGCACGCCGCGCACGCGTTGCTGGACAGATCCCCGCAGTGCTCTACGGTCACGGCGAAGCTCCCGTGCACATGCTGCTCCCCGCACACGACACGATGATGGCGCTGAAGAACCCCAACGCCCTCCTCACTGTCACCCTTGACGGCAAGGAGAACCTGGCTGTTGCTAAGGACGTGCAGCGTAACCCGATCAAGCCCGTCATCGAGCACGTTGACCTGCTGATCGTGAAGAAGGGCGAGAAGATCACCGTCGACGTGCCTGTGCACCTCGAGGGCGAGTCCGCTCCTGGCACCATTCACGTGCTGGAGAACGCTTCGCTGCAGATCAACGCAGAAGCAACGCACCTGCCCGAGTACATCACCCTGTCGATCGAGGGCATGGAAGACGGCGACAAGAAGCTCGCTTCCGACCTCGACCTGCCCAAGGGCTCCGAGATTGCCGGCGACCCCGACCAGCTCATCGTGCACATCACCGTGCCGCGTACCGCTGCCGAGGACGAGCCTGAAGAGGCTGCTGCTGAGGACGAGTCTTCCGAGGACGCTGAAGGCGACGACGCGTAACTCGCCTTCCTGCTTTCGCTGCGCGCCCGTCACCGTTGGTGGCGGGCGCGTTGCGTTTCCCGGCGATCGTTTTCGCGGGACACTAGGGCCTGACGGAAAGGGACGTGACGTGAACGCACTGGTAGTAGGTCTGGGGAATCCCGGTGAGGATTATGCCGGAACCCGCCACAACATCGGCCAGATGGTCGCTGATGAGCTCGCTGCACGAGGCGGCACGTCGTTAAGCGTCCACAAGAAGTCGCGTACTCGAGCAGCCACCGTGCGGATTGGCGGCGAGCCGGTGGTGGTCGCTGTACCCATGACGTACATGAATGTGTCCGGTGGCCCGGTGCATGCGCTCGCCAATTATCAGTCCGTTGCTGCGCGCGACGTCATTGTCGTCCACGACGAACTCGACATTCCCTTTGGTGAGGTGAAACTCAAGCGAGGCGGCGGCTCCGCCGGCCACAACGGGCTCAAGGACATCACCAAAGCCCTTGGTGGGCCGGACTACGTACGGGTGCGAGTCGGCATCGGCCGTCCTCCAGGCCGTATGGACGCCGCAACGTACGTGTTGAAGCGCTTCTCTGCGGCGGAACGTAAGGAGCTCGACTTGCTCGTTTCTCGGGCAGCCGATGCTGTGGAGAGCATCGTGGCGGACGGCCTGGAGGCCGCGCAGCAGGTGTATCACGCCCCGCGGTAGCGGTGTTTACCAGGGGTAGGCGCAACATTGGGAATAGACAACCCCCCGGTTGATGTCACTACTATCAACGTAGGAACCATCGTGGGCTTTCACTCCCGCGCTTTAGCCCGTGCCCGTCCCCGACCAAGGGAGCAAGCATGACCGCTCAATGGATGATCCCTCCAACGCCGGAACGCACGTACGGTGCGGCACTCTTTGATCTGGACGGCGTGCTGACGCCCACAGCAGAGGTGCACATGAAGGCGTGGGCCGCAATGTTCACGGCCTACTTCACCAAGCACGACGTATCTCCGCCCTACACCGACGCTGATTACTACGCCTACGTGGATGGCAAGCCGCGCTATGACGGCGTTGACGCATGTCTGCGTTCACGTGGCGTCGAACTCCCGTGGGGCTCCCCCGAGGATGCCGCTGGCGTCGAGACCGTCTGCGGCATCGGCAATGTCAAGAACGATGCGTTCATGGCTGTGTTGAAACGTGAGGGCGTGGCACCATTTCCTGGCTCGTTGCGCCTCATCGAGCACCTCACCGAACTCAATGTGCCCATGGCTGTGGTGTCGAGTTCGCGCAACGCCCGCGAAGTACTCGCCGCCGCTGACTTGACTCGGTTCTTTGAGGTGGTTGTTGACGGTAACACTGTTGCCGAGGAAGGCATCGCGGGAAAGCCCGCCCCCGACATGTTCACCCTCGCGGCACAACGGCTGTCGGTCAATACGGCCGATGCTGTCGTGGTCGAAGACGCGCTCTCCGGTGTTGAGGCGGGAGCGGCCGGGGACTTTGCGCTGGTCGTGGGCGTTGACAGAGGAGCAGGGGCAGACGTCTTGCGCCGCCACGGCGCCGAGGTCGTTGTCAATGGACTTGAGGAGTTGATGGCATGAGTGACACGCAGGCAACGCGTGACTACCTGGACCGGCTACGGTTCCCGATCGACCCGTGGCGATTGGTGGAGACCGAGTTCTCTGAAGATGACCTCGGAGTCACAGAGACGTTGTTTGCGGTGGCGAACGGCTACTTGGGGTTGCGCGGCAACGTCGAGGATGGCCACGACGCTCACGCACACGGCACGTTCATCAATGGGTTTCACGAGACGTGGGATATCCAGCACGCAGAAGAGGCCTACGGATTTGCGCGCACGGGTCAGACCATCGCGAATGTCCCGGACGCCAAGATCATTCGCTTGTACGTCAACGACGAGCCACTGCTGCTCTCGACCGCGGACCTCGTCGAGTACGAGCGCGTGCTCGATATGCGCGAGGGTGTGCTGACGCGGACGCTGTTGTGGCGCACTCCGTCAGGCAACCGCGTCCGTGTGCGCTCACGCCGCATGGTGTCCTTCGCGCAGCGCCACCTGGCCGTCATGACCTATGAAGTGGAACTGCTGGACGAGGCCGCACCCATCGCCATCTCCTCGCAGATGCTGAACCGCCAGGCAGGGCTTGATGAGTACCGTGCCACGCCCAAGCCCTCCGGCGGCATCGCGGACCCACGTAAGGCCTCACGCCTCGAAGACCGCGTGCTTGAGCCCCGCCTGCAGCATGCGCAGGGGGACAGGGTCATCCTTGGCTACAAGGCGCGCAACTCCGGTATGACTCTGGCCGCAGCCATGGAACACAAGGTCGACTACGACGGAGAGTTCGACCGCGTCGATGAGGTCGATCCCGACTATGCCAAGCATGTGTTCCGCACTCGCATGGAACCGGGTGAAGTCTTCACGCTGACCAAGGTCGTCAGCTACCACACGTCGAGTTTGGTGCCGCCGCGTGAACTCGTTGACCGTTGCCAGCGCACGCTTGACCGAGTCAATCAAGAAGGCGTTGACACGCAGTTCGAGCACCAGCGCGTCTGGCTGAAGGACTTTTGGGATCGCTCCGATGTGGAGTTGGAGGGACGTGATGACACCCAGCAGGCCGTGCGGTGGAACCTGTTCCAGTTGGCACAGGCTGCGGCGCGCGGAGATGGACTCGGCGTCCCCGCCAAGGGTTTGACTGGCTCAGGGTACGGCGGCCACTACTTCTGGGACGGCGAGGTCTATGTGATGCCGTTCTTCACGTACACGTCGCCCATCATCGCCCGCAATGCGTTGCGATACCGCCACCGGATGCTCCCTGCAGCGCGGCGCCGTGCGGCGGAGCTCGCGCAGCATGGTGCGCTCTACCCGTGGCGGACCATCAACGGCGAGGAGGCATCGGCCTACTACGCCGCCGGCACCGCGCAGTATCACATCGACGCTGACATCGCCTTTGCGATTGATAAGTACGTCCGCGCCACCGGAGACGACGAGTTCCTGGCGCGCAACGGCATCGACATCCTGGTCGAGACGGCCCGCATGTGGGCGGACCTTGGCTTCTGGCGCAAGGCCGAGGGCAAAGACGAATCGTTCCACATTCATGGTGTGACCGGTCCTGATGAGTACACGACCGTTGTCAACGACAACCTCTACACGAATGCCATGGCGCGGTTTAACCTTCGTTGCGCCGCCCAGGCCGTGCAGAAGCTGAAGGACCGTTGGCCGGAGCAGTACGACAAGCTCGTGGCCCGCTTGGAGTTGCAGGAGGATGAGGTCGCAGAGTGGCTTCGCGCCGCTGATGGCATGGCGCTCCTGTGGGATGACCTGCTGGGTATCCACTTGCAGGATGCGTTGTTCAACCAGCGTGAGGTGTGGGACCTTGAGCACACGCCGGCCGAGCAGCGGCCGCTGCTGTTGCACTTCCACCCGCTGGTGATCTACCGCTTCCAGGTCTTGAAGCAGGCCGATGTGGTCCTCGCGTGCTTCCTGCAGAGCGAGTACTTCACGCCGGAACAGAAGCGCAAGAACTTTGAGTACTACGATCCGATCACCACGGGCGACTCGACCCTGTCTGGTGTGGTGCAGTCCATCGTGGCTGCCGAGGTGGGCTATCACGAGCTTGCGCTGAAGTACTTCTGGGACAGCCTGTATGTGGACCTTGGGGATCTGCACAACAACGCGGCCGATGGTGTGCACACTGCCTCGACTGGCGGTGTGTGGTCTGCTCTGGTGTATGGCTTTGGTGGCTTCCGCGACCACGGCGAGATTTTGAGCTTCGATCCGCGCTTGCCGGAGGAGTGGCCGTCACTCACGTTCCGCCTCACTCAGCGCGGCACGCGTGTGCGCGTGACGATCCGCCAGGATGACATCACGTTCGCCATTGAGGAAGGCCCCGGACTGACCGTGGATGTGCGTGGTGAACGCCACCACGTCACACAGTTGGCTGAGTTGAATGTGCCTCTTGACGGTCAGGGCGAGAGGATTCCTGGCGCACCCGATGCTCAGGCGTTCCACGGCACAGTCCGTGCAGACGGCACGGTGATTCAGCCTTCACTCCCCAGCGCTGTGACTGACACTACTGAGATGGAACTCCCGCCGGAGGGCCACGAGCAGTTGCGTCACCACGAGGACTAACCCCTCATCTCCCCGCCAAATGGCTCCATCTCGCTGTCTTGAGCGTCCAAAACAGCGGAATGGAGCCATTCGGCAGAAGGGGTGGGTTTGGTTGAGGCGAGCCCCAGATTAGACAGCGAAGGCGGCTTCAAAGCCCGCGTTGATCGCGTCTCCGACCTTGGCTGGCTCCACGCAATCGCCGACGGCGACTACCCGTCCCCGGCCAGCAAGCGCTGCCGCGAGGCCCGTGGCAGGCGCAACACCGAAGGCCGAGACCACGGTATCGGCCTCGATGCGTGACTCACCGTCCGCTCCGCTCAGCACCACGGCGCCCGGCTCGATGGCTGTCACTCGCTGTCCAGTGGTGAGAGTCACCCCTGCCTCTTCGAGGTCGCGCATCAGGGTAATGCGGTTGATCATGAGCAGGTCGCCAGCCACGGCATCTGCCATCTCAACAATGGTGACGTCGTGCCCCGCCTGCGCCGCTTCGAGCGCAAAGTCAGACCCAGAAAGTCCTCCTCCGCAGACCACAATCCGCTTGCCCAGCGTTGCGCCAAGGTGGGCGTCGACGACCTCGACCACGTTGTCGCCATCAAGACCCGGGATGGGTGGGGAGACCGGGGTGGAACCCACGGCCACGATGATGGTGTCTGCGTCTGCGAGTTCGGGGGAGTCTTCTGTAATCTCAGTGTCCAGGTGGACCGTCACGGGCAGATCTGCCAGTTGGCGTTCCCACCAGAAGATCATGGAACGGAGTTCCTTCTTGAACTCGGGGGTTGCGGCAGGCCACAAAACGCCGCCCAGCCTGCTTTCGCGTTCGTAGACATCGACGCGGTGACCACGCTCGCCTGCCACGCGTGCGGCCTCGAGGCCTGCGGGGCCGGCACCGATGATGACGACGTGTTGGTGATCCGTGGCCGGGGTAATGACACGCTCGCGCTCGAATCCGACGGTGGGGTTGACTGCGCAGCCGAGGGGCTGACCGATGAACGCATTGCCCACGCACATCTGGTTGCAACGAATGCAGGGGCGGATGTCCTCGCGCTGGCCTGCAGCCAACTTGTTGGTCCATTCGGGATCGGCGATGAGTCCACGTCCGATTCCGACGAAGTCCAATTCGCCATCGGCCAGTGCTTGCTCGGCGTTCTCGGGGGTCAGGTTTCCGCATCCCAGAACCGGGATGGTGAGGACTTCCTTCATCGCGGCGGCGGCTTCCATCATGCAAGCGTCACCTAGGTAGTACGGGGGGAACACATAGTCCATTGCCTCGTATGAGCCTTCGTCGGCCATGAGCATGTCGAGACCCGCGGCCTCGAGGACCTTCGCGATCTCCTGCGATTCGGGGATCTTGCGGCCGTGCTCGGAACGGTGGTTGGCAGACAACCGGAAAGTGACGGGGAGACCCGGGGCACCTTCCTTGACGGCCTGAATAATCTCGACGGCGAAGCGGCAACGGTTCTCGACCGAGCCACCGTAGGAATCTGTGCGACGGTTCCATTCTGGGGAGAGGAACTGGTCGATGAGATATCCGGTGTGTCCGTGGATGTCGATGGAATCGATGCCTGCCTCAAGACACCTTGCGGCGGCCTCTTTGAAACGGCTGACGATCACGTGGATTTCGTCGACCTCGAGAGGGCGGCAGCGGATGCTGGGGTCCGTGTAGTGGCCGTTGTCGGAGGCTGAGATGGGTGCGCGCTCGGGGTCCGCGACGTTGATGTTGCGCCCTAGCCCTGCGGTGAGCTGCACGGAGATAGCGCCGCCGACTGCGTGAACGGCGTCGGCGAGTGCGCGGAGACCGGGGATAGCGTCATCGGAGTCGATGCGTCCGAGGCCTTCGTTGATGACCTCGTAGTCATCGGTCACTGCGGTGAGGCCCGTCACGACTAGACCGGCGCCGCCTTTCGCGCGCTCCGCATAGTAGGCGATTTCGCGCTCTGTCAGGTGTCCGTTGTGGTCGCCCATCTCGGTACCCATGGGGACCATGACCACGCGATTGCGGAGGTGGAGGTTTCCGAGCGTGATGGGTTCGAGAATCCTGTCAAAGGTGGTGGTCATGACAACTCCAGTCTGTCGAACATCGGGATGTTCGAGGTTACGTTGGAGCTATCGCGAAACTGTAGGACTAACGCCTTACATCGGCTCGATGGCCTCAGTGATAGGGGCTAGTGGCGCCCCACGCGTGCGAGGAACTCGCGGGTCTCCTCGCGCACGGGGGCGTCAAAGATCTGCTCGGGACTTCCCGCCTCGACGATCCTGCCGCCGTGCATGAACACCACGCGGTCGGCAACCTCGCGTGCGAAGTTCATCTCGTGGGTAGCCATGAGGATCGTGGAACCCGAGTCCTTGAGCCCCTTCACAAGGTCAAGGACTTCGCCCACCAGCATGGGGTCCAGCGCCGAGGTGATCTCGTCCAGGAGCAGCAGTTCTGGGTTGGTGAGGATGGCACGCACGATGGCCACGCGCTGCTGCTGTCCGCCGGACAAACGGTCGGGGTAGTCGTGAACCTTTTCGCCCAAACCAAATTTCTCCAGCAGGGTCACGGCCCGCTCACGCGCACTCGCCGCGTTCTCCCCGTGGACTTTCCTCGCTGCGAGCGTGACGTTGTCGATCACGCGCATGTGGGGAAAGAGGTTGAACTGCTGGAACACCACGCCGATGCGCGAGCGCACCTTGTCAGCATTCACGCTGGGCTCAGAGATATCGTCGCCGGACAGAATCAGTTGGCCGTCGTCGATGCGTTCGATGAGGTTGATGGTGCGGAGCAGGGTGGACTTTCCCGACCCTGACGCGCCGATCAGCACCACGACGTCGTGCTCGTTAAGGGTGAGGTCGACGCCCTTCAGGACGGTGTTGTCACCAAAGCTCTTCCATACATTGCGGACTTCGAGGACACTCACACCACACCGCCAATCTGTTCGCGGCTGTTCATGCGCGCGGCTACGTAGTCCGTGAGGCGGGTCAGCGGGAGGGAGATTGCAATAAAGAGCAGGGCGGCAACAACGTACGGCGTGAAGTTGTAGGTCAGCGCGGCATCGATCTGGGCGGCTCGAATGGCGTCAACAGCACCGAGGACGGAGATCAGGCCTACGTCCTTTTGCATGGAGACAAAGTCGTTCATGAGCGCGGGGATGACCTTGCGCACACCCTGGGGCATGACGACCATACGCAGTGTCTGGCCGTGACTCAGACCCAACGAGCGGGCGGCGACGCGCTGTGAGGTGCTGACGGCCTCCATGCCTGCGCGGAGAACCTCGGCGACATAGGCGGAGTAACACAGGCCGATGGCGATGGTTCCCCAGACGGCAGCGCTCAGGGGAGGGAAGATCCCCAGCGCAGGGATTCCAAAGCCCACGAGGTACAGCACGATCAGCACTGGCACGCCGCGGAAGAGGTCCACGTAGATGGTGGCGAGCATGCGCAGCGGGAAGAACACGGGTCCGCGCAGTGAGCGCAGGACGGCAAGGATGGTGCCGAAGATGGCTACGCCGATGCCTGCAAAGAACAGTGCCCGGATGTTGAGCCAAAGGCCCTTGAGAATGTCGGGGAAGCTTTCGCGCCCGATTTCCCAGTTGAAGAAGCTTTCCTTGACTGCCGCCCAGCCTGGGGTGTTGACCACCAGGAGTGTCGCCACGGTGGCGAAGATGATGGTCGAGGCGGCGGCAATGAGAACGGAGCGCCACGTGGCGCGTTGGCGGTAGGCCCGTCGGTCGAGCTCGAGTGTGCTCGGCTCGTGCACCAGGGGCGCTCCGTCGCTCATTTGTGAATCCTTAATTCAGTGTCTGGACTTGTGGGTGGTGATTAGTCCAGGACGGGGACGTCAACGGCGTCGGAGAGCCACTCGGTTTCGAGTGCGGCGAGGGTGCCGTTCTCGTTGAGGACGTCCACTGCGGCCGTGACCGTTGCGGTGTTGGGTGAGTCCTTGGGGAGCACGAACGCGAACTGGTCGCCGTCGCCCTCGTCCTCGGCGGGGAACTGGCCAACGATCGCACCGTTGTCGAGTTCCACTGCGGAGAGGTAGAACGCGGAGGGCAGGTCGGTGATGAAGCCGTCGATCTGTCCCGAGTTGAAGGCTGCGACGGTGTCTTCAGCGGAGTTGAAGACTGCGAGGTCGTCTTCGCCGATGGACTCTGCTGCGACGGCGTAGCTGGTAGTTCCGGAGGGAACGCCGATGCGGTAGCCGGCAAGGTCGGCCACGGACGTTGCGGTCGCGAGGTCCGAGTCTGCGTCGGCGACGATGGCCTGCGAGGTCGTGTAGTACGGCGAGGAGAAGTCGACCGCGTTCTTGCGCTCTTCGGTGATCGAGAACTGCTGAATGTTGACGTCCCAGTCCTTCACGCCAGGAGCGATGGCAGTCTCGAAGGAGGTGCGCACCCACTCGACGTCTTCGGGGCTGTAGCCGAGCTCTTCCGCAACGGCGTAGGCCACGGCGGCTTCGAATCCTTCGCCGTTGGTGGGCTCGTTGTCGACCATCCAGGGCTCGTAGGCGGGCTCACCGGTAGCGATGGTGAACTTGCCTTCGGTGACGGTTTCGAGTTCTGCGCCAGCGGCGGCAGTGGCTTCCGTGCTGCTGCTTGATTCGGGGGTGGCCGAGGTCTCAGCCTCGTCCGATGACGAGCATCCTGCGAGTGCCAGGGCGGATACCGCTACTGCGGCTACGCCGACGCGGCTAAGGGTGCGGATAGACATGGGTCTCCATTCACAACGTGCTTGGTGGGGTGTGGAGCGGTGTCGGCGTTGATCGCTCCCGTGTGCCGGTCATTCTACGCGGGCTCGGCGAGTGCCCAGTCGGCGAAGTCAAAGCCGGGGCTGACCACGCAACTGACGAGCGCTTCCTTGCCGTCGCCCAGGTCTGCCGCCTGCCAGGTGCCAGCGGGAACAACGACCATCGGTCGGTGCCCGGACGTCAAGTCTGGTCCCAATCGCGCGGTCTCCACGGCATCGGCCGGGCTGTCCCCGTCTCCACCGAGGTGCAGATCGAGTGTGCCGGGACCGTGCCAGAGCCAGAGTTCGTCGGACGTGACGACGTGCCAGGCAGAACGCTCCCCTGGGGGTAGGAGGTAGTGAATGCAGGTGGCCGCAGGTCGAACGCCGCCGGCGGTGTCGACGGGTACGGTGCCGGTCCACATGCGCTTGAACCAGCCGCCCTCGGGGTGCGGCTCGAGGCCCAGGGCCGATGCGGTGGCGGGGACGGTGCTCATGCGGCGATTCCGGTTTCTGAGGTGAACGATGAGGTGGCGTGACGCACTCGACCGTTGGTGACCGTGGCGCCGGCACGTCCCGCTCCGGATTCGGCGAGCGTCATGATCGTGTCGTCGACGGTGGTCACGGGAACGTCGAAGAAGGCGAGGTCGGCCATCGCGCCCACGGCCAGGTAGCCGGTGCGTCGTGGACCTTCGTCGATACCGAGTGCGTGGGCGCCTCCCAAGGTGGCGGCATTGAGTAGGCGCTCAGCGATGTCGTCATGCGAGTAGCCCTGGCCACGAGCGACGCGCATCACTGCAGCGATCTCCGCCATCGGGTCCAGGGACGGGGACGAGGACAGGGAGTCAGTGCCGATCGCGATGGGGCTGCCTTCGCGAAGGTATGCCGCGACGGGTGGAGCGTCGAGGCCAATGATCTCGTTGGAGCGGGGGCACAGCGCGACGGTGGTGCCTCGGGCGCGCAGCGTGGCACGGTCCCGTTCGGAGACGTAGATGCCGTGGGCGACGTGGCAGTCGGGGCCCAGCACACCGAGGTGGTCGACATAGTCGGTGGCGGAGGTGCCAAACCCGGCCTGACGGAGTTCACGCAAACTTCCCAGGCCTTGAGACTGCCACGGGCCTAGGTTGTCTGCTTCAAATTCGCGTTCGATGCCGGATTCGCCGAGGTGAATGTGAATGCGTCGCCCGCGTTCGCGCACGATGTCGGGCAACTCCAGCAAAGGCAGAATCTCGAGTGAGTACGGCGCGTGGGGACTGAGCCCCGAACCGGGGCGGTCGGGCATCGAGTCCAGAGCGGCTTCGACTTCTGCGCGTCCGTGGTCACGCCAGTCGTCGTTGCTCCAGTCCATCACTTCCCAGAACGCGATGCCCGCGAGTCCCGCATCGTGCAGAGCAGTAGCAGCCTCTGGGTCAGTCACGATGTCGGCGGCTGCCGTCACACCGGCCACGATCATCTGGCGAGCTCCTTCAGCTGCGTCCGCTGCCCAGTCGTGGCCGCGCTGGTAGACAGGGTTGAAGCCTGTGACCCAGTCCTCGAAGCCGTTGTAGGTGCGCGTCGCCACTTCCCCCATCCCGGTGTACTGGAGGTGGGTGTGTGCGTTCACAAGGCCTGGCATGAGGACACCGGGCCAGCGGACGTGCTTCACGGGAAGTCCCCGCTCAGCCAAGGAGGACTCGACCCAGGCGCGCTCGCCCACGTGCAGGATGCGCTCGCCGCGCACCGCAATAGCGCCGTCCAAGATGGGGGGTGCGGTGATGGGCAGCACGAGGTCTGCCGAATACAGCGTGACCGGGAATGTCGTCATGGGGTCTCCTTGCGAGATGCTGCGTAACGAGGGGAGTGCCAGTCATCGGATCGGGCCGATGCTGGGGCTGGGCGGGCATCGAGAGTCACGCTGCGCACACGGGCGGCCGTCGCCGCCACGTGCGTCACCGCGTTGTCGCTGAGGGCGTGGACCCCGACGCTAGGGCGAGTCTCGATTGTTTCGGCGATGGCAGCCAGCTGGGTGGCGAAGGACAGGTCCATGATTTCGATGGGATTGCCTTCAGCGGCGGTCACATTGATGCAGTTGCCGCGGTCCAGGATGAGTGTTCCTGATCCCGTACGTGCCACGTCGTCGGCTACTGGCGTCAGGTCGCCCTGCCAAGTGATTTCATCGGGCACGCCGCCTGCAACCGCTACGGCAACGGCACTATCGACGAGGTCCGCCCTGACAGTGCGGGACCACCCCGTCGCAGACACGATCAGCGCCCCGGCACCAAGTGCGTCGGCTGGCCCCACCTCGTAGCCGTCGTGGAGCGCGAGCAGCGCGCGCGCCGGGTCAATCTCGCTCACTCGCACCTCGGCGCCCAGCGCCCGCAAGTGTGCGGCCACGCCCACGCCCACCGGGCCGTAGCCGATGACAAGCGCAGGCTGGTCCCGCACACTCACGTCCACGGCGTCGAGCAGGTCTGCGATCGCGAGCACGCAGCTTTGCCCGGTGCCGTAGCGATTGTCGAAGCCTGTCTTTGTGATGGCGTCGTTGACGGCGACTACTCCGGTAGCCAGCACCCCGGCATCGGCCATTGCACGGAGGGGAGTGAGCCCACTTGTGGTTTCCTCGGTGGCGCCCATCCAGCGCGCCACCTGATGGGGGCGCTCCTCATGAGCCAGGCGCGTGACGTGTGAGCCGTCATCGACCAACACATCGAAGCCGCGATCAATGAACGCGAGTGCGGCGGCACGCTCCTGCGCGGCAGTGAAGTCTGCGTCCGCATCCACGGGCACTCCACGCTCACGCAGCGCCCGAGCCACAGCGTCGTCGGTCTCGTCCGGATGCGCGTACACCGCGACTGAGGCGCCCGCGCTCGCGAGCAAGAGGGCAAGGTTCGCCGTCTTGGGTTCAAGCGTCATTGACACACCGATGGACAGCCCTCGAACGGTGCCACGTTCCGCGAGTTCAGCGGCCAGCGCGGTAGAGACCGGCATGTGTGCGGCAGCGAAGTCCAGCCGTCCCCCAGCGTCCCCCCGGTCCGGGAGAGGTGCCCCGGCTAGCGTGATGGCACCTGAGTCCACGTCAAAATGCACGGAATCACGGGTGTTGACGCCGGCGTCGGGGGCCACCAGGCGTGCGCCCATTGCGCTCAGCATGGCCCGAAGCGAATCCGCCACGTCAGTGCGGCCCGTCACCAGCATCGGCCGTCCCGCAACGAGGAGGTTGGTCTGGGAGGCGAAGCGACGCAGTAGCCGCTCCGCTTCAGCGCGCGCATCGGTCATAGCGTCAAGTCTAAGTTGTGAAGCCGTGGGCACGTCCTGGGCGCTTCGCCTCGCCTGCCCTCACTGCACCCCACCGTGGGTTTTCGTGAGAGCTCCAGCATATTCGACCATTGGTTGTTATCTGACGACGGAGGCACTAGGTTCATGGTTGTGTGGGGGGCAAGACCTCTCGCGTTGAGGGCGATCCTCAGTCAAACCAATGGAGGCTTCACAGTGACGTCACAGAAGTTCTCTCGAGTAAAGCGTGGCTTTGCAGTCGCGGCGGCTGCTCTCGGTGCCGTGTTGCTTGTGCCGGCCCCGGCCAACGCTTTTTGGGTGAGTGACTCTCTCACGTGCCCGTCAGGGCGGTACGTCAAGACAACGGGCTCAGCTCATGGGTACCTCTTTGTCAGGTCGGGAAACAAGGAATTGACAGCGGGGGCGTTGTCGCGGAAGCACACATCGACGCCATATTCGAGAACTGTCCACTCGTACTGGCAAAGCGCCACTTGGTTTGTCTCAAGTGGTGCAAATGACAGTGAAATGCCGGGCTACTCCAACAACTGCTCGATCAACTAATGGCGCGATTGTTTCCGAGCCCGATGGTGGCGGTAGTCGTAAGTACGATTGCCGCCACCATCGCGGGGTGCACCCCGGCGTCATCCACCGCAACCGATAGATACGTAGCGCCAGCCTGGATGGCGGAAGTGGCACAGTCGATGGAGTTGCGAGCTGAGGCACTTGTGAGTTGCTTGGCTGGCGCGGGCTACGACGTTACAGTCGACGCGGACGGTGCGCTCGTTCGTGATGTCCTTCCCAACCAGACAGAAGACGAGATCGTCGCGGAGCAAGTGGCGTGGGAGCATGCCTTGGGCAGTTGTGAGCAGGGGCTATCCGCTGACGCTGCGTACCCACCCCCATTGGACCCTGAAGACGCATACGCGAGGGTTGCCGATACCACTGAGTGTATTCGGGCTCACGGCTATGCCGAGATCGGCGAACCGCCGAGCCGCGACGCCTGGGTCGATGCCTACGGGGGCGGAGGGGATGTGTGGACCCCCTATGGGGAGTTGTACCGCTTGCACGAGGACACGATCACAGAGGAAGAGTGGGATGCGCTAAAAGCCGAGTGCGTCGAAGACGGCGCGTTCTTTGGCGTCGACTTTGTTGGACAAGGCTAGGTGACTGATGGTGTATCAGGGTGGGCGCCGGTTCGGCACTTTAGCGTGGTGGTGCCTGGCGGTGATCGCGGCTCTCGTTGTGGGCGTATTCGCTGGGCGCGCAACCCTTGCTACTCCCACTGCTGGCGCGTCTACGTCCGCCGTGCCGGTCTACACGGTCGCTGAGGAAACTGTCGGGTTGAGCCAGGCGTTCCCTGTCACTGTTAAGCGTGAACCGTTGGGCACTGTGGAGGCGGCATCGACCGGTGTGGTGACTGAGGTGTTCGTGGCCGATGGGGGGAGCCAGCTTCACGGTGGTGATGTGGCGATGACCATCGGGTTGCGCCCGGTGGTCGTGATGCACGGCGAGATTCCCACTTTCCGAACTTTGGAACGCGGAGTTGAAGGTGCAGATGTTGTGCAGCTCCAGCAGTTTCTTGTGGCTGAAGGCCTGCTTGCGGAGGGCACCGACGACGGCGAGTTCGGCGCCAGCACACAGGTCGCGGTCCGCGCGTGGCAGCGCATGGTGGGTGTTGAAGACGATGGAGTGGTCCGGACGGGTGATGTTGCCTTCGTGCCAGGGCTCCCCGCGACAGTCTCGCTGGCTCCCGATCTGTCGGTCGGCGACGAAGTGACAGCGGGGGAGCCGCTGCTGACGGTTCTTGCTCACGATCCCACGTTCGAAATTGCAGTGACGCCCGACCAGGTCGACCTCATCCCGCTTGACGCACCGATATCCGTGGAAGGTACTGACCAGACGATGTGGGCCGCAGCGGTAGGTGACGTGGTGCAAGGAAGCGACGGCAGCGTGACCATCGGGCTCGTGGGGGCCAACCGCGGCAGCGTGTGCGGCGAGGATTGCGGCGCGATTGTAGTCGCGGACGGCGGCACGATCATGATGGCGACCATTGCTGTCGTGCCTGAAGCGACTGGCCCGACGGTGCCCGCCTCCGCCATCCAAACCGCAGCGGATGGTGCCACCACGGTCGTGCGAGAATCCGGTGCCGCACAGGACGTCACCGTTGAGTCATACGGGCACGGGCGTGCAGTCGTCGACGGCCTTGACGTTGGCGATCGCATTCTGCTCGTCAACCACGGTGAACCGGCCGCTGAGGCGCCTCCATCGTGACGGCTGAGGTTGCGTTGGAAGCCCGCAATCTGAGCTTTTCCTACCGTGCGGGCCAGTTGCCCGTGATTGACGATTTCAGTGCAGGCTTCCACTATGGTGCGCTCACCGTAGTGACGGGGCCGTCGGGCACGGGAAAATCCACATTGCTGTACCTTTTGGCGCTC
The DNA here is from genome assembly GCF_000975055.1 of Demequina sediminicola. GTDB lineage: Bacteria > Actinomycetota > Actinomycetes > Actinomycetales > Demequinaceae > Demequina > Demequina sediminicola. Next base: position 244,825 of record NZ_BBRB01000002.1, read on the forward strand.
ATGCTGCGCGAGACAATGGGGGAAGTGTGGTGTGCGGGCGAGCGTGTGTCAGGGTTGAGCGACGCCGAGCGTTCGATGCTGCGAGCGTCGCGGTATGGCTTTGTGTTTCAGGATGCGCTGCTCGACCCCGCCCTGACCATCGCGGACAACATCTGCGAGTCTGCCGTCTTCGCCGGTATGCCGATCGACAGAGCTCGCGAACGCGCGCAACAATTGATGGACGACTTTGGTGTTGGCCATCGCGCGACTCACCGACCAGGGGAGATTTCTGGCGGTCAAGCGCAACGGGTGGCACTATGTCGAGCCTTGTTGACGGAGCCTACGATCGTATTCGGTGACGAACCCACAGGAAATCTCGACCGACAGTCTGCAGATGTGGTGTGGGACGCGCTCGCGCGCCACGCACACGTGACTGGTGCATGTGTCCTTGTCGCCACGCACGATGAGTCACGCATCGCGTCCGCCGACGTGCACGTGGACCTATCGCGATGATGCGCTCCCGTGAGTGGCCGGGCCAAGCCAAGCCCGGAGCCCTCATCGCGACCGTCCTGCGAGACCTGCGCGCCCAACCTCTCCACGCGGTTGCGTGTGCGCTCGTGGTTGCTGCGGTGTGCGTGGTCGTTTTCACCACCACGGGTCAATCCGCGGCAAGCGAGCAAGCGGTTCTGTCGAGAATCGACTCAGTAGGAACCCGCACCATCGTCCTAAGCGACGGGAGCGAGAAAGCAATGATGTCGGCGGAGAGCGTCGAGGCCGTGACTCGCCTCTCCACTGTTGAGTCTGCGTTCGGGCTGGGAACGGCACACGATGGCCGCAACGCCAACGCGCCCGTCACCGGGACAATCGCTATCCGGCCATATGTAGGGGAGCTTCCCGCGGACATCGCACTGGTCGATGGACGCTTGCCGAACCACGGCGAGGCACTCGTCGGCGAGCGGGCTGCGCGTAAACTTGGCTTGGTAGACGGAGTCGGAGGAGTTGAAGGTCAGAACGGTCAGTGGCCCATGGTGGGGGTCTTCGCTGCGTCAGGGGCCTTGGACAGTCTCAACGACATTGTCATCTTCACGCCCACCGACCCAGATCGTACCGAGCTGCGCTACCTCTATGTTGTTGCTACCCATGTGAACGAGGTTGAGCAGCTTGCCGCGCTACTCCCGGGTGTAGTCGTTGCGCGCGACCCAGGAAAGTTGACTGTCGAGCCGCCCACTGCCGCGATCCAGTTGAGAGAGGTTATCTCGGGTGATCTGGGCCGCTCTTCGCGAGCCCTCATGCTTGCTGTCCTCGGAGCGGGCCTGCTGATGATCGCCATCACCACACACGTCGCCGTCGCGGCGCGCCGCACGACCTTCGGACGCCGGCGCGCACTTGGTGCGAGCCGAAGCACGATCGTCGCCATGGTGCTGTGGGGCACGAGTGTCCAGGCAGCGGCGGGCGCGGTCGTCGGTGCCATGGGCGGGGTGATCGCGATGTCGCTGGTGACTGAGGACCTGCCCGCATGGTCCTTCCTCGTCGCTGTGCCGTTGCTGGCGATTCTGATGAGTCTGTTTGGGGCCGTGGCGCCCGCGCTCATCGCCGCGCGTCGAGACCCACTCCTGGTGTTACGAGTCCCATAGAGGCAAGTCAGATGAGGGCTTGGCTCGGACCCGTGCCTTAGTTGCGACCCACTCCGGAACCGCACCACTGAGTCACGACCAAGGATCACTTTCGATGGTCCCCGCAATGGACTCGCCAAAGTCTGCGCCTCTGCGCTTACTGCAGCACAGGGACATCGATGGCAGTCGACAGCCACTGAGTTTCGAGTGCCGCCAAGGTGCCGTCAGCATCGAGCGCGTCCACCACTGCTGTGACGGTCGACGTGTTCGGGGACCCGTCCGGCAGGAGGAACGCAAAGTCATCGCTGCGGCGGTCAGCAGCAAACTGACCGATGATCTCGGCTGTTCCTTCGCCCGCAGCGGCGTAGTCGAACGCCTCCGGCAACTCAATGATGAAGCCGTCCACCTCGCCCGCTTCAAACGCCTCGACAGTGTCCTCGACGGTCTCGAAGGCCGTCAGTGCATCGCGCCCCAGTTCGCGCTCCGCAACAGCGTAGGCAGGGGTGCCCTTGGGGGCCCCGAGGCTGAAGCTACCGAGCGCAGCGATGGAATCGGCATCGGCAAGCGGTGAATCGGCGTGAGCCAGAACCGCCACGCCAGCCTCGTAATAGGCCGAGGAGAAGTCCACAAACGCCTCGTCCTTCTCGCTGATAACGAACTGCTGCAGGCCCAGATCCCAGTCCTTCTCACCAGGGGTCATTGCCTGTTCTGCTGAGACACGGACCCACTGCACCTGAGCTGCGCTGTACCCCAGCTGCTCCGCGACAACGTAGGCCACAGCAGATTCGAATCCCTGCGCGCTCGTGGGGTCGTCTTCCACAAACCATGGCTCCGCTGCGGGGTGGCTCGTCGCGATGGTGAGGACTCCGTCGGTGACAGTGTCGAGCTGTGGAGTCACCACAAAGTCGGGCGCTTCGACGGCATCGGGCGACGGGGACGTGGACGGCGCAGCCGCAGCGGGAGTGCTGATGTCCGAGGTGAGTGCGTTCGACGACTCTGCTGTGGCGCACGCGGTCAGTGCAACAGTGGAGGCCGCGAGGCCAGCAAGGAGGGCAGGGCTGAACGAGCGAGATGTCATGTGAACTCCAGATCGGGAAGATGATGTGGAGCGGGGTCGACATTGATCGCTCCCGATGAGCAGTTGCCAGTCTATCTGCCTGGAAGTATGTGTGAACTCAGCCCATATCCGTAGGATGGTCACGCCGGAAATCCCGGTTCTTTGGCATGCCTGGAGAAGCGTGAATCAGCCACTCAGCGCCCTGTTGTCACACCTGACGTTGCCGTCTCTCGACGATGGTGCGCACCTGGTCGCTGCACCAGCAGCAGTTCCAGCGATAGTCGGAGCTGCTCGTAGCGACGCTCCGTTGGTGGTAGTCACGGCCTCCGGCGGTGACGCCGATACTCTCGCCGCCGCGCTTGGCGCCTACCGAGATCCCGCCTCCATCTCGGTCCTGCCAGCGTGGGAAACCCTTCCCCACGAACGCCTCAGCCCGCGTTCCGACACCGTCGCCCGGCGTCTTGCAACGCTGCGCCGGCTCGCTCACCCACAGATCGTCGCCGAGGAAGCGGGACTGCCGCCCCTGCAGGTGGTGGTGGCTCCCATCCGGGCGCTCTTGCAACCTCTCGTCGCAGGTCTCGCGGATCTTGAACCCGTCCACGTCAAGGTCGGGGAAAGCCACGACCTGACCGAACTGACCGAGGCGCTCGCGGCTGCCGCCTACACCCGTGTGGACATGGTGGAGCGACGCGGCGAGTTCGCAGTGCGCGGTGGCATTGTCGATGTCTTCGCACCTACGGACCCGCACCCCGTGCGTATCGAGTTCTTCGGTGACGAGGTCGACGCGATCCGATCATTCTCCGTCGCTGACCAGCGATCGTTGGAAGCCGTGGAACGCCTGTGGGCGCCGCCGTGCCGCGAGCTGCTGCTGACCCAGTCGGTGCGCGACCGTGCTGCGTCGCTCGTGGACTCGGTCCCCGCCGCAGGCGAGATGCTTGCACGCATTGCGGATGGTCAGGCTGTCGAGGGCATGGAGTCACTCATCCCGTTGCTGGTTGACCGCTTGCAGGCTCTGCCGGAGATTCTTCCTCGCGAGACCCGGGTGGTGCTGGTCGAGCCCGAGCGCTTGGCCCGTCGCGCTGAGGACCTCTCGCGTACCGCCGACGAGTTCCTTGCCGCAGCATGGGTCTCCGCGGCTGCTGGCGCTGACTCGCCATTGGAGCCCACCGAGGGATCGTTCCTGACGCTCGAGCAACTCGAGGAGTCGGCCCAAGAGCGCGGGCTTGCCGTGTCGACCATCGGCCCATTTGGTGGAGCCGATGCCACGGTCACCGCGCTGCGTGACCTCGAGGACCACCGGGGCCGGCTCCGGGAAGCCCTCAACGTATTGCGCACCCGTCTGGCCGAGGGCTGGCAGGTAGTGCTGACGGCAGCGGGAACCGGAAGCGCGCATCGTCTCGCAGAACAGCTAGCCGAGGACGAGATCCCCTCGCGCGTGCAAACCGTTTTCGAGCCCGTCGAGGGCGTCGTGTCCATCGTGCCAATGATCACCGGAGCCGGTTTCTCCGCTGAACCGGACAAGGTCCTCGTCATGCACGAATCGGACCTCACCGGACGTGCCGCCGTGGCAGCCGGACCCAAGGTCAAGGTGCCGTCCCGGCGCCGCAATGCCGTTGACCCCCTCCAACTACGCACGGGTGACTTTGTGGTCCATGAGGCCCACGGCGTCGGCCGGTTCGTGGAACTCACCAAACGCACCGTGCGTGGCATCGAACGCGAATACCTGGTGATTGAGTACGCGCCCTCGAAGCGCGGCGGACCTGCAGACCGTCTGTCTGTGCCCAGCGATCAGTTGGACCAGGTCACCAAATATGTCGGCGGCGAGGCTCCCAGTGTCAACAAGATGGGTGGCTCTGACTGGGCCAAGACCAAGGGCCGCGCCCGGAAGGCCGTCAAGGAAATCGCCAGCGAACTCATCCGCCTCTACTCGGCACGCATGGCGACCACAGGTCACGAGTTTTCGCCCGACACCCCATGGCAGCGGGAACTCGAAGAGGCATTCCCCTTTGTCGAGACCCCTGACCAGCTCTCGACCATCGACGAGGTCAAAGCGGACATGGAACGCTCGGTGCCCATGGACCGCCTCGTCTGTGGTGACGTGGGCTTCGGTAAGACTGAAATCGCCGTCCGTGCCGCCTTCAAAGCCATCCAAGACGGCACACAGGTCGCAGTACTGTGCCCCACCACGTTGCTGGTGAAGCAGCACGTCGACACCTTCACCGAGCGCTTCGCTCAATACCCGGTGACCGTCAAGGCGCTCTCTCGTTTCCAGAGCGACAAGGAAGCGAAAGAGATTATCGAGGGCCTGGCCGACGGTTCGGTAGACCTGGTCATTGGAACCCACCGCCTCATCACGGGTCAGGTGCGGTTCAAGAAACTCGGCATGGTCATCATCGACGAGGAGCAGCGCTTCGGTGTCGAGCACAAGGAAACCCTGAAGGCCATGCGGACCGACGTGGACGTCTTGGCGATGTCGGCTACCCCCATCCCGCGCACGCTGGAAATGGCCGTCACCGGTATCCGCGAGATGTCGACGCTGGCCACGCCCCCTGAGGAGCGTCACCCGATCCTCACCTATGTGGGACCCCAGGAGAACCCACAAGTCTCCGCCGCGATCCGCCGCGAACTGCTGCGCGACGGCCAGGTCTTCTACATCCACAACTCGGTCAAGACCATCACTGCCCAAGCCCGCCGACTCAGCGAACTCGTGCCCGAGGCGCGCATCGCCGTCGCTCACGGTCAAATGAGCGAGAAGCAACTCGAACAGGTGATTGTCGACTACTACGAGAAGCGCTACGACGTGCTGGTGTGCACCACCATTGTCGAGACTGGCCTGGATATCTCGAACGCCAACACCCTGATCGTGGAGCGCGCCGACAAGTTCGGTCTCTCGCAGCTCCACCAATTGCGTGGCCGTGTAGGACGAGGCCGCGAGCGCGCGTACGCCTACTTCCTGTACCCGCCAGACAAGACGCTCACGGAAACGGCCCACGACCGCTTGCAAACCATTGCCGCCAACACGGATCTGGGTGCAGGTATGGCGGTGGCGATGAAGGACCTCGAGATTCGTGGCTCTGGAAACCTGCTGGGCGGCGAACAGTCCGGCCACATTGAAGGCGTGGGCTTCGACCTCTACATCCGTATGGTGGGCGAGGCCGTCGCCGACTTCCGCGGCGAAGGTGAAGGCGAACGGACTCCCATGACGATCGACCTTCCGATCGATGCGCACATCCCGACCCAATACATCGAACACGAGCGACTCCGCCTCGAGGCCTATCGCAAGATCGCCGATGCCATGGAACCGGAAGCCCTCGACGCGGTCGCAGAGGAACTCAAGGACCGCTACGGGAACCTTCCCGAATCGGTCGAGAACCTCCTCGCCGTCGCGCGGCTGCGCATCGAAGTGCGAGAAACCGGCATCACCGACGTGGTCTCGCAGGGCAAATCGGTGCGATTCAGCCCCGTTGAACTCCCCGATTCTGCGGCAATGCGACTCAACCGCCTCTACCCAGGAACCGTGATCAAGCCTGCCGTGCGGCAAATCCTGGTACCGGCCCCCATGACTGCCCGCGTGGGCGGGAAACCGGTCGAAGGCGTCGAGGTTTTGGACTGGGTGAGGCAGGTCATCGCGGCCACCCGGGTTGCGCCAGTAGGATGACGGGCATGAAGCAGCGCCAACACCGACGGATCCTCGCCGCCACGCTTGCTGGCGGCGCACTCCTGCTCACCGGCTGTGCCGTCCCGGGCCAAGAAGGCTCACCGGCTAGCGCAGTCGAATACCACGACGAGGTCATTACCAACGAGCGCGTCGCCGACCTGTTCAGCGCCTGGACCAATGAAGCCCACGTGACGGTCGACCGTCGTTCGGTCGTGACGCTGGAACTGCTCCGCGAGCCGCTCCTTGAGCGTGTCGACGAGCTCGGGGTGTCCTACAGCCGGGACACCATCAACCAGATTGCTGACGTGCTGAAGCAGCAGGCCGGTGTTGAGGGCGTGGCGAGCGATGAACTCGTCGATGCTGTCGAGGCATCGTTCCTTGTCGCGACCTACGTGACGACACCACAGGGCAGCGAGATCCTCGCCGAGATCGTCACCTCCATCGGAGACGATGCCGTGTCGTCGACCCGCACGGGTGAATGGAGTGAGGAAGAGTTCACGCGGACGGTCGAGATCGCCACGCCGATGGCACTAGAAAAGGCCCAAGCCGGCGACGTGCGATGGATTGCTGACATGTCCGTCACCAAGGCGTTCGTCGACGTGGACCAGCCCTGGGTTGCCGGTGAGTGAAGGCCTTACCCGCCTGGTCGGGGTGATGGACCAACTCAGGTCCCCCGGTGGCTGTCCATGGGACGCCGAACAAACGCATGAAACACTGATCAAGCACGCCATTGAGGAAGTGTTTGAACTCGCAGAAGCGGTAGAGACTGGCACGCGTGAAGACCTGCGCGAAGAACTGGGAGATGTGCTTCTCCAGGTGGTCTTTCACGCCCGCGTTGCTGAAGAAGACCCCAACGATCCCTTCGACATCGACGTGGTGGCGAACGGCGTAGCGGACAAACTCATCGAACGCCACCCGCACGTCTTCGGGGACGCCGATGCCGGCACGGCCGCCGAGGTCCACGCACGCTGGGAGAAAATCAAGAAGGAAACCAAGCGCCGCGAGTCGGTCTTCGACGGGATTCCGCTCGACCAGCCGGCACTCGCCCGCGCTCAAAAAGTCATCAGCCGGGCAGGCAAAGCCCAGGTGCAGGTGAACGACCCCGCCGGCGTCGGCATCGGCCCTCAACTTCTTGCCCTCGTGGCACGTGCTCAGGCCGAAGGTGTGGATGCCGAGGCTGCCCTGCGCGCCGCCGTCCGCGACTACGAAGCCGCCGCACGCGAAGCCGAACAGGGCGCCGCAACGGGAAGTTCACCCACATAGGACGTTTGTCAGGGCGCAACCCCAGCGGGGCATCGCTAGACTCACGAAGAGAAACCCATACATCCAACATAAGGAGCAACATGGCTAGCATCGAGGCTGTAGGAGCACGCGAGATCCTCGACTCGCGCGGCAACCCGACCGTTGAGGTTGAGGTCGCCCTCGAAGACGGCACCTTTGCACGCGCCGCCGTTCCGTCCGGCGCATCGACCGGTGCTTTTGAAGCCGTTGAGCGTCGCGATGGCGACAAGAACCGTTACCTCGGCAAGGGCGTTGAGCAGGCCGTGGATGCCATCATCGATGACATCGCACCTGAGATCGTTGGCCTCGACGCCACCGAACAGCGTCTGATCGACCAGACCATGCTCGACCTGGACGGCACCGACAACAAGGGCAAGTTGGGCGCAAACGCCATCCTCGGCGTCTCGCTCGCAGTTGCCAAGGCTGCTGCCGACTCGGCCGACCTCGCACTGTTCCGCTACATCGGCGGCCCGAACGCGCACGTGCTGCCCGTTCCCATGATGAACATCCTCAACGGTGGATCACACGCTGACTCCAACGTTGACATCCAGGAATTCATGATCGCTCCCGTGGGCGCACCCACGTTCCGCGAGGCCTACCGCTACGGCGCTGAGGTCTACCACGCGCTCAAGTCCGTGCTCAAGGAGCGCGGCCTTGCTACCGGTCTGGGCGACGAGGGTGGCTTCGCGCCCAACCTCGAGTCCAACCGTGCCGCTCTGGACCTGATCCTGGTCGCCATCGAAAAGGCCGGCTTCAAGCCAGGCGAGGACGTCGCACTCGCCCTCGACGTTGCAGCCACCGAGTTCTACGAAGACGGTGTCTACAACTGGGAAGGCGGCAAGAAGACCGCCGAGGAGATGACCGAGTTCTACGCAGAGCTCGTCGACGCCTACCCGCTGGTTTCCATCGAGGACCCGCTGGACGAGGACGACTGGGAGGGCTGGGCCGCCCTGACCGCTCGCGTGGGCGACAAGACGCAGATCGTCGGCGACGACCTGTTCGTCACCAACCCCACCCGCCTGCAGCGCGGAATCGACGAGAAGTCGGCCAACGCTCTGCTCGTGAAGCTCAACCAGATCGGTTCGCTCACCGAGACCATCGACGCTGTGTCGCTGGCTACTCGCAACGGCTTCACCTCGATGGTGTCGCACCGTTCGGGCGAGACCGAGGACGTCACCATTGCTGACCTCGTGGTGGCCCTCAACACCGGCCAGATCAAGACCGGTGCTCCCGCCCGTGGCGAGCGCATCGCTAAGTACAACCAGCTGCTCCGCATCGAAGAAGAGCTCGACGACGCCGCAAAGTACGCCGGCAAGTCGGCCTTCCCGCGTAGCTACTCGGCATAAGGCCACTGTTGGGTCGGCGTGTGATGCGCTGACCTGGCACTGCACATCAGGGCCGCGATCCCCACGGGGGTCGCGGCCCTGATGCATGTCTGGACCACCCCTCCCGCTCCCGACCCCCTCCGTCCCGCCCTCGTCCCTCATCGTCTCGCACCCACCCCGCCCCCCTTCCGTCCCGACGAAATGGTGCGAAATGTGCCATCCACGGGTCTTTTTGGCACCTTCTGCACCATTTCGCGTGCGTCGGTCGCGAGGGGTGGCTGCGCGGGCTGGATGCGAGGCTCGGATGCGAGGTGCCGGTCGCGAGGGGTGGCTATGCGGGGTGGATGCGAGACGCGGATCGCGAATCGCGAGCACGGGCATTCACTTGAAGCTCGCTCATGCGACTCGCGGCGCCGTCCTCGTGTGTCTGAGCCGGAAGTTGGGGGAGAATGAGGCGGTGACTGCTCCTCGCCGCCCCGGTGCCCCGCGCACCTCGTCGCGCTCAAGCGCGGAGGCAAAGCGACGCAGCGGATCCCGCACCGGTGCCCCCGGAGCAGCGCGTCCCAGCGCGAGCCGGCCCAGCAATCGCAGTAGTTCCAATGCGGCTGGCAGGGCACCCAGTTCTAGCCGCTCAGGCGCCTCCCAAGGTGGATCAGGCAAGAGCGCATCAGGTTCCGCACCCCGGATAGATGCGAGCGACCCGCGCGGATCGTTTGCCAGCATGCTCACCTGGCGCACGGGCGTCATCGTTTTGGTCGTGATCCTGTCCTTTGTGGTCGTGACACCTACCGTCCGCGCGTATTGGGACCAGCAAGCAACGCTCGAGGATTTGCGAGTAGAAGCGGCCCAGGCTCAGGCAGAGGTGGATGACCTCAATGCTCATGTGGCGCGTTGGGAAGACCCCGCCTATGTGGTCGCACAGGCCCGCGAGCGCCTCACGTACGTGTTCGAAGGTGAGACCCCATACCGTGTTGTCGATCCGGAGTTTGTGACGGATGGATTGACAGAGGACGATGCTGAGGGCACCAGTGCAGACGCGGGTTCGGCATTCACGCCCTGGTACGACTCCCTGTGGGACAGCGTGATTGACGCGGGCGGTGAACCTGTTGTCGAGGACGTGGGTCCGAGCCCCGAGCCGGCGCCCCAGGACAGCGACGATGAAGAGTCCCCGCTGACCGACGTAGACTTTGGCGGGTGAGTCACTCTTCCGTCACTGATGCTGACATTGCCGTTTTGCGGGCCCAACTGGGACGCCCCCCACGTGGAGTTGTGGAGATCGCAGCGCGATGCGTCTGTGGCAACCCCACCGTGGTGCACACGTTTCCACGTTTGCCGGACGGCACTCCGTTCCCCACGCAGTACTACTTGACGCACCCCGAGGCTGTCTCGGCTGTGTCGACGTTGGAAGCCAATGGCGTGATGAAAGAGATGACTCAACAGCTCCAGGACGATGAGGAACTCGCGGCGGCATACCGACGGGCCCACGAGCGTTACCTTGAGGAGCGCTACGCGATGGACGATGTCCCTGAGATCCATGGAATTTCTGCGGGGGGCATGCCTGACAGGGTCAAGTGCCTGCACGTCCTGGTAGGCCACTCGCTCGCGTCTGGCCCCGGTGTGAACCCCTTGGGTGATGCCGCTCTGGAGCGAATCGCCCATCAGTGGCGCCCTGACCGTTGCACCTGCCCCGCACCTGAGGAGGACTAAATGGCTCGCGTTGCCGCCATCGACTGTGGAACAAACTCCATCCGTTTGCTGATTGCAGATGTTGCTGCTGACGGTGCATCCCTGACGGATGTGGTGCGCGTCATGAAGGTTGTGCGCCTTGGACAGGGCGTTGACCGCACGGGTCAGTTCGCTCCTGAGGCGCTGGAGCGCACCTTGGAGGCGACGTCCGAGTACGCGGCGTTGTGCCGTGAGCATGGCGTTGAGGCAGTGCGCTTTGTGGCGACCTCTGCCACGCGCGACGCGTCGAACCGTCAGGAGTTCATCGATGGTGTCAAGGAGCGGCTGGGTGTCGAGCCTGAGGTGATCTCGGGTAACGAAGAGGCGGCGCTGAGCTTCCGCGGTGCGGTGTCGGTGGTGGCCGATGACTTGACGCCGCCGTATCTCGTTGTCGACCTTGGGGGAGGGTCGACGGAACTTGTCTTGGGTGAGAACGGTCCTGCCGGCTCGCATTCGATGGACGTGGGCTGCGTCCGCATGACGGAGCGTCATTTCGCGGACGGTGCTGACGGTGCCGACCACATCGCCGACGCTGCGCCATCGGTAGAGCGATTTGATGCGGCGGCAGCCGATGTGCGTGCAGCACTGGATATGGCCCTCGCCGATGTTCCGGTGGCCCAGACCCGCACGCTCGTGGGCCTTGCCGGCACCATTACTACGGTGACTGCACATGCGTTGGGGTTGGCCGAATACGACCGCGAGGCCATCAATGGTGCACGGCTGAGTGTCGACGAGGCGCTCGCATCGTGCAATGCGATCCTGGCGGCCTCGCGTTCAGAGCGGGAAGCAATGCCGTTTATGCATCCCGGTCGCGTTGATGTGATCAGCGCTGGCGCACTCGTGTGGCGCGAAGTCGTGACGCGTGTTCGTGATGAGGTGGCTTCTGCCGGGGGCAAGCTCGAGGAAGTGGTGACCAGCGAGCACGACATCCTTGACGGGATTGCGTTCTCGACTGTCGCACGTATCTGACGCACGTATGTGAGTCGCCCCTCGCCTGAGCTGTCCGCACCTCTTAGTCCTGAGCGGATGTGAGCCGCGCGCACCGGAGAGGGTTCGGGATACGGCACAATCGAGAGGCACGCCCCCGTAGCCCAATCGGCAGAGGCAGCCGACTTAAAATCGGTTCAGTGCGGGTTCAAGTCCCGCCGGGGGCACTCGCTCACCCACGCTTTCCCAGCAGGAGCAGAGGAGCGTTTCTACGCCGCAAGTGATGCGGAGGTCCTCCTGCGAGCGCGACGGGAGCATCCCAAGCCTTCCGTGCGTTCACGCGTCAGTGAAATCCGTCTGCAGGAGGATGTCACGACGGGCCGTCCGGCTTGTATGCTGATGCGACGTAATCTCTCGAGGAGGACCCTTTGTCCAGCCCCGTCTTTAGTGGTGCCAACAGCGCGTTCAAGCCTGGTGCCACCATCAACCCTGATGGCTCCACGGTTTCCGCAACCGAATTGGACCAGCACTTCAATGCGCCTTCGGCCACTCCGCTCGAGACGGGTCGGATGACCTATGAAGGCGTGATCAGCAAGACGAGCGCCATGATTATTCTGGCGTTCCTGCTTGCCGCTCCCGGCTACATGTTCTTCTCGTTCGCGGGGCTCATGATTTCTGGCCTCGTGGGCATGGTGCTGGGCCTGGTGCTCGCGTTCAAGAAGACCACGCCTCCTGCGCTCGCGATCGCCTACGCCGGCATTGAGGGCTACTTCCTTGGATCGTTGAGCAACTACGTAGAGACCTACTTCAACGCCCCCGGCGCGGGCTTGCAGGCGCTGCTTGCGACGGGTGTGACGTTCGCCGTGTGCTTGACGCTTTACCGCACCGGCAAGGTCCGCTACACGCCCAAGATGCAGAAGTTCCTCATCATCGGTGGAATCTCGTACCTGGCGTTCTCGCTGGTGAATCTTGGTTTGATGTTGTTTGGTGCCACGGACTCCCCGTGGGGTGTGCGCTCAGAGATCGAGATCTTGGGCCTGCCTCTTGGCGTGTTCATCGGTGCATTCGCCATCATCCTTGCGTGTGTGTCACTGATTGGTGACTTCGACTTCATCGAAAACGGTGTCAAGCGCGGACTGCCAGCACGTTACGAGTGGACAGCTGCCTTTGGCTTGGTCGTCACTCTGGTGTGGATGTACACCGAGTTCCTTCGCATCATCGCTCTGTTGCAGGGTCGCGACTAACTCGACCTCCCTGTGGATAAGCCCCGTAGCCCTTAGGCTGCGGGGCTTATCTCGTTGTAGCGTGGCGGCGATGTCTTCTATCTTGTGACCCTGCTACCCAAAGAGGCGACGATGCCGCTGTTTGATCTGTCCTTGCCTGAACTTGAGCGTTACCGGCCTGACGTGCGTGAACCCCAGCACTTTGATGAGTTCTGGCGGGCCACCATCGCGGAGGCACGCGAGCATGAAGGCGAGCCGATGCTGGCGGACGCGGGCTGGAACCTCCCGCAGCTGAGCATTCGGGATGTGATCTTCCCTGGCTATGGCGGACACCCGATTCGTGGTTGGTATGTGCGACCTCGGGGTGTGCAACAACCGTTGCCGTGCGTGGTGCAGATTGCTGGCTATTCAAGTGGTCGCGGACACGCCCTTGACCACACGTTCTGGGCGAGTGCCGGCGTTGCACATTTTGTGATGGACACTCGTGGCCAGGGCGCTGGCTGGGGAAACGGTGGCGAGACTGCGGATCCCGTGGGTCACTCGACGTCGGCGCCTGGTTTCATGACGCGCGGCATCGAGGATCCTCGTGACTACTATTACCGGCGCGTCACCACCGACGCCGTGCGGGCTGTGGACGCTGTCCGCATGCTCCCTGGGGTGGATGAGCAGCGGGTGTTTTTCTCGGGTGCCTCGCAGGGCGGCGGCATTGCGCTTGCTGTAGCGGGCCTCGTGGATGGCTTGGCTGGTGTGATGGCTGATGTGCCGTTCTTATGCCATTTTGAGCGGTCGCTTGCCATCACGGATGCCGAGCCGTACGGGGAGATCATCACTTACCTGTCGACACAGAGGGGTGACCGGAACGCTGTCCTCGATAACTTGAGTTACTTCGACGGCGTGAATCATGCCAAGCGCGCTGGCGCACCTCTGTTGGCATCGGTGGCGCTCAGGGATCAGGTGTGCCCGCCCTCTGGGGGCTTCGCGGCGTACAACTGGTATGGCGCTCATGGTCCGCATCGGCCTCAGACGCGTATGGATGTCTGGCATGACAACGGTCATGAGGGTGGTTCAACGCATCAGCTTGCACGTCAGCTGCAGTTTGTGCGCTCCATGCTGAACTAGCGATCCCGGTCTTGGTGATCGCGGTCTTGGTGACGGCTTCCGCGGGACGTTGGCGGTCGCGGAACTTCGCCCTCACACGACTTCGCTTTCACACGACTTTGCTTTCACAAGACGTAGGGCCGATGCCAGGGTCACTTTGGCATCGGCCCTACGTCTTCGTGGTCTGAGGCCGTAGTGGTGTGGGGTGTCTGTGGTGTGAGGTATCGGTGGCGAGGCGCCGTTGCCGTGGTGGCTTGTGTGGGTGTTTAGGCGTTGCTGTAGCTGACCTGGCAGAAGCCGTGGTTGCAGTAGCCGCCGGGGTTCTTGTGGAGGTAACCCTGGTGGTATTCCTCCGCGTAATAGAACTCGCCGTCACCGGCATCGGACAGGGGGGCAATCTGTGTGGTGATTTTCCCGTATCCCTGGCCGTCGAGGTCGCTCTGGTACTGCTCGCGTGAGCGTTGAGCGGCCTCTAACTGTGCGTCTGTGGTGGTGAAGATCGCGGAACGGTACTGCGTTCCGATGTCTCCGCCCTGGCGGTTCGCAGTCGTGGGATCGTGATTTTCCCAGAACTCCTTGAACAGTGCGTCGGGCGTGACCTTGGCGGGGTCATAGACCACTTGTACGGCCTCTGTGTGACCCGTCTTGGCCGTGCAGGTTTCTTCGTAACTGGGGTTCTTGGTCCAGCCGCCTGCGTATCCGGCTGCGGTGGAGTAGACGCCTGGGGTCTGCCAGAACACGCGTTCTGAGCCCCAGAAGCAGCCCATCCCAAAGTAGATGACCTCGAGCCCGTCTGGCCACGGGCCGTACAACGGGGTGCCGAGGACGACATGGCGGTTCGTGACCTCGATGGGAGCATCGCGCCCTGCGAGTGCCTCGTCAGGCGTGATCATGTGCGTCTTATCGAATCCGAAGATCATGGTTCCTCCTAGATGGACAATCCGTCGTCGCTGGCGTTCACGGAGCTGCGTTCAGCGAACCCTCATCGGCGGCGGTGTTCATGAGGCACAACGCCGGCGCAAGGTGATCTGTTCCGGCTGAGTATTGCGGCACTTCTCCATGGTTGAGACACGGGCCTTGTCGGGGGTGCCTGAGACATGGAAGCACTCGTGGTGTTCGCGCGGCATCCAGGCGTAACGCGCGTTAGGCTCAGCCCATGGCAGAACCCAAGTTGGCGCCGCCGGATTCCCCTCCGCCGAGCAACGCACATGAAGACGCACAGCCGCGCGTGCCTTTCGCGCTACGAGTAGCCGCGGCGTGGTCGTGGCGACTCATCGTTGTCGGGATCGTTGTTGGATGTATCTTCTGGCTCTTCACGACGCTGCCGACGCTCTTCATCCCGTTGGTCATTGCGCTGCTGATTGTTGCTCCGCTGGAGCGTGTGGTGTTCCGCCTCAAGCAACTTGGGGTGCCCCGCGGCCTTGGCGCGATCATCACGTTGCTTGCCCTGTTGGGAATCATTGCGTTCCTGCTGGGAGCCGCGTCATCATCGTTCGTTTCCCAGTTTGATCAACTGCGAGTAGCCGCCGTCGAGGGCTTCGAGACCTTTATGGACTGGCTTGGCGAGGGCCCGCTGGGTGTCGACCAAGATCAAATCGACAATGTGGTGTCGCAGATCCAGTCCTGGCTGACGGAGCATGCCGGCGGCCTTGCCTCTGGTGCGCTGGGAGCCGCGGCCACCATCGGAGGGATCATCGCGGGAGCTGTCATTGGGCTCATCGCAATGTTCTTCTTCCTGCGGGACGGACGCCAACTGTGGCTCTGGACCGTGAAGCTGCTCCCGGACCCTGTCGAGGAGCGCGTGGACATCGCTGGAACGCACGCATGGAGTACTTTGCGTCGCTACACCCAGACCACGGTGTTTGTGGCCTTTGTTGACGCGGTCGGCATTGGTATGGCCGCATGGATCCTCGGTGTGCCGCTGGCCTTCCCGATCGCGATTTTGGTGTTCCTGTTCTCCTTCATCCCGATGTTCGGTGCCACCCTGTCCGGCGCTATCGCGACACTTGTGGCACTCGTCGACGGCGGTTGGACTACAGCGCTGCTGATGCTTGGCGCAGTGCTGCTGGTGCAGCAGCTCGAGGGGAACGTGTTGTACCCGTGGCTGTTTGGAAAGGCGCTGTCGCTCCACCCGCTGGTGGTCCTGCTCACCATTACCGCTGGAACGCTCACCATGGGATTGATCGGTGCGGTGATCGCTGTTCCTATCGTGTCCTTCATCTATGCCTTCATTCGTGGCATGAGCAAGACGTACAAGGCGAGCGAAGAGTCGGTGCCGCCCATCACGTCTCAAGTGCCAGTGATCGCCGAGCGTTCGCGTGACGCAGTCCGTCGTGCACGCGGCAAGATCTCACGCACGAGCGAGATCCGCGTCCACACACCTTCGTCGTCGACATCGGCCGATGCTTCGGTTGCCACCGAGGCTGAGGCCGAGGGCGACACCGGTACCGAGGAGATCCGTCCCACTACGGGCACCATCAAGGTCCGTCGCGGAAGCACTGACGGCTCCGCGGCCAGTGGTTCCGCGCCCACCAACTCCACCCCGGACAGTGCCGAGGGCGACGCAAACGATGGGCGTTCGGACCGCGGTTCCTCATCCTCGTGACACCTGCCACGGCAGACACTCTGCAGTGCGCGTATTGGGATGCGCAGGTGTGCCGATCGTGCTCGCTGATCGAGACACCGCATGGCGTGCAACTGGCGGATAAGGTCACTCAGGCACACTCGGCGCTTGATCCATTGGCGCCCCACGCGACGTGGCATGAGCCGTGTGCCAGCGCGCTGGGGGGCTTTCGCAATAAGGCCAAGATGGTGGTCGGTGGCACTGTCGAGGACCCTACTCTGGGCATTCTCGATGCTGCTGGGCGCGGCGTTGACCTGCGCGCATGCGGACTTTATCCGGCGGTCATCACGGATGCGTTGCCGGTGCTCGCCGACTTTATCCGGCGTGTGGGATGGCAGCCGTATGACGTCCCCACCCGTCGTGGCGAGCTGAAGTATCTGCTGGTCACTGCATCGGCCCGCAACGAACTGATGGTGCGGTGTGTGGCGCGCTCAACGGAGGCCGAGTCGCGCGTCCGCAAGCACCTTCCGTGGCTCCGTGAATGCCTCCCGTCACTCGCGGTCGCAACGCTTAATGTGCTGCCTGAACACAAGGCGGTGACGGAGGGTGACAGGGAGATGGTGCTGACGGACCAGGATTCGTTGACGATGCCCATGGGCGAAGTCGATCTCCATGTGGGGCCGCGTGCTTTCTTCCAGACCAACACGGCGGTGGCGACGGAACTCTACGCGCAGGTGTCACGGTGGATTGATGCCTCGGGTGCGACGTCGCTGTGGGATTTGTACTGCGGCGTCGGTGGGTTTGCGCTCACTTGTGCTGCACCGGGCCGCGTCGTCACAGGAATCGAAGTGTCTCCCCCTGCTATTGATGCGGCGCGGAAGTCGCGGGACGAGGCTCAGTCTCGCGGTGTTGACGGTATGGACAGCGTGCATTTTGAGGCGGCCGATGCTGTGGCGTGGGCTTCCGGGCAACAGGTGTCGGCCGATGCTGTGGTGGTCAATCCGCCACGGCGGGGGCTCGGTGAGTCACTTTCGACGTGGTTGAACGGCAGTGGTGCGCACACTGTCGTGTACTCGAGCTGTCATCTTCCGACGCTTGCCGCCGATCTGCAGCGAATGCCGGCGTACGAGGTGCGAGACGTACGTGTCTTCGACATGTTCCCCCACACCGGTCACATGGAGGTTGCCGCACTGCTGGCGCGGCTCTAGGTCACGTAGCGCACGGTGGGGGCAGAGCGGGGCTATCGTGATTTTCTCGCATACAGGATGGGTCGGCTGGCATGGTGGAGAAGTTCTCAGCGAAAAAGTCTGTGCTCAAGAGATCGGGGACGTGGTTGAGGGCATCGATGTGGTGTCGCAGGAGAACATCGAGGACACCCACCACACCTATGAGTCGTATCCGACGATCCCGGGAGCCGATGCGCTGACAACAGCTCTTGAGGATGCGGTGAGCCCCGTGGCGGACCGCTTCCGAGAGACCGAGAATACTGTCACCGATGCAGGCGTTCCGGAACTGACGGTGTCGTGGGACCTGGTTGGCGCGTCACCCGACACGGTAGGTGTGCGGTTGGCGTTTGCGGAGCACGGCGGAGATGCGTTCGATGGTCGCGCCGAGACGTGGTGGTACGACGTGGCATCCGGCGACGTGCTTCCCGCAACTGCTCTTTTGGACACCGATGCGCTCGCTGAATTGTTCGAGCGTATCGAGGAGGTCGCGAGCGACAACAGCCGTATCGACCAACAGATGCTTGAGGAACACCTTGCCGGTGAAACAGAGTCGCTGCACTCCTTGGCGTTCACCACAGAAGGCGATCTCTGGGTCGAGTTTGACCGGGCTCAGGTCTCCCACGACAACACGCCCATCGGAATCGCGGTATCGGCCGACGGTGTGCTCAGCGACTTTGGCGACTTGGCAAAGGAGTCCGCAATGACCCCCACCGACCCGGCTATCGCGGTGCCGGAGCCGTCTCCTGAGAACAGTGACACTGCAAGCGCAGATGGATCTGGCGAGGTCATCGTTCAAGACGGGGGCAGTGTGGACTGCTCAAGTGCCCGATGCATTGCACTCACGTTTGATGATGGGCCGGTCGAGGGCACCAACGCGCTGCTGGACGTGTTGGCGTCGCGCGGAGTCAAGGCAACCTTCTTTATGGTCGGCACCAACGTTGAGGCCAACCCCGACGTCGTGGCGCGCATTCACAATGAGGGCCACGCGCTTGGCAACCACACGATGGACCACCCCCAACTCACGCGTTTGGATGAGGCCTCCATTCGCGACGAGATCGAATCAACCAACGATCTGATTGAGGCTGCGACGGGAGAGCGATCGGTGCTCCTACGCCCACCGTATGGGGCAACGAATGACACGGTGAGTGCGGTGGCCGCCGATCTGGGCATGGCGCAGATCCTGTGGGATGTTGACCCCGAGGACTGGAAGGATCACGACTCGGCGATCGTGACTGAGCGCGTTGAATCTCACGCCCATGATGGCGCGATCATCCTGTCCCACGACATTCATGAGACCACCCGCAATGCCTATGCCGGCATTATCGACAACCTGCTGGGCCAGGGATACACGCTGGTCACGGTCCCTGAACTCTTTGGTGAACTCACCCCAGGACAGAAGTACTTCAACCGCTAGTGCGGTGCCGCCGCGCACGTTGCGGCACAAGACGGAGGGCCGGTGACGCATTACGCGTCACCGGCCCTCCGTCGTTGAAGTGTGAAACTTAGCCGTTGAAGGGCTCGACCTTCAGCACACGAATCGCAATGTCGTTGCCGTTTGGTGCGGTGTAGCTGGCGCTGTCACCTTCGGCCTTGCCGATGAGTGCCTCGCCAAGGGGGGACTGTGCAGAGAACACGTCCAGGTCCGTTCCCCCAGCAACCTCGCGTGAACCCACGAGGAAGCGCATCTCGCGCCCTGCGACCTCGGCGGTGACGACGGTGCCAGAGGTGATGGTGCCGCCGTCGCTGGCTTCACCTACGGTTGCGGTTTGCAGAATGTGACGGAGCTGCTCGATGCGGGCCTCTTGCTTGGCCTGCTCTTCGCGGGCGGCGTGGTAGCCGCCGTTCTCCTTGAGGTCGCCTTCTTGGCGGCGCTCGTCGATCTCCTTGGCGATGGCAGCGCGGCCTTCGCCAGCAAGCTGGTCGTACTCGGCCTGCAGGCGGTCAAAGGCCTCCTGGGTCAGCCAAGTGCCGGTTGTCTCAGTCACGAGATCCTCCTTAGTGGACGTGACTGGCAAGAATAACAACACCCGGCGAAAACAGCGAAGTACGCCACACCAGGGCGCCTTGTGCGAGCGTCGGTGGTGTTAGCCCGGGACGTGGCAGTAGTTGACCTCGGCGGTAGTTGCTTCTTCCACCGTGGTGATCGGTGTCGTGATGCGTTGCTCGACCCCGTCCGCCGGATCCACCTCAATGATCGTGACGCCCACTTCGGCGAAACTGACGTTCATGGCCCGTACCTGGCATTCGACGACCTCATCGGTGTAGAGGTAAACATCGAACGTGATGTCCATCTCCGTTGGTGAGATGACCTCGAATCCGACAGTGTTCCACCGGGCGTCTTGATCTGCCTGATCGAAGCCAAACCAGGCGGCTACGCCGGTCAGAAGGATGAGCCCCACGATGACGAGTGCCCACGCCTTCTTGGTGAGGCGAGGAATCGCGCCCGAGGCGCCGTCCTCCATGGGTTCGTGGTCTGTGTCGCTGCTCATCATGAGGCAGGATAGTCCACAGAAAGGTGTGTGGCAGTGACCAGTTTTAGCGGAGGACCCGGGTTCCTAGCGTTTGTTTCGACGTTTGCGCTCGTAGCGGCAGTGATTCTGCTGTTCTTGTCGTTGTCCAAGCAATTGCGGAAGGTGCGCACGCGCCCACCCAAAGACGAGGCCAAGACCACTGAGGCGCAACCTGCCGCCGTCGAAGGTGACGTTGCTCTCAACGACGTTGAGGCATCGGCTGGTAGCACGTCAACGTCAGATGTTGAAGACGACGAGGGCGATGGCGACGTAGTGGCAGAAGAAACCCGCGATCGTTAGAGCGTGAAAAATCTCGTGGAAGCCAAAGTACTTCTGTGAGCCTCGCGGCCACTTGGTGCCGTAGATGACCGCTCCTACCGTGTAGCACAGACCGCCCAACACAATCAGCGTGACGACGGCAGCGCCGCCCGCTTGGTAGAACGGGCCGATGTAGCCCACGGCAACCCAGCCCAACGCAAGGTAGAGCGGGACGTACAGCCAGCGCGGGGCGTTAAGCCAAAAGATCCGCAGCAGCAGGCCGATGAGCGCGCCCGCCCACACCGCAATCAAGACTGTGGTCCGTGTGGTGCCCTCAAGCAGCAGCACCGTAAGCGGGGTGTACGTGCCAGCGATGATGAGGAAGATGTTGGCGTGGTCCATCCGCCGCAGCACCGCTCGGGTGGTGGGGGACCAGTTGCCGCGGTGATACACAGCGGACGTGCCAAACAGCATCACTGCGGTGAGCGTAAAGATGGCCGTCGAGATGCGTCCTGCCAGCGTTGGCGCAAACACTACAAGGACCATTCCAGCGACCAGGGCAATCGGTGCGGCACCTAGGTGGAGCCAGCCGCGCATCAGTGGTTTTGCGGGCTCGGGAAGGTTCTCTGCCATAAACCTACGATACCGTAGGTTACGTGGGGGCGGTACCCTGTTCGAACCTCGCCGATGCCGTTGGAAAGGACCCCACGTGAGTCTCCGCGATCTCTTGTACCGGAAGTATGAACGTGACCTGGCCCGTACCCTGCGGACCGAGGGGGACGTCCCTCGACACATCGGTGTCATTCTTGATGGCAACCGACGCTGGGCAAAACAAAGCGGAATCACTGCAGCCGACGGCCACCGCCGCGGCGCCGACAAGATCGCTGATCTCCTCGAATGGTCGCAAGACGCCGGCGTTGAGGTCGTCACACTGTGGATGCTCTCCACCGAAAACCTCGAACGCGACCCCCAAGAACTCGAACCGCTCCTCGACATCATCTGCACCGCAGCAGAACAACTCGCAGCCGACGGACGCTGGAAGATCCAACACGTGGGCTCAGCAGAGCTGCTGCCCGAATCCTCCGCAGCTCGCATCGCTGCCGCCGTCGACGCATCGGCCAACGCCACCGGACTCCACGTCAACATCGCGGTCGGCTACGGCGGCCGTCACGAAATCGCCGATGCCGTCCGCGCCTACCTGCGTGACGGCAGCGACCAAGGCAAGTCCATCGACCAAATCGCCGATTCCTTCACGGTCGACCACATTGCCGAGCACCTGTATACCAAGGGCCAGCCCGACCCCGACCTCGTGATCCGCACCTCAGGGGAACAGCGACTCTCTGGGTTCCTCATGTGGCAGTCCGCGCACACCGAGTTCTACTTCTGCGACGCCTACTGGCCAGACTTTCGGCGCGTGGACTTCCTCCGTGCCTTGCGTTCCTACTCGCAGCGCGAACGCCGTCACGGGCGCTAACTCGACTCTGTACAGCATGTGAACATTGGGCAACATGCCCGCGACACGCGCACAACAATGCACCCGGGTCACTCATAAAGGCGTAGCGTCACAAACGTGGGAACCTCAAATACCCGCATCAACCCGATGCGGGACTGACACCGATCGCCGTGGCGCGGTCGGCGCTCCACGGCCCTAACCCCGGGAGCACCACGTGAGCGCAGTCGAGTTTGACACCACACCCTCCATCAACGCGGAAACCGCCACTGAGTTGCGCACCTTCGTGCTCGATACCTCAGTGTTGCTCTCGGATCCTCGAGCACTCAAAAGGTTCGCTGAACACGCGGTCGTGCTACCCGTCGTCGTCATCACCGAACTAGAAGCCAAACGGCACCACCCGGAACTCGGATACTTCGCGCGCTCCGCGCTACGGTCCCTCGACGAGTTCCGTGTCCGCCACGGCAAGCTTGACTCTCCGGTCCCGGCCAACGACACAGGCGGAACCGTCCGCGTGGAACTCAACCACACCGACCAATCCGTCCTTCCCTCCGGATTCCGGCTCGGGGACAACGACACCCGCATCCTGGCCGTCGCGGCGAACCTCAAGGCTGAGGGACTGTCCGTCACCGTGGTGTCGAAGGACCTGCCCATGCGTGTCAAGGCATCGGCCCTCGGTATTGAAGCCGAGGAGTACAAAGCGGAACTCGCCGTCGATGCCGGCTGGACGGGCATGCGTGAAATCCACCTCAGCGATGAGCACATGTCCGAGCTGTACGACGCCGAACGCGTTGCGGGAATGAGCCCCGAGGACTGCGGCGAAGACCTCTCGGTGCTGCCCGTCCACACCGGCCTCGTGATTCACTCGCCGCGCGGCTCGGCTTTGGGTCGCGTCGACGGCAGCGGCGACGTCCAGTTGGTGCGAGGAGACCAGGAGGTCTTCGGGCTCCACGGCAGGTCCGCAGAACAGCGGATTGCGATCGACCTGCTGCTCGACGAATCTATTGGCATTGTGTCGATGGGTGGGCGTGCCGGAACAGGCAAGAGCGCGCTGGCGCTTTGCGCGGGGCTCGAAGCGGTCATGGAGCGCCGTCAGCACAAGAAGATCATGGTGTTCCGGCCGCTGTACGCAGTCGGTGGCCAAGAGCTCGGGTATCTGCCCGGCAGCGAGGCAGAGAAGATGAACCCGTGGGCGCAGGCGGTGTTCGACACGCTCGGCGCAACGGTGTCCTCCGAAGTTGTGGAAGAGGTCATGGCGCGCGGCATGCTTGAGGTGCTGCCACTGACGCACATTCGCGGCCGCTCACTGCACGATGCGTTCGTCATTGTGGATGAGGCCCAGTCGCTTGAGCGCAATGTGCTGCTCACGATGTTGAGCCGGATTGGTCAGGACTCGCGAGTGGTGCTGACGCACGATGTGGCCCAGCGTGACAACCTGCGCGTGGGCCGCCACGACGGCGTTGCCGCTGTCATTGAGGCGCTGAAGGGTCATGACCTGTTTGCTCACGTCACGTTGGAGCGCTCGGAGCGTTCGGCGGTGGCGGCGCTGGTGACGGACATGCTGGAACGCTTGGACCTTTAACTCGCCCGGACCCGCCCCGCCCCGCCCCGCCCCGCCCCGCGCTTTATCGCCAAATGGCTCCATTTCGCTGTTTTACGTGCTCATAACAGCGAAATGGAGCCATTCGGCATGAAGAGGGGTGTGGTTAGAGGCCGACCTCTTGAAGGAACGGTTCTAGCTCGATCCAGTTCACCTCATCGGGGCGTGATTCGTCCCAGATCTCGGCGTAGCGAGCCTGCTGCTCTGGCGTCAGTGCCAGCCACTTCTTGAGGCGTTCCTCCTGATTGAAGTGCCAGTAGCCCACAATGCGGAACCACGAGTGGTGACGGGGCCACTGCCCACGCACAAACTTGCGCGCAGCACGCGAAGCGCTCGTCTCACACGCCACCCAGATGTAGGTGTCGTCGCTCGGCGTCTCCAGCTGCGCCATAGCGGACTCAATCTCCGACAGCGCCAGGCCGTTGCCGGCGACAATCCACTCAACGTTGACCTCGGCCGCGGAGGGCAGGTCAATCGCGTCGCGCTCGTCGAGGACTTCGATGATGACCTGGAAGGACTCCTCTGCGGAGGCTTCCTCAAGAATGCGGGCGACGGCGGGAATGCCGGTGGCATCCGCAAACAACAGCCGCTGCGTGCTGCCCTCCGGCGGCCCGTAGTAGCCACGCGCACCGCTGATGGCAACCGTGTCTCCGGGCTGGCAATCCCGTGCCCAACTGGCGCCCAGGCCATGCCCATGGGTCACGACATCGACCAGGATGGTGTTGGCCGGCTTGTCCCAGCGGCGAATCGTGTAGTGGCGGGCGATGTCGTGATCGTCTTCCCACCCCTCGGCCGCATCGGGGCCGGGAATGTGGATGTGCACGAACTCGTCGGGCTGTCCTGTGCTTTCCCATGCGCTCAGGGAGTCGCCTGCGAGCGTCACACGGCGCAGGTTCGGCGAGATGTCGATTGAGTCGATCACGTTGACGCGGAACGAGTCAGTCATTGTCACTCCTTCACTACTGGAGAGGGCCGATGCTGGCCCGGGTGGGGGAGGCGCCACCCGTGGGCGGCGCCTCCCGGGAGGTTAGGACGCCGAGGCGGGGTCCGAGTAGGAGGGAACCTCGGTGGCGGGGTCGCCATCAAGCGCTGCCTCGAGCTGCGGAACGAGTGCCTCGAGCGAGTACTGGATCGACGAGGGGGAGTTGGCGAAGAACGCGCCCTCGAGGGTGGGGTCGGTGATCCAGACGTGTCCACCGGTTTCGGTGACGCTCAGGCTCGGGAACAGCGGCAGGCCCTCGATGGTGCTCTGGACTTCGCCGGTGGTTGCGGTCTGCCACAGGATCGTGTCGAATGCGTCGAACATGTCGAGGTTCTCAGCTGAGATCTGGATGTAGAAGCTGTCACCCAACTGGTCGTCCAACGCGCTGGTGTCCAGGCCGAGGTTTTCAAGCAGCTGGTTGCGGTTGTCCGTGGAGTCATATGCGCCGGGGTTGCCGTCGTAGTAGAACGCGACGATGCCGGCCTTGTCCTGCCATTCAGGGTTGGCTTCGCGGATTGCGGCATACTCGGCATCGAGGTCGCTGACGACCTCTTCGGCGACGTCGGACTTGCCGACGGCCTGCCCGATCATCTCGAGTTCAACGTCGAGCGGCATTCCCCACTCGACGTAGTCTGCCTGGCGAACAATGGTCGGCGCGATCTGGCTCAAGGAGTCGTAGGTCGCCTGGTCAACGGCTGCCTGCGGGTAGGTGTTGATGATGAGGTCGGGCTCGTAGGAAGCGATGAGCTCGAGGTTCAGTTCGCCCTGGGGGATCAGAATGGGATCAGCGTCGGCAGCGACACGGTCTTCCTCAGCCCAGGGGCCGGTGCCGTGCTCGTAGCCCTGCCACGACTCGAGGATCGCGTACGGGGCGACTCCGAGGGAGTACAGCAGCTCGTGCTCGCGCGATCCAAGCGTCACAATGCGCTGGGGCTCTTCTTCGATGGTCACGTCGCCAAAGGCGTGCGTAATGGTGGTGGGGAAGCCCGCGGCGGCCTCAGTAGTGGCGGCTGCGGTGGCTTCTTCTGTGGTTTCTTCGCTGGACTCGCTCGAGGAGCAAGCAGCGAGCGTGAGCGCGGCAACCGCTGCGAGGGCAACGGTGGAGGCACGGCGCATGGTGCGCACGGACATGGTGTTTCCTTTCATGGGACTTGCGTTCAGGGGGTAGTGACGATGAGGTGTTCGACGAGGCATGCGCCGTATGCGGCGACGGCCACAGCGTCGAGTTCTGCCGTGGAGGCGTGACCTGACTGGTCGCGCACTGCGACGACGGAGACGCCGAGGTCCTCGTCGGTGCGCACAAGTGCCTGCCAGGGTGCGCGCGTGTAGCCCGCGTCGCGGAGGCATGCCACCGTGGCGGAGGCGGGCATGGGGGAGACGAACCAGCGCATACCTTGGTGGCAGGCGAGGCCGGTGGCAGGGTCGACGCCGTCGATGGTGAGGTCGCTGACGTTGAGGCGCTCGTGGCGCTCGCGGATGAAGTCGTGAAAACTGTGTCCGCACATCTGCGCGTCGCTGTGTTCTCCGGCGACGAGTTCGTCGCCTTCGTCGAGGGTCAGGCGGCATGCCAAGCCAGGGACGGCGGCGAGCAGTGCGGCAGCCGATCGCAACTGCGGAGCGGTGATGGTCATCGGGTCTCTCCGGGGGCTCGAGCCGGTACGACGATCGGCGTGCCGGTCACGGGGTCTGGAATGATGCGGGCGTCAAGGTGGAACACGTCCCGCACAAGTTCTTCGGTGAAGACCTCGCCGGGAGTTCCCGACGCTGCCACCCGGCCATCAGACATGGCGATGACATGGTGTGCGTAGCGTGCGGCCTGGTCGAGGTCGTGTACCACCATCGCGACGGTGCGCTCTTGACGCGTGTTGAGGCGATGCAGGAGGTCGAGGACTTCGTACTGGTGGGCGATGTCGAGGAATGTGGTGGGCTCGTCGAGCAGCATCAGGGGCGTGTCCTGAGCGAGCGCCATCGCGATCCAGGCGCGTTGGCGTTGGCCGCCGGAGAGTTCGTCAACGACGGCGTCCTGAATCTCCGTCAGCCCGGTGGAGTGCAGGGCAGACATGACCGCCGTCTCGTCAGTGGTGGACCAGGGCCGCAGGATCTTCTGGTGGGGCGTACGCCCGCGTGCGACGAGTTCTTTGACGGTGATGCCAGCGGGTGGGATCGGGGACTGGGGGAGCAGTCCTACACGCCGTGCCACTTCGCGTGTGGGAATGGTGTGGATGTTTTCGCCATCCAGGACTACAGACCCCGCCGATGGGGTGAGCAGGCGTACCAGCGAGCGCAGCAGGGTGGACTTGCCACATCCATTGGGGCCGACAATCGCGGTGATTTTGCCGTCGGGGATGGCGACGTTGACACCATGGACGATGGTGGAGTCGCCGTAGCCGAGTACGACGCGGCGGGCTTCGAGCCGGTTCATTGCTGTCCTCCTCGTGCGGATCGCCCCACGAGCCACAGCAGGTAGGGGGCGCCGATGGCTGCGGTGTACAAGCCGATCGGAAGTTGCATGTCGCCGGTAGCGTGCTGGGCGGCATAGTCCGCTACCAGAGCGAGTGCGGCACCCATCAGCGCGGCGGGAATGAGAGTGACGCCCGGGGCGCGGGTGAGTCGCCTGGCGAGCGCTGGTGAGACGAGGGCAATGAAGCCCACGGGTCCGACGACGGCCGTGGCGCCAGCGGCGAGCAGGACGGCGCAGAGCACCAGGAGTAGCCGCGCCCGTGCCACGGGGATGCCGAGGGCTTCAGCGGTCTCATCGCCCATCTCCATGGTGCGTAGCGAGCGGCTGAGCGTCACGATGATGGGGATCATGACGGCGAGGATCACTGCCGCGACGGCGACGTGCTGCCAGGTGCGGTTGGCGGTGGAGCCGACGAGCCAGACAAGTGCTTGGTCTGCGTTGTTGATGTCCATCACTGTGAGCAGGTATTGGGAGACCGCGGAGGCGACGAAGCCGATGCCGATGCCGGTCAGCACCATGCGCAGTGGCACGATGCCGCCATGCCAGGCGAGCGCGATGATGATGGCCGCGGCGACGATGCCGCCGATGCCTGCACCTGCGGCAACGAGCCAGGCGGAGGTAGCGCCGGCGAACGCGATGACTGCCACCGCTCCCGCACCAGCACCAGCGGAGATTCCGATGAAGTCAGGTGAGGCGAGTGGGTTACGTGTCAGCGACTGCAGGATGGCGCCGGCGAGCGCGAACATGATGCCGATGAGGACGGTGGTGAAGGTCCGCGGCGCGCGCAGTTGCCCGACGATGAAGTCGGCCTGCGAATCCGTGGTGAAGCCAAACGCAGCAGCGAGCGCGTCGCCGAGCGGGATCTCGACGGGTCCCACGGTGAGGCCGAGCAGGAAGAACACGGAGGCGACCGCAAAGAGCACCCATCCGACCACGATGACGCGGGTGTGTGTGAGGACTCCGAAGGGGCCGAGGCGCACGACTCTCATAGCTCGACCACCTTCATGCGCCGTGCCATCACGGCAAAGATGGCACCTCCGATGAGGGCGGTGGTGATGCCTACAGCGACCTCGGATGGGCGCGCAATCACACGCCCGATGACGTCGCAGACCAGCAGCAGTACCCCGCCTCCGAGGGCGGAGACGCCGAGGAGCCATGGCAACGAGGCTCCGACGAAGGTGCGCACGATGTGGGGGACCGCGAGGCCGACGAACACGATAGGGCCCGCGGCTGCGGTGGCGGCGCCAGCGAGCAGGGTCACGACCGCGATGATGATGAACCGGGTGAGCCCGATGCGCACACCGAGCGCCTGGGCGGTTTCTTCTCCCATGGAGATCGCTTCGAGCGACTTCGCGGCGATAAAGCCCACCACGAGTGCAGCCCCGACAATGACCCACAGCGCAGTCATGTCGTGACCTTGACGCCCGTTGAGTGAGCCCACGACCCAAAAGCGGTACTCGTTGAGGGTCGACTGATTGACGATCAGGACGGCATACGTGACGGAGGTGAGGAGGGCAGTGAGGGCTACACCAGCGAGTGCGAGTCTCACGGGAGCTCCGGCCGCAGCTCCCGTGGCACCAATGGCGTACACAGTGATGGCAGCGATGGCAGCACCGATGAATGCGAGCCACACTTGCCCGGTGAATCCAGTGACACCTGCGAAGGTGATGCCAAACACCACTGCGGTCGCGGCACCAGCGTTGATGCCCAAGAGGCCGGGGTCAGCGAACGGGTTGCGTGTGAGCGACTGCATGAGCGCACCACCCACCGCGAGCGCGGCGCCGGCGAGGATGCCGATAGTGGTGCGAGACCAGCGCAGGTCGCGCACGATGAGCTGCTCGGGATCGTCGGGGTTGAAGTTGAAGATTGAGTCCCAGACGGTACCGAGATCGATGGGGCGTGCGCCGACAGAAAGGGATAGCAAGATGGCGACTACAAGCGCCGCGGCAGTGACGCCTGCGACGAGAGCGCGCTGGCGCATCGTGCTCCTTCGGGGATGTGGTGGCGCGCGTCGACGTCGCACCACTGAGGTTTGCCTAACCTAACCCAGAAACAGGCGTTATCGCAACATCCCTGTTGGATAAATGAATGGCGTCGTGAAGGGCGAATCGCGGGCTATGCCCGGGGCGTTTCGGGGTCCATCTCGTCGACCGGGCAGGCGGAATCGGGCATCGCGACATCGATGCCGTACAGAGCACGAATCGCGCCCAGGTACTTGTCTGCTTGGCCGGCCTGAGCGTGCTCACGTGCGCGCACGGTCGGGGTGTGAAGAAGGGTCTTAGCGAAGCGTCGCAATGCTTGCTCTGTGGCGTCCGCTTGCGCGACGGCTTCTTCGCTGGCTCCTGCAGCGGGGCGCACCCTGGCGAGTTCGCGCTCGAGAAGGCCAAACACATGCTCACGCAGAGCGACCACGGCAGGGTCGATGGTGCGGACAGACTCGCCGTCTTCGAAACGAGCGACAGCGTGAGCGACAATGGCGCGGGCCGCCTCGATTGCGCCGACGGCCTCGCCAGGGGCTTGAGCGCCAACGGACTCGAGATTCACGACGTGCACGCCATCGAGCGCTTCGACACCGGGGGCGACGTCACGGTGCAGTGCAAGGTCGATGAGTGTGAGGGGAGCCGATGCCTCGGCACGGGCTGCGTGAACCATCGCCGGTGTGAGGACGATGGATTCGCCGCCGGAGCAGGCGAGGACCACATCGACACGGGCGAGTTGCTCGCGCAGCTGTTCAAGCGACAGCGGTGTCACGTCATGGTCGCGGCTGAACTCTTGGCCGCGACCGGAAGGCGAATACACGCCGACAACATCGACGCCGCGCTGACGCAGCGACACAATGCCTGTTTCGGCAAGCGCACCCGTCCCGATCAGGACAGCACGAGCGCCCTCCCAGGAGACGGTCTCACTTGCCAAGTCAAAGGCCACGGACACGACGGAACGACCCGAGGTACCCAAACCCGTCGACGAGGCGACCACACGGGACGTGCGCAGTGCGGACTGGAAAAGTCGATCGAGTTGAGGGCTGACGTGCTTGCCCTCCTGCGCTTCGACGAGGGCTCTGCGCACCTGGCCCGAGATTTCACGCTCGCCCACCACCATCGACTCAAGGCCCGTGGTGACGGAGAGCAAATGCTGGACCGCATCGTCGCCCTCGTAGGTGGCGAGAGCGGCTTCGATGTTGTCGCGGCCGAGGCCAGTCGCTTCGTGAACGGCTTCAATCACGGCGGCACGGCCCGATTCGACGCTTTCGGCTTCGAGGTACACCTCGAAGCGGTTGCACGTGGGGAGAACCACGGCACCGCGCACGGGTGAGTTGCTCCCCACCACCGCCGCTCCCAACGCATCGGAACCCACACTGAGTTGTTCCAAAACCGTCAAGTCACGGTTGTGATGACTCGCCACTACTGACATCAAGACCACCCCGCTATTCTGACACGCGCGCAGAACAAGGCAGAATCGAGGGTATGACCGTAGCTGCATTGCCCGCTTCCCACCCTCTCGCCTCCGGCACTACCGCAGAGTCTCCGCTGGTAGCGGCACTCGACGGCCGGCCCGGCGCCCATCGGCCGGTCTGGTTTATGCGTCAGGCTGGCCGATCCCTTCCCGAGTATCTCGAGGTTCGCCGCGGCACTCAGATGCTGGAAGCGTGCCTCAACCCAGAACTTGCGGCGGAGATCACTTTGCAGCCGGTGCGCCGCTATGGGGTCGATGCCGGAATTTTCTTCTCCGACATCGTGGTCCCACTCAAGGCGGCTGGCGTGGACGTGGAGATTGAGCCGGGCGTCGGTCCCGTCTTCGCGACGCCGGTACAGACCATGGCTGATGTTGAGGCGCTACCCCATCTGGGTACGGCAGGCGACGGTGGAGACTTTGACGCCGCACTTGAGCCGATCCGCGAGGCAGTGCGCCTCACCGTCGCCGAGCTGGGCTCCACCCCCATGATCGGGTTTGCTGGTGCGCCGTTCACGCTCGCCGCCTACATGGTCCACGGGCGCCCCTCGCGTGACCACATGGCCGCGCGCGAACTGATGTGGGCAGAGCCCGAGGTGTGGGACGCGCTGGTTGCCTGGACCTCTCAGGCCGCGGGCCTCTTCCTTCGAGCACAGGTGCTCGCTGGCGCATCGGCCGTGCAGTTGTTCGACTCTTGGGCCGGCTCGCTGTCCGAGAGCACCTATGTGGCGAAGTGCCAGGCAGGGTCCCGTGACGCGTTGCTTGCCGTGGAGGACCTCGGGGTCGCACGCATTCACTTTGCCGCTAACGCTGGACACCTACTGGTGCAGATGGGACGTGCTGGAGCGACCGCACTTGGCGTCGACTACCGCACGCCACTGGATGAGGCGGCGCGTATCACCGGTGGCGCGTTCCCGCTCCAAGGAAACATTGATCCCGCCATGCTCGGGGCACCTGCAGCACAGCTCGAAGCGCATGTGGCCGACGTCCTGCACCGTGGAAGCTCAGCCCCCGGACACGTCGTCAACTTGGGCCACGGCATGCCGCCCCACGCTAACCCCGACGTCGTGAAGTCGATCGTCGAGCAAATCCATTCACATGACTGATCCCCGCACCTGGATCGTTATTGGGGCCGGGCCTGCTGGCCTCCTCGCGGCCTGTCGGCTCGCCGACGAAGGGCACTCCGTCACCGTCCTGGAAGCGGAAAGCGAACTGGGCGGACGCGTCAGCAAGGTGCGAGTGGACGGGATCGATATTGACGCTGGGGCAGAGTCGTTTGCCACCCGCGGTGGTCATGTCGAGAAACTGATCGACGACATCGGCCTGACTGACAAACTGGTCGCTCCCGCGGGTGGCCCCGCCTGGATCGTGGGACCAGACCGCTCATATCCGATGCCCGCAGCCGGATGGCTAGGCATTCCCACCAAGTCCCTGTCACGCGACGTTCGCAAGGCACTCGGATGGTCGGGAGCGTTGCGGGCCGCCGTCGAACGGTGGATGCCCGTCGAAGAGGTAGCGCCAGACGACCATCTCGGAGAAGTCGCGCGGCGTCGGCTCGGCGACATCGCCACCGACCGTCTGCTGGCTCCCGTCGTCAGCGGCATCTTTTCCCGCCCCATCGACGAACTCCGCATCGACGCCGCAGCAGCGGGTTTCGCTGCCGAGATATCCGAACTCGGGCTGACGCGAGCCGCAGCCAAGCGCCGAGCCCTCGCTCCTGCAGGTGCGTCCGTGATGGGACTCGAGGGCGGCATGTTTACCCTCACTGACGTGCTGGCGGAACGCGCCCGCGC
Organism: Demequina sediminicola; assembly: GCF_000975055.1. Lineage (GTDB taxonomy): Bacteria > Actinomycetota > Actinomycetes > Actinomycetales > Demequinaceae > Demequina > Demequina sediminicola. Next base: position 277,004 of record NZ_BBRB01000002.1, read on the forward strand.
CCGCGGCGTCACCATCTACACGGATGCCCCGGTGTACTCCTTGACCCGCAGTGAGGACTCGACCCCTGGCGGGCGCCCCAGCAACGACGTCCCCGGATGGGACATGGTCACCGAGAGCAACCACTGGCACGCCGATGAGGTGGTGATGGCGGCGTCACGGCCCGTCGCCGCGTCGCTGGTCCCGCAACTCGAACGTGCCCCTGACAGGCAGGTCGGGCTCGTCACACTGTCACTCGACGCACCCGAACTCGACTCCCACCCGCGTGGCTCAGGCGTGCTGGCAGTGGAAGGCGTCACCCATGCCAAGGCGCTGACGCATGCGTCAGCGAAGTGGAACTGGGTCGCCCAAGCAGCACCCAGCCGGCACATCATCCGCCTCTCGTACAACGTTGAATCCGCTCAAGATCTCAGCGACTATGCGCTCGCAGACGCCTCCCGCCTCCTGGGAGTGCCACTCAAGGACCAGCAAGTACGTGATCTGGTTCAAGTGACGTGGCACGATGCCGCTCCCACCCGGGCAGGGGATCGAGAGCCCGCGCCGGGACTCCACCTGGTCGGTTCGGCCGCGGGTTTCTCAGGCCTTGCGGCCATCGCCGACGACGATGCGCGATCGACCCTCGGCGCTCGCACCTAGGACCGAAGTCCCAGGCGAGGCCGTTCGCACCCACGTGACCCGAGCATCGGACCTTTGCCAGGCGCGAACGTGCTCGTGTGCGATTTCCCACGGGCGCGTGCCTGGGTGACAATGGAGGCATGACTGATCAGCCCCATGGCTTCACCCTGTTCTCTGTCCTCGACGGCTTCCTCGACACCCCTGATGAAGAACTTGCTGAGGTAGTCGAGCACTTCGACGCCGCAGTGGAAGAACTGGCCAGCCAGGACGTGGTCCTGCGCGGCATTTACGACGTGTCCGGCTTGCGTGCCGATGGCACGGTCATGCTGTGGCTCCACGGCCCTGATCTGGCGGACCTCCAGTTGGCGCTGCGTGAGCTCCGCGCGACCGAACTGTTGGCCGACACCAAGCTCACGTGGTCGGCCGCCGGCGTGCACCGCTCCGCAGAATTCAACAAGGCCCACGTTCCCGGATTCCTCCGTGGCGAACACGCTCGCGACTGGCTCACCGTGTACCCCTTCGTGCGCTCCTACGAGTGGTACCTCTTGCCCGACGAGGAGCGCTCCACGATGCTTCGCGAGCACGGCATGATGGGCGCCAAGTTCAAGGGTGTCGTCGCCAACACCGTCGCAGCGTTCGCCTTGGGTGACTACGAATGGTTGCTCCCCATGGAAGCCGACGACGTCCTCGACCTCGTTGACATGATGCGCGACCTGCGCAATACCGATGCCCGTCGCCACGTGCGCGAAGAAGTGCCGTTCTACACGGGACGCCGAATTGAAACCGCGGAGGCCGTGGAGGTTCTCGCATCGTGACCGAGGAACTCAAGCCATTCGCTGCCGACACTCGCACTGTCGACCCGACCACCTATGACTGCATCCTGCTCGCAGGATTTGGCGGTCCCGAAGGTCAAGACGACGTCATTCCGTACCTGCGCAATGTCACGCGCGGCCGCGGTGTGCCAGACGAACGCCTCGAAGAGGTCGCCCACCACTACCGCCACTTTGGTGGGATCAGTCCCATCAACGAGCAGAACCGCGAACTCAAAGTGGCACTCGAAGGTGAGATCGCCAAGCGCGGACTCGCACTGCCGGTGTACTGGGGAAACCGCTTTTGGGCTCCCTACTTTGCTGACGCCCTGAAGGAACTCCATGCGGACGGTCACCGCAAGGTTCTGGTGCTGGTGACGACGGCATTCTCCTCATACTCCGGGTGCCGTGCCTACCGCGAAGACCTCGCGACCGCTCTCGAAGAGACTGGCCTCACAGATGAGCTCCAGCTCGACAAGATTCGCCAGTACTTCGACCACCCCGGCTTCGTGAAGCCCAACATCGATGCGGTGCTGTCCGGCCTCCATGAACTGAAGGCGGCGAACCGTGCAGACGACGCGCACGTCATGTTCGCGACACACTCCATTCCCTCAGCTGCAGCCGACGTCTCCGGGCCGCGCGAAACACGACCGGACGGCACGCCAGTTGCCACCGGCGGAGGCGAAGAGTGGTTCGCAGGCGGCGGCTGGTACGTCGAACAACAGCGCGCAGTCGCGGCACTCGTAATGGATGCTGTGGCGCAGGAGTTCCCGGACACCCCGTGGTCCCTCGTGTTCCAGTCGCGGTCCGGAGACCCCAGCACACCGTGGCTTGAACCTGACATCAACGATGCAATCAACGCTCTGGACGACTCGGTCAGCGGACTTGTAGTGTCGCCTATCGGCTTCGTGTCCGACCACATGGAAGTTGCCTGGGATCTCGACAACGAGGCGCAGGAAACGTGTGAAGAGCGCGACCTGGCGATGGTGCGTGTGCCGACTGTGGGCGTGGACCCGCAGTTTGTGTCTGGGCTCATCGACTTGGTCGAGGAACGCCACGTCGGTAGCGACGGTGGGGCGGCGCGTGAACGCGAGGCCCTGACCGCTCTAGGCCCATGGCAGGACGTGTGCCCCACCGACTGCTGCCTTGGGCGCGGGGCAAAGCCCACCATCGCAAGCGCCTAAGCCCGCCCTTCGCGGGTCTCGGGGAATCACAACCCCAGGACCACCACCGTGGACACTTTGAACCAAAGGTAGTCTCGCCACGCCGCTGTGGGACTCCGCTGGCGGCCCCATGACGGCGTGTCGAAGTCCCGACGGGTTCGTAGTGTTGCCGCGACGAGTGCCGTGGCCAGCTCGTAGTGTTGGTGCGACGAGTGCCGTGGCCCGTTCGTAGTGTTGGCGCGAGTGACGCGTCGAGTACCGAGTTTGGCGGGTTAGTAGTCGACGACGGTGCAGCCAGCGAGGATGTCGTCTTCGGTCTCACGCAACGGCGTGGGCGAGACGGTCGGCTCAGGGGTGCTGGCGGTGGTGGTCGTCGAGTCCGTCGTGGTGGTTGATCCACCAGTCGAGGTGCTCTCCGTCGATTCCGACTCCGTCGCGGTCGTCGTGTCTGTCGAACTGTCACTGGACTCAGTGTCGGCATCGGTCGCGGCGTGTTCCTCGGCCGTCACTACGGGCTCGTCGTTGATGAGCGAACGCCACATTTCAGAGGCAGCGGGCTCGTCCCAGAGGACATCCCCAGAGCCGTCGCCTGCGTACTTCCAGGGCACGGTGTAGAAGTTCAACTCAGACGTCTCAAAGTGGCGCAGCGAGTACAGCAGGCCCACGAGGTTGTCGAGTGAACCGAGTTCCGAGTCCATGGAGACGGACTCTGCTCCCGCGCGCAGGAGTTGCGTCAGTGCTGGGAGGTCGGTGAGGACATTTGAGCCGAGTGTCACGCGAGCAAGGTTCGTGAGGAGTTCTTGCTGGCGATCAATACGGGAAAGGTCCGTGCCGTCACCACCAAGTCCAGTGCCTGTGCGGGCTCGCGCAAACGCCAACGCGGTTTCGCCGTCGAGCACCTGCGGGCCGGCTTCGAGCTCGAGCTTTGCCTTGCTGGAGTACATGTCTTGGTCGATACACATCGGCACGCCACCCATGGCGTCGACCATGTTTTCGAAGCCGGAGAAGTCGATCATTCCGAAGTGGCCGTTGAAGTCCACTCCCGTGAGGTCAGTGATGGTGCGCATCACGCAGGCGGCACCTTCGCCGCGGTCGCCGTTGATTCCGCCGTTGGCGAGGGCAATGTTGAACTTGCCGGTCCAGCCCTTGACGACAGTGCCGTCGTAGAGTTGACAGTCTGAGATTGCGACGCGGGAGTCGCGGGGGATTGAGACGACATCGATGCGAGAACGGTCTGCCGAGATGTGGACCACCATGGTGGTGTCGCCGCGCATACCCTCGGCAACGTCGCCTCCGATGTCGGCGTTCTCGCCGTTGCGTTCGTCTGTGCCGATCAGGACGATGTTGATGTCTTCTCCACCGGCAAAGTCGGTGGGAATGTACTCGGCTTCCGCTTCACCGTCGGTGGCGCTGGCAATGTTGCGGACATCGTGCCGCTCGATGGCGCCTTGCGCGTTGGTGATGTACGCGCTGCCGAGGACGATGCCGAATCCGGCTACTGCTGCGACGGACGAGACGAGGAACGCGAAGACACTGCGACGCGGCAGGCGTGCACTGTGACGTGCGCGTGCCCGGGGACGGCGTGTACTCAAGCGAATTCCTCCCTTGGCGCGCGGGGCGCGCGGACTGTGTCTGCGTCAGTAACGCACCGGGGTGCGTCGCGGTTCCCTCAACGGACAGACCTTCAGTCTAACGGGTTCGCGTATGTCTAGCCGTTGCTGGGTTCTGGCGTGGGGTTCGTGTCCCATTCGGAGGTGGAATCGCCTTCGGCGTCGACGGTGATGGGGACGTCGTCGCGGAGCTGCTGGAACATCGTCTCGGCTTCTTCTGTGGGGAGCACATTGAGGCGGTCGTCTGTGTACACCCATGGGACGGTGTGGAACGTGAAGTTGTCTTCGGGGGTGTTGCGGAGGCTTGCTGCGAGGGAGAGAACAAAGTCGACTTGACCGAGTTCGGGGTCGGTGGTGAGCGATTCGGACGCGGCGCGCAGGAATTGCGTGAGTGCGCTTGCGTCTGTGAGGAGGTTTTTCTCAAACACGGTGTGGATGACGGCTTCGAGCAGTTGCTGTTGCCTGCTGATGCGTTGAAGATCTGATCCGGAGACGTCCCCGACTTCCGCGGTTCGTAGACGGGCGTATCCGAGTGCCTCTTCTCCGGTGAGAGTCTGCCATCCCGCTTCGAGGTCGAGTTGGGCTTTCGAGGAGACGATGTCGGTGGGAATGTAGATTTCGACCCCGCCTAGCGCGTCAATCATCGTGATGAATCCGTCGAAGTCGATGACGGCCCAGTGGTCGATGGGGATCTGCGCGTCCTGCTGGACGGTATTGATGGTGCAGGCGGCGGCTTCTGCTGGGTCGCCGTTCTTGCCGCCGTTGGAGAAGGCGATGTTGAAGTCTCCGTAGCCGCCCGTGACGACCTCGCCGTCCAGAAGTGTGCAATCAGGAATCTCGACCTGCATGTCGCGCGGGATCGAGATCATATCGACTCGGGAGCGGTCACCGGCGATGTGCGCCACGATCGTGGTGTCATTGCGCATGCCGGGTGCGTCGTCTCCGCTGATGTCGGCATTGTCGCCGTCGCGGGTGTCGGATCCCATGAGCAAGATGTTGAGGGCGCCGGTTTGTGCCACCTCGACGTCGATGTCGTCGACGATGTGATCGACATCTTGGGTGGAGATGGCGCCTTCGATCTGTTGGCTCACGGTGATGCCGTAAACCAGGATGAACCCCGCGACTGCGGCGATGGTGGTGGCGATGATCTGAAGCATCCGGGGAGTGTGTGCTCGCGCGCTGTGCTGGAGAGGGCTGTGCGATGCGCGTCGTGTGGTCGGTTCGCCCGTGGCCTCGTGGCCATCGCTCATCGTTGTCCCTTTCCGCCAAAGATGGTTCTGAGTTAAGTGTAGGGATGCGGGCTACCTCGTGGTGTCTCGGTTACGCTCGGCGGGTGATTGATTTGCCGACCCTTCCCGCTCAGCCGCCGGTGAGCATCGTGGTGCCCGTCAAGAACGAGGCGCCGTATCTAGCCGATGCCGTGGCCGCCATGCTGGGATGTGGCTACGCAGGTGAGCTGGAGGTGGTGTTGGCGGTGGCACCGTCGGATGACGCCACCGAAGAGATTGCGCGCGGCCTTGAGCAGGACGAGCGGGTGCGTGTGGTGTCCAATCCGTCGGGCAAGACGCCCGATGCGTTGAATCGTGCCATTGCGGCTGCACGTTTCGATGTGTTGGTGCGCATGGACGGTCATGCGCTGATGCCGGAAGGGTATGTGGATTCCGCAGTGCGGCATCTGCGGGAGTCGGGTGCAGCCAATGTCGGCGGCCGTATGGTGCCGACGGCCTCAGAGCCGTTCGCGAAGGCGGTAGCGGTCGCGATGTCGTCCGCGTGGGGGCTGGGAGGGGCTGGCCACCGGCAGGGCGGTGTGGCCGGGCCGGCGGATTCGGTGTATCTGGGTGCCTTTAGGCGGGAGGCGCTGGAGGACGTTGGTGGCTACGACTCTCATTACGTGCGTGCACAGGATTGGGAGCTGAATTTCCGGCTTCGCGAGGCGGGCTATGGCGTGTGGTTTGTGCCCGAAATGCAGGTTCCGTACTCCCCGAGGAACACGTGGAGGAGCCTCGCCCGGCAGTTCTGGCTGACGGGTCAGTGGCGCCGCGAGGTGGTCTCGCGGCATCCCGAGACAAAATCTCTCAGATACCTTGCAGCGCCTATCGCTACCGTTGCGGTTGTTCTGGGGGCTCTGTGTGGGGTCCTGGGAATGCTCTTCGATACCCCCTGGTTGATCGCCGGCTGGGTCATCCCATTGGCATATTTAGCAGGTATTTTGCTGGCCACCGTCTCATTGGCGAGTCGGGCCGGAGCAGCGGCAAGCATTCGTTTGCCCCTGGTATTGGCCACGATGCACCTCGGTTGGGGCGCTGGATTCCTGCGTCAGGTGCCGTCTTCTCAACTTGACGCATAGGGATTACACGGGTGTAATTCACGTAGGCAGGGTTTCCTGCTCACGGTGATCGGAGGACGGCCTATGTGGAATATCTACGATGGTGCAGTGCCTTCCGACGCAGGTCAGGCCACACCTTCTCTCGCCTCCGTCGTTGACATTTTTGACGGTGTAGAAGATGACGGCCCTTTGGCATGGCAAGAGCGCGCACTGTGCGCTCAGACGGACCCCGAGGCGTTCTTCCCTGAAAAGGGCGGCTCAACGCGTGAAGCAAAGAAGGTTTGCGCGTCCTGTGAGGTTCGTTCTGAGTGCTTGGACTATGCGCTCGAAAACGACGAGCGTTTTGGCATCTGGGGTGGATTGTCAGAGCGTGAGCGGCGCAAATTGAAGCGCCGCGCCGTCTAGCTGGTCGGCCTGCGTGGGACGAGCATGAGTCCAGCGCGCATTCATGTGCGCGCAGTAGTGGTCAGTGACGGGGAATCGCCCCGACTGGCCTCAGTTGTTGATGCAGTGATCCATCAAGACCCCGCACCAGATCGAGTTGACCTGGTGCTTGTGGGAGACGCTCCGGCGCCTGACCCACTTCCCCCCTCGGTGCACGCTGTCCAGGTGACGGCGACAGATTTCTCGTCGGCTGTCCACGCACTCATTGTGGATGAAGAGGCGCAGCCGGGGGAGATGCTGTGGCTCCTTCATGACGATTCCGCGCCGATGCCGGATGCATTGGGGCTGCTCCTTGCGACCGCTCGTAAGCGGCACCGCGCCGGAATCATTGGCGCGGCTCAGGTGCAGTGGGATGATCCCACCCGGTTGGTGTCGATGGGCACCACGACCACGCGTGGCGGTGCCCGCCGTGTCACCTTGGTCGATGAGGGGGACATTAACCAGGGACAGCACGACGAGCGCGATGATGTTCTGGGTGTGTCCATTACTGGTGCGCTCGTGCGGCGTGAGGTGTGGGATCAGCTCAGGGGGCTCGACCCGGCATATGACGGGTGGGGTGACAGCCTGGATTTCTGCCGCCGGGTGTGGCGGGCGCAATGGGATGTCGTGGTGGTGCCGCGCGCGCGGATTCGCCATGCTCAGGAGCGTCTCAACGGGGGTCGCGGTGAGGGCGGATCGCGCCTCCACACGTATGGGGCTCGACGCGCATCGGAATGGCTTCAAGCGTTGGTGTATGCCCGCTGGTGGATGGGGCTGCCGCTCCTGATTGGTGTGGCCCTATCGACACTCGGCCGGGTGCTGATGCGCGTGGCGCAGAATAATCTGCGTTTGGCAGGAGCCGATGCCTGGGTTCCGATGCGGCTCTTGGTGCTCCTTCCCCGTGTGTATCGTTCGCGCCAGCGCGTCAATGCCGCAGGCTTGCGAGGTAGTGATGCACGCACCATTGAGCATCCGCTGTTGGCTTCTTCCCGTCAGGTCCGGCGTGACACGCGTACCCGTGAGTGGGGAGCGTATGAGAGTTGGCGTGCCGCTAGCGTGCCTCCGGAGCTCATCCGGAATGAGTTAGCTGTGGTGGCACGCCGGCGCCGCATCACGCTGGTCAGCGTCGCGGCGCTTTTGGCCGCCGTGTCGACGGTGAGGCACTACGACTGGATCAGTGGGGTGTTGTCTGGCCAGATGCTGGCTTCCGAGTCGCTCGGTATCACCGATGTGGGCTGGCGGACGCTTTGGGAGCGCGGCCTCAGCGGCTGGACGGAACAGGGCTTGGGCGCACCGTCGATTGATGGCGGACTCTCGGTGGTGTTGTTGCCTCTCACTGTGGTTCCAGGTGGGCTAGCCGTAGGGCTGGGATTGTTGTTGGCCGGTGCATCCCTGTGGGCTGGGTTGGGTGCGTGGGCTGCTGCCGGCGCACTGACGCGGTCGCTCGCTGTTCGTGCTGCCGCGGCTATGGCGTATGGCCTCATGCCGTTCTTGATTGAGTCAGTAGACCAGGGCCGTGTGGCATCCGTCATCGTGCACGTGATGTTGCCGTGGGTTGTCGTTGGCGTCGTGCGTGCCGGAGGGTGGCAGTGCACCGAGCGCATTAGTGACGGCGTCCATTTCCCCGAGCGTGCATTGCCGTCGCCGAGTGCCGCCGCTGGCGGCGCTCTCTCCATGGCGGTCGTAGTCATCGCCGCTCCCGCGCTCGTACTTCCGGTGCTGCTGTCTGTTGCGGTCGTGGGTGCGTGTGCCGGGCCGATGCGTCTACGGGTGTGGGGGATGGGCATTCCTCCCGCTGTGGTGGGCTTTGCCGGGCTGGTCGCCATTGTGCAGCAGGGCCTGATTTCGCGCGATGCCTGGACGGTTCTGATGCGTGAACCGGGGCCATCGATCAGTGATAGTTCAAGTGCTCTCGACATTCTGTTGGCACCTGTCTCGGTGAGCTCGGCCCCCGACATTTTCTTGGCGGCATCGTCCGTGGTCGTCCCCGTGCTGTTGGTGGTGGCGTTCCTCTCGACGTTTGTCGCGCGTCGCTGGGCGATGGCCACTACCGGCGTGGCATTGGCGGCGATGGGCGTGCTGTGGGGTGCGCTGTCGCTGTCGACGTTGGTCTCCCCAGATGGCGGCGCCGGTACCGCTAGCGCCAACGCTTGGGCTGGCCCGGGCTTGTCGCTCGCGGTGATGGGTGTGCTCATTGCGGTGGCATCGGCGGCCGAGGGTCTCTGGGATGCAGGTTCTGGCAAACTTCGTGTGACGAGCCGTGTCTTCCAAAGTATTGCGGCATCGGCCGTCGTTGTTGTTGTCCTCGGCCACGGTGTTGCCGTGGCCTGGCCGGTCGCAAGCGAAGACTCGGAGATTTCCGCAGTTTCGCAAGATGTGTTGCCGTTGGTTGCCGGGCTGGAGCTCGAGCAGCCCACACGGCAACGGGTGCTCGTCCTAGACGATGCCGAGTCCGGAATCTCCGCAACCGTGACCTCGACTGATGGCTCGGACGCGATCACTACCGCCGGGGAGTTGGTGAGCGATGATCGCTCGGCGACCCGGACCACGGGTATTTCCGTCGTCGGAACGAGCGCGCTCGCACCCATCGTTGCTGACCTGGTGGGTGGCGCCCAGGGCGCGCCAGCACAGATTGCCGAATGGGGCATCGGCGTCGTGATTGCTGCGCCTGGCGCAGAGCGCGCGGCATCGGCACTGGGGCAGTCGGACGCTTTGCAACTGATCGGTTCGTCTGAGCGCGGCACGTCGTGGCGGGTCAAGCGCGCGGGCGACGAGGCGCCGGTGTCTCGAGCCTGGGTGGCCGCGGACGATGGTGGCGTCACCGTCGTCGAAATGGGACGCACGACGGGTTCGGTCACGCTGACAGAACCTGTGACCGGAAACGTGGTCCTCGCTGTCAGCGATGACGAGGCTTGGACAGCAACGTTGGACGGCGCGACCTTGCCCAAGGTTGAAGATGAGTCCGGCCGCGCGGTGTTCGCTGTGGATGGTGAGGGCGTCCTTGAGATTGTTTATGACGATTCAGCCCACCGGTTCTGGTGGTGGATGTCCATCGTGGTGGTGGCGTGGGCCGCTATTGCCGCTATTCCGCTCCCCACTCGAACCTTTCGGGAGGTATCAGCATGAAAATCACCGCGTTCCTCCCTGGTGCGGCCGCGATCGCCGCCGTCGTAGCCGCGTCTCTCGTCACTCTCCCCAGCACTGAGTCTGGGGTCGAGGTAGAGCCCGTCACTGTCGAAGTTGTTCCTGCGGACCAACCTGCGGTGTGCCCTGGCCCGCTGGAGATTCCCGTCGGTGAAACCGAGTCTGGCGATGAAGATTTGGACTCTGGGTCGGACGACCGCGAGTTGTGGACGGCTCCGGCTGATAGCACGGCACTCGGCGAGGGCGTCGCGCTCACGACCCCGCTGGGTGCGTCGCTTGAGCGTGTAGGGAGCGGAGATATCGCATCCTTGGCGGGTCTGACGTGCACGTACCCGCGCCAGGAACAGTGGATTGTTGCGGGTTCCACTGCGCTGGGTTCGAGTGCCCGCCTCGTACTGTCGAATCCGTCCGCTGTCGCAGTCCGTGTCTCCGTCAGACTCTACGGACCGTTGCTCTTTGACGAGGGCCAAACGATCACGACAGCGGTGGGCCCGGGCTCGCAAACTGACGTGCTGATCGAGTCGGTCGAACCAGAGATTCCGGGTCTTGTGCTGCAGGTCACTGCCGGTGGCGTGGGCATTGTCGCTGCGCTGCAGGACTCCCGGTTGGACGGCTTTACATCGGCGGGAACTGAGTGGGCGACTGGATCGGCATACGCCGAGTCGACCGTGGTACCCATGGCCGGGCCCTCGACTGCCGAGGACCCCGCTGTCCTGCGATTGCTGGCGACCGAGGACACCTCCGCGAACTTGACGCTGCTAGGCCCGGATGGCGAGCGTGAATGGTTGGGGGACCAATCCGTCCAGTTGGAAGCGGGACTCCTGACGGACATTACGGTCCCCGAAGGGGACATCGCAGGCATCGGTATTGATGCGGATGTGCCCGTGGCCGCCGCGGTGATGACCCAATCGAGCTATGAGGTACGTGACGGTGAGGACACCGCCGCTGACATTGCGTGGACCCCATCACAGGACCTCTCCACACCCGTCGAGGGGGCCGTGATCGTCCCCGAGGGAAACGTCACGGTGGTGGCTGCCGCCGTCACCAATGGTCGGTTGTTGCTCACTGATCCCGATGGCGACGTCGTCGCGGACGAGTGGATCTCCCCGTTGAGCGCCACCGAGGTTGAGATCGATGTGCCCGCCGGGACCCAGATCACCGGCTCTGGCAGTGTCGCATGGGCGCTGCGTGTGCGAGACGACGGCTTTGTGACCTCGATGACGCCCAGGGCGCCCGAGCGTCTTCCCGAAGACGTTGACGTAGTCTCGGGGAGCTACGTGGATACCGAAAACTAGTGTGAGCCGTAGTCCGGGTCCACGTCCTCGGGGCGTTTCGCGAGGACATGCGCCACGTTTTCGGTGATGACATCACGCACCCAAGCCTCAAGCTCTGCGCCTTCTGCGCGCTGCTCCATGGGCTTGCGGTAGAGAACGATCCGGGTGGGATGGCCCAGCTCAGCGGGGAACATTCGCGCTAACGGAACGCCGTCCTCCCACGGTGTGGGATCCGACGGCGGGACGTCCTCGGTGCCAAACTCCAACTTGCCCCAGGCTTTGCCCCACAGGGGCTCCAAGCGGTCTACTCCGTCACGGACATAGTCATCAAAGATCTCGGCCCGAGACCGCCATGCTGGCGCGTCATACGGCAACAGCGGGGCTCGAAGTCCCCTCTCGTGTCGGTCACGGCGCGGCATGTGGCGAGGCTACCGCGCGTTGCTCGGCGCGTCCGGCTGGGACACGGCCAGCACTCAAGGTAGCGTCCGATCTTGTGAAGTCGACTCGCCAGTGCTCCCGCACCAACTGTGCGCGGCCCGCCGCCGCGACATTGACGTATGTCTATGAGGATTCGACGGTGGTCGTCGGCCAAATGGCAGCGCAGGCTGAGCCTCACAGTTATGACCTGTGTGCCGACCACGGCGAGCGGTTCACGGCGCCGCGCGGGTGGGACGTGGTGCACATCCACCAAGACTTGGTAGACCCAGGCCCCAGCACTGACGATCTCGATGCGCTGGCACGAGCAGTGCGTGAAGCTGGACGGCCTACGCCGCCAGCAGACATCCCCAGCGCGCCAGTCGCATCCGAGCCTCGGCGCGGGCACTTGCGCGTCGTCTCAGGAGACTGAGAACCGGATAACCTGGGTGGCGTGAGTGACGCACCCGACCTGAGCGGCCTGATTAAGGCTTATGACATCCGCGGCATCGTTGGCGAAAGTCTGAACGACGACGTTGCCCGCGCCATTGGAGCAGCATTCGCTGACGCCGTGGTGCTTCCCGACGGCGACACACACGTGGTCATTGGCCATGACATGCGTGACTCCGGCCCCAGTCTGATGGAGGCCGTGGGGTGGGGGCTCCGCCGCCGTGGCGTCAATGTGGTTGAGATTGGGCTGTGCTCGACGGACGGGCTCTATCACGCGTCGGGAATTCTCGAGTTGCCTGGCGTCATGATCACGGCCTCCCACAACCCTGCTGGCTATAACGGCATGAAGATGTGCCGCCCACTGGCGCGGGCAGTCGGTGAAACCACAGGATTGGGCCGAGTGCGCGAACTCACTGCGGACACCTTGGCACGCCAGGCCTCCGGTACAGGGGATATTGCCGATGCCATCGCGGCCGCCGATGTCCCTGGCGAGGTGAGCGAGCGCGAGACATTGGCCGAGTACGCGGCGTTCTTGCGTGATCTTGTGGATCTCAGCGACGTGCGCCCTCTCACCGTGGTCGTCGATGCGGGAAACGCGATGGCAGGCTTGACTGTGCCCGCTGTGCTCGGTGGAGAGGCTGGCCTGGATCCGCTCCCGCTGACCATCATCCCGCTGTACTTCGAACTCGACGGCACATTCCCCAACCACGAGGCCAACCCGCTCGATCCCGCTAACTTGGTCGACCTGCAGCGAGCGGTCCGCGAGCATGGCGCGGATCTCGGACTTGCGTTCGACGGCGATGCCGACAGGTGCTTTGCCGTCGACGAGCGCGGCGAGGTGGTCCCGGCATCGGCGATCACCGCTTTGGTGGGATTGCGTGAGGCCGCGCGTGAAGCGGCAGCTGGGCGCAGCGCCACCGTCATTCACAACCTCATCTCCTCACGCGCCGTCCCCGAGCAACTCGCTGCGGCGGGCGTCACCCCAGTGCGTTCCCGGGTCGGGCACAGCATCATCAAGGCACAGATGGCTGAGCTCGACGCGATTTTCGGTGGAGAGCACTCGGCCCACTTCTACTTCCGCGACTTCTTCTTTGCGGATTCCGGCATGCTTGCCGCGATGCACCTCATGGCCGCCCTGGGAGGCCACGACGGAACGCTCAGCGACCTGCTCGAACGGCACAGCCCCTATGCCGCCTCGGGCGAGATTAACTCCACCGTGATCGACGCTGCCGCAGCACGCGAACGCGTTCGCGCCGCCTTCGCCGGACCTGACGTGACGGAGGACAACCTCGACGGCATGACGCTCGAGCACTGGGCGACAGAACCCCGGTGGTGGCTCAACGTACGCGCCTCGAACACCGAGCCTCTCTTGCGCCTCAACGTCGAGGCAGCGGATCCGGCGGTGATGGCGGACATCCGTGACCGTGCACTGGAATTGATTCGGGAGGCCTGACATGTCCGCCGAGGGTGGCAGCAAAGCGATCATTGCGGCGCTGAGCGCCAACCTTGGCATCGGTGTCACCAAGTTTGGCGCGTGGGCGTTGACAGGTGCATCGTCGATGCTTGCGGAAGCGATCCACTCCGTCGTCGACTCGGGCAACCAGATCCTGTTGCTCGTGGGCAAAAAGAAGTCCACCCGCGCCGCAGACGACACCCACCCCTTCGGCTACTCCAGGAACCGTTACTATTACGCGTTCCTCGTCGCAGTCATGCTGTTCTCCCTGGGAGGCCTCTTCTCGCTTTACGAGGCCTGGCAAAAGTGGCAAGAGCCCGAACCCATCGACTCCTGGGCCTGGGTCCCCCTCGTCGTGCTGCTCCTCGCGATGGTGATGGAAGGTCTGTCCCTGCGTACCGCCATCAAGGAAGCAAATCAGGTCCGCGGCAAACTCGGCTGGTTTGCCTACATCCGTCGCTCGCGGTCGCCCGAGATCCCCGTCATCCTGCTCGAGGATACGGCCGCACTGGTGGGCCTGGTCTTTGCCTTCTTTGGAGTGTCAATGACGCTCATCACCGGCGACGGGCAATGGGACGCCGTGGGAACTGCGATGATCGGCCTGTTGCTCGTCACGAACGCCGTCATCCTCGCCAAGGAGACCAAGTCACTGCTGATGGGGGAGTCCGTGACGAAGGAAGATCTGCAAAGGATTCGGGACGCTTTCGCCGTATCCCCGCTGACCGATGTGATTCACCTGCGCACGATGCACCTGGGGCCCGACGACGTCATGATCGCCGCTAAAGTGGGGGTGGCTCCGGGCGCTCAGATCGATCAAATCGCCGCCGACATCAATGATGCGGAGCGCCGCATCCGAGCAGAAGTGCCTGCCGCTCGGCTGATCTACATCGAACCTGACCTACGACATTCCCTCAAGGAGCCCCCGCGTGAGTAACCCCGACTACGTGATTGCTGACCTCGCCCTCGCTGAGGCAGGACGCCACCAGATCCGCCTCGCAGAGATCGAGATGCCGGGCCTGATGGGTTTGCGGAGCGAGTTCGGCGACGCGCAGCCGCTCAAGGGCGCGCGCATCGCAGGGTCGTTGCACATGACTACGCAGACCGCGGTGCTCATCGAGACGCTGACGGCGCTGGGTGCGCAAGTACGGTGGGCCTCGTGCAACATCTTCTCGACGCAAGACGATGCGGCAGCGGCCGTGGTCGTGGGTGACGGCACCTACTCGGCCCCTGCGGGGGTGCCGGTGTTCGCCACCAAGGGCGAGACTATCGAGGAGTACTGGCAGTACACCGACCAGATCCTCACCTGGGCAGGTGAAGACGGGCCCACCATCATTCTCGACGATGGCGGTGACGCAACGCTGCTCGTTCACGAAGGTGTGAAGGCAGAAAAGGCCGGGGCGGTTCCTGCGCCTCTCGACGAGGAAGACCCTGAGTACAACGTCGAGGTCGAAGGAATGCGACGGGTGATCCGCCGCTCACTGGAGGCCGACCCCACACGATTTACGCGGATGGCCGCCGGCATCGTCGGTGTGAGCGAAGAAACAACCACCGGTGTGCACCGCCTCGACCAGATGCACGAGCGCAACGAATTGCTGTTCCCGGCGATCAACGTCAACGACTCCGTGACCAAGTCCAAGTTCGACAACCGCTACGGCATCCGCCACTCCCTGCCGGACGGCATTAACCGCGCCACCGATGTGCTGATGGGCGGCAAGGTCGCCTTCGTCGCCGGTTACGGCGATGTAGGCAAGGGTGCTGCCGAGGCGCTGCGCGGCCAAGGTGCACGCGTCATCGTGTCTGAAGTCGACCCCATCTGTGCGTTGCAGGCAGTGATGGACGGCTACGAGGTTGCGCGCATTGAGGACGTCGTGGAGCGCGCCGACTTCTTCATCACTACGACCGGCAACAAGGACATCATCCGTGTTGACCACATGGCCGCGATGAAGGACAAGGCGATTGTCGGCAACGTGGGCCACTTCGACAACGAGATCGACATGGCAGGTCTGGCCCGTTCCGGTGCCAAGCACCAGCCCATCAAGCCCCAGGTCGACGAGTGGACCTTTGCCGATGGCCACAGCGTCATCATTCTGTCCGAAGGCCGCCTGCTGAACCTTGGCAACGCGACCGGCCACCCGAGCTTTGTGATGAGCACGTCGTTCGCCAACCAGGTGCTGGCGCAGATCGAATTGTGGAACAACCTTGAGGCTTACCCGCTGGGTGTGCACCGCCTTCCCAAGGTCCTCGATGAGAAGGTCGCGCGGACTCACCTCGACGCACTGGGCGTGCAGTTGACTGAGCTCACCAAGGAGCAGGCTGACTACCTTGGACTACCGCAGCATGGTCCGTTCAAGGCGGAGCACTACCGCTACTAACGACCCCCGCACCTTCGCCACATGGCTCCATTTCGCTGTCTAGAGGGCTCAAAACAGCGAACTGGAGCCATCGGGCGATTAGGCGTCGGTGAGTCCGTAGGGCAGTGCCGTGACGCGCGCATCTTCCTTCTCGAGGCGTGCTTGACGGCGCATCTCTAAGTCCAATTCGCGGCGAGACCTCTCAGAAATCACTGCTGCGATCAGGACCTCTGGGTGTGTTCCCGGAGGAGGCGCAGGAAACACCAACTCCGTGAGTCGCGCAGCGAGTTCAGTACCCAGGCGTGCACGCGAGTCCATACGCAGCGACGGCGCACGTCCCAGAAAATGTCGGCACGTCAACGCCAAGCCATCGGGCAGGCGGCGAATGTCGGCACTGCGAGCCCACGGCGCCAACTGGGGCGGCATCGCGATCGGCGGCAACGCGCGGGGAGCACCACGCACACGCATGGCGTACGTGCCGGCGAGCATGTCACCCAAGCGCTTACCCCGCGCGGACAACGTGGACACGGTAATGGCGACCATGCCAAACGTGGCGTAGATCTCGACGATGCCCACGAACGAGCGAATGAACGAGTGGCGGAACGACAACGGACCGCCGTCATCGCGCACCATCCGTAGACCTAGCGCCAAGTGCCCAAGCGAGTATCCGCGGGTCAGTGTCTCGACCAGTGCGGGCAGAACGCCGAGCCACAACACGAGGGTCGCGATGAGAATCGCAGCCCACGCGGCTTCGTTCACCACCGGCCCCACGACTGCAGAGAGTCCGGTCATGGCCAGTGCTGCGGTGACCCCATAGACGAATACGTCGATGGCCCCGGAGAGCATGCGCAATGTGACCGGTGCGGCGCCAGTGCTGAGACTGACACCCTCACCAATAATGATCTCGTCGTCATCCATGTGAATCACCCCCATGACCTCGCGTCTTATGGCATCGTAGCGGCGTGGACATTGATGCATTTACTCAGGCTCGCCAGCCCCGCTGGGATCGCCTTCGCGAACTGGCGGGATCGCGCCGCCTCACCGGCGCTGAGGCTGATGAACTTGCTCGCCTTTATCAGTCCACTGCGGGGGATCTCGCGACCGTGCGGTCAACAGCGCCTGATCCGGGGCTTGTGAGCCGCCTGTCGATCGCGCTTGCGGGCGCTCGTGTGTGGTTGACCGGAGGCCATGAGGCGTCGTCAGGGGCACTGCGGCGCTTCGTCGTTTATGGACTCCCGGCCGCTCTCTATCGCGTCCGCTGGTGGGGAGTCATGGTGTCACTTGCGGTGATCCTGGGCGGTGCAATCTGTGCGTGGTGGATGCTGAGCCACCCTGAAGCGATGGCGCTCGCAGGCACTCCGTCACAGCGTGCAGAACTGGCGCAATACGAGTTTGCCAACTACTACGTTGAGTACGATTCCACATCGTTCGCGGCACGGGTCTGGACCAACAACTGGTTCATCGCGGCCCAGTGCATCGCATTGGGCATTACAGGAATCTATCCGCTGATTCTGCTCTACAACACCGTGATTCAGTTGGGCGTGGCCGCAGCGGTCATGGGGGAGGCCGGTTTGCTGGCCGAGTTCTTTCAGCTCATTAGCCCCCACGGTCTGCTCGAACTGTCCGCGGTCTTCGTGGCAGCCGGCGCGGGCTTGAGGTTGTTTTGGACGATGCTGGCGCCAGGTGGCCGCCCCCGCGGAGCAGCGCTTGCTCAAGAGGGACGCACCGCCTTCGGCGTCGCTATCGGACTCGCTGTCGTGCTCCTCATCTCGGGCCTGATCGAGGGGTACATCACGGGCTCGGCGTTGCCGTGGTCTGTCAAGGTCGGTATCGGCATTGCGGCGTGCGCCGCATTCTGGCTCTACGTCTTTGTGGCGGGACGTCACGCCGTCAGCTTGAATGTTGATGGCGACTCCGACGGCGATTTTGCGACAGCCAAGGTCGCGATTTCGGCGTAGCAGCCGGGGACGGTTGGCCAGTGCTACATGCGGCCGGATGCTTTGAGGGCAAGGTAGCGATCCGCGACCTCAGGAGCCAGCTCGTGAGGATTAGCGGAGATTACTTCCGCTCCCAAGTGCCGCAGGCGGGCCTCAACACCTGCACGTTCAAGCCCAGCGCGCGACGCGGCAGCCGCTCCGTAGATCGCGGCGGCATCTTCCCGCCCAGCCAGCAGTTCCGCCTCCGCCGGATCGTCCACGGACGCCACAAGAACAAGGTGCTGGCGACTCAATGCCTCGACAGCATCGAGCAGCCCCGAATCCACGGCAGTGACATCGACTGTCGTCAGTAAGACCACAAGGGCACGCTGGCTCACCCGCGATTGGACGAGCCGCACCACCGCAGGCCAATCAGGCTCCACGAGGACGGGTTCCACCGTCGCGAAGGCATCCGCGAGCTCTGGCATCAGTACGGGTCCAGAGGTACCGATGGCTCGGGCGCGTTCCGTTCGGTCGAAAGCCGAAACGTGGACGCGGTCACCAGCGTGAGTTGCCAGTGCGGTGAGGAGTAGCGCGGCCTCCATCGAAGCGTCGAGCCGCGGTGCATCTCCCATACGCACTGCTGCGGTACGGCCAGTCTCAAGGACGGTGAACACACGCCTGTCGCGTTCAGGGCGGAACGTCTTGATGAGCACGTCGGCCCTGCGTGCGGAGGCCCGCCAGTCGATAGTTCGCACGTCATCGCCCACCACGTACTCACGCAAGGAATCAAACTCGGAGCCCGCACCTTTGAGTTGTACTGCGGTACTGCCATCAATCTCACGGAGCCGCGCGAGCCGCGCAGGGAGATGGCGGCGTGCCGCGAACTCCGGAAGCACTCGGACCTGCCCCGCAACTTCAACCGAGCGTTGCCGTCCAGCCAGGCGCATCGGCCCTTCGCTTCGTATCGTCACGCGATCGGCGAAGCGGTCTCCGCGGCGGGTAGGGCGCAAGACTGTCGTGAGTGTGGTGACGGCACCGGCCGCGAGCCTATAGCGGTGGCGTGGGTTCTCCGCCCCCGCCGAGGGCTGCCATGCGTCTCTGATGGCACCTCGCATACGCCTACGCGAGAGATTAGTGACCTCGAGCGTGCTGGCCGTTGCCTCCGTCAGGCGGATGGAGCGGGGCACATCGCGCCGGAAACCGAGTCCCCGCGTGCTGGCCGCCAGGACGGCATCGAGGCACGCGAGCACGAGTACACCCAGAATCCACATCCACGCGAACTCGCGTGTATGTACCCACAGCGTGGGGATGACCCCGAGAGCGCTGAGTGCGACAGTCCAGCCGGTGATGTACATGAGTTAGCGGGGAACGGGCACAGCCGCGAGGACGGCGTTCAGGACGCTCGTGACAGTCACACCTTCAAGTTCGGCTTCGGCGCGCATCTGAATGCGGTGCCCGAGCGTCCACTGTGCGAGTGCCTTGACATCGTCGGGAGTCACGAAGTCCCCGCCGCGCATCCACGCCCACGCACGAGCAGTGTTCATCAGCGCGGTGGCACCACGGGGGGACGCACCTACTGAGGTGGATGCGGCCTCACGAGTCGCGCGGCAGAGGTCGACGATGTAGCCCGTCACCGCATCGGACACCTGAACCTGACGGACAGCGCTGCGGGCGCGGTCAAGGTCCTCGACACCGGCGACGGCCTTGAGACCTGCCTGAGCGAGGTCACGCGGGTCGAACCCGGAGGCATGGCGTCGAACAACGTCGATTTCTGCTTCGCGGGCAGGCAGGTCGACGGGAAGTTTGAGGAGGAAACGGTCCAGTTGTGCCTCGGGGAGCGGATATGTTCCTGCGTACTCGATGGGGTTCTGGGTGGCGATCACGAGGAACGGGTCCGGTAGCGGCCGGGCTTCACCATCGACCGTGACCTGGCGTTCTTCCATAGCCTCCAGCAGCGCCGACTGGGTCTTGGGCGGCGTGCGATTGATCTCGTCGGCGAGCATCAGGTTGGTAAACACCGGGCCCGCGCGGAAGGAGAACGCGGCAGTCTTGGCGTCGTACACCAGTGATCCCGTGACATCGCCAGGCATCAGGTCGGGCGTGAACTGTACCCGCGAGAACTCAAGGTTCAAGGCTGCCGAGACCGACCGTGCCAGCAGTGTCTTCGCGGTGCCCGGTACGCCTTCGAGGAGGACGTGCCCGCGGCACAGGAGCGCGATCACGAGCCCAGTAAGGACCTGGTCTTGTCCCACCACTGCACGGGACACTTCGGTGCGCACCGCTCCGAGTGCTTGTCGTGGGTCGCTGCCGCTCGGGCCCGGGCCCGGGCTCGGAGCTGGCGCGGGCTCAGATGCGGAGTCCGGCGTCGGGGCCGCCTCGGGGATTCCTGGGGTCTCGGTCATGGTCGGTGAACCTCGCTTTCTAGGGCGTCAAGGTCGGCGATGAGGTCAATCAATTCAGCATCGTTAGACGGGGGTGGCCCGCCAAGCGTTCGGGCTACATGGTCTCGAGGTATTCCGGTCGCGCTGTGGACCGCGTCGATGAGCGCGTTCATAGTGCCGGAGCGCGGGACGCCGAGGCGCGCGCCCATGCGCGACGCGGTGCTCGCTCGTAGTGCAGCAGCCGCATGGTGTGCTGCGCGGGCACGCCGGTAGAGACGGGCACGGCCGCGCACCGCCTCCGCGCCAGGGACGATGACGGGAAGGGGCTCGGGAACGAGAGGTCCAAAACGTCGACCGCGCCATAGCCCCGCCATCAGGACCGTGAGCCCCAGCATGAACAGCATTGGAATGAACCACGGTGGCAGCATGTCCGCGTCGGCTTCCACCTCGGCGGAGGGTGGGAGGTCGTTGGTGTCATCGAGCCAGGTGGGCACGGAGGAGTCGAAGATGTCGGCGACGTACCAGACTGCAGCGTCCTGATGGCTCAAAGCGCGGAGGGCGAGCGCGGCATGTCCCTCCTCCGTCAAGTGCTCGTTGGTAACGATGGAGGTGCTGCCAATGATGCGGACGGTACCCGAGTCGCGCGGCGCGACCAGGTAAGCGCTGTAGCCGTCTGGGGTGGTGAAGCACGCCTGGTACTGCGCAGCACCTGAGTGTGTACCGAAGCCCGCGGTGACGTTGATGGTGCCCGCAGCGAGAGCATCGGCGTCATCGCATTGTGCGTCGGTGCGCCCGTCGGCGACGTAGGTGCTGATGTCCGGGTCCGTGATGCCAAGGCTCTGGAGGATGGTGCGGTCCGCGCCAAGAAACACGAGATCTCCTGGGTATTCCATGAGCGCGTCGATTTGGTAACTCTGCAAGTCTGAGGGGACAGACACGATCAGGGTTGTGGAGCCGGGGTCTTGGATGTTCGTGGCGCTGAGCGTCTGGGGATTGCTCACGTCAACCCCGTGCTCGCCCAACAGTTGCGCTACGGCGCGCGCTCCATCGCTTCCTGGGTTGGCGGGAGACAGCGGCCTCTCATCTGTGGGCTGGGCCATGACCGCGAGGACCCCGAGCAGAATGAATGCCAGGAGCACACCAGCCACGACCAGTGGGTGCTTGCGTAGTGTGGCAACTGCGCCGGGACGCGCGGCCACACGCGTGTGAGCTTCAGTCGTCATGCGGTGTGACCTGCCTGGGCGGCGTGCTCAGGGATAGCGGCGTCGAGCTCTTGGGCCTGCTCCCAGGCGGTGACACTGAGTCCACCGCTGCCATATCGAGCGCGATCGAAGTCCTGGGCCACAGGTGAAGCCATGGGGGTGTCTGGGGCGGCGAGCATCAGCGACCGCGCTGCTTCACTGGCGGTCATTCCTGGCACAACGCGCATGAGGGAGCGCTCACTTGCTGATCGAATAGACGCGCGGAACATTTCGATGACTGCCGTGTCCCAGTCATGGCGAGTTGCCGCAGCGTGCGCAGCGGCACGCATCTGATCCGCAGTTCTCTCGTCCTCAGGGTCGAGTGCCGCGTGTTCGGCTACGGCGCGGCGCCGGCGCATCGGCCCTACAACAATCCACACAATGAGTGCCACGATCGCGATGATGACGCCGGTAGCGACGAGCACCGACACCAGGGGAAACCCCGCCGCGACGTCACCGGCACCATTGAACAAGTCCTCAATCCAAGCGATCAGCCGCTCCATGAGCGACGGCCCCCTTTCTTGGTACTCAGGCTTGGAGAGTTCGTCCTCTGCCCATTCCCGTGCTTGGTCGGCGTCAGGATCCACGATCGCGGTAGAAATCATGCGTAGCGATTCGCTGTTGCACGGGCCTCGGCGGCGCGTGCGAGGTCGATGTCAAAGCCCTCATGGCGAATCCGCAGATCGATGTACGTCAGCGCGTAGACCGAGCCCAAGTAGCTGTACGAGACTGCGGAGACCAATGCCAGCAGGATCCCGTAACTACCAAACAGCACAATCGCCACGACGATGGTCGACTCGGGTGCAATGAAGATCGTCGCTGTGACGGCGATCTGCGCCACGGTTTGCAGGATGCCGGTCACGACCTGGATGAGGAGCGCGGCGACGAACACGATGAGGAGCGACCACCAGAACCGGCCCTTAATGAGCCCGAAGGTGCGTTTGATAGCGCTGCCGAACGAGGCGTTTTCGAGAACGATGATGGAGCGCGCAATGCCTTGGAGGACGAGGACGACCAGGGTGAGGGGGAGTACCACGAAGAGCAAGAGTGCAAGGAAGACGAGGACGCCTGCAATCTCTCCTGAGCCGGCCGCGATAGACACGATGAGCGGGATGATTGCCAATGCCACGAGCACACCCAGGACCGCGCCACCCACGATGAACAGCAAGACCAATGCGCCTAGGCGACGCCGCACCATGGGCCATGCGCCGGCCACCGACAGCTTCTCTCCCATGACCGCTCGGGCTACCCCTGCGGCGACGAACGCTCCGGACAAAATGTCGGTGGCGAGCGCGAACAACGCTGCGATCACGACAAGTCCGATGGCGATGGCGCCAGTGTTGGTCGGGATGGTGTTTGATTCGAGGGCTAGGAGTGGGTCGCCGAACAGCGCCAGCATCGCGAAGCACATCAGCAGGGCTGAGCCAAGCGACAGCAACAACGGGATCCCTAGTACTGGCCCTCGGTTGAAGCGTATGGCTTTGAATGGGGCCGCAAGAAAGTCCCCAAAGGAAAGGGGCTTGAGCGCCACGATGCCCGGTTGCCAGGAGCGGAAGGTTGGCGTGCCTGACGGTGGTGGCGGGTTGCCATGTGGAGGAGGAGGCGACGTCGCGCCGTAGTTCGCGGCCGGGGGTGGGGTTCCTGGTGTTGACGGCGGGGGCGTGTGTGGGGCCGCGCCCGGCCAGACGGGCGGTTCGGAACCTGGACCGTATGGGTGTGTCATGTCCCCCTCCTTCATAGGCCACGCCCATCCTGCCATGTTCTGGCAAAAACGACGAGGGTCCCGTCCCGTCTGCATTTGCATGGCAAGATAACAATATGACGGCACGTATCTTGGTGGTTGACGACGACCCTTCAGTCGCGGAGATGACCGGAATTGTCCTGCGGGGCGACGGCTTTGATCCGGTGTTCTGCGATCACGGGGATAAGGCGGTGCAAGCGTTCCGTGACTACAACCCTGACGTGATCCTGCTTGACCTGATGCTTCCGGGCCGCTCGGGAATCGACATCTGCCGGGAGATTCGTGCCGAATCAGGTGTCCCGATTGTGATGCTGACAGCGAAGTCGGACACTGTTGACGTGGTGCTAGGCCTGGAATCCGGTGCCGACGACTACATTCCCAAGCCCTTTAAGCCTCGCGAACTCATTGCGCGTGTACGAGCGCGGCTGCGCCGCAACGACAACGCAGTTCCCGCGGTAGTGCGCATCGGCGATCTTGAGATAGATGTGACGGGACACCGTGTGACCCGTGACGGCCAGGTGATCCCCCTGACCCCACTGGAGTTTGATGTCTTGGTGACGCTCGCCCGGGCACCCGGCCAGGTGTTCACGCGCGAGGCCCTGCTGGAGGATGTGTGGGGTTACCGTCACGCCGCAGACACTCGGCTCGTCAATGTCCACATTCAGCGCCTGCGCGCCAAGATCGAACAAGACCCTGAACATCCCGAGATCATTCAGACCGTGCGCGGCGTGGGGTATAAGGCGGGCGCACACCAGTCGTGACCGACGAGGAACGCTCCCTTGGCGCGCGCATTCTCGCGCCACTGAAAGCGGCTGGTCGGCGCTGGTCCCGGTCGCTGTCGCTGCGCATCGTGTCCTCGACTCTGGTGGTCGGTATCGGCACGGTGCTTCTGCTCGGTGCGTATGTCACTGACCAAATCCGCGATGGGCTGGTTGACGACCGGGTCGACCGGGTGTTGTCCGAGAGCGCTCGCGACGCCAACATCGCCCAGCAGCGCGCTGACTCGACGCCAGCGGCAAACCCAGCGGAGATGCAGCAGTTCGTTTACGACCTCATCATTGAGTTGCGCGCATTGGGTGGTGAGAGCCGGGGACTCGTGATGTTGCGCAGTCCCGACAACACGTCATCAGTGCCCCTGACCGTGGGTGAGTCTACGACGGGCCTTGACGAGACGATTTCTGCGGAAATGCGGGCTGCTGTGGCGGGCGATATGACACAACCGTGGCAGTACGTCCAGTTCCCCGGCTCCGATATTGCGGGCATTGTCGTGGGTTCGGAAGTCGATCTTGGTGTCGCTGGCCCGTACGAGTTGTATTTTGTCTACTCGCTGGAAGATGAGCAGGCCACGCTCGCGCTGATCCAACGCGTGCTGCTGCTGGGCGCAGTGGTGCTGATGGGGCTCGTGGTGGCCATGACATGGTTCGTCACTACCCAGGCTGTCCGGCCGGTGCGCCGAGCATCGCGGGTCGCCTCGCGATTGGCTGAGGGGCGACTCAGTGAACGCATGACTGTTCGCGGACACGACGAGATGGCGACGCTCGCGCAGACCTTCAATGAGATGGCGGAATCCCTCCAACGTCAGATCACCAAGCTGGAGCGCTTGTCCCGACTTCAACGGCGCTTCGTGTCCGACGTCTCCCACGAACTGCGGACGCCGCTCACCACCATTCGTATGGCATCGGACGTGTTGTATGACGCCCGCGCGGACTTCCCCGCGTCGGTCTCGCGCTCCTCGGAACTCCTCAGCGCCCAACTCGACCGATTTGAGGCACTCCTGTCTGACCTGCTCGAGATCTCCCGCATTGACGCGGGCTCCGCTCAACTGGAGTTCGAGAAGATGGACATTGCTGACGTTGTGCGTGAGGAGGTTGAAGCGATGGTGCCGGTGGCACAGGACATTGGTGTGCCCGTGCGTCTGCGCGTGGCTGAGGGAGAACACTCAGCGTCGCTTGACCGCCCGCGCGTGGGGCGCATCGTCCGCAATCTCTTGTCAAATGCTGTGGAGCACGCGCAGGACACCCGAGTCGAGGTGTCCGTGCGTTCTGACCGTCGCTCTACCGCGGTGGTGGTGCGGGACTTCGGCGTTGGGTTGACGCCACAGCAGGTGGAGCGAGTGTTCGATCGATTTTGGAGGGCCGATGCTGCCCGCGCCCGGACGATGGGTGGCACCGGACTGGGTATGTCGATTGCTAGTGAGGATGCGCAACTCCATGGCGGAGCGCTTGAGGTGTGGGGTTCCCCCGGGCAGGGTGCGAGCTTCCGTTTGGTGTTGCCACGCACGCACGAAGGCGTGGGACACAACCAGCCACTGCCCTTGGTGATGCGACAAGGGGCCTTTGAGGAAGTCGGGCCACTTATTGTCGATAGCGCGGCCGAGCCTCAGGACCCAGAGAGCGAGGAGGACGCGTGATGAATAAGCGGACTGTGGCGGCCGTCGCCGCGCTCGCGGCTGTGACGTTGAGCGCCTGTGCCTCTATTCCGACGGACGGCGACGTCACAGAGGGCAATGGTGACGTTGCTCCGATTGAGAACTTTGAACCCATCGTTCAAGGGCCTGCGCCCGAGGACGATCCTGCCGCCATCATCACGGGGTTCCTGACCGCCTCCGCTGGTGGTGTGGCCAGTGACTTCACTGTTGCCCGAGAGTTCCTGACCGCAGACGCGAGCGCCACGTGGGACCCCAGCGCCCAGGTCACGGTCTATGACTCCGGTGCCGTTGTTCCCGAGTGGGATGAAGAAGTCAACACCGTCACCTATGAGGTGCCTTTGGCGTCCACGCTCGACGACTCCGGTCGCTTGGTGGAAGCCGGCGAGGGGGAGGTGTCCGAACTTGTGTTTACGGTGGTGGAGGAGTCCGGTGAGTGGCGAATCTCAGATCTCGCAGATGGCGTTGTGGTGTCGGAGGCCAACTTCGTGAGCTTCTTTAGGCCGGTGTCGTTGGCATTTGCGACGCCTGACCTGAGCACCGTCGTGGGTGAATTGCGGTGGCTTCCGAACAACTATGCGGCGACGGCCGCGGCGCGTGAACTGATTGAGGGCCCCTCGCCGTGGCTCGCCGACGCGGTAGTGACCGGGTTCCCGGCAACCGCTGCCCTTGCGGTGGAGTCCGTGGTGGTGGCCGATGGTGTCGCAACGGTGGACTTGACCGCTCAGTCGGCAGGCACGCAAGTGGAGAGGTCCCTGGCGGATGAGCAACTGCGCTTGACGTTGTCCAGCCTGCCGGACGTGACCGAGGTGGATGTGCGCATCGGCGGTCTGCCCATTTCCGACGAGGACACTGTTGCGCTTGAGTCTCCTGCGATCCCGGACAAGTATGCGGTTGTTGCTGTGGATGGCCGCCTTGGGATGTGGGATGGCACAGAAGTGCGTGTGACACCCGCTGATGTGGGCGCGCTGCCTGCCGGCGCGAGCGTGGTGGCACGGGATTTGGATGCTAGCCAAGCTGCGTGGGTGGCGCCCGATGGCGTGTATGTCACGGCAGTGCTTGCCGACGGCTGGGAGTCTCTGGTTCCGCTTGATGAGGCCGATGCGCCTGCGACGGAGATTGAGGCGACCCGCGTAGTCGCTGGGACCGATGCGGTTGACCCGAGCTTCGATGATCACGGCTATCTGTGGACGGCGGTGAAGTCCGGCGGTGCGATCACGGTGACACGTGGCGATGATGCGCCCATACGGTTGGGGGAGAACTGGCTTGCAGGCCGCGAGGTCTCTGCGATCTCCGTTTCCCGATCCGGGACCATGGTGGCTGTCCAATCGAGGTCCGGTGGCCAGCCAATTCTTGAAGTGGCTGCCGTGGTGCGGGATGCCTCGGGTGTCCCGATCGCCTTGGGTGAGGCCAAGGCCGTAGGCGCTGACGTGGGGACCGGCGTTGACATCGCGTGGATCGATGAGGTCAGTTTTGCTCTGCTCGGCGAACCCGTCGAGGGCACGGCGTCACCGTTGTGGACTGTCACGGTGGGCGGTGAGACGACGGCCATCACCACGATGCGGGAAGCAACGGGAGTCGCGGCTCGGTCGGGGCAGGCGACGCTGCTGGTCGTGGGAGACGACGAGGTGGTCGAGGAGCGTTCTGGCACGTCGTGGACGATGGTGCTGGAAGGCATCACTGACATCGCGTACGCCGGTTAGGTACGCGCGCTCACGACTGCGTGTCCCCAGCCGTCGTGGCATCGGGGCTGCCGTCCCCAATCGTGACGGGGCACGGCCGGTCGTGAACGGCGTGTGCTGTGCTGTCACGATGACCTTCCACGACGCTCGCCCAAGCGAATCGATATGGCTACGCGCCCTCCGTGACGTCACCCGATGCATCGTCCCTGTGGAGTGCGCCGGTTGTGGCGCCGTGGACATCCCGCTCTGCCAGCCCTGTGCCGCATTGTGGTGGGAACCCGTGTTGCGCTGTGAGGAAGCGGCTCCACGGCTGATGGTCGAGGACACGGCGCTCATGCCGGTGTGGGCCGCCGCGGTACTGACCGGGCCAGTGCACGAATGGGTAGCCGCATGGAAGGACGGAGGCCGTCGCGATCTGGACCGCATGGCAGCCCAGACGATGCGCCGCGTGGCACTCGAGTCCGGACTGCGCGCTGACGCCGTGGTGCCGGTGCCCTCACGCCCAGGAGCGTACAGACGTCGCGGTGCAGATCTCACGCGCATCACTGCAGCGGCCGCTGCAGACGCATGCGGTGTCCCGCTGGTCTCCGCGCTCGCGATAGGCAGGGGTGAGTCGCGCGGCAAGTCAGCACGAGAGCGCTGGCGCGGGGCCGGAAGTGCCCTGAAGGTGCGCCGTGCGGTGTCGGGCGAGGTGGTCCTTGTTGACGATGTGCTGACAACCGGAGCGACACTTGCGGCGTGCGCGTCAGCCCTTGGCGAAAAAGGGGTGAAAGTACGCGGCGCGCTGGTCCTTGCTGCCGCGTGATGGTCGCATTTCGTACTCGTCAGGACTAGGGTGGGATGCACCAGTAGAGGTGACGCAACGTCACACCTTCCCAGTCAGGAGGTGATGCCCGCAGGCGTATGAGGCGCCGCCGAGAATCACCCTGGCCGGTCGGCATGAGAAGCCCCGGTCCTACCCACTGCGAAGGAGCTGCACCATGGACATCGCCATCGTCGGACGCCACACCAAGGTCACCGAAGAAATGCGCACCACGATCGTTGAGAAGCTAGAAAAGGTCGAGGAAGTGGCTCCGCGTACCACCAGGGCAGAAGTCCACGTGGTCCATGAACGCAACCCCCATTTGTCTGGCAACCGTGAACGTGTCGAGATCACTCTCCACGGTCAGGGCGGCATTCTCCGTGCCGAAGCCGATGCTGACGACCGGCTGATCGCGCTCGACCGGGCTCAGGCCCGTGTGCTTGAGCAGTTGCGCAAGCGCCGCGAACGTCACGCGAAGCGCCACAACAAAAAGCCTTCGCTCCATGAAGTCGTGACCGACCTCGCAAGCCAAGAGTCGGCACCATCGGCACCCGAGGCAGACCCGGTCGAGTCGGTGGAGTCATGGGAAGGTGCGCCAGAGGGCAGCACCCGCGAAGTCGCCATCGACGACACGCCGATCGTGATTCGGTCCAAGACTCACACCGGCAAGCCGATGACCGTGGCGGAAGCCATTGATCAAATGGAGCTAGTGGGCCACGACTTCTACCTCTTCCAGGATGTGGACTCGAACTTGCCCTCTGCTGTCTACCGTCGCCGCGGCTGGACCTACGGCGTGATCCACCTCGAGGCCGACGCCTAGGAGCGCTCCAGACGCACACTCTCGCATCGAGAGACGTGGTGTACGAGGCCCGCATCCGGCTCCACGCCGGGTGTGGGCCTTCGTGGTGCAAATATGGGGAAGAATGAAGAGAGTTTCCACCTCGTGAGGGCGCGCCGTTGCGCCAACAGCGAGACTCGCCGGGGCGTGCCAAGCCACGGCCTACGATAGATCAGGATCAGACCTGAAACTGAGGAGTCACTTCGTGCCTGTGCTCGACCGCATCGTCCGGATGGGAGAGGGACGCAACCTGCGCCGCCTCAACAAGATCGTCACGCTTACCAACTCTCTGGAAGACGTCTATCAGGAGTTCAGCGACGAGGAACTGCGGGAACTCACGGACGAGTTCAAGGCCCGTGTCGCGGACGGCGAGTCCCTCGATTCGCTGATGCCGGAGGCTTTTGCTGCAGTCCGCGAGGCCTCCCGCCGCACGCTAGGTATGCGCCACTTCGATGTGCAGATCCTTGGCGGTGCCGCTTTGCACGGCGGCGATATCGCAGAGATGAAGACGGGTGAAGGAAAGACCCTCGTCGCTACTCTTCCCGCATATCTCAACGCGCTCACGGGCAACGGTGTCCACGTCGTGACAGTGAACGACTACCTGGCGTCCTACCAGTCTGAGCTCATGGGCCGCGTCTTCCGGTTCCTCGGAATGGAGACCGGGTGCATTCTCTCCGGGATGGCCCCTGAAGACCGTCGTGCTCAGTACGCAGCAGATATCACCTACGGCACCAACAACGAGTTTGGTTTTGACCATCTGCGCGACAACATGGCGCTGGATTCCAAGAGCCTCGTGCACCGTGGCTACCACTATGCGATCGTCGATGAAGTGGACTCGATCCTCATCGACGAAGCCCGTACCCCGCTCATCATCTCCGGCCCGGCTTCTGCCGACAACGGCCGTTGGTACAACGAGTTCGCGCGCAT
The DNA here is from genome assembly GCF_000975055.1 of Demequina sediminicola. Taxonomy (GTDB): domain Bacteria; phylum Actinomycetota; class Actinomycetes; order Actinomycetales; family Demequinaceae; genus Demequina; species Demequina sediminicola. The sequence goes on from NZ_BBRB01000002.1 coordinate 306,990, forward strand.
CGCTCGCGACCTCGTGATTGACGAGGACTACGAAGTCGAGGAGAAGAAGCGCACCATCGGAATGCTCGAACCGGGCATCGAGAAGGTGGAGAAGGTGCTCGGAATCGAGAACCTCTATGAGCCCGAGAACACCCCGCTGATCGGATTCCTCAACAACGCGGTGAAGGCCAAGGAACTCTTCCGGCGCGACCGCGACTATGTGATCCAGGACGGCGACGTCGATATCGTCGACGAGCACACGGGTCGCCTGCTGAAGGGGCGTCGCTACTCCGACGGGCTGCACCAGGCCATTGAGGCCAAAGAAGGCGTGCAGATCAAGGCGGAGAACCAAACGTATGCCTCGATCACCCTCCAGAATTATTTCCGTCAGTACAGCAAGCTCGCTGGTATGACGGGTACGGCCCAGACTGAGGCCGCCGAACTCAACAGCACCTACGGCATGGGTGTGGTGCCCATCCCCACCAACAAGCCCATGATCCGCATGGACAAGTCTGACCTGCTCTACAAGACAGAGCAGGCAAAGTTCGACGCTGTCATCGACGACATCCTGGAACGCCACGAGAACGGGCAGCCTGTACTCGTAGGAACGGTGTCCGTCGAGAAGTCTGAGCGTCTCTCCAAGGAACTGCGCAAGCGCGGCATCCAGCACAGCGTGCTGAACGCGAAGCAGCACGCACAAGAGGCAGAGGTCGTTGCGGAGGCTGGCCGCAAGGGCGCCGTCACTGTTGCCACCAACATGGCTGGCCGTGGAACGGACATCATGCTTGGCGGCAACCCCGAGTTCCGGGCAGTCGTCGAAATGAACAAGCGCGGCTTGGACCCGCAGGAGAACCCCGAAGAGTACGAGCGGGTGTGGGACGAGGTGCTGGCTGAGGCGCAAGCGGCCGTCAGTGTTGAACACGACGAAGTTCTTGCTGCCGGCGGGCTCTACGTGTTGGGTACGGAGCGTCACGAGTCGCGCCGTATCGACAATCAGCTCCGTGGACGCTCTGGTCGCCAGGGTGACCCGGGTGAGTCCCGCTTCTACTTGTCGCTCGAAGATGACCTGATGCGGATGTTCCAGTCGGGCATGGCTGCCACGATGATGAACTCCAGCGCGATCCCCGATGACATGCCGATCGAGTCGAAGGTGCTGACACGCGGTGTCCGAAGTGCCCAGGCGCAGTTGGAAGGCCGCAACGCCGAGGCCCGTAAGAACATCCTGAAGTACGACGATGTGATGAGCTCGCAACGCACGGTCATTTACGGTGAGCGCCGTCGAGTGCTGGACGGCGAGGAGTTCGCGGACCAGATCGACACGTTCATTGAAGATGTCGTAGGCGCGTATGTGCGTGCGGGAACGCTGGTTGGCAACGCAGAAGAGTGGGATCTGGAAGCGCTGTGGAAGGATCTGCGGACGATCTATCCGGTGTCCGTGACAGAGGAAGAGTTGATCGAGGAAGCCGGCGGTATCGACCTCCTCACGACAGGTTTCCTTGAGCGCGAACTGATTGCCGATGCCCGGGTTCAGTATCAGGCGGTCGAAGAGCGCCTCGGTGAGAGTCTGTTGCGAACGGCAGAGCGCCAAGTGGTGCTTCAGGTTCTGGACGCCAAGTGGCGCGAACACCTCTACGAGATGGACTATCTCAAGGAGGGCATTGGTCTGCGCTCGATGGGACAGCGCGACCCGCTGACCGAGTACCAGCGTGAGGGCTACCAACTGTTCCAGGCCATGACGGATGGCATCAAGGAACGTTCGTTGCAGGTTCTCTACCGGATTGAGAAGAAGGAGCCCCAAGCACCGGCCGTCACCGCAGATTCCGCTGCCGCGGCTGCCGCCAATGCACCCGCGGCCAAGCCCGCCGGCGCACGTGCACCACAGCCGGGGCGTCCCATCTCCACGCAGTCAGCAACTCCGGGTGCGATGATGCAAACCTCGATGGGTGCCCTGACCTACTCCGGCCCGTCTGAGGACGGAACTGCCACAGTGAAGGGGCCCAAGGCTGGCGCTGCCAAGAAGCCCGGTGGTGATGGCGTCACGTTCCCCGGCACCGCAAAGAATGCGACATGCCCGTGTGGGTCTGGCAAGAAGTACAAAATGTGCCACGGGAAGAACGAGGACTAGGCGCAACGAGGACTAGGCACAACGAGGACTAGGCACTGCGACTGGGTGCCCGGCTACAGGACATCCGCAGAGGTCACGAGCCAGCGGCCGTGGGCCATCTCGAACCGCAACGCCACCGCGCGAGTACGGTTGCCAATGTCCACGACGACGGCCGCTTCCGCGACGTCGGCATTCACTCGGTCAATGCGGGCTCGGTGAATGCGCGCCGGGGCCGGCGCTCCTGGTGCACGCCTCGCGAGCGACTGTTGGCGCGCGAGTTTCTCGCGGACCGACGGCGCAAGCCACCGATTGATCGGAGCGAGGCTCGCCGTTCCCGTGAAGGCTTCGGCGATGGCCTTCGTGACCGTGCAGGCCAAGGGGGTGGGGTCGCCCAGGACCACCCGCGGGCGCTGCCACGGCGTCGGGTCAGGTGGAGTCGATGTGCCTGAACGCTCGAGCGCAATTGCGGTCATGATGCCCATCCCTGCGGAATCGTGAGTACGTACCCGGGGTGAATGATGTCGGGGTCTGTGCCGATGATGTCGCGGTTGACCTCGTACAGTTCGGGCCAGGCAGCCGCGATGTCGCTTTCCGTGCTCTCGGCTCCCAGGGTGGAGGCGGTGACGCTCCAGAGTGACTCACCGGGTTTGACCGTGATGGAGCCCGCGGCTGCGGCCTCGTCACTGAGATCCTTGGTCTCGTCACTGAGATGCTCCGTGAGTGTCACTGCGGTGACCTCATGCACCGAGTCATCGGCGACGTCGGATGCTTCAGTTGCGGCGGTGTTCACCGTCGCCGAGGGACTGTCGAGCCAGCCGGCCGAGTCGTGGGGAGTATCGGTTGTGGCAAAGGCCGGGCCAGCAGCTCCGGACGCCACTGCTACGCCGAGCGCCGTTGCGACCACGCGCCGCCATCCAGCGGGAGCCCACCGGCTGACCATGGTCCATGTCCTGCGGCTCCCGACGCTGAGTGCCATGAGAAGGGCTGTCAGGCTGAGATAAACGCCGATCGCAGCGCCCACAGTGCAGCAAGCGAGCAGAACGACGTCATCGATGCTCCAGGACGCGTGGGTGGTACTGGTGACGAGGGTCCATGCTGTCCACGCAAGCCCGCCTGTGACCGCAGGTGTCGCGAGCACGAGGGCAACGGCGATCACGATACGCGCAATCCGCCTCGGTGTGGATATGGGGCTCATGATGCTCTCCAATGTCATTTGATGCTGTTTGATGACACTAGATGTAGTCCACTGTGATGGCATTGTCTAGGGCGAGCATGACTCCTGTGGAAAGCGCTAGCGTGTGCGCATGCGTTGGGATGACCTCTTTGATGACTTGGAAGGCCAGGCTCAAGCTGCTGAGGTCGAAGCGTGGCGCGCGGATGTGACCGCAAGGACGCGATCGGAACTCGCTGACGTTCCGGTCTTCGAACGCCTGCTCGCGACGATCGGGCACGCGGTGACGCTGTGGTGCCGCGATGGAGTGCCCGTCCGTGGAACGCTGAATGATGTCGCTGCGAGTTGGCTATTGATTGGGGATCACGCCGGACGTGAGCATGTGGTGCCCACGGGTGCGGTCGGGCACCTAGACGGACTTGCCCACTCGACGGCGAGCGCCACTGTCGTCGAGAAGTCGCTGACCTTGGCCAGCGTTCTGCGAGGCCTCTCCCGAGATCGAGCGCGAGTCATGTTGGTGGTGAACTCGGGGACTGTGGTGGGTGTCATCCAGGCTGTCGGCGCCGACTGGTGCGACGTGCGTACGGACCAGGGCACTACCGTGACAGTGCGCCTTGAGGCGCTATTGCGCTGCTCGTCTGCTGGGTAGAGTCAGTACGGCTCGGTGAGTGGGCCTGGGCGACGGCGAGGGCCTTATGCGTCCTCGTGGGCCTTACTGCGTGCGGCTGCGTATTGGCGTTCGATGTATGACTCGAGTTCCGCGGACTCTACGCGCCAGATCCCTCGACCGCCTACCTGAATGGCGGGGAGCTCCCCACTGCGCACCAGCGAATACGCCTGCTGCGAGGAAATGTTCAGGACTTCCTGAACATCTTCGAGTTTGAGAAACCGCTGTGCCATAGCGCCATTGTGGCATGACCACAAGGCGTTCCTGGGTTGTCCACAGGACTTGTCGCGTGACGTGAGGACGGGCACTCTTGGCTCAGCCAAAGAACATTCCAGGGGGAAACGATGCACGACGATGCTCCAGTCGCAGGAAGATTGAGGCGGCCGAGCTGGAAGGATCCTCGTTTGTTGGCGGGGATCCTCCTCATTGCGGTGTCCGTGGTGGGGGTTGGTCTGGTGGTGCGATCAGCCGATGTGACTGTGGACTACTACATGGCAGACGAGACACTCCCGCCTGGCACGGTGCTCACCGAGGACAATGTGCGCGTCTCGTCCGCGAAGGTCGATGGCGACATGTACTGGGAGGCCACGGGTGCCGACTCAGATGATGCCGTTCCTTACGGTGCCGTCGTGACCCGCACCATCACGGCCGGTGAGCTGTTACCGGTCAGCGCTACTGCAGATGCCGACAAGATAGGCCTCAGGCCGCTTCCGGTCGCGGCGTCGCTGCCAGTCTCTGAGGACATAGGCGTGGGATCGGTCGTGGACATTTGGATGACGGTCGCTGTTCCCGCTGATGGTGGCATCGAGTCAGCGACCGTCATTGTGGCCGAGCAAGTTGCCGTCACGGCCATCGAGCGCAGCGAGTCAAACTTTGGGGGCGGTCACGGCGCCACAGTCCACGTCGCTATCGATCACGCCGAGGTGCCTGCGTTTTTGCAGGCGATCTCACGCGAGGGCGAGCTGGTCGTCGTGGGCTGGGGTGGAGCCTGATGGGAGCGACGAATGTTCTCGTCGCCGTGCGAGGGTCCGCAGAATCCGGTGTGAGTGCCGCGCTCGATGCGCGTCGGGAACTCACCGTTGCTCGACGCTGTGCGGAACTCGACGAGGCCGTGGGAGCTGCCCATGCCGGTATTGGTGCAGTGGTGGTGGTGTCGGAACAGCCGCAGTTGACGCGTGCCGTGGTGGCGGAGCTGTCACGGAGCGCGATCGTCGTGGCGATCGCCCCGGATCACGTGGTGGCGCGGCGCCTTGAGGCGTTGGGGATCGGCCACGTCTGGGCGGGGCGAGAGCCAGCCGATGTTGCGGCTCAGGTCGCCGCGATCGTTGAGCGAGAGCATATGCCGGTTCCAGAAGCCGCAACTCGCGAGGCGGGGTCGCCAAGCACATCTGCTCGCGGTGTCGTGATTGCGATCTGGGGCCCCACGGGTGCTCCCGGGCGCACCACCGTTGCCGTCAATCTGGCGGCGGAGATAGCGTCCGCTGGGCGCGAAGCGTTGATCATTGATGCAGATACGTACGGCGGAGCGGTGGGCCAAGCCTGCGGCATGCTCGACGAGGCTCCGGGGCTCGCCGCGGTGTCACGTGCGAGCCTCAACGGCACTTTGGATGCGCGTATCCTGCACAGCCATGCGCGGCAGGTGGCGCCTCACTTGAGAGCGCTCACCGGAATCACCCGCCCACAGCGGTGGCCGGAACTCCCGGGGAGCGCTCTGGAACAGGTGTGGGAAGTGGCGCGGGAGTGCGCTGATGTGGTGATCGTTGACGCCGGGTTTGGGCTTGAACAAGATGAAGAACTCACGTACGACACCGTGGCCCCTCAACGTCACGGTGCCACGCTGAGTGCCCTCGCTGCCGCCGACCTGATCGTTGCGGTGGGAAGCGCGGAACCTCTCGGGGTGCAACGGCTTATCCACGGGCTCGAGTCCCTGTCAGCGCACGCGCCCGCGACGCCCCTCGTCGTGGTGAATCGTGTGCGTTCCGAGGTAGCGGGACCCAAGCCGGAGCAAGCACTTGCCGATGCACTGGCTCGCTATGCGGGCATCGGCCAGGTCCGAATGCTGCCCTGGGACCCCCGAGCCGCCGATGCTGTCACGTTGGCGGGTCAGACACTCGCCGAACGTGTGCCACGCTCTCGGCTTCGCAAGGCGCACACTGCCTTGATGCGTGACATCTCGGAGCGAATGGGGTGGGAGTGGGGTTCACAAGCCAAAGATCCCAGCGAGGCTCGGTCCGGAGTTGCCGCACAGCGAGGATCACAGGCTCCTGCGCGAGTTCTCCCCACGCAGCCGGCTTCCCTGACACACTGAAGTCATGCGCGTGTACATCCCCGCCTCGTTCGACGATCTTGAGACCTGCCTCACGGGCTTGTGGAGCCCCGGTGATGCGTTTGCCGTGACCGATCAGTTGCTCGATATCACCGCGCTCGACGACGACGATGAAGTCGCAGAGCAGGTCCGTGATGTGGCCGCATTGACGTCAGTGGCGCGTCGAGGCGTGCCTCTGCGTGTCGTCATTGTGGCGGACTGCCCGCGTTTAGATGTCGAGGAGCTTGCCGGTGAACATCCAGCCGCGGTCCGCATTAACGGGCGTGTGGACGGAGCGGATGTGGTGTGCGCGTTCGTCGACGAACTAGCGGCAGCCGATGCCGTGTCTGATGCCACGACGGGAAGTGCAGAGGCGCTCGAAGCCTTGGCAGACCACGAACTGCTGTGGTGGGACGTCAGCGAGTTCGACCAGATACCGCGCCCTTAGCGGGCGCGCAGCGCCTCGAGCATCGCGGCGTGGAGCATGCCGTTGGTAGCAAGTGCATCGCCCCCGAACGGTCCAGCAACTCCATCCAGCGAGGTAAATGCCCCACCGGCTTCGGTGACGATTGGCACGAGTGCGGCCATGTCGTGCAACGCGAGTTCGGGTTCGCATGCGACGTCGACTGCCCCCTCGGCGACCATCATGTAGCTCCAGAAGTCACCAAATGCGCGAGTGCGCCACACGGTGCTGGAGACGTCCAGGAAGGCTGGTAGCAGCCCGCGTTCTTCCCAGCCGGTGAGTGACGAATACGACAGTGATGCCTGCTCGAGGTCGTCCACCGAGGACACGTGGAGGCGCCGGGCGTCCTCAGGGGTGAGGCCTCGCCATGCGCCTTGGTCACGGGCAGCAAACCAGCGTCGCTGGAGGGCTGGAGCGCTCACGACACCCACCACTGGGTCGCCATCGACGACGAGCGCAATCAGTGTCGCCCACGCGGGCACGTTGCGAATGTAGTTCTTGGTGCCGTCGATGGGGTCGACGATCCACTGTCGAGACGCGTCCCCCACGGCACCGTACTCCTCGCCAAGCACAGCATCGTCCGGGCGCTCACGAGCCAAAAACTCTCGGACAAGCCTCTCGGCTTCCCGGTCCACCGCGGTCACCGGGGTGTCGTCGGGCTTGGTCTCGACAGTGAGGTCATCTGCTTCGAAGTTGCCGAGAGTGACGGTATCGACGGCATCCGCTATGCGAAGCGCCAGTGCCAAGTCGTCCGAATAAGGGCCAGAGTTCATGGTGCCAGGCTAGCGCGTGGCATCGGCCTCGGCTCGCGTGGCCAGGAGCCTGCGAATGGAAATTACGCGGGCGCGCTGAGCATCGGTATGGGCCCACGCATCGAGCTCGCAACCTGCCTCCGCAGATTCGTGTGCGCAGCCGCGTGGGCAGTTTTCTGCAGCTGCCTCGGCGACGTCGGGGAAAGCGTCAATGAAGTGGTCGGGGTCGACGTGGGCGAGTCCGAAGGTGCGTACACCAGGGGTGTCGATGATGCGGCCACCCTCGGGAAGGTCGAGAGCGACGGCGGAAGTCGACGTGTGGCGGCCGCGTCCGGTCACATCATTGACGTGTCCGACGGCACGAGCCGCATCGGGAACGAGTGCATTGACGAGCGTTGACTTTCCTACGCCGGAGTAGCCCACCAGCACACTTTCGCGATCAGTCAGTAGGTCCCGAAGTGGACCGATGCCGTCGATCACTCGAGCGCCATCGGCGGCGGTGGACATCGTGGTCACCATGACCGTCACTCCGAGTGGCTCATAGGCGGCGCGCAGGTCATCGCCAGTGCCCAAATCGCCCTTGGTCAGGATCAGGATCGCCTCCATCCCGGCGTCGAGAGCAGCGACGAGGCAACGGTCAATCATTCGGGGGTTGGGTTCGGGGTCTGCAAGTGCAGTCACAATGCCCAATTGCTGGGCATTCGCGACTACCACGCGCTCGGCGGGGTCCGTGTCGTCGGCGGTGCGTCGGAGTTCCGTGGTGCGGGGGTCGCGTCGAACAATGCGTGCGAGCGTGCCATCGCCGCCGGATACATCTCCCACCAGCGAGACCCGGTCGCCGACCACGAGACCACGTCGCCCTAGTTCGCGGGCCTTGACTGCCGTCACTCGCGTTCCGTCATTGAGGACAGTCGAGAATCGTCCGCGATCTACGCCAATCACGACGCCAGGGATGGCGTCCTCGTGGAGTGGGCGGCGCTTGGAACGAGGTCGCGAGCCCTTGCCGGGCCGCACCTTGGCGTCCGATTCGTCGTAACGACTCCAGTCGCTCACGCGCTCAGCATGCCCTTCCACATGTCAGGGAAGTCCGGCATCGTTTTGGCTGTGGTGCCGACGTGCACGATGTCGATACCGTCCACCGCCAAGCCAACAATCGCGGCAAAGGTCGCCATGCGGTGATCGTGGTAGCTCTCCATGGTGGCGGGCCGGATGCCCTCGGAGGGGAATCCGTGGAAGCTGAGCGAGCTCTCGTGCGCCGTGCACTGGCCTCCGAACCGCTCGACTTCGGTCGCGATCGCAGCCAAACGGTCCGTCTCGTGTCCGCGGAGATGGCCGATGCCCGTGATGGTCGAAGGCCCCTCAGCCAGCGCACACAGTGCGGCAATGGTGGGTGTGATCTCGCCAGCGGGGGAGAGATCCGCATCGATTCCGGCGATACCGCCGTGGGCGAGTCCGGGTGCCGACACCGTGAGCACACCGTCGTCACGTGTGCAGGTGGCTCCCATGCGCTCGAGGATCTCGGGATAGAGTGCGCCCGGTTGGGTAGTCTCGGCAGGCCATCCGGGGATGCGGACGGTGCCACCGGCCACGAGCGGCGCCGCAATGAATGGGCCCGCATTCGATAAGTCGGGCTCCACGCGGACATCACCCAGCTCGAGTGAACCCGGGTGGACAACCCACGTGCGTTCGTCAGGCTGTTCGACGTGTACTCCGGCATTGCGCAGCGTCTCACAGGTCATGTCGATGTGGGGCAGGCTGGGCAGGGTCTCTCCTGTGTGGCGAACAGTGAGGCCGTGGGGGAGTCGCGGGGCAACCATGAGGAGCGCGGTGACGAACTGCGAACTCGCTGAGGAGTCGACGTCGACGGACGCTGCAATCTGCGCAGGGGGTGTCACTGTGAACGGCAGGGTCCCGCGGCCATCATCGTCGACTGTGGCGCCGAGCGCACGCAGCGCGTCGAGTAGCGGCCCCATCGGGCGCACGCGCGCCTCGGCGTCGCCGTCAAAGGTGACAGGGGCATCGGCGAGCAACACCATCGGTGGCACGAAGCGCATCACGGTGCCCGCCAGGCCGGTGAAGACATGGCCGCCACCCTTGAGGGGCCCCGGGTTGACGGTCCACTCGGTGCCGGCATCATCAATGGTGACGCCGAGTTCACGTAGCGCCGCGATCATGAGGTCTGAGTCGCGGGAACGTAGCCCACCTCGGATGGTGACGGGGGACGATGCCAGGGCTGCGAGAGGCAGGAACCGGTTGGTCAGCGACTTGGAGCCGGGAACATCAACAGTGGCGTCAATCGGCGTGAGTGCACGGGGTGCGCGCCACAACTGGCCGGGGCCAGTTCCTGAAACTGTGCCGGTGGTCACTTCTTGGAAGCGGTGAGCGCGCCACCACGGCGAGTTTTCTTGGCCTCAACCGTGGTCTTGCCCTTCTTGGCATCGGCCTTGACCTTCTTGGCCTGAGCCTTGGTCTTCTTAGCCTTGGCACGTTCCTTGCGGCGAGGGTTGTGTCCTGCTGAAGCGGCAAGCAAGGTACCGCCGAGCAGTGAAACGTTGCGCAGGAAGAACTCCATCTGCTCCTCGCGCTTTGCCTCATCAGTCTCGGTCCAGAAGGGACGTCCGGCCACGACCGTGGCGGCCGTCAGCCCGGCGAGCACCAACCCGGCGGTCCGGGGCGTACGCGAGAGCGCAAGGACACTCGCCGCGACGATGGTGGCAGCACCATGAACCTTCACGATGTCAGTGGTCTTCACACCGTCGACGCCCGCCTCAGCCAGCGCAGGCTCGATGACAGGTGCGGCGCGTTCGGCACGCGTCTCGGGCTCGAGAACAGACTGCACACCTCCGTAAACGAACCAGGTGGCGAGCAGTGGCCGGGCGAGAACTCTAAGCATGAACTAAACCTACCAAGACCGGCGCTCTGCGTCAGGTGTTCGCGGGGGAATGATGCGGGGAAGTGCGGCGTTACACGTCGTATGAATGTCACGGAAACCGCCACACACCCCCGGGCTGGGAACGTGGCCTCATCCATCGAGGTTGACGTCACGCAGCGCACACTCCGCCCGAGCACCGTCCCAGGGCGGTCTCCGAATGCCCGCCAGAGTGACCCGGTGGGTGGCGTAGGCTCGGGTGCCATGAGCGATTCAACGTTCGACTTCGAGACAGACGCGCTGTCGTTTATGGACCAACTTTACGGGGCTGCTCTGCGACTGACACGTAATGGCGCCGATGCCGAAGACCTGGTGCAGGAAACCTATGCCAAGGCCTTTGCCGCACAGGACAAGTTCACCCCCGGGACCAACCTCAAGGCGTGGTTGTACCGGATTCAAACCAACGCCTTTATCAATACCTATCGCAAGAAAAAGCGCCAACCCTTGCAGTCGGATGCCGAACAGGTTGAAGACTGGCAGCTCGCGGCAGCTGCTGAACACACCAGTTCCGGATTGGCCTCAGCTGAACAGCAGGCGCTGGACAGTCTGGGCGATGCGGAAGTGAAGCAAGCGCTGAATGACCTTCCAGAAGATTTCAGAATGGCTGTGTACCTCTCTGATGTTGAAGGATTCGCCTACAAGGAAATCGCCGAGATCATGGATACGCCGGTGGGCACCGTGATGTCGCGATTGCACCGTGGCCGCAAACTACTCAGAGAACAGCTCGTGGATTACGCTGCCGATCGCGGATTCCGCGATAAGCGCCCTGCGGCAAAGATGGATAAGGGAGCCTGACATGGCGGGTCAAGAATGTAGTGAAGCATTGGATCGTCTTTTCGAGTACATCGATGACGAGCTCCCAGCCGATGAGGTGCACCGGATCGGTGAACACCTCAAGACATGCCCCCCGTGTGAAGCCGAGCACCAGATCAAAGAGAAGATCAAGGAGCTCACCTCGCATGCCGGAGGAGAGAGAGCACCCGATCAGCTCCGCGAGCGGGTACTTGCATCGCTGCGTGCAGTGCGCGAAGACGGCTAGCGCCAGTCCCGCATAGTTTCGGTTCCGCACAGTCCGGTTCCGCACAGTTCGGTAGCGCCGAGTCCCGGGCGCCACAGCGCAGAGACGTCACACTAGACATCAAAGAATCGCCTAGAGATGACAAAAGGCCGCATCAGCATTGCTGGTGCGGCCTTTTCCTTTACGTGAAAGGACGTCTTATGCGTTGGGACGCTTGCCGTGGTTGGCTGCTCCCTTGGCGCGTGCCTTGCGCTTACGGCCTCGCTTGCTCATGAGCTCCCCCTTTCTGACGCGGGTGACGACGTGACTCCCTATCTTCCCACACTCAAGTTCTGTTGAACGCCGTGGTGCCGATAGTCTCACTCAAGACCTACACACCTTGTGCCGATGGAGAAGTCGTGAGCAACGAGCCAGTTTCCGTGATTCCCTTCCTGCACGCTTTGGCGAGCACTGGAGGGTCCGACCTGCATTGCAAGGTTGGATCCGCACCCCGCATCCGCGTCGATGGACGCCTGCGCAAATTGCAGGTGCCACCGTTGACGCCTGCTGACACGCGCAACATGGTTGCTCAGGTGCTGCCCGAGGACCTTGTCGCTCAGTTCCGCGATACGCACGAGGCGGACTTCGCGTTCTCGCTCTCTGGCGTTGGTCGCTTCCGCGTGAACGCCTACGTGGCGCGCGGCACGGACTGCCTTGTGTTCCGTCGCGTGGCCGTCGGTGCGCAGCCGTGGGAGGACCTGGGGTTGCCACAGGTCATCGCAGACCTCGCTCTTGAACCTCGCGGACTCGTCCTCGTGACTGGCCCTACCGGTTCTGGAAAGACCACCACGTTGGCTTCGATGGTTGACCTCATCAATACGTACCGCGAGGTCAACATCATCACCATTGAGGATCCGATCGAGGTCCTGCATCAGGATAAGAAGGCGATCATCTCGCAGCGCGAGGTGCGCTCAGACACCCTTGACTTCACGAATGCCCTCCGTGGCGCTATGCGTCAAGACCCGGACGTCATCCTCGTCGGTGAGATGCGTGACATCGAGACGGTCCGCGCTGCGCTCTCCGCCGCAGAAACGGGGCACCTGGTGCTCGCGACGCTTCACACCGTTGATGCGCAGGACACGATTAATCGCATCGTTGACTTCTTTACGCCCCACGAGCAGAGCCAGGTGCGCGCGACATTGGCGCAGACTCTCCGCGGCATCGTCTCTCAGCGACTTGTGCGCAAGGGTGACGGAAGTGGCCGGACTCTCGCCGCAGAAGTCATGGTCAACCACGGCCGTACCGCGGAAGCGATCATTGATCCGTCGAGCCAACCTCCCATCACGGACCTGATCGCTGAAGGCGAGTACTACAAGATGCAGACCTTCGACCAGCACCTCTTTACGTTGGTTCGCGATGGGCTCGTCTCGGTCGATGATGCTGTCGCTATCGCCTCGCGACCACACGATTTGACTGTGACCCTGAAGAACTCGGGCGTCATCGCTTAAGAAATCCCTGGTATTCCGGCATTTTGCCAAAAACATACAGACACTTCTCAATGTTTTAGCCGGAGTACACCTTCCGTTCATTCAAAGTTTAATTTACCTGCTTACTCTCGGTTCTAGTCGGCACAAAGCCGATGCCAATCCCTCTGCGGCGCCCCCCGGCGTCGACGAAAGGACCGAGAGTGACCACTAAGCTTCCCAAGTTCGCCGCATCTGGAGCGTTCGCGCTTTCCGCAGCACTTCTGCTTGCCGCATGCGGAGGTACTTCTGACGACGCCGACGGCGCAGAAGCCTCGTCTTCTGCAGCCGCAGGTGGTTCCGGACTGTCCGGCACCATCGCAGCCGATGGCTCATCGACGGTCGCACCGCTGACCGAAGCAGCCGCTGACGCCTACCGCGATGTTGAGGCCGACGTGCAAGTCACGGTCGCCACGTCAGGTACCGGTGGCGGTTTCGCCGCATTCTGCGCCAACGAGACTGACATCTCCGATGCTTCGCGTCCCATTAAGGACGAAGAGGCAGACCTGTGCGCCGAAGCCGGCGTTGAGTTCACCGAGATCATCATCGCCAACGACGGTCTCTCCGTCGTGGTGAACCCCGAGAACGACTGGGCACAGTGCCTCACCACCGAGCAACTCGCCACCATCTGGGCTCCCGAGTCCGAAGGTGAAGTGATGTCGTGGGCAGACGTCGACCCATCGTTCCCTGACGAGCCACTGACCCTGTACGGAGCCGGTACCGACTCCGGTACTTTCGACTACTTCACCGACGTCATCAACGGCGAAGAAGGCGCGAGCCGCACCGACTACAGCCCCTCGGAAGACGACAACGTCACGATCCAGGGTGTGTCGGGTGAACTCGGCGCGATGGGGTACTTCGGTCTGAGCTACCTCGAAGAGAACCCCGACATCATCAAGGGTGTGGAGATTGACGGCGGTGAGGGCTGCGTCTACCCCTCGACCGAGACCGTCCAGGACGGCTCTTACTCGCCGCTGGGCCGCCCGCTGTTCATCTATGTGAACAACGCCAACTACGCCGAGAAGCCTGAGCTGCGCGACTTCATCGACTACTACGTCAGCAACTCCGGCGACATTGCAGAGTCCGCCCTGTTTGTGCCGCTGACCGATGACCAGGTCGAGACCGCAGAGTCCGAACTGGCATCCCTCGTCAACTAATACGTGACACCTGGGGGCGGGCCATCGTGGCCCGCCCCCAGGTTCGCTATGTAAGGCGGTCCTTCTCTTGACCTCAGTAACGGCGCGCACGACGCCGCCCACCCCCGACCTACGACGGCGCCCGCGCCCCGGCGACATCGCCGCGCGTATGGGATTCAGGTTTGCCGCAGGACTCACGATCGCAATCACGCTGGGCATCCTCATCGCGCTCATCGTTCCGTCCGTGGAGTTCTTCTCTGAAGTGCCCGTGAACGAGTTCCTGTTCGGTACCCGCTGGGCACCCCGCTTCGCTGACGCTTCATTCGGTGTAGTTCCGCTCATCACGGCCACTGCGTGGACGACGGCAATTGCACTCTTCTTCGCGATCCCGCTCGGGCTCGGTGCCGCGATCTTTATGTCGGAGTTCGCCCACCAGCGCACCCGCCGCATCCTCAAGCCCGTCCTCGAAGTCCTCGCAGGAATCCCTACGGTGGTCTACGGCTACTTCGCGGTCCAGTTCATCCAGGCCGTGGTGTTCCGAGACTGGCTGAAGCTCGAGACAGGCTCGTTCTCAGTGCTGTCCGCAGGCTTCGTCATGGGCATCATGATCATCCCGACGATCGCCTCGATCAGCGAGGACGCCATGTCTGCGGTGCCCAATAGCTTGCGGCAAGGCTCGGCAGCTCTTGGAGCAACGAGGCGGCAGACCGCGCTCAAGGTCGTCTTTCCCGCAGCTCTTTCAGGCATCATTGCCGCGATTGTCTTGGGCGTGTCTCGTGCGGTCGGTGAAACCATGATCGTGGCGCTTGCCGCAGGCCAGCAAGCACGCATCGTTGGTGGGCCCCTCGAAGCTGGCCAAACCATGACGGGCTTTATCGCGAACGCTGCGTTGGGTGACTCGCGAGTCGGGTCTCTCGAATACAACACGCTCTTTGCAGTAGGACTCCTGCTCTTTGTGATCACACTGCTGATCAACCTCGTGAGCATTTGGATTGTCCGCCGATTCCGGGAGGCCTACTAATGGCGCGCCGCACCATGCAAGAGACGGTTCACACCACGATCCGTCACAAGGCACGAAGCGGGGAGAGCAGCCCCAAGTCCATCGGGTTCCTCGTCATCCTTTGGCTTGCGATTCTGTTCGCCCTCGTGTTCCTGACGGTCCTGATCGTCACGACCTTCATCGATGGTTGGAACCGACTAGATTCCCGACTCTTCACGGAGTACCCGGCCTCGGATCCTGAAGATGCGGGAGCCCGTCCGGCGATCCTTGGATCGCTTTGGGTGATTGGCACCACGGCGTTGATGACCATCCCCCTGGGCGTCGCCGCAGCGATCCACATGGAGGAGTTCGCGAACCGGCATCACTGGTTCAGCCGAATTGTCGAAGTGAATGTGCAGAACCTCGCCGCAATTCCCGCCGTGATCTACGGCATGCTGACCCTCGGTGCCATGGGACTGATGGGGGTCTCGAACAAGAACCAGGTGTGGGTGGGGGCGCTCGCCCTATCGATGCTGATCTTGCCCGTGGTGATCATCGCGACGCGAGAGTCGCTGCGCGCTGTTCCCTCGGAAATCCGCCAGGGTTCTCTCGCAGTAGGCGCAACGCCATTGCAAACCGTGGTGCGTAACACCTTGCCAGCCGCCGTTCCGGGTATTGCGACCGGCTCCATCCTTGCCTTGTCGCGAGCGTTGGGTGAGGCAGCGCCACTGCTGCTCTTGGGTGGGCTCGTATTCCTTAGCTTCGACCCGAACGGTCTCACCAGCGGGTACACCACCATGCCTATCCAGATCTTTAACTGGACGTCACGCCCTCAAGCGGGCTTCCACGAACTCGCGGCTGCAGCGAGCGTGCTGCTCCTGGTGATGCTCCTCGCCATGAACGCCTTGGCAATCCTCATCCGTAACCGTTACCAGAAGCGTTGGTAACCCAGAAAGGTCCGCTGTGAATGACATCCGCAATACTTCCGTAGCCCCAGAACGTACCGGCTCGACGAACACCATCGTGCACGCATCGGCCCGGCCCTCTCTTGAGGTCCCCGTGCTCGACTGCGACTCGGTGAGTATCTTCTACGACGACTTCCGTGCAGTCCACGACGTCAACTTCGCATGCTTGCGCAACGAGATCACCGCGCTCATCGGCCCATCGGGCTGTGGCAAGTCAACGGTGCTTCGCTCGTTTAACCGCATGAATGACCTCATCGAAGGCGCTCGCGTTGAAGGTGCCATCACCTACCGCGGTGAGGACATCTATGGTCCCGAGGTCGATGCAATCGAGGTCCGCCGGCGCATCGGCATGGTTTTCCAGAAGCCCAACCCGTTCCCCAAGTCGATTTACGACAACATCGCCTACGGGCCTCGAGTGAACGGCATGAAGGTTGACTCGATGGACGATCTCGTCGAGGAGGCCCTGACCCGAGCCGCGTTGTGGGACGAGGTCAAAGACAAGCTGAAGCAGTCCGCGCTTGGACTCTCAGGTGGTCAGCAGCAGCGTTTGTGCATTGCACGGACCATTGCCGTTCAGCCAGAGGTGATCCTGATGGACGAGCCGTGCTCCGCACTCGACCCGATCGCGACCTTGCGTATTGAAGACCTGATGCAGGAGCTGCGCAACGACTACACGATCGTGATTGTCACGCACAACATGCAGCAAGCCGCTCGTGTTGCGGATAAGACCGCCTTCTTCACTGCCGAGGCAAACGACACGACAGGTGATCGCACGGGAGTGCTGGTCGAGTTCGGCGACACGGCAACGATCTTCGAGTCACCACACGACAAGCGCACTGAGGACTACATCAGCGGCCGGTTCGGGTAACCATGACTGCGCACACCCCGTGGCCCCGAACGGTGCTTGCTGTGGGGCTGGACCGTCAGCGCCACCTGCGGGGACGCCACGACGAGTATCTCCGAGCGGGCGTCGTGGTGCAGGTCGTCGATACCGGTGTGGATGCGCTGGTGCGCCTTGGACGTGATCGCGATATCGCTGCGGTCATGGTGGGCCCCGGAGTGCGTGACATGGAGCTCGAGGGCCTGGTCGATGTGGTGATGCGTTTGGGGCATACGCCGGTGATCGTCGCGGCCGAGCGGGAGGCCGCGAGCCTCCCCCCGGTCGTGGCGAAGGTCCACACAGAGCCGATGCTGCTCCCGGCAAGTCCTCAACGGCTGCGGGCCGCTCTGGAACGACTTCCCGAGAGGCATGTGCCCGAACTGAGGCCACTCCAGGTGGGAGAGCTGATCGTCGAACGCGAAGCCCATGGGGCGCGCTGGCATGGCCGCAGAGTTGTCCTCGGGCCTCTGTTGCTCGATCTCATGACGGCACTCGTCAATGCCTACCCCGCGGTGGTGAGCCCGGAGGATCTGGCTCGCGAATGCGGTGCGACGGGCGCCGGTGCGGTCTCCCGTGTGCGTGTGGGTGTTGGCCGTGCGCGAGATGCGTTCGCGCAGGCCGTCCCGTGGGCAGTGCCGCCCATCGAGACTGTGCGCGGCATTGGCTATACCTTGAGGGTGGACGCCGTGGTTCCGATGAGGTCCGTGATCAAGTCATCCTGATGGCACGGTCCGCGCGCTCCGCAGGGTACACAGTGGAGGCAGGGGAGCGCTTGTGGATGAGCGCGCTTGGTGGTGTTACCGCGGCGCAGCGACGCCGAGCCAGTCGTGCCAGGTGGAATGCAGCACCAGCCATGCCATGAGGCCGTAGCCAGCTTGGAGCGGAACTTCGCCGCCGCTGGTGTCCATGTCTGTCGCCCACTGCTCGTGGCGAGCCAGCGGGCCAAACATGTCGATGTAGGGCACGGCACGGCGGGCAGCGGACTCGTCGCACAGGGCCGCGTATTCGGCCACCGCTTGGCGATCGACTGCCGTGACTGGTGGCGGACCGGCAAGCATCACGTTGAAGTTCAACGCCGCCGCACGGTCCAGGGTGTTCGCGAGGTTGAGGCGAGTCATCGTTGAGGACACACCGCGTGAGAGGTCGTGACGGCCAAGAGCGAAGAGCACGTAGTTCTCCGCGCTCTCGACTCCGTCTGGGCCTACACGTCGGAGGGCTTCGGAGTCCCAGCGCGTCGCCAGTTCCCCTGTGGTCTCACCAGGTACCGCGAGCGTGTGAAACCGCACGTCTTTGATCAGTGGCAACGTCCGCGCGGCCACGCGACCGGCCCAGCCTAGGGCTTTGGGGTCGCCGTGACCGGCGGTGAGCTCGTCGCCTACAAAGAAGACATTTTTCATCGCGCGAATGCTCGCTTGACCAGGTCTTCCTGTTCAGCCTTGTGGCGCGAACTGAGGCCCGATGCTGGAGACGCAGACGCAGTGCGAGTCACCCCGCGTACGTCACGGCCAACGACCTGCGGAAGTGCGTGCGCAAGGTAGCTCCACGCGCCCTGGTTTCTTGGCTCTTCCTGAACCCACACGAGTTCAGCATCGGCGTAGGGTTCCAGCGCTGCTGCGATTGACTCCTGGTCAAGCGGGTAGAGCTGCTCGAGGCGCACAATCGCCGTCGTGGTGTCTCCGGACTTCTCACGTTCAGCCGCGAGGTCGTAGTACACCTTGCCCGCACACATGAGCACACGCGTCACATTGGCGGCATCGATCGTGTCCGGCTTCGCAGGCTCAAAGGTGCCTTGGGTGAAGTCCTCCACGGCTGACTGGGCCGCGCGCAGGCGCAGCATCGACTTAGGTGTGAACACCACCAACGGCTTGCGGGGGCGGTCATAGGCCTGACGGCGCAGCAGGTGGAAGTAACTTGCCGGGGTCGAGGGCATTGCTGCCACCATGTTCTGCTCGGCGCACAACTGGAGGAAGCGTTCCACCCGAGCGGACGAGTGGTCCGGTCCCTGTCCCTCATATCCGTGGGGCAAGAGCAGCACCACAGAGGAGGACTGACCCCACTTCTGCTCGGCCGATGAGATGAATTCATCGATGATGGTTTGCGCACCGTTGACGAAGTCACCAAACTGCGCTTCCCACAACACGAGAGCGTCGGGGCGTTCCACGGAGTACCCGTACTCGAAGCCCAGGCATGCGTACTCACTCAACGACGAATCGTAAATGTGCATGCGTGCCTGGTCTGCGCTCAGGTACAGCAGCGGCGTCCACTCGGCACCAGTGGCGCGGTCGTGGAACACGGCGTGACGCTGGACGAAGGTGCCGCGTCGAGCGTCCTGGCCGGCGAGGCGTACCGGGGTGCCCTCTTGGAGGAGCGAACCGAAGGCGAGGAGCTCTCCATAGCCCCAGTCAATGCCACCTTCGCGGCTCATGACTTCACGCCGCTCCAGCAACTTCGCAAGCTTGGAGTGCACCTTGAAGCCCTCAGGTGGACGCATGTGCGCACGACCGATGCGCTCCACCTGCGAGGCGGTGACGGCGGTCTGCCATCCGACCATGACGCCGGCGTCCGAGGATTGACTCGAGGGCAGCTCAAGGCCAGAGATGGACTCCGACTGCGTGCCCTGGAAACCTTCACGCGTCTCAAGGAACACTCGCTCAAGCTGCGCCAGGTAGTCCTGAGAGACAGCCTCGGCTTCCTCGTTCGTGATGTCGCCGCGTCGAATGAGCGCCTCGGTGTAGAGGTGGCGTACGGAACGCTTGGCCTCGATGAGGTCGTACATGCGCGGCTGCGTCATCGAGGGGTCGTCGCCTTCGTTGTGACCACGGCGGCGGTAGCACACCATGTCGATGATGACGTCGCGACCGAACTCTTCGCGGTACTCGAATGCGAGGCGTGCGGTGCGGGCACAGGCCTCAGGGTCATCGCCATTCACGTGGAAGATGGGGATCTGGTAGCCCTTGGCGATGTCTGTGCAGTAGCGCGTGGAACGCGAGTCGCCAGGCCCCGTGGTGAAGCCCACCTGGTTGTTGATGATGACGTGGACTGTTCCGCCGGTCTTGTAGCCACGCAGCCCGGAGAGGTTGAGCGTCTCCATGACCACGCCCTGTCCTGCGAATGCTGCGTCGCCGTGGACGAGAACTGGCAAGACTGGGTAGCCGTCCGTGACCGGGTCAGCGCCGAGTGCATCGAGCTTTGCTCGAACGATGCCCTCGAGGACTGGGTTGACGGCTTCGAGGTGTGAGGGGTTTGCCGCGAGGTAGACATCCGTGGTGGCGCCTGACTCGGACGTAAAGACACCCTCGGTACCGAGGTGGTACTTCACGTCACCGGAGCCTTGGACCGATCCCGGGACGGCGGTGCCATCGAACTCGGAGAAGATCTGCGAATACGACTTGCCGGCGAGGTTTGCCAGCACGTTGAGGCGTCCGCGGTGAGCCATGCCGATGCATACCTCTTGGATGCCGGATTCGGCCGCCGAAGACATGACGGCGTCGAGGAGCGGGATGAGTGACTCGCCACCTTCGAGGGAGAAGCGCTTTTGCCCGACGTACTTGGTCTGCAGGAAGGCTTCGAAGGCCTCTGCTGCGTTCAGCCGGCGCAGGATGCGCAGGTGCTCTTCGCGGGTGGGCTTGGTGTAGTCGACTTCGAGGCGCTCTTGGAGCCATGCGCGCTGCTTGCGGTCTGCGATGTGCATGTACTCGACACCCACCGTGCGGCAATATGCGTCACGCAGGCGTCCCAGCACTTCGCGCATCTTCCAGGTGCCACGGCCACCGAACTCGGCTGTGGCATAGATGCGGTCAAGGTCCCACAGCGTGAGGCCGTGGGTCTGCACGTCGAGGTCGGGGTGCTTGCGTAGCCGTGTGGACAAGGGGTCCACGTCGGCCATGAGGTGTCCGCGCGAGCGGTACGAGTGAATGAGTTCCGCGATGCGGGCGGGCTTCGCAGCTTCAGCGACGTCGTTGGTGGCGGCGTCTTGGATCCAGCGCACGGGCTCGTAGGGGATGCGCAGAGCGACGAAGACACGGTCGTAGAACCCGTCTTGGCCCAGCAACTTGCGGTGGACCAGCGCGAGGAACTCGCCGGACTGAGCGCCCTGAATGACACGGTGGTCGTAGGTGGACGTCAGTGTCATGACCTTGGACACACCAAGGCGGGCCACGGTCTCAGACGAGGCACCTTGGTATTCGGCTGGGTAGTCCATGGCTCCCACACCGATGATCGATCCCTGACCCGCCATGAGGCGTGGAACGGAGTGGACGGTGCCAATCGTGCCGGGGTTCGTCAGCGTGATGGTGGTCTGCTGGAAGTCGGCGGCCTGGAGAGCGCCGGAGCGAGCACGCTTGACGACGTCTTCGTATGCCGACCAGAACTTCGCGAAGTCCATGTCGTCGGCGTTCTTGATGTTCGGCACGAGGAGCTGGCGGGTGCCGTCGTCCTTTGCCAAGTCGATGGCGAGCCCGAAGTTGACGTGCTCAGGAGTGCGGACAGCAGGCTTGCCGTCGTCCTCCGCGTAGGCAACGTTGAGAGCGGGTAGCTGTGCGAGCGCCTCCACAATGGCGTAGCCAATGAGGTGCGTGAAGCTGACCTTGCCGCCGCGGGTGCGGGCGAGGTGGTTGTTGATGACCGTGCGGTTATCCATCAGCAACTTGGCGGGAATGGTGCGCACCGACGTTGCTGTCGGCACCTCAAGGCTCGACTCCATGTTGGCGACGACGCGTGCGGCTGGGCCGCGCAGACGCGTCACACCGTGTTCGACGTTCTTGGCATTGAGTGCCTGGTGGTCGTGCTGCTGAAGATAGGTGGCGATCGGAGCCTGAGTGGTGGCGATCGGCTGGGTGGGGGCCTGCTCGGGAGCCTGATCTTCAGTCTGGGGTGACTCGGCGGCGGGCGCCGATGCCGGCGAAACGTCGGCCGGCGCGCTGGCGGCTGACGCGGGAGCGGCTTCGGTCACGGAAGCGGCCGACGCCGGTGCTGAGTGTGCCTCGGACGCTGAGACGTCGGTCGACGCAGGCGTGATGCGCGGTGCCGCAGGCCTGTGACTGGTCTCGTGTGAGCCCGGACTGGGGGCGGCATCCTCTACCTGAGGCTGCGGTTCCGACGTGGCGTCGGTCGCGGAGGTCGAGGTGGGCTGGGACTGTGGGGTGCCCGAGGCATCGTTCTTACGGCCGCTGAGGACGAGCGAGGCGACCGTGGGCGCCCCCTCTTCCCGGGTGACGGTAGTACGGTCTGCGTCGGTCGCGCTGGTGTCAGTAGACACGTCAGGGCCGCTCACTTTCTTGGCGCCAGTGCGTCAGATACGTCAGTGTTCTCAGGGACAAGCCTAGACGCAAAAATGCTCTGGTGTGAACGCCGCGCGTCAGTTACACGGAGATGTCACGGTGGCGCATACGGAACCAGCCAATTGCGGCTGCGACCAGGCCATATGTAAGGAGAACGCCAAATCCAGCCCAAGGGTTGAGGAGGTCTCCGGAGTCCATGGTGGAGTACAAACTGGCACCTACCATGGCATCTCCTGCTGCACCAGGCAGGAAGGCCGCGACGCCCTGTAAAGGTTCGATGAAGCCTAGGGCGAGGCGGAGGATAGGTTCAGCCAGTTGTGTCCATCCAATGAGCAAAACCACGACCAAGACTTGGCTGGGCATTGCGGTGCCCAGACCCACCCCCACCACGCCCCACACGGTGAGCGCGAGCACCCCCATGCCGATGGAACCCCAGATAGCAGAATTGTCGAGCCCAGTCGGGAAATCCGCGAGTGCCAATGCAGCTGCGCCGGTACCCACGCCCGTGACCATGGCCGCGATTCCCAGGACCACGGCGAACGGCACGATGCTCACCAACTTGGCCCCAATAAACCGTCCGCGGCGCGGATCCATCAACAGCGTGGTGTCAATCGTGCGGTGGCGGTACTCCTGTGTGACGGAGAGGGCTCCAAGGACAGCAGGGAACACATAGCCGAGTGAGACGGGCAAGCTATAGACCATCAAGGCCACGTCATCGGGGTTCATCCCCGCGGTGAGCGACGCTGCTTCATCACCGCCGAGTTGCTCTGCGAAAGCGATGCTGAAAGCAATGGTGCCCACAAGGAAGGCCACACTCAAGATCAGCGACAGCAGGAGAACCCACCACATGCGGGTGGTGCTGATCTTGCGAATTTCGGAGCGAATGGCTGCGTTCATGCGGATGCCCCTTCCGTGGTCAGGCGCATAAACACCGTTTCGAGACTGTCGGTCTGCTGTTCCAGTCCGTGAAGTTCCAAGCCGTCAGCGAATGCGGCTGCCCCAACTTCTTGAGCGCTCGCGCCGTCGATGCGTGCTGTCGTAGGTGACGTCAGCGTTGCCGAGTCGAGGTATCTCGACGCGATGAACGACTCCAGGGCCTCCTGCCGTGGGCTTCGCACCTCGACTCGTGAACTTGTCAGATTCCGTAAGTCCTCCATCGAGGACGAGTGACGCAGTTCCCCCTTGGCGACAATGACCACGTCGTCCACGGTGAGTTCAACTTCGCTGAGGAGGTGTGAGCTCAGGAGCACAGTGCCGCCTTCGGCAGCGAAGTTGCGGAGGAAGCCTCGGAGCCAGTGCACACCAGCCGGGTCGAGACCGTTGGCGGACTCGTCGAGAATGAGGACTTGAGGGTCACCGAGCAGGGCAGTCGCCAGTCCAAGTCGCTGCCGCATTCCCATGGAGTAGCCGCCCACACGGCGACCGGCTGCTTCTGTGAGTCCCACCATCGCCAGCACTTCGTCGCACCGCTGAGCCGTGACGCCGGCCAGGGGTGCGTAAGTGAGGAGATGTCCACGGGCACTGCGACCAGGGTGAAAAGCGGCTTCGAACTGGGCGCCGACACGCTGTGGCGCGTGGGCGATGCCGTCATAGGGTTTGCCACCGATGAGGGCTTCTCCGGCCGTGGGGGAGATGAGTCCCACGAGAGCTCGCAGGGTGGTGGACTTGCCTGCCCCATTTGGCCCAAGGAAACCGGTGACACGACCGGCGCGCGCCGTGAAGGTCAGGTCGTTGACCGCGGCCACTGAGCCAAAGGTCTTGGTCAATCCGCGTACTTCAATGTCGGGTGCATCCACGCGAATGTCCCCCTTCTGGATAGAGATCTGCGCTGACCGTATCAGGTGCTTGGGGCGCGATTCTGGGAGCGCGGAGTCGTATCGTTTCGGGCACGTACTGCTAGGCAATTTGCCGAGCGGAATGTGAAGTTTTCCACAGTGAGGAATACCTGAGAGCCCATAAAGCCCGTATCTCCAAGGGTTACGAAAAGGGCCGTCTCCGCAGGGGTAGCCAAGCCGTAACCGTTTCGTTAGACTCGCTGAAAACCTCGGCCGGGTGGGGGCCGGAGGACGATGGCAATCGAAGTGTGGAGGCTCGTGTGAGCAAGCGTGAAGGCGCGTCAAAACCGACGCATCACTCTCGCAAAGTGCTCCGTGAAGCCCACGCGGAGATCTCCCAGGACCGCACTACTCACCGTCGCCGCAAGTTCCTTGCACGTACGGGAGTGCTTGCAGGTTTCGCGCTGACGATGGTGGTGTACCCCGCGGTGGGAACAATCGCACCGTATGCCGACGCATCGGAAAGCGGCGGTGCCGCCACGGTGGCCGACGGCGGTCACACTGTGAGTTCGCGGGCCATCATCGGCGCCCAACAGTTGGACGACGGAAACCTGCCATTGCCCAGCGTGAACGGCGCTAGTGCCGTGCTCGCGGTATCCGCAGAGTTCTCCGCGAGTTCGCACCTGCCTGATTGTGATCCGTCCGTTGGCGCGGAGGGTTACAACGGACGCATGAGCGAAGACTCGATGTGCGCCCTCGACAACGGCGTGCTGCTGCGCAATGACGCTGCCGTGGCGCTCGCAGAACTCAGCGCTGCGTTTGAGTTGGAGTTTGGCCGGGCGCTGTGTGTGGGGAACGGCTACCGGACCCTCTCAGAGCAGTACGCAACGAAGGCGTCGCGCGGCTACCTTGCGGCGCAGCCTGGTTACTCGGTTCACGGGTGGGGCTTGGCCATTGACCTCTGCGGCGATGACGACACTGGCTACACCAAGGCATGGCTCGAATCGCATGGCTCAACCTGGGGTTGGGTCAACCCCTCGTGGGCCAAGTCGAGCAAGTGGGAGCCCTGGCACTGGGAGTATGAGCCAGGCACCGACGAGCTCGGTGTATACGACGCTGGCTACTGGAGCAGTAGCAACACGTACTACAGCAACCGCGGCTAGTTCCGCGCCGTGCTCGGCTAGGGCGCCACTCTGATCAGGCATCGCCGTGTCGCAATGCACTCTCCACGCCCGTGTAGCAGGCTGAGCGGTACGGAGGTGCAATGCCGCATGTGCCTCGTCACTCCGCCGCAGTGAGCGGCGTGTGGAAGCGACCGAGAGGAACGTGGAATGCGCATAGGAGTACCCACAGAGGTCAAGAACCATGAGACACGGGTAGGTCTTGAACCCGCCGCCGTCGCACGCTTGGTCGACGGCGGCCATGAGGTCGTCGTGCAAAGTGGAGCCGGCGACGGCGCGCTGTTTCACGACAGAGAGTACGCCGATGCCGGGGCCATTATCGGAACGCGCGAGGACGCGTGGGGAGCGGCTATGGTCGTGAAAGTCAAAGAGCCACTGCCCGAGGAGTTCCCGCTTCTCAGCGACAACATCCTCTTTACCTTCTTGCACCTCGCTGCGAACAAGCCACTTGCCAAGGCCCTCATCGCGGCAGGGACCACCGCCTTCTCGTATGACACAGTCCAAACGGGCGATGGTGCACTGCCACTCCTCGCTCCGATGAGCGCCATAGCTGGTGCGCTCGCGGTCGTGGAAGGCGCCCACTTCCTCTTGGGATCCGTGGGTGGTCCGGGCGTGTTGCTGGGTGGTGCTCCCGGTGTGCCTGGGGCCCGAGTGGTGGTAATCGGTGTGGGATCTGCCGGCTCAGCGGCCATCGACCAAGCGGTGGGTGCTGGGGCAGAGGTCGTCGTCCTTGACCGTGCTGTCGATCGGCTCCGTGAAGCCGAAAATCGTTGGGGCGACGCTATCCGGACCGTCGTTTCGACCCCCGCGTCCGTGGCCGAGGAGGTGCGTGCAGCGGATCTCGTCATCGGCGCGGTCCTCGTTCCGGGAAGGCCTGCACCCGTCGTGATACCCCACGGTCTCGTGCAGTCAATGAAGCCCGGCGCCGTCATCGTCGATATCGCGATTGATCAAGGTGGATGCTGCGAAGACTCCAAGGCGACTTCTCACGATGACCCTGTGTTCAGCATCGGCCCGGCGACGTTGTACTGCGTCACGAACATGCCCGGTGCTGTGGGAACCACAGCGACAGCGGCACTCAACGCGCACACCGTGGCGTACGTGCAGGAACTCGCGGAAGGCTGGGAGCGGGCCATCTCAGCAGACGATGCCCTTGCTCGAGGACTTAACGTCGCCGGAGGAGTCCTGAGATGCGCCGCCGTGCAGGAGTCCTTTCCCGATCTTCCTGCTGGTCCTCCAGGTCCGGCGTTGCTGTCGGGCTAGCCGCCGCGTCGGACTGGCCCGAGGGTGCCACAGAGGTGTCGATGCGCGGTCGAGGTGGGCGCGGGTTGATCACCGGGTAGTCACGAAACTCAGCCTCCGCAGCTTCGCGGCCCGCCTGAACGAGGTCCGGTAGCCCCTTGATGACCCACTGGCTGTGCTTACCCACACGCGGAGTAATGACCGTGACATCCGAGCGGATCTCCCATTCGTGAACCTCAAAACCATTGCCGAATCCGCGGAGATCCCACTCGGCAGCCAAACGGACAGCAATGACGTGATCGGCGCCCAAGCCAAAGCAGGCTTCGATAGGGAGGTTCTGCACGAGCCCGCCGTCAAGGAGTGATCGGCCCTCGATGTGGACAGGGCGGAAGACGCCCGGAACCGCGATAGACGCAGCGACTGCCTCGGTGAGAGAACCATGATCAATGACGACGGCCTCACGGGCCTCGATGTCGGTGGCGACGGCGCCGAACCGAATCGGGAGGTCTTCAATGTTGGGGTCCGTACCTGCCACGTTGATCACGCCTCGTGCGAGTCCATCGTGCGTCATCAGTCCAAAGCCGGGCTTTGGCGTCCAGGTGCCGAAGCTCTGCCAGCCCCACTCGTAGATGCGATCCTCCAATGCATATGGATTCAGCCCCAAGGCTGTGGCGCCACCTGCAATAGAACCGGCAGAGGTGCCCGTGATGACTTCAGGGATGATGCCGCGCTCATGTAGCACCTGCATGACTCCCACATGCGCTGCACCCAATGCGCCGCCGCCGCCGAGCGCGAGTCCCAGGTGTGGCACATATCGGAGGTCATCATCGTTAGCCATGGTCACCATCGTAGAGAGGTCAGGAGATCTACGCCCGTATGCTTGACGGTCATGAATGAAGAATCTGTTGCGGCGACACCAAATCCGCGATCAGCGGGTCCACTGATCGGCGCATTGGCGGTGGCTGTGGTGGTGGTCGTCGCCGCTGTGGTCTGGTTCTTTGTCGGAGCTGGCACCTCAACGCAGGAACAGGACGCCATCGAGGCGTGCGAGATCGCAGCTCAGGAGGCGGGCCTAGGGGAGATTGTTCGCGGTGACATCGCGGGCCCCGAGGCGGGCGTGTACGACATCGCGTGGGAGTTTGCCGATGGCACGTTCGGGGGCTGCGAGGCTACGGTCGCGGACAATCAGGTCACCAGCGTCGAGTTGGTGGGCGACGCCGCAGAGGACCTCGAAGAGTAAAGTCTCGCACCGGCCGTGACCATGCTGGTTTGAGCAAACGGGCACGCCCAGGTACGTTCGCATGTGGGCGAACACGTGAGGAGTGGCCATGGACCAGCGCGCCTTGGGAAAAAGGACCGTCGGAGCGATCGGGCTCGGCGGGATGCCCATGTCGGTAGAGGGGCGCCCGGACGAGGCTCGTTCAATCGCCACGATTCACGCCGCACTCGATGCCGGCGTCACCCTGATTGATACCGCCGACGCGTACCACCTGCATCCCGGTGAAGCAGGGCACAATGAGGCGTTGATTGCTCGTGCGCTCGTCGCCTATGGTGCGCGCCGCGACGATGTGCTGGTCGCTACCAAGTCTGGTCACGTCCGTCCAGGGGACGGAACGTGGGCGGTCAACGGAGACCCCGCGTACCTGAAGTACGCGGCACGGGCCTCTGCGCAGCGCCTAGGTGGCGACAGCATCGGCCTGCACCAATTCCACCGTCCCGACCCGCGCGTGCCCTATGCCGATTCTGTGGGGGCATTCGCAGAACTCTTAGACGATGGTGTGATCGCGATGGCGGGAATCTCGAACGCCAACGTCGACCAGATTCGTGAGGCTCACCACGTCTTGGGCGGACGACTCACCTCCGTGCAAAACCAGTTCTCCCCGGCGTTCGTTTCCAGTTATGACGAACTGCAACTCTGTGCCGAACTGGGTGTCGCGTTCATTCCTTGGAGTCCCTTGGGCGGCATCGGCAAGGCCGGGGACGTAGGTACGCGTTTCCATGCGTTCCAGCACGTCGCCGATGCTCGAGGGATCTCCGCGCAGCAAGTCGTGTTGGCATGGGAGCTTGCGTTGGGAGACCACGTGATCCCCATTCCGGGAGCATCGCGACCGAGTTCCATCTTGGACTCCGCTGCAGCGGCAGAGATTGAACTCACCGCGGAGGAGCTCGAGCAGCTCGCTCCGACACTTGACGCCTAGAGCGCGACGCGCGCGTTACTCCGTTGCATTCTTTGCCACGATGACTTGCAAGATGTACTCACCCGGTTCGCCGATGACGGAGGACGTCACGGTGTAGTTGTTGCCCTCGAAGAGCATCGTGTTGAATGCCCCGCCCTCGGCGTCTTCCACGACCATCGAGACTTCGGGGTTTTCGGCGTAACCGGCGGCCGTGAGATTGGCGTTGAGTTCCTCCCACGACGCGATGTCGGCGACGCTCATCGAGACCATCATGCCGTCACCGGTCGTCGTCGACACGTCGATGGTGCCGTCGGGAAGGGTGATGTCATCAGGCCAGCCATCCGGGAGGTTGGCCCCAGCGCCATCGAGGTTGAGGTCGACGTCTGCTTCACCACCTCCGATGGCCTCTTCGGCGGCTTGTTCGACGGCGTTGTTCGCGATGTCCTCGATGGGATTCGAGCACGCAGTGAGTGTCGCCGCGAAGGCGACGGCGGCGAATGGCGCGACAAGAGTGGTGATCTTCATGGAAAGCTCCTCAGCAATAATTCCCGTGAGACGCCGCGGCCCCTCATGAGAAGCGCCGGGTGCCATCGAACCGTCCCAACCTTCATGCTCGCACGTTGTGACGTAGGTCACAACTGGGGGCTCGCTAGACGTGGTTGCTGCAGGTTCTGGGGAAACGACAAAGCCGGAGGGATCCGCGCCTTTCAGCGCGCCCTCCGGCTCTTGTGTCGCGAGCATGCAACGCGCCCCCGACAGGAGTCGAACCTGCGACCTTCGATACCGGAAACCGGCGCTCTATCCGCTGAGCTACGGGGGCATGCGGGCGAGCCCGCGAGAACCTAGATTACCAGGACACGACGGGCACCCTTTCCCGTGAGGTGAGAGCGCAGCGGGGCCGCGTGTGTGGCATGGATCGTGATCTCGTTGTACGCCCCTTCGTGTTACTGTACCGTCTGGACGGTTGAGTAACTTGAGAGGAGCCCGTCATGTCAGCAACGCGCCGGTGGGCGGCCTTAGCGGTACTCGTCGGAGCCGTGCTACTCCTCGCGATTGACAGCACCGTGCTGTATCTCGCAGTGCCGTCACTCACCGCAGACCTCCAAGCGAGCGCCACACAGGTGTTGTGGATCGGCGACATCTACTCGCTCGCCATTGCAGGCCTACTCGTCACCATGGGAAACGTTGCCGACCGAGTGGGGCGCAAGCGCCTCCTCCTGATGGGTGCCACTGGATTTGGTGCCGCATCGGTCCTGGCGGCCTTCGCCACCAGCCCAGAAATGCTGATTGTGGCCCGGCTTCTCCTCGGCATCGCAGGAGCGACCCTGATGCCCTCGACGCTGTCGCTGATCCGTCAGGTGTTCCCCGACCCCACCGAGCGCACCCGCGCCATCGCCATCTGGTCGGCGGCTGCCGCCAGTGGCCTAGCCATCGGCCCTCTCGTGGGCGGCGTGCTCCTCGAGCACTTCTGGTGGGGGTCAGTGTTCCTCATCAACGTGCCAGTAGTGGCCATCCTTGTGATTGCTGGCGCACGGCTCCTCCCCGAGTCGCGCAATCCGCACAGCGGCCGCCTCGACCTGATCTCCAGCGCGCTGTCCATGGCGGCGATCATTCCGTTCGTCTACGCCATCAAGAAAACGTTCGCCGGCGACATCAATGCTCTGCTCCTGACCGCCGTAGCGCTGTCCGCAGCGGCAGCCGTGGCATTTGTGCGGCGCCAACGCACCGCACCTGCTCCGATGGTCGACGTTCGCCTCTTCAAAGTGCCGGAGTTCGCCGGCGCTGTTGCCGTGACCTTCATCACCGTGTTCGCGCTCAGCGGCGTTCTGTTTTTCTTCTCGCAGTACTTGCAACTCGCGCGCGGCATGAGTCCACTCGAAGCCGGCATCGCGCAACTCCCCATCGCGGTCGCAAGCATGGCAGTCGCGCTCGTGGTCGCCGCAGCGCTGCGAGCCTGGGGACGAGGGCCAGCAATCGCAGGCGCACTCGCCCTCGCGGCCACCGGGCTGGTGCTGCTCGCCCTCGTCGAGGACGCCCAGTCGTACTGGTGGGTGGCGTTGGCGCTCATCCCCGTGGGGCTGGGGATCGGAATGGCAGAGACGCTGAGTGTTGACGCAGTGGTCTCTGCAGTCGAACCCGACAAGGCCGGTGCCGCATCATCTATCTCCGAGACCGCCTATGAACTGGGCGTCGCACTCGGAATCGCTGTGCTCGGATCCGTCTCGACCCTCGCCTACCGCCTCTACCTTGATGTGCCGGACGGAACCCCCGCCCACGTTCAGGCGGGCGTCGAAGACTCCCTGGCAAGCGCATCGGCCCTCCTGGAACCCAACTCTGCACTGCTCGAGCACGCCCAGCACGCCTTCACTCAAGGGATGCAAGTCACCACCCTCGTCTCGGCTACGGTGTTGCTGGTAGGTGCCGCGGTGGCGTGGCGCAAGATTCCAGCACGGCGCACCGCAGTGCTTGTCGAACACGGAGGGTAGTGCGATGGGAAGAGTTGAAGGGCGTTCCGCGGAGGACACGCGTCAGCTCATTCTCGATGCCGCCAGCCGTGTGGTGTTGCGCGACGGACTCGCCGCCAGCCTGGAGTCCGTGGCCGCCGAGGCCGGCGTGTCAAAAGGCGGACTGCTCTACCACTTCTCCTCCAAAGCCGCCCTCACCGAAGCGCTCGCGCGGGAACTCTACGAGTCGTTTAGGCGCTCCGTGCATGCCGCCATTGCGCCAGACGACGACGCTCCTGGCCGGCTATTGCGCGCCTACGTGCGCGTGTCCATTGCGGACGCCCACGACGCCGCAGGCCTTCATGACAGCGTGGCGCTCGCGGCCCACGTCATGGGTGAACCCGCGCGCCAGGCAATCGCTCACGAGGACGGACAACGGTGGCGTGAAGACCTCGACGCCGACGGGCTGCCGTCCCATGTGGTGCGCCTCGTGGTCGCGGCAGCAGACGGCGTGAGCGTGGCGCCGCTGTGGGGAACTGCGCTCACCACAGAGGACCTCGACCAACTCGAACGCCAACTCTTGGATCTCACGACCGGCTACCGCAACAACGGCACTGACACTCAAGGGAAAAGCAGTTGACACGCCACGCGGACGTCGCAGTTATCGCCACGGGCGGCACCATCGACAAGGTCTATGAACTCACCGGCGACTTGGAAGTCGGTGAGCCCGCAGCCGTTCGGATTCTCTCGACGGTCGTGCCCGGTGTGGCGATCCGTGTCACCGGTGCTCTCGCGCTCGACAGTCGGGACATCACCGATGCTGACCGGGACGTGCTGGTGCGTGCCATCGATGAGGCTCAGACCGACGCCGTGGTGGTCACACACGGCACGGACACCATGGCGGACACCGCCAGCTACCTCCACTCCCGTGTTCCCGCGGGTAGCACGGTGGTGCTCACTGGCGCTTTGCGTCCGGAAACCGTTCACGGGTCCGATGCGCAGGTGAATCTGGGCTTCGCGCTCGCAGCCGCGCAACTCGCATCCCCGGGCGTTTACGTCGCGATGGGGGCTCGGCTTTTCGCCGCGGGGACGGTGCGCAAGGAAACTGCGACGGGCGCGTTCGTAGCAACGGGCGAGGAGCGCTCCTAGGGGCCTTAGTTCCGGGGGTGTTGGTTGCAGCGCGTTTCTAGGTGCGTGGGGTGAGGCGCTGCAACTGGGTGACGTGGTCGGGGGTGAGTTCTGTGGTGTGGGCGACGCCGAGGAGTTTCATGGTGCGGATGATTTCTTGGCGCAGGATGTGGATGGTGCGGTCGACTCCTTCGCGTCCGCCTGCCATGAGGCCATACAGATAGGCGCGGCCAATGAGGGTGAAGTCGGCACCCATGGCTAGGGCTGCGACGATGTCGGCGCCGGACATGATGCCGGTGTCGACAATGATCTGCGCCTCCGGCCCAAGGTCCTTGCGCACTTTGGGGAGCAGGTGGAAGGGGATGGGAGCGCGGTCGAGTTGGCGGCCTCCGTGGTTAGACAGCACGATCCCGTCAACACCCAGGTCCATCACGGCGCGTGCGTCGGTGATGGTTTGGATGCCTTTGACGAACACCTGACCGGGCCATTGGTCGCGGATCCACTCGAGGTCTTCGAACGTGATGGTCGGATCGAACAGGGCGTCCAGGAGTTCCCCGATGGTGCCGTCCCATTCGGACAGGGATGCAAACGTGAGGGGTTCGGTGGTGAGGAAGTTGATCCACCATTCAGGCCTGGGTATTGCGTTCAGCACAGTCTTCGGTGTCAGCTGTGGAGGAATCGTGAACCCGTTATAGCTATCTCGGAGCCTGGCTCCGGCGACGGGAACGTCCACTGTCACCAAGAGAGTGTCGAAGCCTGACTGCGCGGCGCGTGAGACGAGGTCCATGGACTTGTCGCGGTCTTTTTGCATATACAGCTGGAACCAGTTACGTCCATCGGGGTTGACCTCCGCTACGCCTTCGGGAGAGGTGGTGCCCACTGTCGACAGGGAGAACGGAATGCCAGCCGATCGGGCGGCGGAAGCACCAGCACGTTCACCTTCAGAGTGCATCATGCGAGTAAACCCGGTGGGGGCAATACCGAACGGCAATGCTGCAGTGCCGCCAGCGATCTCGACTGAGGTATCCACATGGGAGACGTCTTTCAAGATTGCCGGATGGAACTCGATATCGAGAAACGCTTGACGGGCACGTGCCAGCGACAGTTCTGCTTCTGCGGCCCCGTCGGTGTAATCAAACGCACCCTTGGGGGTTCGTCGCTTGGCTATGGCGCGCAGATCAGCGATGGTGTGAGCCCTCGACAGACGCCTCGTACGCCCATTGAACTCGATCTTTTTGAAACTCATCAACGGCGCCAACTCACTCGGCCGCGGCACACGACGCTCCATCTTCATGAGTTACTCCTGGGCTCGTAAGTGTGTAGTTCAGTCGTGCGCGCCACGAGGTCACGCATGGATTCAAGAGTGGCACCAGTGGCGCCCTCCGCGCGGGCCTGCACCACGACGTTACCCAACGCGGTGGCCTCAACGGGGCCAGCGACGACTCGTAGTCCTGCATAGTCAGCGGTGCGTTGGCACAGGAGAGCGTTGAGGGAGCCGCCGCCTGTGATGTGGATGGTGTCGACGGCCTGACCGGAGAGGTCGGAGGCCATCCTCACCGCATCGGCAAACGCCTTGGCTAGCGATTCAATGATGCTGCGCGTGGTCTCGGCGCGAGTGTGAGGCACACGGAGGCCCCGCTCGCTCAACCATTGGGCGATGCGTGCAGGCATGTCGCCAGGGGCAAGAAAGGCCTCGTCAGTCGCGTCGAAGACCGGCATGTCAGGTCCCACGGCGACGGCTTCAGCGAGCAGACGTTCAAGCTCGATGGTGGTGCCATCACGTTCCCAGGTCCGGATGGATTCGCTGAGAAGCCACAACCCCATGACGTTGTGAAGGAAACGCGTCCGCCCGTCGACTCCACCCTCGTTCGTGAAGTTCGCGGCTCGGGCGGCATCGGAGAGCACGGGCGTTTCCGTCTCAACACCCACCAGGCCCCACGTCCCACAGGAGATGTAAGCGCCACCCTGTTCGCGCATCGGCGTGGCGACAACGGCCGATGCCGTGTCGTGGCTCCCCACCGCGGTCACCTGCGCGTTCCCAGACAGTCCGGTCGCCTCCAGTACCGCGGGGAGGAGCGGGCCGATGCGGTCGCCGGGTTCCACGAGCGCCGGCAAGAGTGCCGGGTTCAAGCCCAGGGTATGAAGGAGGTCCGTGTCCCACTGTCCGGTGGTGACATTGAGTAGTCCGGTGGTCGACGCGTTGGTGCGCTCGGACACGGTGGCTCCGGTGAGGTAGAACGCCACGAGGTCGGGAACGAGCAATACCTTGTCTGCGACCGCCAGCATCGCCGGGTCCTCAGCAGCCAACTGGTAGACGCTGTTGAACGGAAGGAACTGAAGTCCATTGCGCGCGTAGAGGTCGGTGAAGGGAACCTTGGCGTGCACGGTGTCGACGCCTCGCCCGGACCGTTCATCCCGGTAGTGGAATGGTTCGCCCAATACACGCGAACCGCGTAGTAGTGCGTAGTCCACTGCCCACGAGTCGATTCCGATGGAACTGATGTCGCCTGCCCACGATGCCGCATCCCGGAGTCCTGCCTGGGCTGCGCGAAACAGCGCTTGGACGTCCCAGTGGAGTCCATCGGGGAGGGCGACAGGGCCGTTGGGAAAGCGCGCCATCTGACGCACGCGCAACTCGTCTGGCCCGACCCGCCCCGCCATCACCCGGCCGCTCGTGGCGCCCAGGTCGATGGCGGCGACGGTGACGGACTCGTTCATCGGATGAATGCCGCGGCAACGCCCGAGTCGACAGGAATGTGTAGTCCTGTGGTGCGGGTGAGGTCGGGGCCGGTGAGGACGTACACGGCATCTGCGACGTTTTCGGGAACGACTTCGCGCTTCAAGATGGTGCGCTGCGCGTAGAACTTGCCCAGGTCTTCTTCCTCAACACCATAGGTCGCGGCGCGGTTGGCCCCCCAACCGGAGGCGAAGATTCCCGAGCCGCGGACCACGCCATCAGGGTTGATGCCGTTGACGCGGATGCCGTGTTCGCCCAGTTCCACCGCAAGCAGACGCACCTGGTGGGCTTGGTCTGCCTTGGTGGCGGAGTAAGCGATGTTGTTGGGGCCCGCGAAGACGCCGTTCTTGGAGGCGATGTAGATGATGTCCCCGCCAAGCTTTTGGTCGATGAGGATCTTGGCTGCGGTCTTCGAAACGAGGAATGATCCCTTGGCCATGACATCGTGCTGGAGATCCCAGTCGGCCTCGGTCGTGTCGAGCAGGGACTTGGACAGCGACAGGCCGGCGTTGTTGACGACGAGGTCGACGCCGCCAAACGCCAGGACGGCCTGGTTGAACGCGGCTTCGATCGCGTCTGCATCGGCAACGTTGGCGGCTACACCGATGGCGACATCGCTATTGCCCAGTTCCGCAGCAGCGGCTTGAGCCTTCTCAAGGTCGAGGTCCGCAATGACAACGCAGGCACCTTCAGCGGCGAGGCGAGTGGCGATGGCCTTGCCGATGCCGGAAGCCGCGCCCGTGACAAGAGCCACGCGCCCCTGGTGGGACTTGGGCTTGGGCATGCGCTGGAGCTTGGCTTCTTCCAATGCCCAGTATTCGATGCGGAACTTCTCGGCATCGGAGATGGGCGTGTAGGTGCTCAGCGCTTCTGCGCCGCGCATCACGTTGATGGCGTTGATGTAGAACTCGCCGGCCACGCGCGCGGTCTGCTTGTTGGCTCCAAAGGAGTACATGCCCACGCCGGGCACCAGCACGATGAGGGGGTCAGCTCCGCGAATGGCGGGGGAGTCCTCGGTGGCGTGCGCCTCGTAGTACGCGGTGTAGTCGGCGCGATACGCCTCGTGGAGCTCACCCAGGCGTGCCAGCGATTCCTCGATTGAGGCATCGGCGGGGAGGTCGAGGATCATCGGCTTGACCTTGGTGCGCAAGAAGTGGTCGGGGCAACTGGTGCCCAACTCGGCCAATTCCGGAGCGCGCTCGCTGGCGAGGAAGTCGAGCACCACATCCGCGTCGGTGAAGTGGCCAATCATCGGCTTGTCGGTGGACGCCAGCCCGCGAATCGTGGGTGCTAGCGCCGCTGCCTTCGCGCGGCGCTCACTGTCGGACAGCGCCTTAAAGCCGTCGCGCACCCCGCCGAAGGGGGCATCGGCGCCGTGTTCTGCGATGTAGTTGGCGGCCGTATCAATAATCCAGGTGCTGTTGGCCTCGGCCTCGTCGGAGGTGTCGCCCCAGGCGGTGATGCCGTGGCCGCCAAGGATGCAGCCGACTGACTGGGGGTTTGCTTCCTTGATGGCTGCGATGTCGAGCCCGAGCTGGAAGCCGGGACGACGCCACGGGACCCACACCACCTTGTCGCCAAAGATCTTTGCGGTCAGTTCTTCACCATCGGCTGCCGTCGCGATAGCGATGCCAGAGTCCGGGTGCAGGTGGTCGACGTGGGCTGCATCCACTAAGCCGTGCATCGCGGTGTCGATGGATGGGGCCGCGCCGCCCTTGCCATGGAGGCAGTAGTCGAACGCGGCGACCATCTCATCTTCGCGATCGGTGCCGGGGTACACGTTGACGAGTGACCGCATCCGATCGAGCCGCAATACAGCCAAGCCCTTCTCCTGAAGAGTTCCGAGGTCGCCACCCGATCCCTTCACCCACAGCAACTCGACAGGATCGCCAGTGACGGGGTCTGTCTCGGTGCCCTTGGCGGACGTGTTTCCACCGGCATAGTTGGTGTTCTTGGGGTCTGATCCAAGGCGGTTGGAGCGGGCAATCAGCTCGGTAGCGGCTGGATTCGTTGTCACGATGGGTCCTCTTTCAGTGTGGATAGGGCGAAAGTCAGTGTTCGATGCCCGCGGCGTCGAGTTGCTGGGCAAGGTTGAAGACCTCGGGGAGGCTCGGGGCATTTTGGTCCGGACGCGCGCCACCGAGATCGACAAAGAACGGTGCCATGGCTTCTTCCCACGAGGCTGTGCGGGGGTCTGCGGCTAGTGCTGCGGCCGATGCGACGTCGTCATCGGTCTCGTACACGCCTACGAGGAGGCCGTCCGGACGCAAGAACAGCGAGTAGTCACGGCGTCCGGCATCGCGGATGGCCGCCAACATCTCCGGCCAGACGGCCCGGTGCGCCTCGACGTATTCGTCCAGACGCTCCGGGTCCACCTGAAGGGTGAAGCAGACGCGTGGCATGCTTACGCGCCCCAGCCTGCTTGCGCACCGCCAACGCGGTCGGCCGCGATCTGTGTGAGGTAGCCAGATTCCGCGAAAGCGGACATGGGGTCTGCGGGAAGTCCGCGGGACTCGCGCCAGGTTGCCAGGTCGCCGCGGACATCGGTGTAGAAGGCGTCCATCAAAATGCCGTGGGCGCCCAACACGTCTCCTGCGGCCTGTGCGGCGTCGAGGGCATCACGGTCGACGAGGAGGGCACGAGCAGTCATTTCCTGGACGTTGAGCACGGAGCGAATCTGGCCAGGGATCTTGTCCTCGATGTTGTGGCACTGGTCGAGCATGAAGGCGGTATCGCCATCGGTGCCGTAGCCACCACCACGAATGACCTCGACGATGATGCGGAACAGTTGGAACGGATCGGCTGCTCCGACGATGAGGTCGTCGTCCGCATAGTTGCGGGAGTTGAAGTCGAATGAACCCAGTTTGCCCAGGCGGAGCAACTGCATGACGATGAATTCGATGTTGGTGCTCGGGGCGTGGTGGCCGGTGTCGAGGCAGACGGTCGCGCGATCGCCGAGGGCTGCGACCTGGGCGTAGCTGGTTCCCCAGTCGGGGACGTCCATGTGATAGAACGCAGGCTCAAAGATCTTGTATTCGAGCACCAGGCGCTG
This sequence comes from Demequina sediminicola, assembly GCF_000975055.1. Lineage (GTDB taxonomy): Bacteria > Actinomycetota > Actinomycetes > Actinomycetales > Demequinaceae > Demequina > Demequina sediminicola. Next base: position 344,855 of record NZ_BBRB01000002.1, read on the forward strand.
CTGTTCGCCGAGCCGGGCGTAGATCTCTTGGAGTGATTCGTGCACGCGGTCCTGGCGGCCGCGCATGTCGTCCTGACCGGCGTAGTTGGTGCCGTCGGCCAGCCAAATCTTGAGGTCACGAGAGCCGGTCGCATCCATGATGTCGATGCACTCGAGGTGGTGATCGATGGCCTTGCGGCGGATGCGGTCGTCGCGGTGGGCCAGGGAGCCGAACTTGTAGTCCTCTTCCTGGAAGGTGTTGGAGTTGATGGTGCCCAGGGCGACGCCGTGGTCTTCGGCGTGCTGGCGCAACTCGGAGTAGTCGTCGACCTTGTCCCACGGGATGTGCAGGGCCACCGAGGGTGCTAGTCCCGTGAACTTGTGCACCTGGGCGGCGTCCGCGATCTTCTCGAATGGGTCGCGTGGCGTGCCGGGGGTGCCGAAGACGCGGAATCGCGTTCCGGAGTTGCCGAAGGCCCACGAGGGGAGCTCGATGGCTTGTTCGGCGAGCCGAGGTGCGATGGCGTCAAACGTGGTCATGACGTCGTTGTCCTTCCAGATTGAAACGATTCAAAACTGACTTTACGGGGTGATGAGCGTGATGTCAAAGTTGGGGAGAGGGGCTGCCCGTTGGGGCCCGGCTAGGAGGTATGCCGGGCCCCAACAAGCGCCTGGCGACTTAGAAGTCGAAGTCGCCGATGTTGTCTGCGTCGAACACGTAGGGGTCGCCCAAAAGGACCACGCCATCGGCGTCAACGGTGTACTCGCCGAGCTTGCCGGCGTCGAAGGTGTCGCCCTCAGCTCCGGTGATCGTGCCCTCGATCAGGGCCTTGTTGGCGTAGGCAGCGAGGTAGCCCAGGTCGCCCGGGTTCCACAGTGCGAATGCTTCCGAGGTGCCGTCTTCGATGTACGAGCGCATCTGGTTCGGGGTGCCCAAGCCAGTGATCGCGACTTCACCCTTGTACTCGGAGGTCGAGAGGTAGCGTGCTGCAGCAGCAATGCCGACGGTGGTCGGGGACACAATGCCCTTGAGGTCGGGGTAGGTCTGCAGCAGTGCCGCAGTCTTGTCGAACGAGGTCTGGTCGTCGTCGTCGCCGTACACGACGTCAACGAGTTCGATGTTCGGGTGGTCTTCCGCGAGCATGCCTTCCATGAGCTCGATCCAGGCGTTCTGGTTGGTCGCGTTGGCCGTTGCGGAGAGGATCGCGATCTGGCCCTCATCACCAATCTGCTCGGCAATCATGTCGACCTGTACCTGGGCAATACCCTCGGAGGTGGCCTGGTTGATGAAGATGTCGCGGCAGTCGGTGTTCGTGTCGGAGTCGAACGTGACGACCTTCACGCCATTGTCGCGAGCCTCGTTGAGGGCGTCGCAGATGGCTTCGGGGTCGTTCGCGGAGACCGCGATACCGCCCACGCCCTGCTGGGTGAGGGTGTTGATGTAGCTCACCTGAGCATCGGGTGCTGCCTCGGCAGGGCCGACCTCGGCGTAGGTTCCACCGAACTCTTCGATGGCTTCTTCACCACCGGCATCGGAGGTGTCGAAGTAGGCGTTACCCAAGTTCTTGGGCAGGAAGGTGATGGCGAGGTTGGCATCGGAGCCGCCCTCGGAACCGCCTGCTGTCGAGGAGGACTCGGTGTCCGAGTCGCTCGAGCAGCCGGTCACGACAAGAGCGGCGGACAGCGCGAGAGCTGCCAGCGACCCCTTGCGGAGTGTGCGTGAAGACGTCATTGTGCTTCCTTTTCTTGAGTTGCCGATGCGGGGGCATCGGGGCTTGCTTGGTTCGCCGCGGTGACGGCCGGGGTGCCGCCTGCGGATTCTCTGCGCCCTCGTTGGCGCGCTCGTGCGGAGCGTGCCCAGGCGAGAAGACTGGGGGAGATCACCGAGATCACGAGGAGTGTTCCGGTGATGATGTTGATGACATCGGACGTGACATTGGCCAGACGCAGCGCACTGGCGAGGATGCCGATGAGGAAGACACCGGCAATCACACCGTGCAGTGCGCCGCGTCCACCGAAGATGGAGACGCCACCGAGGAGCACCGCGGCGATGACGCTGAGCTCCAAGCCCGTGGCATTGTCACCTCGGGCGCTTCCGTAGCGCAGGGTGTAGTAGATGCCTGCCAAGGCCGCGATGGTTCCCGAAGCCACGAAGAGCATGAGCTTGGTGCGCTCGACGCGGACGCCGGAGAACCGTGCGGCTTCCGAGGACTGGCCGATGGCGAAGACGCCGCGGCCGAAAGGCGTAGCGTGCAGGACCAGCGCAAAGATGATGGCGAGAACCACAAAGAGGACCATGACGCTCGGGATCGGCGTGCCTGGGATCTTCGACGTCGCAAGGTCCGTCCACGTGTCCGGGAATCCTGTGACCGCAGTGGTTCCAAGGATTCCGACAGCGAGGCCGCGGAACAGGGCGAGCGTACCGATCGTGACCGCCAGCGAAGGAAGGCCGACCACGGTGACGAGGAACCCATTGATGAATCCTGCGATGGCACCGGCGACCAGTGCTGCGAGCATCGCCAGCGGAATGGGCCAGCCAGCTTGGTACAGCGTTCCAAAGGCAACGCTTGATAGGCCGACCACGGATGCGACGGATAGGTCGATCTCGCCCGTGATGATGATCATGGTCATCGGCAGGGCGATGAGCAGGATCGCGGCGATATCGAGCATCAAATACGTCAGGGTGATAGGGGCCGCAAAGTTGGGCACCATGATGGCGGCGACGATGTAGACCGCGATGACTGCAGCAACGATGGCCATCTCACGGGTGAGGAAGGCCCGCTGCCACCAGGGGCGTGAGTAGTTCTTGTAGGTGCGGACAGTGGTCCGCTCGGCGACGGCGTTAGACACGGTGCGCCTCCTTCTCTTCCTTGTCGCCGGGTGGCGGCGGGCCGCCGGTGTCGTGTTCGGTATCTCGTAGGTCAAGGAGCCGTCGCTCTTGGCGGTTGGCTGCGACCTTGTCCAGCACAATGGCGCCGATGATGAGGACACCCACCACGGCTCGCTGCCAGAAGTCTTCGACGCCGAGGACGGGCAGTGCGCGGTTGATGGTCAGCAGGAGATAAGCGCCGATGGCGGCACCGAACACGGAGCCGGAGCCACCGAAGATGGCAACGCCGCCGATGACCGCTGCACCCACCGCTTCAAGCTCGAGTCCCGAGCCCACCTGCGAGTTAACGGTGCCGTAGCGAGCGGCGTAGAGGACGCCAGCCAGGCCCGCCAGCGCGCCCGAGACCACAAAGGCTGTCAGGATGCGGCGCTTGACCTGCAGCCCGTACAGGTTCGCGGCATCGGGGTCGGAGCCGATGGCATAGAACTCTCGGCCACCTCGCTGGGTATACATGTACCAGCCAGCGATGGCGAGAACCACAAGTGCGATCACCGTGATCACAGGGATCGAGAACCATGACTTGGTTCCGAGGGCGAGGAAGTCGGCTGGCATGTCTGAGGCGTTGATGCGGTCGGACCCTGTCCACATCACGTTGATGCCGCGGTACGCATACAGCGTGCCCAACGTAATGACGAGCGACGGGACGCGCGCAAAGGCGACCAGGCAACCGTTGATGAGACCCAGGAGCGCACCGAAGGCTATTCCGATGAGGAAGACCGTGGGCCATGGCAGCCAGGAGAAGTCAATAAAGACGCGACCCGTGAGGTAGGCGCTCAGTCCCACGACGGAGCCGACCGAGAGGTCCACGTTCCGAGTGATGATGACGACCGCCTGCCCTACCGCGACGATCATGAGGATCGCGGGTGTGACGAGGAGGTCCCGGAAGCCATCGCTTGAGAACAGGAAGTTCGGGTTCTGAATCGTGGTGATAGCGATCACTGCGAACAGCGCCGCCAGGACGCCAATTTCACGAGCCTTGCCGATGCGGCCCAGGCGGGCGAGCACATTGGACTGGGCCAGGATGCTGGTGGAGCTGCTGTCGCTCATGCTGCGACCTCCTTCGAGTGGGTCGCAGCGAACATGACCGATTCGGGTGTCGCGTCAGCGCGGTCAATCTCTGCTGTGATGCGGCCTTCGTGGACCACGAGGACCCTGTCGGCCATTCCCAGCACCTCGGGCAGTTCCGAGGAAATCATGATGATCGCGAGGCCCTGGCCCGCAAGCTTGGAAAGGTCGCGGTGAACCTCAGACTTGGTGCCGATGTCGATGCCGCGTGTGGGCTCGTCGACAATCAGGACCTTGGGGTCTGTGGCAAGCCATTTGGCGAGTACGACCTTCTGCTGGTTTCCACCGCTCAGCGTGCCGACTTGAGCATCAAGCGCGCTGGTCTTCACCTCGAGTCGTGATGCCCATGTGGCCGCAGCTTTGTTCTCCGCGGCGGGCCAGAGCAAGCCCCAGCGGGTCAGCGCGCGGCGAATGGCAAGCGTGGTGTTGCGCGCTACGGAGGACTCCAGGATGACGCCTTGATTGCGGCGGTCCTCGGGGACGAGTGCGATCCCGGCATTCATGGCCGCTGCAGGATTGTGCTTGCGCAACTGAGTTCCGTTGACGGAAACGCTGCCTGACTCGTAGTCATCGACACCAAAGACGGCTCGCGCGATTTCGCTGCGGCCCGCGCCAACGAGGCCAGCGAGCGCGACGATCTCGCCGGATCGGACGGAAAACGACACGTCATGAAAGAGGCCGCGTTGGTTGAGCCCGTCGACGACGAGAACCTCGTCACCTATCTCTGCGGGCTCCTTGGGGAAGAGCGTGCTGACGTCGCGGCCGACCATTTGCCGGACGAGGTCGTCGACGCTGGTGTCTTCGATGGGCGTGGTTGCGACGTACTCGCCGTCGCGCATGATCGTCACCGTGTCGCACAGGTCAAAGACTTCGTCGAAGCGGTGCGAGATGAACAGGAGTGCTCGGCCTTCGTCGCGCAGTGACCGTGCGACTTTGAACAGGCGCTCGACCTCGACTCCAGAGAGGGCTGCGGTGGGCTCGTCCATGATGAGGACGCGGGCGTCGAGGGAGATCGCCTTGGCGATTTCCACGATCTGCTGATCCGCGATCGAGAGCCCGCGCGTGGGGCGGTCGGGGTCGAGGTTGACTCCGAGCTGGCTGAAGAGTTCTTTGACTTGGCTACGCATGGCTCGCCGATCGATGCCTCGGAAGCCCTTCGTGGGCTGGCGGCCCATGAAGATGTTCTCAGTGACGGAGAGATCGGGGAAGAGCGTGGGCTCCTGGTAGATCACGGCGATCCCGGCATCCTTGGACTGCGCGGTGTTGCTGAAGTCGACGCTCTCGCCAGCGAACTCCAGCGTGCCTGCGTCGCGTTGGTGAACTCCGGCAATGATCTTGACGAGGGTTGACTTTCCGGCACCGTTTTCACCGATTAGTGCGTGGATGGAGTGGGACTCCATGCGTAGTGAGCCGCTCTTGAGAGCGACCACAGATCCGAAGGATTTTGAGACTCCTTCGAGCAGCAGAGCGGGGGTGCTCTGACTGGTGGGGACGTGCGTCGACATTGACACTCCAGTTTCAGTCGCCGTTGATGAAACGATTCAAGTGGGTTCACGATAAAGGAGGTTCGCGGTGGTTGTCAAAAGGTTCTGATTGCGGGAATGTAACGATTCAATATGATGGTCTTCGTGCCCACTGGTATCCGGACACGGGCGATCCAGGTGTGACAAGATCACCGGAAGGTTAAAGGAGGACCCGTGGGAGTCAGTGTCAAGGAAGTCGCCAAGCGCGCAGGTGTCTCAGTGGGCACGGTTTCCAACGTCCTCAACCGCCCCGAGAGCGTGCGTGCCGACACAATCGACCGCGTAAACGCCGCCATCGCTGAACTTGGCTATGTCCCCAACGATGCCGCGCGACAGTTGCGCGCTGGCCAATCGACGCAGATTGCGCTCCTGGTCCTCGACATCGGGAACCCCTTCTTCGCTGACGTCGCACGCGGTGCCGAGCGACAGGCCGCCCTCACTGGACATACGGTGTTGTTGGCCAACTCCGATGACTCGCACGAGCGGGAGGCCGCCCACCTCGACCAGTTCGAGCGCCAACGCGTGGCAGGAGTCCTGCTTGTCCCGAGTGACGACGCTGCAGATCGCGTGGCACGGTTGCGAGAACGCGGGATCCCCGTGGTGCTGGTCGACCGAGGGACTGCGGATTCCTCTGTTGCGTCCGTTGCCGTCGATGATGTGGTTGGCGGGAAGACGGCGGCCCAGCACATCCTGGACCAAGGCCGTCGCCGCATCGTGTTCGTGGGGGGACCGTTGGCGATTGCTCAGGCGCGGGATCGTCTCGCTGGCGCTCAGGAGGCAGTCGACGCAGTGGATGGGGCGAGTCTCGACATCTTGGAAACGACCAGCTTGAGTCTTGAGCAGGGAATGGCCGCGGGCGCCCGTATTCAGGAGCTGGTAGCGGAGGGTAAATGCGATGCAGTATTCGCTGCTAACGACCTGTTGGCCATTGGCTTGCAGCAGTCGATGCTGACAGGCGCCGGTCGAGTCACGATCCCGGGAGATGTCGTCATGGTCGGCTACGACGACATCAGTTTTGCGGCGGCCGCCGTCGTCCCCATCACGTCCGTACGGCAGCCCCGTGAACGCATCGGCTCTACTGCTGTAGAACTGCTCATGAAAGAGCGTGACGCCGCAGACGGAGCCGTGCGTGAACACGTTCTGTTCCAGCCAGAGCTCGTGGTCCGCGCGTCTTCGACGGCCCAGTAGCGAGGTTTTGCGGTGAAGAGTGCTTGACTGAGCATATGGAGCATTCAGTCGGGTTGACCCTTGTTGGCGGACCTACCGTGGTCATCGAGTATGCGGGGCAGCGACTCTTGACGGACCCCACCTTTGACCCGCCCGGCAACTACGGCAACCTCACTAAACTGGCCGGCCCCGCGCTCGACCCTCAAGACCTGTGGCCCCTCGACGCGGTGCTCCTCAGCCACGATGAGCATGATGACAACCTCGACATGGCTGGCCGTGCGATTCTTCCGCAGGTTCAGCAGGTGCTCACCACTCCCTCTGGAGCCCAGCGCCTTGGTCGCGCTCGCGGTCTCGAGCCCTGGGAGAGCACGGAGCTCTTGGGTGGTGGTGAGAATGTCACGGTGACAGCCGTGCCGGCTCAGCACGGCCCGGACGATGTCGCTCCTCACCTGGGCGAAGTGACGGGCTTTGTCCTCGAATCGCCAGGCTCTCCTACGGTCTACATCTCCGGTGATAACTCCGAAGTAGGCGTGGCCGCGACGGTGGCAGAACGCTTCCCGGATGTTGCTATTGCCCTGGTGTTTGCCGGTGGAGCGGGCATCGAACGTCTTGGAAATGTGCTGTTGACTGTCGACGCAGAGCGCGTGGCCAGCATCGGCGATCTGTGGCCCGATGCCGCGGTAGTCCCGGTCCACATTGAAGACTGGGAACACTTCCGCCAGCCACGGCAGGATCTCATCGCGTGGTTCGCGGACCACCACCAGGAGGAGCGCCTCACGCTCGTCGAGCGCGGGGAGCGCATCGAGATTCCGTAAGGTGCGGGCCCAGCAGTTGCGGCCGTAGCGACGGCGAGTGTCAGTCCGGGCGCGTAACGTCCTCACCATGACGACGTTGCCGAACGTAGACCCCTGGATCCTCGAGACGATTGCTACCTTGCCGGGCACGGAGGTCGTGCCCTATCCCGAGTGGGGTGCCCAAACCCTGCAGGTTGCCGGCAAGCACTTTGGGCGGGTCGGTACTGACCCCGGCGGGCGGCCCATACTGACCCTCAAAGGTGATCCCGACAACAACCTTGCTCTGGTGCAGGAGTATGACGGCATTAGCCCTGGCTACTACACCAACAAGCGGCTATGGGTGTCCATCGCGCTTGACGACGAGCTCATCCCGCGAGAGGTGGTGGTCGAGGCGCTTGTGGTCGCGTTTGAGATCGTCAAAGCAGGCCTGCCCAAGTATGTGCAAGCGGAGCTGAACCTCTAGTTCGCTACAGAGTCGCTAATTCGTTGTGGCCGGCGGCGCAGTCGAGTCGCGGACGATCAGTTGAGTTGCCAGTTCGAGGCGTTGACTTGACAGCGGCTCATTGGCGATCGATTGCAAGAGCAAACGCGCCGCTGTCGCTCCGATCTCGTCGAAGGGCTGGCGCACTGTGGTGAGGTGCGGAGCCGCGGAGATTGCTTGCATGCTGTCATCGAAGCCGACGACGGATAGTTCGCCAGGCACACGGACAGCACGCATGTGCGCGACATCGAGTACACCGAGCGCTTCAAGGTCGTTGGACGCGAAGATCGCCGTGGGCGGCTGGGGGAGGTCGAGGAGCCTTCGCGCAGCCGCCTGACCGTCTTCAAACATGAAGTTGCCCGGCTGGTCGTATTCAGGTGGCACCGAGATCTCTGCCTCGCGCAAGGCGAAGTAGTAGCCGGCGCGCCGGGCATCGGCGCATTCGCTGGCACGTCCACCGATGAACGCGATGCGCCGGTGGCCGAGGTCAATGAGATGTTTGGTCGCTGAGTAGCCGCCGGTAAAGCTGTTGACGCCCACAGAGGGAATGCCCTCGGCTGGGGTGTTGACCGGGTCGATGACCACAAGCGGCACGTTGGCGTCCGCGAGGGCCTGGCGTTGTTCTTGGTCGACCGTTGACGTGACGAGAATGACGCCATGGTGTGCAGGTCCGACGAGGGCGTGGACCCAGTCGCCTTCGGAGTGGCTCGGGGTCAATTTGGTGACGACGTGCACTCCTGAGTGATGGGCGTGTTCGAGGACGCCGCGCAGCAATGCGAGGTTGTTCGCGTTGTCGAGTGCGTCGAAGGAGACCACAATGCTGCGTTGCTCGGGCTCTGTGTGCCCACTGCGGGAAACATATCCGTGCTCGCGCAAAATTGCGTTGATTCGCGCACGAGTTTCGGAACTGACGTCGGCGCGCCCTTTGACGACTTTGGAGACAGTGGGTACGGAAACGCCTGCTTGTTCGGCGATGTCTTTCAGCGTGGGGCGACGCCGCTCAGCGGTTTCGGACGACATGCGCGGGTCCTTTCCGGCGCGGTGATGGGGCGATACCTGGTAGGTCACGAGTTGGCCACGACATTGTGATCCCCCTTTGGTTCGGCTTGACATGCTCAATGCCCACATCGTACATTGCAAACAACGTTGCGCAAACTTGCGGCGAAACTTTCGAAAGTTTGCTTGCGTTCCGACTCGATTTCACGACGATGTGAGGAGCAGTACAGATGATGAAGGCCAAGAAGAGCCTAGGAGCAGTGGCAGCGGTGAGCGGCCTCGCGCTCACACTGGCGGCGTGCAGCAGCGGCGACGACGCCGACACTGACACCAGCGCGGGAGCCGGCGGTGAAGCCACAGCAGGCGCCGCTACCGTGTGGGTCACCGCGGGCACGGAATCCGTGCTGGACGCATCGATCGCCGCATGGAATGAAACCGGCAACGGCACCCTCGAGATGCAAACCTTCGAGAACGACCCGTTCAAGCAGAAACTCCGTACCGCCGTCAGCGCCGGCGAGGGCCCCACAGTCTTCTCTGGCTGGGGTGGCGGTGGCCTTGCAGAGTACGTGAAGGAAGGCGCCGTTGAATCTCTTCAGTCTGCCCTTGATGCTGAGCCTGAACTGCGTGACCGCATCTTCCCTGCAGTCCTTGCAGGTGGAACGGTCAACGACGAGATCTACGCACTTCCCATCAATGGTGTGCAGCCCGTCGTGTTCTACATGAACCAGGCCGTGCTCGACGAGGCCGGCGTGGCCGCACCCACCACTTGGGACGAGCTGATGGCCGCCGTGCCTGTTCTCAAAGAGGCGGGCGTTGCGCCCATCTCCATTGGAGGAGCAAGTAAGTGGCCCTACCTCATGTGGATCGCGTATCTGACGGACCGCATCGGTGGCCCTGAGGTCTTCGACGCCGTTGTCGCCGGTGAGCCTGGCGCCTGGGAAGACCCCGCCATCATTGAGGCCGCATCGATGATCCAGGACCTTGTTGAGGCAGGTGGCTTTGTTGACGGCTACTCGGCCGTCGACGCCAACCAGGGCGCTGCTGAGGCACTCGTCTACACGGGCAAGGCCGCGATGCAGCTCCAGGGTGCTTGGGCCTACTCGGGCACGTATTCCACCGCCGCTGCAGACTTCGTTGAGGCCGGTGACCTGACGTGGACGACGTTCCCCGAGGTTGAGGGTGGCGCTGGCGACCCCACCAACGTGACGGGAAACCTGTCCTCATACTTCTCGATCACCGCAGACTCGGCTGAGGATGAAAAGGCCACTGCGATGGACTGGCTACTGCACGGTGTGATGGACGACCAGTACGTCGACGACCTGACGGACACTGGTGCTGTTCCGCCAATCTCAGGCCTTGAAGACAAGATCGCGGAGACAGACGCCCCCGAGTGGAATGAATTCGTCTACTCGATCTCCGAGGATGCTGGAAACTTCCAGCTCTCGTGGGACCAGGCGCTTGACGCCACACAGGCCGACGCACTGCTCACCAACTTGGAGCAGGTCTTCCTTCTCCAGATCACGCCTGAGGAGTTCGCGGCCAACCTCAATGAGGTGGCGCAGCAGGGATGACAGTCCTCGCAACCAAGCGGGCCGAAGCGAAGCCTCGCTTCGGCCCGCCGGCCTCATTGAGTGTGCCGGCTCTAGCGCTCTTCGGATTCTTCGCGATTGTTCCGTTGATCATCGCGTTGGGACTGAGCTTTACGCGCTGGAACGGCCTTGGCTCGCCCGAGTGGGTTGGCTTCGATAACTGGGTCACGATCTTCTCCGACCCCGCAATCGCCCATTCGATCTGGCTTACCTTGGGCCTGATGATCCTGTCGTGGGTCATTCAGACTCCCATCGCGATGCTCCTCGGGGTGTTCCTCGCGGGGCACGAGCGGTACCGCGAGATCTTGGCAGTCATCTACTTTGTTCCGCTGTTGCTGTCCTCGGCCGCGATCGCAATCGCGTTCCGCAACCTGCTAGACCCCAACTTTGGGCTGTTCGCCAGCGGTGCAATCCCGTTCCTTGACCAGAACTGGCTCGGGGACCCGGACTTGGCGTTCATCACGGTGACACTGATCATCGCGTGGCAGTTCATCCCGTTCCACACATTGTTGTACCAAGGTGGCGCCCGTCAGATTTCGCAGTCGATGTATGAAGCAGCTGCACTCGATGGGGCTGGTCGTGTTCGGCAGTTCTTCTCCATCACGGTTCCGCAGATGAAGTACACGATCGTGACGTCATCGATGTTGATGATGGTGGGTGCGTTGACGTACTTCGATGTGATCTGGATTCTGACGCAGGGTGGTCCCGGCGACGCAACGCGCATCCTGCCGCTCGCGATGTATCAGACCGGATTCGTTGCTAACCAGATGGGTCTGGCCTCGGCCATTGCCATCGTCCTTGCGGTGGTGGGAATGACGATCTCACTCACCATCACCCGATTGTCTGGATTCTCCCGTATGGAGAGCCAAATGGAAGGCGAGTGACGGCATGGCTGACACCCGTACTAAGAAGTCTTCGACCATCAAGGTCATTCGTAGTCAGCCCGCACGGCCTTCGAAGAAGCGGCTCAACGTGGCTGGTGGAGTCTTGTCCTTTGTGTGGCTCGCGGTTGTTGCCGTGCCGTTGTATTGGCTCGTCATCACGAGCTTTAGGACGCAGGCGACGTTTTTCACCGATAAGCCGTTGGCGCTGCCTTCGGACCCCACGCTGGACAACTACCAGTTAGTGCTCGAGAACGACTTCTGGCGCTATTTGGCCAACTCCGCGATCGTCACCATCGTGGCGACAGTCTTGATTGTCGCTTGCGCATTCTTGGCCGCCTACGCCATCGCGCGTAATGGTCGTGGTGTGTCGAAGGCGACCTTCAGTGTGTTGCTGCTGGGGCTGGCGATTCCTCTCCAGGCCACGATTATTCCGGTGTATCTGCTGATCGTGGAGATGGGTTTGTACGACACCTTGATCGCGGTGATCCTGCCCTCTGCTGCGTTCGGATTGCCTATTGCGGTGCTGATTCTCGTGAACTTCCTGCGCGACATTCCGCCGTCGTTGTTTGAGGCGGCACGCCTTGATGGTGCTAGCGAGTGGCGCGCGATGCTGACGGTTGCGCTACCTCTGGCGCGTCCTGCGTTGGCAACCGTTGCCATCTATAGCGGTCTGAATGTGTGGAACGGGTTCTTGTTCCCGCTGATTTTGACGCAGAGTGAGGACAAGCGCGTCCTGCCACTGGCACTGACGACGTATCAGGGACTCTTCACGATCAATGTCCCTGCTGTGGTGGCTGCGGTGGTGCTGTCGAGCCTGCCGGTGATTGCGTTGTACATCCTTGGACGGCGCCAACTCTTGGCCGGTATGACTGCGGGATTCGGAAAATAGACATCGGTGGGTGACGCGGTTGCCGCAGTCGCCCCCAGAAGTAGTGTGAAGAAAGGCAAGGTGACCACCATGGTCTCCGAATATCACGTCGCGACGAGCGGCAACGACTCCCACCCTGGCACGGCCGATGCGCCGTGGAAGACCATCTCAAGAGCTGCACAGAAGGCCGATGCTGGAGACACCGTCGTGGTTCACGAGGGTGTGTATCGCGAATGGGTCAAGCCGCAGCGTTCGGGGCGTGGGGAGGCTCGCCGGATCACGTACACGGCGGCCCCTGGTGAACGAGTCGTCATTAAGGGTTCCGAGGTTGTCGAGGCTTGGACGTCGCTGGGCTCGGGTGCGTGGACCACGCAAGTCCCGGCTGCCGTCTTTGGTGATTTCAACCCGTTTGCTGTCGAGGTCGAAGGCGACTGGGCAATCTACCCAAGCCCCGACTCTCCGCGGCGCCATCTTGGTGATGTGTACCTCGATGGCAAGAGCCTGTACGAGGCGGACTCGGTTGATGAGGTGCTCCACCCTGTGGACAAGGCTGAGGCCGTCGACGGCTGGTCGGGCATCAGTGTCGCGCGCCCGGATGCTGCTGCGACTGAACGTACGTGGTTCGCTGAGGTGGCCGAGGACTGCACCACCATTTGGGCCAACTTTGGCGATGCGGACCCTAACGCACACCTGACCGAGATCAACGTTCGCCGTTCAGTCTTTGCCCCTGTGGAGCACCACATTGACTACATCACGGTGCGCGGATTTGAGCTCGCGCAGGCCGCGTCCCCGTGGGCGCCTCCCACCGCTGACCAGCCCGGACTGATCGGTCCCAACTGGGCCAAGGGGTGGATTATCGAGGACAACGAGATCCACGACGCGAAGTGCGTCGCTATCTCGCTCGGTAAGGAAGGATCCACGGGCCACCACCGTGCCTCCGAGCGCCAAGACAAGCCCGGATACATCTATCAAATTGAATCTGTCTTCGCGGCTTTGCGAATCGGCTGGGACCGCGAGAACATCGGCTCTCACATCGTGCGCCGCAACCACATCTTTGACTGTGGCCAAGCCGGCATCGTTGGGCACCTCGGGTGCGCCTTCTCCACGATTGAGGACAACCACATCGAACGGATTGCCCTCAAGCGCGAGTTCTTTGGCCACGAGATTGCGGGTATCAAGTTTCACGGCGCCGTCGACACGGTCATTGAGCACAACCGCATCAACGACTGCACCCTCGGCATTTGGCTGGACTGGCAGACGCAGGGCACCCGTGTGTCGCGCAACCTCCTCTATCGCAATACGCGAGATCTCTTCATTGAGGTTGCCCACGGTCCGCATCTGGTCGACCACAACGTGTTGGGTTCCCCGGCGGCGCTTGAAGTCGTCTGCCAGGGTGGCGCGTACGTGAACAACCTCATTGCCGGAACGGTGCGCCTTGAGCCGGTCATGGAGCGGCCGACGCCGTACCACGTGCCTCACAGCACGCAAGTAGCGGGATATGCGGGCACAAGTGGGGGTGACGATCGATTCATCGCGAACGTGTTCTTGGCTGGGGACAAGACGGATGCCTATACGCCGGGCACGTTCCAATACGATCAAGCGAGTTACGGCACGGCCGGATACGACGGTTGTGAGCCCTCGATGGAGAAGTTCATCGAGAGCCTGAACATTGGCAATAGCGACCACGAACACTTCCATGGCGTGCGCCGTCCCGTACAGATCGAGCGCAACGTCTATGCCTCTGGCGCTCACGCATACGAGCACGAGACTGGTGCAACGTCGGTCGGCGGAGACTCGATGTGTGGCTTCGCGATCGAGGAGCGTGGCGATGCCGTCTATCTCACGTTCGCGCTGCCTGCAGGCTTCGCAGACGCAACAGGACCTGTCACGCACGGCACGGATTTGCGCCCTGCGTACTATCCCGACGCGGAGTTCGAGAACCCTGACGGCACATCTGCTGAGTGCGATGTCGATCTCACCGGCGTGGAAAAGTCGCATGATGACACCTACCCTGCAGGCCCCTTGGCTGAGCTGCGCGAAGGTGCCGCGGAATACCGCGTCTGGTGACACACTGACAGCATGCGGCAGTGCACCATGCGGCAGTGCACCATGCAGAGCCGCGCGAGTCGCAGTGCAGTGTCGCAGTGAAGTGTCGCAGTGCAGTAACGGAGCCGCCACCACATGGAGAACGAACGTATGAGTGATGCACCAGGAAGCGCCGAGTACCTCACGCAACAGCGGGCATCGTTGGTGCCGTGGGTTGCAATGGCTCGCAACGAGCACGGTTTCGGCTATCTCAACGCCGATGGTTCGCTCGACGCGAGCAAGGGCACTGAACTGTGGATCACCTGCAGGATGACTCACGTGGCGGCGCTTGGCCTCCTCGCGCAAGAGGAGCCGCACAACTCTGGCCCGTCGGCGTCGGAACTGCGTGACTTGGCAACTCACGGCGTGCGGTGTCTTGCTGAGACCTTTCACGACGGCGCCAACGGTGGCTGGTACGCGGCCGTTGGCGCAGACGGACCTACGGTGACGACCAAGCAGGCCTACGGACACGCCTTTGTGATCCTGGCCGCGAGCTCGGCGCTCGCGGCCGGGGTCGACGGCGCCGATGAACTCCTCACGGCTGCGTTGAAAGTCTCGGACGAGCGTTTCTGGGATGAGGAACACGGCCTGGTGGTCGAGGAATGGAATGCCGACTGGAGCGAGTTGGACTCCTACCGTGGCGTGAACGCCAACATGCACACAGTCGAGGCATACCTGGCGGCTGGTGATGTTCTGGGTGAGCGCCGTTGGCACCTCCGTGCGGGACGCATCGGCGAGCACGTCGTGGCGTGGGCAAAGAGCAACAACTGGCGTATCCCCGAGCACTTCGACTCGTCGTGGGAGCCGCAACTGGAATTGCATCGTGAACAGCCAGCTCACCCGTTCCGACCCTACGGCGCAACTGTAGGGCACGGACTTGAGTGGGCCCGTTTGCTGCTTGCCATTGACCAAAGCCTGGGGGCCGATGCTCCAGAGGGCTTCGAGGTGGCGGCTACAGCGCTGTACGAACAGGCAGTCGCCGATGGTTGGGATGCAGACGGAGCTGTGGGATTTGTCTACACGACGGATTGGGAAGGCACACCGGTCGTGCGTGACCGTATGCATTGGGTCGTGGCCGAGGCAACCGCAACGGCTGCTGCTCTGGAGAAGACCACGGGGGAGCCTCAGTACAGTGATGCGGCCGCGCACTGGTGGCAGTATGCCGATGAGTGTGTGATCGACCATGAGGGCGGGTCGTGGTTTCACGAACTCGATCCACAGAATCGCCCGGCTGGAACAGTGTGGCCGGGCAAGCCGGATGTCTATCACGCGTATCAAGCTGCGCTGCTCCCGGAGTTGCCGTTGACACCCTCGTTTGCAGCCGCGCTTCGCGCGCGTGGGGGAGTCTGAGTCGTGCGCGCGCAAGGCCGGGTGAAGTCCCAGGGGCGTTGAGTTCCGGACGAACAGTGTCGGGTGGCCTGCGCCGATACACTGGCGGGGTGACTCCTGAAGAACTCTCCGCACAGATCCGCACCGCGCTCCTCGAGGGCATTGACGACTCCGACTTTCAGTTGTCGCCTTTCGATGTACCTGAAGACTTGCGCGTGGAGCGACCCCGCCAGCGTGAGCACGGCGACTGGTCGACCAATATTGCGATGCAACTGGCGAAGAAGGCCGGAACCAACCCGCGCGAGTTTGCTGACACTCTTGTGGAGCGTCTTGTTGAGATTGACGGCATCGCTACCGCTGAGGTCGCGGGCCCGGGCTTCATCAACATCTGCTTGGCTGCTGAGGCCGCGGGCGAGTTGGCGCGCGGCATCGTGGACTATGGCGAGGACTACGGTCGCGGCGAGTCCCTGACTGGCAAGACCGTCAATGTCGAGTTCGTGTCCGCCAACCCCACCGGCCCCATTCACATTGGTGGCACGCGCTGGGCGGCGGTGGGCGACTCGTTGTCGCGCTTGTTTGAGTTCCACGGCGCCACTGTGGTGCGCGAGTACTACTTCAACGACCACGGCGTGCAGATCGACAATTTTGCGGAGTCGCTCTATGTGGTGGTGGCTGGGGAAGAGACTCCCGACAACGGGTACGGCGGCCAATACATTCAGGACATCGCCAACGAGGTGATGATCGAGGCGATGGAGAACGCGGACCCTGACCCGCTTGAGCTCCCTCGCGACGAGGCCATCGAATTCTTCCGCCTGCGTGGCGTGCGCCTCATGTTCAACGAAATCAAGAAGTCGCTGAGTGACTTTGGCGTCGAGTTTGATGTGTTCTTCCACGAGGACGAGCTACACAAGTCCGGAAAGGTTGACCGGGCGCTCAAGGAACTCAAGGAGTCTGGCGCTCTGTACGAGTCCGAGGGTGCCTGGTGGCTGCGCACCACCGAACACGGCGACGACAAGGACCGTGTCGTCATCAAGTCGGATGGAAACGCGGCTTACATTGCGGGTGACATCGCATACATCCGTGACAAGGCAGAGCGTGGTGCTGATCTGTGCGTGTACCTGCTGGGTGCAGACCACCACGGCTACATCGTCCGGTTGAAGGCCGCTGCCGCTGCGCTGGGCTTTGCTCCCGAAATCGTCGAGGTCATCATCGGTCAGATGGTCAACCTGGTCAAGGACGGTGAACCTGTCCGGATGTCTAAGCGTGCTGGCACGGTTGTCACGATGGAAGACCTTGTCGACGCTGTGGGTGTTGATGCTGCCCGGTATTCGCTTGCCCGTTCGAGCGCAGACAGCACTATCGATATTGATCTTGATTTGCTGGCCACCAAGTCCAATGCCAATCCGGTGTTTTACGTCCAGTACGCACACGCGCGCGCATGTTCAGTGGCACGCAACGCGGCAGAGTATGGCATCCGCCGTGAAGATGGCTTTGACGCGAGTCTGCTGGCGCACGAGTGGGAAGCGAAGCTGTTGGGCGTCTTGGGTGAGTTCCCGCGCGTCGTCACGCAGGCAGTGGAGTTCCGTGAACAGCACCGCGTCGCTCGTTACCTCGAGGAGCTCGCTGGCGTCTATCACGGCTGGTACGACCGCACTCGTGTTACCCCGCAGGGTGATGAAGAGATCACGGACCTGAACCGCACCCGCTTGTGGTTGAACGATGCGACGCGCCAGGTCTTTGCAAACGGCCTGCAGCTGCTCGGTGTGTCCGCTCCCGAAAGGATGTAGTTGCACATGACCTCATCTCCTTGGTCCCAGACCGTGGAGCGCGGTTCCGACGGTGCGCTATCTGTGGGTGGCCTTGACGTGCGCGACCTTGCTGCGGAGCACGGGACCCCTCTGTACGTTGTCGATGAGGCCGATTTCCGTGCCCGCGCATCGGCTTTCCGCGGCCATTTCTCGGCGGCATTCCAGCGTCACGGTGCCCAGATGGACGTGTTCTATGCGTCCAAGGCCTTCTTGTGTTCGCAGGTGGCCGGGTGGATGCATGAGGACGGGCTCAGCCTGGACGTGGCCTCGCTTGGTGAGCTGGAGGTCGCGTTGCGTGGCGGCATGCCCGCACACCGCATTGGCTTGCACGGCAACAACAAGCAGATTGACGAGTTGACACGGGCACTCGAGGTGGGGGTGGGCCGCATCATTGTCGACTCCTTCACGGAGGTTGACGTTCTCAATGAGTTAGCGGGATCACTTGGATTGCAGGCTCCCGTCTTGGTGCGCGTCACTACCGGCGTACATGCAGGCGGTCACGAGTACATCGCGACCAGCCACGAGGACCAAAAGTTTGGTCTCTCGCTTGCGACTGGCGCTGCACTGGAGGCACTGCACGCCTGTCACGACGCCCCGCACCTCAATCTGCTCGGCATCCATACGCACATTGGAAGCCAGATCCTCTCGATCGACGCCTTCCGGGAGTCTGCTGATCGCATGTTGCGTCTGCGCGCGCAGTTCACGGCAGCTACGGGCGCGGATCTCCCTGAGGTTGACCTGGGTGGTGGCTACGCCATCGCCTACACCGAGGGCGCGGAATCCTTGGATCCGGCCGATGCCGCGGTCGCCATTGCCGATGCGGTTGCCTCGGTGATGGAAGACCACGGCGGTACGTGGCCGCACTTCTCGATCGAACCCGGACGGGCAATCGCGGGGCCGGCAGGCATGACGCTCTACAACGTTGGGGTCGTGAAGCAGGTGTCGCTCGACGAGGGCGGATCGCGCCAGTACGTGGCTGTCGATGGCGGCATGAGCGACAATCCGCGCACGATCATGTACGGCGCGGAGTACGCGGCAACGCTGGCCTCGCGGTCTTCGGAAGCTGAGCCGGCGCTGTCTCGTGTGGTCGGCAAACACTGTGAGTCGGGGGACATCGTCGTTCGCGATGTGGATCTGCCTGGAGATGTAGCACGCGGAGATCTGCTCGCTGTGGCAGCAACCGGCGCCTATGGGCGCTCGATGGCGTCAACGTACAACAACGCGCTGCGTCCAGCTGTGGTGGCAGTGCGCGATGGCCGCTCGCGAGTGCTCGTTCGCCGCGACACCATCGCAGACTTGCTTGACTGGGACGTACCTGCCTGACGCTGAGCGCCCGTTGCTTCACGCCTCACCCTCAGTCGGCGAGGTCATCTTGGGAAGATCTCAGACATCCGTGGCGTTCACTGTGTTGACGGCGAAACTCCCTTCGTCGTTCCACAGGGAAGGAGAATGCGATGACTGACTCCACGAACACCAGTAATTCCGTAGATACCGACTCCCACGACAAGACCGAGGCGCTGAAGGATCTTGCTACCGAGGTTGAGCAAGAGCGCACCGAAGGAACGTCGTCCGTGTTACCTGATGACGACACCCCCGAGGATGACGGCGACACTCGCGAGAACCACGAGAAGGACAAACTCATCGACAACGTGGTGATCCCGCCAGCCCCTCCGGGAATCCCAAGGTAACTAGCAATTTTCTGAGCAACCGTCTGTCGCCGCGCTAGGTCGTGTCGCGCTAGGTCGTGCCGCGCCAGTCCGGCGGGGAGGGTCTCGCGGCTCGATTTATCGGTCCGCGAGACCGCCCCACGCAGTCAGTTCCTCGAGGTCATCGACGATCTCGTCCATGACGCGATCGAACATGTCCTGGTCTCCGCCATACGGGTCGTCGAGACTCTCCAGCGGCACTGGCGCATCGAGCCGGACGGCATCCAGAGTAAACGCCGTGCTCTCCAGGCGCGTTTGAGGCGTGGCCCCCACCGGGGCATCGGCCTGGCGGGAGAGTGCGACAGCCTCCTTGAGCCCAAAGACGTGCGGTGCTCGCTCACCCCACTCGCGCTCGGCCCACCGTGCATGCTGTTGCGTGGCGACCAGCACAAGGTCGGACTCGGCCAGCGTGGCGTAATCCAACTGGGCTGGCCGGTGGTGCCCGATGGTGATGCCGTGCCGGACCGCCGCGTTGAGCATGGGGAGCGGGACTTCCATACCGATTTCCGCGTAGATTCCAGCGCTGGTGACCTCAGCAGAAGGTCCCCAAAGATTCTGGGCGACGTACTCCATGGCAGGTGAGCGGCAAATGTTGCCGGTGCACACCATCGTGACGCGGGGTGTTGAGTTCATGGCTCTTCACCCTAGAACACGACCCCAGCGCTACGCCAGGAGGCGAGAATCGCCAAGCCAGCATCGTCCGGGCTTCCCGCGCTAGTTCTCGCCATGGCTACGTCCGACTGCGGGGCGCCGTGTCGTGAGAACCGGCCGATGCTGGGAAGGGCGAGGCCTCCGATAGAGTGTTCGCCGTGTCAACTTCCAGTAGCCCCGTGAAGATCGCCATCCTCGGATGTGGGACCGTCGGCACCCAAGTGGTGCGTGTCCTGACCGAGCAGCAGACCGACCTCAGCGCCCGCGTGGGTGCAGATGTTGAGATCGCTGGCGTGTACGTCCGCGACACGTCTGTGACACGTGACCCTGTGGTCCCCACGGACGTTCTCACCAGCGACGTCGATGCCCTGATTGAAAGGGCCGATGTGGTGGTGGAGTTGATGGGGGGCCTGGAGCCCGCGCGCACCATGATCCTGCAGGCGCTGAACGCAGGCAAGGGTGTGGTGACCGCGAACAAGGCGCTCCTCGCGACGCATGGCGCGGAACTCTACGAAGCCGCTGACGCCTCGGGTGCTGATCTGTACTTTGAGGCGGCTGTGGCGGGCGCGATCCCGCTCGTGCGCCCCGTGCGGGAGTCTCTCGCCGGTGACACGGTGACTCGGATCCTGGGCATTGTGAATGGCACCACCAACTATGTGTTGGATGAGATGACGACGAAGGGCCTCGACTACGGCGAGGTGGTCGCGGAGGCTCAGCGCCTTGGATACGCGGAAGCGGACCCCACGGCGGATGTGGGCGGCCATGACGCTGCCGCGAAGGCCGCGATCCTGGCTTCGCTGGCGTTCCATCAGCGGGTGTCTCTCGACGACGTTTACTGCGAAGGCATCACCGAGATTACGGCTGCAGACATTGAAGCCGCAGCAGAAACCGGGCACGTCATCAAGTTGCTGGCCATCGCGGAGCAGACGTCTGAAGGTGTCTCAGCGCGCGTTTACCCCGCTCTGGTGCCCAACGCTCACCCCCTCGCCTCCGTGCGCGGCGCATTCAACGCTGTCTTCATCGAGGCTGAAGCCGCAGGGGAACTCATGTTCTATGGCCAGGGCGCCGGTGGTGCCCCCACCGCATCGGCTGTCATGGGAGACATCGTGTCTGTCGCACGCCATGCGGCCGGAGGCGGACACGGACCGCGCGAGTCCAATTACGCCAAGCATCCGCTGCTGCCCATCGGTGGGGCACAGACTCGCTACGCCATCCGTATGAGCGTTCACGACAAGCCTGGTGTGCTGGCACGCGTGGCAGACGCGTTCGCACGCAATGGAGTCGGCATCGGCTCTGTCCTGCAGGTGCCCGATGCTGAACTCGCGTCGCTCATCATCTCGACCCACCGCGCCAGCGAGGCATCGCTGAGCGCCACCGTGGCCGAGGTCCGCGAGATGGACTCCGTAGGAGAAGTGCTGTCAGTCCTGAGGATTGAGGGAGAGTAATGGCTCACGTGTGGCGCGGTGCTGTCCGCGAATACCTGGATCGAATGCCTTTCGATGAGGGAGACCAGATCGTTTCTCTGGGCGAGGGAGGCACCCCGCTGATCTACGCCAAGTCCATCTCGGAAGAGGTAGGCGCCAGGGTGTACGTCAAGTACGAGGGAATGAATCCCACCGGCTCCTTCAAGGACCGTGGCATGACCTCAGCAATGACCCAGGTCGTCAAGGACGGCGACCACACGGTCGTGTGTGCGTCTACAGGCAACACCTCGGCATCGGCCGCTGCCTACGCCGCTCACGCAGGCCTCAACTGCGTAGTCATGATTCCCGAGGGCAAGATCGCTGCAGGCAAAATGGCGCAGGCCATCGTGCACGGCGCCAAGCTGGTCCAGGTGGATGGCAACTTCGACGAGTGCCTTGACATTGTGCGCTCGCTGTCGGAGGACTACCCCGTGGCACTCGTGAACTCCGTGAACCCGTACCGCTTGCAGGGCCAAAAGACCGCTGCGTTCGAGATCGTTGACCAACTCGGCGACGCTCCAGATATTCACATGCTGCCGGTCGGCAACGCAGGCAACATCTCCGCATACTGGATGGGTTTCCAGGAGTACGCGGAGGCCGGCGTGGCGACTCGCACCCCGCGCATCTGGGGCGTGCAAGCGGAAGGCGCCGCACCGTTCGTGCACGGTGGTCCCATCAAGGATCCAGAGACGGTTGCCACCGCAATCCGTATCGGCAAGCCGGCCTCATGGGACAAGGCCATTGCTGCTCGTGACGAATCGGGCGGCTGGATTCGCGCCGTGTCCGACGTGCAGATCCTCAACGCTCAGGCCCGCCTTGCCGCGGACGTCGGCGTCTTTGTCGAGCCAGCTTCCGCCGCTCCCATCGCGGGGCTTCTTGCAGCATCGGCCCTTGGCGAAGTGCCAGAGGGCGCGACCATCACCTGCACCGTGACCGGCAACGGACTCAAGGACACCGCGACTGCCCTTCAAGGTCGCGAGGTCAACCCCGAAGTTATCCCTGTGGACGTGGCCGCCGCCGCGAAGGCATTGGGGCTGTAGCAATGCGGGTGGGCGCAGATCATGTGCTGGTGACAGTTCCCGCGACGGCAGGCAATCTGGGCCCTGGCTTCGACGCGATGGGTCTGGCGCTTGGAGTCTCCGACGAGATCGAAGTGAGAGCAGTCGCCGCCAACGGCGTCACATTGAACATCGAAGGAGAGGGCGCAGATACGCTCCCGCGTGACGAGTCGCACCTCGTCGTACGCGCACTGCGCGCCGCCCTGGACCATGTCGGCGCGTCGCAGGTCGGGCTTGAAATCACTGCTCGCAACCGCATCCCTCACGGCCGAGGGTTGGGGTCATCGGCTGCGGCCGTGGTCGCCGGAATCTCGGCAGCACGCGGCTTGATCGCGGAGCCGGAAGCGATCTCTCGCGAGGTCGCACTGCAGATTGCGACGTCATTCGAAGGCCACCCCGACAACGCCGCACCTGCCATTTGGGGCGGCGTGACGGTGGCTTGGATGGAAGGCCCCCTTCCACACGCCATCGCCGTCGAGATGGCCGACGGCCTTGAGACTGCCGTACTGGTGCCCGGTTCCACGCTCCCCACGTCGCAGGCGCGCGCCGTCTTGCCGGCCAAGGTGCCGCACGCTGACGCAGCCTTCAACGCTGGGCGCTCCGCATTGCTCGTTGCTGCGCTCGCGGGTCAGACCGATTACCTCTTCGCGGCCACCGAGGACCGTCTCCACCAGGACTACCGTGCGGAAGCCATGCCTGCCGCCATGTCGATGTTGACGTACCTTCGTGAAAAGGGCCTGGCTGCCGTCGTCTCGGGAGCCGGGCCCTCTGTCTTGGTGATTGGCCGTGATCTTCACTCGGTTGATCTCGAGGACGGCATGCCGCAATGGGCCCGCGGAATTGGTGGCGAGAACTGGCGCGTGGTGCATTCGGGTGAGCCAGTTGCCGGTGCCACAGTGCACAGGTTGTAGCTGCTCGCCACACCTCTGTGAGGTGGTCGCCTCATGGCGAGAAGCCAGTACGATTGACCCAACACGCAAAGGTGCGAAGGGATGACGATGAGCAGGAAGTGCCTGGTTGTCCGCGGCGGCTGGTCCGGACACCACCCAGTAGCGTCAACCGAGATGTATATGCCGGTGCTGGAGCAGTTGGGGTTCGGCGTCGACGTTGAGGACACCCCCGAGATCTACTCGGATGCAGAGGCCATGGGTCGATATGACCTGATCGTCCAAGCCGTCACCATGGGCAGTGCCACCGTGGACGAGATCGAGGGCCTGCGCGAGGCCGTCGCAGCGGGTGCCGGGCTTGCCGGCTGGCACGGCGGAATCATTGATTCGTTCCGCAATTCGACGGGCTATCTTCAGCTCGTCGGGGCTCAGTTCGCCGCCCATCCGGATGCCGGAAAAAACCGTGGACGCACCGACCTTGAGCCCTACCGCGACTACACCGTGCGTGTGACCGATGCAGGGCGAGAGCACCCGATTACTGACGCACTGAGCGACTTCGACATCACGACCGAGCAGTACTGGGTTCTGACAGATTCGCACAACCGCGTGCTGTTGGAGTGCACCCTTGAGTCCGACGACGGCGACGAATGGAACGAGTCGATGGTGATGCCGGTTGCCTGGACCCGTCAGTGGGGCGCCGGACGCATCTTCGCCACAACTCTGGGGCACACCCTTGACGTTCTGGAGCGCCCAGAGGTCTCCGGCATGATTCGCCGGGGCTTCGACTGGGCGAGCCGCTAAGGCGGCGCTCGGTAGGGTCAGTGCCATGAGTATTCGTGTTGCCACCGACGCTGACCGTGACGCCATCGCGCGGATCTGCCGCCTGACCGGCGCAGCCGGTCAAGACGCGACGGGCGTGTACGGCGACGACACGGTCCTCGCCGATGTTTATGCGACTCCGTACCTTGACGGTCCGGATTGCTTTGCGTTGGTGTGGGATCAAGGCCATGGGGCGGTGGGCTATTGCGTGGGAACGATGGACACGGAGGCGTTCCAAGCGTGGTTCAGCGATACCTGGTGGCCATCGGTCGCGAGCACTCACGCCATCGTGACCGAAGGCGATGAGCGACTGCTCCGGGCCGCCACGGACCGTTCCAGGATGCTGACACCGCTCACGGGGGAGTACCCCGCGCATGTGCACATTGACTTGCTTCCGGAAGCTCAAGGTCGTGGCGCCGGGCGAGCCCTCATCGAGGCAGCCGTGGATCTTCTCCGGTCGCATGGCGTCTCTGGCATCCACCTGGGCGTTGATCCCGCCAACGAAGGCGCATTGGCGTTCTATCCCAAGGTGGGTTTCTCGGTAGTGCCTGATTCTGGTGGTGCGATGTTTACGCGCGCGACCGAGGCATCGGCCGTCTAACTCTGCGAGTTTCCTCCTTCGAGGAATTCCGGCACGTCTACGTCGGTTCTTCTGAAACAAACGTGCACCAGTGCATCGTATTAAGGTGAGACGGTGACGATGCTTGCCGCGAGCGAGCCGCACGTCCCGTGGACGTCGTGCGACGTCCCCGAGTTGTGAGGAGAGCAGATGACAGCGGTGGCTGAACGCGCCGAGACCAGTACCACTCAGCACCGCGAGGGAACGCTCTGGGGTCTCCTTGTCGCCTCAGTCAAGCCGTACTGGCGTCCGCTCCTGGGAGTGGTGCTGTTCCAACTTGGTTCATCGATAGCCAACCTGTACCTTCCGAGCCTGAATGCAGACATCATCGACAACGGCGTCGTCACCGGTGACGTCCCATACATCTGGAACGTCGGCGGCATCATGCTCGCCCTCTCGTTCTTGCAAATCGCGTGCTCCATCACCGCCGTCTACTTTGGCGCCAAGGTCGCGATGGCCGTCGGGCGCGATCTGCGAGGCCAGATCTTCGCGCGGGTCGGGAGCTACTCCGAGAACGAAGTCCAGCTCTTTGGCGCTCCCAGCCTGATCACTCGCTCCACGAACGACGTCCAGCAAGTCCAGATGCTGGTGCTCATGAGCTGCACGTTGCTCGTGACGGCGCCATTCATGGCCATCGGCGGAATGTTCATGGCGCTCCACCAGGACGTCGCGCTCGCCTGGATTCTGGTGGTGGCGATCCCCGTGCTTCTGATCGCCGTCATCCTGATCATTTGGCGCATGGTTCCGCACTTCCAGCGCATGCAAAAGCGCATCGATGCGATCAACCGCGTGATGCGTGAGCAACTCACCGGAATCCGCGTGGTGCGCGCCTTCGTTCGCGAGCCACAGGAACGGGAGCGTTTCGCGGACGCCAACGCCGCGGTGACCGAGTCCGCCTATAAAGCAGGTCGCTTGATGGCGTCGATGTTCCCGATTGTCATGCTCGTGATGAACATCTCTTCCGTTGCCGTGCTGTGGTTCGGTGCGGAGCGAGTCGACAACGGGCAAATGGAAGTGGGCGCATTGACCGCCTTCCTGACCTACATTGTGCAAATCCTGATGGCTGTGATGATGGCCACGTTCCTGTTTGTGATGATTCCTCGCGCCTCTGTTTCCGCGGACCGCATCAGTGAGGTGCTGGCCACGGAGACATCCGTACATCTGGCGAGCAATCCGCGTGCCGATGTCGGCAACACGGGAGTGGTGGAGTTTGATGATGTCACCTTCGCCTACCCAGGTGCTGAAGAGCCGGTGCTGAAGAACGTCAGCTTCACTGCCACGCCGGGTACCACGACAGCGATCATCGGATCTACTGGAGCCGGCAAGTCAACGCTTGTAGGCCTAGTGCCACGTCTCTACGACGCGACATCAGGCGCTGTGCGCGTCGACGGGGTAGATGTGCGGGACACCGTTCTCGAGGCACTGTGGAAGCGCATGGGCCTGGTGCCACAACGCCCGTACCTGTTCTCCGGCACGGTCGCATCCAATCTGCGCTACGGCGCCGAGGACGCGACCGACGAGGAACTTTGGGAAGCACTGACCGTGGCTCAAGGTGACGAGTTTGTCCGTGCCATGCCGGACGGTCTCGAGACTGCAGTGGCTCAGGGCGGCACCACGGTGTCGGGCGGCCAGCGCCAGCGTCTCTCGATCGCGCGCGCTCTGGTGCGCAAGCCGCAGATCCTCATGTTTGACGACTCGTTTAGCGCCCTTGACACCGCAACCGATGCGCGACTTCGCGCTGCGCTCGAACGTGCTGCCTCGGATGCCACTGTCATCGTGGTGGCACAGCGAGTCTCGTCGATCGTGGACGCAGACCAGATTCTGGTGCTCGAAGACGGCGAGGTCGTCGCCCGCGGCACTCACGACGAACTCCTTGTCAGTTCGGAGACCTACCAAGAAATTGTCAGTACCCAGTTGCGAGCGGAGGAGGCATCGTGAGCGACAACGCGAAGTCCACCACCGCCACAGCACGCCCACCTGCACGTGGCGGCGGACCCGGTCACGGGCCTGCAGCCGGCATGCCTACAGAGAAGGCCATGAACTTTGGTCCTTCCCTCAAGCGTTTGTTCGCTCAGTTGGCGCCCGAGAAGGGGCTGGTGTACCTGGTCGTGGTCCTGGGCGCAGGGTCGGTGGCTCTGTCAGTCATCGGACCCAAAGTGCTCGGCAACGCCACCACCACCATCTACGAGGGTTTCGTCACAGGCGAGGGGATTGACTTCGCGGCACTCCACAGGATCTTGTGGGCAGTCGTCGCGATCTATGTGGTGTCTGCGATCCTGGGCCTCGCGCAGGGCTGGATTCTCAACGGTGTCACTCAACGCACGGTGTACCGACTGCGCCAGCGTGTTGAGGAGAAGGTCCACAGCCTACCGCTGAGTTACTTTGACCGCCATACTCGCGGCGAGCTCCTGAGCCGCGTGACAAACGACATCGACAACGTTTCGCAGACCCTGCAACAGACGCTGAGTCAGTTGTTCACTTCGGTGCTCACGGTCATTGGTGTCCTTGTCATGATGATCTGGATCTCGCCACTTCTGGCTCTGATCGCGGTGGTATCGATCCCCCTCACCATCGTTATCGTGGCGCAGGTCGCCAAGCGCTCCCAGGTGAAGTTCGTCGATCAGTGGAAGTACACCGGTGAACTCAACGGCACTATTGAGGAGACGTACAGCGGGCACGCACTCGTCAAGGTGTTTGGGCGTCAAGCGAAGACCCAAGAAGAGTTCGACACCAAGAACGAGGAACTGTACAAGGCGAGCTTCGGTGCCCAGTTCATTTCCGGCATCATCATGCCTGCTGCGATGTTTGTGGGAAACCTGGTGTACGTCGCTGTCGCTGTCGTTGGCGGCATCATGGTCGCTGGGGGATCACTTCCCATCGGAGACGTCCAGGCCTTTATCCAGTATTCGCGACAGTTCCAGCAACCACTGAGCCAACTCGGTTCGATGTTCAACCTGCTGCAGTCGGGGGTGGCAAGTGCTGAGCGCGTGTTCGAGTTCGTGGATGCTGACGATCAAAGTGAGGACCGTGAGCCAGCGGAAACTCCAGAGAAGTTCCGTGGGCGCCTGCAGTTCGAGGACGTGCGGTTCGCCTACGACCAAGACAAGCCACTCATCACCGGCCTGTCGCTGACCGCGGAGCCAGGCAAGACGGTGGCGATCGTTGGGCCTACGGGCGCAGGCAAGACCACGCTCGTCAACCTGATCATGCGCTTCTACGAACTCGACGGAGGACGCATCACGCTGGACGGCACGGACATTGCACACATGACCCGCGATGACCTGCGTTCGCGCACGGGAATGGTCCTGCAGGATGCGTGGCTCTTTGGCGGCACTATTCGCGAGAACATCGCATACGGACGCCCCGACGCCACCGAGGAAGAGATCCTTGACGCGGCTCGCGCTGCGTACGTCGACCGTTTTGTTCACTCTCTTCCCGACGGGTACGAGACGGTCATCGACGATGACGCCACGAACGTCTCAGTCGGTGAACGCCAGCTCATCACCATTGCGCGTGCGTTCGTTGCGCGTCCCAGTGTGCTGATCTTGGACGAGGCGACGAGTTCCGTTGACACCCGCACAGAACTCCTCGTGCAGCACGCCATGGAGGACCTGCGTAAGGACCGCACGAGCTTCGTGATCGCTCACCGGTTGTCCACCATTCGTGACGCTGATCTCATCCTGGTGATGGAGCACGGTGACATTGTGGAGCAGGGCTCGCACGAGGAACTGATCGCTGCCAAGGGCGCGTATTCACGTTTGTACGAGGCGCAGTTCGCTGCCCCCATCGACGACGTGGACGACCCCGCTCCAGCAACGGGGGAGTTGCCGACGATGACAGCCAATGCTCGCATGGCTGGAACTCCTGTGATGCCGGTGGACGGCACTACAGAGGGTGACGACGCGCCGCCTGTAGAGGACCGCCCGCGCACCTAGGAGTCACTGCTCCGGACTGCTGGAGCGCATCCGCTTCTTATGCCTGGTAGACGGTGACGCCACGCTTGAATGTGCGCTCGACGCTGATGTCCTTGATGGCATCGGCGTCAACCTCGAGCGGGTTGGCGTCGAGGATGACGAGATCGCCTAGTTTCCCTACCTCGATGGAGCCGCGGTCATCTTCGCAGCGGTGTTCGTACGCCGCATTGATGGTCGCCGCCTGGAGAGCCTCGTACGCGGTCACGCGTTGAGCCTCGCCCACGACGACTCCTCCAGTCGAGATCCGCTTCACCGCGGTCCACATGAGTACAAGAGGATTGATGGGAGTGATGGGGTAGTCGGAATGGTTCGTTGGCTTGAGGCCCAGATCGATGGCCGAACGCATGGGCGAGATTCCGAAGGCGCGCTCTTCGCCAAAGTTGCGAATGTGGGTGTCGCCAAAAATGTACGTGTGGATGGTGAACATTGAGGGCTCGAAGCCCTCAGCGACGTAGTCATCTAACTGGTCTAGGCGCATCACTTGCGAGTGGATGGGTACGGTCCGTCCCGGAGGTGTTGCACCGTTGTCTTTCGCGGCACGATGCGCGGCGATGAGTTCGTCGACGGCCCCGTCGCCATTGCAGTGAGCAAAGACTTGGATCCCGTGGTTGTAGGCCAGCGTCACCAGGGCGTTGGCGTCGTCTTGGTTGATGACGGTCAAGCCATGCCAGTGTGTCTCACCACCGGGTCCGCCTGTGAGGTACTCCTCGGTGACGTGCGCAGTGCGGCCTTGGGGCGAACCGTCCAGAATCAGCTTCACGCCTTGAACGGTGTGGCCGTTGGATTCCTCGTTGTCAAAAAGACCTTCATCTATGGCGTCCTTGAGTTCGTTGAAGAGCACCAGCGAGCGCACGTCGACGGGGATCCCTGAGGTGTCGGCGAGGGTTCGGATGTTCTTCACCTGCTCGATGGAGGCCGCACCATCTTGAACGGTGGTGACTCCCCAGCGCGCGTACTCCTTCAGCATCTCGATCAGCGCGTCGTCGGTGGCTTCCAGGAGTCCGAGGACGAATGGAATCCACGCGTTCTCCCACAGCACACCGTTGGGCTTGGTTGTTCCGGGATAGCGGACGATGGTGCCACCTTCGGGATCGTCGACTCCCTCGACGTAGCCGTGGCTCTCGAGTACGCGGGTGTTGACTACGCCACCGTGGCCTGACACGTGAACGATGTACACGGGGTGGTTCGGGAACTCGCGGTCGAGGAGGTCAGCGGTGACTTCTCCGTCATCGTCCATCTTATCGGGGTAGTAGCCCCACCCAAGGAGGAGTTCACCCTCAGGGGTCTGGTTCTTCTTGAGGTTGGCGTGCAACGCCGCGATGAGGTCGTCCACGGTGCGAACGTTGCCCACTGGCGGCGTGTGTAGAGCAGCGTGCTTGATGTACGGCGCACCCATCGAAACGTGGCTGTGCGGGTCCACGAACCCGGGCACCACCGTTGCGCCAGCGAGTTCGACCACCTCAGTGTCGGACGCCGCGAGTGCACGGATTTCTTCATCAGTTCCGACGGCGCTGATCCTGCCATCCGTGACAGCCACGGCTTGCGCGGTGGTGGCGTCGGAATCGACCGTCACGACCGTGCCGCCGACGAGGACGAGTTCGGGTGTAGACATTGCGTACCTTTCCGTGAAGAAACTGCGGCTCCTGGGTTGCTGACTCGGGGCCTGTGGTAGTGCTCTATGCCGTGTAAATGGTGGTGCCGTCCTTGATGGTGCGCAGGACGGAGATGCTCTGGATCGCGGCGGTCTCGACAGTCAACGGGTTAGCGTCGAGCACCGCAAAGTCGGCGCGCTTGCCGACCTCGATCGAGCCGCGCGAGTCTTCTTCGTGGTACTCGTAGGCCGCGTTGATCGTCAGTGCACGCAGAGCTTCAAGCGGTGTCACCCGCTCATCTGCACCAATGACGACGCCGCCGGTCGAACGTCGCTCCACGGCAGTCCATATCAACTGCAGCGGGTTCAGGGGCGTGACGGGGAAGTCCGAGTGGTTCGTCGGATGTAGCCCTTTGTCGATCGCGGAACGCATCGGGGAGATGCCAAAGGCTCGCTTCTCGCCAAAGTTCTTGACGTGTGTGTCACCGAAGAGCCATGTGTGGATGGTGAACATCGACGGCTCAAAGCCCTCGGCGACGTATTCATCGAGCTGCTCTTGCTTCATCACCTGCGAGTGAATCGGGATGGTGCGTCCGGGAGGGGTAGCGCCCGCAGCCTTCGCGGCACGGTGCGCCTCAAGAAGCTGAGTGATGGCAGCGTCACCGTTGCAGTGGGCGTAGACCTGCACGCTATTGCGGTATGCGAGTTCGACGACCTTATTGGTCTCCTCCTGGTCGACAACAGCGATGCCGTGCCAGTGAGTCTCCCCAGAAGGACCTCCCGTGAGGTACTCCTCGCTGACGTTGGCAGTGCGTCCCTGAGGCGAACCATCGAGGATCAACTTGGTGCCCTGAACCGTGTGTCCTGAGACTTCGGTGCCGATGATGCCATCGTCAATTGCAGTCTGAAGGTCGGGGAAGAAGACCAACGTCTTCACGTCGATGGGCAACGGATTGGCTTCAGCGCTCTCGCGCACAGCCTTCACCGCCTTCCAGTCAGCAGCGCCGTCTTGAGCGGCCACATAGCCCCAGCGAGCGTACTCATCCATCATTGCCCGCAACTCAGCTTCACCAAATGGCGGAAGCGAGAACATCAGCGGGAAGAATGCCTGTTCCCAGACCTCACCCGTCGGCTTCTGAGTGCCGGGAATGCGGATAATCGTTCCGCCATCGGGGTCCTCAGTCGTGTCGTCGTAACCCAGGTCCTTGAGAACCAGGCCATTGGCGACGCCACCGTGGTTCGAGATGTGAACCAGAGCAACGCGGTACTCCGAGAACTCTGAGTCGATGATCTCTGCAGTGATTCCACCGCCATCGTCCATCTCATCGGGGTAGTAGCCCCATCCAAGGATCCACTCGCCAGGTTGCGTGTTGTTGCGTTCCTTCGCTTCGCGGAGCTTGCGCATGATGTCATCAACCGTGCGCGTATCGCCCACCGGTGGGGTGTGTAGTGCCGCGTGCTTGATGTACGGGGCGCCGGCAGTCACGTGGCTGTGCGGGTCGATGAAGCCCGGTGTGACGGTCTTGCCGTCAAGGTCGAGAACGTCAGTGTCGGGGCCTGCGAGGGCCCGGATCTCTTCATTGGTGCCAACGGCGCTGATCTTGCCGTCAGTCACTGCCACGGCCTGAGCCGTGCTGCCAGCGGCATCGACCGTCACGACCGTGCCGCCGACGAGGACAAGTTCGGGTGTAGACATTGCGTACCTTTCTGTGAAGAAACTGCGGCTACTTGGTCGAGGGCGTATCCGGCCCTGCGTCTCGAGAGTCGCTGGCGCCGTCGGAACCAGCGGATTCAACTGGAGCATCTGCTCCGGAGGACTCGACCAGCGCGACGGGAATGCCTTCAGCGGTCAGAGGGCCTGCGGGCAACGTGCCCGCCTTCTTCATGCGGTCTGCCTTGGCGAAGAACAACGTGGAGATGATCGCGAAGAAGACCAAGATCCCAGCGAAAATCAGCATGGTGCCGTCAAAGGCATCGGTGAAGATCTCGGAGGCCTTGCCAATAACGGTCTCGACCTCACCCGAGTCGTACTCGGACATGTCTCCACCCGAGATGTATTGGGTAATCATTCCGGTGTAGACACCCTGCTGCTCAGGCTGCACGTTGGCGTCGGAGAAAGCTTCAGCGATTCCGCGACCGTACTGGCCGAACACGAACGTGGTCGACAGCGCAGTACCCAGGGCGAAACTGAGTTGGCCGATGGCCGTCTTCGACGATGCCATCGCACCAGTCAAGGAGGCCGGGGGCTTGCCCACAAAGTACTGACCCATGGTGGTCTCATTGAGCATCCGGGCAAAGCCACCGATGATGATGAGGACCATGAAGAAGAGGTATGGCGACGTTTCCTTGGTGAGGCCGAAGATCAGCAGCGTGCTGATGAGCAACACGTGACCGATGATGAGGACTCGCGACGGACGCATTCCCTTGGCCAGGATGCGGCCGGCGACGGTAGCACCAGCAACCATGGCAAGGCTCATAGGCATCAGACCCAGCGACACCTGGAGGCCGTCGTACAACAGCACGTACTGCCAGAACATCGACAGCATGATGGTGATGACTGCCTGCCACATGTTGAACGAGAAGCCGGTGGCAACCGAACCTGCGAGCTCGGGGTCGCGGAACAGTTTGACGGGGAACGCGGGGAACTCAATGCGAGCCTCCCACCAGATGAAGAACGCCATGGCGATGAGGCCGATAGCAACGGGGACGTACATCTCGGGTGCGGTCCAGCCATACGTTGCGGCGTTGGAGAGGCCGTAGATGATGCCGATCATCGCGATGGCGATCGCGGCCAATCCGACGTAGTCGAACGGCCCGTTGGAATCCGCCTTAGCTTCCGGTAGGCCCTTCATACACATGAGGAACGCGACGATTGCCACGAACGGCATCAGGAGATAGCCCAGGCGCCAGTCGATTCCGGCGAGCACGCCCACCACAAGACCGAGGATCAGCGCTGCCGCGGTTTGGCCGGCGAGCCAGAAGGCGACTGCCTTGGGCAAGTTGTCTGGCATCACCGCTCTCAGTAGAGCGAAGGAGAGTCCGAATGCTGCTGCGATGCCGATACCCGTGATACCGCGCCCCAGCATGAAGATGAAGGTGGTGGGCGCGATGGCCGTGACGATTCCACCGATCATGGCGATCACCAGACCACTGAGCATGACTTTGCGTCGGCCTAGACGGTCGCCCAGAGCACCGGTCGTAAGAATGAATGCCGCAAGTGCGAGCGTTCCGATGGATGCTGCAAAGGCGCGTTGCGCGCCGTCCATGTCGAGTTCAATTCCGGCGTCGACCACTGCGATGCTGTTCGCGGTGGGGTCGACCACCTGCAAACAAGAAGCCGCTGTCAGCGCGACGAGGGCCGCCGTGGTTCCTTTTTGTTTGGCCGTAATGGCCCCTGCCTGGGATGCCATGCGTCTCTCCTGGAATCGGGGGGGGTACTGATGTTTGTCACGCTACCAGCGGCGTTCTTGACGCGCGCGGGCAACGGTGAGTCACGCATCGGCGCATTGTTGTGCGCCTGCCCGGGTGGTGGTGACGCGCATTGGCTAGCGAGCCGATGCCCGGGTGGTGGTGACGCGCATTGGCTAGCGAGCCGATGCGGTGTGGAACGTGCGTTAGGCGTTGCGGTTGCGCGGGTTGCGTTCAGCACGGCGGAGCTTTCTGCGGTCTTCGTCCCGACGGCGGCGAAGTTCATAGGCGCGGCGGCGCGGCTGGGGAATCGTGAGGTTGAGGATTGGCCCTGTCAGACGCAGACCGAGCGTGACGAGCACGGCCATGATCGTCACCCAAGGGTCATCGATGACGGAGTACAGCGCCGTGTAGGTGACGGCGCCGCCAAAGCCGGCGATGGCGTTGGGAGGGCCAACGTGGACGATGGAGGATGGCTTGCCTTGCAAGATGTCCGCGAGGACCACTCCTCCGATGGAGGCGCACGCGCCGATGAGCGCTGAGGGCAGTAGACCGAGCCCCGCGATCAGTGCGGCGTTGGCGCCTACGCATGCAAACAGTCCGATGGCGAGGGTGTCGAGGGACCACAGCAACCGTTGGATGCGTGCCACGTAGTACAGCGCGACCGCACCAATGAGTGTCGCGACCATGGCGGCGATGAGGTAGCGCGCATCCCGGAACGCCGCGGGGGGTAGGTTGCCGAGCAAGATGTCGCGGACGAGCCCGCCGCCAAAGCCGAGTACGGCCGCGAGAGTGAACATGCCGACGACATCGACCTTGGGGTCTTCTCCTGCGCGCACGGTACCCACCAGGGCGCCCACGAACACCGCTGCGAGATTGATCGCGAGCGGAATGTCGAGGACGACGGGGAGCTCTGTCACACGGCCAGCCTAGGGCTAAGCCTCACCACACGGCGGGGGAGCGACGCTTCAGCGTTGAGCGTGTCTGTCGCTCACCAGAGATTGTCCGCGCCAGCCGTGTAGCGTCAGACCTATCGCGCACAATGCGGATGCATGGAGGGACTATGAGTCAAACGAGCAGTGTGCCATCGGGTACTGCGGCAGCGCCATCGAAGTTCACTGCTCGACAGTGGCTCTTACTGCTGGGGTGCGGCATGGGCTTCGCCATCACTGGTGCGGACCCTGCGGTGTTTTCAGCAAACATCTCTCTCATTCGTGCGGACCTGGGGCTCGATAGTTCCCAAACGGCCTTCATCGCGTCGCTGGCGACGTTGATGTTGGCTGCGGTCATTCTGGGTGCGGGGGTGCTTGGAGATATTCGCGGCAAGAAGCAAATGTTCATCGTCGGTGCACTCATCACTGTGGTGGGTGAAGTTGCCGTGGCGCTTTCCCCCAACTTTGCGGCCTTAGTGGGCGCACGCATGGTCGTCGGGGTGGGGTTCGCGTTCCTGCTTGGCCTGTCACTGACCATCGTCAATGCGTCGTTTACTGCTGAACAGCGGCCCCGTGCGATTGGCATGTATCTGGCGCTCGCTTTCGCGTGTACGGCACCCATGCCCGCCATCGCGAGTCTCATTGCGGCGAACGTGGGGTGGCGCGCAGGCTTCTTGGTCTTTGCGGTGGTGGCGTTGATCTCTGGGGCAATTGCTTGGAAGTTCATTGATCCCATTCCCGTGGCCAAGGGGCGTCGCTTCGATGTGCCCGGGATTGCGCTCGCGGCGGTCGCCTTGGTCGGCCTCGTTCTGGGTATCTCGCGCCTGCAGGAGGGCGTGAACTCGTACTCATTGATTCCGCTCGGCATTGGCCTTGCTGCTGGCGTGGGTTTCGTCATGGTGGAGAGGCGTGTGGAGCAGCCCGCTCTGGATCTACGGCTGTTTAGTCGGGGTCCGTTCAATGCGGGTGTGGCCGGCGGTGCAACGTTCAACTTCATGACGGGTGGTTTCACGCTTCTGGTGTCGTACTACCTCGTGGTTGTTCAAGATGCTTCGACGGCCGTGCTGGGGATCATAATGATCCCGGCTGCGCTCATTCAGGCGTTCGCAGCAGGCTGGGCTGGACGGCTCATCACGCGGTTCGGGAGCCGCACGAGTCTCCTGTTCGGGCTGACGGTGTGCACCGTGACGTGCGTGTTGTTTGCCACGCTGGGTGTGAACTCGTCTATGGCATTGGTCGTGGTGGCATTCATCATGCTGTCGCTGTCGAATGCTTTCACGCAGACTCCCGAATCCAACCTCATGATGTCGTTTGCACCTCGGGAACTAGGTGGTTCGATCGCCGGTGTGAAGTCGGGAATCGGCCAGACGTTCTACTCGCTGGGCCCGGTGGTCTTCTCAGTGATCGCGTCGATGTTCTTGCAGGCGTTCGGTGCAGAAAAGATGGCGGCAGCTGGTGTTGATTCAGATGAGGTCCGTGGTGCATTTGATGCAGCTGATGGCACCGCGCAGTCCGGAAGTACGGGCGGTAGCCAGATCCTCGATCCGGACCAGGCCGCCGAGGTGACGGAGGCCATTCGGGAACCCTTTGCCCAGGCGCTGCAGGCGACCAGCCTCACCGTCGCCATCGTTCCTATTGTTGCGATCCTGCTGGTGATGCGCTTGCTCCCCAAGGAGTCAAAGGAGTCCAAGCCGGCCGCTGGCGCCGGCACTTCTGAGAAGGACTGACTCGGCCTCACACCACAAAGGCCACCTGGACGCGTGCTGCGTCCCGGTGGCCTCGGTGGTGTTGCACACACAACGCTTAGGGTGATTGCGACCCTTCACGGTTCGCAAAGCGTTGCTGCAGGAGTACTGCGATGACAATGATGATGCCCTTGGCGACAAGTTGGACCGACGAGGACAAGTTGTTCTGCGTGAACACGTTGGTGAGCGTCGAGAACAGGAGCACACCGAGCACGGTGCCTCCGATGGTGCCGCGGCCACCGATGAGGAGCGTGCCACCCACGACGACGGCCGCGATGACGTCCAGCTCCAAGAGGAGACCGTGAGTGGACGTACCCGCGGTGGTGCGGGAGAGCATCATGGTTCCGGCGATGCCAGCGCACGCTCCGGCGAGCATGTACAGGTACACGGTGTGACGGCGGACGTTCACACCGGCAAGGCGAGCGGCCGTCGCGTTGCCGCCGATCGCGACGGTGCGGCGGCCAAAGGTGGTGCGATTGAGCAGGAACCAGCCGATGAGTGTCACGATGATGAAGATCCAGACAACCCAGGAAATCCCGAGCAGGTCGCCACGGAAGAAGTCAAGGAATCCGTCGTTCGTCACGATCTGGGTTTGCCGCTGCGAGATGAGCTCCGCGAGACCGCGTGCGGCCACGAGCATGGCCAACGTCGCCATAAAAGCCACGACCTTGCCGTAGGCAATGATGAAGCCGTTGGTCAGTCCGGCAAGGACACCCACGGCGATCGCGACGAACACCATCAGGGGCCAGAAGCCATCGGCCGCCGTCTGGATTGCTCCTAGTGACGCGACCACCGATGAGAGCCCGAGGACCGATCCGACTGAAAGGTCGATGCCTCCGGCGGTGATGACGAAGGTGACTCCGATGGCTACGACGCCTGTGATGGATGCCAGACGGAGGATCACGAGCATGTTGTCGACGCTGGCGAAGTTCTCGCCGGCGGTCACGGTGCCGATGACAACAAGCAGGAGGAGGGCAACGACAAGGCCGATGCTCCGGCCGGCGGGGCTGGAGAAGAAGCGACTGACTGCGCTGGGGCCGGCTTCTGTTGCGGCCGGCGGCGCTGCCGGTTCCTCAGTGGTAGTGGGGCTAGGGGTGGTCTGCTCGCTCATGCGGCGCTTCCCTTCATGACGAGGTCGAGCACTCCGTGCTCGTCGATTTCGGAGGTGGGCTTTTCATCTAGAACACGGCCATCGGCCAGAACAAGGACGCGGTCTGCGAGTCCGAGGACCTCGTCGATCTCACTGGAGACAACGAGGATCGCGGTGCCCGCAGCAGCGAGTTTGCGAATCAGGGTGTAAATCTCGACGCGGGCACCGACGTCAACGCCACGGGTGGGCTCGTCGAGGAGCAGCACTTCTGTTCCGTGGATGAGCCAGCGTGCCAGCATGATCTTCTGCTGGTTTCCGCCGGACAGGGTGCGCGTGATGCGGTTGGGTTCTGCCGGGCGGAGCTCGAGTGCACGCATTTGTTCTGCGGTGGCGTCGCGTTCGGCTGCTTCGTTGAGCAGGGGGCCGCGAGCGAAGCGCGCGAAACTTGCGAGCGTGGCGTTGCGGTAGATGGGTTCATCGAGGATGAGCCCTTGGCTTTTGCGTTCTTCTGGGGCGAGACCCATTTCTGCATCGACGGCATCGCGCACTGATCCGGGGCGCAACTTGGTGCCCTTGACTGAGACGGTGCCTGCAGTTGCCTTGCGGTGGCCGGCAATCGTTTCCATGATTTCGGACCGCCCGGACCCTACGAGGCCTGCGATGCCGACGACTTCGCCAGCCCGGATCGAGAGGGATACGTCGCTGAAGTGGCTTCCCAGTGCGAGGTCCTTTACTTCTAGGACTACTGGGGCATCGTCGGGGACGCCGGGTGCTGGCGGGAAGACGTTTTCCACGTCGCGGCCTGTCATCAGCGAGATCAGTTCCCGTGTGGGGGTATCCGAGACGGCGATGCTTGACGCGACGGACTTGCCGTCCTTCAGCACGGTGATGCGGTCACCGATTCGCTCGATCTCCTCGAGGCGGTGAGAGATGTAGATGACGGCGATGCCTTCCTTGGTCAGCTCCTCGACCACACGGAAGAGGTTGTCGACCTCCTCGGTGTCGAGGACGGCGGAAGGCTCATCCATGATCATCAACTTGATGTCGTGGGAGAGAGCGCGAGCCATCGAGACGATCTGCTGGTTGGCGGGGGAGAGTGTCCCGACTTCGCGCGTGGGGCTTAACTGTGGGTGTCCCAGGCGATCCATGAGGGCGCGCGTGCGCTTGTTTGCTTCGCGGCGCTGCAGGACACCTCCTTTGTCGAGCTCGTGACCGAGGAAGATGTTCTCCGCAATAGAGAGGCCCTCAACGACGTCGAGTTCCTGGTACATCGTGGCGATGCCCAGCTCGAGAGCCGCGATGGGGTGGTCGATGGTGACCTTGTCGCCGTTCCACAGGATGTCGCCCTCGTCAGGCTGGTGGGCCCCTGAGAGGGTTTTGATGAGGGTGGACTTGCCGGCGCCGTTCTGCCCAAGAACGCAGTGCACCTCCCCTGGGCGCACGTCGAGAGTGACGCCCTGCAGTGCGCGGGCGCTTCCAAAGGACTTGATGAGGCCCCGGACCTCCAGTAATGACACGGGGTGGTCGTCTTTGATCACGAGACGAACATAACATGACGGTTACGGCGCTGGGAAGAATTGGGATTTCGTGTCTGCGGCAACAATCCCAGGACTAACGCCCCTGGTAATAGGGCCTACGCCTCCTGCATTGACCCAATCTGACCCTAAGAGAGCGCGCTCATCGTTGCCAAACCGTTATGACGAGCGACGTACAAAAGATGGCTCACCGAGGTTTAAGTCTGTTACGTTGACGTTGTCAGTGTGGACATCGACCGCCGAATCGACCTTGTGAAATTCGGTATTGGGTGACCCTCATCTCTGGCAACGACGACAGTGATTCATTTCAGGAGGAACTCATGTACACCATTGGCACCGCACGTAAGCGGATGCTTGTCGCAGGCACAGCGGCAGTCGCAGCCGTAGCACTGCTCGCAGGTTGCAGCTCAGACAGCAGCTCCGACGATTCCAGCGGCTCCGACGACGCGGGCACATCGGCAGATGCTGATGCCTCGGGCGACGAGTCCGGTGAGACCGTCGTGATTGGCTTCTCTGGTCCCGCAGCTGACCACGGCTGGTTGGGTGCCATTAACTCGGCCGCCATTGCAGAAGCAGAAAGCTACGACGACGTCGAACTTCGTGTCGCTGAAGGTACCAACGACGCAGCACTGCAGATCAGCCAGGTCGAGACCTTCGTCAACGAAGGCGTCGACGTCATCGTCCTGCTCCCCACGGACGGCGCAGCGCTGACCGAGGCTGCACTTGGCGCAATGGAGGCCGGCGTGCCGGTCATCAACGTGGACCGCGAATTCTCGTCCACCGACGCAGCCCGCGTCACCGTTCTTGGTGACAACTACGGCATGGGCGTTTCCGCAGGCCGTTACATCTGCGAGAACGTCGACGACCCCTCGACCGCCATCGTGGGCGAGATCGCAGGAATTGACTCCCTGCCTCTGACCCAGGACCGCACTGAGGGCTTCAACCACGCACTTGAGGAGTGCGGCATCACCGTTGCCGCACGTGTTGCTGCCGACTTCACCGTCGCTGGCGGCCAGGAAGTCACGGCCCAGCTCCTGAGTGCTAACCCTGAGTTCGACGCAATCTGGAACCACGATGACGACCAGGGCATCGGCGTCCTGGCCGCCATTGATGAGGCTGGCCGCGACGAGTTCTTCATGGTGGGTGGCGCTGGTTCGCTGAACGCCATGGAAGACATCCAGGCCGACGACACCGTCCTCAAGGCCACCGTCATCTACCCCTCGACCCAGGCCGCTGACGGCATTGCGCTGGCACGTCTGCTCGCACAGGGCAAGGACATGGAGAGCCTCGTCTCGCCCGGAATCCCGACCCGTGTCGTCCTCGACGCACCCGTCGTGACGATGGACAACGTCGACGACTACATCCAGTACGGCTTCGAGTCCTAAGCCGGTAGCAGACGGCGGCTGTCCGTGCCTCACGGTACGGGCGGCCGCCGTCGCTCACCGCGGCAGATTCCCTTCGTACGAAAGCGAGACCCGCTATGAATAGCCCTTTGCGTGTCGCCATGATCGGTAACGGATTCATGGGCGCCACACACTCCCAGGGGTGGCGCACCGCCCCCCGCGTGTTTGATCTCGACCTGCAGCCCGAGATGGCTGTGATGGTCGGGCGCAATCCAGAAAAGAACGCCCAGCTGGCTGCCAAGTGGGGGTGGGCAGAAGCCAGCGAAGACTTTGAGGCCGTCCTGTCCCGCGATGACATCGACGTCATCGACATCGTGACACCTGGCGACCTACACCACGACATGGCGATTGCTGCCTTGCGCGCGGGGAAGCACGTGCTGTGTGAGAAGCCACTTGCCAACACGGTTGAGCAAGCCCAGGAAATGGCCGATGCTGCGGCCACGGCCCGTGCCAACGGCATCGTCGCCATGGTCGGCTTTACGTACCGCCGTGTCCCTGCCGTGGCTTTTGCCCGCCAGCTGGTGGAACGAGGCGCTGTAGGCCAGATCCGCCAAGTCCGCGCTCAGTACTTGCAGGACTGGCTGGCGGACCCGGGTTCGCCGTTGACCTGGCGTCTTGATAAGAGCAAGGCCGGTTCAGGTGCGCTGGGCGACATCGGCGCTCACGCCGTGGACCTGGCCCAGTTCGTGACCGGCTTGAACCTGACCGAGGTCTCCGGCGTGATGGAGACCTTCGTCAAGGAACGTCCAGTGCTGGCTGAGGGTCAGGGACTCTCTGGATCGGCGGGTACGGAGACTGGGCCTGTCACAGTTGACGACTACGCGGCGTTCCACGGACGCTTCGACTCAGGCGCACTGGGGCTGTTTGAAGCGACCCGGTTCGCTACGGGACGCAAGAACGCGTTGCGCCTCGAAGTCTCGGGAGACAAAGGCTCTCTCGCCTTCGACTTCGAAGACATGAACGTGATCGAGTACTACGACGCGACTGCTCCTTCAACCGAACAGGGTTTCCGCCGCATCTTTGTGACCGAAGCGGAGCACCCGTATCTCGAGGCGTGGTGGCCCCCGGGCCACGGTCTCGGCTACGAGCATGGCTTCTCTCATCAGGTCCGCGACCTCGTGCAAGCCATTGCCGCGGGCGAGCAGGCCACCCCCACGTTTGATGACGGCTACCAGGTACAGCGAGTGCTGGACGCCGTTGAACGCAGCTCAGCACGCGGCTCTGCGTGGACCGCGACCCAGTAACGACACGATTCAAGGATTGAGGAGCATTCTCATGGCTCGACAGATCAGTTTGTTCACCGGCCAGTGGGCCGACCTACCCTTGGAGGAAGTCGCTGAACTCGCCTCCGGGTGGGGTTATGACGGCCTCGAACTCGCGTGTTGGGGAGATCACCTCGACGTGACGCGATGGGACGACGCCGAGTACGTTCAGGGCCGCAAGGACTTGATGGCTCGTCACGGCCTCGCCATTGTCGCGATCTCGAACCACCTCACCGGTCAGGCAGTCTGTGACGACCCGATCGACCGTCGCCACCAGGAGATCCTGGCTCCCGAGGTGTGGGGAGACGGAGACCCCGAGGGTGTGCGTCAGCGTGCGGCCGAGGTCATCAAGGACACCGCCCGCATGGCTTCGCGGCTGGGTGTCTCCACCGTGGTGGGCTTTACCGGATCGTCGATCTGGAAGACCCTCGCGATGTTCCCGCCAGTGCCCGAGGACATGATTGAGGCTGGCTACCAGGACTTCGCGGACCGCTGGAATCCCATCATGGATGTGTTCGAAGAAGAGGGAGTGCGGTTCGCGCTCGAAGTGCACCCCAGCGAGATTGCCTACGACTACTGGACGGCCAAGAAGACCCTCGAAGTCATGGGTAACCGGGAATCCTTCGGTCTGAACTGGGACCCCAGCCACATGGTGTGGCAGGACCTCGACCCGGTGAGTTTCCTATGGGACTTCCAAGACCGGATCTACCACGTCCACTGCAAGGACACCAAGAAGCGCCTCAATGGACGCAACGGCCGGCTGTCCTCGCACCTTCCATGGGCCGACCCTCGTCGTGGCTGGGACTTCATCTCGACAGGACACGGTGACGTGCCCTGGGAGGACGCGTTCCGGATGCTGAACGCCATCAACTACCAGGGACCTCTGTCTGTGGAGTGGGAAGACGCGGGCATGGATCGATTGGTTGGTGCTCCCGAGGCGCTGGACATGGTTCGCCGTCTTGCCTTCGATGCGCCAGACGCCGCGTTTGACGCTGCGTTTAGCTCGAAGGACTAACTGGACTCAGTGACATCCGCGGTCACAAGCCGCAATCACATCGGCCCGTTCCTCTCTGGGGGAGCGGGCCGATGTTGCATTGAGCGGGGAGTGGGGCTTGCACCCCGGGAGGGTGCCAGGTCCCGAGTGGCTTGCGGTGGCATGTGTCTCGCGGTGGCACGTTTCTCGCGGTGGCACGTGTCTCGACAGCGCTGTCGGGGCTGACGAGGGTCTCGGCTGTTAGGCAGACAGGGTCTCGACGATGAGGTCCTCGACGCTCTCGGCGGAGAGCGCGTGCTGACGAGCCATCGATGATGCACCCGAGACAGCTGCCTTATCGGTGCCGCGCGAGCGCACAATCTGCAAGCTGCTCGTCGCAAGCGGTGAACCGCGTGTGTAAATGATCTCGCGCACTCCGGCCAGGAGGTGGTCTCCGGCGTTCGCAATGGGTCCGCCAAGAACGATCACAGCTGGATTGATCAAGCTCACACAAGTGGTCAGCACGCGCGCGATGGTGCGTCCGGCTTCGCGCGCGGCACGGACCGCTTCAATGTCGCCTCGCATGATGGCTGCGGCAACGTCTTGTGGGGTTTCTATGTCGAGGCCAGCTTCGTGCAGCGTGTTGGCGATCGCGGGCCCTGCGGCGACTGCTTCTAGGCAGCCCATGGCACCACAGCGGCACAGCACGTTCTCGGCTTCAGGTACCCAAATGTGGCCGATGTCCCCGGCGATGCCTTGTGCCCCGCGGTGCATACGTCCACCCGCGATCACGCCGGCTCCGATGCCTGACGACACCTTCACGAACAGCATGTCATTGACTTCTGGCCAGTGATCATTGCGTTCACCGACGGCCATGACGTTCACATCGTTGTCAACCAGGGTCGCGACGCCAAAGGCCTCGGTGAGTTTGCCGGGGACGTCGTAACGGTCCCAGCCGGGCATGATCGGCGGGTCGATGGGGCGTCCCGTGCGGTGTTCGACTGGCCCGGGAAGGCCAACTCCTACGGCACGGAGAAAGTCGGGCGCAGGATAGTCCGCGAGGAGCTTTCGGCCCTCGTCGATGACCCAGGAGAGCACTGCTTCAGGTCCGTCGGACACTGGAATGGAAACTTCGGAATCGACCAGCAGTGTTCCTTGAAGGTCGCTCACGCCGATGTGGGCGTGAGTGGCGCCGATGTCAACGCCGAGCACTCCGTGCTGGGTGCCATCGAACTGGAACTGGCGCGATGGTCGGCCGCCGGTCGAGGCGGCGTCCGCGACGGGTCGGATGAGCCCGATGTTGAGGAGCGCGTCAACGCGTGCTGCCACAGTGGAGCGAGCCAGGCCTGTGAGCGTGGCTAGTTCAGAGCGAGTGCGCGGAACTCCGTCACGGAGAATTTGAAAGATCTCCGACTGCGCGGACCCGCTGAGTGTTTCTTGTCCGCGAGGGTCGATCATTTGACGATTCTATCGGACGGTCGTGCCGCAATGGCGCAAAAAACGCAAATCCGTGCAACTTTTGTTCGTTCCCCGGCGTAAGCATGGTGTGCAGGCGGCGCCAGGTGTTCGCACGCCACACGTGAGCGCCGACGAAGTGGCCCCCACGCATGGCACGCGAACATCATGTGGATGATGGTTACCCGAGCAACTTCGCTTTCGCTGCAGCGAATTCCGCATCAGAGAGGATTCCTGCCGCCTTCATGTTGGCGAGCTTGTCGAGTTGTTCCATGAGGTCAGTTCCGCCGCTGGCTGCGGGCGTAGGGGACTGGGCTACCTGTGGGGCGGGCGCTTGAGCCTGCTGCTGTTCCACGTAGGCCTGTTCCTGTCGGGACTGGGCGCGGCCGGCCTGGCGACGGGCAACATTCCCTGAGACGGCGGTGGCGGTGCCAGAGATGACTGCGGTGCGGGCCATCGTGCCGATGAGCCCTGGACGTCCAATGCGACGTGGCATATCAGT
This sequence comes from Demequina sediminicola, assembly GCF_000975055.1. Lineage (GTDB taxonomy): Bacteria > Actinomycetota > Actinomycetes > Actinomycetales > Demequinaceae > Demequina > Demequina sediminicola. Next base: position 389,386 of record NZ_BBRB01000002.1, read on the forward strand.
TCTCCTCGCTCTCGAGCGCGGCGATTTCGTCGAGGACTTCCTGAACCACTGGGCCTGGAATCCGGATCGAGTCGATCAGTTCGCCTCCAGCGGCTTCGAGTGCGTCCCGTACAGGCTTCATCCAGGTGTGCTCAAAGACCAACATGGCCGCGGCGCCTCCCACGGGGAGATCGGCTGCGAGCTCTTCAACGTCGTCCTCCGACACGAGGCCGTCGACCCGATCCATGACTTCGGCCAAACGTGCTGCCTCGGGATCGTCGCTCACCTGGTCAAGTTCCAGGTACGTCAGATCATCGGCGCCGTCGCGACGTACAAAGACGCCGTCAATCACAGTGATGGTGCCTGCTTCCACAAGGTCATTCAGGCGGGCGACAATGTCTCCCTTGAACTGGCCATGTTCGAAGCCAAGCACCACGATCTCGATGGGTCCCATAGTCATGGACGGCCACATCCTCTCGTTGTCGCGCGAGGCCAGTGCGACCCCGTCACATCGCAGGCTATTCCCCCGGGGTACCGGCGGCAACCGCGCCGCGCTCCCACGGGTGTTTTGGACTGTGTCCGAGCGGTGCTACTCTGGGTTTACATCCCCCGGATGGCACAAGGCCCCGGCGGATCTCAATCCCTCAGCACTCAGGCGTTTGCGGACGATGGCGTACGCGCACACCCTCTGCGCTTGAGGGGGATTCTCGCACTCAATCAAGAGCCACCCTGGCTCGTGCGAGGGAAGGATAAGCGTGACCGACACGACAGCGGCCGCAGCGGATAAGAGCGCGGCCCTCAGCGCTATGAAACTGCCGCAACTCCAAGCACTGGCATCCGAGCTTGGCGTCTCCGGCGTCAAAAAGATGCGCAAGAGCGACCTCATTGAAGCCATCAGTAACGGAGGGGTAGCTCCCTCCAAGCCCGCGGCTAAGTCCGCGAAGGCTCCGCGCCGCGCAGATGCTGCGGCGACCAAGGCATCGGCTTCCGAAACCCCCGCCGACAGCGGTTCTCCTACGGAGTCCGCAGGCGCCCAGGACAGCAAGCCTGCCGACGCTGAAGGTGCCGATGCACCCGCCAAGGGCCGCGGCCAGGGCAGGAACTCGCAGCGCAACGGCCAGAGCCGCAACGCCAAGAACAGCGAGGCTCCCACTGACGGCGCCAAGAGCGACGGTGGCAAGAACGCGGAAGACCAGAGCGAGCGCGCTCGTCGCGCTGCCGAGGCCGTGCAGCTCGCAAGCGGATCGTCAGATGGAGACTCCAAGAAGGACTCCGGCTCTGACGGGTCCCGCGACGGCGAACGCTCAGGCGATGGCCAAGGCCAGCAGGGCGGCCAGAAGAACAACGACCGCAACAACAACGATCGCAACAGCAAGGGCGGCCAGAACAACGGCGGCCAGGGCAACAACGATCGCAATCACAACGACCGCAACAACAACGACCGCAACAACAACGATGACGACGACCGCGGTGGCCGACGCCGCCGTGGTCGTGGCCGTGGGCGAGGTCGTGGCCGTGATGAACGCGGTGGCAACGACAACAACCAGCAGGGTGGCCGTCAGGACGAGGACGAGGTCCGCGAAGACGAAGAGTTGAGCCCCGTCGGCGGCATCGTCGATGTGCTCGACAACTACGCCTTCGTCCGGACCACCGGCTACCTCGCCGGCAAGTCCGATGTCTACGTCTCCATGAACCAGATCCGCAAGTACGGTCTGCGCAAGGGTGACGCCGTGACCGGTGCCGTCCGTCCTCCCCGCCCAGGTGAGCGTGGACAGCGTCAGAAGTTCAATGCGCTCGCTCGCGTTGACACCGTTAATGGTGTGAGCCCAGAAGAGGCCAAGGGCCGTCCGGTCTTTGGTGACCTCACCCCGCTGTACCCTCAGCAGCGCCTCCACCTCGAGACCGATGCCCGTGAGTTCACTGGCCGTGTCGTGGACTTGGTGGCGCCTATCGGTAAGGGGCAGCGTGGCCTGATTGTGTCGCCTCCCAAAGCTGGTAAGACTCTGGTTCTCCAGGCGATTGCTAACGCCATCAGCGAGAACAACCCTGAGGTTCACCTCATGGTGGTGCTGGTTGACGAGCGTCCTGAAGAAGTCACCGACATGCAGCGCACCGTGAAGGGCGAGGTCATTGCCTCGACCTTCGACCGTCCCGCCGACGACCACACTGCAGTCGCGGAGCTGGCAATTGAGCGCGCGAAGCGTCTCACTGAGCTGGGACAGGACGTCGTGGTGTTGCTCGACTCCATCACCCGTCTGGGCCGTGCCTACAACATCTCGGCACCTGCCTCCGGCCGCATCCTCTCCGGTGGTGTGGACTCGTCCGCGCTGTACCCGCCCAAGCGCTTCTTTGGTGCTGCGCGAAACATCGAGCACGGTGGTTCGTTGACGATCCTCGCGACCGCTCTGGTGGAGACCGGGTCGAAGGCCGACGAGGTCATCTTCGAGGAGTTCAAGGGCACGGGAAACATGGAGCTCAAGCTCTCCCGCCAGCTCGCGGACCGTCGCATCTTCCCGGCCGTCGATGCGAACGCATCGGGTACTCGCCGCGAGGAGATTCTCATGAGCCCCGATGAGCTCAAGGTCATGTGGAAGCTGCGTCGCGTGCTCACCGCGCTCGAGCAGCAGCAGGCCATCGAACTCCTGCTGGGCAAGCTCAAGGAGAACAAGACCAACGCTGAGTTCCTCATGCAGGTCGCCAAGACCACGCCTGGTGGGGACGACTCGCTCTCCAAGTAGTACAACGTTTTCTCTTTCAGGGCCGGGACTGCCATTACGGCGGTCTCGGCCCTGATGAGTTCCCCACGCAGTCGTCGCGCAGCGGTGGAGCGCCCTGATGGTGTTTTACTGCTCATTGCCGCCTGGATTGGGCACTCACGCACCGCCAGCGCCCGATAGTCGCCGGACGATGCTGGGGCGCGGCCGGTCGCACAATTGACAGTCGCGCTGAAGCCGTCGTACGTGGCACAATAGAGGGCTGACCGTCCGGTTCACCGACCACGAAATCCGTGCAAGGACCCGGAGGCATCTCTAAGGGAGATCATGAAGAAGGACATTCACCCCGAGTACGTGGCCACCACTGTCACGTGCACCTGCGGCAACGAGTTCACCACGAACTCGACCGTCAAGGACGGCTCCATCCACGTCGAGGTCTGCTCGGCTTGCCACCCGTTCTACACGGGCAAGCAGAAGATCATGGACACCGGTGGCCGTGTTGCGCGCTTCGAGAAGCGCTACGGCAACAAGAAGTAACCGGAACCTTTTAGCGACGACGTGGCCGAAGCCTTCGCAGCCGTCCAGCCTTTGCTGGACGAGTACACCGACATTGAACGCCAACTTGCTGACCCCGCAGTCCACGCTGACGCGGGGCGTTCTCGCACGCTGGGGCGTCGGTTTGCGGAGCTAGGCCGCGTCGTTGCTGCCCACCGTGCGTGGGCAACAGCGCATGACGATCTCGAGGCTGCTCAGGAGATGGCTGAGGCCGATCCTGATTTTGCTGATGAGATCCCTGCCTTGCAGGAAGCCGCTGATGAGGCGACGGAGGAGTTGCGCCGGATTCTGATTCCGCGTGACCCTGACGATGCCCGCGATGTGATCGTGGAAATCAAGTCTGGTGAAGGCGGCGAGGAATCGGCGCTGTTCGCTGGAGACTTGCTGAAGATGTATTTGAAGTTCGCTGAGATCAAGGGCTGGAAGGCCGAGATCCTTGAGGCGAGCGAGACCGACATGGGTGGTTACAAGGACATCTCTGTCGCGATGAAGTACAAGGGCAACCCCGAGCCCGAGGATGGCGTTTGGGCGCACCTCAAATACGAGGGAGGCGTGCACCGCGTGCAGCGTGTGCCGGCGACGGAGTCTCAGGGCCGTATTCACACTTCCGCAGCGGGTGTTTTGGTGTACCCCGAGGTCGAGGAAGTGAATGAGGTCGAGATCGACATGAACGATGTGCGCGTTGACGTCTACCGTTCATCGGGCCCTGGTGGCCAGTCGGTCAATACGACGGACTCTGCGGTGCGTTTGACCCACGAGCCCACGGGCATTGTGGTGAGTTGCCAAAACGAGAAGAGCCAGTTGCAGAACAAGGAATCGGCGATGCGCATTCTGCGCGCACGGTTGCTTGCCGCGCAGCGCGAGGCCGCGATGGCTGAGGCATCGGATCTACGTAAGTCCCAGGTGCGCACCGTGGACCGCTCCGAACGTATCCGCACTTATAACTACCCTGAGAACCGTATTGCCGATCACCGCACCGGGTACAAGGCCTACAACCTTGACCATGTACTCGCTGGAGAGTTGGGTCCCGTGATCCAGTCCGCCATCGACGCGGACGAAGAAGCGCGACTCGCCGCGCACGAGGACTAGATTGCCCACGTTCGGCGCACGTCTGCGCGACATCACCCAGCGGCTGTCGGATGCAGGGGTCCCGTCTCCGCATGCCGATGCCGTGGCATTGATGGCTCATACCTTTGGGTGGGAGCCGTCAGAAGTACGTACCGCTGCGGCGCGTGACGACCACTGGCCAGAAGAGGATCCTCTGGACTTGGATCGTCTTGAGGCGCGAGTGACGCGTCGTGAGGCTCGTGAGCCTCTCCAACACATTCTCGGAACGGCCTATTTTCGTGGCCTGACGCTCCAAGTGGGTCCTGGCGTCTTTGTGCCTCGACCGGAGAGCGAGACTGTCGCGCAAGTTGCCATCAACGCTGCATGTGCGGCGACACCTGGGCGCGACGGCAAGGTCTATGTCACGGACCTGTGTGCGGGCTCGGGGGCAATTGGGCTTGCCGTGGCAGCTGAGGTTCCTCACGCTGAGGTCACTCTGGTGGAGGCGTCCGAAGCCGCGATGGTGTACTTGCGCCTGAACGTGCGGATGATGTCGCCCGACGTCCGCTCTCGTGTGCACACGGTGTTGGGGGATGCGCGCCGATGCTTGCACCACTTTGAACGCTGTGCCGACGTGGTGGTCAGTAACCCTCCGTACATCCCGACGGATGCTCAGCCTCGTGACCCTGAAGTACGCGACTACGACCCGCCACAGGCGTTGTATGGCCTGGGAGATGACGGTCTTGAGGTGCCGCGTGCCATTGTGGACGAAGCAGCCACGCTCTTGCGCATTGGCGGGACGTTGGTGATGGAGCATGGAGACTTGCAAGGTGACGCAATGCGTGCGCATGTCGAGCGTTCAGAGTTCTGGCGGGGTGCGCAGACGCTTAAGGATTTGACCGATCGTGACCGCATGCTCGTGGTGACTCGCGACGGGGTCTGACAGACTGTTGCCGTGATTCTCCAGTGCACCGACTCCTCCCATTGGGGTCCAAGTCTTGATGCCGCTGTTGATGCCGTGAATCGGGGCGCAGTCATTGTGTTGCCGACGGACACGGTTTACGGCGTTGGCGCCGATGCTTTCCAGGCCAAGGCCGTGGCTGCGGTGCTCGCCGCCAAGGGGCGAGGTCGCCAGATGCCACCACCGGTGTTGATCCCACAGTTGCGCACGGTCGACGGACTAGGGATGGATATTCCTGGGACCGCGCGTGCTCTGATGGAGAAGTTCTGGCCGGGCGCACTGACCGTCATCGTCCATTCGCAGCCTTCCCTGGCATGGGATCTTGGCGAGACTCACGGAACTGTCGCGTTGCGTATGCCTGATCATCCGGCCGCGCTGGCGCTGTTGAACCGTACGGGGCCTCTGGCGGTCACGAGTGCCAACTTGACTGGACAGCCGGCGGCGACTTCAGCATCGGCCGCTGAGGAGCAGTTGGGCGCCTCGGTCGCTGTCTACCTTGACGGTGGCGAGAGTCCGGGAGGTACCGCGTCGACCATTGTTGATGCAACCCACCCCGATGGCTTGCGCGTCGTGCGTGAAGGTGGCGTGTCCGTAGCCGAGCTCGTCGACACCGTCGGCGCAGAGGCCTTTGTCGAGTTGCCGGGGGAGACTATCGGGTGAAGGTCTATCTCACCCTGATGGTGATCGCCGCGCTTGTCACCTACGCGGCGACACCAGCGATGCGGCACTTGTCGTTCAAGGTCGGCGCCGTGACCGCAGTGCGCGCCCGCGATGTGCATCGCAAACCCATGGCTCGCCTCGGCGGAATAGCGATTTTGGGGGGAATCGCGGGGGCGATTGCGATCGCCTCCAATACCAGGTTCCTGGAACCGGTGTTTGAAGCAAGCAACGGTGCCTGGGGCGTGCTGGGTGGCGCTGCACTGGTGTGTGCGCTGGGGATGGCCGATGACGTGTGGGACCTGGATTGGATGGCGAAGCTTGCCGGGCAGATCCTTGCGGCACTGATCATGGCGTGGTCGGGGGTTCAACTCGTGACCGTGCCTATCGCCGGCCTCACGATCGGTAGCCCGTATCTTTCGCTCGCTGCGACGGTGATCGTCGTCGTGGTGGCGATGAATGCCGTGAACTTTGTCGACGGGCTTGATGGCCTCGCTGCAGGCATGATTGCGATCGGCGGAGCGGCGTTCTTCACGTACACCTATGTGTTGGCACGGTCAGCAAGTCCAGGTGACTACTCATCGCTTGCCTCGCTGATCCTCGCAGTGCTCGTCGGTGCCTGTCTGGGATTCCTGCCGCACAACGTCCACCCAGCGCGTATCTTCATGGGCGACTCGGGTGCGATGACGCTGGGCTTGACCATTGCGGGCGCCGCGATCATCGTGACCGGCCAGATTGACCCTGAAATTGTCTCGGAACGCGTTTCAGTTCCTGCGTTCATCCCTATCGTGTTGCCGCTGATGGTGGTGGCGATCCCGTTGCTGGATATGACGCTGGCAGTCGTACGCCGCCTCTTGCAGGGTAAGAGTCCGTTTATGCCGGATGCCCACCACCTGCACCACGTGCTGCTCCGTGCGGGTCACTCCCATCGTTGGGCGGTGTCCGTCATGTACCTGTGGACCGCGCTGCTGTCCTTTGGAACCGTGTCCTTGGTGTTCTTGCCCGCGCGGACATCCCTGCTCCTTGTCGGAGTGGGCGCCGTCATCACGCTCGTCATCACCTTCTCACCTGCATGGCGGCGGCGACTCTCGGGTTACTATCGTGCGGCTGGCACCAAGGCCAAGCCGCTGCAACGCATCACCCCTGAGGGGCAGCTCCACGGCCACCAGACCTCAGAGGAATCCGAGGACGATGCCGACGGCCACGCCTCTGCTGACGACATGGCGAGACCCACCACCGCACAGGAGAAGTAGTGAACGAGGAATACACCACCTACAAGCGCGCGATGCGCATCACCATCGTCGGCATCGTCGTCTTGGCGATCGCCGCAGCCGTGGTGGGCCCACTCGTCGCAGGATGGGCGGGACTCGCTGCAGCGGAACTCGGCGTTCTCATCGCCGCTCTCGCTGGACTGACGACTCAAGCCGCCATGGTGATGTCTCACCAGAAGCCAGCGACCACCATGGCTGCCTATGTTGGCGGATCATGGCTGGTGAAGATGTTGATCATTGTGATCGCACTCATCGTCCTCCAGAACATTGAAGGCTTTAACAAAGGGCTGTTTGCAGGCTTCATGCTTGTTGGCGTCCTAGGAACTCTCGCTATCGACTTCTGGGTGGTGCGCCAAGCACGCATCCCCTACGTCGACAGTGGTTCGAATTAGCACTTGAGATGCGTTAGGATTCCTACGCATCACGGTCCCCGGCGTGCTCGGCACATTTCGCCCGCGCGTGCAACAACACCAGGAGAAACTCTGTGGCGAATCTAGCCCTGGGCGCGGCAACGACTGCCGCTTCCGAGCTTGCATCCGATGACAGCTCGTCGAACGGGTTCTTCGGATGGCTCTTCAGCTCGAACGGCTTTCATCCCCCGTCGGTAAGCGAGTTCTACCCGCCGGCATTGCTGTTCGAAGGCACGATCTTCGAGTTCAACCGCATCGAGCTTGCTCGTGTGATCGCGGCAGTGGTGTTGATGCTGCTGGTGTGGCTGGTCGTGCGGAAGGCAAAGCTTGTTCCGGGCCGCGGACAGGGCGTCTTCGAGATGATGCTCGACTTCGTGCGTGTTCAGATCGTTGAACAGATCATGGACAAGGAGAACGCCAAGCGCTTCTTGCCTTTCCTCACCACGCTGTTCTTCGCGATTCTTGCCTTCAACATCACCGGTGTGATCCCGTTCATCAATATGGCCGGAACATCGCTGATCGGTCTGCCTATCGTGATGGCAATCTGGGTGTACTTCCTGTACCTCGGCGTGGGCGTCAAGACCCACGGACTCGGTGGATACCTCAAGCTCAGCCTGTTCCCAGCGGGAGTCCCCAAGGGCATCTACCTGCTGCTGACGCCTATCGAGTTCCTCCAGGTTTTCATTCTGCGCCCAGCAACGCTGGCGCTGCGACTGGCCGCCAACATGATGGCGGGCCACCTTCTGCTGGTGCTGTGCTTCGCAGCGACCCAGTACTTCTTCTTCGAAGCTTCCGGTGCCATGAAGGCAATGAGCACCGTCACCTTCGCTGCAGGTTTCGCCTTCACGCTCTTCGAGATCTTCGTGGCAGCGCTGCAGGCATATGTGTTCGTCATGCTTTCGTCCGTGTACATCAACATGGCGATTGAAGAAGAGCACTAAACACTCAACACACCCCCATTCATCACGTGCGTCACCACACAGGTGGCGTACATAAGGAAGGAAACACAGTGGACGTCACCACTCTCGCGGAGGTCTCGGGCAACGTCGCGACCATCGGCTACGGCCTCGCGGCAACCGGTCCCGGCATCGGCCTGGGCATCCTGATCGGTAAGACCATTGAAGGCATGTCCCGTCAGCCTGAGGTCGCCGGCCAGCTGCGCGCCACCATGTTCATTGGTGTTGCGTTCGTCGAGGTGCTCGCGCTGCTCGGTCTGGTCACCGGCTTCCTCTTCACCTAAGCCATGACGCTACTCAGCCAAGCGGTCATCGCAGCAGAGGAGTCTTCACAGAACCCTCTGGTGCCAGCCCCGTACGACATCCTGTGGTCGACGATCATCTTTGTGATCATCGTCGTCGTGTTCATGAAGTTCCTGCTGCCCAAGATGCAGAAGGTTCTGGATGAGCGCGCCGAACTGATCGAGGGTGGTCTGAAGAAGGCCGAGGAGGCTCAGGCAGAGGCTGCTGCAGCGCTCGAGGAGTACACCGCTCAGTTGACCGAGGCTCGTGCCGAGGCAGCGCGCATCCGCGAGGACGCACGCTCCGAAGCCAGCGACATCGTGTCAGAGAGCCACTCCAAGGCGAGCGACGATGCGAAGCGCATTGTTGAAACTGCGCACAAGCAGGTTGCAGCCGAGCGTCAGCAGGCCCTCGTGTCGTTGCGGTCCGAGGTGGGTTCGCTCGCTACGGAACTCGCATCGCGCATCGTGGGCGAGTCCCTTGCAGACGATGCTCGTCAGCAGCGACTCATCGATAGCTTCCTCAACGACCTCGAATCACAGGTCGACAACAAGCAGAAGGCGGAAGGGTAGGCGCCAATGCGTGGAACCAGTCAGGCTTCCCACGACGCCGTGCTGCAGGAGTTCGATCCTGTAGTGACGGCTGCGGGCAAGGACGGCATTCAGATCGCCGAGCACCTCTTTATGGTGGTTGACGCGCTCGACTCGTCGGGCTCGCTTCGCCGCGCGCTCAGCGATCCCGCTCGTCCTGGCAAGGACAAAGCTGCGCTGGTCACCCAACTGTTCGGCAACCTCGATCAGCGTGCGGTCGACGTAGTGGCGGCATTTGCTGCTGCACGTTGGTCCGAAGAGGCCGATGTGGCCTCCTCGATCGAGGACGCCGGAGAGACGGCGCTGTTCGCCTATGCCGAAGCTGCAGGCACGATCGACACCGTTGAAGAGGAACTGTTCCGCGTGGAACGGATTCTCTCTAGCGAGCGCGATCTGCTTGTAGCCATGGGCAACCGCTCTGCTTCGAAGGAGCAGCGTCTTGCGCTGCTCGAGGACACCCTCGGCGGCAAGTTGCACCCCACCACACACGCGTTGCTTTCGCGTGTCGTGGGTGTGCCGCGCGGCCGCCGCGTGGTGACCGCGATCGAGGAACTGCTCGAGCGCACCGCAGAACGTCGTGGCCGCATGGTCGCGTCCGTGACCTCCGCGGTGGAATTGTCGGCAGCGCAGCGGAAGCGTCTCGCGACGATCCTCAGCAGCGCATACGGCCGGGATATGCAAATCAACGTCGCCGTGGAACCTGAAGTTCTGGGCGGCATCCGAGTTCAGGTCGGCTCTGAAGTTGTGGACGGCACGACTCTCAGCAAGCTCGACGACGCACGACGACGACTCGTCGGCTAGTACAGACGACCACCGCACTGCGGTAGTGACAGGAGATATGACATGGCTGAGTTGACGATCAGTCCCGATGAGATCAGGGACGCGCTCGACAGCTACGTAAAGTCGTACGAGCCTTCCGGCATCGTGCGCGAAGAAGTGGGCCGCGTCACGCTGGCCGCTGACGGTATTGCCAACGTTGAGGGCTTGCCGGGCTGCATGGCAAACGAGCTGCTTCGCTTTGAAGACGGCACGCTGGGCCTCGCCCTGAACCTCGATGTTCGCGAGATCGGTGTTGTGGTGCTCGGTGAGTTCACCGGTATCGAAGAGGGCCAGGCAGTCCACCGCACCGGAGAGGTTCTCTCGGTTGAGGTTGGCGATGGCTACCTCGGCCGCGTGGTTGACCCGCTGGGTAACCCCATCGATGGTTTGGGTGACATGGAGACCGACGGTCGCCGTGCACTTGAGCTCCAGGCCCCCGGCGTGATGGACCGCAAGTCCGTTCACGAGCCGCTGCAGACAGGCCTGAAGTCGATCGACGCGATGATTCCGATCGGTCGCGGTCAGCGTCAGCTGATCATTGGTGACCGTCAGACGGGTAAGACCGCTATCGCGATCGACACCATCATCAACCAGAAGGAAAACTGGGAGACCGGCGACCCGACCAAGCAGGTCCGCTGCATCTACGTCGCCATCGGTCAAAAGGGCTCCACCATCGCCTCGGTGCGTGGCGCTCTGGAAGAGGCCGGTGCACTGGAGTACACGACGATCGTCGCCGCTCCCGCCTCGGACCCAGCAGGCTTCAAGTACCTCGCTCCGTACACAGGCTCGGCCATCGGTCAGCACTGGATGTACGACGGCAAGCACGTTCTCATTGTTTTCGATGACCTGTCGAAGCAGGCTGAGGCTTACCGTGCCGTGTCGCTGCTCCTGCGCCGCCCGCCGGGCCGTGAGGCATACCCCGGTGACGTCTTCTACTTGCACTCCCGTCTGCTCGAGCGTTGCGCAAAGCTCTCGGACGACATGGGCGCCGGATCGATGACCGGTCTGCCGGTGATTGAGACCAAGGCAAATGACGTCTCTGCCTACATTCCGACCAACGTGATCTCGATCACCGACGGTCAGATCTTCCTTCAGTCCGACCTCTTCAACGCAAACCAGCGCCCCGCTATTGACGTGGGTATCTCGGTGTCGCGTGTGGGTGGTTCTGCACAGATCAAGGCCATGAAGAAAGTCTCGGGAACGCTCAAGATTGACCTTGCGCAGTACCGCTCGCTTGAGGCATTCGCGATGTTCGCATCCGACCTCGACGCAGCATCGCGCCAGCAGCTGACTCGTGGTGTCCGCCTCATGGAACTGCTCAAGCAGCCTCAGTACACCCCGTACCCCATCGAGGAGCAGGTTGTCTCGGTGTGGGCCGGTACCAAGGGCAAGCTCGATGAGATCCCGGTGGCAGATGTGCTGCGCTTCGAGCGTGAGCTGATCGATCACCTACGTCGCAACACCTCCGTGCTGTCCGACATTGTCGAGACCGGCAAGCTGTCGGACGAGGCTGAAGAGACGCTGCACACCGAGGTCGACGACTTTGTCTCGACGTTCCTGTCAACTGAAGGTACCGAGTTGACCACCGACGCCTCCATCGATGGTGGTGGCGGCGCTCAGGTCTCGCAAGAGCAGATCGTCGCGAAGAAGAAGAAGTAGCCGATGGGTGGACAGCAGCGCGTTTACCGGCAACGGATCCGGTCAACACAGTCGCTTAAGAAGATCTTCCGTGCGATGGAGCTGATCGCGGCTTCACGCATTGGTAAGGCTCGCGACCGTGTGACCGCAGCCGCGCCCTATGCGCACGCGATCACTCGTGCCATCAGTGCAGTAGCAGTGCACTCGAAGGTCGATCACCCGCTGACGAACGAGCGCACCGACACGGACCGCGTTGCGGTTCTTGTCATCAGTGCGGACCGCGGCATGGCGGGCGCCTACTCGGCGAACGCTCTGCGTGAGGCTGAGCGCCTCACCGAGCGGTTGAAGAACGAAGGCAAGTCGGTGGTGTCGTACGCACTCGGCCGTCGCGCCGCTTCGTACTACTCGTTCCGTAAGCGTGAGGTCGCATCGTCGTGGCAGGGTGAGTCTGACTCACCTCAGTTCGGCACGGCACAAGAGATCGCTCGCGCTCTGTATAAGGCGTATGTGTCAGATGGCGAAGACGCCATCAGTGAAGTGCATGTGGTCTACACGCACTTCACTTCGATGGTCTCGCAGGAAGCTCGCGTCATCCGGCTACTGCCCCTCGAAGTTGTTGAGGGCGTGGCAGAGCCGGACGAAGATGTGGAGCCTCTCTACGACTTCGAGCCTGGCGCAGAAGAGGTGCTTGACAGCCTCTTGCCTCGCTACATCGAGTCACGCATTTACGCCTGCATGCTGCTGTCTGCGGCATCCGAGTTGGCTAACCGCCAGCGCGCGATGAACACAGCGGTCAGCAACGCAGAAGACATCATCCGCCAGTACACCAGGCTCGCCAACTCGGCGCGCCAGGCCGAGATCACCCAGGAAATCAGCGAGATTGTCTCGGGCGCCGACGCGCTCGCGGCCTCGTGACCGGAAGGCACTCCCATGACCCCCACCGCTAAGTCCGACGCCACGACGGCGTCGAAGGACGCCGCGAACGAGCCGGTTGTCGGTCGCGTCGCACGCGTCATCGGCCCCGTCGTTGACATCGAGTTCCCCGCCGATGCGATTCCCGACGTCTACAGCGCACTCAAGGTCGATATTGACCTGACCGCTCAGGGCGAAGACGAGGGCATCCTGCACATGACCCTTGAGGTCGCGCAGCACCTCGGCGACAACATGATTCGCGCCATTGCTCTGAAGCCCACCGACGGCCTAGTCCGCGGTGCTCGGGTGATTGACACTGGCGAGCCCATCTCCGTGCCGGTCGGCGACGTCACCAAGGGTCACGTGTTCAACGTGATCGGTGAAGTCCTCAACGGCCAAGAGGGCGAAGAGATCGAGATCACCGAGCGTTGGCCGATCCACCGCAAGCCACCGGCCTTCGACCAGCTCGAGTCCAAGACTGCGATGTTCGAGACCGGCATCAAGTCGATCGACCTTCTGACGCCCTACGTGCAAGGTGGAAAGATCGGTCTGTTCGGTGGTGCAGGTGTCGGTAAGACGGTGCTGATCCAGGAAATGATCTACCGCGTGGCGAACAACCACGACGGTGTGTCGGTGTTCGCTGGTGTCGGTGAACGTACCCGTGAAGGTAACGACCTCATCGAGGAAATGACCGAGTCGGGCGTCATTAAGCAGACTGCACTGGTCTTCGGCCAGATGGACGAGCCACCGGGCACGCGTCTTCGCGTTGCTCTGTCGGCGCTGACCATGGCGGAGTACTTCCGCGATGTGCAGAAGCAGGACGTGTTGCTCTTCATCGACAACATCTTCCGCTTCACGCAGGCAGGTTCCGAGGTTTCGACCCTGCTGGGCCGCATGCCTTCGGCCGTGGGTTACCAGCCCAACCTGGCTGATGAGATGGGTCAGCTTCAGGAGCGCATCACCTCGACGCGTGGTCACTCGATTACGTCGCTCCAGGCAATTTACGTGCCTGCGGATGACTACACCGACCCCGCCCCGGCAACGACGTTCGCTCACTTGGACGCCACGACCGAGCTGTCGCGTGAGATCGCATCGCGTGGTCTCTACCCGGCTATCGACCCGCTGACCTCCTCCTCGCGCATTCTCGACCCGCGTTACGTGGGTGCGAAGCACTACCAGGTTGCTTCGGACGTCAAGGCGATCCTGCAGCGCAACAAGGAACTCCAGGACATCATCGCGATTCTGGGTGTCGACGAACTGTCCGAAGAGGACAAGATCATCGTTGCCCGTGCACGTAAGATCCAGCAGTTCCTGTCGCAGAACACCTACATGGCAACCCAGTTCACCGGTGTCGCCGGTTCGACAGTGCCGCTGTCGGAGACCATTGAGGCATTCGCCGGCATTGTGGACGGTAAGTACGACCACATTGCTGAGCAGGCGTTCTTCAACATTGGTGGTCTTGAGGACCTCGACAAGGCGTGGACCAAGATTCAGAAGGAGATCGGCTAATCATGGCTGATGCCCTGACAGTCGACATCGTCGCACCGGACGGCAAGGTATGGTCCGGTGCGGCGAGCCGCGTCATTGCACCGTCTGTGGAGGGCGAGATCGGTTTGTTGGCAAACCACGAGCCCATCTTGTCGGTTCTGCGTGCGGGTACGGTGCGCGTTACCAGTGGCACGGATGCACTGGAGTTTCCGGTCACCGGAGGCTTTGTCTCCTTTGACCACAACACGATCACCATCGTCGCGGACGCCGTCTCTACTGACGAGGACTAGTCCGTGCGCGTTGTCATTGCGCGCTGCGCCGCCCGGTATTCCGGGCGGCTCAGCGCGTTTTTGCCTTTAGCTACCCGTGCCATCATGCTCAAGGCCGATGGCTCAGTGTTGCTTCATTCTGACGGCGGCTCGTATAAGCCACTCAACTGGATGAGCCCCCCGTGCACCACCAGTGAAGTCGCTCCGAGTGATGCTCAGGTGGCGAATGGTGTCCTAGAGGTGTGGACCGTTCAGCACGACAAAACAGATGACCGTCTGGAGATCGAGATCCACGAGTTGATCTCCGATACCCAGCATGAACTCGGCGCCGACCCCGGCCTAATCAAAGACGGTGTCGAGGCCCACCTGCAGGAATTGCTTGCGGAGCAGATCGCGATTCTGGGTGAGGGTCACACGCTGGTGCGCCGCGAGTATATGACCGCCATCGGGCCCGTTGACATTCTTGCCAAGTCGCCGTCTGGCGGGTCAGTGGCGGTGGAGATCAAGCGTCGCGGTGAGATCGACGGCGTGGAGCAACTCACGCGCTATCTCGAACTTATGAATCGTGACCCGCTGTTGAGCCCGGTTGAGGGTGTGTTTGCGGCGCAAGAGATCAAGCCGCAGGCACGAGTGCTAGCGAAGGATCGAGGCATTCGCTGCGTGGTGTTGGATTATGACGCCATGCGCGGTGCGGAAGACCCGTCTACGCGTTTGTTCTAGCAATGGCTGGACGTCACGCACGCGACGGTGGCGGCACAAGCGCTTTCGCTCGCGCCGCCACCGTCGCTAGCGAGATTCTTCTCCTCGAGATCCGGAGGACCTAGCCGGTGCGTTGCTTGAGGCGGGCGACCGATGCAAGGGGCTCCTCCTCGAGCATTGCTCGCAACATCTCCTTCGCGCGCGCATAGCGACTTCGGACGGTAGAAGGAGCGACCTCCTCCAACTGTGCAACCTCAGCGAGCGTCAGGCCGTCCCAGTGCACAAGCCTGACGATCTCGGCTAACGGTTCGGGCAGCGCGGCGATGCAATCGCGTGTGGTGAGTCCGTCATCGGCAGCCGGCGCTACAGGACCCTGGTCGTACGCGAGCCAGCGCAGCCGGTCCGCAAGGTTTGCGCGGCGCACTTCACCCCGGTGCGCGTTCGCAAGGGACCGTTTGGCGATCCCGAACAGCCACATGCGTGCCTGTTCGGGGTCGTCCGGAACGTCTCCGGTCCGGCGCCACGCTATTGTCATGACGTCCGAAAGCACGTCGGGCGCATCGGTGATCCCGATCCGGCGTTCCAAGTATTGGAGCAAGTCTGCGGAATTGGCATCCAGCGCCTTGAGCACGTCACCCATTAACGCGTTCCAGGAGATCGACGATGTACTCAGGCTGAACTTCCCCGGGGCAGTCGTAGGTGATCAAGTAGCCAAAGTCATTCCCATACGGATCCAGGCTGTTGGCGGTGAGCGCCTCGCGCAACCCTGCGAACGTCGCCTCGCTCAGACCTCGGTGATAGTCCTCGTCTGCGCTGTAGTAATAGGGCGTGTCAGGCCCGATCTTTGTCTCGGTGCCGTCTTCGTGGACAAAGTAGTTGTTGTCAGCGACGAAGGCGATGTGTGTTTCGAGGTCCAGACCGTCGAAGAACCCGGGCTCGGTCACGGTGTCACGCAGCACGTCTTCGTAGCGTTCACCGCCGGTGACGTCGCCGATGGCTGCACGGCATTCTGCGCCGCTGGGCAACGTGTAGGTGAATTCGGTGGCCACGTCTTGTACCCAGGGGACGGACACCGCGCCGGTTGCCACGGCCGCACTCCCGAACCCGAGAATGGCTACGCCAACGGCGCTCCCGATGATCAGGGGGCGGTGCCGACGAAGTGGCGAGACATTCGTGGGAGCGGACTCACGCGCCATTTCGGCGAGCGCTGCGCTGCGCTCGACAGTGTTGGCAGTGGTGGCGGGTGCGCTGGCGGCAAGCTCACGATCCAACGCTGAGTCTTCGTTGAGGTCGGACATGGGGGTTCCTTTCGTGGAGGGGCTTCACCTCTTACATGTCCGGATAGTCCAGTAGTGACGATGCTGTCAGATTATTGTGTTGGGCACTGCACCTGCGCGCCCTAGGGGTAGCGCGACAGATCGTTCGATGTGCGTCAATGAACAATCTGCACGTGAACTGCGCCATGGGTGCTCCTGGGTCGGTGGGGGCTGGGGGCGCATGTGGGGCAGGGTGGTGCCTCGCCTGCCGACACATCGTTTCTACCGACCGGTAGAAATATCCGAAACGTTTCGCTTATAGTTGTCCGCATGACGACGACGCCACAGACTTTTCCCGCTGATTTCATCTTCGGCACCGCTACTGCTTCCTACCAAGTCGAAGGGGCTGTCCACGAAGGGGGACGCGGCTCATCGATCTGGGACACATTTTGTGCGACCCCAGGGAAAGTCGTCAACGGCGACACCGGAGACGTCGCCTGCGATCACTTCCACCGCTGGGAGGAGGACGTCGACATGATGGCCGAGCTCGGTCTGCAGGCCTACCGCTTCTCGATTGCGTGGCCACGCGTTCAGCCGGGCGGCACTGGTGCGTTCAACGACGAAGGGCTGACCTTCTACCGCAACCTCATTGCACGCCTGAAGGACAAGGGAATCACTCCGTTGATCACCCTCTACCACTGGGATCTGCCGCAGGAACTGCAGGATGCTGGCGGCTGGGTGAACCGCGACACTGTCGACCACTTCACGCAGTACGCCGTGCGGATGGTTGAAGAGTTTGGGGCGGACGTCGAGACCTGGGTGACGTTCAACGAGCCCTGGGTCTCATCGTTCATTGGATACGGTGCAGGCGCCCACGCTCCTGGACACACGGACAACGCAGAGGCCCTCACTGCCGCGCACCACCTCAACCTGGCTCACGCCCGCGCCTACCGTGCGATGAAGGCAGTGCGTCCGGAGGCACAGATTGGCTATGTCAACAACTGCCACACCCCGCGCCCGTGGGACCCCTCGAACCCTAAGGATGTCGCAGCATCGGCGCACATCGACGCCCTTGCGAACACGATGTTCCACCAGCCCTTCATCCAGGGCGGCTACCCCGAGATCCTGCGCCCGAACACGGCTCACATCACAGACTGGGCCTTTGTCCTCGACGGTGATGAGGAAGAAATGAAGGGCGCTGTCGACTGGTTCGGCGTCAACTACTACGCCTCGCACCTGGTGCGCCACAACCCGCATAAGGGAGTGGCACAGAGTGAGGTCGCTACTCTCGCGGACGGTCACAAGGCCGGTGCCGGCACTGCGTGGCCCGGTGACGAGGAGATTGAGTTCATGCTCCCTCCGGGTGAGCTGACGGCCATGGGTTGGAACGTTGACCCCAGTGCGCTGACCGCACACCTGCTCAAGATTCACCGCGAGACAGGTAAGCCGATCTATGTCACCGAGAACGGCTCCGCGTGGGACGACGAGGTGGATGCCGACGGACGGGTGCGCGACGAACGGCGGATCAACTACTTCCATGGCCACATCGGTGCTGTCCTCGACGCGATCAACGAGGGAGCGGATGTCCGCGGGTACATGGCGTGGTCGCTGATGGACAACTTTGAGTGGGCGCAGGGCTACAACAAGCGCTTTGGCATTGTTCGGGTTGACTATGACACCCTCGAGCGCCGCTGGAAGGACTCGGCTTACTGGTACGCGGAAGTACTGCGCAGGCGTCAGGTTGTACCTGTCGATGCGGAACTGGCATCAACGCCGCCGCGCACCTTCTAAGCGCCGACGGCCCGTTCACGCAACACTCAGAACCCACACAACACTCCGAACCCACACAACACCAAGAACCCACACAACACTCCGAACCAAAGGTTGCGCCGACACGCCGGAGGGGCCGTCGCCAGTGCGACTCTCGCCAGGGTGTCGCGCCGCGAACTGGTTCGTAGTGTTGGGCTCCGGATCCGGGGTGTCGCGTCGCGAATCGGTTCGTAGTGTGAAGCGCCGGGCCCCGGGGTGTCGCGTGGCGAACTGGTTCGTAGTGTTGAACCCCGGAGCGAGCTGTTCTCCACGTGCGCTCCGCACGCGGTGGGAGCGTTGGGCTCGCTGACGACCCCACGTAGACTTTGAGCATGCCCTCGTCCCGCCGTTCGCGTAAGCGCCCCTACGGTCAGCCGCATGAGGAGCTCGACGTCGAACGCCTGGGTGGCTCATTTGGGGGTCGACGCGACATCGGCCCTGGCGGCGAGGAGTACCTCGTCGCAACACCGCGCCCTAGCGAAAAGACGTACGTCTGCCCCGGATGCCGGCAGGAGATTCCTCCGCAGACAGCGCACCTCGTCGCATGGCCTGCGGACGGACTTTTCGGCGCGGATGCCGCCGCACGTGAGCGTCGGCACTGGCACACTCACTGTTGGAACACCTTTGGAAGGATGTTATGAGCGACGCTACAAGCGGGGACGAGATTCGGTCCATGACCGTGCTGCCTGCATTGCGGGAAGACATCGTGTTGACCACGGACGATGGCCTCGAACTCGTCGGGGAGCTTGCCTTGCCCGAGGGCCGTCCGGCTCAAGCCACGCTCATCACCTTGCACCCGCTCCCGACGCATGGCGGGTTCATGGACTCGCACGTCTACCGGAAGGCGGCGTGGCGACTCCCGGCACTCGCCGACGTCGCGGTGCTGCGCTTCAATACTCGTGGCACCACGTCGCCGCGTGGTACCAGCGAGGGCAGTTTCGACGAGGGCATTGGTGAGGCGGCCGATGTTCGTGCTGCGGTGGACTTCGCGGTGGCGCGGGGGTTGCCGCACCGGTGGCTCGTCGGCTGGTCGTTTGGGACCGAGTTGGCGCTCAAGTACGGTGCGGATCTCGACGTGGAGGGAGCGATCCTGCTTTCCCCGCCACTGCATCGGGCCGATGAAGCCGACATGCGCTCCTGGGCGGACAGCGGCAAGCCCGTGACGGCGCTCGTACCCGAACTGGACGACTTCCTGCAACCCGACGAGGCGCGCCAGCGCTTCGCGCCGCTCACTCAACTCGATCTCATCGCTGTCGACGGCGCCAAACATCTGTGGGTTGGAGAGAAATACGTCAGACTGGTGCTTGACCGCATCGTCGAGCAGGTGGCCACTGGCCGCGCACCACTGCCGACTCACGTCCCCTAGGGGGACATCACCCCGACACCGGCCCACCATTCTCAGGCAACGATTCACGTTCTACTCAGCCGCACACGCTGAAGGAGGCGCGTCATGTCCGCACCCATCGTCTTTCTCAACGCCTTTCCCGTTGATCGCGCACAGTGGGAGGGGCTTCTCGCTGTGCTGGGCTCCGATGTCCGCGGTGACGTGATCACGTTTGATATGCCCGGCATCGGCCAGATGCCGTTGACGGACGAAGACCCGAGCCTCGATCTCATCGCCGATGCGGCAGTCCTCGCCATGCAAGAAGCAACGGGGGAGCAGGCCGCGATTTGGGTGGGGTGCTCCATGGGTGGATACGTTGCGATGTCGGTCGCGGAACGTCACCCCGATGCCGTGGCGGGGCTGGGGCTGATCGCCACCAAGTCGAGCGCCGACACAGCTGAAGCGAGGGACAAGCGGCTGCGCGTCGCTGACGCCCATGAGGGCCTGAGCGCTCCCACGGACCCTCGTGCGATGGCAGAGCCCCTGATCGGGGTTGAGGGCCCCTCACGTGAAGAACTCCTTGAATGGGTGACGAACAACATCGCGCAGCATGCAGGGAACGGTATTGCTTGGGGACAACGGGCCATGGCCGAACGCCCCGATCGCACTGAAGTGCTGCGAAACGTTGACGCGCCCGCCGTCGTGATCGCAGGGGAGCGCGACGGCATCATCCATGCCGACGATATCGATGTGATGGCTGAGGCTTTGGGAGTGACGCCAGTGACAGTTGACGGTGTGGGTCACCTCGTTGCCTTTGAGGACCCGGAGGCCGTCGCGTCAGCGCTCGCGCCACTGCTGCGTTAGGGGTGCTTGAGAGCGTCAGGACCCCTGTGAGGAGCCCCAGGAATTACCGCCGGCAAGTCGCTTCGCGAGTGCCTCCGCCATCGGCATAGATTCACCGTCGCGCCCGCCTTTGCCCAATTCGAGCGGCGGGTCTGAGGGGGCAATAGTGGCACCCGCGAGGCGCGCTTTGAATGAGGACGGGATGCTCAGCACGTAAAACTTGCCGTCGGTTCCCACGCCGACGGACTTGTCCCGCTTGAGGTACCAGCCCTCGAGAGCCGTGCGGTAGCGCGAACCGCCCCCAAAGGGCCGAACTGTGAGGCGCTCAGGCGCGATGCCAGCCTCGACGGCAGCTGCCACAAACCCCTCGATGAGCTCTGCCGCTTGCCGTGACTCCGCAGCACGCTGTCGTTCGAGCGCCTGTGCGCGGCGAACGCGGCTATCAGGTTCGGATTCTGTCATGGAGAGTAGGCCTGGGTGCCGTGACTCAGTTGTTAGCTTGCTGAGCTTCGGCCTCAGCGGCCTCGTGCTCGTCCTTGAGGGCTGAGGCCTTGGCGAGGCCAGCAACGGGGTCTGCGCCAAGGAGACCGCGAAGGTCGTCGAGGTACGTCGTAATGGACTCGCGCTGACGGTTGAGGTCTTCGACTTCGCGTGCGGCCATGGTGCGTTCGCGCTCTGCGTCGGACACTGCCTCGGAAATGATCCCCTCGGCGTGCTCGCGCGACTCCGACACAATCTCATCGGCGTTGTTGCGGGCGTTGGTGAGCAGCGACTGAGAGTGGACCTCTGCCTCACGGCGGACAGTCTCGGCACGTTCGAGGGCTTCCGAGAGGCGTTCCTCCGCCTCGTCGGCACGCACCTTGGCGTCCTCGACCATTGCTGCTGTCTCGGCCTTGGCCTCCTCGTGGCGCGCCGTCAGGTCCTTCTCGGCGTTCTCGCGACGCTGTGCAATCTCGATCTGCAAGTCCTCGCGGGTACGGCGAGCCTCTTCCTTTGCCGCCTCGGCATCGCTGTGTGCTTCGGCACGTTCGCGCTCCGCGTCGCGTTGCGCGGCGGCCACGATGTGGTTGGCCTCCTGTTGAGCCGCATTGGCACGCTCTTCCGCATCGGCGGCAGCGTCTGTCGCGACCTTGGCAGCATCGCGATCCGCGGCCTCGCGGGTCGACGTGGCATAGGCATCGGCCTCACGGCGGGTGGTCTCGGAGAACGCAGTAGCGGCCTCACGAGTTTCCTCGTCGTAGGTGTCCGCTTCCCGACGCGTCTGTGCCGCGTCGTCATCTGCTCCGGTACGCGCGGCGTGCGCGTAGTCGTCGGCGTCCTTGCGGGTGGTCTGATCGTAGAGATCGGCGTCCTTGCGCAATTGACGGCTGGCAGTCTCAGCGGCCTGTTTGGTGGCCTCGGAGTAGTCGTCCGCATCCTTGCGGGTGGTGGCGTCGTACTCGTCTGCGCCAGCGCGGGTCTGGGCGTCGTAGTCGTCGCCCGCTGCACGCGTCTGCTGCGCGTAGGTGTCCGCATCTTCACGGGTCTGAGTGGCGTAGTCATCGGCCTCGGCCATGGTGACTCGGCGGTACTCGTCTGCCTCTGAGCGCTGGGCTGCGTCGTAGTCGTCTGCGGCGAGGCGCACCTCGTTGGCGTCAACCTCGGCCTGGGCGCGAGCCTCCTCTGCGTACTTGTCTGCCGCCGCGCGTGTCTGCGCGCTGTAGTTGTCGGCGTCACCGCGTGTGGCAGCGTCGTAGTCATTCGCACCCTGGCGTGTGGCTGCGGCGTACTCGTCTGCCTGCGAACGCGTCGCGGCATCGTAATCATCCGCTGCGGAACGCGTGGCAGCGTCGTAATCGTCGGCAGCCGTGCGGGTCTGGGCGTCGTAGTCGTGAGCCGCGGCACGCACGTCCTGATCGAACGCTGTGGCTTCTGCCTCAACCTGGGCCCGGTGTGCGGCCGCTGCGGTGTGGGCCTGCGAGAGAGCATCGTCGCCTTCTGCGCGGGTCTTCGCGAAGTAGGCGTCTGCCTCCGAGCGTGTGGTGTTGCTGTATGCATCGGCTTCGCTGTGGGTCAGCGTCGCATACTGCTCGGCATCGGCGCGGGTGGCTTCGTCGTACTCGTCGGTTTCGGCACGCAGGGACTCGACTTCGCGTCGCACGTCGTTGCGGAGGTCACGAGTCTCAGTTTCTGCCTCATGACGGGCGAGGTCTGCATCGCGGTTGGCTTGAGCGAGGAACTGCTGTGCTTCGTTGCGCATCGACGCAGCATCGGATTCGGCCGAGATGCGGATGTCAGAGGCCTCGGCCTCAGCCGCAGCCTTGGCTTCATTGGCAAGGGCTTCGATGCGGCGACCCTCGGCGCGAGCCTCGTCAAGGGCCTTGGCAGCGGCCTCACGTTGTGCATCGGCTTCTTCTTGAGCCCCGGCCATGGTGGCCTCGGCCTCAGTACGGGCCGCTTCGATTGCTTCGTTTGCTTCGCGCTGTGTGGCGACACGCAGTTCCGTCGTCTCGCGTTCAGCGGTTGCGCGAAGGGTGTGGACCTCACGGTCCGCTCCAGCCTTGAGTTCCGCGATCTCAGCGTCGATGCCGGCCTTGATGCGCTCGGCGTCGCGGCGTGCGCGCTCGATGGTCTCCGCAGCCTGACGCTGTGCGGCCTCAGTGGTTCCGCCAGCCTCGGATTCCGCGGCGGAGCGAATCTCTTCGGCTTCCCGGCGGCTCTGCGCGAGAATCTCAGCAACCTCATTGTCAGCGCGTGCTCGCAACTGTTGGGCAGAGACGTTGGCACGAGCGACAGTGTCCTGTGCGTGAGTGTTGGCGCGAGCGATCACATCAGATGACTGCTCCTCTGCGGAGCGCAAGAGCTGCTCGACGCGCGCGCCAAGGCCCTTGTAGGTGGGCTGATCTGCTTCGCGAAGGGTGCGCTGAGCTTCTTCAAGTGCACTGCGGGTGGACGCCGCCTCGGCAGCTGCCTGCTGTGTCTGCTCCTTTGCTTCCTTGAGGGAGTCCTCGAGGATGGCAATGTGGGAGGCTACGGCCTCACGGTCGTACCCGCGCATAGCGACGGGGAAAGCAGGTGCTTCTTCAGCCATTTCATCTCCTTGAGCGTCACGCTCAGCCGTGTGCGCAGTCGCACCAATCGTAGTGGTCGTTGACGGCGTCCACAAAGTCGTGAAGTGGGATGTAGAGCGGAATTCTCATAGAGTGAGGGCAGAACCTAGGAGGAACGTGTGACGTTAAGGACGGCTGCCCTGGTGGCAGGAGCGCTGGGAGTGCTCTTGCTCATAGCGGGCTTGATTGCCGACGCGCAACGCCCACCGGCCGATATTGAGGCCGAGGCGACGCTCGACACTGCGGTGGTGGTTTATTCACCGGAGATGGTCGCATTCGCGGGCGACAACACCCTTGGTGTTGACGGCGAGGGTGACGTAGTTGCTCTGACAGCACGGCCAGTCGACGCCGATGCGTGGCTCGCTGAGCGTGACGCCACTGAGGTCACTGGCCTGCCTGAGTGGGAAACCCTGTCAACGGCGCCCTACGAGGTCGCGGAGCCGGAGCCGACCGCAAGTCCGTCGGTATCGCCTTCAGCATCCCCCAGTCCAGAGCCCTCCCCGTCGGTATCGCCGTCCGGTGAGGAAGCGGAACCGGTTGACATTCTTGCGCTCACCTCGAGCGACCACTGGCGCGAACAGTGGTCCGGAGTTGACCGCGTCGCTGTGCCTGCGGCACAAGTCCCGCCAGGGGAAACTCTGGTCGTGGTGAGCCGCGATGGATCGCCTCTGGCTGCGACAGACATGACGCTGTCGCGCGAAGTGAACGATGGCTGGATCACGCCGCTGATTTGGTGGGGCGTTGCTCTGACCGTCGTGGGGCTGATTGCTTTGATTCTGCGATTCATTGACACACGCCCCTGGCAGGCTCGGGCGGAGAAGTGGCGCGTTGGTCGTCACGGCGCTACCGACGACGTCGACCCGGGAAGCCGACGTGCGCTCCGCGCATCGGGCGATCCATTGCCTGACGTCACGCTCGATCACCCCGCGGACAACCCGCCGGCGACACCGGCCAGTCCGCCTTCGACTCCCGAGAACCCCCACGATCAAGGAGGTCGCGCATGAACCGCCGCGTTCTAGGTGTGATCACCGGGGCATCGGCCCTTCTGCTGTTGACCGGTTGTGTTGCCGACGTGCCCGCTCCCGTCACGGAAGCCCCTGCTCTCGAGCAGGAAGCGGCATTGCTGGAACCGCAGTCAACCCGCGTCGTCGAAGAGACGATGGCTGAGATTGCTGCCGCCGACGAGGCGCAGGACAGCGAACTCTTCACCGACCGTGTGGGCGGCAACGCCGTCACTATCCGCAAGGCGCAGTACACGTTGGCGAAGAGCGACGGAGGCCCCGCGCCGGTCACTGTTCCGGAAAACGTTCAGGCGGTGTATTCCGTCGGGGCAGACACGTGGCCACGGACTCTCGCAGCAGTCACCGAGGAGGCGGACGAAGACTCCACCCCCGTCGTGATGCTGTGGGTCCAAGACTCGATCGATGCCGACTACCAGATGCGCGGTTGGGCTCACATGATCCCCGGCGCCACCATCCCGGCGATGTCGGGTACCACGAGTGGTAACGCCCAGCTCGACGTCGATGCAGAAGGTTTGCAAGCGACTCCCGAGCAGGCCATGAGTGACTACCTCGAACTTCTGCGCTCTGGAACGGGCTCCGAGTTCAACGACGTCTTCGCCGCCGACTCGTACCGTGAACAACTCTTTGCGTCGCGTGCAACGCTCTCGGAAGCTGCGAGTGAGGCTGAGGGCGAGTACGTCGACACCATTCAGTCGGACATCGAGAACACCTACGTGATGGGAACCGCAGATGGCGGCGCGCTGGTCTTCGCTCCCGTCACTATCAAGTCCGCTTTCTCCGTCAGCGACGGAGCCGTGGAGATTGCTGATGAACAGCAGCCTCTCGTGAGCGGCGACATCGAGGACGTCGCGGTGTACACCTACGTCGACACGCTTGTCATGTACGTGCCTGCTGAAGGCAGTGACGAGCAGATGGGCGTCGTCGCCGCGGACCACAACCTCATCAAGATCTCTGACAGCTAACGACACCACGAGGACGTATGAGTACTGACAACCCCGAGGTGCCGCTCCGCGGTGCCCCAGACCTTTCCAAACTCGCATCGCAGGTTCCCGCCACCGCTGGAGCGGCAGCCACTCCAACATCAGCGGGTGCGGCCGTGAACGTTGTCGATGTGACCGATGCCAACCTCAACGACTTGGCGGAGGGCACCTCCCAGGTTCCGCTCGTCATCGTCTTCCTCTCCTCCGCGTCGCCAGCCTCGCGTGAGCTCGTGGACCGTATGCGTACGATCGTGGGTCGCTATGACGGCCGTATCGCGCTCGGACAATGCGATATCGACACCAACGGCGGGATCGCACAGGCCCTCCAGATCACGGCTGTACCCACCACGATGGCTCTGATTGCTGCGCGACCAGCACCGCTGTTCCAGGGCGCGCCCGAAGAAGACCAAATCACCGGAGTCCTTGACCAGGTCCTGGAGATTGCGGCTCAAAACGGCGTGACCGGACGAGTCGACAACGCTGCTCCCTCGGCCGAACAGACAGAGCCCGAACCCGAGCCGCTGCCGCCACTGCACCAAGAGGCATACGACGCGATTGAGCGTGAAGACTATGCCGGCGCCGTCGACGCCTACGACCGTGCATTGCGGGAGAACCCCAAGGATGCCGAGGCCAAAGCCGGACGTGCCCAGGTAGCGCTCATGGAACGCACCAAGGGCGCCGACCTCGCCGCTGTCCGCAAGGCAGCCGCCGACAACCCCACGGATGTCGAGGCGCAGATGGCTGTGGCAGACCTGGACATCCTTGGCGGTCAGATCGAAGACGCTTTCGTTCGTCTGATCGATGTGGTGAAGGTCGCTCCGAGCGAGGAGAAAGACACCCTTCGGATTCGCTTGGTCGAACTCTTCGACGTGGTGGGCGCCGCTGACCCTCGGGTCGCGGAAGCACGCCGGGCACTCTCCGCGGCGCTGTTCTAGATCTGACGTACACGCGACAGAGGGCCGATGCTCACCGTGAGGTGGACATCGGCCCTCTGTCGTTGAATTCGTGCGTCGGCGTTACGCCATCGCCCTCAACGAGGGACTAGGCGCGGCGTGGGCGGAAGAAGACTGCACCCAGCGGTGGCAGTCGCACGACTGCGGAGTGCTCCCAGTCACCGACCACATCGTGAGTGGACTCCACTTGGCCCAAGTTCCCGACGCCCGATCCGCCATACAACTCTGAATCCGTGTTGAGCACCTCATCCCAGGTGCCCGTGGACGGAAGCCCGAGCCGGTAGCCCTCCTGCGGCGTCCCAGCAAAGTTCACCGCGACGGCAAGAGGCTCACCGCGCGAGTCCCAGCGGAGGAACGACATGACGTTGTGAGCCGAGTCATCGGCATCAATCCAGGTGAAGCCCTGCGGGTCTGAGTCCCGCTCCCACAGCGCTGGAGTGTTGACATACAGCGCATTGAGATCGCGGACAAGGTCGCGGATCCCCGCGTGAAGGGGATCGTCAAGGTGCCACCAGTCGATGGAGCGTCCCTCGGACCACTCGGCCTGCTGACCGATCTCATCGCCCTGGAAGATCAACTGCTTTCCCGGGTGCGTCCACTGGTAGGCAAGGAGCGACCGGATTCCGGCGAGCTTCTGCCAGTGGTCTCCAGGCATGCGGGTGTACAGAGAGCCCTTGCCGTGGACGACCTCGTCGTGGCTCAGCGGCAACATGAACTGCTCGGAGAATGCGTACATCAGGGAGAACGTTGCCGTGTGGTGGTGGTACGAACGATTAACGGGCTCTTCCTTGAGGTAACGCAGAGTGTCGTTCATCCACCCCATGTTCCACTTCAGACCAAAACCCAAGCCTCCGGTATTGGTGGGCTGGGTGACGCCTGGCCATGCGGTCGATTCCTCGGCAATCATGACGATGCCGGGGCTGGAGCGGTAGGCGCTCGCGTTCGCCTCTTGCAGGAAGGCGATGGCATCGAGGTTCTCGCGGCCTCCGTGGACGTTGGGCCGCCACTGGCCGGCCTCGCGGGAGTAATCGAGGTACAGCATCGACGCCACCGCGTCGACGCGCAACCCATCGGCGTGGAACTCCTTGAGCCAGTACACCGCGTTGGCAACCAGGAAGTTGCGCACTTCGGGGCGTCCGAAGTCAAAGATGTAGGTGCCCCAGTCGGGCTGTTCGCCGCGCAGGGGGTCCGGGTGCTCGTACAGCGGAGTGCCGTCGAATCGTCCGAGGGCCCACTCGTCCTTGGGGAAGTGCCCGGGGACCCAGTCCAACAGCACGCCGATGCCGGCTTGGTGGAGCGAGTCGATGAGGAACCGCAACTCGTCAGGGCTTCCGAAGCGCGACGTGGGCGCGTAGTACGACGTGACCTGATAGCCCCATGAGCCGCCGAAGGGATGCTCCATGACGGGCATCAACTCCACGTGCGTGAAGTTGAGTTCCTTG
Source organism: Demequina sediminicola (assembly GCF_000975055.1). GTDB lineage: Bacteria > Actinomycetota > Actinomycetes > Actinomycetales > Demequinaceae > Demequina > Demequina sediminicola. Next base: position 417,351 of record NZ_BBRB01000002.1, read on the forward strand.
CAGTAGTTGACGAGTTCTACGGCGAGTTCACGGTAGTTCAGTCCTTGCTTCCAGGACCCCAAGTGAACTTCGTACACACTCATGGGGGCGCGGTGTGCCTCTGTCTGGGCGCGGCGCGTCATCCACGTGTCGTCGTTCCAGTCATACGAGGATTGGGTGATGACGGATGCCGTTTGTGGCGGCACCTCAGTGCGTCGGGCCATCGGGTCGGCTTTCTGGCGCCAGGCGCCGTCCTTACCGAGGATCTCGTATTTGTAGCGCTGGCCATCACCCACACCTGGGATGAACAACTCCCACACGCCTGATGCCCCAAGAGACCGCATGGTGTGTCCGTTGCCCTGCCAGTGGTTGAAGTCGCCGACGACCCGGATTGCGCGCGCGTTGGGCGCCCACACGGCGAACGATGTGCCGTGCACTTCGCCGAGCACTGATGGGTAGGTGCGCACGTTGGCACCCAGGACGTCCCACAACTGTTCGTGGCGCCCCTCGCGAATCAGGTGGAGATCCAGTTCACCGACGGTGGGCATGAACCGGTACGGGTCGTCGCTCACGATCGGTTCTGCGTCGTAGGTCACATGAACGCGGTAGTCGGGGGTGTTGTCGCCAGGTACGTCCGCGCGCCAGATTCCCTCGTATTCATGCTCTGCATCAAAGGTGCCTTCGAGCGTCTCGATTTTCACCGCTGATGCGAGCGGTCGAAGAACGCGGATGGTGTGGCCTGACGATCCTGCATGCGGGCCGAGTACTGCATGGGGCTCATGGTGGGTGCCGGCTGCGATCTCTTTGAGAACGCCCGGGTCAAAGTCCTTTGCTGCCATGGGTCACCGCCTTCGTGGTTGCTCGTACTGTCCGGGGTGCACAGTTCATGGAATCCTCACTTGTGCGATGTGAGCCATGGTCTCAGTGGGGTCAAACTTGACGTAGAACTCGCGTCCCCAGGTGAACGTCTCTCCTGTCAGGGCATCGTCGACGATAAGGCGTGCGTCGTCGCTGAGTCCCAAGGCTTCCATGTCCAGGCGAATCATCGCATCGCGGACTTCATGGGGAGCGAAACTCACGACGACGATGACGGTGTCGGCTTTGCCGGTGGGCGATTCCTCGGGAGGAACGTGGCGCGAGTAGACCAACACTTGTGGGTTGGAGGACGTGTGCACAGTCAGTCCGCGTAGTCGACGCAACGCGACGTGGTTCTTACGGGCCTCGTTGACCTTGGTAATGACGTCACGCACGCCAAGGGCATCCGCCTTGGACCAGTCGCGTTGTTTGAACTCGTACTTCTCGTTGTCGATTTGTTCCTCGACACCTGGCCGTGGCACGTTCTCCACCAACTCGTAGCCGGTGTAGATGCCGTAGGAAGGGGAACCGGTTCCTGCGAGGACCGCACGCGCCTGGTAGAGCGGTGCGCCTCCGTCTTGCATATCGGGGGTCAGGATGTCGTGCGTGGTGGGCCAGAAGTTTGGCCTCATGTAATAGCTGGAATCTCCTGACACTTCCTCGAGGTATTCCGCCATCTCCTCCGGCGTGGGGCGCCAGGTGAAGTACGAGTACGACTGGTGGAAGCCGATGCGGGCGAGGGTATGCATCATGGCGGGCCGGGTGAATGCCTCGGCGAGGAAGATCACCTCGGGATGCGTGCGTGCCACATCCGCAAGGAGGCGTTCCCAAAAGGTCAGTGGCTTAGTGTGCGGATTGTCGACGCGGAACAGGGTCACGCCGGCGTCGATCCAGACCTGGAGGACATCGCGGACTGCCTGGTAGATCCCTTCAGGATCGTTGTCAAAGTTCAGCGGATAGATGTCTTGGTACTTCTTGGGCGGATTCTCGGCGTAGGCGATGGTGCCGTCGAGCCGTTGAGTAAACCACTCGGGGTGTTCAGCAACCCAGGGGTGATCAGGGGAGCACTGCAACGCGAGATCGAGGGCGACTTCGAGCCCGTTGTCACTCGCTGCGCTCACGAAGTCAGCGAACTGACTCCACGTTCCCAACTCGGGATGGAGGGCATCGTGACCACCGTCCCTCGACCCAATCGCGTAAGGGCTTCCGGGGTCCCCGGGCTCCGTATGCAGGGAGTTGTTGCGGCCCTTGCGATGCGTCGTACCAATGGGGTGGATGGGCGTCAGATACACCACGTCGAACCCCATCTCGGCGATGGCAGGGAGTCGCTTGGCGGCAGTCGCAAACGTGCCGGACTTCCACTTGCCGGTGCGCTTGTTGAACTTCGCGCCCTCAGAGCGAGGGAAGATTTCATACCAGGCGCTCACGAGCGCCTTCTCTCGTTGGACCAGGAGTGGGTACTCACGCGACGGGCTGACCCATTCGCGTAGAGGCCGCTCGGTGAGCTCTTCTCGGACATCGTCCGCAATGGCGGCCGCGAGCCGGGCTTGCGGGTCGAGCGTGGTGTTCTCCAGTGCTGCAATCGCAGCTTTCAGCAGGTCCTTGCGGGCCGCCTTACGTCGCACCTTGGTCAGCGCGCGCGTCAGCACCTCAACGCCTTCATCGAGCATCAACTGGACGTCAACACCCGCGGCGACTTTGAGTTCTGCGGCGTGGGCCCACGTGGCGTAAGGGTCCGACCACGCCTCCACACGGAAGGTATGCATCCCTTCAAGGTGCGGGATGTACACCGTCTGGTAGTGGGACTTGCCAAAATCCTTGACGGGCATCGGCAAGGAGTCCTTCTTGCCATCCGGGCGCGTCACCACCACGGTGGCGCCCTCGGCGTCGTGGCCCTCACGGAAGATGGTGGCCCAGATGGGAACCGCTTCTCCAACGACCGCTCGCGCCGCCCATCGTCCCTCTTCCAACGAAGGGCCGACGCCCACCACTGGAATGCGACCTACGGACAATTCTCCTGGGAATGCCATACATCGACCCTAGTGGGAACAAGCGGGACTGTGTAGCCGCAACGCTGCACCGTTATGTGCGAGAAACGTACAACTGAATCGTCAGTTCCTCTATGGTCTGCGTGTCCCCCGGATTGAAGGTCTCCACGGCCACCCCCACAGGCGACTCCCAGGCGGAATCCCACACCAATTCCCATGGTGCGCCACCATCGGCCGGGATCGTGATCTCTGCCGCCTGGCGCGTGCCGTTGATGACAAGCAAGGCATCTGACTCGCCTTCCTCGGACAACGAGCGCATGAACTGCAGCACCCGGGTGTTCGAATCCTCCCACCATTCCTCTGACTCAGGGGAGCCGTCGGCCTGGAACCACGCAGAGTCAGCGCGCTCGCGGTCATCGTCCGGGTGCGGGTCGTGCCCCTCGTAGAACTCCGCAGGACGGAGGACACGGTGCTCTCGGCGCAACGCAATGAGGTGCTGCACGGTGGTGCGCAGGTCTGCCTGCCATGGTTGCAGGGACCAATCGATCCACGAGATCTCGTTGTCTTGGCAGTAGGCGTTGTTATTGCCGTTCTGCGTGTTTCCAATCTCATCGCCGCCCAGAATCATTGGCGTTCCGGCGCTCAGGAGAACCGTGCCAAGGAGGTTGCGCATTGAACGGCGCCGGATCAGATTGACCTCAACCTCGTCGGTATGACCCTCGACGCCGTGATTCCACGACCGGTTGTTATCCGTGCCGTCCCGATTATCTTCACCGTTGGCCTCGTTGTGCTTGCCGTTGTAAGCAGTGAGGTCGTGCAACGTGAAGCCGTCGTGGCACGTCACGAAGTTCACGGACGCCACGGGCCCGCGCATCAGCGGCGGATCTGTGTGCCCGAAGAGGTCTGTCGAGCCAGCCAGCCGGGTTGCGAGTTCTGGAGCCGTGGGGTGGTTGCGCCCGCCACGAGCGGAATCCGTGAGCCAGAAACCGCGCGTCTTGTCGCGGAAGCGATCGTTCCATTCGGACATAGGGGCCGGGAAGTTACCGACCTGCCAGCCGCCCATGCCCGTGTCCCACGGCTCAGCAATCAACTTGGTGCCACCAATGAGGGGATCCATGGTGATGCCCACCAGGAAAGGATGGCGGGTAGAGAACCCGTGGCCAGTGCGGCCCAACGTGGCAGCGAGGTCAAAGCGGAAGCCGTCGACCCCGACCTCTTCCGTCCAGTACCTGAGCGAGTCCATCGCCATCTGCACGACGCGAGGGTTCGAGAAATCCAGAGTATTGCCGGTGCCCGTGGTGTCGTCATAGTGGCCGGGGGAGTTGGGCTGGCTGCGGTAATACCCGCTGTTGTCGAGCCCACGCCACGACAGCACGCGGTCGCCCCACCCTGCCTCCGCAGTGTGGTTGTAGACCACGTCAAGCACGACCTCAAGGCCGGCTTGGTGCAGCAGGTCAACCATGCCCACAAACTCGTCGAGGACCCCTTGCGCGCCCTTGTCCTGCGCTTCCTTGGTGGCATAAGCGGCGTGTGGGGCAAAGAAGCCCATGGTCGAGTAGCCCCAGTAGTTACTCAATCCGGCGTGATCCAGGTGCGGCTCGGAGGCCGATGCGTGCACAGGGAGCAACTCGATCGTCGTCACGCCCAGGCTGGTGAGGTACTCAATGGCCGCAGGGTGTGCCAGGCCAGCGTAAGTGCCACGCAGATGTTCTGGGACGTCACGCATCTGCTGCGTGAAGCCCTTGACGTGCATCTCGTAGATCACCGTCTCTTCCCACGGAATGCGAGGGTGAGGTGTCTGCCACGAACCACCGGGCTCTGCGGTCACCACAGAACGGGGGACTAGAGGTGCGGTGTCAGTCTGGTCTTTGTTCGACAGGAGCGTGTGCGCCCGCTCATCCGTCATGGAGACCAGCGACCCCTCGATGCCTCGACCGTAGGGGTCGAGCAGCAGCTTGTTGGGGTTGTAGCGGTGGCCCTTCTTGGGTTCCCAGGGGCCGTCAGCGCGGAATCCGTAGTGCTGACCCTCACGCATGCCGGGCACGAAGGCGTGCCAGATGCCTGCAGTGGGTCCATACAGCGCTACTCGGGTTTCAGCTTCAGGCGCCTCCGGGTCAGCACCAAAGAGGCAAAGGTCGACTGCTGTCGCATGGCCGGCGTAAACGCCGACAACTGCACCGCCGTCAACGAGGTGTACTCCCAGTCGGTGTGGAGTGGGGGAAGGTGTGACGCCATCGATGGTCATGGTTTCCATTCTGCCTGGTGAGGCTTTCCGTACCGTCCCTGACATGGTGCATGACTTTCGGCATGGATGCCGTGCGCCGCGCACGATGAACATTCCGCATGGCGGGTCAGGGACGGTACAGCGGGTCAAGCGATATGAGCTGAGGGGCGATGTCCCAGGCCGCTAGGTGCGGCTACTTGCGGAGGCGATACCAAGCCACGAGTGGGGCACCTTGTCAAAGCACCACCCCAACTTGGGCGCCTTGGCTGAAATCCATAGTGCTGGGACTCGTTTGTCGCCGCGGGTGGAGCCAGCGAGCATGAAGCAGTGGTTCTTGAAGAGGACAGCGGGATGGGCCGCGGCCAGTGAGAGTCCCTCGTCGATCGTCAATGGAGTGCGGCCGCGGCTACTGATCGTGGCAGCTGCGTCGAGCGGCGCAACGTCTCGGAACTCGTCGCCCCGGTCAACTCCTTTGAGGAGGTAGACGGGGGCTTGCGGCACCTGGAGCTCTGCGCGCGGCGCATAAGGGGCAAGGCCCTCGTCGCCGTGAATGCGGTCCACGATTCCTTCCTTGGGGGAATCACTCAGTCGCAGTAGCGGCACACGTGTTTCAGGACTGATCAGTTGATCAGTCACGACAGCCACGTATGGCACAACTCCGTCCTCGGGAAATGCGTCCTGCGGGAGATCTGCCGCGAGATTCCGGAGTGGCTCAAAAAGGGCGCGGAATGCTGGCTCCTCCACATCAGCGAGCGTGTGCAGCCCGGCAGTGACATAGGCATCTATCTGGGTGTCGAGCAGAAGTCGGGTCATGGTCAGCTCCCATCTCGCAGTGGCACAGCCCTAACGCGCAGTGCTCACGCGATGTTCCCAACTCGTGCATGCCATCACGGGGTGGGCTCGACTTCGACGTGCAGGCTCTGGCAGTGCGACAGTGACCTGACCGCGGGACGAGTGACGGGCATCTTCGCTCAGTGCAGCGCGAGTCCGGGAGAGCAATGGTGAGAACAGGGGGTACGCGATAGGTTTGGAGCGGCGTGAATCTCCCCACACTGTTCTGAGAGGTGCCAGCACCATGCGCGAGCCAACCGGGCTGCTGAGGGATCCATTGCTGACCGCAATCGTGGCAACGGGGCTCTTAGTCGGTTGCACGGGTTCGGATACACGAGACGACGCGGGCGCGTGGCAAGACCAGCCATACGACCAGAGGGTGAGGACTTACCTCAGCGAGGCCGAGTCCGGCGGTGCCAGCGCACCGCAGGTCAATGAACTCCGTGAGGCCATGGAGACGGGGGAAGTCTCATATGAGACGTTGCGAGCCGCAGTGCACAGAAGCGTCGAGTGCATGACTGAGGCGGGCCTCACCGCCCATGTAGAAGACACAACGACTGCATCCGGACTGGATGTCCCAATGTATCGAGCGTCACACGGTGACGCGGTGAACACGGAAACGGGGTGGGCGGCCATTCGGGCCTGCGATAAGCAAGAGACCTACTGGCTAAGCGCGGCGTACCAGCAGCAGCCTCGTGCCCGCAATCTCCTGGGTGAATATGTCCAGTCGAAGGAGCTGGAACTCCGCGAGTGCCTGCACGACAACGGTGTCGAGACAGACCGAAGCGCTGATGGCTGGGAACTGGCACACCTCGCGCTCGACGCCCCGAGTGCTGACGAGGGCGCGTTCGGCTGTCTTGCTGCTGTAGGGATCGACGGCCTGTAGCAGTAGCTCGGCAGGCTTCTAGCGCCATTCGAGGCACCGTAGCGTGGAGTGGCTGGCTGGTGCAGGGAAGATGCGGTACCCGCGTCTGAAGACGCATGCATTGGTCGTCACACCGGAGTTGGGCGCCTATAGAGCGCCGGTCGTACGTAGGCAGTTCACTTCTCCGCGTGTTTCGCTCGCCACATCGCCTGCTTGTTGGGAGAGCTCTACGCCTGACGCGTCAGGCTCTGTGTCGTAGCCAGCGTCCTCGAGGCACGCTCGCAGTTCGCCGGCGATGCTTTCGACGTACTGCTCACGCGCGGCCTGGACTGACGGTCGCCTCAATGGCGGCGCGCGCAGAGTCGACCGGCATGTGGCCACGCTCCTGAGCGTCGGTCAGCAAAGACAGTTGGGACGGCGTTGCCCCGTTCGACTCGGCATCCGCAATAGCCTCATCGACAAGGGCGTCAAATGTGTCGTTAGCCTCGCTACCCGACTGAGTGGCACACCCCGCGAGCGCCGCCACCGCGAGCAGGACTCCAGTGACGACGCTGGCAGACCTTGTTTTCATCCGCACCAGGGTGCGCACATGTCAGCGGTCTTTCAACGCGTTCAATAGCGTGCCGGTGGGTTTGAGTGCGACCGTGATGACGATCAGGGTGGCGCCGATGAGGGTGAGCGCAGTGTGGGCGCTGACGATGGAGAGTGCGGGGGTGGTGCGGGCTCCGAGCGCGAGAGCGCCCACGAGTCCTAGCGCCCAACCGCCTGCCGCTCCTGCGAGAGCGAGGAGTACCCATTCACTGAGCTGCATGGTGAGGCGTGCGGGGGCGCGGACTCCGAAGGTGGCGTAGATCGCGGTGTGGGAGCGGCGGAACCATTGGACGAGCGCCCACATCAGGCCTAAGGCGAGGGCCGATGCTATCCACAGCCATCGCAACGGGCGGTCTTCGTATGCGGTCGTGTAGTCCACGGTGAATTCGTTGGTGTACAGGCGGTCGGCGGCCGCTGCGGAGCGGCCGTCGTAGGCGAGGGCTGCGGGGAGGATCTCTCCGACTGCCTCGTGGCGTGCGGCGTCGGTGGCGACGTAGCAGGCGTCGGCGGTGTCGCCGAGTAGGGACGGCACGAGTAAGGCGCCGTCGAACTCGTCGCCCATGGGTGCGATGTTGGCGACGCGTGAGGCAACCAGGCCGGTGCGTGCGGCGGGCTCGGAGTCGCTGGCTTGGCGGACCACCTCGATGGTTTCGCCGTCGAGGACGCCGGTGCGCTCGCTGAAGCCGCTCGACAGGATCGCGACGCCACGGGGGTCGCCCTCAATCCCGAGGAACGGGAGGGCTCCTGAGGTGACGGAGTAGACGCTCGCGCGTCCTCCGGGGACGGATGCGAGTGCGCCGGTGGCACCCGAGCGTGTCAGTGCGAAGGACGACTCCACCCCCTCGTAACTCGCCAGTGACTCGCATGTGGACGTCGGGATCGGAAGTTGGTCGCCGTCCACGGTGGCACCCGTGACGACGTAGACGTGACCTCCGGCATCGATCCAGTCCTGTTCTGCCTCCATGAGCCGGGTCACGCCCAAGGCATCCGCAATCGCGGGGGCGGCAATGAGCCATGCGGTGGCAATGACGACGATGGCGGAGGTCCACCGGCCTGTCCGTGCCGTCGCTAGGCCCTCTCGAGCGGCGAGGGACAGGGGCCAGATGCGGCCACGTGCCGAGGCCCGGCTCATACGCGCGCACCTGCGTGGTCCACAATGCGTCCGTCGCGCAGTTCCAGGACCAGGTCGCATCGCTGCGCCACCGCGGGGTCGTGAGTGACGATGACCACGGTTCGTTGGCCGTGCGCACCGATCATTGCTTCCAGCACGGTTGCCGACGTGGTCGTGTCGAGCTGCCCAGTGGGTTCGTCCGCCAGGATGATGGGCCGGTGCGAGGCCATGGCGCGAGCGATGGCGACGCGCTGAGCTTCGCCCCCTGACAGGATGCGTGCCGGCTCGTCTTCGCGGCCGGCGAGCCCCACCTGGGCGAGGTAGTCGCGCGCCCTAGCCCGAGCATCGGCCCTGTTCGCGCCGTCGGAGTAGGCGCCAACCATGACGTTGTCTGCCGCGGTGCGGTCGGGTAGGAGTGACACGGTTTGTAGCACCCACGAGGCGGTGTCCGCGAGCGTATGGTCAGTGCCATCTGCGTCGACTGCCTGGATGGTGCCGGACTGCAGGGGCAGCAGGTGTCCCATGAGGGACAACAGGGTGGTCTTTCCTGAACCGGACGGGCCAATGATCGCGGCAGATGCGCCGTCGGGGATGTCGAACGTCACTCCGGATAGCACCTGGTGGTCGCCGCGCGGGTACGTGAAGGACACGTCGCGCGCTGTTAGTCGCATGCGATGGTCTCCCGGACCTCCCGAGGGTTCAGCAACAGTGGCTCACCTGCGAGCGCGAGGTCCACGTCCACGGTTCCGAGGGTCCCGCCTAGTGGGGTGATCGGCACCGCGTCTCCCGTGAGGTCAGGAAAGATGCAGGTGCGGCCGGTGTCGTCAGTGACGACCGCCGGTGCCGGAACGGATGCGACCTCGGTCGGAGTCGCCAAGCGTGTCAGGCCCACTCCTTCGCCCAGGTCCCCGAGCGCATCCGCGATGAGCGCGACCGACTCCGGGTCCGTGACGTATCCGGAGCCGGCCTCGTAGTCGACCACGGTGCCGCCCACGTCCAACACCAGCGGGCCGTCTGCACTCATGGTCGGTGGCTCGGTCACCTCGATCGCACTCATCGACGCAGTCGTGCTGAACACCGCAGTGCCGGGGGAGACGCTGTCGCCCACGGCGACGACCATCTCGTCGACGGTCGCGGCGGACGGTCCAATCCACACCACCGCAGCACGTGACAAGACCGTGTTGTTCTTGCCGTAGCCGTGTTCCTCGTTGAACTTCTTGATCGCTTGCTCGGTGACATACCCGGCATCACCGTCCGGCTCGCCCTCGAGGTACCCCAGGTCGATGAGGAGTTGCTGGGCGATGGCAACGTCCGTGCCGTCACTGCCTCGTGACACGTCCCTGAACAGTGGCGCGTCGGCGGCGTAGGCGAAGACCTCGGCGGCGTCGACGACCATGAGCAGGTCGCCGTGGGTGACGTCGCTTCCGCCCGATGCGTGCATGGCCGTGACGGTCCCACTTGCCTGGGTGGTGGGGGACAAGGCCGTGGCGTACTGAACCTTGACACTCACGTTGGTTTCACCCGAGCGCTGCGCAGTCTCCACCGTGCCCATGAGCGGCGCCGCTGGCGTCGCCGCCTGGAGCGGTGACTCCTCCGACGCCGCAAACACCCACACCCCAGCAGCTAACAGCGGAGCCCCAATCGCAGTTACTAATGCCATGGTCACACCAGTTGAACGAACACGCGTCATAGTGAAGTGAATCTCCTAGTAGTTGCCAACGCCGGCCTCCTCCAAGCAATCTATCTGACGCCCTGATTGCTCGAAGAGGGTCTGTGAGGGCTTCGTGAGGTCCCAGAAGTTCTCCGTGGCCTCGTCGAACTCGACGCCCTCGCGCGCCAAGCACTCGATCGTCGTCAGCATCGCCGCCTTGGCATCCTCAAACGTCACTTCGCCGGTCGCGAGAGTCTCTTCGAGGATGGCAATCTGGGCGTCAGAGGCGCCCGCTACGGTCGCCCTATCGATGGCAACGGCCACTTCGTTCTCCCACGGCGAGACGTGGCCTTCCCAGGGTTCTGCCGCCTCGGTGGTGCACCCACAAGCAAACATGGCCGTGAACGCAGACGCCACCGCGATGCGGCGCGTGCCCAAGTCCGTCTTGTGCGCGCGGCATCGCCCCGCGGAGCTAGTAGCCATCGATCCCGGCCTCGACGATGCAATCGGCCGAGTCGTGCTCGAGCATGTATTCGGATGCGAAAAGGAGGAGTTCGTAGTCGCCTAGATTCGGGTCGACCTCCGCACCTTCGCGCGCGAGGCACTCTTCCACGATGGGGCGTTGCTTGGCAATATATGCGGCCTGCATCTCCTCCGAGGCTGGCTGGAGCTGATAGACCTGCCCCACCCAGTACGCTTCCGCGGTTTCGCACGACTCGACCAAGGATTCGGCATCGCTTGGGCCATCGAGGCTGGCGGCGTATCCCGGAATGGTGAGGCCCCAGTTGGTGGTCTCTTCTGTCACATGCGCTTCGACTCCTGCTTCCGAGAGGCACGAGACCAGATTGCGGTTGGCCTCGACCGCCGCTTCATAGGAGAGTTCGCCGTCGGTCTTCGCCTGCTCAAGCACGTCGATCTGTCCCGAAGAAGCACCCTCACTTGACGCTTCTTCGATGAGCTCGTCCATGTAGACAGCAAACTCCGGGTCGGCGGGATCCTCTGACGCGGTGGGTGTACACGCAGCGGTCACCGCTGCTAATGCGACGACGGCGACGGTGCGCAAACGCCGTGACCAGGATTGGCGAACCACGTTGGTGGTGGGCATCATTGAGACTCCTTGAGGCTGCGGCAGGGATGAAGGCCCGCGGGCACGTGAGGGCAAGTGCTGTCGGCCCTAAGAACCGCACGTTCGTGGAACCTCTGCAGTGCGTGTCCTCCCTCTGGTGGCACCACCCGGGCGCGACGCTTGGAAACTACCGACGGTTGGTCGGAATCGAAAAGCCCTCATTTGTACTCGCAGCGAGAAGTGAGCAGTTCGATCCGGCGACGGGTTCGGCGGGCCTTGGGCGGTGACGCATTTCTGCGTGGGTCTGAGCCATGTGGTCAGCTCTAAGAGCAGGCCTTAGTAGCCGGTGATTCCGGCCTCATGCATGCAGTCTGTGCCGCTGGCAAGGTAGGCCTCCACGACAAGATTGAGGTGTTCGTCGTATGTGGCGTCTGCCGGTGCACTGACGCCTGCATCTGCGAGGCACGCGATGATCTGTGGCTTGAGGTTCTCGAAGAGTTGCGCGCGCCCCGCAACAGACTGGGGGGCCGAATACCAGGCGAGCTCGACATAAAAGCTGTGCTCGGTGAGGCACGCGTCTGCGGGGTCTACCTCATTTTCGCCGGGCGGCTCCGAAGCTCCGTACGAATACATGCGTACCGGGTAGCCCTCGGATCTGTCGATCCCCTCGTCTATGACGGTCCTCCCGAGTGTTGAGATGCAGTCGAGCGACGTGGTCACGGCCTCGTCATACTCGGCAAAGGTGAGTTCGCCGTCGCTCAGCAGCGCGATTTGATCTTCGCCAGCACCGTCTTCGATTGCCCACTCAATTTCGCTCGCGAAAGGGTTGTCGTGCGAGACCGCATCGGTCGTCGGGTCGGGAGAGCAGGCGGTGGCGACGACCACACTCGCTGTGATCGCCGCCGCCACTCCCAAGGATGGTCGCGTCAACCTCGACTCCAGGCGTCAAAGGAGAGGAATCGAGCTTTTGGTCCTGATTGCGCAAGTGTCGATGAGTAGTCCCATGACGTCTTGAGATAGACGTAGCTCGGTGAACCAGCGGGCCGGTACCAGTGACGGACTCCCACCCGGTCGCAGTAGATTGCAAGATGATCTACGCGGTCGTAGTTGTTGTGGTACACCTTGCTTCCGCATCCTGCGCTCGCGGGTGCTGCGGGCAGTACCGCTGCGGCGAGTCCCCCCATGGTGATGGCGGCGACAGTGCCGTAGATGGCAAGTTTGCGCGTGAGTTTCATTGTTCCTCCGGTAATTGGCCGCCCTTGGCTTGGGAGGCGTTCGGAAACGTTACCGACGGTTGGTAAGGCCTGCAAGCCCTCATTTGTACTGGCAGCGAGCGGTGAGCAATTCGCACAAGTGATGGGCCTGCTGTGTGGACCGCGCTAGGCTGTGGCCCATGCGCATTCTGGTCACGGTCAAGCACACTCCAGACCTTCAATCTCAAAGGTCCTTCACCGACGGACGGGTCACTCGTACCGCAGAAGACGGCACCATGAACGAGCTCGACGAGTACGCCGTTGAAGCGGCACTCCAGCTTGTCGAGGCTGCTGGCGAGGGCGAGGTTTACGCTCTGACTGTTGGTGGACCGGATGCGGTTGCGGCTGTGCGTAAGGCACTGCAGCTCGGTGTCCATCACGCCCTGCACGTGTCGGATGAGGCTGTTGGTGGATCCGATGTTTTCGGCACCGCCAAGGTCATCGCGGCTGCGGTGAACAAGATTCATGGAGAGGCGCCACTCGACCTCGTCATCACGGGAATGGCTGCACTCGATGGCCTCACGTCGATGCTCCCCACGGCGCTCGCGGCCGAGCTCGACTGGTCCCAACTGACGCTGGCATCGGCCCTCTCGGTCGCCGACGGTGAGGCGACCATCGAGCGTCACCTCGCGGACGCCCACGAGACCGTGTCGGCACCTCTGCCGGCCGTGGTGTCGGTCACCGACGAGTTGAACAAGCCGCGCTTCCCCAACTTCAAGCTCATCATGGCCGCACGCAAGGCCCCCGTCACGGTCTGGACTCTCGAAGACCTTGGGGTCAACGCGGCCGATGCGGGTGCAGGCGCATCGCGCACCACAGTGGTCGACGCTTCCGAACGACCCCCCCGAGCTGACCGTGTCAAGGTCACCGATACCGGTGACGCTGGCACACAACTCGCAGACTTCCTCATTGAGAAGGGACTGGCATGACTACCGTCGCCGTACTGATTGACCACCGCGACGGCGCTGTCACGCGTCCCTCGCTCGAAGCCCTGACACTCGCACGATCGCTGGGTACACCCGTCGCTGTATGGCTCGGGGAGTCGCCCAGCGCCGATGCCGCGGCTCAGCTCGGGGAGTACGGTGCCACCGAGGTGCGTGTGGTGGATGTAGCCGATGCTCGCCTCGCCGCGAGCGCTGCGGCCGCCCTCGGTGCAGCGTCCGATGACGCCGACGTCATTGTGGTGATCTCGACGTTCGTCACGAAGGAAATTGTCACCCGCCTGGCGATGACCACCGGCGCAGGTGTGGTCGTTGACGCTGCTGGCGCGGAGATTGTCGACGGCAAGGTTGAAGCACTCCAGACCGTGTTTGCTGCAACCTGGAATGTGCGCACGCGTATTGATGCGGACAAGGCGATTATCGGTGTGCGGCCGAATACCACTCAGGCCACGCCCGCCGACAGTGCCGGCGCGGGCACCATCATTGACGTCTCAGTAGACCTGCCTGAAACCCGTGAGCGCGTCGTCTCAGTGGCGCCGGTGGAGCAGAGTGACGGCACGCCATTGGCTGAGGCGCCCGTCGTAGTCTCGGGTGGACGTGGCACCGGTGGTGACTACACGCTGGTGAGTGAACTCGCCGACCTCCTGGGCGGCGCAGTGGGTGCATCGCGCGATGCCACGGACGAGGGCTGGATCAGTCACGAGCACATGGTCGGTCAGACCGGCACTACCGTCACGCCCGCGCTTTATGTGGCATGCGGCATCTCCGGCGCCGTTCACCACCGTGGCGGCATGCAGGCATCAGGGACGATTGTGGCGATCAACATGGACCCCGACGCCCCAATCTTCGAGATCGCCGACTTCGGCGTTGTCGGAAGCCTCTTTGACGTCATCCCGCAGACGATCGAGCGCATCAAGGAACGCCGCGGCGCCTAATTGTCTACGCGCTGTCCCCGCGTAGCGGGTCGTTTTCACCGCCGTAGCCAACATTGCCGAGCACCGCGTACCCCTCTTCGGAGTGTGCTGTGCGGTACCGCTGGTAGAACGCTTGAGCTGCGTCATCGTCACGTTCGTGCACGATGACCCACACCGCATCGGCCCGGCCCTCCTCTAGCGTGACGAAACCGTCGAAACACACGGCGACACGCTGGGCGGAGGAGTTATTCGCGTGCTCTGTGGCGCGGGCAACACCCGCATCTGGAGTGTTCCCGGGGCACGGCGTGAGAGTGCGACGCCCGGCCCCATCCTCTTCAACCACGAACGGTTCGACGGGCCCTTGGGCGGCACCAGCAACTGCATGGTCAAGCGTCGCGATCGCGAGCGCGTGAAGTGAGGATGAACCGGGTATCTCCATGCCACCACCGTAGCGGGGACTTACGCTAGGTTCGGGAGAGTGCTTCACTTCGATTTCATGACGAAAGTGGTGTGACGCCCTTGTACCGGAGGACCGGCGGGTAGCCGCCAGATAGGACGAACAGCGCCGTGTCAGAGTCTCGCAGCGAACGGACGAACTGGAAGAACCGCAAGCGCAAGAAGGACGGCTTGTGGTCTCAGTTTTCGCGCAAGCACCTGAAGAAGGATGCGTCCTCGGGCGTGCTACTCGGCATCGAAAGTGTTCCCGACGGCCTGGCGAACGCGATCCTCGCAGGTGTGAACCCGATGGCCGGTCTTTACGCCTACATGCTGGGATTGACCGGAGGTGCGTTCTTTACCGGGACGGCCATGATGGCTGTGGGTGTGACCGGTGCCATGGCGCTCGTGGTTGCTGACGTCAACCTCTCGTCGTATACGGATCCCACTGCCGCACTTGCGACGCTGACGTTGCTCACCGGAATCGTGATGATCATTGCTGGGGTGGCGCGGCTGGGCAAGCTGGTGCGCTTTGTTCCCACCGCGGTGATGACCGGGTTTGTCGCCGCCGTCGGTGTCAACATCATCCTCGGTCAGTTTGAGAACATCACAGGCGTTGACCCGGATCAGGGCAACCGCATCCTGGACGCGCTCTGGACAGTGACGCACCCTGGCGACTTGAACTGGTGGTCCACGTCGCTGGGGTTGGCCTCAATAGCGCTGATTGTGTGGCTGAGCAGCACCCGCATGGGGCCGATGGGTATGGTCCTCGCCGTCATCATCGCGACGGGTGTAGCCGCGGCACTGAACGCCTGGACCCAAGGCGAGATTGCTTTGGTACGTGACATCGCCGAGATCGAATCCGGCTTCCCCCCAGTAGCACTGCCTGACCTGACTCTGGTGGCCTCTCTTGCAGTGCCAGCCTTGTCGCTCGCGTTCGTGGGACTGATCCAGGGTGCCGCTGTCACGACGAACGTCGCTGACCCCGAGCGCGGCCCTGCTTCGAACTCCAAGGACTTCATCGGTCAAGGTGCCGGAAACATCGCGTCGGGCGTGTTCTCGGGGATGCCCGTGGGAGCCTCGATGTCGGGGTCGACCTTGGTGGCGCAGGCAGGTGCTCGAAGCCGCACGGCGTTGCTCTTCGCGGCCTTCGCTCTTGCTGTCACGGTGCTGTTCCTCGGCGACGCTGTGAGTGCCGTGGCGATGCCGGCCCTGGCAGCCCTGCTGGTGACCGTCGGCTATGCAGCAATTAAGCCGGAAAAGGTGCGTACGGTTCTCAAGACCGGCCCCATTCAGAGCACGTTGATGATTGTGACCTTCGCGTTGACGCTGCTGATTCCTCTGCACCTCGCCGTGCTCGTAGGTGTGGGCCTCGGAATTGTCATGTTCGTGTCGCAGACCTCAAACAAGCTGATCTTGAAGCGGCTTGAGGTCGAGGCTGGCGGAGAAATCCGGGAGTCCGCGCCACCTCAGACACTTGAAGGCGGCAGCATCGAAGTTCTGCAGCCCTATGGCTCGATGTTCTTCGCATCGTCTCCGGTCTTTGACGCACAACTCCCGAAGGTCACGTCTGACAGCGGTGGGGCCATCGTCATTTTCCGGTTGCGAGGCATTGACCAGGTTGGCCTGTCCCACATCGATGTACTCCGACGCTACTGTTCCAGCGTGATCGGTCAAGGTGGAACTGTGAAGTTCGTCCTCAATGACGCCAACGTGCGGCAGCAGTTCGAGCGTGAGAGGCTCGTCTCGTTGGTCGGCGAGGACAACGTCTATATGGGTAGTGAATGGCTGGGTCGTGCGACGCGCGCGGCGTATGCCGACGCGAGAAGTGAGATCGAAAGGTCGCAATGAGCGCATCTGGGGCATCGTCAAAGGCGACGTGGAAGCCCGCATGGGCAGTGGGTTACCGGCCGTCGTGGCTTCGCGGCGACATCATTGCGGCGCTCACTGTCTGGGCGGTGCTCATCCCCGAGTCTTTGGCCTACGCAACAATTGCAGGTGTTCCCCCAGAGATGGGGCTGTACGCTGCGGTTCCGTCGCTCATCATCTATGGGCTCATCGGGTCATCGCGGGTATTGATCGTCGGACCGATGTCCGCCACCGCCGCACTCTCCGCTTCCATTATCGCGCTCCAAGCTGGCGGCGACGCTGATCTCTACATCCAACTCTCGATCGGGCTATCGATCGTGACGGGTGTCTTGGCGATCCTGGCCGGTGTCCTCCGTCTCGGCTTCCTCGCATCGTTCATCTCAGAACCGGTACTTAAGGGATTCATCGTTGGCCTTGCTCTGACCATCATCGCGGGTCAAATCCCTGGTCTACTGGGGGTGGAGAAACCTGAGGGGGCATTTTTCGAGAAGATCTGGGGCACCGTTCAAGAGCTGGGGAGCATCGATGGACTGACCATCACCGTGGGCGCCATTGCGCTCGCGATACTTCTGGCATTCAAGAAATGGCTACCTACCTTGCCAGCCGCACTCATCGTCGCGTTGGGAGGCATTTTTGTGGTGCGCCTCATGTCGCTGGAGGAGCAGGGCCTGGAAGTCGTGGGCACCATTCCTGCGGGACTTCCTGGACTAGGGGCGCCGGAAGTGACCTTGAGCCAGTACGGCCAGCTCATCGCACCTGCGGTGGGACTGATGCTGATTGGTTTCGTCGAGGGTCTCGCCGCAGCAAAGGTCTATGCAGATCGTGACGGCTACAGGATCAATGCGAACCGCGAACTGATGGGTCTGGGTGGAGCGAACCTCGGCTCAGGGTTTTTTGGCGGCATGGTCGTCAACGGGTCCTTGTCCAAGACTGCGGTCAATGGGTCTGCAGGTGGTCGGACACCCTTGGCGTCCATTTTTGTGGGTGTCCTGACAATCCTGACGTTGCTGTTCTTGACCGGCCTGTTTGAGAGTTTGCCGGAGGCCGTGCTTTCTGCCATCGTCATCGGCGCCGTGATTGAACTCGTGGATTTCACGTTCTTGAAGCGCCTTTACAAGGTGTGGTCTGCGCCGCTCGAACGCATTTATCGCGCGGCCGCACGGGTGGACTTTATCGGTGCCACGGCCGCGCTGATCGGCGTGTTGCTGTTCGACACTTTGCCCGGGCTTCTCATCGGCGTCGTGATCTCGCTGGTCCTACTGATCTACCGGGCATCCCGCCCCTATATGGCGCATCTGGGCGCTCTTGCCGATCAGCACCAGATCTGGGTGGATGTTTCTCGTCACGAAGATGCCGTCGAAGATAAGAACGTGGCGGTCCTCCGTGTCGAGGCAGGGCTCTTCTTCGCCAACTCGGACTATGTGCGCGACGCGATCAACGAAGCGGCTCAGGGGGAGGCCTCAGCAGTGGTTCTCGACGTCGAGTCGGTGCCATACGTCGACGCGACCGGTGCGGCCACACTTGTTCGCGTGCATCGTGAACTGGCGGATATCGGGGTGCCGTTCGTCCTTGCGCGGGTGCGTGGTCAAGTGCGCGATGTGGTGACCAGGGTGGAAGCAGACGTTGCGATCGATCTGACGACACGATCGGTTGCGGGGGCAGTCGCTGAGGCGACCAGGCTCATCGGCGCTTCGTCGCCCCCTGAAGGTGGCACCGAGTAGAGCACCCCAGTTTCCGTACACTGGCGGCCTATGGACACTCACTACCTTGACCACGCGGCAACTACGCCGATGCTGGAGTCCGCTGTACAAGAAGTAGCGAAGCGCATGTCCATTGTTGGCAACCCCTCCGCGCCTCACGCCGCTGGACGTGCAGCGCGGGCAGTAGTGGATGATGCGCGCGAACGGCTCGCGCGCGCGGTAGACGCTCACCCGAGCGAAGTGATCTGGACTTCCGGTGGCACCGAGGCGGACAATCTGGCGTTGAAGGGCTTGTTTTGGGCTCGCAATGAGGCTGAGCCCTTGCGGACCCGCGTCCTCGTGTCGGCAGTGGAGCACCATGCAGTGCTGGAACCTGCCGAGTGGCTTGAAGCGCACGAGGGTGCGGAACTCGTCGTCATTCCGGTGGACCGGCAGGGCGTGATCGATGTGGAGTGGCTCCGGTCCTACTTGGACTCACACCACAGCACCACGGCCGTGATCTCAGTCATGTGGGCCAACAACGAGGTCGGAACAATCGAGCCCGTGGAGGAGGTGGCGGCACTCGCCCATGGCTACGGCATTCCTGTCCACACCGATGCCGTCCAGGCCGTCGGGCATGTTCCCGTGTCCTTTGCCCAAAGCGGGGTCACCGCGCTCTCACTGAGCGCCCACAAAGTCGGAGGCCCGGTGGGCGTAGGCGCACTGGTCATCAAGCGCAACGTGCGTCTCATCCCGGTATCGCATGGCGGGGGACAGGAGCGTCAAGTGCGTTCCGGCACTCTGGATGCGGTGGGGTTCGCGGCGGCGGCAGTCGCTGTCGAGACCGCTGTGGCATCCGTCGAGTCTGAAGCTCAGCGGTTGCGGACGCTTCAAACGGTCACTCTTGAACGCATCGTTGAATCTGTTCCGGACGCGACGCTCTCCGGTGCGCGGATCGGTCCCGGTCGTCTTCCAGGCAACCTTCACTTGTGTTTCCCGGGCGCTGACCCAGACGCGTTGATGTTCATGCTGGATAGTCACGGGATCCTTGCCTCAACGGGTGCGGCATGCTCCGCCGGAGTCCACCAGTCCTCCCACGTGCTGATGGCAATGGGCTACTCCTCCCGGGACGCGGCATCGACGATGCGCTTCTCCATGGGGCACACCACGGTGCAGGAAGATCTTGATGCGCTCATCACCGCTTTGCCCGAGGGCGTGGAGCGTGCTCGGCGCATCGTGCGGGCGTAGTGAGCAGATAGTGCAACCTCGCGCGTGACGCGCTCCAACTCCCACGGCTATGGTGAAGAGTCATGCGCATAGTTCTGGCAGGGGCGACTGGGGTGATCGGGCAAAGACTGGTGCCGTTGCTGATCAACGACGGGCACAAGGTTGTGGGACTGACCCGCTCCCCGTCCAAGGTCGCCGCCCTCGAGCGGGCCGGCGCCACCGGTGTCCACGTCGATATTCTCGAGGCGGACGCGGTGATGCAGACCGTCCTCGAGCATCGGCCCGATGTCGTGATGCATCAGGTGACAGATCTCCCCGACTCGCGCGCAGCCCTTATTTTCAAGGTGCGGGCCTTGGGCCGTGTGCGCACGCTCGGCACTGACCATCTGGTTGCTGCGGCCAGAGCGGTTGACGCGCATGTGGTCGCTCAGTCGGTGGCCTTTAGCCTGCCTGGACCGGCGCAGCGTGCGGTGACACACCTAGAGTCGGCGGTCCTGAAGGCCGACGGGCAAGTGTTGCGCTACGGCCAGTTTTACGGCCCAGGAACCTGGACTGAGACTCCGCCAAAGGGTGGCGACGCCGTGCACATTGATACTGCCGCGCGCGAGACAGTCCGGCTCCTCAATGCTCCTGCGGGCATCGTGGAGATCCGCGACTCAGGAACTACTCGCTCGTCAAGCCCTGCGCGATAGCTTCGTTGAGTGCAGCCGAGACACTGATGATTCCGGCGTCCAGACGCTCTGCTTCCCAGTGGTTGACGGCGGTGTCCGTCAAGAGGCCAAAGACCTCGTCGTGAGGGATGCCCGCGGAAAGGAGCAGGGCAACGGTGCCTGCGACCAAGGGGGAAGCCATAGATGTTCCGGAGAGAGTCTCGTATCCGTCCGAGCCGCTGGTGAACAGCGTGGTGGGGTAGGTCGGAACTGTGGAGACGATGCGCGACCCCGGTGCCGAGACCGCACGTACGTCTCCGGAGTTTGAGTACAGCGCCGGGAGGTCGAGTTCGTTGGAGGCATTGACGACGAGCACGTCCGTGTCGACTTGGTACTGCTGGCCGGTTTCCGCAGAGTTTCCGGATGCCGCGACCACCAGAACGCCGGCTTCATAGGCATCCATAATGGAGTCATTGATCACCCCGCCCTTTTCGATCCGTCCCAGAAGGCCAGTCTCATCGAGGGAGAGGTTGATGACATCGGCGCCATTGTCGACGGCCCAGTCGATGGCGTCGGCAATGTCGTCGTTGCCGCCTGCGCCTTCTGCGTTGAGAACACGCAGGGGCATGATCTGGGCATTCGGTGCAGCGCCAATGATGCCCTTGTCATTGGCGGATGCTGCGGCGATTCCAGCGACATGCGTGCCGTGGCCGTTCTCGTCCTTGGGGTCGTCATCGTCGTCCACAAAGTCCCAGCCGTCGACGCCTCGCCCGCGAAGGTCCGGATGTGTCATGTCCACACCGGTATCCACTACCGCGATCACGATGCCCTCACCCGTGTACCCCTGCGCCCACACTTCGGGAACGCCCACGGTGTCCATGCCCCACTGTTCATCCCGCAAAGGATCCTGAGCCGTGGTGGGGTCTACCTGGGACGAGCACGCGGTGGTGGTGAGCACGAGGCCGGCGGTCAAGGCGGCGGCTGCCAAACGAAGCTTCATGACCACCATTGTTCCAGGTTGATGGAGCCCTTGTCACTGCACACCTCGCCTGTTTGGCGGTGTGCATGAGAGCACCGATTGCCGTTACCGTGGCGGGAAACGAGAGGACTCACTGTGACGATCGATGATGCCCGTCGCCTAGCTAATGCACGTGATGTAGCCGATGCCGCTCCGGGGCTCGCGCACGGCGTGCTGTTCCGTTCTGACGCACCCGCGGAAGGTGACGTGCCGCCGAACGGTGTGATGCCGTGGCCGCCCGCCACGGTGGTCGATCTGCGTGGGGCACAAGAGAAGGGCCGGCCGCATGGATTGGCGGGGCAAAGTCACATCATCGACTTGGAGATTCTCGACGAAGCGAATCTCACCGGTGAGGAAGCGCGCGCGACGCTGACGTCACTCGATGCGCTCTATGAGCATATGACTCAAGGCGCGGCCGCCCGGGCACTGATCAGAGCGGTGGGTTTGCTCGCCGGTGAACCGGTTCCGGTGTTGTATCACTGCTCTGTGGGCAAGGACCGGACGGGAGTGTTGACGGCGCTCGTGCTCGCCCTGCTTGATGTGCCGCGGGAGCGCATTGTGGCGGACTATTGCGCCACGGGGCCTCACATGGAGGCGGTGATTGCGCGCATGATGCGTGGAGTGCCGCCGGAGTTCGCCGCCGCTGCACGAGAGTCTGTGCCAGCCGAGGTCTTTGAAGCACCGGCTGAGGCCATCGAGAGCGTGCTCGACAGGTGGGAGGGTGCTGGTGGGGCAGCGGCTTGGTATATCGCTCACGGTGGAGATGCTGAGACGCTTGAGCAGCTGCGGTCGCGGCTGCGAGAGTGAGCGCGTCGGTGGGCTGGACTCGTCGCGCTGGAGCGCCGCGTACCATGGATGGTCGATCACCTGGAGGTACTTATGCGCGTGCTTGCCGCACTATCTGGCGGAGTTGACTCGGCCGTCGCAGCTGCGCGAGCAGTTGACGCCGGTCACGATGTGGTGGGCGTCCACATGGCGCTCAGTCGCAACCGAGACCAGTTCCGCTCAGGCTCTCGCGGTTGCTGCTCGATTGAGGACAGCAACGATGCGCGACGCGCTGCCGACAAACTTGGTATTCCGTACTACGTGTGGGACCTCTCGGACGAGTTTCACGACCTCGTGGTGAAGGACTTCCTCTCTGAGTATGCGGCCGGGCGTACGCCGAATCCTTGTGTGCGGTGCAACGAGCACATCAAGTTCGACACACTCTTGGAACGGGCCGATGCGCTGGGTTTCGATGCGGTCGCGACGGGCCACTATGCGCGTATTGAGGTGGGCAAGGACGGTATCCGCGAGTTGCACCGCTCTGTGGACCCCTTGAAGGATCAGTCTTACGTGTTGGCAGTCATGGGACCGGAGAAGGTCGCACAGTCGATTTTCCCTCTAGGTGACATGGCGTCAAAGGCGGAGGTGCGCGCTGAAGCCGCTGCCCGTGGGCTTGGCGTCTCGAACAAGCCTGACTCCTACGACATTTGCTTTGTTGCTGACGGCGACACCAAGGGCTTCCTGCAGCGCGAGCTGGGAGAGAAGCCTGGTGAGATTCGGGACGAGTCTGGTGAAGTTGTTGGTGCTCATGAGGGCGCCTATGCGTTCACCGTGGGCCAGCGCAAGGGCCTTGGTATTGGCAGGCCGGCTGCGGACGGTGCGCCGCGCTACGTGACGGACGTCGATACGTCGAGCAACGTTGTCACCGTAGGGCCCGAGACTCTCTTGTCGGTCTCGACGCTGGTGGGGGAGAACACCGTGTGGCTTGCGCCGGATGTCCCGGCGGCCGAGCCGACGCGTTGCGAGGCGCAAGTGAGGGCGCACGGCACGACGACGTCGGGCACGGTGGTGCGCCGTGGCGACGAGTTGGTCGTTGAGCTTGATGAGCCGATGCGCGGGGTAGCGGCTGGTCAGTCGCTGGTGGTCTACCTGAGTACGCGGGTTCTGGGTCAAGCGACGTTGATGAAGCGCGTTATTTAGCGGCCGTCACGGGCCAAACCAGGCCGCCGAGGTGAGCCTTCGAGGCTCCGGTTACGGTTTGGTATCGAAACGTTTCTATAGGCCTTTTCGCGTTGACATCCACATATCTCAGATCTAGCGTAGGGGTCACTCGTGAGAGCGCTCTCACCGCAGGAGAGAGCGCTCTCACGGGCCGACCATACTTTCACGAAGGAGTGACCGTGAGCTTTACACGACGTAAGAAGATGCTTGCAGCAACAGCGGGTGCCGCTGTTGCCGCCCTGACCCTGGCGGCATGCTCGTCCGACGGTGGCGACACCGACTCGACTGATGAGGCCACCGGCGGTACCGACACGAGTGCTGAAGAGGTTTCGCTCACGCTGGCGACCTTCAACACCCCTGGATTCTCCAACTCGGAGAACGACGCCGAGTACCAGTACGACCTCATCGAGGAGTACATGGAGCTCAACCCCAACGTCACGATCACCTACGACCGCAAGGCCGAGTCGGGTGACGCACGCGAGAACTTCTTCACCAAGCTTGGCCCTGGTGGCCTCGCTGACGTCGAAATGGTCGAGGTTGACTGGATGCCCGAGGTCATGCAGTACTCCGACCTCCTCACCGACCTGTCGAGCGACGCCGTTGACGGTCGCTGGGTTGACTACGTCGAGGCCGGCGCAACTGACGCTGACGGCCGCCTCATTGGCTATGGCACCGACACCGGCCCACAGGGCGTCTGCTACCGCGCAGACCTCTTCGAGGCTGCTGGCCTGCCCTCCACCCCTGACGAGGTTGCAACGCTCCTCGACGGTGACTGGGCCAACTTCTTCGCAGTCGGCGACGACTACGTTGAGGGCTCCGGCGGTTCCGCATTCTACGACTCCGCTTCCGGTGTGTGGCAGGGTATGACCAACCAGCTCGACCAGGCTTACGAAGACCCCGACACCGGTGAGCTCATCGTTCTGGACAACGACGCTGTCAAGGCAAACTACGACCAGCTGATGGCTGCATCGGAAACTCAGTCGTCGCACTTCGGCCAGTGGAGCGAAGACTGGTTCGCAGGTCTCTCGAACGGTGCATACGCAACCATGCTGTGCCCGCCGTGGATGCTCGGTGTGATCGAGGGCAACGCTACCGACACGACTGACTGGAACCTTGCAAACGTCTACCCCAACGGTGGCGGTAACTGGGGCGGCTCATGGCTGACCGTTCCTGCTAGCGGTTCGAACATCGAAGCTGCTACCGCTCTTGCCGAGTGGCTGACCGCTCCTGAGCAGCAGGCCAAGGCATTCGCCAACGCTGGAACGTACCCCTCGCAGGTTGCTGCCTACGACGACGAAGCTGTTTCCGGTGCTGTGAACGCGTTCTTCAACGACGCACCTATCGGCGAGATCTTCGCAGACCGCGCCCAGGCCGTCGTTCCTAGCCCCTACAAGGGCGAGTACTACTTCCAGGTGAACGATGCAATCAACAACGCGCTGACCCGTGTTGAAGACGGCACCGACGACCCAGAAGCTTCCTGGGACAAGGCTGTTGCTGACATCGAAGGCATTGGCTAAGACTAAAAACTAGGGGCCCGGGCCTGCTCCGTATGTGAGGAGCAGGCCCGGGCTTACCGTCCACCTCCCCGGAATCCGCGTCTTCTGAAGGAACCTCATGGCATCCACGGACCTCGACACCTCCAAGGCTTATAGCCCTTGGCGTCAGCGCATGGGCATGTGGGATCGCAAAGCATCCCCGTACCTGTACATCGCGCCGTTCTTCATCGTGTTCGCGATCTTCGGGCTTTTCCCGATCATCTACACCGCGGTGATCTCACTGATGGATTGGGACACCATCCGCAACTCCGGTGAGTACATCGGATTTGCCAACTTTGACTACGTGCTCAACGACCGCAAGTTCTGGGTGTCGTTGCGGAACACGTTCTCCATCTTCTTGCTGTCGTCTATCCCGCAGCTCATCATCGCGACATTCATCGCAGCGATGCTCGATCACCATCTCAAGGCCAGGACTTTCTGGCGTATGGGTGTTCTTGTCCCCTACGTGGTGATGCCCGTGGCCGTCGCCCTCATCTTCTCGCAGCTCTACGCAGACGAGTACGGTCTGGTGAATCACTGGCTCGGCATGGTCGGCATTGACCCCATCGCCTGGCACAAAGAAGTGATCCCGTCGCACGTCGCCATCGCGTCCATGGTGAACTTCCGCTGGATCGGCTACAACGCGCTGATCATGCTGGCCGCCATGCAAGCGATTCCCCGCGAGCTCTATGAAGCCGCAGCTCTGGACGGGGCCAGCAAGGCCCGCCGATTCTTCTCGGTGACGCTTCCGCAGATCCGCCCCACCTTCATCTTCGTGATCATCACGTCGACCATCGGTGGTTTGCAGATCTTCGATGAGCCGCGCATGTTTGACACCGCTGGCAATGGTGGTGCTGACCAGCAGTGGCTGACCATCACGATGTACATGTACAACACCGGTTGGGGCGAGCTGAACTTTGGTCGAGCCTCGGCTATCGCGTGGCTCTTGTTCCTGATCATCATCGTCTTCGGTCTCTTGAACTTCTGGCTCACACGCCGGTTCGTTTCCTCCGACCAGTCTGGGAGCAAGTGATGTCCATGTTTAAGCGCACTTCGATGGTGCACATCAGCCGGCCAACGTGGTTCACGTACACGGCGCTTGCCATTGTCATGTTGGCATCGCTGTTCCCGTTCTACTGGTCATTCCTGATCGGTTCCGGTGACGCCACCACCGTCCGCGACCCCAACATGTCGTGGATCCCCGGTGGCAACTTCATTGAAAATGCCATGACGGTTATCCAGAACCCGGCGGTGAACTTCTGGAAGGCGCTGTGGAACTCGATCATCGTGTCGACCACCGTGTCGATCTCGACGGTAGTTCTCTCCACACTCGCAGGATTTGCCTTCGCGAAGTTGCGGTTCAAGGGCAACCGGGGACTGTTTGTTGCAGTCATCGCGACCATGGCCGTGCCAGTTCAGCTCGGCATCGTGCCGCTGTACATCCTGATGGCCGAGTTCGGCTGGACCGGTAGCCTCGGCGCCGTGATTCTTCCCGCGCTGGTGACGGCGTTCGGTGTGTTCTGGATGACGCAGTATCTGCAACAGTCGCTCCCGACGGAGTTGATTGAGGCGGCTAGAGTCGACGGGTGCAACATGATCCGTACCTTCTGGCACGTGGGCGTGCCCGCAGCGCGTCCTGCCGCCGCGATGCTCTTCCTGTTCACGTTTGTGACCGCATGGAACAACTTCCTGTGGCCGCTGATCGTGCTGGATCAGTCCAACCCCACGCTTCCCGTGGCGCTGTCGATGTTGCAGGCCAACTACTTCGTCGACTACTCGCTGGTGCTGGCGGGTGTGCTGCTGGCCACCGTGCCACTGCTCATCCTGTTCATCTTCACCGGACGCCAGCTCGTCGCCGGAATTATGGCTGGCGCAGTCAAGGGGTAACAGCATGACCACCCCGCCGGTTGCTACCGCCTCTCAAGTGCGCTCCACTGCGCCCACGCTTGAAGCGGTAGCAGCCAAGGCTGGGGTGTCGCGAGCGACAGTCTCGCGCGTAGTGAACGGGTCGCCCACGGTGCATCCCGAGAGCGTGAAAGCGGTCAAGGCCGCCATCGCGGAGCTCGGGTACGTGCCGAACCGGGCGGCCCGTTCGCTTGCGTCTCAGCAGTCCCATGCAATCGCGCTGGTGGTGCCGGAAGACACCACGCGGTTCTTTGGCGACGTGTACTTTGCCTCTATCGTGACGGGGATCAACCGGCGCCTTGAGCAGTCGGACTACCTCCTCAATCTGATGATCGCCACGCACGGCCCTGACGCCAGGATGCTGCGGTATCTCGCCGGTGGTGTGGTTGACGGAGTGGTGGTGGTGTCTCACCACGCGGATGATGTCTTTGTCCGTGAGATTGGGGACATGCTGCCCATGGTGTTCGGTGGTCGCCCTGCTTTGTCGGGGCTTAAGGGCCATGTCGTCGACGTCGACAATGTCGCGGGAGCGGCGGACGCTACACGCCACCTGATCGCGGCCGGGCGCAAGCGCATTGCGACAATCTCGGGGCCTATGACGATGCAGAGCGGCCTTGACCGCGTTGAAGGCTGGCGCCTCGCCCTCGACGAGGCGGGGCTTGAGCCTGGCCCGATCGTCCATGGGGACTACACGATGCCTAGCGGTACGAGGGCCGCCCGTGAACTGTTGGCTATCGACCCGTCAATCGACGGGGTCTTTATTGCTTCCGACCTGATGGCGTCTGGAGCACAGCCAGTCTTCTTGGACCGCGGTGTGCGTGTGCCTGAAGATCTGGCGATGGTGGGGTATGACGATTCCCCCAGTGCGCTCAACTGTGAAGTGCCGCTGACGACGATTTGCCAGCCATCGGCGGCGATGGGCGAAGAGATGGCGAACATTTTGTTGGCGATTCTTGCCGGAGACACAGATCAGCCGCGCGAGACGCTGTTGCCCACTCAGCTGATTGTGCGAGACTCGGCATAAGCAAACATCGCTGTGAGCCGAGGAGTAGCACGTGACATACATTGCCGATGAGCACCGTTATGACGGCAGGATGCCCTATCGCCGGACGGGGAAGTCGGGCCTCGACTTGCCGGTGCTGAGCCTGGGGCTCTGGCATAACTTCGGTGACGATGTCCCTCTGGCTAATCAACGCGCAGTCATTCATTCTGCGTTTGATCACGGCATCACGCACTTTGATTTGGCCAACAACTATGGGCCGCCTTATGGAAGTGCAGAGACCAACTTCGGCAGAATCTTTGCCGAGGATCTCCGGCCGTACCGTGACGAGATTGTGGTCTCCAGCAAAGCCGGCTGGGATATGTGGCCTGGTCCTTACGGCCAAGGTGGTGGCGGACGCAAGTATGTGACGGCAAGCCTGGATCAGTCGCTTGAGCGCCTGGGTCTTGAGTATGTCGACATCTTCTATTCGCATCGCTTTGATCCAACGACCCCACTCGAAGAGACTGCTGGTGCACTCGATGCAGCGGTCAGGGCCGGTAAGGCGCTCTACGTGGGTATCTCTTCTTACGATGCGGACTACACACGTCAGATGGCTGCCATCCTGAAGGACCTCGGCACGCCGCTTTTGATCCACCAGCCCAGTTACAGCATGTTGAATCGGTGGATTGAGACGGAGGGCCTACTCGACGCTACCGACGAGGTTGGCGCGGGTGTGATCGCTTTCTCATCTCTTGCACAGGGAATGCTGACTGACAAGTACCTCGACGGCATTCCAGAGTCGTCGCGCGCGGCGGCGGGCAAGTCCTTCAACCCTGAGTGGCTGACGGACGACGTCGTGGGGCGGCTGCGTGCACTGAATGACCTTGCTGGCAAGCGCGGGCAATCCCTAGCGCAGATGGCTTTGGCGTGGTCTCTTCGCGACACACGTGTGACCTCCCTCGTGATGGGAGCATCTTCTGTCGAGCAACTCGAAGCCAACGTCGAGGCGGTGCACAACTTAGACTTCAGCTCCGCGGAACTGGACGCCATCGACGACATTGTGGTGGATGCGGGTATCGACATTTGGGCCAACGCCCGTAAGGGAACCCTGTAGCCAGCACTTCTGTGTGTTCCCGCCATCGTGCACCTGATCACGGGAGCGAGACCAGGTGGTGCCGAATTGACGCAGTACCCGGGCGGGGTCACCGTGGCCCCATGCCTATCTCTGACGAAGGAGTTCTGCTGTGAGCACTGATCATGTGGGCATCGTGGTGAATCCCGCGAAGACCAGCAAAGCGGATCTTGAAGAGGCATTGTCGTCAGCCGATGTCGATCTCGCGACGGTGAAGGTGTCCTGGTTCGAGACCACGGTTGATGATCCGGGGGAGGGGATGACCAGCGACGCGCTCGATGCGGGCTGTGATCTCGTGGTGGCGGCGGGAGGCGACGGGACGGTACGCATGGTCGCGCAATGTCTCGCGGATCGTGGTGAAAAAGCCGACCTGGGCATCGTTCCTTTGGGGACAGGTAATCTCTTGGCCCGCAACCTCGATATTCCGCTCAACTCCATCGCCGATGCTATCGCCGTAGCACTCTCGGGGGCGCCACGAACGATCGACTTGGCTTGGGCCGATGCCACGGTTGAGGGGGGCTCGCAGCGGCAGGCGTTTACGGTGATGGCGGGAGTGGGTATTGACGCTCACATGATCGTCGAAACGGACGACGACCTCAAGGACAAGGTTGGCTGGCTTGCCTATGTCGAGTCGTTAGGCCGGGCAGTGTCCACGAGCGACATCATCGAGATGGACCTGACGCTTGACGGCGAGGATGTGAGCCGTGAGCAGGCACACACATTGATTGTGGGTAATTGTGGTGTCCTCACGGGAGGGGTCACGCTCCTTCCTGATGCTGACCCTGCAGATGGCGAACTCGACATGCTTGTGCTGAGCGCCGACGGTGTGGGTGGCTGGCTCGACACGCTGCGATCGATGGTGTGGGACAACGGGCTCAAGCGACTCGTGGGCGCCAACACATCTGCGGAGAGCAGCGAATCTGTGGAGCACCGTCGCACGACGGCGGTGACTCTCGATATGGCTCAGCCGCGGATGCTCGAGCTTGACGGCGACGAGGTTGGTGAATCCACGCATGTGGAGTTCTCCATTCAGCCGGGTGCACTACGGGTGCGAGTCGCTCAGGACTGACGGAGTTCACGGGTCTAACCCACGGGTCTAGCTCACGGGTCTAGCTCACGGGTGTAAGGGGGAGTTGCACAGGCGCATATGTGCTCCGACCCGTAGGGTCGGAGCATGCCTACTCCTCACATCTCTGCGCCCGATGGGGCTTTTGCTCCCGACATCCTTTTGCCAGGGGATCCACGCCGCGCTGCGTTGATCGCAGACCGGTTCCTTGAGGACGCGCACCAGGTGACAGATGTGCGGGGAATCCTCGGGTTCACGGGTACGCACGAGGGCCGGCCGCTGTCGGTCATGGCCACGGGGATGGGAATGCCGTCCGCGACGATCTACACCACTGAGTTGGTGCGTCACTATGGCGTGAAGCGCATGATCCGTGTGGGCACCGCAGGTGGCATCCATCCTGATCTGCAACTCGGGGACGTCATTGCGGCTTCTGCAGCGCACACCGATTCGGCGATGTCGACGTATCGGATTCCTGGCATTCACTATTCGCATGCCCCTGCGTTCTCATTGCTACGTGCCGCAGCCAACTACTCCGAAGCCGCAGGGGTGAGCCTTCGTGTGGGGCCGGTACTGACCTCGGATGCGTTTTACCACCCAGACCCGACGCTGGTGGCGCGGGTGGCAGAGTACGGGACGCTCGCGGTCGAGATGGAAGCTGCCGGCATCTACGCCGTGGCGGCCGCGGAGGGCGTGGAGGCGTTGATGATCGCAACTATCTCTGACCATGTAGTGCGCGGCGAGGAGCTGAGTTCTCAGCAGCGCGAACAGGAGTTCGAGAAGATGGTCAGTGTGGCCATCGGCGCACTAGCGTCTTAGCCCACCACCCCCCCCAAACCCTCTTCCTTCCCCGCCAAATGGCTCCATTTCGCTGTTATGGAGGCCCAAAACAGCGAGAAACAGCCACCTGAGCCGGTGGGATCAGACGCCTACTGAGCCGGTGGGATCAGATGCCTACCGAGCCGGCGGGATCAGACGCCTACGAGTGTTTCGCTACGCTCCCACAGCTTCTGGGCCAACTCAGCATCATCCACCTGCGGATTGGTCTTGGCGAGCGCGTTCTTGGCGTAGTAGCCGCCGTGCTCCCAGGTGACGCCCGGCTCGCCGTCTGCCAGCCACGTTAGCCGCGAAGCACCGGCATCAACGCCTTCAAACAGCTTGCTGAAGATGGAGTGATACGCGAAACGGAACGGTCCGGAGCCTTCGGAGGCGAAGTTGGTTGCAATCGCACCGGGATGGAAGGCGGCGGCGGATATGCCCTGGTTGCGGTACCGGCGGTCGAGTTCCTTGGTGAAGAGGACGTTCGCAAGTTTTGCATCGCCGTATGACTTTTGAGCGGACCATTTGCGTTGGTTGTCGAGATCCTCGACGTCGATGTCTCCCCACGCGCGGTGCGCGACGCTGGACGTTTGAATCACCGCCGCGTCGGATTCGATCAGGCGGTCCAGGAGCTGCGTGGTCAGAAGGAACGGTGCGAAGTGATTCACCTGCATGGTGAGGTCGTGGCCGTCCACAGTGGTGCGCTGCGTGAATGTTCCGCCAGCGTTGTTCGCAAGCACATCGATGCGCGGATACGCGTCGAGTAGGTCCTGAACCAGTGTCCGGACCTGGCTGAGGTCCGCAAAGTCGGCGATGTGGAATGGCACGCCTAACGCGGCGGCCACGGCTTCAGTTTTCTCGGGAGAGCGGCCCACGATCACAACACGGTGGCCGATGTCGTGGAGTTGCCGGGCCGCTCCCGCGCCGATGCCGTCACTGGCGCCCGTGATGACGATCGTCTTGGGTGTCACGTGGCTGCCGGGCCTACGCGCGGTGCGCGCGGTAGTAGGCGATGAGTGCCTGCGTGGAGGCGTCCTGCGCTGCCAGTGCGTCGTCGTCACCTTCAACGGCGGGGGCGATCTCGAGGGCGAGCTTTTTGCCGAGTTCCACACCCCACTGGTCGAATGAGTTGATGCCCCAGATGACGCCTTGTGTAAACGTGATGTGCTCGTACAGCGCGATGAGTTGACCCAAGACCTGCGGCGTCAGTGATGGGGCAAAGATCGAGGTGGTGGGGCGGTTGCCGGGAAATGTGCGGGCGGCCACGAGTGCACCGGTGGTCCCCTCGGCCTCTACTTCTGCGGCAGTCTTGCCGAATGCGAGTGCCTTGGTCTGAGCGAGGAAGTTCGCGAGGAACAGGGAGTGGACGTCCTGTTCGCCGTCTTTCAGGTCATATGCAGGGTTGACGACAGAGATGAAGTCCGCAGGAATGAGCTTGGTGCCTTGGTGGATGAGCTGGTAGAACGCGTGCTGTCCGTTGGTGCCGGGTTCTCCCCAGAAGATCTCGCCCGTCTCGGTGGTGACGGGGGCGCCGTCCCAGCGCACGGACTTACCGTTGGATTCCATGGTGAGTTGCTGGAGGTATGCGGGGAAGCGGTGCAGTTGCTGTGCGTAGGGCAGGACGGCGTGTGATTGTGCGCCCAGGAAGTTCACGTACCAAATGTTGAGTAGTCCCATGAGTACGGGGACATTCTCTTCTAGCGGCGTGGTGGCGACGTGCTGGTCGACGGTGTGGAATCCGTCGAGGAGGTCTCCGAAGACGTCGGGGCCGAGCGTGATGGCGAGTGAGAGGCCGATGGCGGAGTCGACGCTGTAGCGTCCTCCAACCCAGTCCCAGAAGCCAAAGGCGTTGGTGGTGTCGATGCCGAAGTCGGCTACCTTGTCGAGCGCGGTGGAGACTGCGACAAAGTGGTGTGCCACGGCATCGGCCTTCGCGTCCGCGTCCGATACGTTGACGCCAGCCGTACCGAGCGCTTCCCACAGCCAGGTACGTGCGAGACGCGCGTTGGTGAGGGTTTCGAGTGTGGTGAAGGTTTTCGACGCGACGATGAACAGTGTGGTCTCGGGGTCGAGCCCCTTGAGCTTCTGTCCCATGTCGGTGGGGTCGATGTTCGAGACGTAGCGCGCGGCAATGCCTGCGTTCGCGTAGGGCTCGAGGGCTTCGTAGACCATGACGGGTCCAAGGTCGGACCCGCCAATGCCGATGTTGACGACTGTGGTGACCTTTTTGCCGGTGATGCCGGTCCACTCCCCGGAGCGCACGCGCTCAGCGAACTCGCTCACGCGGCCGAGGACGTCTTGCACGTCACTGTCGATGTCTTGGCCGTCGACGGTGAGGCCAGGCGAGGCATCGGCCGGGCGGCGTAGTGCGGTGTGCAGGACGGCGCGGTCTTCGGTGGTGTTGATGTGCTCGCCAGCAAGCATCGCAGCGTACCGTTCTGCCACTCCAGTCTCTTTGGCGAGTGTGACGAGCGATGCCAGGATTTCGTCGGTGACGAGGTTCTTGGAGAGGTCTACGTGGAGGTCTGCCATCGAGAGCGTTAGGCGCTCAACGCGGCCTGGATCGGCGTCGAACCATGCGCGCAAGTCGGGGGCGAAGCCGTCTTTGTGAGCGGTGAGCTCGGCCCAGGCGGAAGTGGTCGTGGGATCGATCGGTGCAGTCACAGTGACCACGATAGTCCCCTCGGGGTCGCGAGTCTCTAGGACCTTAGGGAATATGTGGCTAGAACCGCTAAATGTCCCTACGCGACAGACCGAGCAGTCGTGGACACTTCAAGCGCCGAACGCCCCCAAGCGACGAGGTCCGCCGGTGCTCCAACCCTAATGCCCCGGCGCGCCGAGGGATCCAGACGAGGCGACGCTTCGGCCAACACCAGCACCTCAGTGTCGTCCAACGTCACGTCGGTCGCGGTATCGAACTCATCGTTGAAATCTGCGATGTAAACGATGACGTTGTCGGCGACCGCGATGGAAGCGGGTCGCAAGTCGCCGTCAATGAGGGCGAACGGGGCGCGTACTACCAGGCTCATCAAGCTCATGATCGGCACCCTAGAGAACCGATGTTGCCGGTGTGTGACGTTTCTGTAGCCAGTTGCGCACCCAGTCTTCGTGCCCACTCAGGCAGGGCCAAAGGTCTCGCGAACCTGGTGTTCCCATTCGCTATCGGCAAGGCCTGCGCGGTCGAGAAGGTCGCGCCAATCGCTTGCAGCGTGTTCGAGTGCATCGTCAAACATCTGCGCATGCCCACGTGATGCGATCACCACGGCAGCGTGCAGGCGATCAGCGTCGGTGTGGCCCTCGATGTGGAGCCGTTCGAGCGCACTCACCATGCGTGATGATGACGCCCCGAAGTCCTCATGAATGCGCTCCCGCACACGATCACTGACGATGGCCATGCGCAGGATCCTCTCACGCATCGCTGTCCCGCAGGGCGCGCACGTCAGTGGGAACTGCGATCATTCAGGGGTGGACCTAGAAGAGTTGACCATGCGCGACGAGCAGTCCTGGCACGACTGGCTCGTCGACAACGATGCTGTAAGCAACGGGGTGTGGTTGGTTCTCGCCAAGAAGGGCGTGACTGAGCCTACGTCTCTCGCCTATGCCCAGGCCCTTGATGAAGCGCTGTGCTCCGGCTGGATTGACGGACAACGGCGCTCGCGGGACTCCTTGACGTTTGTCCAGCGTTTTACGCCGCGGCGTCCTCGGTCACTGTGGTCCAAGCGCAATGTCGAGCACGTCGCACGGCTGACTGAGGCTGGCCGTATGCGGGCGGGGGGTCAGCGCCAAGTTGAACTTGCACGCGCGGATGGACGGTGGGAGCGTGCCTATCCAGGGTCGGCGGACGCGGTTGCGCCGGACGACCTCGTGGCGGCACTGGCAGCCCTACCGGATGCTCAAGGTAGGTTTGCTGCGCTCAGCGCACAGCAGCGGTTCGCGATGCTGCACCCATTGATCACTGCCGCGACGCCTGAAACGCGCGCTCGCAGGCTTGAGCGTCTGATCGAGAGACTGAAGCGCGAATCTTGAACGCGGCACCTCGCTATTGCTCGTGAGTCGTTGGCTGTCCTTGCGGACCGATTCCCGGCACCACAACGTTCGCGCCGCACAGGACTACGCCGATGCGTGATCCCGGTTCGGGCTTCCAACGGCCGGTGTAGAGGGCGGCAAAGGGGGCAGCAACGCCTGGCTCGACGACAACCCGTAGCAGACGCCAGAGCCGAGCCTGGGCGTCGAGAACTTCGTCGTCGGTCACCACGATGGACTCGGCCGCCGCTGCGGACAGCGCTTCCCATGGAGTATCGCCGATGCGTCGGGCACCGAGGTGGTCGGCTGCCACTCCGCTGACGGGGACAGTGACCGGGGATCCTGCTTCGACGGCTGCGGCATACGACGCGGTCCCGACTGTCTCGCATCCGATGATCGGGATGCGGTCACCGCACCATGCCGCGGCGCCACCTGCAAGGCCGCCTCCGCCCACGGCCAGCAGCATGGCATCGAGACGTCCGGCATCGGCCTCGAACTCCTTTGCGACGGTTCCCGCCCCTGCCATGACCACTGGGTCGTCAAAGGCCGCGATCGAAGTGGCGTCGTGTTCGGCGAGATAGTCGGCAGCAGCATCGGCCGCATCTCCGTACGTCAAGCCGATGCTGTGAACGTTGGCCTCGAGACTCACCAAGCGCTCGACTTTGGCCGGGTTGGCTGTCGTGGGAACAAAGATGTGAGCGTCGTGGCCAAAGCGGTGCGCGGCGTATGCCACGGCTGCGCCGTGGTTACCTCCCGATGCTGCGACGACGCCAGCGTCGGAGACAGGCTGTGTGGCGACGTAGTGCACGGCACCGCGGGCTTTGAAGGCTCCGGTGACTTGGAGGTACTCGAGTTTGAAGACGAGCGTTGCGTCGATCCCCATGGTGTCGCCGGGCACTTCAATGATGGGTGTGCGCCGCACGTGCGGCGCGATGGCTTCTGCGGCAGCGTCGATCTGGGAAGGCGTTACGAGAGTCACCCCACTAGTGTGCGCCTTTGGGTAGGTGCTTGGCGAGTACGCACCGCTCGATCGCCCTCAATCTTGCTGTGTCGCCGACTCATGGTGAGATAGGAGCGTGAGCGAGACCATTGACCCCCGCGCCCGGCATCAGGAATTGGTACAGCAGATTGAGGAGCACCGCGCCCGCTACTACGGCGAGGACGCTCCCATCATTTCTGACGCCGCCTATGACGCGCTCGAGAGCGAGCTGAGGGATCTTGAGGCTGCGCACCCCGAGCTCGCTGAGCCGGACTCTCCGACGCAGACGGTGGGCGCTGCCCGAGGCGAGACGGGGTTTGCGTCGGTTCAGCATCGGGAACGCATGATGAGCCTCGACAACGCCTTCTCTATCCAGGAGGTTGACGCGTGGCTCGAACGACTTGCCCGCGAGCTAGGGGCGCAAGAGGTGGTGTGCGAGCCCAAGATTGATGGGCTGTCGATCTCCCTGACGTATGAGAACGGCACCTTAGTTCGCGGGGTGACGCGCGGTGACGGCACGACAGGTGAAGATGTCACTGCGAATGTCAGGACCATGGGGGACATCCCGGACACGCTCAGTGGCGACAACATCCCTGAGCTCGTGGAGATTCGCGGCGAGGTCTACCTTCCACTCGCGGCGTTCGAGGAACTCAACGAACGCATGGTCGCCGAGGGCAAGCCGCCTTACGCTAATCCGCGCAACACCGCAGCTGGTTCGCTGCGCCAGAAGGACTCCACGGTCACAGCGTCGCGCCCACTTGCGCTGACGGCCTACGCATTGGGTGCGCTCGAATGGGGCGCGCAGGGAGCCGATGCTCGTGCTGAGTCCCAGGCAGGGATCTACGAGGTGCTGGCCGGGTGGGGGCTACCTGTGTCTGAGCACACTCGTGTCCTCACGGGGGTGGACCACATTGAGCGCTTTCTCAAGGAACTAGAAGAGAAGCGGCACTCGATGGTTCATGAGATCGACGGCGCCGTGATGAAGGTGAACTCTCGGTCGGTTCAAGGGCAGCTGGGGTCGACGAGTCGCGCGCCACGCTGGGCACTGGCATACAAGTTCCCCCCGGAAGAAGTACACACAACGTTGGAGGACATCCGCGTTGACGTGGGTCGCACCGGTCGAGTCACGCCCTATGGGGTGATGACGCCCATCACGGTTGCTGGTTCGACTGTGACCTACGCGACATTGCACAACCGCCATGAGGTGAAGCGCAAGGGTGTCCTGATCGGCGACTCGGTGGTACTGCGGAAGGCCGGGGACGTCATTCCCGAGATTGTGGGGCCTGTGGTCGCTGCACGCGATGGGAGTGAGCGCGAATGGACGATGCCCGAGGGTTGCCCGTCCTGTGGCACCACGCTCGTGGAGCAGAAGGAAGGAGACAAGGATCTCCGGTGCCCTAACTCCCAGTACTGCCCGGCGCAGATTACGGACCGCATTGCGTTCATCGGTTCGCGCGGAGCACTTGATGTCGAAGTGTTGGGGGAGAAGGCAGCCGTCGCGTTGGTCGAGGCAGGCGTCCTGTCTAACGAAGCTGGCTTGTTCTCATTGACGGAGGGCGATCTTGCCAGGGTGCCGTTGTTCACGCTGGAGTCAGACTCCACCAAGGATGGCGTAGACCGGAAGGCCGGCGACGTCTCTACCAATGGCCTGCGACTACTGGAAAACCTCAACTCCGCCAAGGAGCAACCCCTGTGGCGCGTCATCGTGTCACTCAGCATGCGTCACGTTGGGCCTACTGCGTCAAGGGCGCTGGCGACTGCCTTTGAGTCCATTCCCGCGATTCGCGAGGCCACAGAGGAGCAGCTCTCGGCCGTCGACGGTGTGGGTCCCACGATTGCTGACTCGGTCAAGCGTTGGTTTGAGGTGGACTGGCATCGGGACATCGTGGACCGGTGGGCACAGGCAGGCGTTCGGATGCAGGACGAGCGCGATGAGTCGATAGCGCGGACCCTCGAAGGTCTCACGATTGTCGCGACGGGCTCTCTCGAGGGATTCACCCGAGACTCGGTGAAGGAAGCGATCATTTCCCGAGGAGGCAAAGCGGCAGGTTCGGTCTCTAAGAAGACGGACTATGTGGTCGCGGGCGCCAACGCTGGTTCCAAGGCAGCCAAGGCCGAAGAGCTGGGTGTGCCTGTCATTTCAGAGGCGGAGTTCGTGCGACTCATGGCAGAGGGCTCGCTCTAGTCCAGCGCGGTGCCACAGGGCGCGAGAAGTGTCGCAGCGCGCCGTGCTCCTTGCCCCACTGATCGTCGACTGCACGGCTACCACATCTGCGAAGTGAAACTGGCCAAAAAAATAATCAAAAGAATTTTCCGCAGATTCGCGGAAACTACCCGTCGATGGGGTCATAGGACTGAGGTTTACCAGGCCATATGAGCCGTTCCGGGGGGTGAACGCGTCGATTTGACTTGGGTGTTCATATGCCCGTAATGTCTTCCTCGCTGCCAAGGACGGAAGCGCCGCGGAGGGCCTGAGATAAGGACCCAGAAGCGGCACCTCTTGATAGCTCTCACAGCCAAAGAAGCAGACGCTCTAGCGCCTGCAACTTGTCGCTGCGGAGAGTGATCTAGAACTGACAACTCGCCGACAAGGCGATTTGACAAGGACAGATCAAGGCA
>NZ_BBRB01000001.1:0-503177 GCF_000975055.1 Demequina sediminicola
CATACCTCGAACGACACGCGACGCACTAACGCAGTCACGAGGCCCATCCGGACTCGGAGTCATCGCGACACTCAACACGGCTGTGGACGTAGGCTCGCAGGGTGACCACTCAGCCCCGCCTCGTCCTCACCATCGCCGTCGTCGCGAGTTTCGTGTCCTTTCTCGACGGCACCGTGGTGAACGTGGCATTGCCTGCCATCGTCGACGAACTCGGTGGAGGCATCTCCACCCAGCAATGGACAGTGGACGCCTACCTGATTTCCCTGGGGGCACTCATGCTGGTGGCCGGGTCAGTCTCGGACACGTACGGCAGGCTCCGGGTGCTGCGCTGGGGCCTCATCGGATTCGCGCTCACATCGATCGCCATTGCCCTGGCCCCAACTGCCACATTCCTCATCGTGGCGCGGCTGCTCCAAGGCGTCGCGGGCGCAATGCTCGTCCCCAGTTCACTTGCCCTCATCACCTCAACGTTCCGTGGGCCCGCGCAAGCCAAAGCAATCGGCACCTGGACTGCCGCGACGTCAACGGCCATGATCATCGGTCCTATCGTCGGTGGCCTTTTTGTGGACTTCGCGTCATGGCGGTGGGTGTTCCTTATCAACGTGATCCCCGTGGGCGCGACGCTGTGGATGATGGGCCGCCTCGCGCAACGTGATGTGCGGAACCCCGATGGCCGTATTGACATCATCTCTGCCGTCCTGTGTGCAGCGGGCCTGGGCGGCATGGTGTACGCCCTCATTGAAGAGCCGATGCTCGGGTGGACCCACCCAGGGGTGTGGGCTACCGGACTTGCAGGCGTGGCAGCATTCGCCGCCTTCTTGATTCGCCAGACGCAAGTAGAGCAGCCAATGCTCCCACTCACTCTCTTC
The DNA here is from genome assembly GCF_000975055.1 of Demequina sediminicola. Classification (GTDB taxonomy): domain Bacteria; phylum Actinomycetota; class Actinomycetes; order Actinomycetales; family Demequinaceae; genus Demequina; species Demequina sediminicola. Next base: position 870 of record NZ_BBRB01000001.1, read on the forward strand.
CGCGAGCGCAACTTTGCGTGGGGCAACGGCGCAACCTTCCTGATCTACGGTGCACTCGCACTCAATGGCTTCGTGGTGGCGGTGTACTTGCAAGAGGGAGCGGGACTCTCGGCCACGGCCGCAGGCTTGGCAAGCTTGCCGATCACAATCCTGATGATCGCGCTGTCGTCACGAGTGGGCGCGTGGGCGGGCCGGCATGGTTCGCGGCTCTTCATGACAGTGGGCCCGGTGACGATGGCGGCGGGCGCATTGCTGATGTTGACGGTCTCCGCTGACTTCAACTACTGGTGGCAGGTGCTGCCGGGCATGATTCTGTTTGGGTTGGGTCTCACACTGACTGTGACGCCGCTGACGTCAACCATTCTGGCTGCGGTGCCTTCGGAGCGTGCAGGGATTGCGTCGGCGACCAACAATGCGATCTCGCGCGTGGCAGGACTGGTTGCAGTCGCTCTCGTAGGCGCAGTTGTCGGTGGAGTGCTGGATTTGGGTGGCTTCCATCGGGCAATGTGGGCTACCGCCATTTTGATGGCCGCCGGAGGCATGGTGTCGTGGCTTGGCATTCGTAACACCGCAGCGCACGAGCAGCCAACACGCTAAAACGACCACAAAGCGCCTAGAGTGTGGTGATGACAAACACACCGCCGCAATACGCGTACAGCCCACTTCCACCCAAGTCGCTCGCTGTCGCGTACGTGCTGTGGTTCTTCTTTGGTCTGCTCGGCATCCACCAGTTCTACCTGGGCAAGGTGGGTCGTGGAGTGCTCTACCTGTTGACGGCCGGCATCTTCGGCATCGGCTTCATCATCGACCTCTTCACGCTGCCGTCGCAGACCCGCCAGGTGAACACCCAGCGTGCGGTGCGGCTATAACAAAACCCAGCATCGGCCGTATCGGAGCGTTCCGTACAATGAAGCGCATGTGCTCACCTATCGCATGCCCTGACTGCAAGAAGACCACCTGGACTGGCTGTGGCCTCCACGTCGACGAGGCGCTCGCGGGTGTCGCTGAAGCGGATCGTTGCGCCTGCGCGGCCTGACTGTCGACGCCACCTGACCCGTGGCGTTAGAGCCCGTCGAGCAACTCCACACCCCACGCTGCCTTTTCTTGCTTGGTGTAGAACGCTGTCCAGCCGCCGTACTCGCCAGAGTGCTCGTGCGCGATTCGTTCGCCTAGGTCAACAGCGTCCTTGAGCACGTCGGGGACTAGCGCGGTGTCGCGCCAGTGGATCAGGATGCCCCACTCCTCAACGCCGTGACTGGGCGGCACCAGTTCGCCTCGTGCCCCTTCTGCCGCAAGCGTCTTTCCAGCTGCCCGCGCGTTGTCCTCTGCTGTGAACGCCACGGTGACTTCCAAGTCCCGGGCTGTTGAGGCATCGGCCCCTCGCCCAAGGAACGTTTCCCAGCGTGCAGCATCGTCGCTCCACAGTCCGTAGGGCTCGGTGCGGCGGCGTGAACGACTGAACAATCCCATATCGCCTCACACTAGTGCGTGGGAGCGACCGAAAGTGGCGTTGCGGTCGCACAACCTGACGGCAACAGGGACGATGCTTATGGGAGGACTAGCATCGTGTCACCTTCGCGTCAGGGAGGCTTGCAGTGAGCGAGACCTTGGTCGATACCCACCCACGGAAGTTTGGTGTCCATTCTGAGGTGGGTGAGCTCCACAGCGTTTTGGTGTGCTCCCCTGGTCTTGCACACCATCGGTTGACTCCGTCGAACGCGAGCGACCTTCTCTTTGACGATGTCATGTGGGTGGATCACGCGATTCGTCACCATCGGGAGTTCGTTGACCTGATGCGCGAACGCGAGATTGAGGTGTGGGAACTCACGGCTCTGCTGACTGAGGTTCTCGATATCCCGAGGGCTCGCGCGTGGCTGCTGGACCGCAAGATCACGCCCAACGAGGTAGGGCTTGGCCTGGTGGAAGAAGTCCGCGCCTTCGTGAATGAACTTCCTTCTCCAGCTCTCGCGGGCTTTGTGCTGGGAGGCTTGTCCACGCGGGATCTTCCCGGGGACTTCCGTTCGTCCTCCGTAGCGCTGGTGCGCGAAGAGTCGGGCATGCGCGACTACCTGATGCCGCCTCTGCCGAACACCATGTACACGCGCGACACCACGAGTTGGATCTACGGCGGAGTCACGCTCAACCCCCTGTACTGGCCCGCGCGCCACGCAGAAACCCTGATTATGCGGGCGGTGTACGAGTTTCACCCTAAGTTCGCGAACCAGGTGCAAACCTGGTGGGGCGACCCGGAGCTTGACCATGGGCTTGCCACTCTTGAGGGCGGCGACGTGATGCCCGTGGGCAATGGCGTAGTGATCATCGGGATGTCGGAGCGTTCCAGTCGGCAGGCCATCACTCAGGTGGCCACAGAGTTGTTTGCCGCTGGCGCTGCCGAGAGGGTGATCGTTGCCAAGCTTCCGCGTATGCGTTCCGCCATGCATCTCGACACTGTGTTTACGCTGGCGGATCGCGATGTGGCAACGGTCTTCCCAGCGGTCGTGGACGCGATCGAAACTTACTCCATCTACGAGTCCACACGCCCTCTCGCCCTCGACGTGCGGCAGGAGTCACGACCCTTCACGGAGGTGGTCGCGGAGGCGATGCGGATCCCCAGCTTGCGACTTATCGCTACTGGCGGGGACCGCTACGCGGCGGAACGCCAGCAGTGGGACGATGCTAACAATGTGCTCGCTCTCGAGCCCGGCGTTGTGGTGGGCTATGACCGCAATACTCACACCAATGCTGCGCTGCGGGACGCGGGCATTGAAGTCCTCGAGATTGTCGGTGCCGAACTTGGGCGGGGTCGCGGCGGCGCTCACTGCATGACTCAGCCGCTCGTGCGTGACGCCCTGTCGTCATGACTCACACCGCGACTGCCTCCCGCGGGCTGGTCGACCGAGCACATACCCGGTTCACTCAGCCCCGTCCGCCCCGCCGGCGCGCGCCCGGCATCATTGAGCCGCATTTCTCCGGCCTCGGCGTGATTGTTGGGCTGTACTTCTTTTCACTCTCACTCACTCCCTCACTGCTTCCGCGTGAGGGGTGGGTGCAGGGAATCAACTCGGGTGTGACGTTCATGGTCGGTTACGGCCTGGGTGTCGCAGTGTTCGCAGTGGGACGGTTCCTCACTGTGCCGCAGGCGCGTGGACGCATCCGGGCAGTGCTGCTCACCGTCGCGCTCGTGGTTATTGGTGTGCAGACGGGCCTTGCCATCTGGGACTACGTGGGGTGGCAGAACGAGACTCGGCTGGACTTTGGAATGGACCCGCTGTCGCCCCTGGTATGGCCTGTCATCGTGGTGGTCGCAGCTCTGGTCGCAGGCATCATTCTTGCGCTATCACGCTGCCTGCGCGCGCTGTTTAGGTGGGCCGACGACCTCTTGGACCACTTCCTTCCTCGGAGACTGGCGGTGGCTGTCGCTGCGGTCGCGTTGACCGCTCTGCTGTGGTGGGTTGCGTCGGGTGCGTTCGTCAACGCGTTCTTTACTGTCTCGAACTGGGCGTTCTCAGGCCTCGACCTAGACGACAAACCGGGAGTGACGCAGCCGGTCGACGAGCATCGTTCCGGTTCCCCCGCGTCCCTCGTCGCGTTCGACGACCTGGGCCGACAGGGCCGTTCCTTTGTGTCCACAGGCCCCACTGCTGCGGACATCGACGAGGTGGGGCCAGGCGGCGCACTCGAACCGGTACGCGCCTACGTGGGATTGCGGTCCGCTGAGACTCTTGAGGAGCGCGCAGAGCTCCTGCTCGACGAACTGATCCGGGCCGATGCCTTCTCGCGGGAGGTGCTTGTGGTCACCAGCACCACGGGTACAGGGTTCATCGACCCTCGCGGGGCGGACCCAATCGAGTACCTGTGGAATGGGGATACCGCCATCGCGGGTTTGCAGTACTCGTATTTGCCGAGTTGGATCTCTTTGCTTGCTGACCAAGAAGAGGTGGAGGAGACCTCACGAGTCGCGTTCCGTACCATCCACGATTATTGGGCGACGCTCGAGGACTCCGCGCGCCCTGAGCTGTACCTGTACGGACTCTCGCTCGGCTCCACGGGTGTCGAGGCCGTGCTGTCGAGCGTCGACATCCTCAACGAACCCATCGACGGCGCCCTCATGGCGGGCCCGCCGTCGCTCAATGAGATGCACTACGAGATCACGCGGGATCGAGACGCTGGATCCCCTGCGGCGTTGCCGGTCTTCAATGACGGGCGCACGGTGAGATTCGCCGATGAGGCCAGGGTGGTGGACAGCAGTGGGGGCACTCAAGCGAACGGCCCCGTGTGGGGTGACACCAAGGTGGTGTATTTGCAGCACGGGTCTGATCCAGTCATCTGGTTCAACCCGGAATTGGCCTGGACGTCACCCGATTGGCTCATCCCCGGCCAGCGAGCGCCCGATGTGTCCAGCACCATGGCGTGGTATCCGCTCGTGACCATGTGGCAGGTGCTGTTGGATCTGCCAGCTGCGGGCAACGTTCCGGATGGTTTTGGGCATCTGTATACGGTGACGGCGAACATGCAGGCGTGGGCCGCAGTCACGAACGTTGAGGTCAGTGACTCTCAGATGTCTGCGCTTGCCGCACATCTTGAGGAACGCGACGAGATTTACGCAATATCGCAAGACTGATATTGCGTTTTTAGCGTCACTCCCGCTAGTCTCCCGGTAAGGCATGCCTCACTTGGCTGCTGCGGCGCGTCGAAGCGCCCCAATTCTCTCGAGCCTGGAGTCCCCACGTGACATTGCGTAGCGCCCCTTCGCGCCCAGCCGCCATTGTGGTGGCGCTGGTGCTTTTTGCCCTGACGGCAACCATGCTGACCGCCTTCCCCATCGCCGCATCCGCCGCGACCCCAGGATCGCTCACATGGGGAGTGAAGGAGTCGTTCCGCTCCTACCTGGCCACAGGCGGAACAGCCACGGCGAGCAGCGGCGCTACAGACAACGGCACGGCCACCACCTTCCCTGCCAGCAACGCGAACATTGTCGACGGCGCCGGCGAGGTGAACTACGCCGGATCGGTCACCTTCGCATACCCCTCGCACGGACTCGACATCACCCTGTCAAACGTCAGCATCACACTCGACGGCTCCTCAACGGCGACACTGAGCGCCGAGCACGCAGGCGTCCGCCAGTCGCTGGCCAGCCTCGATCTCACGTCGGGCTCCCAGACAGTTGCCGATGGCGTCACGACCTACTCCGGCGTCTCCTCCGTGGCCCTCGCAGGCACACCTGCCATCTTCGGCAACTACTACCCCGTTGGCTCCGCACTCGCGCCCGTCACATTCTCTTATGCCACGCCTGCGGTGGACCCAGACCCCGAACCCACGTCCCCCGACCCTGAACCGACGGAGACCGAGACACCCGACCCTGAGCCCACCGAGACCGAGACGCCGGACCCTGAGCCGACGTCCCCGGACCCCACCACGCCCGACTACGGCATCACGGTGAATTCAGTGGTCGCAGACGGAGACTCGGCCGTCGTCACGTTCTCTGGCACCTTCCCGGCAACCGTCAACGAGGTGAACACTGGCATCTACGCCTTGTGGTGCACCGAGGGCTACGACCGCTCACGCAGCACCGGCTGCGCATCAACTCGCGATGCTGGCGGATGGTTCGCCCACACAAGCCAGTACGCCACCATCGTCGGCTCCGTCGCTCATGGCGTGTGGTCCTTCACAGACGTCCAGGTCACCGTGCCCAACACCGTGGGTGACACCCAGTGCAAGGGCGCGGACGGCGACGCCGAATGCGGATTGCTCTTCCGTCTGGACCGCTACAACAACTCAGACACCAGTTTTGATCAGTTCGAGTCAGTGCCGTTCCCCGACACGACTCCCCCAGCTGTACCGCAGATCACCGTCTCAGAAACCGAGAATCTTGACGGCAGCGGACAGACTGTCACCATCACCGGAACGGGATTCGACTTTGAAGCCGACGGTGCACCCGTAGGATCACGCCCACCGCTCGCCGGCCTGAGCACTGGTGCCTACGTAGTCTTCGGCAAGTTCGCAGACCAATGGCAGCCCACCTCGGGCGCGCAATCGACGGCTCGTCTGGTCGCGGAAGACCAGGACCGTTGGGCACTGCCCGCCGCATACCTCTCGACGGGAAGCGACAATCCTGTTCCGCCCATGTTCCAAGCCGCACTGCGAGCCGACGGTGTTGCGGTCGACGCCAACGGCGACTTTGAACTGACCCTTGAGGTGTCTGATTTTGCCCCGGACGCCGACGGCAACTACGGCATTTACACCTATGCTGCGAGCGGTGCAAAGTACGCGCCGTACGAGACCGCAACTCTCCTCTCGTTCCGCGACGATGCCCCTGAACCGGCGAGCGGTAACCTCACGTGGGCCATCTCTGAGTCCTTCAACGCGTATGTCACAGGCCCCGTCGGACAAGGGTCGATCACCGCATCGGCCGGAGCCACGGACAAGCCTGAGCGCTTCACCTTCACTGCGGATGGCGGCAACGCCGATGTGACACTCGGCAAGGGCACCGCACAGTTCCGCGGGACTGTCGCGTACAGCGCACATCACGGCCAGTTGACCCTCTCCATCGAGAACCCGTTCATTCGAGTCACCTCCCCGAACTCCGCTGTTCTCAGCGTCATGACCGGCGGACAGCGCATTGATTTTGCGAACCTCAACTTGGGGGCAGCGGCACGGGTCGCGGGCACGAATGCCGCGACGTTCTCCGACGTTCCCGCCACCTTGACCAGTGATGGTGCGGCAGTGCTGCGTTCCACTGCAGGAAGCGCGATCGCTCCACTGACCGTCACCCTCGGGGCCTCTGCGCCCACCGACGGTGACGGCGATGGCAGTGACGGCGGCTCAACCCCAGGTAACGGGTCCGGCACAGGCACTCCAGGCAATGGCAACGGTGGCACCGTCGTCGCGGTCGACGAACCCACGTCAACACAGACCGCCGCCACCGTGGGGCGATTGACCTGGGGCATCAGCTCTGGGTTCCGCAACTACGTGACAGGGCCTATTGCTCAGGGCCAGGTGTCTGTCACTGGCGCGAGTGCCGGAGGTTCGACCTTCACGTTTGTGCAGTCCGCGGGCACGCCCAATGTTGCTGGCGGCACCGGCTCCGCGACATACGGAGGCTCAGTGCGGTTCTCCGGCCACCACGGAGCATTGGACTACACGTTCGCGAACCCTCGAGTCACCCTGACGTCGAGCACCACAGCGGTGTTGAACGTCGCGGTGAACGGCACTCGGATGAACTTCGCGACCCTCAACCTGGCATCGGGGACCCGCTCTGAGCTGAACGGCGCGGTCCGGTTCTCCAATGTGCCTGCCACGTTGACCTCTGCCGGCGCATCCGTCCTGAGCTTTGGCGGAAACTCCCTCGGTGTTGACCCAGTCACTGTGACGTTTGGCGCCGCAGCATCGGGCGCGACCGGATCGAGCACAGCACGGGTGGTGCAATCCGCGTTCACGACACACACGGACACCGACATCCCTGACACTCCCCCCGCAACAACGGGCATCGAACTTGATGCAGAGACTCTCGAGGCACTCTTGCGTGGCGAGGTTGTCACCATTCAGGTCGGCGGCTTCCAGCCCAACGAAGAAGGGATCTCGGTCGTCGTCTACTCCACCCCCACGGTGCTCGCGTCAGACCTCACGGCCGATGCGACGGGAACCGTGACGTGGACTGGGTCACTCCCCTCAACGTTGACCGGGCAGCACACCCTCACGTTCCAGGGCTCAGTTGACAAGGGCATCGTGCTAGATATCCCAGATGCGTCACTCGAAGGCATGTGCGTAGCCGATGCCGAACTGGCCTGGGGTTTCAAGTCCGGATTCCGCGCCTACGTCGAGTCCACCACCGCCAACGGTGAATGGGAGCTCGAAGGCGTCACTGAAGAGGATGGCATCTTTACCTGGGCCACCGGGCAGGCCGTGCTCGACCCCGAAGACTCCACCGGCGCTGTGAGCACTGAAGGATCGGTGCGCTTTACCGGCCACGGCGGCGCACTGGACACCACTATTGCGAACCCCACCGTGGAACTCTCGGCCGACGGCGCATACCTGCTGCTCGACGTCTCAGGCACCACACAGAGTGGTGAAGATGTCACGCAGGACGCGATCCGTTTTGCCGAACTCGACCTCGAAAGCGCGACGGTCACCACCGACGGAAACACCACCACGGTGTCCGATATCCCGGCGGCTCTGACGGAGGCGGGCGCGGTCGCGTTCGGCACCTATCCGACCGGCGAGGAACTGGACACCATCACGGTGACGTTGACCGGTGCCGACGATTGCGCCGCGGTTCTTGGTGGCGCACAGATTGCTGTAGCGGAACCGAGCCCGTCGCCCACACCCAAGGCCGAGTCTGACGACCCGGCAGCGACGGCAGAGACTTCATCAGAGGGTGGCTCGTTCTGGTGGATCTGGGTCTTGGCAGCGCTGGCGATTGCAGGCGCCGCGACTGCCGTCATTGTGGGGGCACGCCGCAAGGCTTGACTCTGCTGAACACTGAAGCGGGGCCGTCCTGGGGACATGGGCGGTCCCGCTTTGGCGTACTAGCGGACCGGAACGACAATGGGCGTGCCGTCTGGGTCATCCAAAACGCGCACAGGCACTCCGTACACACGCTCGAGCATATGAGCGTCAAGAACATCCCTCGGAGCTCCAAGGGCGGCCAACGTGCCACGCTCCATCACCGCGATGCGGTCCGCATAGGCCGCTGCGAGCGAGAGATCGTGCAACACCACCACCACTGCAGCGCCAGCGCGTGCCTGGGCCCGGGCAACTTTCAGCACGTCTTCCTGATGTTTGAGGTCCAGCGCCGCCGTGGGCTCGTCAAGCAAGAGGGCCTGAGTGCGCTGCGCCAGCACTCGCGCAAGCGACACCCGTGCGCGCTCACCGCCAGACAGTGAGGTGAACGTGCGCTCGGCAAGATGAGTGACATCGGCCTCAGCCATCGCGGTGGCGACCGCCGCGTCATCGTCTTCTTCGTCAGCCGTGCCACGCCAAGGAGCGCGCCCCATGTCCACCACTTCACGGACACGGAAGGAGAACGCTACGTGGTTGTCCTGAGGCAACACGGCACGATGTCGCGCGAGCTCGAGTGCATTCCACTGTGTGATCGCGCGCTCATCGCAGGTGACTCGCCCTTCACTCGGGGTGCGGTCCCCCGCCATGACTCCAAGCAACGTTGACTTCCCTGCCCCATTGGGTCCCACGAGCGCCACGATCTCGCCATGTTCCACGTCGAGGGATACGCGATCGACAAGAGTCGCATCGCCGATTCGCACGCTGACCTCGTCCACCGAAAACGCCACGCTCATGCCCACCCTCCTTGGCGGGACCGAGCACGGCGCAGTAGCCAGAAGAAGAAGGGTCCACCAATGAGGGAGGTGAGCAAACCAATGGGCAGCTCCGCGCCTGTGACCGCAGTCCGCGCAAACAGGTCAGCCCAGACCATGAGCACTGCACCACCCAGCAGCGAGCCCGCCAGGAGCATCTTGTGCGCGGGGCCAAGCATCATGCGCACCGCGTGAGGGACCACGAGCCCCACGAACGCAATGATGCCGGCGAAAGCAACAGCGGCACCCGTCAGGACAGCCACCACAATGATGGAGATCACCCGAAGTCGCTCAACTCTCAAACCCAGGTGCCCAGCAGTGCGTTCGCCCAGCGCCAGCAGGTCGTAGCGCCGCGCCAAGGCGAAAGCCACCGATCCCGCCACAAGCGTCAAGGAAGCGACAACCGCTACCTCATTCCACCGCGAGCCGTTGAGCGACCCCAGCTGCCAGAACACAATTTGCTCGCGCGCAGCCGAGTCGCCAATGAAGATCACGAGCGCCACACCAGCACCGGCAAAGGCGTTCACCGCGATTCCGGTGAGAAGCAATGTGACCACCTCAGTCCTCCCCTGGGACCGTGCCATGAAGTACACGAGCAAGGTGGCGCCCACGCCGCCCACGAAAGCCATGGCCGCCATACCGAAGACACCAGCGAACACGCCGCCCGACACAATCGCGAGCGCAGCGCCTAGTGCCGCACCCGAGGACACACCCACGACGCCGGGCTCGGCCAAGGGGTTGCCGAAGATTGCTTGCATGACGGCGCCGGCTATCGCGAGGGCGGCACCGACGGCGAGGCTCATCGCTACGCGGGGGAACCTGATCTGCCAGAGCGCTTGATAGGTCACATCGGTGGCTGGAGCCCAGGAGGTGTCGACTCCGATGCCTTGCAGGAGCGCACCGATGACTTCGGTCACTGACACCGTCAACTGACCCACCCCTGCAGAGGCGATCATTCCTAGGACCAACAACAACGTGAGTGCCGCGAGCAACACCGGCGCCCGCCACCGTCCTCGCTGGCGGCCGGCAGCGGCGCTCGCGGGAGCATCGGCCTTTGCGGCCGCCACGTCGGTCACGACTAGCCTTCCGGTGCGTACACCGCGCGAGCCAACGCGTCGACGATGCTGGCGGAGCGCGGGCCAAAGGCCAAGAGTTGGTTGTCGGCCATATCTACAATGCGCGAGTTCTGTCCCGCGGCGGTGAGTGCGATGGAGGGCTTGGATTCGAGGAGGCCTTCGACACCGCCGACGGATTCGAGCCCCTTGGTCATCACAATGATGACTTCGGGGTCTGCGGCGAGCATGGCCTCGTCGGTGAGGGGCTTCATGCCCTCGAGTCCCGTCTCGGTGGCAACATCGACGCCGCCGAGCGCGCCGATGAGTTGGTCAGCTCCGGACTCGTCGCCGAACATGTAGTAGACGCCAGAGGCACCGCGGAGGTACAGCATCATCACCCGCAGTCCTTCCTGGGGTGCGATGGACGCCACCTGAGCGGTGGTGGCTTCCACATCGGCGGCGATGTGTGCGGCGACAGTCTCCCCGGCATCGGCCACTCCCAATGCCGCTCCCACCTGGCGCGATAACTCCTCTGCACCCGCGAAGGTCGGGTCGTTCTGTACATAGACCACGGGGATGCCGGCGTCGCGGATTTGAGCTACAGCATCGGAAGGGCCGATGCTGCCATCGGTGAGCACCAGGGTCGGTTCAAGTTCGAGGACGGCCTCGGGGTTGACCGTGTGGCTGGACCCGGTGATGACGGGAAGATCTTCAGTTCCGGGGAACTCCCCCGCTGCATCGCGTCCGACGAGCCGGTCGCCCTGTCCAAGTGCCCACACGGTCGCGGCGATGGAACCAGAGATGTCCATTGCCACAACCCGGGAGGTGTCGTCGACGGTGACCTGGCGGTCGCCATCGCGTTCCTTCGAGGTGACCTCGACTGGAAGTGCAGGGTCTGGTGCGGGCTCGAGCGCCGGGACGGACGCATCGGCGATGGTGGCAGTCGACGGACCCACAAAGGCGTGAGGGTCGTCGAGCCACGCGACCTCATCCCAGGGCGTCGTCTGCGCGAGTGCAGACTCAGTGGCCGATGCGGCCTCCGCGGTGGGGTGGGCTTCTACTGCCGCACCGCTGGCCTCAGGTGTCAGCGGAACTGCGCACGCCGTCAGGAACAGTAGTGCCCCTGCGAACGCGGCGGTGATCGAACGTCGAGCCACGTCTATGAGGCGACAGGCTCGGGCACTGCGTCACCCAATGCGTTAAACATGTCCCCGTTGAAACGGAACGCCAGCTTTGCCTCAGCGAACAGAATCTGCGCTTGGTCCTCGCAGAAGTCGAGCGCATCGATTTGGTCGCGGTATGCCCTCTTGAAGCGCACCGGACTATCGATCGCCTCAAAGCGGTAGAACGCCAGTTGGTCCGGGGTCGCGTCGTAGTGCCTCGCAACCAGGGATGCGATGGCTTGACCGCCCGAGAGGTCTCCGAGGTATCGCGTGTAGTGGTGCGCCAGGTAGCGCGGGACATCCGCATCGGCAATGGACTCTAGGTGTGCGACGTACGCCTGTGTGGCGGGCAGCGCCGGGTGAGCGATTTCCCAGTCCCCAGCACCCAAGTGAGCGAGGTCCGACACGATTGATGGGAACCGTGGCAACGCAGGTTCAGACAAGAACTCGGGGTCGCCCGGCTGGGGCTGACGCGCTTCCAGCGCGCGATACACGTACGCGTATTGAGCGAGGTAGCGCGTGTACTCGTCGAGCGAAAGTTCACCACCCATCAAGCGTGAGATGAAGGAACGGTTCTCCGTGTCCTTGTGTTCGACGGCGGTGGCGTCGCGCAGTCGCGCAGCGAGTCCGGGGGCACCCTCAGCAGAAGTCATAGGCCGATGCTAGCAATTACGCAAGGGTCATGTCACGCAAAAATTTCGGTTCACCTCAACTTTCTGCCTCCCAGGAAACATCCCTCCCGTAGAATGACCCCATGTTGGACCACGCACCCCTCCTGACCACGATGGCGGTGGGCCTGGTCATGGCCTTCATCCTCGGCTTCATTGCCCAGCGCCTCAAAATGTCCCCCATCGTCGGCTACCTCGCCGCCGGGCTCGTCATTGGCCCCTTCACCCCCGGCTTCGTCGGAGACACCGAAGTCGCCTACGAGCTTTCCGAAATCGGTGTGATCCTGCTGATGTTCGGCGTAGGACTGCACTTCTCGATGAAAGATTTGCTCGCCGTCAAGAAGGTCGCCATCCCCGGCGCCGTCGTGCAAATGCTCTTTGCTACTGCACTCGGTACCGGCGTTGGCCTGTGGCTCGACTGGTCGTTGGGCGCCGCCTTGCTCTTTGGCCTCGCGCTATCCGTCGCATCGACCGTGGTCATGCTGCGCGCGCTCGAAGACAAGCAGCTTCTCGACACCCGCGCCGGTCACATTGCCGTGGGCTGGCTCATTGTCGAGGACCTCGCCATGGTGATTGCGCTGGTGGTGGTCCCCGTGCTCGCCGTCGATGCCGCCGGTCCGGGAGCCATCGCGGGCGAGCTCGCGTGGACCCTCGTACGCGTGGGGCTCTTTGTCGCACTCATGCTCGTCGTGGGCAAGCGAGTCATCCCCTGGCTCCTGGCGCGCGTCGCAGACACCGGCTCACGCGAGCTCTTCACCCTGTCCGTCCTGGCAATGGCCATGGGTACTGCCGTGGGGGCGGCGTGGTTGTTCGACGTCTCGTTTGCGCTCGGCGCCTTCTTTGCCGGCATGATCATGCGCGAGTCCGACCTCTCTCACCGCGCGGCCGATGACTCACTACCAATGCGCGACGCGTTCTCCGTCCTGTTCTTTGTGTCGGTCGGCATGCTGGTTGACTGGCACATCATCATTGAGGCACCGCTCGCGCTCCTGGTCACGACGCTCGTGATCGTCGTTGGGAAGTTCGTGATCGCGTTCGGCCTGGTGCGTGCCCTGAAGTACTCGAGACGGATGTCCCTGGTCGTGGCGGCCTCTCTCGCGCAGATCGGCGAGTTCTCCTTCATCCTCGTCACGATGGGTAGCGACTACGACATCCTGCCCGAGGCCGCACAGGACCTCGTCCTGGGTGGAGCGATCCTCTCCATCGTCATTAACCCCCTGCTTTTTGCTTGGGTCTCCCGGTTCTACCGCGAAGGCGTCGACCCGGACGAGGCGGATGCAGCCGATGCGCCGCGCACTTACACGGGCGGCGAGCACGTCATCGTCGTAGGCTTCGGGCGGGTAGGCACCCGTGCAGCGACCACGCTGTGGCAACAAGGCGTCCCAACGGTCGTCGTGGTCGATGACGAAAATGTCGTTAAAGCGCTGCGCGAGGATGGCGAGGAAGCGATCCTCGGCAATGCAGTGCGCTCCAAGGTGTTGAAGGCAGCGGGCTTGCCCAACGCGACAACAGTCCTTGTCGCCATTCACGACACCATCACGGCCGGAGCGATCGTGGCCAAGGTCAAGAAGCTCCACCCCGAGGTGCGCGTCATCGCGCGCGGCCAGACCGAGACAGACATGGAGTACCTGACTCACCTCGGAGCGGATCGAGTTCTCGTGGGAGCCTTCGAAGTTGCGGATCTGATGGCCATCGATGTCATGACGGATCCCGAGTCCAACCCCACCTAAGAGCGCTCAGGGCCCAGCACTCGCGACACGATGGCCTGGGCGCTTGCCGGCACTCCTCGGTGCGTCTGACGAGACGCCGCACATGCACAAGGGCCCTGGACACCGCGATGGTGTCCAGGGCCCTTTCGTGTGAGAAAGCGAGGGTTAGTCCTTGCCTCCCACGCGCTCCTTAAGGATGAAGGACAGCAAGATCCAACCGGCAAGCGCCGAGGCCAGCCACACAATCAGTGTTCCCAGCAGCCAGGCAGTGACGCCATCAATGGTCAGCCCATCGGTAATGAGGGTCGTCAGGAGCAGTGCCACGAAGGTCGAGACCAGGGCAACGCCGCCCTGGAGTGCCTTCGCATACTTGACCGCAACCTTGAAGATGAATGGGGACAGGATGGCCTGAGCGGCCACGAAGATCACAACTGCGATGATGAACCCATCGAACGCGTTGATCGAGAACCCGTCGACGAAGTACGAGGCGGCCAGTAGGCCGACAACCGCAGCAACGAGGCTGGACAGAATATTCCACATGAATCGCACCATGTGACTGACGCTACTGCACCCACACCTCTCGCCGCACGAGATAGGCATCGACACGCCCACCGCCTCCCCCACCTTGTCCGGCTTCATTGGGACCCCAAAGATGCGCCGCCGGACATGCGCGCGCTGCTGCGGCACTGCGCTCACCTCCACCACGGTTTCCTATAGTGTGTGTCGCACAGTATTGTAGGGGGCATGCTCGATCCTGACCTCGTTGCCCAGCACCGGCAAGAACTCCGTCGTGGCACGACGTCCCTCGCCTGCCTGGCGCTCCTCGCACACACGCCCGATTACGGCTATAACCTGCTCTCGCGATTGTCCGCGATCAGCCTGACTATCGAGGCGAACACCCTCTACCCGCTGTTGCGCAGGCTCGACAAGCAAGGGCTTCTGACATTCGAGTGGGACACCACTGACTCACGCCCACGCAAGGTCTATGCCACTTCTCCGGATGGCATCTCGCTCATTGACCTACTGCGCGCGGACTGGGAACGCCTCAGTTCCGCGCTGCAACTGATGGAGAAATCATGACACTCACCGACCGCTACATCGCCGCAGCCGCCGCCAAGCTCCCCGAGGATCAGCGTGCGGAAGTCTCGGCGGGACTTCGTGAAGCCATCGGGGACGCCATTGACGCTCGCCTCGACGAGGGCCTCGACAACGGTTTCGCAGACGCCGAGCGCTCCGCCCTGAACGCCATGGGTGACCCTGAGGCACTCGCAGCAACGTACAGCGAGCGTCCCCTCGTGCTCATAGGACCGGATCTCTTCCTCAAGTGGAAGCGGCTGACGGTGCTCCTGCTGTGGATCGTTGTGCCAATCATCGCAGTCGTCATCCCCCTCGCGGGCTACCTTGATGGCGACTCATGGGGCACGATTGTCGGCAGCACCATTGGCGGATGCATCACCGTGGCCGTCCACCTGGTCTTTTGGGTGACGCTCATCTTCGCCGTCCTCGAAAGGACCGGCGTCGGCGCAGCTGACCTCTCTGACAAGTGGACCGTCGACGATCTGAAGGAGACTCCAGATCCACGTGTCCCTGCCGGGGACACGATCGGCGCCGCGGTCACGTTGGTCATCACGGCGATCTTCCTCATCTGGCAGCAGGTCTACCCCTGGGCCCACACTGACACCGGCGAGGGCCTCCCGCTCCTCAACCCAGCCTTATGGTCGTTCATCCTGCCGGCACTCCTGGTGGTGATGGCCGTCGAGTTGGTGCTCGTAATCGCGCGCCAGGTGCGTGGATGGTGGACGCCAGCCGATGCCTGGGCAACGCTCGCAATCAACGTCGCCTCCGTGGTCCTCGTCGCGATTCCGGTCGCACAGCATGCGCTCCTCAACCGGGAACTGTTTGCGCACATCGGGTGGCCAGATGCGGCCACGACTGTGACGCTCGATCAGATTGAGTGGATCACACTGGCCGCGATTGTCGCGATCAACATCACAGACGTGGTGCAGGGCTTTCGCAAGGCGCGGCGCGCTACTCGGTCCCCCGGGTAACGCGGTTCCACGCGTTGGTGACCGCCACCGTTTCCACGATGGCACCCAGTTGCTTGCCGGTGAAGAACTCGCCAGCCCGGGCGCGCGCTTCTCGCTCGAGGCCTCGGGGAGGGTCCGTCAGGATCTCGGCAAAACGCAAGGCCGCCGCGTCGCCCTCCGAGACGGCATCGGCCCTCATGCTGCTCACCGGGCGGGCAAGCGCACTGATCAGCACCGGAGACGCCCCCTCAGCCGCCAGCTGCTCTGAATGAAGCCGGATGCAATGCGTGCAGCCATTGATGTGGGAGACACGCAGACGGATCATTTCCCGCAGGCGCGGCTTCAGCTCTCCGCCCACGGACATGTCGAAGTCCTCGAGCGTCTTAAAGAACTCCGCACGCACTTTGGCCTCAGTCACGGAGCGACCCTAGCAACGCATTCCGCGCCACGCCAGAGCCCTGGTCAGAAATCTGTGAATGCGCCTGAGATACCCGCCGACACCGAGCATCGGCCCTGTTCTGGAAGAATGACCCCCATGAGCGCACGCATCCCCGACAAGGCCACCGTTGATGGACTCGAGGACCGCTGGAACGAGACGTGGGAAGCGGACGGCACCTACCGCTTCGACGTGTCGAAGTCCCGCGATGAGGTCTACTCGATCGACACCCCTCCCCCGACAGTCTCGGGATCGCTGCACGTCGGACACGTCTTCTCCTACACCCACACCGATGTGGTGGCGCGCTACCAGCGCATGTGCGGCAAAGAGGTCTTCTACCCGATGGGGTGGGACGACAACGGCTTGCCCACGGAGCGTCGCGTGCAGAACTATTTCGGTGTCCGCTGCGACCCGACGCTGCCATACGTGGAGGACTTTGAGCCGCCGCACTCCGGTGGAGCGAAGTCGGTCAAGGCTGCCGACCAGGTGCCGATCTCGCGCCGCAACTTCATCGACCTGTGTGAGCGACTCACTGCCGAGGACGAGCAGCAGTTCGAGCACCTGTGGCGCCGTTTGGGCCTCTCCGTTGACTGGTCACGCACGTACCAGACCATTTCGCCGTCGTCACAGGCTGTCGCGCAGCAGGCGTTCCTGCGCTCACTCGACCGCGGCGAGGCCTACCAGGCTGAAGCTCCCACCCTGTGGGATGTGACCTTCCGGACCGCCGTCGCTCAGGCGGAACTCGAGGACCGCGACCGTCCCGGCGCGTATCACCGCCTCGCCTTCGAGCCGGCGGCCGACATGGAAGAAGCCACTGGCTCCTTCGAGACGGTGTGGATCGAAACCACTCGCCCCGAACTCCTCGCGGCCTGTGTCGCTCTCGTGGCACACCCCGATGACGAGCGTTACCAGCCGTTGTTCGGCAAGCACGTGCGCACCCCCATCTTTGGTGTCGAGGTTCCCGTGGTGCCACACCGCCTTGCATCGCCTGACAAGGGTTCAGGCATCGCCATGATCTGTACTTTCGGCGACGTCACAGACGTGATCTGGTGGCGTGAGCTCGGCCTGCCCATGCGTTCCATCCTGGGCCGCGACGGACGCATCCTCCCGGACGCACCCGAGGGCATCGAGACGGCCGATGCTGTGGCCGCCTACAACGAACTCGCCGGCTTGACCGTGTTCTCGGCACAGAAGCGCATGGTGGAAATGCTGGTGGAAGCGGACGCCATCGACGGCGACCCCAAGCCCATCCAGCACCCCGTGAAGTTCTTCGAAAAGGGCGACAAGCCCCTGGAAATCGTCACATCGCGCCAGTGGTACATCTCCAATGGAGGCCGCGACACCGACCTGCGCTCGGAGCTCCTCAAGCGTGGCGAAGACCTCGACTTTGTTCCCTCCCACATGGGCAAGCGCTACGAGAACTGGGTCAATGGACTCACCGGTGACTGGCTAATCTCCCGCCAGCGCTTCTTCGGTGTCCCCATCCCCGTCTGGTATCCACTCGACGACGCCGGTGAAATCGTGTGGGACTCCCCCATCGTCCCGTCAGAAGACGCACTGCCCGTGGACCCGTCCTCGCAGACCCCCGCCGGATACGACGAGGCTCAGCGCGATGTTCCCGGTGGCTTCACCGGCGAGAAGGACATCATGGACACCTGGGCCACGTCATCGCTCACGCCACAGATCGTGTGTGGCTGGCGCGACAACCCGGAACTGTTCGCCAAGACGTTCCCCATGGACCTGCGCCCTCAAGGTCAGGACATCATCCGCACCTGGCTGTTCTCGACTGTGGTGCGATCGCACCTCGAGCACAACGCACTCCCCTGGAAGCACGCCGCGATCTCCGGCTGGATCCTGGACCCCGACCGCAAAAAGATGTCGAAGTCCAAGGGCAACGTCGTGACGCCGCTGGGCCTCCTAGAAACTCATGGGTCCGACGCCGTCCGCTACTGGGCAGCTTCGGCTCGCCTGGGCACGGATGCCGCCTTCGACGAAGGCCAGATGAAGATCGGCCGCCGCCTGGCAAACAAGGTGCTCAACGCCTCGAAGTTTGTCTTGGGTGCCACCGGCATCGCCACTGCTGCCAACGAGTCGCTTGAGGCGGGCCTTACTGCGACGTCGCACGTGACCGCTGGTGTCATCAATGGCGAAGGCGTCCACGTTGCCGGAGGCGCCGCAGGAGACGCCAACCCTGCCGCCCTCGATGGCACCGGTTCGCTCGTGACGGACCCGCTCGACCGCGCCCTGTTGGCCGGCTTGGCTGAGGTCGTCGACACCGCCACGAAGGCGTTCTCCAGTTACGACCACACGCGTGCGCTCGAGCAGGCTGAAACCCTGTTCTGGACGTTCTGCGATGACTACGTCGAACTCGTGAAGGCTCGTGCGTATGACGGTGCCGCACCTGGTGCCGACATCGACCCATTGGCCCCCTGCTCCCCCGGAGCAGCATCGGCCCGTGCCACGCTGGTGATTGCCCTCGAGACGTTCTTGCGCCTCTTTGCACCGTTCCTACCGTTCGCCACCGAAGAGGTGTGGTCCTGGTTCCGCCCCGGAACCGTGCACCATGCCGCATGGCCCGCCTCGGCTCCGCTGCGCGCGGTCGTCGGTGACGGCGCGGACGCATCCCTCGTGGGAACGGCCGGCGAGGCCCTCGCCACGTTGCGCAAGATCAAGTCGGAGGCCAAGGTTTCCCAGCGCACCGAATTGGTCTCGGTAGACCTCCTCGTGCCAGAAAGCCAGGTGGCTGCGGTTAACGCCGCCAAGAACGACCTGATGGCCGCCGGCCGCGTCCGCGCGCTGCAGGTTGTCGATGCGGTGGCTGCACTCGACCCCGCAGTTGATGGAGGGGAATCGGCGGAGATCGCTGACACCACGGTGATGCGTACCGAGAACGCCGTCCTCTCGGAGTCCTAGGACACGAACAGGCCCCTCCACACCACAGGTCCGTCGACACCCCCCTCCACAGCACAGCTCCGTCCACACCACAGAGCCTCACCGTCACCGTGGCGGTGAGGCTCTGTGGTGTGTTGCGTGGATGATGAAGGCAGCGAGTGCGACGCCTACGATGCCGGTGTCGCCGTTGGCGCAGGTAACTCAGTCCGCAGGTCTACGGTGGGTGTGGGGGCTGGCACATCAAAGTTTTGAATCACTTCATCCAGCGCGTCCGGATCATATGAACGAACCACGATGGGCGAGTCGACCACGTCATCCTCGTGAGCCGTGTCTCCCTCCCACTGGCCAGCGGAAGTGTGCATCATCACGAGCACCGACCCGGCGATCATGGCGCTGTTGCCTAGCAGAGAGACCCACGCCAAGGCGCGCGCTCCTACCCGCCACCCCGGAGCCGCCACTGCGCCCAGAGCAAACAAGAAGCCCGCCCACGGCAACACAACAATCCCCAAGAGTGACGCCCAGGTCAGCGTTGGGCATCCGCGAACTGCGGTTACCGCCGGCATCATCTCGGTGGATTCAACTTCGCTACCGTAGCTGCGGCGAAGGCCCGGCGTCAGCGCGTCGTAGAGCTCAGCAAGCCGATCACGAACACGATCGATGTCGGCATCGTCATAGCCATACGCATAGAGCATTGTTCCGCTCAACGCAACGCGATGACACATCAGCACTAAGTCATCCATGGCGTGTCTGGCTCGCGGCGTCATCCATGCGTGCACGAGAAGCGGCTCGCCTGACACCTCGTACTGGGCTTGATGAACATGACCGTCAGAGTCCACGGCTTGTAGAGGATCCGAGGCTGTGGAGTTCCCGGGGTGGCGGCGCCTGAACTCCACCGCAGGCATCGAGTGTTGAAGGTAGATGATCTGGACCGCGGTGCCAGCGCCAAAAGGAAGGATCCCCTGGACGGTGACGCGTTCAAGTGGGGCGACCGAGCCGCCTGATGTCTGCACTTCTGTAGTCAGACGCATGGTCGTGGGAATGTTGCCCCCGTTGAATGGCGCGAGGCTTGACGAGTACTCGCCTAGTGCCGGTCCCCAGATGTCGCGTCTCCACCCAGGCGGCTCAACCGGGATACGCGCGAACGCCACCCCCAACGTGATCGCCACAGCGACCACAAGCACACCCATGCCGAAAGCGAGCGGTACGGCGAGGCCCTCGGTGACGAACAGCAGCGTGAGAGCCATCGCAACGACGCCTGTCACACAAACCTGAAACCATCGCTGCCAGATGACATAAGCGAACATATGCATCCCCCCTAGGCTCTACCCGTAGGGATCCTAGCGAAGTCGCTGGGCAGCCCTGCAACCAGCGCCCTGCGACCCTGCAATCTGAGACCCGCGACCTGAGACCCGCGACCTGAGAGCCGCACACTGCACACTCCACACTGCACACTGCACACTGCACACTGCACACCCGCACCCTTCCATCGGCACACTGCAGGGCGGCAGGTGTCACGAGGATTATCGGATCCGAGTGACCTCTGGACGGACTGCGTGTCGTGATGACACGGGCGCTGGTGGAGCTTTAGGCTGCACCTTCTTGTTGCTCCGGCGCCTCGTGCGCGATGTATGCCGGCAGCACTCGGTTCATGACGACTTCGCGGGTGACAACGACTTGTGCCACGTCATCGCGACCTGGCACGTCAAACATTGTTTCCTGGAGCACTTCCTCCATGATGGCGCGCAGGCCACGTGCTCCGGTGCCGCGTTCGAGTGCCTGTTCCGCGATTGCTTCGATAGCTTCTGGCTCGAAGTCGAGTTGGACTCCATCGAGGTCAAACATGCGCTGATACTGCTTGACGAGTGCGTTCTTGGGTTCGGTGAGGATCGAAACCATGGCAGAGACGTCCAGCGGTGACACTGTCGCGATCACGGGCAGTCGGCCAATGAACTCTGGGATCAGGCCGAACTTGTGAAGGTCGGCGGGGGTGACCTGCGCGAACAAGTCCGAGTTGTCTGCTTCCTTGAGTTGCGCGCCGAAGCCAATACCCTTGCGTCCGACCCTGGACGAGACGATTTCTTCGAGCCCAGCGAATGCACCACCCAGGATGAAGAGCACGTTCGACGTGTCGATCTGGATGAATTCTTGATGCGGGTGCTTACGGCCACCTTGCGGGGGCACTGAGGCTTGCGAACCTTCAATGATCTTGAGGAGTGCCTGCTGGACTCCCTCACCCGAGACGTCACGAGTGATTGACGGGTTCTCGGCTTTGCGGGCGACCTTGTCAATCTCGTCGATGTAGATGATGCCGCGCTGGGCCTTCTCGACGTCGTAGTGTGCGGCCTGCAGCAACTTGAGGAGAATGTTCTCGACGTCCTCACCCACATAGCCCGCTTCGGTGAGTGCAGTGGCATCGGCGATCGCGAACGGCACATTCAACATGCGTGCGAGCGTCTGCGCGAGATACGTCTTGCCTGTACCAGTAGGGCCGATGAACAACACGTTCGACTTTGCAATGTCGACCGTGTCCTCGTCGTCCTTGGCGGCAGTCTCACCTGCGCGGACACGTTTGTAGTGGTTGTACACCGCAACGGAGAGCGCACGCTTGGCGGCCTCTTGTCCGACGATGTACTGCTCGAGGAAGTCGAAGATGACTCGCGGCTTAGGGAGCTCGGTGAGTTCTGCTTCAACCGCCTCGGCGAACTCTTCTTCAATGATCTCGTTGCATAGTTCAATGCACTCGTCACAGATGTACACGCCAGGGCCCGCAATAAGCTTGCGTACCTGCTTCTGGGTCTTGCCACAGAACGAACATTTCAGCAGGTCGCCGCTGTCAGCTGGTCTGGTCATCGAGGTCTCCTCTCACGGACTCGGGCACCATCAACTCGAGCCGTACCCGTTCAGGCTACCCACCACGTCTGACACGCGCTGGGCGACGCGCCGCCCGGCTGTCCCCATCTGTGGATAACTCTTTCCGGAACGCACAACGGCCGCCCTCCCGAGGTCTCGGGAAAGCGGCCGTTGGAGCATCTAGGGTTGCGCTGGCCTAGCCTTCGGCCTGCTTCAGTGCACGGTCCTCGGGTGACACGGTGTCGACGCCCTTGCGTGACTCCAGTACCTGGTCGACGAGGCCGTAAGCCTTCGATTCCTGTGCGGAAAGGAAGCGGTCGCGTTCGATGTCTTCGCGCACCTTTGCTTCGGTCTGGCCCGTGTGCTTGGCAAGGGTGTACTCGAGCCATTCACGCATGCGGATCATCTCTTCCGCGTAGATCTCGATGTCCGAGGCCTGCGCGCGAGCGCCCTGCTCAATGCGGGGCTGGTGGATCATCACGCGAGCGTTGGGCAGTGCCAAACGCTTGCCGGGCGAACCGGCTGCAAGGAGCACGGCCGCCGCCGACGCCGCCTGGCCCAGGCATACGGTCTGCACCTCAGGCTTGATGTACTGCATGGTGTCGTAGATCGCGGTCAGCGCGGTCTGCGATCCACCAGGCGAGTTGATGTACAGCGTGATGTCGCGGTCCGGGTCCTGGGACTCGAGCACTAGCAGCTGTGCCATGACGTCGTCTGCCGAGGCATCGTCGATCTGCACGCCCAGGAAGATGATGCGGTCTTCGAACAGCTTGGCGTAGGGATCCTGGCGCTTGAACCCGTAAGCCGTGCGCTCTTCGAATGACGGCAGGATGTAGCGCGAGCTGGGCCCTGCGGGAGCTGCTCCGCCGAAGCCAGCAGTGCGGCCGGCTGCGTGCAATGCCTGCTGAATCTCACTCATGCCTTGCCTCCCTGCGAAGAGTCGCCAGCCTCTGCGGCGTGCGTAATGACCTTGTCGACAAAGCCGTATTCCATTGCCTCGGGGGCAGTGAACCAGCGGTCGCGGTCGGCGTCCTTGTTGATCTGCTCAGGCGTCTTGCCCGTCTGCTCTGCGGTCAGCGTGGCGAGCGTCTTCTTCATGTGCATGATGAGCTCGGCGTTGATGCGGATGTCAGTGGTGGTGCCGTAGATGCCGCCGGAAGGCTGGTGCATCATGACGCGGGCGTGGGGCGTCGCAAATCGCTTCCCCTGTGCACCGGATGAGAGCAGGAACTGCCCCATCGATGCGGCCATACCCATTGCCACCGTGGCAACGTCGGGCTTGATGTACTGCATGGTGTCGTAGATCGCCATACCCGCCGTGATGGAACCACCCGGCGAGTTGATGTAGAGGTAGATGTCCTTGTCCGGGTCTTCCGCAGCGAGGAGCATCATCTGGGCGCAGATGGCGTTGGCGTTATCGTCACGCACCTCGTCGCCCAGCCAGATGATCCGCTCGCGTAGCAACCGGTTGAAGATCGAGTCGTTCAGCGCCATTCCTGCGCCGTCACCTCGAGCCGTAATCTCGTTCACGTGAATCCTCCTGTGTGAATGTCCTGTTTGACCCTAACGCGCGCCGCCCCTGCTGTATTGCCGTTTGGGGGTTGTTTTCGCTACAGGGTGAACGATCCGTCACGCAGCGCCCGTGAGACCCGATGCCACAGAGTTATCCACTGCGGGTATCCACTCAGTTGGGCCAGCGCTAGAGTTCTGTCCACAAGTCGCAGAGCACCGGGGGGCACCGCCTTGAGTACACCGACTCACGATCAGTTTCTCAATATTCGCGGGGAGCGTTCCACCACCCCGCAATACACGGTGCAGCCCGATCTACGAAGTTCCACTCTGCGCATCGCACCGACGACGACGGACAAGGACTGGATGGGCGTCATGTCTCTGGTCCTCTCCATCACTTCGCTATTTATTGGTGTGAACGCGATCGGTGGCGTCATCTTTGGCCACATGAGTGTGAAGGCAGTCAAACGCGGAGAGGCCAGCAATCTGAAGGCAGCACGGGCAGGACTCGTGATGGGGTACATCGTCCTTGGATTCGGCTTCGTCGGGTTCGTGCTCTTGTTCCTGCTGATCGCCCTGATCAAAGCAATGGTCGAGGGCGTCACGTACTGAGCGCCCCCTGGCGAGCGAGCGCTAAGGTTTCCCTGAGTAGTCACGCACACATGGGGAGAACACCTTGAACACGCCCACCAACGACCCGTTTACCAACCCTCCCGGAGACGCACCGTACACGCCTCCGGCACCCGCGCCACCCGCGGCACCGACGGCTCCACCTCCAGCACCTGCCGGATACGAGCAGTACGGCACCAACGAGCAGTACGGAGCGAACGGGCAGTACTCATCGCAGGCTCAGCCCGCGTATGGGGCGCCGGCACCCTATGCACCTGTCCCCTACGCCCAGAACGCTCCTTACACGCCTCAGGTGAGCCAGGAAAAGAACTGGATGGGCATCGTTTCACTCATCCTGTCTTTGTCCTCCATCATCGTCGGCATCACTGTCATCCCCGGCATCATCCTGGGTCACATGAGCCTTGCGGCGGCCAAGCGCGGAGAGGCAAACAATAGGGGCCTCGGCCTCGCGGGCCTCATCACGGGCTATGTCTTGCTAGGCCTCTCCATTCTCTTGATCCTGGGCTACCTCCTCTTTGTGGGCATATTCGTGGCCGCGGCAAGTTCGAGTTCCACCTACTAGTCAGCGGATCTTCCGCCAACACGCACTGGGCGCGCTCCCACGGCCTCACTTAGGCTGGGAGCCAGCGCCCCTCACCACGCCCAAGGGCCACACAACGCACGAGGAGAGTCTGATGACCAACCCACCAGAAGATCCGTTCCAGAACCCCCAGAGCGGCACTGACGAGCCGCCCGCACAGGGGCAGCAGCAACCCGGTGCAACACCACCGCCACCACCACCCGGAGCGGCACCTCAAGGCGCCCCGCAGAACCCTCCGCAGTACGGACAACAACCGAACCCGCAACAGGCCTATGCCCAGCAGCCGCCGCAACAGCCGTATCCGGGCCAGGCTTCACCGCCGCCCGCCTATGGCGCACCTCAGTATGGGCAGCAGCAGCCGTACAAGGATCCCGCGACCGCCAAGAACTGGATGAACATCACGTCCCTGATCTTGTCGCTGTCCTCTTTGCTCGTCGGCATCACCCTCATCCCGGGAATCATCTTTGGCCACTTGGGACGCTCGGCTGCAAAGAAGGGTGAAGCCAACAACGGTGGACTGGGTCTTGCCGGCCTCGTTGTCGGCTACGTGTTCTTGGCACTCAGCATCATTGCGCTCATCGTGTTCTTCGTCTTCATTGGCAATGTGATTGACGACTGCTCTGGGCCTAACCCTGAGTCTTGGTGTGAGAGTGAGACGAGTTGGACGTGGGAAGCCACCGCGTAAGCCCATCGAACGAGTCGTCACGCAGGTGCTCCCCGCACCTGTGTGACGAGATGACGAGAAAGACCTGAGTGTGACAGTCCCTCCCCCTCGACCTGACGAAGCTCAGTCGGTGGTGCCGTATAGCTCCGCACCTGAGAGTACATACAGCTATCCACCTCAGGGTTACCCATCTCAACGCTATGCGCCGGTGAATGACAAGTCGTGGATGAACATCACGGCGCTGGTGGCATCGCTTTGTGGAGTGGGCATCGCGGGCATCGTCTTTGGCCACCTAGGGCTTGCCGCAGCCAAGCGGGGTGAAGCCCAGCAACGCAATCTCGGGCTCGCGGGGCTCATCATCGGCTACGTGCAGGTAGGGATCATCGCCGCGGTGGTGGTGTTCTATTTTGTCTTCTTCCTCGTTGCCATGGGCGTGATAGGAAGTTTCGCCTTCGGCAGCACCCCTTGACCAGGTAAGCCAGGAAGTGGCCGCCAACAGCGAAGGGCCCCCATCACCACAGTGATGGGGGCCCTTCGCTTGACGAAAGCGGCTGAGCCTTAGTTGGTGGCCTCTTCGGTTGCTTCGTCGTCTGACTTCTCGTCTTCGACCGATCCGATGACCTCGGAGAGGTCCACGTCTGCACCAGTGGTGTCCTTGATCGTGGCGCGGCGCAGTGCGAAGGCGGTGGCCTTCGAGCGTGCAACCTCGGCAACGATCGCGGGAATCTGGCCACCCTGCTCCACCTGCTGGATGAAGGTCTGGGGGTCCATGTTGTACTGGCGCGATGCGTTGATCAGGTACTCGAGGAGCTCGTTCTGCTCAACCTGGATCTCTAGGTCGTCGGCAAGCTGGTCGAGGAGGATCTGCGCACGCAGGGCCTTCTGAGCTTCCTCGGTGACCTCGGCGCGGTGCTCATCGTCTTCGAGTCGGTTCTCGTTCTCGAGGTGCGAGTGCACTTCGCCTTCGATGACCTTCTTGGGGAGTTCGAAGTCGGTGGCTTCCTTGAGCACGTCAAGCAGCTTCTCGCGTGCCTCGATGGCCTGGTTGTTGGCCTTGATGCGTGCGGCCTGCGACTTGAGGTCTTCCTTCAGCTCGTCAACGGTGTCGAACTCGGAAGCGAGCTGAGCGAAGTCATCGTCCACCTCAGGAAGCTCGCGCTCCTTGACTGCGGTGACCTTGACCGTGATCTGTGCGGTCTGGCCGGCCAGTTCACCTGCGGCCAGAGGTGCCTCGAACGTGGTCTCTTCGTCAGCCGAGAGGCCAATCAGAGCATCGTCCATGCCCTCGAGCATGTTTCCGGATCCAACCTGGTACGAGGTGCCCTGAACGTTGTCGACCTCGGCGCCGTCAACCTTGGCAAGCAGGTCGATAGTCGTGTAGTCGCCGTCAGCGACGACGCGATCGACGGTCTTGAGCGAGCCAAAGCGTTCGCGGAGGTTCGTGAGGCGCTCTTCGACGTCCTCGTCCGACACCTCGATGGGGTCGACCTCGACGGTGATGTCTGCGGCAGCAGGCAGCGTCACCTCGGGACGGATCTCCACCTGTGCGGTGAACTCAAGGCCTTCGAAGCCCTCTTCCGAACCGGGGATCTTCACAACGTCGACCTCGGGCTGACCGAAGGGGCGCACGCCCTGCTCCTGGACTGCGTCCGAGTACCAGCCGGGGAGGCCCTCGTTGACGGCGTGCTCAATGACAGCACCCTTACCTACGCGCTGTTCAAGGATACGCGGCGGCACCTTGCCCTTGCGGAAACCGGGGATCTGGACCTGCTCACCAATGTGCTGGTAGGCGTGATCCATCGCGGGCTTGAGGTCTTCCTCGCTGAGGGTGACCGTGAGCTTGACGGTCGTGGCGTCGATCTTCTCGAGGGCGCTAGTCACTGCTGTGCTCCTGACAAATTGGGGTTGGATCCTGTCCGCATGCGGGCATACCGCAGTCGGGCAACCCTGCGAGTCTAGTGCGTACGGCCATCCGCGCCCAATCGGTTTCGCTGAGGGCCGATGCCCCGACCGGGTTGGCCATGGGCCTCAGCCTCGCCGTGCGCTTCAGTCCGACTCCCCGTAGGGTCACTTTTATGGCTCATTCCACGTTCGATGTCCGGGTTGCGTCACCTGACGACGCCGCCAGCCTCGCGACGCTCCTGCGTGACTTTAACCAGGAGTTTGACGCACCAGTGGACGAGCAAACGGCGCTCGAGGGCCGGTTGAGCCGTTTGCTAGCGCGACGCGATTTCTTTGCTGTTCTGGTGGGCGATCCCGCCTTCGGTTTCGCCACAGTGGCGTTGCGAGCGACCGCATATGGTGATGGCGAAGTCGCCGCGCTTGAAGACCTCTACATCCGGCCCGACGCGCGTGGCCAAGGTGCAGGAAGCGCACTGATCGAGAGCCTCGGACAGCATGCCCGTGCACGAGGAATCGTGGCGGCCGAGGTCTTTGTTGACGAACCAGACGCCGATGCTCTGCGGTTCTATCAGCGCCACGGCTTTGTCCACCATGACCCAGGTACCGGTGAGCGCGCGTTCTATCTTCACCACAACCTTGACTCAGGGACTCGGCTCCCCCACCCCGAACGGCAGTTCGGAAGTACCGCACCCAAGGCGTAAACCCGCACATCGCACCAGGTCCTCGCCGAGGGGGCGTACGAGATTCCGGTGCGATGCGCGGGCAGTCTGGAGTTGCGCAGTCCTTTACGCGCTGCGCCTACGAACGATGACGAGCACCGCACCAGCCATCAGTAGCGCCACTGCGACGGCCATCATGCGCCAGGCGTCGACGCCGGTGACGGCAAGGCTGTTCGCCGCCGATACCGTGACGTCGTCCTCGTCAGATGCCTCTTCGCTTGTGGGCTCGTCCTGGTCGGGATCGGTCCAGGCCACGGTGGCCTCGTTCGTGACGGTTCCTGTCGCATCTGAGCTCACAGCCGTCGTGATGGTGACGTTCGGCGCAGATTGGCCCGCACCTATCCAGCCACTCAGGACGCATGTCACTGTGCCGCCATATCCGTCGGCATCGGTTCCATCCACTGTGCACGAATTCCACGCAGGCTGTGTGTGATCAGCGGGGTCAGCGGCTGTCACGTCGGTAACCCTGAGCGTTGACGGGATGTCATCGGTCAAGACCACGTCGTCCGTAGCGCCCGGTCCATCGTTCGTGACGCTCAAGTCCCACGAGACTTCGTTCCCGGCGGCCACCGCATCGGTATCGGCGGTCTTGCTGACGGCAAGATCTGGCACTCGGTCCACAGCACACGAGGGAGTCGACATGGGGTACGCCGACCACACGCTGCTATCAGGGTTCATCGTGACCACAATCAGCGCGCCATCTCGGAGCGTGGCCACGTCTGCGGACCTGTCCAAGATGAGGTTCTCCCAGGTCGGCACCTCGTCGCGGGTCGCAACCCGCCATCCTGGCCAGGCTGTTCCCCACTGCGTCACCGGGTCTACGGCAGCTCCAGGCCACAGAACCGCTCCACTCAATGGGCTTCCAGCCGGGAACTCATCAACGTGTACGGGTGCGCCGGAACCATCGGGAATCAAGTCCCCGTCCGCGTCCGCATACCAACTAATGGTGTACGGAAGACCCTGCTCGACATATGCGCTGGTAGTGATCTCAAAGGAGAACCACGGCGCATCGAAAACACACTCAGAAGCCCCTGTGACGGAAATCCAGCGTGGATCAATGAGCATGAATCCAGCGTCGATGGTCGGGTTAATGGCGCTTCCATCCGCAATCTGCTGGAAGCCCAAAGCGTTGTATTCGTCGCTACTCATGACGTCGTCGCTAGCACCACGCGACGGGTAATCGATGTGAACGGGACTTGTCCAATACGCGCCGCCGTCGTCAGCGGTCGAGCTGATGTTGGAGTCAACGTCGGAGCCTCCCGCCAAAGGCAGCGTCGCCATGTAGATGGCCTGCTGCTCGTCAGTGAGCTCAAAACTGACGCGGTACGTCGCGGGGTAGAGCCCCTCGAATACGTAGTAGCCCTCCGCATCGGTCACCGTCTCTGCGAGCACGGCACCGGTGAGGTCGTGCAGCCGCACTGTGACACCAGGCAAGGGAAGTTCACCATCGTCTTGAACGCCGTTGCGGTTGTCGTCAATCCAGACCCGATCGCCGATGCTCAGCGGCGTCTCCGGCTGTGACATTACGATGCCCGCTTTGAGTGGCGCTGTGCGGAAGTACGTGTAGGCAGCCTGACCACCATTGCCCCCTTGATGCGCAAGAGTCTGGGCCCAGCCTCCAAACGAGTTCCAGGCCGGTGCATCGTCCGCAGGTGCGTTGGCGGGAAGCACCTCCGGGTTTTGAGTGCGGAAGTAGATCCTGACGGCCTCTCCCGGCTGCAACAAGTCATCATCGGCGTACGTGATCTCGAAACGCAGCGCTGTGACCTGAGCCAAAGCATCCGCGTCATCCTTGATCGCGTCCCAGTCGGACTCCCAATCGGCACATCGAGCGCTGAATGGGTCTTGTTCATCGACCCCGCCCGTCATGACACAGCCCTCGTTCACGGCCGTCTGATACTGGACTTCAAGCGTTCCTTCAGCGCCCAGCCACTCGACCTCCATGCCTGCGACCAGTTCGGGCGTGAAGGTACTGCCACGGCTTAGACCGGACAGTGCAGTGGTGATACCCACATCGCCTGGCGTCGGCAGAACATCAACAGCCACCAACTGCTTCGTGGGCTGGTTGCCTGCGTTCGTCAACCACAAGCGCCACTCAGACGTGCCACCCGGCTCCGTCTTGACGGTGCATGGTGTGCGCTGCCAGGGGTCAAGGTCACCGTTGAGGTACTCCTCCTCGGTGCCACGGCACATGCCATCGATACCGGTCAACTGTTCGCCTGCATCGGTGTCCACGACCTCACGGACGTACTTGGTGAACCAATAGCCGGGGGCATCCATGACGCTGATGTCGACCTCGACAGGATCGACCGTGTGCGCACCGAGTTCATCGGTGTACGCCAAGTCGTACGTGTTGATGAAGGTGCCTGGAGCGTGACCAGCACTTACGGTCAACGGAAGCGTGACGGCGTACGTCTCGCCGGGCCATACCGTGTTGGCTTCGGGCAAGGCGATCGTGATGGTGTCGGTGCCGTCAACACACCCCGTCTCGTATGTCACGCTGGCGTCTGCCAGATCTGTTGACACGTCGTCGGCGTTTGTCCCACCTGAACCCAACGTGATGGTCGCCGTTTCGGCGTCGTAGATCATGTCGGGTACGCCCGCCACGCACTGGATGGTGTCGGTGAGCACGAGGCCCCGGACGGCCGTAGTGCCGTCGTTTGTCAGTGACAGACCAAAGTTGATACTGCTACCGGCGGCGGTCAGCGTGTCCCGCGGTGTCTTGGAGATAGAGACGTCGCTCGTGCGCATGGCGACGGAGAAGTTGGCATCTGCCGTGTCCTGCGCGGAGTTGTCCTGCGCGTTCACTGCGTCAACCGTCACAGCATTGACCACGGAGGTGCCATCGGGCACGGCGTCACCACTGTCACGGAACGACGAGCGGAGCTCGAAGTCGAAGCGGATCTTTTGTCCGTACGCAGACAGGTTGGTCGCGTGAGTGGACATGTCAGGCAGTCGGGCGGACCCGTCAGTCCAGAAGTTCACGCGCACACCGGTGACGTCGGCAAACGTGTGGCCTGCAGGCGGCAACGTCGCTGCCGCTGGTAGTGCCCGGAAACTGGCTCCCTGGGGCACGTCGAAGCCATCCAGCGGCGCACCGTCAGGAGCGACCCAGTCGGTCCCCACCAAGTATTCGATGCTGAACTTCACATCGGTCGATGCACCGGTGGGCTCGCCAACGATAGTCGTGGGCGACTGAAGCGTGAACAGGTTCCAGAACTCAGGCGTGACGTCGGTGATCTCGTAGCGCACCGGGTTGCTGTAGGAGTCACGGTCGGGAGCCGTGGCATCTGCTGCGAACTTGTTTGCACCCAGAGTCATCGTGACAGTGGGGTCGGTGTCAGCAGACAGAATTGTCGCGCTGCTCGGCGACAGTGACTTGAGTGCCTGAACAGTGACTTCTTGGGTAGCCAAAGCTCGAAGCTCCAGCGAGTCTTGCGCGGCGGCGTCCGCCGAATAGTGCGAGTACTCGCCCGCGCCCTGCACCACGTTGTCCACTGTGAGCGCGCTTGCCGCCAGGTCATTAGGGTCAACGGCAACGCCCGCCAGGGTTGTCTCGCGGACTTGCGTGGCGAACAAAGCGTTCAGGCGTTCACCGCTCTCAATACCGCCGGCCTCACTGTGCACACTGATCTCGATCGACGTGACGTCGTCGTTCGCAGCGAGGTACGTATTGACCTGCGCTGTGACCGTGTCCGGGTGGGCTGGGCCGAACGTCTCCGAAGGGGCTCCTTGCGGCGTGAGTGTCACGGTGAAGGTATCCAGGTCAGCACCCTCGGGGGTGTTGACCGATTCGAGGGACAGCACCTGAATCGCGTCAAAAGGGTCGGTTTCAGCGGCCGTAGAACCCTCGATTTCCTGGGCGCCGAGTGCAGGTTCGCGGAGCGTCAGCGACTCCACGGGGATTCCGTAGTCCGAGTTGTTTTCGACGCCAATGGACAATCCAAACTGCGGGTAGTCACCGGTGGCAGGGATCCACAACGGCACATTCAGCGCACGCGAACCCGTGGCAGCAGAGTCGCGCCAGGTCTTCGCTGCGACAACATCGATGGGGCTCTCCCCGGGCTCGTCTCCTGGAAGACCGGTGCGGGTCGTGAGGGTGTCTACATCGGTCACTTCATCGCCGATGACGGGCGTAGCCGGGTCGGCAGGGTTGATGCCCGTGGCCTGGGACAAGGCAAGGTTGGTGAATGTATCCAGCGTGTTGACACCGTTGGCTTCCCAGTTCAGCAACGTCCTGTAGCGCTGCGACTCGTCGAGCGGTGTGCCATCAGTCTTGGTGTACGTAACGCGAACACCGTCGACGCCGCCAGCAACTCCAAAGCTCTGCTCAGCGATCGCGTCAGTGGCAACAGTGAACACCGACCAGTCGATGCCGTCATACGTTTCGATGGTCGCTTGCACGCCTGCTGGAAGCGTGGTCGCCGCGACGCCGGTGGGACGGAACGTGGAGTCCCAGACGGACGTACCGGTACCAGCTTGGTGGTCAATAGAGTCTTCGATCACCAGCGAGTCCACGGGTACGTTCGAGAGCGGCGTTCCGTCGGTCTTATCCAGACGACTCGTCAAGATTGACACAAAGGTCGCACCAGGCTCCAAGGAAACTCGGCTCGGTGCGATTGCTTTAGTGGTGGTGCTTTCCACATACGGCACCTCGATCTCCACCACGTCCGTCGCAGGCGCGGCATCGGCGCTGTCGTCCGCGGTGGTGACCATGCCATCGGCGCTATTGCGGGCACCGTCGACCGGCACGTCACCTGCGGTGAGCTGATAGGGCAATCGCGCGCTTGCATTGGGGGCGAGATCGCCGGTGTACGTGATCGAGAAACCGTCGACTGTGCCTGAAGGCGCGGGGAAGGTGACGCCTGGCGAGTTGAGCGTCGCCGCGAGGGTCTCCGTCCCACCGCCCACATAGGTGTAGGTCACCGTGGCGGCGGTGGCGCCGGAAGGAACGGAGTTCGCAGCGCCGATGCTGTTGGTTCCGTCCGTGCCGAAGCCCTCGAAGGCCACGCCTTGAGCTGAGAATGTGTGCTCAGCCACTGGAGTACCGGTGGGGTCGTGTAGAGCAGGGTCGTTCACGGTCAGGGATGTCAGGCGTACGTTCCCGCTGCTGGTGACAGTGGCACGGCCTCCGAACGTCTCCCCCGTCACGATGTTCTGATTGTTACTCAGCGTGTTGCCCGTGGCATCGGTGTAGACCTTGGTTGCACGAGCAGAGAGCGACCGCGGCTCAACGACGATCGAATCCTGTGCGGTAGCAGTCTCGTCACCAAAGTCCGAGGTGACGGTGGCGGAGGCGATATTGCCCACCGTTTCCGAGGAAAGTCCTTCACGTTGCGTCATATCGAATGACAGCAGCGCGTGCTCACCGGCGGGAATGACGTCGTCACCGGATGAGTGCGAGAACTCTGTGGTGACGCCGATGATGTCGGCACGTGCCGCACCAACCGCGTCCAATGCTGCCGTCACAGCGGCCGCGTTCGGCAGTGTCGCGGAAGCTGGAAAGTCGACAGAGCCCCCGCCAGCGAGATCAAGGGAGATCACGGCCTGGTCTGCGCCGGCGGGCAAGGTGAGCGAGGTGAAGTCCTCAAAGGCGAAGTGGTCGAACGAGTCTGATCCGTCGGCCGGATCGGTCACCACCAATGATCCGGCAGGGACGTTCGAGTTGTGCCAGGCATCAAGGTTAATGGTGACCGTTGAATTGTCTCCGGCCACCATTCGATTCTCGGACCACGACTTAGATACCTGGGGCTCGAGGCTGGCCACAAACTCGATCCGCGCGGTGTCGGTCGCTTCGTCGTCTTTCACTTGCGCATCAGTCGAGGTGAGGTGCGCCGTGTTCGGAATGTCCTGCCCCCCAGCAGGGATCACCGCATTCGCGGGCAAGTGAGCGCTCAAGGTGAAGGTCATCCCGTGGCCGCTCGCAAGCCCGGTCTGGCCAGGAAAGCTGTTG
This sequence comes from Demequina sediminicola, assembly GCF_000975055.1. Lineage (GTDB taxonomy): Bacteria > Actinomycetota > Actinomycetes > Actinomycetales > Demequinaceae > Demequina > Demequina sediminicola. Next base: position 34,938 of record NZ_BBRB01000001.1, read on the forward strand.
TTCTCATCGTTGAAGACCACCGTCAACGTGTTGTCGTTGTCGCTGGCGGGTTCCGTAATGGTGGGGTCCGGCCAATCACCGTCAGAGGTGAACTGCAGGCTATCGGGAACATACTCAAACGGCTCAGGGATCGCGTCTGTCAATGTGGCATCCCAGCAATAGACAGTGTCGGATTGGCAGTTGACTGTGATGGTCCACGTGATGTCGCCGCCCGAATGCACCACCTTGCTCTCGGGTGTAGTGACCTCCTTGGTCACCTCCAACAGCGCCTTGGGATTCTCAGGAGCGGGCACCGCAGCCGCAGTGGGCGCAAGGCCCAATGCGAATGCCAACAGTGCAGCGACAATGGCGAATGCCCTGCGGCGAACGACCGCACTGATGCGGATCGAACGAGGGACATGGGACAGGACGGTGGCAAGCATGCCGCCAGTCAAAGCGATCGCCGCATACCGCCTGGTAGAAAAACGGGTGAAAGCGCGGGTGAAAGCCGGAGCACACTCCCGGCAAACTAGGACAAAGAGCCCGCAGGCTAGTGCAAGAGGCCTCGGCGAGCAGCTGCCGCGATAGCTTCCGACCGCGAGGATGCACCCAATTTGCGATACGCCGCCTTGAGTTGTGACCGCACGGTGTTGGCGGAGACAAACAGTTCTGCCGCTGCCTCGTCGACCGTCAGACCGCCAGCCACGGACCTGAGAGCCGCCACCTCGCGCGCACTCAAGGCACGTTCCGCCAGCGGTGAAGGATACCGGGGAGCAGGTGCCCCTGGCGCCACTCGATTCCATTGGTCTTCACCCAGCGCCGCGCGAGCCTGCTCGTCAACCATGCTCCACGCACACGGCAACGCGTAGGCGCGAATCAATTCATCAGCCCTCGACAGAGACTCCCAAGCTGCGTCGTGTTCCTTCAGTTGCAGGCAACACATCAGTCGCACCACCGCGCCGTGGGTCCTCGCCACCGGCCCACCGTAACTACCCCATTTAACCAACGTGGCCGCATCAAGTGCCGCCCTGGCATCGCCCAGCACATACTCGACGTGCGCCTTCAACGCCTGAACTCGCGGCAAGGGGGGCAGGACCGACAGCACCGATTGAGCGCGATCTGGTTGCCCCAGAGAAAGACGGACTTCAGCCTCCGCCAATCCCACGAGCGCATAAGAGAAACTCGACTCCGGCATCAGGTCCGCGCGTGCCAGACGTTGCCGCGCGATGTCATCAAGCAACGCCATAGGCGCGCCCTGCGACTGCGCGACTATCGCCTGAACGTACAACGTGAAGGCCCAAAACTCATCGCGCTCGGCGACGCTCATCGGGTCCTCAAGGTGCTCCACAGCATCGGCCGTCCGCCCCTGGTAGACAGCGACCAACGCGAGCGCCAAGTTCTCCGCGACCATGGCGATACGTGTCCACCGGCCGCGCGGCCGGCGCAGGGCCCTCGCACGCTCCAGCCACGCTTGCGCATCCGCCACGTCACCGTCGATGGCCGACATCAGTGCGAGGCAGCCAGCTGCGTTCCGTGGCACAAAATCGACACGACTCGCGGGTCCAAGGGTGTAACTCGTTTCGAAGTGCTCGCGAGCGCGGGGCAGGTCGAATGCGAACAGAGACGTGATCCCCCACTGGAGAAACACGATGGGGGCAAACGACGCCGCGATGGTGCGCTCACCAGACACTGCCTGCACCTTGGCGTGAGCCATAGCGACGCTGTCGCGCGCCTCGTCAAAGTTGCCTATGCGCCGTGCACGGAGCATGCGCCACAGACCGTACAGCGCCATGTCTTGGGCAGGCTGAACCGGACGAGATTGTTCTCGCTCCTCCTGCCCATGGATCCGAGAGAAATTCTCTTCTGGATTGAGTGCAGGCCAACTGTCGGACGACAGCGCCAACGTGCGCATGTCCAGCGCAATCTCAAGTCCCGACATCAACCCCAGACGTGACTCTCGAAGTCGCGCGGGAAGCGCACCCAACGCCCACGCCACCAGTCCAGCGTGATCGATAAAGAGTTCAGACCAGTTTCGTTCGAATATGACGGTGGCGGCTTCCCACTCTTCGCCCTCGATGGCGTGATAGAGCGCTACATCCGGATGGAGTGCACCGTCGGTCATTTCCAGCATCGCTCGATGCTCCGCGCGCAAGGATGCCGGGTCGACCGCCTGCCTGCGGCGCACGAGCGTCCCACGAACCGCCGGAATCACCCGCAGGCGTTGACTCGCCCCGTGTCCACGGACTGCCGCAAGTGACGCACGCGTCACAACGTCGACGAGGGCGTCAAACTGTTCATCGGAGGCCCGCGTCAAGCGCCGCAGCGTGGACCGATCACACCACGTCGCTGCGGCTGTGGCCTCCAGCAGCGCGAGACTCTCTGCATCAAGGCGCGACAACAGTTCGGTGTCCACATATCCGTCAAGGACCTCTGACAGCAACACATCACGTGAATGCGTGCGTGCTGACAACAAGGCGACGGCCGCCGGCCACCCGACCGCGGTTCTCTGGATCTCGAGGGCATCGACAGCATCTGCGCCAGTGCGACCGCGCGTCGCCGCCAAAGCATGCACAATCTGATCGCGCCCGACACTCAGCTGATCCTCATTGATCACCACTCCCCCGGCAGCTGCAACCGCATGGTCTGGGAGTGAACGTGAGTCTGTGGAGATCACGATGATGGCGCACTTTGTGCGATCCATGAGCTCGCGGATTCCAGCGAACGCCTGGTCCGCACCTTCGGGAGAGGGATGCGGCAGGTGCGACACCACAAGTGTGTCGAGTTGACTGAGCCGGTCGTCTGCTGCCAGCGCTGTGAGGGTTTGCTGAAGAGCCTCGGCATTCACCCCGCGCAACGACAGCCACGCACTTCGATCGCGCCGCTCGGGCTCCGCCGTTAGCCATCCCTCGACCGCATCGGCTTTGGCGTATCCGAACGGCGCACACACCACGGTCAGGGGGTGTCGGGCTTCCAACACCGCATCGACCTCTGGTCGGGGCAGTGCCGCGGGATGAGCGCGAGGGCGCCACGAGAGGTCAAGTCGCGGGGTCGCAGAACCGACGGCCATGACTCTCCTTTCCCGCGAGCGCGTAGAGGCGTTCAACTGAGGACCATAGTCCTGCATTCAGGGCGCTCGGACCAATTTGAATGAAGTAACAACTGTTCCACCAATGAAGGAGGAAATGTCATGCCAGGCACATTTGAGGGAAAGATCGCCGTTGTCACCGGCGGAGCCTCGGGACTCGGCGAGTCTATCGCCAAGAAAGTTGCGGCAGAGGGCGCCACTGTCGTCATCGCAGACGTGTCCGGGCGCCAGGATGAATTAGCGAAGGAGATCGGCGGCACCGCCGTCGGGTACAAACTCGATGTCGCAGATGAGGAGGCAATCAACGCCTTCGAAACGTGGCTTCGCGATCGCTACGGTCACATCGACACACTCTTCAACAACGCCGGAGTTAACGGCGTCATGGCGCTCAGCCACGAGTACCCCATGGATTCGTTCGACAAGGTCATGTCGGTCAACGCACGCGGCGCGTTCATGGTTCAACGGATGGGGCTGCGGCTCATGCTCGATGAGGGTGGCTCCATTGTCAACACGGCGTCGATTGGAGGGCTCTTCGCCACACCCACCGCGTCGGCATACATTACGTCGAAGGGAGCTGTGGTGATGATGACCAAGACCGCCGCCCTCGAATACGCTCGCAAGGGCATCCGCGTCAATGCAGTGGCTCCGGGAATCATTCGTACCCCGTGGCTCGATGGCCTCGATGAGGACCTCATCGAGACGCTGGCCCAGCAGGTGCCACAGGGCCGTGTCGGCACATCCGACGAGGCAGCAGATGTTGCTCTATTTCTTGCGAGCGATCACGCGACTCATGTCACCGGTCAAGTCATGCTGGTCGACGGCGGACGTTCGGCAGGATAGCCACACTGCATACGGACTACCTGCGGCGTCGCGTCAGCGAGGACGTGCCACCGCAGGTAGTCCCCGCTGCCTTACCCACCACTCAGCGAACACGATGTTCGGCACCCAACACAGAAACGGCACCCACAGGTATGCAGAGGCGAACGCCTCATCGTCGTTCTCGGCGCCCAGAGCCATGTAGATGACGATCAGGACGATGAGCCAGAGCCGAAGTGTGACTGCAGCGAAGGTGAGCGAATAGTTCCGGATCATCCACGCCTGGTGGCGAGCGAGATCTCGCCTTCGCGCGGCGCGCACCGCCAGGATGACTGTCCCGAGCCACAGCGCCCCAAGGAGCCCGAAGCCCGCAGTGCCGATGGCGCCGGCTGAGTTCGATGGCGCTATGACGAGTCCGGACAGCGCCCCAACAACCACGGACACTGCGTAGATGCGTCCCATCACGCGGTGGGTGGCAGTGAAACGGCGTCGGAGCCGCTGAGAGAACTGGGCTGGACCGAGGACGAGTGCGGCACAGGCGCTCACAATGTGGACGTAGAGCGCTGACCTGAGAAACGTTGATCCTTCCGCGTAGGTGCGCGCTACCTCCGAGCCTTCGGCGAGGTCATCGAGCGGCTGACTGGCGTAAATGCCAGCGCTCACTGCAGCGATGGCAAGGGCGAGGAGCGCCACAACTCCCCACCCGATCTTTGAGGACGTTGACACGCTGCGCGATTGGACGCGCGTAGGACTCGAAGTCGACATAGGTACCCTCCCGGGGCCGCGGCTTAGCCAGTGTTAATGCCATTAACTTAGACGAGGATGTTAATGTCGTCAACATGAGTGAGAAAACGGCCTATCACCACGGCGCGCTGCGCGAGGCACTCCTCCAGGAGGGGCACGATCTCCTCGCAGAAACGGGGCCAGAACAGTTCTCACTCAACGCCCTGGCGCGGCGAGTGGGAGTGTCCCCCGCCGCCCCCTACCGACACTTCACTGACCGCAACCACCTGATCGACGCAATAGCCGATGCCGGGTACGAACTCTTTGGTGCGGCGCTCGGGGACGCCGTACGCAAGGCGTCCGATCCCGGCGACGCCGTGCGCGGCATCGTCCGGGCGTACCTCTCCTTCGCAGCGACCCACGCCACCTACTTCTCGGTGATGTTCCGTGACAGGCAGGACCGCCCCAACGCGGTTGGCCCACCTTCCTTCACCACTTTCGCCGATGCCATCACCGCCGCACAGCGCAGCGGACACCTGAACCCTCACGACGACGCCGCAGGCATTGCGCGCGCGATCTGGGCAGGCGTCCACGGTGCCGCGGTGCTCACCAGCACGGGCGGATTCGCCAAAGTAGGGCTGGCAGCTCCCCAGGAACAACTCGTCGAAGAGCTGGTCTCACCGCACTTGCGAACGCCACCGGACTAGCGTCTGGCAACGCTCTTGCCAACGGGCCACTGCCTCCTAGCGGTGCTTGAGTGTCACTTCTTCGCCGGATTGAGCGCCCAGTGACCGCCAGGGCACATCACTCAACGCGTTCGGCGAGGCGGCACCGGCTTTGCAGCAACGATGCTGGACACCGGAATACGCTCCACCCCGCGCACCCCGTCAACCACCACGAGCTCGTCGTCGGCGCTGAGCAGTTCACCGAGCGCATCGGTGGCTTCCCCAGTCGAGATCAGATAGCGCACCACCACTCGCGCACCGGGCCTCGGTAGGCGGATGCGTCCTTGGCTCTCACTGTGCTCAGGCATGAACCCATCCTCCCAGGAACACCTCTGCGCACACCAGGAACACCTCTGCGCACGAGCACACAACGCCGCCACCCAACTCGGCACCACCCCTCCCCGACCGATGCGAAGTGGCTCCATTTGCCAGCCTTGAGGACTCAATACGGTTAAGTGGAGCCATCTGCTGGGCGCTACGGGCAATGGCAGCCCGCGAAACAACAAGAGGCCCTCCCGAACGGGAGAGCCTCGTGCCAACGATGTTGCTACACATCACCATGCGTCGGGGTGACAGGATTTGAACCTGCGACCCTCTGGTCCCAAACCAGATGCGCTACCAAGCTGCGCTACACCCCGTTGCCCGTTTCCAGGCGTCGTAACTCTAGTACATCTGTGCCGGTCTCAACGACACCACCACAACATCGGCCTTTCCGTACACTCCGATTACACGGCTTTTCTCCACGAAGTTCCACGGCTCAGGAGGCCACCATGCTCGGTGTTGCACTTGTTTTGGCAGGAGCGGCCGCTCTGCTTCACGTCTACATTTTTTGGATGGAGTCGTTTGCGTGGATGCGCCCGGCCACACGAAGAGTCTTTGGGATTGCAAGCGAAGCCGATGCTCGGGCTACTCGGGATATGGCCTACAACCAGGGCTTTTACAATCTGTTCCTGGCGGTCATTACCGGAGTGGGCATCGGCTTCGCGGCGTCGGGCTCCGAGGCGGTGGGAGCAGCCCTGATCTTCGCCGGTGCAGGCTCAATGGTGGCTGCGGCCATCGTTCTCATCACGAGTGGTCCTGCGTACCGTAGCGCGGCTATCAAGCAGGCGACTCTTCCACTTCTTGCAGTCGTGTTCCTGGCCTTCGCGCTGATCTAGCAGGCCCCGATTGAGCCGTTGCGGCGTGCGAGTTTTTATTGTCGGCGCGGCTCGGCTACTCTAGGAGCGCTGACACGGTGGATAACGGTTCACCAGCCAGCATTGCGGGTGTAGCTCAATGGTAGAGCCTCAGTCTTCCAAACTGATTACGCGGGTTCGATTCCCGTCACCCGCTCCATTTGCAAAGCCCTCGCCACATGGCGAGGGCTTTTGTGTTGCCGGCGTTAACGGAACCGCACTGTGCACTGCGCGCTGGGCAACGTGGCGCGCCGGGCAACGTGGCGCGCTGCGTAACGTGGCGCGCCGGGCAAGGCGGGCTAAGCGAGGCATGTTCCGGACCGGCTTACCCGAGGAACATCCCAATGATTGCGCCAGCCGCGGCAAGCGAGACAGTGTCGTGGACGCCGTCAATCCAGGTCGCTGCTTGCCCGCGCATCGCGAAGCCGTCATGGATCAGGTGCGCTCCCCATCGGAAAGCCACGCCAAGAACTGCGCCCGTGAGTGCCGCGGCCCACCAGGAATCCACACCCAGTGCTACGAGCAGCACCGCGAGCGCTATGACGCCCAGGAGGTTTCCCACGACCATTTGCCCGAAGGCCAATGGCATGTTGGCGCCCTTCATATCTTCATCGGTGAATCCGACGGCGCGTTGCCATTGGCGAAAGAACAGCGGTGGCGAGTACCACAGCGATCCGATCACGAAAGTGGCGACGAACCCGAGTACGACGCCCAGCCACGGAACTGCATCAAAGTTGAGCCACTCCATTGTTTGCTCCCTTGTGTCGTTGTCGTCTACGCGCCTTCAGTGCTTCCTTCTGCCGCGGATGCGATGTCGGCGAGGTCGTCAGCGACGACCTTCTTGGTGGCCTTCATGCCACTTGCGCCAAACACCACCCATCCGAGTTTCTGAACAAAGGAGGGGTCACGCGGCTCCCCGGTAAACGAGCAAGTGAGCCGGGTACCAGAGTCGATCGGTTCGCAATGGAACTCGGTCGTGTAATACGTACCGTGGGACAAGGACCCGACGGTGGTCCGCACGGGGGCTTGGATGCCTGTCACTTCCATGACTTCGGAGGCTTCGCGTCCAAACATCTTGCGGGTCTCACGCCAGATGGTGCCGACTTCGTACCCGTCGCCCTCGAGGCGTTCAACCTTGAGAATCCCTGACATGACTTCTGTGGCGTGATCGAGATCGGTGAGCACCTCGAAGACGCGCTCGGGTGGCGCCTCGATGTCTCGCGTCACTTCAACAGTCCGGGGTTTCATCGCTGTTTCCTCAGTTCACTCGGCAACTTCCCTGCTTTCAAGGATAGTCCCGGTACGAGTCAGGCGCTCGTGGGGTCAGTTACCTCGGGCTCGTCGGCGTCAAAGTGCCCGTATCCGCACTCCTCAATGAGGTATCGCTGAAGCACGGAATACGCCACCAAGAAGTCGTCGCCTGCGTCGCTCTTGAGCGACCTCGATTTCAGTTTGACCGCTGCATATTCGCCAAGGGAAAGGTTGCGCGTACGGAGCACGATCCGTTGACGAAGTTCTTGCGCCCGTCCGTTGCTGACACCAAAGGACATGGTCGAGGTGGTGGTGACATCCGGCGCACGGAGCTCCGTGACATAGGACTCGGGACGCTTCACCTCGACAAGACGCTGCTGCACCATGAAGTCGGAGCCGTCCTTCGCGTGGCCTGTTGTCACAAACTCTGAGTTGACTTGACCCCATGCACCTTCGACGACGTCGATGCGTTCGATCTGGGGATGGAGCCGCACTTGCGCCTCACGATCGTCGATGAACGCCCAAATGTCCTCGATGGCGGCATCAAGTGGCAAAGTGAACTCGCTCGTCAGCGTCAGGTGGGGCATGGCTTCTCCTTTTCCAGGGACGATGCTAGCGGCAGGGACGTTGTCACGTCCCCTGATCTTGCTCCCCTGGGGCATCGGCGCTAGCCTGGCCATAACCGCACTCGGAAGGACGGCCCCATGAGCCACGCAACGCGCTTTGACGCGGCGTTCGCTCCTGCCTCCTCGATGTGTATGACCTCCGCTTGCATGTGCTGTGCCATGTGCGACGCGGACTGCTGTCTGTAGAGCGCTGGCACTGCCCCGCGGCCCCAGGCCACGGAGGTGACGCGCCGCCAGCGCTCGCCCCAGGAATCAAAGAGATTCCCCCTGCGTTACCCCCGCTAGCCGCGCTCGTGCACGGGCGCATTCATCGAATCACAAGGAAGAGAACCCCATGGCAAAGATCTATGAGGACGCCACGGCCCTCATCGGCAACACTCCCCTGGTCAAGATCAACGCGCTCGCTGAAGGCGCCGGCGCCACGGTGCTGGGCAAGCTCGAGTTCTACAACCCCGCTAACTCTGTGAAGGACCGCCTCGGTGTCGCGATCGTCGACGCAGCAGAGAAGGACGGCGCCCTCAAGGCTGGCGGAACCATCGTCGAGGCAACGTCCGGCAACACCGGCATCGCCCTCGCCATGGTTGGTGCAGCACGTGGCTACAACGTCGTGCTCGCTATGCCGGAAACGATGTCGAAGGAGCGCCGCGCCCTGCTGCGCGCCTTCGGTGCCGAACTGGTGCTGACCCCCGGACCAGAGGGCATGAAGGGCGCAGTCGAGGCTGCCAACAAGATTGCAGAAGAGCGTCCCGGATCGGTGCTGGCTCGCCAGTTCGCCAACGAAGCGAACCCCGAGATTCACCGCCGCACCACCGCGGAAGAGATCTGGAACGACACTGACGGCGAAGTTGACATCGTCGTGGCCGGCATCGGCACCGGTGGAACCATCACCGGCGTGGGCGAAGTCCTCAAGGAAAAGAAGCCCGGCGTTCAGATCGTTGCGGTCGAGCCCAAGGAATCGGCGATCCTCAACGGCGGTGAGGCAGGCCCGCACAAGATCCAGGGAATCGGCGCCAACTTTGTGCCTGAGGTTCTCAACACTGAGATCTACGACGAGGTCTTCGACGTCGACTCCGAGACTGCAATCGCCACGGCTCGCGCTGCTGCCCGCAAGGAAGGTCTGCTTGTCGGAATCTCCTCCGGTGCCGCCCTGCACGCTGCTATCGAGATTGCCAAGCGCCCTGAAAACGCTGGCAAGACCATCGTGACGATCATTCCGTCCTTCGGCGAGCGTTACCTGTCATCGGTGCTGTACGCCGACCTGATGGACTAAGGAGCTTCACCCACATATGACTGACCGCATCGGATTCTGGGGCTTGGTCCTGGAGGACATTCGCACAGCGCACCGCCGCGACCCCGCAGCGCGTTCCACGCTGGTCATTGCGTTGTCCTACCAAGGCGTCCATGCCGTGTGGCATCACCGTGTCGCACACTGGCTGTGGAACCACGGGCTCAAGACCTATGGCCGATTGTGGTCGCAATATGCACGCCGTCGCACCGGGATTGAGATTCATCCCGGTGCGACGCTTGGGCGTCGGGTCTTCATTGATCACGGAATGGGCGTCGTGATCGGCGAGACTGCCGTGGTCGGCAACGACGTCCTCTTGTTCCACGGAGTCACCCTCGGTGGAACCACGATGAGCCCTGGCAAGCGCCACCCCAGCATCGGCGATCGCGTTGTTGTGGGCGCCGGCGCCAAAGTCTTGGGACCCGTGCACATCGGTTGCGATGCCCGCATCGGCTCTAATGCGGTAGTCGTCAAGGACGTTCCCGATGGAGCTACGGCAGTGGGGATTCCTGCCAAGATCCGCAACCACCCCTCGGACCGCGAGGCCAGTACCGCTGCGTCCGCTGTCGACTCGGGCGACTCGCATCGGCACCCAGATCCCGATGCGCCGCCGCAGAGTTTCGAGCAGCGCGAACCGGCGATGTACTACATCTAGCGCAGAGCCTTCTGTCACCCCATACGCACGTCAGTTCGGTGGCGGGATGTGCGGCAAGACTGGACGCCGATGCGTGTTGCCATTGAGCCCGATTTACATTCACCAACGAGTGTAAATTTGCCGCATTTCGACGCGCATATCAACGTCCCTACCGTTGGTATCCTCACTGGTACAAGTGCGAATTGCCGCATTTCTCGGACAACCTTGGTTCGAACACTCCCAAAACCTGTAACGACCGGCTACAGTGACAAACAGAGCTTCCCCAAAGCTCGAAGGTGAGAGCGCCCCTCAGCCGCTCTCACCGCAAAAGGCCCCCGCCTCATGGCGGGGGCCTTTTGTCATGTATGTGGTGCGCGAGCCGCGTGGTGACACGCCACTCTCGACGCGCACTACGAGGCGAATGACCTCAGCATCCACGCCGTTTCCTCGTGGAATGCAAGACGCGCGTTATAGAGGTCAGCAGTGGCGCCATCTCCTGCCTCATCGGCAGCCTCAGACAGCGGGCGAATCAAGGAAGCAACCTTCTCGTGATCGCGCTGCAGATTCTTCACCATGGTCATGGCGTCATCCGTCGGCTCGTGATCCTTGAGGTTGGTCAGTTCAAGCATCTCCGCCATTGAGCCCGGGGCCATCTCACCCAACGAACGCATACGCTCCGCGAGTTCGTCCACCGCAAGGAACAGCGCGTTGTACTGCTCCTCCAGCATCAGGTGAAGTGACCGGAAATGCGGCCCAGTGACATTCCAGTGATATCCGTGAGTTTTCACGTACAACGCAAAGGTGTCCGCAGTAGTGCGGGCGAGTCCTGCGTTAATTTCCTTCAAGTGCGCTTCGTCAATACCAAGGGCAGGGGTTGTTTCAGCAGTCATCAACTTCGCTCCTTCCAAGAAATGCGTACGAGATACACCAGGTGTAACGGCTCGATTACGGACGCTATTCCCTTAGCCAAAAAGTCGCTTCTGCACCATTTTTTGGAGTAGCGTCAACATCATGGCGGACTTCACACCCATCGCGGCCACAGGTGACTCCGGCGAGGCATGCCCAGCGCCCACGCCCCAGCACATTCCAGACGACTCCACCCTGGCATCGGCCCTTGCCCAGGCCCAGACGGTTGCGGTCGTCGGCGCTTCTCCCAACGACCAGCGCACCTCCTACGCCATCGCCGTATGGCTCATGGACAACACGCCCTACCAAGTGTTCTTGGTCAACCCCATGGCAGTGGGCGAAGAAATCCGCGGGCACGGCTTCTACTCCTCCCTCGCAGACCTGCCGGTGACGCCGGATATTGTCGACGTCTTTCGTCGCAGTGAACACGTGCCTGAGGTTGCAGACGAAGCCGTTGAAGTTGGCGCGCGCATGCTGTGGATGCAACTTGGCGTCGTCAACGACGAAGCCGCCTCCACAGCACGCTCCGGCGGCCTCATGGTGGTGCAAAACCACTGCATCAAGATTGAATACGCACGGCTCCGCGAGCAGATTGAGCACCCTGAGTCCCAGTAGCGCGTCAGCCCCCGCCGCTTGTCACCGCCGCGTGGCAATATTGATCCATGAGTACCCCCGACGGCTACCGCCGCACCTCTGTTGACCAGACGCGCTCGAAAGAGATGCTCCACGTTGACGCGTTTGCCTTTGCTTTCACCGTGCCGGAGAAGGACCAAGGCTTCATGGATAAAGTCGTGCCCTGGCGTCGGGCACGAGCACTCGAGGTGGCCGATGCTTCACGCGGCACCGTAGGTACGCTCGCCGCCGTCCACGCAAGCTTTGAGTTCCACATGCGAGTCCCTGGGGGCGCGGAAGTGCCGACCGCCGGGCTCACGTGGGTAGGTGTCCATCCTGGCCACCGGCGTCGCGGATTGCTGCGCGACATGATCAATGACCACTTTGAACGCTCAATCGCGCGAGGCGAACACCTCTCCGCCCTCATCGCTGCGGAGACAGAGATCTACCAACGATTCGGCTACGGTCTCGCGACACACGACGTCCAAATGGAACTCGGCCGCGGCGTGGGGCTACGAGACTTCCCCGAGGCCGAGCAACTGCACGTCGAGCTCGAAACCGCGTCAATGGAACGCCATGGCGCAATTGTCAGCGACATCCAGTCACAGATGACACGCGCCGGAAGCTTCACCCGGATCACCGACAACACGCTGCACGACCTCTTCATCGACTTGGAATCAGACCGTGATGGCGCGGAAGAACAACGCATTGCGATCATTCGAGACGGCGAACGCCCCGTCGCATGGGCACTGTTCCAACGCAAGCAAGAATGGGGCTCCGCCGGGGCCGATGGCAAAACCCGCGTGAGAATGTGGGGATCACTCACGGCCGCCGCCACCCAGCGCCTCATGACTGTCATGTGCGACTTTGACCTGATGACGTCGACGGCCGTCGGAGGTTTCGCTGGTGACGACCCTCTCATTCTGCGACTCAAAGATGTCCGGGGCGCCAAACTTGCCATCAAGGACAAGATCTGGCTCCGTGTCCTGAACGTTCCCGGCGCACTGCAAGCGCGCACGTACTCATCCGACACGACCGCAACCCTGGCGATCGCTGACACGCAGATCCCCGACAACGACGGCACGTGGCGCATCACGATCACCGACGGGCGCGCCACAGTGGAACGCACTGATGCGGCTCCCGACATCTCCCTCAACGCTCAAGAGTTGGGTGCCGTCTACCTCGGCGGAACCACGCTCGCCCAACTCCACGCAGCAGCGTTGGTCACCGAGCATCGGCCCGGCGCCATGCGAGAACTCTCACGCGCGTTTGCTGGCGACACGATGCCCGCCGGAAACCTCTTCTTCTAAACGCACCGACCACAGAAAAGCCGCACGATTTCTTGACCCATCCAATACCTGAAAGACTGGACGCATGAAGAAGGCACAGGGTTACCAGTCCATCTCCGTTCCCGAGGACCGTCTCGACGACTTTTTTCAGGTAGTGCAATGGGCGTTCGTAGGTGAATGGCTCAAAGAAGACCGGCAAGATTACGTGGACGCACTCCCCACCGAGCGCGCACGTGCGCTCCAGGTCTCGGACGAGGTGCGAGGCGAGGTTGGCGAATTGGCCGCCGTGCACGCATCGTTCGGCACCGAGATGATCACCAACGGTGGACGCCGAGTCAAGACCGCAGGCCTCTCGTGGCTCGGGGTTCACCCCGCACACCGCCGCCGCGGACTCATGACGGCCATGATGCGCGACCACTTTGACCGTTGCATCGAGCGCGGCGAAGCCGTCAGCGCGCTGTACGCCATGGAAGCGGAGATCTACTCCCGGTTCGGGTATGGCATGGCATCGCAGACCGTCAAGGCATCTATCCCCCGCGGCTCCGCGATGTGGTCCGTCGACGGTGTCGATGACCTGTCCATCCGCCTCGAACGCGCCGACTTCGACAAGCACGATCAACTTGTCGCGGACCTCCAGGCCAAGCTCACCCGTCCGGCCACGATCATCAACCCCGAAGGCTCGGGACGCAATGCGCGCTTCACCGACCCCGTGGGAAATCGTCACGGCTACGAGAAGTGGCGTATTGCCATCGTTGAGGACCGCGGAGAGCCAGTGGCGTACGCATTCTTCCGACGCAAGCCTGACTCTGAACTCGGCATCCACGACGGCGTATGCCAGGTCCGTGAACACGGCGCCCTCTCTGCGGCGGCATCGCAGAAGCTGTGGCAGACACTGCTCGACTTCGACCTCGTGGGCACGACCCACACAGAGAACCTCGCGACCGACGATCCCCTGCTGCACCAACTCAAGGACGCACGCGGTGCGCGCTCCAAGATCGTCGACAACCTGTGGGTCCGCATCCTCGATGTGAAGACTGCACTGGAGTCACGCGAGTACTACCACGACTGTGATGTCACCTTCTCGATCACCGATAAGCACGTTCCCGCTAACCAAGGCGTGTGGCGCATCGTGGTGAGCGGAGCCGATGCTGAAGTGAGCAAGGTCAGCGATGACGCGTCCTCGCAGGCGGACCTGTCGATGAACGCTCGTCATCTGTCCACCATTTACTTGGGCGGAACGTCGGTCGAGTCCTTGTCGGCAGCCGGTCAGGTGGCGGAGCACACTCCGGGCCAGGCGCGTGAACTTGCGGTGGCCATGCTGTCGCCGGTTGCGCCGCTCACTAACTGGGACTTCTAAACCCCACCCCTTCTCCGCCAAGTGGCTCCATTTCGCTGTTTTGAGGCCTCAAAACAGCGAAATGGAGCCACTTGGTGTGGGGTGTGATGCCGCCACTCGGTGTGGGAGGATCCGCCAGTTCGCGTGGGGTGGCTTCGAGCGAGGTTAGCGGTTGGCCTCGTATGCCGACATCTCGTCAATACGGCGCTGGTGACGGGCGTCCCCACTGAACGCCTCGTTGATGAAGGCATCGGCAATAGCCGTCGCCTCGTCGAGTGAGTGCATCCGCGCGCCAAGCGAACCCACGTGGGCATCATTGTGTTGGCGAGCCAGTTGGGCCACTTCAACAGACCAGATCAGCGCCGCTCGAACACCCGTCACTCGGTTAGCAGCCAACTGCTCTCCGTTGCCCGAGCCGCCAATCACAATGCCCAGCGAACCAGCATCGTCCCGCACACCCTCGGCGGCAGCGATGCAGAACGACGGGTAGTCATCGAGAGCGTCATACTCGTGAGCGCCATGATCAATGACGGAGTGCCCAGCCTCCGAAAAGTGGGCCTTCAGGTGTTCCTTGAGCTCGAATCCGGCGTGGTCCGCGGCGATGTGGATGCGCATAAGGCCATCTTGCCAGCACACAGTGCGCACGCGCGACACGTACTCGCTTCCCACACCGCCTGGCCGTGAGCCGCCCATCCTCGCCGTGAGCGAAAACGCCCCTAGCCACCCACACCCGGGTCGTAGGGTGAGGACATGGCACTGCACTCAGGCATCGACAAGTCCAAGCTCTCTCCTACTGTTCGTCCCGGCGACGACTTCTTCCGCTACGTCAGCGGCCCTTGGGAAGACACACACGTCATCCCCGATGACCGTTCGGCGGACGGCAGCTTCTACACGCTTCGCGACGAAGCAGAAAAGCACACCCGCGTCATCATCGAAGCAGCCGCACCCGACACTCTGCTCGGCGCACTGTACGCGAGCTTCATGGACGTCGACCGCGTCAATGCGCTGGGTGCCACACCTCTGGACGCCGATTTTGCGGAACTCGACGCCGCAGCAGACCACGAGGCTCTGGCCGCCGCGACTGGTCGTCTGCAGCGCCAAGGCGTCGGCGGCCTCGTCGGCTACTACGTGTTTGCAGACAAAAACGCACCCGACAGCAACGTGGTCTATCTCAGCCAGTCCGGCATCGGCCTTCCCGACGAGGCGTACTACCGCGAAGACGACTACGCGCCCGTCCGTGAGCAGTATGCGGCGCACATCGACCGCATGGCGGCGCTGACGGGACAGTCCTTTACCGGCTCGGAGATTCTTGCGCTCGAGACCGCGATCGCTGAGCACCACTGGGACGTCGTGAAGTCCCGCGAAGCGGAGCTGACCCACAACCCGACGACGCTTGACCGTCTGGCCGATGACGCCGCTGGCTTTGCCTGGAAGGCGTGGGCGGACGCCATTCACCTTCCCGAGGCGGCACACGACCTGCTGATTGTCGGAGAGCCCAGCTACTTCGGGGCGCTTGGCGCTCTGTGGAAGAACACGGACCTGGAGCAGTGGAAGCGTTACTACGCGTGGCGCATCGTCTCGGCCCGTGCCCCGTACCTCACCGAGGAAATCTCCAAGGCCAACTTCTCCTTCTACGGCACTGTGCTGTCAGGCGCCACCCAGCAGCGTGATCGCTGGAAGCGCGGCGTGGGCTTTGTTGAGGCCGTCGCTGGCGAACTCGTCGGCCAGGAGTACGTCAAGAAGCACTTCCCGCCCACTCACAAGGCAGACATGGATCGCCTCGTGGCGAATCTGATCGAGGCCTACCGTCAGTCCATCAACGGCCTGCCATGGATGACACCGGCCACTCAGCAGCGCGCACTCGACAAGCTCGCGAACTTTACGCCCAAGATCGGCTACCCGGAGAAGTGGCGCGACTACACCGGGCTGGAAGCAGCGGCCGATGACTTGGTGGGCAACGTGCGCGCCTCCAGTGTGTTCGATGAGGACTGGGAATGGTCCAAGATCGGCAAGCCCGTGGACCACACCGAATGGCTGATGACGCCCCAGACAGTCAACGCCTACTACCTGCCTACGGCCAACGAGATTGTCTTCCCAGCAGCCATTTTGCAGCCCCCGTTCTTCCACCCCGAGTCCGATGACGCGATCAACTACGGTGGCATCGGCTCTGTGATCGGCCACGAGATCGGTCACGGATTCGATGACCAAGGCTCCAAGTACAACGGCTCGGGCGCCTTGGAGAACTGGTGGACTGACGAGGACCGCGAGGCCTTCTCGGAGCGCACCTCTCGCCTCATCGACCAGTACAACAGCTACTCGCCTGCACAGTTTGGTGACGAGCCCGTGTACGTCAACGGTGCGCTCACCATCGGAGAGAACATCGGCGACCTCGCCGGAGTCGAGATTGCGCTCAAGGCCTACGAGATTGCTCTTGGCCACCCCATTGAAGAAGCGCCTTCCGTGGACGGGTTCACTGCCACCCAGCGCTTCTTCATCGGCTACGCACTCACCGAGCAGATGAAGATCCGCAACGAGGCTCTTAAGACTCGCATGTCGATGGACCCGCACTCCCCCAGCGAGTTCCGCGTCAACGGCATCGTGCGCAACGTCGATGCCTGGTACGAGGCATTCGGCATCAAGGAAGGCGACGAGCTGTACCTGGACCCCGCTGAACGCGTATCCATCTGGTAAGCATCCATGCCTGATCCCGTTGACATCGATCCGTACGCGGACCTCGACCCACCTGACACCCGCAGCATGCACGAGCGCATGATCGCCGGCGACCTCTACCGAGGCGACGACGAGATCGCGGCAGGCGTGGCGCGTGGTCAGGAACTATGTGAGCGGCATGCCGCACAGGCACGCACTGATCCTGACGGCGCCACCGAGACTCTTCGTGAACTGCTCGGCAGCATGGGCGACGATGTCTGGATCAGGCCGCCGTTGCATGTGGACTATGGCTCCAACATTCACATTGGGGACAGAACCTGGATCAACTACAACCTGGTGGCGCTTGACCCGGTCAGCATCCATATTGGGGACGACGTACTGATCGGGCCCAACGTCCAACTCTTGACACCCACTCACCCCATCGATCCGGACTTGCGCCGCGCAAAGTGGGAGGCGGCAGAACCGATCACCATTGGTGACAACGTCTGGATTGGTGGCGGAGCGATCGTGTGCCCGGGCGTCACCATCGGCGACCATGCAGTGATTGGTGCCGGAGCGGTGGTCGTGAAGGACATTCCCGCGTACTCGGTCGCGGTCGGGAACCCAGCACGTGTGGTGCGAAAGATTGATGAAAACGAAGCACCCACAGACCCCAGATCGGGTCTACAGTAGAAGGAAGCCCCGATGTGGGGCGGTCACAGATGTGAAGGAGGCGCCAATGGCTGAAAAGCAGAACATTGACCTGATCGACCAGGACGTAGTTGCTGAGAGCAACGGCGGCGGCGAAGGCGGCGGTTGCTGCGGCGGAAGCTGCGGCTGCGGAAACTAGTCGACACTATTCGACTTCTTAAACCAAGGAGCGGGATCGGACCCAAGCGGTCCGGTCCCGCTTTTTGCGTCCCTCCGCGAACTGCCCCTCCGCGAACTGCCAAGTGGCTCCATTTCGCTGTTTTGAGGCCTCAAAACAGCGAAATGGAGCCACTTGGCGTGGAGGCGGCGGGGGTGTGGAGGCGGCGGGGGTGTGGAGGCGGCGGGTTAGTGCTCCGTCGCTTGGTCGCGTGCCAGGCGCGCATACAAGCCATCCGCCGCCACGAGATCCGGATGCGTTCCGGACTCCACGATGCGCCCGCCCTCGACGACGTGAATGACATCCGCATCGCGAATGGTGGAGAGCCGATGCGCGACCACCAACGTGGTGCGGCCGCGAGCCGCGCGGTCCAGTGCCGTCTGCACCACGCGCTCGGAGACCGTGTCGAGCGCACTGGTAGCTTCGTCGAGCAACAACACTGGCGGGTCCTTCAAGAGCACGCGGGCAATCGCGATCCGCTGCTTCTCTCCGCCGGACAGCCGGTACCCGCGCTCCCCCACCACCGTGTCGTACCCGTCCTCGAAAGACTCGATCTGCTCGTGAATGTTCGCGGCACGGCACGCTTCTTCCAACTCAGCGTCGGTGGCATCTGGCTTGGCGTACCGCAGGTTCTGCGCAATGGTCGCGTGGAACAGGTACGTCTCCTGACTCACCACGCCTACCTCGTCCACGATCGACGCGTGGGTGAGGTCACGCACATCCGCCCCTGCAAACTGCACGGATCCGGCCGATGCTTCGTGCAGTCGCGCAGCCAGGTACACGATGGTCGTTTTGCCCGCGCCGGAGGGTCCAACAAACGCCGCAGTCTGGCCCGGCTGGACCTCAAATGACACATCGTTGAGCGTGGGTCGAGAATCTTCAGCAGCACCCGGATAGCGAAAACTCACGTCCTCAAACTTCACCGACCCCAACGGTCCGGGTGCGTCCGCCACTGCGATCGCATCGGCGCTATCCACGATGTCCGGGGTGAGGTCGAGGTACTCGAAGATGCGGGCAAAGAGGGCTCGCGATGTCTGCACTTCCAGCGCCACACGCATCAACGCCATGAGGGGAAACAGCAGCCGACCCTGGATAGCCGTGAACGCAACGATAGTTCCTGCGGTGATGGACGGGTCAAAGCCCTGGTCGAGTGAGCGTGCAATAAGAAAGCCCGAGACCAGGTAAATCACCGCGGGAACGGAGCTCATGATGACCGTCACAAGGCCAAAGAACCACTGCCCAGACATCGACAGGCGCACCTGCAAGTCGATCTGATTGGCGTTCTCTGCTGCATACCGCTCGGACTCCAACCGCTGGCGATTGTGCACCTTGGACAGCAGGATGCCGCTGACGGAAAGCGTCTCCTGCGTGATCGCGGTCATCTCCGAAAGCGACTCCTGGGTCCGCGATGCAAGGCGTGCACGGACCTGGCCTACCCGGCGCTGCACAAGCACCAAGACGGGCATCATCACGATCGCCACGAGCGTCAGGCGCCAGTCCAACACGATCATTGCGACCAGCGACGCGAGGACCGTCACGGAGTTACCCAGAATCGAGGACACAAAGGTCGTGAGCACTCCCGAAACGCCGCCGACGTCATTGCTGAGGCGCGACTGGATGTCACCGGTACGCGTACGCGTAAAGAACGCCAGGTCCATCGATTGGAGCTTGTCGAACAGCCGAGTGCGCAAGTCGCCAGTGACGTTGTTGCCTACGGTCGCGGTCACGTAGGTCTGCCACACGCTCAACGCTGCGGTGATCAGAAAAATCACGATGACGAGCAACACGAGTTCCGTCAGCAAGGTCAGGTGCGGGCCTGCCTGATCTGCCGGGAAGAGCGCGTTGTCAAAGATTCGCTCGACGATGAGGGGTGGGATCACTCCAGCCGATGCCGTGATCACCACAAGGACGGCCGTCACCACGAGGGATGCCTTGTATGGCGCGAACATCGCTAAGACGCGCCGCCACAAATGCGGAATCTCAGGGGCGTCGGCGTTGCGGGCGCGCTGCGCGGCCTCATCCCTGCCTGCAACACCGCGGCCACTACCGCCACCCATGGCGGCTCGGCGGGATCCTGCAGGCGCGGGTGTATGCATGTGGCAAGCCTAGGCTGACACTATGACAACGGTTGCCAGCCCCCGCATCGACCCTGTGACGCTCCCCTCCCTGCAGCAAGCCGACGCCTACGACCTCGACGAGGGGCCCCGATGGGAGGACCTCGACTTCTCTGGCCTCTCATTTGACGGGCGGGATCTCACCGACACCGCAATGACCGGGTGTCTAGTGTCAGGAGTGCCGTTTGAGGACGTAGCCGCGCGAGGAGTCGCCATCTCAGACTCGCGAGTTGAAGCGTTGTCGGTCACGACGTGGCGCGGCGCCTCGAGTACCTGGCGCCGCAGCGAAGTAGCTCGCGCACGCATTGGCGCCGCGGAGTGGTACGACTCCGAATGGGACCAGTGCATGCTCACCGGCTGCAAGGTTGGCTACCTCAACCTGCGTGCCGCCACGGTGACGGATGTGGTTTTCGAGGACTGCGTTTTCGACGACCTTGACCTCATGAGTGCAACGCTGACGCGCGTCGAGTTTCGCAATTGCCGCGCGGGCATGCTGACAGTCAGCGGCGTTCGCTGCACAGATGTGAATCTCACGGGACTAGATCTAGGCGGCGTCGACGATCCAGCGGGACTGTCCGGGGCGCTGGTGTCCCAGGAGCAGGTCTTCGAACTCGCACCAGTGTTCGCCTCCCGGGCAGGGTTGCTGGTCGCGGACTGACACAATGATCGCTATGTCTGCTGCCCCACACATCGCATACTTTGAGCCGCGCATCCCCGAGAACACCGGTGCAGCGATTCGACTCTCCGCGGTGACGGGCGCGCACCTTCACCTCGTGGAGCCGCTGGGATTCGACCTGTCCGAGCCCAAGCTCAAGCGAGCGGGGCTGGACTATCACGACCTGGCATCGGTCACCGTGCACGCCGACTTCGACGCCCTGCTCACGGCGATGCCGGACTCCCGGGTGTTCGCGTACACGGCACACGCTGACACCATCTATTCGGACATCGAGTACCGCCCCAGCGATGTGCTGCTGTTTGGCCCCGAACCCACGGGACTACCCGAGGAGATCATGGCGCACCCGCGCATCACGTCGCGCGTGCGCATCCCGATGATTCCCGGGCGCCGCTCGCTCAACCTCACCAACGCGGCGTCGCTCGTGGTCTACGAGGCGTGGCGCCAGGCGGACTTCACGTAAGCTCCCGCCGAACTCAGGAATGAGCCAGCGGAGGCACCGACCACCATCCATAGACTCCGGTGCCACCTGCATCGACACAGATGAGTCCGTACCGCCGTGCAGCGCGCGCGATCAGCGACACCATGTGCGCTGCGTCCTCGGAGTTGACTTCCATGTCGCACACCTTGCCGAACACGCTCTCCGTCGGCGTCATGTCGTGCCACGGCCCCGCGAGATGTTCCGCCTCCGTGCGTGCGGGCCAACGGCGTTCAAGTGCGCGAGCAAACCGCTGTACACGGCGCGATGGCCGCGCACCGCTGGCCTCATCGAAGAGCCGGTCGAGGACATCGTCTGCACTATCCGGGGAACGTGGAAGAAAACCCTGGTAGACACGTACTGGATAACCCATGGTCGGGATTCTACTGTGGCGCTTACGGCGTAGGGCTGCGGTCGTCGTAATCGCGGAAGGTCTGTCCTGTCCGCGACCGAGTGACCCGGGTGATGATGCCGACGAGGCAGATGATGAGGAGTCCACCGAACAGTGGCGGGCACCACAGCGCGACTGCGCTGGCGAGAATGCCCGCATACATGTCGCCCAGGCGTGGACCGCCGGTGACGACAACGATGAAGATTCCTTGGAGGCGTCCGCGCATCTCGTCGGGCGCGGCCTTCAGGGTCATGGTTTGGCGGAAGATCGCTGAGATCTCGTCGGAGGCTCCCATACCTGCCATGGCTAGTCCCAGGATCACGAGCGCTGGCCAGTAGATGCCCGACCATCCCTCACTCGCCTCGTGGGGAATGCGCATCATGATGAGCACGGCGATTCCAAAGAGTGTGACGAATGCTCCGTAGACGGCGATGGCGCGCGACACGGCGAGTCCGTGACGGTGGACGCGTCCCACGGGTCCCGAGAACACGCTCGCGAGCAGCGTTCCTACGGCACCGGCCGCAGTCAGTGCGCCAACGGTCAGCGGTCCGCCGCCCACGACGGTGGCACCGAGAGCCGGGAACAGCACTAGTGGCCGCCCGAAGGTCATCGCGATGATGTCGACGATGAAACTCATACGGATGTTGGGGGCGCGTTTGAGGAACGCGAGTCCTTCGCGGACCTGTCCCCATCCTGCGGAGACCCGTTCACCGAGCCGAGGGAGCGAAGGCAACATCCAGATGCCGAGGAAGCCAGCGGTGAACAGCACGGCGTCGATGGCGAATGTCCATGGCAGCCCGACCGTGGCGGCGAGCACCCCCGCGAGCGCTGGCCCGACGGTGACCATCATGCCGATGCTGATGCCGTTCAGGGCGGTTGCGCGCGAGATGAGTTCTGGAGGCAGGATTCGCGGCACCACGGAGGAGCGCGTGGCGCCGGCAATCGTCGCTGCGACGGCGTTCACGGTGGTGACGAGGTAGAACGGCCATACTGCGGCGTGTCCCCCGCTGTCTTGCGCGATGGCGTCCCACGTGGACAGCGCTACGAGTGCGAGGGTGCTGGCCCATGCGGTGAGGGAGGCGATGATGAGGATGCGGCGACGGTCAAAGACGTCGGCTAGCATCCCTCCCCACAGGCCGGCAATGATCATGGGGATCAACGCAATGCCTCCCACCAATCCCACGGCAAACGTGGAGTTGGTGATCGCGTAGATCTGGAGGCCGACGGCAACGATAGACATTTGGGAGCCGATGCCCGCGATCGCGCCGCCAATCCACAGTCGCGCAAATGCGGGGCTGGCTTTGAGTGGTGCGAGGTCAACGAGACGACGTTGGCGAGGTGCCGCGGTGTCTGTTTCTGTCACCGCACAAGTGTACGAGGCGCGCGGCGGCACCGCCGTCGCGAGTCCCCGGCGAAGTTTCGCTCACAGCGGGATTGCTTATCGCATCGTCCCGGCTTCCGCGTGAAAGAATCACCCCATGCCAGGTACCAATCTCACCCGCGCTGAGGCAGAAGCCCGCGCCGCCATCGTCTCTACCGAGACGTACTCCGTCGAGCTTGACCTCACCACCTCTGAGGACACCTTCCGCTCGATCTCTACCGTTCGCTTCTCTGCGACGCCAGGCGAGTCGACCTTCATCGACCTGATCGCGCCAACCGTTCACCGCATCGTGCTCAACGGCACCGAGCTGGACCCCGCGACTCACTTTGTCGACAGCCGCATCTCGCTACCGGACTTGCAGGGCACGAACGAGCTCGTTGTCGACGCGACCTGTGAGTACATGAACACAGGTGAAGGCCTCCACCGTTTTGTGGATCCCGAGGATGGAGAGGTGTACCTCTACAGCCAGTTCGAGGTGGCTGACACACGCCGTGTGTTTGCCGTGTTCGAGCAGCCCGACCTCAAGGCGCAGTTCACCTTCTCCGCGGTCGCGCCACAGCACTGGCACGTCTTGAGCAACAACCCCGGCTCCGTCACTCCGGTCGATGGCACTGTCTCGATCGCCGGCAAAGACCACCAGAAGGTGCGCTGGGACTTCACGGAAACTACTCGCCTCCCCTGCTACGTCACCGCCCTCGTGGCCGGCCCGTACCACGAGGTCGAAGGCACCGTCGAGTCGCGCAAGGGCACGTTGCGTGCCAACGTGTACTGCCGCGCGGCCCTGGCGCCGTACCTCGATGCAGACGTGATTCTGGACGACACTCAGAACGGCTTCACGTTCTACGAGGACAAGTTCGAATGCGACTACCCGTTCGAGAAGTACGATCAGATCTTTGTCCCCGAGTTCAACGCGGGGGCCATGGAGAATGCTGGCTGCGTCACGTTCTTGGAGGACTACGTCTTCCGCTCCAAGCCACCTCAGGCCCGTGTGGAACGCCGCACCGTCACCGTGCTGCACGAGCTCGCGCACATGTGGTTCGGCGACCTCGTCACCATGAAGTGGTGGAACGACCTGTGGCTCAACGAATCCTTCGCTGAGTACGCCTCGACCGTCGCCACGGTGGAGACCACCAAGTGGAAGAACAACTGGGTCACCTTTAACTCGCTTGAGAAGACGTGGGCAGCACGTCAGGACCAGCTCCCCAGCACGCACCCGATCATGGCTGACATCGCCGACCTTGAAGACGTTGAAGTCAACTTTGATGGCATTACCTACGCCAAGGGCGCCTCCGTGCTACGCCAGCTCGCCGCCTGGGTGGGCGAGGACGAGTTCTTTGCTGGAGTCGCTGAGTACTTCCGCAAGCACCACCACTCCAACACCACGCTCAACGACTTGCTCGTGGAACTCGAGAAGACCTCGGGTCGCGATCTCGCTGGCTGGTCAGAAGTGTGGCTGCAGAAGGCTGGCATCACGACCCTGCGTCCGGAGATCGAGACGGACAGCCACGATGACATCGCTCAGTTTGTGGTGCGCCAGGAGGTTCCCGAGGCCTGGCCGACCCAGCGTCCACACCGCCTCGGAATCGGTGGCTACGACGTGGTCGTGAACGATGCAGGTAAGGCGACGCTGGAACGCACCCAGTACGTTGAGGTCGACATCGACGGCGAACGCACCGAGATTCCTGAACTTGCAGGCAACCACCGTTCGGCACTGTTCTTGATCAACGACGGCGACCTCGCTTATGCCAAGGTTCGCCTTGACCCGCAGTCGCTCGCTACCGCAGTGGAACATGTGGGCAGCTTTGTTGACCCGCTGGCACGTTCGATGGTGCTCACCGCTGCCTGGGACATGACGCGCGACGGCGAGATGCCGGCACGCCAGTTCATTGACCTGGTGCTGGGCAACATCGGTTCGGAGACCGAGTCCACGACAGTGATGGTGCTTCTGCGCCAGCTTGCGACGACTGTGGGCCTCTACGTGCACCCCGATCACGCTGAGGAAGCCGCGCAGAAGGTTGCCGAGGGTCTGTGGCGCCTGGCCATCGAGGCTCCGGCCGGCTCCGACTCGCAGCTGCAGTTCCTCCGCGCATTCGCATCGCACGCTTCTGATGACGTGCACCTGGACAACCTTCAGGGCCTCATCGACGGCAAGCTCTCCTTCGACGGCCTTGAGCTCGACACGGATCTCACCTGGGACCTCCTCACGGGCTTGGTGGCAGGAGGCCGATGCGGCGAAATGGCTATCGAGGTTCAGCTCACCAAGGATGCGACCGCATCGGGTCACCGGCGTGCCGCTCAGGCTCGCGCATCGATCGCGACGCCCGAGGGCAAGCGTGCGGCGTGGGATTCCCTGGTCAACGCCGAGGAAGACATGCCTAACGCATTGCAGTTCTCTGCGACAGCAGGGTTTGGCCACGTGCACGACACCGACCTGCTACTGCCGTTCGTCGACGAATACTTCGCATCCGTGCGTCGCATTTACGACACCAAGACCAACGAGATGGCCACGACCCTCATCGAAGGTCTCTACCCCGTCGAGTTGGCTGGCCGCGTGACAGACCTTCAGGACAAGGCCGATGCCTGGCTTGAGTCGAACGCCGACGCCCACTCGGCTCTGAAGCGCCTCATCATCGAGGGTCGCGACAGTGTGCGCCGCGCACTGGAGAACCAGGCGCGCGACGCCCAGTAAACCGTCGCACTTCAACGCCGCCCAGGCCCTTCACATCGAAGGGTCGGGGCGGCGTTGTTGCGTTCACTGGTGAGACACTAGGAAGCATGCTTACCCGCACCGAAGCCGCTGCACGCGCACAACTCATCACATCGGCCGCCTATCAGGTAGAGCTCGATTTCACTCCCGCAGGCGACACCTTCCGCTCGCGTACCACCGTGACCTTTGACGCCCCCGCGGGGACCGAGACGTTCCTCGATGTGGTGGGGACGATCCATCACGTTGAGGTAGACGGCACGGCCCTGGACCTCGAGCAGGTGGTCTCCGACGACCGGGTCCACGTCACGGCAGGCCCGGGCACAACCGTCGTGGTGGAAGCAGACTGCTCCTACCGTACGGACGGACAGGGAATTCACCGCTTCATCGACCCTGAGTCTGGCGACACCTACCTGTACAGCCAGTTCGCCACCGACGACGCACGTCGGGCGTTCGCGTGCTTCGACCAGCCCGACATCAAGGGCACCTTTGCCTTCACCGTCACCGCTCCTGAGGCGTGGACCGTCATCTCCAACTCCCCCACGCCCGAGCCCACCCCAGCATCCGTGGCGACCGACGATGGCGCGACCAACGACAGTGGCGCCATGCAGGGCGGCGCCTCAGCCCCGGCATCGGCCCTGCGCTGGGAGTTCTCCCCCACAGTGCCCCTCCCCTGCTATGTGGCTGCCGTAGTAGCAGGACCTTATGTGAGCGAGGGTGGAACCCTCACCTCGATCAAGGGCGAGATCCCTGCCCGCGTATATGGACGTGCAAACCTGGCCGAGCACCTTGATGCGGACGAGATGATCGCCACTGTCCAGGCGGGCCTCGAACTCTTTGAGCAGGTCTTCGGTATTGCGTACCCGTATGAGAAGTACGATCAGATTTTTGTTCCTGAGTACAACTTGGGTGCCATGGAGAACGCCGGCTGCGTGACCTTTTCCGAGGACCGCCTCGTGTTCCGCGGCCGTGTGTCCGACGCGATGCAGGAGTTCCGCGCAAACGTCACTCTTCACGAGTTAAGCCACCAATGGTTCGGCAACCTCGTGACGATGCAGTGGTGGGATGACCTGTGGCTCAACGAATCGTTCGCAGAGTTCATGGGCGCCTGGGCTACGTCCAAGGTCACACCGTGGACGGACTCATGGGTGACGTTCACCGCCGAGCGCAAGTCCATTGCGTACGTGCAGGATCAGCTTCCCACCACGCACCCGATCGTGGCTGAGATCGCCGACACCGAGGCGACGGTCTCCGCGTTCGACATGATCACGTACGCCAAAGGCGCCTCAGCTCTGAAGCAACTTGTGGCATTTGTGGGCGAAGACACGTTCTTTGCAGGAGTGCGCACCTACCTTGCCAAGTACAGCCACGGCAATGCGACGCTCGCGCACTTCCTCGTGGAACTCAGTGCAGCCGCGGATCAAGACCTCACGGAGTGGGCCGATGCGTGGCTGGAAACTCCGGGGCCGTCCACCCTGCACACCGACATTACTCTGACCGACGGCTCTGCTACTGGCAGTGGAGCCGAGGCCACGGTCGCCTCGCTGCACGTGGACCAGCAAGTACCGGCAGCCCACCCGCAGCACCGCCCACACCAGATCGTTGTGTCCGGGTTCATCGTCGACACGTCGAGTTCGGGAGAGTCGACGCTCGCCCGGGCCTGGGAGGTTGCTGCGACCGTCGCGGGGCCACGCACAGAAATTGAAGGTGCTCGCGGCCTCATCGCACCGGACTTGGTAGTGCTCAACGACCGTGACCTCACCTACGCGAAGTTGGTGCTCGATGAGCGTTCGCTCGACACGGTCCGGCGCCACATCGGCGACCTCAAAGACCCGATGGTGGTGGGTCTCGTACTCGATGCGCTGTGGCACATGGTCCGCGACGCGCTGATTCCAGCGACCCAATACATCGACGCTGTCCTTCATGCGCTGCCTCACATCACCAACTCGGAAACCGCAGCTTCCCACCTGCGCACCTTGGTCACGGCCATCGGTCGCTACGTTCCTGCCGCAGCTGCCGTGGAGGTCCGCGAGGATGCTGCCGACCGCCTATGGGCGCTACTGCCGTCATTGTCAGCGGGGAGCGACCTCCAACTCCAGGTGCTCTCCGGTGCGGCTCGCTTGTCCACCACTGAGCGCCACGCACATGCCATCGCATGCCTTCTCGATGGCGACACCACTCTCGACGGAGTCACGATCGACACTGATCTGCGTTGGGAGTTGCTGTCAGGGATGGCGGTGGCGGGTGCCGACGTGACCGACTACGTCGAACAAGCGCTCGCCGTCGACGGTGGCGCAATGGGATTGCGCAAAGCGGCTGGAGTCAAGGCATCGGTGGCCACTCGCGCCAGCAAGGAAGAGACGTGGCAAGAACTCGTTCGACCAGAAGAGCCGATTCCCAACGCTGTCCAGTATGAGATGGGGCTCGGCCTGTCCCGCACCGCCGATGCATCGCAACTCGCTCCGCTCGTCCCCACGATCCTGGGGGAACTACGTGAGTACTACGCCGCAAACGAAGGTTTCGTGGGCAAACGCGTCGCCACCTATGTGTTCCCAACGTGGGCTGTGGGGCGCGTTGAAGGACTTGACCGGATGCTCGACCAGTGGCTCGCGGACAACACCGATGCGCCCAGCGTGCTCCGCAAGGTCGTCACCGAGGCGACGGACGAGGTGCGTCGTGCTCTGCGCGCACAGGAGGCGTGGAGCTAGCCGCTCGGCTCCGCGGGACCACGAGCGGGGTGCCGCTGACGGGGTCATCGATCACGACACTGTCGAGCCCAAACACGTCCTGCACGATCTCCGCGGTCAGCACACTTGCGGGGGTTCCGGTCGCCCGAACCTCGCCGCTTTTCATGGCGATGAGGTGGTCTGCGTAACGAGCAGCCATGTTGAGGTCATGCAGCACCATCACGATGGTGGTGCCGCGAAGCGCGTTGAGTTCAGCCAAGAGGTCGAGTACCTCGATTTGATGGCTCACGTCGAGATACGTGGTGGGCTCGTCCAGGAGCAATACGTCGGTGTCCTGGGCGAGCGCCATGGCAATCCACACACGCTGACGCTGGCCTCCGGAAAGTTCGTCGACTGAGCGTTCTGCGAGTTCCGCGGTATCGGTGGCGTTGAGTGCTTCAGCAACTGCGGCATCGTCCGCTGCGGACCACCGCGCCACAATCTTCTGGTGTGGATGACGTCCACGACCCACGAGGTCCGCCACGGTGATCCCTTCGGGCGCGACAGGCGCTTGCGGGAGAACACCCATCACGCGGGCGAGTTGCTTGGGTGGGGTGCGGTGAACAGCACGTCCATCAAGCATCACTACACCGGCCCGCGGTTTCAGCAGGCGCGACACGGCTTTGAGCAACGTGGACTTGCCACACGCATTTGCACCGACGATGACCGTCACTTTGCCGGACGGGATGGCGAGGTCAACGTCATGGAGCACGTCGACGTCGTGATACCCCACCGTGAGGCCGGAGATGTGCAGTTCGTGGTCGGCACTCATAGCGATCCACCCTTTCGGTGAATGGACACAATCAGGTACAAGAGGAACGGCGCTCCCACGGCGCCGGTGACAACGCCCACCGGGTAGCGGGTGTCGAAGACCCATTGGCCCACCAGATCGGCGCTCAAGACCAGCACCGCGCCCACCAGCGCTGCTGGAATCACTGGCGATCCGTGAGCCCCGATAAGGCGTACGGCGATGGGACCTGCAAGAAACGCAACGAAGGCGATGGGTCCGGCCGCAGACGTCGCGACGGACACCAAAGCGACCGCACCCATCACCACGGCGATACGCATCAACGGGACGCGGACACCCAGTCCCACGGCTGCTTCATCACCCATTTGCGCGAGACCGAGGGCCCGCGCCTGCGTCACCACGAGCGTCCCGGCGAGCACCAGGGTGACGATGACGGGAACGGTCGCCTCCCAGGTGGCACCGCCCAAACTCCCCGAGAGCCACCGCAGGGCTTCCTGGTAGTCCCACTGGCCCGCTCGCTCGAGCAAGTAGGCCACGACCGAATTCAGCATGGCGGCGACACCGATTCCGATGAGGATCAGCCTGGTGCCCG
This sequence comes from Demequina sediminicola, assembly GCF_000975055.1. Taxonomy (GTDB): domain Bacteria; phylum Actinomycetota; class Actinomycetes; order Actinomycetales; family Demequinaceae; genus Demequina; species Demequina sediminicola. The sequence continues at coordinate 64,704 of NZ_BBRB01000001.1, forward strand.
CACCCGCGCCACCGGCAGACAGCACGTAGATGGCGAAGGCAACGATCAATCCACCGGCTACAGCGACAAGCGACACCTGGGTCCGTGAGAGGTTGGCCACCACGATCGCGAAGACCGCTGCCGCTGAGGCGCCCGAAGAGATTCCAATGATGTCCGGGCTCGCGAGAGGATTTCTCAGGAGTGTTTGGAAGGCAATGCCAGCGAGCCCAAAGGAGGCGCCCGCCACAAGAGCAAGTGCCATGCGCGGAAGTCGCAGTGTGCCCACGGTGAAAGTTGCACCGTCAACGGGCCGCCCCATGATGACGTCCCACACCTGGTCAAGGCTATAGACGGTGTGGCCCACCATCAGAGATGTCAGGCACAGTGCGAGGACGAGTACGCTCAGCGCCGCGATGACCCACCGTCTGCGGCGGCCTCTGCGGCGGCGAGCACGCGCGACTCCAGGCCCGTCGAGCCTGGAGAAGGAGTGCGGGGAAGACTCGCCTTGAGCGGCTCCGGCGGGGAGGGTTCCCATGCTTGTCGCAGAGGATGTCTCGGTCATAGTGCACGCATTTTCTGGCGCCGCGCGACCGCGATGAAGACCGGTGCGCCGATGAGCGCGGTTACGATGCCCACGGCAATTTCCTCGGGGCGCGCCACTACTCGTCCAATGATGTCCGCAGCGATGAGAAGCGCTGCGCCCATGAGCGCAGAGCACGGGATGAGCCACCGGTAGTCGGTTCCTACAAGCAGGCGGCACAGGTGGGGAATGATGAGTCCAACGAACCCGATGGGACCCGCAACAGCAGTGGCCGCACTACACAACAGCACCGCCGCGAGCGCAGCGCCACCGCGAGCCCATGCCACACGCACCCCGAGACCGGCCGCGATGTCGTCGCCCAAGGACAGCGAGTTGAGCCAACGCCCACTCACCCAGGCGAGCACTCCGCCCACCGCCAGGAATGGCACGACTGTGCCCATGGCTTCAAATGACGCTCCGCCCACACCACCGACGTGCCACGACTGGACGATGTCGGAGATGTCCGGTCGCGGCAACACCACAGCGGAGATGAGCGACGACAGCGCTGCCGCTGTGGCGGCGCCTGCGAGGGCGAGTTTCAGCGGGGTGGCGCCTCCGCGCCCGAGCGACCCCACAAAGTACACGAAGCATGCTGCGGCCCCGCCGCCGACGATCGCGGCCCAGACGTAGCTGTCGAGTTCCCACATGCCAAACCACGCGATACCGATCACGACGGCGAGCGCGGCGCCCATGTTCACACCCAAGATTCCGGGATCCGCGAGAGGGTTGCGTGTCACACCCTGCATGACTGCTCCGGAAACCGCGAGCGCGGCACCGATGACGATGGCGAGCAGCGTTCGCGGTACCCGCACGTAAACGGCGGCCTCGCCGATGGTGTCGGTGTGCCCGGCCAGTCCCCACCACAGTTCAGCTCCGGTGACGGGGCGGGAACCGATCGCGACGGACGCGGCGGCAAGCACGAGCACTAGGGCAGCACTCGCAAGACACCACGCCACACGCACGCGAGTCGAGCGCCGTCGTCCGACGGCGCTCGACTGCGTGCTGGTGTGCTGAAGTGTCACGTGGTTAGGACTTTGATGCCGCCTCAGCCAAGAGACCGACGTATTCGTCGAGTGCCCATGGCGTTGCGAGTGGCGAGGGGTTGATTGCTGCAGCAATGGGCTGCGAGCCATCGAGGAGGACGAAGGCACCGTTTTCCACGGCGGGCATCTGCGACAGAAGCGGGTCGGCCTGCAGTGCCTCGACCAACGCCTGGTCGCCGTACGCGACGATGATGTCTACGTCGTCGAGCAAGTCGATCTGCTCGGCGCTGACCGAACCGGAGAACTCGCCGGAAGCCGATGCTTCTGCAACGGTGGCGGGTTCACCCAGGCCGAGGTCACCGAAGAACGCGGTGCGAGGGTCGTTGCTGGAGTAGAAGTTCACGGTCGAGAGGTCCGTGGTATCGATGTGCGACATGAACATGGCGTTCTTGCCGTCGAGTTCGGGGTACTCGGCTACCGTCTCTGCGATCTGTGCTTCGATGTCCTCGATGAGTGCAGCACCATCGTCGGCGCGGTTCATGCCAGCGGCGTTGTAGGTAATCATGTCGCGCCAGGACGTTGCCCATGGCTCGGTCGGGTAGGCCACGACTGGTGCGATTTCGCTCAGGGTGTCGTAGTCCTCCTGTGTGAGGCCGGAGTAGGCCGCGAGGATGACGTCCGGGTTGGTGTTGGCAACAGCCTCGAAGTCGATGCCGTCTGTCTCATCGAAGAGCGCGGGCTCTCCTCCAAGGGCGTCAATCTCGTCCTGGACCCAGGGAAGGACGGCAGCTCCACCGAAGTTGGCTTCGGCCATGCCCACGGGCACAACGCCCAGTGCGAGGGGAATGTCGTGGTTCGCCCACTGAACTGTCGCGACGCGTTCGGGGGTTCCCTCAATCTCGGTGGTTCCGAATGCGTGCTCGACGGTGATGGTCGAGGCTTCAGAACCCGCGGCGGCGGTTTCGCTGGTGTCGGTGGAAGCAGAGCTGTCGGTGGCACAGCCAGCCAGAGCGGTGACCGCTACGGCAGCAGCTCCGGTAGCGAGGAATCGATGTAGCGCCATGGCGCACGTCCTTGTCGATGAGAGGGCATCGCGTGCGGGCTCGACAGCGGAGAGCTGCGGCGCTGTCGCGACGGGCTACGTCGTCTTTGCGCAAGCCGTGGCCGAGCATAGGTGCGCTTTACGCAACATGTCAATTGCGCAAATGCAACACGCCTGGATAGAGCGCTCTCACAGCCTCGGGGACTACGCTCGCGCTTCCCGCACTGCCGCAAGAAGACGCCTCAGACGTGGGTGTTCGAACAGATCATCGAGCAGCACCGGCACCCCATTGCCGTCCGCAAGGGGAACCCGCCAGTTGGGGTACTCCGTGTGCGTACCGGGATAGTTCTGGGCACGGCGCTCACCTACGGCGTCGGTCACTGCCACCGAGGTCAGGAGAGCAGGCGACGCGAGCGCTAGCCGGTGCACACCAGCCACGAGGTCTTCTTCCTCCCAATCCTCGATCATCCAGTCACGGGAGCGCAGGTACTCCACCATGAGCTCGTGTTCGCGCTCGTTGGACGACACCTCGTCGTCCTCGGAGCCCGTCAACAGGCCCATGCCGGAGCGCACTGCGATGTGTTCTCCCCCAAGGTATGCCGCGGTTGGCGGTAGGTCATGCACTGTCACCGACACCAGGGCATCGGCCCTGTACTGCTCTGGCGCCTGAGGCGAGCCGTTGCTGTTCTTCTCAAACAACGCTACGACCGTGCCCAGAATGCCGCGCTGATTGAGGTAGTCGCTCACCCATGGCTCCAGCGTGCCAAGGTCCTCACCAATCACGACCGCACCGGCGCGTTCAGCCTCCAAAGCCAAAATGCCAATCAGCGCGGTGTGGTCAAAACTCACGTATGCGCCATTGGACGGGTCGTGTCCCTGAGGAATCCACCATTGCCGGAAGAGCCCCAGGATGTGATCGATGCGTAGCGCGCCCGAGTGGCGAACAGCCGAACGCACGAGGTCGCGGAACGGCAGGTAGGCCACCGCCTCCAAGGCGCGCGGCTGCCACGGTGGCTGCGACCAGTCCTGACCGCGCTGGTTGTACATGTCCGGCGGAGCACCCACAGAGACCCCGGTGGCCATGACGTTGCCGAGCGACCAGGTGTCGGCACCAAACGGGTGTACTCCCACCGCAAGATCGGTCATCAAACCAATCGTCATGCCAGCGTCAACGCACCGGCGCTGCGCGCGCTCCAACTGCTCATCGGCGACCCACTGCAGCCACGCGTAAAACAAAATCCGGTCCGAATGCTCATCGCGCCAGGCGTCGACGGCGGCACGGTTTCCTTGCGCCAGTTCCTCGGGCCACGGCACGCCGCGGTGCGCCTCTGCGATCGAACTCCATGTAGCGAAATCCTCGAGCGCCTTACCTTCACGCAGACAAAACGCCTCAAACTGCGCTTCCCGCCCTGCGGAGCGCGGCGCACGGAACACCTGCTCCAGCGCTGAGGACTTGGCGCGCCACACCGCGTCGCGATCAATGTTCTCGCCACTGGCATTCGCGCGCTGGGGTTTCTCCGCTTCCCAGGCCAACACTGCACGTTGCTGCGACGGGAGATACGCCACCTCGTCGATGTCTTCGACGCGAATGTAGAGCGCGGACAGGAAGCGGCGCGAGGTTGGCAGGTACGGCGACGGCTCGAGTGGCGGCACCGGCTCTGTGGCGTGTAGCGGGTTGATTTGGAGGAACTGTGCGCCGGCGTGCACTGCGGCAAGCGACCCCAGGTCACCGAGGTCACCGAAGTCGCCGATGCCCCACGAACGTTCGGAACGAATCGAGTACAGCTGAGCCGCAAGACCCCAGGGCCGATGTTCGCGCACCCACGCGGGTACCTGGACCTTGGCGGGCGTGACAATCACGTAGCCGCGCCCACGACGGTCGGTACTCGTAGCCTCAACTCGGTGCCAGCCAAGCGGCAGGTCGCTAGAAATGGTGAACGTTGCGCGCCCGATCGCCTGAACTCCGTCGTCGTAGGGCTCAACGTAGACATCTGCCTGGTCAAGTTCGCGTTCGCCGCCGTCTTCAAGGGTGAGGCGGGCGCTGGCTGGCTCCCCGTTCCGGACGTGCACGGGAATCTGGGCGCCCTCACCCTCCTGCACCACAGTGACGGGAGGGACCACCCTGCGCCACTTGTGGTCCTCGATGGCAGCGAGCGCACGTTCGCAGCCCGCATCGTCGCGCGCGTCCATGCCCATGGAGATCAACACTGCACGAATGGCATCCACGGTCGACGCACAGGAGTCGCCGTTCCACGCGGTGTAGGTGAGCGCGACGCCGCATTCCCGGGCCAATGCCGCCAAGGGTTCACTGACTCGGGCCTCGTTCACGTCTTCGCCGACATCGCTCATGCCCCTATCTTGCCAGGCACTGGCCCCAACGGAGCGCGGCACCGACACGGGTTCGCCGGTAGTCGTTTCCGTTCTTGACGGGGTTGGATAGCCTGGAGGGCGTGTTCACCTACCTTGGCTCTCTCATATCCGTAGCCATCACCACCTCGGCCTCGGCGGATCCGTCGGCGTCCTCGACGCCGTCCGCGACCACCACGACGTCGACCACGGCCACCACCTCCCCTACGGAGGACTCGCTCGACGTCCCCACGACCGAGGACTTCGGCAAGTGGTTCGATGGTGTTGAAGATCGTGCTGGCGACCTTGGCGCCGTCATCATTCTGGCGCTAGTGATTTGGCTGATCTTCCACTGGATCATCAAGGGGTTCGTCCGCGGCATTGAAAAGGGCACCGCCATTGCGGACCCCAAGACGCTTGCGGCGCTGAAGAAGGCCAAGATCCGGCTCCCGCAACAGGACGAGATCGATGCGCGCCTTGAGGCGGAACGCCGGCGGCAGCGAGCGAAGACCCTGAAGCGGGTCCTCGACTCTGCGTTGTTGGTGGTCATTTTCATCATCGTGGCGATGGGTGTGCTGGGAGTCCTCGGTGTCCCGGTAGGGCCGATGCTCGCCTCCGCTGGAATTTTGGGTGTCGCCCTAGGTTTTGGTGCTCAGTCGCTGGTGAAGGACATCCTCGCGGGCATCTTCATGCTGATCGAAGACCAGTACGGCGTGGGTGACGTCGTGGACCTGGGTGCAGCCTCCGGAAGTGTGGAGGAAGTGGGCTTGCGGTGCACGCGACTCCGGGCGCTCGACGGCACCGTCTGGTACGTCCCTAACGGTGAGATCACACGAGTGGGCAACATGACGCGCCTGTGGAGCCGCGTCATGATCGAAGTGCGCTTCGCCTATGACACGGACATTGAAGCCGCACGCGACGCCATGATGGATGCGGTCAAGGACGCTGCACGCGAATCCGACATGGTGTCGACGTCGCTCCTCGGCGAGCCCGAGGTGGCCGGAATTGAATCGCTCGAATACAACGCCGTCATGCTGCGCCTCATGTGCCAGGTCAATCCTGCGATGCAATGGGACGTGCAGCGCGAGGTGCGCCGCGAGATGCGCCGCATCTTTGCTGAGCGCAACATCCGTCTCGCTGTGCCAGGTGACGCCATCATGGTCGACGAGAAGCCGTCCAAGCGTGCCCCCAAGATTCATGACACTCGCCGTGCGACAACGGAAACACCCACCGATGATGCCGGCCGCCCCCTTCCCCCTGACTCCGGAGATCTCGACGGAGACGGCGAGGCGGACTGAAAGTGACTACTCCAGGCATGAACATCGGCTCTGGGCCTACTCAGGAACCGGAGCAGAGCTTCTACGAGGCGATCGGCGGCCACGAACGGTTCGCCAGCATCGTCCACCGGTTCTATCAAGGCGTGGCGACGGATCCGATTTTGGGACCCATGTACCCGAGCCACGACATGGAGGGTGCCGAATGGCGCCTCATGGCATTCCTCGAGCAGTACTGGGGTGGGCCAACGACGTACTCCGACCAGCGCGGCCACCCGCGACTACGGATGCGACACCACGGCTTTCACGTCAACCCTGAAGCGCGCGACCATTGGGTCGCGCTCATGCGGGACGCGGTGGCGGAAGAGGGCCTGTCGCCCCTGCACGCGACTACGCTGATGGATTATCTTGAGCGCGCCGCTCACTCCATGATCAATACGTTTGAACCCACGCCAGGCTCATAGGCCCGCGCCACAACTTGAGGAGCACACATGGACCACGTTGAAGACGTGTGGGCCGACGAATCGGTCGCATCCGGAATGGCAGTACTTGATCTCCGTCAGCTTTCGGACACCACTTTTGAGGGCGACTCCTTGCCGATGCCCGGAGGGCGTGCGTACGGCGGGCAGGTCCTCGCCCAGGCCCTTTTGGCCGCGGGACACACCGTTGATGCTGAACGTCAGATGCACTCGATGCACGGGTACTTTTTGCGTCCAGGAGACGCGAGCCGCCCTATCTCCTTCGACGTCGAATTGCTCCGTGACGGACGGTCATTCTCGGCACGCCGAACCCACGCCTTCCAAGACGGCAAGCCCATCCTGTCGATGATCGCATCGTTCCAGCTAGAACAAGAAGGCCCCGAACACTCGGTGACGATGCCCGAGGTCCCTGGACCTGACTTCGTGCAGTCCGGCATTGACGTGCTGGCTCCATACGTCGGCCATGAGCCCGCGGACTACTGGCTCAAGCGAACCCCGTTCGACCTGCGCCACGTTGAGGGCAGCTTGCTCTTCAACGCTGACCCACAGCCCAAGCAGTACCAAACCACGTGGATTCGTCTGCGCAAGCCCATTGAGAGCTCAAGCGGCCTCATGCACCGCGCTCTGCTCGCCTTCGCGTGCGACCAGGTCATGCTGGAGCCTTTGCTGCGCCGACACAACGCTTCGTGGCAGACCAAGGGGCTCAACTTCGCGTCGCTCGACCACGCTATGTGGTGGCACCGTCCCGCGCGTGCCGACGAGTGGCTGCTCTACGTTCAGGATGCCCCTACGGCGCAGGGCGGACGTGGGCTCGGCGGATCGTGGGTGTTCTCAGAGGATGGACGACTCGTCGCATCAGCATCGCAGGAAGGCATGTTCCGGCTCTAGGAAGTGCCCGCCGGGCCAATGACAGTCGCTGACACTCAACATCGGCTCCCTTTTCGCCACCTTTGCCAAACCGTGACACTTTCCTGGCGATAAGTCATTTACCAGGGGCGATGGTCCGGCGATTTTCCCGTGATTGCCTAAATTCCGACCGCGCGGTTTGAGTCTGACAAGCGAGCCTTGCTACGTTGGACACAGCCGCTTTGGGGTTCGCGTCAGTCACGACCAAAGCGCCTATGACAAGCCCAGGCTTCGTGGCTGCGCCCTCCCCGGCAGCGCCCGCAAGCGAATGAGGCATCATCCCGATGGTGATGTCCGTGGGCCCGTGACTGCCGTCCGACGGCTGCGAGCCTGCCTTCGCTACGTACGGAGCCGCCAACCACGCTCTCTAACTGACGCTGAGAGCAGGCGAGGACACTAGTGAACGACATCGCTTTGAAGGCGGAAGGCCTCTACAAGGTCTTTGGCCGCAACGCACATGATGCCGTCAAGAAACTGCAAAAGGGCGCGTCCCGCGATGACCTCAACGGCGCCACCGCAGCAGTGATCGATGCATCCTTTGAAGTCAAGAAGGGTGAGATCTTTGTGGTCATGGGGCTCTCGGGCTCCGGAAAATCCACCTTGATCCGCATGCTCAACGGACTGCACCCACAAACCGCTGGCACCGTCACCATCGGCGAAGACTCCATCACCGGCGTGAGCGCGGCTGAACTGCGTGAGATCCGTCGCCACAAAATCTCGATGGTGTTCCAGCACTTCGCACTCCTCCCCCACCGCACCGTGATCGACAACGTTGCCTACGGACTCGAAATCCAGGGAATGCCCAAAGAGCAACGCATCGAGCGCGCCCTCAAGGTCACCCGCATCGTCGGACTTTCCGGATGGGAAGAGAAGTACCCCTCCGAACTGTCCGGTGGAATGCAGCAGCGCGTAGGCCTTGCCCGCGCACTCTCTGCAGACACGGAAGTGCTCCTGATGGATGAGGCGTTCTCCGCACTCGACCCACTGATCCGCCGCGAAATGCAGGACCAGTTGCTCGAGCTCCAGTCCGAGCTCGGCAAGACCATCATCTTCATCACGCACGATCTCAATGAGGCCATGTACATCGGCGACCGCATCGCGGTCATGCGCGACGGCCGTATTGTGCAGATCGACTCACCCGAGGAAGTCCTCACGAACCCAGCCAACGAATACGTTGAACAGTTCGTTCAGGACGTTGACCGCACCAAGGTCCTCACCGCGGACTCCGTCATGCGCAAGCCTTTCGCCACGGTGCATGAGAACTCGGGTCCTCGCGCTTGCCTCCAGGCGATGCGCGAGAACGGCATCTCCGCGCTGTACGTCATCAAGCGCGACCGCACGATCGTCGGCTGGGTTCGCGACCGCGACATTCTCGACCTCGTGCGCAAGGGCGAGAAGTCCATCTCCGGCGCCATTCAGCACGATCACGGCGCTGTGTCCAAGGACACACCGCTGTCAGATCTCTTCATCCCGTCGCTGGAGGCCGCGTTAGCGCTCGCCGTGACCGACGAGAAGGAACGCCTCGTGGGAGTAGTCCCCCGCGTCACACTACTGGCGGCCCTCGGTGGCGAGCCGGACGCCGCGCACTCCGCAGAACCCGTCGTTGAACCCCTACCCGAGGCCGTGGTCGATAAGATCCTCGACTCCTCAGCTGAGAAGGGCGGTCTGTAATGGACATCACTTTTAATCTCTTTGGTGGAACTGTCCACCTCTGGCCTTGGCCGCCATCAATCCCGTTCGACGTCTGGATCGAAAACTTCTTTGACTGGTTCAAAGAGACCTTTGCCGCGTTCTTCGATGCGCTGAGCGTTGTCTTCGAGACGGTATTCAATGCCATCGATTGGGTACTTTCTTACCCACCGGACTGGGCCTTCATCCTGATCGCCGCTATCGCAGCATTGTTCGCACGTGGCCGGAAGTTTGCCATTGGCACTGCAATAGCCCTGGTATTTATCGTCTCGGTAGGTCAGTGGGAGAACGCGATTGCGACGCTTGCACTGGTACTCGTCGCGACATTGGCGGCAACGCTCATTGCCATTCCCCTTGGAATTTGGGCAGCCCGCAATGACCGCGTATCAGCCTTCGTCAAGCCGCTGATGGACCTCCTGCAAACCCTGCCCGCCTTCGTGTACCTCGTGCCCGCGCTCGCCCTCTTCGGCATTGGCGTCGCACCCGGAATCCTCGCCACAGTGATCTTTGCTGTGGCGCCGGGCGTGCGTCTCACCGAGCTAGGCATCCGTGGCGTAGACAAGGAAGTCATCGAGGCTGGACAGGCCTTTGGCGCCACACCGGGGCGCATCCTGCGTCAGATCCAGATCCCCCTGGCAATGCCGTCCATCATGGCCGGTATCAACCAGGTGATCATGTTGTCGCTATCCATGGTCGTCATCGCCGGTATGGTCGGTGCGCCTGGACTGGGTGACCCGGTCACCGAAGCAGTCCTGACACTGGACGAGGGCCTCGGATTCGAAGCCGGCCTTTCTGTGGTGTTCCTGGCCATCATCCTTGACCGCTTCACCGCGTCGGTGGGCAAGGGCATGGGCCTCTACGCCCAACTCGCCAAGGCACGCAAACAACGTCGCGAGACCGCTGAACAGGCCCGTATCGATGCCGAGATCGTTGAGATGGAAGCCCACAGCGCCGAATCGACCATCGCCACACCTGCTGGCGACAACTCCAAGGTCTAACACTCCCCTCACAACCGGGGGCATCGGCCCAATGTCGATTCCCCCTGCATGACTTCGCGATCCCTCACCGGATTGCGGGCGCCTCGTCTGATCCCGACGGCGAGACGCTTCCACGGCACCCGGAAATCCCTGTGCCGAGAAAGGAAGAAATATGTTCAAGCGCACCGGAACCGCACTCGCGGTGACTGCTGCTGCGGGCCTCGTGCTCGCTGGTTGCTCGTCCTCCGACGACACCGACGCCGAGGCCACCGCAAGCGGAGAAGCCGCTGCGGGAGGCGACATCACCCTCGCCGCATTCAACGGCTGGGACGAGTCCATCGCCACGTCACTGCTGTGGCAGAACATCCTCAACGACAAGGGCTACAACGCCTCGGTCGACTACGCGGATGCAGCCGTGGGATTCCAGGGAATCGCTGACGGCGACTACGACATCCTCACCGATGTCTGGCTGCCCCTGACCCACGCTGCCTACCTCGAAGAGTTCGGCGACGACATGGAAGAGGTCGGTGCATGGTTCGACAGCGCTGCCCTCACCGTGGCAGTGAACGCTGACGCTCCCATCGACTCGCTTGACGAACTCGCGGCTAACGCTGACGAATTCGACAACCGCATCGTCGGCATCGAGGCAGGCGCCGGCCTGACCGCGACCGTCAAGGACGCGACCATTCCGGGCTACGGCCTTGAGGAGCTGGACTTCGTCACGTCGTCGACCCCCGCGATGCTCTCGGAGCTCGACAAGGCCACCACGGACGGCGAGAACATCGTCGTCACGCTGTGGGAGCCCCACTGGGCCTACGGCGCCTACGACCTCAAGAACCTTGAGGACCCTGAGGGCACGCTCGGCGAGGCTGAGAACATCGTGACCTACTCGCGCACCGGATTCGGTGAAGAGTTCCCCGAGGTCACCGGCTGGCTCGCTGACTTCACGATGGAAGCCGACCTCCTGTACGACCTGGAGAACGAGCTCAACGGCGCCGACTCGGCAGACCGCGAGCAGATCGTGGCCGACTGGGTGGCAGCTAACCAGGAGTGGGTTGACTCCCTCACCGCATAAGTAGTTTCTGCTTTACTCAAAGCGCCGGTCACCACAAGGTGGCCGGCGCTTTGCGCATCCCAGACCACAGCGCATCCCATCCCGCCGCCCCGCCCCGCCTGCCGCCCTGCCCCGCCAAGTGGCTCCATTTCGCTGTTTTGAGGCGCCAAAACAGCGAGATGGAGCCACTTGGCTAGGTGTGTGGTGTGTGGGGTGAGGGGGTGTGGGGTGGGTTAGCGAGAGCGGAACGCTATCGGTTCCTCGAGATACTCAGTCCAGGTGGAGCGCTCCGCGTCCGTCAGCCTGCGGGGACTGTTGGTCGCCACGTCGAACAGCACCAACGTGGTCGATGCCCGTGCATAAACCTCCTGCTCGGCATCATCGACGACTGGCGAACGCACTTCATAGCAAATCTCGATGCTCGCTCCCCCAAGTCGCCCGATCCACAACTGCACGTCGAGCGGGCGGCGTCCGTAGGGTGCCGGCGCGAGATACTCGATCTGTTGTCCGGCAATCAGTGTGATGGTGTCTGCACCCGGGCCGCCCGCAATCACTGCCGTCGCGGGCGCGTCCGCATCGGCGCCCAGGCTGTCGTCGGCCCAGAAAGCCCTAATGCGTGCTTCCTCAAGGAGCCGGAGCATCTCGGCGTTGTTGACGTGCCCGTAGGCGTCGATGTCGGACCAGCGGAGCGATACGGGGACATGGATGCGTGTCATGTCATCACCGTAACTGTTCGTGGATGCGCTGCGCCTCAGCGCTAGACCAAGGTGGTCTAGACCTGTACGATGGGCGTGAACATTCACACCTCAGGAGGACCCCATGGAGCGCACTGTCACCATTGCCATCGAAGAAGGCCTGCACGCACGCCCTGCAGCACTGTTTGTGGCTGCCGCACAAGCCGCCCCGGCGAAGGTCACTATCAGCAAGGGTGACGCCCCTGTGCCCGCGGACTCCATCCTGTCGATCATGACGCTCGGCGCCAAGGCCGGCGACACGGTCACGCTGACCACAGAAGGCGACAGCGCGGACGACGCCGCAGCCCTGGACTCCCTCGAAAACTTCCTGCTCCAGACTGAAGTCAGCTAACGGCGCTCCAGAGACGATTCAGGGCGGCGACATCATGCGATGTCGCCGCCCTGATCTGTGTTCACTCCGTATCGAGAACTACAGCGCCCACTCTTCAAGCGCCGGGATGCGGTCACGCACTGCCGCCCGTGCTTCATCCGCAGACGAAGCGTCACGTGCAACCTCAGCGAGTGCCCGGCATTCGTCGAGTTCCACGGTGGCGAGGATCGCCCCCACCGCTGGAAGTGAACGTGGCGTCATCGATAGCGACGCCACACCTAGCCCCACGAGCACGGCAGCGAGCGCGGGATCTGCCGCGGCCTCCCCGCAGACGCCTACCGGCCGCCCATGACGCGCCGCCCCGTCGCAAGCGGCGGCGATGAGGTCAAGCACGGCGGGTTGCCACGGCGTTGACAGCGATGCCAAGGAAGCGAGTTCGCGGTCCGAGGCCATCGCGTACTGCGTGAGGTCGTTCGTTCCGATCGACGCAAAGGATGCGACCTTGAGGAGGTCTCGCGCACGTAGGGCCGATGCGGGAATCTCGATCATGATTCCCGCCTGGCCGATGCCGTGACGAGCACAGGCGTCCACGAACGTCTCCGTCTCCGCGACAGTGGCGACCATGGGTGCCATGACGTGGACGTCCGCCTCCGCAGCTTTCGCTGCCTGTGCGATGGCCTGGAGCTGATCTTCGAGGACATCAGGACGGTCCCACGATGTCCTGAGCCCGCGGACACCGAGTGCAGGATTGGGCTCGTCGTCGGCGGTCACGAACGGCAGTGGCTTATCTGCACCCGCGTCGAGCGTACGAATCACCACTTTCTTGCCAGGGAACGCTTCAAGAACTTTGCCGTACTGGGCGACCTGCTCCTCAACTGAGGGCGCCGTCTCCCGTCCGAGGAAGCAGAACTCGGTGCGGAACAACCCCACGCCCTCGGCGCCGGCCTGTGCCGCAGCATCGGCTCCATCGGGATTCCCGATGTTGGCCAGCAGCGCGACGGCATGGCCGTCCTTGGTGCGGCCAGGCTCGGTCAGCGCTTCGGGAAGCGAAATCTCCAGCGAGAAGCGCTCAATCAGTTCAGCATCCGGTTCAACGTGAACCTCGCCGCTTCCACCATCGACAGCAATCACCTGGCCGTCAACGAGGTCGTCAGCACCGATGGTTGCCACAATGCACGGGATACCCAGTGAACGCGCCAGGATCGACGTGTGCGAGGTAGGGCCACCGCCGCTGGTGACAATGGCAAGGACCGATGCTGGATCGAGCGTCGCTGTGTCCGCGGGAGCCAAGTCCTCGGCAACCAGCACGAACGGCTCGTCCCGCCTCGGGACTCCAGGGCCTGGCACCCCCGTCAGGTGAGCGACGATGCGGCTACGCACATCGCGCACATCCGTGGCTCTCTCTGCGAGATTTCCACCCAACGCCGCAAGTTGCTCAGCCAACGCATCGGCGGCGAGCCACACTGCACGCTCGGGGCTCTCCCCATCGTCGGTGACCTTGGTTGTTGCGGATGACACCAGAGCAGGGTCCGTTGCCATCGTCGACGTGACAGTGAGTATCTCTGCTGCGGTACCGGACACAGATGCCGCCGCGGCCAACAGATCCTGTTGGACCTGTTGGCTCGCGGCGACGATGGCCGCTGCCGCTGCCTCCCGCTTCGACTCATCCAGAGCCGGAGCAGGTGCAGGTTCGGCAACCGCAGCAGCCATCCGTGCGACCGGTGCCGCGCAGCGTCCAGCGCTGACCGCTACGCCACGCAGCACCTGTGTCACTTGGTGTCACCTCCAGAACTGTCGGCCCGCGCTCCGTCCGCGGCATTCAACCGTGCCTGAGCAGCATCGGCCTCCAACTCGGAGGGCGACTCGTCGACCTTCGTCAGCGTCTCGTCAACCGAGGCCTCAGTGCCGGGTTCATCGTCTTCACGACCCGGGGTCTTGAGGTTCCACTTCCTAATCACCCAACGGAACAGGAAGTAGTAGATCACCGCGTAGCCCAAACCGATCGGGATCAGCAGCAGCGGCATTTCAGCGATACGGAAGTTCAACAGGTAGTCGATGGCGCCGGCAGAGAAGCCAAACCCGTCACGAATTCCGATGGCGTTGGTGAGCGCCAATGACGTACCGGTGAGCACTGCGTGCACGAGGTACAGCGGGTATGCGACATAGACGAATGCGAACTCGAGAGGCTCGGTGACACCGGTCACGAAGGCCACGAGCGCCGCAGATCCCATGATTCCTGCTGTCATCTTGCGCTTGGCAGGCTTGGCTGTGTGAACGATCGCCAGAGCGGCTGCGGGGAGCGCGAACATCATGATCGGGAAGAATCCGGTGGTGAACAGACCGGCTGTGGGGTCGCCTGCGAGGAAGCGTGGGATGTCACCGTTGACGATCTCCCCTGCCGAGTTCTCGAACTCTCCGAACTGGAACCACGGGAAGGCGTTCAGCAGGTGGTGCAGACCGAAGGGCAGCAGGAGTCGGTTCAGCGTTCCGTAGACGAAGCCACCGATGATCGGCAGGCCAGTGACCCAGGTACCGACGGCAGTGAAGCCGGTGTCGAACCAGGGGTAGATCAGCGACAGTGCCACGGCAATGAGCACGGAGGCACCCGCAGTGACGATCGGCACAAAGCGGCGGCCACCGAAGAAGGCCAACCACGCCGGGAGTTTGATCCTTGAGTATTTTTGGAACAGCAACGCTGCAGTCATACCGATGACGATGCCGCCGAGGACGCCGTAGTTAATGAGCTCCTGGTCAGCGCCTTCTTCAGCGGGCAGCACCATGGGCGACATGGCGTCCGTTACGGCCGTGAAGACCAGATAGCCGATGACGGCGGCAAGTCCCGTAGAACCGTCCGACTTTCGCGCGTATCCGACGGCAACACCGACGGCGAAGAGCAGTGCCAGGTTGGCGAACAGGGCGTTACCGGCAGCGCCGATGACGTCTGCCACTGGCTGCATCCAGGGCCAGAACCCTGCGACGCCGTCGGCACCGAGCATGTCGGGCTGGCCGAGGCGCAACAGCAGTGCTGCAGCGGGAAGGGATGCGATGGGCAGCATGAGCGAACGGCCCATGCGTTGAAGCTGCGCGAGGCCTGGGAAGCCTCGTCGCGGGGTATCTACTGCGGTGGTCATGAAACACTCCTCGTTGCGTATTTCACCGTTATTTGGCACGGGCAAGAACTGGTAGCCCTGCCGCCTTGGACGACTCCGTTCAAGGCCGTGTGGTCTGGACCAGTTGCCAACAGAGTGGTCTATACCTCATGATGTTGTCAAGCACTCCGCAAGTCACCGATCGACTAATGTGGACTGGACCACACCGAACCACAGGGGGCACCGATGCCAACCGAGACTGGCTCACAACCAACCTCACACAAGTACCTCAAGGTGCGCGACTACCTCGTCGCCCTCGCCGCCGAGGAACTCGCTGTGGGCGATCCAGTCCCCTCTGAACGCGCCCTCACCCAACGGTTCGGCGTCTCACGCATGACAGTCCGCCACGCCATCGACGCGCTCGTATCAGAAGGCGTCTTGGAGAAGGTCCAAGGGCGTGGAACATTCGTCAGCGCCCCCCGCATGGACTTCGAAGTCCGCCTCTCCACCTTTGGAGAGCAAATGCAGCGCCTTGGCCTCAGCGCCTCCACCACTGTCCTGGATTCCGGAGCTGTCGCAGCACCCGCCGAAGTCGCCGCCGTCCTCGGGGTGTCACCAGGCGCCCAAGTCCACCATCTGCGCCGCCAGCGCCGCGCAGACGGCAAACCCATGGCCATCGAAGAAGCCTGGATTCCCGTCGCTCTCGCACCCCGCCTCTTCGACGACGGCCCACCCCCGAGCCTCTACGACGCCCTGCGCACCCACGGCCAGGACCCCCAATGGGGTGAAGAGACTCTCGCAGCAGACATCGCCACCCGCGAAGAGTGCGAGTTGCTCGACATGAGCGAGAACTCCGCAGTGCTACGCGCGACGCGGCGCACCCACGGCGACGATGGTGCCGTGATGTTCTCCCGCTCCTGCTTTCGCGGCGATCGCTACCAAGTGTGGGTGCCTCTGGCTCCCCCACATGTGCCAGAAAAGCCCAGCCGTCCCTCTCCCGCGCCAACGACGTCCAAGGAGGACTCATGACAACACCAGAACCGCGCGCCGCCTTGTATCTTCAGGCGCTGGGCGGTGCATCGAACATCGAAGAGATAGAGCCATGCACCACGCGGCTCAGGTCCTTGGTTCATGACCCGGCTCAAGTCGATTCAGCCGCATTGCGCAAGCTCGGGGCCTTCGGCGTCATGATCAATGGCCGCGTCGTTCAAGTTGTGGTGGGACCCGAGGTAGACGTGGTCGCCTCGGAGATCGACGACCTCCTCTAAACCCCCTTCAACGCACATTCGCACTACAGATTTTTCCCCACGTCTGCACAGCAAAGAAAAGGAAACCATCATGGCTGACCCACAAAAGATTCTCGATGGCCTCGGCGGAGATGCAAACATCATCGACCTCGAGCCCTGCATCACACGCCTCCGCGTGGAAGTCGAAGATGCCAGCGCCGTCAGCGAGCCCACCCTCAAGGCTGCAGGAGCCATCGCCGTGATGCAGCAAGGCACCGTAGTCCAGGTGATTGTGGGCCCGCAGGCCGACACGATCGCGGCTGACATTGAGGACCTGCGTTGACCGCAGCGCTGCGCGTCTTGTCCCCAGTGACAGGCACCGTTGTCGCGATGGCCGATGTCCCTGACCCGGTTTTTGCCGCGTCGCTCGTTGGCCCTGGGGTCGCTATTGAGCCCGACACGGAGCAGGGCACTGAGGTCAGGGCGCCCATCGATGGCACCGTGGTGAAACTTCACCCCCACGCCTTCGTGGTGCAAGCGGCCGACGGTCGCGGCGTGCTGGTTCACTTAGGCATCAACACCGTACAACTCGACGGCGAGGGCTTCACCTTGCACGTTGCGGAAGGCGACGCCGTCAGCGCGGAGCAGGTTCTCATCTCATGGGATATTGCCGCGATCGCAGAGACAGGCCGCTCGACGGTCTGTCCCGTCGTGGCACTCGATGCCCGGACCGATGCAGTGGGTGACCTCGCGGAGGTCGACGCGCTCGCTGGCGCACAGACCGCGCTCTATACCTGGTCCTAAGAACGCCGAATGGCTCCATTTGACTGTTTGAGCACCTCAAAACAGGCAAATGGAGCCATTTCGCGTGGGCTTGGTGAGCCGCACGTGGGCCGAGTTAGTCGCGCGTGAGCTTGCGGTAAGTCACGCGGTGAGGACGAGCGGCATCGGCACCCAAGCGCTCGACCTTGTTGGCCTCGTAGGACTCGAAGTTACCTTCAAACCAGTACCAGTTGGCAGGGTTCTCCTCGGTGCCTTCGTAGGCCAGGATGTGAGTCGCAACGCGGTCCAGGAACCAGCGGTCGTGCGAGACCACCACAGCGCAACCGGGGAACTCGAGGAGGGCGTTCTCTAGGGATCCCAGGGTCTCAACGTCAAGGTCGTTAGTCGGCTCATCGAGCAGCAGGACGTTTCCACCCTCCTTGAGCGTCAGCGCCAGGTTGAGGCGGTTGCGCTCACCACCGGACAGTACTCCAGCGGCTTTCTGCTGGTCCGGCCCCTTGAAACCGAATGCGGAGATGTACGCACGCGAGGGCATTTCCACGTTGCCTACATTGATGTAGTCCAGACCGTCGGAAACGACCTCCCACAGCGACTGCTTGGGGTCGATGCCGCCACGTGACTGGTCAACATAGGAGACCTTGACTGTCTCGCCAATCTTGAGGTCACCGTCGTCGAGGTCTTCGAGACCCACGATCGTCTTGAACAGCGTGGTCTTACCCACACCGTTGGGACCAATCACACCCACGATGCCGTTACGCGGCAGCGTGAACGACAAGCCATCGATGAGCACGCGCTCGCCAAAGCCCTTCTTCAGGTCCTTGGCTTCGATCACCACGTTGCCCAGACGCGGGCCCGGTGGGATCTGAATCTCTTCAAAGTCAAGCTTCTTGGTCTTCTCCGCCTCGGCGGCCATCTCCTCATAGCGAGCAAGACGCGCCTTCGACTTCACCTGACGGCCCTTGGCGTTCGAGCGCACCCACTCCAGTTCCTCCTTGAGGCGCTTGGAGAGCTTGGCGTCCTTCTTGCCCTGGACCTGCAGGCGCTCCTGCTTCTTCTCAAGGTAGGTCGAGTAGTTGCCCTCGTAGGGGTACAGGCGGCCGCGGTCGACCTCACAGATCCACTCGGCCACGTGGTCCAGGAAGTACCGGTCGTGTGTGACGGCCATGACGGCGCCGGGGTACTTCGATAGGTGCTGCTCGAGCCACAACACCGATTCAGCGTCGAGGTGGTTAGTCGGCTCGTCAAGGAGCAGCAGGTCAGGCTTCTCAAGTAGCAGCTTGCACAGTGCCACACGGCGACGTTCACCACCGGACAGCACGGAGACGTCAGCGTCCGGCGGCGGGCACTGGAGCGCGTCCATGGCCTGCTCGAGCTGAGCATCGAGATCCCAGGCGTCCGCGTGGTCCAGTTCTTCCTGGAGGGTGCCCATCTCAGTCAGCAGAGCGTCATAGTCTGCGTCGGGGTTGGCCATTTCCTCGGAGATGGCGTTGAAGCGGTCGAGCTTGCCCTTGATCTCGGCGACGCCCTCTTCGACGTTGCCGAGCACAGTCTTTTCTTCGTTCAGCGGCGGCTCCTGCAACAGGATGCCCACGGTGTATCCGGGGCTGAGGCGCGCTTCACCGTTGGAAGGCTCTTCGAGCCCCGCCATGATCTTGAGGATGGTCGACTTACCCGCGCCGTTGGGGCCAACGACACCGATCTTTGCGCCTGGATAGAACGCCATCGTGACGTCATCGAGGATGACCTTGTCGCCGTGCGCCTTGCGCGCCTTTTGCATCGTGTAGATGAACTCTGCCACTGCTACTCCGTCAACGTGTTCTGAAGGCGCTCCTGCGAGCGCCGGGGAATTGAGCCGCCCACCAGCCTACGCGCTTCGCGCACGCACGGCGGGGTCCACTCGCTATTGTCCCAGGCCAGTGGACCCCTCGTGCGCCATTACACGGACAGCGGCTCGCGCTCGACGCTGTCCTCGGGTGCTGGTGAAGTCTCTTCGTCGACGGATGGCTCGGCCGAATCCGACGTGCTGGAAGCGGTATCGGCATGATCGCTGTCCGCGGGGCGACCCTCGGCGGCGTCACCGGCCGCAACGGTAGCCCGCGAGAACTCGGCCACACCGCGTGTCAGGTCGTGGCCAACAGCGCTGGCTTCAAGTTCGAGGCTACGGCGGGCCTCCCCTGCGCTGGTCTGCCAGTCGTGAGTGCGGAGCTTGCCCGCGACCACGACGGGCTGGCCCTTCTTGATCGACCGCTTGACGCTGAGGGCCGCATCGCCAAAGACTTTGACGTCGAACCACTCGGTCTTGCGGTCAGCCCATCTGCCCTCGGCGGAGTTGTAGTACCGCGGAGTGTGCCCAACCCGGAAGGTGCACAGGTCAACGCCGTGTTCGTCTCGGCTGAGGACCAACTGCGCGTCGGCAGCGGCCCATCCGGTGACGGTCATGGTCATGTCGTTCATGAATCTCCTTTGTGGCCGCACTTTGCGGCCTCCACTTCACAGTGGCGGGAGAATCATGTCGGCACCAGGCATAGCGCCGATGCGTGGAGAAGAGCCGTCTGCCAGTCAGGCTGGGGACAACGTGCCAGGGTTCGGACGGCAGTTGACGTCCGCCGAACTACGCGCCGAGCTCCACGTTCCGTACACGCGCCGCTTCCAGCGCGTCGGCAATGAGTCCAGTGAGGTTGCGCTCGTCGAAGGTGCGAATCCCTTCCGCGGTGGAGCCACCCGGGCTCGTCACTTGGCGCCGCATCTCCGTGGGCTCTTCGCCGGAATCTTCCAGAAGCGATAGGGAGCCTGCGAGCATCGCGGGAACCGTGCGAGCCGCCACGTCCGCGGGAAGACCCACTCGCTCGGCTCCTGCGCGCAGCGCCTCGACCAGGTAGTAGGCATAGGCCGGGCCGGAACCGCACACTGCAGAAAACGCATCAATCTGCGCTTCGGGCAGAGCCTCGACCAGTCCCGTCGGGGCAAGTAACTCCACCGCACGCTCCTGAATCGCCGGGTCCGCGTCCTCCTCAATGGCGACTGCGGTGACACCCTGGCCAATCGCGGTCGGAGTGTTGGGCATCGTACGCACCAGGCCGGCGTGAGCAGGGAGGGCGGCGCGCATGGGCGCAAGGCGCACGCCCGCAGCGACCGAGATGACCACAGCGCCGTCTTTTAACGTGGGGCCAATCTCGGTGAGCAGGTCGATCACGCCGACAGGCTTGACGCCAATAATGACAAAGTCGGCACCGTCGAGCGCCCATGCAGTCGCATTCGGGTCGTTCTCGAGCGCACGATGCTCGACGTGCTCACGTCCCTCGGCCCACGCCGGGACGCGCGTGCGGGTGGTGAGACGAAGGTTCAATTCGGGGTCGGCATCGGCCAATCGCCGCGCCACTGCGCCCGCCATGTTCCCTGTCCCCAGTACCGCTACCGTCGTCACTATTACTGCTCCGTTCCTGTTGCTGCAGGCTTCCCTACATCGAGTTGCGTCAATTCATCCATGGCGCGATACGCCTGGTGGATGGTCTCCGTGGGCTCAACCACCTCCGGCACCAGTACGGCACGGACGGCGGACCTGCCCACCTCAAGGGTCTTCTTCTTTGCTCGCGAAGCGGCCCCCGCACGTGCAAACAGCGCCTTGATTCCGGAGGGGCGGTCAATCGCGGGCCACGGGGCTTCGGCAAGCGCTATCTCCAAGTCCTGCTTCAGCGTCTCACCATTCGCGATCGCATCGGCTACGACCTGCCGCCAGGTGGGCGGCAACCCCGCAGTGGCGGCGTCGACCCAATCGAGCCGTTCTCTCTCTGCAGCGGCAATGGTCAGTCGGAGGGGACTCGATAAATCAGTGGAGGCACCACGCGCGCGAGCGGCAGCGGCATCGGCCCTGGCGTCTACACCGGCGGCACGCGCCAGCACGTCAACGAGCCCGTCGACGTCGGGCAACACTGGTTCAGTTCCGCGCGCAAGTGCACCAGAGAGTTGCCGTCCGGCATCCACGAGTTCAGCCCGCACGGCCTCGGCGGCAACTGAGCGCGCGGCGACCGCACCGCCCAGTTCAGCGCGCAGCACATCAAGGCCCTGCCCGGTTCGTGCGCTCACTGGCATCACTGGCACTTGGGTCATGCCGTCGACGGCCAAGAGGCGTTGCAGGTCGCGTGAGACAGCCCACGCATCTTCGGTGGAGAGCCGGTCAACCTGATTCAGCACCACGAGCGATGGCCGCTGCTGTCGTGAGGCTGCTTCCAGATAGGCGGAGTGCAGGGCATGGTCGGCATACTTTTGGGGGTCAACGACCCACAGCAGCAAGTCGGCCATCGGCACCACGCGGTCGACAGTCTCGCGGTTGTCGGCGTTCACGGAGTCGTGGTCCGGAAGGTCCAGCAGCACCATGCCGGCCAAGTTGATCTCGTCCTCGTCGTCGAGCTCGTCAATCACCCGTTCAAAACGCCGGACAGGAGATACATCGAGCCAGTCCAGCAGTTCGGTTGCTTCAGTACCCCAGGAGGCAGCGGTCACGTGCGCGGTGGTGGGACGGGCAACACCGGGAACCGCAAACTCGCGGCCCACGAGTGCGTTGAACAGCGTCGATTTTCCGGAGCCTGTGCCGCCTGCCAGAGCCACGATGGTGTGGTCGACGCCGAGCGCGAGCCGCTCTTCACAGCGGTCGATGGTGGTGAACACGTGGTCTCGCACGTGCGGCGGGATTGCTTCGGAAGCCCATTCCATCGCGGCTCGCAAACGCGCGACGCGTTCGCCGAGCACGACCGTCTCAGATCGCGGTGACAGCGGCACGAATTGGACGCTCACATCAGCCCCCGTAGCTCGGCGCGGCGCAAACGAACTGTGGAGGACACTTCCGGAAGGAGCGACGGCACGTCGGTGGGCTTCATCATGTCGAGCGCCTCACGGTTGATGCAATAGCGCCTCGAGCCAGTAAGTTCGGCGCGAGCCAGGTGCACCACATCTCCCACGTTGGGGGTCACCAGAACCCCGAGGACGCTCCGCGCACCGCTAATGCCGAGTGCGGCGGACGCGAGCGCCACGGAGAGCCCCTCTTCCCCGATGATCTCGGCGCCACGTTGCGCGCCGGGGAGAGCCATGACGTGCTCGGAGCACTTCGACATCCACGTCCGCGCGGCATCGGCAGCACGGCGCTCGCGAACAATCCGTGCGTCTCGTGGGTCACGCTGGGCGGCTAGCCACGTTCCGGGGGAATCGTGGCCGTCCGTGAGTGCCTCGACCATCGTGTCGGAGGCGTCGCCGGCAGCTGCGGCGAGGGTCGCCTCGACTGACGCGAGTATGTCCTTATGGATGACGTGCACGATCTCGTCGCGTTGTTCACGCGCGGAACGGCGTTTGGTCCACATGCTGTGACGCAACTTGTAGAGCGGACCGCCCTCTGCGCAGGCACCCTCCCACCGCGCGTCAAGCACTCCGGTGGAAATCTCTTCGTACCACTGGGCGCCACCCTTGGCCTCTGCCTGAGCGGCGCAGCGACGCACTTCGGCGCGCACTTCCTTGGCCGCGGCAACCTGATCGTCCATACGCTCCGCAAGCGTCTCCAGCCACTCCTTCAGTGACTCGGTGGCACCGTGCATCGTCCGTTCCACGATGGTTCCAGCGGAGGCTGCGGCTACTGACTCGAGCCAGCGTCCCAGACCGCCCACGACATCGGCCGGGAGGTCCTTCCCTCCCCGAATGTCTTCAGGAATGACAAAGAGCGGAAGCGAGTCCAGGTGCTCCTGTTCGAGGCGCTGCACGAGTTCGCGGCGTACCTGCGCGGCGACGTCGGTCGTCACCCGGTTGAGCACCATCGCAATCGAAGCGCCGCGCTCTGCGCCACGCCGCAACGCATCCCATGGAACAGCGTCGCCGTAGCGGGCCGCGGTGGTCACAAAAATCCAGAGGTCGGCGGCTTCAAGGAGGTTCTCGGCGACGTCCCGGTTCTCAGCACTCACAGAGTCGAGGTCAGGGGAATCCACTAACGCGAGGCCACGCGGGACTGCGTCAGTGGCCATCACCTTGGCGTCGTCGGCAACGGAGGTCAGTACTTCCGCGTCGAGCGGGTGGTGGAAGACGTGCGGGATGCGTGTGGTGGGACGCAGGACGCCCGATGCGGTGAGCTGCTCACCGAGCAGCGCGTTGACGACGGTCGACTTTCCCGCACCAGTGGAACCTGCCACCACCACCACTGCCGGAGACGCCTCTTCCCGTACGCGCGGGATGAGGTGATGGTCAAGTTGGTCGAGCAAATGAGCGCGCAGTTCGCGGGTTTCTTCAGCGTTGCCAAGCGGGATGGGCAACTCCAAATCCACCACCACACGGCGCGTGTCCACGAGTGCGTCGAGGAGCGCGCCAGGGTACGACCACGTCTTGATCGGCCGAATCGTCATTTCTTGTGCGGTTCCTCCCACTTGCGCTGGGTTCAGGCTACCGGCCATCATCCCTGATGTGTACTTGGCACACGGACACCGAACCCATGCTTGCGCAGGTAAGCGCCGATGCTCATGCAGGTAGGTGCGGCACCCCACCCCTACGTGCGTACTACCCTAGGCAGGTACGCCGCCGCCATCGTCGCCTCGACCTCGTGGTGTAGATAGCGCGCGAGCTGTGCACTGGCCCCCGTAGCTCAATGGATAGAGCAACGGCCTTCTAATCCGTAGGTTGCAGGTTCGAGTCCTGTCGGGGGCGCCACGATCACCACTCGTCGGGAATGACCACGCACCTCCACAGCGTTGTGATGACACATCCCCCGAGAGGACCCCATGACTTCTTCTGCCCTGTTCGCCCCCATGACAGTGGGTTCCACGACCTTCCGCAACCGCCTGTGGGTGGCGCCCATGTGTCAGTACTCGTGCGAGGAACGCGATGGTGTCCCCACCGACTGGCACCTTGTGCATCTGGGCGGCATGGCTCGCGGAGGCGCAGGCTTGGTGCTTGCGGAGGCCACAGCAGTGGTCCCCGAAGGTCGCATCTCTCCGTGGGACACGGGGATCTGGAATGACGAACAGGCCGATGCTTGGACGAAGATCGTTTCCTTCCTTCACTCTCAAGGGGCGACGGCTGGCATTCAGTTGGCACATGCGGGACGCAAAGCCTCGACGTACCGCTCGTGGTCAGGGCGAGGCGTGGTTCCGCACGACGACGGCGGATGGACTCCGGTGGGTCCATCGGAGTTGGCGTTCCGCGGACTCGCAGACCCCCAACCCCTCACTCATCAACAGATTGCGGACATCGTCGAGGCATTCGCTGAGGCCGCACACAGGTCCGTGGAAGCCGGCTTTGACGTGCTCGAAGTCCACGCAGCACACGGCTATCTCCTGCACGAGTTCCTCTCCCCTGCGTCGAACGATCGCACCGATGAGTACGGCGGCTCCCTCGAGAATCGCGCGCGCCTCATGCTCGACGTCATCCGCGCTGTCCGCGAAGCAGCACCGGAGGCCGTCGTGTTCGTGCGCCTGTCAGCAACGGACTGGATCGAACCCGAGGGTTGGACGCTTGAGCAGACGGTGGAGGTCTCCCGTTGGGCTCGCGATGCTGGTGCCGACCTGATTGACATCTCCTCCGGTGGCAACCTGCCCGATGCGCGCATCACGGTAGGCCCCGGATATCAGGTGCCTTTCGCGGCGGCCGTTCGCGAGGGTGCTGAAGTTCCCGTGGCGGCAGTGGGGCTCATCACGGATCCGCACCAGGCAGAGGCCATCGTGGCGAGGGGCGAGGCCGACGCGGTGATGGCGGGACGCGAATTCTTGCGTGATCCACACTTCCCGTTGCGTGCAGCGCACGAATTGGGTGTCGACGTGAACTACTGGCCGGCTCAGTACGATCGCGGGACTTTCGCTGACCGACCGTAAGCCGCGTGCGCTCTCCACAGACGCGAAGGCACGGGAACAGTCGCAGAACGCCGCACGTTTGCCAGGCAACGCCTAGTCGTCGAGGAGGATGCATGCGTGCCACACCTTTACCCGCAGAGTTGCGCACCGCTTTTCAACCCAGCGGGGATGCAGAGAGTGCTTGGGGAGGCTCTACGGAGCGTGCAGCGGACCCGATGGGTGACTATGCGTCGTCATTCTTGACCTCTGCCTCCGATGTTCCGAGCGACTGGCCAGAGTCTGTCCCAGTTCCTGAATGGGGCCACACCACAGCCGATGCCACATCGGAGGGATGGCAAGCGGCCGTCACCGGCCCTGCTCTGAGTTTCGATGACTACGTGGGCGCTCTCGAGGACGCAGGCTTCACTCCTGAAGGCACCACGCGCTCAGACGATGCGGGCCGGACTCGCCACTTCGACGATGGCGCGCTGTCAGTCACGGTGACGTGGTCGAAACAGCCCGGCCAGGGCGCCGGTCTGCTCACTGTTGAAGTGGCTTCACCTGACGTAGAGCACGGGTAGCGCGTCCACTAGCGCGACGTCGCACGGCGGATGAGTGTGTAGCCCACGAGCGCGACGATGCCGGTGAAGGGTAGCGACCACAGTGCGAGGGCTTCGATGGACGTGCTGGTGAAGAACTCACCGACCTTTGCCCAGGAGTTGGTTGACGTGATGAGCCATCCCGCTCCGACCACGATGATCGCAAGCGCGGAGAAGAACACGTACATGCCGATGGCACGCCACCGGACCCATACGGCAGAGGTCGCGGCGCCTACAAAGAACGCTCCCAGCAGCGACGTTGCATAGAGCAGCCACACGGTACTGAGCGGGTTCTCCATGAGACCCCAGGGCTGGAAGAACGCCATGTCGATTCCCCAGCCGTCGGTGGCTCGCTCGAGCCATGACAACAGCGTCAAGCCCGTCGCGTAGAGCACTGAGAGTCCCACGAAGTAGAGCGTCGATCCCCAGTAAAAGTCCTTGCGAGTCACGCCGAATCCCAAGGCGAACGGGAACGTCAAACTCATAGCCTGCACGCCCACCACCAGCATGAAGACCACGATCCACGTGATGCCGCCGTTGTACTGGAATGCGTCAGCGTCCAGGTTGCTTGTGCCGCCTGCCGCGGACACCACCATCTGTGCGATGGCGATGTTGAGCCCAAAGATCACGGCGGTAATCGCCCAGGGGACTACCAGGGTGGGGTAAGGGTTGGCGACGTGGAGTCGCGAGACGTTGAACAGTCGTTGAGCTGGCGAGGGCACGTGGATGGGAGCGACCTGCTCCGTGTGGGCGACGGGATTCATGCTGCTTCCTCCGCGGGGTTGGCACCGGTGCGGCGCACGATGAGTTCTTGGAGAGACACTGTGGAGACTTCAAGCCCGGCCGATGCGGCAAGGGCTTTGTCAGCATCGTTGAGTCCAGCGATGGTGACGGAGGCGATACCGCCGATGTGGCTGCGGTCCAGGACGTCACGGCCGGTCGCGAAGAGGTCAACGTCAGAGGCGCGGCCCACGAGGGTCGCCGCGGATCCGCGCAGGTCATCCACGTTGGCATCAATCACGAGTGATCCTTCGTGCACCACGAGGACCTGTTCCAAGAGGTGCGACGCCTCATCGATGAGGTGCGTCGACAGCACCACAGTGCGAGGAGATTCGGAGTACTGCTCGAGGAGAACGTCGTAGAAACGTTTGCGTGCCACTGCATCGAGGCCGGCGTAGGGCTCGTCGAAGAATGTCACATCGGCACGCGAGGCAAAGCCGATCACCACTCCGAGCATGCTTCGTTGTCCTCGGGACATTTTTTTGACGGGCCGGTTGGTGGGCACGCCGAAGAGGTCGACGAGCTCTTGTGCCAGCTCGACGTCCCAGCGTGGAAAGAACCACTGGGCGGAGCGAAGCACGTGCGATCCCTTGAAGGAATCGGGGTAGACCTGCGACTCCTTGATGAAGCACATGCGGCTGAGCACGGCAGCGTTCTCGACGGGGTCCTCACCCCACACACGAATGGTTCCCTGGGTGGCGAATTCCTGTGCCGTCAGCAAGGACATCAGCGTGGTCTTGCCGGCTCCGTTACGGCCGAGCAGTCCCGTGATTTTTCCTTCAGGGATGGCGAAGGACACATCGTCGACAGCGGTGACCTGGCCATAGTGTTTGGTGAGGCCAGCGACCTCGATGGCGGTGGACATTACGACATCTCCTTGTCAATCATGATGTGGACTTGTGCGGCGCTCAGTCCGAGTGCGCGAGCGTGCACCACGAGGGGCCGGACGTACTCGGCCGAAAACTCCTCGCTGCGCTGCGCACGAAGGCGCTCCCGGGCGCCTGGAGCGACAAACATGCCCACTCCCCGGCGCTTGTAAAGGACTCCGGCGTCAACCAGTTGAGTGACGCCTTTGAGTGCGGTTGCCGGATTAATCCGGTGGAAGGCGGCGAGGGCGTTGATGGACGGCACCGCGGACTCCTCGGCAAGGCTGCCGTCAAGAATCTGCGCTTCGAGTTGTTCCGCGATCTGCTGAAACAACGGCCGGCTGTCGTCCACGCTCGCACCACCCTCCCTGTCGGTTAGTTACTTCACCAACTAACCAACCATGTCGCGTGCGATTCGTCAACCCCTAGGACGATGCGCCTGCACAACGGAGGCCTGGCGCGCCGTACAGTGGAGGTATGCCTGACTCTCCCCTGGTGTGGATCGACTGTGAAATGACCGGCCTCGACACCGAGCGTGACGCGCTCATCGAGGTGGCGTGCCTCGTCACCGACGCGGATCTCAACGTCCTAGGGGATGGGGTGCAAGTCGTCATCAAGCCCGAGCCGGAAGCGCTCGAAGGCATGAACGACTTCGTCACCAAAATGCACGTCGACTCCGGCCTCCTCCCCGAACTCGAGCACGGCACCACCATGGCCGATGCCGAGGAACAGGTTCTCGCCTACGTCAAAGAGCACGTCCCCAACCCAGGCAAGGCACCCCTCGCCGGCAACACGGTAGGCATGGACCGCATTTTCTTGTCACGCGATATGCCAGCACTGACCGAGTATCTGCACTACCGCGTCGTCGATGTGAGCTCACTCAAAGAACTCGTACGGCGCTGGTACCCGCGAGTCTTCTTCAACGCTCCCCCCAAAACTGGCAACCACCGAGCTCTAGGGGACATCCGCGACTCCATCACAGAACTGCGCTACTACCGTGAGACCGTGCTGGTCGAGTTGCCCGGCCCCGATACCGACACCGCCACTGCCGCCGCAAAGAAGGTAGGCGCAGAACACGAAGGTGGCGCACTTCCCTAAAGGAAACTTCGCCTCGGTGTCACACACACCACTGCAAGCACGGTATGATTTTTCCGGTCTTGCCATGCAGGATCAATGGTGGCTATAGCTCAGTTGGTAGAGCACCTCGTTGTGGTCGAGGGGGCCGCGGGTTCAAGTCCCGTTAGCCACCCCATTCGTAAGAGGCCCTCGGCAATGTGCCGGGGGCTTCTTGCATGAGGGCCGGAAGAGGCCTCGGCGGGTACTCTTGACCAGTTGGACTAGCCCATTGACGGAGGACACACATGCTGGCAGCGCTGACCGGAGCAGGACTCTCCGCCGCCGCGGGACTGAACGCGTTCATTCCCCTACTCATGGTGGGACTGTTCGCACGCTTCACAGACTTCATCGTTCTGCCAGAGCAACTCCTGTGGCTCGAATCCTGGCCACTCATCATCGGCGCAGCCGTCCTGCTCGTGCTCGAGATGATCCTCGACAAGATCCCCGGCGTTGATCACATCAACGATCTCCTGCAAACCATCGTCCGCCCCATCGTGGGCGGCATCCTGTTTGCCGCTGCAGCCGCATCCGAAGTCATCGACGCTTCGAGCTTCTGGCAAGAGAACCCCGTCGTCGCCGGCATCGTTGGCGCTCTGATTACCCTGGCAGTTCACCTCGGCAAGGCCAGTTCACGACCTGCAGTTAACGCCACCACCGGCGGCACCGGCGCACCCTTGGCTTCCTTTGCAGAGGACGCCATCTCCGTCTTGCTGTGCATCGTCGCACTCTTCACACCAGTACTCGTC
Organism: Demequina sediminicola; assembly: GCF_000975055.1. GTDB lineage: Bacteria > Actinomycetota > Actinomycetes > Actinomycetales > Demequinaceae > Demequina > Demequina sediminicola. The sequence continues at coordinate 94,079 of NZ_BBRB01000001.1, forward strand.
ATCGTCGTGTTCATCCTCATGGGCGCTGCGGTGTACCGCATCGTCACCACCGGACGCCGACGCCGCCGTCACCGCGAAATGCGCCAGACCGAGGAGCGCCGCGAACGCGATGCCGTCGAGGCCGAGGGCGGAATGGTCGCCTGGTGGCGCTCGAAGTGGCGCGAGCCACGCGCAGCATCGGAAACCGACAAGGCTGGAAGTTCCGGCTGGACCGCACTCGTGACCGGTCGTTCCGCGGGTTCATCCAAGAGCGCCTCGTCGTCAACGCCCACGACGCCCCCGTCAAGGACCTCCGTTGCGACACCGCCGCGTCACGCCTCAGCACGGACCGCATCGTCCGTCGTGTCAGCGCCCTCGACGCACTCCGCGCCGCGAGCCGACTAAACAACAGACGCTACGAAAAGTCGGAGACAAAGTCCGCGACGAACTCATTCGCGGGCGACTCACTCACTTCCTCCGCGGAACCCAGCTGTTCGAGGACTCCTCCCGTGGAGAACACCGCCACACGGTCAGCCATCAGCGCCGCTTCGCGCATGTCGTGAGTCACCATCACCACAGTCAAACCCAGTTGGCGCTGCAGTTGCATGAACTCCTGCTGCAACCGCCTACGGCCCTGCGGGTCAACAGCACCAAAAGGCTCATCCATCAACATCACGGGCGGCTCTGCCGCGAGCGCACGAGCCACGCCCACACGCTGACGCTGGCCACCAGAGAGTTCATGCGGGTAGCGCACACCATGCACGTCGGGCTCCAAGCCCACCAACGACAGCAACTCATCGACTCGAGCCGCGGTGCGCTCCTTGGGCCACTTCATCAGTGAGGGCACCGTCGCCACATTGTCTGCCACACGCCGGTGCGGCAAAAGCCCCACATGCTGGATCACGTAGCCAATAGAGCGACGCAGTTCGACGGCCGGCTGCGACATCACATCGGCACCGTCAACCGTGATAGTGCCGCTCGTGGGTTCCACCAGCCGGTTGACCATACGAAGCGTGGTCGACTTGCCACAGCCAGAGGGCCCTACCAGGCACATGATCTCTCCAGGCCTCACCTCAAGGGTGAGATCCTCTACCGCGACCGTGCCGTCGGGGTACTCCTTGCGCACATGAGAAAACGTGATGCCGCCGTGGTCCATTTGGCCACCGTAGCGTGCCGCTTCTCGCCTGTGGTGCGCAACGCCCTGTAGCGTCTGGGTATGGACTCGGTGCCCAATCCCTGGTTTTCGTGGGATTACATCGCCAATAACTGGGGAGAAGTCTCCGAACAACTGGTGATTCACACCACGCTGACTGTTCAGGCCGTCCTCATCGCGGTCCTCATCGCGGCGCCCTTGGGCGTACTGGCGCGCCGCGTGAAGTGGCTGACCGGACCCATCGTGGGCACGGCTGGCGTCCTGTACACGATCCCCTCCTTCGCTCTTTTTGCGCTCTTGGCTCCGTTCACAGGCATTGGCCGCACCACCGTCCTCATTGGCTTGGTGGCGTACGCGCTCCTGGTGCTGGTGCGCAACCTTGTGGTCGGACTCCAGGGTGTTGACCGCGATGTCGTTGACGCAGCGCGCGGCCAAGGCCTCACAGAGCGGCAGCTCCTGTGGCGCGTCGAACTGCCGCTGGCACTGCCCTCAATCGTCGCGGGACTTCGTATCGCGACCGTGACCACTGTTGCTCTCGTCACTGTGGGCGTGGTCGTCGGCTACGGCGGCCTGGGGCAGTTGATGTTCCGGGGCCTGGGTTCCAACTATCGCGCCCAAATCATGACGGCTACACTGCTGTGCCTTGCGCTCGCACTGATCTTTGACCTGCTCCTGATGCTCATCGGCCGCGCGCTCACTCCTTGGACACAAAGGAGGCCCACATGAGCACCGTGTCCGACGCGTGGGACTACCTCACCACCCCCGAGAACTGGACCGGGGCGAACGGACTTACCTCCCCCACCTTTGACGGCGGCTGGACCTTCGCCCGCGACTCCATCCTGGCGCTCGGCCTCGAGCACCTCTGGCTGTCCTTCGCCTCCGTCACGCTCGCCATCATCGTCGCTCTACCCCTAGGGATCTTCCTCGGGCACGTCCGCAAAGGTGGCACCGCCACCGTCGTAGTCTCCAACGTGACCCGAGCCATGCCGACCCTCGCGCTCCTGACACTCTTCGCGGCATCGGCCATCGGCATCGGCAATATGGCCGTCATCCTGGCCGCCGCCATCTTCGCGTTCCCACCCGTGCTCACCAACGCCTTCACCGGAATGTCAAACGTTGACGCCGACGTACGCGACGCAGCACTCGGCCAAGGGATGACCCGCCGGCAGGTCGCACTGAAGGTCGAACTTCCCCTCGCCATCCCACTCATTGCCGCAGGGCTTCGCACCGCCACCGTGCAAACTGTTGCCACCGTCCCCCTCGCGGCGCTCGTTGCCGGCGGCGGGCTCGGAGTCATCATCAATACCGGTGTCGCGACGCAAAACTATGGGCAGGTCCTCGCCGGCGCCGTCATCATCGCCGTGCTGTCCCTCATGATCGACGGAGTCATGTCGATCCTGCAACGTTCCGCGACCCCGCGGCCCCTCCGTGAAAGCGCCAAAGCCCACTAATTCCCGTACCGCGTGCGCAACACCCCACAGCGGCCTAGCCTGAAGATGTCGCTGTGGGAACATTTGCGCCGTACCTGCGGTTACCCTCCATGACCGTCCCTCACACAAGGAGTTCAGATGCACACCCGTACTCTCCCCCTTGCTGCGCTCGCAGCCGCCAGCCTGGTGCTGGCCGGCTGTTCCTCGGATAGCACCACCGAGTCATCCGAGTCCGCCTCAAGCGACGACACCACCATGGCTGCAGGAGCAGTGGAGTGTCTTCCCGTTCCAGGCGAACAGCTGGTAGTCCTCGACGACGACATGATGCTGCAAAACAGCGACAACATCATTCCGGCACTCAACGCGGACTCCGCCACCGACCCCATCTTGGAAGCTCTCGACGCCGTGTCTGCCGCTCTGGACACCCCGACGCTGATTGAGCTCAACAAGGCCGTCGACATCGACCGCCAAACCTCAGAAGAAGTAGCGGAAAACTGGGTTGAAGAGTCAGGCCTCTCCATCGCAGAGACCGGCGACGGCTCATCACTGACCATCGGCGCCGCCAACTTCTCCGAGAACATCACTCTCGCCGAGATTTACAGCGAAGTCCTCGACGACGCCGGATACGACACTGAAGTCCGTGAAATCGGCACCCGCGAAACGTACCTCCCTGCACTGCTCAACGGCGAGATCGACATCGTCCCCGAGTACGCAGCCACGTTCACCGAGTACCTCAACCTGAGCGCCAACGGCTCCGACGCCGAGCCCGTCGCGAGCGGCGACATCTCCGCCACCGTAGCCGCGCTGGAACCGCTCGCAGCGGACCAGGGCATCGTCATCGGTAGCCCAGCCGATGCTCAGGACCAGAACGCGTTCGCCGTCACCTCCGCTTTTGCACAGGAATACGAGGTCTCAACCCTCACGGACCTCGCAGAAACCTGCGGTGGAATCGCGCTGGGTGGACCTCCCGAGTGCCCCGAGCGCACCTTCTGCCAGATCGGTCTAGAAGAGACCTACGGCGTAGAAGTTGACCAGTTCCTGTCGCTCGACGCTGGTGGCCCGCTGACCAAGAACGCCATCCTCAATGGAGACGTGGCCGTTGGCCTCGTGTTCTCCTCGGACGGCCAGCTCGCAGTCACTGGCTAACAACATTGCACAAGCCCCGCCCTCGCGCCAGACATGGCGCTGAGGGCGGGGCTTTCTTTTTGCAGAGCAGTGTGAGCAAGTGCGCACAACTCGGCAGCGTCGCCACCACCATCCAGCCCTAGTTCAGCGGGGTGAACGCAAACGGCTCTCCCCCTTCGCGAGAGAGTTCAGTCGGCGCGAGCCCCGAAGCAGCACCGTCTGACGCCACTACATTGGCGCGATCATCGTTCAACACAACGCGAGAGCCTTCCGCGCCTTCCCCCTGGTCTACGCCCAGATCCGAGACGATCACATCGGCTGGCAGCAAGTACACCTCGGCTGCCACACCGTCTTCGGCGCGCAGTCCAACGGCTAGCCCGCGTGCGGCAAAATCCTCTGGCGCATTGCACGACGACGCGACTGCACCCTCATCGTCGTCATCTCTCTCAACACTGACCAGCAGACAGACGAGGTCTCCCTGTCGCGCGACCCAGTACTGCATGCTCGAATCCTGCCCGGCCCAGCGCACAGACTCAGAGTCGAGGGTGTCAAAGGCTTCGGAGTTAATGTCCGCGAGGTCAAGGTCCTGATGGGTCTGCGGCAAAGCAAACGCCGGCACCAACTCATTCACGTCCGTTGAACCCTGGCCGCGAGCGACAATCACACCACCGACCGCAACGATTCCGACTACCGCACCAGCCCCCAACGCGGCGTACTTGTACTTGCGCTTCATTGCTTGCCCCTCCCACACTTCTAGGCCCCTGAGAGCGCCCGTCGATGGTCTAGAAAGCACAAAAGCCGCTCCGTAGAGCGGCTTTCATGACCGTCGTACACCCCCTGGGACTTGAACCCAGAACCCACTGATTAAGAGTCAGTTGCTCTGCCAATTGAGCTAGAGGTGCTTGGCACGCGACTGCGCGTTGCGAAAGACAACTTTAGCAGGAACTCGCGCGCGTGTGAAATCCGTGGATGTCCACCTCCGTCAGCGTAGTTTGCGCAGCTTCTCCCAGGTGGCAGCGAGGGCAATGAGGAGGATTCCCACAAGCCCAAAGGCGACCCACCGTGTCACCAGCGAGTCACTTGCACCGGCCTGGGTCAGCGCGAGCACTACCGCCGCAATCGCAGCCGCGCCCACGGGTGCAATCCAACGCTGCAGGACACCAACGACCGCGAGTGCCACCACGCCAGCGGTCAGTGCCATCACGCGGATCAGACTGTCGGGTTCAACCACCAGCATGACGAGCGAGGGCGTGAGCGTGAGCACCAACCCCGGCCACAATGCGCGAACGGAGCGCTGTTGTGTGTCACGCACCAGTGAGCGAATACCGTACGTCAGTGCAACGACCGCCGGGACTGCAAGGTACGCCTCCACGACGCCTACTCCGCCAGCTCCCAGCCACACACCGATTCCGAGCGACAACGAGGCATACGCGCACCACACAAGCCGGCGATCCGACTTGAGCGCCACCAGCCACCACCCGCCAGCCATGACGACCAACACGGTTCCAGCTCCGGCGAGCGACCCAGCGGCGACGGGCATCAACACGGTCAGAATCACCGCCGTTGTCACCAAGGACACTCGTCGCGAGTCGACGGCAAGCATCCGCGGAGCCAGCGCCATGCTGAGACCCACGATGACAGCCACCAGCGCAGCAAACTCGCGCGGAGCCCCGGCAACACTCAGGAGCGTCCATACCGCTGCCGCTGACGACAGCACCGCCACACTGAGCAGCACCACTCGATACCGGTGGCGGCTCGTCAGCGCAATGCGTTCGGATACGAGCGCAACAGCGAGTAGCACCAAGCCCCATGCCCACCCGTCGCCTCCTGCCCACACCGCGCCAGAGGCCGCGAGGGCGAGTGCGGTTCGCCGCGACCACGGCAACCTCCAACCGAGCGCGTCTGCGCCCACGACGCCGATGCCGGCCACCACCAGCGAGGCCCAGGTCCACGGAGCATCGAAGCTCACTGTGGCCATCACCAGCAGCGCCGCACACACGGGGGCGTAGATCTGGCGCCACTCACGCACGCTCACCACGCCGATGCCTACCACTCCGGCCGTCGCGGCAACCCACCAGGTGCCATCGCTCGCGTTGGCGATCGAGCCTGAGCCCCATCGTTCGATCGCTTCAAACGTCGCCCATACCACCAGACCAGCCGTCGCGGCCAAGCCAGGAATCAAGCCAAAGCCAGCCGCAAGGCGGTCAATACGCGGGAAGATCCGCAGTACCCATGCCGCGACTGCTGTGGCGGCCGCAGTAGCCAGCAAGGCCCATTCGGCGGACGCGCCCAGATTGAACATCAGCGCCGCTGGCACAAGCGTTGCTATCGCAACAATGGGAGCAGTCACGATCAGAGGTCGCCAGAGCCCGGCAATCACAAGGGCGGCAAGCCCCAGGATCACCACCGCAAGTCCGAGCACTGCCGACACGTCTCCCAGTGCGAGCGCCGCCACCACATTGAGCGAGGCGAGCGAGACAAGCACCGCACCCGTGATCCACACCACGGTGCGAGCCACGGGCGTGGGGGCCACGGCAAGTGCCCACCATGACGCTACCGCGAACACCACGGGAAACACCAGCAAGCTCGTATCCGTGCTGGGCTCGAGGAGGCTCTGAACTGCACTGGTGGCGGGCACGACAGCGAGTGCCGCGAGCGCAGCGCTTGCGGCCAACAGACCCTCACGTCCAGCGGAGGTAATTCTTGTCGCGGACCTGAGCGCCCACGCCAACGCGATGAGGCACACGACACCAGTGGGCGCCCACCAGTTGTCCGCTGCGAAGGCACGGGCAGACGCCGCTGTCGCCGCACCATTGGGCACAAAACTCAGCAGCCCGAGAGCGAAAGCAGTGACGGCAATAGTCGCTCCACCCAAGAGCGCTGGTACCGCACCGAACGCGCACGCCACGCGAGACGCGCCACCCCAGGCCTCACGCACGATGCCAGCGGCCCACACCGCGAGCGCCGCCACGACCGCCGCGGCGGCAACGCCCCACAGCTCTGCTTCGGTCAGGGCAACCACGGTGGCACCGATTGCGAAAGACAACACAAAGACGATCGGGCCAGCGACGGCGGTCTGCGACCAACGACTGCCGGTCGCCAACAAAACGAGCGCCACGACGACGGCACCAACGGCAGGCCACTGCACCCCGGAGGCCAGCGCCAGCGACCCGGCCAAGCCGAGCGCGGTCACCACAACAATGGCGCCGATGCCGGCGGTCCATCGGGAGCCGTGCGTCGGCCAATAGCGCACAGTCAGTGCCGTGACGATGGCTCCCGCTGCGACCGCTCCATACACAAACCATGCCTCTGACGCGCCTGTTGCCGAGCTCGCTCCACCGGCTCCAACATCGAGGTATCCACGCAGCCCAGTGAGCGTTGCCACAGGACCCACCGTTGCTGCGACCGAGCCCGCAATCGCGGCAACCGATGCGGCATCGGCGCTTGAGACGGAACGTGCGACAGCCCACAGCACAATGGCGACGAGGCACCACGTCACCCCCGTGACAGGAACCTCGGCGGGAACGGACTCAGCGAAAATCAAAGCCGGGATAGACGGTCCAGCCAGGCCCAGCATCGTCAGGGATACCGGGATCGTCCAGACCGCAGCGCCACTCCACAGTGCCGCTTTGCGAGCACCATCCAGCACAGAACCTGTGACGACAACGGCCGCCCAGACTGCGGTCACCGACATCGCCCACGGCGCCACGAGCGCCTCAGTGCTAGTGAGCGCAATGGCACCTGCCCACAGGGGTGCAGTGAGTGCGAAAGCGACCAGCGGCGTGCGCTTCCAGTGCCAACCAAGCCACGCCAACACCAGAAGAGCCGGCACAGCTCCCACGAGAGTCAGCCCATCAGGGGAAGCGTCCAGTGCCGCGATCACACTTGCGACGGCCACAGCCACCGCGGCCGCGCCGCTCGCACCAATACGAACCCAGCGACGAGTCCACACCGTGGGCCACCAGCGATGAGTAACAGCGACAGTGAGCGCACCAGCAGCACCCACAAGGCCCACCAGCCAAGCAGCCTCGGGCGCCCAGTCCAAAGTCGAAAGAACCAGCGTGATGGCAGCGGGTCCGCACAGGAACGATGCCACGGACGTCACACCAGAAACGCCGAGCTTCCCTAGACCCACCCCCATCAGCACTGACAGCACAAGCCCTACGCTCACGACCAGAAGGACCCCATCAGGTGGTTGAAGAGCAGTGACGGCCACAAACGTGAACCCCATCGCCACCACGCCAGCGGCACCTGACGTCGCGGGCAGGCTCTTGCGTCCCAACCACACGGCCAGAGCACCGACTCCCGCAGCCAACGTTCCCACCATGAGCGCGACGGCCCACGGGGACAACGTCTGCCAACTGAACGCTACAAACACCAGCGCAGAAACGATCAAGAGCGCGGCGCCGCCGATGCCGAGAAGGACCGGAGCTGCGACGTGACGCTGTGGCGTTGTCTCCGGCACTGGAAAAGGGGCCGACGCTCCAGACGGGGCCGATGCCGGCGCAGGGGGCGTGGCGTGCGGCACAATCTGAGAAGCGGGACCCATCGACGCAGAACGCGTGGTGGCAGACGGTGCAGTCGCAGCAGGTACGGCGGTTGACGGCGCAGCGGAACGAGCCGGCGTTGCCATTAGCTGCGCAATGTGAGCGCGCCATTGGCGGTCAGCAACGACCCACTCCTGCCGACGAGCCGCGATGCGCTGCGTCTTCTCGTCACATTCGGCAATCGCAGCGCGAGCATCGACCAGGACCCGATACTCCTGACTTGCCTGGTCAACTCCACACCACTGGCACCACTGACTCGAAGCCCCATTGCTCGGCTCAGCCAACCGCGAATACTGACTAGCACCGCAATATGCGCACGTTTCCATGACTCTCCCCCTATGCCAGAAACCCCGGTGTGGAAGCCCCTGCCCGCTGTGGTGGAGGCGACGCTACCAAGCCGTGGGCGCCCACCGCATCGGCCCTGTGGAGAACACGTTACCGTTGGATCATGAGCGAAAACCGTCTTGAAGTGGGCGACACCGCCCCCGATTTCACCGCATCCACCGACACCGGCACATTTGCGCTGGCAGATCAGCGCGGCAAGCACGTCATCCTGTACTTCTACCCTGCCGCAATGACGCCCGGCTGCACCACTCAGGCATGCGACTTCCGCGACTCACTCGACGCACTCCAGGCCGCCGGATATGTCGTCGTCGGCGTGTCCAAGGACAACCCAGAGAAGCTCGCAAAGTTCCGCGAAAAAGAAGGCCTGACCTTCACCCTGGTCTCCGACGAGGACAAGTCCATCCAAGAGGCTTACGCCGCATGGGGTGAGAAGCAGAACTACGGCAAGACCGTCGTCGGCTCGATCCGCTCCACCGTCGTCGTAGACCCTGACGGCAAGATCGAACTTGCCCAATACAACGTCAAGGCCACCGGCCACGTCGCACGCCTACGCAAGGCGCTCGACGTCTAAAACGGTCACCGGGCCACCAGCGACTCCCGTATCCTGGTGCCCTCGCGCGAGTGGCGGAATTGGCAGACGCGCTGGATTTAGGTTCCAGTGTCCTAGGACGTGGGGGTTCAAGTCCCCCCTCGCGCACGAGATCACAACACAGCAAAGGGCTCCCGTTCCAATCCTGGAACGGGAGCCCTTTGAACGTGTGTGAGGCTTTAGCCCTGCTGCTCAGCGAGCTTCGAGCGGACCTCGTCCATGTCGAGTTCCTCGACTGCGTCGACAACCTGCTGCAGCGACGGCGCGGGGAGCGCGCCTGCCTGCTGGAACACCATGATGCCGTCACGGAAAGCCATGAGGGTCGGGATCGAGGTCACACCGAACTGCTGACCAAGCTCAGGCTGGTCTTCGGTGTCGATCTTGGCGTGCACAACCTCGGGGTTGGTCTCTGAAGATGCTTCAAAGACAGGTCCGAAGCGCTTGCACGGGCCGCACCATTCAGCCCAGAAGTCCACCAGAACGATGCCGTCCTTGGTGACTGTCTGCTCAAACGTTTCCTTGGTCAAGTCCACAGTTGCCATGTGGGTATTTCCTTCCTAGTTGCGTCCCTGGATGCAGCCTTAACACTTCCTCAGGGCCGAGTATTCCGCTCTACCCTTTCAGAGGTTCGGCGCGCGCGGTTCCGTTGGCACGCCGTGGCAGACACAATGGAACTATGACGGATATGGCAGAACTGCCCTCGGAACCTTCTGGATGGCTCAGCAAGAACGAACTTGAGCATGTGCGCGAGCATTTGCCGGTGCTGTACGTGAACGTTGTTCCGGTGCGAGTCGACAGTGCTGGGCAGGTCACGGAAGTGGGCCTGCTGCTGCGTGCTGACGACAACTCGATCCACCGGGCGCTGATTGCAGGCCGAGTGTTGTACCACGAGCGCATTCGCGACGCGCTGATCCGCCACATTGAGAAAGACCTGGGCAGTGTCGCATTGCCGCGCATTCCGGCGTCGCCAAACCCGTTCACCGTTGCCGAGTACTTCCCCACCGCTGGCGTCACGCCGTTCTTTGACTCGCGTCAGCACGCCGTGGCCTTGGCGTATGTGGTGCCGGTCGACGGCGACTGCGAGCCCAGCCAGAATGCCCTCGACATCGTGTGGATTACACCTGAAGAGGCAGCGAGCGAAGAGGTGCTCGCAGACATGACTGGTGGGCAGGACACGTTGCTGCGGCGCGCGTTGGCGCACTGCGGCATGCTCCCTTAAACCCACTGGCGGGCAGACACCACCAGCGCTCCACCAACCAGCGCTCCACCACCTGCGAAGTGGCTGTTTTTCGCTGTCTAGACGCCTCAAAACAGCGAAATGGAGCCATTTGGCGGGGAAAAGGCGGGGGTGGGGATTAGGGGGACGTGAGGGCTTGCGCCACGTAGGGAGCTAGCGAGCGGAACGCCGTTCCCCTGTGAGACAGCGCGTTCTTGGTGTCTGCATCGAGTTCGGCATTCGACAGGGTCTGCCCGGCGCCCAAGAAAATCGGGTCGTAACCGAACCCATGGCTACCCCGGCGTTCGCGTAGGAGCACACCGGGCATGCGTCCCACAACCACGTGCTCTTCCCCGCTGGGCAGCACCAGCGCAGCGGCACACACAAAGGCCGCACCGCGTTCCTCGTCGGGAACATCGGCAAGCTGGTCAAGCAGCAGCTGCAGATTCGCGCCGTCGTCGCCGTGGCGTCCAGCCCAGCGTGCGGAAAAGATTCCCGGCGCGCCACCCAACACATCCACCGCGATCCCCGAGTCGTCAGCAATGGCCGGCAGCCCTGTGGAGGCGGCGAGCGAACGCGCCTTGATCAGCGCGTTCGCCTCGAAGGTGACGCCGTCTTCCACCGGGGCCTGGGCACCGAGGTCCGCAGATGATCCGACCTCCTCGCGAGTCACGCCCGGCACCAGGGGTTCCAGGATTGCCCAGATCTCCCCGACTTTGTGCGCGTTGTGGGTCGCGATCGCGAGGCGGAACATCAGCGCACCGGGCCGTCGGTGGCGTCCAGCGCCGCGATCTGCATGGCATGGAGGTCGGCGTTGCCGGAGGTAGCGAGTGCGAGGAGTTCGTCGAGCTCGGCCTTGCTGAAGGGTGCACCCTCCGCGGTGCCCTGGACTTCGACAAAGCCGCCGTCGCCGGTCATCACGACGTTCATGTCAGTCTGGGCGCGTACGTCTTCTTCGTAGGGCAGGTCCAGCATCGGGACGCCGTCGATGATGCCCACGGAGATGGCGGACACGGAACCGGTCAGCGGTGCAGCGCCGGGCTTGATGAAGCCTTGTGCGCGGCCGTAAGCGACAGCATCGGCGAGCGCCACGTAGGCACCAGTGATGGCTGCGGTACGGGTGCCACCGTCAGCATCCAGCACGTCGCAGTCCACCACGATGGTGTTCTCTCCTAGGCCCTTCACGTCAACGACGGCACGCAGTGAGCGGCCGATCAGTCGCGAGATTTCCATGGTGCGGCCACCGATCTTGCCCTTGACGGACTCGCGGGAGTTACGGGTGTCGGTAGCGCGGGGAAGCATGGCGTATTCGGCGGTGACCCATCCTTCGCCGGAACCCTTCTTCCAGCGTGGGACACCCTCGGTGAGCGATGCGGAGCACAGCACGCGCGTGTTGCCGAACGTGACGAGGCAGGAGCCTTCCGCGTTGCGCTGGAAGCCGCGTTCAAAGGTGACGGGACGGAGTTGGTCGGTCTTGCGCCCATCGGCGCGGGTGATGTCGCTCATGCTTAGAGCCTAACGGCCCTTGTCAGACCTCGAAGTGTTGCCCTGGATGCGCGAGGGTGGTCTTGCCTGCATAGGTGCCTACGGCTTCGGCGAGCACGTTGGCGCAGTCGGTCCACGGTGGGATGTGGGTGAGGAGTAGGTGCTCCACTCCGGCACTCTCTGCGGTGGCTCCCGCATCGGCGCCCGTCAGGTGCACGCCACGGTCGTGGTCATCGGTGCTGAGGTATGTCGCTTCGCAGACAAAGAGGTCCGCGCCGGCGGCAGCGACCTCGAGTCCGTCGCACACGTCTGTGTCACCGGAGTAGGCGATCACGGCCGATGCTCGTGTGGGCTTCGAACTTGGCCCCTCGATCCGCAGGGCGTAGGCGGGAACGGGGTGGGTGACGGCTTCACAGGTCAACAGCACAGGGCCGATGCGGGCCTCGCCTGACGCCTGCCACACGATGGGGGTGAGGACGTCGGAGTGGCTGCTGGCGCCACGGAGTTGATCGATGCGTCCGCTTGCTCCGAAGGGCGCATACACGGGCACGGTGGTGGGGCCGTCGGGGTGGTGCTTGAGGTAGACGTGCAATGCGGCGAGGTCAGCGCAGTGGTCGGGGTGCAAGTGAGTGATGGCGACGGCATCGAGTTGGCGCGGATCGCAGTAGCGCTGCAGTGCTCCTAGTGATCCGGAGCCCATGTCGAGCGCGATGCGCCACGTCTTGCCGGCATCGTCTGTGGCCTCGATGAGGTAACACGACGCCGGGGACGCAGGTCCCGGGACGGAACCTGAGCATCCCACCACGGTGAGGCGCATCAGCTGAGGCGCTCCACTGACGTCACGACGGGCCCTAAGAAACGTTGCGCATGCTGTTCGAAGCGCGCTGTCTCCCCCGTTGCGGAGAAGCGATGGTCTGCGAGCCCGCGCGGTTCATGTTCGAGGCCGTGTGCGGTGAGTGCGCGGTAGACGTCGATTGCCGTCTCGGTAGCGGAGTCCACGAGCGTCACGTCGGGGCCCATGACGTAGCCGATGGCTCCGAGAAGCATCGGATAGTGAGTGCAGCCAAGAATGAGCGTGTCGACATCGGCCTGCTGCAATGGCGCCAAGTATTCACGCGCCACGTCAATGACCTCTGGCCCTGACGTAATGCCGGCCTCCACGAACTCCACAAACTTGGGGCAGGCCTGAGAGAACACGTTGACGTCGGGCGCAGCGGCGAGTGCATCGTCATAGGCGCCTGAGGTGATGGTCGCAGTGGTGCCAATCACGCCCACGCGGCCGGACTTGGTCAGCGACACGGCACGCCGGACGGCGGGCACGATGACCTCGACCACGGGGACGCCGCGCTCGCGGGAGAAGCGTTCGCGGGCGTCACGGAGAACGGCGGCGGATGCGGTGTTGCATGCAATCACCAGCATTTTGACGCCGTCGTCGACGAGGGTGTCCATGATGTCGAGCGCGTGTTTGCGTACGTCAGAGATAGGCAGGGGCCCGTATGGTCCGAACTTGGTGTCGCCCACGTAGTGGAGGGACTCGTGGGGCAATTGGTCCATGATGGCGCGCGCCACCGTCAGACCACCTACGCCTGAGTCGAAGACTCCAATGGGTGCATCAGACAACGTCGCCGCCTTCCTGGGGGTTCTCTGGTGGGATGCGTTCGCCGGTCAAGCAATCCATGAGTGATTGTTGGAGCCATCCAAGGGACTCAAACACCATGCCCATCCAGATGCGCTCGGCACCGGGCTGGTCATCGACGTGCCCGTCGCTGCCCATGGATTCGAGGATTTCGCTGCGCAGCACCTCGGTGTCGTCGTCGCTGCGGATGTGAAGACGGCTGGCGAGCACTAGGCGCACGTCGGTGAGGGCCGATGCCGTGGCGAGCCCGTCTTCGAATGGCACCATCCAACTGGTGGAGTCGCCGCTGAGGCCTTCCCACATGGTGTGGAGGCGGGCGATCTTGAGGTTGCGGACGTCGTTCTCGGTCAGACGGCGGAACTCTTCTGCGATTTCACGGTCGTCAAGGGACGCGGTGGGCAGTAGCGCAAGGAGTGCGGGGTCGGCGGGCTCCTGAGCGCTTTCGGTGATGTTGGCAAGGGGCGCCAAGAGGTCCTCAGCGGCGCTCGATGCCTCCCGGTCCACGGGTGGTTGCATGCCGAACTGGTCGGAGCCAAGGAGTAGTGCAACATCCGCGATCAGTCGGGCTACGACGGCACGCTCTTCCTCGTCGAGTTCCGCGACAAGGCCGTCTCCGGTGGCCGTGAATCCCTTCACTCGCCGCTCCGTTGGTAGGTCGCGTGGAGTCCGTAGCCGTGCATCGCTTGCACGTCGACTTCCATCTTCTCGCGAGGGCCGGAGCTGACCACGGAACGTCCGCGCTCGTGCACTTCCCACATGCGCGCTTCTGCTTCCTCGGCGGTGAACTCAAAATAGGTCTGGAAGACGTATGAGACGTAACTCATGAGGTTGACTGGATCGTTCCAGACGATGGTGACCCAGGTGTCATCGACTCGGGTCGCGACTGCGCCCTCGTGGTGGAGTTCTTCCTGGGTTGACACGTTTCCTACCCTAGAGCGCTTGTGCTCATCTGTGGGGGAACCTGGTTAGTCGTCGTCGCCTTCGGAACCGAATGCGCCGTCAATGATTTCCTTGCATGCGGGGCATACCGGGAACTTCTGAGGATCGCGGCCAGGAACCCAGACCTTGCCGCACAGAGCAATCACGGGGTCGCCGGACATTGCCGACTCCATGATCTTCTCCTTGCGCACATAGTGGGCAAAGCGTTCCGCGTCACCGGGCTCCGCCATCTCCCGGGTGTCGACCCGTTCGATCGTGGTGGTGCCACCCTGGGGGGAGGACTGTGGCTGCGCGTTGTCGGTCTCGCTCATGGGGAACAGTCTACGACGCTCGCGCGCGTGCGTCCCTAAGACACTGCCCCGATCAGGGCGCCCGTGCGGCGGTTGTAAAGCGACCCCGCGGCGGAGGCCCCTCCCCACAGTCCCGCGACACCCATGGCTACGCCCGTCACGAGCGCCATCCACCCCCAGCCGGCGTGCACCGTCAGGGACAAAATGAAGGGCACGGTGACGAGCGGCAACACCATCAGCGTGGCGATGGAGGACACCAACTGGGCGGCCACGGACGCACCAAGTGACCCCACTTCAGCACCGAACGGGCTCTCCCCTGGCGCCGCTGCACGGTATGGCAACGCCACGGAACTGAGCGCGGAGATCCCGAGCGTGACTCCTAGTGTGCCGAGGGTTGCGCCCACCAGACCTGGGGCATCGGCCCACCTGCCGGTCCATGCGAGCACCCCGATGGCTGCCAGCAGCACTGCCGGGACCGCCCAGACGGCGACTGCTTGCAGGCGTCCGTGCATGACGGCGCGGCCGTGCTTCCCAGAGACGATGTCCATCCACAGTGCGGTGGAGTCGAGGGCGACGTCGTTGTGCCGGCCCCAGCCGATCGACGATGCCAGCAGCACTGGGGCAGCAAATCCCCACCTGGGGTCAAGTTCCAGAATCGGCATCACGAGAACAAAGAACACTACCGGCAACGCGGCCACGCCCACGGCATTGACGATGTAGCGGGCATCTGTGGCCCACGAGATCAAGAGGCGTGCGCGGACGGCACGAGTGGGGGCATCAGCCCTCCACCATGCAGGCTCGGCGTCGCTCGCCCGGGTGAGGACAGCATCGGTCCTACGCCGCCGGCCCCCTCCCCGGTAAACCGGGTGCGTAAGCGTGTAAGCGATGGCTCTCTTCCACGCCCACATCAGTAGCACCAGGGTTGCGGCCATCAGCACCAGCCGCCACACAGCACCCGTGATGTCCCCCGCTACCCATGCGCCGGGTGCCGCAACACCGGCACCAATCGGGGTGCGGGCGAGCCATTCCCCAGCGACGGGAACAGTGGTTTCCAGTCCAGCTTCAAGTCCGTCGCGCAGAAACGCCCAGCCCGCGACGCCCACCATCACCACAGCCAGGCCGATGCTCAAGAACAGCAGAGTGCGGCTGCGACGGTTGTTGACGGCTCGCGTGCTCCACGCCACACAGACCCGTGCGCCCACCACCATGACCGCGACTGTCAGCACCGCACCGATCACGGCCACGACCTGCGCGGCCGGCTCGTCGTAGCGCCAGCCTCGGGACAACACGAGGAAAACAATCATGAAGAACAGTGCTGGCACGGTGAGGAATGCGGAGGCGGTGAGTCCCGGCAGCAAGGTGCGGGCCTTCACACCCCAGGTCGCAAACTTCCCCGGGTCCAGAGTGTCTTCGAGGCCGGTGACCATGAGGGGCACCACCCACCACCCCACCACACACACCGTGGCGAGGATGACGACGATGGTGGTGCGGACATCGGCCGGTTGAAACCCCAGCCATGTTTGCGCCCACCACACGAGCGGAATCAGGGTCAGCGACCACACCGCGCCACCGATGAGAAGAAGTGCCCGCCACCATTCGCGCTGCAATTGGTGGGCGACCACGGTGTACTTCAGTCTGAGGAGTGTCGCAACCATGACAAGTCCCGCTGATCTGAGGTGTCTCCCACGAGGCCCACGAACCGGTCTTCGAGGTCTTGGCCTGCGCGCACGTCGTCCAAGGTCCCGGCCGCGAGGATGCGGCCGCCTCCCACGACGGCGACGTGGTCACAGAGGCGTTCGACGAGCGCCATGACGTGACTGGACATGATGACCGTTCCACCGGATGCGACGAACGCCTGCAGGATGCGGCGAATCGCGCCCGCCGAGACGGGGTCCACCGCTTCGAAAGGTTCGTCCAACACCAGGACTCGCGGGGCGTGCACGAGGGCACATGCGAGCGCGATCTTTTTGGTCATGCCCGCGGAGAAGTCCGTGACTAACGTGCTGCCCGCGGAATCCAAATCGAGGGCTGCCAGGAGGTCATCGCGCCGCTCGCGCACCGTCTCTTTGGCCATGCCCCGCATCAGTCCGGCATAGCTAATCAGTTCGCTGCCGGTGAGCCGGTCAAAGGTATGCAGTCCGTCCGGTAGCACTCCCACTAGCGGCTTGGCACGTGCGGGCTCGGCCCACAGATCGATGCCGTGCACGAGGGCCTGGCCGGAATCAGGGGTGAGGAGGCCGGTGGCCATCGACAACGTGGTGGTCTTCCCGGCACCGTTGGGTCCCACTACGCCGTAAAACGAGTGAGTGGGGATCGTCAGGTCGATGCCGGCGACGGCCTCGGTGGCTCCGAACCTTTTGCGTAGCCCACGGAGTTCAAGTGCGGGTGTCGGGGTGGACATTGGCCAGTTATCCCGCAGTCGCGACGAGGAACACGGTGTACCCGAGCCACAGTGCGAGCAGAACAGAGCCCTCAAGCCGGTTGATTCGTCCGTCGGACTTCCAACGGAAGCCAAAGATGACCACCAAGAGGGTCAACCCCATGAGGAACGGGAAGTCGCGATTCAGCAGGTCGGGCGTGACGACAGCGGGGTGGATCAGGCCGGCGATGCCCACCACACCGAGGGTGTTGAAGAGGTTGGAGCCGATGACGTTGCCGAGCGCGAGGTCGTTCTCGCCCTTGCGGGCGGCCGCGAGAGCCGCGGCGAGTTCCGGTGCGGAGGTACCGATCGCGACGACGGTCAGGCCGATGACCAGGTCAGACCAGCCCAGCGATTCCGCGATTTCGACGGCTCCCCACACCAGTACGCGCGAGGACACGACCAGGAGCACAAGGCCCACGACCAACCATGTCCACGCGGCCCTTTTGCTGATGTTCTGGCTGGTGGCCTGCTGCTCCACGTCGTGCGCGAGGCCATCTCCTTGATGTTGCTTCGCTGACAGAATTTGCCACGTAATCAGCACTGCAAGCAGCAGTGCGAGCGCGCCAGCGTCGCCGCGGGACAGCTCGCCGTCGCTCATCAGCAGCCATGCGATGGCGGTGACGACAATCAACAGCGGCAGTTCCTTGCGCAGGATTCCGCGCTTCACCGCAATGGGGAGCACGATGGCCGCGGTGCCGAGGATCAGGCCGATGTTTGCGATGTTGGAGCCCAGGGCGTTACCGAGCGCGAGCTCTGGGTCGCCGTCGGCGGCCGCGAACGCTGAGACCACCATTTCTGGTGCTGACGTGCCGAAGCCGATGACGAGCATGCCGATCAGCAGTGGAGCCATTCCCAGGAAACGGGCCACGGCGGCGGCGCCGAGAACGAACTTGTCGGCGCTCCAGGCGAGGACGCCGAGGCCAACGAGAGTGGCGATGATGGGGACAAGCATGGGACGAGCGTAGTCGGCTCGTAGCCACTGAGCGTGACTGCATCAGGCGCGTGTGCTTGAGCGCAGTGCACCAAGTGAAAAAGTCCACACAAAACTAGATTGCATACGCTGACGCATGTAATGTACGGGAGCGTGAGAACTCTGGGAGGGGAACCCATGCTTGTAGGTCAACGAGGACTGTCCGTTGCAGTACTGATCGCGCTATTCAGCGCGGTGCTCGTCAGCGTCGCGCCAGCGGCACGCGCGGCAGAGATCGGCGGGGGGCTTTCCGGACAGTGCTTCGAGGACCCTACGTCCGGAGACATCGACGGCTACATTCAGGGCTCCGCGGACGTCACAGGGAGTGAAGACACGTCCGTCAGCGTTCCGGCCAGTTTCAACGACGGCGTGCGCACCTGCGATACCTACTGGGTCGAGCCCTATGCCCTTCGGGACAAAGGCATCACCGATCTGACGGTGGCGGCAGGTGACATCCAGTTCGCGTCCGGCGCCGCCTCAGGCAATCCGCTCGAGACGTTCACCATTGGCACCGGGGCCAAAGTTACAGCCAGTGCCGTCGCACCCTATCGCTATGGATGGGATTTCAACGGGTGGACGTCCACACCGGGCGGCACCACGCCGACGGCCTGGGCTTCTCCAGCGGCGGAGACCAAGACGTATTACGCCATGTGGTCAAGGACGCAGTTCACCATGAGGTTCGACTTCCGCGACGGTGGCGTCACCCCCACCCAGAGTGCGCAATACGCGTACGAGACTTCGTACCTTGACATCTCCTTCCCTGCTATTCCGGCTCGCGAACACTTCACGTCGCAGGGCTGGTACACCACGACTAACCCGTCCTTTCCGGCACAGTCCGGTGGCAAGGTTTATGGAAATGCAGATTTCCACGTCAAATGGGACGCTGCGGAATACACCACCACGTTTGATTCCAACGGTGGCTCTGCCGTGGCACCGCAAACACTTGACTACCCAGGAGTCTTGACGGAGCCTGCGCCCACGCGCGAGCACTACACCTTGATGGGGTGGAAAACCACCGGAGGCGACTGGTGGGACTTCGCCGATGCACCCGAGTCCGACATGACGCTGACGGCCCAGTGGGAGGTCAACCAGTATCCGGTGACGTTTGACTCCAACGGAGGCTCCGCAGTGTCACCGCAGTCCGTCACGTATTTGGACACTGCCACGGAGCCCAGCGATCCGGCCCGCGAGCACTATGCGTTCACCGGCTGGTACGACGGCGCTTCCCTGTGGGACTTTGACACGCAGATCACCGGACCGGTGGGCCTCACTGCTCACTGGGATCCCAACGTCTATGCGGTCACTTTTGATTCTGCTGGCGGCAGCGCTGTAGCAAGCGAGGACGTCACGTACCCCGGAACGGCGAGCGAGCCCACCGCGCCCACGCGCAGCGAGTACGTGTTCGCAGGGTGGGAGGACCCGTCCGGTGATCCGTGGTCGTTTGGCACCACGGTCACAGAGGACGTCGAGCTCACGGCCACATGGGAGTCAGCCCACGTCAATGATACGTACTTCACCTACACCGTTGACCCGCTCACGGACTCGTTTACGGTGACGGGCCTGACCCCTGCAGGTGAGACACAGTCGCACCTCTCGCTTCCATGGAAGGTGGAAGTCGCGGGCCATACCTTTACCCTGCGAAGCATTGCCGACGGCATCTTTGAAAACTCCGATGCCATAGAGGACGTCGCGCTCCCGCAAGGTGCGTCGATCGTCATCTCAGATCTGGACCTCGGCACTCCCGTCCGCATGCATTACACGTTTGACGACTGGGCTGTCACGCTTGGCGGCGTCCGCACCCGGGACCTGAGCACCCTTCACGGCGGCGGCGTGGTGTGGCACGACGTCTACGGCACCAACGAATCTCTGGTCCCGTACTTCACACCCAACACCTACACGGTGACCTACGACTCAACGCACGGCAGCGCAGTTCCCAGCGAGGACGTCACGTACCCCGCGACAGCGGCAGCGCCCACCGATCCCTCAAGCGAGCACTACACGTTCGCCGGATGGCTGGACAGCGCCGGTCAGCCATGGAGTTTCAGCACCACCGTCACATCGAACATGACCCTCACGGCGGCATGGGCTCCGTTGACGTACACCGTCACCTTTGACCCAGCCAACGGCGATGCCGTGGAAAGCGTCGAGGCGACGTACCCGTCGCCGGCCGCTCCGGCATCGGCGCCCTTCAAAAGCGGGTACACCTTCTCGCACTGGACGGACAACGCGGACTCCACGTGGGACACCACTGCGACGGTGACGGCCGATGCGGCACTGACCGCCGTGTACACCGAGAACGAGCGTATGGTCGCTGGCCCGCAAAGCGCACTGCCAGGAGAGACCATCACCATTGCAGGGCGCGGCTTCGACCCCGGCGAGTCCGTGGAGGTTGAGTTGCACTCGACGCCCGTCCTACTCGCCAGCACTACGGCCGATGCCTCGGGCGCCTTCTCGATAGAGGTCACCATCCCAGAGGACATCTCCCCCGGCGAGCACACAT
The DNA here is from genome assembly GCF_000975055.1 of Demequina sediminicola. Classification (GTDB taxonomy): domain Bacteria; phylum Actinomycetota; class Actinomycetes; order Actinomycetales; family Demequinaceae; genus Demequina; species Demequina sediminicola. The sequence continues at coordinate 114,705 of NZ_BBRB01000001.1, forward strand.
TGGTCTTGGCCGCAGGTACGGGAACGGCGGAAATGCCATTCACCGTGACCGCACCGACCGTGATGGCACAGGCAGGTGAGATGCTCGCGGCCACCGGTGCGCAGGCCTGGCGCTCCACCGCTGTTGTAGCGTTCGCCGTGTTCCTTCTGGGCCTGGCGCTGGCATGGCGTGGACGCCGCATCGCAGGTATTTGAGTGATTGCGGCACGCCCGCGAAAAAGGGGTGACAACTAACCTACGGTCGCGTAGGGTGTAGTTATCCGCGTGAGTTCTGCTGACGCATACAGCGGCTGGGAAGTCGATACGCCCCCATGATTTTCGGAGACGCATGACTCGATCGCCCAACGTTGGCAACGTCATACCCCTCAACCACGTGACGCACCGCTTTGCGGAGCTTGCGGCAACCATCCGCGACACCGGGTTGTTGCACCGCGCCTACGGCTTCTACGCCGGGTTCGGCGGCGCACTGGTTCTTGCGATGGCTGGAGTCATCACTGGGTTCATCTTGCTGGGCGACTCGTGGTTCCAGCTCCTCATTGCCGCAGCGTTGGGCATCGTGCTCACTCAGGTCGCATTCCTGGGCCACGAAGCCTCCCACCGCACCGTATTTAAGTCAGGCCCCGCCAACGACCGCCTGGGCCGCGTGCTGAGCGCCCTCGTCGTGGGCATCAGCCACCAGTGGTGGATGAACAAGCACTCCCGCCACCACGCCAACCCCAACAAGCTTGGCGCCGACCCCGACATCGAGAAGGACACCATCTCCTTTGTCGAGGAAGACGCCCGTGAGGCCCGCGGCATCGTCCGCTGGATCACGCAACGCCAGGGATGGCTGTTCTTCCCCCTCCTCACCTTCGAGGGCCTCAACCTTCACTACCGTTCCGTGGCTTCGCTGTTCGCCTTCGGCACCCGCAAGCAGCGCTGGACCGAACTCCCGCTGATTGCCGGCCACTTTGTGCTGTACCTCGTACCGGTGTTCATGTTCCTGCCACTCGGACTCGCCTTCGCCTTCATTGGCGTGCAGATGGCCGTATTTGGCGTCTACATGGGCGCCTCCTTTGCCCCCAACCACAAGGGCATGGGCATTGTGGCCGAGGACGCCAAGATGGACTTCCTGTCCAAGCAGGTCCTGACCAGCCGCAACATCAGCGGCGGCTGGGGAATGAGCATCCTCACCGGTGGCCTCAACTTCCAGATCGAGCACCACCTGTTCCCCAACATGGCGCGCCCACACCTAATCCGCACCCGCGAGATTGTGCGCGAATACTGCGAACAGCACTCCGTGCCTTACACGGAGACCACGCTCTTCGAGTCCTACGCGATCGTCATCGAATACCTCAACCAGGTAGGCCTCGCAGCACGAGACCCCTTCGACTGCCCCGAGCGGGTGTCAATGGGGCGTTAAGCCTCCACGCCTCCACCAAAGACCCCTGGTGCACCTGCTGGTGCGCTGGGGGTCTTTGCGTTTCTGGGGCCTTCGGACACACGTGGGCCTTTTGTGTGCACTCAGGGACTCCGAGGGCAAAGGGGATCGACTGTTCGAGCCGATGACGCCACCTATCGAGTGCCCCAAGGCGGCCGGCGCGACTCCGAGATTGGCCTGACGAGGGAAAGGGTTTCGACCATGTCTGGCATACAGTCGCGGTCGACGTCCGCGAGCAACGCGTCGCAGTGCATCACCTGCAAGCAAAGTTGGGCTGCGATCACAATCTCATCGGCAAGACGAGGTCTGTCGATACTTTTTGGGACGCTAAGGGTCCCGTCGTCTTGCAAATCTACGTAGAACCCGCGTTGCTTGTCAGCGTCGGCCGCGCGAGCGAACCTTCGGTAGAGGTCTCTCACCTCACCGTCGCTTAGAGCGACAGTTTCGCCGAAGTTCTCGTCAGGAGGAACCGTCCAGAAGAACCGAACGATCTCCGACGCCTCGTGCGCGGTTGCAAACTTTTCTATGTGGCTTCGCCCGTGGTCGCGCAGCCGGGGCACGTTCACGGGCTCGCCTGACCCAGACTTCCACCCCTCCCAGCACGCGTCGAAGACCCATTCGGACTTACCGAGCTCCTCCTGCGCAAGCACTATGAGCGACTGAGCGCGAGCAGGCGAGGTTGGGTACAGCACGTAGGCATCAACGATGAGGCCAGCAGCGTTGTCCACGAGCGACCGCCACAACGCGCGCCCTCGCTCTGGAGTAAACATCGTCATATCGCCAGGCTAAGGGGTCAACTGGCCAGGTTCGTAGGAGGACTGCCCAGGAGGGTGCAATCTCGAGCCACTCCGGCACCACGGGGCCACGGGGCCACGGGGCCACGGGGCCACGGGGCCTCAACACGGACATACCGGACATCGCTTGATTAGATACATGGGCGTATGTAATGTATTGCCTGCATCCGCACATGCCCACGTCTGACCGCAATACACCTGAGGACCACACCTATGCGCACCGCCGCCAAGGCCCTATCCGCCCTCGCCGCCTCCGCCCTCGCCGGAGCCGCACTCATCGCCTCCGCTGCGCCAGCATCGGCCTCCCTTCGTGATGACGACAGCGAACTCGTTTTCACCGACAACGGCGACGGGACCGCCACCATCATTGGCTGCGCCAGTTGGTGCCCCGCAAACCTCACCATCTCTGAGGAAGTAAGCGTTGGCGGATCAACGTGGCAAGTCACCCACATTGGAGACGACGCGTTCGAAGACGAGTACATGGATTCCGTGGACCTCCCCGAAGGCATCATCTCCATCGGCAACAATGCCTTCGACGGCAACAGCTTCACCGAGATCGACCTCCCCAGCACCCTCACCTCAGTGGGTTCCAACGCATTCTCATGGAGCGAGCTCGGGGACCTCACTATCCCCGCTGCACTCACCAACATGGGCACCGATGCGTTCAACTTCGCAGGAATCACCAGCATCACCTGGGAGGGCTCACCCACCACGATTCCCGCGGGCGCCTTCAGCTACAACGCGCTGGACACGCTCACCCTGCCAGCAACCGTGACAAGCATCGGCGACTCGGCCTTTGCGGGCGACGGCCGCCTTTCGACAGTCACGCTCCCTGCTGGACTCCAAAGCATCGGCAACGGTGCCTTCTCAGGAACGTACGGGCTGACCACCGTCACCTACCCCGGCGCACCCGCCGGCATCGCGTTCCCTCCCAACCTCACCAGCATCGGCGACTATGCATTTGAGTACAGCAGCCTCGCTGGTCGACTCACCCTCCCCACAGGGCTCACGACGTTGGGCCAAGGCGCCTTCTCCGACAACTACCTCACTCATGTCACTCTCCCCGAGACCCTGACCGTGCTACGTAACGGCATTTTCTCCAGCAATGAGCTGATGTCAGTAACGATTCCAGCAACTGTGACGAGCATCGAACCGTTCGTGTTCGAAGGCAACCCCCTCGAAATCATCACCTTTGAAGGGTCACAACCGACCATCGGGCAACAGGCACTCGGCACATACTCATTCAGCAACAACGGCTACTCCCCCGCCACAATCATCTACAACCTCGCGAACTCCGGCTTCGGCCACCCCACCTGGAAGCCCTACAACACCGGATGGCCGCAGTACGACGACATCGAGCACCCCACAACCCCGTATGTCACCGTGGCCTTCATCACGGACGGACACCCCTATGGGCCCGACCCGCAGACAGTCCAGCTAGGCGGGACCCTCATGGAGCCCACACCCCTGACCGCGGCGGGCAAGACGTTCCTTGGCTGGTCCACCACTGAAGATGGGCCTGTCCTGTGGGACTTTGACGCGAACGCCGTCGATAGGGTGATGAGCCTCTACGCGCAGTGGGACGTTGAGACGTACGACGTCACTTTCGACTTCGGTCACGGCAACTCCCCCACCGCTATCGAAGTCGAGCACGGCTCCACAGTCACGGCACCCGAGGCTCCGTTCGTGCCAGGCCACCGCTTCTCCGAGTGGCTCCACGCCGGATTACCCGCCGACCTCGACGCAGCAATCACCGGGCCCATGACCTTCACTGCCGCCTACGACGCCAGCGTCTACACACTCACCGGTCCCGCCAGCGCCGAGCCCGGGGACACCATCACCGTCTCAGGCACCGGATTCGACCCACTCGAGCCCGTGGAGCTGGAACTGCACTCCACCCCACAAACGCTCGGCACAGTCAATGCGGACGCCAACGGTGACTTCACTACGGCCGTCACGGTGCCCACAGACGCTACGGCAGGGCAGCACACCGTGGTCGCCATCGGCGCTGCGGGCCAAGCCGAGAGTGCCCTAGACGTCACCGTCCCGGCTACCGATACAGCCGACGACAGCGATACGGATACGGCCGATGCCGGTACAGGTGAGACGACACCCACCGGCAGCTCGCTGGCCGCCACAGGACCAGAGAACCTTGCTGGACTGGCTACGGCCGCAGGAGTTCTGCTTCTGCTCGGGCTCGCTTTGGTTCAGCGACCGCTACGCAGGAAATAGCGACTCAATGAGCCCCACCTGATCCGGGGTGGGACGCCAGTGAGACGATGCCGCATTCTGGGCTACCTGCTCAGGCTTCGTGGCACCAGCAATGACCGATGACACCCCAGGACGCGACAGGAACCATCCGAGCGTGGCCTGCAGCATCGTCACATCCCAGTCATCACAGAGTGCTTGGAAGGCTTCCATAGCGTCCCAGTCAGCATTCTGAGCAATGTGTGGGCGCTGGCGGGCAATGCGGGAGTCCTCGGGCATGTCAGTGCGCGTGAACTTACCGGTGAAGAGGCCGTTGGCCAGCGGGAAGAACGGCAGGAAGCCTGCCCCGGCATCCTCGGCCGCGGCGAAGCGTCCATCATTCTCGACCGCCCGGGCAATGAGACTGAGCTCATCCTGACTCGATGCCAACCCCGGGAATCCGTGGGCGCTTACCGCCGCTGCGGCCTCTCGCAACTGCGCCGCCGTGAACTGGGAGACGCCGTACGCACGGATCTTCCCCGCCTCGACGAGTTCCGCGAGCGCACCCAAGGTGTCCTCGACGGGCACCGAGGGGTCGGGCTGGTGCTGCTGGAACAAATCGATGCAGTCGGTCTGCAAACGCTCAAGAGACGCGTCGAGCGCGGCACGCAGGTACTCGGGGGAACCCTTGGGGCCTAGGCCATCCAAGGGGGTCTCCACTTCCGTGAAACCAAACTTTGTAGCAAGAACCACCTCGTCGCGGCGCCCGCGGAGCGCGTTGCCCATCAGCGTCTCACTGAGGCCCCACTCGCCTCCGTAGAGGTCCGCGGTGTCAAGGAAGGTCACGCCAGCATCGATAGCGGCATCGAGCACCGCAGTGGTGCCTTCCTGGGTGACTGACACCGTTCCGGTGCGGCCAAAGTTGTTGCACCCCAGACCCATCGCGGAGACGGTGAACGGGGCGTGTCCTAAGCGTCGCTGTTCCATACGCCCACGGTAACTGCTGCGCCCACTGTGCGCTTGTACCGTCCCTGACATCGGCAGGACTGGATGTGGCGCCGCACGTGCGTACTCTGGCGCCGTGCCCAGACTGAACAGGTCAGGGGCGGTTCTGCGCTTGCTTGTCAGGCTGCTCGTTTCAGGCCTGGCCCACCTGGACGACTGCAGATCAGGCTCGAGCGGCCTCTTCTGTCAGAGAAACCCGCGCTCCCAACGCATATGCAAGTTTTTCCACTGTGGAGAATGTGGGATTGCTCGCACCGCTCTCGATTCGGCTGATCTCAGCTTGCTGTACTCCGGAAAGTGCCTGCAGCTCGGGTTGAGTCAGTTCTTTCGCTCGGCGCAAACGGGCGATCTCAGCACCAAACTCAGCTCGCTGATTGATCTCTGCGCTAAAGACTTGGCGCGCCGCGGTGTTAACGCTGCGAGCCTCATCCGACCAGCCCGCGCGCGACTCTTCCGCGATGTCGCTGAATTTTCTCCCCACGATGACCACCTCCTCGATCGACTTACTCAGTATGTGTCAAAAGACATAACCGTGTCAATGCTCAGCAATCGGCCTCGATCTCCACCGGGCTAGTCGCTTGCGCGCACGTTGAATCTCACGCTGCTGTCGCTTTGAAGACGCATCGCGCCGCTTGTCATACCCGCCGAGCAAAAGGATGACCTTCGCGCCGTAGAAGGTGCAAAAGACACGGAGGAGTACCTGACGGCCTGCGTCCACAGTGATGAAGGAATCGCTGGTGCCGTATGCGCGAAGGATTGCCGTGAGGGAGCGTCGGACTCGAAACTCATACAGTCCGCCGCCAAGCGATTTGCCCCATTCAGTTGTGCATATGTCGATACCCAGCCGCTCCAGTACATGAGTGACGGCTGCCTCGAGAACAGCTTGCTCATACTCGGGCAGCTTCTTGAAGAACCTCTCAAAGTCACCGTCATCGGTGTCCTGTGCCGACCACTCGCCCATAGTCCCCCTTCTGAACTGCCACCGTCGCCCGTGGACGACACATCGCAGAGGCCCAACGCTGGCAACATCGGGACCCTGACGTCCCTCGACTTGCCAACGGGTATCTAGTGGGCACGTTACCGAGCAGGTCTGACAAGCCCACCGGGCTAGCCCAAGACTAGGAAAATGGAGCACCACGCAGAAACACCTCGGTCGCCACACCCAGCGAGGGGCGTGGCGGCCGAGGGTCACTCAACAGGGATGAATACGTGGAGATGGCGGGAATCGAACCCGCGTCCGCATGTACGACGACAGATCTTCTCCGGGCGCAGTCTGAATAATCAGTGTCTCGGACCCGCACGACCTTCAGACAAGCTGTGCGATAGCCCCAGCCACCTAAGAGTCCCGAGCCGCCCGGTGACGAGGCGACTCAGCAAGTTCCCTAGATGACGCCAGGAACCAGGTCGGGAACTACCCTGGGCTGACGGACTTCGAGGCTCGCTTAAGCAGCGAGGGCGAAGTCGGTGCGCTTGGAATCGGCACCTATTGGTTTGCCACGAGCGTTAACGAGATAACGTGACGTCCTCGGCCCGCTTCCTCTGAGGAAAGCACACACGTCGAAACCGATCATCCCCTGTGCAGTTGTGCTTCTAGTCTACGCGAGGATCCGGTACCGGCGATAGCCCTCTCGGGCACCTCACGCAGGTTCGGGTGCCGTGTCCACACCACCGGGTCCCACGAGGACGTGCCACATCCATTGCGAGGCCACGCCCGCGTCTTCTCTGGGCTCGCGCACCAGCCATGTACCGACAACTCCCACAACTGCTCCGGCCACTCCCGCAGCCATCACCTCGGCTGGCACTTCTGTGCGTCCGGGTTCGCCGCTCTGCTCTGTTCTGAGCACCGCATCGTGAATGTGACCACGAAGGCGTGCAAGGACGATGCCGTAGCCGGGTTCGGTGAAAACGCGACGGTAGAGATCGGCGTGCTCGTCGATGTGGCCCAGGAAGGTCACGAGCGCCTGCGGCGGCTCATCCGTCAGTTCGGAAAGTTCTGGGAGTTGGGCGCCTGCTTCTTCGGCCACGAGGTCGAGGGCGTCTGCGAGAAGCACTTCTTTGTCGGAGTAGTGCTGGTAGAACGTTGAGCGATTCACTCCAGCGGCCGCGGCGATGTCGCCCACGGTGACGTTGTCGAGACCGTGCTCGCGCGCCAGCTCAAACAAGGCACTCTGCAGGCTGCGGCGGGTCCTGGCGACTCTTGCGTCCATCGCACCATTGTGCCTCACCGATGGTCGGTCGAGGCTCCCAAACGCCCCGTTATCCAACACTTGTCGGTTTACTCACATGACCTGGTCTACACTGGACGCCGAGCAACACGCTCCCTGAGTTTTTCCTGTCACTCACCGTGAAAGGTCCCCTTCGTGGCCAACTTCCTCTTTAACCTCGGACGGTCCTCCGCCCGTCGTCCCTTTGTCGCGATCATCGCGTGGGCTGTCGCCCTCATCGCATCGGCAGGGTCGTTCCTCGCCTTCGGCGGTACCCTCACCGATTCGTTCTCCATCCCAGGCACGGAGACGCAACGAGTCACCGATCAGCTCTCCGAAGAGATCGAAGGACTGGACGGCGCCACTGGGCGTGTGGTCTTCCAAAGCACGGACGATGCCGAACTCACCGCCGAGCAGCAGTCACAGATCAGCGCGGCACTGGCTGACGCGGCTGACGTGGACGGCGTCGCTGCAGTGATTGACCCATTCGAGACCGAGGCACAGCTCGAGGAGCAGACCGCACAGCTGGAATCCGGTGCAACTCAAATCGACGAGGGCCGTGCGGAACTCGACGCCGGGCAGGAACAGCTCGATGCTGGCCTCACCGAGGCACAGAGTGGTCAGGAACAGCTTGACGCCGCCCAGGCCGAGCTCACAGCCCAGCAGGAAACGCTCGACGCAGGCCAAGCAGAACTCGACGCCGCCATTGAGCAGGCGCAGGACGCAGGTGTCTACGAAGCAGGCAAGGCACAGTTCGATGCGCAGCAAGCCGAGATCGATGCCGGCCAGGCTCAGATTGACGCGGCCCAGGCTGAGATCGACGCTCAGCAGGAGACACTGACCGAAGCCCTGAACACCGCAGCCGAGCAACAGTCCCAGATCGACGAGGGCTACGCAGAACTCGAAGAACAGGCCACGCAGCTCGACCTCGCCCAGCAGTTGGCAGACAATGCCTCAGAGATCCGCGCCGTGTCCGCCGACGGCACCACTGCGCTGGGTGCTGTGAGCTTCACGGACGACTTGCTGACGCTCCCCCAGGAAGAAAAGGACGCCGTCATGGCGGCCATCGAAGGCGCAGACATCGACGGTGTCGACGTGTTCTTCTCCTCCGAACTGTCGCAGGAAGTTGCCGGAATCCTCGGCCCAGGTGAGATTGTCGGCGTGCTGCTGGCGCTCGTCGTCCTCTTCGTCATGATGCGCGTCGTCTGGCCTGCCCTCACCCCGATCATCACGTCGGTCGTGGGCGTCGGTGTGGGTGTCGCCGCATCGCTGTCGCTGTCCGGCAGCATCACCATGTCCTCAGTGACCCCGGTCCTTGGCGTGATGCTCGCACTCGCAGTCGGCATTGACTACGCGCTGTTCATCATCAACCGCCACCGCCTCAACCTGAAGCGCGGCATGGACGTGTACGAGTCGATCGGGCTCGCCAACGGCACCGCGGGCAACGCGGTGGTGTTCGCCGGCTCCACCGTGTTGATTGCGCTGCTCGCACTCAACGTGACGGGCATCCCGTTCATCGGCGTCATGGGCAACGTGGCAGCGTTCTGCGTGTTCATCGCTGTCCTCGTCGCCGTCACCTTGGTGCCCGCGGTCATGGGCCTGGTGGGCATGCGCGCCATCTCCAAGAAGTCACGCGGCCGCGTTGGTGAAGCAGCAGAGCCCGAGGCCCCCTACACACCGATCAAGACCGGTCGCGCATGGCTCAGAGTCATCGGCGGCGTGGCTGTCCTCGCCATCATCGCGATCCCTTCAGCCAGCATGCGCCTTGGCCTTCCCGGCGGAGACCAGGAACTGCCCGACTCGTCCGCCTACCAGGCGTACACGATCATCGATCAGAAGTTCGGTGAAGGCCTCAACGGCACCCTGCTGGTCACCGCAGACCTGCCCGAGGCAGTCGGCGAAGACGGCGTCCTTCAAGCTCAGGTGGACGTAGAAAACGCCATCATGACCAACGAGGACGTCGCCGCAGTCGCACCTGCAGGGGTCTCCGAGGACTACGACTTCCTCGCGTTCCAGGTCATCCCCAAGGAAGGCCCCAACGCGGAATCCACCGAGCAACTGGTCCACGACCTCCGCGACCAGTCCCCACTCGAGGACGGCACCGAACTCGGTGTCGCGGGCTCCGCTTCCGGAAACATCGACATCTCAGAGAAGCTCTCGGATGCCCTGCCGCTCTACCTCGCAGTCGTCGTGGGCCTATCCCTGCTGATCCTGATCGTGGTGTTCCGCTCCCTCGTGGTGCCGCTCATCGCAACCCTGGGCTTTGTGCTGAGCCTGTTCGCGGCATTCGGTGCAGTGACAGCGATCTACCAGTGGGGCTGGCTCTCCGACTTGTTCGGCGTCCACTCCCCTGGCCCAATCCTCAGCTTCCTGCCCATCATGCTGACCGGAATCCTCTTCGGTCTCGCGATGGACTACCAGCTCTTCATCACCTCAGGAATGCGTGAGGCATACGTCCACGGCAGCACCGCACGTGAATCCGTGGTTGCCGGAATGCGCCACGGCAAGGCAGTGGTGACGGCAGCGGCCATCATCATGGCCTCGGTGTTCGGAGGCTTCGTGTTCTCCCACATCACCATGATCCGGCCCATGGGCTTTGGTCTCGCAGCCGGCGTGCTGTTCGACGCGTTCCTGGTCCGCATGTACATCGTTCCCGCGCTCATGACGATTGTGGGCGAAGGGGCTTGGTGGATGCCCAAGTGGCTCGACAAGATCCTGCCCAACGTGGATGTCGAGGGTTCCGCTTTGGAGCGCGAACACCCCGTCCCCACATCCACGATTGAGGCTGACAGCAAGGACTCGTCGGCCAACTAAAGTCGTGGTCATGGAATCTCTTCTCGATACCGTCCGGGCCTCGCTGCCACAACGCCATGAGCAGGTGATGATCGCCGTCGCAAAGGACGGCGCCACCGCCAGCAAGACCTATGGCGCGGCAGCGGGCGCGGACGGCGAGATCGGGTCCATCACCAAAGGACTCACAGGCCTGCTGTACGCCCAAGCGCTCGCACGCGACGAGATCGACTCGACCACCACACTCGGCGACCTCCTCGACCTTGGGGACTCCCCAGCATCGGCCCTGCTTCTGGGTGACGTAGCGATCCACCGCTCCGGGTTGCCACGGCTACCAGAGTTCCCCAAAGAGACCTCTATGCGGACGCGCGTGAAGGCCATGAAGCGTGACGGCACCGACCCTTACGGCGACACCCTGGACGAGTGGCTGGCCTTCACACGCAACACACGCTTGCGCCGCGCACGATTCCGCTACTCGAACCTCGGGTACTCGCTCCTGGGCCACGCCCTCGCCAAGGCCGCGGACAAGCCCTACGCGACGCTGCTGGACGAGCGGGTGCTCCGTCCCGTTGGCATGCACGATGCGTACGTGGCAGTCACACCGAGCGACCTGCGGGCGTCAGCGCTGGGAGGCAAAGCGAAAAACGGGACCAGCCAGTCCGCCTGGACCGGCGAGGGCATCGCGCCCGCGGGAATGGTCCGCGCCACCGCCAGCGATCTTGAGGCGCTGGTTCAGGGACTCGCAGGAATCACCGAACTTCCGGGGGCCGATGCTCTTGAACCCCAAGCAAAGGGACAGCCGCCTACACAGGTGGGAGCAGCGTGGATGATCACCCCAGCTCGCGGCCGGATGGTGACGTGGCACAACGGGATGACTGGTGGCTTCGCATCGTTCGTGGGTGCAGACCGCGATGCGGGCATCGCCGTGGGAATCATGACGGCCGTGGCCGCCGATGTGACCCACTACGGCTTTAAGGCCATCGACTCCGTACTCGCCTGAGTCTCCGCGCGCTCCTCAGGCTTGACCTCGACGGAGACACTGTCGACGGGCTCTGGCCTCGACGCGGAGTCAAGGTCGTGGCGAGGCTCGTCAGCCGGCTCGGGCGTGACCACGCGGTCGGATGCGTAAGGTCCACCGACGAACGCGTAAGACAAGCCAATCAGTATGAGGCCGCCCGCCAGGTTGCCTAGGCCTACCCACAGCAGCATCCACAAGAAAGAGGACACAGACACGGTGACGGTGCTGGCGCCCACCAGTCCCAGACCAAAGATGGTCATGTTTGCGACCACGTGCTGGAACCCCGAGGCGATGAAGCCAAAGACACCCCAGAAGATAATGATGGCCTTGGCAGCTTCGCTCTGCACTCGTGACGCTGCCCAGATTGCACCGCAAACGAGCACGTTACACATGACCGCTTGAAAGAACATCTGGGTGGGAGGCAAGTCCATCTTCGAGACCAACGCGCCGTCGAGCATCCCCAGGGTTGAAGGCGCGGTGAAGATCCCCGACAAGTGCAGAATCCAGGCCAGGCCCAGTGAGCCCACAAGGTTGCCTACAAAGATGACGAGCAATGTCCATGTGGCTTGCCACCAAGAAATCGTCTTACGGATAGCGCCCATCGGCAGGGTCATCATGGCGGAAGTCGCGAGCTGCCCGCCCGCAAACAACACGAAAGTCAGCGCAATAGCGAAGACCGCGCCTGAGACTAGCTTGGTGGCAGGTGATCCTCCGATATAGAACGGGCCTGCGGCAGAGAACATGACGTAGACACCGGCACCAACCCATATTCCCGCAAGCATCGACGACACGGTGAAGCGCCATGGATGGTTCTTTGCCTGTGCGACTTTAGCGACGGCATCGTCAGCTTGGCCATCAACGGCTGCGGGGATTGTCTTCACGTGTTCAAGATACGTGCCGATCAGATGCCCAGGTAAGGACTTTAGTCCACGCCCAACTAGTCGTGGCGGCGCAGGCTCATGGCCCGCTGGGCCTCGCGAGTATCCTGCTTTTCGCGCAGCGTCTGACGCTTGTCGTAATGCTTCTTACCCCGGCCGATGCCGATCTCCAGCTTCGCTCTACCCTTCACAAAGTAGAGCTTGAGCGGGACGATGGTGAAGCCCTTTTCCCGAGTCTTGATCAGCAGAGCATCGATCTGAGCGTGGTGCAGCAGAAGCTTACGCTTGCGTCGTGGAGCGTGATTGGTCCACGTTCCCTGGACATACTCCGGAATGTGGACGTTCTCCAGCCAGGCCTCGCCATTGTCAATGTGAATGTAGCCGTCGCCAATAGCCGCACGCCCCATGCGAAGCGCCTTCACCTCAGTGCCACGAAGCACCAGGCCAGCCTCGAAAGTGTCGTCGATGAAGTACTCGTGCCGAGCAGCACGGTTGGTCGCTACGACCGAAATGTCGTCAGCCATCCTTCACCTCCATCAATCATCGTGAGTCTTCCACGCCCGTCCACGGCCCACAGTCATCTCACAGGAATCGTGCGCGGGATGCCTTCCCAGGCACCCGCCGTGGTCGTTGGCAGGAACCATGAGTGTAGGTGATGACAGCGAACCCGAGCCACCTCGGACTCCCGTGTTCGCCGTGCACTCAATCTAGTTGAGCACCGACATCGGGTTCACGGTGGGCCCGTTCACATACATCTCAAAGTGCAAGTGGCACGCCGTCGAGGTACCAGTGGTACCCGAGTAACCGATCAACGTCCCCTGCGAAACCCGCTGTCCAGAGCTGACTGCGAAGCTCGACAAGTGGTTCGAACTCGTCATGATGTTGTCGCCACCCACGTTGCCGTGATCGATCAGCACCTGGTTACCGAAACCGCTGCGGTACTTGGACCACACCACCGTGCCTGCCGCCGACGCGTAAATCGGAGTACCGCAGTACGCGCGGAAGTCGGTTCCTGCGTGAAGACGCCAATACCCGAGCACCGGGTGGTAGCGCATGCCATACGAGGACGTGATGTACACGTTCTTGGTCGGGTAATCGAAGTAGCCACTGGAGCTCGCCCCGCCACCGGAACTTCCTCCAGAGCTACCGCCCGAGCCACCACCGTTGTTGGCGTTCGCCTCAGCCTCCGCATCGGCCAATTCCTGCTCGGCTTCGCTCAGGGCATCAGCCGCGGAACTCTTCTGGGCAAACAGCGCCTGGACCTCGTTACGGATCTGCTGCTGCAGTGCGTCGTTTTCCTTCTGCTCCGCCACCAGCCGTGCGCGCTCAGCCTCAAGGGCTTCCTTCGCCTCCGCCTGCTCGATTGCCAACGCCTCAACCTCAGCCTTGGCATCGGCCGCTTCCTGGCGCAGCCCTTCAAGTTCAATCACCAAAGCATCGGCTTCAGCCTTCAGTTCCTCGATGTAGACCCGCACCGCCTCCTGGCGCACCGCACGGTTGCGGTTTACTGCGGCAATCTCCTCGAGTTCCGTCAACGTATTGGACTGCACACGCGACGCCGACTCTTGCGCCATGTACTCATCCACGAACTCACGGGCATTCGCAGCGCCAAGAACGATGCTGAGCGACGCATTGAGCGAGGTGCCCTGATACGCCTCGTAGGCAATGGCGGCTACCAATTCCTGCAGTTCCGCAGTGCGTTCCTCGTCAGCGGCAATCTGCGCGGTGATGGCCTTGTCCTGCGCCTCCGCAGTCGCCAACTTGTCCGCCACAATCCCCTGCTCGATCACTGCGGCATCAACGGCGGCCTGAGCCTCGTCGAGCGCGATCTCCAACTCCGCGAGTTGGGCGTTGAGATCATCGAGCCGCTCCTGCGCTGCGACGAGCTCCTCATCAGTGGTGTCGATAGCGGAGTCCAGAATTGCGGCCTGGTCCTGCGCAGACGCCTTCTGATCGTTCGCATCGGACAGTTTGTCCTCCGCCGCGTCAAGAGCATCCTGCTGCTTCTCGACCTCATCCTCCCAGTCAGAGACGGAAGCGCCCGCGCTCGTGGAATAGCCCACGGCAATACCGCCCACAATGGCAGCCAGCACCACAGCGGCAATGAGGATGAGTTGACGACGTGCGATGTTCATACGCGTGTGTACCTCTTCAAAGTGAACAGCGACGCGATCAGAGCCAGGCCTACCGCGGCAAGGATCAGCCAAGGCGCAACCGCCCAGACATCGTCACTGCTGATGTAATCCACCCACGGGATCGAGCCAGTCAGCCAGCCCTCAACAAAGTAGCGGACGGCAAACCAGAGGCCAGCGATCGCGAGGATCGCTCCACCCGTGGCGGCGACAGCACCCTCCAACATGAAGGGTGCCTGGATCAGGGAACGGGATGCGCCCACCATGCGCATGATGTTGGTTTCACGCTTGCGGCTCAAGGCGCTCAAGCGGATGGTGGTGGTGATCAGCAGCACTGCAGTGAGCATCATCACTCCTGCAAGAACTGCCGCCAAGATCGTGGCCGAGTTAAGCAACGAGAACAGGTCCTGGAAGACCTCACGCTGGTCGTAGACCGACTGCACGCCAGGTAGCCCAGCCGTGGCATCCGCGACCACCTGGAACTGCTCCGGGTCGTGAAGTTTGATGCGCAACACCGGCGCAAAGTCCTCCGGCTCCACATGCGAATACACGCCCGTGTCGTCAGCCTCAACGATGTTCTCGTAGACCTCTTCGCGGGTCTCCACATAGACCGACTGCACGAGGTCCGAGACGTTGCCCTCCTCGAGCACTTCAAGGATCTCGTCTTGCTGGACGGTCGTGACCGGACCCTCGGCACAGTTGTCCTCAAACGCACCCGGCTGGCATAGGAAGATCGACACCTCGACCTGGCCGTACCAGGCATCTTTGAGTTGCTGAACCTGCATCTGCGTCAAGGCAGCCGCACCCACAAAAGTCAGCGAGACAAAGGTCACGAGCGCCACAGACAGCGCCATCGTGGAGTTTCGCCGTAGGCCGTTCCAGACTTCCCCGGCCACAAACCTCAATCGCATCAGACTGTCTCCAGCCCGTAGACGCCGCGGTCTTGGTCACGCACCAGGCGCCCGCCCTTCAGTTCGATCACGCGCTTGCGCATCTGGTCAACGATCTCGTCATCGTGTGTGGCCATCAGCACGGTGGTGCCTGTCCGGTTAATACGGTCAAGCAGACGCATGATGCCCACGGACGTGCCGGGGTCAAGGTTTCCTGTGGGCTCGTCACACAGTAGGATCGGCGGATGGTTGACGAACGCTCGCGCAATGGCGACACGCTGCTGCTCACCACCTGACAGTTCATGGGGGAAACGGCGTTCCTTGCCAGCAAGGCCCACCAGTTCAAGCATCTCGGGCACAGTCGCCTTCACCTCACGGCGAGACTTGCCAATAACCTCAAGAGCGAACGCAACGTTCTGATAGACCGTCTTGTTAGGCAGCAACCGGAAGTCCTGGAACACCGCACCAATCTCGCGGCGCAGTTGAGGCACACGCCAATTGGACAACCGGTTCAGTTGGCGTCCCGCCACCCACACATCACCACTGGTGGCACGCTCTTCGCGCAGGATCAACTTGAGGAACGTCGACTTACCTGAACCTGAGGATCCCACCAGGAACACAAAGTCGCCGCGCTCAATCTCCACGTCGATACCGTCGAGCGCCGGCCGGGCACCACGACTGTAGACCTTGGAGACTTCGTCGAATCGGATCATCGTTCACTTCAGCACGAGTGGTTGGTCACGCGCTTCCGCAAGAATGGTAAGAACCTGTCAAGCATGAAACGGTCAGGCGCGCCGCGCGCACCTTGTCGCATTTGTCACATACTTTCAGCGCTTCGCCGCAGGTGCGGCACACGTGAGGCACTTAAACGGCGCCGACGTCACCTCCGTGGGACACTCACCTCCGTGGGACACTCACCTACGTCCGCGCTCATCTACGTCCGCATTCACGCAGATCGGCACTCGCCACCCGGAGAGGCACCATGACAGACACTCCCCCACTCCCCGCATCGTTCGATGCCGTCATCGCCGCCTACCCCCGCGAAGTCCGCGAGCGCCTCCTGGAACTGCGTGACTTGGTGTGGGATGTCGCGGAAGGCAACCCCAGCATCGGCCCTGTGGTGGAGACCCTCAAGTGGGGGCAACCAAGCTTCCTGACCCAATCCCCTCGCACAGGTACGACGGTGCGCATCGACCGCATCGGCGCCGGCCACGACGTGGCGGTATTCACACACTGCCAGACCACGCTCGTGGACGAGTTTCGCGCCAAACACGGCAAGCAATTTGATTGCGACGGCACGCGAGGCGTCATCGTGCCCGCAAACGGCAGCCCACTCGAACCCGCACGTGAGCATGCCCTGCGCGATCACATCGAGGCGGCACTGACGTACCACCTGCGCTAAGGACTAGCCTTCCTCGGACTCCTGCTGCTTACGCCAACGGATACCAGCATCGATCAGTCCGTCGAGGTCACCGTCAAACACCACCTGCGGGTTACCGACCTCGTAACCGGTGCGCAGGTCCTTCACGAGCTGTTGGCCGTACAAGAAGTACGAGCGCATCTGATCTCCCCAGCTCGCTTTGATGTCGCCAGCCAGTTCCTTCTTCTGCGCCGCCTCCTCAGCCTTCTTCTGCAACAGCAGACGTGACTGCAGCACGCGCATTGCGGCAGCGCGGTTCTGAATCTGCGACTTCTCATCCTGCATCGACACCACAATGCCGGTAGGCAAGTGAGTCAGGCGCACAGCAGAGTCCGTGGTGTTCACAGACTGACCGCCAGGGCCGGAGGAACGGAAGACATCGACCTTCAGGTCAGATTCCGCGATCTCAATGTGATCGGTCGATTCAATCTGCGGAATGACCTCGACCGCAGCAAAACTGGTCTGGCGCTTGTCCGCAGAACCAAACGGGCTGATGCGAGCCAAGCGATGCGTACCCGCCTCCACCGATAGCGTTCCGAAGGCGTAGGGAGCGTTCACCTCGAAGGTCGCAGACTTGATGCCCGCACCCTCGGCATACGACGTGTCAAGCACCTTGGTCTGATAGCCGTGACGCTCAGCCCACCGCAGGTACATACGCAGCAGCATCTCCGCAAAATCAGTCGCGTCGTCCCCACCCGCACCCGAACGGATCGTGACCACAGCGTTGCGCTCGTCCCACTCCCCCGACATCAGCGTGCGCACTTCCATCGCTGCCAAGTCCTTACGCACCTGCGCAAGTTCGGCATCGGCTTCCGCGAGAGTTTCCGCGTCGTCGCCCTCCACCGCCATCTCGACCAGCACTTCTAGGTCGTCAATACGGTTGCGGAAGGACGCCAAGCGTTCGAGCTCACCGTTCGCAGCACTGAGCTGCTGAGTGACAGCCTGAGCGTTGTCCTGGTCGTCCCACAAATCAGGGGCCGAGGCCTGCTGCTCAAGGTCCGCCACCCGGGCCCGGAGCTTCTCAGGATCAGACACCGCCTCAATCTGTGCGAAGGTCGCGCGAAGCGCAGAAATCTCAGCTTGAAAGTCGGTGTCCACGACAGTCGAGTCTAGTCGGCACTCTGCGAAAGGTGCACCGTGCGCCGTATGCTCGCGTCCATGAGCACTGAAACCCCAGTTCAGGCACCTCTAGCGTCCGCACGCGTACGAACCCTCCTGCGGGCGACAGTGCCGGCACTCATCATCGGCGCCATGTGCGGCGCACTGCTGTGGGCCATCGACGAGGCCGCGCACGGCGTCACCGTGTTCATGTGGGAACTCGTGCCCGAATGGACCGGCGTCGATCCGGAAGCACGCTGGTGGCCCATCGTGGTACTCGGACTCGCGGGCCTCGCCGTCGGCATCATCATCCGCTACATCCCCGGACACGGAGGATACGACTCCGCCACCACCGAACTCGTCGCACCCCCGCTACCCCTCAAAGTACTCCCCGGAATCGCGCTCGCACTCATCGTCAGCCTCGGAGCGGGCGTCAGCCTCGGCCCAGAAAGCCCCATCATCTCCATCGCCGTAGGGCTCTCCATGTGGGGCATGACGCGCATCATGCCGCAGATCAGCCACGGCCCCGTATTGCTCATGGCAGGCGCCGGAATGATCGGAGCAATGTTTGGCTCCCCCGTGGCCGCCGCACTGCTCCTGACAGAACTCGTGGCCGGCGTAAAACTGGGCGGCCTGCTCTGGGACCGACTCTTTGCACCCGTAGCCGCCGCAGCATCGGGCGCCCTCGTGGCCAACCTCCTGGGCGTCGCATTCCGCCCGCAAGAAATCGGAGACTACGCCGGACCGCACTGGACAGACCTCACCATCGGCATCCCCATCGCACTCGCCGCCGCCGCAGGTTCACTCCTCGGCGCATGGCTCATGCCGCGCGTCTGGCACCTCCTCCGCAGGTTCCCCAACCCCATCGTGTTCACCACCATCGGCGGAATTGTTCTAGGACTCCTCGGCGCCATCGGCGGACCGCTCACTCTCTTCAAGGGCGCCGAACAAACCGGCGAACTCATCTCCCGCGCCGGAGAGTTCTCCTTCTGGGCACTCCTAGGCATGGCGCTCATCAAAGTGCTGGCCCTCACCGTTTCCGCGGCGTCAGGATTCCGAGGAGGCCGCATCTTCCCCGCCGTGTTCATCGGCGCCGCATTTGGACTTGCCGGACATTCACTGGTCCCCGACTCGTCTCTCGCACTCGCCATCGCTGCAGGCTCCTTGGGATCGATCCTCGCCATTGGCCGAGATGGCTGGCTCGCCCTCTTCATGGGCGTCGCACTCATCGGCGACATCGCGATACTCCCGGTGCTATGCATCATCATCCTGCCGGTCTGGCTCCTCGTGACATCAGCCCCGGCCATGCTCGTCCACAACGGCACCGTGCCGCCCAATGCAGGACACCAACCACCCCCAGAGCCTGAGATCACACCAAGCCAAGCCACTGCGTAGACTCGCGAGAAACGCACAACCTAGTCGTGCACCACAGTCCACAAGGAGTGACACATGAGTGACGTCCTGACCGCCATTGCCCAAGTGTCGATCCTCGTTTTTGTGGTCTCGTCGATGATCGCGCTCGGGTTGTCCCTCACCGTGCAGCAGATTCTCACACCCCTCAAGAACGCTCGCCTCGTCATCACAGGGCTCGTGCTCAGCTTCATCGTGGCACCAGCAGCGTCCTGGGGCATTGCACAACTGTTCGGGTTGGGCGACGACCAAACGCTAGGCCTCCTGCTACTCGGTGTCGCCGCAGGAGCCCCATTCCTGCCAAAGCTGGCGCACATGGCCAAGGGTGACGTGCCCTACTCGGTGGGCCTGATGGTTTTGCTGATGGTCGTCACCGTCATCTACATTCCGCTTGTGCTCCCACTGCTCGTGGACGGCGTGGAAGTCAGCGCATGGGACATCGCCAAACCACTCGTGCTGCTCATGCTGCTGCCGCTGATCCTCGCCCTGATCGTGCGCGGTCGATACCCCGAATCCGCGAATCTCGCACCCCGCATGAATCAGATCTCATCCACCGGCCTCGCGATCGGCCTCGGCGCAGGCATCCTCGTCGCCTTGCCCTCCATCTGGGACCAAATCGGCACAGGTTTGCTGCTCGCCACCATCGTCTTTGTGGTGCTGCTGCTCATCATCGGCTACTTCACAGGTGGCTCCACACGCGAACACAAAGTCGTCACATCACTGGGCACTACCCAACGCAACCTCTCCGCCGCATTGCTGATCGCAGGAACCAGCTTCATCGACACGCCAACGGTGCTCGTGGCCGTCATGGTCGCATCGCTGCTTCTCACCGCCGCACTCCTGCTCACCGCAGGAGAAATGGGCAAACGCGCAAAGCCCAGCGCCGATGCCGCGACGTCAGACGCCAACTAAACCTCCAGCATCGGCCGGGCTGCTCCGGCCGACCACCCGCGTACGACCATCCGCGTCCGGCTTCCGCAGCATCGGCCAGGCAACCTTGAGCGGGCACCCCTGAGCGGGCACCCCTGACCCGTCAGACACGCCACAGGGCCCCGGCTCTCGGAATCACTCCGAGAACCGGGGCCCTGTGATGTCTAGCGAGCCGCTTACTTCTTAGCGGCGCGAGCCTTCTTGGCTGCAGGCTTAGCGGCCTTTGCCTCAGCAACGGCGGCCTCAGCCTCACGTGCGGCGACGTCCTCGTAACGGATGCCGTAATACGCGGCCTGCATCATGATCTTCATGTCAGCCAGCATCGGCAGACGTGGGTTCGCAGGTGCGCACTGGTCCTCGTACGAGTTCAATGCCAACGTGTCGAGCTGACCAATGAAGTCTTCCTCGGCAATGCCGACTTCCTGGAAGGACTTCTCGATGCCGACCTTGTCGCGCAAGGTTTCCACGGCCGATGCGTAAGCCTCGACGGCCTCCTCCGGCGTGGAGTGAGCCAGACCCAGAGTCTTCGCGATCTCCTGGAACCGTTCAGGAGCCACGTAGGTCTCCTGCTTGGGCCACGAGGTCGGCTTGGTCGGAACCTTGCCGTTGTAGCGGATGACGTGCGGCAAGTAGATGGCGTTGGTGCGGCCGTGAGCGACGTGGAACGTCGAACCGGTCACGTGGCTCATCGCGTGGACGAGTCCCAAGAACGCGTTACCGAACGCCATACCGGCGATCGTCGCAGCGTTGTGCATCTTCTCGCGAGCCTTCTCAGCATCGGGTCCACCCGAGACAGAAGTCTCGATGTTGTCGAACACCATGCGGATTGCCTGCAACGCCATGCCATCAGTGAAGTCGTTGGCGTAGACCGAGACGAAGGCCTCAGTAGCGTGCGTCAGAGCGTCGAAGCCGGAGTCCGCAGCCACACGAGCAGGAAGCTGTGCAGTCAGGACCGGGTCCACGATGGCCACAGACGGCGTCAGGGCGTAGTCCGCAAGCGGGTACTTGCGACCAGTCTCGGTGTCCGTGATGACCGCGAACGGAGTCACCTCTGCACCAGTACCGGAGGTGGTCGGGATGCAGACCAGCTGTGCCAGGTCGCCGAGCTTGGGGAACGTGAAGGCACGCTTGCGGATGTCGAAGAACTTTTCCTTCAGGTCGCTGAAGACCACCTCAGGGTGTTCGTACATCAGCCACATGACCTTCGCGGCGTCCATAGGCGATCCACCACCGATAGCGATGATCGTGTCCGGCTTGAAGTCACGCAGCACCTGCGCGCCAGCAGTCACAGTCTTGACCGAAGGCTCGGGCTCCACGTTGTCGAGGATCTGAACGGAAATCTTGTCCGTACGGCGGTTCAGCACGTCCAGGATCTTGTCCACAATGCCGATGCGGGTCATGGTCGAGTCAGTAACGATCGTCACGCGCTCCACATCAGGCATGTCGCGCAAGTACTGGATCGAGTTGGGCTCGAAGTACGTCTTGGCGGGAACCTTGAACCACTGCATGTTGTTGTTCCTCCGGCCGATGCGCTTCACGTTGATGAGATTCACTGCGGTCACGTTGTTCGACACCGAGTTGTGACCGTAAGAGCCACAGCCAAGGGTCAGTGACGGGAGGAAGGCGTTGTAGATGTCACCGATTCCACCCTGAGACGAAGGCGAGTTGCAGATGATGCGAACGGCCTTCATGCGAGTGCCGAACTCTTCAATCAGTTCCTGATCAGTAGCGTGGATCGCAGCCGAGTGACCAAGTCCGTTGAACTCCACCATGCGCTCGGCATAGTCCAGGCCCTGCTCAGTGGTTTCCGACTTGAGCACTGCAAGCACTGGGCACAGCTTCTCGCGGGTCAGCGGCTCCGACTCACCCACAGTCGAGACCTCAGCCAGGATGATCGAGGTTTCTGCAGGAACAGAGAAGCCAGCCTGCTCAGCAATCCACTGAGGAGACTTACCCACCACCGCGGCGTTGAGCTTGGCGCCGCCGCAGTTCTCGCTGTTCGCAGCCACTCCAAAGATGAACTCTTCAAGCTGGGTCTTCTCAGCAGCGGTCACGCGGTAAGCGTGGAGGCGGGTGAACTCGCTGAACGTCTGGTCGTAAATCGCCGAGTCAATAATCACAGCCTGCTCAGAAGCACACACCATGCCGTTGTCGAATGCCTTCGAGATGACAATGTCGTTGACAGCGCGCTTCACGTTGGCAGAAGTGTGGATGTAGGCAGGAACGTTACCGGCGCCGACACCCAATGCCGGCTTGCCGCACGAGTAAGCAGCCTTGACCATCGCGTTACCGCCGGTGGCCAGGATCAACGCGATCCCGTCGTGGTTCATCAGGGCGTTAGTCGCGTCGATTGAAGGGTGCTCGACCCACTGGATGCAGTTCTCAGGAGCGCCAGCCTCAATGGCAGCATCGCGCACAATGCGGGCTGCAGCAACAGACGATTCCTGGGCGCTCGGGTGGAACGCGAAGATGATGGGGTTGCGAGTCTTCAGCGCGATGAGCGACTTGAAGATGGCAGTCGACGTGGGGTTGGTGACGGGGGTCACACCACAGATCACGCCAACAGGCTCAGCAATCTCAGTGATGCCCAGCAGCGGGTCCTCGTTGATGATGCCCACAGTCTTCATGGGGCCCATCGAGTGAGTGACGTGCTCGCACGCGAAGATGTTCTTCACGGCCTTGTCTTCGAAGACTCCACGACCGGTTTCTGCGACGGCCTGGAGGGCGAGGTCTCCGTGCTGGTTGAGCGCCGCAACGGACGCCTTCTTTACTAGCAGGTCAACATCGTCTTGGGTGAATGCGGTGTACGCGTCGAGCGCGCGCTGGCCATTAGCAACCAGGCGGTCAATTTCTGCAGCGATCGACGGCTGAGTCGCAGTGGGGTTGTCCACAGTAGCGGTCATGGTGTTTCTCCCTGTTCATCGTTCCCGAGCGGGAACTTGATACTTCAAATCTAGGGTCAGAAACAGGCGTTCTCTCGTGGCCAAGGTCCCACGGACGAAGGTCCCGGACTAGCCGTTTCACCCACCTCCGTGGGGCCCGCGCTCACCCCTCCCGGCCCGCGCTCACCGCTTCCGGGTCCGCGCTCACCCCACCTGGTCCCCGCTCACCCCACCTGGTCTGCGCTCACCGCTTCCGGGTCTGCTGAAATGGTGCAGAACATGCCATTCAGCGCCGAGAATGGCATGTTCTGCACCATTTCGCGGAGGGTGTGGTGGGGGCGGAGGGTGTGGTGGGAGTGACGGAGTGCGCGGCGGGGTGCAGTGAGCGTGGGTGCGTGGCGGGGTGCGTGTGAGGACGGAGGATGCAGGCGCAGCTCAGTACGTCAGCAGCCCGCGCGCCTCAAACTGCCCGCGCACGCGGTCAATGAGTTCCTTCGACGGCGGCTTGGTGTCTTCAAGCTCGTAGCGCTGGCCTAGTTCGGCCCACTTGTCGCGGCCCATCTGGTGGAACGGCAGCACCTCGACGCGCTCGATGGAACTCAACGATGCGGCGTATTCGGCAACCTTTTCAACGTTGTCCCAGTCGTCAGTGAGGTCTGGCACCAGCACAAAGCGCAGCCAGATGGGGATGTTGTGATCGGCGAGCCTGCGGCCAAACTCCAGCGTGGGGCGCAGAGGCCGGCCGGTGACTTTCTTGTAGGTCTCGGGGTCGCCGGACTTGACGTCGAGGAGCACCAGGTCGGTGTTGTCGAGGAGGTCTTCTGAGGCGCGCGCACCCAGAAAACCTGAGGTGTCGAGTGTGGTGTGGATGCCCTCGGCCTTGCACTCCGCGAAGATCCGCTCCACGAAGGCGGGCTGCAGGAGTGCTTCGCCGCCGGAGAGGGTGATGCCGCCGCCGGAAGCGTTCATGACTGGTGCGTAGCGTCGTACGCGCTTCATGAGGTCATCGACGTGGACGCGGGTTCCGCGCCGCATTTGCCAGGTGTCGGGGTTGTGGCAGTAGAGGCACTTCAGTGGGCAGCCTGCCAGGAAGTAGGTGAGTCGGGTGCCGGGGCCATCGACGGCGGTGACGAGTTCCCAGGAGTGCACTGAGCCGGTATCTCCGCCTTGGCGCTGGGCGCTGAAGCGGTCAACGTCGGCGGGGTCGATGAGGGGCAGTTCCTCGGCGGCCGATGCGGCGGCTGAGGAGGTCTTGGCGTCAACGGGGACTGACATGGCCTGCACTCCTTGGGTAGTGCTGCGGTGTTGCTGGGGACGGGGGTTGAGTACGGGGCTACTGCGGGGTTCAGTCCTCGGCGCCCCGCATGGGGGCGCCGAGGCTGATGAGAGTTACAGGCTTCCGTGGAAGGTGCGGGAGAGCACGTCGAGCTGCTGCTCGCGGGTCAGTCGCACGAAGTTCACGGCGTAGCCGGAGACTCGGACGGTGAGCTGCGGGTAGTTCTCGGGGTGGTCCATGGCGTCTTCGAGCGTCTCGCGGTTGAGCACGTTGACGTTCATGTGGAAGCCCTGGGAAACCGTGTAGGCGTCGAGGACACCGACCAGGTTCTTGATCTGCTCGGCCTTGTCGCGTCCCAGTCCTGAGGGGACGACGGAGGTGGTGAGCGAGATGCCGTCTTCTGCATCGGCGTAGGGCAGCTTCGCGACGGATAGGGCCGATGCGACGATGCCGTGGGTGTCGCGGCCGTTCATCGGGTTGGCTCCGGGCGAGAAGGGCTCACCAGCGCGGCGTCCATCGGGGGTGTTTCCGGTGGCCTTGCCGTAGACCACGTTGGACGTGATCGTCAGCACCGACTGGGTGTGCTTGGCTCCGCGGTAGGTGGGCTGGCGGCGTACCTTCTCCATGAAGCTGCGAACGAGTTCCACGGCGATGTCGTCGGCGCGGTCGTCGTCGTTGCCGTAGGTGGGGAACTCTCCGGTGACTTCGTAGTCGATGGCGAGTCCGGTCTCGTCGCGGATGGGGCGAACCTCCGCGTACTTGATGGCGGACAGCGAGTCTGCGACGACGGACAGGCCGGCGATGCCGCATGCCATGGTCCGCAGGATTTCCTTGTCGTGGAGTGCCATTTCGATGCGCTCGTAGGCGTACTTGTCGTGCATGAAGTGAATGCAGTTGAGTGCGTCTACGTAGGTTTCGGACAGCCAGTCCAGCAGCTTGTCGAGTGCCGCCACGGTCTCGTCGAAGTCGAGGACCTCGGCGGTTAGCGGTGCAGCTGCGGGTGAGACCTGCTTGCCGGAGACCTCGTCACGGCCACCGTTGATGGCGTAGAGGAGGGCCTTGGCGAGGTTCACGCGAGCTCCGAAGAACTGCATCTGCTTGCCTACTTCCATGGCGGAGACGCAGCATGCGATAGCGCCGTCGTCTCCACACTGGGAGCGGATCAGGTCGTCGGACTCGTACTGGATTGCGGAGGTGTCGATCGAGACCTGTGCGCAGTATTCCTTGAACCCGGTGGGCAGCTGGTCGGACCAGAACACGGTGAGGTTCGGCTCGGGGGCTGGGCCCAAGTTGTAGAGGGTCTGGAGGAATCGGAACGATGTCTTGGTCACGAGCGGACGGCCGTCGTCTCCCATACCGCCGATGGACTCGGTGACCCAGGTGGGGTCGCCGGAGAACAGGGAGTCGTACTCGGGGGTGCGCAGGAAGCGGACGATGCGAAGCTTGATGACGAAGTCGTCAATCACCTCTTGTGCGGCGGCCTCGTCAAGGGTGCCTTCGGCAAGGTCGCGCTGAGCGAATATGTCGAGGAAGGTCGAGGTGCGTCCCAGCGACATTGCGGCGCCGTTTTGCTCCTTGACTGCTGCAAGGTAGCCAAAGTAGAGCCACTGGACTGCTTCGCGGAAGTTGCTTGCGGGGCCGGAGATGTCGTAGCCGTAGCTGGCGGCCATCTGCTTGAGTTCGTTGAGCGCCTTGATCTGCTCGCTGTTCTCTTCACGGTCGCGGATCACGTCTTCGACGGAGCGCTCCATGTCGAGGAGTGCGCGCTCGCGCTTCTTGCCTTCGATGAGTGCGTCGACGCCGTAGAGAGCGACGCGACGGTAGTCACCGATGATGCGGCCACGGCCGTAGGCGTCGGGAAGTCCGGTAATGATGTGCGAGCTGCGGCCTGCACGGACATTCGGGGGGTACACGTCGAAGACGCCATCGTTGTGGGTCTTGCGGTACTTGGTGAAGATGGTCTCGAGTTCTGGGTCGACGTCGTAGCCGTAGGTTTCGAGCGACTTGGCGACCATGCGCCAGCCACCGAAGGGCATGATGGCGCGCTTCAGGGGTGCGTCGGTTTGGAGGCCGACGATGACGTCTTCGCCTTCACGGATGTAGCCGGGGGCGTGCGCGGTGATGGTGGCCGGAGTGGTCGCGTCGACGTCATAGACGCCCTTTTCGCGCTCTTCCGGGAACATCCCAGCGATGGTGTCCCAGGCGCGGGTGGTGCGCTCGGTGGGGCCTTCAAGGAAGCTGCTGTCGCCTTCGTAGGGCTGGTAGTTCTGCTGAATGAAGTCGCGGACATCGATGCCGTCGGCCCATGGGCCACGCTCGAAGCCTCTCCACTCGTCCGCGTGCGCGAGGTTGTCGGCCGTGGGACGGGGATCAGTGGCGGTCATGTTGTTCTCCCTTATGCCTTGTAGTGCGATGCCGGAGTCTTGCGGTGGTTCCGCTCGCGCTCTTGCGATCTTCTTTGACAGTAGACCCGGAAAACCGCCGCGGAATGGGACCTTCGGCCCCACACGGTGAGCAGCAGTTGCACAGGACGGCGTGTTGGAGTCCCTGGCACCGGTACGGTGGGACGCATGTCAGCAAAGGCGCTTTCATCCGATCTTCCGCACGCCACAGCGATGCACAGGAACAGCCTGTGCGAGGGGTGGACTCTTACCCATCGTGGTGGCGATGCTCCGGCTTCCGTGGCTGGCGTGACTATCCCTGCTCAGGTGCCGGGAAGCACCCATGTGGACCTCATCAACGCAGACTTGATTCCGGATCCGTATCTGTCCACGAACGAGCACGACCTGGCGTGGATGCATCTGTGTCAGTGGCGCTACACCTGCATGGTTGATGTTGAGCCTGCGGCGCCTGGTGAGCGTGTCGACATGGTGTTTGACGGCCTCGACACGGTGGCGACTGTCAGCCTCAACGGCACAGAGGTAGCGCGGACCAAGAACATGCACCGCTCATACCGCTTTGATGTCCGCGAACTACTCAGCAGTGGCACCGACACCTTGACGGTCGATTTCGCATCGGCCCTCGAATATGCACGGAACCTCACGGAGACCCTTGGCCACCGCCCGACTCCATACCCCCATCCGTACCCCGCTGTCCGCAAGATGGCGTGCTCGTTTGGTTGGGACTGGGGCCCGGACTTGCAAACTGCCGGAATCTGGAAGGACGTGCGGATTGAGCGGTGGCGTACCGCCCGCATTGACTCGGTGCGCCCCGTCGTGACGGTTGATGGCGACACGGGACGGGTCGAGGCACACATCAGCGTGGAACGGGCGGCCGATGCCGACCTCACCGTCCGCGCCCACGTCGCCGGAGTCACGGTCGAGGCCGAGATTGTCGCTGGCGAATCCACTGCGACCGTGGTGATCGAAGCGCCAGGTGTGGAACGGTGGTGGCCGCGTGGCTACGGGCGCCCTCACCTGTATGACCTCGAGGTGAGCGTGCTCCACGGCGACACATTGCTTGACACGTACAGCCGACGCATCGGCTTCCGTACCGTCGAGGTCGACATGGCTCACGACGGCACTGGAGCGGGCTTCACGTTCATCGTGAACGATGTTCCCGTGTTCATCAAGGGTGCGAACTGGATTCCGGACGACCACCTCTTGACGCGCATCACTCGTGAACGACTTGAGCGGCGCATCGGCCAGGCCACTGGCGCCCATATGAACATGTTGCGCGTGTGGGGCGGCGGAATCTACGAGTCCGATGACTTCTACGACCTGTGTGACCAAGCCGGTGTGATGGTCTGGCAGGACTTCCTCTTTGCGTGTGCCGCCTACGCCGAAGGTGCGCCCATCCGCGGCGAGGTGGAAGCGGAGGCCCGCGAGGCCATCGTCCGTCTGATGCCCCATGCGTCGCTCGTACTGTGGAACGGCTCCAACGAGAACATTTGGGGCTGGCATGACTGGGGTTGGCAGGGCAACATCGGCGGTGACGGCACGTGGGGCATCGGCTACTACGAAGAGTTGCTCCCTGCACTGGTGGCGGACTTGGACCCCACACGCACCTACACGCCATCGTCGCCGTTTAGCCCGCATCAGCCGTATGACACAGTGCACCCCAACGACCCCACGTGGGGACCTATTCACGAGTGGCAGGTGTGGAACCAGTTGGACTACACCCACTACGGCTCCTATGTGCCGCGCTTCGCGTCGGAGTATGGCTTCCAGGGTCCGCCCACCTGGGCTACGTTGACCCGCAGTATCGATCCTGAGGATCTGCATCAGGAGTCCGACGCGTGGCTTGCGCACCAGAAAGCTCATGAGGGTAACGACAAACTCAACCGTGGACTACGCCCTCATTTACCTGCTGGCCGTGACTTTGAGGAATGGCACTGGGCGACCTCCCTGAATCAGGCCCGCGCGATTCGGTTTGCCATCGAGCACTATCGCTCATGGTGGCCACGAACCACCGGCTCGATTATGTGGCAACTCAACGACTGTTGGCCGGTGACGTCGTGGGCAGCGATCGACGGTGATGAGCGGCTCAAGCCGTTGTGGTTTGCACTCCGCGACGCTTATGCGCCGCGCCTACTGACCTTCCAACCGCGTGGGGCCGATGGTGGACTGGACACAGCAGGGCTCCCCCACCTGGTCTTGGTGAACGACACTGACGACGACTGGGAGGACACGGTCACCCTGACCCGCATGTCGCTGGACGGCACCGTCCACGCGGCTGCAACTGAGGACGTTCTGGTGCCCGCTCGCACCGCCGTGACACTCGAGGTCCCCGACGATGTGGGCGATATCGACAACCCCACCCGTCAGGTGTTGGTCGCTCAGGCACGCCACGCAGAGGATGGTGCGGCAGGCGGCTCGCGCGGATACGCCATCTGGACCGATGCTGAGGACAAGGACATCGCGTATGCGGGCAGCCCCTTCACAGCGACGGCACGGGTGACGGATGGTGGGTTCGATGTCAGCATCACGGCGCATGAGGTAGTCCGTGATGTGGCTATTTTGCCGGACAAGGTCGCAGCCGATGCGGTGGTGTCCGACGCACTGGTGACGATTCTTCCGGGGCAAACGGTGACTTTCACCATTGCGAACGCCGCCGATGTGAACCCCGAGGACTTCCTGGACCCACGGGTCTTGGTCAGCGCCAATTCGCTAGTCGCGGGAGACCGCTAGAACTCACGAGCACGGCTGGTCACGACCACGTCAATTCCGTCATGCCATGGGGCTAGAGCGTCGAGCCCGAACAGCAGCGGCACCTGGCGCGCCAATGTCACCGACACACCGCCGTCGCCGGTCGCCTCTGCGTCCACGACGACGACCTCTGCGACCCACGCCGAGTTGGAGTGGCCGGCCCGGTTCGCGACCCACGCGGTGGCGGCGGTCACGACGTGCGCATCAACCTGCGCCGCCGTGCTTCCGAAGTACGGAGACGCGCCTGCGGGGTTACCGCCATAGGCGCTGTTTCCACTGAGGGCGGCCAGGGACGCTTCATCGGCTAGCGCCATGAGCCGCACCCGCTGAATGTGCACGTCCGTGGCCGCCGCCACTGTGAGAAGTGCCAGTAGCACCACCACAATCCACCCGAGCGTGAAGACTGCGGCTCCCCCGGCATCGTCCCGTTCCCGGGTAGCCCAGATGCGCGTCACCGCTCCCCCACAGGTGAAACTCCGGTCGCGGAAACCTCGACTTCCAAGGGCACCACCGCCGCGAGCGCATCGGGCACGCCCGGAAGTCTGACTGTGGCCGCGGCGCTGGCAACGATGGCGGTTCCTGGGGCCAGGCACTCGCCTTCGCAGGACAAATCGACGCTGATGTGGTCAACGGAGAAGTTCTCGGCAGAGAGGGCCGCTGCAGCGTTGGCGCTTGTCTGAACGTGATTCATTGCTTCACTTGTCGCGGCTCCGGCCGTGGTCTGTTGGACGCCGCTGACAGCCGCAGTCCTCGCCGCCGTGCGGGCGGTGCTTTCCACCGCGAAGCTCGCGCTTTGAATGTGAGCAAACGCGACTATCAGGTAGATCAGCGGCACAAGGATCACCACCGTCACGCCCAAAAACTCGACGATGGCGCCACCGTCGTCGGACGTGATTCGGTCGCTTCTCGCATTCCTCCACCGAGTGAACCTATCCACCGGTGCCCTCGCTGAACGCTCGCGCTGTCACGCTCATGTCACCTGGACCCCAGAGGCCGACGATGGGGACGCTGGCGCTCAACGTCACCTCAACGGCAGGCTCGGATCCCACCGCGACTTCCCGGGCGGTCGCGCTCACTGGGATACCGCCGATCGTTGTCATTGCCGCGTCCTTGGCACGCTGCGCCCCCTCCGCCACGGTGCGATCGGCCTTCGCCGCGTGGACAGCGCCTTCGTGTGCACTGGAACGCAGGGTATTGCGTACATGGAGCGCGAGGATCAACTGCACGAGGGCGACGGCAATCAACATCACGAGCATCGACACCCCAAGAAACTCCACGACCGCGCTGCCGCGGTCGCTGTCCGTCCTACTGCGTGACGGAAGCAATGGCGTTGTCGAACAGCTCCGCGAGGGCAGGTTCTGCGATAGCCCAGATCACGGCCACGAGTCCGGCGCTCATGAGGGTAATCAGCACCCAACCCGGAACGTCACCCCGGTCCTGTTGGGCTTCGCTACGGCGGTACGCCAGGGCGGCACGAAGGCGTGCGGGGAATGCGGTGGGGTGATTCATAACATCCTTTCTGGGGGTGCACTAAGTGATGCGGAGGGCTGTAATACCTGGAAAGACGGCGAACACCACGGTGACGGGCAAGATGATGAATACGACTGGGATGAGCATTGCGAGTTCGCGCTTTCCGCCTTCTTCGATGAGCTCTTCCCTGCTGGCGGCGCGCGCATCATGGGCTTGGGCACGCAAAACGTGAGACAGCGGCGTACCTCGCTCGACGGCCGTAGCAATGCCGTCTGCGAAACGTGTCAAGGCGGGCACTTGGGCATCGTGGGCCATGGTCTGCAATGCCGCCGGCAGCCTTGCACCGGCATGACAGTCGGCAAGCGCGAGCCTCAATTCCTCACTCAGTGCACCGTCAGTGATGTGGGCAATGCGCTCCAACGCGGCAGCCGCGGATTCACCTGCGGTGACGGCGAGCGCCAGGAGCTCCGCCACGGCGGGGAGTTCTGAGCGGATACGCCGCTCACGCTGATTGACGGCGCGTGTCAGGAGTGCCTCGCGAACCCACACTCCCCCCGCCGTACTCACCACCACCAAAATGACGAGTGGCATCAAGGACGCTCCGCGAGCCATCGCCAGGCCCGCAGCCAGAGCCACACCCACCACGAGCCCAGCAATCCCGCACAACACTTGCTCCGCTCGAAACTGCTCCACCGTTCCGGGCCGTCCCGCTCGACGAAGCCGCGAGCGCACGTGTGCGGCTGGCGACCCGAATCGCACGAGCACTCGGGAGGCATCTCTCACCACGGGAGCGAGGAGCCGCTCCAGTGTGGGCCAGGGCGTGACTGTTACGGCACGGCGTTGGATTTCCTCTTCCACTCCGGCTCGCACGTAGGGGGCGATGCGGGCGGCCAGGGTGTCCCGGCGGGCACGGCTCCACAAGTAGATGAGCCAGATCCCGCTACCCAGCAGCGCGCCCCACAGAGCGTAGGCGGCGGTCATCTGAGCACCCGCTGTTCTGTTCTGAGGCGGCCGGCCTTCATCATGAGTCGGTATGCGGCGACCGTGGCAAAGCCGCCACTGACGAGCACCAGCGCACCGGCGGTGCTGTTGTAGGCGGCGGCGTTGTCGCCACGCGTCGACAACAGCGCCAAGAGAACCCATGGTGCCGCGACCGCGAGCCGGGCGGCGTTGACCGTCCAACTTTGGCGCGCTTCGAGCTCACCTCTGATACGGGCATCGTCCCGGAGGAACTCCGAGAGCGACCGGAGCACCTGTCCGACGTCGGTGCCGCCCACATCGCGAGTCAGCCGTAGCGCTTCAATGATCCTGTCTGCCACGGGGTCTGCGAGGCGCGACTTGAGCAAGTCGAGGCATTCCCCAAAGCGACCGGAGGCGCGATAGTCCGCGGCAAAGAGCAGAAAGGGCTCGCGAAGTTGCGCTGGACCTCTGTCGCCGACGTAAGCAATGGCTTCCGGCAGCGCTAGCCCTGCCCGGATTCCTGAGGTCAACGAGTCCACAACATCGGGCCACAACTGTCGCACCGCAACGGCGCGTTGGCGTGCCCGGACGGCCACGAGCGCCGAGGGTCCGCGAGCCGCCAACACTCCAAAGCACAAGGCGATCACCCACGATCCAGTGAGCGCCACTGCCACCACGGCAATCGCTCCCCCGATTCCGAGCGACGTCGCCACAAGTGCACCTGGAGACACTCCTCCGGCGCCTGCCTGCACCAGGCGGTCACGTGTACGGGCGTGCCAGCCATCCTTACGAGCAGAGCGCGACTCGGGCAGCGGCCACCAACTCCACCACACCAGGAATGCGCCAGTCCCGAGGAGCAGCCCCCATACCGTCGTCACGCTCGCGCTCCAGCGAGAGGTGCACGGTGTGGCGCAGCCACGAGGGTCACGCCGTCGCGGCGAAACTCGACGGTTGTGGTGATGACGCCGCCTTCGACTGTCCCGGGAACGGAGAGGATCTCCTTCACTATCCGGGTTCCATCGCCGTCACGGCCGAGGTGCACGACAAGGTCGATCGCCGATGCCACGGTCGGCACCACGAATCGGTCCGTGACGTTCTCGCCGGCCAGCAGCGGCAGTGTGCAGAGTTTGGTGACGGCATCCCGCGCCGAGTTGGCGTGCAATGTACACATGCCCGGTACGCCAGCAAACGCTAGTGGACCATACATAAAAGAGATGCCCGACTCACCGCGCTAACGGTGGCCGGGCGTACGAGCGAATGGACCGCCCGCATGACAAACGATACCCCCGACCTATCCACCCTCGCCACTGACGCGCGCGACGCAGCTGCGCTGGCCTGGGATCGACTACGCACCGCAGACGCGCGAAGGCTCGAGGCGCTTGCCCTGGGTTACAGCATCGCCGCACAGATGCGCGACCATGCACGCCCCGCTATTGAGGCGGTGGCGGCGTGAGCATCGCAGACGCACTATTTCTATTCGCAGTGGATCGCGGCCTAACCGTGGATGAGGTCGCCACGCGCCTCGAGCCTGAACACATCGCCCCGGGCAGGACGCACGCCATCTTGATCGACGGCATTGACCCGTCACTGTCGGAACTTGCTTGGCTGTGCTCTGCCCTCGAGACGGCACCCAGTCAAATCATCGCCACATCAATCTGAGCGGCCCCGTATCGCCTCCTAGCGACCTGCTAGGCGGTGGTGCAGGGCTTCTCAGTCCCGGCGTCATTCCTCGTTCCTAGCCGCTCTCAGTGAACGCCTGTAAATGCTGTGTGACAGGCCAGCCGCTGCGTTCTCGTTACGTTCCCTGCAGGGACTTGACCGCAGTCCACGCTCAGCACGCTCTCAACCGAGGGGGTGCTACTTGTCGTGGCCTGACTCGATACGGGGACGTGGATCGTGGGAAGCCTGGGATGGGGTCAAGACACGCGCGGGCGTATGCCCTCAATGCCTTTCGCCCGCTACCCATGTGCCAACCGCCCCTTGTCGTTAGGGTGTGGGCATGACTGCGAGCAAGAGCGCGCCGCGTATGCGTGCATGGGGTTGGGTCGGATTCGCGCTGATAGCGCTATGCCTTCTAGGTGCGGTGGTGATGAGTCCAAATGAGGGCGTGTTGCTATTGCTGCTCACGTCGCCTGCATGGATCACCCTCTTGCTGACCGCATTCCTGGTGAAGAAAAAGCCGGCCTAGCCCGCTACACCCTCAGTCATGTCGCCCACGTAGGTCACGGGATACGTCGGCGCGACGGGCTTGGGGTCTGCGGTGGTGGCGGTAAGTGTCTCATGGTGAGACACCTGGACCAGGTCGCGGTGGACCGAGTCCTTCGATGCCCCAACAATCGGGGCGATGGCCCGCGTGCTCATGCCCTCGCCAGCCAGGAATGCAAAAGCGCCCCGCCTGACCGTGATGGCCGGATGGGGCGCCTTGCTAGTGGTCTGGTCTCGAACGTTCGCTGAGCCACGCCGCAATTTCATCGGTCGTATAGCGGTGTTCGACAACGCTTTCAACGAACTCTGCCGCCTCGTCGTTATCGACGGGGTCAAGTGGGGCTCCGTTCAGTCGCAAGAAGACTGTCGTTAGCATCCAGGCCGTCCGTTTGTTGCCGTCGTCGAAAGGATGATTCTGACATAGTGCCTCGAGCATGGCTGCGGCCTGCGATACGAGCGTCGAATGGACCGCTATGCCGTCGTAGGTAGCGAATGGTCTCCCGAGCGCACTGTCAAGTCCGTGCGCGTTAATTAGCAATGCTGAGCGGCCAAGCAGGGTTTCGTTGGCCTTCAGCGCAAGCTTCGGCGAAAGCCGCCGGATCACTGTGCGAGGCGCTCCAGCGTGCGGGTCCACCGGGGCATTTCGGCCTTGAATGCCGCCTCGAACTCTGCCTCGTCAACTGCGTCACCAGACAACTCCGGGCGTGACGGAACTGCGCCGCCGATCTCGGCCAATTCGCTGTAGAAGCGGTACATGTCAACACTCTCAATCAATGAATTCTTGCCACGCTGGTATGCGGATTTCCATGGACGCTCGCCGTGGGTCAAGTTCACGAGCGCCGGCTTGTCGAATCCGCCATAGAAACGCACAACCTCATCTACAATCGCCAACCCGTCCGAGCTGAGTCGCGCCGTATCTGAGCCGGGAACGTAGGTGTCATGAAAATGCGCCCTGTTGTACTTGTTCACTCGAAACAAGGCGGGGGCCACGGGGCCATCTTTCCATGCCTCGATCCGGCCCTCGAAGAGCGGCGTGCCCGTCCAAGCCAAACTCCATGCCTGTGTGTAGTAGGTGAGTTTCTGAAGCTTCCAGGAGTCCACCCAGCCCAACTCATCGTATATTCGCTGAGCGACATCGAGGTCGCGTGCACCAGTCATGGCAACTCCCTCTCCTACTCTCAACTACCGTAAGGCAAACGTACTGCAACCGTCTGACATCCACCGCACCAATCGCACAATCGTACGCGCAAGCACGTCCTTACGCTACCGAGGGGTTCCTGTACAGCGCGTTCGGCTCCATTCAGAGTGAGCGAGAGCCGCGCTGAGGCCTCTGCGATTGGGGGTGACTTGCTAGGCACTGTGGCGGCTCCTTTTCGTGTGTGTGAACCTGAAATCTCCGTGTGTGAAAGTCTTAGTGCCGCCGGGTGAGCGACGTCAGTCCGACCGGGGTCTACCCCCAGGTCAGGGCCGCGCGCTCTTCATGGCCACGCGGCCCAACCTCGGTTAGTCCTCGTAGTGCATTGCTCGGAATGCTTGTGACTGGCGTCGTGCGTGCTCTTGTGCCCGTGCAATGAGGACTTGCTCCTGGGCCTCGGCTTCCGCCCTGGTGGGCCACCACAATTGGCCCCCGGCTGCGATGGTGTCGCATGTCACCGTCAGGGCATCGGCGTCGTGGATTCGTAGCGAAGGTGCGGGGTCTTTCCAGATAGCCACCTCGCTAGGCCATGTGCGGCCCGGTCCGGTGAGTTTTGCCCGCAGTGCGCGCATGGCGGCGAGGTCGTGCAGTCCATTCGTAGCTGCGACCGCGCGAGTGGCGTCCTCTGGTCGGCGCGCCTGGATCATGTTTACCGGGTCACGGTCTGGTTGTACCGCGAGCCATTCAAGGTTCGCAATGTGTTCGTGCGCTACGTGCTCCAGGGCTTCGATGAACGTGTCGATGTTTTCACCGAACGTGCGCCACGCCCTCATGGCGGCAGTCATAACCGCCTCTTGGTGACTGGAGCGACGTATAGCGCTCGAGGCGATGTGTAGCGCGATCTTGTCGATTGCTGCAGGTGTGGCCGTGGGGTCTAGGTAGGCATCGCGTAGCGCGTTGTGCTCGATGGTCTTAGGTGCCAGCTTCTCAACACGCTCGAGTTCGGTCAGTGTCTCCTGTACCGCGTCGGGCACTGGGATTGAGCGAGTGGCGAGGATGGATACAAGGTTGGCAACATTGCTGCGTGCAGTCTCGCGAGTAAAGGCGTGCATGTGTCTAGTTCTCCTGGTCTGAGGTGGGGACAATGAGGCTGCGGAACGCGGCGCTCACCTTGGTCGTTCGTTCGCGCTTGAGTTCAGCCATCTCGGCCTCATATGCGGCTTGGTCTGCTTTGCGGGTCCGTCCGTTGAGAACTGCGTTGCGCAATTTCTCTACAGGGTCGATGCTGCGCTGGTGGGTCACGGTGTCCTCTTTGGTGGTGTGAAGAAATAGCCGGCCTGTCGCTGTTCGGGGCTGCAGTATTGGCCGCACAGTGGCGCTCGGCGTTGGCGTCTGCCTCGCGCTCCCGGTGTCATTGGGTGCGTGTGTTCGCCGTTGCAGTAGGGGCACAAGATCCGCGCCCGCTCATGCGTCGAACTCAGTACGGCTGCCTCTGGGATGGGGATGGGGCTTGTTACGGCTGTCATGGCGCTCTCCTTAGTGCGTTTCCGGCATGCCGATAGTGATGCCGTCTAGTTGCTCTTCGCCGTCGTATCCGGCCTCTATCGCGCGGTCACGTAGGGCCGCTTTGAGTGCCTGGATACGTTCGGCGCGGATGCCGTCTGGCATGGGGTCGCTGGGGTTCATTGCTGTCTCCGATCTGCGGCGGCCTGGGTGCGTTGCCTGGGAGTGAGGCCACCTAGTACGCCTTCCTCTTTGGGGTGTGCGATGCCGTAGTCGCGGCATTGAGTGAGTGCCGGACAGTTGCTGCATGCTTTGGCAGCTGCGTCGCGTTCGGCGCGCCTCTCGCTGGTCCAGGCGCTCGATGGCTCGATATGTCCGTCACGGCACGGGATGGGCTGACGCTGGCCGTAGTGGTCGATCAGGTCATTGAGCGCACGCCAGTCGTGCTCTAGTCCTGGTGGCATGACGGGGAACTTGTCACTCACGGCGACCACCGCCACGGGCTTGATATGCCGGGCAATATTCATCGTGATAGACCGTGATAACCGTGATGTCATCGGCACCCGCCGTGACCATTTGGACCGCGTTGCAGTCGGCACAGCCATCAGGAATCTGGAGCCGAGAGAGCGCCTCGAACATCATGACCGCACCTCGCATCCGGCGTGAGTCCCAGTGCCATCGTCGTAAGTCATTGGCTCACTACAGATAGAGCAGGACTGGTGAGGCGGGTTGTTGTCGCGCGTCCTCGCGCGGGGGGTGTGTTCTAGTTGGGCATGTAGGGCATCTTTGGGCTGTACCTGGGGTGATACATCTGCCTCTGAGAGCAACGCCGGGGCGCTATCCGTCGCGCAGTCTGCATACTTGCCTAACTTGCCCTCCTGAGCGGTCCAGGGAGACAGTGCCGCGTGTGCGCCCTTCCATCCGTCTTCGGGCTTCGACCACCACATCGGGCCTTGGAACACCCCCCGGCGGTCAGTCACTACACCTAGCGACTCTCGAGCCGTGCGCAGCATCTTCTCTGAGTAGTCCAGCTCCCCGGCACGCTTGAGTACGTCGGACTTGAGTAGCCCATGTTCGCCAGCTGTGTCGAGCAGCTCGCGCAGCCATTTCTCGGCGGCCCCGGTTGGGGTCGTGCTTTCGCGGCGTTCCTGGCGTGCGACCTCATGAGCACGGATCTCTGCTTCGCGGATGCTGGTGTCATGACGACCGTGGTCCACATAGCGTGCCGCGATAATCTCGCGCCCATCGTCAGGGTCGGTGCCAACTTCGACGCCTTCAACGGTGTATGCCCACGCCTCGAGGTCGTCTGGTCCAAGGTTCGACTTGGCGATCCCTACAAGGCGGCGGGCCTCGTCCATTGGGTCACGCATGGCCACGAGAACCGCGCGTGCCACAGCCGAGAATGCGCGCGACCCCATGATGCTATTCAGGACGTCACCACCACCACCCTTGTTTTGGTGGATGATCCCAAGAATCGCCGCGCCCGTTGCGTGACCGATGCGCGTTAGCGGCTCGAGGGCCTGGCGTACGTCGCGGTCGACGTGTGTGTCCAGACCTTCGCCCATGCGTGACATCAGTGGGTCGAGCAGGACCGCAGCTGCGTGTTCGTCGCAAATGAGTTGCTCGAGCTCCACGAGGTCACGCGGCAGCATGATCGGCACCTCATGAGGGTTGCCCTCGTCGTCTGTAAGTTCGACGGCTTCAACCTGCACAACCCGATCAAGGTCTGCGCTCTCAGCCATGAGGCGCGGGACGATGGTGTGCGCCCATGAGTCCTCTGTTGCCACAATGATCACGTTGCGGGGTTGGCCTATGTATTCGCCGGTCAATTCGCCCCGCGTGATCTGAGCAACCGTGCGATAACAAAACGTGGACTTACCCACGCCCTCGCGTCCCGCCACCAGGACAACCTCACCCTGAGGGATGTGCTGGTGCCACAGCCAACGCACGGCGCGCGCGGTAATGTCGCCGGCACGTCGCGTCTTGAGTCGAGCGCGGGGCCTTTCAGTCACAGCGACTTCACCAAATGGGCAGCCACAACTCGCGCGGTCAATCGCATGGCGATCACACCAGGACTCAGTGCCGATACCGAAAACAGGCCCCATCATGCGGCGGCCCGTTCCTGGACTCCGACTACCTCAGCAATGAGGGCAGTGTCCAGTCCCTGTTCCCATAGCTCGCGGGCAATCGCGCGCCTATCGGATTCGCACGCACTCTCAGGATTGCGGCTAAACGCCGTGCCGCGAGTGGCACGGCGATAGAACTCACGCACATAGGCAGCGCGGACTTTACGCAGTTCCTGCTGCTTCCAGAATACGAAGGGCCGCGATACAATTAGGGTAGTTTCGTTGCTTGCTTGATCCGCTTCGCCCCTGGTAACCGTCACGTTGCCGGGGGCGGCGGCGGTTCTGGGGTCAGTCATCGCTACCACCGCCCGCATGTGGGCGTAGCAGGGCGGCAACCCTCTCCCGCTGCCCATCGGTGAGCGGTGGAGCATCTGCCAGCACTTTGCTGACGTACTGCTCGAGTTTGGCAGCGGCTAGGTCCGTGCGCGCTGCTACGTAATCGGGATCATCGGCGGCGCGGGATCGACTGAGGGATGCGATCCGAGCGCGTGCGGTGAGGACATCGGACATGAAAAAACGCCTCCGGCATGGGAATGTTTCCCACCCGCTGAGGCGCGTGACACCCGTGGTGTCTCAAAAGTCGGTTTCTTGCGACTATGTGCCGGCCATTACCCAGGTGCGGCTCGGGGCAACCGTGCCAAGGTTGCACTACTACTACTACTGGCTACGTCCCACGCTAGCAGCAATTGCGTCAAGCGCAATGAGTCGTATGCCAACTTGGTCGAATCTGCCGAGAATATCCATGAGGTTCTCATTTCGCAGTGCAACTGGCCGGTGACATTTCCGGCATTCCAGCACCCATCTATTGCGCGCAGTTTCCCTCCCCTCGTCCTCGAACGTTTCGGCAGTTGGAACTTCCTCCCATCTACGATTCCCGTAAAGCGTCTCGCCGGAATCGCCGGAGTTCCCGCCGCCGCGGCGTAGGCGCGGCTTCCCCCTCGTAACCTCGTGCCAGCCTTCGCCCGTCTCGTCATTGTGGGCGAACGCCGCCACGTGGACTTCCCTACCTGCGTGGCGCTCGGAGGTACACACGATTCGCACTGTGCCACTCATGCGGTTCTCCAATCAATTTGGATGGACTCGGGATCAAATCGGCGTTGCTTTCCTGGCGGCGTCTTGAGGATCGTCACTTCACACAATGCGTCGATGATGCGGCGGCGGTCTGTCAGTGTCGTATCGTTCCACGCGGCTTGCGCGTCGTCCGCGCTAACTACGGACTCTAGAGCTGCAGGCAACGGCGTGGCGGTTCGCATCTGTTCTTGTATTCCGTCAAGCGTCTCGCGCATTTTCGCTGTGGCTGCGGTCATTTGTGTCAGCGTGACAGCGCCGTCCGCATAGGCATCGGCGAGATCATCCATGCGGGCCGTGATCGTTCCGGCCTGGCTCTGCAAGCCCGCCAAATCTACTGTCACAGGGTCTACGAGCGAGTCGAGTACATCGGGCATAGATAGGCGCGCCACCATTACGGCGTTCACCACTTCATCGGCATCGGCTTGGCGCTTGCCCACATGCCCCTTCCCCCGTGTGCGGCACCTATAGACAACACGGTTCTCTCCGTCCCGATACTTGACGTGCGAACTGCCAACGACATTGCCGCACTCGCCGCACTTAGCCAGTCCGCTGAGCAGATACTTGGCGCGGTTATCTGTCCCCGTGCCGGGGCGGTTTGGTGACTTGAGTAGGGCGACTACGGCCCTCCACATCTCCTCGTCGATAATTGCGGGGAATGTAGACGGGCCGGTTTCCTCGCCTTTGTAGGTCGC
Source organism: Demequina sediminicola (assembly GCF_000975055.1). Taxonomy (GTDB): domain Bacteria; phylum Actinomycetota; class Actinomycetes; order Actinomycetales; family Demequinaceae; genus Demequina; species Demequina sediminicola. The sequence goes on from NZ_BBRB01000001.1 coordinate 155,347, forward strand.
TATCCCCGCATTGCGAGCGCGAAGCAACACCTGGCGCAATGTTGTCGCAGTGAATGGTGCACCTAGTACGCCTCGCAGTCCTGCCGCGTTCCATGTGTCCGCGATGGCAATGAGCGACTTGCCTGCCAATAGTGAGACTGCAGCGGCCCTGATCGCGTCCGCTTCCTCCTGCACCAACACGGGAGGCTTTACGCTCGTATCCCAGCCGAACGCGCGCTTACCGCCGAGCCATTCCCCTCGCATTCCAGCCTCACGCATGCCAGCCGACGACCGCGCGGCCTTATGCTCCACCTCAAACCGCGCCCACGCAGCCAAGGTGCGAGCCACCGCACGGCCCGAAGGCGTCGCCAGGTCCAGGGGACCGGCCTCTACGGTCTGCGTCACGATGCCGCGTGGCTCGCATGCGCTCAGATATCCCTCGAGCTCAACGGGACGGCGATGTAGCCGGTCGGTGTGCCATGCAAGGACGCCTTGGACTTGGTTGCGTTCGATAGCCTCCATGAGTGCCGTGTAGCCCGGGCGTGCGCTGCCCGTCGATGCACTCACATCGTTGTCGGTAAAGACGTAGGCAACTTCCCAACCCAGCGCATCGGCGAGCGCTCGACACTCTCGTTCCTGACGTGCAACCTTGACGCCAGCACCCTCCCGATCCTGCGACATGCGGCAATAGATGGCACATTGGGTCGTCATATGTGTATTGTATATCTCGATATCCCGGTACGCCAGCATTTAGCGCGATGAGCATGTCGAGGGCCTCTGCTTCACGTACCTCGCCGACGATGATGCGGTCGGGGCGCATGCGCAGCGACTCCTTCACCAGGCGTCGCAGAGGTATCTCCCCGGTGCCTTCAAGCGAAGCCTGTCGACACTGCATCGCGACCACGTCACGGCATGCCAGAGCGAGTTCAAACACTTCTTCGCAAGTGATCACCCGTTCGCGCGGCCCGATCGAACCGGCAAGCGCGTTCAGCATCGTTGTCTTTCCGGCTTGCGTGGCACCAGAGACGAGGACGTTCGCCCCGCCGGCCACGGCATCGGCAAGGAAGCGGGCCGCTGCGGGAGTCAGTGATTGCCGCGTTACCAAGTCACTCAAGTCCGATGCCCGCACTACAAACTTACGAATGTTCACTGACCAGTGGCGCCGGGTCACATCAGGGATGACGACGTGAAGTCGCTCACCGCCAGGCAGGGTGGCGTCGACGAAGGGCGAACTGAGGTCGAGCCGCCGCCCTGAACTTTTCAACATGCGTTCGACGACGTCGTACACCTGCTCGTCAGTGAGCACGGTGGTGGTGAGTTCCGCGCGCCCGCTGCGGGCCACAAACACTTGGCTAGGGCCGTTGATCCAGATCTCTTCAACCTCAGGATCATCCAGGTACTGCTGCAAGGCACCCAAACCGGATACGGCATCGACGACGGCTCGTGACACACCAGCGGTATCCGTCACCGGCACTACGGCGCCAGTCAGAGATCGCTCATCCCACTGCGCTAGTGCCTCCGCGACCATCGTCCGCACGGCCGCCACATCGGCTACCGGATCGATTCCCGTCTCACGCACCTGCTGGCGCACGCGCGCCTCAATATGCGCGACTGCCTCCCCCGTCATGGGTCACGACACTAGAGACATCGCTCACTCAAAGTCGATGGCAGTCCTCGATCTGTGGATAACTCCCAGCGACGCTCGCTCCACATCACGGCGTGAGAAGCTCAGCCGTGCGGCCACACTCTCCCTCATACACGCCTAGCAATGTCCATGAGCGAATCCATTGCACGCGTGGCCCGCCGCACTCGGTCACTTCGGATCGTTGTCGTGCCGTACCCGGCCATCGTCTTCAGACTCAACAGTGCGCTGAGGTCCTTTGCCGCCTCCGGATCCACCGTCCTCACCAACGCCACAGCCTCGTGGTGACTGTCCCCACGCGCATACTCACCCCGTCCCGCAGCACACAGCACATCGGCCGCAGCGATTCCCGCGTGCACGCAGAGTGTCACGTAGGCATTTGTGAGGTCCTCGTCGTCATCTGCGAGTTCGCGGACAATCTCGGCCGCGGCAAAAAACTGTTGCGCCACTTGCATACGGCCTGCTTTCGCGTGAGCATCCGCCTTCACTGTGCGCGGTGCCATCGGCGCGCATCTCTGACGGTGGTGCGAAGCCAGCTACTCAAGCCGGACAGGACAAGCGCGTCGTCAAGGAGAGAGCCGATGATCGGGTCGCCTTTGGCCGCACCGTGACGAACCTCGTCCTCGGTAAGGCTGAGAATTCGAGCGTCGTTACCTGTCCAAGTCGCCACCTCGGAAGCAAAGACGCTGCAGTTGTGCTCCCAACGGTCCGTGTGAAGCCCTGGGTCCACCAGAAAAATGTCGATGTCGGAATCCACACGCATATCGCCGCGCGCCGCCGAGCCGAACATCGCAGCCCACACCGGTTGCGGGGACCACATTTCGAGGTGCTGTTGCATCCGTGTCATCAAGGTCTCCTGCAAACGCGCGAGCGCGATGATGTGCTCCGCCGCGAGGTGTAGGCGGTTGAGGCTATACCCGTACGACGCGCCGATCTTCTCGGAACCTACGATGCCTTGAGACTCGAGGCGCCGCAGCACCTTTTTGACTCCCTCATACGACCCGTGCCCGAGCACACCGCGAATCTGGTCGACAGTGAGTTTCGCGTCGACCCGCGCCAAGACAGTAAGGACGTCGCCGTCAAGGCTTCCTGTCACCACATTGAGTGGGCGTTGTAACAACATCGAGCACCTCCTGATTCCCACTATAGTAGGCAAAGTCCTACTTTTGTGGAACAAAGAGCTCCCGATGTGCCCACTCGCCCCGGCAACACTTAACGCGGCGCGGTGGGCTCCAACGAGATCGGCTGCGGCGCGACCGAGGCTGGCGAGCAGCACGCGTCGTCCTGAGCATCGGCCTTCTCCGTGGCCTGAGGTGCCGGCGCACAGCATCCGCCGCTCACCTGCGAACCTGCGGGCGCGTCAAACTCACCCGCTCCGCCACATACACCGGTGTCGGGCAGCACCAACTCGATGCGCTCAGCAGCGGCTTTGTCGCCCGCGAGTAGTGCGACCACGGAGCGCACCTGCTCGTATCCGGTCAGCGCCAAGAAGGTGGGGGCGCGTCCGTAGGACTTAGCTCCCACGATGAAGAAGTCGGGCTCGGGGTGGACGAGGTCTGCCGCGCCGGTCGCGCGGACCGAGCCACATGAGTGCTCGTTGGGGTCGACCTCGGCAGCAACCTTGGCGGGAGCTTGAAGGCGCAGGTCAAGGTCTAGCCGGATCTCGGAAAGGAAGTCGAGATTTGGCCGAGCGCCGGTGAGAACATAGACCTGGTCAGCGGCGGGCAGTTCCCTGCCGTCTTCCGCGGTGACCACGGCTTGGTCCCCCACGAGCGCGATGCGTTCGGTGCGGAAGGCCGTCACCATTTCGACGTCACCGAGACGCACGGCCTGGCCCGCACGCTTGCCCAGGGCTCCGCGCTCGGGAAGTTCATCGGCGGCACCGCCACCGAAGGTGTTACCCACGGTGCCACGACGCAGTACCCAGGTGACCTTCGTGGAGGGATCCTTCTTCACTACGTCTGCAAGAGTCGTGATCGCCCCTGCAGCGGAGTGCCCATTGCCAACCACGACGATGTGGCGCCCATCGAGGCCAGCCGCTTCCTCGGCGGTCGGGATGCGTGAAGCGACGATGCCGGTTTCGCGGGCAGCGACCTCACCGAGCGCCGGGAGACCTTCTGCTCCGGCCGGGTTGGGCGACGTCCAGGTGCCGGAAGCGTCGATCACAGCACGAGCTTCCACACGTTCCTCAGTACCGTCAGCGAGTGCGACGTTCACGATGAACGGCTCGTTGGCACGGCCCGCGTCAACAGAGAGGTCGCGCCCCTTGCGGCCCACCCCCGTCACGGTGGCGCCGCAACGGACGCGCTCACCGAGCGCATCGGCGAGGGGTGCGAGGTAGCGCTCGATCCACTCAGCACCTGTGGGATAGACGGTGCCGTCAGCGGCCTGTGCGGGCTCGGTCCATCCGGTGGGCTCGAGGAGGCGCTTGGCTGAGGCGTCGATCAATTCTGGCCACGCCGAGAACAGCCGGACATGCCCCCATTGGGCCACGGATGCGGCGGGACCTGTGCCCGTTTCCAGCACGAGGGGCTCCAGGCCACGCTCGAGAAGGTGGGCAGCGGCAGCGAGACCCTGTGGGCCAGCTCCGATCACAACAACGGGACGCATCAGACGGCTCCAGACATTTCTTTACATCGATGAACATCAATGTTTGAACTATCCCGCACACATCGATCATTGTCAATGTCCTGCATGGCGCCCCCATCACAGGCTCGAGGCCAGACGCCGCTAGCGCCGCTCCTCCACCACCTGAGCCGTCGCCGTCTTGGCATGCCGGCGCGGGCTAAAGATCAATTGAGGCACCCCGTCAACATCCACCCTCCGCATATCAATCTCATAGACCGGCTCGAGCACCTCAGGCACCAGCACGTCCCCGGGGTGACCGGCCGCCACCACCTTGCCGCGCTCAAGCAACACCACCTCGTCGCAGTACCGCGCAGCCAAGTTCAAGTCATGAAGGACGACTATCACCGTCGCAGGCAGCCCCGCAACCAGCGACAACACTTCATGCTGATACCGCACGTCCAGGTGATTCGTGGGCTCATCCATCAGAATGTGACCCGCCTCCTGCGCCAACGCACGTGCAATCAGCACGCGCTGACGCTCACCTCCGGAGAGGTCATCGACGGACCGATGAGCAAGATGAAGAACACCGGCTCGCTCCATGGACGCCGCCGCAATCTCATGATCGTTCTCGCCGTAGCTTCGCCACGCGGAGAGCCGCGGGGAACGCCCCAGCAACACCGAATCCCAAGCGGTCAACGGCAGACCGCTCGGCTCCTCCTGCGCCACCACGGCGACACGCTGTGCCCTGGCGGTCGGCGACAGAGCATCGACAGGCTCACCATCAATCTCTACCCTTCCACCATCGCGTGGCACGGACCCAAGGATCGCTTTCAACGTTGTGGTCTTACCTGACCCATTGGGACCAATCAGCCCCAACACTCCCCCGGTTGGCGCCACCACATCGACAGCGTCCACGGCGACCGTCCGGCCATACCGGACGGTCAGCCGCTCCGCCACAATCATTGCTACAGCGCTCCGGTTCCTTCAAGCACGGTGCGCAGACCCTGGATCGCACCTGGGTCGGGCGCTAAGTCGCTCGCGGGGACTCCCACAACGCGACCTTCCTGAACCGCGGTGAGTTCCGCTACACCCGGCTCGGACTCAAAGTTTGCGCGCGCATCCTCGAAGCTCTCGCCGTAGAGCCCGTACGCCACGACCACCGTGTGAGGATCGGCGTCCAGGAGAGTTTCGATGTTCGCCTCCATGTAGACGCTGGCCTCATCGCCGTAGACGTTCTCAAATCCCGCACGGGCGAGGACATCGTTGGCGATTCCCAAGCCTCCACGGGCGGACATGGTCGCGTCCTCGGAGAAGTAGTACACGACAGCTGCCTGCTCGCCGTCGCCCGTCGACGTCGCCGCAGCCGTGAGCTCATCGAGCTCGGCACGCAGATCGGTCAGATTGGCTTCAGCCGCATCGGTAGTTCCAAACACCGACGCCAAACGCTCAACGTCGCTGAAGATCGCTTCAAAATCTGTCGCGCCAGCAAGCCCAGCATCGTGACTGCATTCACCGTCGATGACGATGTTCTGGAGGCCGGTTGCGGCGACGTCCTCGGGCGAGGCGTTGAACAGCCCGTATCCCACGATGATGTCCGCCTCTGTGCCCACGATCACCTCAATGGCAGGGTCAGCAGAGTCGATGATGGGGGCTTCGGTGGGAGGAGTCTCGAGCCCTGCAGGGAGGTCCGCTCCGAACTCGCCGGCACGGGCAACAATGCGGTCCGATGCGCCTGCCGCGTCCAGCAAGGACACCGCGGACGTTCCGATGCTCAGAATCGTCTCAGGCTCAGACTCGATCGTGAGGTCGTTGCCGCAGTTTGCGACGGTGACCGGGTATTCAGCTTGTGCCTGGACGCTCTCCGCAGCGCCCGAGGCCTCGATGGGCTCGGAACTCGTGGAGCATGCGGCAAGCAGAGCGGTGGAGGCGAGGGCACCAAGCCACACGCGTGAGGAAGACAGCGCCGATGCGCGTCCGGGGACGGAGGGTTTCATCATGTTCCTTCTTTGTTGTGGGTGTTTTTCTTGCAGGAGTACGGCGGGACGGGTCTCGGCTACCGACCAAACGAACGCCGCACCAAAGCGATGAGGAGTGGGGTTCCAATCAGTGCGGTGAGGATGCCGAGCGGCAACTCTCGCGGCGCAAAGAGAATTCGGGCGAGCATGTCGGCAGAGACCAAGAGCAGCGCCCCCAAAAGCGCTGCGGTGGGAAGCAGGATCCGATGACGCCCTCCAACGAGCCGCCGGGCGATATGCGGAACGACGAGTCCAACGAAGCCAATGAGGCCTGAGACCGCCACTGCGGCAGCAACCGTCAAACTCACGACGAGCGCCGCTGTGGCGCGGAATCTTGTGGGGTTTGCCCCCAGCGCATGCGCCGTGTCGTCGCCGATCGCGAGCGCATCCAGGCGCCTGGACCACAACACGAGCACCACGGAGGCGGCGAGGACCGCAACCACCACCAGTGGCACAGACGTCCATCGCGATTGGGCGAGCGAGCCAAGCATCCAAAACATGACCGCGCGCGCCCCGTCGCGTGATTCGCTGGCGAAGACGAGGAAGTTGGTCGCGGCGGTCAGCGCGAAGCCCACAGCGATGCCCGCGAAGACCAGGCGCGACGTGATGAGCCGCCCACCAATGCGCGCGACAGACAGGACCAACGCAACGGCCACCAATGCTCCAATGAATGCACTGCCGGTGAGCGCGATGGCCCCCAAACTGCTTCCGACTCCGAAGAGGATTGATGCGGCGGCACCCGTTGAGGCGCCCGACGAGATTCCGAGGAGGTAGGGATCGGCGAGCGGGTTTCGCACGAGTGCCTGGACGACGACTCCGGAGATCGCAAGCGCTGCGCCCACCGCCAAGCCAATCAAGACTCGCGGGAGCCGGATGAGCCACACGATCGAGTCCTGGGCAGCCGTCCAAGTCTGAGAAACATCAATGCCGATGTGCGAGGCGACAATCCGAACAACCTCGACGGGGGCGATCGCCACAGGGCCCACGCCGACGGCAATGACCGTTGCCGCCAGGACACCTGCACTTAACGCGACCAGCACCCAGAGTTGCTGCCGCCGGCCCCGGGTCACGATGACCGGTGCGGCGATTGTTTGCGCGGCCACCCCTAGCCAACCCTCGGTCGGATGGTGTACAAAAGGGACCAACTTCCATTTTGAGAACGATTATCGCTCTCACAATAGCAAAGGTCCCCGTGCTTCACTACAGCCTGTTGAAACTCATCACCCCTGGTGGTCGCGGCCTCGCTGGCGCCATAGCCACTGGGCTCACTATTAATGCTCTAGCCCTGACCCAGGCACTCGCCATGGCCACTCTGTTCACACGGATTGTCGACACCGCACCGCTGGCGGACCTCCGCACCCCAGCGCTCATCCTCGCCGCAGCGCTGGCGATCCGCCCTCTTGCGACGGCAACTCGCGAGCTCGTCGCGCACCGTGAAGCAAGCCGTATGAAGACCCGCACTCGCGCGCTGCTGCTAGATCACGCCGCCACGCAAAGCCCCTTCGCAGGCGAGAAGAACGACACCGGCACCCGGCACGCGCTCATCGTCGACGGTGTCGAGAACCTCGAACCGTACGTCACGCGCTACGTGCCCCAAGTGGCAGTGACCGCCGTCACAGTGGCAGTCGCGGCGGCAATTCTGATAAGCATCGACCCCGTGGTCGGCACGGTTGCCGCCGCACTCGCCCTCGCCACACCATTGGCACCACGCCTCTGGGACAAGGCACTCCGCTCCACAGGTTCCGCTCACTGGAACGCGTACTCATCGATGCACGCGGACGTCTCCGACTCCATCAAAGGCATGGAAACGCTCTCGCTCCTAGGCGCCACACCCCGCCAGCGCGCGCAGCTCACCCAAGCCAGCGACACACTGCTCGCCACCACCCTCAAGCAAGTGCGCATGTCGCTCGCCGAATCAGGGCTGACCGGATTCCTCCTCGTGGCAGGACCTGCAACCACCCTGCTCGTGGCGTTAGCACGCACCTCCTCCGAGAACATTGCACCCACCACGCTGTTCGCCATCACCTTGGTCAGCTTTGAACTCTTCCGGCCATTCCGCGATCTCTCCCAGCACTGGCACGCCGGATACCTCGGGGTGACCGCCGGAAGTCGGATCCTCACCGCTCTCCGGCAGCCGCGCGGCAAGCCACCCACACCGCCACAACATTCCACCGCACATCACGCGGCGGCCATCACCTTCCGCGACGTCACAGCGACGTACCCCAACAGCACTACGCCCGCCCTGAAAGGCTGCAGTTTCACCGTTCCCCGCGGCACCGTCACCGCCATCGTCGGCCCCTCGGGTGCCGGAAAGTCGACAGTCGCGAACGTCACGATGGGACTCCTCGCCGTCGAGGAAGGCTCCGTAGAAATCTCCACCACGGCCCCATCGGCCTCCCCCGCATCGGCCACCACAACGCTCATCTCACAGGACCCGGTGCTCTTCGCCGGAACCCTGCGCAGCAACCTGATCCTCGTCGCACCCCAAGCCACCCAATCCGACCTCGAAGCTGCGCTCACCCAAGCGCAAGCGCCCGAACTGGCAGAGGCACTGGACAACGAGGTTGGCGACGGAGGATCGCTCCTGTCAGGTGGCCAACGGCAACGTGTCGCGATCGCCCGTGGCTTCCTCCGCCACTCGCCCATCATGGTCTTCGACGAGGCCACATCGGCCCTCGAAACCCAGCGAGAACATGCACTACTCGCGTCCCTCGCCACTCAAGCAGCCACGGCACGTGACTTCACGGCCATCGTGATTGCCCACCGACTTACATCCCTGACAGGCGTGGACCACATCATCGTCGTCAACGAAGGCCGCGTCGTTGAGTCAGGAACCTATGCGGAACTCGTTCAGCGCGATGGCGTCTTTGCCACCATGCTCGCAGCCCAAGAAGACCAGGTATCCGCATGACCACCACACGCACACTCTTGTCACCGCTGAAGCAGCTCCTCGGAACCGTCAACGATGAACGCGGGCTCTTCGCTCGGTCAACCCTGTCGATGACAGCCGCACAACTCGGCACAGCGGCAACAGCCGCACTCAGCGCCCTCCTCGTCACAAATGCGGTCACCGGCGCTAGCCCCACGATCCAGGCAGCCCTGACATTCGGGCTCATCGCAGCAGTCACAACGGTTGGCCTCTTCACCTGGATCGAGTCATGGCTCAGCCACGTGCTGGCATACCGCGTCATCGCGGCCCTACGCATGAAAGTCTTCGATGCCGTCAAGCGAGCCGTCCCATCAAAGCAAGGCAAGCAACGCACCGGCGAGATCACCGGCACCGCATTGGCCGATGTCGAAGCCCTGGAGTGGTTCTACGCCCACACCTTGGGCTCCGGTATCAACGCCATCGTGACCCCGGCTCTCATCAGTGGCGCACTGGTGGTGATGGTCGGACCGGTTGGCCTCGTGGTCCCCGCCGGAATAGCGCTACTGCTGGCGATCCCCTGGTTCCTCACACCGGTTCAGGTCACGCAAGGCCGGAGAATCCGCGAATGCCTCGGAGAACTCAACGCCATGGCCTTTGAAGGTTCACATGCGCGACGCGAACTCGCCACACTCAACCTCACTAGCCACCACGCACAAGAAGTCCTCAAGGTGACCGGCACCGTGCAGCACGCCAAGCGACAGTTCGCGCTGCGAGCAGCCGGCGAAACAGCCATGGCCGACATCGTCATTGCCGCAACAAGCCTGGGATTCCTCGCGCTCCTGGTCACCGAATCTCAACGCGGCCACGTCGCACCCACAATGATCCCCGTCGCAGTGGTGCTCGCGACCGCGGCCATCGCACCAGCATCGGGTGCGTTCATCATGGTTCAGCGGCTCGGCGAGATGTCCGCTGCCGCACAACGTGTACTGCGACTCCTCGCACTCGGCGCTGATCACCGTGAAGGAACAGACGACATGCCGGAGGGCGGCGCAGGGCGAGGCGCCATGTCCCACGTGACATTCGGATACACGCCCAACGCACCAGTATTGAAGGACCTCGACCTCACCATCGAGCCGGGCGAACACGTCGCGCTGGTCGGTGCATCCGGCGCGGGGAAATCCACCATCGCCCGGCTCCTGACGGGCCTATGGGCACCAGACTCCGGCACCATCGAGATAGACGGATTCGGCATCGGCTCCGCTACCGAAGTCTCCCTCCGACGCCACGTCGCGATGGTGTCACAACACCCGTATGTGTTCCGAGGAACGGTACGCAGCAACCTCTTGCTCGCCGACCCAACAGCACCCGACGAATCACTCTGGAAAGCACTGTCACAGGCAGGACTGGCCGCCACCGTCACCACGTGGGAGAAGGGCCTCGACCATCCCGTAGGCGACGGCGGCTCAACCCTCTCCGGCGGACAACGCCAGCGCCTTTCGATAGCGCAAGCACTCCTGCGAGACCCCGCCGTCATGATTCTCGACGAAGCATCCGCTCAACTCGACACCATCCACGAGGCGCACCTCGCTCACACTCTGGCCGAGGTCCGCAAACACCGCACCACAATCGTGATCGCCCACCGGGTCTCCACCATCCGGCGCGCGCACAGAGTCATCCTCATCGATAACGGTCATGTTGCCGCCACCGGCACGCATGACGCCCTCATCGCCAGCAATGAGCGTTACCGGTCACTCATCGCCCATACGACTCCCACGGACGTCCGACCCGGAACCCCGGCCGGATCCCCCACTCACCACTATTTGTCCAGTGCCGAGCCCGGTCCGGTCCTTTAGGCATAGCCGTCGTGTGTCAGCCTGCTATGCGACGATGAAACCATGTGCGGTCGCTACGCGAATTTTCTGAGCGAACAGGCGCTCGTGGACCACTTCCACCTCGCCCGCGTCGCCGATGAACCTCGCCTTCTCGACCCCAATTGGAACGTCTCCCCCACCCAACAGGTAGCAATCATCGTCCCGGGCAAGCCTGACGACCCGGGCCGGCGGCTCGAGGCCGCCCACTGGGGCCTGGTGCCGTCGTGGGCGAAGGACCCCAGCATCGGTTCGCGGATGATCAATGCCCGGTCCGAGACAGCCGCCGAGAAGCCCTCGTTTCGCTCAGCCTTTGCGAAGCGCCGATGCCTGGTTCCGGCGAGCGGATACTACGAGTGGCAGACGGGCGCCGACGGGAAACAGCCGTTCTACATCCACGCTGTGGACGACGCTCCACTCGCTTTCGCGGGACTGTACGAGTTTTGGCGAGATAAGAGTCTGGGCGACGACGCTCCGTGGCTTGTGACAACGACCATCATGACAACCGCAGCGCGCGGGGACATGCGCGACATTCATGACAGGCAGCCGGTCATGCTGGGGGCCGATGCCGTGGAGACCTGGCTAGACCGCGACGCAGCTCAGGGAACGCTGTTTGATGTGATCGCCATGCCGGCTCCAGAGGTTGAGTGGCATGCAGTACATAAAGCTGTAGGTTCGCCGCGGAACAACGGCCCGGAAAACGTCGAGCACCGCTCTTAGCCGGCCAAGCGTCAGCACCGAGCCCTTGCCCTCGCGCCCACTTATGCCCGTTTATGTCTTGACATGCCCGTTTATGCCCGGTAGTGTCACACTATAGTTCCACAGGAACGGGCCCAAACGGGCATACTTGTGACATTCCTCCGCAATGAGGCGGAGGGGGAGGGTAGGACACCGATGTCCTTCAACGACGCTCAGGCGCAAGCCCAGGAAAAGAAGCACCGAACAGGGCCCGGAATCGGCGCCCAAATTCAACGTCTCGGCCGGTTCATGTCGGCCATGATCATGCCCAACATCGGCGCATTCGTGGCGTGGGGCCTCATCACCGCACTCTTCATCGAGGCGGGCTGGGTCAACAAGATCGCAGAAATGTTTAACGGCGGCCCGAACCAGAGCGTCATGGACTGGACTGCAAGCATCGCCGTGATCGTCGGCCCGATGATCACCTACTTGCTGCCCATCCTGATCGGCTATACCGGCGGAAAGCTCGTCTACGACACCCGTGGTGCCGTCATCGGTGCGGTCGCCACCACCGGTGTCATCGTCGGCTCCGACGTCCCCATGTTCTTGGGCGCAATGATCATCGGCCCGTTCGCGGCATGGCTCCTGAAGATCGTCGAGGGCTCATGGTCCGGCAAGGTCAAGCCCGGGTTCGAAATGCTGATCGACAACTTCTCGCTCGGCACTATCGGCGCTGTTCTCGCCATCCTCGGAAAGATCGTGATCGGACCTATCGTGTCCAAGGGTGTCGAATGGGCCGGCCAAGGCGTTGACTTCCTCGTCGAACACAGCCTCCTTCCGCTGGCATCAATCGTTGTCGAACCCGCCAAGGTCCTGTTCCTCAACAACGCCATCAATCACGGTGTGTTCACGCCCCTTGGAACCGCGGAAGCCGAGGACACCGGCAAATCACTGCTCTTCATGATCGAATCCAACCCTGGACCCGGCCTAGGAATCCTGCTCGCATTCATGTTCTTTGGCCCCCGCATGCTCAAAGCAGCGGCCCCAGGCGCATCGATCATCCACTTCTTCGGCGGTATCCACGAGGTCTACTTCCCCTTCGTTCTCGCCAAGCCCAAGCTCATTGCAGCAGCCATCCTCGGCGGAATGACCGGCGTCTTGGTCGGCGTGATGTTCAACGGCGGCCTCGTCGCACCCCCATCACCCGGCTCCATCTTTGCCTGGATCGCCTTCACCCCTCCGGGGTGGACCAACTACCTGGTGATGTTCAGCCAGGTCCTGCTCGCGACCCTCGTGTCATTCGTCGTCGCTGCATTCCTCATGGGATTCGGCCGTGAAGCACGTCGTGAAGACGCTCCCACCGACGACACGGCCGACGTGGCCACCCCCGTTCCAGCCACCACCGCCTAACTGGATCCCCAAGAGGACGACACGGTCGCCCAACACCACAAGGAGAAACCAATGCCATCGATCAACGGATCCGAAGTCACCAAGGTCATCATCGCCTGTGACGCGGGTATGGGCAGTTCAGTCATGGTCGCGAGCAACCTTCGCTCCAAACTGAGCGCCAAGGGCGTGGAGGTAGTCCACACCCCTGTCAACGAGATCCCCGAGGACGCCAAGCTCGTGCTTTGCCACCAAGGGCTCGCCGCCCGCGCGCAAAGCACCGCACCCAACGCAGTCGTCGTGCCCTTCACAATCTTCATCGGCGACCCTGCATTCACTCGCGTAGAAGACGCCATCATCCAAGGGCAGACCCTTGAATCCTGACGCGCGGCTCCTCCGTTCGGACGCCATCAAACTTGGGCTCACGGCACACGACAAGACGGATGCGCTCACCCAAGCAGGTGCGTTGCTCGTGGAGATAGGCGCAGCCACAGACGCCTACGCCGCAGCAATCCACGAGCGCGAGACGTCCATCTCGACGTACATCGGCGAAGGCGTTGCGATTCCTCACGGCACCAACGAATCTCGGGAGCACATCGAGCGCGCAGCACTGGGCTTTCTCCAGTATCCACACGGCGTCGACTGGGATGGCGAAACGGTCTATGCATGCATCCCGATCGCCTCGAAGTCTGAAGAACACGTCGACATCCTGTCCACGCTTGCCCAAGTCCTGATGGATCCAACCAAGGCCTCACAGTTGCGCGAAGCATCAACCATCGAGGATGTCCTCTCACTGCTGTCACCCACCACCACCAAGGAGTAACCCATGAAAGCCCTCGTCTTCTACGCACCGGAAGATGTCCGCATCGAAGACGTCCCGGAGCCCGAGGTCGGACCCGGTGAGGTCAAGATCCGCGTGCGCAACTGCTCAACCTGCGGCACAGACGTCAAGATCTTCCACAACGGCCACCAGAACCTCTCACCCCCACGGATCATCGGCCACGAAATTGCCGGCGAAGTAGTTGCCACCGGCGAAGGAATTGAAGGCTGGGTGGAAGGCGACCGCGTGCAAGTCATCGCCGCCGTCCCGTGTGGTGATTGCTACGAGTGTTCACGCGGTTGGATGGAGGTGTGTCAAAACCAGACCTCCATGGGATACCAATATTCTGGCGGCTTCGCTGAATACATGATCGTCCCAAAGGAAGTGATGAAAGTCGATGGCCTCAACCGCATCCCCGAAGGGGTCGGCTTCGACGAAGCCTCTGCAGCCGAGCCCCTTGCTTGCGCGATCAATGCGCAGTCAATCCTGGGGATCGAGCAAGGCGACACCGTCGTAGTCTTTGGCGCTGGCCCTATCGGCGCCATGCACATCCGTCTTGCACGCGCCAACGGGGCGGGCCGAGTGTTCCTCATCGACGTCAATGCTGAGCGCCTCGCCATGACAGCCGATGCCGTTCACCCGGAGGAAGTCATCGACGGCTCGGAGGTCGATGTCGTGGAAAAGGTCAAGGAACTCACCGGCGGGCGCGGCGCAGACTGCATCATTACCGCAACTGCAGCCAACATTGCTCAAGAACAAGCCATAGAAATGGCCGCCCGAAACGGACGCATCTCCTTCTTTGGCGGACTCCCCAAAACCAACCCCACCATCACGTGCGACTCCAACTTGGTGCACTACCGCCAGCTGCGCCTCTTTGGTGCGAACGGTTCTGCACCCCACCACAACAAGGAAGCTCTACGCAAAATTGCATCCGGAGAAGTGCCAGTGAAGGACCTCATCACGGAGCACATCCCACTGAGCCGTGTACTCGATGCGATTGGCATCGTTCAGCGCGGCGAAGCTATCAAGGTCACTGTCGAACCTTAGACAGACCCGCTCACCCATCAGGAAGCAGGAACACTCCGCCATGTATGCCCAGGAACGTCAGCAGTCAATCGTCGCGACCGCTCGCTCGCGCGGGCGCGTCGAGGTCGGTTCACTCGCCGAGGAACTCGGCGTGACGGTTGAAACCGTCCGCCGTGACCTCACCGCGTTGGAACGACTCGGGGTCTTGCGCCGTGTCCATGGCGGAGCCCTGCCTGTCGAACGACTGACCCTCGAACCAACACTCGAGTCTCGACAAGGCCACTCGGCAGATGCCAAACGTCGTATCGGAGCCCGCGCCGTCATGGAGATCAAAGAGGGCGACTCAATCCTCCTTGACTCCGGAACCAGCACACTCTCCATCGCAGAAGCGTTGCCGCCCGAACTGCGGGTGACCGTGGTCACGAACTCCGTTGCCATCGCCGCCCGGCTCGCCGATCGCCCTCGCACCGAACTCATGGTGCTTGGCGGCCGAGTCCGCCGACGCACAGGGGCTGCCGTGGGCGAATGGATCGCGACCTCACTCGTTGACGTCAGTGTCGATGTCGCCTTCATGGGAACTAACGGATTCACGCTTGAACGTGGCCTGACAACCCCGGACCAAGCCGAATCGGCCGCGAAACGCGCGATGGCGTCGGCCGCTCGCCGTGTGGTGTGCGTAGCAGATTCCTCTAAGGCCGGCCAGGTTCACATGCATCGGTTCCTCGAGACCGAGGAAGTTGCACTTCTCATTAGCGACTCGGACCTCGACGACGACACTGTCCAAGACTTCGAAGACGTCGGCGTGGAGGTAGCGCGCACATGATTGTCACCGTGACCCCAAATCCGAGCATCGACCGCACCATCACTCTTGACCGGCTTCACCGCGGGCACGTGAATCGCGCCATTGGGCTCCGAGACGATCCCGGCGGTAAAGGAGTCAATGTCTCACGTGCGCTCGCTGCCCACGGCACAGACACGCTCGCCATTCTTCCGGTAGGACGTGAGTCCGCTACGCTCGTCAGTTCACTCCTGGACGACGCCGCCGTGCGCCACAAACTGATCGACCTCCCTGGAGCCGTGCGTCAGAACATCACCGTGGCCGAGGCTGACGGGACAACGACCAAGATCAACGAACCGGGCAACCTCTGTAGTCCTGAGGATGCGGATGCAATGCTCTCCGCCATCGATCGACAACTCCCGCGGGCGACTTGGCTCGTGGGGAGCGGCTCCCTACCGCCTGGATTAGGAGATGACTTCTACTCCCGGCTGGTAGACCTGGCACGCAGACACAACCTCCGCAGTGCAATCGATACCTCCGGCGCTCCTTTCGCGCACGTCGTCGCGGCTGGCCCCGACATCGTCAAGCCCAACCACCACGAGTTGACCGAGTATGCAGGGCGAGAGCTTCCACAACTCGCGGATGTAGTGCTCGCGGCTCAGGACATCGTTGCCTCGGGCATTCACACCGTGGTCGTGAGCCTCGGAGCGCATGGAGCGATCGCCGTCACAGCCGACGAAACCTTGCATGCGACCGCTGAGGCCCCCACGTCCCGCTCCACTGTGGCAGCTGGCGACTGCCTCCTTGCGGGCTATCTTCACGCTACCGAGAACGGCGCCAACACCAGCGATGCACTCATCACTGCTGTCCAGTGGGGCACGGCATCGGTGGGTCTTCCAGGCTCGGCTGTACCCGGCCCCAGTGACGTGTCGGGGATCGATTGCAGGCTACTACCTGGACCCGCACTCCACCTTGCTATGACCACCGATTGACCCCACCCCGCAAAGCGCCATCAAAGGAGATGACATGTCCACTCGTACCGCAACCATCGGATCCACCGTCGGCCTCCACGCACGACCCGCAGCTATCTTCGTCAAAGCTGCTTCTGAGGTTCAAGTCCCTGTCACCATTGCCACGGTGGATGGGTCACCCGTACCCGCCAACAGTATGATTGCCGTCATGGCGCTGGGCGCCAAGCACGGAGATGAGGTCATACTCACCGCAGACGGCGAAGGCGCTGACGATGCGCTGGACACACTTGCAGAGCTCCTCGCACGGGACCTCGATGCAGAGGCGTCATCATGACAGTCGCCCAAGGAATCGGGGTGTCGGCAGGAATAGCCTTCGGCCCCATTGTTGTGGTGGGCAGTCCCATCACTCCCCCAGCCGATGAAGCCCCCACCGCCGACGCGGAAAACAAGATTCGCCACGCATTCGCCGCCGTCGCCTCGGATCTTGAGAGTCGCATCGCGCACGTGGACGACACCGCAGCTGGGATACTGTCCGCGACCGCAATGCTGGCGCGCGATCCAAGCCTCGTCGACGGCGCGATCGCACGCGCCAAGGCCGGGAACGGACCCGCCACGGCAATCGACGGCGCCACTCGCGAATTCATGGACCAGTTCGAGGCCCTCGGCGGCTACTTCGCAGAACGCGCCACGGATCTCCGGGACGTCGGCGACCGAGCCATCGCTGCAATACTCGACCATCCCGCACCGGGCGTGCCCACGCTTCAGGGTGAATGTGTTCTTGTCGCCCATGATCTTGCGCCCGCGGAGACAGCAACTTTGGACCGCACGAAAGTCCTAGGGATCATTACGGAGGCAGGAGGTCGGACTTCCCATACCGCCATCCTCGCCGCGCAAATGGAGATTCCTGCAGTCGTCAAACTCGCGGAGGCCGCGCACCTCCACGATGGTGACCTCGTCATGGTTGATGGCGACGCCGGCACCGTGCACCTCGACCCCACGGAAGAGACAGTGACGCAGCACCGTGCCAGAGTTGACCGCAGGAAGTCAGTGTTGGCGAGCTCCACAGGACTTGGGATGACCCGCGATGGCAAACAGGTCAAATTGCTCGCCAACATCGGCGGGGTCGAAGATGCCACGATCGCCGCGGGGTCAGGCGTCGAAGGCGTTGGCCTCTTCCGAACCGAGTTTGTCTTCCTTTCTGCCAGCAGTGCGCCGTCCGTCGACGAGCAGGCAGAGATCTATCGCCAAGTCTTCTCCCCGTTCACGGGACAGCGAGTCGTCGTCCGAACGCTTGATGCAGGTGCAGATAAGCCCTTGCCCTTTGCCAATCTGGGCGTGGAAGAGAATCCTGCTCTTGGCAGGCGCGGCTTGCGGCTCTCCGCCGAGCGGCCAGAACTCCTCGACGCTCAACTCGAAGCGATTTCCATTGCAGCGAAGGACACAGGCGCCGATGCCTGGGTGATGGCGCCCATGGTCGCGGATGCCCAAGAAGCGGCGTGGTTCGCGCGTCGCGTCCGCGAGAACGGGCTCGGCACGGTTGGCGTCATGATTGAGGTCCCGTCAGCAGCTCTGCGTGCACACCACGTGATGGCCGAGGTTGACTTTGGCTCTCTGGGAACCAACGATCTCGCTCAGTACACCATGGCAGCCGACCGGATGCAGGGCGAACTGGCTGAGCTGCTCGACCCATGGCAACCCGCAGTTCTTGACGTGGTCGCAGCGGCATCGGCGGGGGCATCAGTCAACGGCAAGCCCATGGGAGTGTGCGGCGAGTCAGCCGGCGACCCCCTCATGGCTCTTGTCCTTGCGGGGCTCGGAATCTCCAGCCTCTCGATGGCCCCGTCGCGAGTCCCACTCGTACGGTTTGCGCTGTCCCAGCACACTTTCGCCCAGTGCGCCCGGCTCGCGCACCTTGCCCGATCTGCCCGCACGCCCTACGACGGGCGCGAGGCAGTTAATGCAGCCTGCGATCCGGAACTGGCGAGTATCCTTTAGCCACACCACGTCAGCACAGGCGGGGCTGCTATGCCCTCCGCACCGTCACGTCGCCCGCAAGGATTTCGCGCTCGCCCTCGCGGGTCGCGACCACCAAAGCACCTGACGGCGAGAGCCCAGTCACACGCCCCATCACACTCTCGCCCGAGGGCGTCGCGACTGTCACATCCCAACCAATCGACGCGCACACACCCTCAACGGCGGCATGAACCTGCGGAAAGTCCTCATCGGCCTCCCACATCGCCACGCCGTCACGCAGGTGCGCCACCAGAGACTTTACGAGAGCGACGCGATCCAGCCAGCCAGCACCTAAGGTGTACAGCGATGCAGCATGGGGCACAGGCAACTCACCAGATGACTGAGACACGTTGATACCGATTCCAGCCACCACTGCGGCTTCCTGATCGACTCCCGAGCGGGGTGCCATCTCGCACAGAATCCCTACGACTTTGCGCCAGCGCCCCCACCCTGGGATCGGCTTCACTCCCGACTCGACCACCACGTCGTTGGGCCATTTGAGATACGCGCCCACACCCGCATCACGCAACGTGCGCACGGTCGCCAGCCCCACCACGAGCGGCGCCCAGCCCAGTTCATCCCCCGGAACCTCGGGCCGCAACAGGAACGATGCCGTCAGGGCAGCACCCTGGGGGGTCGCCCACGAACGCCCTGAGCGACCACGCCCGGCAGTCTGATGATCAGCGACGAGGGCGGAGAACGCGGGCCACGCACCAGCATCGCGTCGCACCGCCTCGAGCATGGCCGTGTTGGTCGATGCGGCAGTCTCACGCACGTCAAGGCGCGACAGTTGGCGACCTTCGCCGACAAGCCCGGCCAGGGCATCGGCCGTCAAAGGCTTGCGCGAGGCGGATACGGTGGCAGGCAAGGTCGGGGTCACCCGGCTAGGCTAGCCGCCGAAGCGACAGCACAAGGAGTATCGTGACCGATTCCCAAGGACAGGCCACCACCCAGGGCGCGTTGGAAGCACTGCGCAGCAAGGTGGACGAGGCCGTCACCCAGCGTGAAGCAGTGGCAACCGAGAAGCAGCACGCCCGCGGCAAGAAGACTGCCCGCGAGCGCGTAGAGCAACTCCTCGACGAGGGCTCTTTTGTTGAGCTCGATGCTTTGACACGCCACCGCAGCCGCAACTTTGGACTCGACAAGAACCGCCCCTACGGCGACGGCGTCGTCACTGGCTACGGCACCATTGATGGCCGACAGGTCGCGGTGTACTCCCAAGACTTCACCGTGTTTGGCGGGTCGCTGGGTGAGGTCCACGGGCAGAAGATCACCAAGGTTCAGGACTTCGCCCTGCGCACTGGAGTTCCACTGATCGGCATCTCTGATGGTGGCGGTGCTCGCATCCAGGAAGGCGTTGCTGCGCTCACGCAGTTCGCTGAGATTTTCCGTCGCAACGTGGCCGCGTCTGGTGTGGTGCCGCAGATCTCCATCATTCTTGGCCCTTCGGCCGGAGGCGCGGTG
The DNA here is from genome assembly GCF_000975055.1 of Demequina sediminicola. GTDB lineage: Bacteria > Actinomycetota > Actinomycetes > Actinomycetales > Demequinaceae > Demequina > Demequina sediminicola. The sequence continues at coordinate 175,424 of NZ_BBRB01000001.1, forward strand.
TACTCCCCTGCGCTCACCGACTTCATTGTGATGGCCGATGGCACGAGCCAGATGTTCATTACCGGACCCGATGTCATCAAGTCGGTCACGGGTGAGGACGTCACGTTCGAAGAGCTCGGTGGCGGGCACGCCCACAACACCAAGTCCGGAGTCGCGCACTATCTCGCGTCCGACGAGGACGACGCCATCGAGTACGTGCAGCAGCTGCTGCAGTTCCTGCCTGCGAATAACCTGACCGATGCCCCCACGTGGAGTGCGGAAGCAGACTTCGAGACCACCGGTGACGACGAGGCGCTCAACACGCTGATCCCCGACTCCCCCAACCAGCCTTACGACATGAAGAGCGTGGTCGAGGCAGTGCTCGATGAGGGTGAGTTCTTTGAGATTCAGCCCCTCTTTGCTCCGAACGTGCTCGTGGGCTTTGGCCACATTGAGGGCCAGTCTGTAGGCATTGTCGCCAACCAGCCACAATCCATGGCTGGCACGCTCGACATCAATGCTTCCGAGAAGGCCGCACGTTTTGTGCGCACCTGCGACGCGTTCAATATCCCCGTCATCACTTTGGTGGATGTGCCCGGGTTCCTGCCGGGCGTGAACCAGGAGCACCAGGGCATCATTCGCCGTGGCGCCAAGCTGATTTATGCCTATGCCGAGGCCACGGTGCCGCTCATTACGGTCATCACTCGCAAGGCTTACGGCGGCGCGTACATCGTGATGGCGTCTAAGCAGTTGGGTGCTGACATCAACCTCGCGTGGCCCACCGCACAGATCGCCGTCATGGGTGCTGGCGGCGCGGTCAATATTCTCCAGCGCCGTCCGTTGGCGAAGGTGGCTGAGGAAGGCGGAGATGTGGAGGCCGAGCGCGCCCGCCTTACGGCTGAGTACGAGGACGAGATCGTCAACCCCTACGATGCCGCTGACCGCGGTTATGTTGACGCAGTGATTGAACCCTCGGAGACCCGCGAGCAGATCACTCGGGCGCTCCGTGCACTACGCACCAAGCGCGCATCGCTGCCTCCGAAGAAGCACGGGAACATGCCGCTATGACCGCTACACCGTCTGAGGATCCGTTTGAGGTCGCCGCGCAGTTGCGTGTGATCTCCGGAAGCCCCGATGCTGAAGAGCTAGCGGCCCTGGTTGCGGGCGTAGCCGTGGTAGCCGCCTCCAACACTGAGGACGAGGCGCCCGGTTCACCAACATCGGCCTGGATGGACCGTACTCGCACGATGCGCGGACGGCGCATCATTGCCCCGCTCGGCCACGGCGACTCCGCCTGGCGTCACTCGCTGAGGTAGAGCCGATGCCACGGCTGGCTTCCACGCTCGCACTCACCGCGGCGGCGGCGTCCGCCGCACTTGTGGCTCCGCAGGTGTATGCCCGGGCAAGTGCGCGAGGCGACGTGCATTTGGCATCGTCTGGTGACTTTGCGCCGGCCGACGCGGCTTTAGTGTTGGGAGCGCGGGTCTGGCCCGATGGCCGTCCCAGTCGTTTTTTACGCGAGCGCGTGGCCACGGGTGCCGAGCTCTACCACCGTGGCGATGTGAACTTGTTGTTCCTCACGGGCGCAGGCCATAACCGTGAGGGCCTTGATGAGACGAAGGCCATGCACACCGCCGCGCGGGAACTGGGAGTGCCCGACGAGGCACTGGTCAAAGACCCGCACGGCTATGACACCCGCGAATCCGCACGCAATGCCTGGGACGCGGGTGTCAGTAGCGTCATTGTCTGCTCGCAGGAATTTCACCTGCCCCGGGCCATGTGGCTCTGCCGTTCAGTGGGCTTGGACGTCCAGGGAGCCCACCCTCCTGTGCTTTCCACTCGCTGGCACACCGCTCGCGGCTATGTGCGGGAGGTCCCAGCGACGTGGAAGGCTGCACTCGAAATCGCGCACGACGCCCTGTAGCGGGCGGCCGCGCGCGACTATCGAGACACCGGTCGTTACAGCCAGACCACGAAGCCCAGCACGGCGACGACAGCAGCCGCCACAGCTAGCGCCAATGCGGGTACGAAGGCTTCCTTGTTCTTGGCGTGGTCCACGACGGCCACCACCATCAAGACGGTGAGGGCCACTGCGGCGATAGGGGCAAGGATCACGGCGATGGAGGTCAGCGGCGGCACAATGAGGCCGATGGCGCCAAGCACTTCGAGCGCGCCAATCGTGCGCTGTTGAGGCAGGGAGCGGCGCTCGGGCAGGATGCCCGACGAGCGGAGGTCCTCCTCCGACTTCACGATCTTGTTCATTCCGGCGGCGAGGAAGACGAGGGCGAGCAGGCCGCCGACGATCCAGTAGGCGATTTCCATGTGGGGCTCCTTAAGCGTGGACTGCTACGAACGATTTAGTTGATGCGTCAATTATTGACTCTACAACCAAAGTATGCAAATCTAGCGCTATGAGCCAGACGCCTCCGCACAATCAACCCGTCACCGTCGAGGCTCGCCCTGCCCCCAATGCCCAGGACGAATTCTTGTGGCGCAGGTTCTCAGCGATGCTCACCACCGTTCCAGCGGCCCTCGATGAACGCGTGCGCGAAGCCACTGGCCTGAACCACCACCAGTTCATGATCCTGTCGACACTGGCGGCGCAACCTGATCGCACCCAGCAACTCGCGCGGGTCGCACAGGCCGCCGATTCTTCGCTGTCGCGCCTGTCTCACACGCTCGCCAAGCTTGAAGCGGAAGGGCTCGTGGAGCGGCGCACCTGCGATCATGACCGTCGAGCCACCTGGGCGGTGCTGACAGACAAAGGCGCCGCGGTGGTCGCGGAAGCAGCCGAAGCCTACGAGGCAGTAAAGCGCGAGGTACTGCTCGACCACGTTCCCGCGGACAAGCGCATGGCTCTCGCCACGCTGCTCACGCATATCCTTCCGGACAAGGTCGCACAGCAGTGCCAGGAGATCGACTCGGACCTCACCTAGGCCGGTAGCGAGTGGCGGCGTCTACCCTTCAGCCGCCCCTGCGTCGATGAATGTCTGCAAGATTCCTCGGAGCTGCTCAACTTGCTCGTCCGACAGCACATTGAGGTGCTCGATAAACCCCTGCTCGGCTTCCGAGACAGCCTGATTCACCAGTTCGTCCCCCTCGGACGTAAGTGACAACAGCCGGACGCGCCCGTCCTCAGGCGACGGCTCGCGTGCAACCCAGCCCCGGTCAACCAAACGCTGCACCACACCAGTGGCGATGTTTGCCCGCACTCCCATGGCATCGGCCGCCTCCGCCGTGGGAATCCCGCGGTGAGAGTGCAGGAAGAGCAACAGGTGGAACTGGACGGGGGTCAAGTTGGCGCCCACCATGGTCTGCGAGTGGTGGCGCATCGACGAGCGCATCATCTGCGCTTGCAGATCAAGCACTTGCGCCACGGTTTCTTCGCGCGACAAGCCCACACCTCATTTCTCTTCGCTGGAGTCCACCTCAAGAATCCCGCCGACCTCTAGACTGCCGATAGAAGCTTGAGACAGCCCTTGCGACGGCTTCTAGATCCGCCCACCCTGGCCCACATGCCTGGCAATCCTGCGACCCACAGTCTCATTCACACCCTTGACCGAAACACCCACCCACATAGTAAAGTCGCGTTGGGGCATCGAGATGGCCAACCCCTCAGCCCAGAGTAACGATGGCGTTTCACTGAGATGAGGAAAACACGAGTGACGACCAAGACACGCACTTGGACGACAGCGGCGATGTTAACCATCCCACTGCTTGTTGGCAGTAGCGCGACGGCCGCGGCAACCGATTCAGGATGGGAGGAGTAGCGAGTCGAACTAGCCCTGGAAAAGGTAGACGACGGGACCTGGACGGAGAGCGACCTCGCGACCCTCCGAGAGTTTCCCGAGGTTGCGCAACGCGTTGCGGATCCGTCCGCAGCGGTAGAAGTGACAGCCGGGGATCGCGTCGTGAGCCCTCCTCGCACGACTGCCCAGCTCAAGGACACTTCACCCGCCTCGCCCTTACTAAAGCCCTCCCGGACATGCAGGAACACGTGGGTAACTTACACCAAGCGAACGCTGTTGGGAGACATCGCATACAAATGGACCCACTTCGTTGATTGGTGCCACTCTGGCGGCAAAGTTGTGGCAATCAAGGAACGCTACGATTATGCACCCAGCATCTCAGCCTTCTACTACGTAGAGGGCCTCGTGCAGAACTCGAATAGTGGCGTGGGCACTTCTACGGCTTCCTCGATGTTCCAGCGACGCATCGACAACTGTATTGCCAAGTATGGTTGCGTCGCATCTCACACTCCATGGTCAAAGATCACGCTCAAGGGCAACGGCACCTACACCTATCGTGGCAGTGCTGGGTAGGGTGGAACAGTGAAAGTTCTACTGTTCTTGCTGTTGTGGGCACTTCTAGTATTCGTCGTGGTTTTCGTAATGTCCCTGTTTGGCGGCATAGGCACTATCGAACTCGGCCTCGCCGCAGCACTCGCTGCGCTCGTGGCAGCTGGGATCAACCGAGTGTTCTGGCGCCAGCGTCGCAACACCTAGGAATCCACAACTCCTGGCCTAGCGCCGGCTCCGCCATCCCTTGCGGGTGTGCGGGGTCGGCGCTTCGCTGTTTCACTGCGTTGTCCCCTTCCGCAAATTAGTTCACTTGAGGCGAAGTTGATTATTCGTGTCATGCGAACTAATGTGGCCCAGTTGCCGAGCCACCGCTACGCAACCGCGAACGCTAAGGAGTCCCCGCTTGTCCAAGCCAGCCGCAGACCGCGCCTCACTGCAAGACGCACTCGACGAGGGAATTCCCGAGTCGACCTACCGCCGCCGCTGGGGAATCCTCGCGACTCTGTGTCTTGGCCTCATGACAGCGATGGTCGCCAACATGAGCCTCAACCTGGCGCTCCCTGACCTCACTGTGGAGTTCTCACTCACGCAGCTAGAGCTCACCTGGGTTGTTGAGGCCTTCGCTCTGGTCTTCGCGTCACTGCTTTTCATCGCCGCCGCGATCGCGGACCGGTACGGGCGCAAACGGACGATGCTCGTGGGACTCGTCGTCTTCATCCTCGCCTCGGCCTACGCTCCCCTGTTCGCCACCACGGGTGGAGAGCTCATCGCCTCCCGTGCCTTCATGGGCATCGGTGGCGCACTCGTGATGCCCACGACGTTGTCGATCGTCAACGTGGTGTTCCCCACGAAGGAACGCCCCAAGGCCATCGCCATCTGGGCCGCAGTGGCCGGTGTCGGCATGATGATCGGCTCCGTGCTGACTGGCATCCTGCTGCACTTCTTTGACTGGCACGCCGCGTTCTATCTTGGCGCGGTGCTAGGAGTCATCGCCCTCTTTGCTTCGTGGCGCATCGTCCCCGAATCCGTCGACGAGAAGGCCACCCCGGTGGACTGGGTCGGAGGTGCATTCATCACCGCGGCCCTCGCCGGCATCGTCTACACGATCATGGAGGTCCCATCGCACGGCTGGAGCGACCCCGTCACGATGATCGCCGCCACGGTGGGCGCCGCGTCGCTCATCGCGTTCATCTGGTGGGAGAACCGTGTCGAGCACCCGATGCTCGACCTCAAGCTCTTCAAGAACCGCCGCTTCTCACTGTCTGTGGTGTCCGTCACCTTGACCTTCTTCGCCATGATTGGCGCGTTCTTTGGCATGACCCAAATCTTCCAGCTCGTCATGGACTACGGGGCACTCAAGACTTCGCTCGCCATGATTCCGCCGATGCTGCCAATGATGGTCGTGGGGCCGATGGTGCCGCGCCTCGTTGCCGCTGTCGGCACGCGCTGGACGGTTGTCCCTGGCCTCGTAGCGGTTGCCACCGGGTTCCTACTGATGACCACCTGGCCAACGGTTCCGTCGTATTGGGACTTCTTCATTGCCATGTCGATCATCACGCTCGGTATGGCGCTGGTCATGACGCCCGCAACGAACATGATGATGGCTTCCGTGCCGCGCAACCGGTCCGGCATGGGTTCCGCCATGAACGACACCACCCGGGAACTTGGCGCCTCCCTGGGCATTGCCCTGTTGGGTTCGATGATCGCCACCCAGTACACCCAGAACATCTCCTCAACGGCGGCGCAGGTGCCCGGCGAGGCAGGCGGAGTGATCGAGGATTCTCTCGCGGGTGCGCTGGCCGTCACAGATCAGATGGCCACCGCGGGCGGCGAGGCCGCAACGGCTGCCGCGCAGATCGCGCAAGCCGCTCAGGCAGCATTCATGGATGCCAACCAGTACGCCATGATGGTGTCCGCCGTCATCGCGATCGCTACGGCCGTGCTCATGCTGTTCGCCCTGCCACGCGGCGAGAAGTCCCTCTCCGCCGAGCCCGAGGATGACGAGATCCGCGAGGAAGTCAAGACCACAGCCTAGAACTCCCGCCAAATGGAGCCATCTCGCTGTTTTGGCGTGCCAAATCAGCGAGATGGCTCCATTTGGCGAGGGGGCAGAGGGGCTAGGGTCAGTGCCATGACAGTGCCGCTCCTGCTTGCCTCCCAGTCCCCCGCCCGCCTCGCCACCTTGCGAGCGGCAGGGGTAGAGCCCGACGTCATTGTCTCTGGCGTCGACGAAGATGCGATCCTCGACAAGCTCCGCACCGAGCACCCCGACGCTGAGCCTGGGGACGCCGTTCTCGCGCTCGCGCGGGCCAAAGCAGAGCATGTCGCGGCCGAGTACGAGACCAACGCCATCGTCCTTGGCTGTGACTCCATGCTGGAGATAGACGGCGCCATTTACGGCAAACCGGGCGATGCTGAAACCGCCGTTGCACGCTGGCGCACCATGCGCGGACGCTCGGGCATCCTGCACAGCGGTCACTGGCTTGTCGATGACCGCGAAGACGGCACGCGCGGCTCCGTGGGTTCGTCGTCCGCAACGGTCGTGCACTTCGCGAAGCTCACCGACGACGAGATCGAGGCCTACGTCGCCACGGGCGAACCGCTCAAGGTCGCAGGCGGCTTCACGGTCGATGGTCTCGGAGGCCCGTACGTCGAACGCATCGACGGCGACTTTCATGGCGTCGTAGGCGTTTCACTCCCCTTGCTCCGCACTCTCCTGGCGGAACTTTCGGTTCCCTTCCACACCTTGCGCGAGTAGTCCCGCGTCAGGACGGCGTACGCCACGAGGACCAGGCAGATTGTGGGGTCTGCACAACCTACGGCCCCGTAGCCCATGTAAATGTCAAGTCGATTGTAGATACCCTACAAACGCAGTGCCGCCGCGTGTGACCGCTTTCCAAAGTTGATGCACCGCATCGCATTCACAGGTGCTGGTTGGTAACCAGGCGCTACGGTGACGGGGTGTCTGCATTCTCTTCTGTCCTCATTGCCAATCGTGGCGAGATCGCGGTACGCGTTATTCGCGCGTGCAACGACGCTGGCCTACGTTCCATCGCCATCTACGCCGATTCGGACCGTGACGCCCCACACGTGCGTCTAGCGGACGAGGCTTTCGCGCTGGGAGGCGAGACCGCAGCACAGACCTACCTCGACATCGAGAAGGTCGTCGACGCCGCACGCCGTAGTGGCGCGGAGGCAATCCACCCCGGATACGGATTCCTCTCAGAGAACGCCGACTTCGCCCGGGCCGTCATGGATGCTGGGCTGGTGTGGATTGGCCCGCCTCCCGCAGCGATCGAGGGTCTCGGCGACAAGGTCAGCGCACGCCACATCGCGCAACGGGCGGGCGCTCCCCTGGTCCCTGGCACTAAAGACCCGGTAGCAAACGCCGATGAGGTTCTTGCGTTCGCCGACGAGCACGGGCTTCCCGTTGCGATCAAGGCAGCGTTCGGCGGCGGTGGGCGCGGCCTCAAGGTGGCCCGCACCCGCGAAGAGATCCCTGAACTTTTTGACTCCGCCACTCGTGAAGCGGTAGCCGCCTTCGGCCGCGGTGAGTGCTTTGTGGAGCGCTTCCTCGATAAGCCTCGCCACGTCGAAACCCAGTGCCTTGCAGACACGCACGGCAATGTCGTCGTGGTGTCCACCCGCGACTGCTCGCTGCAGCGTCGGCACCAGAAACTCGTCGAAGAAGCGCCAGCACCCTTCTTGACTGACGAGCAGAATGCACGCCTCGTTGAGTCGAGCCAGGCCATTTTGCGCGAAGCCAACTATGTGGGTGCCGGTACGTGCGAGTTCCTCGTGGGCGTTGACGGCACCATCTCCTTCCTTGAGGTGAACACTCGCCTGCAGGTGGAACACCCCGTGACAGAGGAAGTCACGGGTGTAGACCTGGTGCGCGAGCAGTTCCGCATTGCTGCAGGCGAGCCCATCCAGAACCTCTCACCCGTCACGCGTGGCCACTCATTCGAGTTCCGCATCAACGGTGAAGACCCGGGCCGCAACTTCATGCCCGCTCCTGGCCGCATCTCCAAGCTCCGCTTCCCCACCGGCCCCGGTGTCCGCATCGATGCTGGCGTGGTCGAGGGCGACACCGTCTCTGGCAACTTTGACTCGATGATCGCCAAGGTCATCGTCACTGGCGCCACCCGCACCGAGGCAATCCAGCGCGCACGCCGCGCTCTCGCCGAAATGTCGGTCGAGGGAATCCCCACCGTCGTACCCTTCCACCGCGCTGTGTTGGATACCCATGAGTTCGCCGCACCCACGGGCACCTTCGGCGTGTACACCACGTGGATTGAATCCGAGTTTGCGGACACGGTCGCTACGCTCGGCAGCACAGGCTCCGGTGTAGAGAATGAAGCCGATGCCGTCGCCACGGAGCGCGTTGTTGTGGAAGTGGGCGGCAAGCGCCTAGAAGTGGTCCTGCCGGCAGCCTTGGCGCAGGCCGGGCGAGCGAACGCACGCAAGGGCGGTCCTGCTCGCCGTACGGCTCGCCGTGGCGGTACAACCCGATCCGCCGCGAGCGGCAACTCACTGACCTCGCCCATGCAGGGCACGATCGTGAAGGTCGCTGTCGAAGATGGTGCGACGGTTGCCGAGGGCGACCTGGTGGTGGTGCTGGAGGCCATGAAGATGGAGCAGCCGCTGGTGGCACACCGCGCTGGCACCGTCACGGGCCTGTCGCTTGCAGTGGGCGGTTCCGTGAGCTCCGGCACAGTCATCTGCGACATCGCCGACCCCGCCTAGCGTCACTTCTTCGCGGCGTCACAGCACACGGTGCTGATGGCGTGGGCGAGGCCTGCGTTGTTCACAGAGCACGGCCCCCGCGTCGCGGCTCTCATTGTTGCGGCGGTACCGTGACAGGCATGACCGATGTGAGACGTGCCCTGGGCCTGATCGCTGTGGCGTCGTGGCTGTTGATTGATTCGCTTCGCACCGCAGGCCCATTACTGCTCGACCTGTCCGAGCCCAATACCGCCACTGCACTGATCGCTATCGTCGCAGTAGGCGCTGGCGGTGCCGCAGTGGCGTGGCTGGCATCGATGGCCGCACAGTTCTTCAGCCAAGGTGGCACCGTGTGGTTCCTCCTCGGCATCACGGCCATTGCTCGCTTCAGCCTTCCGCTCCTCGACGGGGGTTGGCTCATCGGCGCTGGGCTCTACATCGCGGCGCTTGCGATCGCCACCGTGATCATGTGCGCGCGGGTCGCCGTCGGTAACGGCTCGGGGGCCACACTGGTGACCGGAACTGCGCTGGGTGCAGCCGCCGCCGTGGCAGAGCAGGCGCTACTGCGCACCTTCGATGCGGCGTGGAGGACCGATGTGTGGGGGTGGGTCGCCATCGGCGTGGTTGCCGTTTTGGCCTTGGTCAATGGCTGGCGATGCCACGACCTCACTCCCGCCAAGCACACCCGGGGCTGGTGGGGCTACGGCCTCTACTGGGCCTTCCTGATGTATGCCTTTGCCAACCTGGGCTACGTGACATCGCAAGCATCCGTGCGCATGTCCGTTGCTGTGGTGTTCTCCATGGTGGGCCTCTTGCTGGCTGCGCGTCTCGCGTCGGCAGCGATCGCCATGAAGGGCCCTGTTCACATCGCACTCGTAGTGATCGGCGTGGCAGCGCTGGCCGTGCTGCTGTCCGTTCCTGGACTCGCCGCGCTGATCGCGTTGCCCATTGCTTCCGCGACCAGTGGCCTCGCAGCAGCACTCATGATGCGGGCGGACAAGGGCTCCGCTGCGCGCAGCCTCGGGGCTTCGTTCGCATTCGTTGCAGCGATGCTGGGACCGTTAGTGATTGCTGAGATCGACAGGCTCTCGGTGACCCCCGTCCGGCACGGGATCTTGCTGATCGCCGTGGGCATCGCCCTCATGATAGGAACGGCCTTCCGTGTGGGTACGCGTCACACGGCGCCAGCCCTACCCGGCGTCCTGCCGCGCCTTGCTGTGGGTGCCGTCGCCGTTGGCGGATTGTGGTGGTGGACAAGCGCCACCTATGAGCAAGAGCAGCTGTACTCCGAGAACTTCCTGTCCTCCCCCACGGCTATGTCCTGGAACATTCACCACGGCGTGACCCCGGCAGCACAGGGCAGGCTCGGCGTCAACGCTCAGGACGTCGCACACACACTTCGCGACAATCCCGCCGATGTGACGATGCTGCAAGAGGTCGACCGCGGCGGCTTGTTGTCGGGTGGGGTCGACATGGTGGAGTACCTTGCTGGCGAACTACAACTACCCATCTCCTACGCTGGCGCCCACACCGAGCAGACGGGAAATGCCATCCTCACCTCGCGGCCCCACAGTGAGGTGCGCGCCCTCAAGCCGGACAGCGACCTCGGCCCCCGCCACGGCGCACTCGCGGTGACATTTATGGGCGCAACGTACGCGTCAACGCAAATCGATGGCGATGACGGCACCGATCCCGAGGCGCAAGCCGCACGCCTCGTGGAGTGGGGAACGGCCATCGGCCCTGTGGTCATTGGCGGGGACTTTGGCGATGGCCCCGATTCCGCCACGCTCGCAGTGATGCTGGACTCTGGCTATGCGATTGCTGCCGAAGCACTACCTGCCGGCGCAGCCGCACAGGATGGTGCCCGGGTGGACTTTATTCTGGGCCGTGAAGTCGTCCTTGAGGACTTCGCGCTGCTCGATGTCCCGTGGTCCGACCATCTGCCGCTCACCGCGCACGTGCGTACCGGTCTAGGCGGCGATGTCGCGCCTCACGTCGAGCGTGACGAGGATGCCGGCGCCGCCACGTCTGAACCGTCGCCATCAGAGAGCGCGTCCGGCACGCCGTCAATCAGTGAGTCACCGTCAGCGTCACCATCGCCCAGCACAAGCTAGGTCCGCCCTGGTGTCACGCATCGTCGATGGGTGACACCAGGCGCGCTAGACGCGTGCTTGGTCGGACAGGTGGTGCAGACGCCGCGCCACCTCTGCCGTGGTCCCTGAGAGGGACGGGTACACGGTGAACACGCCTGCGACATCGTCCACCGTCAAGTGGTGCGTCACGGCGAGCGAGAGCGGGAAGATGTGCTCGCTGGCACGGGAGCCCACGATGACGGCGCCCAACACTTGTCCGGTAACGGTGTGACCGAAAATCTTGACGAAGCCCTGATCGATTCCGAGCATCTTGGCCCGGGGGTTGCGCGCCAAGTCCAAGCGCGAAACCTCATAGAAGAGACCGCGCTCCTTCAGCTCCTCCTCGGAGGCTCCCACGGTGGCGATCTCGGGGGCGGTAAACACCGCCGACGCGACGTGCCGCAAATCAAGTGGGGTGACGGCGTCGCCGAGCGCATGCGCCATAGCAATGCGTCCCTGGGTGGCCGCGACGGAAGCCAGCGGGAGCACCCCGGTGCAGTCGCCGGCAGCATAGATTCCGCGAGCGGACGTGCGTGAGACGCGGTCGACGGTGATGTAGCCGCGCTCGTCGAGTTCAACGCCCGCTTCTTCAAGGCCAAGTGAGTCAGTGTTGGGGATAGATCCCACGGCCATCAAGCAATGGCTTCCCGTGACCACGCGGCCGTCGGCCAACGTGACCTCAACTCCGACGCCGGTGTTCTTCACGCTCTGCGCGCGGGTTCCACCCATCACATTCATGCCGCGTTCCGCGAACACTTCCTGAACAAGCGCGGCCGCCTCAGGGTCCTCGCGCGGCAGCACTCGGTCACCGGAGGACACGAGGGTGACCTCGGATCCGAGCAGACTGTAAGCACCCGCGAACTCTGCGCCCGTGACTCCGGAACCCACCACGATCAGATGTTCGGGGAGCTCGGCGAGATCGTAAAGCTGCGTCCACGTCAGGATGCGATCGTTGTCAGGCTCTGCACCTTCAACAACACGAGGCCGCGCACCCACCGCGAGCAAGACCACATCGGCGTCAAGCGTCTCGCCGTCGACCACGACGTTGCCCTCGGGCGTCAGCGTCGCGCTGCCATGGAGCACCGTGATGCCGTTGTCTGCCATCCGGCTTGAAATGTCACCCGACTGCTTGGCGACGAGCGCCCGGATGCGCGCATTGACGGCGGCCACATCGACCACATGTGCAGTCGATTCGGAGCCATGCGCATCGCGGATTCCTAGTTGCGGTGCGCGGTCTGCGATGGTGCGCCACTCAGCCGTGGCGATGGCCGTCTTGGAGGGCACCACATCGGTGAGGACGGCGTTACCGCCCATCCCTTGACGCTCGACCAAGGTGACATCTGCACCGGCTTTGCGGGCGACGAGGGCCGCCTCGTATCCTCCAGGGCCGCCACCAATAATTGCCACGTGTGTCGTTGCCATAAACTCCATTGTCTCTCACTCGCGGCAGGCGAAACTCACCTCTGGCAGGTTACGCTCGATGTATGACACACGCCTCAGCACACGCATCCGAAGCCGCCGCCGCCATTGCCGCCGCCACGGGCGTAGAAAAGCACGACATTGCCCTTGTTTTGGGATCAGGTTGGGGAGGTGCAGCCGAACTCATTGGAGAGGAAGTCGCGTCTGTTCCTGCCAATGAAATCCCAGGCTTCGCCGGACACGTTGTCGCCGGCCACCACCCGACGCTTCGGTCGTTGAAGACGGCCGATGGTCGCGCAGTTTTGGTCTTGGGGGCGCGCCAACACTTCTATCAAGTGCGCGATGCCGCGAAGGTGGCACACGGTGTGCGCACCGCGGCCGCGACTGGCTGCACGCAGCTCGTGCTCACCAACGGATGCGGCTCCACTCGCCCCGAGGTAGGCCCGGGAGAGGTCGTGCTCCTCACGGACCACCTGAACCTGACCGGCGCCACGCCTCTCGAGGGTGCGACGTTCGTTGACTTGACCCAGACGTATTCGCCACGGCTGCGGGCGCTCGCGCGCGAGATCGATGCGAACCTCAAGGACGGCGTGTACGCACAGTTCACCGGCCCTCAGTACGAAACCCCTGCAGAGGTGCGCATGGCTTCCATTCTTGGCGCCGACCTGGTGGGTATGTCGACAGCGCTCGAGGCCATCGCCGCACGCGAAGTGGGGCTCGAGATCCTGGGTCTGTCACTGGTCACCAACCTTGCAGCAGGCATCGGCGGGGAAACCCTCAACCACCAAGAAGTCATTGACGCCGGCACCGCTGCCGCGCCTCGGATCTCCCGACTGCTGGCTGACGTGGTGGAGCGCATGTCATGAGCGAAACCAGTGCTCTGATTGACCTCGCAACAGCGTGGGCGGCCGACGACCCGGACCCTGCGACTCGTGAAGAGATGGAAGCCATCATCCATGCGGCCCGGGCTGGCTACGACGATGCTGTCCACGAACTTGAAGACCGCTTCCGCGGCATGCTCGAGTTCGGGACAGCGGGCCTACGCGGAGCCTTAGGCGCCGGGCCCAATCGGATGAACCGCGCGGTAGTGATTCGTGCCGCAGCGGGCCTTGCGGCGTTCCTCACCGAGGCTCTCACGGAAGCGGGTTTCGAGCCACGCGCCAAGGTCGTGATTGGTTTTGATGCCCGTCATGGTTCGCATGACTTCGCTGTCGACACCGCAGCGGTCATGACAGCCGCAGGCCACGAGGCTCTGCTGATGCCTCGCCTGTTGCCGACCCCCATGCTGGCGTACGTGACGCGCGACCTCGACGCGGATGCGGGCGTCATGGTGACCGCGTCCCACAATCCCCCACAAGACAACGGCTACAAGGTGTACCTCGGCGGCCGCGTTGTCACTGGAGACGGCCAAGGCGCGCAGATCGTGTCGCCCTACGACGCTCAGATCGCTGCAAAGATCGCCAATGTCATTGCAGTGGCCGACGTCCCGCGCGCGGAAGACGGCTGGGAGCTGATCGAGTCGCCCGTACTGATGGGCTACATCGACAACGTTGCGGCTCTCGCCGGACCACCACTGGAAAAGTCGCCGCGCCACGACGTGCGGATAGTTCTCACCCCGCTGCACGGTGTGGGCGGTGCCCTCGTCGAGACAGTGCTGAGCTCTGCAGGGTTTGGTGACCTGCACACAGTCCCCGAGCAAGCCGAGCCCGACGGCGACTTCCCTACAGTCGCGTTCCCCAACCCTGAGGAAAAGGGTGCCATCGACTTGGCGCTTGACCTTGCCCGTTCCATCGATGCGGACCTCGTCATTGCTAACGATCCCGATGCGGATCGCTGCGCTGTCGCCACCATCATTGATGGTGAATGGACCATGCTCCACGGCGACGTCGTAGGTTCGCTCCTCGGTGAGCGCATCGCCTCACGTGGCGGGCACCCCGAGGGTGCAGTCCTCGCAAACTCGATCGTGTCGTCGCGGATGCTTGGCCGTATCGCGGAACACCACGGCCTCCAGCACGCCCACACGCTCACAGGGTTCAAGTGGATCGCTCGCGAGCCCGGCATCGTGTTCGGCTACGAGGAAGCGCTCGGGTATTGCGTTGCTCCTGACCTGGTTCGGGACAAGGACGGCATCTCAGCGGCAGTGCTGATGGCCGACTACGTGGCCGAACTCAAGGCCGAGGGCCGTACTTTGAGCGACGCCATCGACGACCTCAACCGGACGTACGGCATCCACCTCACGCGCCAGGTCTCGGGGCGGTTCAGCGACCTCTCGCAGATTCCTGCACGCATGGAACGGCTGCTTGCTGACCCTCCCACGTCGTTGGGCGGGTCGCACGTGGTAGCAACCGACGACATGAACGAAGGCTTCCAGGGCTTGCCCCCGACCAATGGCCTGCACTTGGCCACCAAATCCGGTGCCCGTGTCATCATCCGCCCCTCAGGGACAGAGCCAAAGATCAAGGCCTATCTCGAAGTAGTGCACAAGCCCACGGACAAGCTCGATTCAGCGCACGCCCATGCCGTCAAGGACATGGACGCGCTGGAAGCCGACGTCCGTCAGGCGCTTGGCCTCTAGCCTGGCCGCGAGTTCCACGACGCTGGGACCTGCATCACGCAATGAAGGCCGGGATGCTCCGAGGAGCAGCCCGGCCTTCGCCGCGTTCACGCATGGTGCGAGTCAGTACCCGCCGTCGCCGGCATCGTCCGTCTGCACGCCGTCGAGGCCGTCGAGGACTCCCCGAGTTCCCGACAGGCCCAAGCGGCTGGCGCCAGCGTTGATCATGGCGATCGCGTCATCGGCAGTCCGCACTCCGCCTGAGGCCTTGACCCCAAGCGCATCACCTACGGTTTCGCGCATCAGTCGCACAGCGTGCTCGCTTGCGCCACCCGCCGGGTGAAAGCCCGTCGACGTCTTCACAAAGTCCGCGCCCGCATCCGCTGCGGCACGGCACGCGCCCACAATGGCCTCGTCGCTTAGTGCCGCAGACTCGATGATGACCTTGAGAATCTTGCCCTCGGGCACTGCCGCACGAACTGCAGCGATGTCCTTCTGGACGTCCTCGAAGCGAGACTCGATGGCGGCCGCAACATCGATGACCATATCCACCTCGTCAGCACCCTGAGCTACGCTCAGCGCGGCCTCAGCGGCTTTGATCTGCGAGTGGTGCTTGCCCGAAGGGAAGCCGCAGACAGTGGCAACAGCCAGGCCCTCGGGAACCTCGACGGGCAGCATGGAGGGCGACACACAGATCGAGAAAGCCCCAAGTTCGTGGGCCTCGGCGATGAGCGCGTCGACATCCGCCGGAGTCGCTTCGGGCTTCAACAACGTGTGGTCAACGTAGCTGGCCAGGCTGGCGCGGGACAAAGTCATGAGTGACGCTCCTCTGAGTACGGAATAGGTGCCGCTGCGGCAACAGCGGTGCTACCCACCAGCCTACGTCGGCTTAGCCCGTCACGCGCCGCGCACCACCCAGAACATGACTTGAACCTTCATACCAAGCGTGCGATCATTCCAGCAGAGCCCCCATCGGCTCCCGGACGAGGGTGACGTACCCGGCAACGCGACAAGACGTCACACGGGAGTTCTCATGCCGTGGCTCATTCTCATTCTTTCTGGTGTCCTCGAAGCCGTGTGGGCAACAGCCCTTTCGCGTAGTGAAGGCTTTTCACGCCTCTGGCCCAGCGTCGTCTTTCTGGTGGCGCTCACGCTCAGCATGGCCGGGCTCGCCTGGTCGCTGAAGTACCTTCCCGTGGGCACGGCCTACGCGGTCTGGGTCGGCATCGGCGCAGCGCTCACCACTGGCTGGGCCATGTCTACTGGCGCTGAGCCATTCTCCATCGTCAGGGTTCTCCTCATCCTGGGCATTGTCGGCTGCGTCGCAGGACTCAAGGTGACGTCGTAAACCTGCCGCCTGGCCGTAAGCCCGCTCGGCGTCAGCGCAGGCTCGGATCGCTTCAGACAACGCACAACGCCCGCCCGTCGCGACCGGCAACGAGCCGGAAAGCGAAGGGCGGGCGTTGGTGTCTGCGGTGAGGAACTACAGCTCGATGCCGTAGGCCTCCAGAATCATTTCAGCGAGGTCACCACGGTCCTGGTAAGGCAGGAAGACGCCCCAGGCAGCACTCAACGTGGCCTCAAGCAAGTCGTCCTTGGTCCAGCCGTTGTCGACCAGTGCCTTGTACTCGCCGCTCATCGACACGCCGGACACCAGACGGTTGTCAGTGTTGATGGTCACCGCAAAGCCCAAGTCGCGCAGCGTGTGGATGGGGTGCTCCTCCACCGACTTCGCGGCACCCGTCTGCACGTTGGAGGTCGGGCAGCATTCGAGGGGGATCTGCAGGTCGAGAGCGTGCTGAGCGATGTGTCCCAGGTTGGGCTCGTCCGAATCGAAGTCCTCGATGTCCTCCCAGATCCGCACACCGTGACCGATGCGACGGGCACCCTGGACCAGCGCATCCGAGACCGAGGCAGCGCCGTCGGCTTCGCCCGCGTGAATAGTGACGGGCAGGTGGTTCTCACGCAGGTAGGCAAACGCCTCGGCGTGGTTCGCGGGCGGGAAACCCAACTCCGGGCCAGCAATGTCGAAGCCCACACAGCAGCGCTCACGGTTAGCAACAGCCAGTTGCGCGACCTCAAGGGAGCGGTCCAGGTGGCGCATGGCGTCCAAGAGTGCGGCAGCGCGGATCACGCGGCCGCTTTCGACGGCCTCCGCAACGCCCTCGTCGATGCCAGCCTGAACGGCTTCAACGACCTGCTGCATGCTCAACCCACCAGCGACGTGCTGCTCGGGGGCGTAGCGCAGTTCCGCGTAGATGACGCCGTCATCAGCGAGGTCGACCACGGCCTCGCGGGCCACGCGACGCAGGTTGTCCTCGGTCTGCATCACAGCGGTGGTGTGCGCGAATGCTTCGAGGTACTTCACGAGGTCGCCTGAGTTGGCGTTCTCCGCGAAAATCTTGGCAAGCTCATCCGGGTTCGTTGAGGGCAGTTCGTGCCCAATCTCTCCGGCGAGTTCAATCAAAGTAGTGGGCCGCAGGCCTCCATCGAGGTGATCGTGGAGAACAACCTTGGGCAGGGCAACGATGTCGTCATAGGTAAGACTCATTGTTCAAGGTTACCTGCGCATCGGCTCTCCCGCGGGCAGAGCCCCTCGAGCTGCCCACCGGAGCCCGGCTGCTACTACGAACGGTGGCGGCGTTGGCGCGGCAACACCATCCAGCACACTCGGGTCCACTGCCCCAGTGCGGGCTCCTTGGGTCCGCCGCCCACCATCCGCTCGGCGGTCAAAGGCAACGAGCGTCCTGTGCCAGGTTCATAGACCCGGTAGCCGCCTTCGATGCGCCCCGTGAGGAGCACGACGTGGCGAGGGACTGCCTGGCTCCATCCGCCTGCACTGTCGCCTCCGGTGTACATCGGCACCGGAATGCCGTCACGGAGTGCGGCCGATGCATGTGACATCGCAGCGTCCATCATTGCCGGATCGGTGTCATCGATCACAGCACCACGGAACTTGACGCCAGCAAAGCGAGTGGCGTTGTCGAGTCGCCAGGGCGGCGTCCCCAGCGATGTGGGCCACGGTGCGATTCCCAGTCCCCTCGACGTCGCGGAGCGGTGCAGGACCCGCTGCAATGCGGCCCAGCGCCCGTCGATCGTGCGAGGGTTCTCTTCTTCAACCGTGACGGCCAACGCTTCAGCTGGCAAGTGGTCACCGAACACGCGCCCAGTCATGACCCACGCGGCAACGAGCGGGTCACCCATCATGAGCATCATGGCCATCACGGCAGCGCCACAGGTGGTCTCATCGATCTGGGTCGCCTTCACTGACCCCAAGCGCACAGCGCCGATGCCGGTACCGGCGGGGGCGCGAATCACGTCTTTGGCGCTCTCGGAGAGTTTTTCCCACGAGGCAGCCAGTGACGCCACCGCAGTCACAGTCGCACCGGCAGCAAAAGCCCTTTCAAGGACATCTGCGTCGGTCACCATCTCTGAGCGCGCGGCTTCAAGAGCCTTGCGGTCTGCACTCGAGCATTCCGCAAGTCGACGCGTATAAGCCCTGGCAAAGACAGTGTCGCCCTCGCGCCGTGGGCCACGTTGGGCAAGTCCGGCAGCGTGCGACGCCGCGTAGGGCTTAGCCCACGAACCGCGAAGTCCGAGGGCGCCGGCTGTACGCGCCGCGAGCGATGTCAGAGTCCAAGCCACTAGGACACAGTACCCACAGACGTCGTTCCAAGAGTCTCCATCACGATGCGACGTTCCGGAGCAGAGTCCGCAATCTCGATGGCGCCAGCACCATCGCATGCCTCCGCGATGGCTTCGAGTCCACGAGGCATACGGCCTTCAGTCTCAGTGTGCAGCGTGAGGATCGGTTCGCCCTTACGCACGGTATCGCCCACGGTCCGATGCACCGTCACACCGGCCGATGCTTGGATCGGGTCTCCCTGACGGGCCCGTCCCGCACCAAGTCGCCACGCGGCCACTCCAGTACCGAGTGCGTCGAGGCGGCTCACCACACCATCGCGTTCTGCGAGCACCTGATGCTGATGGGGCGCCTCAGGCATCGGCGCATCTGCATCTCCACCCTGAGCCTCGATCATGCGGCGCCAGGCGTCCATGGCACGCCCGTCCTGCAATGCCTCAGCAGGGTCAACGTCTGTCACGCCTGCCCCCGCGAGCATCTCCCTCGCCAGGGCGACAGTAAGCTCAACCACGTCGGCCGGACCGCCGCCAGCCAGGACTTCCACCGACTCAGTGACTTCGAGGCCATTGCCGATGGCAAGACCCAGCGGGGTGGACATGTCGGTCAACAGCGCGGAAGTCTTGACGCCAGCGTCCGTGCCCAACTTGACCATGGTGTCCGCAAGTTCACGCGCCATGTCGATGTCCTTCATGAAGGCACCCGAACCGACCTTGACGTCGAGCACCAGAACACCTGTGCCCTCGGCGATCTTCTTGGACATGATCGAGGAGGCAATGAGCGGAATCGCCTCAACGGTGCCCGTCACGTCACGCAGCGCATACAGTTTCTTGTCCGCGGGGGCCAAACCAGAACCGGCCGCGCAAATCACTGCGCCCACATCGCGCAACTGATCCATCATCTGCTCATTGCTCATCGATGCCTGCCACCCAGGGATGGACTCGAGCTTGTCCAGAGTGCCGCCTGTGTGTCCGAGACCGCGCCCAGACAACTGAGGGACAGCCACGCCATAGACAGCCACCAGGGGTGCCAGCGGCAAGGTGATCTTGTCACCCACTCCCCCGGTCGAGTGCTTGTCAGCTGTCGGCATGCCCAGACCAGAGAAATCCAGGCGTTCACCCGTGTTGATCATCGCGTGCGTCCACCGAGCAATCTCTTCACGCGTCATACCGCGCTGCAAAATCGCCATCGCCAACGAACTCATCTGCTCATCTGCAACCACGCCACGGGTGTACGCGTCAATGACCCAATCAATCTGCGGGTCGCTCAGCACTCCACCATCACGCTTAGTGCGGATAACATCCACAGCATCGTGGGCCTCTGTCTTGGTCGAATCGCTCACGTGACCTTCTCCAAATCCTCGGGCCCGAACGCGCCGGGCAACATCTGATCCATGGTGACCACACCATCGGCCGTTTCCAGCAGCAGGCCGCGCCCGCCATGTTCAAAGAGCAACTGACGGCAACGCCCACACGGAGCCAAGATGTCGCCGTTCGCATCCACGCAGGTGAACGCGACGAGGCGTGACCCCATTCCGTCGGTATGCAACTTCGACACCAGCGCGCACTCGGCACACAACGTCAAGCCGTAACTGGCGTTCTCCACGTTGGCACCCACCACCACCTCACCGGTGTCGGTGAGCGCAGCCACGCCTACGGGAAACTTCGAATACGGGACGTAGGCACGCGCCGACGCCTCGACGGCAGCAGCACGCAATCCGTCCCAATCAACCTCGGGCATCGGCCCTCCTACTTCTTGTAGGGAATGTTCTCCGCAGCAGGTGCCCGTGAGTGACCCACGAGACCGGCCACAGCAAGGATGGTGGCGAGGTACGGCGTCATGGCCAAGAACTCGGACGGGATGTCCGAGCCGATGATGCCAAGTTGCACGCGAAGCGCATCGGCGAAACCGAAGAGCAACGCAGCCACCAGCGCACCGCGCGGACTCCAGCGGCCAAGGATCATCGCAGCAAGGGCGATATAGCCCTTACCGGCCGACATGTTGTTACCGAACGCCAACCCCGAAGCCACCGTAAAGAACGCACCACCAAGGCCAGCAACCGCGCCGCCCAGAATGGTATTGCGCAGGCGAGTGCGGTTGACCTTGATTCCCACGGTGTCAGCAGCCTTGGGGTGTTCACCAACGGCCCGTACTCGCAGGCCCCAGCGGGACTTGAACAGCATGATCTGCGTCACGATCACGGTGACGTACAGGATGTAGACCAACAGGTTCTGTTGGAACAAGACCGGACCAATGATCGGGATGCTCGAGAGCACAGGAATGTCGATGCTCTGCATGTTGAGCGACTGGTTCAGGTTCGGGTTGTCCGACATCACGGTGTTGAAGAAGAATCCTGTCAGTCCCAACACCAGCAGGTTCAGCACCACACCGACAACGATCTGATCGACCCAGTACTTGGTGGCAAAGACCGCCAGAATCGCACCCACGGCAGCACCTGCAAGAGGCGCCACGACCATACCGATGTACGCATTGCCTGCCATGGATCCCACAAGGGCCGCGAGGAACGCACCAGCGAGCAGCTGGCCCTCAATGGCGATGTTCACAATTCCGGACCGCTCGCAAATGGTTCCCGCAAGAGCACCAAAGACCAGCGGCACAGCGAGGAACAGCGAACTCGTCAAAAGGCTCGTGAACTGGATACTGGTGTTGTCGCGGCCCGCACCCGCAGTCGTCAGCAGTGCGCCGATGATGGCGATGCCGTACACCACAGGGAGCCAGATTCCCGGCTTGCGGTGATTGGTCGCCAGCACCAATGAGTACACCGCCAGAAGCAGTGCGATGACAGTCAACACAATGACGGCCATCAGCGATGGCACGGTGAGATCAGGAATCGTGAAGAAGTCCGAATTCTTCGCAAACGAGAACGTCGTCTCCGTGTCCGAACTGGTGAAGAACCCCAGCCCCACCAGAGCCACGAGGGCAATCACACCCAGGGCAATCGGCCCCTTGTACGAGCGCGGCCTCTTGCGACCTTCACCCGACTCGGGGTGTGCGAGTGCATCTGGTTCTACGACTGGGGCGCTCATGCTGCCACCACCTTCTCGTGAGCAGGGACAGGCAAGCGGAACATCGTTCTGACCAGAGGCGGAGCAGCGATGAACAACACCACCAGCGCCTGGATGACAAAGATGATGTCAGGGCGAAGGTCCGCCTGCGTCTGTAGCGTCGGCCCAGCGGCCTGAAGCCCGCCAAAGAGGATCGCTGCGAAGACAGTTCCGACCGGTCGCGACCTGCCCAGCAATGCCACCGTAATGGCGTCGAAGCCCACCGTGCCGCCCGTAGCGTCGGTCAACGCCTTCTCAGTTCCAAGCACAAAGGTGGATCCCGCCAGACCCGCGAGCGCACCGGCGATGGTCATCACCAAGATGGTGGTCTTGGTGACGCTCATTCCAGCGGTGCGGGCGGCGCGGGCGTTCGCGCCTGCAGCACGAATCTCGAAGCCAAGCGTGGAGCGCTCCATGAGCCACCAGACGCCCCACGCACACACGAGTGCGAGTACAAAACCCCAGTGAAGGTTGAAGTTACCCCCAAGCAACAGCGGGTATTGGGCGCTGGTCTCCACAAGGGGGGACTTTGGATTGCTCTGAACGTCATTGACCTTGAACGCGTCGAGGCTGAGGAGCCAGGCCACGAGGTTGAGCGCGATGTAGTTGAGCATGATCGTCACGATCACCTCATGTGCACCGGTCTTTGCCTTCAAGATTCCGGGGATGAAGCCCCAGATCGCACCGCCGACGGCACAACCAAGGATGGCAAGCACCAGGTGTAGCGGGAACGGCAAGTCCCATGCGAAACCAATGTAGGCACCGAGGGTCGCACCAATGAGCAGCTGACCCTGAGCACCAATGTTGAACATTCCGGCGCGGAAACCAATGCCGAGTCCCAGGCCCGCGAAGATCAGCGGGGTCGCTTGGGTCAGCGTCTGGGTGAATGGCCTGATAGTTCCGGCGAAAGTCGACGAGTCCAGGTTGACGACTGCACCCTGGAAGATTGCTGAGTAGACGGACCACAGCGCATCCCACGCCGCCTTGAAGAAGTCAGCTGGCTGTGCGAAGAAGTACTTGGCGGCATCCTGAACGGCGGGGTCCACGATGATGACCAACAGTCCGGCGATGAGGAGGGCCGCCAGGATTGCCATCGCGACAACGAGTCCTGAGCTCTCAACGACGTGGCGCCATGCGGTGCCCCAATCGCGGCGAGGGGCTTCAGGCTCGGGAGCCTCGGGGGGAGTCTGAGTGACGGGTTGTTCGCTCATGCCACTTCCTCCTTGCTGTGAGCTCCGGCCATCATGAGGCCCAGAGTGTCGCGGTCAGTGTCAGGTGAAACGATGTCGACGATCTTGCCGTGATACATCACGGCAATGCGGTCTGCGAGTGCATACACCTCGTCGAGTTCCGAGCTCACCACAAGAACGGCCACGCCCTTGTCTCGCTCTTCGATGATGCGCTTGTGGACAAACTCGATTGAGCCGACATCTAGGCCGCGGGTGGGCTGGGACGCGATCAGGAGTTTCAGGTCGCGGGAGAGTTCACGAGCGAGCACCACTTTTTGTTGGTTACCGCCTGAGAGCGAGCCCGTCAGCGCATCGATCGACGTGGTGCGCACGTCAAAGTTCTCCACTTGTGTGTCTGCGTTCTCACGCAACACACTGGGCTGAAGCGAACCGCGCTTGGAGTAGGGTGCCCGGTCGTAGAGGTCCAGGATCAGATTGTTGATGATCGTGAAGTCCGCCACCACACCGTCTTCGGTGCGGTCTTCCGGGACGAAGCCGACGCCCGCGTCGAGCACACTACGGATGGAGCGTCCGGTGAGTCGCTCACCATCGAGCGTGACACTTCCGGCATCGGTCTTGGTCAGTCCGAGAATGGCCTCTGCGAGCTCTGTCTGCCCGTTGCCTTGCACACCGGCAACCGCGAGTACCTCGCCCGCACGCAACTCAAAGCTCACGTTGTCGAGCAACGTGATGTCCGTCTCTTCATCCACGACGGAAAGTCCGTCGACGGTCAGGGCCGCGTCACCGGGCTCAGCGGGTTCCTTGTCGACAGCCATAGAGACGCTGCGGCCCACCATGAGAGACGCAAGTTCCTCTTGGGAATCGGACGGGGATGCGGTGCCGACAACTTTGCCGCGACGGATCACAGTGATGTCATCTGCGATGGCCTTGACCTCGCGGAGCTTGTGGGTAATCAACACCACAGCCGTACCGGAGTCGCGCAGCTGACCCACGATTTCTAGGAGTTCGTCGGTTTCCTGGGGCGTGAGCACTGCAGTGGGCTCGTCCAGGATGAGCACCTTGGCGTCGCGAGAGAGCGCCTTGATGATCTCGACACGCTGTTGCGCGCCTACGGAGAGGTCCTCGATGATCGCGTCTGGGTCGATGTGGAAGCCAAAGCGCTCAGACAGCTCCTTGACCTTGTCGCGAGCTGCATCGAGGTTGAGCAGCTTGGCGGGGCCTTTCACGTCCTCGTGCCCGAGCATCAGGGACTCAGCGACGGTGAAGACCGGTACGAGCATGAAGTGCTGGTGCACCATGCCAATTCCCGCGTCCATGGCGTCACCTGGGTCGGAGAACACCGTGGGTTCCCCGTCGAGGAGAATTTGGCCGCCATCCGCGTCATAAAGACCGAACAGCACGTTCATCAATGTGGATTTACCAGCGCCGTTTTCGCCCAGCAAAGCATGCACTTTACCTGGGGAGACCACTAGGTCGATGGCGTCATTGGCGGTGAAGTCACCAAACTTCTTGGTGATTCCCTGAAGCTCCAGTTTCACGCGAGGATCCTCTCAGCGGTGCACCCGTCTTTGGGTGCTCTTCAGTCAAGCACGAGGGGCGCGCCGCGTCTACGCGGCACGCCCCTCGTGTCGTCTCAGGGGTGTACCCCTTGGTACTGCTTTTTACTCTTTATCTTTACTCTGCTCCGGATGCTTCGATGTCACCCGCGATGATGCCTGCGGTGATCTCATCGAGTGCCGCAAGGGTGTCGTCGCCGACGGTGCCTTCTGCGAAGTCCGAGACGCCAACGCCCTCGTTCTCCAGGTTTCCGAGGTAAGCGTCGGTCGAGAAGCCGGAGTTCACGGTCTCGTCGATGGTGTCGAACACTGCGTTTGCGATGTTCTTCAGCACCGAGGTGAACACGATGTCCGAGTACTCAGGAGCGGTCTCGGTCCAGTCGGAGTCAACGCCGACGAGCCACGAGTTGCCAGCGGACTGGATCGCCGAGGCGGCACCCAGGCCCACAGGGCCGGCGACGGGCATGACGATGTCTGCACCCTGGTCGAGGAAGCCCTGCGTGATGTTCTGACCCTGCGTCTGGTCGTCGAAGCCACCGGAGAAGGAGTTGAGGCCCAGAACCTGGACGTCGCCTTCCATCTCCTGGTTGTAGTACTCAACGCCGGCTGCGTAGCCCTCCATGAAGATGGTGACCGAAGGGATCTCGAGGCCACCGAAGGTGCCGACCGTGCCGGTCTGCGTTGCCGATGCAGCTGCGTAGCCAGCAAGGAACGCAGCCTCGTCGGTCTCGAAGGTGATGGGCTTGATGTTCGGTGCGTCGATCTCGCCGTCAAAGTCGTTGTCGGCGAGGTCATCGATGATCGCGTAGTGAACGTCTGGGTTGGCAAGAGCCGAGTCAACGGTGGCCTGGCTCAGCAGGAAGCCCACGGTGATGATGAGGTCACAGCCAGCTGCCACCTGAGCCTCGAGGTTCGGGCCGAAGTCCGATTCGGAGTTCGACTCTGCGGTCACAATCTCGATGCCGAGTTCACTCTCAGCACGAGTGAGGCCCTCGTATGCGGACTGGTTGAAGGACTTGTCATCGAATCCACCGGCATCCGAAACCATGCATGCCGTGAAGTCGACTGATTCTGCTGCAGCCTCAGTTTCGCCGCCCGCAGTGCTCTCTTCTTCGGGCGCGGTACCGCATGCCGCCAGCACCAGCGCGGACGCTGCCGCTACTGCACCAAAGCGAATTGTGTTGCGCATCTGTTGCTTCCTCACGTGTCGTGGTTGCCTGTTGGGTACGCCAGGCACATTGCGTTAGTCACAATGCTACGCAGTACCACGTACTGCCTCGCGCTGGAACAGGTCTGGTACGGCAACGTTTCGGTATCAATCCGCTACTCGGAGTACCGCATATCTCCCCTCCCCACCCCCGCCAAATGGCTCCATTTGCCGGTTTTGAGGCCACAAGACTGGCAAATGGAGCCATTTCGCAAACAGGGGACAGGGGTGAGTGGCCGCTCGCGGTTAGAGCGACACGTCCTTCACTTTCTGAGCCTGTGCCCGCGTCGTGACCAGGATCGCTTCCTCCGTCTCGACCACCACAGCGTCGTCGATTCCGACGACCGCCACAGGCTTGGTGCCGCCGATCACCACGGCGCCATCGGCCGCCACCGCGTCCACGGCAGCGTCACGTCCCATCGTGATCGTGCCCGAGGCATCGGCCGTCAACAGTTGAGCAAGTGAGTCAAAATCGCCCACGTCGTGCCAGGCGAAACTCCCCGGGACCGTCGCCACTCCCCCAGCGGCCGCGACCGGTTCAGCAATAGCGTGGTCGATCGCAATCTTGGTCAACGTAGGCCACACCCGCTCCACGACAGTGTCGCGATCCGCGCTATCCCAGGCGGCCGCGATCTCTCGCACACCTGCTTCCAGAGTGGGCTGCAACCGAGCCAAGTGCCCCAACAGCACCGACGTCGACACCACGAACATGCCCGCATTCCACGTGTATCCACCGGCGGTCAACATCCGCGCCGCCGTGGCCTCATCAGGCTTCTCAGTAAACGCTTCGACAGCGAACGCCCCTGGCGCATCGGCTAGCGCCTGCCCAGCCTTGATGTACCCAAATGCACTCGACGGACCCGTGGGTGCAATGCCGAGTGTCACCACCTTGCCTGTGCGCGCGGCCTCGACGGCAGTCCGCACCGTGGTGCGGAACTCCTCGCCGTCCGGAATCACATGGTCCGCGGCAAAGGACCCCATGATCCGCTCGCCGTGGCGTTGCTCAATCACCGCAGCAGCAAGAGCGATCGCCGCCATCGAGTCGCGCGGAGAGGGCTCGGTCAAGAGAGCCGATGCTGGGAGGCTGGGGACCTGCTGAGCGACGGCATCGGCGTGCCGCACTCCCGTGACGACCAGTGTGGACTCTGTCAGTGGGGCGAGCCGGGCCACCGTCTCCTGGATCAGGGTCCGCCCGGTTCCCAGCAAATCGATGAGGAACTTGGGCCGATGCGGCTGAGAAAGTGGCCACAAACGGGAACCCACCCCTCCGGCAGGCACGACGGCCACGAAGTCATCAATGGGGTTTCTACCGTTGTCCAAGGAAGTCATGGCACCACATTAGGATGGACGGCAAGACACCAAGGAATTCGAAGGAGAGTCCGTGTCACCAGCGCCCACCCTCTACCGAGGAGCAGAGGGGATGTGGATGTGGGTTGTGCACCGCACAACCGGCGTCGCCATCTTCTTCTTCCTCATGGTCCACGTTCTCGATACCGCATTGGTTCGAGTGTCCCCCGAGGCCTACAACGATGTGATCGGTCACTACAAGACCCCGCTCTACACCTTCATTGAAGCGGGCCTCGTCGCCGCCATCGCCCTCCACGCGCTTAACGGTCTGCGCGTCATCGCCGTCGACAGGTCGACATGGGCGTTGCGCCACCAGAAGCAGTTGGTGTGGGCGGTGTGGATCGGCTTTGCGATCATCATGCTCGGCTTCCTTCCCCGCCACCTCATGCACGCGTTTGGTGGTGCGTAATGGCTCCGGCACCTGAACTGAAGGCCCCCAAGAAGGGCATCAGCCACTCGACGTTGGGACGCACGCAGCGGTGGTCCTGGATCTTCCAACGCGTTTCGGGCGTAGCCCTGATTCTGCTGATCACGATCCACCTGACCGTCAACCTCATCATGGGCGACGGCATCAACCAGATCGACTTCGCCTTCGTTGCGGGCAAGCTGGCCAACCCGTTCTGGCAGTGGTTCGACTTCGTGATGTTGGTCCTTGCCATGGTCCACGGCTCCAACGGCATGCGCATGATCATCGATGACTACGCACGCACCAAGTGGATGCACGCAACCCTGCAATGGGCGCTACGCATCGCGACCGTGGTGATCATCGTTCTTGGCACCCTGGTGCTCTTCACCTTTGACCCCTGCCCAGCGGGCGCAGACGCGTCCCTTCTTCCTAGTTTCTGCGAGGGAATCTAAATGGCAACCGAGCACG
Source organism: Demequina sediminicola (assembly GCF_000975055.1). Classification (GTDB taxonomy): domain Bacteria; phylum Actinomycetota; class Actinomycetes; order Actinomycetales; family Demequinaceae; genus Demequina; species Demequina sediminicola. The sequence goes on from NZ_BBRB01000001.1 coordinate 203,413, forward strand.
ATTTTGACGTCGTTATCGTGGGCGCCGGTGGCGCTGGCATGCGTGCCGCGCTGGAAAGCTCACAGCGCGCCAAGACGGCCGTGATCACCAAGCTCTACCCCACGCGTTCGCACACCGGTGCAGCGCAGGGCGGCATGGCAGCAGCGCTCGCCAACGTCGAGGACGACAACGCCGAATGGCACACCTTCGACACCGTCAAAGGTGGCGACTACTTGGTGGACCAAGACGCCGCAGAGATCCTGTGCAACGAGGCCATCGACGCGGTCCTGGACCTCGAGAAGATGGGGCTGCCGTTCAACCGCACCCCCGACGGCACTGTTGACCAGCGTCGCTTTGGTGGCCACACGCGTAATCACGGCGAGGCTGCGGTGCGCCGCGCCTGCTACGCCGCAGACCGCACCGGCCACATGATTCTGCAGACCCTCTACCAACAGTGCATCAAGCAGGAAGTGGAGTTCTTCAACGAGTTCTACGTTCTGGACTTGATCCTCGACGGCGACCCCCAGGCTGCCGGCGAAGATGGCGAAGTCGCTGCAGCGGGTGTCGTGGCGTACTCGCTGGCAACCGGCGAGATTCACACCTTCCGCGCCAAGTCAGTGGTGTTTGCCACCGGTGGCGCAGGCAAGGTCTTCAAGACCACGTCGAACGCTCACACCCTGACCGGTGACGGCATGGGCATCGCGCTCCGTGCAGGCCTGCCGCTGGAGGACATGGAGTTCTTCCAGTTCCACCCCACAGGCCTCGCTGGCTTGGGCATCCTGCTGTCTGAGGCTGCACGTGGTGAGGGCGGAATCCTCCGTAACTCCGAGGGCGAACGCTTCATGGAGCGTTACGCCCCGACCATCAAGGACTTGGCTCCTCGTGACATGGTCGCGCGCGCCATGGCCAACGAAGTGCGCGAGGGCCGCGGTTGTGGCCCCAACAAGGACTACGTGCTGCTAGACCTCACGCACCTCGAGCCCAAGCACATTGACGAGAAGCTCCCCGACATCACCGAATTCGCACGCACTTACCTGGGCGTCGAGCCTTACACCGAACCTGTGCCGGTGTTCCCGACGGCGCACTACGCCATGGGCGGCATCCCCACCAACGTTCAGGGTGAAGTCCTGCGCGACAACACCCACGTCGTCAAGGGCCTCTATGCGGCCGGCGAATGCGCCTGCGTGTCGGTGCACGGCGCCAACCGCCTCGGCACCAACTCACTGCTCGACATCAACGTCTTTGGGCGCCGCGCGGGCATCGCCGCAGCGGAGTATGCAAATGCCACCGAGACGACGCCGGAGCTCCCGGCCGATGCCGCGGCACGCCTCGAGAACACGGTGGCCCACCTGCGGAACACCGTAGGTGGCGAAGGCACGGAGCGCATCGCGCAGATCCGCAAGGAACTGCAGGAAACCATGGACCGCAACGTCCAGGTGTTCCGCACCGAAGAGTCACTTGCCGAGGCCCACGGCATCGTCAAGGACCTTCAGAAGCGCTACGAGAACATCGCGATCCACGACCGTGGCACGCGCTTCAACACCGACCTCCTGGAAGCCATTGAACTGGCCTTCCTGCTGGAGTTGGCGGAAGTCGTGGTGCTCGGTGCCGAGGCTCGCAAGGAGTCGCGCGGTGGTCACTACCGTGAGGACTACCCCACGCGTGACGACGAGAACTTCATGCAGCACACCATGGCGTACAAGCGTGCCGATGGCACGGTGGACCTGGACTGGAAGCCCGTGGTGATCACGAAGTACCAGCCCATGGAACGTAAGTACTAGGAGGGACCGACATGACTGCGACAGCTGAGAAGCCTGCGGAGGTGGGCGCTATCCCCACCATGACGGTCACGCTGAAGATCATGCGTCACGACCCCGACGGTTTGGACGGACGCGAGCCCGGCACCGACTACTGGGAAGAGTTCCAGGTCGAGGCACACGCCACCGACCGCGTCCTCGACGCCCTGCACAAGATCAAGTGGGAGCAGGACGGCACACTTGCGTTCCGTCGTTCCTGTGCACACGGTGTGTGCGGTTCTGATGCGATGCGCATCAACGCCCGCAACCGCCTTGCCTGCAAGACGCTCCTCAAGGATCTCAACCCCGCCAAGCCCATCCAGGTGGAGCCCATCAAGGGTCTTCCCGTGGAGAAGGACCTGATCGTGGACATGGAGCCATTCTTCGCCTCCTACCGCGAGATCATGCCGTTCCTGATGACCTCGGGCCCCACCCCGGAGCGCGAGCGCCTTCAATCGCCAGAGGACCGTCAGCGCTTTGATGACACGACCAAGTGCATCATGTGTGCTGCCTGCACCACGAGCTGCCCCGTGTTCTGGACCGACGGACAGTACTTTGGTCCACAAGCCATCGTGGGCGCACACCGCTTCATCTTCGACTCACGCGACGAAGGCGAATGGGACCGTCTGGAAATCCTCAACGACAAGGCCGGTGTGTGGAAGTGCCGCACGGCTTTCAACTGCACCGAGGCTTGCCCCCGTGGCATCGAGGTCACCAAGGCCATCTCCGAGGTCAAGCACGCACTCAACACTGGTGAGATCTAAAGATCCGATGCGGTGACCGTACCTCGCGAGAGGTGCGCACCCCCACACAGAAGCCGCGGGCGAGACACAGAAGCCGCGGGCGAGAGGGTCAACCTCTTGCCCGCGGCTTTTTAACTATGAGCCGCGTTGCCGCTCCGTGGCCCGCGCGGTCGTCACTGAACCCTTGTCCCGGCGCGACGTGGGCTCGGCTGGCTGAGTGGGGATCAACTGCGTGTCAAGAATCTTGTCCTCGGGAAGCGTGCCTAGCCAGGCGGCAACGAACAACATGATTTTGGCCACCCAATCCGCAAAGATCAGGATGGTCAGCACCGCAGCGAACGATCCCAGCACCGGGTTATCGCCCACGCCGCCGACCACAAACGACACTCCCTGACGGAGGATGCCAATCGCGATGGCACCAGCAATGAGCGCGATGAACAGTTCCTTCTTGGCGCCGCGGTAGCGCCCCAATACCACCATCGCCAATGCCAAGAAGGCCATGTCGACGAGGACACCCACAAGCAGTGCTGGCCCGCGGATAATCCATTGCGAAGCGACCTCGCCTGGAATCCAGCTCGCCAAGACCTCTGCAAACTGCGAGGCAAGCACCTGCACAGCCATGCCCACGACAACAATCACACCAATGGCCAGCAGGGCGCCAAAATCACGCAACTTGCCCTGGACAGGCGCGTTGCGCTCCTTACCCAGCATGGTGCGCGTACCGACGCGGACAGCAGTGAGATAACGCGCGGCCGTATTGAAGAGAATCAAGAAGGAGACCACACCCACCACACCCGTGATGGTCTGTGGCTGGATGGCTCCGGGATCGATGAGTCCACCGGTATCACCGCTGTCATCCTTGACTACCCCCGGAATGGTGTCGTCAATGAACGAGTAGAACGTGTCATTCCAGTTCTCGTTGAACTGCACCATGAAGCTGGAGATTGTCACACCGATGACGAGGGCCGCTGACAGTGCGGTCAGGGAGAAGTACGCCATGCCTCCGGCGAGGACATTCGAGTTGCCCTCAGCCGCACGAGTGAGCATCTTTCCGAGATGGGTCCCGTCAAAGCGCTTCTTCTTCGCTTTGGCATCCGCAATCGCCGCTTTGGTCTTATCGATGGCACCTGAGCCTTCAAGTGATTGGCGGCTCCGCCGGACAGTCTTGGACCCGTCGAACGCGTCACGCATAGACCTACGCTCGGGCGACTGGGCTTCGCCGGCCGTGCCGTCGGTGGACCTGGATTCGTCGGTGTCTGCCATCGGCTACCCCTGCAGTTGTGGTGCGATGAGGCCTACGCGGTCGTAGAGACGTTCAAGCGTGGGACGGGCCATGCCGCGGGCCTTGCTGGCACCGTCCGCGAGCACCCCGTCCAACTTGTCAGGTGACTCGATCCAGTCCATTGCACGCTCGTGGACAGGCGTCAGATACTCCACCACGACATCGGCGAGGTCGACCTTGAGGTGGCCATACATTTTGCCTTCGTATTCGGCGACGATGTCCTCGACCGTTCGCCCGGTGAGCGCCGAATAGATTGTCAGAAGGTTCGATACGCCGGGCTTCTCTTCCCGGTCGAACGACACCACCGTGCCGGAATCCGTCGCAGCTGACTTGATGTTCTTCGCGACCTTCTTGGGGTCATCGAGGATCTCGATCAAACCCTTCGGGCTTGAGAAAGACTTGGACATCTTCCTCGTCGGATCCTGGAGGTCATAGATCTTCGCAGTCTCCTTGACGATGTGCGGTTCAGGGACCACGACGGAGCCATCTCCGAGCCGGGTGTTCAGACGCTCTGCGAGGTCTCGGGAGAGTTCAAGGTGTTGACGCTGATCTTCACCCACGGGCACCACATTGGTGTCGTAAAGGAGAATGTCAGCGGCCATCAGCACTGGATAGGTGAACAGCCCGACGTTAGTACCGGACTCCCCCACCTTTGCCGACTTGTCCTTGAACTGCGTCATGCGGCCGGCCTCGCCCATGCCAGTGAACGTCGACAGCAACCACGCAAGTTGAGTGTGCTCAGCCACATGCGACTGCACAAACACCGTGGAGCGCTCGGGGTCGACTCCCGCAGCGAGGAACTGCGCGGCCGTGCGGCGTGTGCGTTCTCGAAGTACAGCGGGGTCAGGCGCAACAGTCAACGCGTGCAGGTCAACCACGCCGTAGATCGCGTCATGCGTGTCCTGAAGCTTGACCCACTCCACCAGTGCACCCAAATAGTTGCCGAGCTGGAGGGAATCAGACGTCGGCTGCATGGCCGAAAACACGCGAGGCTTCATGCGCGCCATTATTGCGCACGCACCCAACGTGGCGAAACCGCTGGTGCCTAGGTCGCCTCGTCGTCGAACGGAGCTACGGCAGTCTCGGCGGGACCTGTCGGAGGCCCGTGCGACGCCGCGCCACCTGACGTCGCGCCGCCTGAAACGGCACCTTCCGCAACAGCAGCACTCGACAGCGCGCTAGACGCCGCCGCGGTGGTGGCAGTGCCCGAGGCCGCCGCCGTCGCGGAGCGTGAAGCGGCCGGGGGTTCCGCTAGCGCTTCCTTCACGATCCTGCGCGGGTCGTACTGGCGAGGGTCGAGCTGCTTCCAGTCCACGTCGTCTCCGACCTCAGACTTCAGCGACTCCTTGCCCTCGTTGACCATGTCGCGCCCACGCACAATCCACTCACGGAACTGACGGGCGTATTCGGGCATACGCTCGGGGCCGATCACGAGAATCGCGACCAGCACAATGATGAGGAGTTCTCCTCCATTGATGCCCAACACAGTTCTATTGTGCCGCCTTATCCCAACTGCGCAGTGCCTACCCCTGCTGAGCGTCGAGCGTCGCGGAGGAAGCCAAGGTCACCGTGATGTCCTCTTGCTCGCCATCGCGGAGCACAGTGAGGACGACGTCGTCGCCGGGTGACTGTGCACGGATTGCCACCACGAGTTCATCGACCTGAGTGATGGGACGCCCGTCGATTGCCGTGATGACGTCTCCAGGTTCGATGCCAGCTTCCGCTGCTGGCAGGCCCGGGGTCACACCCTCCGCATCGTCCACGACCTTGACGCCCTCGCCTACATAGCGACGGTCAAGCTGGACGCCGATGAGCGGATAGGTAGCCTCGCCAGTTTCGATCAGCTCGTTGGCAGTCCGCTCCGCCTGGTTGGACGGAATGGCGAAACCCAGACCGATGGAACCCGTGCTGTCAACACTGTCGGAGAGCGTGGCAATCGCCGAGTTCACACCGATGACCTCGCCGTTGGCATTCAGCAGCGGGCCACCAGAGTTTCCAGGGTTGATTGCGGCATCGGTTTGAATCGCGTCGATGAACGCGAACCCATCCGTATTGTCTCCGGCAGTCACCGGTCGGTGCATGGCAGAGACGATTCCCGTGGTTACCGTGGCCTGCAGACCCAGCGGAGACCCCACGGCGATAGCGTCGTCACCGACGACGACCTCATCCGAGTCCGCGAAGGCGAGAGGAGTGAGGCCTTCGAGGTCAACCTGAAGCACCGCAAGGTCGTAGTCGCTCGTGGCACCCACCAGATCTGCGGGATACTCCGATCCATCCGAGAAGATCACCGTGATGTCATCGGCCCCTTCCACGACGTGGTTGTTCGTCATGATGTAGCCGTCTTCACGAATGACGAACCCTGAACCTGTGGACCCACCCACCGAACTGATGCTTGCCTCGATAGACACCGTCGACGGCATCACTTCAGCAGCCACTGCCGCAACCGATCCCTCAGGACGATCAACCGGCTCGGAAGTTGCAGTAGCGATGGTGGCCTCGGCCCCATCGCCGTACTCATCCCACGCCCACGAGCCCAACACCCCGCCACCTAGGCCCAAGAGCAGTGCTCCGGCGGTGATGCCGGCGACGGCACCCTTACCGACTTTTCCGCGCTTCTCCTTCGCAGGCTTGGCGCCAGCTGCTGGGTCTGACGGGGGCGTGCCGTATGCGGCACCGTCATACGCTGGCGCAGCGGTCGAGAACGTTCCGTCGGGCCGCACTGCTGCGGGGTCGTGAGGGGCCATAGCCGACTGTGCGGGGACCTGGTGAGCGGCGCCATAGGGCGTGGCGGTTGGCCGCTCAGCCGCAGCCTGCTGCTGAGGCGCGGGCTGCTGCTGGATGGGGTACTCAAGCTTCTCGGTGTCGTACTGCGGCCCAGCCGGCGCGCCGGTGGGAGGCGTAGGCGGCACCGCATCGGCAACGGGCGACGCTGCGCTTGGCGGCGTTGTCGACTCGGCAGAATCGTGGTCCGCGTTCACATCAGGACGCTTTCCCTCAGGGTCGCTCGGGGAGGCGAATGGGTTGTCAGACATGATGCTCCTTGAGGTCAGTCCCCTGCGACGGTTGCCGCAATGCGCTGCGCGCCTTGTCCAAGTCGCGCAAAGAATCCAGGGGGTTCAGCGGAAGGAAAACTCGAAGCGGCTGCCTCGAGGGTAGAACGACTACATTCACATGCCGCAGAGATGACGATATCGCCGGTCTGCCAGATGTAGTGGAGTGGGTTCTCACCCACCTGGTACGCAGTGGCCTTGCCCAACTGCACGCTGGGAAGATCCTCAATAGACCCGTCGAGTGACCCGTGCTGCTCCGTCACGACGATGAGATCCGAGCCTGCCAGCACCTGTGCGGCCAAAATGTTGCTGCCGTCGGCCCGCTTCAGTACACGTGCCTCGATGGGGACCAAGTCGGCCTCTTCCCAGTCGGGGTGTGCCCAGGCCGCAAGCGAATCACCTGTACGCATGGAACTCGACGAGATAAAAGAGACCCCGCCGTCGGCGGTGCCAGACTCGGCTCCATCTGCGAACGCTAGTTCTACTTCATGCGGTGCACCAGCGGCGTAGCACGCCACTACCCCCGACGAGACGAGCATGAAGACCAACATCATCACCAGCATCGGCCGTTGTCCCTGGCCCGCAGCGGCGCGGACCTGAGCTTTACTCTCGTGCTGCGCGATCTCTGCCATGCGTTGCCGATCCAACAACTGTTGAGTGAAGCGCATGTCAATGCCAGCATCGGCCGTCTTCAACGCCTCGCGAGCGTCTCGCAACTCTTCCCAGCGGGTGCGGCAGTCCTCGCACGACTCCAGGTGAGCCATGGCGTCAGTGGTCGCTTCTCGACTCAAACGGTTGTCAAGAAGGTCGTGGACCGAATCGCCTAGGTGCTTATCACTCACACGCCACCTCGCACCGGCGCACGGTGGGCCAACGACCCACGGAGCTTCGCGCGGGCGCGAGACAGTCGAGACCGGACAGTTCCCATCTTGATGCCAAGGGTGGCAGCAATTTCCTCATACGACAGACCTTCAATATCGCTCAGCACTACTGCAGCGCGGTACTCAGGGGGAAGGTCTGCCAAGGCGGCGATGATGTCATCGCCTAGATGGGACATGTCAAAGGCGTCCTCGGGCTGTCCCGAACGCTCGTGGCGATCGAAACTGTCCGACGTGGCAACGGCAACATCATCTTCGGCCATGAAGTCGAAGCGGATGCGCTTTTTGCGACGCATGCGGTCAAGGAACAAATTGGTCGTAATGCGGTGAAGCCATCCCTCAAACGTTCCCGGCTTGAACTGGGACAACGAGTTGAAGACGCGGATGAAAACATCCTGCGTCAGGTCCTCAGCATCGTGCTGATTTCCTGTGAGGTGATAGGCCAATCGGTATACCCGGCCAGAGTGGTCCTCGACGATGCGTTCCCACGTCAATTCTGGTGGGAGCGTCGGGGTCGCGGAAGTAAGGCTCTCACTTTGTGATTGAGTCACACTTTGTGTCTGAGTCATCTCAGTTACCTTCCTCCACACCACGTCCAACGGATACCAATAACTTCATGTTCCCACGCAATCCTGGGAGTTTGCTGAGACAAACGTCCCTCGCACCGGACTACGATGCAAGGGTTGAAGGAGGCTGCCATGAGTACAGAGGCCGCAAACTGGGCATACAGCGAGGACTTCCTGCCGGAGGACCGGGTATTGCTCACGGCACGAGACATCGCCGACGAGCTCGGGTGCATTCCCGTTCTGCCCGGCGCAGGGCAAGCGCTTCAGCTCCTCACCCAAGCTTCTGGCACCCGCTCGGCTGTCGAAATCGGCACCGGAGCAGGCGTGTCACTCGTCTACCTCCTCAGGGGTATGACCCAGGGTGGCGTTGTCACCACCATCGATGTCGAGCCCGAACACCACAAAGCCGCGCGCAAGACCCTTGCGGCAGCGGGCTTCACTCCTGAGCGAGCCCGCATGATCACTGGACGTGCACTCGACGTCCTCCCACGCCTCACCGACGGCGGCTATGACCTTGTCTTGATCGATGCTCGCAAGGTCGAATACCCCCAGTACCTCGAACAGGCGCTCAGGCTCGTGCGCATCGGCGGAATGATCGCGATCGACAACTCCCTGTGGCACGGTCGCGTTCCCGACCCCGCGCAACGCGACCAGGAAACCACCGCGATCCGCACCACCTTGAAGCACATCCGCGAAAACGAATCACTCACGACAGTCCTGTTGCCATCTGGGGACGGCCTGCTCGTGGCCATCCGCAACGCCTAGGCCACTCACGGGCAATTGCGGGGTAGGCACCGCCATCGGGGTTGACGAGATCGCAGTGCCGTCGGGAGCGAAGGTCGCCGACCATTGGATATGACAACGGCCGCGCCCCCAATGGAGCGCGGCCGTCGCGAAGGTATTGAATTAAGCGTTACTGCAAGGCGCCTGCGAGTGCATCGCGTAGCGACGCAACCTCGTCAGCGTTCACCTCAACGACGAGGCGTCCACCGCCTTCAAGCGGCACTCGCATCACATACCCGCGACCCTCCTTTACGACCTCCATGGGGCCGTCGCCGGTACGGGGCTTCATCGCAGCCATATGTGTATCTCCTCGGAAGTTCGCGTGGCCACGCTTCGCGCGGCGCTGGGAACTATTCTACGATGCCGGGCGTATTCCCCAAAACCCCGGTCGAAGTTCTTGAGGGCGTGTCTCCCGGCACCCCTACATCGGTTCGGCACGCGGTGGGCTCGACGGTGCCTCGGGCCCCGTACCTTCACCCCGCGAGTACTCCGCCACAATCCGGATTGCCTCTTCGATGTCGTCGGTCACGTGGAACAAGTCGAGGTCAGTGGCTGCCGCTTTCCCGTCTGCGACGACGGACTCGCGCAGCCAGTCCACCAAGCCATCCCAATACTTGTGACCAACGAGGACCACAGGGAACTTCGTGATCGTCCTGGTCTGCACCAGCGTGAGCGACTCAAAAAGTTCGTCCATCGTTCCAAAGCCGCCAGGCAACACGATGAAGCCCTGGGCATACTTCACGAACATCGTCTTGCGCACAAAGAAGTAGCGGAAGTTGATACCGAGATTCACGTACTGGTTGACACCCTGCTCGAAGGGCAGTTCGATTCCCAACCCCACGGAGACTCCCCCGGCATCGTGTGCGCCTTTGTTGGCCGCCTCCATGACGCCAGGGCCGCCACCTGTAATGACTGCGAACCCCTCCTCCACAAGCCGGCGGCCCACCGTTTCACCTTGCTGATAGTCGTGAGCATCGTGCTTGGTGCGCGCGGAGCCAAACACCGAGATCGCGGGACCAAGCTCAGCGAGCGCCCCGAAACCCTCCACAAACTCCGACTGAATCCTGAGCACACGCCACGGGTCCCCGTGCAACCAATCGGCGTGCTCCTGCCCTCCAAGGAGGCGTCCCGATGTTGATGTCTGGGGGATGTTCTGTCCGCGCAACAGGACCGGGCCCTTGCGGTACTCACTCATGGTGTCCTCCTCGGTTGTGGCCGCTAGGCCGTTTCTCGATGTGGCTTGGTGACAGCGCGGGGGTGTGGGTGACGACGGCGGTTACCCCACCGCTATGCGGTGAGCCAACGCTCCAGACCCGCCCGGCACGCATGGATTTCGCTCACGGAGCAGTGCTCGTCGTCCGCGTGCGCAAGTTCCGGATTCCCTGGCCCGTAATTGACAGCGGGGATGCCCATCTCGCCAAAGCGGGACACATCGGTCCAGCCCTCCTTGGCACGCGGGTCGCCTCCACCAGCCTCGCGCACAGACTCTGCGAACGACTGAGCAAGAGGCGCCTCAAGACCAGGCCGGCACGCGGCAGACTCATCGGTCCACACCACCGTGTGCTCACTGTGAAGGGCATCGGCGACGACCTGCTCAACATGCGCCTTGGCCTCGTGGAGAGACTTGTCCGGCGCAAACCGATAGTTCACCGTCACCGTCGCGGCATCTGGAATGACGTTGCCGGCAATGCCACCGCGAACACCCACGGCGTTGAGCCCCTCACGGTAGTCCAGCCCGTCAACGGACACCGTGGCGGGCCGATAGCCCGACAGCGCGCTCAAGACGGGCGTCAACCCATGAATAGCGTTGATCCCCTTCCACGCACGCGCACTATGGGCAGCCTTGCCCGGCACAGTGATCTCCGCACGAATGGTGCCGTTACAGCCACCCTCGATGGCAGCAGACGTAGGCTCACACAGCACAGCGAAATCTGCGTGGAACAACTCAGGATGCTTGCGCACCAGACGGCCCAGGCCGTTCTTAGTCGCCTCAACTTCCTCGTGGTCATAAAAGACCCAAGTGATGTCTCGCGCGGGCTCATCCAGCTGCGCAGCAAGCGACAGCATCACAGCCACGCCAGCCTTCATATCGACGCTGCCGCGACCCCACAACACCGCACCGTCGTCATCAAAACGGCTCGGCACGTTGTCCTTAATCGGCACAGTGTCCAAGTGGCCCGCAATGATGACCCGCTCCGCGGCCCCCGACTCCGTCCGCGCGACCATCGCGTCTCCGTCACGAGTCACGTTCAGGTGACGCAACCCCACGAGTGCTCTCTCAACGGCATCGGCGATGGTGTGCTCACCTCCCGATACCGAAGGGATGTCGATCAGATCCGCTGCCAGCTGGTCAACAGGAACGGTGAGGTCAAGATCAGCCATACCGCCAGCGTAGCCGCGCACATCTGCCGGATGCTCTCGCGGCGCGCCAAGGCAGGTCCCGCACCTCAACTAGGCTTGCCCCATGACTCGACCTGCCTACGGATTCGGACTGGCCACTTACGACGCGAACGGTGTTGCACTCGACACCTGGTACCCCTCCCCCACATTGGGTGAGGCCCCGAGCGACAGCGTTCCCGCGGAACTCACTGCCGCAGAACGCGAGGACTCGCTGCGCGGTGTCACCATCCGTGCAGTCCGCACTGTGATCGACCTCGACGATGCACCTGCCTCAGTAGAAGACGCGTACCTGCGCCTTCACCTGATCTCCCACCGCCTCGTGCAGCCCCACGGCCTCAACCTCGATGGCGTCTTCGGCGCACTCACCAACGTGGTGTGGACCTCCATGGGCCCATGCGCCATCGACAGCTTCGAAGACACGCGCCTGCGTCTGCGCACCGCCGGCCAGCACGTCGCGGTCTACGGCATCGACAAGTTCCCTCGTCTCGTCGACTACGTGCTGCCCAGCGGCGTCCGCATCGCAGACGCAGACCGTGTTCGCCTCGGTGCGCACTTGGCCGAAGGCACCACCGTCATGCACGAGGGATTCGTGAACTTCAACGCCGGCACCCTTGGCCAATCGATGGTCGAGGGCCGCATTTCTGCTGGCGTCGTGGTCGGCGATGGCTCCGATGTGGGCGGCGGCGCCTCGATTATGGGGACGCTCTCGGGTGGTGGCAAGGAAGTCATCTCCATTGGCGAACGCTCCCTCCTCGGTGCGAACTCCGGACTCGGCATCCCACTGGGCGACGACTGCATCGTCGAGGCAGGGCTCTACGTCACCGCTGGTTCCAAGGTCATTCTTGCCGGGCAGACGGACGAGAGCGGTAAGCCCGTCACCGTCAAGGCAAAGGAACTCGCCGGCAAGAACGGCATCTTGTTCCGCCGCAACTCCCTGACCGGCGCCGTTGAAGCGGTCGTTCGCGAAGGTAAGGGCGTCGAACTCAACGCAGCATTGCACGCAAACTAACGTGTCACGCAGGCAGGGCTCACGCGGATCACGCGGATTCGCGTGGGCCCTGATTCTTGCGGTCACGATTGCAGCGGTCGTGTGGGTTCCCCAACTCTGGGACCGGTACGCCGACCAACATTTCGCGACGTCGCGCTGCACCGTCACTCTTGGCGAGCGCACGGACACTAAGACTGCGGAGCAGGCGAACAACATCGGCCTCATCGTGGCCGGATCGATGCGTTGGGGCCTGCCCGCCCGCGCTGCCACCATTGCCGTGGCCACAGCCATTCAAGAGTCCAGTTTGCGCAACATCGACTATGGGGACCGCGACAGCGTTGGGCTGTTTCAGCAACGGCCATCGCAGGGTTGGGGGTCTGTTGAGCAAATCATGGACCCCTACTACGCGACGGATCAGTTCTACGAGAACCTCATCAAGGTTGATGGTTGGGAAACCATGGACGTCACCGACGCGGCTCAAGAGGTACAGCGCTCTGGCTTCCCGTTGGCCTACGCAGACCACGAAGAGGAAGGCCGTCTGTGGGCCTCGGCGCTGACAGGCAACGGTGGTTCCGTCACCTGCGACCTTCCGGACCCCGAGGGCACGACCACCGCACGCGATCTTGCTGACCGCATCAGTGCGGACTTCGGTTCTGACGCCTATGCGGTCGAGGTCGTGGGCAGCGACGGCGATGACACGGTGATGCGCGTCACCGCAACAAGTGGCGACACCAACGCTAACCACGCCTTGCAGGAGTGGGCAGTGAGCGTAGCGGCATATGAGGCGGTCACATCGTCAACGGGGACGGCCGATGCTTGGGTCAGGGGCGGCGCGGAGCCGACAGAGGCGCCCGAGGCCGGAACGTTTGTGACGATCCGCACCACGACGCCGTAGCACCTCAGCTCCAAGGACCCCATGCGAAGGCGCTAAAAGCACACGCGAAAGCACTCAGAACATACGCGAAATGGCTCCATTTTGCTGTCATGAGCAGTCATAACAGCGAAATGGAGCCACTTCGCGTGAAAAGGTGGGGGGGGGGGGGGGTTAGCGGGACTCGATCGGCGTGTAGTTGCGGTCAGTCTCGCCCGTGTAGATCTGGCGCGGACGGCCGATCTTGGTCTGTGGGTCGTTCAACATCTCACGGTAGTGCGCGATCCAGCCGGGCATACGTCCCAGTGCGAACAGCGGGGTGAACATCGCCTTGTCGAAGCCCATCGCCGAGTACAGCAGACCGGTGTAGAAGTCGACGTTCGGGTAGAGCTTGCGCTCGATGAAGTACTCGTCGGACAGTGCGATCTCTTCGAGGCGCTGTGCCATCTGGAAGGTCTCATCGTTGCCACCGAGCTCCGCAAGGATCTGGTTAGCGACCTTCTTGACCTGAGCTCCGCGCGGGTCATATGACTTGTACACACGGTGTCCGAAGCCCATGAGGCGTGCGCCCTCGGCCTTGTCCTTCACCTTCGCAACAAAGGTCTCGACGGTGTCGCCGGACTCCTTGATCTGATCGAACATGCGCAGTGCAGCCTCGTTGGCGCCTCCGTGGAGGGGGCCTGAGAGAGCACCGACGCCGGCAGAGATCGAAGCATAGATGTTGGCCTGCGACGAGCCCACGATGCGAACCGTCGAGGTCGAGCAGTTCTGCTCATGGTCAGCGTGCAGGATCAGGAGCAGGTCGAGTGCCTTGCGCATGACCGGGTCGATGTCGAGCTCGCCGTCCGCGCCGGAGAAGCCGATGCGCATGAACTCGTCGACGTAGCGGCCGCCCTGGCGAGGTTCGATGAGCTCTCCGCCTGTGGAGCGACGCTGCAGGTATGCAATGACCGTGGCTGACTTAGCTAGCAACAGTACGGTTGCGAGCTCAAGTTCTTCCTCGGAGGTGCCCACGGACTCGGGGTAGAACGTCGACAGCGCAGAGATTGCGCCGGACAGGACTGCCATGGGGTGTGCGTCTCGGGGGAATGCGCCAAGGAATGTCTTGATGCCTTCGTGCACGTGCATGTGGCGTGCTACGCGGTTGTTGAACGCGTTGAGGAGGTCTTCGGTGGGAAGTTCGCCGTGGATCAGAAGGTAGGCAACCTCGAGGAACGTCGAGTTCTCGGCCAGCTGCTCAATCGGGTAGCCGCGGTACTTGAGCACTCCAGCGTCGCCATCGATGTAAGTGATGGCGCTCTCGCAGGAGGCAGTGTTGGTGAAGCCTGGGTCCACGGTCACCAGGCCGGTGTCGCGCATCAGGGTCGGAATCTGGATTCCGTCATTGCCAACAGTTGCCCGCGAGATGGGCAGTTCACGGGACGTACCGTCCACCGTGAGACGTGCGTCGACTACTCGAGTCATACTTTCGGATACCTCCGTGCGCCGCAGCGCCATTGTGTGCGTTCGCTCGGGAGCGAGTTTACCTACTTTTTTGCAATCGTTTGACAGCCTGTGCAATGCGTTCGTCAGACGCTGTCAGTGCGATGCGCACGTACTGCTTGCTCGCTTCCCCGTAGAACGCCCCCGGTGCGGCGACGATGCCGAGGCCAGCGAGAAAGTCGATGGTATCCCAGCAATCCTCTCCGCGTGTACACCACAAGTACAGTCCGGCCTCAGAACCGGCCACAGTGAAACCTGCTGCTTCCACCGCAGGCTTCAAGGCAGAACGGCGTGCCCGGTAGACCTCTCGCTGCGCGGAGACATGCGCGTCGTCCCGCAAAGCCGCGGCCATGGCCGCTTGGACGGGGGCCGGGACAATCATGCCCGCGTGCTTGCGGGTCTCGAGTAGTCCTGCGACGACGGCCGGGTCACCGGCGACAAACGCTGCGCGGTATCCGGCCAGATTCGACTGCTTGGACAAGGAGTACAGCGCAAGGAGACCCTCGTGGGACCCTTCGCAGACCTCAGGGTCGAGTACCGACGGCACACCATCATTGATCCACGGCTCATTCCATGGCAATGCTGCGTAGCACTCGTCGGACGCCACGATCGCTCCCATGGAGCGCGCCTGGCGTACGACGGCACGGAGCTGTTCCTTCGACAGGACCTCCCCCGTGGGGTTGGACGGCGAGTTCACCCACACCAAGCGAACATCGTCACGATGCGCCCACAGCGCCGGGTCGTCGGCCGCAATCGGCGTCGCACCACTGAGCGTCGCCCCCACCGCATATGTGGGGTACGCCGATGCTGGATGTACGACCGCATCGCCGTCGCCTAGCCCGAGGAGTGCCGGCAACCACGCCACCATCTCCTTGGATCCCACCGACGGGATGACGGCGTCAAGCCCCAGACCCTCCACACCGCGGGTGCGGGCAAACCAGTCAACGATGGCCCGACGCAGGTCTTCTGTTCCCTGAGTCGTGGGATAGCCCGGCGCGTCAGAGGCAGCACGCAGCGCCTCTTGAACGTGCTCCGGCGTGGGATCGACTGGAGTACCGACGGAGAGGTCGACAACGCCGTCCGGGTGCGCGCGAGCGCGGTCGCGGAACGGGACCAGACTGTCCCAGGGAAAGTCAGGAAGAGCGCGCGGGTTCAGGCCCATGCGCGCGAATCAACCGTTCGGGTTCGGCGGAAGCGCCTTGATCAGGTCGTGATCGTGCTCGATGAGACCCATCTTGGCGGCGCCGCCAGGCGAGCCAATCTCCGAGAAAAACTCGACGTTGGCGTCGTAGAAGTCTGCCCACTTGTCGGGGGTGTCATCTTCGTAGAAGATCGCCTCAACGGGGCAAACGGGCTCGCAGGCGCCACAGTCAACGCACTCGTCGGGGTGAATGTAGAGAGACCGTTCACCCTCGTAGATGCAGTCAACGGGACACTCGTCGATGCAGGCCTTGTCCTTGACATCCACACAAGGCAATGCGATGACGTACGTCACTTTGACTCCTCCATCCGGGGTACAGGGCTAGGCCATCATACCGCTGTGCGATATGACAAAGCACACAACAATAGGCAACGACTTCTAGTCGTCTTCGTCTTCCTCAGACAAGCATTTGATCGCGTCGTCGGGTGCATAGGTCCAGGTATCGACGTTGCGGTCTACTTCCTCGCCGTCAAGCAGCACAGACCGGGTGTTCGTGATCGTGAAGCCGGGGTGGCCCGCGTTTTTGGACTCGCAGCCCTCGGCAGTGACTTCCTTGACGCCAGGCTGACGAATGTTGGTTTTGTCCGACGCAAACGTCTCGACCTCGAAGTGCGGCGTGGACCACACTTCGACGTACAGCCTGCCGTTGCTCACGTAACTATTCATCACGGCGGCATAAGGCGTGTTGTTCTCGAAAACCACGTTGATGGTTTCGCCCCACAGGGTCGACTCGCGTCCTGCCGGATAGCGCTCAAACCACACCGAGTGCGGCCGGTGCTGCAGGAGTTCAAACCCAGCGAAGTAGGCCGCGTTGTAGCTTGTGGTCGCCATTTGGGAGAGGCCGCCACCCATGCCATTCGTGAGGATGCCATCCACGATGACGTGCGCCTCGGCGTACCCCTCTTCTACCGTGATAGGCGCCAAGGTTTGCGCAAGGTTGAACTGATCTCCGGGGAGCAGCGTGGTGCCTTGCACGTCAGCGGCCGCAGTAATGAGGTTCTGGGTTCGGACATACTCGTTCGTGAGCGGCGTATCGAATGAGGCGACGACTTCCTTGAGGTCCTCGACGCCCAAATCCTCAGACCGCACGGCTGGCTCGGTGGTCACCACCGGCAGTTCTCCCGAGCGTGAGGCACTGAACGATGCTTCGACGAGGGCCTCGCCGAGGTTGTCCGCATCGACGCTTTGGCCATCGACGCCCGCAGTGGCTTGAATCTTCTGGCTGGAGTCAAAGGACACCTTGGCGTCCTTGGGCTCCGTCTCGAGCTCCGGTTGCGCGCTGACGATCTGGGCGGCCAGGGGCTCACCATTAATGACCAGTTCGAGTGCCCCGCCGGACGATTCGACAGACGCGTTCTCGGCAAGATCCTCGGCGCTGACCGCGACCTCGCCGGCATCGGAGACCAGCGTGACGGGTCCAGCCAGCGCTACGTCCGTCACTTCCCGTGCGAAGAGCTCAGCGGTCCCGTCTGTCACGGCCGGCTCGATCACGACAGCGTCAGCTTCAACATCGAGGGAGTCGGGCCATTGGTCAACGACAATCTCGGCCGTGGCGTCAGCATCTACCTCGATACCGGTGGACCCCGGCTCCGCAACAGCGACCGTTCCCACGATCTCCACCGTGGCATCGGCCGGTTCACTGTCGAGCTCCCGCGCTACACCATCGATCGCAGCGCTCAGGGCGTCATCCTCAACGGTGGTGACGACGTCGAGGTCACCCCCGCCCACAATGTGGCTCCACATGCGGTCAAGACGCCAGGTGAACCCCGTCGTCGCCTCCACTGTGGACTGCGCGTCAACACCCAAACCAGCGTCGCCGGCTGGAACCTGCGCTGTCGCTTCCCCGGCAGAGATCACCAGGTCCTGGGCAACCAATTCGTCTGCGGCCTCGTTGACAGCACCTACGGCCTGACCTGTCGACATACCGCCGATGTCGACACCCAGTGCGGTGGTACCGCGAGGCACGGTGTTGGACAGCAAGGCGGCACCCCCGACGTAGGCCACACCGAGGAGTGCGATGGCCGCGATCCCGACAATCCATCCCTTGCCACGGCGCTGAGGGCTTTCCTCGGTGACGGCTTCAGCCTCTGCGGGTTCCTCATGCGCCGCAGAGGAGGACTCGACGGCAGAGGACTCGGCGGCGGAAGACTCAACAGCGCTGGAGTTGTCGGAAGCAGGCACGGGCTCGGCCATGACGGCCGTTTGCTCAACGGCGGGTTCGGAAGTCTCCGAATCCTCGGGGGTACCAGCGTTGGGCGATGCCGGCACCGGTGCAATGACTTCCGTCGGAGCATCGTCACTCTCCGGGACGTTCTCGGCCTCCGCCTGGCCCTCCGCCTGGCCCTCCGGCTCTGGCACGGATGCGTCCTCACCTGCGTGAGAGCGTGCCAAGTGTGCGGCACCCGCGGCCGCAACAAAGCTCACCCGACCCACTCCGGCATCGGCCGGTGTCGCGCCGTCCTCATCGGTTGCTGCCTGCTCGGCCTTGTCATCGTGCAGAGGTGGTGCGGTGGGAGTTTCCGAGGCAAGCCACGTGGGCGTCGCCAGTTCCGCCGTGGGCGTGCGCTCGTACACCACCGCTTCTGGAGCGACGTCCGGTCCCGTCGACCCGGCGATGAAGCCACCCTTGCCGCGTGCTGCCCTAGACCGCAGTGAGCGATGCGCAGCGGAACGGCGCCGCCGCTCTACTTGCGCTTGGACTTCCCTGAGCTGTGCGTCCTTACGCCGTGACATCGTCCCCCACCAAAAGTTTCACGGGCACTACAGCCGCAGCCACGATCGCAAGGACCGAACCCAACAGCCATGCCACTCCAAGCCCATCCTGAGCAATCAACACGGAATTGCCTGGGCCATTCAATGACCACACAGCAGTCGCCACGACCCACAAACCCGCAAAAACTCCAAGACCGTTCCATGACAACCAGGTCCGAGCAAAGATCGCGGCAGCCAGAACCATCACGATCGCAAGCACCACGCCAAACGGTGGGATCGAGCGATACGCCACCGCACCGACCGTCGCCGTCAGCAGGCCTGCGAGCGCGACAACGACATACCCCACGGAGTCCTTCATGCGCTCAAGGATAGGCGCATATCCACATTTCTCAGATGCACACAGCATCGATGTGATAGTTCCGTGACCCGCGCGGCGTATCGGCGAGCTCAAAGCGCACAGTTCACTACACGCAACAGGGCCGATGCCCCACTCAAGTGAGTGGGGCATCGGCCCTTGAAGCTGTGCGAAAGACTCGTTACATCTTCTTCGCGCGCGAGGCGGCACGAGCACGCGTGGTTGCGTCCAAGTTCACCTTGCGGATGCGGATGTTCTCCGGAGTGACCTCAACGCACTCGTCTTCACGTGCGAACTCGAGGGATTCCTCCAACGTCAGTGTGCGAGGAGGCGTCAAGCGCTCAAGCTCGTCACCCGTGGCAGAACGAATGTTGTTGAGCTTCTTCTCCTTGCAGATGTTGATGTCCATGTCCTCGCCGCGCGAGTTCTCACCAACAACCATGCCCTCGTACACCTCTTGGGTGGGCTTCACGAAGAACGTGCCGCGGTCCTGCAGCAGGAGCAGCGCGTTCGTAGTGACGGCACCGGTACGGTCTGCCACGAGCGAACCGTTGGTGCGGTACTCAATGACGCCGGCCCACGGTGCGAAGCCGTGCGAGATGGACGATGCGATGCCGGTTCCGCGAGTCTCCGTCAAGAACGTAGAACGGAAGCCGATCAGGCCACGGGCAGGAACGATGAATTCCATACGCACCCAGCCGGTGCCGTGGTTAGACATCGAGTCCATACGGCCCTTACGCGAGGCAAGCAGCTGGGTGACAGCACCCAAGTGCTCCTCAGGAACGTCGATGGTCATGTGCTCCATGGGCTCGTGAACCTTGCCGTCCACGTCCTTGGTCACTACCTGCGGCTTGCCGACAGTCAGCTCGAAGCCCTCGCGGCGCATCTGCTCCACAAGAATCGCCAGTGCCAGTTCGCCACGGCCCTGAACTTCCCACGCGTCAGGACGCTCGGTGGGCAGCACGCGGATCGAGACGTTACCGATCAGTTCCTTGTCAAGGCGGTCCTTCACCTGACGAGCCGTGACCTTGGCCCCCTTCACGCGGCCAGCAAGGGGCGACGTGTTGATACCGATGGTCATCGAGATTGCTGGGTCATCGACAGTGATGCGAGGCAACGGACGCGGGTCGTTGAGGTCCGTCAAGGTCTCACCAATGGTGATGTCCTCGATACCGGCGACAGCAACAATGTCGCCAGGCTGTGCCACCTCAGCGGGAACGCGCTCCAAGCCCTTGGTCTGCAAAAGCTCAGTGATCTTCACGGTCTGGACCGAACCATCGGCCCGTGCCCATGCCACCTGCTGGCCCTTACGGAGCTCGCCGTTGAAGACACGCAGCAACGCGAGACGGCCCAAGAAGGGGCTGGCGTCAAGGTTGGTGACGTGCGCCTGCAGCGGGTGACCCTCCTCGAACACGGGTCCAGGGATGCGCTCCATGATGGTCTTGAACAGAGGCTCAAGGTTCTCGGAGTCAGGCAGTTCGCCGTCTGCGGGCTGGTTCAACGAGGCGCGGCCAGCCTTCGCGGAAGCGAAGACAACAGGCACTTCGAGCAAAGCGTCGATGTCAAGATCAGGAACCTCGTCCTGCAAGTCCGCAGCGAGACCCAGCAGGAGGTCGTGGCTTTCCTCGACCACAGCGCTAATGCGCGAGTCGGGGCGGTCAACCTTGTTCACCACAATGATGACAGGGAGCTTGGCCGCGAGCGCCTTGCGCAGCACAAAGCGAGTCTGCGGCAGCGGACCCTCGGACGCATCCACGAGCAGCACGACGCCGTCCACCATGGACAGTCCACGCTCAACCTCGCCACCGAAGTCAGCGTGGCCAGGGGTGTCGATCACGTTGATAGTGACGCCGCCCTCGGTCGCTGCTTCACCGGTGTAACGGATCGCGGTGTTCTTCGCGAGGATGGTGATGCCCTTTTCCCGCTCAAGGTCACCCGAGTCCATGGCACGGTCTTCGATGTGGGCGTGGTCGCCGTAGGCGCCGCCCTGGACGAGCATGCCGTCCACCAGGGTGGTCTTACCGTGGTCAACGTGGGCGACGATCGCGACGTTGCGCAGGTCGGAGCGCACAGGCATGAGAAAAACTCGATTCGTTGAGATGAGAAGTCGGGCGCAAGGGGCGCACCGCCGATACAGTCTAGCGGGTCTCGTCAAGAGTCACCGATGAATGGCCTCCGTCGAGGGCGACGCACATCCGTGGCACGATGCTCTCATGCGTTCCTACCGCTCCCCCAGTGCACCCATGTGGGGCTGGATCGGCATTGCCGCCGGCGTGCTCATCGCAGTGCTCGGCACACTCGTTGAGGGGTTCCCCGTCGCCTTCGTTCCGATCACGCTCGGGGCAGCGATAGCGCTGATTGCCGTGGCGTGTTTTCTTCGTCCCAAGGTCGAAGTGGACGATCACTCAGTCATCGTCCACAACATCACTCAGGTGGTTGAGGTGCCCTTTGCTCGCCTGGCCGATGTGGAGACGCAGTGGGGTCTGGAACTCGTCACCGATGACGGCAAGAAGGTGGGCGCATTTGCGGCACCTGACCCCAATCGACGTGATCGGCGCAAAGCCCCACACGAACACAAGTCAGCCGACCTCGTGGCCATGGTGCGCGGCGGCGAGTCAGCATGGCTCGAAGGGCCTCATCGGGCACAGGACGAGCAGGCGTGGGCAGATGCGCCGTCGCGCGTCCGGCACTGGGATTTTGTGGGGGTCGCTCTTCTCGCGAGCGCCGCGGTGTTGATCATTGCGGGTATTGCTCTCGTTTAGTCTCGCCTCCCCCACACCCCGCGCTGCTCCACATCTCTTCGCGAATCCTCGTGAGATGGCCACATTTCGTCGTTATGAGCCCTCATAGCAGTCAAATGGAGCCATTTGGCGAGAGGCCGCGTGCATCCTCACGCGAAATCTCGTCGCATACGGGCCGCGACCTCCACAGACTCTCCACCTCGCCCACTCATGCCTTCCGCGACCGCCTTGCGGTCAGCATCGGCCCGGTTCTGGCTCAACTTATCCTTCGCAACGACGCGTGAGACAGCGATATCGACCCCGACGATGCCGTGAAGTTGCCCCTCGATGAAACGACCCGGAGCATCGTCAAGACTCCAGGGAACTGACTCCGCGGATTCATGGGTGTCCGTCAGCCGCGCAACCGCTCCACGCAACCATGCGGGGTCGCGTCGAAGCGTGACGGTTCCGCGGATCTGCACTGTCGAGTAGTTCCAGGTTGGCACGACCCTGCCGTGTTCTGCCTTCCCCTGGTACCAGGAGGGAGTCACGTACGCTTGCGGCCCTGTCACGATGAGCAACACTTGCTGTCCGTCCCCGATCGCATCCACGTGCGGATTCTTTAATGCCAGATGGGCCTCGACGGTGTCGTCGCGCCACACGATCGGGAGTTGCGTCGCATGCAGCTCTCCGGCATCGTCCACCGTCACCATCTGTGCCGAGCCGATGCTCGCGACGAAGTCTCGTACGTCTGCAGGCGGCATCTCGTTGAAGTGTGGGACATACATGCCGTCACAGTATCGACGGACCGCGCGCCAGTCTCTCGTGAAGTGGCACTTTCTGGTCGTTATGAGCCGTTAAAACAGTCAAATGGAGCCATTTGACGGGGGTGGGTCGGAGGCGTGGGACTCCAGAAACTCGTGGAGCTCACGATCATCCACACCGGGGTAGGTTCCGTGAGGGAGCGGCGCAAACAAGTACGGCCGCACCCGCGGCGACGCCCATGAGCGCCCATGCCACCGCTCCGCCAAGCCATCCTCGGGCCTACGGCAACACGTCACATCAGGGCATCGTGACACTTCATGCGCCGGCGACTCACGCCCACGGAACCACTTGGACTCCGCGTAAGGAACGCCCACCGTGATCGAGTATTCGTCAGAGCCGATGCCGGTCTGAGTCGCTTCAAAGAACGTGCCCGCAGGGGTGTCCGTGTACTGGTAGTGCTCGGTGGTTCGCGTCGCCTGCGCGAAGGCCTTGCGGGCGCTCCAGTATCGACACACCACCTCACCTTCCGTTGACCCCGTGGCATCGAGCGGAAGCGGCAGATTGTCGTTCTCATACGCACCCGACACGGTGCCGTCCCCGGCCACCCGCACATAGTGCAACCGAATACCCAGGTGCTGTGTGGACAGATTCGTAAACCGGAGCGCTGCCGCCTCATGCGTGACGCCGTACACGTCACGGAAATCATCGATCGCAATAGCGCGATCACGCTTGGCCTGCTCCAAAAATGGCACGGCCGTCGAACGCGGCATTAAACACGCCGCCGCGTAATAGCTCGCCTCGAGGCGTTGCCGAAGGAAATCGCCGTAGTCGGCAGGTTCGCCGTGTTCCAGAAGCGTCTGCGCCACCGCCTGAAGCGCCAACGATCGGAGCCCATGCCCACCCGGGATGGACGCTGGCGGGATGTAAATCCTCCCGTGTTCCACGTCAACGACAGCCCTCGCTGAATGCGGCAAATCGTCGGTATGGACAATGGTTAAGCCCACACGCTCGGCCATCTCAGCCACGGTGCGGTGAGTCAGTGCTCCCCCACTGTGACCCACGGCAGCCACAGCCTCATCGGCCAACACCTCGATGTCTGGCAGGTAGTTGTTGATGGAACGCATGTGCGCACGGAGGTCAGTGTTTTCCCGCCGCGCCAATTCCGGGGTTGCGATCGCTTGCCGTGCACGCCGGTCGAGCTCTCGATGCAGACCGACGAGAGTCCGTAGCGTCTCATCCGTCATCGACCGTGTGGGACGAAGTGCGGGCAGCCCCAACTCTCGGTATGACGGTGAACGCTGTGCATGCTCAAGTTCAAGTTCGAGGGCATCGCGGCCTGTCGGAGCATCGTCTCGCAGAAGATCGGACACGCTCACGTCGACCGCCTCCGCGATCTTGCCCAAGAGCGAGAGCCGGGGCTCCCGTTTGCCGTTCTCGATGAGCGACAGCACACTCGGCGCCACATCGCATGCGTTCCCGAGTTGATCCAACGTCAGCCCTGCACGCGTGCGGAAGTGCCTCACGCGACGCCCCAGTACGTCTAACTCCGCCATGGTTTTCACGTTACGTCAAAAACGCCCAAAATTCACGGCATCGGCCCTCCCCGAACCCCCCACCCGTGTGTCTAACGTCAAAGTACACGCAGTTTTCATCTCGACGAGGAGCCGCCATGACTGTGACCGCCACCGCCATCCGCCACGATTGCCCCGCCTATGCCGACGCTCGCGTGGTGGCGTGGGTCGAGCGCATCGCCGCGCTGACGGAACCGGACGCGGTCTACTGGTGCGACGGCTCCGCCGCCGAACGCGAGCGCCTCATCGACACGATGGTGGCTCGCGGGACGCTGCTCCCCCTCAACGAAGAGAAACGCCCCAACTCATACCTTGCCCGGTCTCGTCCAGACGATGTCGCACGCGTGGAGTCACGTACATTCATCTGCTCACGCGACGAGGCCGATGCGGGACCAACGAACAACTGGGCCGACCCCGAAGAAATGCGGGCCACGCTCGACGGTCTGTTCCACGGTGCCATGCGTGGACGCACGATGTATGTGGTGCCATTCTCAATGGGGCCGGTAGGGAGCCCGTTGGCTCGAGTCGGAGTCCAAGTCACTGATTCGCCGTACGTGGTCGTCAGCACAGGAACGATGACCAGAATGGGTGCCGATGCCCTGCGCCAGATCGCTCCGACGACCCCGTGGGTGCCTGCCGTACATTCCGTGGGGGCACCGTTGGGTCCGGACGATGCTGATGTGGCCTGGCCTTGCTCCGACACCAAATACATCGTTCACTATCCAGAGGACCGGGAGATCTGGTCGTACGGATCGGCATACGGCGGCAACGCGATCCTCGCGAAGAAGGCATTCGCACTGCGGATCGCCTCAGCCATCGGCAAGGACGAGGGATGGATTGCGGCACACATGCTGCTGCTGAAAGTGACCAACCCGCAAGGCCGTGTGTTTCACGTCGCAGCCGCGTTTCCCAGCGCGTGCGGCAAAACCAACTTCGCCATGCTCAAGCCATCCATCGCCGGTTGGGACGTCGAAACCATCGGCGATGACATCGCCTGGCTCGCCCCCGGAGCCAACGGCGAACTGCGAGCGATCAACCCCGAAGCGGGGTTCTTTGGCGTCGCACCTGGCACTGGAGCCGACACGAACCCCGTCGCAGTCGACATGCTGGAGCGTGACGTCATCTTCACCAATGTCGCCCTGACAGATGACGGTGACGTGTGGTGGGAAGGGCTGACTCCTGACACTCCCTCGCACCTCACAGACTGGCAAGGCAATGACTGGACCCCAGACTCCCCCACCCCTGCCGCACACCCCAACTCTCGCTTCACCGTCTCCGCGGACCAATGCCCGACCATCGCCGACACCTGGGATGATCCAGCCGGCGTACCCATCGACGCCATCATCTTTGGAGGCCGCCGCGCCACCAACGTCCCACTCGTTGCCCAAGCACGGAGCTGGGAGCACGGCGTCTACATGGGAGCCACCCTGGCGTCGGAACGCACGGCTGCGGCTGAGGGCACTGTAGGAGAACTCAGGCGCGATCCGTTTGCGATGTTGCCGTTCTCTGGCACCCATATGGCAGACCACTGGCAGCACTGGCTCGATGTGGGCGAGCGTCTGGCGGAGCAGGGGTCAGCACCGGCTATCTTCCAGGTGAATTGGTTCCGCAAGGGTGATGACGGCTCGTTCTTGTGGCCCGGCTTCAGCGAAAACGCCCGGGTCCTCGAATGGATCCTTGATCGTGTTGCAGGCAACGTCGATGCGACGGACTCCCCCGTGGGCCTGCTGCCGTCCGAGGGCAGCATCGACTATGAGGCCGCGGGCGTGGCGCCCGAGCAGTGGTCGCAGTTGTTCGCACTCCACTCTGAGCCCCTTGCTGCGGAGGTCGCGGACACTGAGGGCTTCCTCGCCGGCTACGGCGACGCGGTACCCACGGAGGTATGGGGGCAGCACCGCGAACTCGAGGCGCGACTGCGCCGCTAGCCGTCCACAGACGACTGCAGGGCCGATGCGTCTGCCATCAACGCATCGGCCCTGCAGGACGGGGGAAGAGAAGTTACGCGTCTTCCGCCGTCAACGTTGCTTCAGACACCTTGGTCAGGAGTCCTTCGAAGGACCACCGGTCCACGATGACAATGGTGCCGTCGGCGGTGTCCAGAGTCCATTGGTTCTGAGGCACAGTGACCTGTTCAACTCCATCTTCGTCAGAGCACGTCACCTCAAACATGTACATCGTGCCCTCTTGGCCAGCGACCGTGGACGGATGCTCGCTGAGGAGCTTTCCACCCGATCCGGTAGTACCCGGGACAGGGCACGCCACGCCATCATCGAAGTACGGCTCGGCCGGATTGATGCCGCTGGCCGTCTCCCCTGTGATCACTGCGAACCCTGGGCACGGCGCATCGTCCTGGCAGCCACCTGCCGTCACCGTCGTCACGTCACCTTCAGTGGTGCCCGGTGACCAGAACTCGGCTGCGTCCATCTCGAGGGGACCCACAGGCATCAGCGTGGCCGCTTCGGAGACCTGAGCCTCCGCGTCGCCTGTTGGTTCTACTGAATCCCCCGGTGCGGGGGCGCTCCCCGTGCACCCCGCTGCGAGAAAACTCACAGCGAGGGCGACGGGGAGCGTCCGCACGGCAATGCGATTTAGCAAGCGCCGAGGTCCTTCCATGGACCCCACTGGGAGGCGCCAGGCGTGTCGCCAAGCGTCCACCAGTTTGCGCTGTAGTTACGGCCCTGGTGCGAGACGATGTCGCCGCCCACGTAGGTCGTGCCAGCAGCCCAAGCGGCTTCACAAGTGCCGGGGTCAGTGGTCGGGTCGGTCGTCGGATCCGTGGTGGGATCCGTGGTCGGGTCCGTCGTGGGATCGGTGGTGGGATCCGTGGTCGGGTCCGTCGTCGAACCGCACGCTCCCTTGGAGACCCAGGGGCCCCACTGCGAAGCACCGGGCTCCTCGCCCTGCGACCACCACTTGTTCTCCCAGGTCTCACCGTTGTGAGCCACCTGGCTGCCTCCCGGGTAGGACGTCGTGGCGTTCCACGGTGCGGCGCACGCGGGGTCGGTGGGGTCAACGGTGGGAGTCGTCGTTGGCGTCGGATCCGTGGTGGGGTCCGTCGTGGGGTCCGTCGTCGGGTCGACGGTCGGGGTCGGAGTGACAACTGGGCCACCTTCGATGGGTCCAGCTACGCCAGCCTCAAGGTCATCCATCAGGATCTTGGTGAGTTCACCGTTGCGGTCGCCATCCAGCTCCCACCACATGCCTCCACCGAGGCCCTTCTCGCGGATGTAGTCCGCCTTAGCCGGGATGGTCTTGTCGTCATCAAGCGACCACCACTGGTTGCCGTCATAGCGCCAGGAGGCGACTACATCAGCGTCGTAGTACGAGGTGCCGGCGTTCTTCAGCTTGTAGTAGTCCTCGATACCGGCTTCCCATGTACCGTTTCCGCCACCGTTCGCAGCGTTCCAGGGCTGCTCATCGGCAACACCCTTCCAGCCACGGCCGTACATGGCCATACCAAGTCCGAGCTGTTCGGGAGCAACACCGTTGTTGATGTAGGTGCGCACAGCCTTGTCCACCGAGAACTGGCGGTCAGCCGCACGAGTGTCATTGGGGTCGTCGTACAGGTTGATCTGGTGACCGGTCAGTGCCGGGTCCCAAGCGCCGTGCAGGTCATAACCCTGCACGTTTCCGAAGTCGAGCGACTGGAAAATGCGTGGGTCGTTCCAACCACCGGCCTCGATGACTGCGGGGCTTGCGGGCAGGAACGCAGACAGCAGGTAGTTCTTGCCCGTCTGTGCACCGTAGGCGTCAAGCTGCGTGCGGAACTCCTCGAGGAGGAGACGGAAGTTCTCCTTGTCGTTTGCCTCGTCGACGTGGTTGCCTTCAAGCCCAGCGTTGCTGCCTGGCCACTCCCAGTCGATGTCGATGCCGTCGAAGACACCCGCAGCAGCGCCCGGGCCACCCTTGCCGTCAATCGTGGGCAGGTTGCCCTTGATGTAGAGGTCGATGCATGACGACACGAACTTCTTGCGCGAAGCGTCCGTCGCGGCGGCCTTGGAGAAGTTCTTGGACCAGGTCCATCCGCCCAGCGAAATCATCGCCTTGAGGTGGGGGTGCTTCGCCTTCAACTGCTTGATCTGGTTGAAGTTACCCGCGAGAGGCTGGTCCCACGAGTCGGCGACACCGGCCACCGAGTTGGCGGGAGTGTAACCCATACCGAAGTCAGCCCAGGCATCGCCGGCACCGTCGGAACCGTTAGGCCCAGTGCCCTGAGCCTTGTTGGCAATAAAGCACTCAAGGGTCTGGTGGTGGATGTTTCCGAATGCGTAGTTCAAGTGCGTCAGGTCCGCGGCGGCACCCGACTTGTCGAGTTGGTGAAGCTTGAAGTCGCGGCCGTAGACGCCCCACTGGGCGAAGTAGCCGACGTTGCGGTATCCGTTGATGCTGCTATCGCCGTCTGGCGTCGATACCGCATTGGTGGCGACTGCCGCCCGGGTGTCGACTGTCGTGGCGCTTGCAGAAGCTGCGACGGCTGCAGTGCCGACCAGCGCAAGCGACGCGACGACGGCACCAAAGCGCGTCAGAGCGCCTTTGCGGTTCGTCCTCGTCGATGAGGTCATGTTTTCTGTGTCCTTTGTTCTCGTGTGTGCTTCGAGATGTCCAGCGATCCGGCCAAGGGTTCTCCTGACCGCTGATCACTGGTGTTGGCGCTGAGGGCTGAGGGGCCTCGGTGCGCCGCGTCCGAGTGTGTCGCTCGGAAGTGTGGGATGCAGTGGCGGGCCAAGGGCTTCAAGGCCCGCCACCGCACGTGTGTTGTTAGCAGGCGCCAGCGCTGGTCCAGGGGCCCCAGGTGTTGGCTGAGCTGGGCTCGTTACCCTGCGTCCAGTAGTTAGCGGTCCACTCGTAGCCGTTGTGGCTCACGCGAGCACCACCGTTGTAGACAGTGGCCGAGTCCCAGGCAGCTGCGGAGCAGGTGCCGTCTCCGCCACCGTTGCCACCGCCGTTATTGCCGCCGCCGTTGTCACCGCCACCGGTTCCGGTGCCGGCTTCCACAACCTCGACACCACGCGGGTGGTCGTAGGTGGTGGCGTAGTCCACACCGTCGATAGTGATGATGACGTTGGAGAACTGAGCGATCGGGAGCGTCCACTTCAGGTTGTTCACGATCTCACCGCCGGCGGGGATGCCGCCCATGGGAACGGAGAACTCTGCGGTGTGGAAGTCACCGTTGAGCCCACCGATGTTGTCTCCGGTGTGACCCTCGTTGACTGTGGTGGTGCCGAAACCGGACCAGTCACTCATGTCACCAAGGTCAGAGGTGGCGTACTGGAAGGACACCGTTGCCCCTGCGGGGATGTCGGTGGTGCCGTTGTTGGTGAAGACCACCTTGGGCGCGATCGGGTAGTTGTTGTCACCCATCGCGAACTCGGTGTAGTCGATCGAGACATCCAGTGCCTGTGTGGGCATTGGACGATCAGCGTTGGCCTTGGTGGATCCGTAAGCACCAGAGCTCTGGAACTTGCCGGCCATGAGGTCCACCAAGGTCGATCCCATCTCGTACTGGCCCTTGGTCTGGTTGTACTCGTAGTCACCTGCGAGTTCCCAGATCATGAGGCCGCCGAGACCGGTGTCGTTGACGTAGTCAGCCTTGGCCGTGATGGCCTCGTTCGAGTCTCCCGAGAGGAAGGTCTTGGTGGTGTCATTCCACCACCACTCGGCCTTGGACACGTTGTCGAAGTAGCGGACGTACTCGCCCTCGATGGCTTCGCTCACTCCGTAGGAGTCAACGTAGTCGCCGCGGACCCCGTCTTCGAGGTTCAGCATGTGCCAGATGGGGTTGACACCTGCAGGGATTGCGTTGCCCTGGGGGTCGGAGTCGAACCACAGGTTGTTGATTCCTTCACCACCGTAGCCACAGGCGTTGTTGGTCCCTGGGGGGCAGTTGAAGCCAGCAGGCGGGGTTGCAGTTCCACCCATGCCGTTGACTCCACCCTTGACGTCCTCGAAGCCACGAGTGTAGAAGGGCACACCGAGGTTGATGCGTCCGGCCTGCATGGCGCCGCGGAAGTAGTGCGCTGCCCAGTCGGCGTTGAGGTAGCCGATGTTGTCGTAGGCACCGTAGATGCCGGCAGCTGCCAGTTCAGGGTCCTTGCCGTCGTCGTAAAGTGGGCCGTTGCCACCGACGTACTTGTTCCACGCGCCGTGGAGGTCGTAGGTCATGAGGTTCAGGTAGTCCACGTATTCGGTGATCTGGAACGCTTCCATACCGCGCAGCAGCCATCCTGATGAGGGAACTGCAGCGGTGAGCATGTAGTACTCGCCGTCCTCGGCACCAGCCTGGTCCAGCTTTTCGCGCAGGAGCTTCATGAGCTCCTCAAAGTCGGCGAAGAGCTCACCTCGCTTGCCCTCGGCGATGTGGAAGTCGTCAGGGTTTCCTGCACCGACGTTCGACGTGGGGTATTCGTAGTCGATGTCGATGCCGTCGAAACCGTACTCACGGATGAAGTCAACAACCGAGTTGGCGAAGATTTCGCGACGCTCAGCGGTCTCGGTCATCGAGTAGAAGCCGCCGTTGGCGACGCGGTCGCCATTGCCGTCGAAGTAGCCGCCAGTCTCAGCCCAGCCACCGACTGCGGGAAGAATCTTCACGCCAGGGTTGGCAGCCTTGTAGGTGTTCAACAGGTTGAAGTGACCGGTGTACGGGAGAGCGGGGTCCATCTCTGCGCCCGGGGTGCCGTCCCACGTCATGTCTGTCGCGGCGTTACCTGCGACGTCCTCGTTGACTGACACCTTCCAGTCATCACCGATGTGCGCAAAGGCGTAGTTCAGGTGAGTGACGGAGTCCCATGGGATGTCGCTGGCAAGGTACTGCGGCTGATCGTTCTTGCCGGTGCGCCATGAGGTGAAGTAACCGATCACGCGACGGTCGAGCCCGTTGGGAAGGAGTTCCACACCGTTCTCGTCGTAGATGTCGCAGTAAGGAGTTTCAACGCCCGGGGTCTGTGCCATTCCATCGGGACGGCACACCTCATCGGGGTACGACGGCTGCGGGTCAGTCGTCGGATCCGTCGTGGGATCCGTGGTCGGGTCCGTCGTGGGATCCGTGGTGGGATCCGTAGTCGGGTCGGTCGTGGGGTCTGTGGTCGGGTCCGTGGTGGGATCCGTGGTGGGATCCGTGGTCGGGTCCGTCGTGGGATCGGTGGTGGGATCGGTGGTGGGATCCGTCGTAGGCCCACACTCGCCCTGTGATGCCCAAGGGCCCCACTGGGTTGACCCAGGCTGCTCGTTGAGCGTCCACCACTTGGCGGAGTAGTTGACACCGTTCAGGGAAGCGGTGTCACCGCCCGTGTAGGTGGTCCCTGCGGACCATTCCGGCGCACACTCCGCCGCATTTGCGCCCGTAGCTGTCGCGGTCACCGCAACAGCCGTGAGCGAAGCGCCAAGCAGGGCAGTCGCCGCCGTAGCAGCTACTCCTCTGCGCGCTCGTGTGAAGGTGGGAAGCATCTTTGCTGCCTCTCTTCCTGTCCGCACCTGCAGGCGGACGTAGGGGAACCGTCGCCTTACGGTAAGGAAAAATTCACCTCAGCGGAATGAGCATTCCCCACACACTTCTGCCCCCACTACGCATGCTCTACGTACGTAAGTACCCGTAGGTAGTACAGAGAGGTACCTGGCCTTGGGACGGCTTAGCGGTGCTCGGTGAAGCGGTGAGCCAGCACTGCCAACTCAACACGACTGCGCAGGCCGAGCTTGCGGTACACGCGCCCCAGGTGGACCTCGACAGTGCGCACACTCACGTAGAGGCGCTCGGCGACATCGCGGTTCGCGTACCCTTGCGCCACCAGCTTCGCGACCTGACGTTCGCGCTCGGTGAGGTCGGCGTCCCACCCGTCCCCAGAACCAGAAGCCGAACCAGCGGGGCCGCCATCGTGGTGCGGCGCTGCGCGGCCCGAAGCACCCGAGTGCCCGTCGCCTTGCAACATCCCTTCGGGAACCGAGGTGTGATTTGCCAGAACACGCGCTTCCTCGCGCACCAGGGTGACCCAAGCATCGGCCCCTGCCTCGTCAAAGAAGTCCTGAGCAGACATGAGGAATGACAAAGCCTGGTCGCCGCGACCCAACCGCACCAACGCACGACCAATACTCAACTCTGTCCGGCCACGGTCATAGGCGCTCGTCAAATCACGTGCGGCTCGGTGCGCGTTGTCAACACGGTCCTCAATGTCGTCCACCGTGGCAATCGCTAGCTCCGCCCGCGTCAGCGTGACCGAACGCGTCAATGGCGACATCGTCCCGATGCGTGAGCGCAACCGCATCAACGCCCGGTGCGCCTCATGGCCCCTGCCTGCCATCGCCCACGACTCCACGATGTCAAGACCTGGAACGGCGATCCCAATCTGCGACTCTCGGAGTTCGCGTTCAGCCGCAACCTCGAGGAGTGTCGCAGCCTGCACATAATCCATGTCGAAGGACGCTTCCATGGCTCGGTCAACCAGCAGACCCAATCGCGCCTGAGTGGTCGCCGCGCAGGGAGACGTGGCCGCGAGCGCCTCACTCAGCACGCCCACAGTGCCATCACGGACGATGTCGATACGCCGGCTCAAGGTGACACCCAAACCTGCGAGCACCATGCCGACAGGAAGAGTCTCCGCTGCCTCGCGCAACGTGGTCGCCGCACGAGCGATATCGCCAGACCGGAATTCGACCAACGCCTGCACGACCCGCACGTGAGCGATCGCGATGGGCGATGCTGCACGCTGCGCTCCAGAGAACCACTGATCCCCCTGATGCGCTGGGGACAGCTCGGCAACCGCACTCGCCAGGAGGCGCGCGGCAGCATCTGAATCGTCGGCATGCATGAGGGCCACGCCTCGCGCGACGGCGCCCAGCGCGTCATCATCTGCCACGGCCGACTTCACCGGCAGATCAATGTCGCCGTTGTTCTCCCCCGCATAGATCGCGAGCCAGGCGCGCGCTAGGCGGGTCCCGTCCCTATCACCAGAACGCCCGCCGCCCACCAGCTCTTGGGCCTCGTCGAGGTGGCGCCACGCCGCCGACGCCGCTCCGCGCTCCATATGGAGGCACGCAGCCGACGACAAGCCCCGTGCAACATCGGCCCGGATCTGTTCACCGTCGGGCGCATCGTCGAGCGCCGCCGCCTCAGCGCGAGTCCGTTCGACGACATCGTCCGGTACACGGCCATCCGTCATGGTCAGCGTCAGGACTGTGGCCAGGAGCGTGCGTGCCCGTGCGCCAAGATCGCCCGACCTCGCCGCATACGGCAGCCAATGTGCCGCATCGTGGGTGAACCCGCTGAGGATCGCGGCCACACCCGAGAGTTCACAGGCACGCAGTCTCTGGGCCCCTGAAGCATGGCCCACGGCTTCACGGGCGACCGTCTGAGCCCAAGCCGTGTCGCCCCTGCGCAGGTGCCGCATGGCGAGCGAAAGCAGGTCTGGCACGACGCTTGGCTCTCCGGCGATGCGCGCCAACGCGGTGTGCCATGACGCGAACTCGTGCTCGCCCGCCTGTGCGTGTGCTAGGGCCAGCGCCTCGTGCGCCGCAGTGCGCTCGGCCAGGCTTGCCTCGCCGTGGATGAAGGACTTCATGCGCGCGTCGGCGAGCGCGAAGCCTCCGGAAAGGAGGTGAAAGTGTGGCGCCACCGACCCGGAGACGAAGTAGCTGACGTCCTCCCCTGTCGCGGCCGTCAGGGTGTCGATGCGGTCAACAACGGCCACGGAGGCGATGAGAAGGGCGGCTCGGTCACGGTCAGAGAGGTCCTCGACCTTGGAGGCGAGCGCCGTCTTGACGGCAGGGACCAATGGCAACGGGTCGGGCAACAGCGATGTCCCCGCCAGGTGGTGAGGACTGAGGCGGCGTGCGGTGTGGACGATGCAGCCAGGGTTTCCCTCAAGCCTCACCGCCAGCGCTCGCGCGACATGGGGCGCGACGGGTTCACTCCCGGCCTCGGCCAACACACGCAGCGCGCCTTCCGCCCCGACGCCCGGCAGTTCGCGCACAGAGACATCGTGAGGGGGCCGCTCACCGAAGGGAGAGATCATTGCGGTTGCGAGTACCACCGTGGTGGATCCGCCGTGTCCCAACAGTTGCAGGAGCGAATCGAGCGCTTCAGGCGACAGTTCGTCTGCATCGTCGATCATCAGGACGAGGGAGCGCGCGCCAGCAACTTTGCGGATCTGGCTTGCGATAGCGGCCTCAAGTCCGCGCTCCGTGGGCAGTTCAATCTCTGCGTGAGTACGTTGCTGTTCCACCTGGCTCAGGACGGCAGCGAGAAACGCATCCCGCGAGCGCTCGCTGTCGAGCCGTTCAGGTGCCACGCGAATCGCAATCGGGCTCTGGTGTGACGCGGTTGCACTCAACGTGGCGGCAATCACGTCGAGGAGGGTGGACCGCCCCATGCCGTGCTCGCCGGTCCACAAGATGACTCCCGAGCCTTGATCTACCAGAGCCAGTGCGTGTTCAACTTCTGCCTGGCGTGCGGGTGGGAGGTCCGATACCGCGTCATGGGGGTTGCGGGCATGCCAAGGACCGCCTGGTACCTCGGACGTCGCTGCCATCGCCGACCCTCTCGACCGCGCTGCGTTGGTGCGGCGCGGCACATCGTAGCAAGGCTAGAGACGTAGTGCCCCTCGCCCTTCACACCACTGCGTCGTGGTGCGGTTTTCCGTCATGAGAGCTGTTGCGGTCAATCTAGGTCGGCAAATCGTTTCGACTCCAAAGACTGACACGATTAGCGAGTCGCGGCGTGCGGATCCTCCGGCAACATCGCCACCGGAACGGGCATTCCAGCAGATGTCGGGGCGTCCAGTGTGGGCACCTCTGCAACCAACCCGCGGTCCGCCACGACGTCATCGGCGGGAATTGCTTCCGGTACGGACAGCGGCTCGAGCCGTCGCTCCCCCAACTTCACGATGATAACGCCCGCCAACACAAGCGCGGCGCCAGCGATCTGGATGCCCCCAGGCGCCTGCCCCAGCAGGAACCAGGCGAATAGCGCAGCGGCCATGACCTCAGTGAGGGCTACGAACGAACCCAACCGCGCACCGAGCCGCCGCGTCGCAGCGATGCCCGAAACGTATGCCACCGCCGCCGTGACGACACCCAAGAGCAGCACGACAACCCACCAGGGCACGTCCCCTGGCGCAAAGTGTGCGGTCCCGGTGGCGAACGACATGGGCAAGAGTCCGGTCACTGCGGCAAGGGTCAAGACGACGAGGCCAACGATCAGTGCACCGGCGGCAAGCGTCAGCGGCGGGAGGCCGTTCGACTCGTCTCCGGAGATCACGAAGTACACCGAGAGCCCAATCATGGCGCACAACGCCCAGCCGATGCCCACAATGCTGACTTCTCCACCGCCCACCACGTCCAGTAGCAGGACGAGACCGCCAAAGGCGACCCCCGCGCCCGCGAGAGTAAGGCGCGTAGGTCGATTCCCATGCCGCAACCACATCCACAACACCACTGCGATCGGCGCCAGGTATTCGATGAGGAGGGCAACGGACACGTCCAGGTGCTGGACGGCGAAGAAGTAACACAGCTGGGCGCCAGCGACGGCAAAGAGGCCGTAGGCCACGATAGGGCCGATGCCACGACGCACCAGATACCACCGGCCGCGAAGCGCGACGATGCCGGGGAGGGTCAGCACCGCCGCCGCAATCGCGACGCGGACAAGGGTTGCTGAACCTGCGGTCCAGCCCATGTCCATCATGCCTCGACCAAGACTTCCTGCGACGCCGAACGTCGCCGCCGAGAGCAAGGCAAAGCCGAGCCCCGAGGCGAGGCGCGAGCCACGGATGTCATGAGTCAAAGCCGTCATGACTCATGACAGTAATTCCCGTTTGGTAATGTGTCAACATGGTTTTTGCCGATGACACCGCCCTCGCGCTCGAGACAGGTGTGTGGCTGGCCAACTCAGAGCTCGAACCCGATACGCTCACGACATTCGAGCAACTCGAAACCTTCTACGACGAGTGGAACTACACGGGCGCGCGACCCACACACAAAGACCTCGAAGAAGTGCGCGCGATCCGCAGCCGCCTCCGCGCGATGTTCAAAGCAACGCGCGAGGGAGCCGCACCACTCGTCAATGCCGCACTCGCCGAAAACCACGCACTCCCCCAAGTCGTCCGACACGGCGACGTTGACTGGCACATTCACGCCACCACCGACGACCGCCCACTCGCAGAGCGCATCCTCGTTGAAGCCGCCATGGGCATGATCGACGTCATCCGCGCCGACGAGATGAGCCGATTCGACCGCTGCGAAATGGAAGATTGCGACGGAGTGGTCTTCGACCTCTCGCGCAACCGTTCCCGCAAGTACTGCTCAACAACCTGCACCAACCGCGCCGCCGTCCAGGCCTACCGTGCTCGCCAAGCCGAGGACGACGACTAAGCCAACCCGAGCATCGGCCGCATGCAAGAACGACGCATCGCGCGCTACGCGCGCTGAACCTTCACCGCCCCATAGCCCGTGTGGACATGAAGCTCAACAGGCGCCTCGCCGTCCAGCGGCCCACCGTCAACGTCAAGATCAGTGCGCACTGCACCATGGTCTGAGGCTGCATCGAGCCACAAAGGGACCCCCGAGCGCACCCCTACTGTCACCGAACCCATCGAGGACACACAGCGGCTCACGCCACCACTCAGGTCACGGACGCGAATAGATCCGTTGGTCGTGCGAGCCTCGACCCCGCCGGCGACGGCACCCACCTTGATGGCACCATTCGTGGTCGCCAAACGCGCAGGCCCCGTCGCACGATCCACGCGAATAGAACCGTTGGAGCCTCGCACGTCGAGCGTGCCGCGCACCGATTCCACGTGAACGGAGCCATTGGTCAGGGCGACCGATCCGTCACCCGCCACGTCGCCAATGCGCACAGCTCCGTTGCCACCATCAACTTCCAGGTCACCCACAGCATTGATGTTGACCGCACCGTGCGAGGTCGACGTGCGGGCGCTCGCCACTGTGCCAAGGACGTAGATGTCGCCGTACTTCGTCGCCGCATCAACCCTCAGTGTCTCGGGACCCTCAACCACCACATCGACGGCATCCGGTCGCCCAAAGATTGAGGTACGGGATGGCACCGTCACCACTAGGGCATCACCCACACGTTCGATGCGCGCATTCTCGGCTGCCTCCCGATCCCCACTACGGGAGCGATTCGCGGGATTCACCACGACAGCAACATCTTCCCGCCCCGGCATGCCGACAACCTCAATCCTGCCCGCAGGAATGTCAACACGAACCTCGGCGATCGGCGTGGAGGTCATCGGACCCACCCCGTGTAACGAGCCGATGCCATTCCCCGCCGCGACTGCGGTGCAGGCGTCACAGCCCCTTGCACCGCGCGCACAATCCAGGCGTTGAGTGAGATGCCCTCGGCTGCGGCGGAGGCCTCGGCACGCTGCTTGAGCGCATCGGGAAGCCTTAGCGTGGTGCGGCTCGACACCTCCTCCTCCACGGCCTCCGGCTCCGCGCCGACAGTGGCCGCATGCGCCGCGGCCTCCTCAGGAGTCGCGGTGTCGCTTGCCGAGCCGGTCACGTCGGCTTCGCTCAGGGCTCCCGTCACAACGAAGTCGACCCCTCGCCCACGCACGCGCACGTCGACTGCACCGGGTGCGATTGCATGGGAGATCTCTCCAGCGGCTTCCGATAGCGCCTCCAGAATGACCATCCGCGTTGCAGATTCGAGTGCGGTAGCGAGGCGCTCAGCTGTTTGCTGGGTCTCTTCGGTGCCAGCGGCAGATGCTGCCACGAGCTGGCGCTGCAAGTCTTCGACATAGTGCTCAAGTTCCATGACATCATTATGCCACCAACGTGACACCACGGCGACGCATCGATGCGTCACGGGCGCTTTGGAACGCGGGACGAGCGGGGGCTACAGTGCCCAGGTGACTATCGTGCTCTCCATCCTGCTGCTGACCAACGCTGCGTTCTCCTTCATCGTGTGGCCGCCGTTCATGAAACGCATCGCCGCCGACGAACGCTCCACGGATGCCGAAGGGAACCGCACGAAGTTCTACACGGTGCACCGCAGGCTCATCACCATCGCGTACGTTCTCGCAGGCATCTCCGCAGTCGCAGGCGCGGCCGGGTTCATCTTCGGCTAACGCGCCCCAGCGGTACCTGAGTGCCCAAGAGATGCGCGAGTGGGCACTGACGCACCGCCAGGGAGCCAAGCAGGAGCCCGGGGGCCAAGCAGGAGCCCGGGGGCCAAGCAGGAGCCCGGGGGCCAAGCGCAGGATTATTCCGATGCCACATCAATAAAGGCCCTCGCCGCTGGCGACGGATTGAGAGCACTCCAGGCAAGAAACTCATGCCGAGTAGGACCGTCTGTCACCGGCACCACCGCGATGCCGTCGCGCGGCTCGACTGCTGCCCGCGGGAGCAGCGACACGACGAGCCCATGGGCGACGAGGTCAAGCATGAACGCGCTCGAGATTGCCTCGAATGCCACATCCCGGTGAAGGCCAGCTTGCGCGAAGGCGAGGTCGGACTGAGCACGGCCGGGAGTACCGTCAGGAAAGTCAACAAACACCTCTTCCGCGAGGTCCCGAAGAGACACTTCCGGGTGCGTCGCGAGCGCATGAGTGTCCGGCACCACAGCGACAAGCCGCTCAGCTGACAACAGTCGAGTGGCAACCCCAGCACGGGCCACGCGGTCTTCGCGCAGGCCCAGCACGGCGACGTCGAGGTCGCCCGTCGCGAGCGCTGCGATGAACTGGTCGCTGCCACCACCGCGCATATGAATCCGGACCCCGGGGTGAGATCGGTGGAAATGTCCCAAAACTGCCGCCAAGTCGATCATGGTCACCGTCGGAATGACGCCGACCGACAGCGTGCCGCGCACCTCCCCCGTGGTAGCGACGGCGTCCGCGGCCGCACGTTCGGCGGCAGCGAGCGACTCCCGGGCCGATGCTACGAAGGCTGCGCCGGCATCGGTCACTTCGACGCGGCGAGAGGTTCGAGCAAACAGTGGCGTACCCAGTTCGCGTTCGAGTGCTTTGATTTGGTGACTGAGCGCCGACTGGACGACGTGGCAGCGTTGAGCGGCGCGCGTGAAGTTTCGCTCTTCCGCCACGGCGATTGCGTATCGCATCTGTTGAAACTCCACGCATTCATGATGACAGTTCATTGGTTGTATGTCGACAATGCGTTGGACTCATCGTTGGTGCGCGCCGCACGATGGGTTCATGACCACTACCACCGCGCCAGACGCGACACCAACCACCACCGCAGGGGCCGCCCCGAGCATCGGCCCGTCACACGTCCCCGCCGCATCCGGCCACCGGGCCGGCTGGACACTGCTCACCGCGTTAGCACCCGCCGTGTGGGGCACCACCTACATCGTGACCACCCACCTGCTGCCCGAGGGTCACCCGCTGTTCGCAGCGCTCATGCGCACGCTCCCTGCCGGCCTCATCGCCTTGGCGATCGCTCGAACGCTGCCGCGCGGCGACTGGTGGTGGAAGTCCCTCGTCCTCGGCACTCTGAACATGGCCGCGTTCTTTCCGTTGTTGTTCATCTCGGCTCAACACCTGCCCGGAGGGGTCGCGGCCACCCTCGGCGCGTTCCAACCCATGCTGATCGCGCTGCTCGCAGTGGGCCTGCTGCACGAGAAGCTATCGTGGTGGCGCCTGGCCTGGGGCGGGGTGGGAGCCTTCGGTGTCGCGCTCGTGGTCCTGGGACCTGCGGCTGCACTGTCGCCAATCGGCGTTGCCGCCGGGCTCGCGGGAGCGCTTTCGATGGGGTTCGGGGTGATCCTCACCAAGAAGTGGGGGCGTCCGCAGGGCGTGTCAGCCGTAGGCTTCGCCGGATGGCAACTCACCGCGGGCGGCCTCGTCCTGCTCGTCCCCGCACTCGCCATCGACGGCATCCCCACCATCGATGCCCCAGCCGTCGCGGGCTACCTGTGGCTCGGCGTGATGGGTGCCCTGGTGACGTACAGCCTGTGGTTCGCCGGCATCGGCCGGCTGCCCGTGGCCGCAACCGCACTGCTGGGACTGCTCGCGCCGCTGGTGGCTGCGGCGCTTGGCGCGACCGTTGCAGGGGAAACGCTCACAGCAGTCCAGGTCACAGGCTTCGCGCTGGCGCTCACCGCCATGGTTGCCGGCCAACTCACGCCAGGCGCGAGGCGGTAGGGGTCACGCTGTTCGCTAGCGGTGTCTCAGTGCCCACAGTGCGCGTCGTTGGGCACTCAGGCACCGCCAGAACGCGAAGGCCGCTGATACCGTCGTCGTCATGAGAACTCTGCGTCACGCCGCGCTCGCCGCCCTGGCATGTGCCGCGATTGCGGGCTGCTCCACAGCGCCGACGGCTACCGACGCCACTACGCAGTCCAGTTCCCAGACCCAGTCCAGTTCGCAGACCCCGGCCGCGACAGCATCGGCCGGTGAGACCACCGCCCAGACCGAGCAAGAGTTCCCCGACGTCATCGGTGTGGAACTCGCTCCCAGCGGGGACGAGTTCACAGTGGCAGTGACGCTGTCTTCGCCCTACGACACTCCCGAGCGCTACGCCGATGGCTGGCGCGTCATGACCGCCGAGGGAGACGTGCTCTCCGAGCACACCTTGGGGCACGACCATGCCAACGAGCAGCCCTTCACTCGCACGAGCGCACCGTTCGCAATCCCAGACGATGTTGACGAAGTGACCGTTGAGGGCCGCGACCAGGCCAATGGCTATGGCGGCGGCACCGTCACGGTAGAAGTGCCACGGAACTGACACCGGCCGATGCCGCCACGCTCACCGCTCCCCCAACGCCACGGCCTCGATGCAGCGTGGGTGCGCACACCCGACACCGTCCCGGAGGACGTACCCCCGTGGGAAACCATGCACGACTTCCTCATGTGGCGCCTCCCGGCCAAAGCTGAGGTTGCGAAGAGGCTCGCGGCTGGAGAGTTTGTGAACCAGGCAGGCGAGCCATTGAACGGCGGCGAGCCCTACCGAGCACGCCAGTTTGTATGGTTCCACCGGCCGCTCACACCAGAAACTCCTGTCCCCTTCCCCATCACCGTGCTCGAGCAGACCGAGAATCTGCTCGTCGTCGACAAGCCTCACTTTGTTGCCACCACCCCGCGCGGGGCGCACGTGCAGGAATCGGCGTTGGTCAAGATGCGTCTGGCCCGCGACCTGCCGGAACTGTCCGCGGCGCATCGGCTGGACCGCTTGACCGCTGGCGTCCTGGTGTTCACCACGCATCGCGCATGCAGAGGAGCGTACGCCGGCGTGTTTCAGTCACGCAGGGCGGTCAAGACTTACGAGGCGCTTGCGCCGTTCGACCCCTCCCTGGAATTCCCGCGCCGACTCGTGGGGCGCATCGAGAAAGATCGCGGCAGCCTGCAAGCACGACTCGTTCCAGGCGAACCGAATGCCGAAACCCTCGTGGAGCTCGTCGAAGTGCGGGGCAACTACGGCCGCTACCGCCTGTCGCCCATCACAGGCAAGACTCACCAGCTGCGCCTCCAGATGGCGGACATCGGGTTACCCCTCGTGGGCGACTCGCTGTATCCGGAAATCAAGCAGGTCGCCGCAGATGACTTCAGTTCACCGCTGCAGTTGATCGCGCGCCGACTCCAGTTCACCGATCCGATTGACCGTGTCGAGCGGGAGTACGTGAGCGCGCGAAGCCTCGAGTGGCCAGCCCTCTCACCCACGGCACCCCCGTACGGACAAAGCTAGAGGTACATCGGCGTCAATGCTTCGTACTCCTCCACTGAACCGTCACGCAAGCACACCTCGATGATCTGGCGGCCAAGAGGGTCGAGGTCGTCGGTCAGGAACTGCTGGAGTTCTGACTTGAAGAAGCCCGTCAGGATGGCGGCTCCCGCGTCGTACGCTTCGACCCCCACCTGGGACTGCAACTCCGGCCGCAGCAACGTGCGCCGCACCGGCTGGCCATCCAAGGTGATCTCTTTGGGCGCATAGCCGAACAGCGGACACCGCGAGGGAGTCAACAGGTCCGCACGCATGCGACCTCCACCTTTGCGGGCCAACCATTCGCGAGTGAGCCACTCGGCCGAGAACCCCACCTTGTATGCGCCAATGTGCTGGTTAGGCGTCAGCACATAGCGTGTCCGGTCGGCAGCAAGCAGTTGCTTGAGCAGAAGATTGGCAGCGGCAACCTTGGTTCCCGTGGAGAAAGGCCAGTACGAGCCGACGCCCTCCGAAACCATGCCTCCATGCTCGAGGGATTTCACGGCATCGGCCGCTTCCCCGATCGATGGATTCTTGTCACCGCGCGGTGCGATGAGACGCCAAAGCCAGGCGATGGC
Source organism: Demequina sediminicola (assembly GCF_000975055.1). GTDB lineage: Bacteria > Actinomycetota > Actinomycetes > Actinomycetales > Demequinaceae > Demequina > Demequina sediminicola. Next base: position 245,794 of record NZ_BBRB01000001.1, read on the forward strand.
AGGCGGCACAAAGTGAGTCATTCCCATCACGCCATACGTGGGCTTGGCGCGTGTGCACGCCGGCATCCTCACGCCAAAGGTGCGCACGTCGACCGCTTGAGGCTCGTCAATAACCTCGTCGATCATGCGGCGCGCGATCACCACGCGCGGGTTTGGGCAGGGCTTCCCGGTGGAATCTAAGGTGTGCTCCCAAGGAAGCACCGTGGCATCGGCCACGCCATGCAGGTTGAAAAACACCAGTGGCGTCTCGGGGTGGATGACCGCACGCTCAAATTGAGGGTCCTCGCCGTATGCCGCGAGGTTGTCGACCCGAACAAACCAGCCGTCCTCAGCATCGGCGACGACGAGCTTGCCAGAGTCGTCTTGAACATCCGTGTGGCACAGCGTCATGTCGTCGGTGACGGGTGCCAGGTGCGAGGTCTCCGACAGCGTCACCAAGTACGGCTCGTCCGTCACAACATTGGTTCCCAGAAGGATGCGTCCATCATGTTCGCGGCGGAGGTCCTGGCACATCTCCGACTTGCCGCCACCCGACGCACCTTCGTGCATAACGACAGTCTCGTTGTCGTAGGGCGTGGTGACGCGGACGGACGATGCGTGGGCTGTGATCCAGCCCTCGCTCTCGCCGATGTCGAGCAGCACCGAGAACACGCCCTTCTTGGCGCTTGGCCCCGGGTAGAGGTTGTAGGCAAAAACCTCGTGAAGCGACTCGGTCCGGTCGTGGACCACGACCTGCTTCCCTTCGAAGTGGGTGTGACGGAACGGCGGCGCCACGTAGATGATCGAGCGGGGTGTGAACGCGCCGAGTTCGTCAAACGTGGTCCAGCCCTGCAGGTCCACCAAAGCAGTGGCAAAGAATGCGGCGTTCACGGGCACGATCGCGATGGACGGCGAACCGAACGTGAGTCCGCCCGCCATGAAGGGCACCACCACCAGGTCTTGCTCGGCCAGCCACTGCATCGTGTCGCCACGGGTGGACTCAAAACTGGCGCCAAAGCGGTCGGCATAGCGCGTCTTGTCCGTGGGCCGATCGTCGGCGATGATCATGCACTGCGGGTCGCGGCGTCGCATGTAGTCCTCCGGATAGTTCACCGCCATGCCGTTGCGGCAGCGCGTGACGGTCGCCTCGGTGACGGAGCGCTCTCCCACGGTGTAGTCGACAGAGAACTCCGGACCGCCGTCGGGGCCCAACGACAACTCATACAACTCCGCGCGGGTCGAGGGAATCACCACGGACCGCGCCGACTCCAGAACCTGACGGACCTCTGGGGCCACATCAACCTGTTCAAGCATGCCTGTCTCCTTGCCGGGTATCGGACGGTCGCGTCAAGAGCGACCCCAGTAATGACCGAGTATCCCGACATCAAAGGAACAGCAAAGGGGACTTAGGTCACGGGTCAAGCGCGGAGCCCACAGCAAGGTCGCTGCCCGCTCCTGCGCAATCACCAACTCACGGCGGTCCCTGGAGGAGCGCTACTGGAGACAGAACTCGTTACCCTCGGGGTCGCGCATTTGGTAGTACAGCTCAGGCCACTCGCCCCACGTTTGATCGACGAGCCGCGCCACTCCAGCGCCTAGCTCAACCAGCCGGTCCTTTTCGGCATCAAGTTCTTCCCTCGTAGGACGACGACCGGGAGTAGCTCGGATATCGAGGTGCAACCGATTCCGCCCAGCCTTTGTGCCACCGGCATGGTGAAAGAACAGTCGAGGCCCCTCCTGGCCCTCCCCCGGTTCCGCGAGGCCCCGCTTGGCCAGGTCAGCCTCTGTGAGGCCCGCCGCCATGAGCTGTCCCTTGAGCGGCTCCTCCCACCGCTGCAGCGGATACCCCAACACGGCTGCCCAAAAATGCGACAACCCTTCAGGATCGTCGGCATAGAACGTAATGTTGCCCAACTTCGATGACATATCTGGCCCTCCTCGTGCTCGTGCCGCTAGGAGCAATCCGCTGGAGCGTGCGCCGGCTCGCCGACCCGCCACACAAGTGTCGCGCTCATACGGCACGTATGTCTCGCCACGCATCAGCCGTGAGCGCACAACGAGCACATGCGAGCGAATGCCCGAGCCATGCAAGGTGCGATGGCCGGCCGCCTTCACGCGCGGTACTTGGTCAGCAGTTCTCGTGGAAGGTGGCAGGAATCGTCCGGAAACCGAGCGAGCCGGTGCTGATGCTCATCCGCGCTTGGCACATAGTTCGTGAGCGGTAACACCTCCACGGCGATGCGGTCGGCGTCCTCTCTTGCCGCGATGAACGCTCGCGCCGCTTCAAGGTGAATCACGTTGTCGGAGTACACCCCAGTGCGGTACTTCGTGCCGATGTCTGGGCCCTGTCGGTTCGCACTGTACGGATCGATGATCTCAAAGAGGTACGCCATCATTTCCTCGACGGCCACGACGTCAGGGTCAAACCGAGTCTTCACACACTCCGCGTACCCGTCATAATCGCCCTCGAGTCGCGCACTCGAGCCATTGGCCCGGCCAGCCTCCGTGGAAGTCACGCCCGGAAGTGTCGCGACGAACCCCTGCACACCCCAGAGGCAGCCACCCGCGAAATAAATCTCCTCGCACTTGCGCCCTGTCTCCACGACACAATCGTACGGGCCAGCAGAATCACACATTGAAGTGGAAAACCGTCACGTTACGCGCCGGTCAGACTGTCAGCGTTACTTGCTGGGTGTGACCGGCCCGGCCATCGTTCGGGTGTGCCACAACGCGGCCACGACACCGATCACCAGGATCGTCACAGCAGCCAGCCAGCCGAACTCACCCATGAGCTCGTCGCTGCCGGCGAACGCCGGGACCCGCTCGCCTCCCTCAGTCGCAGCAAAGCTGGTGGCGACGAGCCCGTTCCAGGCGCCGTGCGTGACGACACTCGGCCAGACGGCGCGCGACCGGTCGGTGATGACGCCAATAAAGAGCGTGATCCCGACAATCGCGACAGTGAACGCAGGGAGGTGAGCCACGTCGCCGTACCAGCCCAAGATGATCAGGGGCACGTGGTAAACCCACCAGATGACCATCATGATCAGGCTCGTGACCCAGAAGCCCGAGCGGCCGCGAAGCATCGGCCACAGGAAGCCGCGCCAGCCGATCTCTTCGCCAACCGCGGACAACGAAGCCGAAAGGATTGCAGCGGGCGCCGCAACCAGCGCGGCGCGCAGCAGGCTCGGATCCTCAGTGTCCCAGCCGATGCTCGCACCGAGCAGGTAGACGCCTAGGACCGCTACCGCGGGGATCAGCCCGGCGAGAAGCCACAGGTTCGGCCGGCCCCATTGGATGCGCCCGCCCCCGAACAACCTGGCGAGGATCGCACCCACCGTGGGCGCAAACATCAGGACCACGAAGATCGCCTGGCTCGGTTGCTCCCCGGCGGGCGGCCAAAACATGGCCACACCTGCCACATACGTGACAATCAAGCCACCGAAGAACCACACCAATGGGCGCACCATCGAGGCGTTACCTGTCCGTTTAACGCCGGTGTTCATGAGATTCCCCTCGACTCAACCCTGCGATGTTGCCTTGTCACCCGCGAGATTCGCACATGCGGATCGCGGCATGGCCGGATGGGGGCCTGTGCAAACAGGCAAAGCCCCGGGTCGCCAACACGCGACGACAACCCCCGAACGGGCACGCATAAGCACGCTGCCCCTCGAGCGATGCGACGGGAAGCTGCGGCTACACGTTAAAGCGGAACTCCACCACGTCCCGTAGCCGAATAACCTCTGGTCGCAATCGGCTATCGACTGAACCGCCGCCTAGCCGAGCTCGTTACCCTCAGGTCGAATGGCCAGTTTCGGGTGCGCCGCCACCCGTGGACTAGTTATCAGTGAAACGGATCACCTTCGAAGCATCTCCCGGCCAAACGACGAAGTACTCGCCTACCTCAACTCTTACCTGCGGCTCGTCCCCGCCCTGCACATCTTCGAAAACCCCGACCGCTATAGATGTACCTGCGACTGGCACCAACCCCTCCTTCTTTTCAGGAGCTCGGCAGACATTTAGCGTTGTCCTACCGTCGAACAGAATCGCCTCTCCACTCAGCACTGAAGTTTCGAAGTGGGATACGGTTCTCAGTACCTCTCTAAACCCGCTCGAGTACCACCCGTCCGAATCCTCCATACCTCCGCAAGGAGTAAGTAGGACGTAGTGTGCAGCTTCCTTTCCGAGCGCATCGATCGACTCTCTGATAGTCCGACCAGACGGTTCAAGTAGTCTGCCCTGGATAGAACGCAGCGCCTGGACGATCTTCGCGTCCTCGCTCTCCATGAAGCCGCGGGCGATCATCGTGCCGAGCTCTGCCGGGTCGGCGTAGGTGCGGTTGAAGGTCTTTTCGACGAGGTAGTGCCTCGGTACGCGCAAGTTCATCCCGAGAATTGGGGTGGATGAGTCTGCGTGATCTGGAATGGCATTCGTAACCGGAACCTTGTCCGTGATTCGCTCGCCGCCTTCCAGAGCCTGCCTTAGCGCGATTCGCAGCGCATCAAATCGGGCGTCAGAAAGAGGTTCACTTGCCAAACGCTGGTCTTCGGAGCACTGCCACTTGGCAATCTCATCGCGGAGCCGCCCCTCCAATTCACGCTCGTTCCTGCCTAGTCCGTCGCCGGAGTCCTTGAAGAGCTCGACGAGCCTCTGGTACTCCGAAGCGGTCTCTTGGTCGCGAGCCGGCGGGAGCGTTCCACGCGATGATGTGAGAGCGGCCAACTGGGCCTTGTCGACGTAGTGCGAGAGCTCTAGCACCTGCGCACGGGAGGTGCCGCCGGACTTCATTTCCCACCAGTCCCAGCGGCTGAACGGGTTTGCGCCTCGCTGCGCCAGTCTTCGCGCAGCGAGAATCTCGTCGATTGTCCCTCGAGGCGAAACCAGTTCCCGTAGGACGGCATTCGACGGGTCCCGTTTGTCCTTCTTGTCGGCAAGGTAATCTAGCCAGCCTGCGAGAACGAGTTGGCCCGCTCTGACTTGTGGCCGGTGGATGTTGAGCCTATCGGAGTACTCGAAGAGTCCGCTGAGTTCCTCTGCGGCGAGAACTGCAGCACTGACGCTTCCCGCGTCCAACGCGAGCTTCACCATCTCAACCATTGCCCAGGTGGCGCGGCTCGCGAGGTCCTCACGCGGTTCGGGAGACGAAAAAGCGGCAAGATTCTGAACGCAGACAACTATCCGCGAGGCAATGTGCTCGTACTCGTCACCCCCTACCTGCAGGACGTCTGACCAGATTCTCGTGAAACTGCGGAGACATTCGTCAACGTACTCGGTCGGACCAGTACGAGGCGCTTCAAGTGCCCTAGTCATGGCTAGACCGACGAAAATTCCGGCAACCCGGGGCGATAGGACAGCGTCCCTCTCGACCTCTCCTACGCTACGAAAGAGCCAATCCTCACGGACGCGCAGAGAGCGACGAGACGAGTCGAGGCCGTCCGCTTGAGCGGTCCAAACACCCCGCACAACGGCGCCGAGTAACTCGAGGGCTCGCTCCGCAGTGGCAAAAGCGCCGGAGCGAAGGTTAGTCCCAATCGCGTCTTTCAGGTTCGCGATCTCACGGTCAGTCTCCTCATCGGGCGTCACTGCACCAGAGGGCTCAAAATCGACACTTGCCTGCAACACTTGGATCACTCTGTCCTGCGTCGGTTCGTCGAGCGATTCGGACATGATGATCCGAAACGCAGTCTCGCCAAGGCGAGTTCGATCGCCGGGCTCGACGTCCAAGAGGACTCTCGGTGCAGAGTAAATGCCGACTTGCTGGGGCTCGGTTACGCGAGTTTCGTTCGCACGGGGCGCGAGCAGATCGAGTGCTTGCCGCACCAAATCTGGCCTTATAGCCTTGATAACAGCGCCAACGCGTGGAACTGGTACTCGGACTGTGACGGTCGCGGACCCTAGATCCAAGTGCGACCAACCAGAAGCTACAAGGCCGTCCAGCTGACGCGTCGCCTCGGCATAACTGCGCGCCACGTCTTCAAAACGGCTGGATAAGGCCCCAACAAGTGACAGCTTCACGACCTCGTCCAGCAGGGACGGGTGCCCGAACAACTCCGTAAGCCTCACCGTCGATCGCACCAAGAACACGACTGTCGGCAAGAACCAGAAGAGTGCGACGCCGAGGACGCCGAGCTGGCTCGACAGCCAAATCGTCTCGATGGCGATGACTATGTTTCCGACTAGCCCGATGCCGACAAACCGGCCTGCGCCGATGTACTTGAGCACTCTGCCTCGGGAGGCCCCGATTGCAAGCGGAGCTTCGGCGAACAACTGCGCAGCTATGGCAACGCCAGCGAATCCGACTGACAGGAAAGTGGTCTGCACCTGCCACAAGGCCCCATCACCACCGGGGGCAGCTGAGAGGCGTGCTGTGAGCCAATACGGGTCACCGGTCTGGTGAGCGAGAGCAAGCAATGTCACACTGATGAAGAACGAGACACCAAGCAAGACTGGGCCACGCCATCTCCTAAACCGCCTGGCGAGCGACGTAGTCCATGCCATACCGCACCCCTCTCTGGTCCGCCTTTGCAAACTTTAGCGGCGCACGCCGCAATCGGCCGTACCTCGCCGGAGAACCTCGTTGAGCAATGTGGCGATGATCGCCCTTCGCCGCAGTACCGTGCCCGCCGCTACCCGATGTCGACCGCGCACCGCTTGCCGAGGGGCTCGATCAAACAGCGGTTGAGGTCTAACCTCGGCGGATGTGGTTAGTGCTGGGAGCCCCGCCAAAGGTTAGACCGGAACTACAAACTGAAACGAAAGTCGACCACGTTCCAAAGCCGAATAACCTATGACTGTCCAGGCCCGCAACGACCCGGAATCGACGAAGGCGCGCCTCAGACGGAGTCCCCAGCGGGATCATCCTCCCGGCCCATGCCAAGCCATACGTGGTCTGTAGCACTGCGAAAGGGAATGACGCAGATCTTCTCGCCCAACTCATGCTCTTCTTTACGCTCCACGCCAGCCACTTTGAAGAACGTGCCCAGCGCGTCGTCAATCGCATCCTGGCGGTCCTCTGAACTCCACCAGTACAAGACAAGCGCGTTCTCCCTGTCGGCGCGAAGCGCCTGAACGATCATCTTCCACCACCACTCGTCCGTCGCGCCGAGCGAACACCCGAACACAACGAAGACAGAGGTGTCATCAAACAAGTGCTGGTACTTCACATCATTTTGCGCCCAGTACGGCTTGCTGATTCGCTCTCGGCGTCGATCACGTGAGTCCATGTCACCGGTCCCGAACAGCAGCGATCGTGGAATGTCTTGATACCCGTGCGGATGGACTACCTCCGTCACGAGGTAGCTCGAGGACTTGTAGTTCCATCCCTTGCTGGCCCTGAGCCTCCGCGGATTGGTATCGAATCTGAAGTTGGTAGCGGCGGTCGAATGTGGGCGGGGGTCGAACTGCTCTTGGTCGAGGTACAGGTAATTATCTAGTAGCGCCGTGAAGTTAAGATTGATGAAGTAGAAGTTGAAGAGATCGTAGTTTGCCTTGCGGCTCCCGAACGGAATCTTCGCGAGTTCGTCCGCGTCTTCGATGTCTCGGAGAAACGAGGACAGGCACCGCTTGGACCAGCCACAACTCATCGCATCGTCATTGAGCCGTGCGAGCACAGAGCTATCAGAAACCAGATTTAGGAACTCCGAGAACTCGTGCTGGATCTCGGCGAGCGCCTCACGGATTCCGAAAGTCCCGCTGTCGCGCACAAGGTCAGCGACACAGTCCTCAACATCACTCCAATTCGCTTCCTGCCCAACGCGTCTGCGAGTCATCTCCTGAATGATGGCGTTGTCGCTACCGACACGTCTCATCTGAAGGAAATGGTAAAAGTCCTGATAGCGCGTCGAGGGTGCTCGCCCGTACTCGGCCAGCACCTGAATGTCGAACCCATTTCCGACCAGCGCCATCACGTTGAACTGCTGGGTGACTGTTCCACCCACCAGCGCGCTGTAGTCCAAGTACGCCATGCCACCCCTGTCCGCAAAACTGTTTCTCAATACTGACGGACCCCGGAGCCTCCGCTACTCGAAATGGACCGCAGCTGATTCTTCCCAGGTGCTCGCGACCACCGCAACGCGCTAACCGTGCGCGCCGCTCACTCTCAAGCAGCAACGCTACCGAGTAGTGAGGCGACGCGGCTCACACGGTACGTCCAGCCCCCTGGCTCGGGCTACACGTTAAAGCGGAACTCCACCACGTCACCGTCGTGCATGACGTAGTCCTTACCCTCCATGCGCACCTTGCCCGCAGCCTTGGCATCGGCCATCGAGCCGTACTGCATGAGGTCGTCGTAGGCCACCACCTCGGCCTTGATGAAGCCCTTTTCAAAGTCCGTGTGGATGACTCCCGCGGCCTGCGGTGCTGTCCATCCCTTGCGGATGGTCCACGCACGCGCCTCCTTGGGACCGGCGGTGAGGTACGTCTGTAGGCCCAGGGTGTCGAAGCCAATGTGAGCCAACTGCGAGAGCCCGGACTCGGACTGCCCTGTCGATTCAAGCATCTCGCGAGCCTCGTCCTCGTCGAGCTCGATCAACTCTGACTCAAACTTGGCGTCCAGGAAAATGGCCTTTGCCGGTGCGACCAAGGCCTCCAGCTCGGCCTTCTTGGCCTCGTCAAGCAAGCCAGCATCGTCCGTATTAAAGACGTAGATAAACGGCTTGACCGTCAACAGGTTGAGCTCGCGAAGGTCGCTATTGTCGAGGCCCGCAGCCGCGGCGCCAGCAAAGAGCGTCTGACCAGCCTCAAGAATCTCTTTGGCCTGAGTGACCGCAGCAAGCTGCTCCGCAGGCGCGCGCTTGATCTTGACTTCCTTCTCCAGGCGCGGAAGGACCTTCTCGATGGTCTGCAGGTCCGCGAGGATCAGCTCGGTCGAGATGGTCTCCAGGTCACCGGCCTCATCGGTAGAGCCGTCGACGCGCGTCACATCAGTATCAGCGAAAGCACGCGTCACCTGACAAATGGCGTCAGCCTCGCGAATGTTCGCCAAGAACGCGTTACCTAGACCCTCACCCTCGGATGCGCCCTTCACAATGCCCGCGATGTCGACGAAAGACACTGTTGCGGGGACCTGCTTCTCCGACGAGAACACCTTGGCGAGTTCGCCCAGGCGCGCGTCCGGAAGGGGAACCACACCCACGTTGGGTTCGATCGTCGCGAACGGGTAGTTCGCGGCAAGAACCTCAGCGCGCGTCAGAGCATTGAACATGGTGGACTTGCCAACATTGGGCAGTCCGACGATTCCGATAGTAAGAGCCACGGGCAACAAGTCTAGTTCTTTGCGCGCACCGCCGTGTGCAGAGCCTGCAGGCCACTGGCGACTGTACGCCCTTACAACTCCGCACAGTCACCGGATACGCGTCAGGGCCGCCCGCGAACGGACGGCCCTGACGCGACTCAAACTCACGGACTATCGACTGCTCTTGGGTGTCTCCGCATCGATGTGCAATCCGAAGTCCTTCTCTCCAACTTCCTTCAAGAATGCGTGGCGAGCCTCACGGCGCTCACGCTGCTCGTCAGGATGAGGGACCGGAGCGGCCATCAGTAGTCGCTTGGTGTACTCCTGTTGCGGGTTACGCAGAACCTGTTCACGGTCGCCCTGCTCAATCACGACACCGTCCTTGAGCACGACGACGCGATCGGCAAGGGTATCGACCACTGCGAGATCGTGACTCACGAACAAGCAGCCGAAGTTGTACTCCTCCTGAAGCGCCGTGAACATCTGCAACACAGCGGCCTGGACAGAGACGTCCAATGCCGAGGTAGGCTCATCAGCCACCAGCAGCTCCGGATCGAGACTCAAGGCACGGGCGATCGACACGCGCTGACGCTGACCACCCGAGAGTTCGTGCGGATAGCGGTTCGCTACCGAGCGCGGCAGTTCAACCGCCTCAAGCAACTCGGCCACCTTCTCGCGGCGAGACTTCTTGTCGCCAACGTCGTGGACGTCCATCGGCTCAGAGATGCAGTCACCCACGGGTAGGCGTGGATTCAGCGAGCTCGCCGGGTCCTGGAACACCACGCCCACACGCTTACGCAACGCCTTCAGCGGTGCGCGCTTCATCTTCGTGATGTCCTCACCCAGAATGGCCACCTCACCCGAGGCTGCGGGGATCAGACCCAGCGCTGTACGCGCAATCGTGGACTTACCGGAGCCGGATTCGCCCACAAGGCCAACGATCTCGCCTCGAGACACGCTGAGTGACACATGGTCGACTGCACGGAAAGGCTCCTTGCCCTGGCGGTGGAACTCCACCACCAAGTCAGTGACCTCCAGAGCCTTGGGGCCCTCGGACTCCACCGGCGGAGTCTCGCCTCGCGCGCCCAACCGCGGAACGGCTGTCAACAAACGCTTGGTGTAGTCATGCTGGGGGTTGACGAGAACCTCGTGAACAGTGCCCTGCTCAACCAAGTCGCCCTTGTACATGACGGCCACACGGTCAGCCATGTCCGCAACGACACCCATCGAGTGCGTGATCAGCAGGATTCCCGTGTTGAGTTCATCCTTGAGGGAACGCAGCAGATCAAGAATCTCCGCCTGAACGGTGACATCGAGGGCCGTGGTCGGCTCATCCGCGATGATGACCGTCGGGTCACAGGAGAGCGCCATCGCGATGACAATGCGCTGGCGCTGACCGCCTGAGAACTCGTGGGGGTACTGGAAGAGGCGTCGCTCAGGGTCAGGGATGCCCACCATGCGTAGCAACTCGATCGCCCGGGCGTCAGCTTCTTTACCGAATGCCTTGCCGTGCAGTTCGAGTGCTTCCACCATCTGGGTCCGCACAGTCAGCACTGGATTCAAGGCCGTCATCGGCTCCTGGAACACCATCGCGACGTCATCGCCACGCATCTTGCGCAACGCGGAGCCCGACATCTCATCCACGCGCTTGCCTGCAACGCTGATTTGGCCGTCAATGGACGCGTTGCGTGGCAGGAGTCCGAGTGCGGACGTTGACGTCACCGACTTACCTGATCCAGATTCACCCACGAGCGCGAGCACCTCGCCGGGCTTCACCTCAAGCGAGATGCCCTTCACGGCATGGACCCGACCGAACTCGGTGTTGAACTTCACATCAAGGTCGGTGAACGACAGGACCGCTCCGCCGTCAGGCTGCTGTTCGGTCGTGTTGTCAATTGCGGTCATGATCAACCGTCCTTACCCTGGCGGGGGTCAAATGCATCACGCAACCCGTCACCAATGAAGTTCACGCTGAGCGCGATCGCGAGAATGAAGAGACCGGGGAACCAGAACAACCATGGACGCGACGTGAACGCCGTCTGGTAGTCGCTGATGAGCGAGCCCAGTGAGATGTCCGGAGGCTGGACACCAAAGCCTAGGAACGACAACGAGGTCTCCAGCAGGATGGCCGATGCGATGGCGAAAGTTGTCGCCACGATGATCACGCCGATGGTGTTGGGGAGGATGTGGCGCAAAATGATGCGCCAGTTGCCGGTACCAATGGCCTGGGCCGCAGAAACGAACTCCCGTTCACGCAGCGAAAGCACCTCACCACGGACCAGCCGGGCAAGACCTGTCCACGTCACCGCGGCCAGCACCAAGCCCAAGGCCCAGATTCCCGAGCCGCTCGCGATGCTTCCCAGCACCGCAGCAAACACCAGCAGGGGGATGATGATGAAGAGGTCAGTGACACGCATCAAGAGCGACTCGGCCCAGCCACGGTAGTAGCCGGCCACTGCGCCGATGATGGTGCCGATGATGGTCGATCCAATACCCACGATGAAGGCGATCACCAGCGAAATCTGGGTGCCGCGCATCACCAAGGCAAAGTAGTCACGACCTGTCGTGTCCTGGCCAAAGGGGTGCTCGCCCCAGGTCAGCCATCCCATGGTGGGCCGCCCACCGTCGACGACGGTGCCCGTGGTGGCGAAGTCCTTGTCCCACCAGCCGGGGATCGAGCCAATACCGATCGAGCTAAACGCGAGGACAGTGATGAAGATCAACACCGCCAGTCCCGCGAGAGCGCCCTTGTGCCGGAAGAAGCGCCGGCGTACTAGCTGGCCCTGGCTGAATGACTTCTCAGCGAACTTGACTTCCTCAACCTCGCCACCTGCGTGAGGCAGTGGCTCAGGAGCTCCTTGCATTGCGCTGTCGCGCCGGTCCTCACTCATGAGCACCTCCGTTCATACGAGCCACGAAGTAGTTGCTTGTCATGTCACTACCTCCTGATCCGCGGGTCGAGGGAAGCGTACGCAAGGTCAGCGATGAGGTTCATCAAGACTGCTGCGGTTCCCGTCACCAGGAAGAACGCCATCACCGGGTTGGGGTCGACATGCTCAAGGCCTTCCTTGAACATTGCGCCCATACCCTTCCAGCCGAACACCGTCTCCGTGATGACCGCACCGCCAATGAGTGCCGCGAAGTCCAGCGCCACGATGGTCGTGATCGGGATCAATGCGTTGCGGAACGCGTGCTTGACGATCACGGTGCGCTCCGACAGGCCCTTGGAGCGGGCGGTGCGCACGTAGTCCTGATTCATGGTCTCGAGCATCGAGGAACGTGTGTAGCGCGAGTAGGTCGCGACCGAAATCAACGTCAGCAGGATCGACGGCAAGATGAGCTGGGTTCCCCAGTCCAGCGTCGTCTCCCAGAAGTCGCCTTGGAAGTTTGGCGTCGAAGCACCGATGGTCGAGATGGGACGCGGCTTGAGGTCAAGGAAGCCGGCCCACGCGAACACCAGGTGATCCAGGAAGGTCATGCCCGCCATGAAGATGGCCGTGACAACCGACAAGCCCATCGCTTGTCCACGCGAGTAGCCGCCCCAGAAGTAGCCCACTGCGAGCCCCACGAGGATCGCGGACACCAGCAGGCCAATGAGAATCCACCAGTTGGGTTCAGCCAGAACCGGCTGGAGCGCGAAGTACAGCACCGCACCCACGCCCACGGTCGTCAGCGTCGAGTACAGCACTCGCTTGTTGCCGAGGCCAGTGATCAGTGCGGTGAGACCCACGGCGAACGCCGCGGACACCAAGACAACAATGACCGGTCCGAGCGCGGGGCTCCGCCACCAGCCGACGTACGTGAAGTACAGCAAGGCGGCGATCACGAAGATGGCGGTGGCGCCTCCAGTGAAGAGCCGACGTTTGATGTGCCCACCCATGATGCCCTGCAGTATGAACCCGAGTATCACTCCGGTCACGATCGCTTGCAGGACAGATATCTGTGGGTCGGCTATCCAGTCATTGAACCGGATCGCGCCGTACTCCTTGAGGAGCACCGCTGCCCAGAACACTGGCAGCGAGAAGAAGAGGAACGTCAGGAACGTCACGACATAGTCAAAGCCGGAGTACTGACGAATCGCGGTAATGATACCGACGAGGACACCGATGATGATTGCGGCGAACGTGGCAATGGTCACCAGGCGCAACGTTGCGCTTGCCGACTGCTGCAGAAGTGACAGTACGTCCGTGCCGGAACGGTCGGTTCCAAGGTCACACGCGCCGTAGAAACAACCGGCGACACCTGTGAGCCAGCCCCAGTAGCGTTCGTACCAGGGAAGCTCAAGTCCCATGGTGTCGATGCGCCCCTGGATCAGGACGTCGCGGTTATTCGCGGTGGACTGGCGAAGGTCCTCGAGCGGGTCGCCCGAGTTGATCACCATGACATACAACAGGAGTGAACCGACGAGAAGAACTCCGAAGGAGATCGCCAGCCGCCTGAGGATATAGCGGGTCATAAAGAGACTTCCTCTTGAACAGTGAACTGAATGCGCACTTTACCGCCATTGGTCATAGTGCGAATACAGCCCACATGAAACCGGTGGGGGTGGGGCGATGTGCCCCACCCCCACCGGCGAGTGCTGTGCTAGAAGGTTAAGCCTAGCGGACCCACTCTTCAGCGTTCCAGACGATCGCGGACTGCGACGGGTTCGGGATCACGTTCTGGATCGACGAGTCCCAAGCTGCGACACCGGGGTGTGCGAACAGCGGGATACCGTGCAACGAGTCCCACAGCTCCTTTTCGATCACGATGGTCTCTTCAAGCTGAGCATCGGAATCGAGGGTGCTCGTCAGAGCGTCCCAAGCAGTGTCGACAGTCTCGTTCGAGTACAGGGTGTAGTTCTGCGGACGCTCGGTCGCGTAGATGTTCTGACCCGAAGTGATCTGGCCGGAACCGGACCAGGCGAACATTGCGACGTCGAAGTCACCAGCACCAAGGTCGTTCGAGAAGAACTCGGCCGAACCGTTGTCGACGATCTCGAAGCCAGCCTGGTCACAGGAGTCCTTGATCAGGGCAGCCACGTCGGTACGACGGGGGTTCGGGGTGTTGTAGCCAAGGCGAACCTGGACCGGGGTCTCAACGCCGGCTTCGGCAATCTTGGCTGCAGCGCCTTCGATGTCGACCTCGTCGTAACGGCCGTCGTACGAACCAGCAACGATGTCCTCGTAGCCTTCCTGGAAGGGAAGACGCTCGCGAGCGTTCATGACCTCAGCCTCAGGAGCAACCGGAGCGATCAGGTTGTCAACGATGAGCTGACGGGGAACACACATGGCGAAGGCTTCACGCAGCTCCAGGCTGTCAGCGAATGCTGCGCCCTCACCGAAGTTGAAGTCGAGGTGCTCCCACACGAGGGTGTCGAAGGTTCCCACGGTGACGGTGTCGCCAATGGCCTCAAGCTGGTCGAGGGTGTCAACCGTGGCCTGGGGCTCAATCACGTTGAGGTCACCGTTCTGCAGTGCCTGCACGTGCGTGTCGGCAGCAGCGAAACGGAAGGTGAGGTTACCGGTGGCAGGTGCATCGCCCCAGTAGTTCTCGTTGGGAACGAGAGTCAGCGACTGGCCAGCTTCCCACGAACCGTAGGTGTAGGGGCCCGAGGACAGCGCAATTGCGGGGTCGGGGAGTTCACCTGCGGTGGGCGAAAGCCATCCGGTGTTCCAGAACTCAGCAACGGGAGCCAAGGTGTCGGTGTCGCCGGCCTGGATAGCGGTCACCATCTCTTCGAGCGTGATGCCGCCCTGCTCCGCTGCGATGTGAGCGGGGAAGTCGACGACAGTCGTCAGAAGGTAGTCCGGGTACGGGTTGGCGTACTCGATGGTGAAGGTCTTTCCACCGGGCTCGCCCTGCGGGCCATCGACGACGCGCTCGCCGTAGTCCACACCACTGACGTGGTTGAACATCGGTGCGTCGTCAACGGTGAGTGACTGTGCAGCCCACGTGAGGAGGACGTCCTCGTACTTGATGGGCTCGCCGTCGGACCAGACAGCGTCTTCGTTGATGGTGTACTCGACGACCATGGGGTCTTCCGAGATGAGCTCAACGTTTCCAAAGTCCTCATTGACCTGGATGGCGGAGTTCTCATCGAAGTACGTAAACGTCTGACGCACGCGCTCGTTGATCACCGAGTTGTACGTCGAGTAAGTGTCGGGGGTGAGGTCGTTGTAACCATCCCACTGGTCTTCACCAACTGACACAAAGATGGTGTCGTCGTTGGAACCAGTTGCGCTGTCCGCCGTGGGGGTTTCGGAGGTTTCCTCTTCACCACTGTCCGACGTGCAGGCGGCCAGTGTGAGCGTCGCGGCGGCAAACAACGCCACCGTCTTTCCCATCGTGCCGATCTTCATACCTATTCCTCTCGCAGCACGCATCATCGATGCCTCACGGGTAGGGGACGACATCAATGTGCGTGTAGGGCAATCGGGGAGTTTCCCCGCTTGTAGTGACAAGAGTAGGAAATATGGCCGAATGGTCAACGCCAAGTTCAGGGCTTGACCATGGATTGTTCCTTAATTGTGACATTTTGACCGTGCGGTCAACATACCTGGATTCGCTCCAAATGCCCTGGTCTCCGTTGGTGCCAGGCACATATCGGGCACGATGTCTGGGACTTACGTCCGATGTCAGTCCCGCGTGCGACAGTGTCCTCATGGCTGAAACTCTTCTTGTCGTGCTCGCTCTCGCCGCTGGTCTTGCCGTCGGGTACGCGCTCTCCGCACGCCGGGCATCGGCCCTCCGCAGTGACACCGCGGTGGCCCAGGCGCGTGCTCAGCACCTCGAACAACAGATGGCGGCCGATGCCTATGCGGCCCGGGAGCGCGAGGCACACTTGGTTGCGGAGCACGAGCGCTACGTCGCCCAGGTGCGTGGAGACCAGGAGCTACTGCGGCGCGAGTTCGAAGCACTGTCCGCAAAGACCCTGCGGGCCTCACAAGAGTCGCTGCTTGAAGTGGCACAGGAGCGCCTCACCAGGGAGCGCGAAGTCAGTGATGCTGCACTCGCTCGCCGCGAAGAGTCCGTGAAGAACATGGTCGAGCCTCTAGCCAAAGCGCTCGAACAGATGCAACGCCAGTCGAGCGAGGCCGACAAAGCGCGATCCTCCGGCCAGGCGCAACTCTCAGAACAGGTCCGGCAGATGCTCGAGGCCTCCGCGAAACTCGACCAACGCACGTCCGAATTCGTCAATACTCTGCGACGCTCAGACGTGCGCGGCAATTGGGGTGAAGTCCAATTGCGTCGCGTTGTCGAACTTGCCGGGATGGTCCCCTACGTCGACTTCGTCGAGCAAGAGTCGGTGCGCGACACCGACGGCACAGTGATGCGTCCTGACATGACCGTCAAACTTGCAGGCGGCCGCACGATCGTCGTGGATTCCAAGGTTGCACTCGCAGCGCTCCTCGAGGCGTTCGAGACCGACGATGAAAATGTCCGTGCAGAACGGCTCCAAGCCCACGCACGTCACGTCAAGCGCCACGTCGACGACCTCGCGGCGAAGCGCTATTGGGATCAGTTCGACTCCGCCCCGGAGTTCGTCGTCATGTTTGTACCCTCGGAGGCGTTCTATCAGGCCGCGCTCGAGCAAGACCCGCACCTCCAGGAGTATGCGTACGGCAAGCGGGTCTTCATCACCAGCCCCACAACCCTGGTCGCGATGCTCCGCACCGTGGCCCATGCGTGGAAAGAGGATGCACTCGCCAAGAATGCACAGGATGTCCTCGCCACCGGGCGGGAGCTCCACAGCCGACTTTCCACTATGGGTGATCATCTGGCCAAGGTCGGACGCTCAATTGAAGCCGCAGGCAAGGCCTACAACAACACTGTCGCATCGCTAGAGTCTCGCGTCCTCGTCACGGCACGGCAGTTCGGACAGATGCAACACATCGATTCCGAACTCAGCAGTCCAGCACAGGTCACCACCGAAGTACGGTCCCTGGCCGCCCCGGAAATCGCGGAGAGCCATGGGCCGCTCCACGGAGACGAAGCGCGCGAGGCAGAGGAAGGTCGCTAAGCCTTCATCGCTTGGTCAGCAGCCTTGAGATCGGCACGGATCTCGCGGGGCAACGAGAACATCAAGTCCTCGGTGGCGGTCTTCACCTCGTCAACGTCGGCATAACCCAATCCCGCAAGTCGCTCAAGAAGGTCGCGGACCAGGATCTCAGGCACCGAAGCACCGGAACTCACGCCCACCGTTGTCACACCCTCGAGCCACGACTCGTCCATCTCCGAAGCGCGGTCAATGCGGTAAGACGCATCAGCACCCGCCTGCAAAGCGACTTCGACAAGGCGCACCGAGTTCGACGAGTTCGCCGAACCGACAATGATGACCAGTTCACACTCCGGGGACAACTTCTTCACAGCCACCTGACGGTTCTGCGTCGCGTAGCAAATGTCATCGCTAGGCGGGTCCTGAAGGTTGGGGAAGCGAGTCCGGAGGCGGCGCACCGTCTCCATCGTCTCGTCGACTGAAAGAGTGGTCTGCGACAGCCACACAACGTTGTCGGGGTCAGGAACCTCGACGAGGTCAGCCTCTTCAGGCGAGTTCACCACGATGGTGTGCTCAGGAGCCTCACCGGCAGTTCCCTCAACTTCTTCGTGCCCGTCGTGGCCGATCAGCAAAATGGTCTGCTCGTCGCGAGCGAATCGCACTGCCTCTTTGTGGACCTTCGTCACCAGCGGACAGGTCGCATCAATGGTCAACAGGTTGCGCTGCTCTGCGCTGTCACGCACAGCTGGAGAAACCCCGTGTGCAGAGAACACGACGCGAGCGCCCTCGGGCACCTCATCGGTCTCATTCACAAAAATGGCGCCGCGTTCCGACAGAGTCTCCACCACATACTTGTTGTGGACGATCTCCTTACGGACATAAATCGGCGCCCCATGAAGTTCAAGCGCCTTCTCGACAGCAATCACGGCACGGTCGACACCGGCGCAATAGCCACGAGGGGCAGCAAGGAGGACACGCTTGGCAGAAGTCTCGGGCATGTGTCCCATCCTACGTGGCACGCTAGGACTCGTGACCGACCCCACGGATGCCTCGACCTCCCACAGGGCGACCCTGCCCGCAACAGCGGCAGAGACATCGCCAGAACGCCCGTGGCCAGTCCGACACCTCTCGCCCAAGATCCGTGATTACGTGGCCCGACTGCCCGAGGTCTGGATTGAGGGTCAGGTCCTCAACGCGAAGCGCTGGAAGCACATGGTGTTCCTCACGCTGCGCGATACCGACGAACAGATGTCGCTCAAGGTCACGGTTCCCGCCAGCCAGGTCGATGCGCTTGGCATGCCGTTCGAGGACGGCGCCCGCGTGGTGGTTCACGCCAAGCCATCCTGGTGGGTCAAGAACGGCGATCTGCAGATGGCCGGCGACGCCGTCAGAGCCGTCGGCCTAGGCGACCTGCTCGCGCGCATCGAAATGCTGAAGGAGGCCCTCGCTGCAGAAGGCCTGTTCGACCCCGAGCGCAAGCGCCCCCTCCCCCTCGTTCCCCGGCGCGTCGGACTCGTGTGCGCCAATCAGGGAGATGCCGAGCACGATGTGATTGAGAACGCCCAGCGCCGCTGGCCGGCCGTGCAATTCACAGTGCGGCGTGTCACCGTCCAAGGTGCGCGCTGTGTGCCTGAGACCACGGCCGCTATCGCAGCCCTGGATCAAGACCCCGACATCGATGTGATTGTCGTGGCCCGCGGCGGCGGGTCGTTCGAGGACCTACTGCCTTTCTCAGACGAAGCGCTCGTGCGCGCAGCAGGTCGCTGTGAAACACCTCTGGTGAGTGCGATCGGCCACGAAAAGGACGCGCCACTGCTCGACTTGGTTGCTGACTACCGGGCCTCCACTCCCACGGACGCTGGCAAGCGCATCGTCCCAGACGCGGAAGTAGAACGCGCCATCGTGTCCCAAGCCGTGACCGATGCCATGGCGGCCCTACGTGCACGCATTCATCGCGAGCGCGAGGGACTCGCACAGTTTCGTTCCAGGCCCGTGCTGACACACCCGCAGCGCATGCTGGATCCGTACAAGGAGCAGCTCGCTCAGGCTCGGGAATCGTCGCGGCGCGCGCTCGTGACCTCCCTCGATCAATCACAAGCTGTCATTCGCGAGTGGGGAGCATCGCTACGTGCACTCAGCCCACAAAGCACTCTCGACCGCGGCTACTCAATCGTCAGGGACTCCTCAGGCGCAGTGGTGACTGACGCATCGGCCCTTTCCTCCGACGCGTCACTGCACATCCGGTTCGCCGACGGTAGCGCCGATGCCACCGTCACCGAAGTCCATTAGCCCGCGGCAATACCCAACTTGCCAAACACCTTGGCCGCGCCGCCCTTCGAGGACAGACGCTCGCGGGCTGCGCTGGAGTACTCCTTGCCGAACTTGCGAGCGAGCTTGGCAATGATGGCGTCAGGGACCTGAGGGTTCGCGATCAGTGCGTAAACAACCTCCGGCGTCCGGTCGGTGGCGAGGTCAATGTAAATATCCTCGGGCATGTCCGGGCGCGGGTTGCGAGCGAGTCCGGCACGCACCGTCGCAGACTCATCCCGCGTCAACTTCAAAAGGATGGTGAGCGGCGTCTTGGGGTGTGCTGCGGCGGCGGCACGAATCATGGCTTCGTCAGAACGGGCGAACTGAACGAGTTCCTGATCGGACAGGTTCTCATCCATGTCCTTGAGGCTCGCGAGAGCAGTCTGACGAGAGTAGTTTTCACTAAACATATTCACTCCGTTGTGAATGAAAGGGGAAGGCAACCTTCTCATGGGGCGTGCTCAGCACCAAGCAAAAGGTTGTAGTTTGAGACATATGCCACAGAATTCCGCCGATGTGAATGACCTTGCATACGAAGAGGCCCGCGACGAACTCATCGCCATTGTTGCCAAGCTTGAAGCCGGTGCCGCAAATCTTGATGACTCGGTAGGTCTGTGGGAGCGGGGCGAAGCTCTTGCTGCCCGATGCCAGGAACTCCTTGACGGCGCGAACGCCCGCATTGCTCACGCCCAAGGCAACACCGACGACGCCGATGACAGTGCCGCCGACGAAGGGGATCTGGACATTGCAGATGCCGGCGTGATCGGCATCGTCCCCGCAGATGAACCCGCAGATGAAGAGGACAACGCATGACCGACCACGCACTTGTCATTGGAGAAGCTCTTGTCGATGTCGTCGTGAACCCTGAGGGATCACGCACGTCACACCCGGGCGGCTCCCTCGCGAATGTGGCCCTCGGTCTAGGCAGGCTTGGCAGGCCGGTGTCGCTACTGACACAACTCGCTGATGACGCCCACGGAGCAGCTGTTGCCGCCCACCTGCACGAGTCTCATGTCACCCTCGCACCTGGTTCGATCAGCGCGGAACACACCTCGGTGGCCACAGCAACGTTGGACAGCACAGGCGCGGCGACCTACGAGTTCGACCTCACGTGGGAACTCAATCCCGACGCTGTGGCCGCCGCGACAGCGTCCGACGCCCCTCCCAGCATCGTCCACACCGGATCGATCGCAGCAGTGCTTGAGCCGGGAGCTCACGATGTGGCAGCGATCGTCGAGAAGCTCCGCGACACCGCCACAGTCACCTACGACCCCAACGCACGTCCCACACTGATGGGAGAACCGGCCGATGCCCGGGTCGCCGTGGAACGCATGGTGGCACTAGCCGACGTCGTGAAGGTTTCCGACGAAGATTTGGAGTGGCTCACGCAGCCGGGCGAAAGCATCGAGGACCTCGCGCAGCAGTGGCTGTCCGCGGGGCCTTCCCTCGTCGTGATGACGCGAGGCGGCGACGGAGCAACTGCGTTCACCAACGCTCTGCGCGTCGACGTTCCCGCGGCGCCCGTCACTGTGGCCGACACGGTTGGCGCCGGAGACTCCTTCATGGGAGGGCTCATCGACGGGTTGTGGGACGCGAACCTGCTGGGAGCCGAGCGGCGCGAGGCACTGCGCACCGTTGACGAGCCCGTACTGACGGGAATCCTTCAGCAGTGCATCCGCATCGGCGCCATCACTGTCTCCCGCCCTGGTGCTAACCCGCCCACCCGAGCGGAACTTATCAACTAACCTCGGTTCCCCGCCAAATGGCTCCATTTCGCCGTTTTGAGGGCACAAGACGACGAGAAACAGCCACTCGGCGCGACGGCAACGCAAGGTGGGCGCCTCGCCAAGGCGCCCCAAGCATCGGCCCGTCAAAAGATGCCTCCGCGAGGTGTCAGAATGTTTGCCATGGCTAGCAATGAGGCAACCGAATACCGTATCGAGCACGACACCATGGGTGAAGTTCGCGTACCCGCGAATGCCCTCTACCGCGCACAAACCCAACGCGCCGTCGAGAACTTCCCCATCTCCGGAACCACACTCGAACGCCGCCACATCGAGGCGCTCGCTCGCGTCAAGAAGGCCGCCGCCCGCGCCAATGCTGAACTGGGCGTGCTCGACCAGGGCATCGCCGATGCCATCGTGGCTGCCGCAGACGAAGTCGCCTCCGGCGCACACGACGAGCACTTCCCCGTCGACGTCTTCCAAACCGGCTCCGGTACCAGCTCAAACATGAACACCAACGAGGTGCTCGCCACGCTAGCCACCGCGAAACTCGGTGCCGACGTCCACCCCAACGACCACGTCAACTGCTCGCAGTCCTCCAACGACGTATTCCCCACGTCCGTGCACGTCGCCGCTACGTCACAGCTGGTCAATGACCTCCTCCCCCAACTCGACCGCCTGGCGCAGTCGCTCGAAGCCAAGGCATCAGAGTTCTCCGAGGTCTACAAGTCCGGACGCACGCACCTCATGGATGCGACGCCCGTCACGCTCGGCCAGGAGTTCGGGGGCTATGCAGCTGCCATCCGCTACGGGATTGAGCGCCTCGAGGCTGCTCTCCCCCGTGTCGCCGAGGTTCCTCAGGGCGGCACCGCGGTCGGCACGGGCATCAACACGCCAGCCGGATTCCCCCAGCGCGTCATCGCACTGCTGGCAGAAGACACCGGCCTGCCCATCACCGAGGCACGCAACCACTTCGAGGCACAATCCGCACGCGACGGCCTCGTCGAAGTCTCCGGCGCCCTCAAAACCATCGCCGTGTCGCTCACCAAAATCTGCAACGACCTGCGCTGGATGGGCTCCGGCCCCAACACCGGCCTGGGCGAAATCGCTCTGCCCGACCTCCAGCCCGGCTCGTCAATCATGCCCGGCAAGGTCAACCCCGTCATCCCAGAAGCGACCCTCATGGTGTGTGCCCGCGTCATCGGAAACGACGCGACCGTCGCATGGGCAGGAGCATCCGGAGCATTCGAACTCAACGTCCAGATTCCCGTCATGGCACTCGGTGTCCTGGAATCCATGCGCCTCCTCGGCAACACGTCCCAAGTCCTTGCGGAACGCACAATCGACGGCATCACCGCCAACGTGGACCGCGCGCGACGTCTCGCCGAAGCATCGCCCTCAATCGTGACGCCACTCAACCGTGTCATCGGCTACGAAAACGCCGCCACAATCGCCAAGCACTCCGTCAAAGAAGGGCTCACCGTCCGTGAAGCCACCATTGACTTGGGCTTCGTGGAACGCGGCGAGATCACCGATGAACAGCTCGATGCACTCCTCGACGTCACCACCATGGTCGGCGACAACCGCTAGCCACCTCCACACAGGCTGCGCAGCCTGTTCCATGGGGTAGGAGACGTGCGAGGCGCTGCACGATAGGGTAGAAGCCTTCGCATCGGCGCATTTCCTTGCACACTTCCCACTTCATGGAACAGGGCGCCGCGTTGCGCGGTTGCACCTGTCAGGAGGTTTTCTCATGACAGCAACACGCGTATTGATCCTCGGCGGCGGCTACGTAGGGCTCTACACCGCCCTCACGCTCAAAAAGAAGGCCGGCAACCACGTCGACATCACCCTCGTTGACCGCCGCGCCTACATGACGTACCAGCCGTTCCTCCCCGAAGCCGCAGCCGGATCCATTGAACCCCGCCACGTGGTGGTGCCGCTGCGCAAGGAACTCCAAGGCGTACGAATCATCCAAGGGAAGATCACGGACATCGCTCACGAAGAGCGCCGCGTCCGCGTCGAAACCGACTTTGGAGGCGACCAGGACCTCGAATACGACGAAGTCGTCGTCGCATTGGGCGCCGTCCCCCGCACCCTGCCAATCCCCGGCCTAGCCGAGATGGGCATCGGCTTCAAATGGGTCGAGGAAGCCATCAACCTACGCAACATAGTGCTGGGCCGCATCGCACGCGCCGCGACCACCGACGACCCGCACCTACGCCGCCGCCTCCTGACCTTCGTCTACGTCGGAGGAGGATTCGCCGGCATCGAAGCCTTCGCAGAAACCGAAGACATGGCACGAGCGGCGCTGCGTCACTACCCCGAACTCGCACCATCGGACCTGCGCTTTGTGATGGTCGAAGCAGCCACCCGCATCCTCCCCGAAATGGGTGAAGAAATGGGCGGCTACACCCTCGAAGTGCTACGCAAGCGCGGCATGGAGATCTACCTTGCCACCCGCCTCGAAAGCTGCGTAGACGGACGCATCGAACTCTCCGACGGACAGAAGTTCGACGCCGACACCGTGGTGTGGACCGCAGGAGTCAAGCCCAACCCCATCCTAGGTGCATCCGACCTTCCCACCGGCCCGCGCGGACACGTCAACGCACTCCCCAGCCTCCAAGTCGCAGACGAAGACGGCAACGTCATCCCCGGCGCCTGGGCAGCCGGCGACTGCGCACAGATCCCCGACCTTGCTCAAGGAGAAGGCGCGTGGTGCGCCCCGTCCGCTCAGCACGCAGTACGTCAGGCACGCCTGTTGGGCGCCAACATGGCAGCACAGATTCACGGCCAGGCGGTCAAGGACTACAAGCACAAGCACCTCGGCACCGTGGCATCGCTTGGATTGAACAAGGGCGTCGCTCAAATCATGGGCGTCAAACTCCGTGGATGGCCCGCCTGGTTCATGCACCGGACCTACCACATGAGCCAGATCCCGTCCTTCAACCGCAAGGCTCGCGTGGTCGTGGACTGGACGACGGCACTGTTCTTCCGTCGCGACCTGGTGTCCCTTGGACGCATTCACGAGCCACGGAGGGCATTTAAGGAAGCGGCCGACAGCTAGTCGCATCCCGGGCTCGAGCCCGAGTTGCGGGCTGCGCGGGTGGCGGCGTTGGGCCGGGCCGGGCCGGCGGGTTGCGGCCTGCGGGTTGCGGGCTGTGCGGGTTGCGGGTTGCGGGTTGCGGGTTGCGGGTTGCGGGTTGCGGGTTGCGGCCGACGCTGCGCTCGGTGCTCGTGCACTACGAACCGGCGGGCGCCCCGACATGCCGTACCGGCGCCCCTCTGGGCCGTGGCTAGCGGCGTGTTGCGTCCACCTTTGGTTCAAAGTGTCGGGGAGGCGGAGGCGGAGACGGATGCGCCCAATCCCCTACTGGAGTTGTGCGGCACCGATGAGGTGCGCGACTTCACACCCTGCATAGGCGGCGATGGCGATGTCGTCGAGGGCCGCATCGTCCATCTGCGAAGACTCCATTCGCACCACGGATAGCCCCAGCACAGTGTCAAAGCGGACTTGAACGCTGATGCCGGAGGAGCGTGGTTTCGATGCACGCAACACGCTCACGGTTTGCTCCGCGCTGAGGTCTGTGGCGAACCAGCGCACAGGCCCGGTGGCGAGGACCGGCCCGCGCTCGTCGGCGCCGTCAAACACGACCGTCTCGACGCACGGGTGGTGGTCCGAATGCGCAGGCCACTGAGTCACCACCTGTCGGAACGCGTGGGAGCACATGGAGGCCTCAGGAAAGTCGCCCACGATGACGGTGGAGCCTCCGTGGGTGTCGAGTGACACAGTGAGGTGTGGGATGGCTGCGGCCAGCGCTGCGATATGTCCGAGTGTGGAGACTGGCATTGACATGACGGCTACGTTAGCGACACATCCACCATTTACGCAATACCTTCATTGCGTAATCCTGCCACTAGGTGGAGATATCTCGCTGTTATGGCCACTCAAGACAGCGAAATGGCTCCATTTGGCGAGTTAGGCGAGGGAGAGGAAGGCCTTCTCCAGCCGCGCCAGACTTTCCTCGCGCGCGACCTCGTCAGGTGAATCGAGGCACTCGCGCACTGACGCCGAGATAATCATGAAGCCTGCACGATCCAACGCCTTCGAGACCGCCGCGAGCTGGGTGATCGTTGGCTCACACTCCCGCCCTTCCTCGACCATCCGGATCACGCCATCGAGCTGACCTCGAGCACGCTTGAGGCGGTTCAAAGCTGCCCTCTGAACCTCAACATCGGCCGCCATGTCACTTACCCCGCAGGCGGGAGAAGAAGCCAGATCCGGCAGGCTTCTCGTGGCCTTCGCACCACTGGCCGGCGGGTACACGAGCCTTCACTGAATCGACGTGCTGGCCGCAGCCGGTCCAGGTGGTCTTTCCGCACTGACGACAGGTGATGGGTGAGCACATACTGCTTCTCCTTCTCGAGGTTGCGCGACGGGCATTCCGTCGCCGTGTTGCATTCACGATACCCCCAGGGGTATCCTCGTCGCAACACCAAGGAGGAACTTCATGGCTCACACCACAGTCATCATCGGAGCGGTCGCGGCAGGCATGTCCGCTGCCACGCGCCTGCGCCGCCAAGACGAGAGCGCCCGCATCATCGTCCTCGAAGCAGGCGAGCACGTCTCCTTCGCCAACTGCGGACTCCCCTACTACGCAGGCGGCGTCATCGAAGAACGCGACGCCCTCCTCCTGCAGACTCCCGAGTCACTTCACGCTCGCTTCAACCTCGACGTCCGCACGCACTCGCGCGCCACGGCGATCGACCCGGCAGCCAAGACCGTCACCATCGCCACACCATCCGGCGACCACACTGAGTCATACGACTCACTCATTTTGGCGCCAGGTGCTCGCCCCATCGTCCCTCCCATCCCAGGAGCCGAGCGCGCACTCACCCTTCGTGATGTCGCAGACGTCGACCGCATTGTCGCCGCCATGGCCGATGCCTCAACCGCCGTCGTCATCGGCGCCGGCTTCGTGGGACTCGAGGTGGCAGAAAACCTCGCCCACAAGGGCATCAGCGTCACTGTTATCGAGATGGCCGACCAAGTCCTCAGTGCACTCGACCCCGAACTTTCCATCCGCATTGAGCAACGGCTCGCCGCCAACGGCGTCACCGTTCACACCGGATCACAGGCCACCGCCATCACAGCCGATGCCGTCACGACGGAAGGCCCCAACGGCACCACCGAGGTGCCCGCCGACCTGGTCATCGCTTCTATCGGAGTTCGCCCAGACACCACCCTCGCGGCCGATGCCGGAATCACCTTGGCCGCCAACGGCGGCATCGCGGTCGACGACCGGATGCGCACGTCCGCAAAGGACGTGTATGCCGTCGGCGACGCTGCAGCCAAAGCGGACGCATTCAGCGATGAGCCGACGCTCATCCCTCTCGCCAACCTGGCCAACCGGCACGGCCGACGGGTAGCCGATGCCATCACGGGCCGCGCTATCGCAGCAGGAGGGTCCGTGGGAACCGCCGTCGTCGGCGTCTTTGGCCTCACGGCCGCCGTGACGGGGCGCACCGAGCGGCGCCTCCGCGCCGAGGGACGCGCCTTTCGTGCCCTCCACACGCACCCGCTCAACCATGCTGGCTACTACCCCGGCGCATCGGCCCTTGCCCTGAAGCTGCTCTTCGACCCCGAAACCGATCAAATTCTTGGGGCCCAGGCCGTGGGCGAGGACGGCGCGGACAAACGCATCGATGTGATCGCGACCGCCATGCGCGGTGGACTCAAGGCAGCTGAGCTCGCGGACCTCGAACTTGCTTATGCCCCCGCGTACGGCTCGGCCAAGGACCCCATCAACATGCTGGGATATCTCGCAGAGAACGCGGCGTCCGGGGACAGCCCGACGATCGCCTGGAACGAGATTGACCCCACCGACCTCGTGGTGGATGTGCGTAGCGCCGACGAGCACTCCCGGGGCTACGTTGACCATGGTGGAGATACCGCCCTCATTCCAGTGGACGACCTCCGCGTGCGTCACGGTGAACTCCCGCGCGATCGGCGCATCGTCGTGCACTGCCAGGTAGGCGTGCGCGGACACACCGCGACAAGGTTGCTGCGCCAGTTGGGGTACGACGCCGTCAACCTGGGCGGCGGCTATCTCACCTGGCGAGACGCTCAGCTCGCCCGCTAATGCGAAATGGCTCCATTTCGCTGTCTAGAGCAGTCAAAACAGCGAAATGGAGCCATCTGGCGGGAAAGAGGTCGGGGGTGGGCGGGGGCGCAGAGAGAGGGCGCTCGCCTACTGACGACGCAGCGACTCCCCCTTGGCGTACGCCTGATCACGCAACTCGACCTGGAAGGCGCGCATCTTGTCGCGGATCGCGGCGCCCTCCTCCGTGTCAGCAGAGCCCAAGATACGTGCCGCCAACAGGCCAGCGTTGCGCGCCCCACCCACAGACACCGTGGCGACCGGAACGCCAGCAGGCATCTGCACGATCGACAGCAGTGAGTCCATGCCGTCCAAGTACTTCAGTGGCACCGGCACACCAATCACGGGCAGCGTCGTCACAGATGCCAACATGCCCGGCAGATGTGCAGCACCGCCGGCGCCAGCGATGATCGCCCGCAGACCGCGCTCTTCCGCCTCACGCCCGTAGGCAATCATCTCCTCGGGCATGCGGTGAGCCGAAACCACGTCCTTCTCGAACGCAATCCCAAACTCAGCAACCGCATCGGCCGCTGCCTGCATCACGGGCCAGTCCGAGTCCGACCCCATCACGATGCCAATCTTCACTGCATCCGTCACGACTGCACTCCATCCCGCACCACTGCGGCGGCAGCCACGGCACGATCGTAGGTCTCGGCCCGGTCCGCACCGGAAAGGTTGACGTGTCCCACCTTGCGGCCAGGGCGCACACCCTTGCCATAGAGGTGGATCTTGGCGCTCGCGTCGGTCACGTCACCTAGAGCGGATTCGAGATCCTCGCGGGCACCGCCCAACACATTCGCCATGACGGTCCACGCTGCTGTGGGGCAGGGGTCTCCCAGTGGCAAGTCCAGTACGGCGCGCAGGTGCTGCTCAAACTGGCCCGTGACGGCGCCGTCCATGCTCCAGTGGCCCGAATTGTGCGGGCGCATCGCAAGCTCATTAATCAGAATCGCCCCGTCGACTTCAAACAGCTCGACAGCGAGCGCACCGGTGACATCAAGCTCATCCGCGATGGTGCGTGCGATGCCCTCGGCCTGACGCGCGAGTGTGGGTGACAGGTCGGGAGCGGGTGCGATCACTTCGGAGCACACGCCGTCGCGCTGGATCGACTCCACAGTCACCCAGGTCCGCGTCTCTCCTGAGGGACGGCGCGCGATCTGCACAGCGAGTTCACGTGCGAAGGGCACCTTCTGCTCAAGCAGCAGGCGGGGGCCACCCTTGGCGGCAGCGTCTAGCCACGCCTTGGCATCGGCCGATGCTCGGATGACCTTGACGCCCTTGCCGTCGTAGCCGCCGCGCGCAGTCTTGAGGATGGCCTCGCCGCCGTGGGCGTCGAGGAACGCCTGGACATCGTCCTCGGACTGGGCGATGGCCCAGGCGGGGTTAGGGAGTCCGAGTTCGTCCATGCGCGTGCGCATCTCGATCTTGTCCTGTGCGAAGCGCAGCGCAGCGAGGCCAGGCCGGGCTGGGACTCCGAGCGCCTCGGACGCTTCGAACACTTCGGCAGGGATGTGCTCGTGTTCCCATGTCAGGACAGCGGGGCGTGGGTGGTCGAGGAGACGCTCAATGGCCTCCGGGTCTGTGGGGAGCCCCACAACGGTCTCGTGGGCGGGGGCGGCCGCGGCGGCTTCATCAGATTCGACGAGGACGCGAAGCGTGACGCCCAGAGCGGTGGCCGCTGGCGCCATCATGCGCGCAAGCTGACCGCCGCCGACGACGGCAACAATCGGGGAAGTCATGGCTACAACCTACCGGCGCTACGCTCTTGTCTCGTGACAATGGTGACCAAGGTGCGCGCGCGGCTCAGTGAGCTGTTGCGTTTTGGCGCGGTCGGAATCGCTGGCATCGTCGTGAATCTGGGTGTCTTCAACCTGTTGCGCCTGGGGCCGTTGGCGGCAGATGCCGAGGTGATTGGGGACAGCGACCGCGTTGTCACAGCAAAGATCATCGCTACCGTCGTGTCGATTTTGTTTGCCTGGTGGGCCCATCGCGGATGGACTTTCCGCGGCCCCAAGCGACATACCCCTACGCGCGAACTGTTGTTGTTCCTCGCTGTCAACGGCGCGGCTCTGGTGATCGAGGCTCTTGCCGTTGCTGTGAGCCATCACTGGCTTGGATTCCACTCGCATGTGGCTGACAACGTTGCCTCGCTGGTGGGCATTGGGCTCGGGACCATCGCCAGGTATGTGGGGTACAGCCTGTTTGTCTTCACCTCAGAGGGGAAGGTCGCTGTCGCGCCCGACCTCCCGGCCGATGCTGCACCGAGGAGCGCTACCGGCGACGACGAGGCTTGACCTTACGTCCGTGCGGCACCACGGAGTCAAGGTCCACCATTTGCGGAACGCCCTGGAGGAACACAGCGAAGGCGGCCGGAACACGCTGTGCAAGTTCCAGTCGTCCGCCGTCGGCTGTAACGAGGTCGCGGGCTAGGGCAAGCCCCAGTCCGGTGCCGCGCCCACTGGTCACTTCACGTTCGAAGATCCGCGGGGCGAGTTCCTCGGGGACACCGTCGCCTTCATCGCGCACCTCAATGACGACGGCGTGGCTGGTCCCGGACTCGCGTGCCGACACGCTCGTGGTGCCATCGCCGTGGTGAAGAGAGTTTTCGATCAGTGTCGCCATCACCTGCGCTAGTCCGCCCGGAGTGGCGAACGCCGTCGCATCGGTGTCATGAATCACCAGGCGGCGCCCTGCCGCTTCAAACGCAGCGTCCCACTCTTGATGCTGCTGCTGAAACACTGTCGCGAGCTCGACCGGCTCGGTGCCAGAGCCCAGCGCCTTGCGGGACCGTCCCAGCAGGTCATCCACGACACCCACCAGTCGCTCGACCTGTTCCAGCGACTTCTCCGCCTCTTCACGCACATCGTCCTGGTCGCTGAGAGCGGCAATCTCTTCCAGGCGCATGGTGAGAGCTGTCAATGGCGTACGCAATTGGTGTGAGGCATCCGAAGCGAACTGGCGCTCTGTGGCCAAGCGTGCGGCCATCCGGTCAGCGGACCGCGACAATTCATCGGCCACCTGGTCAATCTCTTCAATGCCTGTGTGCTCAAGTTTGGGTCGCACCTGGCCGGTCCCGAGTTGCTCTGCAGACGCCGCCAGATAGACGAGCGGCGCTGAGAGTCGGTTGGCCTGCCAGATCGCCATTGCGACACCGGCGGCGACAGCCACCATTCCTGCACCAATGACGAGCAAGACAAAGCGCGCTGCGGACCAGAACACGTCCCACCACGGGACATACATGACCACCGCAAGTCCGTCATCGGTGACGTGACTGTCGGAGATCGCTGGTTGAGGCTCCTCACCTGCCGTCATGATTTCGCCGTTGGGAAGGCTGACGTAAATGTAGGAGGGCGCCCCTGCAGCATCGGACACATACGAGTCCAGGACGCTCGGGGTGATGGTCTCGCCAACGGTGTACCGGACGTCGAGCGCCCGGGCAGCAGTGGCCGTCCTCAGATCAAGGTCCCGCAGCGCGTCGGTATGCACCAACTGTGCTGCGGCAATTCCCAAGGGGATACCGAGCAGGATGACCGCGACCGCGAGCGCGGAGACGGTGGCACGGAGAACTCTCCGCCGCATCGGTGGGCCTTACTCGTCGTTCTCGAAGCGGAATCCCATGCCACGCACCGTGGTGATGTAGCGCGGCGACGTAGCGTCGTCGCCGAGCTTGCGGCGCAGCCAGGAGACGTGCATGTCCAGTGTCTTGGAGGGCGCGCTCGGGTCTGCGTCCCACACTTCCCGCATCAGGGTGTCGCGCGACACCACAGAGCCGGCATGTGCCACCAGCAGGTGGAGGAGGTCGAACTCCTTGCTTGAGAGGTGGAGTTCGCGGTCGTCCAAGAACGCACGGTGTGCGGAGACATCGATACGCACGGAGCCAACGGAGAGTTCGCCGCCGCTTTCACCTACGACGCCACGGCGCAAGAGGGCGCGGACGCGCGCCAAAAGTTCCGCGAGGCGGAAAGGCTTGGTGACATAGTCATCCGCACCAGCATCAAGCCCGACCACCAAGTCAACCTCGTCCGCACGAGCGGTGAGCATCAGAATGGGCACGTGAAGGCCCTTGTCGCGGATGCGGCGGGCGACATCGACTCCGTCGATATCAGGCAGGCCCAAGTCGAGGATGACGAGATCAGCATCGTCTGCTGCTCCCACGCCGCCCATACCGGTCCCGTGCCACTCCACGTCATACCCCTCACGACCCAAAGCACGGGTCAAGGGTTCTGAAATGGTCGGGTCATCTTCGACCAAGACAATTCGAGTCATGAGGCAACGATACCCGTGGGCATCGAGTTTGCAACGTTCCGACTCGGGCGGTTGGGGACAGTCGTGTCAACGTCCGGCGATAGGGTGGCGCTCGTGAGGGACAACGACTCGGCTGTGCGCAGTAGTACGGCGATCCGCATCATCAGCGCAGCACCGGAACGAGTGGTGCTGATGACGGTTGCCCTGGCTCTCGCCGCGGGGTTGGCCGTCACCGTTGGGGCCCACTATTGGTGGACGGTTGTTCCCGGCGCAATCGCGCTGACTGCCCTCGGTTGGCGGGCGTGCGCACCGCAACCTGCGACACCTCGTGCGGCGCTGGCGTCCGGAATTGCCTTGATTGGCACTATCGCGTGGACTGTGGTGAACATCGCCATGGCGGCGGAGTACGTCCTTGTGGTGCGTGATCCCGGATTCTTGTCGCTGTCCGGGTTGTGGCTTGTGGACCACGGTTCGACTGACATTCCCGCGGCTGCGGCCATTGACGCATCGGCCGGCACCACCCAAATCGTGCCCGATGCGAACGAGGCGTGGAACCTCAAGGGGGATGTGGTGCAACCCCAGGGGGCAAAGATGCTTCCGGCCACGATCGCTGTCGGCGGGTGGCTTGCTGGCGAGACCGGAGTGCTGGGCGCCAACGCAGTGATCGGTGCGGTAGGAATCCTTGCTGTCTTTGCCCTCGCACGCCAGTTCCTCTCCCCCATGGCTGCCCTCGCGCCAGCCGGCGCCCTCGCTTTGACTGTCTCCCACATCGGCCTGTCCCGCCCCGCCTACACGGAGCCCCTGACGCTGTTGTTGGTGATTGCGGGAATCTTGTGGGCGTGGCGCGGTGTAGCGGAACGTTCGACGAACCTGCTCGTGACCGGTGCCATCGCATCCGGAGCGACGATGCTGGTGCGGGTTGACGGGCCCAGTTACGCCATCGGCGCACTCGCTGGTGTGGGTATCGCGCTCGCGAGTATGGAAGCCG
Organism: Demequina sediminicola; assembly: GCF_000975055.1. Classification (GTDB taxonomy): domain Bacteria; phylum Actinomycetota; class Actinomycetes; order Actinomycetales; family Demequinaceae; genus Demequina; species Demequina sediminicola. The sequence goes on from NZ_BBRB01000001.1 coordinate 278,408, forward strand.
ACGCACGCTGGCGGCGCCAAGCCGCACTGACGTTCGCGGCGTGGCAGGCGATCGCAGTGGGCGTGGGGTATCTCTCAGTCGCGGTCTGGTCCACCGAGTACCTTCAACGGCTTGCCGATGAGACGCACGCTCTCCTTGCCGTCTATGCCGTCCTCGTCCTCGCGCTTGCAGTGTGGGCGTGGACCTGGACTGGTGGGCCTGGGCAATGGCTGGCACGGCTCTCTGTCACCTTGGGCCGCACGGGTGCCATGGTGGCCGGTGGGGTGATCGTCGCGGGGCTCCTGGTTCTCGCGTCACGGCCGTTGTGGACCACCGTGCATCGCAGTACAGACAACCCTCGTCATCAGTTCACCAACGGCGTTGTCGAGAGTTTTCAGCAGTCCCAAGGCCTCCCCATTGAGCCGACGCGTACCTATGCCGAATCTACGGTCACGTGGCTGTCGTATTACCTGACGTGGCCCATCGTGATCCTCGCGATACTTGGCCTGGGCTGGGCCACGATGCGGATGATCCGGCGCGACGCACGTTGGGCCGTCTTTGTCGGAGCAATTCTGGCGCCAACCTTGCTGTACTTGTGGCGCCCGTCGATCGTGCCAGACCAGATTTGGGCAATTCGCCGCTTTGAGCCCGCGACACTGCCGGGCTTCATCCTTGCCGCCGCGGCAGCTGGGTGGGCTATCGCCGCCCACCTTCAAGGTGAACGACTGCGCCTCACCGTTCGACGCACCGTGGGAGTCGCCATGCTGGTGCTGCCGCTGTCGACATGGATCAGCATCTCTCCCGGGGCAGAGTTCCCAGTGGGCGGCGCAGTGAATGTGACGACGCGGGAGATGATCGGCGCGCGCGATCAGATTGACGACCTGTGCGCCGTTGCCGATGGACGCCCCATCGCGCTGTTGGGGGACGGCTCACACTTTGGTTCCTTGCGCGTCACCTGCGACGTCCCGGTGGTGCTGGTCTTCAGCACTCCGACGGAATCGCAACTGTCGACCATGGCACAGGGCTTTGGCGAGACGCCGGTGGTGGTGACTCGCAAGTCCGAGAAGGTCACGTGGACAGAAGAACCCACCGTGGCGGTGCAGTCGACCGTCAAGCACTCGGCTTACACCTTGCAAGGAATCCCGCGTTCCATCATCAGCCGCAACTACTCCTGGTACGCCGGAACGGTGAATGCGGACGGTTCCGTGACACCCATCACCACGGGTCACACCGCCACCGCTGACTAGCGGCTATCCACAGATGTAGCACGCAACCCGCGGATGCCACCTCCCTCACGGCACCGTGGCGTCCATGCGCATCACTGATCCTCACGGCACAGACTGGGAACTCCGGCCCGGAACCACAGTCGGTGACATCGCGACGGCCTGGAACCAGCCGATGCTGTGGTGCGGTTCCACTCGGCTCAGCCCGGATCATCGCGCGGGCATGGCGCCGGTCGTCGAAGGCGCGTCCCTCACCACCACACCTGGTGACCTGACCCACACTCCAAGCGGTCCGTATGTGTACGTCGACCGCGGCCCCGACGCCGGTGCGATGGCGTCGTTGGCGACACCCATCACCGTTGGCGCGTCCACCGATGCCGACCTTTCGATGGATGACCCCACCATGTCGCATGTCCACGCACGCATCGACTCCGGCCAGCGGGTGCGTGTCACAGACCTGCGCTCCACCAACGGAATCGGGACGCGCCTGGCAAGCAAGAAGTGGTGGGCACCGGGCGAGCATCTGGTTTTGGGCCTGTCGCATCTTCGCCTGGGTGGGCTGGAGGTGCCCGACCCGGATAGCGCCCAGGGCTTCTCCATGCCGTGGCCAAGCCTGATCGGTGGAGTAGTGAGTGGCGCAATGATTGCCGTGCTGACCGGACGCTGGTATCTGGCCCTTGTTGGTGTGGCATTCCCGCTGATCATGATCACCACCCAAGTCGTTCGACGCCGCCGGCACCGTCCCGCTCCACATCAACCACTGCCGTCCGGCCCGCTCGCGGTCCGAGGCGAGGAACCCTGGACCAGCGGATACCTCAGAGCCATCATGATTGACCGCCAAACACGGCTCGCGCAGTGGGATGAGCAGTGGACCCGCTGGCTCCCTCATGAGGCACCGCGGGACAGCATTGCTGTGGTTTCGCCGGGCGTTGAGGCACCCTCATGGTGCACGACCGTGGTCGACGTGAGCGCGACCTCCACCACGGAACATTCCCCTTCAGGCACCACAGAAGGCCCACCCATGCATGTCAGCGCCACACGAGCCGATGCCGCGGCACGGCGCATTGCCGCGATGCACTCGGGCGACGACGACCTTCCCGCCTGCGTGCGCTGGGCTGATCTCACCGACCTCGGGATAGCTTCACGCCAGGGCCATGGCCAGCGTTCCATGATGGCGACCGTCGGGGTCGCTGCCGGTGGCCCGCTCACTCTTGACCTCGATCACCACGGGCCACACCTGCTCGTGGCAGGGACCACGGGTGCTGGCAAGTCCGTGTTCCTCGAGACACTGGTCACCGCACTGGCAACAGCACACGGCCCCGCGGACCTTGCTTTGGCCATCATGGACTTCAAAGGCGGCGCAGGGCTTGGTCCATGCCTCGAACTGCCCCACGTCGCGGCCACAGTAACGGACCTCGATCCCGAACAAGCGCGCCGTGCACTGGCAGGCCTGGCCTACGAGGTGACAGTGCGCAAGCAAGCGCTCGCGGCCGCAGGCATGGCGTCCATTGCACAGTGGGAAGAGACAGGCGGTGCACCCGCGCGCCTCGTGGTCGTGATCGACGAATACCAAGAGATCTCACTGCGCATGCGTGACTTCATCCCCGAGCTCGCCCGCATCGCGGCGCAAGGGCGCTCTCTAGGCCTACACCTGGTGTTGGCGACTCAACGCCCTTCCGGCGCCGTCACGCCCGAGGTCCGCGCCAACATCGGCTCGACCATCGCGCTGCGGGTCGCTAGCGAGAATGAGTCACGCGACCTGCTCGGAACGGCCGACGCCGCGCTGATCCCGCGCACCTCACCGGGCCGAGCAATCCTGTCCGGACCCGATGGTCCCGTCTCATTCCAGACCGCGAGCCCCGACGCAGTCCCCTCACCCCCGATGTATCCCGCTGACTCCCCTCCACCCTCCGGCGCACCGCTCGCTGCCACCGCCGCCCAACGTTGGCGGGCTCACACGAGCGCCACGCCGCTATGGTGCCCGCCACTGCCAGACACGTTCACACCCACGCCAAGCGACCACATCATCGTGGGAGTCGCCGATGACCCCGACGTCCGGGCCCAACACACCATCGCCTGGGACCCAGCCGCAGGCCCGTTCATCGCACTTGGGCCCTCACGGTCAGGGCGCACCAGCGTATTGAACTCCATCAGCGCACAAAGCCGCCGCGCGGGACTCACCTCCGTGTGGTTACCCACATCTCCGCGCGAGGCGGCCCGCACCATCGCACGCGCCTCAAGTCGACCCGACGTGCTGTTGCTCATCGACGACGCGGACAGAGCACTCGCGACGCTCCAGACGGTCGACGACGGCGCCGCGTCCGAAGCCCTGATGGCACGCACCTCACTGGGCTTGCCCACCGCTATGGCGGCCTCACCGTCACTGCCGGCGCGCATCGGCACACGCGCGGCCACCACCGTGCTCTACGACGGCATCGACACCCACCAAGGAGCGCTCTGGGGCGTCCCGCGCGAAAGCCCCACGAGCAGCGAACGCCGCGGACGCGGATGGATCAAAACGACCCACGGAATGTGGCGAGGGCAAAGCGCCTACTCTCCCGAGCGCACCCACAGTGCTCTCGTCACTCCGCTTCCCACCACCGTCACCTCCCCCACCTGGGGCATCGGCGGAGACGATGCCCAACCTGTCGCGGCCCCCACCCACGCCACCGTCGTAGGCCCCGACACACCGTGGCGCGCGGCAGTTGTCGCGTCACTCGACGGCACGGCCACCACCACAGAAGTAGCGACGCTGGCGCCCGCAGGAAAACCCATCATCCTCGCCCACCCCAGGGCACGCGATGTTCGCACCCTGACCAGGGCAGACCCCCTAGGTCATGTCGATCACTCGGAGGTCCCTGGACGAGTCGTCGTCATCACCCACGGCACAGCACAAGCAGTGCAGCTCAGCTCACTCGTCGGGCAAGTCCCCCATGGCGTCAATCACCACAGCGGCCAACGCGAGAAGGCCCACCACGATCGCAGATGACGCAATGATGGGGGCCTGGGTGATCATCAAAGCTGCTGAGGCAACCTGCAGGATCTGCCACATGATGGCGTAGGAGCGCCCCCAGCGTTGCTGACGTTGAATCGCACGTGCGGCCATCGCCAAAGCGATAGCGAAAATGCCCAACGTGGCAGCCACAGCAAGCGCGAGATCACCCCCACCGGTGACGCCTTCGGCAACGTTGACCCCGGCAAACAGCAGCAGAGCAAGCGACTCAATGACCACGAGTGTCAGGGCAACGGGACGCGCGCTCGCGGACACAAAAGAGGGGATCTTGTCCATGCCGTCCAAAGTACCGGCCCCCGATTGTGATTGATCACACATCGTTCACCTCTTGTCAACGTGACAGAACAGTGAGAACCTAGATCTAGTGACATTCGCAATGGCTGCGGCACAGTCTCCCTCCATCACAAATTTGGTTGACTTAGCCGCGCCTCCCCATTACCCCTGGAGGATCTCATGGACTGGCGCAACACCGCAGCCTGCCTAGATGTTGACGACCCCGAACTCTTCTTCCCCGTGGGAAACACGGGGCCTGCGCTAGTGCAGATCGAAAAGGCTAAGGCCGTGTGTGGCACGTGCGAGGTGCGCGAGGTCTGCCTCAAGTGGGCCATGGAACACAACCAGGATTCTGGTGTGTGGGGCGGTCTGTCCGAGGACGAGCGCCGCTCGCTGAAGCGTCGCGCAGCACGCGCACGTCGCGCAGCCAAGTAGTTTTCCACAGCCTTCACGGCTGAACACAGAGGGCCGGTACCGCAAATGCGGTACCGGCCCTCTTGTGCGTGCACGCCCTTCGGCGGACTATCAGCCCGCTTCCCCGACACCCTGCCCAATGCGCGCGGAGCGTGACCGGAAGTGTCCAGCCCTACTCGCCCACCTGGACCTCGAGATCGACCGCTGACCCAGTGTCGGTGACGCTCCAGTTGATCTTGCCGCTGAGCTCGTTCTCCACCAACGTGCGAACAATCGACGAGCCCAAGCCAGACGGCTCTGTTTCGAGACCCACACCGTCGTCTTCAATCCTGATCTTCAGATGCTCCCGATCACGTTCGGCCGTCACCGTGATGGTGCCCAAGTCCCGGTTCACAAAGCCATGCTCCACGGCGTTTGTCACGAGCTCGGTGATGATGAGCGCCAGCGACGAAGCGTACTGCGCGGGAATCAACCCAAAGTCGCCCTCACGCACAATCTTGACCTGCACCCCTGGAGACGCGATTTCTGCGGCCATACGCATCGACCGTGCTGCGAGGTCATCAAAATTCACCAGCTCGTCCAACGTGCCAGACAGGGTTTCGTGAACCAGCGCAATTGTGGAGACACGACGCATCGCCTCAGCCAGCGCCTCCTTCGCTTCCGGCGCCTCCACTCGGCGCGACTGCAATCGCAGCAAGGCGGCCACCGTCTGCAGGTTGTTCTTCACGCGGTGGTGGATCTCACGAATGGTCGCGTCCTTGGTGATGAGTTCGCGTTCACGGCGACGTAGATCCGACACGTCGCGGCAGAGCAGTACGGCACCCACGCGGTCCCCGTTTTCAGTGACCGGGATTGCCCGCAGCGACAGCGCCGCATTATTGGCCTCGAGGTCGGTGCGCCAGGCGGCGCGTCCCATGACGACCATCGCAAGCGTCTCGTCGATGTGCCCTTTGTTGTGCACCAGTTCGCTGGTCACGCGCGGCAGCGACCTGTTCATAAGCGAGCCGGTCACACCGAGGCGGTGGAAACAGGACAGTGCATTGGGGCTCGCATAGGTCACGTGTCCGGCGGCGTCGAGGCGCAGTACCCCGTCCCCCACACGTGGCGCACCGCGGCGCGGGCCGGTGATGGATGTCGCCACGGGGAACTCGCCGCGAGTAATCATGTGCAGCAGGTCGTCAGCGGCGCCCTTGTAGTTCAGTTCTAGACGGCTCGAGGAACGTGACACCGCTTGTGACACTTCGCGCGTGAGAACAGCAATCGGTTTACCGTCCATGACCACTGGCAAGGCATCTTCCCGGACGGCGTAGGTCTCGTCCCACCGAGGCTCGCGCGACGCGGTGATCCCGCCCTCATCGAGAGCCCGCTGCAGGTGAGCGATGCGGCCGGACGCGGCCATCGTCCCCACCACATCGTCCTGGTGAACAGTGGGGCCGGTCGATGGACGGCACTGAGCGATGGCGGCAAAGCCGTCGTCAACTGCGCGCCACAACACGAGGTCGGCGAACGAAAGGTCCGCAATGATCTGCCAGTCGGAGGTCAGTAATGCGAGCCATTCGGCCTCCGCATCCGTCACGGCACCGAAGTTCTCTGCTGTCTCTCTCAACGTGGCCACTGCTCTAGCCTAATTGCCAGGATGCCTCGGGGTAGCCTGGTTTCACCATCATCAAGGGGACTGCCATGAAATTCACGCATTCGCATCGCTTCGATGCGGACGTCGCTGCGGTTATTGCGATGCTTGCCGACGCCGAGTTCGTGCAACGTCGCGGCCGTTCGGCCTCGAGCGCACAAGGTGAAGCGCTCCTCAGCGGAACGGTTGAGGACGGCTTTGCTGTGTCTGTGCGACGCGCCGTCCCGTCATCGTCGATTCCTGCGGAGTTCCGCGGCATGGTGGGCTCTGACGTGACCGTGCGCTACACCGAGGTGTGGCTCGCGAGCGATGACGCAGTCCGAACTGGCACGTTCTCCGTCGAGATTGTGGGAGCGCCCGGACATGCCAAGGGCACCCTCGAACTCACACCTGACGACGAGGGTTCAGTACTGACCCTCGACGGCACCGTTGACGTGAAGATCCCTCTCGTCGGATCCATGATCGAGAAGCAACTGGTCAAGGCAGTCTCGTCCAACCTCGAAGATGAATTCGCGATGGCGGACGAATGGCTCTCCGAGCACAAGTAATCCGCCACCCCATCGTCCTGGTTTTTCTGGGAGGAACCATCGGCGGCGCGGCCCGTATCGCCATCGACGTGTGGGTGGGCGGCAGTGGATCCCTCCCCTGGGACCTGCTCGCCATCAACGTCATTGGCTCCCTGGTGCTGGGCGCCGTCACTGGCTGGGCACTCGTCATGGGGCGCCGCTGGTGGCTTCCCCTCGTGGGGCCCGGCATGCTCGGCGGGTTCACAACGTTCTCATCGATCGCGGCGCTGTCGTACACCGCTGAGTTGAGCGCACTGTGGGCCGGCGTCACCCTTGCAGTCACGATGGTTGCGGCGGTCCTCGCTGCAGCACTCGGCTGGCGCTGGGGCGTGAAACGGGCCGATGCCGTGGAGGCGCGCCTATGAGTCTCGCCTTGTACGTTGCAGCGGCCCTGGGGTGTGGCCTGGGTGCGGTCGGTCGCTATGCGCTGGGGCGGATTGACTTCCGTATGGATTTTCCCTGGCACACCGTCATTGCTAACGCTGTGGCTGCGGCGTTGGTGGGCGCCGTGGCGGCTGTTGGGCCGGCTCACCCCGGGTGGATGTTGGTCCTCGGGGCTGGTGTCGGGGGCGGGCTTTCCACGTTCTCATCGCTCGCAGTCGATGCCGTGACTCTCTGGAATGAGGGGCGGCGTGCGCGTGCGGGCATGTACCTCGCGGTGACCTGGGGAGGTGGCCTCATCGCAGCGTGGGCTGGATGGGCCATTGCCTCCGCGCTGAGTTAAGAGTCGACCCCTAAGTTAAGAGTCGACGACGTCAACGCCTCGCCAGAAGGCGACGTGGTCACGGATGTTCTCTGCGCGAACCTTGGGTTCGCGGTAGATCCACACTGCGTCGGGGTTTGTCTCACCATCGACCACGATGTCCCAGTAGGTGGCCTCGCCCTTCCACGGGCAGCGCGACACCATGTCAGATTCGCGGAGCAACTCGGTGTTGACGGATTCGAGCGGGAAGTAGTGGTTGCCTTCCACAACGACGGTGTCGTCGGATTCGGCAATCACGGTGCCATTCCATAGTGCCTTCATGAGCGTCTCCATTCCTTGCGGCACTCGCGTGCCAGCGTTGACTCGGGTAACGCTGGACTAGCGCGGTGCATTCCGTCCCTTACGTATGGCGGCTGCGACCAGTGGCCATCCGACGACGATCACCAGTAACGCCACGGTGGGCCACACCGACGCGGCCGAGCTCTGGACAGCCACCACAGCGAGCAGGGCCGATGCTGCAAGGCCCACGATCGACACCGCCACAGGGACGCGTAGGGCCGCCGTACGCCCACCTCGCTGTTGACTCACGGCTGCGATGTTCGCTACGGCGTAGTACGTCAACACGCTGGCAGCAGAGACGAGAATCAGCGACACTCCTTGAGTCCACACCAACGCGATCGCCACTAACGCAATGGCGCCCTCTGCACGCCATGGGGCGCCGCTTGTGCCCTGGTGGGCAAGCCTTGCCGGGAGGTCTCCTTCACGTGCCATTGCCATCGCGGTCCGCCCTGCGCCCGCCATGACGGCTAGGAGGGCCCCACCGATGCTGAGCGCGGCAGCTACGGTGATGATCCACACCGGCATGCCCACGGCCGCTGCCAACGCGTCGAGCGGTGCCGCTGCGAAGTCCTCGTCCACGGTGATGGCGCCATCGGTATCGATGAGGAACGGTGCTCCGAAGTGGCGGTGCAAAGCGAACGCAACGCCAAGGTAGACCACCACGACGATGGCGAGCGCTGTCACGATTGCACGAGGAATGTTGCGTGCGGGTTCACGAACCTCTTCCCCCAATGTCGCGATGCGCGCGTAGCCCGCGAACGCAAAGAACGTCGCGGCCACGGCCACCAGGAACGGCGGCCCTCCGGCATCGGCCGCTCCGGCACTGTCATCGAGCAGAGCAACACTGGGAGCCCAGGAGACGGTGGGGTCGCTAGCAACCGTGGCCATCACCACCAAGGCCACGAGCGCCGTCACCACCACGATCGCAATTACAGTGGCACCGGCAGCAGTGCGAGTGATACCGCGCGAGTTCAACGCCCACGCAAGGACGATTGCCGCAGTGGCGATGCCCGCTGCATTCCCGGGGAGCACGTATGCGCCCAGAACTCCGGCACCCACGGCAACTGACACAGTCTTGCCCCCCACGAACGCGGCACCCGCGATATGGCCCGCGATAGGGCCTAGCTCTGCTCGCCCATACGAGTACGCTCCCCCAGCAACCGGGTAGCGGGAAGCCAACTGCGCAGTGGACAGGGCGTTGGCGAGAGCGACAAGGGCCGCGACAACAATCGCCAACCAATACCAGCGGCCTACCGCGAGGACATCGACCCACAGGTCGGAGAAAACTCCGGCCCCGATCATGGATCCCACGCCGATGCCGATGGCCGCCAGAAGCGAGATGCGTCGCTGAGAGGTCACGGCGCAAGCCTAGGGCGCGAGTGGCCCGGCGCCAAGGAATGCCCCCAGACATGACGAAACCCCCCGGTCCAAGGACCAGGGGGTTTGTCTATCTCGTAGCGGGGACAGGATTTGAACCTGCGACCTCCGGGTTATGAGCCCGGCGAGCTACCGAACTGCTCCACCCCGCGTCGGTAGATGCAACTCTATCCGACGCGGGGCAGATGACCAAATCGCTACTCGCTTGCCGTCGCTGACGGGGATGGCTCGGCAGCAGCCTCATCCTCGTAGTTGATGCCCTGGAGTTCAGCAATGCGGTCGTCAGCCGCGACTGCCTCATCGAGGGCGATGGCCAGCGCATCTTGTGCTTCGCCATAGGCAGCGAAGTCACCCGCTGCGAGAGCAGCTTCACTGTCAGCGATGGCCTGCTGAGCGTCAAGCAACGCGTTGTGCAGGTCGAGTTGCGCCTGCTCGAGGTCCGCGTTGCTGACATCCGTTCCCGTGTCGGTATCAGTGTCGGTGCCGGTGTCGCCGTCCGTGGTGTCTTCACCTTCAACATCGGCTTCATCGACCACTTCACCTTCATCGGTGATGGTTTCCGTCTCATCGGGCAGCTCGGGGGCCGCACCTTCACCGAAGACCTGGTCAAGTGCTTCCTGGAGGGTGTCGGCGAAGCCCACCTCGTCACCGAAGGACACAAAGACCTTTCGGAGGAGCGGAATCTGCGTACCTTCAGATGCCTGCACGTACACGGGCTGCACGTACAGCAGTCCGCCACCGACAGGCAGGGTCAGGAGGTTTCCGTTGATGACGTCTGTCTCTCCCTGACGCAGCAAGTTCAGCGTTGTCTGTGCATCAGAGTTCGAGTTGAAGTCGTTCTGCACCTGACCTGGTCCCGGAATCGTGGTGTCACGCGGCAACTCGAGGAGTCGCAACGTTCCATAGTCATCAGCGACTTCACCATCCGCATCACCTGTTTCGGAGTCCACCGCAAGGTAGCCGGTCAGGATGTTGCGGTCGGTGTTACCACCGGGGATGTAGGTCGTGTACAGCGAGAACGACGGATCGTTCTGGCCGGGCATCTGCAGCGTCAGGTAGTACGGGGGCTGCAAGACCGATTCGCCCACAGTGGGGTCGTTCGGCGTGGCCCACTGGTCCTGGCCGGAGTAGAAGGCCGATGCGTCGGTCACGTGGTAGCGCTGCAGTTGAGCACGCTGCACCTGGAAGTACTCCTCCGGGTAGCGCAGGTGGCTCATCAGGTCGCCGGTGATCTCCGACATCGGCTCGAGTGCCGCCGGGAACACGTTGTTCCACGTCTGCAAGATGGGGTCGTTCTCATCCCAGGCATACAGCGTGACGGAACCGTCATATGCGTCGACGGTTGCCTTCACCGAGTTCGCCATGTAGTTGAGCTGCGATGGGAGGTTGTTGATTCCCGAGCTTGCGAACAACGAGGACGAATCCACTGGGGCCGAGTACGGGTAGCGATCGGTGGTGGTGTATCCGTCAACAATCCAGACCACGCGACCATCAACCACGGCCGGGTAGACCTTGGAGTCCAGTTCGAGATACGGAGCGACCTTGCCGACGCGGTCGAGGGGATCACGGTGATACATGATCTGCGATTCCTCGGTCACACGGTCGGAGAACAAGATCTGCTCTTCGCCGAACTTGATGGCGTACATCAGCTTCTCGAAGAAGTTGCCGATGCTCGGTCCGCCTTCGCCGTCATAGGTGGTGTTCACCTGGCCGGTGGCAGCGTCATCGTCCGGGTAGTCAAGCTCCCACGGCTCAGTGCCTTCCGGCGCGCCCACAATCGAGTAGTCAGGCAAGGTCTCACCGAAGTACACGCGAGGCTCGTCCAGATTAAGTTCACCGACCGAGGGGATACCGCCCTCGAAGAACGACGGCTGGCCATCCTTCGTGGTGCGGTTGCCATACGCGGCAGCGACTCCGAAGCCGTGGGTGTACACGGTGTGGTCATTCACCCAGGTGCGGTTCTCGTCAGACAAGCCATCGAGGTCGAGTTCACGAACCGCGATCACGGTGTCCTGGATCTCGCCGTCGATGTTGTAGCGGTCAACTGCCAACTCGTCTGGGAAGTTGTAGTACTGCTTGTTCTGCTGCAACTGACGGAACGCCGGAGAAACGATGTTCGGGTCAAGCAAGCGAATCTGAGCGGTGGTGTCGGCGTCAGACCGCAGAGCTTCAGCATCGGCTTCCGTGGCCGCGGCATACGGAGTGGTCTCCACCTCGTCGATGCCGTACGCGGCGAGCGTTGCGTCAATGTTGCGCTGGATGTACTCGCTTTCGAGTTCCTGGGCATTGGGCTCGACCTGGAAGTTCTGCACAATGGCCGGGTAGACCCCGCCAATCACCACAGCGGAGAGCACCATCAGCGCCACACCCGTGGTGGGGATACGCCAGTCGCCCCTCCAGATGACAGCCAGGAACAGCAGCGCCACCAGGATGGCGATGCCCACCAAAATCATGCGGGCTGGCAGGACCGCGTGAATGTCGGTGTAGCCAGCGCCATAGAAACGGTCGCCCTGCGAGTTCAGCAGTGCATACCGGTCCAGCCAGTAGTTCATCGCCAGACCCAGCATCACCAATGCGCCGGACACCGCGAGCTGAATACGAGCGCTTCCGGATGCCACGAAGGCGCGGCCGCCGCCAGCAATACCCCCGTAGACCAACTGGACAAATGCAGCAAGCAGCGTGCACAGGATCGTGAGCACAAGCCAGAATCCCACGAGGGACTGCAGCACAGGCAGAGTAAAGACGTAGAAGCCGACGTCGAGACCAAACTCAGGGTCGACGACGCCAAAGGGCTCGCGGTTCCACCAGGCGAGGTACTGCTCCCACTGGCTCGACATCGAGAAGCCGGCGATGACGCCGACAAACGTGGGCAGTGCCCACATGATGCCGCGCTCGAGTGGCTGCACCTGTTCGCGCAGTGAGCTGGCGGCAGTCTGGCGGCCACCCACTGCGGGGCGCGCGCGCTTCGCGAGCCACAACGACAGCCAGACGGCACCTGCGGCAATCAGTCCGAAGACCACAAACGTGATGGCGCGCACCACCCACTGGATCCAGAACACGGACTCGAAGCCCAACTGCTGGTACCACGCCACTTCAGTCCAGACCTGAGCAAAGATCACGGTCAGCAACATGAAGATTCCGACTGCCACCAGGGCAACCAGAAGAGGTGAACGGCGGCGTGGTGGTTCTGCCGCGGGCCGGGAGGGCCGGGGTCGGTCGGCGAATCTATCGTCGAAGGTCACGGATGAAGTCCTTTGGTATCGCTACTGCGTGTGTGGGGTCAAGCGTAATCAAGGTGCGGTGCAGCTGGCTAGTGCGGAAGTGTCGTCGGCGCCGATGGCCTGAATGGCCTCATAAGCATCGTCGATGGTGTCCACTGCAAAGACCTCGATGCCATCTGGCACGTGGTCGACGACCTCGTTGCAATTCTCGACGGGAGCCAAGAAGAATGCGGCACCGGCATCTCGCGCCCCGTACATCTTCATCTGGATGCCGCCGATCGGACCTACATCGCCATCGGCGGCGATCGTTCCAGTACCGGCGACGTGCTGGCCGTTAAGTTCGTCCTCTTCGGTGAGTTTGTCGAGGATGCCTAGCGAGAACATCATTCCCGCACTGGGGCCACCCACCTTGTCGATCTGAACGGTCACATCGATCGGCAGATCAAAGTCGGGGTTGATGTACAACCCCATGATGGCGTTGCCTTCACCATCGTCGCCCAACTCAAACGTCGCTTCGTCGTCTGTCCCATCGCGCTCGTAGCCGAGCGTGATGGTGTCACCAGGACTGTGGGCAGTCACGGCATCGGTCAGTTCCGTGAAGGTGGAGATTTCCGCACCGTCGACCGACGTCACGATGTCTCCAGGCTCGACGAGCCCTACAGCGTTCGACTCTGGGGACAGTTCCGCCACCTCAAGCACAGCCGGAACTGGTTCACCCAGCACTTCGAGCGCAGCTACCGTGGCGGCTTCTTGCGACGTCACCCATTCCACCTGCGACTGCTCGTCGAACTGCTCTTCCTGATCGGGCGTGCCAAAGACCGCCTCCTCTGGCTGCGTGTAACGCTCTGGCGACATCCAGCCGCGCAGCACCGGGCCCAAGGTAAACATCTGTGAACTCGACCGCGCCACAGACACCGTAGTCAGGCGTAACTCACCTGAAGCGGGGTACGTCTCGGCTCCGTCGATCTGAACGAGCGGCGTACCTTCGTCGTCTTCGGAAAGAGTGTCGTAGGTGGGACCAGGTCCACCGATAGCGAATTGAGCGGGAAGGACAGACAACAGCGCCAGCAATACAGCCGCAACCAGGCCGGCCGCAGACATCACGGCGTAGCGGTGCGGACCGATCTCCCCTGAAGCGGGAGCGGCGGAGTCAGTCTCGTCGACGGGCATCACCTGCCCATCATTGCTTATAGCGAACGATGCGCCCAATCCATGTGGAATCGGGATACTTTGGACGCGACGCACTTGCCGTGCGCCCGCCACTGAATTCAGGAGATCCGCGTGAGCGACGAGAACACCCCATGGATGCGCCTGCTGCGTGAACTCTTCGGAGACGACGCTGAAGAGGCCATGGAGCAGCTACAGCGCATGGGCATGGACCCCAGCGCGTTGGCGCAGGCATCCGGCATGCTCGAAAACCCCGCGATGATGGATCACGTCCTCTCCCAGATCCGCTCCTTGGTCACGCAGTCCGCGGGCGAAGACGTGAACTGGACCCTCGCCCACGACGTCGCCCGCGGCGTCGCCGCTCAGGGTGGCGACCCCACGATCACCGAATCCGTGGCACACGACTATCGGCAAGCGGTTTCACAAGCCGAGCTGTGGCTCGATGCCGCCACGGACTTTGACCCCTCGCACCTCACTCCGAAGGTGTGGAGCCGAGCAGAATGGATCGAAGCCACGCTTCCTACGTGGCAAGTCATCACGGGACCCGTCGCAGTCAGCGTCTCTCAAGCGTTGGGCTCGATTCTCCGCGGAGCGCAAGAGGACCCCGCCATGTCCGCGATCCTTCCCGGGAGCGACGCCTCAGGACTGGTGGGTTCTGTGAGCCCCACTGTCTGCGGCATGCACATGGGACAGGTCGCGGGACAGATGGCTCGCGAATCGTTCGGCGCCACAGATCTGGGCTTCCCCCTCCTGGCGGAGTCCCGAGTGGCCCTTGTTCCCAGCGCCATTGACGAGTTTGCCACTGGCCTCGACATCGACAAGAACGAGGTCATCACCTTCCTCGCCCTCCGCGAGGCAGCACACGTCCGCCTGTTCAATGCGGCACCGTGGCTCCCCGGCCACCTGCACCACCTCATCGAGCGCTACGCCAGCGGCATCAACATCGACCTCGAAGCGCTCGACAGCGCGGTCAACGACATCGGCATGTCTGACCCTGCCAAGCTTCAGGAGGCCCTCACGCGCGGCATCTTCCAGCCCCACCACTCGGAGGAGCAGGAAGCAACACTGGGGTCGATCGAGACACTGCTCGCCCTCATCGAGGGATGGGTGGATGAGGTCACCCTCCGCGCCGCTGCGCCACACCTGCCTTCTATCGGTGCGCTCAGTGAGATGCTGCGCCGCCGTCGCGCGGCAGGCGGCCCCGCAGAGGACGCGTTTGCCACGTTGCTCGGGCTCGAGCTCCGCCCCCGTCGCATGCGCGAAGCCACGGCACTGTGGCGGGAACTGACGATTCGCGCGGGAGAAGAAGAACGCGACCGCGTGTGGTCGCACCCCGACGTCATCCCCACCGGGGACGACCTACAGCAGGCCAGCGCCTGGATTGATCGGTGGCTCTCTGGTCCTGACGCAGAGGACGAGGTTGACCGCGAACTCGAGGCCATGTTGAACGCAGCGACGTCCGACGACGACCCCAGCGACACTGGACCAGACACCGGCACGGACCCAGACCGCCCGTAAATCTCCACAAAAACGACACGACGACAGGCCTGTTCAGCGCGAATTGCCGCGCGCGCGTCTACGCTGTGTTGTGATTGGCCCCTGTGGTCACCAGGTGCGAGGCGTTCATCCGCCTTGCAGAACCTAACAAAGGAGAAGGCTATGGCCGACAAGTACCAGGGTGAGTTTTACTGCGTGAAGTGCAAGGACAAGCGCACCACTGAGGGCGATGTCGTCGTATCCGAGAACGGCCGACGCATGGCGAAGGGCACCTGCCCCGAGTGTGGCACCAAGCTCAACCGCATTCTTGGCAAGGCCTGAGCACCAGCCTCACGCAACTTTTGAGAACGGCCGTCCCACTTCGGGGCGGCCGTTTCGCGTCTCAGCGAGGGCTCTACAAGGCATCGACGCATCCGCCTGTTCATGCGTGCTTCCCTTCACATTCGAGGCAGCGAACGCTCGTGCGGGCGCCCACGTGCGTCATGCGATGTGACCGTGCGCCACATCGATGTGGATAACCCGCGACGGGCGCGGGCGACCTGCCACGGTGGTGCCTATGGAACCCCAGCCGCTTCCTCCCGTCCTTTTCCTCCCCGGTGGAGCTGTGCGCATCGGCATTCATAGCCACACTGTGGTGGAAGGTTTGACGGTAGACGAGCAGCGAGCGTGGGCTCGGGCGGAGACAGCCCTCTCTCCACCACCGGACCTCTCCGCTCTGAAATCTCTGGACCCCGCGATGGAGTTCACCACAGGCGCAACAGTTCGGGTGCGCGGGGCCGATGCCGTGGTCGGGCCATGCGCGCAGGCCCTCACCGCACGCGGCATCACCGTAGGAGTGGATTCGCTCGACGGCACACGCCACTACCCCCACTTTCCGGCTGTCACGCGTGGACTCCTAGGCACCGTTCCAGCATCCACACCACCACTCCACGACCATCAGCGCGTCGACATCGAAGTGTTGGTGTCAATGGCAAGCCCCTCGCCTATCGCGGCGAGCCTTCTCCCCCAGGACCAACCTCATCTCTTGGTGCTCACTGATGAGGCTGGTGTCACCGTCGGGCCTCTCGTGGTGCCCGGCTCCACAGCCTGTGGCACATGCCTCGACCTGCACCGCACCGACGAGGACCCGACCTGGCCGTACGTCGCAATCCAGTGCCAGGGCCGTCCCGCTCAGATTGACCCCGCCATTGCGCTCGATGTGGCGTGTGCCGTGGCACGCGCATGCGAGGCGCACCTCGCTGGCCAGGAATCCATGGTGTGGCGCATTGAGCGCCACCAGACATATGCAACGCCTACCCCGGCGCCCCACCCGTGGTGCGCGTGCACTGACGTCGCCCACGACGGCTAGCCTCAACAACGCACCCCGCGTGCGCCGCGAGACCGCTAGTGCTCGGCGACGACCTCAAGAATCTGAAGGCCATAAGTCTCAAGCTTCGACGACCCGATGCCTCTCACAGTCGCCAACTCGCCCAGTGTCCCGGGCCGCAGGCGCGCAATCTCCGCCATCGTCGAGTCCACCATCACCGTAAACGCGGGCTTGCTCACCGCTTGGGATACGGCGAGGCGCCATGCTTTCAGCGACTCGTACAGGCGTAAATCTTCCGGCCCCATATCGGCGAGGCCCTCCTTGACCGATGTGCGCCGTGCCCGCGGGGCCGCGCCATCGGGCCAGAAGGACTCCAGAAAACGGGTGCGCTTGCGCGTGGCACGTCCTCCGACCTTGCGTGCACGCGCGAAACTCAACGACAAATGCTCACGTGCACGGGTGATGCCGACGTACAGCAGACGCCGTTCCTCCTCGATCGACTCGGAGCTCTCAGCCATCGAGATCGGAATAAGTCCTTCTGAGCATCCCGCGATGAAGACCGCATCCCACTCCAAACCCTTCGCGGCATGGATCGTTGTGAGGGTGACGCCCTCCACCGTGGGTGCGTGCTGCGCCTGTGCGCGCTCCACCAAATGCTCCACGAACTCACGCATCGTCGCACCACCGGAGCCACTGCTCGCATCACCGGGTTCAGGGGCAGCGCCCGCATCGGCTTCACGGGCAGGAGCGCCACCCGCGTCCGCATCGAAATCATCGGCGAGTTGCACGAGCGATTGGAGCGACTCCCATCGGTCTCGCACCGCGCCACGAGCCGCAGGGGCCTCTTCCGCCCACCCAATGTCCTCGACCGCCTCGCGCACCGCCTGGCCTAGAGGCTTGGAATCAGCTGTCACAGCTGCTCCGCGCAAAAGGACCATCGCCTTGCGCACCTCTTCCCGGTCGAAGAACCGCTGGCCACCGCGGATCAGGTAGCCGATGCCGCGTTCAGCCAGCGCCTCTTCGAGCACCTCCGACTGACCATTGATGCGATACAAGATGGCGATCTCCGACGCGGGCACGCCACTAGCGGTAAGCCTGCCGATAGCGCTGGCGATGCCTGCCGCCTCAGCGTGCTCGTCTTCGTAGGCGGTGAAAACAGGTTCGGGTCCCCGTGGACGTTGTGCCACGAGCTCGACGCCCGCTTGACCCGCTCCGCGTTGCGCCATCAGGCCGTTGGCGAGACGCACAACCTGCGGCGTTGAGCGATAGTCACGCACCAAACGCACCGTCTGCGCCGCTTCATAGGTGCGGGTGAAACCCAAAAGGTGCTGAGGAGATGCGCCAGCAAAGGAGTAGATGGTCTGAGCGGGATCGCCCACGACGCACAACTCTTCACGGCCACCCATCCACTGCTCAAGGAGAAACTGCTGGAGAGGAGAAACGTCCTGGTATTCGTCCACGACAAAGTGGCGATACTGGCGGCGAATCTGGTCGCCCACCTCGACATGGCGGCCAATAATGTCGGCAAGAAGGAGCAGGATGTCCTCAAAGTCGAGGACCACCGCCTGCGTCTTTGCGTCCTCGTACGCGCGCATCACATCAGCCATCTGCGTGGCCTCAACCCCTGCGGGGGTTGGCCGTCCCACTCGCGCAATGTGGCTCGCATAGTCTTCTGGTGCCACGAGCGACACCTTCGCCCACTCGATCTCACTGGCGAGGTCTCGTACGGTCAGTCGGTCAGGTTTGAGTCCCGTATGGCGAGCCGCACGTCCCACGAGCGGTGCTTTCTGCTCAACGAGTTGCGGCATCTGGCCACCCACGACCTGCGGCCAGAAGTAACTGAGCTGGCGCAGCGCGGCGGCGTGAAAGGTGCGGGCTTGCACCCCTTCCACGCCTAGAGACTTGAGGCGCTGTCGCATTTCCCCAGCTGCCCGCGCAGTAAACGTCACGGCAAGCACCGACTGCGGGTTGTAGGCGGAGACGCGCACGCCGTAAGCAATGCGATGGGTGATGGCGCGCGTCTTTCCTGTGCCAGCTCCGGCGAGGACACAGACGGGCCCGTGCAGGGCAGTCGCCACCTCTCGCTGTTCAGGATCGAGGGCCTCAAGGATCTTGTCAGCAGACATCGCGCATCATCATCTCAGGCACCAGCGGCCCCGGTAGACCGTGCATCAGCGACATCGGCATCTGGATTCTCAGGCGTCACGAACGGCTTGCCATGCCAGTGCTCAACCATGGCACGCGCGATCGAGCCCCGCGGCGGCGGGACAACCTCGCCCAAGGCTATGGCCGCAGCAAGTTCGTCGCGGGTGAGCCACTGCGCGGCTTCGATCTCGTGCTGGTCGAGATCCAATTCAGTGGTGACAGCACGCGCGTGAAAGCCCGTCATGAGCGAAGCCGGGAATGGCCACGGCTGCGAACCTACATACGTCACATCCGTCACTTCGATGCCGACTTCCTCGCGTACCTCACGGTGAACCGTTTGCTCCAGGCTTTCACCGGGCTCGACAAACCCAGCAAGCAACGAGAAGCGACGGGTCGAAAAACCCACTCCGTGGGCCAACAAGATGCGATCCTCCGCATCTGTGATCAGCACGATCATCGCCGGATCCGTACGGGGATAGTGATCGCGATCGCACCTGTCGCAGTGGCGGATCCAGCCCCCATGTCGGATCGACGTCTCAGTTCCACACGAGGCACAGAACCTGTTGTGGTGGTGCCACGCCGCCATGCCGGCGGCCGTTCGGGCGACCTCAACATCGCCAGCCGCATCGGAATCCGTTGCGGCACTCTCGATAAACGTACGCAACGGCACCATGCGACTGTTGCGGGCATCGGCCTGGCCAACAGCGGCCTCGAGATCGTCAGGAACCACAAGCACAACTGGCAGATCGTCACGGATTCCGAGGAGCACCCTGACATCGCCAGCAGGGGCGTCGCCAGGTGCCCTGCGAGCTAACCGTGTGCCCTGCGCTTCAATGGCTCCGTTGGCCACCACCACCGCTTCGGCGGCCGCGAGCGGGTAGTCGTCGCGGTGCAGCGCTGCCCGATCCAGCAGCAGGGCCGAGGTCAAGAACGGAGAAGCAGTCACCCGCACACGCTACGGCACCGCACTGACACCGCGTCGCAGAATCCCTCTCTGCGGCGTGGAACCTGGCGTATCACCGTGTTTCGCTCTACCGTGAGCACGTGCCTCGTTCTCCGCTCGCGCTCGCCGCGCTCGCGTCGGTCGCCATTCCCGGCCTCGACGTCTACAACGTGTTGCGTAGCCCCAACTCGGACAGCGACTTCGACGTTGTTGTCGTCAAGGACGCGACGGGGCAGCGGTGGATTGTGCGAGCGCCCTTACGGGCCGCCGCTGGAGCCGCCCTTGAGGCTGAGAGCGGGCTCCTGAAGGCGCTTGGTCGCGCACACGACACGAGTTTGGTCTCGTTCGACGTTCCCCGCCCCAAGGGTGCGGCATCGATGTCGAACCCGGACGACGGCCGTGCCGTGGTGTACACCGAGGTTCCTGGAGCGCCGCTGGTGCTGGCGCGGCTTGAACCGGGGCCTGGCCTCACAGCAAACCTGGGCCGCGCTCTCGCTGAGATTCATGAACTCCCACCGACCCTCGTCGAAGACGAGGGGCTACCCATGTACGACGCGGAAGAGTACCGCCAGCGCCGCATGGCGGAACTGGATGCAGGCATCGCGACCGGCAAGATCCCGCCTCGCCTCGCGGATCGCTGGGAACGTCAACTCGAGAACGTCTCGTGGTGGCGCTTTGAACCCTCGGTCGTCCATGGAGATTTGGGCGAGCACCAGATCATGGTGAGCGGCGACAGCGTGCGCGGCATTGTTGACTGGATGGATGCGCGGGTGGCAGATCCGGCGGACGACCTCGCGTGGCTCGTGGCTTCCGCGCCTGAGGACATCCTGGACACCATCATGGAGGCGTACCGCATGCGTCGCCGCGAGACCCCTGACGCTCACCTGCTTGACCGCGCCCGCCTCGCCTCAGAATTAGCGTTGCTCCGGTGGCTCATGTACGGCGTCCGCACCGACAACGCGGACGTCATTGCGGATGGCGAAGGCATGCTCGCTGATCTTGAAACTTTGCTCTTCGATTCCGATGACGACGACCTTACTTAACTGCGGTCCCACATCTGTGAGTCTTCTCCCCTGACAAGGGCCACGAGCTCTTGCCTCGACAAGAGCCGCTCAGGCCTCACTGTCTGATTCGCGCCCGCATAGTAGAACGCCGCGTCCACGTCCTCAACAGGAATGCTCTTCCATTCCGACCACGCCAGGCGATAGACCGCAAGCTGCACTTCGCGCGCGGCACGTTCAGCATCGTCACGCGGTGGCCGACCTGACTTCCAATCCACCACCGTGACTTTGTCGAGTCCTCGCCCGGGAGGGAACACCGCGTCGATGCGGGAGCGAATCGTCACGCCACCCATCGGCAGCTCGACTGCAACCTCGATGTCGCTAGGCGCCCTTCCGAACCATTCGGACTCAGCAAAGGCTTCTTTGAGTCGATCCAGATCAGGGCTAGTCATTGCGACTGCATCGCCGTCAAGGTCGTCGAGTGTAAACAATGCACTGCGCCCGTAGTGCGCTTCAACCCACGCGTGAAAGGCGTTGCCTACTTCAGCAGCGACAGTCGGTTCTTGTGGCACGGGACGCCGCAATTGCTGGGCATACGCGTCCCGGTCACGCTGGAGCGCCACAAGTGCCGACGTCGTGAGGTGTGCGGGAATCGTGACCTCGGGTCCGCTGCCTCGCTGAAGGTCACGTTCCACGAGGAACGCCTCGGCCTCGGTAGCCCACGGCAATGAGGGGTCGACCACACCTGCAAGCGCCTCGGGAGAGTCCAGAGCTTTCACGACTTCAGCAGCCAACACACGCCGACGCTCCTGTTCCGCAGTCGCGGGAGCAGGCCACCACTGTTCTGTGGGCGGCGGCACGACGCGCTCGGCGTCGGGCTCCGGCTGAGGACTCCAGCCGTCGGTGTCGACGAGCCCTGCTTCGATGCATTCGCGCAGGAAGAGGGACGGGCGCGCCAGAGCTTTCCCGGAAGTCCACCACGAGCCCGAGAGCAGGACGTGCGAACGGGCGCGAGTCAAAGCAACGTAGAAGAGCCGGCGCTCCTCGTCGACACGATGGAGTCCCGCCTCTGCCCTGAAGGCGTCAATCGACGCACGCAGACTCGGACGGTCATGAACTTCCGAGAGGTCCCAGAGCGGCAGATCTTCTTTGTCGAGCCTCAGCGGGTACGGAAGGTTTCCGGCACCGGACAGCCATCCCGAGTCATTGACCTGGCACTCGCCCTCGTCGGTGAACTTGGGAACTCCCCCAGAGGGGAACTGGCTCCGGGAACTCCGCCCTGTTCCTTCAGTCAGGCCGGGGACGGCCACGACGTCCCATTCGAGACCTTTGGCGCTGTGACACGTCAGCACTTGTACTGCGCCCGGCTCGGGTTCCTTGACGGGCGCGGTGAGGCCCCGTTCCTCATTCGCTGCGGCGGTGAGCCACGAAAGGAAGGCGCCCAGCGTCGCGCGTTCGGCTCCTGCCGCGAATCCGCGTGCGGCATCAACAAAAGCATCGACGTTGCGAGTGGAGCGCCCATCGGGATGCGCGACAGCGGCCTCGATGTCGAGACCCCAGGCGCGCTCCGCGAAAATGATCAGCTCTGTGAGGGTCAGGTAGCTGTGCTCCCGGATGCTCCGCACAACTGTGTGGAGGGATTCCAACCGGCGACGGGCCACTGCCGTGAGTTGTCGACCTTGCTGCGACACCCACTCTGGATCCGGGAGATCGTCGAGCGCATCGACAATCGTGACAGCCTCATCGTCATCTCGTCGCGCATCCCTCATCGCCCAATCCTTGAGCGCCATGAGGTCTCCGGGACCTAGCGCGACCCGCTCCCCCGTGAGTAGACGCATCAACGAGTCACCGCGTGATGGGTCATGGACCACCTGGAGCAGCGCAATCAGTTCCGCAACTTCCGGGGTGTCAATGAGCCCGCCAAGTCCCACGACTTCATGGTCAACGCCTGCCGCGGTGAGCGCCGCCACGATTGCGGGGAACTGCGCCCTACGGCGGCACAAGATCGCTGCCGTCACGGGCCGGGAGCGCCCTCGGTGTTGCCCGAGTTCGGCCGAACGGCGCTGAATGTACTCGACGACGGATGCCGCCTCGTCAGGAATGTCCGTAGCCATCATGCTTTGCACTGCCGGGGCTACGCGCGACGGCTCGGGCGTTCCCAGGAACTGTCCCTTGGACTTGAGTGGCTCCACCGTGACTTTGGGATGGACGGGCAGTGCGGAAGCCACGCCGTTAGCAGCCGCCAGTATCGCGGCCTCGTTGCGCCACGACACTGACAAGGTGCGGCTACGGACGATGTCGGGTCCGCCAAAGAGGTCGACGAACGATGACAATGCGCTCGCAGACGCCCCGCGGAAACCATAGATGGCCTGGTTGGGGTCACCCACTGCCATGACGGGGTGATCCTGGCCAAAGATTCGTGCGAAGAGTTGCAGTTGCGCGGGCGAGGTGTCTTGGAACTCATCGAGGAGCACCACTCGGTAGCGGCTCCGTTCGATGGCTTGCACGGCTTCGACATCGGCGAGTTGCACGCCGTAGGCCACTTGATCTGAGAAGTCGAGGTATGCGCCCAGGCGCTTGCGTCGCTGGAACTCTTCGACCATAGGCATCAGTTCTGCCAGGCGCGCGACCTGCGCGAGGTCTTTCGCCTCGGCCGTAGGGGTGCCAGTTCTGGTCTCCAGGGCAGTCCCCGTCTTGGAAGGCATCGCGCCAAGGTCTGTGAGGAGGCCGGTGGCCCACGTGCGCGCTTGAGCGGGCGTCACGAGATGCTCCCGCAACTGGGAACTCAACTGCACGATCGCGCTGGTGAGCGTGCTCTGCGCAGAGGCCACGTTCACCGGCTCGGTCCAATGGGACACGATGTCATGGGCTATCTGCCACAGTGCAGCATCCGTCAGCGTGACCGACTCTGGGTCCACCCCGAGGCGCAGACCGTGCTCAGCGACCAAAGCGGCCGAGTAGCCGTTGTAGGTTGCGACGGACGCTGGTGGGCGTGCGGGATCGTCTCCAAATACCGCTCGGAATCGTTCTGCTGAGCGCTCGGAGATCTCGGCTGCAGCCTTGCGCGTAAAGGTCAGGCAGAGGATCTCGTCGGGGCTGATGGGCCGCCCGCACAACTCCTCTGCGTGGTCCAGCAGGTACACCATGCGCATGGAGAGGGTTTCGGTTTTGCCGGACCCGGCTCCGGCCACCACGAGCGTCGGTTCGAGTCCTGCACCGATGATGGCTTCCTGCTCGGGCGTCGGTGGGGCATCGGGATTGATCAGCGCGGCGAGTTCCGCAACGCTCCTGGCTTGTCCGAGGACCACTCCGTCATCGCTCATGCGCCACTCACCTGCGTACCCTCAGGCTGGATTGGGCAGGAGCGCCGTACCGGACACATCCCGCACATGTCGTTCTCGACCGCCAAGAATTGCGGTGCTCGCATGGCGTCAACGATGCGCTCCAAACGCTGTTCCTGCTCGGGGATATCGATGGCTTCCTGTGCATGGCGGGTGGAGCCCACTTTCGAGCCACCGACAAAGGCTAGGGCGGCACCGCTTGCCTTCTCTACACCGGCGAAGGCATGGTGAGCAGCAGCGAGTTGATACATGGAAAGTTGTGCGTGAGTGGCCACGTCGCCGCTATACGTGGGGTCACCGGTCTTGAGGTCCACGATCGTGACTGCTTCTCCGAGGCGTTCGACGCGGTCCGCACTTCCTGCAAGTTCCGCGTCACCAATGGTGACCGAGAAGCGCTGCTCCAACAGCACCTCGTCTACGGGGTTCTTCATGAAGTAGTCAGCAAGGCGTCGCACCATCGCATCCGCCTTGGTGCGCAACTGCTTGTCCGGCAACGTCTCTGTTCCGGCGATCTCTGGCCAGCGACGGTCAAGTTCCGCAGAGAGTTCCTCGTGGCTTCCCGCTGGAAGGGTCTGCGCGATCTCGTGGATCAAGGTTCCGAGTTGCTGTTTATCTGAGTCGGCACCCACTCCTCCTGCTGACTCAAGTGCCCAGCGGAGCGTGCACCGTTCGACCCCTTCAACGCGCGATGGCGACACTCGCACCGCATCAGCGTGAGGGAAGTAGCCGGTAGTGGTTGATTGCTCCGGCACACCATGCCAGGTGCGCGGGTGTGCCCATGGGACACCCCTGATTGACAGCCGCGCGAGGGCCTGCGCGTACCGTGCACGATCCTCGGACTCAGCGGTGGCACCGTCAGCCCGAAGCCGAGCCACAACGTGCCGCAGGTCAGCCACGTACGGCACAGTTCCCGCATGTTCTCGCTGAACGCCTGCCGCGGACTCCACCCAGTCAACGAATCGCGACGGCCGTGTTTCCTCATCCTCCACGCAGGTGAGGACCAACTGGCGCCGCGCCCGCGACACGGCGACAGCAAATGATCGGGCTTCGTCATCGGCGATGACCTTGCGAGATGAGGCGGCGATGTGGGTGCGCCTTTGTGCTGTCAGGAGTTCGGGGGTGGCGCGGCCGCCGATGATTTCTGCGAGGTGTTGAGACCCTAGGACGGAGTCACGCAACCGCAGGTTCGGCCAGACCCCTTCTTCCACACCGACCACCACAACGACGTCCCACTCACGCCCTGCGGCCGACGCAGGAGTCACGAACTCGACCGCGTCGACGCCCTGCGCGCGAGCACCCAAACTATCGACGGCGAAGTCCTGGGATTCCAAGTGGTTGATGAACGGCCGAGCCCCTGCAGCAGGCATCCGTTCCTCGAAGTTCTGGGCCTCGCGCAGGAGCGCCATCACCGCGTCGAGGTCTGCATCGTCACGCGCTGATCCGGCCAAGGCGTGCTCACGCCAACGGTCGACCACCTCAAGAACGGTCCACAGGGTCCAGATCACGCGCCGTGGACCTGCGGATTCCTCGCGGATCGCATGCCGAGCGGCTGCCACTGCCCGGCTCGCACGCTCTGCCGCACGACATTCTGCTCCTTGCACACTTGCCCACATTTCTGGCGCGGCCATGGCTGCTGTGAGAAGTTCAGCCGAACTTCGTGTACCTCCGCCCGCGCGTTCCTCGCGCACCAGGCCACGACGCAGGCGTCGGAGGGCAACAGGGTCGAGGCCCACGAGACGCGAGGACAGGATCATGGTGACGTCGTCCTCTGTCCACTCGTCTCCACTCGACGCGAGCGACATCATCGTCAACAGCGGCGCGATCGCACCGTGTTCATGGAGGGCAACCCCGTCACCGAGCGACGCGCACGGAATGTCGGCGCCCAGAATGTCCGATCGGACGTCGCGCAAGAGTCTATTGGATCGAGCGATGACAGCCATGGTCGACCACGGCATCGGCTTACCTTCACTGCCTTGTTGGCGCGCACGCCTGAGCGCGGCCGCAATGGCGCGTGACTGCGCATAGCGGTGGGGCGCCACGATGATGTCGACGGGCGCATCGGTGCTCGGGCGCGCCGGCACTCGTGCTGACCCGACGGATTGGGTTCCGATGTGTTCAACGATGGCGTCGGTCACGCCGTGCAGCGCAATGGCCTGACGGTGTGGGTGGGTCAGCTTGGACAGTGTGGCGCCAAAGCCGCCGTTGGCGACGTCCTGTGTGGCGTCCGCGAGCGCGCTCGGGACGGCGCCGCGATATCCCTGGACGGATTCGTCGGCATTGCCCACGAGCACAAGCCGGGCACCTCGGGTTGCAATCGCCTTGACCATCGCGATGACGGCGGCCGTCGCATCGTGGTAGTCGTCGATGATGACGAGATCCCACGAGGGTTCCGGTCCGTCGTCGTCGCTCCATGTGTCCAGCGCGAATGCCGCTTCGCGAGCCACGCTCGCTGGATCGTATTTGAGACCTTGATCGCCTGGCAGGGTACGTAGCCAAAGGTTGTCGAGATAGTCGTCCATGACGTTGGCGGCGGCAACCCACTCGCGCCTGCCCGTCTCGCGGGCCCAGCGGCGCAGGTCCTCGGGGCCTGCCCCTGCCTCAGTGGCACGCATCAGCAGATCTCGCAGTTCGTGTCGGAATCCCGGTAGCGCGGTCGCCTCGTCCGGCACTACACCGGTCCAGTCGGGGACACGGCCGTCTCCGGCGCGATGGCCCGCCAGGATGTCGCGGAGTAGCGCGTCTTGATCGGCTCCCGTGATGAGCGATGGGGCGGGTTGGTTGCGGGCCGATGCACGACTCGCCAGAATGGCGTGCGCGACCGACGCTGCCGTGCGGGCCACGGGGACACCGGTGGGAACGTCAACGGCGGCCGACACTGTGTCGCGCAGAGACGCCGCTGCCATACGCGTTGGTGCGAGGACAAGGAGTCGCTCCGGCCGGACCCCGTCACGCACGGCCTGCCGGGCAACGGCCGCAACCACGCTCGTCTTTCCGGAACCGGGTGTGCCGACCACCACGTGGTGCCCAGTTCCAGTGAGTATGGCGTCAAGGGCGGCTTGCTGCTCGGGGTCCAACTCCGGAATGGAGGAGCGGCCCTCGGGCGGCAGCAACGTCACGTTCATAAGGAGTACTTCACCACAACGCGCTGACATGCGGCGTCCCATGCACGGCTCACGCGTGGAGGACAGCTCATCGTGTCTTAGCTGTCGCTATCGGGCTCGGGTGTGGGGCTGGGCGCGGGCACCGGCTCGTCAGGATATGGCCACGGATTGGCGGTGCAATTGTCCGGCAACTGAGCTTGGTCCGTCATGATGAATGCGACACCGCTTGCGCAAGTGCCGTCCTCTTCTCCCATCACGTGGCCCAAGCCATGCGAGACCAGATACGCACGTGAACCGGCCCTGTCGTCGCCGTACGTAGGGATTCCTGCAGACCAGTCGTAGGCGCTGATCATGACGAGTCCCGCATCGGCGCAACTCTTGTTGTCATCTTCGGCGGTAGGCGAGGGTTCGACCGACGGTTCGGGAGTGGCGCTCGCATCGCCGACAGCACCCTCTTCAGGAGCGTCATCCGTGATTCCTAGCGACGACGCCGCGTGTGGGTTGGGGCACGTGGCAGCCGCGGTGTAGGGCGACGCAATCGCCACTCGGATATCTGCAGCACCCGAGGTCGGCACGTACTCGTAGCGGCCACGCGCACCCCAGCCGCGTGGGTCATTGAGAATGCTCAAAACGTAGTCAGCGAGCGCATCCCCGTTCATCGCAAGGCCCTCTTCGTAGTCAACCCGCACGTATCGCACACCTTGCGCGTCTCCTGTGGGCTCCCCATCCTGGGTTGCGGTGACGTAAACGCCGTTACTGGCCGATGACACGGTGAAAGTGGTAATCCCTGCGAGCCGGTCACCGTCGTCAAGTTCGCGCGTGATGGGCTCCATCGGGGGGAGCGAAACCTCGACAGTGGGGGCGACGTCGGGCGTCGGAGAGGTGGAAGGGGTGGCTTCAGGCTGTGCGAGATTGGATCCGACCAACCCGGTCATCCATCCCACGGCTATACCGGCGATGAACGCCGCAATCACCGTCACTGCAATGGCTTTCGCGGGAGGAAAGTGGATTCCCCTGGCCGCGAACAGGCCCTTGCTCCGTGCTTTCACCCCTCTACGATAGTCAACACATCGACTTATCCATGCATCTATGGAACTGAGCATCAACGGAGGCGGCAGTGGAGATTCGTATCGGCGTGCAGAACGTGGCACGCGAGATTGTTATCGAAACCGACATGAGCAGTGACGACGTGGCAGCTGCCGTTGCCGATGCCGTAGGCGGTGCCACGCTTGATCTTTCCGACTCCAAGGGGCGTCGCTTGGTGGTGCCTGCTGGCGCTCTCGGCTACGTCGAGATCGGGGAAGAAGAGAAGCGCCGCGTCGGCTTCGGCGCCTGACTCACCGCGCCTCTTGAGGCTCTGCGCGGACGACACGGTAGACTGAGGACTGACCCGGGGTTGACCGGTCGTCATGTGAAGCGCGGCGCCGCTATAGAGAGCGCAGGCCGCTAGCCCAAGATGATTCGCGATCGGCTACCCGCCGATGAAGGACGCTCAAAAGAGAAGCACCTTCCGAATCCTCGAAGGATGACATGACCGAGACACACGCCAGTGTGCAAACTGCAGACCAAACATTCGCCGATTTCTCAGTGAATCCTCGCATTGTCGAGGCGCTCGCCGATTCCGGCATTATCTCCCCCTTCCCCATCCAGGCGATGACGTTGCCCGTCGCGCTGTCGGGACACGACATCATCGGCCAGGCCAAGACTGGAACCGGTAAGACCCTGGGCTTTGGTGTCCCGGCTCTCCACCGCACCGTCTCGCCTGGCGAAGAGGGCTTCGACGAGTTGGACGAGCCGGGCAAGCCGCAGGCGCTGATCGTCGCTCCTACCCGTGAGCTCGCCGTTCAGGTGGCCGGAGACCTCGAGACCGCTTCCAAGAAGCGCTCCACCCGCATCGTCCAGATTTACGGTGGCCGTGCGTACGAGCCCCAGATCGAGGCGCTCAACCGTGGCGCTGAAGTGGTGGTGGGTACGCCCGGCCGCATGATCGATCTGCTCAACCAGGGCCACCTGGACCTGCGCTATGTGCGCACCGTGGTCTTGGACGAGGCCGATGAGATGCTGGACCTGGGCTTCCTGCCCGACGTCGAGAAGCTCCTCGCAGCAACGCCCGCATCGCGCCACACCATGCTGTTCTCCGCAACGATGCCTGGTGCGGTTGTCTCGCTGGCTCGCCGTTACATGATTCAGCCGACCCACATCCGTGCCGCCGAGCCTGACGACGATGGCGCCACCGTGAAGGCCACCACGCAGTTCGTGTACCGCGCCCACGCCTTGGACAAGGTTGAGGTGCTCGCACGCATCCTTCAGTCCGAAGGCCGCGGCCGCACGG
This sequence comes from Demequina sediminicola, assembly GCF_000975055.1. GTDB lineage: Bacteria > Actinomycetota > Actinomycetes > Actinomycetales > Demequinaceae > Demequina > Demequina sediminicola. The sequence continues at coordinate 307,979 of NZ_BBRB01000001.1, forward strand.
TGGTCTTTGCCCGCACCAAGCGCACCGCCGCCAAGGTGTCCGATGAACTGCAGACCCGCGGATTCGCCGCTGGCGCTATTCACGGCGACCTGGGTCAGGGCGCCCGTGAACAGGCACTGCGAGCGTTCCGCAACTCAAAGATCGACGTTCTGGTCGCCACCGATGTGGCAGCACGCGGCATCGACGTTGATGACGTTACCCACGTCATCAACTACCAGTGCCCCGAGGACGAGAAGACGTACCTGCACCGCATCGGCCGCACCGGCCGCGCTGGCAAGACGGGTACGGCAGTCACCTTCGTAGACTGGGACGATATTCCGCGCTGGACGCTGATCGACAAGGCCCTTGACCTGGGCTACCCAGAACCCACCGAGACGTACTCGACGTCGCCGCACCTCTACGAGGACCTGGGGATCCCCGAGGGCACCAAGGGACGCCTGGCACGCGACAAGCGCACGCTGGCTGGACTGGACGCGGAGAAGCTCGAAGACCTCGGCGAGACAGGCAAGAAGCCTTCCTCCGGTGGGCGTGATGGTGGTCGCGGCGGCAACGGCGGTGGACGTCAGAGCCAGGGCCGTGGAAACGGTGGCGGACGGGGCGGTTCCGGTGGCGGACGCGGTCGTGGTCGCACTGGGGGCCAGAGTTCGCGCGGCGGTGACGGTAGCGACAAGCAGGCCGATGCCGCGAAGACAGCGAGCACCACACGTTCCGGTGGCAACTCCGAGGGCGGCCAGCGCCGTCGTCGTCGCCGTCGTTCCGGTGGCGGCCAGGGTGGCAACGCTCAGGGCAACCAGAGCACGGCCCCCGCAACCTCGGAGTAACGCGTCATGGCCGACTACAAGGTCCTCCTGTTTTACATTTTCACGCCGCTGAGCGACCCCGATGCAGTGCGCCTGTGGCAACGTGATTTGTGTGAGTCTCTTGGCCTCGGTGGCCGGATCATCCTGTCCAAGGACGGAATGAACGGCACCGTGGGCGGAGAGATCAAGGCGGTCAAGCAGTACCTCCGCAAGACGCGGGAGTACGCGGCCTTCAAGCCCATGGACGTCAAGTGGTCGATGGGCACGGGCAACGACTTTCCAAAGCTCAGCGTCAAGGTCCGTGACGAACTGGTGAGCTTCGGCGCACCCGGTGAGTTGAAGGTCGACGAGAACGGCGTGATCGGCGGCGGCAAGCATTTGACGCCCGATGCTCTCCACGAGTTGGTCGAGGAGCGGGAGGTCACGTTCTTCGATGGCCGTAACGCTGTCGAGGCGGAGATCGGACGCTTCAAGAACGCTGTCGTTCCCGATGTAGAGACCACGCGTGACTTTGTGGCCGAACTCGAGTCCGGCAAATACGACCACCTCAAGGACTCCCCTGTGGTGACGTACTGCACCGGCGGAATCCGTTGCGAAGTGCTCAGTTCACTGATGATCAATCGAGGCTTTAACGAGGTCTACCAACTCGACGGCGGCATCGTCCGTTATGGCGAGGCGTACCGTGACTCCGGTTTATGGGAAGGCTCACTGTACGTGTTCGACGGCCGTGAGGCTGTCACGTTCAGCGACGATGCAGCGGTGATCTCAACGTGCACCATCTGCGATGAGCCTTCAAACCGTCTCCAGAACTGTGACGACCCCGCCTGCCGTGAGCAGTTCGTGGTGTGTGTGACGTGCACTGAAGAAGATCGCTTTTGTGACGCCCACGCAGCACTCAAGCAATAACGAGCCGCACGCAGCCAAACTGTCGCCCTTCAACGATGGACGGCAAGAAAGTAACAATGAACGGCCTGAGAGCGCAGTTTCAGATGCGGCGAGGTGGTCACCGCGCGTGAGCGGTGGCCACCAAGGCCGTCACCTGTCGCGCTAGCCGCGTCAGTGCTTGTTCCGTGACAGCCGGGTTCATTGCCTCGGCAAGCGGAAGCGGCCGCTGGTGGATCGGCAAGACAGCGTCGATCCCATCGAGGCTCTCGGTCCCCACGGCTCCTCCCAGAGCGACGATCACCGGTGCTCCGTGCCGCCGCGCGACCACCCCGACACCGTGAGGGACCTTTCCCCACGCACTTTGCTCGTCGATGTGCCCCTCACCGGTGAACACCACATCAGCATCCGCCCACACGTGTGCGCCGGCATTCTCAAGGACCCATTCGGATCCGCTCGTGAGGTGCCCACTAAGGGCAAGCACTGCCGCCCCAAGTCCGCCGGCCGCACCTGCCCCCGGGGTCTCCCCCACTCCCGCGGGGAGGGCCGCTTCCCATACCGCCATCGCGGCCTCGAGCTGCTCAACCATCGCGGCCTGTGCGCCCTTTTGTGGCCCGAACATCCGCGCAGCTCCCGCAGGGCCACGCAACGGCGCACGCACGTCGGTCAGCCCCTGAACGGTGACCCCGCCCAGGTCAGGCAGCTCAACCGACGCGGCATTTCTGAGCAACGGATTTCCGTCAGCCGGATCGATAGCGTGACCGTCAGCATCGCGCACCAGGCCACCCAGGCCCGCCAGCATGCCGGTGCCACCGTCGGTGGTGCCGGTGCCACCGAGCCCGACCATGACAGTTCGGGGCGCGTGCTCCTTAATCACCGCGCGCATCAGCTGGCCCAACGGCAGGGATGTCGCGATCTCGGGGCTCGTTGGGTCGACGACGCCGTGCTCATCGTGGGCAAGGAGTGGCAGCCCGAGGACGGAGGCTGACTCCACGATCACGGTCTCGCCCCACAGGACATAGGGAATGTCACGCAGGGCTCCGCGCATGTCGCGCACGGCACAGGTCAACGTCTGCACACCGGGGACGCTCGCGAGCGCAGCAACGGTCCCCTCTCCACCATCGGCCACGTCAAGCACCGTGACGTCAGCATCTGCGCGGGCCGCCAGGACACCTCGTGCGACGGCGTTGCCTGCCTCAGTGCTGGTGACGGAACCCTTGAAGGAGTCCATGGCCACGACGACCCGCATCGGCTGCTTGTGCATCATCACCCTTCCTTGAGCCACACCACACCATCGGGTTGCAGATCGATCGACCCGACGGAGTCGCCCGTCAGTACATCGATGCGGTCGCGGCCTTCAATGCGTGCGGGTGTGCGTGACACGTTCACGACGACCGTCACCGCCTCGGCACCGGAGCCGCGCCGGATTGCGTAAACCTGGCTTCCCCAGTCAAGCACCTCTTGAGGCGACGTGGGAGCGAACGCCGCGTGGCGCCGGCGCACGGTCAGCATGTGAGAGAGCGCCTCAAACACGCCCCGCCGGCGAGCGTCGTGCTCAAGGCCTGACACGAGGGCGTCGGCATCGAGCTTCTCGCGGTTGATGCGCCGGTTGACCCCCGATTCCACCATTCCCGCAATGTCCGCGCGGGAACCGAACAGAGAGTGGACGTAGATCGCAGGAACTCCGATCTGGGCGAGCAGAATCGCATGTGCCGCGCGCGCACGGCTGGCAACCACAGCATCGTCCTGGCGTTCGTTGTCATCCACCAGAGCGTCGAGGTAATTCACGTTGAGCTCGTAGACACTCTGGGAGCCGTCCGGCTCCGCCGCGTACGACGCCCGGCCACCGCTGCTGTGTGCACGGTCCGCGAGCGCTTCCTGCTCTTCGGCCGTCAGGATTCCGCGTGAGGGTCGCATCCCCACGCCGTCGTGGCTTGCCAGGAAGTTGAACCAGGTGGCGTGCTCGCCCAGGTCTTCCAGATGGCGTGACCATTCGCTCAGACGGCTCGCGGAGCCTGACAGGAAGGAGTGGAGCACAAGCGGCGGCAAGGCGAATTGGTAGACCATGTGCGCCTCATCGGTAAGGTCCCCGAAGTACGAGATGTTGTCCGGGTGCGGCACATTCGTTTCCGTGAGGAGTTTCACTCCCGGTGCTACGTGATCGAGGATCGCTCGCCATATCTTGACGATGGCGTGGGTGCCGGGCAGGTGGATGCAGGATGTTCCGGATTCCTTCCATAGGTATCCGATGGCGTCGAGCCGGATGGTGGTGGCTCCTTGTGCGACGTAGGCAAGCAGAACGTCGGTGAGCGCTTCAAGCGTCGCGGGATTGGCGGCGTTGACGTCAACCTGGTCTCGCCCAAAGGTGCTCCACGCGCGGACGATGGAGCCATCAGGACGCTCATAGCGGTGAGTCAAGGGGCTCGTCCGGGGCCGCACCACCTGGCTGGTGTCGAAATCGTCAGCGGGCGTGACAAAGAAGTCGGCGTATTCGGGGTCGCGCTCAAGCCAGCCGCGGAACCAGCCGGCCTCCGATGACATGTGATTGGCAACAAAGTCCAGGGCAATTCCGCGATTCTGGGCGAGGGCAGTGACGTCATCCCAGTCTCCGAGCGCCGGGTCAACCTGGTGGTAGTCCGTCACTGCGAAGCCGTCATCGGAGGTCCACGGGAAGATCGGCAGCAGGTGGACATCGGAGATCAACGGGCCGACGGTGGCGTCTAGCGTGTGGCGCAGGGTCGCCAGGGGTGCCTGGTCCGGGCGCCGTATGGAGTCGCCGTAGGTGATGAGGTAGGCCGTGCGTTCCGTCATGGACGCCGATGCCGGGGCTCCGCCCTGGGCGACAAACCGGGCTGTCGCTGCGAGCAGGCGCTCACGGATGTTGGCCGCTTGCGCAGTGTCGTCGGTGAGGACCGCGATGAGTGGCTCGAGGTTCTTGGAGAGATCGCCATTGATCGTAGGCACGGAAGTCATCCTTTGCTTCATGTCATGAGTGGTGACGTGAGAGTCACGCTTTAGTAACAGTGTTGCACACCTTTTGTCTAACTGTTATACATATCTCATGGCGCAGGTGCCAAGCCTCCGCCACCCACCAAAGTGAGGAAGCGAAAGATGTCAACGAAGACACCCACCCGAATTCGTACGGTGGCCGTCGCCGGAGCCGCAGCACTGACGCTCGCGGCCTGCGGCAGCGGCGGAACCGTCAACGACGCCTCAGACGGCCTCCTGATGTGGACCCTCGAAGTCCAGCCAGACCGTCTCGAGACGCAACAATCAATCCTCGACAACTTCACCGAAGCGTCGGGCATCGACGTGGAACTCGTCCCCGTCGAGCAGGATCAACTCGCTCAGCTCATGGCCTCCGCGGCACTGTCGAGCGAAATGCCCGACGTCGTGGGCGGCACCACCTTGGGCCTCGTCCGGTCCTTCGACACGGAGGGTTACCTGAACCCCGACATCGCAGCGGACGTCGTTGAATCCCTCGGCGCCGACACCTTCACCGAGGCATCACTAGCACTCACCCAGGACGGCGATACCCAGTTGAGCGTCCCGGCCGATGCTTGGGCTCAGATTCTGGTCTACCGCACCGACCTCTTCGAGGAAGCAGGCCTCGAACCGCCAACGTCCTACGACGCCGTGATGGCAGCCGCACAGGAACTCACCTCCGGCGACCAGTTCGGAATCACGCTCGCTACCGATCCCTCAGGAACGTTTACCCAAGAGACCTTCGAGTCACTGGCACTGGGCAACAGTTGCGAACTCGTCGACGATGAGGGGGCGGTCACGCTCGACTCCGCCGCGTGCACCACGACCACGAGCCTCTACACCGACCTCGGCACTGACTACTCCCCCGCCGGAACCCAGACGGTCGAGTCGACCCGCGCATCGTACTTCTCCGGACAGTCCGCGATGATCCTGTGGTCGACCTTCCTCCTGGACGAGCTCGCTGGACTGCGCGACGACGCCGCACCAAGCTGCGACGAATGCACCACCAGCACGTGGCTCGCAGAGAACTCCGGCATCGTCCCCATGGTGTCCGGCCCCGACGCCACCGACGGTGGTGGCGCATTCGGTGAGATGACCTCCTTCGTGGCTTCCTCGGATGCCTCCCCTGAAGAGTCAACGCAACTCATCGAATACCTCATGACCGACGGCTACGTGGACTGGATGTCCATGGCGCCCGAGGGCAAGATGCCGGTCCGTCACGGTGACACCGCAGGGTCCACCGAATACCTCGACGCATGGAGCGAGCTCGAAGCCGGCGTCGACACCAAGATGCCGCTCGGCGAGATCTACTCAGAAGAGACCATCGCCTCGCTGCTCGATGTGACCGAAAGCATCTCCCGCTGGGCACTCACCGAAGGACAGGGCTCGATCATCGGCCCCCTGAACGCCGAACTGCCCATCTCGAAGGCCATCGCTGAATCCACGTCAGGATCCATCGACGCGGCAACCGCACAGGCCGACATGGTCGACGCTGTCACGGAAATCGCTGACAACTGATCATGACCACCACAGTCGACACTCGTCCGGCGGGGGCCCGTCGCTCCCGCCGGACCGAGTCCGAACGCCGGGACAATCGAGCCGGTTGGAGCATGGTCGGGCCACTCGTTGCCATCGTCACGATGGTCATCGTTATCCCGATCCTGTGGACCTTCATCCTGTCCTTTCAGGACGCGCGCTACTCCGACGTTGCACGCAACGGGCTCGCCAACCCCTTCACGCTCGACAACTACATTGACACCCTCACCTCGTCCGGGTTCTGGGAGTCAATCTGGGTCACCGTCGTGTACACCGTGTGCACAACCATCGGATCGATCGCCCTGGGGTACATCGCGGCCCTCGCCATGCGAGACCGCTTCCGTGGCCGTGGAATTATGCGGGCCGCGTTCCTGCTCCCGTATGTGGCACCCGTCGTCGCCACTGCCTACGTATGGAAGACGATGCTCAACCCCCAGTACGGCGTGATCAACGCCATGGGCGTCGAGTACCTCGGTTGGGACCAAGGCATCGACTTCCTCGGTCGCGAGCCCTACGCCCTCGCGACGGTCATTGTCTACGAGATCTGGCGTTACTTCCCATTCGCGTTCATCTTCTTCGCGGCAGCCCTCACCGGACTCAGCCGTGACGTCGAAGAAGCGGCGCTCGTCGATGGTGCGACCCCGTGGCAAAAGTTCTGGCACGTCATCACCCCGCAGATGATGCCGGTCATCGTGCTACTCACACTGCTGCGCATGGTCATGACCTTCAACAAGTTCGACGACATCTACCTGCTCACCGGAGGTGCCGCAGGGACCGAAGTGGCGGCCGTCCGGGTCTATGACCAACTCACCGGTTCCTCGGACATCGGTGCAGCATCAGCCAACTCCGTCATCCTCGCCATCATTCTCGCCATCGGCCTGGGTGCATACATGAAGATCACCAAGAGGATGAGCGCATCATGACCATGATCTCGTTTCAGACCACCCTGTTCCGGGTCCTCAAATGGGTCTTCCTGGCACTGCTGGCCCTCACCGTCATCTTCCCGTTCTATTACATGGTCGTGATGAGTTTTGTGCCCATCCAGGACCTGCTGCGGGAACCCCTGACACTCGTACCCGAGATTCAGCAACTCACCGTGGAGACGTACCGCCAGGTTGTTGCCCCAGAGAGCGAAGGCGGCTTTGGCTTCGCCCGCTTCATGCGCAACTCCGCAGTCGTCGCCACGGCAGCCACCCTGCTCACCATGGTGCTGGCCATCCCCGCGTCCTACGCCATGACCCGTATGCGCTTCGCGGGAAGCAAGAAGATCGGCGCGCTGTTCATCGCCGTCTACATGTTCCCGCAGATCATCATCGCTGTGCCCGTGTTTGTCGGATTCCAGATCCTCGGACTGGGCACATCATTGGTGGGCCTCACCATCGCGTACATCGCGCTCACAGTGCCCGTCTCGGTGCACATGCTGCGCTCATATCTGCGAGGCATCCCCGAGTCGATCGACGAGGCCGCCATGATTGACGGCGCCACCCGCTGGCAAATCATGCGCAAGATTACGGTGCCGCTGGCGATGCCCACCATCATCTCCACCGCCCTGTACTCGTTCATGATTGCGTGGAACGAGTTCCTCTTTGCACTGCTATTCCTGTCCGCAAAGCCCGAACTGTGGACCGTGTCACTGGGTCTGACACGCCTGGCAGATGGACAGGAAGTGTCGCGCACAATTCTGATGGCCGGTAGCGTTCTCATCACAGCGCCGATCATCCTGTTGTACGGACTCGTCGAACGCTGGCTGACCGAAGGCCTGACGGCGGGCGCGGAGAAGGGATAACTGGCGTGAAGCAAGGACCAGGCGACCTTCTGCACCTGATTCGCACAGGTGAAGCCACCACTCGCGGTGAGCTTCAAGCAGCGACTGGTTTGTCCCGGGTCACTGTAGCTAAACGGCTGGATGCTCTGGCCGACGCCGGCATCATCAGCGAGGCGGGCACCGGTTCAGCGACCGGTGGCCGCCGCGCTGGCACCTTCTCCTTCGCCCCGGCGGGCATCGTCATGGTTGCCGCACTCGACGCCGTCGGTGGCACCACCGCCGCTGTCGACTGCCACGGGACCGTGGTGATGCGCGGGAACATCAACACCTCTGTCGCACAAGGCCCCGAGGCCACGCTTGACGCCGTCGTTGAGGCGCTCAGGGCGCTTGCAGCCGAGGCGGAATTCGCCTGGACAACCGTGGTGGCCATCGCCATCTCAGTCCCCGGCCCCACGGACCCCACCGACCACCGCCTCAACGATCCGCCCATCATGCCCGGATGGTCGGGCTGGCCCATCATCGAATACGTCGGCGAAACCACCGGAGTTCCGGTGTACGTCGAGAACGATGCCGACGCGATGGCCTACGGAGAGGCCTTCGCTCACGGCACTCCCCCACGATCACTCGTGCTGGTGAAGGTCTCGGACTACATCGGTGCGGGTCTGGTGCTCGATCAACGAATCTTCCGCGGGGAGGATGGCAGCGCGGGAGACATCGGCCATATCCATGTGGGCGGCACTCGCACCTGCCGCTGTGGCCGGACGGGATGCCTTGCTGCCGAGGCATCGGGGGCTGCCATCGCCAAGGAAATGGCCGAGTCGGGATACGCCATCTCGCGCCCTGAGGCGATCGTGAATCTCGCGGCAGAGGGCGACACTCGCGTCACGCAGGAGTTGCGCCGCGCGGGCGAACTCATCGGGACTGTCGTGTCCTCGATGGTCAGCATGCTCAACCCGGCCACCCTTGTCATCGCGGGCCCGCTCGCGAGCCCTGACCTCATCGCGACCATTCGCTCCACGGTGTACGCACAGTCCCTCCCTCGCGCTACCCGTCACCTGACGATCCGTCCGTCTGAACTCGGGGACGATGCGGGAGTCGTGGGACTGGCCACGGTCGCAGTCAATGACTTTTACTCGGCGGAGTCCGTCAATCTCCGTCTCGACACCGAAACCGCGCCTGCGTAGTTAGCCGCGTGCCGCTTCGAGCCGCGCGAACTCCGCGGGTTCGGTGAGGTTCTCGCCGAGCACATTGGGCTTACCCGTGCCGTGGTAGTCCGAACTACCCGTCGGGACTAACACCAAGCGCGTCGCCAACTCGCGGAGCCGCCCCCGCTGCTCAGCAGTGTGGTCGCGGTGGTCGACCTCGATGCCCACCAACCCGGCATCACGCGCGCGCTCAATGACGCGGTCTGACAATTCAGCACCAGACCGCCCGGCATACGGGTGCGCAAGAACCGGGACACCACCGGCGGCACGCATTGTGGTCACCGCCGCGGTCAGCTCGGGCGCATAGTGGGGAACGTAGTACGCGGATCCGGGGCGCAAGAGTTCGGTGAAGGCCGCAGAACGATCGGGCACCACTCCTGCCGCAACAAGAGCATCGGCCACGTGGGGCCGGCCAAAGGTCTGAGCCCCGCCCGCCTGCTCCACCACGCTCTCCCAAGTAATGGGGTAGTCCCGTGCGAGGAGTTCAACAATGGCCTGCGTCCGGCCCACTCGAGCGTCACGCGTTTTCTCGACCATGGCGACTACACCCGGATCGACGCGGCGGTGCCAGTAACTCAGCAGATGCACCGACGTGCCACGCACCCGGGTCGAGACTTCCATGCCCGGAATGAACTGCAGCCCGAACGCTTCGGCGGCGGCAGAAGCCTCATCCCACCCTGCCATCGAATCGTGGTCACACAATGCGACCACGTCCAGGCCAGCCTCGACGGCGCTGGCCATCACCTCACGCGGCGCTTGGGTGCCGTCAGAAACTGACGAGTGGGTGTGGAGGTCGATGCGCATCGTTTCAGCCTAGTCTGCGGGATCTCCAGACATGACGATGCCCTGGTCACCTGCGTAGCGCAGGTGACCAGGGCATCGGCGTTCAGCGGTCTTTAGACCTCCATGCGGCGGCGCGCGATGAGCAAAGCGCCACCGAGGGTGATCAGCAGGGCGGCCGGGAGAACCAGACCGAGGTCACCACCGGTCTCTGCGAGCGAGTCAGTGGCGGCGGCATCGTCTCCGGCGTCAGCTGCTGTCACGTCGGCGGCGGCCGCTTCCTGAGTCTGGATGACCGGCAACGCCTCAACATCGAAGCTCACGGCGTGCGAGGTTTCGATGAGCGTCCGGCCGCCTACATTCGTCGAGCGCGGGTTTCCCGGACCCAAGGGCAGGTAGCCGGCCAGACGCACCTCAAAGGTGACGGTGCCCGAGCTGACATCAGCCTCAGTGACTTCATAGGAGAGCGTGCAGTCCACAGACCCGTTGACGGGCACAGTGCCGTCAGCCGGGATGTCGCAGTCAGCGGCAAGGCCGGACGGCGAGTCCACGCTCACAGTCACATTCAGAAGCGGGTACAGCGATGATCCGGGAACGGTGAAGCTCACGGAAACGACGTCCCCAGGACGTGCCACACCGGGGTTGTCCCCAGCCTTCCACTGCACTTCGCTACGTACCGTGGCCAGGTCTTCCAGGTCGGCACGACGGTCTGCCACGTCCTCCTCAGCAGTAGCCAGGCCGTCCACGAGTGCGACAATCGCGCGGAACTGCTCGCGTGCTGCGTTGCGCACATCTCGCGCGTCGTTGCGTACATCCCGTGCGTCGTCGCGAGCATCACGTGCATCGATGCGGGCCTGAGTAGCGTCACGCTTGACCTGTGCCAAGCGAGCGCGCTCGTCCTTGGCATCAGCCAGCGCCGCGGCAGCATCCGCTGCGTCCTGTTGCGCAGTACCAAGTGCGGCTTGTGCCGCGTCCACTGCAGCGTGCGCATCGGCCGCAGAACCGTCAGCGGCATCAAACGCCACCTGTGCGGTTTCCAGGTTGGCGTTGGCATTCTCGTATGCGACCTTGCGATCGGTGGCGCCAATGCCGTTTGCTACTTCGTTCAATGTGGTGACCCAGGACTGCAAGCCAGAGAGTCTAATTTCGGCGATGCCGATCTCGATACCAAGCTCGGCGCGCTCGCCAGCGTTGCTCACAAGGCACCACCAGTCTCCGTTGCAACTCGCCCGGAGCGCGTCACGCTCGGCCTTGAGGTCCGCTACTTCGCTCTGCTGAGTGGTGACCGCGTCCTGTGCGCGGGTGATCTCATCGAAGAGTTCCGCGATGGTGGCGGGTGCAGTGTCCACGGTGTACCAGACAGCAGGAACGTCGAACAGTTCCACGATGGGTGCGTTGTATGCACCTGCAGCGGTTTCCTGCGCGGTCTGTGCGGCAGTGAGATTGCCCTGCTCCGTGGCCTGAGTCGCCAACGCATCGGTCAATGCCGTCTGCGCGGCAGCCAGAACAGCCTCAAGTCGAAGCACCTCCGCCGCGGTGTCGCGCACTGCTGTGCGGGCCGCCGGAAGGACGGTGTTGACCTGGTTGTCGAGCGCATCTTGAGCAGCATCTTCAGCGTCTTGGGCCGCGGTGAACGCGCTCTGCGCGGCAGTCAGCGCATCGTTGGCGGTGTCGAGTGCATCCTGTGCGGCGTCACGTTCATGACGTGCTGCGGCTGCCAGCATGGTCAGCGTGCCGAACTCTGCGTCGAACGCGTCTGCGTGCGTGGTGACAGCGTCCCAGTCTGCATCGATGAAAGCTTGGTTGGTGGCATCTGCCGCTGCCTGAGCGGCGCTTGCCACGGCAGCGGGATCGATTGGTGCGGGTGCGTCGTCGGCAAGAGCCGGCGTCGCCACCACAAAGGTCAGTGCAGTCACGGCGCTGGTGGCCGCAACGGACGCGCGAAAGCGTGTCATTTTCATGTGTTTCTCCCCTCGATGGGGCAGCCCTCAGCGCATGCCCCTGGAGCACATTAGTCCGGAAACCGAGCCGACCACAAGCACAAAATCAGTCTTTTATCCAGGTAAACTGCAAATTCGTACGCGATAATATGTAAATGTCCGGTTCGCACTTTCCCGATATGAAGAATGAGACGATAGAAGCGTGAGCGACACAACAGATAACGCATCGAACAAGGCCCGTACCCTGCGGCCGGACAACGACGAGTTCAAGTCATGGATCGGCTCCCACTGGGCTGAACCAGACGACCTCTCCACACAACGCTTGGCGTCCGCGGTGTACGCGGCCCAGCGCAGGCATCGGCTCTCCGAAGCGTTCCCCGGCGAGCGCATCGTCGCACCCGCCGGCGACCTCAAAGTCCGCTCCAACGACACGGACTACCGCTTCTCCCCGTCACGAGACTTCGCATACTTGACCGGCCTCGGAAGCGACCACGAACCCAGCGCTGTCCTCGTCCTCGAACCCACGGACAACGGACACGACGCCACGCTCTATCTGGTGCCGCCAGCAAGCAAGGACGACGACGGCTTCTACACCGACCCACGCTCCGGCGAATTCTGGATCGGCCGGCGCCCGGGCCTCGCAGAGTTCGAAGCGATGACGGGCATCGCCACCGCTCCACTGGACCAGTTGCCAGAGGACATCGACCTCGAGGCCCACCCTGCCGAGGCCGTGGCAACCACCCTCGCCGAGATGCGCCTCGTCAAGGACGAATGGGAAGTCCAGCAACTTCGCGACGCAGTCGACGCCACCATCGCGGGATTCGAGCGGGTAGTCGGGCAACTCCCCCGTGCCATCGCACACAAGCGAGGCGAGCGCGTCGTCGAAGCAACGTTCGACGGCCACGCGCGCGAAGAAGGCAACGCCGTGGGATACGAGACCATCGCCGCGTCCGGCCCCCACGCCACCACCCTGCACTGGATCACCAATCACGGCCAGGTCCACGACGGCGACCTCCTCCTGCTTGACGCAGGCGTCGAGGTCGAATCCCTCTACACGGCCGATGTCACTCGCACCATGCCCGTCAACGGCCAGTTCTCCCCGGTCCAGCGACGGGTCTACGACGTAGTGCTCGAAGCGGCCGATGCCGCATTTGCCGTCGCTCGCCCCGGCGCCACGCTGCGCGAGGTGCACGAGGCCGCCATGGACGTGATCGAGCGTCACGTGACGAGTTGGGGAATGGTTCCTGAGGCCCAGGACGAAGATTCCCGCCTCTACCGCCGCTGGATGGTGCACGGGACATCACACCACCTGGGGCTCGACGTCCACGACTGTGCGCAAGCCAAGCGTGAAACCCACATCGACGGCATCCTCGAACCAGGCATGGTCTTCACCATCGAGCCCGGCCTGTACTTCAAGCCCGACGACCTCGCTGTTCCTGAGGAACTACGCGGCATCGGCATCCGCATCGAGGACGACATCCTTGTCACTGAGGACGGCATCGAGAACCTTTCGGCAGCACTGCCACGTGAAGCCGATGCGGTCGAGGCATGGATGGCGAAGCACCGCCTCTAACACCCCGGCACGCACGAACGGCAGTCGCGCACGAACGGCCGCGCCGTTCTCCTTACCTGACATCCGGTGAGAAGAACGGCGGGCCGGCCAGGGACTTAAGCCCCGCGTGAAACTACGTTTGCGCTCATACTCTGCGGTCACGACCACCAGAGGAGAGCGCCGTGACTGCAGCCCGCCGAGCGACACCGTCGTCGTCCCCTGCTTCGCGCACCGGAAGCTTCATCGTCGGACTGCTGCTGGCACTGGTGCTCCTCGGTATCGCAGGCGCCAACGCCGCGAGCGCCTGGATGAGCGCTACCCACAGCGACGCGGACGGTGTCGCCATCACCGCATCGGCCGCACATGCCGCCGCGCTCACCACCGATGCCACTCACGCCACCACGTCTGAAGCCACCACCTCCGACGTCACCCCCGGCATCGACCCCGATGCCGACATCGTCCTGTTTTGGGGAGACGGCTGCCCCAACTGCGAAAAGGAACGCGCCTGGCTTGAGAGCGTGGCAGATACCCACCCAGACCTGGTGATCGCCGAATACGAAGTGTGGAACAACGACACCAACCGGGACCTCTTCGCTTCCGAGGCGCAGCGGCTCGGTTTCGAAGCAGGCTCCGTGCCCACCACGATCATTGACGAACGCGTCTGGGTTGGCTGGACAGATGCCATCGAACAGGACATGGCGGGCGCAATCGCCATCATTGAACGCGGCGCAACCCCCACTGCCGGGGTCTATGGCACCGCCGGCGCAGGCACCTGTGCCGAGGACGGCGCCCTCTGCACCGCTGATGCCCCCGAAACCGTCATCGATGTCCCCCTGTTCGGCGACGTCACCGTGTCCGCGGACTCGCTGCTGATGTCGACCATCGTGATCGGCTTCGTGGACGGCATCAACCCGTGCTCGCTCTGGGTGCTATCGGTACTGCTGACGATCGTGCTGCGCACCAACTCACGCAAGCGAGTCCTCGCGATCGGCACAACGTTCCTGACAGTCACCGCCATCATGTACGCGCTGTACATGGCCGCGTTCTACTCAGCGCTTGCCGTGGTGGGAATGCTGGGCTGGATACAGATCGTCGTCGCGCTCATCGCGGGAGTGTTTGGCGTGGTGTCCGTGAAGGACTACTTCGCGATGGGCAAAGGAGTGTCCTTCACCATCCGCAAAGAAGACAAGCCAGGAATCTACTCAAAGATGCGTGCGGCGGCCGGCAAGAAGGCGCTCCTGCCGGCGCTGGGCGCGACCATCGTGCTGGCCGTCGGAGTGTCCCTCCTCGAAACCCCGTGCACCGCCGGCTTCCCAGTGCTGTGGACAGGCATGCTTCACGCCAACGGCGTAGGGCCCGCAGAAACCGCCGGGCTCTTCATCGCTTACATGGTGCCGTTCCTCCTGGACGAACTCATCATCTTTGGCATCGCAGTGGCCACCATGAAGGCCACCAAGATGCAAGACAAGCACGGCGAACTCCTCAAACTCTTCGCCGGCGTGACGATGCTGGTGCTCGCGGCCGTCATGGCCTTCGATCCCACGCTGATGGAGAACCCCTGGGCAGCATTGGGACTGTTCGCCGGCGCATTTGTGCTTGCGTTGCTGATCCACCTGATCACCGTGCGGGTCGTCGCGTCCAGACGAGTGAGAGCCGCATCACATGAAGGAATCTCCCAGTAGTAAGTGTCGTTGACGTCCATGCAGGGTTCTCTCGGTGCAGAGATCCCCGCTCAGAGTCATCCACTACCCGCAGGAGTTCCCTTGCCCACTCACGTGCCGCTGTCCGTTCTCGACCTCGCCCCGATTGCGGACGGCCAAACCGCCAGCGATTCGCTCGCTCACTCGGTGGCGTTGGCGCAGGCGGCCGAGCGCGCAGGCTATGAGCGCGTCTGGTACGCCGAGCACCACAACATGGCACGCATCGCCTCCTCGGCTACCAGTGTGGTGATCGCCCATGTGGCCGCGAACACAGAGTCGATTCGCTTGGGCGCTGGGGGCGTGATGCTCCCCAATCACTCCCCGCTCACGATCGCCGAACAGTTCGGAACGCTGGAAGCGCTCCACACTGGCCGCATTGACTTGGGACTTGGGCGGGCTCCCGGCGGCGACCGCGCAGTGTTTGCAGCTCTGCGTCGCACCCCAGAATCGTCCGACCGCTTCCCCCAAGATGTCCTGGAACTCCAGGGATACCTGGGCGACACCTCCCGCGTCGAAGGAGTAGACGCGACCCCCGGCAAGGGCTCTCATGTACCGCTGTACATTTTGGGTTCGTCACTGTTCGGCGCCCAACTGGCCGCACAACTCGGACTCCCGTACGCCTTTGCCTCGCATTTTGCACCGGCCGCTATGACGGAAGCGATTGCCGCCTACCGCGAGGGTTTCACGCCGTCCGAGCAGTTGGCTGAGCCCTACGTGATCTTGGGAGCGAACGTGTTTACCGCCGACTCGACGGAGCGTGCCGAAGAGCAGTTCCTGTCCTCTCGCCGCTCACGTGTCCGGTGGATGATTAAGCGCGGGCCATCGACCCCGGACTATTCCGATGCGGACATTGATGCCTTCCTCACGACACCCCAGGGCGCTCAACTCGCGGACATGATGCGGTACACCGCGGTGGGCACTGGCGAAGAGAACTGCCAGTGGCTCGATGACTTCGCCGCGACACATGGCGCGGACGAGGTCATCACGGCACACGGCGCGGTGGAGGCCGACGCACGGGTCGAGTCAGTGCGGCTCATCGGCACCGGCGGCGCGTGAAGTGGAAAGAAATGCCCGTTATGCCTCGACAAAACAGCGGAATGGAGCCATTTCGCGAAAGAGGGAGGGGTGGGAGGGGTGGTTAGGCAGCGCGGTCGGCCAAGACCTTGACGCCCAAGCGCATATCTTCCGCTGGCAGATAAAACGGCAACCGGAAGTATGACGTCCCGCCCCCGGGAGCGACCTCGAAGGCGCTGCCGGGAGCGACGGGCACTCCCGCATCCTCGGCCCGCGCCGCGAATCGATCCGTGTTAATGCCGGGAACCTCGACCCACAAGCTGGGACCGCCATCAGGCATGCGCACCTTCCACTCCGGCGCATGCTCGCGCATGGCATCAACGGTGGCGTCGAGCGATTCGCGCAGTGCCTCGCGGCGCCAGGCCAGGGTCTCGTCGTAGCAATCAGCCATGAGTTCACGCGCAATGCGCTGCATGAACCCCGAACTACCCAAGTCCATCGCGGCCTTACGCTGCCGCAGATGTGCCGCCAACGTGGCATTGGTGAGCAGCCAGCCGATGCGCATTCCACCCCAGAAC
This sequence comes from Demequina sediminicola, assembly GCF_000975055.1. GTDB lineage: Bacteria > Actinomycetota > Actinomycetes > Actinomycetales > Demequinaceae > Demequina > Demequina sediminicola. The sequence continues at coordinate 324,716 of NZ_BBRB01000001.1, forward strand.
ACCTTCGACAGCCCGGAGATGGTGACGACGGACGCTCCCGTGCCAAGCGAGGCGAACGGCGGTGCCGCCTGTCCCCCCAGCGCGAGGTCAGCGGTGATGCGGTCGTCAATCAGCGTGGTCTCGGTGGCCGCGGCGGCTTCCGCAATCGCCTGCGCGCCAGCAGGTGTGAGAGTGGTGCCCGTGGGGTTGTGGAATGTCGTCACATACGCAACGCCAGGTCTGGCGGCGCGCAACAGTTTGACCGATGCCAGCACATCGAGTCCGTCGGGACCCATGGGAAGTGCCAGCGGGCGCGATCCGGCCGCAGAGATTGCGTCAAACACTCCGGGATACGTGACCGATTCGAGCGCGACCGGCGAGGTGGGCCCTGCGAGCGCGGTCAGCGCAAGCCACAGCGCCTGTTGTCCGCCGCTGGTAATCACCACTTCGTCAGGGTTCGCATCGATGCCGTCGGCGCGGAGCCGTTCCACCACGACCTCCACCAACTCTGGGTCGCCGAGCGCGGCGTAGCCCGTTCCAAAGGTCGGTGACGACTCGAGCGTGGCGCGCGGATCAGCGAACGCTTCGACGACGGAAGGCGCGGGTGGCGGGCAGGCAGAGGACAGGCCCACGAGTGGGGCCTGCGCGCCGGGGAGGATCTTTGCGAAGCGGTCTTGGAGGCTCATGGCGTCGAGCCCCCGAGCACGCGAGCCCAGCGTGGGTGCTGCTCCTGCGCGTACATCCAGCCAATCGTCATCTCGCAAGTGCTGATAGGCGGCCGTGACGGTATTGCGCGACAGGTGCAAAGACTCGGCGAGGGCTCGCTCGGAGGGAAGCCGGGTGCCGTGTTCGAGCGAGCCCGATTCCGCGAGCGAGACGATGGCGTCAGCAAGCTGGATGTACAGGGGCCCCGTACCGGAGCGCCAGTGGTCGAGGACGTCGCGAAGCTGATCTGCTGTGGTGCGCATGGGGCCATCTCACCGCAAACTGGCCCCCTCTGACAAGGGCCAGACGCACGTTAACTGGCCCTGGCCTCAAGGGGCCAGTCCCGGCACCATCGATGGCATGACCACCACCCCGCTCACTCGCGTACAGACCAACCCCGCCTCCCGCGCGCGCCGCCGCGAGCGCATCGGCCTGATCACCGAGGCCTCGCGCCGAGCGGGTACTTACGCTGCCGGGGCGGGCGACCGCGCCATCTTTCCCCAGGCCGATGCTCTCGCTGGCCTCGACGCGTTCCGTCAACCCCTTCCCCAGGATGGCCGTCCCGCACGCGAAGTGCTGGCAGAACTCGACACCTTTGGGTCCCCCGCCACCACGGTGGTGAACGAAGGCCGATACTTCGGCTACGTCACCGGCGGCACTGACCCAGCAGCCCAAGCCGCTGCCATTCTGGCCGGTGCCTGGGACCAAAACGTCGGCAGTGGCTCCACCGCAGGCGAAGCAATTGACGCAGTTGCTTGCCAATGGATCGTTGACGCGCTCGGACTCCCCTCCCAGTCCGTAGCAGCATTCAACGGCGGAGCCACTGTCGCGAACCTCACCGGCATCATCGCCGCGCGAGACGCCCTCTACGCTCGCGCTGGCTGGTCAGTCGCGGAACAAGGACTCGTCGGCGCACGCCCTCTCCGAGTGATCGTGGGCGAAGAGGTGCACACCTCCGCTCTCAAGGCGCTACGGCTGGCAGGGTTCGGTGCGGCGCAGGTCGAGCGCGTCCCCACGGACGCCACTGGCGCAATCCGAGCCGATGCGTTTCCCCAGGACACCGACGATCACACCTTGGTGTTGCTCCAGGCAGGCAACGTCAATACCGGTGCGTCCGATCCGTTTGCCGACATCATCCCGGGCGTTCGCGAGCGCGGTGGATGGGTCCACATTGATGGCGCCTTCGGGCTCTGGGCGGCCGCGTCGCCGCAACTCGCCCACCAGGTAGCCGGAGTCGAACACGCCGACTCGTGGGCCACTGACGCGCACAAGTGGCTTTCCGTTCCCTACGACAGCGGCATCGTCATCGTGCGCGACGGCAACGACCTGGCGCGTGCCATGTCAGCCGACGCAGCCTACCTTCACCCCACTGCGGAAGCTCCAATGAACAAGGGCATTCAGATGTCGCAGCGCGCCCGCGCCATCGAGACCTGGGCGATGCTCGCCACCCACGGGCGCACCGGGCTGGCAGACCTGATCGAGCGCTCCTGCGCGCACGCTCGCCGGTTCGCTGCAGGGCTCGAGGAGGCCGGCGCGGAGATCTTGGCGCCAGTGGCGCTGAACCAAGTGCTGGTGGCCTTCGGTGACGCGGAACGTACCGCAGCCACCATCGCTGCGATCCAGGCCGAGGGCACATGCTGGGCTGGCTCAACCGTCTGGCACGGTAGGCCCGCCATGCGCATCTCCGTCTCCGACGCAGCCACCACTGCCGACGACGTCGATGCCTCCGTCGAGGCCATCGTCCGCAGTTGGGCATCCATCTAACGGCCCCGCGAACTTTTTCTCCGTCAAATGGAACCATTCTCGCGTCTAGGTCGAGCTAGACAGGCGAATGGTTCCATGTGACGGGGCGGAGTGGGGGCACTGGCGCACGCCTCCCGGTTAGGCTAGCCACCATGAGCCAGCCAGCCGAGCGCGTCTACCTTGCCCGTCTTGTCGGCACCGCTGTTTTCGACCCCATTGGCGACGCCGTGGGGCGTGTTCGCGACGTTGTCCTTCTCATGCGTCGAGGGGCCGCACCGAGCGCGGTCGGACTCGTGGTGGAGGTACCAGGGCGCCGCCGCGTATTCCTGCCCCTGACGCGGGTGACGTCGATCGCACCCGGCCAGGTCATCTGCACTGGAGTGTTGAACCTGCGACGCTTCCAAGCGCGCGCATCCGAAACTCTGGCCATTGCGGAACTCTTGGAGCGTTCGGTCACCATCAAGGATGGCAAGCACCCTGCGTTCATCGAAGACCTCGCGATGGAACCCAAACGTGGTGGGACGTGGCAGATCACCAAGCTCTGGGTTCGCAAAGCCGAGCGACGCAAGGGCGTCCTCGGTTTCTCACGCCGCGGCGAAGCACTCGTGGTGAACGTGGACGAGGTCACTGGCTTGCTCAGCCGCGACCAAGTTCAGGGCGCGCAACTGGTGATCCAATCGTTCGTTGACCACAAGCCTGCGGACCTCGCCGCAGCGCTGATGGAGATGTCGCCATCACGGTCAGCAGAGATTGCCGCTGCCCTTGACGACGAGCGCCTGGCCGATGTGCTGGAAGAGCTCCCCGAGGAAGATCAGGTCACTCTTCTGGGCACGTTGCGTTCGGAGCGCGCCGCCGACGTGCTCGAGGCGATGGACCCTGATGACGCTGCCGACTTGCTCGGTGACCTGCCTGAGGCACGCGCGCAACAACTGCTCGAACTCATGGAGCCCCAGGACGCAGACCAGGTCCGTCAGTTGCTTCACTACGAAGACGACACGGCTGGCGGTCTGATGACCACTGAGCCCGTGATCGTTGGCCCTGAGACTTCCGTAGCCGCGTGCTTGGCAATGGTGCGTAAGCAACAGTTGCCGCCGGCATTGGCATCAATGGTCTTCGTTGTTCGACCGCCGCTTGAGACCCCCACGGGACGCTTTATTGGCCTGGTGCACACACAGCGCCTCCTGCGTGAACCTCCCCACGACTCCGTGGGTGGCCACACCGACCCCGCAATTGAGCCCCTCGCGCCAGATGACTCCCTCCAAGAGGTGTCCCGCCGCATGGCGGCCTACGACATTCTCGCGATGCCCGTGGTCGACGACGACAACCGCTTCCTGGGCGCAGTCTCCATTGACGACGTGCTCGACCACATGCTGCCCAGCGACTGGCGCGAGCACATGGACGATGAGGAGGACGCACTATGAGCGAACGCCTCGACCGGCCCAAGGCTGAACAGTCACGCCTGTCTCTCAAGCGTTTCAAAAAGAACCGTCCGAGTGACCCCGACCGCATGGGAGCGATGACTGAGGGCATCGCACGCTTTCTGGGCACCACCCGATTCTTGATCTACCTGACGGTCTTTGTGTTGGTGTGGCTCGTATGGAACACCTGGGGACCCGAGAACCTCCGCTTCGACTCAGCCGCGAACGGATACACCGCGCTCACGCTAATGCTGTCGCTGCAGGCCTCCTACGCGGCACCGCTGATTCTGCTGGCACAGAACCGCCAGGACGACCGCGACAGGGTTGCCGCGGAGCAGGACCGTCAGCGCGCCGAACGCTCCCTCGCTGACACCGAGTATTTGGCACGTGAGGTAGCCGCTTTGCGTCAGGCCGTCAGCGAGACTGCCACGCGCGACTTCCTGCGCTCAGAACTGCGTGCGCTTCTGGATGAGCTCCAGCGCGACGACGAGAACGAGCAAGCCAAAAACGACGCTTAGAACACTTCTCGCTGCGATCGCCGACGCGCATACGTGTGAGTGGCGGTGGCAGCGCCGCACAGTGCAAGCATGACCGCCACGAGCGCAATCAAGGGCTCATCAAACAACCCTGCAGTCGTGCTCAGCGGATCTACCAAGGCGTCGTACAGCGCAACTCGAGGATCAGCGGCCGTGGCAACTGCAGCAGCCGACACTCGGCCCACGACGGCCCCGAGCCACAAGAACACCAACGCCAAGACCATCGAAACGGCCGACGCCGTGACACCGCGGCGCACTCCGCCGGAACGCAGTCCCGCACCAGCAAGAACACCAATCACCACTGCAGTGGGATATATCTCCCAGCCCACCAGAATGTGCAGGCTCACATAGAGCACAGCACCCAATGCACCCAAGGCCATCCCTGCCACCAGGCCACGAGCCCACCGCACACCCCACCGAGCATCGTCCGTCTCCACGAGGGGTAGATCGCTTTGAGGCATGCCCGGAGGCGCGGGGAACCTTCCTGCCCAGTCAGGAATACGAGCGGTGACGGGATAGATGCCCTCGGGGTACTTCACGTCCGCGACATCCGCGCGCGCTGAATCCGCATCGCTGCGCGCGTCAGTCCCCTCAGTCACCGTGCCCCCATACACCTTGGCGTTCCCCTCACGATCGGCCCCACCGTTGCATGTCAACGGCTAGCCGACAATAGCCAACGGACCTGCTGTGACGCACCTCACAGCACAAAACTGTGGATAACGGACAAGCCGCCCGTCGAAGAGGACTCCCTATAGCACCTACGATGGGGGCATGCCTATCGTCGATCTAGTTCGCGACGCCCTATCCACGGTCATCGACCCCGAGATCCGCCGCCCGATCACTGAGATCGGGATGGTGCGCTCCGTCGACGTCGAAGGATCCACCGCCCACGTTGGCATCGATCTGACCACCTCCGGTTGTCCCATGAAGGACCGCATCACCGGGGACGTGAAGGACGCCGCCATGCGCGTTGAGGGCATCGACGAGGTCACCGTCGAACTGGGCGCCATGAGCGAGGAGCAGCGCCTCGAATTGCGCTCCAAGCTCCGCGGCGGCAAGCCCGAACCCGTCATTCAATTCACTCAGCCCGGCAACATGACCCGCGTTTACGCGATCGCCTCCGGTAAGGGTGGAGTCGGCAAGTCCACGGTCACCGCGAACCTCGCTGCTGCCATGGCTGCCGATGGACTCAAGGTCGGCGTTCTCGATGCCGACATCTTTGGTTTCTCCATCCCCGGCATGCTTGGCGTTGAAGGACAGCCCACACGGCTCGACGACATGCTGCTGCCGCCCATCGCTCACGAAGTGAAGGCCGTCTCAATCGGCATGTTCGTGCCCGAAGGCCAGCCTGTGGTCTGGCGTGGACCGATGCTGCACCGCGCCATCGAACAATTCCTCGCGGATGTGTACTGGGGAGACCTCGACGTCCTCCTCCTGGACCTGCCGCCTGGCACTGGAGACATCGCGATCTCCGTGGCGCAGCTGCTCCCCCACGCAGAACTCGTCGTGGTCACCACCCCGCAGTCGGCTGCATCCGGTGTGGCCGAGCGCGCTGGCTCCATCGCGACGCAAACATCGCAGAGTGTTGTGGGCGTCATCGAGAACATGGCCTGGATGGAACAGCCCGACGGCTCCCGCTTGCATGTGTTCGGTGAAGGCGGCGGCCAAATTGTTGCTGACCGTCTCTCCAAGACACTCGGCACAGATGTTCCCGTCCTCGGACAGATTCCGCTCGACATCACGGCCCGTGAAGCCGGCGACGCGGGCACGCCTGTGGTCATCAGTGACCCGGACACGCCTGCGGCAGACGCCATGCGTGAGGTTGCGCGACGCCTCACTGGGCGTCAGCGTGGGCTTGCCGGGCGGTCGCTTGGCGTGACCCCGGTCAAGAAGTAGAGCGCACGTCTCGGTAGAGCGCACGGCTCAGTAGTACTGCGCCGTTCTCAGTGGGGAACTGAGTCACATCACGCGGAGGTGTGACCGGACTCTCCTGCCGGCGCGGATGGCTTTGCCCACCCAGCGATGATTGCTGCGACGAGGCCAGCCAGCAGTGTCCCTGCGCTGACCGGAGGCGTCGCCAGCGCAGTCTGCAACGCAGTGTCAAAGGACACCATTTCTACTCCGGTGAACCGTGCCAGTGGCAACACGGTCCCGGTCAACGTGCCTACCACTCCCATCAGGTGGACCCCAATGACGGCTGGAACAAACGCGCTCAGTTGCGTCTTCCACCCGCGCGCGGACGTCAGGTAGCGCACTGTCACTCCCACGCCGGATGCGACGAGGGCACCGAGGACGATGAGCGCAAGTGACCCGGTGTCTGCGGGCACCAAGAACGACAGCAGCAGTCCCACCAGGACCGCAACGCCAAGAGCCGTCGCGAACGGACCCATCGCCGTCGAACGCACGGAGTCCAGAATGGATGGGCGGGGCTGTGGCGACTGCTCGGTCATACGACTCTCCTGGTCTCAGATGAGGACTGGGTGCCTCACCATCGTACGGCGCAGATTCCCCTAGAGGGTGTAGTCGACCACCAAGGGTGCGTGGTCCGACCAACGCGAGGCATAGTCGGCGGCACGGTCTACGCGGACGTCCGTCACCGCAGCAGCAAGCGCTTTCGTCGCCAATTGATAGTCGATGCGCCAGCCAGCGTCGTTGTCGAAGGCCTTACCGCGCATCGACCACCACGTGTAAGGACCTGGCTGGTCGCCTGCATGCACACGGTGCACGTCGACCCAGCCTGCCTCGAGCCAACGGGTCACGTATGCGCGCTCCTCGGGCAAGAACCCGGAGGACTTCAGGTTGCCCTTCCAGTTCTTGATGTCGTTGTTGCCGTGGGCGATGTTGATGTCCCCCATGACAACGACCCGCTCGTAGGTCTCGGCCAGTGCGTCCAGACGTGCGGTCATGAGCTCCAGGAAGGCGTACTTGTCCGCCATCTTCACTGGGTCTTCGGCATTGCCTGAGTGAACGTAGACGCTCACCACGCGCACGTCGCCAGCGGGTGACGGCACAGTGGCCTCCACCCAGCGTCCAGTGTGTGTCGCTGCTGTCGCATCGCTGCCCAGCGCTTCAGCACCCAGCACGATGTCCGTCAATGGCTCGCGAGAGAGGATCGCGACACCGTTGCGGCCCTTCTGCTCACTGATGTGGTCGGCCACATGCCAGGTCTCGCCCAGCTGCCCGGCCACCAAATCCTGCGGTGCGCGTACCTCCTGCAGGCACACGACATCGGCTTGGACCTGGTCCAACCAGTCGCCCATGCCCTTACGCATCGCTGCACGGACACCATTGACGTTGACAGAAGCAATACGCATTAGCGGATACCGGCCTGACGTTCACTGGCTTCCACCACGTTGGCAAGCAACATGGCGCGGGTCATTGGCCCCACTCCCCCAGGGTTGGGTGAGAACCATGCAGACTTGGCGACTGCATCGGCTGAGATGTCACCGGCGACCTTGGACTTGCCGGTCTCCGGGTCCGTGATGCGTGACACGCCCACGTCGACCACCACGGCACCGTCCTTGACCATGTCCGCACCGATGATGTCGGGCACACCTGCGGCGGCAACAATGACGTCGGCGACGCGTGTGTGAGACGCAAGGTCCTCGGTGCCGGTGTGGCACAGGGTCACGGTGGCGTTGACGTCCTTACGGGTAAGCAACAGGCCGATGCTGCGGCCCACTGTCGTACCGCGGCCCACGACGACCACGTGTTTGCCTCGCAAGTCGACACCGTGACGTTCGATCAGTTCGATGATCCCCTTTGGTGTGCACGGCAGGCTCGACTCGACCGGCTCGGACGTGCGCAACACGAGGCGCCCCAAGTTGGTGGGGTGAAGCCCGTCCGCGTCCTTGTCAGGGTCGACCAGTTCGAGCACACGGTTGGTGTCGATGCCGTCGGGCAAGGGCAACTGAACAATGAAGCCGGTGCAGGTCGGGTCATCGTTGAGACGCTGAACTGCCGCTTCGATCTCCTCCTGGGAGGCCGATGCGGGAAGGTCCTCGCGAACGGAGGTGATGCCCACTTCTGCGCAGTCGCGGTGTTTGCCGGCGACGTACCAGGTGGAACCTGGGTCCTCGCCGACGAGCAACGTGCCGAGGCCCGGAGTCACGCCGCGGTCCTGAAGGACCGCGACGCGCTCGGCAAGCTCGGACTTGATGGCTGCCGCAGTGGCCTTGCCGTCGAGTCGCTGGGGGGCCATTACTGCTGCAGGCCCGGGTACAGCGGGAAGTTGTCTGCGAGCTTCTTGATGCGTGCACGCAGTGCGTCGATGTCCGCGCCACCCTTAAGGGCGGTGGCGATCACGTCGGCAACCTCGGTGAACTCTTCCGCGCCAAAGCCGCGGGACGCGAGTGCCGGGGTGCCCAGGCGCAGGCCGGAGGTCACCATCGGGGGACGTGGGTCGAAAGGCACCGCGTTGCGGTTGGAGGTGATGCCGACCTGGTGCAGGAGATCTTCGCCGTCCTGACCGGTGAGTTCGGAGTTGCGCAGGTCAACGAGGACCAGGTGAACATCGGTACCACCGGTGACGACGTTCACGCCAGCCTCAATGGCATCGGGCTGCGTGAGGCGTTCCGCGATGATGCGTGCACCCTCGAGGACGCGCTCCTGGCGCTGCTTGAACTCGGGAGCAGCGGCGGCCTTCAGCGCGGTGGCCTTGGCGGCAATCACGTGCATCAGCGGGCCACCCTGCTGGCCAGGGAAGACCGCAGAGTTAAGCTTCTTGGCGTATTCCGTGTCGCGCGACAGGATCATGCCGGAGCGTGGTCCGCCAATAGTCTTGTGGATGGTCGTGGACACAACGTCCGAGTGCGGCACGGGGCTGGGGTGCAGGCCCGCGGCGACGAGGCCCGCGAAGTGGGCCATGTCGGTCCACAGCTTGGCGCCCACCTCGTCCGCGATGGAGCGGAATGCTTCGAAGTCGATGTGGCGGGGGTATGCCGACCAACCGGCGATGATGACCTCAGGACGCTCGGCGAGAGCCTGCTCACGCACCTGCTCCATTTCGATACGGTGCGACTGCTCGTCCAAACCATAGGCAGCAACTTCGTAGAGCTTGCCGGAGAAGTTCAGCTTCATGCCGTGCGTGAGGTGACCACCGTGAGCCAACGACAGGCCCATGATCTTGTCACCGGGGTTGATCAGCGCGTGCAGCACCGCAGCGTTAGCGGTGGCACCCGAGTGGGGCTGGACGTTCGCGTACTCAGCACCAAAGAGGCTCTTGGCGCGGTCGCGTGCGATGTTCTCCGCAACGTCGACCTCTTCGCAGCCACCGTAGTAGCGGCGGCCGGGGTACCCTTCCGCGTACTTGTTCGTCAGGACCGAACCCTGAGCCTGCAGCACCGAACGGGGAACGAAGTTCTCCGAGGCGATCATCTCAAGGTAGGTGCGCTGGCGGTCGAGTTCCCGGTCAAGTACCTGGGCAATCTCGGGGTCAAAATCCTGCAGCGTGGCGTTCATCACGTCTGCGGTGGCGCTGGAGTCGGTGCTCATGCGTTCCCTTTCTGAAGGCGGCGGGCCGCCGTGTGTCCGGTGACTTCGGCCCAGGCGTACGACCAACAGTCTGAGAAAATGCCGCTCCCTCGTGGTGTCCCACTGCGCCAGTCACGACGCGCGCCAGTCTAGCAACGTGAACGCACCCCCGCATCTACGTCAACGGCGCACCAGATCACGCCAAAACATGTAGTCCATGAGGGGACGCGTAGCTCGTACCACCGCCGGCCTCGACACCACGTAGGAGAATCCCGCAGCAAAGGCCATTAGTCCCAAGAGCATCAGCGATTCCGGCCAGTCGACGCCATAGCCGTCGAGGTGCGCGGGGTACAACACCAGGGGGTGGAGCAGGTAGACCGGCAGTGTCGCAGCCCCGATGGACGCCACCACGGTGTTGCTACCGCCACTGAGGGCGAGGATTGCCAGGGTCAGCACGGCACCCGCGACAAGTACGGCTGCACGTTGCGCCATCCCCTCCCCGTTGGTCTGGCCGATGTCGGCATAGCTTTCCGAAAGGAAAAAGATGGACCGAATCACGGTGTCCTCGCTAAACCAACTCCACACGAGCGCACCAGCCAAAGCGGCGACGGCGAGCACACGCATGCGGGCTGCCCGGATACGCGGCCACCACGAGTCACGCCACATCAGTCCAGCCGCGAAAAACGGAGCGAAGCACACGATGCGCTCCACAGAGAGTTCCTGTCCCACCATTCCCACGGTTCCCAACGCGACACCCGCGATCGCGAGCCCCGGCACTACCCACCACGAGGAGCGCAACAGGGGCGCGCTCAGGCGCCAGGCTCCCAATGCCACGAGGTACCACAGAGTCCACGAAGGGGTCAGGAAACTCACAGAAAGTGGCTCGCCCGTTAACGCTGCGTTGAAGACTGCTTGCGCCAACGTGAACACCACATAAGGAAAAGCCAACTTTAGGAACGTGCGTCCCGGTGCCCATCGGCTGGAGTAACGGGTCACGTAGCCAGAGACAAAGACAAACGCCGGCATGTGAAACATGAACAGCCATTGCGCGGCCGTTTCGGCGAACTGACCCTCCAGGGGCTCGATGGCATGGCTGAACACCACCAGGATGATGAGCACGCCAGCAAGGGAATCGACCGAGCGATCACGCTCGGTACGGCGAACACCTGCCGTGTGCGAAGTAGATGCAGTCACCACACCAGTGTGCGATGGTGTCGTTCTCAGAGCGACTCAGTTATCGCCGCGCACCGCATTCACATCGGCGTCATCGTCAACGATTGCGCCTGATTCGAGGACCTTTCGCAAGTATGCGTAGGTAAGGTCACCGTTCACCTGGTCAAACTGGTAGTCGTACCCAGCCTTGTTGTACATCGAGATGTTGTGCTTCGAGTTCTGGCCTGTAAAGACCCATACTTCACGGGTCGACTCCGGCAAATAGCCCAGCACCGCAAACAGCAACTGCGTTCCGATGCCTTGGCCCTGCAGGTCAGGAACCACTGCGAGACGACCGATGGTGGCCTTGTCCCCCTCAAGCCCCACACGAATCGACCCAATGAGTCGATGCCCTTCCCAAGCACCCAAGGTGACGACGTCGTCGGACTCAAGGTCCACAATCAACTCGTCAAGGCTCTGCGTCAGCGCAGGAATGTTCGGATCGTTGTACAACTGCGCTTCAGTGACGAACGCGGCACGCCGCACCGTCAAGAGCTCACCTGCTTGGCTCGCACCAATCACGTCAATTCGCACGCTGTCTGACTCGGTCATAGTCCTATCGTGGCACGTTTCCGCCCTCGGGTCAGACGCCACGCTTAGGTACCTCGTGCCTGCGACCATGCACCGCACGCCCCCCGCGAACCACCTTGACGCGCGCCATTACTGTAGGGGCATGAACGCCGTCCCCCTCGAGCCCCGCCTGGGCCGCCAGAACCCCACAGTCGCTGAGGTAAAGCTTGAGGGACAGCCCGTCCATATCCGCACCCGCGCCAACGCAGAGCACTGGTCCGCTGATCTGTGGTGGCGCCACCTCTCCCCCTACATCTCAACCGCCGCAATCCGTGCAGGACTGAGCGCCAACAGCGTCTCCCTCATCATGGTGGCGTGTGGGTGGGCAGCCGCACTCAGCCTTCTCACTGGAAGTTGGTGGGGCGCACTACTGGCCGTATTCTTCGCTCACGCCCAGATGCTCATTGACGCAGCCGACGGCGAGGTCGCCCGATGGCGCCGCACCATGTCACCGCGGGGAATCTTCATCGACCGGCTCGCCCACACCACCACCGAATCGTTCATGCCGCTGTGCTTCGGCATCGGATGGGGCCTCGCCCACCCTGACCAGGTGTGGCAGGGAGTCGCCGGCGGTGCAGTCCTGGCGATGTTTGTCCTCATCAACAAGTCCGTCAACGACGCCGTGGCAGTGTCCCGCGCATACGCCGGCCTCGGCAAGCTCCCCGACACCCAAGCGGCTGGAACCCCCAAGCCGGGCCTCGTGGCCACCGCACGCCGAGCAGCACGACTCCTGCCCCTGCATCGGCTCTATCACTCCGTCGAGCAATCCCACCTGTACTTTGTCGCGATGCTCATCTCGCTTGCCGTTCCCGCAGTGTGGGGATGGACCCTCGTCGCGCTTGTGGCGATCACGCCCCTCGTGGTGGTCGGACACGTCGCGTCGGTCTGGCAGTCGAGCCGCCTCACCGCGTCCTAGCCCACCGGCGCGAATCGTTACGCTGTAGCACTATGAGCACCGCCGAGACCCGCTACGTCCTCGCACTGTCATGCCCCGACCAGCCCGGCATCGTCCACGCTGTCTCAGGCTTGCTTGCCGAGCACGGAGGAAACATCACCGAGTCTCAACAGTTCGGCGATCCCGACACTGGACTCTTCTTCATGCGGGTCGAGGTCATGACGGTCGCTGCAGATAGCGAACTGCGCGCCGCGGTCACCTCCCTCGCAGAGCGATTCTCGATGACGTTCAAACTCGACCGTGCGGGACGCCCCATGCGCACACTCGTCATGGGCTCGAAGTCCGAGCACTGCGCCAACGACCTCCTCTTCCGCGAACGCGCCGGAACTCTCCCCATCGACATCGTCGCCATGGTGGGCAACCACACCACGCTGAGCGATCTCGCGGGCTTCTACGGGAAGAACTTCCACCACATCCCAGTCACCCCCGAGACCAAGGCCGACGCCGAAGCGGAGCTCCTCGCGCTCGTGGCAGAACTTGATGTGGAACTCGTTGTCCTCGCCCGCTACATGCAGATCCTCTCCCCCGAGCTCTCCGCAGCGCTGCACGGGAAGGCGATCAACATCCACCACTCGTTCCTGCCGTCATTCAAAGGCGCGCGCCCGTACTTCCAGGCCCACGATCGCGGCGTCAAACTCATTGGCGCCACCGCGCACTATGTGACGAGCGACCTCGACGAAGGTCCCATCATTGAGCAGGAAGTAGAACGCGTCGATCATTCGCACACGCCCCAGAGCCTCACCGCCGTGGGAGCCGACGTGGAACGCCGCGCACTCGCACGGGCCGTGCGCTGGCACGCAGACCACCGCATCCTCCTCGACGGCCACCGCACCATCGTCTTCCGGTGACGAACGGGCCATTCACCCACGCCCGTCCCCGCTTCAGTAGCGAAGGCGCGGTTCACTAGCGAGCACAAAGTTTGGCAGCAACGACGGGCTGCGCTCATGCAACCGGACGGGAAGCCGCCTCACGCTAGAGGATCAGCAATCGACCGTTCTTGGCGCAGTAGCAAATCGTGTTCCACCCCATCTTGGGTTGCGATCGCGGACAATGACGCCATCCCTCGCGGAAGCCACCAAACCATGCGCTGATGGCCTCACGCTCCTTGGGTCCGCGGATCAGTTGGAGCAACGCCCACAACACGGTGTAGACCACGGCGAGCAGGCCAGGGAGGTTTCGCCGTGCAACCCACACCCGGTTTCGCGCCGAAAGGCGGTAGTAATCCTGGTGACGCGTAGGCGCCTTGACTGGGTGGTACACGTGCAGATCGGGGTCATAAATGACCTTGAGGCGTTGCTCCCACACCCGCCAGGCAAGTTCAATGCCCTCATGGGCGTAGAAGAAATCAGCTGGCCAACCGCCCGCCTCGATGAACGCCGACCGACGCACGGCGACCGCGCCTTCCCACAGCGAAAACACTGAGAGCGGCTCGTCGGGAACTCGAGAGCCGATGCGTGGCACCCAGCGCGACGGAGGAGGATTGCCCTCCCGGTCAGAGACACGGCCCTGCAGCGCGCCATACTCGGGGTTCTCCTCGAAACGCGTACGCACATCCCTCAGGAAATGATCGTCGGCAAGCTCAGCGTCATCGTCCAAAAAGAACAACAGTTCGCCAGAGACGTGCTCGACACCCGCGTTACGCCCGGCCGGAATCCCCACGTTGTAGGGCAGAGCCAAAGTCCGCACCCCAGGGAAACCGATCGCTTCCTTCGGATCCCAGCCATTTCCCACGACAAGGATGTCCATCGAGACATCCGTCTGGCGCATGACGGAACCAATCGCTTGGGCAAGCCCCTTTTTCCGCTTACCCATGGTGAGAATGATGACCCCAAAATCCGGTGCGGAGGTAGGGGACATAAACAGAGTTTACTGGCCGTGGCGCTAGGTCAGGTGCGCCAGGAACTACGCAAGGCCCAAAAGTGCGCGGGGAACGGTCGACGCGGCCGCCACGGCCTGGTCCCGCGGCACGCCTGCCTCGACACACACCTCAATCGCGCGCGTCAGCGTCAACGTTGAGCCCGCGATAGTGTCCGTCCCCTTCAGGACTGCTTTGCCGTTGCTCACGGTGACGTCAAACTTCCCGAGCCGGTACTCACCCTCAGGTGCCGCCGCAGCGGCCATGGCATCAGTGACAAGCACAACCCGCCCAGGTGCAGCGCGGAACACCGCGGCAATGAGCGCCGGGTCAACATGAATGCCGTCAGCGATGATTTCAATGTGGGCACGCTCATCGTCCATTGCAGCGCCCACAGGCCCGATTTCCCGACCAACGATGCCCTTCATCGCATTGAAACCGTGTGTGAGGAGGGTCGCACCGCGATCAAACGCCTTGCGCGTCAGTTCCGCGTCGGCCTCCGTATGTCCCACTGCGACAACGACGCCCGCGTCAACAAAACGCTCGATCGCATCGAGGGCGCAGTCCCGCGCAGGATCCATCGTGATCTGCCGGATAGCGCCACCGCCGGCGGCAAGAATTCGCTCAACGACATCAGGCGTGGGATCGATCAAGTTCTCTGGAGCGTGAGCGCCCTTACGCTCCAGGGCCAAGAACGGCCCTTCAAGGTGGATTCCCTCAATCGACGCATCCTCAGACATCGCCTCACGGACCACACCCATCGCGCGATCAGTCTCGTCCAAGGGCAACGAGACTAGCGACGCCACGACCGCTTCAGTACCGGTGGCGCGGTGCGCGGCTGCGGCGGCGAGAGTGTCCTCGACGGTGCCGCCGAAACTGTATCCGCCGCCACCGTGGTTGTGAATGTCTGTCAGGAGCGCCATCAGAATTACCTCAGATTCCTTGCCACGCCGGCTTGTTGCGCTGCGCGTGACGGTAGTAGTCAGCGAACTTGAGCTTCGAAGCCGCGGCCTCATCAATTACTACTGTCGCACGCGGGTGCAACTGAATTGCGGAACCGGGCATTGAGGCCGAGACTGCGCCTTCTACCGCACCGGCCACAGCCTCTGCCTTGCCCTCACCGAAGGCCAGCATCACCAGGTGTCCCGCGCGCAGAATGGTCCCCAGCCCCTGCGTCACACAGTGCATGGGGACATCGTCAATGGAGTCAAAGAACCGCGCGTTGTCCTCACGGGTCTGTTCCGTCAGAGTCTTCACGCGTGTCAGCGACCCGAAGCTCGAACCGGGCTCGTTGAAGGCAAGGTGGCCGTCAGTGCCAATCCCGAGGAGCTGCAAGTCGACGCCACCGTGTGCACGGAGCGCTTCTTCGTAGCGTGCACCTGCGGTCTGAACTCCCTCGGCAGAGCCGTCGGGAACATTGACACGCTTGGGGTCGAGGCCCAAGGGCTCCGTCACCTCGCGGTCAACAACAGCGCGGTAGCTCTCAGGGTGGCCTGCGGGGAGACCCACATATTCATCGAGGGCAAAGCAGGTGATCTGGGTGAAGTCCACGCCCTGCTCAGATTGAGCTGCCAGAGCGCGGTACACGGGCAGCGGGGTGGATCCCGTCGCCACACCTAGCGTGAACTCAGCGTTCGCCTTCACCTGCGATGCGATGTGCTCGGCAACCAACGCACCGGCCTCGTCTTTGTCCTTAACAATCAGTACTTCAGCCATGTTCGACTCCCAACAGAGCCGCACCAATAGCAGGCACATGCCTGTGTCCACTCAGGGTGCGCGTGCGCTCAACTAGTTTCAGTGAATTTACGAATGCAGACTGCGAGGCCCAGTCGTTGAGCACGCGTGAGGTGCCCTCCATGAGGCTATCTCCCAGTCCAGTGAGGCCACCGCCGAGGATCACTTCCTCGACGTCGTAGGCCAAGACAAGAGCGCGGATCGCCGATGCGACACCAAAGTAGAGACGTTCCTGGATCTCGACGGCGCGGGCATCACCCTGGGCCGCGAGGAGCAGGATGGATCGCGCATCAACTCCGGGCTCGGGCCACTGCGACACAATGCCCGATCCCGACGCATACGTTTCAAGGTTGCCAGGGCAGCCTTCAAAGTCCTTGGGACCCATGGGGTCCACGCTGAGGTACCCGATTTCACCGGCAGCGCCATAGGCGCCGCGCCACAGCTCACCGTTGAGAATGATGCCAGCAGCCAGGCCCGTGCCAAGGTTCAGGTAGGCGACGGAACGTGCGTCCCCACCCACAAGCTTCCAGGCACCCACAGCGGCGGCCGAGACATCGTTCTCGACGTAGACCTTGCGTCCCCAGACCTCGCGCAACGCGGAGGCGAGGTCGAGTTCGTTCAACTCCAGGTTCTGTGCGTATCGCACCACACCGTCGGTGACGGTGCCCGGAATGCCGATGCCTACCGTGACTGCGTCGGCCACCGAGATACCGGCTTCCTGCGTCAGCGTGCCGACGGCCTCGACCGCTGCGGAGACCACACCTTCCGCGCCCTTGCGTACGGGAATGCGGTGACGCCCCAAAACTTCCGCGTTCTCGTCAACTACCACTGCGTCAATTTTGGTGCCGCCAATATCGACACCAATGTGCACGCCGCTCACGCGAGCACCTCCTTAAGGGCCTCGCCTACAGCACGCGAAGCGCCGTAGGTTGCAATGTCTACATACGGCTCAGTCAGGTCTGGCCAGCCCATGTCAACAATCACCGCGCCGTGGCCACGAAGCTCATCAATCGCTTCACGTGCCCAGGGGTGACGGTGGTTGTCTTTGCCCACCACGACGACAACACAGTCGGGGTTCGGCACAAAGTTCTTCAGAGGGGTCTCGGGGGAAACGACGAGATCCGCGACGACACCGGAGGCAAAAGGACCCCAAGGACTGTCGCCGACTGCCATGTTGGCGGCAGGTTCGAGGCGCACCCACTGCACGCCCTTGACTGCGCCCCGCGCCGCGAGCCGCGTGCGTGCCGTCTCGGAGACGGAGAACGCGCTCTTCAGTTGCTCGAATCCCATGCCGGGCACTGCGCCGTGGGTGAGATCCTCGGGGATTAAGGCCTCAGCGGCGCGCTTCGCGGATGCCTTGACCATGGCGAGAATGCGCGTGTGGGCCTCGCTGACGCGGGCCTCCGTGAGCTCACCGGCCTTGATCGCATCCTCGATAGCCGTCACGATCTGCTCAATCTCTTCTTCAGTGTTGGAGTACCCCACGCAAAGAAGGTCAACGCCTGCGGCAAGTGCTTTCACCGACGCACCGGTGTAGCCACCGTAAGCCTGCGCCCCGGCCATATTGAGTGCGTCAGACACCACAACGCCAGTGAAGCCCAACTCGTCTCGCAGGAGGTCAGTCATGATCGGCTTCGAGAAGGTTCCTGCGTTCTCTGCGTCAAGTGCGGGAACATCGATGTGAGCGCTCATGAGGGAGGCGACACCCACCGCGATGTTCGCCTCGAACGGCACCAGTTCCCGGGTACGCAATTCGGGTTCTGATGCATTTACCACGGGGGCATCGTGGTGAGAGTCGAGCTCCGTGTCACCATGCCCTGGAAAGTGTTTGGCGCATGCAGCGACACCAGTCGACTGCAGTCCTTGGGTCCACGCCGCACCGTGTCGCGCGACGAGCTCGGTGTCCGCGCCAAAGGCACGGACGCCGATCACCGGGTTGAGGGGGTTGGAGTTCACGTCAACGTCAGGCGCGAGAGTGAGATTCACACCCGCCTTGCGGAGTTCCCACCCCACTTGAGCCCCTGCGGCCCGGGTGAGATCGACATCGTCCAGGATGCCCAAAATCGCGCTGCCTGGGTACGGAGACCCCTCACGCTGGTAGAGCCGCGAGACGTCTCCGCCCTCTTCGTCGATTGCAATAACTGCATCAGGGTTAGCAGCATAGATGCTGTCTGTGAGGGAACGGAGTTGCGCCGGAGATTCAACGTTGGTGCCGAAGAGGCACACACCGCCCATCCCCTGGCGCAACTTCCGCTCCACCCACCTCGGCAACTCAGGGCCGAGGAACCCCGGCATGAGTACCGAGAGGGGATTCATCCCTTAACCGCCCCGCCAACCAGACCCTGGGTCATACGGCCCTGAACGATCAGGAAGAAGATCATCACGGGGATAGCAACCAGCACCGAGCCTGCCATGACCTGTCCCCACGGGACAGGGCCAGAGAGCGAGGGTTCCGAGAAGCCAGCCAGCCAGAGCGGTAGCGTCTCAGCACTGTCCTTCTGGAGCAGCACGGAAGCCAACGCATACTCGTTCCACACCTGGATCAACGCGAAGACCGACGAGGCGACAAGGCCCGGAGCCAGCAGCGGGAAGGTCACCCGCATGAACGCGCCGAAGCGGGTGCAACCGTCAACCATGGCTGCCTCTTCGAGGTCTGCCGGGATACCGGCCACGAATCCACGGAGCATCCACGCCGTAAACGGAATCACCGTCGCAACGTAGATGATCGAGACACCAAGAACGGTGTTGAGCAGGTCCATAGCGGCGATCATCTTGTACTGAGCGATGAACATTGCTTCCGCAGGAAGCATCTGCACCAGAATGATGGCCACCACAAAGGACTTGCGTCCGCGGAACTTGAACCGCGAGATTGCCACCGCTGCGAGGAAGGCAAACACCAGGCAGACAACGATTGAGAGCGCCGTCACCATGATCGACATGCGGAACGCGCTGCCGAAACCGGTCTGCGGGTCGAGCACTGCGGTGTAGTTGTTCAGCGTTCCACCCGGGAACGGGAACCATGTCGGCGTCAGCGCGTTGATGTCTGTCGAGGACTGGAACGACGAGTTGATCATCCAGTAGACGGGGAAGACCCAGAGGGCCGCCACGAGAACGGTGAGAATATTCCTGATCGTGTGTGAAGACTTGGTCTTAGTAGCCATCAGTTGTCCTCCTTCAGGAGCTCACGTACGTAGAACCAGCTCAGTGCAACGGTGAAGAACATCACGAGCATTGCCGCTGCGGAAGCCATACCGAAGCTTCCCTGACCAACACCGAGGCTGTAGATGTACGTTCCGAGCAGGTCGTATTGGTCACCGGCGGACCCGAAGCCTTGCAGAAGGTCGATCTGCGCGTACACACGCAGGTCCCAGATCATCTGAAGCAGGATCAGGATGACGAGAATCGGGCGGATAATCGGCAACGTAATGCGCCAGAGCATCTGGAAACCGCCTGCACCGTCGAGTGCGGCGGCCTCCTTGACTTCGCCCGACACCTGCGTGAGCGCGGCGTAGACCGAAATCGCGACGAAGGGCACTGCGGCCCAGGTGATGATGACCGATGCAACGGCGAAGAACGACAGCGGCGAGACGAGCCAGTTGTGGCCGAGCATGTCAACGCCGGGGATCCAACTCAGCACATAGTTGAAGAGACCATTGCGCTGGTCGATCATCCAGTTCCACACCGTCATCTGAGCGACGATCGGCATTGCCCACGCAAGAAGCAACGCAACCTGAAGGCAAATACGCGCGAAGTTACCGACCGACTTCATCAGCAGCGCGAGGCAGACACCAAGCACCACGGTGACAGCTGCGGTGACAAACATAAAGACGACGGAACGTCCGAGGACTGCCCAGAAGTGGCTGTCCGTCAGGAGGGCCGTGTAGTTTTCCAGGCCAATCCAGGCCGGCGGTGCGCCGAACTGTTGCTGGAGTCCGTATTCACGGAAAGAGTTAACGACCTGCCAGAGAAGGGGGTAGCCCATTCCCACCACCAGCGCAACAACTGCGGGGGCGAGGAGGATGTATGGCAGGAGCCGCTTGCCACGGGGTTTCTTTGGCGAGACCGGCGAGTCGTCGAGCCGACTGGGCGCGACCGCGGGGGTAGTCATGGTGTGCCTCTCAATGGTGCTGAGAATATTTGAGGAGGGGCGGGGAAACCCCCGAAACGTGGGGCCCAGTCCAGTGCGGACGGACCGGGCCCCACGCGGGGTGACGACGCTAGGTCGCCACGGGGAGTGCTTTAGCCGTTGATCAGAGCGTTGATCTTGTCGTCGTACTCAACTGCGAGCGACGCAACATCTCCACCCTCAGCAACTGCGGTGAAGTACTGCTCCAGGATCTGCTGCTCTTCGATTGCTGCCCAGCCCGGTGCGGCAGGGGTCAGCTTGGCTGCTTCTGCAGTCTCGAGTGCAACTTCGTTCTGCGGAGCAAGGCCCGCGTAGATCTCACCGAACTCAGAGTTGGCAGGACCCCAGCCGGACTCGGCAAGAAGGGTCTGGTACTCGTCGGAGAAGATGATCTCGAGGAGCTGCTTAGCACCCTCGATGTTCTGCGAAGCTGCCGAGATGGCGATGTTCGAACCACCAGCGAACACGGGGGCGATGCCACCGTCGACGCCAGGCAGTGCGTAGAAGCCGTTGACGGCGTCATCCCACACGGGTGCAGGGTTGCCCTCGTCGTCTTCACCGGTCAGCGGGCCAATGCAGCATGCTGCCCAGTTCGGTGCCATCTGAGCTGCGGCAGGGGTGCCCTGCAGCGAGCCGTCGTTGATTGCGTTGAACAGTTCGTCAGTGTCCGTGACCTGAGCAACGCTCGCGGTCGTGAACAGTTCCTGCCACTGCTCCATACCGGCAACCGACGCGTCGGAGGACAGTGCGGAGGTCCAGGTGTCACCCTCGAACGTAGCGATGTCACCACCGTTAGCGAAGATCCAGGAGATACCGTTACGCCAGTCCTGGCCACCCATGTAGAAACCAGCAATGTCCTGGTCCTTCAGCGAAGCGTGCACCGTGGTGACCTCTTCGAGGGTGGTGGGAACCTCAACGCCGCCCTGTTCGTACAGGTCCTTGCGGTACCAGGCGAAGCGCGAACCGAAGTAGTAAGGCAGTGCGTAGATGGTGTCACCCACGGAACCGGCCTCAACGAATCCCTGCAGCAGGTTGTCGCCGCCGAGGTCTTCGTACATGTCGGTGACGTCCAGGAACGCGCCCACCGTGGTGAACGTAGCAGCCTGGGTGTTACCGACCTCAGTCACGTCAGGAGTGTTGGACGAGTCCGGGAGAGCGGTGGTCAGAGCCGAGATAGCGTCGCCCCAGCCCACGTACTCAACGGTGAGCTCGCCACCGTTTTCAGCAGCATAGGTCTCCTGCAGGTACTCACGGTATGCGGCGGTGGTGTCGTCTTCCTGACCCATCCACCACATGGTGAGGTCCTGAGCAACAACTTCAGTCTCTTCGCCGGATCCGGCGGTGTTGCTCTCTTCTGCGTCGGAGTCGTCGGACGAGGAGCATCCGGCGAGGACGACGGCTGAGGCTGCAGCGAATGCTGCGATGCCACGAGTCATCTTCTTCATTGTGCTATTCCTTCTTTGTTGTGTGTGCCGTCCGTGACTAATTCGGGCCACGACGTTGTGGGTTGCGGGAGTTAAGAAACCCCCAGTTGTCCGGTAAGGACCATGACCACGGCTCCCAGCACGACAATGTCGCGCCCAAGTGTGGTCATCCGCAGTGTGAGATTGCCGTGGAGTTCGGCCATCGTCCTACTGCGGAGCGTCTCGGCAGTTCCCTCCAAGAGGGGTCCAGCGAGAAGATTGTGAGGCCCGGCGAGAACGACCTCGCCGAGGTTGAGGGCTGCAACGATGGGTGCCAGCGAGATGCCGAGGCGTTCGCCGGCCTCGCGCAGCGCCGCTTCGCGCGCTTCGTCACCGTGCTCTGCCACGACCTGTTCGAGTCGCGGCGACGAAAGCCACACTTCGAGGCAGCCGGACTTGCCGCAGGCGCACTTTTCGCCACCGTCGGTTCCTACGACGACGTGGCCGATTTCCCCTGCCGCGAAGCCTGAGCCGTACACCAGGTTGCCGCCGACAACGACGCCCGAACCGACACCTCGGCCGACGCGGATGAGCATCATGTCGGTGCTCGCGCCGCCAAAGCTGCGCTCGCCTTGTGCGGCCATGTTGGCGTCGTTCGCGACCTGGGTGGGAAGCTTGAAGCGTTCTGCAACGAGGTGCTGAAGCGGCACTTCGGTCCACCCAAGGTTGGGGGCGGAGACCACGGTGCCGTCAAGGTCGACGATGCCGGGGCTTCCGATGCCCACGCCGATGATGGGGGCCGTGGCCCGTCCGATGAGGTCCTCGAGAAGGGCGAAGACAGCGTCGACAGCCTCTTGGCCTCGTGTCCCACCGACGGAAACTTCGGCCCGCTCGACCACGACTCCGTCGAGGTCGGTGACCACACCGCGGAATACGGCGCTGTTGGACAGGTCGAGGCCGACGATGGAAAAACCAGTGCGGTTGATGTCCAAGAGCGTGGCGGGCTTGCCCGGGCGTGCGTCGGGGCGGATGCCGAGGTCGATGACCAAGCCCTCATCGAGGAAATCGGAGACCAAGTCAGAAATCGTGACGCGAGTGAGTCCGACTTCGCGCGCCAGATCCGCACGAGAAAGTCCGTTTGCGCGATACAGGGTCTGAAGGACGAGTGCGCGATTGTGGCGGCGAGCATGCTCGGGACGGACGCGCGCGCCAGCAGGCACAGCACCAGCAAGCGCTGTGTTGCGCTGCTGTGCAACGGTGCTGTCCACTCCGGTTTCAGCGACTGTGTCAACTGTGGCACCGGAGGAACGCCGTTGAGCGTCCTCGATCGTCATAGTTAGTTAGTAAAGGTTACTAACGAACTAATTGCAAGCCCGTCGAATCGATTTGATGAGAACTGTTACGTTCTCGTGACCGAGCATCGTGGTGTCCAGTACGGTTGCCCCCTCTCAAGCCCAATGCACAAGCAAAAGGAGGGTGCAACCGTCGCCGGTTGCACCCTCCTTCAGAGAAATCAGTCGGACTAGATCAGTCCAAGTTCCTTCACTGCATCGCGCTCTTCAACCAACTCAGCGACCGAAGCATCGATCTTTGTGCGTGCATCATCTGCAACCGAGAGGCCCTGAACAATCTCCCACGCGCCTCCACGAGACACGGCCGGGAACGAGGACACGAGTCCCTCTGGCACCCCGTAGGAGCCATCGGACGGCATTGCGACCGACGTCCAGTCGCCCTCCGGCGTTCCTGCAACCCAGTCGCGCACGTGGTCGATCGCAGCGTTGGCGGCCGAAGCCGCCGACGATGCACCACGTGCCTCGATGATCGCGGCACCACGCTTCGCGACCGTAGGCACAAAGGTGTCCGCAACCCAGGCATCGTCCCCGATCACCTCGGGAGCAGGGCGGCCAGAGATTTCGGCGTGGGCCACATCCGGGTACTGCTTCGCGGAGTGGTTTCCCCAGATCGAGACCTTCTTGACGTCGGCCACGGTAGTACCGGTCTTGGCTGCCAACTGCGCGAGCGCACGGTTGTGGTCGAGTCGCATCATGGCGTTGAAGCGATCCGCCGGGACATCAGGAGCGTGAGCAGACGCGATCAGTGCGTTGGTGTTGGCAGGGTTGCCCACCACCAGCACACGCACATCATCGGCGGCTCCTGCATTGATCGCTTCACCCTGCGGAGCGAAGATACCGCCGTTCGCAGCAAGCAGGTCACCACGTTCCATGCCCGGGCCGCGAGGGCGTGCACCCACGAGCAAACCGACGTTGACGCCATCGAAAGCCTTCTTGGCGTCGTCGAAGATGTCCACGCCAGCCAACAGCGGGAATGCGCAGTCGTCGAGCTCCATTGCGGTGCCCTCCGCCGCCTTGAGCCCTTGAGGGATTTCAAGCAGGTTCAGCTTGACGGGCACATCAGCGCCCAACATCTGACCGGACGCGATGCGGAACAGCAGCGCGTAGCCAATCTGGCCGGCGCCGCCGGTGACGGTAACGGTGACAGGTGCGGTACTCACAGCAGTGTGACTCCTTGTGTTCTAGACCCGGGCGTTACGCCAGGCGAGCGGAAAGGTTCGCGTCGAGCGCGGCGAGGAAGTCCTCGGTGGTCAGCCATTCCTGCTCAGGGCCAACCAGCAGTGCGAGATCCTTGGTCATCTTGCCGCTCTCAACGGTCTTGATGACAACATCCTCAAGGGTCTCCGCGAACTCGGTGACAGCAGGAGTGCCGTCGAGCTTTCCGCGGTGCTTCAGGCCACCGGTCCACGCAAAGATCGACGCGATCGGGTTGGTCGAGGTGGGCTTGCCCTCCTGGTGCTGGCGGTAGTGCCGCGTCACCGTGCCGTGCGCAGCTTCTGCCTCGACGGTCTGGCCGTCCGGCGTCATCAGCACGGAGGTCATCAGACCAAGCGAACCGAAGCCCTGAGCCACGGTGTCTGACTGCACGTCGCCGTCGTAGTTCTTGCAGGCCCAGACGTAGCCGCCTTCCCACTTCATCGCTGCGGCGACCATGTCGTCGATCAGGCGGTGCTCGTAGGTGAGACCGGCCTCAGCGAAAGCCTCGGCATACTCGTTGTCGAAGACCTCCTGGAACAGGTCCTTGAACTGGCCGTCGTAGGCCTTGAGGATCGTGTTCTTGGTCGACAGGTACACGGGATAGTTGCGCTTCAGACCGTAGGCGAAGGATGCGCGGGCGAAGTCCTTGATGGACTCGTTGAAGTTGTACATACCCATCGCGACACCGCCGCCCTCGGGATATGCCACGACCTGCTGGTGGATGGGCTCGGAACCGTCATCCGGGGTGTACGTCATGGTCAGCGTGCCAGCGCCGGGCACCTTGAAGTTGGTGGCCTTGTACTGGTCACCGTGTGCGTGGCGCCCGATGATGATGGGCTTGTTCCAGCCCGGCACCAGACGCGGAATGTTGGAAATGATGATGGGCTCACGGAAGACCACGCCACCGAGGATGTTGCGGATGGTGCCGTTAGGGCTCACCCACATCTTCTTCAGGCCGAACTCCTCGACGCGCGCCTCGTCGGGCGTGATGGTCGCGCACTTGACACCAACACCGTGCTTCTTGATGGCGTGTGCAGCGTCGATGGTGATCTGGTCGTCAGTCGCGTCGCGGGACTCGATCCCCAAGTCGTAGTACTCGAGATCGATGTCCAGGTAGGGGTGAATCAGGCGGTCCTTAATGAACTGCCAGATGATTCGCGTCATCTCGTCGCCGTCGAGTTCGACGACCGTGCCTTCGACCTTGATCTTCGCCATTGAGTGTGCCTCGTTACGTCTATTTGGGGGCTAATACAACGCACTTAGGCTAGTCCACATTGGGCCTGAGGAGAACTCAGCAAATACGACTGTGTGCGTCGCGTCACCCGGCACGCGACGGCAAGACGTGCCACGATGCCTACGGGACGCCGGGGAGCGTCCCCAGAATCAGTGAAAGGCACAGTCACTATGACCACTCAAGATGCACCCGTCGAGGACACCCCTGACCCCGACCTCCACGGAATCCTCGCTGAGGATCAAGCTGAGGTCGACGAATGGGTGGAGGACACCTCTGGCCCAGGGCTCTTGCCTCGCATGGCCGCCGAGTTGGTAGGAACCTTCATCCTGGTATTCATGGGCGTTGGAACCGCTCTCTACTTCTCCACCGGTGACAACGGCACGCTCGCCGTGGCATTCGGGTTCGCCCTAGGTGTGCTGATTGCAGCGCTCATCTTCGGGGGCGTCTCCGGGGCTCACCTCAACCCGGCCGTCACATTCGGTCTCTGGGTAGCCGGCCGATTCCCTGGCCGCGACGTGGCTTCATATTGGCTTGCCCAGGTCGTCGGAGCGGCATGTGCCGCTGGCATTCTCTTCTTGACCGCATCGATGCACCCCGAGTCCGGCGACGCAGCACGCGCCTTGATCTCTACGGCGTCCAACGGCTACGGCGATCACTCACCTACCGGGTTTGGCTGGGGTGCGGGCATGATCATCGAGATCATCATCGCTACCCTGTTGGTCGGTGTGGTCCTTGCGGTCACATCGGTCTTCGCCAAGGACGGCGCGGCCGCCGCACCGTTCGCGATCGGCCTGACGGTGGGCTTCCTTGTCCTCATCGCCA
The DNA here is from genome assembly GCF_000975055.1 of Demequina sediminicola. Classification (GTDB taxonomy): domain Bacteria; phylum Actinomycetota; class Actinomycetes; order Actinomycetales; family Demequinaceae; genus Demequina; species Demequina sediminicola. The sequence goes on from NZ_BBRB01000001.1 coordinate 351,029, forward strand.
TTCCCTTCACGAACGGCGCACTCAACCCGGCTCGTGCCCTGGGAACAGCGCTCTGGTCTGACACCTGGGCGCTGCAGCAGGTGTGGTTGTTCTGGATTGCTCCGCTGATCGGTGCGGCCATTGCTGGCCTGCTTTATCGTGCGTTGGGCCCGACCGAGGATCTCATCGCGGTTGAACGTATCGAAGAGACGGTTGTCGTCGTCGAGAACTAAGTCCCCAGCCTCACGCTAGAAGGGCCCTGGCAACGCGAAAGTTGCCAGGGCCCTTCTAGCGTCTTAAAGCGTCTGCGAGTCCATCACACGGGCGAGACGATTGTGCCCTCCCAGGCATACTTCTGGTTGGCCTCGTCGATCGGGGTCTGCGCGAGGTGGTTGGTGTAGTTGGACATCACCTTCTGTGCGATGGCAAGGACCACCTCGAGCACCTGCTGCTTCGTATAGCCGGCGTCGAGGAATGCCTGAACGGTGGTGTCCGAGACTTCTCCGCGCTCACGCACCATCTCAAGCGTGAAGGTCCGCAACGCTTCCAGGTGCTCCGTAGGCAACAGGGTGCCGTCGCGCAACGCATCGATGATCGCGTCATCCACCTTCATCTTCTTTGCGATGCCCGTGTGCGCGGGCACGCAGTAATGGCACTTGTGCTCGACATTGATCGTCTGCCACACGACTGTGAGCTCGTCCTTGTCGAAGCTGGAGTTGAGGAGGAGCTCATGGAGCTTCTTGTAGCCCTCGAGTAGTCCCGGCGCTTCGGCCATCGTCGCGTGGAGTCCGGGAATGCGGCCAAAACTCTTCTTGGAGTCCGCCAGGAACGGCACGCTCTGCTCCGGCGCAGTGGTCTCGTCGTGCAATGTGAAATCAGTCATGAGGTGTCCTCTCTGTGTGCGGTTGGTGGGGCCTTAGGCGCAAACGCGTCGCGCGGGCCGGATCTTCCGACTCAGATGCTGCGGTGGTCCTTCACGGCGGCTTCGAGGTCGTCCAGACCCGGAACGATGGCCGCATCAACCTTGAGCGGGTCGGTGGCATTCAGCCGATGCGTGTCGTGGGCCTCGGGCGCGGTGGCCGTGATCTCGTGTTCGTCTGCGGCCAGGCCTGCGAGCACATCGGCCACGACTGCCGAGACTGGCCGGCGCTCCCAGTCCGCGTTCTGGCTGGCCATCATGTCCGTGTCAGTTGCGCCGGGATAAACGGTCGCGACGTGGACACCGGTGCCCGACAGTTCTCGACGCATCGCCTCACCGAAGGCCGCGACTCCGGACTTCGTCGCCGCGTAGACGGCGTAGAACGGCATGGCGACCAGCGCGATCTCGCTGGAAATGTTGAGGATCAGGCTGCCGGACTCGCCGGTGGAGGCACGAAGCTTTGGCAACAGCGCACGCGTCAACTGCAGTGGTGCCACCAGGTTGAGGTCAATCATGGACTGGACGTCTGCGGCCGTGGTCTCTTCCAAGCGGCCTGCGCGCACGTTGCCCGCATTGTTGACGAGGGTGTCCACGGTGTCCCAGGGCTCGACTGCGGCAAGTACGGCGTCGATGGCCTCGGGACGGCCGAGGTCCTGAACCAAGATTTCGGCGGTGCCGCCTGCGGCCTCCACTCGCTTGGCCGTCTCCGTCAGAGTCTCCTCGGTACGGCCCACCAGAAGCAGGTGACCACCCTGGCCCGCCAGTTCCACGGCGAGCGCTCGTCCAATGCCCTGCCCGGCTCCGGTCACGATGCCGTGTCGATTGTTGAGATCCATAGGGAATGCTCTCCTTTCGTGGGGCCCCGGGGTTCCCGGGACGAACTCAGACAAGTTCTGTACCAAACGGTAACATAGTGGCTTTCCGTTTGCTAACGGTCAGTACCAAAGCCTCCGATTGCGCGATATCGTGGTCGCATGACCACACGCGAGAAGGCGGCAACTGGCCGCCCCCGACTCTTCGACGAGGAGGCCGTACTCGCCACGCTCACCGCCCTGTTCTGGAAACAGGGCTACGGCCAGACGTCCATGTCAGACATCGTGGAGAGCAGCGGCGTGCACAAGCCGAGCCTCTACCGCACCTTCGGCAGCAAGGAACAGCTCTTTGCCCTAGTACTGCGGCGCTATCTGACCGAACGCATGGCGATGTTCGACGCACTGATCGACCGGGCCGGGCCTGGCGTCGAAGGCGTCCACACCTTCCTGGAGCTTTTTGAGCGCGACGCGCTGTCCGCGCGTGGCCGCGACGGCTGCCTCATGGTGATGGCCTCCAACGAACTGAGGGGCTCGATCGCTGACTTCGACTTTGCGAAGGCGTACCGCACCGAGATGCGCGCTCGCATCAGCCGGCTGATCGCTCGGACTGTTCCGGCAGGCGGCGAGAACGCGGAGTTAGCCGATGCGCGGACAGACCTGTTCACGACGTACCTGTTGGGGCTGCATGTGATCATGCGGTCGGACGCGGACGCCGACGAGATCCACCGCTACCTGAACGCGATGCACGCCACCGCCGAGCAGTGGTGACGAACCGCTACCCGGCGACCGGGGCGAGCGACGCCCAGTGTGGCATCGCCGTCACCTAGCCACCAGCCGCGATCACTCAAATCCCTGGTATCGCAGCAATGCCGCGCCCTCACCATTGTTCGCTTCCGGTAACATCCGGATGTTCCGTGATTCACGTGCCGCAAGGGAGTGTGCCGCCATCGCCACCGCCGCCGCTGGACCCCACAAGCCCGACTCTGACGAGGCCGGCCACGAATCAAGGAGCGGCACCCCCGAGACCTGGCTCTCCCCAGGGTCGCGCGCCTACTTGCCAGCGATCCACGGAGTTCGCGGGCTCGCCCTCGCGCTCGTGGTGGCCTTCCACCTCTTTGGCCAAGGCCGCGTCTCCGGCGGAGTCGATGTCTTCCTCGTCATCTCCGCGTTCCTGATCACCCGGTCACTGAGACACACGCGAACAGGACGGCCGATGCATCGGCTTGGCCAACGCCTCGCACGCACCTTCAGTCGGCTCACCCCGGCCGCGCTCCTGACGCTCATCGTGGTCGGAGTCAGCGCCCCCTTCATCTTCGTTGACACCACTCTCGAGGCCGTGTACCGCCAGGTCACCGCATCAGCGCTGTACGTCGAGAACGTCGAGCTCGCGCACAGCCAATCGGCATACGATGCCGCCAGCATCACCACTAGCCCGCTCCAACACTTCTGGTCCCTCTCAATGCAAGGCCAGTTCTTCCTCCTGTGGCCGCTCGCGCTGGCCTTGTTCGTCGTAGTTGCCCGCGCCCTCACCCTGCGGCAGCGCCACAGCATCGTGGTGGGCGTCGTTGCCCTCGCGACTGTGGCATCGTTCCTCTACGCCCTCAAGGCTGTCTCCGTCGACCAACCGAGCGCCTACTTCTCCCTCGCCGCACGCGGCTGGGAATTTGGCCTCGGAGCACTCGCCGCGCTGGTCCCCAGCCGCTGGACCGTGCGCGGCCGCGGAGCGAACGTCACCGCATGGGCCGGCACCGTCATCATCATCAGTTCCGGGTTCCTCATCGACGGCGCAACCGCGTACCCCGGCGCCGCAACCCTGGTTCCCGTTGCGGGCGCTATCGCCATCCTGATGAGCATCGACACTGGAGCTCGCGGCACCCTTTCCCGAGTGTTGTCCGCACGCCCCATCACGCACATCGCAGACATCTCCTACGGCCTCTACCTCTGGCACTGGCCCGTGCTGATCGCATTCCTAACACTCTCCGGAAACGCCACCATCGGCGCGACAGCGGCCATCGCCGTCCTCGCAATCTCCTATCCGCTGGCGCTCCTCACACGCACGTTCTCCACCACAGCTAGCGCATGGCTACTCGCCGTCCGTCGACCGCCGCGAGTCACCATCGCAATGATCGTTGGCGGGATTCTCGTGGTTGCCGCCCCCAGCGCGGCGTACGCGCAACACCTGTCCACCGCGTCAGAGCGCGAACTCAACCAAAGCCAACAACCCACCGGCACAGCCACCAGCACCCCATCGCCCGACGGCTCAGCAGCACCAGGCACAGGCATCGAGGTGTCCGGCAACCCTGGCGCTAGCGCATGGGAAGCGCACCAACCGCCCCAGGCAGACATCACCTACGCCGACCCCACGCTCCCCTCGGCACGAGCCGCCATCGACGACCTACCGCCGGATCTCTACTTCCGCGGCTGCGTTCAAAACTGGCAAGACCAACCAAGCTTCACCGACGTCCTCGTCTGCGACGACCCCATCGCGCCAACAGAACCCACCCGCACCATCGTCATGTCTGGCGGCTCCCACACGCTGCAGTGGTACACGGCGCTGCAGGTCGTGGCAGAGCAACAGCAGTGGGAACTCATCGTCATCGACAAGGACGGTTGCCGCCTGCAAGACCCCGGCGCCACGTTCTACGGCAGCGACTCATGCCGCACCTGGAACGACAACGCCGAAGACGTCATCACTTCATACAGCCCCGATGCCGTGGTCACAGTGGGAACACTCACGCCACCGGAACTGTCGTCCGAAGCCGTCCTCGCATCACAGGCCGAACTCTGGCAACGCTTCATCGACGAGGGCATCGACGTCATCACCATTCGCGACACCCCGCGCTTCGGGTTCGACGTGCCGACATGCGTCAGCCAAACCTCCGCCACCGAAGCGGAACAGGCCGACTGCACTCAGCACCGCTCCACGGCACTCGCAGACACCAGTCCCCTCTCCCCCGGCGCAGGCACCACCAACGGCGCCGACGTGCCTGGCGGCGGGTCAAATCCCGATGCGACCGACCCAGACGCCGCCCAGACCGAAATAGCGGTCACCGACGACGTCATCATTCCCCACGACATCACCGCAATCGATCTCTCACCCTGGATCTGCAGCGACACCACGTGCCCAGTGATCTCCGGAAACGTCCTGATGTACAGGGACGATGACCACCTCACCGCCACCTATGTCCGCACCTTGGTGCCGTGGTTCGAGCAGGAACTCCGCGCGGAGGCACCCGCCCTGTTCGACTAGTGCCCCGTAGCGCCGATGCTCGGCCCTGTGCACCTCAACCAATGCGCACCTCAACCAGTGTGCGCCTCAACCGAGCGGCGTCGTCAGCCCCAAGAACGCCAACGCCACCCCAAAAGTCACCATGATGGTCACATCAACGGCCCGCCGGCGCACCGTGAACGCCACTCCAGCAGGCAGCACCAGCCGGAGAGCCGCACCGCAGAAGGCCACCGCCGCCAACAGCAGCGTGGCGACCTGAGCACTGGCCAACACCCCTACCGCGACACACACAGACACAGCAAGAAGAGCACTCACCGCAGCGAGCAACTTGGTCTGAGGGGTATTGGATTCCATGGGCCTAGTGGAAGAAGTGCCTGGTGCCCGTGTGATAGAGCGTGATACCGGCAGAGTTCGCAGCCTCGATCACCTCTGCATCGCGGACCGAACCACCAGGGGAAACGACCGCGGTCACACCGGCATCGATCAGAGTCTGCAAGCCATCCGCGAACGGGAAGAACGCATCCGAAGCCGCGACTGCACCAGCCGCACGCTCCTCACCAGCGCGGGAGACTGCGAGCCCGCACGAGTCCACACGATTGACCTGGCCCATGCCGATGCCAACCGCCGCGCCATCCTTGGCTAGCAAGATCGCGTTGGACTTCACCGCACGGCAAGCGCGCCAAGCAAAGTCGAGGTCAGCCAGCGTCGCGTCGTCGGCCGCAGTACCCGCGACCAACTCCCAGGTGTCCACGGGGTCTCCCGGGGCGTCGATGGCATCGGCCTGCTGAACAAGCAAGCCACCCGTGATGCGGCGCCACTCCTCCGTGATCGGTGCGGGGTCAACCACAAGAAGGCGGATGTTCTTCTTAGCCTGGAGAACCTCAGCCGCGCCGTCTTCGAATGCAGGAGCCACCACCACTTCGGTGAAGATCTCCTTGATCTGCTCAGCAGCCTCCACCGTGATGGGGCGGTTCGCAGCAATCACGCCACCGAAAGCCGAGACCGGGTCGGTCGCGTGAGCCTTTGCATGCGCCTCAGCAATGGTCCCCGCAGTCGCAATCCCACAAGGATTCGCGTGCTTAATGATGGCAACGGCAGGACCCTCAAAGTCATACGCGGCACGCAAAGCGGCATCAGCGTCCACGTAGTTGTTGAAGCTCATCTCCTTGCCGTGCAACTGGTGAGCCTGAGCGAGGCCGCCACGAGCAGAAGGGTCCACGTACACCGCAGCCGACTGGTGCGGGTTCTCGCCATAACGGAGCGACTGAGTGCGGTCGAAGGACGATGCAACCCAGCCAGGAAGGTCCGCAAACGGGTCAGGAGCGACCTCGGAACTCATCCACGACGCCACCGCGATGTCATAGTCGGCAGTGTGGCGGAACGCCTCCGCAGCCAACTCACGACGCTCGTCAAGCGTGAAGCCACCCTCAGCCAACGCATCGGTGACATCCGCGTAATAGGCAGGATCCACGACCACGGCCACTGACGGGTGGTTCTTGGCAGCAGCACGCACCATCGACGGACCACCAATGTCGATCTGCTCAATGATCTCGTCCTGCGCGGCGCCCGAGGCAACCGTCTCAACGAACGGATACAAGTTCACCACCACGAGATCAAACGGCGCGATCTCAAGCTCGTCCAACTGCGAACGGTGCGACTCGAGGCGACGGTCAGCCAAAATTCCGGCATGCACCCGCGGATGCAACGTCTTCACACGGCCATCGAGGCACTCTGGGAAACCCGTGATCTCCTCCACCGGCGTCACCGGTACGCCTGCGGCAGCAATGCGCGTCGCCGTCGACCCCGTTGAGACAATCTCAACCCCAGCATCGGCTAGGCCCCGAGCCAGATCCTCGATGCCAGTCTTGTCATACACCGAGATCAATGCCCTGCGCAGTGGCAGCCGTTCCGTCATGCTGTGCCTTCCGTTGAGCCGATGGTCACTCGGCGTCCGACAATCGTCCATCCTTCGCGCGCCATACGACCCACCGTCTGGGCCACCAACGCGCGCTCCACGACCTTGATGCGTTCGTGGAGGGAATCTTCCGTGTCATTGTCCCAGACCTCAACCGCGCTCTGAGAAAGAATCGGCCCGGTGTCGACGCCCTTGTCGACCAACATGACCGTGCACCCCGTGATCTTGGCGCCATTGGCAAGCGCATCACGCACTCCATGCGCACCCGGATACGAAGGCAAGAGCGCAGGGTGCGTGTTCACAATGCGACCGCCATACGCACTCAACGTGGGCTCGCCCAGGAGCTTCATGAACCCCGCGCACAACACCAGATCCGGCTCAAAAACCTCAATCGCCCTGACCAATGCCTCATCCCAAGCAACGCGGTCCGGGAAGTCACTCAGATCCACCACCGCCGTGGGAATCGAGGCCTCACGCGCAATGTCCAGACCAGCAGCATCGGCCCGATCCGAGACAACGCCAACGACACGCGCACCGTAACCCTCGGCTACGCTCGCCTCAAGCACCGCCCGCATTGTGGATCCGGCGCCAGAAATGAGCACCACGAGTCGCTGAGTATCACTCCGGTTTGTCACGAGGGCGAGCCTATCGGCATGCTGGTGTCACCACCTACCTCTGGAGCACCGTGGACGACAAAGAACCCACACGTCCTGCCGTACCTGACAACGCACGCAAGTACCTCAACGGATTCATGCTCGCTTTGGCGCTCACGGTAGTGCTGTACCTGTTCTCCGTCCCCCTCGCCTATGGCATGTTCCTCACGGCACCCATCGCAATCGTGCTCGGAATCATCGTCCTCATCCGCACCAACGGCATCAAAGAACTCAGCGCCATGCGCCTCGCCGTTGTGTTCGGCCTCGCAATGTCAGGCTTCGCCATGTTCGTAGGCGCCGGCCTCGCACTCTTTCACGACACCATCGATGAACTGAGCACCTGCATGGCCCGCGCAGTCACCAACTCAGCAGTCCAAACCTGTGAGAGCAATTACGAAGAAGGACTCAATGACACCATCGACGGCCTGTACGACCGCTTTGGCATCCCCAACCCCAACGACTCATCATCGCCATCCGCCACGCCCTCACCCTCAGCGTCGGCTACCGCATCCGCGAGTAACTAAGAGCGCTTCTCCGCTTTCGGAGCCGTGCGCGGTGCAGTGCGCGGTGCCTTACTCGGTGAGTTGCCGCGCGCGCTGCTCGGTGCCGAGGGCGTCGCGCGGGAACCCACCTGTGCGCCCTGAGTCACTGGCGACTCAGCAGACGTCGCATCGCCGCTGGTTGCGCGACTGGTGGCTACCGGGCTGGGAGGTGCTGGACCGGCGGCTGGACTGGCGGGCACCGCAGCTGTGCGCATCGTGGATCTGCGAGATTCACCCTCTCGCTGCGATTGCCGCCCTTGCCACCACAACCACGCCGCAAGCACACCCGTCGCGATCACATACCCCGCGAAGACAAGCATGCCCATCGCAGCCATCAACGAGACAATGTCAGGCCCCGTCGTCTCCAAACGCCCCGGCCCGATAGCGCCCGACGCCATCGCCGCCAACCCCGCCGTCACCACGATCACCACCACCAGTGCAACAGCATCGGCCGCGGCATCGGCCCACTCCAATGGTTTCCCTGTCCGCGTCAACCCGCGTGCGACACCCGCCACTACGACCACGAGCAGCGGAAGCCACACCAACCACGACGCCTCCGCCGTAGGAAGAGCCGCGAACAACGGCAAATCCGGAAGCGCATCGGCCTGAACAACTCCCGGCGCATACGCCGTTCCCTCACCCACCGAGAAACCCGGCCCCGCAATGTACGCCAACATCCACACCATGAACGTGGGCACGAACGCGAGCTGCCCCACAGCAAGCACCACGCCACCCACCACATCCACACCCAGACCCGTCGCCGATGCAGCAACCTCATCGCCGTGCATCACCACAGTGACCACAGACGCCACCCCAGCCGCAGCCATGAGCCACGCCAGCGTTCCCGCGCCGCGGCGAAGACCCCGCACAAACCAATCTGACAGATCGAGCAGCCACTCAAAAGTCGCACCATGCGCACGCCAAATACCCCACGCCGCAGACGCCCCCGCCATCAGCGCGGCCACCGTCGCAGCGCGCACCACCTGACCGCCCCCCTCGGGCGTCGATCCCAACGAGATAGAGCCAATCACCACCACCCACGCCACATACGTGCCCGTCGCTAGGCCCCAACTCATCCAACTGCGAGTCGCAAACCGGCGCGCGCATGCCGCCACTACTGCGCAGCACAGCACCGTGAGGCCCGCAGGAAGCAAGGTGAACGTCACTCCCCCTGCGGTCGCTGGCAGCCCATGAGCCATCAACCAGATCATGCTTGCTGCGCTGAAGGCCGAGTTCCATTCCACGCCAGCGCTAGTCGACGCTCCAGGATCAGAAACAATCACCGCGAGCGACAGCACCACCACCGTGAGGTACGGGATGAGCGCGCCCTGCAAACCAGTCAACACTCCGCCAACCCAACCGGGGTAGCCCTCCAAGAAAGTGCGGGCCTTGCCAACGAAGGCACGCACGCGATGCTGGGAGGAATAAGGCATGGATCTATGGTCGCTCACTGCGCCACGGTTCCTGGGGAGCGGCTCGCGCACGGGTGTCGTCAGGGTGCTGATCGCGCGCTATGGGCAACGCGCGCCCGCGCACAGCGCTCGCACCCGCACTGCACCCGCACCCGCACCCGCACCCGCACCCGCACCGAAGCCGAAATGGTGCAGAACATGTCATTCCGGCCCGTTTTTGGCACATTTCGCACCACTTCGCGGGGAGGTGGCGCGGAGTGGCGTGGAGTGGCGCGGAGCGGGCGGGGAGGTGGCGGGGAGGTGGCGCGGAGCGGGCGGGGAGGTGGCGCGGCGCGGGCTCAAGCAGAAACGCCAACGGCCCGCCACCCAGAGCGCTGGGTGGCGGGCCGCGTCAGACTGTACGGGAGTTAGCCGTTGATGATGGCTCGCATCAGGTCGGCCGTCTCAGTGGGCGTCTTACCCACCTTGACGCCGGCAGCCTCAAGGGCTTCCTTCTTGGCCTGCGCGGTGCCAGCGGAGCCCGACACGATGGCGCCAGCGTGGCCCATGGTCTTACCCTCGGGCGCCTCGAAGCCAGCAACGTAACCCACGACGGGCTTCGTGACGTGCTCCTTGATGTACGCCGCGGCGCGCTCCTCAGCGTCTCCACCGATTTCACCGATCATGACGATCGCCTCGGTCTCGGGGTCGTTCTGGAACGCCTCAAGGCAGTCGATGTGCGTGGTGCCGATGACGGGGTCGCCACCAATACCTACAGCCGTGGTGAAGCCGATGTCGCGCAGCTCGAACATCATCTGATAGGTCAGCGTGCCGGACTTGGACACGAGGCCGATCTTGCCCGAGCCCGTGATGTTGGCGGGGGTAATGCCGACGTTGGACTGCCCGGGAGTGATGAGGCCGGGGCAGTTGGGGCCGATGAGGCGAACGCCCTTGGACTGCGCGTATGCGAAGAACTCAGCGGTGTCCGCGACGGGCACGCCCTCGGTGATGATGACGGCCAGTTCGATGCCGGCGTCAACAGCTTCGATGACGGCGGCCTTGGTGAAGGCCGGGGGCACGAACAGCACGGTGACGTTAGCGCCGGTCTCGGCCATGGCATCAGCCACGGATCCGAACACGGGGATGTCTGTGCCATCGAAGTCAACGGAGGTGCCGGCCTTGCGGGGGTTCACGCCGCCGACGATGTTGGTGCCGGAGGCGAGCATGCGCGCGGTGTGCTTCTGCCCCTCCGAACCCGTCATGCCCTGGACAATGACCTTGGAGTCAGAGTTGATGAAAATCGCCATGTCAGTTGCTCCTTAGGCGTTGGCCAGCTCGGCGGCCTTGGCCGCTGCGCCGTCCATGGTCTCGACGATGGTCACGAGCGGGTGGTTGGCGGCTGCGAGGATCTCGCGGCCCTCGTCCACAGCGTTGCCGTCCAGGCGGACAACCAGCGGCTTGGTCGCCGAAACGCCCAGCTGCTGCAACGCACCCACGATGCCCTTGGCAACCTCGACGCAGGACGTGATGCCACCAAAGACGTTGACGAAGACGCTCTTGACCTGCGGGTCGTTGAGGATGACATCGAGGCCGTTAGCCATGACGGCGGCCGATGCGCCACCACCGATGTCGAGGAAGTTCGCAGGCTTGACGTTGCCGTGCTGCTCGCCTGCATAGGCGACGACGTCGAGGGTCGACATGACCAGGCCGGCGCCGTTTCCGATGATGCCGACGGAGCCGTCGAGCTTCACGTAGTTGAGGTCGAGTGCCTTGGCCTTCGCTTCGAGCGGGTCGGCGGCGTCCTTGTCTTCGAGACCTGCGTGGTCTGCGTGACGGAAGTATGCGTTCTCGTCGAGCGTGACCTTGCCATCAAGCGCGATGATGTCGCCGTCCTCGGTGCGGACCAGGGGGTTCACCTCGACGAGCGTGGCGTCCTCTTCGGCGTAGACGGTCCAGAGCTTGATGATCGACTCGGCGACAGCGTCCTTGAGGTCTTCTGGGAAGCCAGCTGCATCGACGATTTCCTTGGCCTTGGCCGCGTCGATGCCGACCAGCGGATCAACCGCCACGCGGGCAAGCGCGTCGGGGCGCTCGACGGCCAGTTGCTCGATCTCCATGCCGCCTTCAACAGAGCACATAGCGAGGTACTGACGTTGTGCGCGGTCGAGCAGGACGGAGAAGTAGAACTCCTCGGCGATCTTGGCGCCAGCGGCAATCATCACGCGGTGCACCGTGTGGCCCTTGATGTCCAGACCGAGGATTTCCTCGGCAGCAGCCTCTGCCTCAGCAGGCGAGTGTGCCAGCTTCACGCCACCGGCCTTGCCGCGGCCGCCGGTCTTCACCTGAGCCTTCACGACGACGGTGCCGCCGCCCAGTTTTTCTGCGGCAGCTTTTGCTTCCGCGGGGGTTTCGGCGACGATGCCGGGAAGCACGGGAACACCGTGCTTTTCGAACATATCGCGCGCTTGGTACTCGTAGAGATCCATGTGCGTCCTTGCTTGTCGCGAACGGCACGCAGGTTTTGCGCGCCGCGGTTCGTGGGCCACAGCCTAATGCCTGCCACTGAATGATGAGTAACTGACGGCAGCTACTCAGGACTCATAGTTTGGCGCTGTCCCCGCCTTCACAAATCCGGATTCGGACGCCACGATTACCAAGGGGGTACGATCGCCAACCTCCAGCTTGGTGAGAATTGATGCCACCTGGGATTTCACCGTCTCTAGAGAGGCAACCAGCCCCGTCGCGATCTCTTGGTGAGAGCGCCCTTGAGCCAGCGCCGCGCCACCGAAGAAGGCCTCGTGCCCGCGTATCCCAGGAACACTGCGTCCACGGTGAGCGTCGTGCCGGCTTCTGCTGCGCTTGCGGGCTCGGCGCTCGCCAGGTAATCCAGGCATCCCATTTATCCCATTTTGTACCTTTTCACAAAGTTCGTTCACACTCACTTCGACAACCCCTCGTGGCCCAATAGTGTCAATTCACGGTCAAGACAAGGTCTGGCCGTGCGTTGGGCGCGATCGCTGCAGGGGGGATAGAACCTCGAACGCTATCGCGTGAACCGAACTCGGCACTGGTCATATGGAGTTGCGGTCCACCGATGCAACTGGAAAACCTCGAACCGTTACAAGGGTCACGAAATGAAGATAACTCAGGACAAGACACTCCGGAACGTGCTCATCGGCTTCGGGGTAGCAGTCCTCGTAGCAATCCTCGCTGCCATGGCGTGGTTTGCGACCGCGGGCTTTGCTGGATCACTGACCGTGGCGGATCTTCTCACCAATGAGGAAGAACTCAACCCCGTCGAGGACACTGCGGCGCTGTGCGGTGACCTCGGATGCGTAGAAGCCTGGCGCACCGATTCCGGGAACTTTCTCGAATTCGCCTCAGAAGAGTCTGCTGAGCATTGGGCCCTCGTCCTCGGAGATGAAGGCAGGCGATGGGAGCAATTCGTACTCGACATGAGGGAAGTAGACCTCAGTTTCGAGGAGCGCGAAAACGTCATTGCCGTGCTCTACAACTACGACTCCTAGCGAGACACAAAGAGTCCGGGATGTGGGCGCCGAACGCACCCATGTCCCGGACTCTGCCGGCAGGAAGTTAGACGCCAAACTTGTCTGCGGTCTCCCGAATGGAGCGGGCCGAGGCTTCGAGCGCGGCGCGTTCGGCCTCGTTCATGGGGACGTCTGCATGGTGTTCGATGCCGTTGCGGCCGATGACGGCAGGCATGGACATGCAGACCTCGCCTACGTTGGGATAGTTCAGGAGCGTCGAGACGGGCATGATGCGGCGTTGGTCGCCCAGGATGGCTTCAACAATGCGTGCGCCAGCAGCGCCGACGGCGTAGTTGGTCGCGCCTTTGCCCTCGATGATGGTGTACGCGGACCGCATGACGTCGTGATGGATCTGCTCGCGTGCTGCGTCGTCCATGACAATGTTGCCGTCGCGGTCGCGCCACTCGGTGAGCGGCTGTCCACCGATCGAGGCGGAGGACCAGAGCGCGACCTCGGAGTCTCCGTGTTCACCTGCGATGTAGGCGTGCACATTGCCGACGGCAACATCGCATTTGGCGGCCACTTGGTGGCGCAAGCGGGACGTGTCCAGTGCCGTGCCGGATCCGAACATCTGTTGGGGGTCCATGCCGGACTTCTTGATAGCAGCAAGGGTGACCACGTCGACGGGGTTCGTCACGAGCAGGTAGATCGCGTTGGGTGCCACGTTGAGGAGCGGGGGGAGGACTTTGTCCATCAGGCCGATGGTTGCGCCGGCGAGATCCATTCGGGTTTGGCCCGGCTGCTGCTTGGCGCCGGCAGTGACGACGATGACGTCGGAGTCGCGGCAGACCTCGACATCATCGGACCCCAGCACGGTGGCCTCGGGCATGAACTGGATGCCCTGTGCGAGGTCAAGTGCTTCTGCTTCGACCTTCGCCTTGTTGATATCGTATAACGCTACGGTGCGCGCGAACCCGCGCATCAGCCCTGCGTAGGCGAGGGTGGACCCCACCGCTCCCGCACCAATGATTGAAACTTTTGAGGTCCTGGTTTCCACGACATTCCTCCTGGGTACGAACGACTAGAACAGCAACGCCGCCAGCCTAGCGCCACACTCGTCCCGGCGTGGGCCCCGCTCTCCTCCGCGAAATGGCTCCATTTCGCTGTTGTGCGAGCCCATAGGGGGCAAATCCTTCCACTAGAGCCGATGCTCCGGCCGGGGCGTGGCTGCGCAGCCAGCGAGACTGGGCAGACCAGCAGTGCGAAGCCAGTCAGCACCGCGAGGCACGTCAGTCTGGGGACGCCATCCGGCAAGGCGAGGCACGTCAGCATGACGAGGCGGTCCGGCAAGGCGAGGCAGACCCGCCAAACACCGCCGAGGCAGCACTACGGAGAGGCGTCGCGTACAGGGAGATGTGCACGCGACGCCTCTCCCCGGCATCGGCCCTAGTGGCTAAAAATGCCCGTTAGGTGGCGCCTAGACAGCGAAATGGAGCCATTTGGCGGGGAAGAACGGGGGGTGGTTAGAGCTTCTCGACGTTGTTGAAGCGCAGGACCAGACGCTTGACACCTTCCGAGCCAAAGTCGACCTTGACGACAGCGTTGCGCCCAGCGCCTTCAGTGCCGACCACCTTGCCCATGCCGAACTTGTCGCTCATGACTCGGTCTCCCACCTCAAAGCCAACATCACCGGCACCGCCGCCTGGAGGGCTCGGCGGCACCCGCCGCGTCGTGACGGCTCCTGCACGGCCATACGTGTTGCCATCGGCCCGGTCCTGCGAGCCGCCATAGCCACCTGATCCATAACCCATGCCGGTCCACGAACTGGAACGACTAGTGCCGCGATCCGATTGGGCACGTAGTTGCTGCATCGAGGTCTGCGCGATCTCCCATTCGACAAGCTCCGCGGGGATTTCCTCCGCGAAGCGTGAAGGCCCAAAGTACTGGGGCGTGCCCCAGCTTGAGCGGACTTGTGCGCGCGTCAGATAGAGCTTCTGGCGTGCACGCGTCAGCCCCACATACGCGAGCCGGCGCTCCTCTTCCATGTCCTTGGTGACGCCGGATTCGATTGACCGCATGTGCGGGAACGTGCCGTCTTCCATTCCGGTGAGGAACACCACGGGGAACTCGAGTCCCTTGGCGGTGTGAAGCGTCATCATTGTGACGACGCCGCCGCCTCCGTCGTCGTCAGGGAGCTGGTCGGCGTCTGCCACCAGGGCAACCTTCTCGAGGAAGTCCTCGAGGGTGCCATCGGGGTTCTCTTCCGAGAACTCGCGGCCCACGGCCACCAACTCCATGATGTTCTCGACTCGCGACGCATCCTGAGGATCGTCCGACGCACGGTATGCGGTCAGCATGCCGGAGCGGTCAGCGATGGCATCGAGCACACCGGCAGGGCCGTTGTCGACGGCCAGGGCACGCAGATCGTCCATCAGCGAGGTGAAGTCCCCGAGCGCACGCACGGCACGGTTCTGGAGCCCCGCCTCGTCCGCACGGCGAAGCGCGACACCGAAACTCACCGAGGCATCGGCCGTGGTCAATGACCGACGCAGGTCGTCAATACCTTGAACAGCGGTGTCGCCGATGCCCCGCTTGGGGACGTTGATAATGCGCCGCGTAGCGATGTCGTCGTCTTCATTCACGACGGCCGCGAGGTAGGCCATCATGTCTTTGATTTCCTTGCGCTCATAGAAGCGCGTGCCGCCGATGACCTTGTAGGGGATGTCGGCGCGCATGAAGCGCTCTTCCAGTGCACGCGACTGTGCGTTGGCGCGGTACATGATGGCCATGTCGCCAGGCGCATAGTCGCCGCTGTCACGCAGTGCGTTGATCTGGTCGGCAATCCACTTGGCCTCGTCTTGCTCGCTTTCCGCGGCATAGCCCGTGATGATCGCACCCGCACCAGAGTCGGTCCATAGGTTCTTTGGACGGCGATCCGAGTTGTTCTTGATGACCGTGTTGGCGGCCGTCAGGATGTTCTGCGTCGAGCGATAGTTCTGCTCCAACCGGACGATGTGGGCGTTCGGGTAGTCCTTCTCGAACTCCATGATGTTGCGGATAGTCGCGCCACGGAAGGCATAAATGGACTGGTCCGCGTCACCGACGACGGTGAGTTCACCGGGAGGCAACGAAGCGTCGCCTTCGCGACCGATCAGTTCACGCACCAACGTGTACTGAGCGTGGTTGGTGTCCTGGTACTCGTCGACAAGCACGTGGCGGAAACGTTCGCGGTAGCGGCGTGCGACGTCCTCGTTGTTCTGGAGCAGGCGCACTGTCCGCACAATGATGTCGTCAAAGTCCACGGCGTTGGCGGCCTCAAGGCGCTTCTGATACTCGCCGTACGCGCGCCCGGCGGCGTGCTCAATGGAGAACTTGGAGGCTTTCTCGGTGGCAATGAGTGCTTCCTGAGGCGTGATCAGCTCGTCCTTGAACTTGCCGATCCGGTTCAACAGCGCCTTGGCGTTGAACTTCTTAGGGTCGATGTCCAGTTCCTTGGCCACCAACTTCATCAGGTTCGCTGAGTCGGACGAATCGTAGATCGAGAAGGTCGACTTCAGACCTGCCGCCTCGTAGTCGGCGCGCAACATGCGAACACACGCCGAGTGGAAGGTCGAGACCCACATGCGGCGGGCTTCAGGCCCCACCAAATCCTCGACGCGCTCGCGCATCTCGCCAGCTGCCTTGTTGGTAAACGTAATCGCCAGGACCTCATGAGGGCGCGCACGGCCAGACTCCAACAGGTAGGCGATGCGGTGCGTCAGCACACGGGTCTTTCCGGAGCCAGCACCGGCCATGATGAGCAGCGCTTCACCGTGGTGCATCACTGCCTCTGCCTGCGCGGGGTTTAGCCCTTGGACAAGCGGTGACTCTGTTCCCAACGCCCGTGCAGCCGGCGCTGGCGCTGGCGCTGGCGCAACAGGCTCTGATGCCGGCGGAGTCCACGCCTCCTCGGGCATCGGCTCTTCTTCGGGCTCAGGCCACGGCTCAGGCTCGGGGCCGGGATCGGGTTCAGGCGTGGCGCCCGTGACGTTCGGGCGTGCGGGCTGGGGCTTCGAGGAGTCGGAGCCGTCGAGTTCAAAAAGCGCATCCATGACGGCCACGAGTCTAGGCGCTCACGCCGACATCAGACACTCGCTGTGGACTGACCGGCACAGCGATGCGGGACGGCCCTAGCGCGAACGGCGTGCGAGGGAACCGTACTGCTCGAATGCTCCGAGGGCCTCGTCTGCGGCAGCGCGCACCACCGGATCGTTGTCATATCTCGACATGTCGAGGAGCACTCGCCACACTTCGCGATCGGCGGGACCACGACCTGCCTGGGCCAACATGGCAAAACCCTTGGCGACCGTGGTTCTCACCTGAACGCGGCGGTCCGAGGCCAAGCGTTTGAGCTCGGGCACCATCGACTCGAGCTCGCTGATGCGTCGCGAGATGGCCTCTTCACGAGCCTTCCACTCGCTGGTGCGAGACTCCACAGGTGGTGCCGGCTCGGAAGCCTGGTGGTGTCCCACCCAGAAGGCGAGGGCGCGCAGTCGCTCGTGGCTGTCATCGTGACGCGTGGGCGCGCCTGGCATGAGTACCGTCATGGTCTTTGCACCTGTTCTGGAAGACCCCCGGCCCATCCACCGGGGTGCTACGCGCAAAAATAGCGAGATCGTGACTCAGGTACCTGTGAGCCGCTGCAGCGTCTAAACGATGCGCCTCTGCGCCGCCCAATGCGCCAGTTCATGCCGGTTGGAGAGTTGCAGTTTGTGTAGCACCTTCCCCACGTGGGTTTCCACGGTCTTGATAGAGATAAAGAGCTTCTCCCCCACCTCTCGGTAGGTGTATCCGCGTGCGATGAGTCGCATGACTTCTTGTTCGCGGGCTGTCAGTTGATCGAGTTCGTCATCTGCGGCTGCCACCTCACCGCCAGCGGCGCCAAACGCATCGAGAACAAAACCGGCCAGGCGTGGGGAGAACACGGCATCTCCTTGCGCTACGCGTCGCACGGCGTCGGAGAGGTCGGGGCCGGAGATCGATTTGGTGACATAGCCGCGAGCGCCTGCTCGGATCACGGACACCACGTCTTCGGCGGAATCGGACACGCTCAGTGCCAACACGCGGGTGCCATCGATGCGGCCGCGTGTGTGGGAGAGCACGTCGAGTGCGCCGGCACCAGTACCGCCGGGGAGGTGCACATCGAGGATGACGACATCGGGCCTGAGGTCAAGGATTTCCGCCACCGCTGACTCGACGTCTCGTGCCTCGCCAATCACCTCGATGGCGTCGTCAAGGCTCTCCCGCACACCTACGCGAATCACGTCATGGTCGTCGACGATCACTACGGATACCGACATCAGTTCTCCTCTCGCGGCACGGAAATGGTGACTTCCGTGCGACTTCCTGGGGCAGAATTCACCGTTGCACGGCCACCGTAGCGTTGCACTCGGCCCACGATGGAATGGCGGATTCCAGCGCGGTCTTCTTCAATGCTGGCAGGGTCAAACCCTGGGCCTGCGTCGCGCACAAAAACCTCGAACCCTGTGGCCGTGAGTTCCGCATACACAGAAATCGGGCCGATGCCGTGACGAGCAGCATTGGCTGTCGCCTCGCGTGTGGCGGCCACGGCCGCAGCCAACGTATCGCTCAGCGGTGCGTCGCCCACCGTCACTGTGTCGACGACGACGCCGTACGCGTCTTCAATGTCCGCAACGGCATCGGCGATAGCGGTAGCAACCGACTGTGAGGGGTCGGCGCGCCCTGCGTACAGGTATGCGCGGAGGTCGCGCTCCTGGGCGCGCGCTAAACGCGCCACGGTGTCTGGGTCGTCGGCGCGGGCACGGATCAGTGTGAGTGTTTGCAGGACTGAATCGTGCAGGTGGGCAGCGATCTCTGCGCGCTCGTGTTCCCGCACACGTTCCGTACGCTCAATCGACACTTGCCGAATCAGGCGCATCCACCACGGCGCAAGCATGAGCGCCAGCCCCAGCACCACCACGAGCGACGCGACCGTGGAACGCACCACCACCGACTCGGTGAACTCCCACGTCGCAAACCATCCAAGCGCGGCAAGCCCCACCACAAAACCGACAAGCAGTCGCACCCAATCGGCACGCTGGAAAAGTCCATGCATGTCGAGGCGCCGCGCATCCTGACCAAAGGCGCCGTCGAGTGGGCTCCACATCAGACCAAGCGACACGATGAAGAGGAGAGCGGGAAACACCCACGGCGGAAGGTCCTCTGCACCCCACCGCTGAACCGCGAGCGCACCAGCACCACTGAGCGCGGCAAGCCCTAAGAGTGCGCGCCACCACGCGGGCGCACTCCGGCGTTGCTCAAGGGGTGTGGCGATGCGGGTCGCCTGCGGGGTGCTCACGGGAACATCGTCACACACGCACCACCACGGTTGGCCCCGCTCTGGTGAATCTCAGGGTGTGCTGCGCCTCAGGGTCAGGGCACAAATCAGGGTGTCCCCTCATAGCGTGACCCGGCGGCCGAGCGTGAGACTTGAAACAGACCCCGGCCCTACGACGTTGCAAGGAGCATCATGAGCGACAACCCGCAGCCCCCTCAGGAGGCCGCATTTTTCACTGCCATTCGAGAGTGGGGACTCGTCCGCGAGACAGGTGGCATGGGAGGTGTGACATCCGGCCTTGGTTCAAGGATTGGCTTGGCACCAGCTCCCGCACGGCTACTGACGGTGCTCGCAGCTGTGGTCCTGACAGGGCCTGTGCTCTTGGCCTATGGTGCCGCGTGGGGCCTGTTGCCTGACCGCCATGGACGCATCATCATCCAGGACTTTGGACGTGGCATCACGAATGTTGGAGCGCTTCTCGGTATCGCGATCTTGTCGATCGTGGGTCTGATCTTTATCGATGACAGCCCACTTCTGGGAATCCCCGGAGTGAATTGGGCTGGTGGAGCATGGGGACACATCGGAGACACCTTCGGGTTCTTTGCAGTGCTTGCTCCGCTCGCACTCCTGATTGGCGCCACCGTGATTGTGGTGACATTGATTCGTCGCAAACGCGACAACGCCACAGACTTCGAGCCCACCCGCTACTCGTCGGCCGACACCGATGCCCCAGCTCCTGCATCAGCCGCCCACGCGACCTCCACCCCAGCCGACTCGGGTGCTGCGTCGCATTCCACATCACCTCAGTACGCCCAGCCTCCGGTCACGCGAACGGCAGCCGCCACCGCGCCGCCGGCATCGGCCGGGCCACGCCCTCCCGCATACGACTACCACTACAAGCCCAAGCCACCCGGCCCAGGTAAGCCCGGATGGCTTGGATTCCTCGGGGTTCTCGTAGTCAGCGCCGCCATTGTCTTGTGGCTCGACCGCAACGGCGAACTTGGCGTGGCACCGCTAGTCGCGTGGGGAGCTGCTATCACCATCGGCCTGGGAGCAGTCCTTGTCGTGGTGGCACTGTCCGGCCGTCGGCTCGGGTTCTTGGGATTTGTTTCCGTGTGTGCCGTCCTCCTGGCGGGGCTCTTCACCGTGAATGCTGACAGCGTCCGCGATCACTACAGCAGTGACTGGTACGGCTGGGCAATCCTGGGAGACGGCAGCGTCCACGTCGAATATGGAAGCTCCGACGAGTCTTCAACCTCGACATCAATCTCAGCCGAGCCGTTTGACCCTGCCGAGTCCACGGACGCCACGGTCGACGCCTTCACTGACGACTACTCGCGCGTGGTCTTGCCGGAGTACTGCATGGCTGGCGACGCGGGCCACGGCACTGGTGAGCCGAGCAGTGCCCTCGCTGTGACCGACCTCACGGCCGACGAGACCATCGGCGTGGGTCCAGGCCTCACCCGCATCACGGTCGCCGCTGGCACCAACCTCGTCATCGAAGGCACTGGGACCGGCATGGTGATCTGGGAGGATCGCGATGTTTCATGCGAACTCTGGGAACACGACGGCGTTGATAACTGGCTCGGCGACACATGGATTTCCCTTGTCAATCCCGGAGAACCCACGCTGACCATCAACTCCTCCAACGGAGGCACCATCTACATCGAGGAGGTCGCCAAATGAGTACCGCAACCACCATGGGGCGCCCACGCCGGCGCATTGGTCAGCGCATCTCTAGTGCGCTGTGGGGCCTGGTCGTGATGACCGCTGGCGCTGTGATGGCGCTTTCACTGTCCGGCTACGAGATCGATTTTGAACTCGCCATCATTATTGGGCTCGCGGTCTTTGGCACGTGGATGCTGTTGTCCGCTGCGGTGTCGGGTCTCGGGCGCAAGCGTGAGACCCGGCAAGCAACAGCTCCGGTCGTGGAAGAGCCGGCGGAGCCAGACGCCTCAAAGCCTGACACTTTGAACCAAAGGTGGCCGGGACACGCCGGCGATACGGCCGATGCTGATGCAGTTGACGGCGAGTCGGCCCCTTCACCGGTTCGTAGTGATGAGGGAAGCGCCGGAATCGACGGCGGCACGGTCGCTCTTGACGCGGCTGACTCCGAGACGGCCGATGCTGGCGCAGGCGACATCCCGACAGCGGATGCTGACGCAGCTAACTCTGAGACGGCCAACACAACCGACAAGTAGCGTCGCAGCGCCCACCGATCGGGGTACTCCACGTTGACATAGCAATGGCGGCCAGGATCACCTGGCCGCCATTGCTGTATGCCGCTGTGACGCGACTCGCCTTACTCCCACTCGATGGTGCCTGGCGGCTTGCTGGTGACATCAAGCGTGACGCGGTTAACCTCAGGGACCTCATTGGTAATGCGGTTCGAGATGTGCGCGAGGGTCTCATAGGGCAGACGGGACCAGTCGGCTGTCATCGCATCCTCGGAAGAGACCGGACGCAGCACGATGGGGTGACCATAGGTACGGCCGTCCCCTTGGACACCGACAGAGCGGACATCCGCCAAGAGCACCACGGGGCACTGCCAAATCTCGTTGTCCAAACCGGCACGTGTGAGCTCTTCGCGAGCGATCGCATCGGCCCGGCGAAGGATCTCCAGACGTTCCCAGGTCACTTCACCGATGATGCGGATGCCCAATCCAGGCCCCGGGAACGGCTGGCGTCCCACGATCTCCTCAGGGATGCCGAGTTCACGGCCCACTGCGCGAACCTCGTCCTTGAACAGCGTCCGTAGCGGCTCCACAAGGGAGAACTGCAGGTCATCTGGGAGGCCTCCCACGTTGTGGTGGCTCTTGATGTTCGCAGCACCTTCGCCGCCGCCGGACTCAACAACGTCGGGGTATAGCGTTCCCTGCACGAGGAACTCGACGTCCTCGCCGTCGGCCCCTGCTTCCTCAACAACCTGGCGCGCAGCGTCCTCGAAGACACGGATAAATTCGCGGCCAATGATCTTGCGCTTGGTTTCCGGGTCAGACACGCCTGCGAGCGCGCTGAGGAAGCGCTCCTTCTCGTCACGGATGATGAGGCGCACACCGGTGGAGTCGACGAAGTCCTTCTCGATCTGCTCCACTTCCCCGGCTCGCATGAGCCCATGGTCGACGTGGATGCAGGTGAGCTGATCCCCGACCGCCTTCTGCACGATGGCCGCAGCAACGGCGGAGTCCACACCACCGGACAGTGCACAGATCACACGCTTGTCCCCGATCTGGGCGCGAATGCGCTCGACCTGTTCGTCGATGACGTTCTCACTGGTCCAGTCAGGCTTGAGGCCCGCGACGCGGAACAGGAAGTTCTCGATGGATTCCTGACCCAGCGGCGAGTGCTTGACCTCGGGGTGCCACTGCACGCCACACATCTTGCGCTCGAGGTTTTCGAAGGCCGCGACGGGGGCGCCCTCGGTCTGGGCCAGCACCGTGAAGCCTTCGGGCGCAGCGTGAACGGCGTCGCCGTGGCTCATCCACACGGTCTGCTCGACCGGGCTGCCTGCGAGCGCGGCACCCTGTTCCGCGACCTGCGCGGTGGTGCGGCCGTACTCACGGTTTCCGGTGTTGGCGACGTGGCCGCCCAGCACCTGTGCCATGGCCTGGAAGCCGTAGCAAATACCCATGACGGGCACGCCTGCGTCAAAGATCGCGGGGTCGATGTGCGGGGCGCCCTCGGCGTACACGGAGGACGGTCCGCCCGACAGGATGATGGCGGAAGGGTTTTTGGCGAGCATGCGTTCCGCACTCATGGAGTGGGGGACGATCTCGGAGTAGACGTTGGCTTCGCGAACGCGACGTGCAATCAACTGTGCGTATTGGGCGCCAAAGTCGACGACCAGAACTGGCCGATGCTCGGTGGGCTGGGCGGTCATGCGGCGGCCTCCTCGGCAACGGCGGGGTCGAGTTCGCGCGCGACGCGCTTTTCAATGAAGAAGGACAGCAGCGGGACCACGCCGCCCAAGAACATCGTGGCAAGGCGGCCGTATCCCCAGCGGGCCTGCATCCACAGCTGCATCACCGTGATGACGTAGACGATGTACACGAATCCGTGCACCTGGGCGAGGATCGAAAAACCCGACTCCCAGGACTCTGGAGGGTTGAACAGTGAGGTGTAGCGAAGCATCGCGAGGAACACGATGATCAGCAAGGTACCCGTGATCATGGCCATCACTTTGTAACGCTTGAGTGCGCCGGGGGTGACGGCCGATGCCGTGGTGGGCTTGGCAGGCTGGGTCACGAGGATCCTTCCTTCAGGGCGGGGTCAACGGCGCCCGCATCCGCGTCATCGGGAGCGGGCTGCACGCGTCCATTGTCCCGTATCCATCGCACCGCAATGAACGCGAAGAATGCCCCGAAGAGCCACCACTCGAGGGCATACGTAATGGACCGGAAGTTCACGTCGCGGTCGGGTTCGGGTTCAGGCATCGCGTTGAGGCCCTCTTCGGGCGTCTCGGCGATCAATGGTGCTGAGTAGAGCGGGCTCTCCCAGTGTTGTGCGAAGACAGCTGGTGACAGGGTGGGCGCCCAAAAAGCGCCGGCGACCTCACTGTCGGGAAGTTCACCAATCCCCGAGACGCCCTCGGATCCACGCACATACCCCGTGATGTCGGACGCAGGGTCCGGTGCCGGAAGGTCGTGGACCTCTTCGGGAGGAAGCCAGCCGACCACCACCGCAAGCGTGGCCTCTCCTCCCGTGCCAGTGGCGTCCGCGGAAACCGTATATGGACGCACGACCACCACCGCATCGGCCCCCTCAACGGTCCGGCCCGCGACGAGCGCGGCGTCCTCATCCGCCCAGCGACCCTCAGCAGTCACGCTCTTGCCAACTGCGCCGCCCGCACCCGTGGCGGGCTCAAACTCATCTGCGATCGGAACGGGATCACCAGTCGCAACGACCTCGCCAGTGGTAAAGCCTCGCGTCCATTGCCACAATCCGAGCGCCACGCACACCGTGATGACGATGATTCCGAGCACACTGACACCGGCGATCGTGCCCCACTTAATGTCGCCAGGCTTGCGGGCGCTCGACCCGCCGCCGTCCTGCCCGCCACTACCAGTGCTCACGGTGTCGCTGTTGCTCACGCCCCTGCCCCGCGGGGGTCTCGCCTATCTGCGGCCTGCGGCATCGGCTCGTTTTCTGTTGTCTCCGGCCACACGACACTCACCCGGTCTCGCCCTTCTTGCTTGGACTGATACAGCGCGTCGTCAGCTCGCTTGATCGCATGGTGGGCAGTACCCACATGCTCTCCTTCGGTGACGCCGATGGACACCGTAGCCCGGTGCACATGGTCCGCGCAGGTGATGTCATGTTCACCGATGGCACGACGTACTCGATCCATGGTGGCGGCAGCATCCTCCAACGCGGCATCGGGGAGCACAAAGATGAACTCCTCGCCACCCCATCGTCCCACGGAATCGGAGACCCTCATCTCTGCGCGAGCGCGCACCCCAAGCTCAGCCAAGACCGTGTCCCCACAGGAGTGACCGAACTCGTCATTGAGGTTCTTGAAGCGGTCCACATCTGCGATCGCCACACAGTAGGGGATGCCGTTGGGTGCCGACAAGGTCTCGAGAATCTCCAGAACCGGACGTCGCGTCGCCAGGCCCGTCAACGCATCAGTGTTTGCCAAGTACTCGGCTCGCATGGCGTTTTGCGCGGCAACCTTGCGCGCAAGCTCCGAGCGATAGTGAAAGACCGCCGCCAGCGTGAACAACAACAACGCCGTGGCTGCTGCCGCCACTGAGAACATGCCGTTGAGGACTGTGCGAGGCATCTCATACAACGCGCGCGACGCCGGCATCGTGAGTTGACACACCAAGAACGCAGTCAAGCTGATCGCCATCCACACCACGCGCCAGATGCGCTGCCGCTCCGTCAAAATCAAGTACAGCAATGGGGCCGCCGTCAGCAGGAACAGATGGACTCCCGCTTCCCAGCCCAAGTAGTACGACGAATAGACCATCTGCATCGCCGGCACAATCAACGCCACAAAAGCCGCCGCAAACTGATAGCCCAACCGCGCCAACACAATGCCGCCCAGGTACAGCGCGATCCACACGTTGTGCACCAAGATCAACGTGGACAAGCCTTGCGCATCAAAACTCAAGTAGAAGATGTCGTACGCAATAGTGAGCGAGAGGCACAACAGCAGGAATGCGTGCGCGCTCGCGACCGCGCGCCCTACCTCACCGGAGCGTCCACCAATCCGACGCTCCAGAAAGCGTGACACGACGGCAGCAAACGCGCCTCCAGAACGGTGAACGTGTCCCTCAGCAGCCATACGGCCTCGATTCCCTACAACGCACCCCTGCGTTGTTGTGCTTCCCCATTGGCACCCCTCCGCCAACCCTCAGATACACCAGCGTACGCAGTTGCCTGCATATCCTCCACCGGAAGCAGCACCTGGGACTACCGTCACAAGCGCACACCGTCCCAGCATGGAAGGATGGTGCCGTGGCTAGGAGCATCTACATCGCATCGGCAGAGGGCGACACGGGTAAGTCAACCGTCGCCCTAGGAATCACGACCTTGCTGGCACGCACAGCAGAACGGGTAGGCATCTTCCGTCCGGTGGCTCGTGTCGCGGACGGTTCAGACTTTGTCCTGGACTTACTGCTTGACCTCAACAGCGTCGGCCAGTCCTACGAGGACGCCGTGGGCGTCACCTATGAGGACGTGCACCGCGACACGGAGGCGGCACTCGCCACCATCGTGTCTCGCTACCGCGAGGTAGAGCGCCGATGCGACGTGGTTGTCATCGTCGGCACCGACTACACCGACGTCTCCGCTGCCGCAGAACTCGAATTCAATGGCCGGATCGCCGCCAACCTGGGCGCCCCCGTCGCCCTGGTCGTGCACGGCCGCGAGCGCACTCCCGACGAGGTTGGGCGCGTCGCCGAGCAGGCCCGCACTGAGTTGGTCAACTCACATGCGCGCGTCGCGGCAGTATTCGCCAACCGGTGCGACCCCGACCAGCTCGATGCAGTCCGCGCAAGCCTGCCCACGGACCTCGTCATGGGCGCACTTCCTGAGGACGCCCTCCTCCAGGCACCGCAACTAAGCGCACTGGCAGAAGCTGTCGACGGCACGCTCATCTCCGGCGATGCCACACTGTTGGCGCGCGAAGTGCGCAAGGTTCTGGTGGGCGCCATGTCCACCGAGCACTTGTTGAACCACCTCAAAGACGATGCCGTCGTCATCACTCCCGGCGACCGCACCGACGCTCTGATCGCCCTCCTGGCAGCCCACGCGGCCGAGGGTTTCCCCACACTGTCCGGCATCATCCTCAATGGCGGACACACCCCGCCGCCGCTGTTGATGGACCTCGT
Organism: Demequina sediminicola; assembly: GCF_000975055.1. GTDB lineage: Bacteria > Actinomycetota > Actinomycetes > Actinomycetales > Demequinaceae > Demequina > Demequina sediminicola. The sequence continues at coordinate 377,631 of NZ_BBRB01000001.1, forward strand.
CGCGGGCTTCGGGTCACCGCTACCCGTGATCACCACAGAACTGGGAACATACGAGACCGCGCACCGCTGCTGGAACACTCGCGGCCGACTGTCACGCGAATCCGCAGTCAAGACGGACGTCGCCCTCAGCCTCTTTGAACGTCACATTGACCTCGAAGCACTCGCAAACCTTCTCGACGTCGCGGACACGCAAGTCGTCACACCGCTGATGTTCGAATACGACCTCCTGGTGCGCGCACGCAGCTCGCGCAAGCACATCGTCCTGCCGGAAGGTAGTGACGACCGCATCCTCCGCGCCGCATCTACGCTCCTCACCCGCGACGTCGTTGACCTCACGATCCTCGGCCCCGAAGCCCCCACCCGTCAGCGGGCCGCGGAGCTCGGTATCGATATTGATGCAGCCACCATCACCTCTCCCGAAGACCCCGAACTCGTGGAGCGCTTCGCACAGAAGTACGCGGACATTCGCTCCTCCAAGGGCGTCACCGTCGAACAGGCCCGCGAACTCGTGCAGGACGTCAGCTACTTCGGCACCATGATGGTCCTCGAAGGCCTTGCCGACGGCATGGTGTCAGGCGCAGCGCACACCACCGCCCACACCATCACCCCAGCGTTCCGCGTCATCAAGACCGCGCCCGACGTTGGCGTCGTCTCGTCCGTTTTCTTCATGTGCCTGTCCGACCGCGTTCTGGTCTACGGCGACTGCGCGGTGAACCCCGACCCCACCGCGGAACAGCTCGCCGACATCGCCATCTCCTCCGCGGAGACGGCCGCGCAGTTCCACATCGAACCCCGCGTCGCGATGCTGTCATACTCCACCGGCGAGTCAGGATCCGGACAAGATGTCGACAAGGTCCGCGAAGCCACCCGCATCGTCCGGGAGCGCCGCCCCGACCTCCTCGTCGACGGCCCAATGCAATACGATGCCGCCGTGGAGCCTTCCGTTGCCGCATCAAAGGCACCCAACTCCCCCGTTGCCGGTCAAGCCACCGTGCTGGTGTTCCCCGACCTGAACACCGGAAACAACACGTACAAGGCTGTGCAACGCTCGGCAGGCGCCGTCGCCGTCGGCCCCGTCCTGCAGGGTCTCCGCCAACCCGTCAACGACTTGTCCCGCGGGGCACTCGTCCAAGACATCGTCAACACTGTCGCGATCACCGCGATCCAAGCACAAGGCCTTGAGGACAAGAAGAACCTCGCCGCCAAGGAGGACAACGCGTGAGCGCGAACATCGATGGGATCGCACTGGTCCTCAACTGTGGATCCAGTTCCATCAAGTACCAGGTGGTTGACACCACCCGCGAGGAGCCTCTGGCTGTTGGCCTCGTAGAGCGCGTGACGGACCACAGAGAGGGCGTACAGGAGGTCATTGCGTCGCTCAACGCCCCCGGTTCAGGTGTGAACGTTGCAGACATCACTGTGGTGGGTCACCGAGTTCTTCACGGTGGCGAGGAATTCTCTGCACCAACGATCATCGACGACGCCGTCGAACGCACCATCACCCGGCTAGCCCCACTCGGCCCTCTTCACATTCCTGCGAACCTCGCGGGAATCTCTGCCGCACGAGCGGCCTTCCCGCACCTTCACCACGTCGCAATCTTCGACACCGCCTTCCACGCGACGCTCCCGGAAGCTGCCTACACCTACGCCATCGACCGCGACATCGCCGCGACCTACGGCGTCCGCCGCTACGGCTTCCACGGCACCTCACACGCCTACGTCTCCCGCGAGACCGCGCGGCTCATGGACCGTCCCGTCGAGGACGTCAACACCATCGTGTTGCACCTCGGCAATGGAGCATCGGCCTGCGCCGTTGCCGGTGGCGTCTCCGTAGACACGTCCATGGGTCTCACGCCGCTCGAGGGCCTCGTCATGGGCACCCGGACCGGCGACATTGATGCCGCAGTCGTCACCCACCTGGCCCGCACCGCGGGCATGAGCGTCGACGACATCGACACACTGCTCAACCGCAAGTCCGGCATGGTCGGCCTCACCGGATTCTCGGACATGCGCGACGTCAATGCCGCCATCGCAGACGGCTCCCACGAGGCCACTGTCGCCATGGAGGTCTACTGCCGGCGCATCCGCGGCTACGTGGGCCAGTACTACGCACAGTTGGGCCACCTCGACGCCATCACCTTCACCGCAGGGGTAGGAGAGAACGACGCCGTCGTCCGCGCTGGCTCGCTAGCAGGCCTCGAAGAACTGGGCATCAAGATCGACGAAACGCGCAACACCACCCGCTCCAAGGGCGCGCGCCTGATCAGCACCGATGACTCGCGCATTCAGGTGTGGGTGATTCCCACCAACGAAGAGCGTGAAATTGCTACGCAGTCCATCGCTGCTGCTGCCGCTGGGTAGCAGCCAGCACTTGGCGCAGGTGCCCGCGCACCCGAGACAGCGCGCAGGCACCTACCCTTGACAGGTGGCTCATCTCATTGGCGCGCAAGGCGTCCACCTGGACTTCGGCACCGGCACGGTGCTTGACGACATCACCATTGGTTTGGAAGACGGCAATCGCATTGGCATTGTCGGCGCTAACGGTGCTGGTAAGTCGTCTCTCATGGCGATCTTGGCGGGACGGCTGGAACCTCACGGTGGCTTTGTCACCACGTCGCGCGGTACCACCGTGAGTGTGTTGGACCAGTCGGACCACGTCGATGGGTCGTTGACCGTTGTCGAGGCGATCGTGGGCGATGCGGACACGCATGAGTGGGCATCGGACCCTCGCGTCCGCGACATCATGTCTGGCTTGGTGCCGGACCTACCGGCCGATGCCATTGTGGGGAACCTCTCTGGTGGACAACAGCGTCGCGTCGCTCTCGCGCACGTATTGGTGGGCGAACACGATGTTGTCTTTCTGGACGAGCCGACGAACCACCTCGATGTTGATGGCGTGGCGTGGCTTGCCGAGCACTTGAATCGCCGTTGGGCCAGGGGTCGTGGCGCCCTTGCCGTTGTCACGCACGACCGGTGGTTCCTCGACGCTGTCACCACTGACACGTGGGAAGTGCACGACGCTACGCTTGATCAGTACGAGGGCGGCTATGCGGCGTACGTGCTGCAACGCGTCGAGCGCGACCGGATTGCGGCAGCCACGGAGTCCAAGCGCCAGAACCTGATGCGCAAGGAACTCGCGTGGCTACAGCGCGGTGCTCCTGCCCGGACGTCGAAGCCTAAGTTCCGTATTGACGCCGCCAACACATTGATTGCTGATGTGCCCCCGGTGCGCGACAAGGTTCAACTTGCCCGCATGGCGGCTTCGCGCCTCGGCAAAGATGTCGTGGAACTCATCCGCTGCTCGGTGTCGTACCCCACTGTCGATGGCGGCACCCGTGAGGTGCTCAGCGAGGTGGATTGGAACATCGGTCCTGGTGAGCGCACGGGCATCCTGGGTACGAATGGTGCCGGTAAGTCGACGTTGCTGAAACTCATTACCGGCGATCTTGAGCCGACCTCGGGCCGAGTCAAGACGGGCAAGACCGTTCGCGTCGCGACGTTGTCGCAGCAGCTCGCCGAGTTGGACGATGTGGCCGAGGAGCGCGTCTCGGCGCTGGTCAAGCGCTACCGCTACATTGAGCTCTCCGATGGTTCGGACATGACGCCCACCCAGTTGCTGGAGCGTCTGGGCTTCACGAGTGCGCAACTCAAGACCCAGGTGGGACGCCTCTCCGGTGGCCAACGCCGCCGCCTCCAGTTGCTGATGGTGCTGCTCACGGAACCCAACGTTCTGGTGCTGGATGAGCCCACCAACGACCTCGACACCGACGTGCTGGCGGCGATGGAAGATCTGCTCGATTCGTGGCCCGGCACCTTGTTGGTGGTCAGTCACGATCGCTACTTGCTGGAGCGCGTCACGGATCAGCAATACGCAGTTGTGGATGGCGGCCTCCGCCACCTTCCGGGCGGCATTGACGAGTACGTGAACCTCACTCGCGAGCGCCGGGCTGGGGCTGGTGGTGTGGGCACGTTTGGTTCGGGAGCGGCCGATGCTGGTGCGAGTTCGGTGTCTGGCGCCGAGCGTCGCGCTCTTGAAAAGGAACTGTCGGCGGTGGAGCGTCGCATCAAGCGCCTCGACCGGGATGCGGCCGCGGTACACAAGAAGATGGCCGATCACGACCAGAGCGACTTCGAGGCGCTGGGCGAGATGAACAAGCAGCTGAAGGACTTTGCTGACGAGACGTCGCAACTCGAGGAGCGCTGGCTGGAACTCTCCGAGACTCTCAGTTAGAGCGCGCTCCCACCTGCACTATCCATGCCTGGTGTATCAGCCGCGTGCAAAGGCCTCACGGAACTTCATTCGCCCGCCCGTGTTGAGCACGGCGCCGGCGTAAACCTTGCCTGCAATCCACGTCAGAATCGGGATCGTGACCAGGCAGATTCCGATCGCCAATACTGTCTCCCCGGTACTGATGGTGCCGAAGGCGGCGCGCATCGGGACCAGGAACGGCGCGAAGAACGGCACCTGCGTCAACACTGTGGTGGCGACACCATCGGGGTTGTTCGGCACTAGGTAGATCGACAGGTAGAGCGGCACCATCATGAGGAACATCATGGGGGTCGTCACTGCGCCGATGTCCTCCTGCCGCGACACCAAAGCCGCGATGCCGCCAAAGAACACCGTGTAGATCGCGAATCCGAGCAGGAACCAGATCACAAAGTTCGCGACCAAGGGCCCTGCTTCCATGTCGAGCGTGGTGAAGAGGTCCAGGTACCAGCCGGCAAACAAGAGCGGTATCAGCATGGTGGCGGCTTGCACGAGCGAGTACAGCCCCACTCCCAGGACCTTGCCACCCAACAGTGTCGCCGGCTTCACGGTGGCCAGAAGAATTTCCACGACCCGCGAGGACTTCTCCTCCACCACGCCCATCATGATTACGGAGGCACTCTGGATCAGCACAAAGAACAGCAGCAGGATCACCACCATGCCGGCAAAGAACTGGCCTGAGTCAAATTCTCCTGAGTCCCCCACGATGGTGATACTCGGGACTGCTTGAGCGATGGCTTCGCTGACCTCTGCCGTATCGCCGCCAAGGTCGGTCAGAGCCCGGTCTAGCACCATGTCTCGGCTAGCGTCGCTTGCGATCGACATCACTTCTTCGTCGGCGTCCTCCAGGTACAGCACTGGTTGAGCGGCCGGGCCCACGAGGATTGCTGTGGTGCCGTCAGGCAGTTCCAGATCCTCATCCGGAGTCTCACCAAGGTCGGTGGCATTGACGGGCTCGAAGACCACAAGGGCGTTACGCGCCTGTGCTTCGGCTTCCAGATAGGGGATCAGCGTTTCTGCGCCCGGGCCTACTTCGACAAGTTTGGCGTCTTCCTCTTCGGACAGGAACGGCTTGGCGATCAACGCACCGCCGATCACGAGCACGATGGTGATGGCGGACACGATCAGGTTCGCTTTGGCGAAGGTGCGTGTGCGGAATTCACGCTGGGCGATGAGCCACATCATGCTGCGACCTCCTGCTCGTTGACGACGCCTTCAAACAGATCAGTGAGCGACGGACGGACTGGCGTGAACTCGCTCACCACCCCTACGGACAGAGCCGATGCCACGACGGCTTGGGCGGCATCGTCGCGTTCGGCTTTAACCAACCACGCACCGGGGCCGTCGGGTTCGACGGTGACTCCGGGCCATTGGGCAATGCGACCATCGGCCCAGCCTGCTGGCATGGTTCCGGACAGCCGCCACTGACGTTGCTCGGTTGCGCGCAGTTCGTCGATGCTTCCCAACGCCACCAGGCGACCGTCCTTGACGATGCCCACCCGGTCACACATACGCTCCACCAGTTCGAGTTGGTGGGAAGAGAAGATCACGGGGACCCCGGCATCGGCTTGGCCTCGCAAAACTTCACTCATGACGCGCACGGCGACGGGGTCAAGTCCAGAGAACGGCTCATCGAGTACAAGAATGTCCGGCTCATGGACCAAGGCGGAGGCCAGTTGGACACGCTGCTGATTGCCAAGAGACAGCTTTTCGACTTCGTCTCCGCGGCGGTGGTCAACTCCCAGCACTTCAGTCCAGTGCTCCGTCGCACGGTGCGCTTCCGTCGCACTCAGCCCGTGGAGACGGGCCAGGTAAGTCAACTGCTCGCCGACCTTCATCCGCGGATAGAGTCCACGCTCTTCCGGCATGTAGCCGATGCGTCGGCGTACTTTCAGATCAATGCTGTCCCCGTTCCACCGCACAGCCCCCGCATCTGCGTTGAGGACGCCCAGGATTATGCGCATTGTGGTGGTTTTGCCTGCTCCGTTGGAGCCCACAAAGCCAAAGATCTCACCTGCCGGAACGGTGAACGACACACCGTCGAGCGCGCGGACTTCCCCATAGGACTTGGTCAAGGAGTCAATTTCTAGCGCTGACACTGCGCCCCCATTTCTGCCGGTCTCCACTGAGCGTGCGCACCCACTGTAACGACGCCCTGCGGGGTGAGCCATCATCCGCGGGAATGATCCGCGGCTTTCACCGTGCGGGTTGGCGTCCAAGGTGGAATTCTGTTGACGATGGTGTTCCCCAATCATGGAGGCAAGCATGAGCACGTGGATGTCCCGGACTGCCGAATCAGCAACAGATCAAGAGATTGAGGCGATCGACAAGTGGTGGCGTGCCACGAACTACATGTCCATTGGCCAAATTTATTTGCTCGACAACCCACTGCTGCGTGAGCCGCTGAGCCGCGACCATGTGAAGCCGCGGCTTGTGGGGCACTGGGGCACCACGCCCGGCCTGAACTTCCTCTACGCACACCTGAACCGCATGATTCGCGCACGCCACCAGCCCACGATCTATGTCACAGGCCCTGGCCACGGCGGTCCCGGTTTGGTGGCGTCGAGCTTCCTCGACGGCACGTACACGGAGACCTACCCCCACATCTCTACTGATGAGGAAGGCCTCAAGCGACTGTTCACGCAGTTCTCCTTCCCGGGTGGAATCCCGTCACACGTGGCCCCGAGACTCCTGGCTCGATTCACGAGGGCGGCGAACTCGGGTATTCGCTGTCTCATGCGTACGGTGCTGCCTTCAACAACCCGGACCTCCTGGTGGCGGCCGTTGTCGGCGATGGTGAGGCCGAGACTGGCCCGCTCGCCACCAGTTGGCACTCCAACAAGTTCATCAATCCCGCCACCGATGGTGTGGTGCTGCCGATCCTGCACCTGAACGGGTACAAGATCGCCAACCCCACGGTGCTTGCCCGCATCGGCGATGACGAGCTTGAGGCGCTGATGCGCGGCTACGGCCACACCCCACACATGTTTGTCGCCGGGTTCGACGAAGAACCTCACGCTTCCATTCACGCCCGCTTTGCGGCGATGGTCGACGACGTCATGGACGAGATTGCCGCGATCAAGGAGGAGGCGGCGAGCAATCCGGATATGCCGCGCCCCGCATGGCCGATGATCGTGTTCCGCACGCCGAAGGGGTGGACGTGCCCGCCCGAGATTGATGATGAGGTCACCGAGGGCTCGTGGCGCGCTCACCAAGTGCCGCTGTCCAATGCGCGCGACACAGATGCGCACCTGCAGACCCTCGAGGACTGGCTGCGGTCCTACGATCCCGACGACCTCTTCGACGATGGCGGCGCCCCGTATGCCGCCACTCGGGCTATCGCCCCTGAAGGCGAACTACGCATGTCAGCACGCCCCGAAACCAACGGTGGGCTGGTCCTCCGCGATCTGGTGATGCCGGACTTCCGAGACTTTGCCGTCGACGTCCCCAACCCCGGCTCAGGCCCGGTCGAGGCGACACGTCAACTCGGCGAGTTCCTCCGCGCCGTCATGGAAGCCAATATGGACAACTTCCGCATCTTCGCCCCCGATGAGCTGGCATCGAACCGGCTCCAGGCAGTGCTCGAGGTGACCGACAAAGTCTGGGAGGGCGAGCGCGAGGACGACGGCACGCACACCGCAGCCTCGGGGCAGGTTGTCGAGATGCTTTCCGAGCACCAATGCCAGGGCTGGTTGGAGGGCTACCTCCTGACTGGGCGGCACGGACTGTTCACGTCGTATGAGGCGTTCATTCACATCATCGACTCGATGTTCAACCAGCACGCCAAGTGGCTCAAGGTCTCCCGGGAACTCCCCTGGCGCCGGCCCATTGCCTCGCTGAACTACTTGTTGTCCAGCCACGTGTGGCGCCAAGACCACAATGGCTTCTCACATCAGGACCCCGGCTTCATCGATCACGTCGTGAACAAGAAGGCCGAAGTAGTGCGGGTCTACCTCCCCGCCGACGCCAACACGTTGCTGTCGACCTACGACCACTGCTTGCGTTCCCGGGACTACGTGAACGTCGTGATCGCAGGCAAGCAGCCCGCCCCACAGTGGCTCACCATGGAGCAGGCAGAGGACCACTGCACACGCGGTCTGGGGATCTGGGACTTCGCTTCCAACGTCGAGACAGGCGAAGAACCCGACGTGGTGATGGCCGCGGCAGGGGACGTGCCGACGCTAGAGATTCTTGCGGCCATCGACATCATTCGTCACGAACTTCCCGACCTGAAAGTTCGCATGATCAACGTCGTCGACCTCATGCGTCTCCAACCGGAAGGCGAGCACCCGCACGGCATGAGCGACCAAGCCTTCGATCAACTCTTCACCACGGACAAGCCCATCATCTTCAACTATCACGGCTACCCGTGGCTCATCCACCGCCTCACTTACCGCCGCACCGGTCACGAAAATCTGCACGTCCGTGGCTTCAAGGAGGAGGGCACCACCACGACGCCCTTTGATATGGCGATGCTCAACGACATCGACCGGTTCCACTTGGTGATGGACGTCATCGACCGAGTCCCGGGCCTAGGGACGCGGGCGGCGCTACTGCGTCAACGGCTCTCAGACCAGCGTTTGGCGGCGCGCCGCTATGCGCGCGTTCACGGCGCAGATCTTCCGGAGGTAGCGAACTGGGTGTGGCCCGATGCCGGGGCTGAGACCCGCGAGGCTATGGCCGGCACACAGGACACTGGAGGAGACAACGAGTAGTCGTCCACGTCGAGCACGACGACAGACGTGACGGAGGGCCGATGCGCGGGTAGTCACATCGGCCCTCCGTCACGTAGTCGCGAGAAACGCTCCTAGGAGTGCGGCACAACGACCGCGCGGCCCAGGATCTCCTGGTTGATGAGCTTCTCGTAGGCGGTCAGGGCCTCGTCCATGGTGAAAGTCGTGATGTCCATGGTGATGTGGCCATCGCGGTAGAGCATCGCTACCTCGTGGAGGTCCTCGATGGTTCCCCAATACGTGTTGGTCAGGATCGACTCGTAGGGGGTGGTGAAGAAGTTCCACTCCACCGAGCCATTGGCGATACCCGCAACGGTCACCGAACCCTGAATGGCGACTACTGCGCGCGCTAACTCGATGGTGGAGGTGATGCCGACGAAGTCAAAGACCGCATTGACGCCGGTCCCGCCAGTAATCTCGCGAATGCGCTCAGCCTGACCCTCACCGCCAGCCACCGTGACAGCGCCGTTGGCCTCGGCCGCCGCCATCGCATCTTCCTTCATGTCCGTGGCGATGACCGTGGCACCAGTGATCGCCTTGAGGATCTGAACGGCAACCTGACCCAAGCCACCGAGTCCAATCACGAGCGCGTAGCGACCGCCACCCACCAGGTGAGGAGCCGCATTCTTGATCGCGTGATAGGGCGTCAGCCCAGCATCAGCCAGTGGCGCAGCAGCAATGGGGTCGGCGTCGCCGAGCGCGACCAGATTGCGTGCAGGAACCACCATGTACTCCGCCATACCACCATCGCGTCCGAGCCCGATCGCAGCATACGGATTGGTGTACTGGTTCTCACAGTAGGTGTCCTGGCCGCGCGAACAGGCGGCGCACATGCCGCACCCAATCGGGCCATAGACAAGGTATGCCTCGCCCCGATTGACACCGAGGACGCCTTCGCCAACTTCCTCGACCCAACCGGAGCTCTCGTGCCCCAGCGTGTACTCCGGTGCCATGAGTTTTGCAGTCGGCAGCGCGTCGTCATAATCCTGAAAAACGGAAACGTCTGAATGGCACGCCCCTGCGCCAGCCACCTTCAATAAGACTTCACCGGGGCCAGGAGTGGGCCGCTCAATGTCCTTGAGCACAGGAGGGTTGTGCCATGCTTCAAATCGTAGAGCCTTCATCAGAGTCATCCATCCTCCGCGGGGGAAGATTCCGCAAAGCGGACATGCCTCACGAAAATACCGCGGACTCTTCACCCTAACCCCGCGCTACGGGCACGATTGACCGGGCGAGCGTCACGACGATGTGAAGGTGTGCTCCCACAGTTCTGTGCCTTCAGAATCGAAGTAGATGTAGGTCACGGCAGGATCGACGATGCCGGCCGCTTCCATGCCGGGAAACACCTGCGTATCGCAAAGGTCTTGAATCTCGCCGATGGCTCCGTCGAAGTACTCCACAGCCGCATCGGGGTCAATGGGCTCCGCGTAGTAGTAGACATACTCGACAGTGCTGGGCGGCACTGCGGCGATGTTGATGTCTGTGTAGAGCCCGTCGAAATCCTCGAGCAATCCCGGAACAGTTGCTTCTTCGGATGCGACATAGTCCGCGAGCGCCGAGTCCTCGACCTCCGCGACGTTCGCGTCGCTGGACCCATTCGACGAACATCCGGCAAGAATCATGGCGGCGATACCGGCCACCACGACCGTTGTGCGCATTTCACTCGTGACGATCATCTGACCTTCCCCTCATGTGTGATGACTACTCACTGTCGTTCGCAGGTGCGAACACCGTGACCTCTATGCGGGATCGTATGGCGACACGACGACGTCGACGCGCTGGAACTCCTTGAGATCTGAGTATCCCGTGGTCGCCATGGAGCGCCGGAGCGCACCCATAATGTTCGTGCTGCCGTCCGCGGACTGCGCCGGGCCCGACAAGATCTCTTCTAGCGTGCCCCCGGTCCCCACCTCAACGCGAGCACCTCGCGGCAGCTCCGAGTGGTAAGCCTCCTGGCCCCAGTGGAATCCACCGCCTGGCGCCTCCGACGAACGCGCGAGCGCGGAACCCAACATCACAGCATCGGCTCCACACGCGATGGCCTTCACGATGTCACCCGCACGGCCCAAGCCACCATCAGCAATCACGTGCACATAGCGCCCACCGGACTCGTCCAGATAGTCACGCCGCGCAGCAGCAACGTCCGAGATCGCAGTCGCCATGGGAGCGTGAATACCCAAAGTGTTGCGCGTGCGCTGAGCAGACCCGCCACCGAATCCGACCAGGACGCCCGCAGCGCCAGTGCGCATCAAGTGCAGACCCGCCTGGTAGGTGGCAGCACCGCCCACAATCACGGGAACATCGAGGTCATAGATGAACTTCTTGAGGTTCAGCGGCTCCACGTGTTCAGACACGTGCTCCGCAGACACCGTGGTGCCACGAATCACGAACAAGTCCACGCCAGCCTTCAGCACCGTCTCGTAGTGTTCCTGAGTACGTTGCGGGCTCAACGCGCCCGCCACAGTGACGTCGGCCGCACGGATCTCACGCAGGCGCTCCGTGATGAGTTCATCCTTGATGGGCTCGCGGTAGATCTCCTGCATGCGCGCAGTGGCCGCGGCCCCATCAAGCTGGGCAATCTCGTTCAGCAGCGACGTCGGGTCCTCGTAGCGAGTCCACAGCCCTTCAAGATCGAGCACACCCAGACCACCAAGCCGCCCAAGCGCAATCGCAGTCGCCGGACTCATGACGGAGTCCATCGGCGCCGCAATCACAGGAATCTCGAACTGGAAGGCATCGATCTGCCAGTTCAGCGACACCTGCCTAGGGTCGCGCGTACGGCGCGAAGGCACCACAGCGATGTCATCAAAGGAAAAGGCGCGGCGACCGCGTTTGCCGCGGCCAATCTCGATCTCGTTGCTCACCACCCCACCCTATCGCCCGCACGGATAAACCTGCAGGCACAGACGCGCTCACCACATCACCCAAGGTTCGCTACGGTATAGCCATCGGTGCCGCACCACCGTCGGAAAGACTTCACAGGGGGAACATCATGAACGCGCCCACGCCCGCAGGCTGGTACAACGACCCGTACGCACCGCACACTGGAGTGCTGCGCTACTGGGACGGTCAACAATGGACTGGCCACACCCACAATCCGCACACCGCCGCACCGCCGCAGCCACAGCCACAGCCACAGCCACAGCCACAGCCACAGCCACAGCCACAGCCAGCGTCCCACCAGGCCGCACCCCAGGTGCCCCCAACATCGGCTTCGCTCAAGCCCCACAAACGCCGCACCGCCATCATCGTGAGCTCCGTGAGTGGAGCGATGGTGCTACTTCTCGCTGCCACCGGCATCATTTGGTACAACGCAAACGACTTCGGCAACGGAGGCGGTCTCGCCGGCGGCGACAACCAAGGCACCTCGGGACTACCCCTGTGCGGAACGGAAGACGTCCCCCTCATCGAGCAGGCCGCGTTTGCCGATGCGACCATCGCGGAACCCGTCTGCGAACAAGCGGACACTGGGTATCTCTACACCACCCCCATCACTGGCATTGAGGACCGCTCAGCCACCATTCACTTCCCCGCAACCGTGCGGCGTGCCGAAGCCCCGGCCGGCGCAAACGTGCCTTTGCCCTACGCAACCAACTGGGGTTTCGAACTCTACGCGGATGCCGCCCTGACCAAGAGGGTCAACCTCCGCGTCACAAACTCACCGGAAGGTGAGGGGTGGGAAATCGACGCCGTCGAGTGCCCGACCATCGCTGCGCAATACAGCGCGGACTACCGTGAAGCGGCCGGCATCGAGACGCCAACTGAGGTGTTCCAGATCCGGGACAACTACACGGAACTCGTTCCAGGGTCAGAGCCGCTCAGCGCAGAATGTGAAGGCTGGGGTTTGAGGGACAACTACTTCCTGGTACGCCACGTTGACGAAAACGCCGAGCCGCTCGACGCGCCCATCGTGTCCCAATTCAACTTCACCCACCACCTCGACACCCCGCGCGTTGCCTGGTCTGTAGATCCGGATTCGCCCGGAACCTTGCGGGCCGACTGGGAGCCCATCGACGGCGCCAAGAGTTACGCCGTCATCAAGACGTGGGCTCAGCACGACGAGGACGGCAACTTCCTGCAACGCCAGTACGAGGTGGTAGGTGCGTCCTTCGAGAACTGGTGGCGCGCCTCTGAGTCGTTTGGGTCCGATGTACTGACCGATGATCTCTACTACTTTTATCGCAACCAGAACGAGTCAATGCAGTTAGCGATTCACACCGACGATGACGCAGACACCGACGATGCCCAAAGCGATCCCTACGTCGAGTTCGAGTATGCGGTTGTCGCCTTGATGAATGCTGACGACGGTTCCACGGATTGGTGGGGTTCAGCGCTCGGCGCCACCGATGCCTCGGACATCGCGGCCGACCTTCCGTACAGCTTTGCCTACAACGCCTGGGATGAGGCCTATCCCGACAACAAGACTGGCGAGGAACTCCTCGGCCCAGACTTCGCGACTGTCGAAGACGTCCCCACCACCGTGCCAATCTCGCTACTCAGCGGAGACTCCACCGACACCACCGCTTTGCTCGGTAGCGCCACGCTCAGCGATCCGGACGAGCGCGACGGTGAGACATGGTTCCAAGTAGGCCTCTTCGCGTCCGGGTCCCGTCTGGGCACACCGGTCAATATCAAAGCGGACTCCACGAGTAGCGCCATCGAGTTCATCGAGGACTTCAACGCGTACTCAATCGCGCAAGCACCCCCGACAGGCGCCACCGAAACGACGGTGCAGATTTTTGAACTCCCGGAAGCAGAAGTCAAGAAGATAGCGCCCGCGGTCGACTACCCCATGCAGCCGGGCTCACACCCATTCGTTGAGTTCGTCGCCGCACACCTGCTGGCCCGAACCGAAGCGATTGACATCAGCGGGTGGACGGATCAGCCAGGACTCCCTGACCTATGGGACGCCGTGGACGAAGCCGCATCTCAGAACCCTTATGCATACGCCGATGCGTTCAGCGCTTCAGAGTCCATCCTCTACGTCGACTACTCGTACGAAGACGGGGTGTATCAGGAGCATCAAGCGGACCTCGCGGCCGATGTCAAGGAGGCAGTCGCCGCCGCTGTGCCGGACGGGGCTTCCGATCGCGAATCTGCCATCGCAATCAACAACTGGATTGCAGACAAGGTGGATTACGACTACAACACCCTCGACCTCGCGGTCCAGTTCGAATCCTCGGCCCAAGCAATGACGTGGGACGAGTTCAAGGACGCCAACGACCTTCGGCACGCATGGGAAGCCAACGGTGTTTTCGACACCGACGCAGTGGTGTGCGCAAGCTTCTCCATGGCGTACACGGTGATGGCGTGGGAGGCGGGGCTTGATGTCCGCTATGTCACGGGCACTGTGGATGCCGGCGGGCGGCACGCGTGGAACAAGGTCAACATTGACGGCGATTGGCTCGCGCTGGACTCCACCTGGAATGAGGGGGCTGGCGAGAACTTGTGGATGCTCATCACTGACGATCAATTTGTTGACAGTGCGTCGCGCTCAGAAGACCTGTGGTGGATCTTGGACGCCCACATCGGCGACTACGCGACGCCGTAGGGGCTGATCGGGCGGTCGATGTCTGTTGCTCGTGGCAGAGTGTCCCCATGAGTTGGTTAGACGAGACCTTGGTGGGCTTTGACACTGAAACGACGGGAGTGTCGACGTCCAAGGATCGGATCGTGACCGCCGCCATCCTCACCCGAACGGGCGAGGAGACCACCACACGGACATGGCTGATCGATCCGGGTATCGACATTCCTGAACGCGCCACCGAGGTTCACGGCATCACCACCGCTTACGCCCGGGAAAACGGCGTCAGCCCAGCCGATGCTTTGGAAGAGATCGCCTCGGTCCTCGCCTCCGCGATGGCGGCGGGGTTTCCTGTGGTCGCGTTCAACGCCCAATATGACCTCACCATCGTGGAGAACGAGTTGGCCCGCCACGGGCTGGCCTCACTCGCCTCCCGTCTGCCCAGTGGCACGGTGGGACCCGTCGTTGACCCCCTCGTGCTTGACCGTCACTTGGATCGCTACCGCCGCGGGCCTCGCAAACTCATCAATATGTGCGAGCACTATGGGGTTTCTGTGGTTGCTGACGACCTGCATGCAGCGGATGCCGATGTCGCGGCCACCCTTGATCTCTTACCCGCCATGGCAAAGGCGCACACCGCGCTCGCTACCGTCGAGGTCGCTGATCTCCAGGGGCAACAGGTAGAAGCGCACCGTGTCTGGGCCACCGATTTTGCCGCCTGGCTCCGGTCTAAGGGCCGCACGGAAGATCTCCCTCAACCTGAATGGCCAGTCGCCGCGACCTGAGTCGGGTTCCGCACGCACCCGTGCTGCACGTTAGAGTCGAAGTGACTCAACGAGGAGGCGTGCATGACCGCGATTAGCAGTGCAGACCCCATCCCTACAGGTGGTCCCCTAGACGATGCGCAAGCTCAATTGGCTGCGGCCGTCGCTCACTTGAAATGTCCCCCAGGTCTGCACGAGATGCTAGCGATGCCGCGGCGTGAACTTCAGGTCGCAGTTCCTTTGCGCCGAGATGACGGCACCACTGCGGTGTACTCCGGCTATCGCGTGCAACACAATCTGTCTCGCGGACCAGCCAAAGGTGGTCTGCGGTACTCCACGGCGGTCGACCTGGACGAAGTCCGGGCTCTCGCCATGTGGATGTCGTGGAAGTGCGCGCTCGTTGACGTGCCGTATGGCGGCGCTAAGGGTGGAATCGCTATCGAACCCCGCGACCACTCTGATGGTGAATTGGAGCGCGTGACTCGCCGCTATACGTCCGAGATCCTGCCCATCATCGGCCCCGATATGGATATCCCAGCCCCCGACATCGGCACGGATGAGCGCACCATGGCCTGGATCATGGACACCTACTCCACTACCAAGGGGTACACCGTTCCGGGAGTGGTCACAGGTAAGCCCATTTCCCTCGGTGGTTCCCTTGGTCGCGCCACCGCAACATCCCGCGGCGTTGCACACGTGGCGCTCATGGCGCTGTCAAGCACCGGTATGGAGGCAAGCAAGGCCAGCGCGGCAGTTCAGGGTTTCGGAAAGGTGGGCCGCGATGCAGCGCGTCTGTTGAATGAGGCGGGCGTGAGCGTCAAGGCCGTGTCCGATGTGGATGGCGCCGTGTTCGCTCCGGACGGCCTTGATATCTCGCGGCTCAGTGCGCACGTGGACCGTGAGGGCACTGTGTCAGGCTTCGACGGCGCAGAACCTCTCGCCCCCGCGGATCTGTTGACGCTCGATGTCGATGTCTTGGTGCCAGCGGCTATTGAAGGGGTGCTGACGGAACACAATGCTCACGACGTTCAAGCGTCGATCGTTGTCGAAGGTGCGAACGGTCCGACTACCCAAGCGGCTGACGAGATCCTGACGACACGAGGCGTCACGATTGTCCCTGACATCTTGGCCAACGCTGGCGGTGTCATCGTCTCCTACTTTGAATGGGTGCAGTCGAACCAGGCATACCAGTGGCGTGAGGCTGAGGTCCGTGACCGCCTCGAGGAGCGGATGACGCGTGGCTGGCGCGATGTCGCCGATTACGCGGGCGCACATTCGTTGACGTACCGCGAGGCAGCCACAGCGCTGTCGGTGAGCCGAGTGCTCGAAGCTCACAAGCTTCGCGGCCTCTACCCATAAACCCCTCACCCTTCCCCGACACTTTGAACCAAAGGTGACACCAACACGCCGCATATGACGGCTGCTCGGCGTGCTGCCATCGGCGTGCCACGGCATTCTTTGGTTCAAAGTGATGGCGATGGGGTCGCAGTGAGC
This sequence comes from Demequina sediminicola, assembly GCF_000975055.1. Classification (GTDB taxonomy): domain Bacteria; phylum Actinomycetota; class Actinomycetes; order Actinomycetales; family Demequinaceae; genus Demequina; species Demequina sediminicola. The sequence goes on from NZ_BBRB01000001.1 coordinate 394,413, forward strand.
GCGGTGGGGTCGCAGCGAGGGCTAGATCAGTTCGCGAGCACGTTCCACAGCATCGTGAGGGACACGACCACGATGAGGACTCGAAGGACTATCGGCGAGACACGCAAGAGCAAGTGCGACCCGATGTAGGCGCCAATGAGTTGACCCACGACCATGACCCCGCCGACGATCCACACCATTTGGCCAGCAACTGCGAACACCAGCAGCGAAGCAAAGTTGGTGGCGAAGTTCAGCGTCTTGGCAGTGGCTGTGGAGCGCCTCAGGGGCAGCGCCCGCAACGCCACTCCAGAGAGCGCAAACAGGGAACCAGTGCCGGGACCGAAGGCCCCGTCATAGGCGCCGATGGCCGGGACCACGGTCCGACGATACGCCTTCGCACCGATGCGGGTATGAGCGGGAGGCTCGTGAGACTTTGGCACAAACAAGAAGTACGCCGCGATGATCGCGAGGACCACGGGGATCACGATCTCCAACGCATCGGTCGATACGAACTGAATCACGACCGATCCCACTGCCGAGCCGCCGAACGCCCACAGCATCGGCCGTCTGACATCGACCCACTTCACCCCATGGCGTTTGATCACCTGCGTGGTTGCCATGAACGTTCCTGCGGAACTTTGAAGTTTGTTAGTGCCCAACGCCTGCAGTGGCGGTACACCTGCCAGCAGCAGCGCGGGCACCGTAATCAACCCGCCGCCACCAGCGAGCGTGTCGAGACACCCGGCTACTAACGCGACGAGCGCCAGGAGCGCAAGCAACTGCCAGGTGATCTCCACGATGTCTCAGGCTGTTGTCATCAACGCCCGGTGTAGTTGGGCGCCTCGACCGTCATCTGGATGTCGTGGGGGTGAGATTCCTTGAGGCCGGCCGGGGTGATTCGCACAAACTTGCCGCGCGAACGCAACTCGTCGACTGTGCGTGCACCGACGTAGAACATCGACTGCCCAAGGCCACCCACCAACTGACGTGCAACATCGTGGAGCGATCCCTTGAACGGCACGCGGCCCTCAATGCCCTCGGGAATGATGTCGTCGTCGCTCGGGGCGTCCGACTGGAAGTAGCGGTCCTTGGAGTACGAGACTCGGCCTCGCGATGCCATGGCCCCCATGGAGCCCATTCCGCGGTACATCTTGTACTGCTTGCCGCCGACGAGCACGAGGTCGCCAGGCGCCTCGGCGCAGCCAGCAAACAACGAACCGATCATCACTGACTCCGCCCCGGCAACTAGTGCCTTGGCGATGTCACCCGAGTACTGGAGTCCGCCGTCGGCGATCACGGGAACGCCCGCGGGGCCCGCTGCTTGGTATGCCTCCCACACTGCTGTCACCTGCGGGACACCGACACCTGCGACCACTCGCGTGGTACAGATCGAACCCGGTCCAACGCCTACCTTGACGGCGTCCACGCCTGCGTCGACCAGTGCCTGTGCGCCCTCACGGGTCGCGACATTGCCGCCGATGACCTGCACGTGGCTGGTGGTCGGGTCGGACTTGAGCCGGGAGATCATGTCGATCATCGCTTGTGCGTGACCGTGAGCGGTGTCGACAACGAGCGCATCCACGCCGGCCTCGACCAGCGCGGTAGCACGCTCCCAGGCGTCGCCGTAGAAGCCCACGGCGGCAGCCACGCGAAGGCGCCCCTGCTCATCCTTGGTGGCCTTGGGATAGCGCTCCGTCTTGACGAAGTCCTTGACTGTAATCAGTCCGGTGAGGCGGCCTGCCTCGTCGACGAGGGGAAGCTTCTCGACCTTGTGCTGCGCGAGCAGTTCAGCAGCCTCGGAGTTGGAGATGCCTTCGTGCGCGGTGACGAGGGGCATGGGCGTCATGGCTTCGCGGACCTTGAGTCCGTCGTAGGCGTCGTGGTCCACAAAGCGGAGGTCGCGGTTGGTGATGATGCCCAGGAGACGGCGGTCTTCGTCAACAACGGGCAACCCGGAGACTCGGTACTTGCCACAGAGGGCATCGAGTTCAGTGAGTGTCGCCTCGGGCCCCACGGTGACGGGGTCGGTGATCATGCCGGATTCGGAGCGCTTGACGATCTCCACCTGGTGCGCTTGGTCGGCGATCGACAAGTTGCGGTGCAGAACACCGATGCCACCCTGACGTGCCATAGCAATGGCCATACGGGCTTCGGTCACGGTGTCCATGGCCGCGCTCAGCAGGGGAATCTCGAGTGAGATGCCGCGCGTGAGGCGGGTGGTGGTGTTGACCTCGGAGGGGATGACGTCGCTTTGCCCGGGCAGGAGGAGGACGTCGTCGTAGGTCAGACCGGTGAAACTGAAGGGATTGTTCTCAACTGGCGCCATTGCGCAAGTGTATTGCGTCGCGGTGTCGGGAGCGAACACTTCAAAGTTCGCTCAGAGTTCACAGAATTGGGGGTAGCCAAGGCGCAAATGAGAGAGTACAAATAGGAGAGATGGCAACGTTTCACCTGGTTATCGGCGGTTGGAGTCGATAACGCTGAGGAGCGAACAATTACACACAGCCCGTGACGCAATGGTGGGTCGCGGTGCGTCAGCCCGACACGATGTAAGGAGCGCCATGAGTACAGTCGCGAAACTCCCGGCACCAACGCAGGACCAGTGGGAGTGGCAGTACAGCGGAGCTTGCCGCGAGGCAGACCCCGATCTCTTTTTCCACCCCGAGGGGGAACGTGGCGCAGCGAGGCGCCGCCGCGCTGAAGCCGCTAAGGCCTATTGCGAAACGTGCCCTGTCTTGGACATGTGCCGCGAGCGCTCTATGGATGCTCGCGAGCCGTTCGGAGTCTGGGGTGGAGTCAGTGAAGACGAACGCCACTCAATGCTGGTGAACCGCTTGCAGCGGGCAAGTTAGGCCCTATGCTGATAGCTGTTCGGAGCCGCCGCTAGCCCCCCTTGCGAGCGCCCGAACAAAGAAGGCCCCGGACGACATTGTCGTCCGGGGCCTTACTTTTCTCGGTGTGAGAGGTGCTTACTGCACCACGCCGAGGAGATCACGCGCCGAGAGAATCAGCAGCTCTTCGCCGCCATATTTCACCTCGGTGCCGCCGTACTTGCTGTAGATGACCTTGTCACCGACCGCGACGTCCAGCGGGATGCGGTTGCCGTTGTCGTCGAAACGACCCTGGCCGACTGCCAAGATTTCACCCTCCTGGGGCTTCTCCTTGGCAGCATCGGGAATAACGAGTCCGGACGCGGTGGTCTGCTCGGCGGCAGAGGGCTTCACCACGACCTTGTCCTCAAGAGGCTTGATAGAGACCGACACAGCGGACCTCACCTTCCATAATCCTTGACAGATGTGTGCCGCAGTCCTTGGCGTCTACCCTGCCGTCGCGGGGGTCAGAGTTGACTTATGGACCTACGGGCTCCATTGCTGGAGCACGCACTAATTTAGCACTCACACCCCCCGAGTGCTAACTATGGGCACCGATGTTCACGCACCGTGAAAGACTCACCTCATGGATGCCGCCACCGCACGCATGCTGACCACCCCAGATGGCCTGGCACTCGTGGACGCGTTGCCTCAATATGACGAGCAGCGCTCATTGGCCTTGGGCACGTCAATGCGGGAGCAGGGCGTCGACGCGGATCTTGTCGCGGCCGTTTTAACGCAGTCGCGTCTGAGAGCCGATGCCTCGGCAAAGTTTGGCGATTTCGCCGCAGGAATGCTCTTCACACAGGCCGGCCTCGAGCAAGCGACAAGGCTTGAGGTGGCGGCTCGTCATGGTGCCCGTTTTCGCGATGCCGGGATCACTCGCGTTGCAGACTTGACGTGCGGCATCGGCGCTGATGCGATGGCGCTGAGTGCGCTGGGAATCTCAGTGACGGCTGTCGAGCTCGATGAGGCCACCGCTCTGCTGGCCGATCACAACCTGCGGCATTGGCCGGATTCACAGGTGGTGCACGCCGACTCCATGCAGGTCGCCGCGCATCTGGACGTTGACGGCTTCTTCGCGGATCCTGCACGCCGCAATGCCCGTGGCCGGCGTCATGACCCTCGCGACTACTCCCCCGCCCTTGATGACGTCTTGGCGCTGCGGGAGGTGCACCAGGCCCTCGGGGTCAAGGTGGGCCCGGCGATCCCCCACGAGGCAATTCCCTCCGGCGTGGAAGCCGAATGGGTGAGCGTCAACGGCAGTGTCGTCGAGGCGGCACTGTGGTGCGGCCCGCTTACCTCCGAGCCAGGACACGCGGCTCTCGTGATCCGTGACGGCCAGGCCCATCGCCTCACCGGCGATACACATCGGGCCGATGCCGGGACCCTGGGCGAGTACCTCTATGAACCCGACGGAGCCGTGATTCGTGCCGGGCTCATCGGCCAAGTCGCGGAGGCGACGGGTGCTCACCTCATTGACGAGTCAATCGCGTATCTGACGGCCGATGCCGTGATCGAGTCGGCGTTCATGCGCGGCTATCGGATTCTCGAGACGGTGCCTCTGCATGCCAAAGCAATCGCGACGGCGTTGGCGGCTCGCAATGTTGGCACGGTCGACATCAAGAAGCGCGGCGTTGACATCACCCCAGAGCAGTTACGCCCCAAACTCAAACTGCGCGGGTCTGAGCGCCTGACGCTCGTGTTGACACGCGCGCAGGGGAAGCGGCTCGCGGTCATTGCAGAGCCCCTGTAGGCGCGTTACGACTCTGCCGAGCCCTCGGTCGTTCTGAGCACCTTACTCACCATCTGTTGACTCGTGCCGATGTCGCGGGCGATCGCCGACTGTGACGTGCCTGCTGCATGCGCCGCACGAATGCGCTCCCGCGTCTCAGAGTCCAGAGAGCCCGATCTGCGGCTTGCGGATGCACCTCCACGCCTGCCGGACATAATCGAATCCACGCTGGCTTTCGAGATACCAAGCCCCTGGGCCACAGCCACTCGAGACTCCCCAGCAGCGACACGTTCCTTCACTTCGGCCACGACAGCATCGGTGATGCGGGTGCGCTTCTTGGCCGCGCCCTGCTTGCTTCGCGGCGCCCGCGCGCGCTGCGGCGTGGCAAGAGGTCCACCTGCGGCGGCGCGGATCCGCCCAGACACCAACGCCGAGACCGTCGTTTGCGCGATCTGGAAGTCACGAGCGAGGTCCACCTGACGCTCCCCAGCGGCGTAGCGCTCGCGAAGGTGAACGACGTCAGCGTCGGAGAGAGTGGCCATAGTGACAGCGTAGAGCCCACAATACTCAGAGCCCAAGGATGAGCAGGACTGCCAGAAGCGCCATCATCGCGGCCACGAGCCAGTCGACAATGACCCAGGCCCGCGGGCTCGCGAGCACCCCGGACAGGAGCCGTGCTCCATATCCCAGCACTGTGAACCACAGGAGGGAGCCGGTCATCGCCCCGAAGGCAAAGAGCCACTTCTCGGCCCCATAGGTCGCCGCGACAGTTCCCAGCAACACCACGGTGTCGAGATACACGTGTGGGTTGAGCCACGTGATCGCAAACGTCGTCAGCGCCACGGCCCAGATCGTGGGGCCCGCACTCGGCGCCGTAGATACATCGAGTCCGTTGTCGGGGCCCTTCATCGCGCGCATGGCAGCCATGACGGCATACGTCGCGAGGAACACCGCTCCGCCGATGCGGGCGACCGTCTCAATCCATGAATGTGCACCGATGATCGCACCCAGGCCCGCTGTGCCGGCCGCGATCAGCACGGCATCGGAGAGCGCACACACCAGCACAACTGCCACCACGTGCTCACGGCGGATGCCTTGACGGAGAACAAAGACGTTTTGTGCGCCAACGGCAGCGATGAGGGAGAGGCCCAAACCCAGGCCTACAAAGAAAGTCATGCTGGTGACGCTAGCCGCGCCACACATGAAGCACCACCAAGAGTTTCTTCACTTCCATTAGCCTGACTGTATGAAAGTTCCGGTAGATCTCGCGCTCACCCTCGCTGCGGCCGTCGAGGAAGGAACGCTCGATGCCGCGGCACGAAAGCTCCACCTGACCCAATCCGCGGTGAGCCAGCGCCTCGCGACCCTCGAACGATTGACCGGACAAGTCCTCTTGGTACGCTCCCGGCCCGTGCGCTCGACAGCGGCTGGGGACCGCATCATCCGCTACGCACGGCAAGTCGCCCACCTCGACGCTGACCTTGCCCACAGCATCGGCCTGGATGACACGTCGACGCCAATGCCGCTTGCCGTCAATGCGGACTCACTTGCCGCATGGATACTTCCCACTCTTTGCGCCGAGGCCGCGGAGCGCGGAATCTTGCTTGAACTCCACCGCGAGGACGAGGGACACACATCACACCTCCTCGCAGACGGCACCGTCGCAGCCGCCGTCACCACCGATGCCGAACCGGTCCCCGGATGCTCAGTCACGCCCCTCGGGAGCCTGCGCTATCAGGCCGTCGCAGCCCCAGAGTTCGCACGCCGCTGGTTTCCCGATGGCCCCACCCCGCAAGCAATCTCCGCGGCACCCGCAGTCGACTTCGATAGCAAAGACGTCATTCAGAACCGCTACCTCGCGGCTCTGGGACTGAACCCCACGGACACACCTCGCCACCTCGTCCCGTCATCGACCGAGTTCGCACAAGCGATCGCCCTCGGGCTTGGCTGGGGGCTTCTTCCAGCGGTGCAACGCGAAGGCCATGAACTCATCTCCCTCGGTGGGCCTGACATCACCGTCACTCTGTACTGGCAACAGTGGCGCACGCACTCAGCCACTCTTGCAGCCCTCGCTCACGCAGTGCGGACTGCTGCGCACGCACACTTAGAACCATTGAAGGCAGAAGGCGCTGCCTAGCCGGCCCAGTGCGGGGCTTGGCCCTCAGGCAGACCTATTCGCAGGTGTCGTAAGGCAACTCAAGGCTCACCGGCCACTGCCCCCCAGGGGGTGCGGACCCGGTCAGCACGTCCACCAAGCCCGCAAAGGCCTCACTCGACCGGCCGTAGATACCGACATAGGTTGTTGCGGTCGAGGACTGCAGGCCCCACGGCCCGGCGAGCGCCACCACGATGTCGGCGTTGAGCGCCGACGAGTCTCCGCCCAGCAATCCAATCGAGGTACCGGACCCGGCCACAGTGACCCCGCGTTCACTCAAGGCAGCAGTGAGGTGTGCCCGGTCACTCTCGGTGCCGCCCACCACCCTCACGCTGTCGCCGATCCACGGTGCCGTGCAGGACTCCGCCGCCACCGTTGCACCAGCCACCGTCAAGTCACGGGCATACGTCTCGGGAGCCTCCGCGTTGCGTGCCTCGGCCTCACTCGCCAGCCGCTCTTGCCAGCGCCCCGCCACAATCATCCGAGCCACAGCACTGTCCAGGCGCGCGCGCGGGACATCGCCTGACGTCACCGCCGCAACAATCGCATCTCGCGCAGCGCGCGGGTCGGGAGGCAGGAGCAGCACGTCCGCACCCGCGGCAAGCGCAGCGACTGCTGCTTCGCCCGGTGAATGGTTGCTCTGCAATGCAGCCATGTTGAGCGCATCGGTCATGGCTAGGCCGGTGAATCCCAACTCATCGCGCAGATACTCATAAGCGTTCGGGTTCACCGATGCGGCCTCGCCGCCCCACTCAGACACCACCAGGTGGGCCATCATCACCCCAGGCACTCCCGCGTCGACGGCATCACGGAAGGGGACGATGTCCGTAGTCTCCAGCTGCGCGAGCGTCTTCTTTTGCACGGGAAGACCTTGATGAGAGTCGACATCGACAGAACCATGGCCGGGGAAGTGCTTGATGACCGGAACGATGCCGCTCGAGACGTAGCCGGCGACGGCAGCATCGACGGTCGCGGCGACGCGCTCCGGGTTGCTTCCTGCCGAACGTGAGCGGATGGTCGGGTCGCTCAGACCAGCTGTGACGTCGGCGACGGGCGCGTAGTCAGTGGTGAAACCCAGGCTCTGTAAGTCGGCGCCCTGTCCCGCATAGGCGTCGGTCACCGACTCCTTGTCACTCGCCGCGCCTGCCGACATGAAGCCGGGCATGGTGGGAATCACACCCCCCAGGCGAGCGACACTGCCACCCTCTTCATCGACACCGATTATGGTGCCCCAATCGCGGTCGCCGCCCGCTGCGTGGATTTTGTCAGTGAGCGCGCTCACTTGAGTTGCGGTGTCGATTGCGCCACCCATCAGAATGACACCACCCAGATTGAGGTCGCTCACCAACGCAGCGGCCCCCTCGGCATCCGTACTGTTCCATGCGGCCACAATGACCTGGCCCGCGGCATCCTCAAGACTCATGGATCTCGCATCGGCCTGCGCGGCTGCCCACTGCTCAAGAGTGGGCCCCCAGGCGAGGCGGTGCGTCACCTGAACGTCAGGAAACGATGCCAACCAATCTCCGGCATCGGCCGTCACCTGCGGAAACGGCTCAGGCGACGGAGCCACCCCGGAAGTGTCGCTCGTCGCTGAGCGCGTCCCGCCCGGACCACTGCCCGCAGAGGTGAGAGCGAATGTCGCGATCAGCCCCGCGGCGACCAATGCCGCCACCGCTCCCCACACGGGGACGTGCCTGCGACGGGACATTGAGTCAGGCAACCACGCGAGTCAAGGGCATCGACGAGTCAACGCCGTAACCCAAAGCACTCGGCGCCACTCCACGGCGAGCAACCGCTGACCCCAGCGCCGCGATCATCGCGCCATTGTCTGTGCAATAGCGAATGGGCGGGATGCGCACATCGATTCCGGCGGCCGCGCCCCGCTCCGCTGCCATCTCTCTCAACTGCGAGTTCGCGGAAAAACCTCCGCCGATCACCAATGCGTCAATGTCGTGCTCGCGGCAAGCATTCAAGGTCTTCATCACCAGAACATCCGCCACTGCATCAGCGAACGAGGCCGCAACATCCTCAATCGGAATGTCACGTCCGGCATCTCGCTCGCGCTCCACCCAGCGAGCCACGGCAGTCTTCAACCCGGAGAAGGAGAAGTCGTAGGCGTGCTTCTCTTGAAACTTGGGGGCGGTCAGGGCCCGAGGGAACGCGATCGCTGTCGGGTCTCCCTCACGCGCCAGGCGATCGATGTGCGGCCCACCTGGATACGGCAACTCCAGCAGACGGCCGACCTTGTCAAAGGCCTCACCGGCAGCATCGTCGAGGGTGTGACCCAACTCCACCACATCGGTAGCGACATCGTTGATCTTGAGCAGCGAGGTGTGCCCACCGGACACCACCAGCGCCATGGTCTGCTCGGGAAATTCGCCGTGCACCAACTCGTCGACAGCGGCGTGACCAATCACGTGGTTCACCCCGTGAAGCGGCTTGCCCAATGCGACCGCAAGAGACTTAGCGGCGGCATTGCCCACCGTCAACGACCCCACGAGACCAGGACCAGCAGCAACGGCGATCGCGTCCACATCACTCAGCGTCTTGCCAGCCCGGCTCAGTGCCTCATCAAGAGTCGGGATAAAGGCCTCAAGGTGGGCGCGGCTCGCCACCTCCGGCACGATGCCGCCAAAGCGCGCATGCTCATCCATCGACGAGGCGGTCACGTCGACCAGCAGCTCCGTGTCTTCCACGAGCGCCACACCCGTCTCGTCGCAGGTGCTCTCGATTCCCAGTACCAATGTCACGCGCACGATTCTAGTTGCTACGGCCAACCCCTGGTCGACAGCAAAGGTGTGCAGCCCGCACCCGGGCCCGAACCACGACCTGGCCCAGCCTGTGGACCTTCCCTGACCTGCCAAGACACCTACGAGCGCCAATGCGCGCACCCCGGCGCAAGTTCCGGGAGTCCACGACCGCTGCGAGGGTCGGGGACGGTACGGAATAGATGGTGGTCACGAGACACTTCCGAGTCACGTGACAATGGAGGGCATGTCTCCATTCATTCTCGATGACGACGCGCGCGAAGCCTTGTTTGTGGGCGCGCGCTCTAACCTCAAGTTCGCTGACCGCCCAGTATCGATGGACACCATCATCGAAGTCTGGGACCTCATCAAGTGGGGTCCGACCGCGAACAATACGGTGCCGCTGCGATTGGTCGCCGCGACCTCGGACGATGCTCGCGCTCGCATCTCCAGCCACGCCGCCGAGGGCAACCGCGCCAAACTCAAGGCTGCTCCGCTGATTCTCGTGGCCGCTCGCGATGAGCGCTTCCACGATCACTTCGCCGTCACAGGCGGCACCGAGACGGCTGCGGCACGCTTCGATGCGGACCCTGAGGCACGCACTCGCTTCTCGCACACCAACGCCATGCTCCAGACCGGCTACCTCATCCTCGGCCTTCGTAGCGCGGGTCTGGCAGTTCGCCCTGTCGGAGGATTCGACCGCGCGGGCGTGGACGCGGACGTGTTCGCCGACTCACCTTGGCGCTCCGAAGTCCTGCTCCTCGTGGGCTACCCCACAGATGATCACGGTGCAGGCGACCGCAAGGGCCGCATCGACGCTACCGCCGCTATTCGGGAGATCTGATGACGACCACTCACACCGCCGACTCCACCACCACCCAGCGCTCCGACTTTGGCGACCTCCCGGGAATCTCCCGCGCCTATGTCGTCATGGCTTTCGTGGAGGGCTTTACGTGGGCCGGGCTCTTGGTGGGCATGCTGCTCGAGCACGTATTGCACGTCACTGAGTGGGGCGTCACGATCTTTGGCCCCCTGCATGGCGGCGCATTCATGCTCTACGGATTGGTGACACTCATTGCCGCAGTGAAGCTGCGCTGGGGCTTCTGGGTGACGATCACGGCCCTGTTCGCCGCGATTCCGCCGCTGACGACTATCCCGATGGAGATCTGGCTGCGCCGCAAGGGTTACCTCAGCGCCCGGTAACTCTTCACGCTGAAGCGCGCCCCGGCGGTGCGTGAGTGCTCAATGCAAGTCGATATGAACACTGATGCACCGCCAGCGCGCGGCGGCCCGCTAGTGCCCAGCGCCCAGGTTCCCCGACAAACGCCCGTGGCGCTCGGCGGAGTCGTCGTTGAGCCCGACGATCGTCACGGTCTTGCCGCGCGACTCGTACTTGGTCTTCACCGCATCGAGTGACGCCACCGTGGAGGCATCCCAGATGTGCGCGCCCGACATGTCGATCACGATGCGCTCGGGGTCACCCGAGTAGTCGAACTGGTACACGAGGTCATTCGAGGACGCGAAGAACAGTTCGCCTTCGACGGCGTACACGCGCTCGCCATCGTCATCGGTGGCGTCGAGCCGCTTGACCGTCGTCAGGTGCGCCACGCGACGGGCGAACAGCACCATCGCGACCAGCACGCCCGCAACCACGCCGTACGCGAGGTTGTGCGTGAACACGGTCACCGCGACCGTCACGAGCATCACGAAGGTTTCCGACTTGGGCATGGCCTTCAGCGTTGCTGGCTGGATGGAGTGCCAGTCGAACGTTCCGACCGAGACCATGATCATCACGGCCACGAGCGCCGCCATGGGGATCGCGGCGACCACATCGCCCAGCCCGACCACGAGGATCAAGAGGAACACGCCGGCAAGGAACGTCGAGATACGGGTCCGCGCACCGGAGGCTTTCACGTTGATCATGGTCTGACCGATCATCGCGCAACCACCCATGCCACCAAAGAACCCGGTGATGATGTTCGCGGCGCCCTGGCCCCAGGCCTCGCGGGTCTTGTTGGAGTGGGTGTCGGTGACGTCATCCACGAGCTTCGCGGTCAGCAGCGACTCCAACAGACCCACCAGGGCCATGGCCAGCGCGTACGGGAAGATGATCTGCAAGGTCTCCCAGGTGAGCGGCACGTCGGGGAACAGCAGCGACGGCAGGGACTCGGGAAGCGCGCCCTCGTCGCCCACGGTCGGGACGTTGATCGCGGCGATCACGGCGGCCACCGTCAGCAGCACAATCGCCACGAGCGGCGCGGGGATGACCTTGGTCCAGCGCGGCATCAGCACCATGATGATGAGCCCAATCGCGACCATGGGGTACACGGCCCAGGGCACGTCGATGAGGTGCGGCAGTTGTGACGTGAAGATCAGGATCGCGAGCGCGTTGACGAAGCCCACCATGACCGAGCGTGGGATGAAGCGCATGAGCTTGGCGACTCCGAGCAGGCCGAACGCCACCTGGATGATGCCGCCCAGGATCACGGTCGCAATGAGGTAGTCGACCCCGTGCGAGGCCACGACGGGCGCCACGACGAGCGCGATCGCGCCGGTTGCGGCGGAGATCATGGCGGGGCGGCCGCCGAGGAAGGCGATCGACACGGCCATGGTGAAGGATGCGAAGAGGCCGATGCGTGGGTCGACGCCGGCGATGATCGAGAACGCAATGGCCTCGGGGATCAGCGCGAGCGCGACAACGAGGCCTGCGAGGACCTCGGTGCGCAGGAGCCGCGGCGATCGAAGCGCGGCACGCACCGAGTAGGAGGCGTCCGCTTCGGGGGCGCCAGTGACCTCGACGGGTTCGGGCAGGCGGTCGGACGGGGGTGTTGACACGTAAGGTCCTCAGGTAGTGCGGTCAGGTGCGGCATCACGCGCAACGGTGCTGGACCGATGCCGGGTGCCAGAAGTCTGGATGAGCGCGGCATCGCGCTGGGCCCGGGCGCGGTGTTGCCGCCAGCGGACCGCGGCCAACCCTACCCTAACGTCAGGGTAGAGTCGACCCCACCCACATGAAGGAATAATGACCCGCATGGCCGCATCACAGTCTTCGTCTCACTCCCCCTCCAGCGCTGCACAGACCCATCACATTGGTGCTGTTGCGGAGCGCACGGGCCTGTCGTTGCGCACGCTGCGTCACTATGACGAGGTCGGTCTAGTGACACCCTCGGGGCGTTCAGACGGGGGCTTCCGCCTCTACACGGACGCGGATATCGAGCGCATCCTGCTCGTGAGGCGCATGAAGCCGCTGGGCTTCACGCTCGAGGAGATGGGCGATCTGCTGAGCCTCGCATCAACCCTGGAGTCCGACCCGGGCGCCGATGCCCGGGCGCGGCTGGACGACTACCTCACCTCCGCGCGGGAGCGCCGCGAAGCCCTCCAGAGCAAGCTCGACATGGCCGACGAGTTCATCGCACTGCTGGAAAGCCGTCGCGAACCCATCTGAAGCTCACTATGGTGCGAAACCTGCCATAGACCACCCCCTCCTGGCATGTTTCTCACCACCTTGGTACCGCCCACCGGGCAAGCGTGGACTAACACCGCAGGCGCTTGCGCATCACGAGGGCGTCGAGGCCCTCGGGTTGGTAATAGCGGGGTCGTACGCGGACGTCTTCGAATCCATAGGCCCGATACAGCGCCAGTGCGCCACGGTTGATGGTCGCTACTTCGAGCCAGGCGTCGGGTGCCTGGAGTCGTTGAGCTTCAGCGAGAAAATCTTCGAAGAGCCGTCGCGCGACGCCTTGTCGACGCATCTCCGGGACCACCGCGAGGTTCATCAGGTGGAACGCGTCGCCTTCGTATCCGTATACGGCGTAGCCCGCGAGTAGCCCCTCCACTTCGAGGCCGCGCCATCGCGAGAATCCGTAGGTGAAGTCTTCGCGAATCAGAGACAGCGACCACGCCGAGGCGCCAAAAATGTCATGCTCCCGCTGAGCGACCCACTCAAGATCCTCGTCGGTGAGATCACGGATCTCGACTTGTTCGTCTTCGGCGGGGGCACCAGTCATGCCGATCAAGCGCCCGGGACTCCGTGAACGTCGGGCCGGCGTAGATACATCGGCTCTACGGGGAAGTCGGTTTGCCCGGCCGATGCCTGGGCCAGGTAAACACGAGCGAGCCACGCGGGATCGGGGTCACCACCCTCGGCGGTGGGGAACGTCTCGGGGTAGACGAGTGCGCCACGGCCGATCACGGGGCCCAAGGTATCCACGTCGCCAGGGGTACTGACGTGGGGGCCGGCAAGCCGCTCGCCGTCACGGTAGGTGGCCCAGTAGACCTCCTTGCGTCGCGCATCGGCGATGACGGTCACGTCCCCACCGTGGGCGGCCGCGAGGGCGTCAAGCGAGCACACCCCGTAGACGGGCACGTTCCAAGCGAAACCGAGGGTCCGTGCGGAGACGAGCCCGACCCGCAACCCGGTGAACGGCGCGGGGCCGGTCCCCACCACGATGGCGTCAATGTCGTCACCGCTCACGTTGGCGTCGGCAAGCATCGAGTCCAGGAATGTCGCTAAGAGTTCGGCGTGCCCGCGCGGCGCGAACTCTGCGCGCTCTGCGAGAACTGCATCGTCTTTCACAAGTGCTGCGGAGACGGCTCCGGAGGTGTCAATCGCGAGAATCACGGTGTCAGCCTAGTTGCGCTCGAAGGTCACGTCGGCCCACCGGTCTCCATGGGCTCGGATGCGGACTTCGCGGACGCCATAGTCAGGGTTCACCATGTCCACCTCACCACCACGCTCACGTTCCAGAGTGATGTGAAGCCGGTCCTCGGCAAGTGCCTCAGCCTTGCCCTCTCCCCATTCCACGACCGTCACCGAGGAGTCGAGCGACGAGTCAAGGTCCAGATCATCGAGCTCGGCAAGCGAGCCCAGGCGGTAGGCGTCGACGTGAATGAGCGAGGGGCCACCGACCTCCGAGGGGTGCGTGCGCGCAATGATGAACGTGGGGCTGGCCACCGGGCCTCGCACTCCGAGAGCCTCTCCAAGGCCCTGAGTGAAGGTGGTCTTACCTGCGCCCAAGTCGCCGGTGAGGATCACCAGATCACCGTGCGCGAGTTGCGGCGCAATCACCTCAGCAGCGAACGTGCGCATGGCCTCGGCGTCAGGGATGGTGATGGTCGCGGAAGTCACGCGCTGTCCTTGTCTCGCAGTCCGCCAAAGCGGCACACAATCTCATAGTCAATGGTCCCCGTGGCAGTGGCCCAGTCCCGGGCTGACGGACCTTCTGGCCCAATCAATGTCACGGTGTCGCCCGCCACAATATCGGTAGCAGGGCCTAAATCGACAACGAACTGGTCCATGCAGACCCGTCCTGAAATCTGGAAACGAGTGCCGCGGATCGCGACCTCGGCGACATTCCCTGCATTGCGGAATACTCCATCGGCATACCCAGCCGAGACCAGCCCGAGCGTGGTGGCGTAGGGCGTCACGTAGTCGTGCCCATAACTCACGCCCTGGCCAGCAGGTACGTCCTTCACAAGGATGACCTCGGAATGCACCGCCATCGCCGGACGCAAACCAAAGGCATTTCCCTCAGGGTCCGCGACAGGCGGCAATCCGTAGACAGCGATACCGGGACGCACCAAGTCAAAATGCAAGTCTGAGCGCGTCAACGTGCACGCAGAGTTCGCGAGGTGGCGCACTTCAAAGTCGATGTCGCGTTCCTCCGCACACACCACGGCGGCGCGGAAGTTCTCCGCCTGCAGATCAATAGTGGGATGGCCAGGCTGGTCTGCCCACGCCAGGTGGGACCAGATGCCCACCACGCGCACCAAGCCATCGCCTTGCGCTTGGACCGCAGCGTCGAGCAGCGCAGGAAGGTCGTGGATTGTCACACCTTCGCGGCCGAGCCCCGTATCCACGCAGATGTGCACGCGGGGAGTCCCCTTGGCATCGCGACCCGCCTCGACAATCGCGGCAAGCACCTCTTCCGAACTCACGGACACATCAATGTCCGCAGCGATCAAATCCGCCGCAGGAACGTCTGGACCGTAGAGCCAGGTGAAGATGCGGCCGGTGTCGCCTGCCACGCGAAGTGCGAGCGCCTCGCGCGGTTGAGCCACGCCCACCCATGCCGCTCCCCCGTCACGCGCAGCACGCGCCGCTTCGGCCAGGCCGTGACCATAGGCATCGGCCTTCACTACCGCCATGACCTCCGCACCGTTCGCATGCTTGCGTAGTGTCGCGACGTTGTCACTGATCGCTTGATAGTCAATCTCGATCTGTAGCGCGCTCATCAGTCTCCCTCCGCCACGACCACAGCCGAGGCAATGCCAGCATCGTGCGACAGCGACAAATGGAAGGTCGTCATCCCTAACTCCGCTGCGCGCGCAGCCACCGTTCCGCGCATGACGAGACGAGGCCGCCCTCCATCTTCTCGCACCACTTCCGCGTCATGCCAATGCAGTCCGGCAGGAGCACCCAGCGCTTTGGCGAGCGCCTCCTTGGCGGCCCAGCGAGCAGCCAGAGAATGCGTACCCAGTTCACGCTCTTGGGGCGTAAATACACGCTCGGCAAATGTTGGCGACGACTCGAGAGTCGCCTCAAAACGATCAATGGCCACCACGTCAATACCTAGACCCAAGACGGCCACGAGCGCTCCCTATTCGACGGTTACCGACTTCGCTAGGTTACGCGGCTGGTCGACGTCATACCCCTTCGCCGCGGCCAACTCCAGTGCGAAAATCTGCAATGGAATGACGGACAGCAATGGAGTCATCAACACTGGCGCGCTGGGCACGTAGAACACATGCGCGGCATGGTCGGCGGCTTCGGTGTCGCCTTCTTCCGCAATCACGAGGGTCCGTGCACCGCGAGCGCGCACTTCCTGGACGTTTGAGAGCACCTTGGCGTGGAGCGATTCGCGGCCTCGCGGGCTTGGCACCACGACGAACACTGGTTGGTCTTGTTCGACGAGTGCGATGGGGCCGTGCTTGAGCTCACCTGCAGCGAATCCTTCTGCGTGGATGTACGCCAACTCCTTGAGCTTGAGGGCTCCTTCCATTGCGACCGGGAAGCCCACGTGGCGCCCCAGGAACAGGACGGTGCGCTCATCCGCCATAGAGCGCGCCACATCGCGAATCGGGTCTGCGGTGTCCAATACATGCTGAATCTTGGCGGGAATGGCGTCGAGTTCACGCAACAGCGCGTCAATCTCGTCGGGGAACTTGTTGCCACGCAGTTCCGCCAGGTAGATACCCAGCAGGTAGCCGGCAGTGATCTGCGCCAAGAACGCCTTGGTGGAGGCCACCGCGATCTCCGGGCCTGCGCGGGTATAGAGCACGGCGTCAGCCTCACGCGCAATGGTCGAGCCTTGGGCGTTCACGATGCCGATCACGGTCGCGCCCTGCTGCTGTGCGTGGCGGACGGCCATGATGGTGTCCATGGTCTCGCCCGACTGGCTGACGGCCACGACGAGAGTCTTGACCGAGACGATGGGATCGCGGTAGCGGAACTCGTGCGCGAGTTCCACCTCGACAGGCACACGAGTCCAGTGCTCGATCGCATAGCGCGCGACCTGGCCCGCGTACGCGGCAGTTCCACACGCGATGATGATGATCTTGTCGACGGACTTCAGGATGTAGTCATCGACAATGCCCTCATCGAGTTTGAGTCGGCCCTGTTCATCGAGGCGTCCGCGCAGTGTGTCCGCGACTGCCGCTGGCTGGTCGTGGATCTCCTTGTCCATAAAGGTGTCGAAGCCACCCTTTTCTGCTGCCGCGGAGTCCCAGTCCACGTGGTACGACTCACGTTCTACGATCTCGCCGTTGACGTCGGTGACGGTCACGGTATCGGCCGTCATCACGACCACCTCGTCTTGACCGAGTTCCAGCGCGGTCCGAGTGTGCTCGATGAACGCCACCACGTCGGAGCCGAGGAAGTTCTCTCCCTCGCCCAAGCCGACGACGAGCGGTGAGTTGCGGCGGGCGCCGACGACGGTGTGGGGGTCGTGAGCATCGACAGCCAAGAGCGTGAAGGCACCCTCGAGACGCTTGGTGGCGGCGCGCATGGCGTCGGGCAGGCTGAGCCCCGATTCGACGAGCGAGCCCAACAGGTGCCCCGCAACCTCGGTGTCCGTGTCAGACAGAAAGTCGATGCCCTGGCCCGCGAGTTCGTTGCGGAGGGCGTTGTGGTTTTCGATGATGCCGTTGTGGATGATCGCGATTCGACCACCGGCAGCGAGGTGTGGGTGGGCGTTGGCGTCGGTGGGAGGTCCGTGGGTCGCCCACCGCGTGTGGCCGATGCCTGCAGGACCGTCTGCGATGGGGTTGTCCGCGAGAGCGTCTGCCAAGACCGCGAGCTTTCCAGCCCGCTTTGCCGTGGCGACCCGCTCGGGGTCGCTACCAGCGACAGCGATGCCCGCCGAGTCGTATCCGCGATACTCCAGCCGTGCCAGTCCGCCCATAATGACGTCCTGCGCACGACCGCCGTCGCCCAATTTGCCGATATATCCAACAATTCCGCACATGGGATGAGTCTACGGCCGCTCACGGACGCCCTTGGCATCGGCGCGCGATCACATCCCCCAGCCACGCAGCCCAACCCCCGCAAGCCAGCACGGCATACGAGCGCACCATCACTGCGCCGATGCGCAAGAATAGGCCAGTGAGCGAACGTACCTCAGCGGACAACGTCAGCCCCTTTGCCACCTTCACACGTGACCAATGGGCTGCACTGGCGGACTCCACCCCACTCCCCCTGACGCAAGAGGACATCACTCGTGTGCGCGGGCTGGGCGACCCCATCGACCTGCGTGAAGTAGACCGCATCTACCGACCACTCTCACGGCTCCTCGACCTGTACTCCTCGGCCGTAGGAGGACTGCACGATGCCACCAGCGCCTTCCTCGGTGAACGCTCCCGCCGCACGCCCTACGTCATAGGCGTGGCCGGATCCGTCGCCGTCGGCAAGTCCACCACCGCCCGAATCCTGCGTGAACTCATGGCCCGCTGGCCCAGTTCACCACGAGTTGAACTGCTCACCACAGACGGCTTCCTCTACCCCAACAAGGTGCTCCGAGAGCGCGACCTCCTGACCCGCAAAGGCTTTCCCGAGTCCTACGACAGGCGCGCACTCCGCCAGTTCATCGCCGACGTGAAATCCGGGGTTCCCGAAGTCACGGCACCGGTGTACTCCCACATCACCTACGACATCGTCCCCGATGAGTCCGTCACCGTCCGCCAACCAGACATCCTCATCGTCGAAGGACTCAACGTTCTCCAGCCCGCTTCCCCACGCGACCTCGACGAAACAGCCCTCGCCGTGTCCGACTACTTCGACGTCTCGATCTACGTCGACGCCGAACCCACCAACGTGCGCCAGTGGTACATCGATCGATTCCTGTCGTTGCGCAAGACCGCCTTCACCATGCCCGACTCGTACTTCCTCGAATACGCGGACCTGTCCGATGCCGAGGCGACCGAGAAGGCCGGGCATATTTGGGACTCCATCAACGCACCCAACCTGGCGCGCAACATTGCCCCCACTCGCTCACGCGCCACGATCATTTTGGCCAAAGGTGCGGACCACAAAGTTGAGTCCGTTCACATGCGCAAGCTGTGACGCCTGCTCTCTGTTCCCGCGGACGGATGCGGTGAAACTAGCGGAGCCCTGCACGCTGAAGTGTGTCCACGATGCGTGCCACCTCGGCACGATCGGTGGATGACTCCCGACCGCCGCCCGCATCGTCTCCCCTGTGACTGAAGGGGGCACGCATGTGAATCTCGCGCAGTCCAGCCTCGGAGACCACCTGCGCGACGTTCGCCGCCCGCACACCCCCTGAACCGAGGATCGCAAGACGCTCTCCAGCGATCCCCTGCATCGCGCGCAACCCCTGAGTATCGGCAACACTCGGCGCTCCGCCCGTCGTCAGGATCAGGTCGAACCCGAGGTCAGCGACCGTCTCAACTGCATCGTGCGGGTCACGCGCCGCATCGATGGCGCGATGGAAGGTCAGCCGTGCATCGCCTGCAGCCTCACGCCAACGCTGTGCGGCCCTGACATCAACGGAGCCTCCGCGTGTCAGTGCACCCACAACAAAGCCAAGCCGCGCATCGCCTGCTCGTGCACGCATCTGTTCAATCGACCGCGCCATCGACTCAATCTCAGCGGACGAGTACACAAAGTCTCCAGCGCGCTCACGAATCAGCACCTGCACCCCATCCGGGGGCGCTGCTTCAAGCGCGGCCTCAATCAGGCCGGCAGGCGGCGTCAGCCCACCGCACGAAAGATCACTACACACCTCGAGCCGGTCAGCCCCCGCGGCCACGGCACCCAACGCGCCAGGAGTGTCTTCTACGCAGATCTCGACTGTCACGGTCATGGTGAACGCCTCACCGCGGCTCGTCATCGCGCGCATCTGTCGTCACGTCACCGTCGTCAGGGTCCCCATCATCGTGAGCCCCATGACGCTCGTGGCGCTCTTCCCGGCGCTCATGACGTTCCTCACGCCGCTCCTGCCGCTCCTCACGGCGTGCGGCACGCTCACGTTCAAGTTCCTCAGCCCGCTCACGCTCTTCGGGGGTCAGCATCTCGTCAATGTCGCTCACGAGGTCAGGAAGTTCAGGCTGCTTGAAGCCATACCGCGCCAGCAACTTCTCCACGAGAAAGCCGATCACCACGCCACCAAGCAACCCCATGATGATCGAGAACAGCAGGTTCGACTCGAACAGAGCCCCAAAGAACCAGCCCAGGAACACTGTGTACGTTGCCCACACCACGGCGCCCACGGCATCGGTGCCCATGAAGAGCCGCTGGGGATAGCGCAGTGCGCCGGCTGTGATGTTGACCGCGAAACGACCCATAGGGATAAAGCGGGCCGCGATGATGAATGACGTGCCCCGACGCTCGAGTGCGCCCTCTGCCCAGTCAATGGTGTTGCGCCCGCGCGCAGTCCTGAAAATGCGGAACTTACGAGGATCAAGCTTCTTGCCAATGAGGTAGGCAATCTGGTCCCCGACCCACGCGCCCAGCGCGGCACCGAGCCAGATGAACCATACGATCGGCACGCCCTCATGCACCCAGGCAGTCGTCGTAGCGATGATGACCGATTCGCTCGGCACCACGGGAAAGAAGCCATCAATGACGGTCAGCAAGAACACTGCCGGATAAATCCACAACGACTCCGTGATGGACAGAATGTATCCCTCGACATTGGACGAGAAGTGGATAATCCAATCCGAGAAGGTGGGGTCGCTCACTGCATCAGTCTGTCAGTAGCGACGCTGCATGGCGATGGGGGCATCCCCTGATATTGGGTCCGATGAAGGCTCAGGGCTGACGCTCCCCACGAGGCAGAACAGGCCACCCCGACCACAGGAACGTGCGGTTCACTCACGGCAAGGCGAGGGAGTTACGCACCACCGCGGCAAGGTCGTCTGCATGCCGTCGTGCGATCTCGTCGGTCTCAGCTTCGACCATGACACGCACCAACGGCTCTGTCCCCGAAGGCCTCAACAGCACCCGTCCTGCGTCGCCCAGTTCCTTGCGCACCGCGGTGACCGCCGCTTGAACGCGCGGGTCGCTGTACACGCGCGCGCGATCGACATCCTTGATGTTGGTCATCACCTGGGGCAACGACTCGATTGCGTCGCAGTGTTCCCGCAGGGAGACACCATCGCTGACGCACGCTCCCATCAACAGTGATGTGAGGATTCCATCGCCCGTGGTGGCGTATTGGGAAGCGATCACATGCCCTGACTGTTCGCCACCGAGCGTGTAGCCACCTTCGCGCATCGCTTCGAGGACGTATCGGTCGCCCACCGCCGCTTCAATCACAGAGATACCGGCGCGGGTCATTGCTCTGTGAAGACCAAGGTTGCTCATCACCGTCGCCACGAGAGTGTCGTGATAGAGCGTGCCGGACTCCTTCATGGCAATCGCCAGGAGACCCATAATCTCATCGCCGTTGACCATCGCACCGGTGTGATCGACTGCCAGGCAGCGGTCGGCGTCACCGTCGTAGGCCACACCAAAGTCAGCACCTCGGGCTACGACTTCGACACGCAACGCCTCCATGTGGGTCGACCCTGCGTTGTCATTGATGTTCAGCCCGTCGGGTGAGGCGTGCATGACATGCACCTGCGCCCCTGCCCCGCGGAGCGCAGCCGGTCCCACGACACTGGCTGCACCGTGTGCAGCATCGATCACGAGAGACAGACCCTCGAGTGGCCGGTCCTTGCCAGAGAAATCCTGGACCGCAGCCACGACGTGATCGACGTATTGTTGCGCCAGATCGGAGGCATCGCGGATGGTGCCGACGGCTTCACCGGTTGGACGAGACCATTGCACGCCAAGTTCAGCCTCAATGGCGTCTTCGATGCCGTCATCGAGTTTGTGTCCACCGCGTGCGAAGAATTTGATGCCGTTGTCAGGCATCGGGTTGTGCGAGGCGGAAATCACCACGCCCAAGTCCGCGCCGGTGGAGGCCGTCAGGAATGAGATTCCAGGAGTCGGCAATACTCCGACATCGAGAACCTCAACGCCCGCCGATGCGAGCCCAGCCGCAACGGCATGCGAAAGAAACTGTCCAGAGACCCGCGTGTCTCGCCCAAGGATGGCTCGCGGGCGATGCCCGGCGAAATCTCCTCGTTGAGCGAGTACACGGGCTGCAGAGACGGAGAGGTCCACGGCCAGCTCTGCCGTGATATCACGGTTAGCTAGGCCGCGGACCCCGTCCGTGCCAAATAGTCGCGCCATGCGCGACAGATTAACGCTTCGAGTACTGCGGTGCGCGACGGGCCTTCTTCAGACCAGCCTTCTTGCGCTCCACCACGCGTGCGTCGCGAGTCAAGAAGCCAGCCTTCTTGAGTGCGGCACGGTTGGTGTCTTCGTCAATCTCGTTCAGTGCGCGCGAGACGCCCAGGCGCAGTGCACCGGCCTGACCCGAGGGGCCACCGCCATCGATGCGTGCGTGGACATCGAACTTGCCCTCGATGTCGAGCAGGGTGAACGGGTCGTTCACGAGCTGCTGGTGCACCTTGTTGGGGAAGTAGTCTTCGAGCGTACGGCCGTTGACCTTCCACTGTCCGGAGCCGGGGACCAGGCGCACGCGCGCGATGGCTTCCTTGCGGCGTCCGAGGCCAGCGCCCGGTGCGATAGCCGAGGTACCCTTGCCGCGCTCGGGCGCGGTCTCAGAGGTGTACTCGGTGGGAGTTTCGGTCTCTTGCGTTTCAGTCACGTCTGCCATGTTCGATCAGTCCTTTACGCCGCGCTTACTGCGCAACCTGAGTAATCTCAAACGCCTGCGGCTGCTGCGCGGCGTGGGGGTGCTCGGGGCCGGCGTAGACCTTGAGCTTGGTCAACTGAGCGGCGCCGAGCTTGGTGTGGGGCAGCATGCCCTTCACAGCGTTCTCGATCACGCGCTGGGGGTTCTTCTCGAGCAGTTCGCCGATCGGCACTGCCGACAGACCGCCCGGGAAGCCCGAGTGGCGGTAAACCATCTTGTCGCTGGCCTTGTTGCCCGAGAGGGAAACCTTGCCTGCGTTGATCACGATAACGAAGTCGCCGTTGTCAACGTGAGGTGCAAAAGTCGCCTTGTGCTTGCCGCGGAGCAGCACAGCAGCCTGAGAGGCCAGACGACCGAGAACCACGTCAGTTGCATCGATGACGAACCACTGACTGGTCACATCACCCGGCTTGGGGGAATACGTACGCACTGTTAAGCCTTCTTCACTGGTCAGAGTGGGTGGTAGCCATGGGTGGCTACCAAAAATGTCGGTCGGCGGATCCTTAAGGCTCAGGCGAGTGGGAGGCACCATTCCTCGTGGAACGCACAACGACAGACGAGTCTACCGGCGCGCCCCCTTGACGGTCAATTCAGGATCCAACTTTGACCGCAGGACAAGTCTACTCCCCTGGGCCTAGGGCCGTTACTCCCGCCGAGCTCTGGTCAGCTGTGCACGGGCCGCAAGGTCGGCATCGGCCGGGTACCGCACCTCTTCAAGCGTGAGGCCGTGGGCCTGGGCCACGGCGACGGCCGGGGAGCGGCGCTCTTCGCCCGCGACTCTCAACAACCACCCGAGGTCACGTCTGCCCTGTCCCACAGGGAGTACGGCGCCCACCAATGAGCGGACCATCGAGTGACAAAACGCATCGGCACGGACTGTGGCTACGACCAAGCCCGCATCGGGGCCGTGCGTCTCGCGCCTCCACGAGAACTCCTTGAGTTCACGGATCGTGGTGGCACCATCACGCGCCTTGCAAAACGGCACAAAGTCCCTCAGACCGGTGAGGAGAGCCGATGCCTCGTTGAGGGCATCGACATCGAGCGCTTCATCGGCCCACAGCACGTGACGTCGCGTCAGCGGATCGCGGAGTTCGCGTTGATCGCAGATCCGGTAGGCGTATCGACGTTCAGTCGCAGAGAAGCGGGCATCAAATCCCGGTGCGGCAACGGCGGCATCGTGCACCGTGATGTCGGCAGGTGTGAGGCCGTCGAGGCGATCACGGAAACCCTGCGCGTGGCTGCGCCCAGACTTACCGGGCATGCGGTCCCACACAGGGCGCGCCACATCGAGGTGAGCAACCTGCTGGCGCGCGTGGACCCCGGCGTCAGTACGTCCAGCGACAGTCATACGGACGTGATCGACCGCGCCGGTGTGGGGATGCCGCAGAAACCTCGCGAGAGCGTCTTCCATGACGCCCTGCACCGTGCGCAGACCTGGTTGCGCGGCCCAGCCTGCGAAGTCGGTCCCGTCATACGAAAAAACGAGGCGGACCCTCACAACGTCACTGGAATCCAGATCAGTCATGAGAGCCCGCCTCGTGGTGCGACTATGCGCGTGCGTGACGCGCCCAGCCGGTACTACTTGTCGTTGCTCTCGGCAGCGTCGTCAGCACCCTCTGCAGGTGCCTCAGTGTGCTCGCCTTCAACCTCTTCAGGCTTAACCTCGGGCTCGGGAGCCGATTCAGCCTTGGGAGCAGCAGCCTTCTTGGTTGCCTTCTCGGCTTCCTTCTTAACTGCCTTCTTGGCGGGAGCGCCGAACTCAACGAGCTCGATCACTGCCATGGGAGCGTTGTCACCCTTGCGGGGACCAATCTTCGTGATGCGGGTGTAGCCGCCCTCACGCTCAGCGAAGCCGGGGCCGATCTCGGTGAAGAGTGCGTGCACGACGCCCTCGTCCGAGAGGATTCCCAGAACCTTGCGGCGCGAGGCGAGGTCGCCGCGCTTGGCGAAGGTGACGAGACGCTCAGCGTAGGGACGGAGGCGCTTGGCCTTCGTCTCAGTGGTCGTAATGCGGCCGTGCTCGAACAGGCTCTGCGCGAGGTTTGCCAGGATCTGGCGCTCGTGCGCAGGACCGCCTCCGAGGCGGGCACCCTTGGTGGGGGTAGGCATGATGCTTAGTTCTCCTTGTTACTGTTCGCTGCCCGAGAAGTACACGCCGGCAGAGCCACCGTCATAATCCGCGCCGCCGTCCTTGAGGGTGAAGCCCAACTCCTGGAGCTTCTCCTTGACCTCGGTGATCGACTTCTGACCGAAGTTACGAATGTCCATGAGGTCAGCCTCCGAGCGAGCGGTGAGCTCGCCTACGGTGTGGATGCCCTCACGCTTGAGGCAGTTGTACGAACGCTGGGTGAGGTTCAGCTCCTCGATGGGCTGGTTGTAGTCCTCTTCCAAGGTCTCGTCCGAGTCCGAGGGGCCGATCTCGATGCCTTCGGCAGCCTCGTTGAGGCCCTTAGCAAGCGAGAACAGCTCGACGAGCGTCGAACCGGCCGAGGCCAGTGCGTCGCGGGGCGAGATGGCGTTCTTCGTCTCGACGTCAATGATCAGCTCGTCGAAGTCGGTGCGCTGGGCCACACGGGTGGCTTCCACCTTGTAGGTGACCTTGAGCACCGGCGAGTAGATCGAGTCAACGGGGATCTGGCCGATCTCCGCGTCGTAGCTCTTGTTCATCGAGGCGGGAACGTATCCACGTCCACGCTCGACGGTGAGCTCGACCTCGAACTTTGCCTTCGAGTTGAGCGTCGCAATGTGCAGCTCGGGGTTGTGAACTTCCACACCCGCGGGCGGCGCGATGTCTGCGGCAGTCACGGCGCCAGCACCGGACTTACGCAGGTACATGACGACGGGCTCGTCGTTCTCCGAGGAGACCACGAGGTTCTTCAGGTTAAGCAGGATCTCGGTCACGTCCTCCTTCACGCCCTCAATGGTCGTGAATTCGTGGAGAACGCCCTCGAAACGCACTGCCGTCACAGCCGCGCCCGGGATGGACGACAGCAGGGTGCGGCGGAGCGAGTTACCAAGGGTGTAGCCAAAGCCAGGCTCAAGCGGCTTGAGCGAGAACTGCGAACGGTTGTCCGAAATGACCTTCTCGGTCAGCGTGGGACGCTGTGCAATCAGCACGGTTCATTTCCTTTCCGAGCACCCGCTATTTGATGCTCGCAAACCTGTCGGGTTCTGTCCGCCAGGGTGGGAGTTCTTGAGTTGAAAGGCATCGGGCCGATGCTGGTGCATCGCCCGAACGATGGAGCCGTGGCCGCCGCGTCCGTTGAGGACGCGGCAACCACCGTTCGCTAGTTGCGGCGACGCTTGGGGGGACGGCAGCCGTTGTGCGCCTGAGGGGTGACGTCCTTGATGGAGGTCACTTCCAGGCCAGCAGCCGTCAGTGAGCGGATCGCGGTGTCGCGGCCCGAACCCGGGCCCTTGACGAACACGTCAACCTTGCTCATTCCAGCGTCCTGCGCACGGCGTGCAGCAGCCTCAGCGGCCATCTGCGCGGCATAAGGGGTCGACTTACGCGATCCCTTGAAGCCCACCTGTCCCGACGACGACCACGACACCACGGCGCCCGAAGGATCCGTGATCGAGATGATCGTGTTGTTGAAGGTCGACTTGATGTGTGCCTGACCGTGCGCGACGGTCTTCTTGATCTTCTTGCGCGGCTTACGCGTAGGTGCGGCCATGGCTTACTTCTTCTTTCCGGCGACGGTCTTCTTGGAGCCCTTGCGGGTACGTGCATTGGTCTTGGTGCGCTGACCGCGGACCGGCATGCCACGACGGTGGCGCAGTCCCTGGTAGTTACCAATCTCAACCTTGCGGCGGATGTCGCCCTGCACGGTACGGCGCAGGTCACCCTCGACCTCGAAGTTCGCCTCGATGTAGTCACGGATAGCGACGAGCTCTGCGTCGCCTGCATCCTTGACGCGCAGGTCTGCGCTCACGCCGGTAGCGGCGAGAATCTCGTGGGAGCGGGTACGGCCGATGCCGTAAATGTAGGTAAGCGCGATCTCCATGCGCTTGTCGCGCGGGAGGTCAACGCCAACGATGCGTGCCATTGTGTTTTTTCTACTCCTTGAGTGTCGGAGGTCTGACGCTCAGACTTCCCGCGAGTTCTGTATGCGGGCCTCGGCCTCCGAGCCGAGGGCTGCCTTTCGGCTGCCTGAACGCTGTCTTCTTGAGTTGTCTAGCCCTGACGCTGCTTGTGGCGCAGGTTTTCGCAGATGACCATAACTCGGCCGTTACGGCGAATAACCTTGCACTTGTCGCAGATGGGCTTGACGCTGGGCTTTACCTTCATGATTCCTTCTTCGCTCTCGGCGTGCCGTTAGGACGCGTCCCAAATGGCCGCGCCGAACGAGCGACGATCACTTGTAGCGGTAGACGATGCGGCCGCGGGACAGGTCATACGGGCTCAACTCGACGACCACTCGGTCCTCAGGGAGAATCCGGATGTAGTGCTGTCGCATCTTGCCCGAGATGTGGGCGAGGACTAGGTGCCCGTTGGTCAGTTCCACGCGGAACGACGCATTGGGCAGTGCCTCAACGACACTGCCTTCGACCTCGATGACTCCGTCTTTCTTGGCCATGAACTCCACTCACATTAGTTGACTGGTTTTCGGGCGCGGCAAAACGCCCGAAGATCCACTATACGCGAAGTTGGGTAGCTCTTCAACCGCGGTCGTCATCACGCGGCAGGAGCGGCATGCCATACAGATTCAGAGTGAGCCTGGTGAAGCGTTGTCCTCCGGTGAAGGAGAGCCGCACCTGGTTCATCGCCTCGTTGACGGCGATCGTTCACCGAGACGTCTGTGACTTCCTCCGATTCTACCTGCTGATGAACGTGGCTCAGTGCTCTACGGCCGATACGAGTGCGCCTGCTCGGCTTGTGGAGCGTCGATAGGAACCCAATCTTGGAACTCGAACGACTCTGCACCTGCGGGCAAGGCCCTATTGGTCGCTGGCGCAATAGGTGTTTCGCCAGTTGCTGCCGTGGCATGGATGTCGGCCTGCGAATCGTCGGAAGCTTCCACAGCGGGCTGAGTTGCGACCGTGGGGGCGCTGTCGGGCGTGGTTGTGAGTGGGACCGACGGTGCCGGTGGTGACGTGGGTGCCGCGAGCCTTGCCTCCGCAACATCTCGCACCGCAGGCTTGCGGTGCGAAGCGAGTTCGCTGACCAATTCCATGGGTGTCGATGCATTCCCAAGCACGGCGAGCACTACTTCTACGTGCCGGTCCCCAGCCAGGTGTTCGAGCACGCTCGACGTCACATGGGGATTGCTAGCGAGCGCGCACCGCACATCTACAGAACGATCGTGTGCGAGTGTCGCCATGACTCCGATGGGGATGTCAAGCCTGCCCGCAACGGTCTCGCGCACCACTGCGTTCTTACTTTGCGCGAGCGTTGGCAACTCGCCTTTCAGCACCGTTGCCTCGCGAGCGTGCACGACCTCGTCACTAGCCCCCGGGGCGTACTGGAACCCGCGCGCCATGGCTCACCTCCCTGTAGCGCCAGGAAATGTTGCTGTGCGCCACAATTTGAGGTTAGCAACGGTGCATGTCAGTCAAATGCCGCCGATGTCACAAACGTGTGAACTCGACGGCGACTTACCTGAGTGGCGCTGGAACGACACCAAACGGAGCCAAGCCGGACGCACCACCGTCGCTCGCGGTCAGTACCCAGATGCCTCCGTCGTGCACGGCGACTGAGTGCTCCCAGTGAGCACCGCGCGAGCCATCAGCCGACACCACGGTCCAGTCATCGTCCAACACTCGGCTGTCCTCTGTGCCGAGGACGAGCATCGGCTCGATGGCAACGCACAACCCCGGCTTCACACGAGCGTGACGGCCCTTGGTGCGGTAGTTCACTACTTCAGGGGCCTGGTGCATCGCCGTCCCGATTCCATGGCCCACATAGCCCACGAGGGGGTGGAGGCCAGCAGCATCGGCAACATCCTCAATCGCAGCACCCACGGCGTCGAGCCGTTGCGCGCTAGCAAGCGCGGCAATACCGGCCCACAATGAGCGCCGAGTCTCCTTGACGAGCTTGGAGTCCGCAGCGGACAGCGCTTCTCCGACAATGAAGGTGATTGCGGAGTCTCCGTGCCAACCGTCCACGATCGCTCCGCAGTCGATAGACACCACGTCTCCCGGGGAGAAGACTCTCTCACCAGGGATCCCGTGCACGATCTCTTCGTTGACCGAGACACACGCCGTTGCGGGGAAACCGTAGTAACCCAAGAAATTCGATGTTGCGCCAGCCTCCGCGATGACCCGCGAGGTGGCTGCATCGATGTCCCCTGTCGTTGCGCCGGCTACAGCTGCCTGACGTCCAGCGGCCAATGCGCGTTCGACGATCACGCCGGCCTGCGCCATCAAGCGCATTTCCTCGAGGGACTTGTACTCGATCCGGTTAGCCACGTACCCAGCCGTACTTACAGCGCTTCGACTGCGGCGACGATACGCTCGGTGACCTCATCGATCTCGCCAAGACCGTCTACCTGGACAAGCAGCCCACGACCCTCGAAGAACGCGGTCAGTGGCGCGGTCTGCGTGGCGTAGACCTCGAGGCGCTTGCGAATCACGGGTTCAGTGTCATCCGAGCGGCCCTCGATCTTGGCGCGGCCCAGAAGGCGCTGAGTAACCTCATCCGAATCTGCAGTGATCTCAATGGCCACATCCAGCTTGACCTTGAGGTCCGAGAGCATCCCGTCCAGCTCGACGGCCTGATCAGGGTTGCGAGGGTAGCCGTCCAAGAGGAAACCACTGGCCACGTCGTCTTGATCCAGGCGGTCACGCACCATGGCGTTAGTGACCTCGTCAGGAACCAACGCGCCTGCCGTCATGTACTCCTGAGCCTTCAGGCCCAAAGGAGTCTTGCCGGAAACGTTGGCGCGAAAGATGTCACCAGTAGAGATGGCGGGGATGTTGTAACGCTCAGCCAAGCGAGCGGCCTGCGTCCCCTTACCTGCTCCGGGAGGTCCAAGAAGAACAATGCGCATTACTTGAGGAACCCTTCATAGTCGCGCTGCTCCAGCTGAGACTGGATGCGCTTGACGGTGTCCAGACCCACACCCACGAGGATGAGGACGGACGCACCGCCGAATGGAATCGAGGCGCTGAGACCCAGGGCCACGAACGCAATGGTGGGCAACAAGGCCACAATCGCCAGATACAGCGAACCAGCCGCCGTAATACGTGACAGGACATACGCCAAGAAGTCTGCGGTGGGCTGGCCCGGGCGAATTCCGGGCACAAAGCCGCCGTACTTCTTCATATTGTCCGCAACATCGTTCGGGTTGAACGTGATCGCGGTGTAGAAGTACGCGAAGAAGATGATCAGCAACGTGAAGAGCAGGGTGTTACCCCACGAGCCAGGCGTTGCGATATGGGTTTGCATCCACAGCACCCAGTCAGACGGTGAATCGCCCGAGAACTGAACGATGACTGTAGGCAACATCAGGAGCGAAGAAGCGAAGATGACAGGGATAATTCCCGCCATGTTGATCTTCATCGGAATGTAGGTCGACGAGCCGCCCAGCATGCGGCGTCCCACCATGCGCTTGGCGTACTGCACGGGGATGCGGCGCTGCGACTGCTCGACGTACACGACAGCCGCAATGATCGCGAGCACCAACAGACCCACAAGGATGGTGTTGCGCACACCGTCCGACGAGTTCCAAATGGTGGACGCGGCACCGGGGAACGATGCGGCGATGGAGGTGAAAATCAAGAGCGACATTCCGTTGCCGACACCGCGCTCCGTGATGCGCTCACCGAGCCACATGATCAGGATGGTTCCCGTGGTCATCGTGAGGATCATGGTGGCGATCACGTACCAGGAGTCATTCGGGATGATGGGGATGTCGCATCCGGGGAAGAATGTGCCGTTTCGTGCCAGCGTGATGTACGACGCCGACTGCAGGGCGGCAAAGCCCAACGTGATGTAGCGGGTGTACTGCGTCAGCTTGGCCTGGCCTTCAGGGCCTTCCTTGTACAGCGTCTCGAAACGGGGAATCAACACCCGGAGAAGCTGAACAATGATCGACGCGGTGATGTAGGGCATGATGCCCAGCGCGAAGATCGACAGCTGCAGCAGCGCACCACCTGAGAACAGGTTGAGGATGGCAAATGCCGAGTTGGATGAGACAAGCGACGCACATTGCTGAACGTTGCCGTAGTCCACACCCGGTGTTGGAATCGCGACGCCCATGCGATAGACGACGATAATTCCCAACGTGAACAGTAGCTTGTTGCGCAGATCCGGCGTCCGGAATGCGCTCACGAAGCCTTTCAGCATTGATCCTCCACAGATTGGGCCCGACATTGGGCCGGGTGAGCGAAGCGGGTCACGCTGGTGCGTGACCCGCCCCTGACTCTAGCCCTGCTAGCGCTCGGAAACCGAACCGCCAGCTGCCTCGATCTTAGTCTTCGCGGACTGCGAAACCTTTTCCACATCAACGATCTCGACCTTGACGTCGATCTCGCCGTTGCCAAGAACCTTGACCGGCTGGTTGCGGCGTACCGCACCCTTTTCAACGAGTTCGGCCTTCGTCACCTTGCCACCCTTGGGGAAGAGCTCGGTCAGGTCGCCCACGTTGACGACCTGGAAGGTCACCTTGTTGGGGTTCTTGAAGCCAGGAAGCTTCGGAATACGCATGTGGATTGGCGTCTGGCCACCCTCAAAGCGCTCAGGAACCTGGTAACGAGCGCCAGTTCCCTTGGTTCCGCGACCTGCGGTCTTACCCTTCGATGCCTCACCACGACCCACACGGGTCTTGCGGGTCTTGGCACCCTCAGCAGGACGCAGGTGGTGCATCTTCAGCGTCGACACGGTGGTCTCCGACTTCTCTTCCTTGGCAGCAGCCTTCTTAGCAGGAGCCTTCTTGGCTGCCGGCTTGTCAGCTGCATCGGCCTTCTTGGCCGCGGTTGCCTTCGAAGCCGCAGGCTTCTTGGCGGCCGGCTTCTTCGCAGCAGTTGCCTTCGAAGCCGCAGGCTTCTTGGCAGCTGGCTTCTTAGCAGCTGGCTTCTTGGCCGCGGTCTCGTCGGCGGGAGTCTTCTTCTCCTCAGCCATTACTCAACCTCCTCAACGGCGACCAGGTGGTCCACCGCCTTGACCATTCCGCGAATCTCGGGACGGTCTTCCTTTACGACAATGTCGCCAATGCGCTTCAGACCGAGTGACCGAAGGGTCTCACGGTGCTGGGGCTTGGTGCCGATGCCCGACTTCTTCTGCTGAACTTTGAGTCGTGCCATGTCACTTCACCCCCGCTGCCTGTGCGCGGAGCATCGCGGCCGGAGCAACGTCCTCCACGGGCTTGCCGCGGCGTGCCGCGACAGCCTCAGGCTGCTCGAGGCCCTTGAGCGCTGCAACGGTCGCGTGAACGATGTTGATCGCGTTCGAGGAACCGAGCGACTTCGAGAGCACGTCGTGAATACCTGCACACTCGAGTACGGCGCGGACCGGTCCACCGGCGATCACACCGGTACCGGGGGACGCGGGGCGGAGGAATACAACTCCGGCAGCCGCTTCACCCTGGACGACGTGAGGGATGGTGCCCTGGATGCGGGGAACGCGGAAGAAGTTACGCTTCGCTTCCTCGACACCCTTGGAGATTGCCGAAGGCACCTCCTTGGCCTTGCCGTATCCCACACCGACGTTACCTTCGCCGTCGCCCACGACCACGAGGGCGGTGAAGCTGAAGCGACGACCACCCTTCACGACCTTGGACACGCGGTTGATCGTGACAACGCGCTCAATGAACTTGTTGTCAGGCTCGTTGCCGCGGCCATTGCCGCGGCGGTTGCTGTTGTCAGCCATACGAATTCCTTATCCTGGACCCGGCTACAGAGCCAGGCCACCCTCTCGGGCGCCGTCTGCGACCGCGGCCACACGACCGTGGTACTTGTTGCCTCCGCGGTCAAACACCACGGTGTCGATCCCAGCAGCCTTGGCGCGCTCGGCGACGAGCTCGCCTACCTTGCTGGCCTTGGCGGTCTTGTCGCCGTCTAGTGCTCGGACATCGCCTTCGAGAGTCGAAGCGGACGCGAGGGTCTTGCCCACGGTGTCGTCGATAACCTGAGCCACCATGTGGCGGGATGAACGGGTAACGACCAAACGAGGACGTGCAGTCGTGCCCGAGATCTTCTTGCGCAGGCGGAAGTGGCGGCGCTTGCGCTGAACCGTCTTCCCCTTGCCCTTGATGCTGATAGCCATGGCTTACTTACCCGTCTTTCCTGCCTTGCGGCGAACGTGCTCACCCGCATAACGCACACCCTTGCCCTTATAGGGCTCCGGGGGGCGAACCTTGCGGATGTTGGCAGCGACCTCACCGACCTGCTGCTTGTCGATACCAGCAACCGAGAACTTGGTGGGACCTTCCACGGCGAACGAGATGCCCTCAGGGGCATCGATCACCACGGGGTGCGAGAAACCAAGAGCGAACTCCAGGCTCGAGCCCTTAGCCGTGACACGGTAACCCGTGCCAACGATCTCGAGCTTCTTCTCGTAGCCGTTCGTGACGCCCTCAACCATGTTGGCGATGAGTGTGCGCGTCAGGCCGTGAAGCGACTTTGAGATGCGCTCGTCGTTGGGGCGGTCGACCTTGATGCCGTCCTCGCCCTTTTCGACGACGATCGGAGCGGCGACAGTGTGCGTCAGGGTGCCCTTCGGGCCCTTAACGGTCACAACTGCACCATCGATGGTGACGTCCACGCCGCTGGGAATCGACACGGGGTACTGTCCAATGCGTGACATAAGAGTGTTCCTTCCCGACTTACCAGACGAACGCGACGACTTCGCCGCCGACGCCCTTCTTTTCTGCCTCGCGGTCAGTCAGAAGACCGGAGGACGTGGACAGAATCGCAACACCAAGACCGCCGAGCACCTTAGGAAGGTTGGTCGACTTTGCATACACACGCAGGCCCGGCTTGGACACGCGGCGCACACCAGCGAGCGAACGCTCACGGTTAGGTCCGTACTTCAGGGTGAGGGTAAGGGTCTTGCCCACCTCGGCATCGGTCACTTCCGAGCCGGAGATGTATCCCTCAGCCTCAAGAATCTTGGCAATGTTTGCCTTGAGCTTGGAGTGCGGCATGGACACGGTCTCGTGTACAGCCGCATTCGCGTTACGCAGACGCGTCAGCATGTCTGCGATGGGGTCAGTCATCGTCATGAGTTTTGAACTCTTCCTCGCCATGGTTTCCGCTGAGAACAGCGGACCTGCGGCGTAGTGGTTTTACCAGCTGCTCTTGGTGATGCCGGGAAGCTCACCTGCGTGTGCCATCTCACGGAAGCACACACGGCACAGGCCGAACTTGCGGTACACGGAGTGCGGACGACCGCACTTCTGGCACCGAGTGTAGGCACGCACAGCAAACTTCTGCTTGCCGGCGGCCTTGTTCTTCAGGGCAGTCTTCGCCATGTCACTTCTCCTTGAACGGGAAGCCCAGCTGCTTCAGCAGCGAGCGACCCTCGGCGTCGTCAGTGGCGGTGGTCACAACAGTGATGTCCATGCCACGAACGCGATCA
Organism: Demequina sediminicola; assembly: GCF_000975055.1. Classification (GTDB taxonomy): domain Bacteria; phylum Actinomycetota; class Actinomycetes; order Actinomycetales; family Demequinaceae; genus Demequina; species Demequina sediminicola. The sequence continues at coordinate 428,643 of NZ_BBRB01000001.1, forward strand.
ATCTTGTCCTGATCGATCTCGTGGAACATCGACTGCTCCGTGAGTCCGAACGTGTAGTTGCCAGTTCCATCGAACTGCTTTGGGCTCAGACCGCGGAAGTCGCGGATACGAGGCAAAGCAATCGACAGCAGGCGGTCCAGGAACTCCCACATGCGGTCGCCACGAAGGGTGACGTGCGCGCCAATGGGCTGGCCCTCGCGGAGCTTGAACTGTGCAATGGACTTGCGAGCCTTGGTGACCTGCGGCTTCTGGCCGGTGATCGCCGTGAGGTCTGCAATTGCGCCCTCAATCAGCTTCGAGTCCTTTGCAGCATCGCCCACGCCCATGTTGACCACAATCTTGGTCAAGCCAGCAACCTGGTTGATGTTCTCGTGGCCGAACTCCTCCTGGAGCTTGGCCACAATCTCCGAACGGTACTTGTCCTTCAGCCGTGGCTGAGCGGTAGCGGTGCTCATTCGACGTCCTTACCCGAGCGCTTGGCCACGCGCACACGCTTGGTGCGAGTGCGGCCGTCCTGCTCGACCTCCTCCGTGCGGTAACCCACACGAGTGCCCTTCTTGGACTCCGGGTCCACGAGCATCACATTCGAGATGTGCAGCGTCGACTCAACGTTGACGATGCCACCCGACTGGTTGTCGCGGTTCGTGCCCGGCTTGATGTGCTTGGTGACGCGCTGAACGCCCTCGACCAGCACGCGCTCACGCTCCGTGTCGACCTTGAGCACGCGGCCCTGCTGGCCACGGTCGCGTCCGGCGATGACGACAACGAGGTCGCCCTTCTTGATCTTCGCCATCAGATGACCTCCGGTGCCAGCGAGATGATCTTCATGAACTTGCGGTCACGCAGCTCACGGCCCACAGGGCCGAAGATGCGCGTGCCTCGGGGGTCGCCCGATTCCGCGTTCTTGAGGATCACCGCTGCGTTCTCATCGAACTTGATGTAGGACCCGTCGGGACGACGGCGTTCCTTGGCGGTGCGGACGATAACGGCCTTGACCACTTCGCCCTTCTTGACGTTTCCGCCAGGGATTGCATCCTTGACGGTGGCGACAATAGTGTCACCAATGCCGGCGTAGCGGCGCTTAGATCCACCGAGCACACGAATGACAAGGATCTCCTTGGCACCTGTGTTGTCGGCGACCCGCAGCCGCGACTCCTGCTGAATCATGTCTGTCTCCTGTCGTCTGGTTCTCGCCCGGAACTACCCCGGCGAGCCTGGTCGAACGCTAGTTACTTGGCCTTTTCGACGATTTCGACCAGACGCCACCGCTTAGAAGCGGATAGCGGACGGGTCTCCATCACGACGACGAGGTCGCCGATTCCGGCGGTGTTGTTCTCGTCGTGTGCCTTGATCTTGCTGTTACGACGAATCACCTTGCCGTAGAGAGGGTGCTTAACGCGGTCCTCAACTTCAACGGTGATGGTCTTCTCCATCTTGTCGCTCACGACGTAGCCGCGACGCGTCTTACGCTGCGCGCGTGCCTCGTCGGAAGCGGTGCTGCTCTTGCTAGTCGACATAGTTCTGTCTTCCTTACTCGGCCGACGCCGTGGGGGCCGTGCGGATTCCGAGCTCGCGCTCGCGCAGGATCGTGTAGATGCGGGCGATGTCACGCTTCACAGCCTTCAGGCGCCCGTGATTCTCGAGTTGGCCAGTGGCCGACTGGAACCGCAAGTTGAACAGTTCCTCTTTGGCCTTACGCAACTCTTCCAGGAGACGCTCGTTCTCCATGGCATCGAGCTCGCTGGGCATGAGGCCCTTGGTACCGATGGCCATTAGATGTCACCACCCTCACGGGAAACGAAACGGGTCTTCATGGGCAGCTTGTGCTGTGCGCGGCGAAGCGCTTCACGAGCAAGTGTCTCGTCGACACCGGCGAGCTCAAACATGATGCGGCCGGGCTTGACGTTGGCGACCCACCACTCGGGCGAACCCTTACCGGAACCCATGCGGACTTCGGCAGGCTTCTTGGTCAGCGGACGGTCGGGGTAGATGTTGATCCACACCTTTCCACCACGCTTGATGTGACGGGTCATTGCGATACGAGCCGCCTCAATCTGGCGGTTCGTGACGTACGCGGGCTCCAGAGCCTGGATGCCGTAGTCGCCGAACGAAATCTGCGTGCCGCCCTTAGCAGAACCCGAACGCTTCGGGTGGTGCTGCTTGCGGTACTTCACACGACGGGGAATAAGCATGGTGCTTAAGCCTCCTTCTTGGCCTCGGCCGGAGCCTCAGCCGCGGGGGCCTCGGCCTTGGGAGCCTCGGCAGACTGCTGGCGGTCACGCGAACCACCGTCACGGCGGGCACCACCGCGGCCGCCACGGCCACGCTGGGGACGAGGAGCCTTGGCCTGCTCAGCAGCCCATTCCTTCTCAGTCATGTCACCCTTGTAGATCCACACCTTGACACCGATGATGCCGAACGTGGTGCGGGCCTCAAAGAAGCCGTAGTCGATGTTCGCACGGAGCGTGTGCAGCGGCACACGACCCTCACGGTAGAACTCGGAGCGCGACATCTCGGCGCCACCAAGGCGGCCTGCGCACTGGACACGGATGCCCTTGGCGCCGGCGCGCAGCGAGGACTGAATGCCCTTGCGCATGGCACGACGGAATGCGACACGAGAAGCAAGCTGCTCGGCGATGCCCTGAGCAACGAGCTGGGCGTCAACTTCAGCGTTCTTCACCTCGAGGATGTTCAGCTGAACCTGCTTGCCCGTGAGCTTTTCCAGGTTGGCGCGAAGCTTGTCAGCCTCAGCACCACGGCGTCCAATGACGATGCCAGGACGTGCAGTGTGCAGGTCGACGCGAACGCGCTCACGAGTGCGCTCGATCTCAACCTTGGAAACACCGGCACGCTCGAGGCCAGTCGACATCAGCTTGCGAATCTTGACGTCCTCATCCACGTAGTCGCGGTAGCGCTCGCCAGGCTTGGTCGAGTCCGCGAACCAACGCGAGCGGTGGTCGGTCGTGATTCCCAGGCGGTAGCCGTGCGGGTTGATCTTCTGACCCATTACTTGGCCCCTTCCTTCACGGCAACCTCGGGCGTTGCGACGACCACGGTGATGTGGCTGCTTCGCTTAAGGATGCGGTTGGCACGACCCTGAGCACGCGGCTGAATGCGCTTCATGGTCGGGCCCTCGTCAACGGTGATTTCCTTAATGACGAACTCGTTCTCGTCAAAACGTTCGCCTGCTGCCTCGGCCTTAACCCGAGCGTTAGCGATCGCGGATGCGATGAGCTTGCGCACGTCGGTGGCCACAGCCTGCGGCTGGAACTTCAGCGAGGCAACTGCCTCGACGGCGTTCTGACCGCGGACCAGGTTCACGACACGGCGAGCCTTCTGGGCGGTCACGCGAAGGTATCGCGTCTGCGCCTTGGCTTCCATCTCTACTCCTCTAACCTTCGCCGGGCGCCTTAGCGGCGGCCCTTGCGGTCGTCCTTGATGTGGCCCTTGAACGTGCGCGTGGGTGCGAATTCACCCAGCTTGTGCCCAACCATCGACTCGGTGACGAACACCGGGACGTGCTTGCGGCCGTCGTGCACGGCAAAGGTGTGACCCAGGAAGTCCGGCGTAATAACGCTACGGCGCGACCAGGTCTTGATGACGTTCTTGGTACCCGCATCGTTCTGGGCGTCCACCTTCTTCTGAAGGTGGTCGTCGACGAAGGGGCCCTTCTTAAGACTGCGTGGCATTCCTCAGGCTCCTTAGCGCTTGTTCTTGCCAGTACGACGGCGGCGGCGGACGATGAGCTTGTCGGATTCCTTGCCCGGCTTGCGGGTACGGCCCTCAGGCTTGCCCCACGGCGAGACTGGGTGGCGACCACCGGAAGTCTTGCCCTCACCACCACCATGCGGGTGGTCCACCGGGTTCATGACGACACCACGCACGGTTGGGCGCTTGCCCTTCCAGCGCATACGGCCGGCCTTACCCCAGTTGATGTTGGACTGCTCGGCGTTGCCGACTTCGCCCACAGTTGCACGGCAACGAGCGTCGACGTTGCGGATCTCGCCGGAAGGCATGCGCAGCTGCGCGAAACGGCCTTCCTTAGCGACGAGCTGCACCGAGGCGCCTGCGGAACGAGCGATCTTTGCACCGCCGCCGGGCTTGAGCTCGATGGCGTGGATGACCGTACCGACGGGGATGTTGCGCAAAGGCAGGTTGTTACCGGGCTTGATGTCAGCGCCGGCGCCAGCCTCAACAGCAGTGCCCTGCGACAGCTTGTCGGGAGCAATGATGTAGCGCTTCTCACCATCTGCGTAGTGCAGCAGTGCGATGCGAGCGGTGCGGTTGGGGTCGTACTCGATGTGAGCGACGGTAGCCGGCACGCCATCCTTGTCGTGACGACGGAAGTCGATCACGCGGTAGGCACGCTTGTGGCCACCACCCTGGTGACGAGTAGTGATACGGCCGGTGTTGTTACGGCCGCCCTTCTTGTGAAGGGGACGGGTCAACGACTTCTCGGGCTCCGAGCGCGTCACCTCGACGAAGTCGGCGACTGACGAGCCACGGCGGCCCGGTGTCGTCGGCTTGTGCTTGCGAATAGCCATGGTTGCTTGAGTCCTTTACCTAGCCCACGTGGCCCGAGAAGATGTCGAGCGCTTCGCCGCCACCAACGGTGACGATTGCACGCTTGACGTCCTTGCGCTTACCCATGCCGAAGCGGGTACGGCGCGTCTTGCCCTTGCGGTTGATGGTGTTGACCGAGGCGACCTTGACGCCGAAGACCTGCTCGACTGCGATCTTGATCTCAGTCTTGTTGGCTCGGGGGTCGACCTCGAACGTGTACTTGCCCTCGTCCATGAGCGCGTAGCTCTTCTCCGACACGATGGGTCGGATCAGGATGTCGCGGGGGTTCTTGTTGAGAGTGCTCACTTGGTCTCCTCCGCCTCAGACTCGGTAGCAACCGCAGTTGCCGACTTGCCCTTGGCTGGGCCGGCCAGGAACGCCTCGAGTGCACCCGACGTGAAGACAGTGTCGTCATTAATCAGGACATCGTAGGTGTTGAGCTGGTCAACCGCGATGACGTGGATCCACGCTGCGTTGCGCAGCGACTTCCAGGCGACAGTGTCCGTGCGCTCGAGCACGACCAGGGCGCTACGGCCGTTGGTCAGGTTCGAGATGGACTCAAGCGCCTGCTTGGTCGAGGGAGTGTCACCCGCGACGATGCTCTTCAGCACCTGCACGCGTCCAGCACGTGCCCGGTCGGACAAAGCGCCACGTAGTGCGGCAACCTTCATCTTCTTGGGGGTGCGCTGCGAGTAGTCGCGGGGCTGAGGGCCGTGAACCGTGCCACCACCAGCGAACTGGGGTGCGCGGATCGAGCCCTGACGAGCACGACCGGTGCCCTTCTGCTTGTAAGGCTTACGTCCACCACCCGCGACCTCGCCGCGAGTCTTGGTGGCGTGGGTGCCCTGACGAGCAGCAGCACGCTGTGCCACCACAACCTGGTGGATCAGCGGAACGTTGGTGACGGCGTCGAAGATCTCGGCGGGGAGGTCAGCAGTGCCGGCCTTCTTGCCCGAGGCGTCGCGCACGTCGACAGTCAAAGTTTCAGCCATGGTGTCACGCACCCTTCACGGCGGAGCGGATCAATACGACGCCGCCCTTGTTACCGGGAACCGCGCCCGTCACGAGCAGCAGGCCCTTTTCGACGTCGACCGAGTGAACGGTCAGGTTCTGGATCGTCTTGCGGTCGTTACCCATGCGTCCGGCCATCTTCAGGCCACGGAAAACGCGCGACGGCGTCGAAGCGCCACCGATCGATCCGGCCTTACGGTGGTTGCGGTGTGCACCGTGGGATGCGCCAACTCCGTGGAATCCGTGGCGCTTCATGACACCAGCGGTGCCCTTACCCTTCGTGGTACCGGTGACGTCGACCTTCTGGCCGGCCTCGAACACCTCAGCAGTGAGCTCCTGGCCCAGCGAGTAGTCGGCGGCATCGGCAGTGCGAACCTCAGCCACGTGGCGGCGCGGCGTCACACCGGCAGCTTCGAAGTGGCCCTTGAGGGGGTCGGTCACACGGCGGGGGTCAACAGTGCCGAACGCGAGCTGAACAGCTTCGTAGCCGTCCTTGTCTGCGCTGCGCACCTGGGTCACGACGTTGGTGTCTACCTGGACGACTGTCACCGGAATAACCCGGCCTTCGTCGTCCCACACCTGCGTCATGCCCAGCTTCGTACCCAACAGCGCACGCGTGGTGCGCTGGGCATTGGAAGTTGTAGTCATGATCTGTGCAGTCCTTTGTGAAGCTCTAGAGCTTGATCTCGATGTTCACGTCCGCAGGCAGGTCGAGACGCATCAGCGAGTCAACAGCCTTGGGCGTGGGGTCCACGATGTCGATGAGGCGCTTGTGAGTGCGCATCTCAAAGTGCTCGCGGGAGTCCTTGTACTTGTGGGGCGAACGGATCACACAGAACACGTTCTTTTCGGTGGGCAGCGGGACGGGTCCCACCACCGACGCACCGGCGCGCGTGACCGTCTCAACGATCTTGCGGGCTGACGAGTCGATGACCTCGTGGTCATAGCTCTTCAGCCGAATGCGGATCTTCTGTCCCGCCATGGCGTGGTTCTGCCTTTTCTCTCGTACAACTATGGTCTCCACCTCCGACCCCCGCGCTCGGGCGTGTCGCATATCTGCGATGCACACGGGCGCATATCCGCCTGCACGGATCGTCGTGGGTGGTGTGTGGCTGCCCGCGATAGGCAACCTGTACATTGTGCCAGATTTCCGCGGCAGTTGCCAATCGGATTACTGACAGACGATGCCGGCCGTGGCCGGGCATCGAAGTGGTAACACACAGATGCGGGGTCTAGCCGAGGCCAGACCCCGCATCCGAGGAGTTACAAAGAACTACTTGATGATCTTGGTGACGGTGCCTGAACCGACGGTGCGGCCACCCTCACGGATCGCGAAGCCCTGACCCTCTTCGAGAGCGATGGGCTGGATCAGCTCAACGGTCATCTCGGTGGTGTCACCCGGCATGACCATTTCGGTGCCCTCAGGCAGCGAGATGACGCCGGTCACATCCGTGGTGCGGATGTAGAACTGCGGACGGTAGTTCGTGTAGAACGGGTTGTGACGGCCGCCCTCATCCTTGTTGAGGATGTAGACCTTGCCCTCAAAGTCAGTGTGAGGCGTGGTGGTGCCAGGCTCAACGATGACCTGTCCGCGCTCGACGTCCTCGCGCTTGGTACCGCGAAGCAGCAGACCACAGTTCTCGCCAGCCCAAGCCTCGTCCATCTGCTTGTGGAACATCTCGATACCGGTGACGGTGGTCTTCTGGGGCTCACGGATACCGAGGATCTCGATGTCCGAGTTGATCTTGAGCTTGCCGCGCTCGACCTTACCGGTGACAACGGTTCCACGACCGGTGATCGTGAAGACGTCCTCAACGGGCATCAGGAAGGGCTTGTCCATGTCACGCTCAGGCTCGGGAACGTTCTCGTCCACAGCAGCCATCAGGTCCTTGACGGACTGTGCCCACTTCTCGTCGCCTTCGAGTGCCTTCAGTGCCGACACCTGGATGACAGGAGCGTTATCGCCATCGAAGCCCTGCGAGGACAGCAGTTCGCGGACCTCCATCTCGACGAGGTCGAGGATCTCTTCGTCGTCGACCATGTCGGACTTGTTGAGTGCGACCAGCAGGTAAGGAACACCAACCTGCTTGGCGAGCAGCACGTGCTCGCGGGTCTGCGCCATAGGACCATCGGTTGCAGCAACCACGAGGATTGCGCCGTCCATCTGGGCAGCACCGGTGATCATGTTCTTGATGTAGTCAGCGTGACCAGGGGCGTCAACGTGTGCGTAGTGGCGCTTCTCGGTCTCATACTCAATGTGAGCAATGTTGATCGTGATGCCGCGCTCGCGCTCTTCAGGAGCCTTGTCGATGTCTTCGAAAGGCGTGAAGGGGTTGAGGTCGGGGTACTGGTCGTGCAGCACCTTCGAGATTGCAGCGGTCAGCGTGGTCTTACCGTGGTCAACGTGACCAATGGTGCCGATGTTGACGTGCGGCTTGGTCCGCTCGAACTTGGCCTTAGCCATGAGGGGTTCCTCCTGAATTTAGTGAGACTCGGGTAAAGATGCTACTGCCTTAGGCGACATTGCGTCGTCCGGGGCGATCATCCCTACTGGTCGTATTATTTCTGATTTTCAACCGGTGGGGTTACTCGCCCCGGGTCTTGGCGATGATTTCCTCGGCAACAGCCTTCGGAACCTCCGCGTAGCTGTCGAAGACCATCGAGTAGACAGCACGGCCTGACGTCTTGGAACGCAGGTCGCCGACATATCCGAACATCTCCGACAACGGAACGAGCGCGTCGACCACCTTGACGCCGGAGGCATCCGACATCTGGCGAATCTGACCGCGACGCGAGTTGATGTCGCCGATCACATCGCCCATGTACTCCTCAGGCGTGCGCACCTCAACGGCGAACACAGGCTCAAGCAGCACGGGCTTAGCGATACGGGCAGCCTCCTTGAAGGCCATCGAACCAGCGATCTTGAACGCCATCTCCGAGGAGTCGACGTCGTGGTACTGACCGTCCAGGAGCGTTGCCTTCACGCCCACGACCGGGTAACCGGCCTGGATTCCCAGTTCCATCGAAGCCTTGATTCCAGCGTCGACGGAAGGAATGTACTCGCGAGGCACGCGACCACCGGTAACGGCGTTCACAAACTCGTAGGTGACCTCGGAATCGGCCTCGAGAGGCTCGAGCGAGATCTGCACCTTCGCGAACTGGCCAGATCCACCAGTCTGCTTCTTGTGCGTGTAGTCGTACTTCTCGACCGTCTTGCGAATGGTCTCGCGGTACGCGACCTGAGGCTTACCAACGTTGGCGTCCACCTTGAACTCGCGGCGCATACGGTCAACGAGGATGTCGAGGTGAAGCTCACCCATACCGCCGATGACGGTCTGGCCGGTCTCCTCGTCCAGACGCACACGGAAGGTGGGGTCCTCCTCCGCAAGCTTCTGGATAGCGGTCGACAGCTTCTCCTGGTCACCCTTGGTCTTGGGCTCAATCGCCACATCGATCACGGGCTCGGGGAACGTCATCGACTCAAGCACAACAGGGTGCTCGGGGTTGCACAGGGTGTCACCCGTAGTCGTGTCCTTCAGGCCGATGACCGCATAAATGTGGCCAGCGTGAATCGACTCGACCGGGTTCTCCTTGTTGGCGTGCATCTGGAAGAGCTTTCCGATGCGTTCCTTCTTGCCCTTGGTGGAGTTCACGATCTGTGCGCCCGTCTCGAGGTGACCCGAGTAGACGCGAACGTAGGTGAGGCGACCGAAGAACGGGTGCGTCACAACCTTGAATGCCAGCGCCGAGAAAGGCTCGTTGACATCGGCGTGGCGCTCGATAGCAACGTCCGAGTCCTTGGCGTCCACACCCTGGATGGCGGGAACGTCAAGGGGCGAAGGCAGGTAGTCAACAACAGCGTCGAGCATGGGCTGCACGCCGCGGTTCTTGAACGCCGAGCCACACAGCACGGGGTAGAGCTCGGAAGCGATCGTCATCTTGCGGATCGCGCCCTTGATCTCCTCCAGCGTGAGCTCTTCGCCACCGAGGTACTTCTCGAGCAGCTCGTCATCGGCCTCGGCAACAGTCTCGAGCAGCGCAGCACGGTACTCGTCAGCCTTGTCCTTGAGTTCCGCGGGGATCTCGGTGGTCTCGTACTCGGCGCCCATGGTGACATCACCCTTGGCGTCGCCAGGCCAGACCTTGGCGTTCATTTCGACGAGGTCGATCACACCAAGGAAGTCATTCTCGGCACCAATGGGCAGCTGGATGACCAGAGGCTTGGCGCCGAGGCGCTTCACGATGGTGTCAACGGTGAAGTAGAAGTCAGCGCCGAGCTTGTCCATCTTGTTGACGAAGCAGATACGCGGAACGTCGTACTTGTCAGCCTGACGCCACACGTTCTCCGACTGGGGCTCAACGCCCTCCTTGCCGTCGAACACTGCAACAGCGCCATCGAGGACACGGAGCGAACGCTCCACCTCGACAGTGAAGTCAACGTGACCGGGCGTGTCGATGATGTTGATCTGGTTGTTGTCCCAGAAACACGTCACAGCAGCAGACGTGATCGTGATGCCACGCTCCTGCTCCTGCTCCATCCAGTCAGTCGTTGACGCACCGTCGTGCGTTTCACCGATCTTGTAGTTCACACCCGTGTAGAACAGGATGCGCTCGGTGGTAGTGGTCTTGCCGGCGTCAATGTGCGCCATGATGCCGATGTTGCGGACCTTACTGAGGTCCGTGAGCACGTCCTGTGCCACGAGTGGTTCTCCTTGGGTGTGTTCGGTCGAACAGAGTTAGCGACTACCAGCGGTAGTGCGCGAACGCCTTGTTCGACTCGGCCATCTTGTGCATGTCCTCGCGACGCTTCACTGCGGCACCAAGGCCGTTTGAAGCATCGAGGATCTCGTTCATCAGACGCTCGGTCATGGTCTTCTCACGGCGTGCGCGGGAGAAGTCAACGAGCCAGCGCAGGGCGAGCGTGGTCGAGCGCGTGGGACGCACGTCAACCGGCACCTGGTAGGTCGCGCCACCCACACGGCGGCTGCGGACCTCAAGGGCGGGACGGATGTTCTCCAGCGCGCGCTTGAGCACGACAACTGCGTCCTGACCGGACTTTTCTCCAACACCCTCGAGGGCGCCGTAGACAATGGCCTCAGCGGTGGACTTCTTGCCGTCGAGCAGGACCTTGTTGATCAGCTGCGTGACGATCGGTGCACCGTAGACCGGGTCGTTGATGATGGGCCGCTTAGGGGCCGGTCCCTTGCGAGGCATTACTTCTTCTCCCTCTTCGCGCCGTAACGGCTACGAGCCTGCTGGCGGCCCTTGACACCCTGGGTGTCAAGCGAGCCTCGGACGATCTTGTAGCGAACACCGGGAAGGTCCTTCACACGACCGCCGCGCACGAGCACAATCGAGTGCTCCTGGAGGTTGTGACCCTCACCGGGGATGTATGCCGTGACCTCGATACCGCTGGAGAGGCGCACACGTGCGACCTTTCGCAGGGCCGAGTTCGGCTTCTTGGGGGTCGTCGTGTAAACGCGCGTGCACACGCCGCGACGCTGGGGGCTCGACTTAAGGGCAGGGGTCTTGGACTTCCCCGGCTTGTCCTGCCGGCCCTTTCGAACCAGCTGCTGAATCGTAGGCACTACTTCTCCGTTTGTTCGTTGGACGAAAACTCATGGTGGTCCGACCCCCGCGCCCGGGCGTGTCGTACCGTTGGTGTGTGTGACCGTTGAGGGCACACAAGAAGGCCCGACGGAGCGGGCACGAAGATCAACAATACTCTCCACATGCGCGCGCGTCAAAGCGGTTGTCGCTCAGACACCAGCCGCCGCGCCGAAGATGGTCAGACTAACTGCCATATTTGATCGTTGTGCCTGGGTCTGAACCGAGCGCCGCCCCATGTGGCGGCTCGCTCCCGGCTTCTTCACCGAACCACTAGTCTAACGCGCCACGATAGGGCGATGTTCCGCAGCGGCCCCCTGCGTGCCCTACCGCAGGCGGCCCTCCCTCCTGTACCTTGAGACTCCTATTTCCTCAGGGGGGACAGATGGAAGGCTCGGCACCACCAGGGTGGTACCCAACTGGCACGGATCCGCACGGTGAAGTGCGCCGTTGGGATGGACAGGCATGGACTGATGACTTCTTGCCGGATCGGCCGATCCGCACTGCGGACCTGTGGATGCCGGCTCCTGGAACTAGCCCGGCCCCGGAATCGAGTGAGGCCCACGTGGGTTTCGGTTCCGCGCACTCGGGCAGTGGCTACCCGCAGCACAGCCAGGCCCCAGCTCTCGGCCAGGACCCATCTTTCAGTCACGGGCAGGGCTTCACTCATCATCAAGTAGTGATGCAGGGCACCGGGCCCAGCCAATCCCCTGGGGTCAGCCAGGCTTCCCCGGCCAGCCACTACTCTCCGCCGGCCTCTCCTGCCGGGGCCTCTTACTCCGCGGGAGAAGCAGCCCCACAGCTTCACGCCCCAGTACATGCCGAACTCCCCGCTCCCCCATCTCGCGGCAACGCAAGACTTCTCAGCCTCGTGGGACTTGCAGCAGTCACGGCACTCACGTGGTTCGGCCTCAACTACCTCACAGATGATGGGATGCCGCCGCCAAACGAGCGCGTCATGCTCGATGTCCGCCTCGCAGTAGATTCAGGGATCGATCCCACTGACCTCGATGCCGCAGAAGCCTACGTCGCCGCTCTTCCACGTGAACGTGACGACAAAGGCTCCTATGTGACCACCGGCGCCCTCATGGCCGATGCCTTTGGATCCCACATGGAATGGCACCCGTACGAGAGCTACGGACTCTGCAGCGGCGCCGACCCTGGCGATGAGTACTTTGTGATCGCGGCCTACTGCCCGCTCTCTCCAGAGTCATTCATGTTGAACTCCACGCATTCCTCGTACCCCGACTACCTCTATAAGGAAGATTTCACGTGGACCGTCGCACATGAACTGGCCCACAAAATCATCCACGCCCGATGTGGCACCGTCCACCCAGACTTTCCTGGTGCCGAGACCGAGGGCATCACCAACTCATATGCCGTCGCATTCCTAGGCTCACCGCCGCACTCTGCAGACTCCGCGGTGTCCGTCTCTCCCGAGTACGCGATGAACGCCGCAACCGACGCCGCGGCACAGCGCATCCAGCGAGGCGACTGCGGCTAGCCCTGACTCCCGAGCATCGTCCCTCTCCGAAGCCGGCGAAAGCCCACCGCAACCTCTCAGCACCCGAAGAGCGGGGTCCTCTCCCGGCCTTGCACGGTCCCCAACCGGCCTCAGCCGGGCAACGCGCACTCTGCCGCCCATTCCGCCCAAGAAACGCGTCAGGCCCGGCCCCGCACAATGCGGGACCGGGCCTGACGTCAATCACACGTGATTAATCGCGCGGGATCTCGAACTCCTCCAGCGGAACAGCCTCGCCGGTGCCTTCGGAGAAGAACTGACCATCCCATTCCTCGTACCCGAAGGTCGGGAACAGGTTGTTCTTGGCTTCTTCCGTAGGATCGACCGTCGCCGAGCGGTACTGGTGCAAACCGGTACCGGCCGGGATGAGCTTTCCGAGGATGACGTTTTCCTTGAGGCCCAGCAGCGGGTCGGACTTGCCCGACAGTGCTGCTTCCGTGAGGACACGGGTGGTCTCCTGGAACGACGCGGCGGACAGCCACGACTCGGTCGCAAGCGATGCCTTGGTGATACCCATGAGCTCGGGGCGAGCCGAAGCTGGCTTGCCGCCCTTCGTCACGGTCGCACGGTTGGCGTTCTCGAACCGGGCGCGCTCAACGAGCTCACCTGGCAGCACCGGCGCATCGCCGGCTTCGAGAATCGTCACGCGACGCAGCATCTGACGAACGATGACCTCGATGTGCTTGTCGTGGATCTCCACACCCTGCGAGCGGTACACGTTCTGAACCTCGTCCACCAGGTGCTTCTGGGTGGCACGGGGGCCCAAGATACGCAGCACCGACTTCGGGTCAACGGCACCCGTGATGAGCTGCTGGCCCACCTCGACGTGCTCGCCGTCCTGAACAAGCAGACGCGAACGCTTGGTCACCGGGTACTCGACAGGCTCGTCACCGTTGTCAGGGGTAACGATCAGGCGGCGCATGGCCTCCGAGTCGTCAACCTTGAGCTTTCCAGCAACCTCCGAGATAGGCGCCTCACCCTTGGGGGTACGGGCTTCGAAGAGTTCCTGGACACGGGGCAGACCCTGCGTGATGTCATCAGCCGATGCCACACCACCAGTGTGGAAGGTACGCATCGTCAGCTGGGTTCCGGGCTCACCAATCGACTGAGCCGCGACAATACCCACAGCCTCACCGATGTCGACGAGCTCACGGGTAGCAAGCGAGCGACCGTAGCAACGCGCACACGTACCCACTGCAGACTCACAGGTCAGGACGGAACGCACCTTGATGTCGGTAGCACCGCTGGCGATCAGCGCGTCGATCACGACGTCACCGATGTCTTCACCAGCCTTGCCCACCACGGTGCCATCAGCATCGGTCACGTCCTGCGCGAGCGTACGAGCGAAGACCGAAGTCTCCACACGCTCGTGCTTGACGACCTCGCCACCGGCAGTGGTCTCGACGATAGGCATCGACAGTCCGCGCTCAGTGCCACAGTCATCTTCACGCACGATGACGTCCTGCGACACGTCCACGAGACGACGGGTCAAGTAACCCGAGTCAGCGGTACGCAGCGCGGTGTCAGCCAGACCCTTACGCGCACCGTGGGTCGCGATGAAGTACTCGAGGACAGACAGACCCTCGCGGTAGTTCGACTTGATGGGCCGAGGGATGATCTCACCCTTCGGGTTGGCCACCAGGCCTCGCATACCGGCGATCTGACGGACCTGCATCCAGTTACCACGAGCACCCGAACCCACCATGGTGTGCACGGTGTTGTACTTCGGGAACGACTCACGCATAGCGCGGTCGACCTCGTTGGTGGCCTGGGTCCAGATCTCGATGAGTTCCTGACGACGCTCGTCGTCAGTGATCAGACCGGTCTCGTACTGGACCTGAACCTTCTCAGCCTGAGCCTCGTAGCGGTCCAGAATGTCCTGCTTGGACGCGGGCATCGCCACGTCGCCAATACCGATGGTCACACCCGAGCGAGTAGCCCAGTGGAAACCAGCCGACTTAAGCGCGTCAAGCGAGGCAGCAACCTCGACCTTGGGGTAACGCTCAGCGAGAGTGTTGACGATGTCGCCAAGCACCTTCTTGTCGACGTCGTTATTGACGTACGGGTACGACACGGGCAGCAGTTCGTTGAAGAGCGCACGGCCAAGCGTGGTCTCAAGGATGAACGGCGTACCTTCGACGTGGTCCTCAGGCAACGACACACCGCGCGGGGGCACAGTGTCACCGTCGACGCGCAGCTTGATCTCGGCGTTAAGCGAGATTTCACCGGCATCGAATGCCATACGAGCTTCGGCAGTAGAGGTGAAGGCCAGGCCCTCACCCTTGTCACCAGGCTTGTGCAGCGACAGGTGGTAGAGACCAATGATCATGTCCTGCGAAGGCATGGTCACCGGACGGCCATCCGACGGCTTCAGGATGTTGTTGCTCGACAGCATCAGCACACGTGCCTCTGCCTGAGCTTCAGCACTCAGTGGCAGGTGGACTGCCATCTGGTCACCATCGAAGTCAGCGTTGAACGCACCACACACCAGCGGGTGCAGGTGAATAGCCTTACCTTCAACCAGCTGAGGCTCAAACGCCTGAATACCAAGGCGGTGCAGCGTGGGTGCACGGTTCAGCAGCACGGGGTGCTCGGTGATGACCTCTTCGAGGACATCCCACACCTCGGGACGCGAACGCTCAACCATACGCTTGGCGGACTTGATGTTCTGAGCGTGGTTGAGCTCAACCAGACGCTTCATCACGAAGGGCTTGAAGAGTTCCAGCGCCATCTGCTTAGGCAGACCACACTGGTGCAGCTTCAGCTGCGGACCCACCACGATGACCGAACGGCCCGAGTAGTCCACACGCTTACCAAGCAGGTTCTGACGGAAACGTCCCTGCTTACCCTTGAGCATGTCGGAGATCGACTTGAGCGGACGGTTACCCGGTCCGGTCACGGGGCGTCCACGACGTCCGTTGTCGAACAGTGCGTCAACAGCCTCCTGAAGCATGCGCTTTTCGTTGTTCACGATGATCTCGGGAGCACCGAGGTCAAGCAGACGCTTCAAACGGTTGTTGCGGTTGATAACACGACGGTAGAGGTCGTTCAGGTCGGAGGTCGCGAAGCGGCCACCATCCAGCTGCACCATGGGACGCAGGTCCGGCGGAATAACTGGAACAGCGTCCAGCACCATGCCGACAGGCGAGTTCGTGGTCGTCAGGAATGCGCTGACAACCTTGAGACGCTTGAGTGCACGAGTCTTCCGCTGGCCCTTGCCGTTGGCGATGATGTCGCGCAACAGTTCAGCCTCAGCGGCCAGATCGAACGTCTGGAGGCGCTTCTGGATTGCCTCCGCACCCATCGAACCCTTGAAGTAAGGGCCGTAGCGGCGCGAGAGCTCCCGGTAGAGCAGCTCGTCACCCTCGAGGTCCTGGACCTTGAGGTTCTGGAAGCGGTCGAATACCTGGTCGAGGCGGTCGATCTCGGCGTCGGCACGCTTGCGGAGATTTGCCATCTCGCGCTCAGCGCCGTCCTTGACCTTGCGCTTCACATCGGCCTTGGCGCCCTCGGCTTCGAGTTCTGCGATGTCCTTTTCGAGCTTCTCAGCACGATTGTTGATGTCAACATCGCGCTGGTTCGAGATGTACTTCTTCTCGTTCTCGATCTCGTTACGCAGTTCAGGAAGGTCGCGGTGGCGTGCTTCCTCATCCACCTCGGTAACCATGTAGGCAGCGAAGTAGATGACCTTTTCGAGGTCCTTCGGTGCCAGGTCGAGGAGGTAGCCCAAGCGCGAGGGAACGCCCTTGAAGTACCAGATGTGCGTCACAGGAGCAGCAAGCTCGATGTGGCCCATGCGCTCACGACGAACGCGCGAACGGGTCACCTCGACACCACAACGCTCACAGACGATGCCGCGGTAGCGAACACGCTTGTACTTACCGCAACCACATTCCCAGTCGCGAGTAGGTCCGAAGATCTTCTCGCAGAACAGGCCGTCCTTTTCAGGCTTCAGCGTACGGTAGTTGATGGTCTCCGGCTTCTTGACCTCGCCGTGGGACCAGCCGCGGATTTCATCCGCAGTTGCCAGGCCGATGCGCAGGTCGGCGAATTCATTCACGTCAAACATATAGAGACGCCTACTTTCAGATCTCGTCGACGCTGGATGCGTCCGGGCGGCTGGACAGGGAAATACCGAGCGACTCGGCAGCCTGGTATGCGTCATCTTCTGCTTCACGCATTTCAACAAGCTGGCCTTCAGCGTTGAGCACCTCAACGTTCAGGCAGAGCGACTGCATTTCCTTCATCAGGACTCGGAAGGACTCAGGCAAACCTGGGTCGGGAATGTTCTGACCCTTCACGATTGCCTCGTAGACCTTCACGCGGCCCACCACGTCATCCGACTTGATGGTCAGGAGCTCCTGCAGCGCGTACGCCGCACCGTAAGCCTCAAGGGCCCACACTTCCATCTCACCAAAGCGCTGGCCACCGAACTGTGCCTTACCACCCAGCGGCTGCTGCGTGATCATCGAGTACGGACCAGTGGAACGCGCGTGAATCTTGTCGTCGACCAAGTGGTGCAGCTTCAAGATGTACTTGTAACCCACAGCAACGGGCTCGGGGAACGGTTCGCCGGAGCGGCCGTCGAACAGACGTGCCTTACCGTCGTCGTTGACCAGACGGTCGCCATCGCGGTTGGGGTGGATGACCTCACGCAGGTTGAGCAGCGTGGACTCTTCCAGACCATCGAACACCGGGGTCGCGACCGGGGTACCGGGCTCCGACTTGATAGCGCCCTTGGGCAACTTGGAAGCAATCTCCGGGTTGTCCGTGGCGTCCCAGCCGTTCTTGGCTACCCAACCGGTGTGGGTCTCGAGGACCTGACCGACGTTCATACGACCAGGAACACCCAGCGGGTTCAGGATCACGTCGACGGGCGTGCCATCTTCGAGGAACGGCATGTCCTCGACAGGCAGGATCGTCGAGATGACGCCCTTGTTACCGTGGCGACCAGCGAGCTTGTCACCCTCGGAGATCTTGCGGCGCTGTGCGATGTAGACACGAACCAGCTGGTTCACGCCTGCAGGCAGATCGTCGCCGTCCTCCTCGGTGAAAACACGGACGCCGATGACGGTGCCGGTCTCGCCGTGGGGAACCTTAAGCGAGGTGTCGCGAACTTCACGAGCCTTCTCACCGAAGATGGCGCGCAGCAGGCGCTCTTCGGGGGTCAGCTCAGTCTCACCCTTGGGCGTGACCTTGCCGACGAGGATGTCACCGGCGCGAACCTCGGCACCAATACGGACGATGCCGCGCTCGTCGAGGTCTGCAAGGACCTCTTCCGAGGCATTGGGGATCTCACGAGTGATCTCCTCAGGGCCCAGCTTGGTGTCGCGAGCGTCGACTTCGTGCTCCTCGATGTGAATCGAGGACAGGGTGTCGTCCTGAACGAGGCGCTGCGACAGGATAATCGCGTCCTCGTAGTTGTGACCTTCCCAGCACATGAATGCCACGAGCAGGTTCTTACCGAGCGACAGCTCTCCACCATCGGTCGAGGGACCATCGGCGAGGACTGAACCCTCGACGACCTTGTCGCCCTCGTCCACGAGCACGCGCTGGTTGTAGCTGGTGCCCTGGTTGGAACGCTGGAACTTCGAGATCTTGTACGAGCCGGTCGTGGCGTCGTCGTGAGCGATGGTGACGAGGTCAGAACTCACCTCGGTCACCACACCGGGCTTGGTGGCAACAACCACGTCGCCAGCGTCGATCGCCGCACGGCGCTCCATGCCAGTTCCCACGAGCGGAGCCTCGGAACGCACCAACGGCACAGCCTGACGCTGCATGTTGGCACCCATGAGGGCACGGTTGGCGTCGTCGTGCTCGAGGAATGGGATCAGGGCCGTAGCGACCGACACCATCTGGCGCGGCGACACGTCCATGTAGTCCACAGCCTCACGAGGCACGAACTCGACCTCGCCGCCCTTCGAGCGGACCAGGACGCGGTCTTCCGCGAACGAGTTGTCGTCATCCAGCGCTGCGTTGGCCTGCGCAATCACGAAGTGGTCTTCGTCATCAGCGGTCAGGTAATCGACCTTGTCTGTGACCTTACCCTTTTGAACCTTGCGGTAAGGGGTCTCGACGAAGCCCAGCGGGTTGACGCGTCCGTAAGAAGCGAGAGCACCGATCAGACCAATGTTCGGTCCTTCAGGGGTCTCAATCGGGCACATGCGGCCGTAGTGCGAAGTGTGAACGTCTCGCACCTCCATGCCTGCGCGGTCACGAGACAGACCACCGGGGCCCAGCGCGGAGAGACGACGCTTGTTCGTCAGACCGGCCAGCGGGTTGTTCTGGTCCATGAACTGCGACAGCTGCGAGGTTCCGAAGAACTCGCGGATGGCAGCAACCACAGGGCGGGTGTTAATCAGGGTCTGCGGCGTGATGGCCTCGACGTCCTGGGTGGTCATGCGCTCACGGACCACGCGCTCCATGCGCGACAGACCGGTGCGGATCTGGTTCTGGACCAGTTCACCCACAGCACGGATACGACGGTTACCGAAGTGGTCGATGTCGTCGGTCTCAACCTCAACAGTTCCTTCGAGGCCCTCGAAGGTTTTGTGTCCGGCGTGAGCGGCAACGGTGTACTTCACGGTCGCAATGATGTCGTCGACACTCAGGACCGAGTCCGACAGCTTCTTGCCGACCTTGAGCTTCTTGTTCAGCTTGAAGCGACCGACCTTGGCAAGGTCATAGCGCTTCGGGTTGAAGTAGAAGTTGTCGAGCAGGTTCTGGCCAGCCTCGACCGTGGGCGGTTCGCCCGGACGCAGCTTGCGGTAGAGGTCCACGAGGGCCTCTTCCTGGGTGTGGACAGTGTCCTTTTCCAGAGTCTCGAGCAGCGCGGGGTAGTCCTTGAACTCCTCCGCGATTGCCTCGTCGGTCATTCCCAGTGCCTTCAGGAACAGCGTGACAGGCTGCTTACGCTTGCGGTCGACACGCACGCCGACTGCATCGCGCTTGTCGATCTCGAACTCAAGCCATGCACCACGTGACGGAATCATCTTCGCGGTGAAGATGTCCTTGTCCGACGTCTTGTCTGGAGTGCGCTCAAAGTAGACACCTGGCGAACGGACCAGCTGCGACACGACAACGCGCTCGGTGCCGTTCACGATGAACGTGCCCTTGGGGGTCATCAGCGGGAAGTCGCCCATGAAGACCGTCTGGGACTTGATCTCGCCGGTGGTGTTGTTCATGAACTCTGCAGTCACGAACAGCTGTGCGGCGTAGGTGAAGTCCTTCTCCTTGCACTCATCGGGAGTGTAACGAGGGTCCTCGAAGTACGGGTCGGAGAAGCTCAGCGACATAGTCTCGCCGAAGTCTTCGATGGGGGAGATCTCTTCAAAGACCTCCTCGAGACCAGCAACCTCAGGAACGTCGTTGCGGCCAGCCTTGGTGGCGGCAGCTACACGAGCCTTCCAGGATTCGTTGCCGACGAGCCAGTCAAAGCTCTCGGTCTGAATGCCCAGGAGGTTGGGGATCTCAATGGGCTCGTCGATCTTCGCGAATGAAATACGTGGAGATGCGGAGCGGTTAGCAATTGCAGTTGCCGAGGGGGTGCGCGAGGCAGCCAAGGGCGGTTCCTTCCCTTTTGAGAGCGTGCGTGTCACGTGTCACAAGCCGCGGCTCCACCGGATCCCAGGGCCTAACCGCTACGGAGCGGAGGCACGCCAGGTAGGTATCTGAGGGCAGGGCAATAGACAGCGCAAAGCAAGAGCCTACTCGCTTGCCGGAGAAATGTCCAGCCGCGCAAGTCGCCGCGCCGGGCTCGTGCCACATTGCAATAGAGCCCGCGTTGCGTATCGCTTGCCTAGAGAGTACCCGCTCCCCCACGCCACCCGAGCATCGGCCCTCATTGGCGACGAAATCGTGATGCTCCACAACGACGAAAGCCGGGCCGCCCTGAAGGGCAACCCGGCTTTCGTGAACCGAACTATGCGGCGAGCTTACTTGAGCTCGACGGTAGCGCCGGCGCCCTCGAGGGCTTCCTTTGCCTTCTCGGCGTCTTCCTTGCTTGCACCCTCGAGGACGGCCTTGGGAGCCTCGTCCACGAGTGCCTTGGCCTCGCCGAGTCCGAGCGAAGTGAGCGCGCGAACTTCCTTGATGACCTGGATCTTCTTGTCGCCAACCGAAGCGAGGATGACGTCGAACTCGCTCTTCTCTTCAGCTGCGGGAGCGTCGCCTGCTGCGGGGCCGGCAACGGCCACTGCTGCCGGAGCTGCTGCGGTGACGTCGAAGGTCTCTTCGAATGCCTTGACGAACTCGGACAGTTCGATGAGCGAGAGCTCCTTGAACTGTTCGATGAGCTCTTCGGTGCTGAGCTTAGCCATAATCTTTTTCCTTAACTTTTTTCTGCGTGACGCAGGTTATTGCGATGGGGTGTGACGTTGCGGTTAGGCAGCGTCTTCCTGCTTGGCACGCAGGGCGTCGACGGTACGCGCTGTCTTGGACAGCGGTGCCTGGAACAGGTATGCAGCGTTGACGAGCGATGCCTTGATAGCACCAGCCGCCTTCGCAAGCAGCACTTCGCGGGACTCGAGGTCTGCGAGCTTGTTGATCTCTTCTGCCGAGATCACCTTGCCTTCGAGGAGTCCGCCCTTGATAACGAGGTTCTCGTTGTCCTTGGAGAATTCCTTCAGACCCTTTGCAGCCTCCACCGGGTCACCGGTGATGAATGCAATAGCCGTAGGACCAACGAAGAGGTCGTCAAGACCTTCCACGCCGGCTTCCTTGGCCGCGAGCGCCGTCAGAGTGTTCTTCGCAACCGAGTAGGTTGCGGCGCCACGGATGTCGCTGCGCAGCTGTGCCAGCTGCGGGACCGACAGGCCGCGGTACTCGGTGACAATGACAGCATCGGAGTTACGGAACTGCTCCGCGATCTCCTTGACTGCCGCCACCTTGTCTGGCGTCGCCATAGTTGTCCTTCCTTAGGGTGCCCGCCGATGCCTCCGTGATGGAGACACGTTGCCCCTGACAGCAGAAAAGCCCCGCACAGGCGGGGCTGAGAGAACTCGGCACTCACAACAAAGGCGGCCCTAGAGCCGCCCGTGTGACATGCCTTCGCACTGTCAATCTCACCTGCGCTGGCCTCCGCTGTTGCGGAACTTCGGTGAAACTCAGGGAATCTGAATCTCGTGACCGGCGGTCTTGGGCAAAGAGCAGTGTACGTCGCTGACGCGTCCGAGCGCAAATCGCTCCGGCATCGGCGCTGATGCCCCACTTGCCCCACTGCCTCACTTGCCCCGCTGCCTCACCTCCCCCGCTGCCTTGCCTCCCCCCGACACTGCGAACCGGTACACAGGTCGCCACGCCGTGACGGACGGCCGATGCCCGCTCGGGCAAGGCGTGTCGGGTGCACCTTTGGTTCAAAGTGTCTAGAGGTGGCGAGAGGTGGGGAGGGGAGGAACGACAAAGGCCCAGCTCCCTTGCGGGAACTGGGCCTTTGCTGAGTAAAACTCGTTCGACCTTAAGCCTCGGGCTTGGCGGTGGCGTCCACGAGGATGCCAGGGCCCTGCGAAGCAGAGATCGCGGTCTTGATGATGTAACGACCCTTGGAAGCGGAAGGCTTCACACGCTGGACCTCATCGAGGACAGCGTTGAAGTTCTCGAGCAGCTTCTCATCGCCAAACGACGCCTTGCCCAGCACAGTGTGCAGGTTGGCGTGCTTGTCGACACGGAACTCGATCTTTCCGCCCTTGATGTCGGAAACAGCCTTCGCGACATCCATGGTCACGGTGCCAGTCTTGGGGTTCGGCATGAGGCCACGAGGACCCAGAACCTTACCCAAGCGGCCGACCTTGCCCATGAGGTCAGGGGTAGCAACAACGGCGTCAAAGTCCTGACGGCCTTCCTGCACCTCTGCGATAAGCTCGTCGCCACCGACAATGTCGGCACCGGCGGCCTTAGCTGCTTCCGCCTTGTCACCGTTGGCGAAGACCAGGACCCGAGCGGTCTTGCCTGTGCCGTGGGGCAGGATGACGGTGGAACGGACAGCCTGGTCCGCGTGACGGGGGTCGACACCAAGCTTGAAGACGACGTCGATGGTGGCGTCAGTCTTCTTGGAAGATGTCTTCTGAGCGAGGCGCACAGCCTCGATCGGGGTGTAAAGCTGGCTACGGTCGACGAGCTGTGCTGCGTCGCGGTAAGCCTTGGAGCGCTTAGTCATCTGCTTTCTTCTTTCTGCAGTCGTGGTGGCGGGTCAGCGCGACCCCTCCCACTAAATGATTGGGTGGTCTTAGGAGACCGTGATGCCCATCGAGCGAGCGGTGCCCGCGATGATCTTCGATGCGGCGTCGATGTCGTTAGCGTTGAGGTCTTCCATCTTGAGTTCCGCGATCTCGCGAACCTGCGACTCGGAAATCGAGCCGACCTTGTCCGTGTGAGGAACTCCAGAACCCTTCTTGACGCCAGCTGCTTTCTTAATCAGCTCAGCGGCGGGAGGGGTCTTCGTGATGAACGTGAACGAGCGGTCTTCGTAGACCGTGATCTCCACGGGAACCACATTGCCACGCTGCGACTCAGTAGCCGCGTTGTAGGCCTTGCAGAACTCCATGATGTTCACGCCGTGCTGACCCAGCGCGGGGCCAACCGGAGGTGCCGGGTTTGCGGCGCCGGCCTGGATCTGAAGCTTGATCAGACCAGCGACCTTCTTCTTAGGGGCTGCCATGTTTCGGGTCCTTCTATTGCTTGGGGCGGCTGGCGCCGCCAGATGTGCTGGTGTGAACTAGATCTTGGTGACCTGGTTGAACGCCAGCTCGACCGGGGTCTCCCGGCCGAAGATGGAGACGAGAACCTGGAGTTTCTGGGACTCAGCAGAGATCTCGGAGATGGTGCCGGGCAGGGTCGCGAACGGCCCGTCGACAACAGTGATGGATTCGCCGACCTCAAAGTCGACTTCGATGGCGGCAGACTTGGTTGCTGCCGTCTCCTCAGTCGAGGCGTCCTCGGCAGACTCCTGGGGAGCCATCATCGAGTAGACCTCGTCAGGGGTCAGCGGTACTGGCTGGTGAGCGTGGCCCACGAAGCCGGTCACACCGGGCGTATTACGCACAGTGCCCCAGGACTCATCCGTGAGGTCCATGCGAACGAGGACGTATCCAGGCATGCGGACACGGGTGACGAGCTTGCGCTGGCCATTCTTGATCTCCGCGACCTCTTCCATCGGAACCTCGACCTGGAAGATCGTGTCTTCCTGGTTCAGGCTCTCGCGACGGTGCTCGATCGACTGCTTCACGCGCTTCTCGTGACCCGAGTAGCTGTGGACGACGTACCAGTCGCCTTCCTGCATACGCATGTTCGCGCGGAACTCTTCGATCGGGTCAACCTCGTCCACGACGGGCGCCTCGACCTCGTCGACCGCAGCAACCTCGGGCTCGTCGCCCTCAGGTGCATCTGCTGGAACGGTGTCGTCGTCCGACTCCACGACAGCATCGGCCGGAGCGTCGCTCAGGGTCGCCTCATCAACGGGGGCGATGGCGTCGTCCTGCACAGCCTCAGGCTTGTCGTCACTCACAGTCATCTCTCCTAGTACCTTGACGGCGTTAGTCGCCGAACACATTCGACGAGAGCCAGCTAAATCCGAAGTCCAACACGAAAACCAACAGCATCATGACGGCCACAAACGCGAGAACGATCCAGATGTACTGAATCCATTCTTCGCGCGATGGGGTCACGACACGACGGAGTTCGGAGATCACCTGGCGCACGAACAGCGCGATGCGTCCGAAGATGTTCCGGCCCTCGCGGGATTCGTGCCGCGGGTCCTTCTCTCCGGAATCCGTCACGGCAGATTCACTCACCAGGAAGTCCTTTGCTCGGAATTGGGGATCTCTTGTGTACACGGTTTCCCGCGTCAGCAGGGCAGGAGGGACTCGAACCCCCAACCGTCGGTTTTGGAGACCGATGCGCTACCAATTGCGCCACTGCCCTCCGGAGGTGGTGGGACCTCCGCGACGCTTCACGTCAACCACGATTCCCTACGCACTCGGGCACAGGTCATCATGGCATCTGTCAATCGCCGACTTGCAATACTACGGGTTCACGTCCTGAAATGCGAACCCGTCCACAGGACCGGCTCAGGACGAGGTGAAGCACCACACCTAGGGTCGCATGCATCGGCTCTGTGAAAAACTCCCGTTCACCTGCGTCGTCCCTCATGGAACAATGGCCCCATGACCTCTCCCAGCCGCGTTTCTGCTCGCCTCGGCGCCATTGCGCCGTCTGCCACGCTCGCCGTCGATGCCAAGGCCAAGGCCCTCAAGGCCGCCGGTCGTCCCGTGATTGGTTTTGGCGCCGGCGAACCCGACTTCCCCACGCCGCAGCACATCGTGGATGCCGCAATCGACGCAGCCCGTGATCCCAAGAACCACCGCTACACCCCAGCGGGAGGCCTGCCCGAACTCAAGCAAGCCATCGCAGACAAGACCAAGCGTGACTCGGGCTACGACATCGACCCCGCAAGCGTCCTGGTCACCAACGGCGGCAAGCAGGCTGTGTTCCAGGCTTTCGCATCCATCCTCGATCCGGGCGACGAGGTCATTCTCCCCGCGCCGTACTGGACCACGTACCCCGAGGCGATTGGCCTCACCGGCGCATCGGCCGTCGAGGTCTTCGCCGGCGCAGAGCAGAACTACCTTGTCACCGTTGAGCAGCTCGAAGCCGCTCGCACAGACAACACCAAGGCGCTGCTGTTCTGCTCCCCCTCGAACCCGACGGGCGCGGTCTACACCCCAGAGCAGACCAAGGCCATCGGCGAATGGGCACTCGAACACGGCATTTGGGTCATCACCGACGAGATCTACGAACACCTGCTCTATGACGGCGCACAGTTCACGCCGATCCTGCGGGAGGTTCCCGAACTCGCCGACACCACGCTCGTGCTGAACGGCGTCGCCAAAACCTTCGCCATGACCGGTTGGCGCGTGGGCTGGATGCAGGGCCCCCAGGACGTCATCAAAGCAGCAACCAACTTCCAGTCCCACCTCACATCCAACGTGGCGAACGTCTCCCAGCGAGCGGCCATTGCTGCGCTCACTGGCCCGATGGACGAAGTGCACGCGATGCGCGAGGCCTTTGACCGTCGTCGTCAAACCATGGTGTCGATGTTGCGCGAGATTGACGCCTTCACGGTCCCAACTCCGCAGGGCGCGTTCTATGCCTATCCGTCCGTCGAAGGTTGGATTGGTCGCACAGTCGCAGGCCGCGACATCACCTCATCGATCGACCTTGCCGCTGTCATTCTGGAAGAGGCAGAAGTTGCGGTAGTACCGGGCGAAGCGTTTGGACCGTCCGGATACCTGCGACTGAGCTACGCGCTCGCCGATGCTGACCTCGCGGAAGGCGTAGGCCGTATCCAAAAGTTGCTGGCGGACGCGTAAAACTACGTCACCACGAGTCAAGGCGAGGGAGGGCTCCGTACATCGGAGCCCTCCCTCGCTTCATCTGGAGCATTCGCGATTGGCCGATGGGCGACTGGAGGTTGTGCGAGAACGCCGGACTCCCGGGATACCCTGGCGCGCATGACCGATGCGGCAATTCAGATTTCTGGGCTCGTCAAGTCTTACGGCGGCGTGAGGGCCGTCAACGAGCTTGACCTCACCATCCCTCGCGGCGAAGTGTTTGCACTGCTGGGGCCCAACGGCGCAGGAAAATCGACCACCGTCGAGATTCTCGAAGGATTCCGCGGACGTGACAGTGGCGACGTGACAGTGCTCGGGATCGACCCCGTCATGGCAACGCGATCCTGGCGGGAAAAGGTCGGCATCATGCTGCAGTCAACCTCTCCCCGATCCTTTCTCTCAGCCCGTGAAGCACTCGAACATGCCAGCCGTCTCTACACCCACCCCCGCGGTGTTGACGAAATGCTAGAAGCCGTGGGCCTCATGGAGAAGGCAGAAGACAAGCCACAGGAACTCTCCGGAGGTCAGCGTCGACGACTCGACGTGGCGACCGCGCTCATCGGCCGCCCGGAGTTGGTGTTCCTCGACGAACCGACCACAGGGTTCGACCCCGAGGCCCGCCGCCAGTTCTGGAAGCTCGTGGAATCGATCGCCGCAGACGGCACCACAGTGCTTCTCACCACGCACTACCTGGACGAGGCGGACTACCTCGCCGACCGCATCGGCATCATCGCCGCCGGCGAACTTGTCGCGCTAGACACCCCCGAAGGCCTTCGCAACCGCGCTACCGGCGCCCGGGTCTCGTGGCGCGAGGGCGCTACCACCCGCACCGAACACACCGAGACACCCACAGCGTTCCTTCGCGACCTTCTCTCCCATCATGACGGGGAAATCGACCGGCTGGAGGTTACCCACCCGAGCCTTGAGGATGTCTACCTCGATCTCATTGGCGGAGGTGAGCAGGCATGACCACCACCGCAGCCACAAACATCGCCAAACCGCCGTCGTGGTGGTCCATGACAGCTGACCGCACCGTCGTGGAACTCAAAGAGTTCCTGCGATCACGCGAACAGATGATCTTCATCTTCTTCTTCCCGATGATCTTGCTCGCCCTCTTCGGCGCAATTTTCAACTCGGACGACCTCTACGGCACCGGGGTCTCGTTTGGCCAGTACTTCGTTGCCGGAATGATCGCCTCCGGCATGCTGAACACGGGGTTCCAGTCACTCGCTATCTCTATCTCGATTGACCGCTCGGAAGATGTGCTGAAACGCATCCGCGCCACACCGCTTCCCCCGACCGCGTATTTTGCCGGCAAGATCCTGCAGGTCATCCTCGTCTCCATCGTGCAGGTCGCGCTGCTCCTCGCCATGGGCGTGTTCATGTTCGACGTCGCACTCCCCACCGACTCCCAACACTGGGTCACGTTCGCGTGGGTGTTCCTCCTTGGACTCGCGACGTCGACAGCATGGGGCATCGCGACGTCCTCGCTTCTGCGCAACGGCAAAGCAGCATCGGCCCTGCTGACCCCGATCGTGCTGGCGCTGCAGTTCACCTCGGGTGTGTTCTTCGTCTTTACCGAACTCCCCACGTGGCTACAGAATGTCGCGCAAATTTTCCCCCTGAAGTGGCTCGCTCAAGGCATGCGTGCCGTCTTCCTCCCGGAGGAATTCGCTGCCGCAGAGGCGGCGGGGTCGTGGCAGTTGCCGATGGTAGCCATCATGTTGACCGTGTGGCTGGTCGCTGGCCTTCTCATTTCCGTCAAAACGTTTCGCTGGTTGCGGGTCGAGGACCGCTAGATTTGCGCACCGGCCCAACCTGAGTGCGCGCTCAGAAAAGTTACGCCACACTGTTGAACCATGACTGTCCCTGCCGCCCGCACGCTGGCCATTGTTGCCGGATTTTTTACCGTCAGTGTGGTGGTCGCTGGCACCGCGAACGGGATGGCCGAACCCAACGTCGAGCGCGAGGTAGGCACGGCGATCCACCTCACCGTGCCAGAGGTCACAAGCAACTCGGCGGCACAGGGCTCGACGGACTACTCCACGATCGCAGCGCCCATCGAAGTCGTCGCGGCACCCATCGAGTGCGCGGAGGACGGCACCTGCGACAACGAAGCACCCACCCCGCCCCGCAACGACGACGCGGACCATCTCGACAGCGAGTGCTCGTTCCCCGACACTCCGCGACTCGACAGCGACACCTCTCGACGCGACCTCGACGCCATGGCGAGTGCATTCGTGTCAACGATCGAACAGCTCAAGCACCAATGCGACGACGCATTCGTCCAGCAACTCTCCTACTTCCCCCACGACGCCGCGGCACTGGCCAGCGTATGGGCCGAGGAACTCGAGGCACGCAAGCACGCATCAGATTCCGATGACGACGCATTTGACCCGGATTCAGGCGAGTGGAACGACGACCTCTGGGGCGACAACTCGGACTGGTGGGACTTTGGTGGCTGGGATCCGGACAGATGGGGATCCGGGGAATGGGACAGCGACCTGTGGGGGAACGACAACTGGAGTTCGGACTGGTCGGACAACGACCGTGACTCCGACAAGCGTCACCGCCGCGACCGCGATGACGACGATGACGACGACTCGGACCGCGACTAACGCAGATCCCGGCGCCGCTTCACCCCCAAGTGCGACATCCGGGCACGCGACAACTGAGCTAGCAGCGCCCGGTCCACCGACCCCAGAGCCTCTCTCCTCGCTGCGGCGGGACACCGGCGCGCTAGCGTAAGCCCGGAAATGGCGAGGAGACACACCATGACGCACACTGTCGAAGCACTAGCTTCAGCAGCGCGCCGCATGACCGTGCGCACTCGTCTACTCACGTACCTCATCGCGCTCACCGGAGCGGCACTCGCGATCTCCGGGTTCACCGCCTACGCCATCGAAAGTTCCCGGATCGACAACCAGATCTCCGATGGACTAGCGCTCCGGACACAGTCCTTCATCGACCTCGCGACCGCAGACAACCCCAGCACTGGTGCGCCGTTCGCATCCTCAGACGACCTCATGCACGAGGCGATGATCCGGGTAGTCGCTAGCCCCACCGAATCCGCCGTCGCACACGTCGGCACCACAGCGCGGTTTGTCCCATCAGCCCCGGGACGCCTGCCGCTCGAGGAGGACGCACAGCTACTCGCGGCCGCTGCGGACACCGCTACCAACTCCGTTGTCGTGCGCTCCGTCACCACGGACACGGCCGACTACCGCTACGCCGCCGTCCCCATCGTCGAACCCGACGGCACCAGCGCGGGCGTATTCACGATCGCGACTGACCGGGGTGCCCTGCAAAGCAATCTGACCTCGACGTTTCGGCTCTACGGACTCGTCGCACTGTTGGCGCTCGCGATGATTGGCGCGGTGGCATGGACCACGGTCGGGCGAACCCTCAAGCCCATTGGGGTTCTCGAGGAGCGCGCACGCCGCATCTCCGAACATGATCTCTCAGAACGGATCCCCGTCGAAGGGCACGACGACCTCGCCCGCCTCACTGCGACATTCAACGCGATGCTCAACCGACTCGAAGGTGCCTTCGCCGACCAGCGCCGCCTCCTGGACGACGCCTCTCACGAGTTGCGCACACCACTAGCCATCATGCGCACCAACCTTGAGTTACTTGAGCCACGGGATCCAGACGAAGTGATCCGCTCGCAGCACAACCTGCTCGAAGAGGTATCGATGATGTCCCGCCTGGTCGACGACCTCGTCACACTCGCGAAATCTGACCGGCCAGAGTTTGTGCAAACGCAGCTCGAAGACCTCATGTGGATGACAGAAACCACGTTCGGGCGCGCCCGGGCACTCGGTGACCGCGACTGGCGCCTCGAATCAGTAGGCCAAGGCCACATCGCAGTCGACAGTCAGCGAGTTACCCAAGCGTGGCTGCAACTCGCATCGAACGCCGTCAAGTTCTCCGAGGAAGGGTCAACCATCTGGATGGGCTCCACCGTCACCGATCGTGACGTGCGCCTCTGGGTACAAGACCAAGGCATCGGAATTGCGCCGGCCGATCAAGCCCACGTGATGGAACGGTTCCATCGGGTGAACCCCGACGCAGAAGGCGCGGGGCTAGGACTCACCATCGTTGCCGCCATTGCCCACGCTCATGGTGGGTACCTAGAACTTGAGTCCGAGCTCGCCGTGGGCTCGGTGTTCACTATTGTGCTTCCGAGAGAAGGGGTCGGTCCATGATCCGATTGCTGTTGGTTGAAGACGAAGACAAGCTCGTTGCGTCACTTGTGCCCGGACTCAAAACCGCGGACATCGAGACGCACGCAGTGCGAACCGGCCGCGAAGGCCTGGAACGTGCGCTTACAGATGAGTACGACATCATGGTGCTGGACATTGGCCTGCCTGACCAAGAAGGCTTCACGGTGCTGCGCAAACTTCGTGCCGCCAGCTCCGACCTCCCCGTCATCATCCTCACCGCCCGCACCTCGGCAGAAGACACGGTGCGCGGACTTGAGCGCGGAGCCGATGACTACATGCCCAAGCCCTTCGTCTTCGACGAACTCGTGGCGCGGATTCGCCTGCGGGCACGTCCGCCGGCCGAAGGCGACGCGCCGGAGGGCATCATCAGGGTCGGACGCTGCGACCTTGACCCCGTGGAACGCACCCTCACCTGCGAGGGAGGCGAAGTTCCCCTGAGCCCCCGCGAATTCCAGCTCGCGCACCTCCTCATGTCACATGGGGGCGACATCGTTCCCCGCAGCGACGCCCTCTCCCACGTGTGGGGATCCGCGGCACGTGACAACGTCCTCGACGTCTACATCCGTTACCTCCGCTCACACCTCGGCACCGAAGCAATCGAGACGGTACGCGGCGTCGGATACCGCTTCGTCGGCTAACCGTTCGTCGGCCCGCGTCCCGCGCATCGTCCCTGCGGACGATTCACAAAATCCTTCAGCCGCCTAGTCTGATGCCATGAAGTTCACGATGCCGCGCGCCTCCGACATGTGGGTTGTCGCGGCACTCCTCGTCCTCAGCGTGCTGTGGGCGTTACCCGCCGCCGAGCTCCAAGTGCAGGACTTGCGTCCGATGGACGCGCTGGGGTGGGCCCTCGTGGCCGCGGTGGTGCTGCCGTTGATGTGGCGCCACAAGTACCCCCGAGCAGTCCTGTGGTTCACGTTTGTGGCCTGGATGGTCCTTGTCGGCCTCAGTTACGAATCGGCCCCGGCAACGCTTGCACCCTTTGTCGCGATCTATTCGATTGCGTCCTACACACCACGTTCAACGGCGCTCCGCCACACGGGCGCCATGCTGGGCCTGATGATGCTGTGGACAGCGTTTGGTGTGATCGCCACTGACGTAGTAGACCCGTGGGCCCTCTTGGTCGAGCCTCTCGCAATCCTGATCCCCTTCATCCTGGGCTCAGCAGATCAGCGTCGGCGGGTGCGCTTGGGTGAACTAGAACTTGCGCACGCGCGCCGTGAGCAAGCTGCGTACGAAGCGGCTACTGACGCAGTGCGTGCCGAGCGCGCCCGCATTGCACGCGAACTGCACGACGTCGTCGCCCACGAGATCACCGTCATGACCCTGCAGGCCGAAGGGGCACGCAGGCGCGTCGACCCTGACTCAGCGACGGCGGAAGCGCTGGCCACGATCAGTGCGTCTGGGCGTCGAGGACTCGAAGAGATGCAGTCAATGATCCGGGTGCTGCGCGCCTCTGAACAAGAGGCAACGGAGCGGGTTGAGAGTGACCAGGCGATCGTCGGCGGGCCTGGGGCATACCGACAGCCCCTCAACGACGAGCTCTCCCCGATGCCCTCCCTGGCCGCACTGCCCGCTCTCGTGAAGCAAGTCCAAGAATCCGGGCTGCCCGTGACACTAGAGATCTCAGGATCAGCTCACGTCCCCGCGGGCGTCGAAGTGAGCGCATACCGAATCATTCAAGAGGCCCTCACCAACACGCTCAAGCACGCGGGCCGTGGCGCCCAAGCTCACGTCACCGTCATGCGGACAGCCGATGCCGTACGCATCTCGGTCGAGGACGACGGCAAGGGCGTCACTGGAGCCAAGGGGCGTGCCGTCGGTGGGCACGGACTTCCCGGGATGGCTGAGCGCGTGCAAGCATTGGGAGGGTCGCTTTCACACGGACCGCGCAGCGGCGGAGGATTCCAGGTTCATGCCGTACTGCTGTCGAGTGACGACCAGATTCGAGAGGCCGCAAGCAATGCGACCCAATCCACGACTAAGGGGGACGAATGATCCGCGTAGCACTCGTGGATGACCAAGCGATGGTGCGCGTCGGCCTGCGCATGATCCTCGAAAGTGAAGACGACATCGAAGTATGCGCCGAGGCTTCCGACGGTGCTGAGGCAGTGGGCCTCGTGCGGGAACTCTCCCCTGACGTGGTGTTGATGGACATCCGCATGCCCGGAATGGACGGGCTCACCGCCACACGTGACGTCATCGCCGCGCACCCCGAAGCGCGTGTCGTGATCCTCACGACCTTTGACGATGACGAGTATGTATACGAAGCGCTCAAGGCCGGCGCTAGTGGGTTCCTGCTCAAGAGTGTGGAAGGCGACGCGCTCATCGACGCCGTTCGTGTCATCGCCGGCGGAGAAGCTTTGCTGGCACCGGAAGTGACGCGCACGGTCATCGAGCGATTCGCCTCGGCACAGCCCAGCCCCGCGGACCCTGAGAACTACACGCCACCCGCAGAGGCCATCGGAGATCTCTCTGAGCGTGAAGTCGAAGTCCTGCAACTCCTTGCCCGCGGCATGTCTAACCAAGAGATCGCCGAGGAACTCTGGGTATCAGCGACCACCGTGAAAACGCACGTCAGCCACATCCTGACCAAACTGGGAGTACGGGACAGAGTGCAAGCCGTCGTCGAAGCGTACGACAGCGGCATCGTGCTCCCCCGCGGGTAACCCCCACACACTCCCCCGCCGACCACCCTGAGCGGACGACCCTGAGCCGACCACCCTGATCAGAGCCCCACCACAACCATCCTCACGGACGATACCCAGGCATCGTCCCTCTTTGACACAATCATTCCCGTTCACCTACGCCACCACGACCGCGCGAAAGGCATCACCATGACCATCACAGACACTCCCGAGCTCGCCGCTTCGATGCGGCTTGGGTACAAGGACTATGGGCACGGCGAAGCCGCAGTCCGCGCACTCGATGGTGTCAACGTCGACATTGCACGCAGCGAGTTCACTGCCATCATGGGGCCCTCCGGATCCGGCAAGTCGACCCTGTTGCACACCCTCGCAGGTCTGGACCGGCTGTCCTCGGGTGAATCGACCATTGCCGACACCACCATCACCTCGCTCAACGAGGCACAAATCACTGAGGTGCGCCGCAAGTACATCGGCTTCGTGTTCCAGTCCTTCAACCTGATCCCGTCCCTGACGGCCAAGGAAAACATCACCCTGCCGCTGGACATCTCCGGAACCGACGTTGACCCGGCCTGGTTCGACGAGATCATCGGCATCCTGGGACTTAAGGAACGCCTGACGCACCTGCCCGCCGAGCTCTCCGGCGGTCAGCAGCAGCGTGTGGCCGTGGCACGTGCGCTCGTCGCTCGCCCCGAGATCATCTTCGCTGACGAGCCCTCAGGAAACCTCGACTCCAAGTCCGGCTCCGAACTGCTGTCCTTCATGCAGAGCGCCGTCAAGGACTTCGGACAGACCATCGTCATGGTGACTCACGACCCGACAGCCGCCGCCTACGCGGACCGGATCCTGTTCCTCGAAGACGGCCAGATCGTCGACGAAATGCGTGAGCCCACCGCCGACAAGGTCCTCGACCGCATGAAGCAGATGGGTCACTAATGTTCCGCCTCGCAGTCAAGTCGGTTCGCCACAACCCCAAGCGCCTCATTCTGACCGCCATCGCGGTCGCGCTTGGTGTGTCGCTGGTGGCCGCAACACAAGTCTTTACGAACTCACTGTCCTCCGGATTTAACGACCTCTTCGGAGACATCTACGGTGGCACCGACATCATCGTCGAAGCCGCCCCCAACGCGGAAGAGTCCGGCGGTGACCCCTTTGCCGCAGCCGAAGGAATCTTCACGCCCGAAGACATCGACGCTATCGCCGACGTCGACGGCGTCGACAAAGCCATCGGTGGAATCCAGGTTCCGGGCGAAGTACTGCCAGCCGACTATGCCGACGGATCCGACAGTGATCCCTTTGGCGGTGGCGGCGCACCCAGCCAAATCTTCAACTGGTCTGGCGAAGAAGCAGTCGACCAAGCAACCGTCATCGACGGGCGGGGTGTCGAAAACAACGGCGAGATCGTTCTCGACCTCGACTCCGCACCAGCCCTTGGCTACAGCATCGGCGACGATGTCACGGTCGCCACAGGCACTGGTGTCGCCACCTTTGAACTCGTAGGCACCATCCGGTTCGGCGACAGCAACAACCTGCAGGGCGCAACCCTGGCGTTCCTGACCGCCGACGACGCACACACACTCGCCGATGACCCCAACTACTCATCCGTGGGAGTCATCGCTGAAGAAGGTGCCGACCTCGACCAGACCGTGACCGCCATTGACGAGGTCCTTCCCGAAGGCACCCGCGCCATCACTGGTGAAGACAAGGCCGCCGAAGAGACCGAGGCACTGGACGAAATCCTCCAGTACGTCGACATCTTCGCCATCGCCTTCGGCCTCATCGCACTGTTCGTCGGCGCCTACATCATCGTCAACACCTTCCGCATCATCGTCACCCAACGCACCCGTGAGTTTGGCCTCATGCGCGCCATCGGTGTCACCGGATCCCAGATCCGGAAGATGATCCTCCTGGAAGCGCTAGTGATTGCGTTGCTGGCGTCCACCCTCGGCATCATCCTCGGATATCTGCTGGCATTGGGCTTCGCCGGAGTGGTGAGCCTCACTGCGGGAGACATCTTTGGAACCCTGACGCTGCCGCTTGATGCAGTGCTGTGGAGCTATGGCCTCGGCACGCTCGTGACATTGATTGCGGCATTCATGCCAGCGATTCATGCCTCGCGCATCGCTCCGATGGAAGCGCTCCGAGAGTCCGCGACCAGTGGCAAGAAGAGCCTTAAGGTACGCAACATCGTGGGTGCCGCCATGTTCCTCGTGGGCGCTGGACTCATCACCATTGGCCTGTACGGCGACTTTGAGCGTCCGTACATCTGGGTGGGTGCAGGTGCGGTGACCCTCGTCATCGGCGCCACCCTGTTCTCCGCACAGTTGCTCTCGCCACTGGCAGGCGCAATGCGGCCGATGCTGACCAAGTGGTTCCGTGTCGACGGCAAGTTGGCCGCGAACAACATTCAGCGCGAGCCGCGCCGCAGTTCCAATACTGCAGCGGCACTGATGATCGGTGTGATGCTGCTGGCCCTTGTGGCAACATTCACGGAGTCGCTCAAGACAGTCGTCACCGACGAGTTCGCGTCCAACCGGGCCGATGCCTTCGCACTGTCCACTCAAGGCCCGATCGCTCCCGAAGCGATCGACCTCATGGAAAGTGTCGACGGTGTGGCGTTCTCCAGTTCGCTGGGCTTCAGCGAGGCTGGCTACGACGGCATGCAGCGTTCCGTCGCGATCATTGACCCCGAGACGGCAAGCGACGTATTCGAGTACCCGAGCGACCCAAGCATCGACGACCTCGGCAGCGGGGAAGTTTATGTGGACCCCGCGATCGTGGAGTCCGGCGTTGACGTGGGTGACGACATCACCCTCGAAGGCCCCGAAGGCGACGTGACGGTGGAAGTCACCGGCACCATCGACAACAGCGGACAGGGCAACTTCTGGGTTGACTTCGCCACCGGCGAAGAGCTCTTTGGGGACGTCCCGATTGCTCAGACGATGCTGGTGTACGACGACGACATTGTGGCCGATGACGCAGAAAACGCGGACGATGCGACGACGGTTTCCGAACAGACGGCACTGGTGCAGGAAGCCCTCGCGGAGGACTACCCGCTCATTGCCCTCGCTCAGCCCGGACAGTTGGAGCAGTTGGCCAACACCTTCATCGACCTGCTGCTGGGTGTGATCTCGGCACTGCTGGGCTCCGCACTGGTGATTGCACTCCTGGGTGTCGCCAACACGCTGCTGCTGTCCGTCACCGAGCGGACTCGCGAGATCGGCCTGCTGCGTGCGGTGGGACTCAAGCGCCGTGCGGTGTGGCGCATGATCACGGTGGAATCGATGGTCATGGCATTGTTCGGCACAGTTCTGGGAATGATCCTGGGTGTGGCGCTCGGTTCCGCACTGGTGCTGTCGTTGTCCGACTTTGGCTTCGACGGAGTCACACTGCCGTGGGTATGGCTGATCGTGTACACGGTGATGGCCGCCATTGCGGGTGTGCTCGCCGCGATCTGGCCTGCGTGGCGTGCCTCGCGTCTGGACATCCTCCAGGCGATCGCCGCCGACGGCTAAGCCGCGACCGCTCTTCAACCCCCGTCCCTGACTCCAGGGGCGGGGGTTGTTGCGTTCCAGCAGGCACGAGCGGCTGGTGCGTGGCACACTGCACTGGTGAGCGAGGTTCAGCCCCACACGGATCGGGTCACGAAGGTTGACCTCAAGAAGACCCTGCCCCGTTTCGCTGCCCGTCGCGGCCGCATTGACGTGATCGAAGTCCCGGCCGTGCGCTACCTGGCGGCGGATGCCACCGGGGCACCGGGCGAGGATTCGTTCGCGAGCGCCATCGAGGCCCTCTACCCGCTGGCCTATGCCATCAAGTTTGTGTCGAAGGCGCACGGGCGTGACTACGTGGTGCCGCCGCTTGAGGCCTTGTGGTGGGCAGATGACATGGCAGTGTTTACGTCTGAGCGCGACCCGTCACAGTGGAAGTCGACAGTGCTCCTGATGCTCCCCGACTGGATCGGGAGCGAGACCGTGGAGGAGGGGCGGGCCAAGGCTGCGCGCAAGCTGGCCCCACCTCAGCTCGAACGCGTGCGGGTTGAGGTTCTCCAGGAAGGCACTGCTGCACAGACGCTCCACATTGGGCCATTTTCCGACGAGGGGCCGGTCATCGAAGCTCTTCACGCTCGGATTGCCGATGACGGCCTCACCTTGAGCGGCAAACATCACGAGATTTACTTGAGCGACTTCCGAAAGACAGCGCCCGAGAGACTTCGCACCATCCTGCGGCAACCCGCTCGTTAGATGTCCACACCCACGCACACAGGTTCAGGCACCAGGGTGACACCGAACTGAGCCTCGACGCCTGCACGTACCGCGCGCGCCAACTGCACCACATCCTCTGCACGGGCACTTCCCCGGTTCGTCAATGCCAAGGTGTGCTTTGTGGACAGCGAGGCTGGGGCATCGGCCGTCACCGAGTACCCCCGTCCAAAGCCCGCCTGCTCGATCAGCCATGCCGCGGAGGTCTTGACGCGCTCCCCCGTGGCCGGGAACCGAGGTGCGGCCTCCGGTAGCCGGGCGGCATCGTCCACCGACAGGATCGGGTTCGTGAAGAACGAGCCCGCACTCCACGTGTCATGATCGCCGCTATCGAGCACCATGCCCTTGCGTGAACGCACCTCAATGACTGCGCGACGGACGTCACCCAGTGGAGCGCGGTCACCTTCAGGGACGTCGAGGGCAGCAGCGAGTTGGCCATACCGGATGGGGGCCGAGAGGGTGCCCGCACGCATATGAAACGTCACATCAAGGACGATGTACCGGGGACTCGGACGCCACAAGGCGCCATCAGGGGCCTCACCCCGCATGGACTTCTTGAGGAGCGAGTCGCGGTAGCTGAAGCCACAGGCGATCTGCGGCAGCGACCTGACCTTGGACTCGTTCCGGTCCCACACTCGTACCGTGGCAACGGTGTCCGCTACCTCGGCTCCGTAG
Source organism: Demequina sediminicola (assembly GCF_000975055.1). Classification (GTDB taxonomy): domain Bacteria; phylum Actinomycetota; class Actinomycetes; order Actinomycetales; family Demequinaceae; genus Demequina; species Demequina sediminicola. The sequence goes on from NZ_BBRB01000001.1 coordinate 466,539, forward strand.
GCACCCACATTCTGAACCGGGGTCGCGCCGGTAGAACCGGGAATCCCCGAGAGCGCCTCCACGCCCACCCAACCTTCTGTACAGGCTTGCTCGACAAACGCATCCCAGGGAAGGCCCGCCGTGGCGGTGGCGCTGATTCCACCGCACATACCGTCGTCTTGGACGGTCACGTCCTGCCGAGTGTCACGGATGACGGTGCCGTCAAATCCCGCGTCCCCGACCAGCACATTGGAGCCCCCGCCGAGCATCAGTACGGGCGTAGCAGCGGCATCGGCCTCACGGACAGCGTCGATGAGTTCACTCTCGGTGCTGACGTCAACGAATGTGCGGGCGGGTCCGCCGACGCGCAACGTGGTGAGATCCGCTAGGTCAACAGTCATGCGTCAAGCGTAGTGCGCGAGCGCGCGGCACCGGCCGATCCCGCTTCACACGCCCGCACCTCAATGGTCACCGTTGGACTGGTCCGGAGCGTTCTTGCGTGCCTGGGCCGGGCTCACGCCGGTATCCGCTGCAAGCGTGGCTGCCTCAGCGGACACAGTCGACTTACGACGTCCAGGCAACCGAATGTTGCCCTCGCCGCGCACTCCCTGAGCAAAGATCAACGTGATGGTCGATGAGACGGCGACCACCAGCAGTGCCTCGCGCAGTGGGAAGAACTCGCCCAACTGACCCACGATCTGCGGTACCAGCAGACCGGCGACCGTCGAGAACGACGTGATCGCAGCAACGCGCGCTGCAGCGTGAGTAGGGTCATCTGCAGCCGCTGAGATGAGGATCGGGACACCCAGCGCGGCGCCCACGCCCCACAGCGCCACGGCTACCGCGACGAGCCACGGCACGGGAGTCAGGGCAAAGATCAGCAGGCCGATGATGACGCTCGAAGCGGACACCCGCAACACCACGACGCGACCGAACTTCGCGATGATGGGCGCGCCCCACCAACGCACCGTGACCATGGCCACCACAAAGACCCAATACACCACTGCGCCAATCGCCTCGGTGCCCCCGAAGTCTTGAACGATGCTGAGCGCAAGCCACTGCCCGGCAGTCATTTCCGTCATCGACGCCGCAGTTATCAGCAAGCCAAGGAGGAGGACGTGCTTGTTGCGGTACTCCTTCTTGGCTGTGGCGAACGGGCCACCAATGCTCGCAGCACGGGTGTCCTCGTTCGCGGTGCCATCAATCGTGGCCGCGGGGATGATGAGGATGCGGGCTATGGTCATGAAGATCGCGGCACCAACAAAGTGCCATGCCGGCGCAATCCCCAGTTGCGACGCAGCGGCACCAATCGCCAAGCCCACTGCGAGTCCCACCGAGAATGCCGCGTGAAACTGGCTCATGACTGCACGGCCCATGTGCCGCTCAATGACAGCCGCCTCGGCGTTCATACCCACGTTGATGAACGAGTAAGAGAAACTCATGCAAAAGTAACCGAGTGCGAACAGCCACCGTGACGGCATCTCGACGGACATGACGATCGTCAAGTACGCCACCAGCACGCCCACGTTCGCCCAGGTCAAAACCAGGCGCGTGCCAAAACGGGCTACGGCCCACCCCGTAACCAACAGGCCCGCGAGCGCACCAAAAGCGCCGAACATCACAAGCGTCGCCAACTCACCGGTACTGGTGTCGAGGGCGTCGCTAACCGACGGCAACCGCGCCATCAGCGTCGCCATAGAGAAGCCCATCAACGCAAACAGCCCCAGTACGGAGAACCGCGCAATGCGTACCCGAGAAGCATCGGGAGTCGCGGTCGGGGTGAAGGTCAAGCGGCTAGACATAGGGTCCTCAAGAAAGAGATGGGATTCCCACACGAACGGTAGACAACCTGCGTTCGCGGGCGCGATACGATGCGCATGAAGAGGGAATCACTCCATGGTAAACGCGTGCCATGGGCAAAGGAGACACAGTGGCCGGCAAGCGACGCCCAACAATGGCTGACGTAGCATCCCGTGCGAAGGTGTCATTGTCGACCGTGTCGTTGGCTTACTCCGGCGCTGGCCCCATTTCTCCTGACATGAAGGCGAAAGTGATGAACGCCGCCGAGGAGCTGAACTACAGCGGCCCCTCCGCTCAAGCCCGTGCGCTCCGTTCTGGCCGCTCTCATGTGGTGGGACTTGTCGTTCACGATCAACTGTCGCTTGCGTTCCGAGCGCCGCTCGTCTTGAACGTCATGGATGGCCTGATCTCGGATCTCGGCGAGATGGGCCTCGGTGTCCTTCTCATTCCATCGCCTAGCGGCAACGAGAGCGAGACGTCGTTGTTGGAGTCGGCACCGATGGATGCGGCCGTGTTGTTGCGTGTGCGTGACCACGACGAGCCCGCGTTGGAGATTCTGCGCAAGCGCTCCATTCCGACTGTAGTGATGGATGCGGAGGCACCCAAGGGCGGCGCTGCGGTCAGCATCGACGATGGTCCCGCGACGGTGGAACTCATTCAACACTTGCGGGACTTGGGGCACGAACGGATCGGCACCATCACTCTTCCGCATGGTCCTGGCACGGCAACCGAGTTGCGTGCCAACGACTACGACCCTGAGTCAGCGTGGGCACCGATGCACAATCGCCTCCGTGCCTTCGCGCAGGCAGGTGTTGAGCCGTGCGTTGTCGTGGAGACTCGCGAGTCAATGGTTGCGGAAGGTATCGCTGCGGGGCACATCGCCCTGACGCATGAATCCAAGCCCACAGCGCTCGTGGTTCAGTCTGACGTCCTTGCCGCTGGCGCGATCCTGGCAGCGCGGGAACTGGACCTTGCTGTCCCTCACGACGTCTCCATCGTTGGTTTTGATGGGCTCGACTTCCCGTGGCTTGCACCCCATCAGCTCACGACTGTTTCCCAGGACGGTGTGGCCAAGGGTCACGCGATGGCCCGTTTGGTGCGCGAATTCCTCGACGGCCAGACACCAGCCGATGCGAAAACACCTTTGGAGTTCCAGGTAGGGTCCACGTCCGGTCCGGTCAACCCGGAACGCTAGTGGCATTCCGGGCCGAGCCCGGTTTCGGTTACTCGCAGTCGACGATTGCTTGGGCTTTGCCCAAGACCTTGGCACCTTCGAACTCGACGGTGAGGTCGACTCGAGCAGTGCGTCGTTCCTCGTCGAGAGCGCCGATGCGCGCCACCACGGCCACAGAAGCAGCACCGGGGTTGGGCACGGGAATCGGGCGGGTAAAGCGCACCTGATAGTCGGAGACGTTGCCGGCTCCAGCCCACTCTTCGACCACAGAAGCGCCGATGCCCATGGTGAGCATGCCGTGCGCAATAACGCCGGGAAGGCCCACTTCTTCGGCAATGATGTCGTTGTAGTGGATGGGGTTGAAGTCCCCGGATGCGCCGGCGTAGCGGACGAGGGTGTCACGTGTGATCGCCACCTCACGCTCTGCAACGGTCTGGCCCTTTTCGAGGCCGTCGAAACTTGGGCTCGTTGACTCGGTCATCAGGCCTCTCTCACAGCCAGGGTCGAATACACGGTGGAGACGGGGGCACCGTCGGCATCGACGAGCTCGGATCGCGTGGTGACCATCGAGATTCCTGCGCGTTGCTTGATGGAGTCGATGTGGACAGTCGTGGAGATCACGTCACCTGCAACGAGTGGCCGCACGTGTGTGAAGCGTTCTTCACCATGGACGACCATGGAGAAGTCGACGCCCACCTCGGGGTCGGTGACGACATGGAATTCTGCCTTTTGGGCGATCACCACGGCAAACGTGGTGGGTGCGACGAGGTCGGCGTACCCCTCGGCCTGCGCGACCGCGACATCGCGGTAGGCGCCTGAGTAGGCGTCAACGGCATCGGCGAACTCACGGATCTTGACCCGGGTCACCTCGTACGGTTCAAAGGGGCCGTACGAGCGGCCCACGGCATCTGCGTTTACTGGCACATGGCCAGCCTAGCGAACTCGCCGCTTTGGTCGCCGGCCTCACCCGCCACCCCTTCGCCAAATGGCTCCATTTCGCTGTTTTGGCATGCCTAGACAGCGAAATGGAGCCATTTAGCGGGAAGAAGAGGGAGGGGTTGTTAGCCCAAGGCGCTGAGGATTGGGCCAAGCGCGAAGTACAGCACAAACGCTCCCGCCGCTCCCCACATCAGTGGATGCACCTTCCTGGCGCCACCAGTGAAGACCTGCAGCACCACGTAGGAAATGAACCCCACACCAATTCCCGCGGAGATCGAGTACCCGAACGGCATGATGATGAAGGTCAAGAAAGCCGGGATAGCGATCCGGTAGTCCTTCCAATCGATGCCCGCGACCTGGGCGACCATGAGAAATCCGACCACGACGAGGACGGGTGTGGCGGCCTCGAACGGCACCAACGCGTAGAGCGGCGTCAGGAACGTCGACAGCAGGAACGCGACACCCGTCACCACGGAGGCCAGACCGGTGCGCGCGCCATCGCCCACACCGGCGGCCGACTCGATGTACGACGTGTTCGAGCTGACCGAACCCAGACCACCGGCGGCGGCGCCGACCGAGTCGACGAGCAGGATCTGCTGGGTGCGCGGAGGGTTGCCGTCCTTGTCGTTGAGGCCGGCCTCGGAGCCCACGGCCGTCATGGTTCCCATGGTGTCGAAGAAGTCGGTGATAAGCAGCGAGAAGATCATCAGCAGCGCCGTCAGGAGAGGCAGCGACGTGAAACCGCCGAAGAGGTCGACCTGGCCCACGAGCGAAAAGTCAGGTGCGGAGACCACCGAGTCGGGGATGGCCGGCACGACGAGAGCCCAGCCGTCTGGGTTGTCGGTGCTCTTGGCACCCAGGCCGGCCACGGCCTCGACAATGACCGCGATCACGGTGGCGGCAACGATCGACAGCAAGAGCGCGCCGCGGACCTTCTTGGCCATCAGCACGATCGCGATGAACAGGCCAATAACGAATACGACCATGGGCCAGGTGGAGATGTAGCCACCGTTGCCGAATTGGGTGGGGGTGCCTGCGCCGGTGGTGACAATGCCTGCGTCGTAAAGGCCGATGAAGGCGAGGAAGAGGCCAATGCCGACGGCGATCGCCTGCTTGAGGAACGTCGGGACCGCGGCGAAGACCGCCTTGCGGAAGTTTGTCAGCACCAGGACGAAGATGATGATGCCCTCGATGACCACGAAGCCCATGGCCTCCGGCCACGACATGCCTTCGCGCGAGGCGATCGAGTAGGCGAGGAAGGCGTTGATGCCCAGGCCAGCGGCCATGGCGAGCGGGAAGCGCGCCCACACGCCCATGAGGATGGACAACAGGCCCGCAACCAGCGCGGTGGCTGCGGCGACTAGCGCGAGATTGGGCTCGGAGCCGCCGCCCAGGAAGTTGCCCTCACCATCGGCGACCGTGCCGATGATGAGCGGGTTAAGGACCACGATGTAGGCCATCGTGAAGAAGGTGGTCAGACCTCCCCGAATCTCCTGCCCGAAGGATGATCCCCGGGCGGTGACGTCGAAGTAGGTATCGATTTTGCCGGCAAAGCCGGTGCGCGCGGGCGCGGTCATGCGATCTCCTCAGTAGTTCATGGGCGCTGAGTTCCCAAGAGTGTTGGCCATCAGGGTGCGCGGCACACGGGTTGACCCACGGGCGTTGCGCGATGACAGCCTACTGGCGCTGAGAACCACTGCTGTCAATGGCCTGCACGGGGCAGACGACAAAGGGAGAAGCACCACCACGTTTCCCTCCCGGCGCATACTTCGTCACCGGTCACAGCGACTGCTAAGTGCGCGCCTCGGGTCACGAGTCCGGTACTCGCTAGGACCCTCCAGCGACTTCCCGTCGAAATGCCTCTGCAAGTTCCGGTCTGTCTACGTACTCCAACGCACTCACATACTGGTCCATGTAGTCATCGAGCAAGGCGGATTTGAAGTCGGAGACCTCAGCGTGAGTCATGTCGTCAGAAACTCCTATGAGCGAGTCACTGAGGAATGCATCGAGCCGTGAATCCATCGCCACGTAACCAGCACCGATCGCGGCGTTGGTTTTTGCACTCGCGCTCTCAAGTTCGTTGCCCCACGTCGCCACCACACCGTCCTCGACGCCACTTTGCAGCATCCCCGTGAGCTGGTCGAATCCCCATGCCATCCCCTCAGGGATCTTCTCACTCATTGGAATCGGGATAAGTCCGACCACAGCACCGGCTCCATTCACTCCATCAGCGACAAGTTCGTCATTGATGCGCGCCTGCAACTCTTCGACGCCGCCGATAGACCCAAGATGGAAGGCCTCCAGTTCCACGTAGTCGTTGAACGCCGTCTCCCACTTCACACCGGTCACGTCGCTCAGCGATGCGGCTTGCAACACCTGAATCTGGTGATTCCCCACTGCATTCGACAGCGCCACGAGTCCAGCGTCATTGCCACCAACAGTCCCCCACAACCGCGCAAGGTCACCCGAGTCAGTCACGGGCATCACGGTCTGGTCTCCGACGCCTAAGAAGTACGCACCGCCGCCGTCATCTAGGCCGCGCCCAGCGATGGTGGTCTCCATGAGCCAAGGAAGTGCAACGTTGAGCGAAGTCGCCATGCTCTCTGCGCCCCTATCGGAAAGCCCCTCCGGAGCAAACTCAGCGCCTTCTCTGCTGCCTAGAGCGGCGACCACCTCTTCCGTAAGGTAAACCTGCGCATCGTAGACATCGCCGGCAGTGCTTCCTTCATGGAACCCGCCTGGTGTAAGCATCGCGCTCTCCCATGCACTTGCCGCACCAGCCCAGCCATCGTCAATCCACTCCCGCGTCCCGTAATAGTGCGCTATGCGGCTATCCCCCAGCGTCATGCCGTCGTTGAGCGGGTCGACCGTGGTGTCGGTGAGCCATTGCAACGACAGCCCAGGATCATTCGACATTGTCGTGAAGATCTGAGCCATCGGGTCGAAGACTTGTGCCCTTTCGTCATGAGGATCGTGCGAACTGCGAGAAAGGGCGTACAACTCGGGTTGAAGCGCCGAAGACACACGCAGCCCTGCCTGTTGATCACCGCGGGGCAGCCCACGCTCGATAAGGTCCAATCGCGTGGCGAAAGCGGTTGCCAGCGTGGCACTCATCGGAGCCTCGTCTGGCGCCGCGAACAAGAAGTCAAGAGCGTCGAGCCCTGTACCATGCAAAATGACGAGACCCTCATCAGGCATGAAATCGTCGGCGAACCTCCCGGCGTCCGCGGGAGTCCAAAGTGCACTTCCACTGCCTATCGAGGCACGGACCGCCAACAAAGCCGCCACTGGAACAGCCTCCGCACCAAGATCGTTGGAGTCCAAGTCGTCAGCCAACGCCCAGACGAGATCGCGAGCCTTCTCGCCACCCACCTCAAGCCACACCTGGCTCGCGAGCTCAGGATCGCTCTCCAACGATTCCAACAGGCCGATCAAGCGCGCACGGTCTTGCTCCGAAATTTTGCCCGATACGGCCTCACCAACCAGATCCTTCACCTCAGTAGTCACCGCTTGTTGACGCGTGCGAAAAGCCCCATAGGTACCTGTCAGAGCCCCAGCCCCATAGATTGCCTTGGCTACGTCCCACGAAAGGACGCCCTCGACGTCAAGTGAACTGTCAAGCGCGGCTTGAAAGGTGCTGTCGGCGCTGGCCCGTTCGTCCGCTAAACCGCGAAGGATTGACCTTTCGTAGGACGTCTGCGCATCCAACTCTGCCAACCGCGCGTCCATCGCACCCTCTGGGATCGGCTGTGCTTGCACCTGACGATAGGCGTAACTCAAACTCGCAATTCGTTGCCGGACTTCCGATGTTCGCGTCGCGATCGAGTCAACCGTCTCTGCATAAACATCGGCTGCTAGCTTCCGCGCATCAAGCCAAGCGATAGTCCTGCGGAACTTGGGCTCGAAGTCGCTCACTCGTGAGGCCCACGCGTCCACCGCGGCACCAGTTGCGCCTGCGGTCACGGTCCCATTGATACTCGTGATCCCCGAGATCGCAGTTTCAAGTCTCCTGGCACGCCGGTCTTGCTCCGCAGCAAACGTCGAAACCACACTCATGTCACCCACGCCGGGGTCTTCCTCACTCCACAGCGCCATCAGCGTGCCACTTCCACACCCAAAGTGGTGTCCACACTTTCGAAAAGTGCGCCCACGCTCGTCAACGTGGTCGCGGCGTCATGTGTCTCCCCACCAAGATGCAACATCGCGAGCGCCGCGACCCGTTCCGAGTCACGAGCACTCTGCGCGACCGCCGTTGCTCCACACGCGCTCAAAGACTGTTGCGGTGCGCTAAATTCCGCGGCCGCATTTTTCATTCCGTTACCCGCCTCGACGAGCATGCCGCCATCGATGACCAATTCGTTGCCCAAGATCTCCCCCTCTAATCAAGGATGACGATAGCGCAAAGAGCGGGAAGCGATACGGGCACACCGTGCAGACGGGCTCGTAGCTCAGGCTCCGTGGAGACGACAAGGCGCCGGGCAAAGCCAGTGCTGGGGAACACGAAGGCCCGCTACCAATCGGCAGCGGGCCTTCGTCGAGACTAGAGAGTCTTAGCGCGTCTCACGGTGCGCAGTGTGCTTTCCGCACTTGCGGCAGAACTTGGAGAGCTCCACGCGGTCGGGGTTGTTGCGACGGTTCTTGCGCGTGATGTAGTTGCGGTCCTTGCACTCGGTGCAAGCCAGCGTGATCTTCGGGCGTACGTCGTTCTTTGCCATGGGTCTCTCCCAGCCTTGTGATGACACGCCCAGAAGGCGCGGTTGCAGGAAGACTTCCTGCGTCGTAGCGAGGGCGGGACTTGAACCCGCGACCCCACGATTATGAGTCGTGTGCTCTAACCAACTGAGCTACCCCGCCGCGAGAATGGGACAGCCGCCGGTCTTTCGCAAGACCGACGGCGACTCATCCTTGGAGCCCCGACAGGGAATCGAACCCTGGACCTTTTCCTTACCATGGAAACGCTCTACCGACTGAGCTATCGGGGCCAGCCGGACTAGGGTACACGGAGTTTGGGGTGGAAGTGAAATCGGCCGATGCTGGCTCTTCGAGAGCGGCGTTCTCGCCTGTCGCTACAGTCTCGCGGGAGAGCGTCCAGCAGGTGTCGGACGTCACCCTTAGGGTGACATCGTGACCGTCGACCTCAGTCCCAGAGAAGCTCGTCGCGTCTTCCTCCATGCCCAAGGGCTGTCCCGTGCACGACCCCGAGGCAGCGTCGGCCCTTCCGCCGTTCAGGCGTACCTCGAGCGCCAAGGGATCCTCCAACTCGACAGCGTCAACGTGCTGACCAGGGCCCACTACATGCCCCTGTTTTCGCGACTTGGCTCGTATGACCTAGGGATGGCAGAGGAAGCGTTATGGGGTCACCATGCGGGCCACGCAACTGAGGCGTTTGAGCATTGGGGGCACGAAGCTTCCGTCATGCCGCGAGACCTACTGCCCGCGATGCATTGGCGCATGCAGTCCCGCAGCTCGTGGAAAGACCGCACGGGCCAGCGCCTCGAGGCAGAACGCCCTGGCCTCATCGACTCCGTGCAGGCCGCCGTGGAGGAGTCGGGCCCTGTCATCGCGAAGGACCTTGACCACATGGCGCCTCGCGAGCGCGCGAAAGGCCCCTGGTGGGATGCCAGCCATGTGAAGAGCGCCCTCGAGTACCTCTTCATTACTGGTCGCGTGGCAGCCTCTCGCGGACCACATTTTGCGCGGACCTACGATTCGACACAGCGTGCCTGGGGTCTCCCGCCAGCCGACGAAGGCGACTGGGGGCTATCCGCGAATGTGGGCCAACAACTCTTGTTCGATCGCGCGATCAGCGCATGCGGCATCGGCGCCTTGAAGGATCTGTGCGACCACTACCGCCTGCCGTATCAAGCGAGAGATGGCGTGGCTGGCGCTCAGGCGTGGGCGGCCTCAGCTGTGGAACGTGGACTTGCGCAGTGGGTCACGGTCGAAGGCTGGCTCGAGCCGACGCTCATGGCAAGTGGCGCCTCTGATCCTGGCCGGGCCACCGGCACAGCACTGCTCAGTCCCTTTGACCCGGTGTGCTGGTTTAGGCCGCGCTTGGAGCGCATGTTCGGTATGGAATACCGCATCGAGATCTACACTCCGGCTGCCAAACGCCAGCACGGCTATTACTGTTTGCCCCTGCTCGTTGGTGACCAAATGGCGGGGCGCTTTGACCTCAAAGCTGACCGCACATCCAGAGTTCTCGACGTGCGTGCGTCATGGCGTGAGGAGCGTCCAAGTCCAAGCGCCCCGGCGCTTTCTGACGCACACATCGCTGCGGGTGCGGCTAAGGACATTGAGCGCATGCGCGCGTGGCTTGGGCTTGAAGACATTCACGTATCCCCCCAGGGAAATCTTGCCTCCGCAGTTCGCACAGAAATATCCCTCATCCATCGATAGTGTGTGGATGATGAACGCAGCACCCCGGCTAGCGCACCATAAGGAGTACGCATGACTACCGCCAATGAAGGCGCCACCGCTCCACCTGCCAAGTTGAATGGAAAGGTCATTGCGATCTCCATCGGCGCCGCGCTGGGTGGATTTCTCTTCGGTTTCGACTCGTCCGTCATCAATGGTGCCGTCGACGCTATTTCTGAAGAATTTGCACTGAACGACGCTGTCACCGGCTTCGTTGTCGCTTCTGCGCTCTTGGGCTGTGCGGTGGGTGCATGGTTTGCCGGCACCATTGCAGATAAGTACGGGCGCATCCGTGTGATGGTGATTTCAGCGATGCTGTTCTTCCTGTCTGCGTTTGGCTCGGCATTTGCCTTTGGAGTACTTGATCTCACGCTGTGGCGCATCGTCGGAGGCTTGGCTATTGGTGCCGCCTCGGTGATTGCCCCGGCGTATATTGCGGAGGTTGCGCCATCCGCCTTCCGTGGCCGGCTCGGCTCACTGCAGCAGATGGCCATCGTCCTCGGTATCTTCGCCGCTCTGCTCAGCGACGAGATGATCGCCACGGGCGCGGACGGCGCTGCCAATGAGTGGTGGCTCGGTCTGGACGCATGGCGCTGGATGTTCCTCATGGCGGCCATCCCCGCGGTCATCTACGGGCTCGCTGCGCTGCGACTGCCAGAATCCCCGCGCTACCTCGTCGGCAAGGGCCGGCTCGACGAAGCCGCTGTCGTGCTGCGTTCCTTCACAGGAACCTCCGATGTCGACACGAAGATCCACGACATCAAGGTCACCCTCGGCGAGGATTCCAAGCGATCCCTTGCAGACCTGAAGGGCAGCACCCTCGGCCTCAAACCGATTGTCTGGACGGGAATCCTGCTGTCCGTCTTCCAACAGTTCGTGGGCATCAACGTCATCTTCTACTACTCGACCACGCTGTGGCAGTCCGTGGGCTTTGACGAGAGCGAAGCGTTCACCACCTCAACGATCACGTCGGTGACCAACATCATCGTCACCATCATTGCGATCATGCTGGTCGACAAGATCGGCCGTCGATTGCTGTTGCTCATCGGTTCCGTGGGCATGACCTTCTCCCTCGGGCTCATGGCGTTCGCGTTCTCGACGGGAACCCTGGACAGCGAGGGCAACGCGATTCTTAGCGACAACTGGGCACTCACCGCACTGATCGGTGCCAACGCCTTCGTGGTGTTCTTTGGCGCCACATGGGGCCCAGTGGTCTGGGTCCTGTTGGGTGAGATGTTCCCCAACCGCATTCGTGCCACTGCGCTCGCAGTGGCCGCAGCCGCTCAGTGGCTCGCCAACTGGGCCATCACGATGACGTTCCCCATCTTCGCGGGAATCGGGCTCACGTTCGCCTACGGCTTCTACGCCAGCATGGCGTTGCTGTCGCTGTTCTTCGTGTTCTTCCGAGTGCCGGAAACAAAAGGCATGGAACTCGAAGAGATGTCGTCCGACGTCCTCGTCAAGCGCGGAAAGTTCGTGCACCCCGACGGCGACGTCATCGAGGGCTAGTTCCGGCCCCAAAGTCCTACCCGGTCACGGTCGCATCCGCATGGGGTGCGACCGTGACCGGTTATACAGCGCACAACGGATGTGCAATGCCGTCAGGACTTCTTGCGCACCAAGTGCACGAGCGACGCCCCTGCCAAGCCGACCCAAAAGCCCACGGCAACGGCACTCACGAGTAGTGAGCGTTCAGGTGCCCAACCTGCGGCGATCAACAGGCAAATGCCAAATGCAACAAGTGCTCCATAGGTGAATGCAGTGGGGCGCGTGGACCACGGGTCGGATCCTGTGAGCTGAATAACGGAAACCGCAAGGGCCGCCGTCGAGAACGCGAGGATGAGGCTCCACCAGATCATCGGCCGTACCCGCCCGCGACGAGCAGGACAACGAGGAGCGACGCATTCCCGGACACTCGTGACTTCACAAGCCCAACCCCCTATTTCAACAACCACACCCTCTTGCGCGATCGTGAATCACACATTAGGTCTCAGCAGACAAACTGTCCATAGGTAAGTTTCAATAGTGAGCGCATGCATCCCAGGGGCTAGTTCCGGCCCCAAAGTCCTACCTGGTCACGGTCGCATCCGCATAGGGTGCGACCGTGACGTGGTTTTACGACCCTTTGGCGACCTACGAGGACAACCTCGAGCATGGTCCGTTTGGGGCGTTCGCTTCAGTACCACCCATCGCTCACGACACGCGACGCGATCACCAGTTTCTTGGACACCCCGTCAATCGGCCCTTTGGGATTCCCGCAGGGCCGCTCGTCAATGGAACGTTCTGCGCTGCGGCGTTTGAGCATGGCTTTGACCTTCCCATCTACAAGACCGTGCGCACCAGCCTCCGTCGCCCACACCGCTTCCCTCACACACTGGCGGTGCGCGTGGATGGAGACCTGCCCGCGCGCTCTACAGAGCCTGTTCTCGCCGACTCACGCTTGAGCACCGCGACGTCGATCTCCAACTCCTTTGGTGTGCCCTCCCGCGATCCGGACGAATGGCAGCCAGACATGGCGCGAGCAGTGGCATCGGCGGGGCCTGGACAGGTGCTCATTGGGTCCTTTCAAGGGACGCGGGTCACAGCGACGGCCGCAGATCCAGACGAGTCCTACATTGCGGACTGGGTGGCTGCGGCCCGACTGGTTATCGAGACTGGCGCGCCAATATTGGAGATGAATCTCTCCTGCCCGAATGAGGGCACGGGCAATCTGTTGTGCTTTGACGTGCCTCTTGCCGCACGCATTGCGGCCGCGGTCAAGGAGGCTGTGGGCGACACGCCGCTCATTCTCAAGATTGCCTACATGGATGACCACGACCTGGAACGCCTGGTTTCTGCGACGGCTGGGATTGTTCAGGCGTACGCCGCGATCAACACACTGCCGGCCCGCTTGGTGAACAAGCGCGGGACGCCCGCACTGCCCGGTCCTGGCAGGGAGGTCGCGGGCGTGTGCGGCGCAGCTATTGCATGGGCCGCCCGAGAGATGGTGACGCGATTGGCTCGGAACAGGGACGATGCTGGGGCTGAGTATTCGATCATTGGTGTAGGCGGCGTGATGAACGTCGGCGACGCTCACACGTTGGCGGGGCTCGGCGCGGACGCGGTCATGAGTGCCACGGGAGCGATGATTGACCCACTCTTGGGCGCCCGCGTTCAGTTGGAACCTTGGCCGCAGCGCCGCTAGCGGCAACAAGCGAGCCCCCTTCCCCACTGCGCGACCCGCGTCACTGACCCCATGTGGGACTTTAGGCCCACATCCTCACGGCAACTACATCTAGTGTCGATTCCAGCCGGAACCACTAGATGTAGTAGTCGCTCGTGCGAGAGCGACCTCGGCATCGGCTCCCGGCAACGACGCCAGCACAGCCGGAGGGGACCCCATGAGCATCACCGACATCGACACCACCACACCCACGTCCGCGACACTCGACTCCACGCCCACAGGCGACGTTCTCCAAGTCGTCAAACGCGATGGACGTGTCCTCGACTTCGAACCCGCACGCATCACGGAAGCGCTCCGCAGAGCTTTCTCCGCCGTTCACGGTGAGGCAGCCGCGGCAGACCACCACGGCATCGGCCCTCTCACCGCCCGTATTGTCTCCGAGCTCAAAGCAAGCCACTCCGGGGCAGTCAAGATCTACGAGATCCAGTCCACCGTCGAGCACGAACTCCTCGAAGCCGGCGAATACGACGTCGCACGCACCTACATCGACTACCGCGTCCAGCGCGACTTTGCCCGCGCAAAAGCCACCGACCTCAACCACACCATCACGACCCTGCTCGACAAAGACTCCGCCGTCGTCAACGAAAACGCCAACAAGGACGCCGACGTCTTCAACACCCAGCGCGACCTCACCGCCGGAATGGTCGGCAAAGCCATCGGACTGCGCCTGCTACCCCCACACGTCGCCAACGCCCACACCAAAGGCGACATCCACTTTCACGACCTGGACTACCAGCCGTACTCCCCCATGACCAACTGCTGCCTCATCGACGTGCCCGAAATGCTCTCGCACGGCTTCCGCATGGGCAACGCAGAAATCGAGCCACCAAGGTCAATCCAAACCGCGACCGCGCAAATCTCGCAGATCATCGCCAACGTGTCCTCCAGCCAATACGGCGGCTGCACCGTCAACCGCATCGACGAAGTGCTCGCGCCCTATGCGCAACTGAACTACGACAAGCACCTCGACGAGGCTCGCGAATGGATCCGCGACACAGACACCCACGAGGACTACGCCCGCGAGCGGACCATCAAGGACATCTACGATGCGATGCAGTCCCTCGAATACGAGATCAACACGCTCTTCACCTCGAACGGCCAAACGCCCTTCACGTCCGTAGGTTTTGGGCTCGGCACCACATGGCTCGAACGCGAAGTGCAACGAGCCATCCTCGCCATACGCCGACGCGGTCTCGGCAAAGAAGGCCGCACCGCCATCTTCCCCAAGCTGCTCTTCACCCTGCGCCGGGGCGTCAACCTCACCCCAGAAGACCCGAACTACGACATCAAAGAACTTGCAGTCCAGTGCGCCACCGAACGTATGTACCCCGACGTGCTCAACTACGACCGCATCGTCGAACTCACCGGATCCTTCAAGGCCCCCATGGGCTGCCGCTCCTTCCTCCAAGGATGGACCGACCCTGACGGCAACGACGTGGTCAACGGGCGCATGAACCTCGGCGTCGTGACCTTGAATCTGCCTCGCATTGCCCTCGAATCCGACGGCTCACTCGACACGTTCTGGACACTCTTTGACCAGCGCCTCGAAACCATCCACGACGCCCTCAAATTCCGCATCGAACGATGCAAGGAAGCAGTACCAGCGAACGCACCAATCCTCTACGTCCACGGCGCCTTCGGCCGACGCCTCGCAGTAGAAGACAACGTCGACGACCTCTTCCGCGACGGCCGCGCCACCATCTCCATGGGATACATCGGGCTGTACGAAGTGGCCGCCGCGTTCTATGGCGGCGCCTGGGAAGACAACCCAGAAGCCAAGGACCTGACACTGACCGTCTTGCGCCGCATGGCAGAAGCAGCAGCCGCATGGAAGGCGGAATCCGGCTACCACTACTCGGTGTACTCCACACCATCGGAGTCACTGACCGACAGGTTCTGCCGCCTCGACCGCGAGCGCTTTGGCGCCGTCCCAGACATCACCGACAAGGATTACTACACGAACTCGTTCCACTACGACGTGCGCAAGAACCCCACGCCCTTCGAGAAGCTCGACTTCGAAGCGCCGTACCCGCAATATGCCGCCGGGGGCTTCATCCACTACGTCGAATACCCCGTGCTCCGCACCAACCCCAAAGCCCTCGAAGCCGTGTGGGACTACGCGTACGACCGCATCGGCTACCTAGGCACCAACACACCCATCGACCGCTGCTACGCCTGCGGATTCACCGGCGACTTTGACCCCACCGCGCGAGGCTTCGCATGCCCCTCCTGCGGCAACGACGATCCGCGCACATGCGACGTGGTGAAGCGCACCTGTGGATACCTGGGCAACCCGCAACAACGGCCGATGGTTCACGGGCGCCACGAAGAGATCTCGGCACGTGTGAAGCACCTGCCCAACGCTGCGGACTAGCCATGGGCCTCGACCCCATCCCGCGCCTGTGGAAGGCAGAAAAGGTCTCGCACTCCTACGTTGCGGACTACAAGCCGTTTAGCTTTGTGGACGGCGAGGGCGTGCGGTGTTCCCTCTACGTCTCTGGCTGCCTGTTCAAATGTGTGGGCTGCTACAACGAGGCCGCCTGGTCCTTCAAACTCGGCCAACCATTCACGACCGAACTAGAAGACCGCATCATGGAAGACCTGGCACACCCCGCCGTACAGGGTCTCTCACTCCTGGGCGGGGAACCATTCCTCAACACCCAAGTGGCGCTCTCCGTAGTGCGGCGCATGCGCGCAGAGTTTGGCCGCGAGCGCGACCTGTGGGCATGGACCGGCTACACGTACGAGGAACTCCTCGAGGACTCCGATGACAAACTCGAACTCCTCAGCGAGCTCGACGTCCTCATCGACGGGCGCTACGAGGACGAGTTGCGTGACCTCTCGCTAGCGTTCCGCGGCTCCACCAACCAGCGAGTCCTGGATGCGCGCGCCTCCTGGGCGGCCAAAGAGCCTGTGCTGCACTACTCGCAGACGGTCCCGTCGCCGTCACGGTCCTGATAGAACTCGTATTCGGGGTCAATGCCCTTCACATAGGGGCCCTTGCCGGCGGGAACTTTGTAACAGGCCCCGTAGTCAGGATCGACATCGCCGGAAGGGGTGTTCGGCTCGCTCTTGCCGGTCTCGGCAGTCTCTTTGGGAGCAGGCTTCGCCGCCGGTTCCTCGATGTCTACATCAATCGTGGCACCCGCGTCAGGCAACGGCTCGTCGGGGCAGGTCTCTAACACGCGCGTCATGGCGCCGTGCTCGGTGGAGGTGACCCAGAGTGCATATTTGGTCTTGATGGCAACCTGGCGGGCCACGTACTGACAGTGGAACTCGCTGTGCGGTGGCAGCCACTCAGAGGCGTCGTCATCGCCCTTCGAACGGTTCTCCCCCGCGTCCACAGGTTCGAGGTTAAGCGGGTCGTTGGCGAACGCCACACGGGTCGAGTAATCCCACTCCGACGCACCCGTCACCCACGCCGCCGACAACGCCACCAGGTGATCAATATCAACCTCCGAAGCACCGCCACGTTCAAACCAAATCGACACCCCCGTAAACGGGTCTGCAAGCCTGCCGGAGAGCACGGTGCACGAGCCGTTCATGTCACGCTCCTCGAGACGCACAATCAGCATGTCGTTGCGCGTATCGCAGCCGTTGCGATCAACATCCACCCAGCCGTTGCCGAAGGCCTCGCGCTCATAGGGGGTAGTGGCCTGTTCCGGCTTGATGTCGAGTGCCGCCAGGGCCGCGGCGGCAGTTCCAGCAGCAAGCGTCTCCGTGGGGCTCGGGGTTGGCGTGGGGGTAGGAGTGGGAGTAGGGGTTGGCGTGGGGGTAGGAGTGGGAGCCGAGGTGCTGGCGCTGGGTGTGGGTGATGTGGACGCTTGCGCGGCAACGTGCTCGGAATCGGCGCTACCGCCGGCGGCCCCGATCCCAATGAAGATCAGCACAACGAGCGCCGTTACACCCAGTTTCACGATCACACGAGGTCCCCGTCGCATCCACAGCAACACCACCCCGGGGATGAGACACAGCATGAATCCGATGACGATGACGGGCCATGTGGTGAACCATCGGCGAGTAGCGCCGTCGGTCTCAAGAGACGTTGTTTCGGGGCCCGTGACGTGTGGTCCGGGCGCGGCGTTGCCGCTGTTCGTCATTGCGCTCCCTCAGCGTGGTCACGCTCCCTCAGCGTGCGACTTGACCGCACTCTATGGGAGCACCCCATGCAAGTTCACGCTCGTGTGACAAAGCCCGCACTACGACCGAACACTGGCACTCAGCGACCCGTACCGTCCCTGACTTGTGCGCGACGGGCCCGACCAAGGACGCAGCGTGGCGACGCGGGTGGCGCGGCCTTCGAAGGTCAGGGACGGTACACCGGCAGCGATCCACGCAGGGACGGCGGGACGGTAACGCCCCACGCGTCCGCCGGTGAGTGATCGAGGGCGCCTATGCACGGGGAATGCGAAAGGCCCGGCACTGGGCCGGGCCTTTCGCGTTGTGTGGCAGGTGAGGGATTCGAACCCCCGAAGTCAGTGACGGCTGATTTACAGTCAGCTCCCTTTGGCCGCTCGGGCAACCTGCCGTGCTCCTGGTTCAACTGCAACCCGGCGCGCATGGAAGGATAGCAAGTAAATAGCCCCCAGCGCGAACTCGCCTTGGCGCATGGCCACGGAGTTCGTCTTGAGGGTCCACATTCGCACGAGTGCAGGAGGACACCATGGCAGGTGACAGCAGCTTCGACGTCGTTTCCAAGATTGACCGCCAGGAGGTCGACAACGCCGTCAACCAGGCATACAAGGAGATCAATCAGCGCTACGACTTCCGTGATGTGGGCGCCTCCATTGAGCCCAGTGGCGACGCGATCCTCATGAAAGCGAACTCCGCGGAGCGCGTGAAGGCGATCCTGGATGTGCTCATCGGCAAGCTGGCAAAGCGCGGGATCTCGATGAAGTCGCTCGACTATGGCGACCCGGTGGCGTCTGGCAAGGAGTTCCGCCTTGTTGCTGACCTCAAGGAAGGCATCAACCAGGAGACGGCCAAGAAGTTGGGCAAGATCATCCGTGACGAGGGCCCAAAGTCTGTGAAGTCGCAGATTCAGGGTGATGAGTTGCGCGTCTCGTCGAAGTCCCGTGACGATCTGCAGAAGACCATCCAGCTCCTCAAGGGGGCGGACGTCGACGTTGACCTGCAGTTTGTGAACATGCGCTGATGGCTCGCTCCGCTGTTGTCAGCGGAGCTCCTGCGGAACGTCCCCGACGCAAGCGCCGCTCACTACGTTCGTGGATCCCGCCCCAGCATGGGGTGTGGGCCATGTTGCTCCTGCCATTTTTGGCGGGCCTCCGCTTCGGCACTGACTGGTGGCAGATTCCGCTCCTCGTGGGCTGGCTGACGGGCTGGCTGGCGAGCCACCATTTCTTGGTGTGGGTGAAGACCGGCCGATGGTCGCGGGTCCAACGCCAAATTCTCACCTTTGGCGCGGTATGCGCGGCGTCACTGATTCCTGTGGCGTTCGCACGTCCCGCCGTGTTGTGGTTCGTGCCGGTGTTTGCCGTGCTGGTGGGCGTCAACATTGTGCTGACTCGAATGGGCCAGGAACGTTCGACCATCAATGGGATTGCCTCGGTCACGATGGCCTCCCAGATGGCGCTCATTGTCCCCGTGACTGCGGGGCTCGAGTGGCGGGTGGGCCTTCCCCTCGCGGTGGTCACGTGGGTGTACTTGGCGGGCACGGTCGTCTATGTGAAGTCCATGATTCGCGAGCATGGATCCGTCGTGCACTATCGAGTCTCGGTGGGCTATCACGCCGTCGCCGTGGCGGGCTGCACCATCTGGCAACCGTGGTTGGCGATCCCGTTCGGTCTGCTGCTGGTCCGAGCGGTGTGGCTACCGCGGCGCGCCCGCATGAAGGCACCCGTCATTGGCGCCATAGAGACGGTCCTTGCGCTCGTGGTACTCGCGACCGAACTCCTGATGCCACTGTGAGTTGCGGTTAGCGGCTCTCCACGGCTTCCGTGACCTTGGCCACCGCATACCCCCATGCCTGCGACACCTTGGGATGGGGCGGCACAGCAACTTCGTTGGGGTTGGTGACGACGTCAAGCACTACAGGTCCGTCTTGTGCGAACGCCCATTCCAGGGCGCCGTCGAGGTCGTCGGCATCCTCGACGCGGCGGCTGTGGAGCCCCAGCGCGGCTGCAACAGCTGCGAAGTCAGGGTTGTCCAAGGTGGTGCCGTAGGACGCGATCCCACCCTCTTGCTGTTCGAGTTGCACCATCCCCAGCGAAGCGTTGTCGAACACCACGACGACCACGGGGAGGCGATAGCTCACTGCGGTCCTCAGGTCACCAAGCAGCATCATGAGCCCACCGTCACCCGACAGCGACACCACTGGGCGCTCGCGGTCCAATGCCTGAGCACCCAAGGCTTGTGGCATCGCGTTGGCCATGGAACCGAGGTTGAAGGAACCCAGGAGTTCGCGCTCTCCCCGCATCTCGATGAAGCGCGCCGCCCAGGTGGTGGACATTCCCGTGTCTGACGTGAAGATCGTGTTGTCGGGTGCGTGACGGTCGACGGCAGCCGCGAGCACCTCAGGCCGGATGCGGTCGTCGGGGTTTTCCAGCGCGGAACGCACCTTAGCGACCACACCTGAATCCTCGTAATCGGGGTCAGCAATGTTGTCTTGCCGTTCGCGCCAGTCGTCATAGGTCGAGCGAGTCTTGTCGAGAAAGCCCGTGTCGTCATGCGCCGCGAGGCGCGGCAAGAGCTCTCGCAGTGCCTCGCCTGCATCCCCGGCGACGGCCACGTCAACACCTACCCGGCGCCCGATGTGGGTGGCGGCTTGGTCGATTTGAATGACCGTGGCATCGGCCGGATAGAAGTCGCGGTACGGGAAATCCGTGCCGACCATCAGCAGGACATCGCAGTCCTTGAGGGCATCTGCCGCTGCGGGGTTTCCGAGGAGTCCAGCCTGCCCCACGTTGAAGCGGTTGTCTCCATCGAAGCCGGTCTTTCCTTTGAGCGTCACGACCATGGGTGCGGCCAGACGTTCAGCGACGGCGAGGGCATCGTTCCGGCTGTGCTCCGCTCCGCGGCCCACCAGCATCGTCACTTTCTTGGCATTGTCGAGGGCCGATGCCGCAGCAGCGAGCGCTTCCTCGCTGGGTTGCGTAGCGGCAGGCTCGGCGGCGAACGCGGCAGGTCGCGTTCCCTTGGGAAGTTCAAGTTCTCCGACGTTGCCAGGCACCGTGAGTACCGCCACACCGCGTTGGGCGTAGGCCGCGTTCACGCCTTGCACGAGCATCTGGGGCAACTGATCCGGGGACGTGAGGGTCTGATTCCATACGGCGACGTCGTCGAAGACTCGGTCGTTGTGCACTTCTTGGAAGTAGTCAGTGCCAATCTCTTCGGTGGGGACCTGCCCGCAGATCGCGAGCACGGGCGCATGAGACTTCTTTGCGTCGTACAAGCCGTTGATGAGATGGAGCGACCCAGGTCCCACAGTGCCCATGACCACCCCAATGCGGCCAGTCAATTGGGCCTGCGCCGCTGCGGCAAAAGCACCCACCTCCTCGTGACGGACACCGACCCACTCAACCCGGTCCTCGGTACGAATGGAATCAGTGAACGGGTTGAGGGCGTCCCCGACCACTCCCCAGATCTGCGTGACACCGTGATCTGCGAGGGCATCGATGACGTGCCGTGCAACTGTTGTACTCATGCGGGATCTCCTCTCGTGGCGAATTTCACCTACCTGGTGAACGGGCTGGCTGGGCTACAGATTCCATGCGCAAGCGTGGAGCATCCCGGACGCTTACCTCGGCCGCGGGGGATCGCCTGTGCCAGGATGGAAGGGTCCGATGCACGAAGGGGTCACTACCAGGCCAGACAACGGTAAAGGTCGCCGATGAGTTCGCTGACGCCACAACGCGAGGCACTTGCCGAATCGGTGAGCGCGTCCGCAGAGTCGACACTCATCATCGCCCCTCCCACGCACGGCGTCACCACATGGCTCTCCGCTGTGTCCGCACGGCTGGACCCCACGCCATGGTGCATCGATGTTCACCCTGACGATCCACCCCGCGCGGCGTGGGCGCGGCTCCTGGGACGCCGCTCAGAAGACCTGCGTGCCGCCGCCCCGGACGCCCGCGCATTGCTCGCGAGTTTCACGCGCGGCGACAGCCACGAGCCGGAAGCCGTCGCCGAAGCATTGTGTCGTGTTCTGGCAAGCGACAGCAGCCGTGTGCCATGGATGATCGACTGCCTCAGCGACCTCGACACGGACTCGCAGGCGGTCGCAGTGGCAGTCGCCGCCAATCCCAACGGACCCCGCGTCATCGCCTCGTCCCACCACCCCGTCGACCACTGGCCAGGCACTCAGGTCGACCTCCCGGACGTGCCAGCATCGGACCTGCGCGCACTGCTCGTCGATACCTACGGATTCGCACCCCAAGTGGCAGAGACCATCGCTCTCACCAGCAATGGCAACCCAAGCGTCGCACTCGGATGCGCCACGCTTCTCACCACCTCCCAGCGGCGCGGTACGGACCTGCTACCCATCCCGCTACCGATGACCGACGCCCACCTGCAGGCCGTGCGGCGGGACATCGACACCACCAGCTCGGACGCCCCCGACCCGGACAGCTACCACCAGCGCGGACGGCAAGCCGTGCAAGCGTGCTTCGCTTTCCCCACGGCTGGCGCGGCAGGTGCGGAACTTGTCGGAGCATCGGCCGTCTGGACTGACCACGCACTCATCGAAATAGCTGATCCCGAGACTCGCCGCCGCTGGCATGCAGAACTTGACGTTGACGACTCCCCCACCTCCTTGATGCATCGCGCAGCGGCAAGCATCGCGGCCGACAGCGACCTCGCAGACCACCTCAGCGCCGCCTCCCGCGACGCACTCGCCCACCAAGACACCATGACTGCAGAACGGCTCCTCGTTGCAGCCACCGGACTCACCAGTACAGGGCCAACACGGTGGGCACGGCTACGCGAACTCGCGGTTCTCGCGGGGCTCGCCGGAAGGCCCGGCGGTGTTGACCGCTGGCTCGCACTACGGCAACACGAATCAGGCGTCAGCGACCCAGTTCTCAGCGCAGGCGCATCGGTCAAACTGGCGCTTTCCCCTGAACAGCGAGACGAACTTCGCCTCGTACGCGATGACGTCACCGCCACTGCGCCAGAACGCGCCGCCGCAGCGGTCAACTGCGTCGTCATCGGCATCACGGGATGCATGCCAGGAATTGTTGAAGACACGGACGCCATGGAGCGCTTGGCAGTGACGCTGGTGGACTCAGGAGCAGTCGCCGCAGACAGCCCACAACTGAGGTTCTTGACCGCCTGTGTTCGATATGCCCGCTTCCTCGCGGGCGGCGACCTTCACCAGGGTCCCCTCGTTCACGCGTCCGCCCCGGCCATCATTGCGCTCATGAACGCATCCCAGTCGGTTCCCGATGTCAGAAGCGTCGACTCTGCCCCCACGCGCGCCGCCATGCATTGGGGCATCGCGGCACTAGCAGACGAGCAATGGGACGATGCCGAGAAGTTGCTACGGCTCGCGGCCGAGGTGGAGGGCAAGAACGGTTGGCACGGGCTACGTCTCAGCACCACCGGATGGCTCGCCGAAACACTCTGGCGGCGCGGCGAATGGGAAGAGAGCGAGAGCGTAGTGCGCGACGCCCTCACCCAGTTCCAACTCGAGAATGAGCGATCCGTCGTCCTGCGCATCGTTGCGGAAAGAGCCGGCGCGCTCCGAGAGGACCGGGCTGACCCCTCGGCCGGCCACGACGACTCCCCAAGTTTGTGGTCTGCACTACGTCAACACGGGCTCGGAATGGCCGCTGCCAGCCACCTCCGGTTCGACGACGCGACAGTACACCTGTGGCGCGCACACGCACTCATGAACGACACTGTCACCCACGACGGACTGATCTGGTGGCGCCCTGAGCTCATCGAAGCCCTTGCCTACGCCGGTCAGATCGACGCCGCGCAGGACCTCACCAAGTCCTACTCGGACCGAGCATCGGCCTTCCCTCCGCCCCCGTCCGGCTTTGCTCTGGCATGGCAACGTGCCTGCGCAGCGTGTCATCCCAACCAGCGCAGCGTCCGCGCGCTCACGCAAGCCATCGACGAACACCGCTCCCAAGCATCGGCCTTCTGCGTAGCCCGCACAGAACTTGCGCTCAGCTACCTCCAACGTGCCGAGGACCCCGACGCCGCCCGCGCCCTCGCCACGCAAGCCGCAACGGTCTTCGACCAACTCGGCGCCACAGGTTTCGCCCACCAGGCCCACGTCCTAGCCCAAGAAGCCATCACCGACTGGGGCGTCGCACAGCGCGCACTCACCCACAAAGGTAAAGACGTGGTGTGTCATGTCGCCAACGGGCTCACCAACCGAGAGATCTCGCGGACGTTGCGGCTCTCAGAAAAGACAGTCGAGTTTCACATTTCAAAGGCGTACCGCACTCTTGGGGTGAACCGCCGGACCGAGATTGCCGCCATCGCCCGACCATGACGCGGGCAATGACGCCGACCATGACGGACGTGCGGTAGTCGCCTCCGACCCGTCTCGTGCGCCGGTCACCAGCCAATCGATGTCAGGCCATGCAGTTCGCCACGATGGCCCCACGGGTGGAGCCCCATCGTCGCGATACCGCACATGACATCGCCCTCAGCGGCAGGTACCGCTTGTGCACGAGACGAGTGGGCGACTACCGCCGACGGGTAGCGAAGCAGACGCGCCACGTCGCAACGCAGCGCCCCTCCGCTTCTTGTCCGCTCCGCTCCTGTTCGTCACACGTACAACAGTGGCCCCGTGGTGGACGCACTTCAACGAGGACTTTCCCTAGTCACCATCACATTCGCATTGCGCCGGCGCTGGAGCGGCCCCGTCCCTGGTGGGCACCACCACGCCCGCCTCGACTGCCTAGAAGTACTGCCCGTTCTGACGCGCCATCTCTTCGAGCCGGCCGATGCGCTGATCCATGGGCGGGTGGGTCGCGAACAGGTTTGCCATGCCTTCAGGCTTGAACGGGTTCGCGATCATCATGTGTGACACGTTTTCCAGCTTGGGGTCGGCCGGTAGCGGACGTGACGCCACTCCGCTCTCGAGTTTGCGCAGGGCCGATGCGAGGGCCAACGGGTCACCCGTCAGCGAAGCCCCGTCTTCATCGGCGTCGTATTCGCGGGTGCGGGAAATCGCCATCCGGATCAGGGTTGCCGCGATGGGCGCAAGGAACAGCATGGCCAGCATCGCGAAGGGGCCAAACGGATTGTCACGGTTGTTTCCGCCGCCGCCAAAAAAGAACAGCATCTGGGCGAGCGCGGTGATCATTCCCGCAAAAGCAGCGGCAACGGAGCCGATGAGAATGTCGCGGTTGTAGACGTGCATGAGTTCGTGGCCAAGCACCCCACGGAGTTCCCGCTCGTCGAGGAGCCGCAAGATTCCCTCGGTACAACACACGGCCGCGTTCTTGGGGTTGCGCCCGGTTGCGAATGCGTTGGGAGCTTGGGTCGGGGAGACATAGAGCCGGGGCATCGGCTGGTTTGCTTCGGCTGACAGTTCGCGGACGATGCGATACATCTGCGGGTGTTCGACCTCGGTGACGGGGCGCGCTTGCATGGCGCGGATCGCGAGTTTGTCGGAATTCCAGTAGCCGTAGAACGTACCGAAAACTCCAAAGAGCGCAAACGCCCAGAGGTACTTTCCGCCACCTACAAAGGAGCCAATACCTAAGAGCACCATCCACATCAACACGAACAGACCCATGGTCTTAACGCCGTTGAAGTACTTGCCTGCCACCAGTGCCCTCCGTGTCGCTATGTGCCTAGAAAGAACGCGCGGTGAGGCGCGCGCGTTCCCCACCTATTTTCGCTGAAGGAATGCACCCCAAGAACACCTCGTGTCCCCGACCACCGGGATGCAAAAAACCGGCAGACGCTTCCTAGTGGAAGTTTCTGCCGGTTTTGCGCCCGCTTAACAGCGAAATGGAGCCATTTGGCGGGGAAAGAAGGGTGGGGTTAGGCGTCGCGCTTGAGAGCGATATCGATCATCTCGTCGCGCGGGACAATCTTGAGTCGTTCGCGGCCGTCTGCTTCACCGAGGGCACGCTCGTGAGCGTCGAGAACTTCCCAGTCATTCCACTCAATGACATCGACGCCGCGCTCCTTGAGCAGGTGCATCACGTTGTCAGGGCTGCGCTGCTCGGCACCCGCAGAGGAGTTCTCGTACAGCGCGTCAGCGTCCTCGACGATGTTCGCGATGGTCTCCTGGGCATCGGACTTGGTGTGGCCGATGAGGCCCACAGGTCCACGCTTGATCCATCCCGTGGTGTACATGCCGTGAACCTGGTTGCCATCGGCGTCCATGACGCGGCCACCCTCGTTGTTGATGGTGCCCTTGGCGTCGTTGAAAGGCAGGCCGTCAATCGGAGTGCCGTAGTAGCCCACCGCGCGGTACACGGCCTGAACCGGGTAGTCGATGAACTCACCGGAGCCCTTGACTGTGCCATCACCGTTGAACTCGGTGCGCTCGACACGCACGCCAGTGACCTTGCCGTCTTCACCCAGGACCTCGTGAGGCGACTGCATGAAGTGCAGGTGGATGCGGCGCGATGCCGTGCCTGGCTCACGAAGCGCGTAGTCCGTCAGGGTCTTGACGACCTGCTTCTGCTGCTTGTTGGTCTCGGCGACCTCCATTGAAGCTTCGTCGAACTCGTAGTCCGTCTCGGGGTACACGACGATGTCTACGTCAGGCACGTGGCCGAGTTCGCGCAGCTCGAGGGGAGAAAACTTCACCTGTGCGGGTCCGCGGCGACCAAACACGTGGACGTCGGTCACGGGAGAGGTCTCAAGGATCTCCATGACGTTTGCCGGAATCTCGGTCGACGCTAGATCCTTGGGGTGCTTGGCCAGGATGCGCGCCACGTCAAGGGCCACGTTGCCGACGCCGAAGATGGCGATCTCCTTGGCTTCGAGCGGCCAGGTGCGAGGCACGTCAGGGTGGCCATCAAACCAGGACACAAAGTCTGCAGCGCCGTACGATCCATCGAGCTCGATGCCTGGAATGTTGAGGTCGGCGTCCTCGAACGAACCGGTGGCGAAGATGACAGCGTCGTAGTGCTCGCGCAGGTCATCGAGGGTCAGGTCGGTGCCGATGTTGACGTTGGCGAGCAGGCGGATGTCACCGCGTCCCAGCACGTTCGCGAGCGCCACGATGATCTGCTTGATGCGCGGGTGGTCCGGCGCAACTCCGTAACGTACCAGGCCAAACGGTGCAGGCAGGCGCTCGATGATGTCGATCGACACGTCGATGTCGGACTTGGTCAAAATGTCGCTGGCGTAGGTTCCGGCAGGCCCGGCTCCTACGACGGCAACACGCAATGGGCGTTCCGTAGTCACGGCGAATCACAATCCTTGGGGGATGGGGATGGCGAGCCAGGGACGCTCCCGGTCGCAATGGCCACGATTATAGACACCCTCGTCAAGCAGAATTCGCCGTTGTCTCAGGTATCGCTAGTTGGACTGGTCCGATTCGGCATCATCGAGTGACTGATATCCGGCCAGTCCCACCGTGATGGAGACTGTCTGAGCGGTCAGATTTGAGCCCCGTGCCAGGCAGTCGTCGATCATTGCGGCGTAGAGCTCGAGCGTCGCGGACGAGTACGTGCCAAGTTCCCCGCGCAGATAGGTTTCGAACGACGTGTCGTCGAGCGTGTCATCCGCGGTGTGCAGGAGCCTCATGTTGGCTCCGAGCCGCGGATACTCGTGATGGAAGTCCTGAGCCCACTGCACCTGTGTGGCGATGATGCGCTCTTGGGCGGCAATGCGCTCCTCACTCAATGTGGGCAGATGCGGTTCGATCTCGGAGGCATAGCGTTCCGGCTCTGTGGACGCCATCATGCGCGCGTACTTCTCGGTGAGCAGGTTGCGTCCGGAATCGTCGGCGGCATCCAGGTCCGCGGCGTAGGAGTGCAGCAGTTCCGCGGGCCAGGTGAGGAACTGCCCGAGGCGCTGAGAATGAAACGTGGGCCAATCGTCTTGGCAGTAGGCGCGACCGCCCTCGGAGTTCACCTGATCGAACTGAGTGAACTCGTGTTTCACGATCGCCTCGGCAGCGTCCAGCTTTGCCACCATCGCCGCCCGATCCATGGCGCCGCTCACTGTTGCCTCAACCAAGCATCGTTGATTCGCAATTGGATCTCCTCGCGGTGGTGTTCCAGGAACGTGCTGTCGGAACCCGACAGCCCTTGGGTACGCAACTCCTCGGCGAACGTGGCACACACGGCATCGACGCGTTCGACCAACGCCGCGCGCGATTCCGGATCGTGGGCGAGACCGCCGCTCAACTCCATGATGGCGCCCAGGTCATCGACGATGCCGCCTAGACGCGCCAACGGGCGTCGCGTCAGTTCGCGCAGTGCCGCGGCCCGCCACTTGTAGTACGGCAGGTACCCCACTTGGGCGGGACGGTTGAGCAGGTAGACCAACGACGACGCCGCGGAGACAAACTCACTCACGCTCATCCAGGCTGCTTGCGGATCGTCACGCTCGAGCATCCGTGGCACGTTGTATTGGCCCGCCTGGGACACCATGCCGGCGCGGCGCGAAATGTGGGCGAGCCACACGTCGCGCGGCATCCTCTGGAAACCAGAGCGAGCAGCACCAAACGCACCGTGCGGGTCGGCAAAAACCTCGCCGTTGGTCGCGGCGGCGAGCGTGGACTCTTCAAGCGTGAGCCACAGGTGGGGTTCGTCGGCGTGAGGGGCCTCGCGTAAGCCGGTGATGGACTCAAAGAAGTCCCCGATCTCAAACACTCCCGAGCGTTGCTGCCCGTGTGCCGCAAGCGCGGGCCGCACTCGGTAGCCAAGGAACTCTTGCGGCAGGGATTCGTAGTCCGCCTGCAGATCAGAACCGATCAGCATGTAGTCCTCAGCGGTGAGCCACAGGCAGAACCCCACACCAAAGTCGTGGTCAGCACTCAGGGCATCATCAAACCCGTAACACTCAGAGCCATGCCCCACCAGCCCCGCCGCGATGCGTCCCACGTGCGAGGGATAGCGCTCTTCGAGCATCGGCTTGCCGTGCGCTTCCCAGTAGCGGCGGGCAAGTTCAAGGCCAGGGGTATGGACGGCCGATGCCGACACGGGTGCCGTGCCGTGGCTCGTGTGAGGGGTGGCGGCAGCAGCGCGTTCGGCTTCTGGGGGAGACAACGGGCTCGTAGAGGTACCGCGCGGCGGGGCGGACGATGCTGGTGAACGCTGCGTGGGCGGTTGTGAGGTGGCCCGTGGACCCGAACCATTCGCGCCTAGCGCGTCACGGATGGCGGTGGCCTCAGTGAGGTTCGCGGCCGTCACGCGGTAGGCCTCGGAGTCCTCGCCATAGGTGCGGTGCACCATGTCACGGGCCCGCTGTAGATCACGCACGGCACTCTCGGCGTCCCCCTGGCGTAACGCCATGGATGCGCGCGCAGCGATCACCGCGGCAAAGCGCGGATCATCCTCGGCATCGGCCGCCTCGAAAATTTCAAGCGCCACATCCGCGTGGGTCAGCGCAGCCTCAGCGTCACCGGCAGCCTCGCACGCATGCGCCAAGTTGGTGCGGGTGATCGCGATATCGAGGTCACGGTGAGGATCATCTGCGGCCTCCTGAAGGACTGCGAGCGCCTTCTCCTGTTCCACCACAGCGGCGGCGAGTTCACCATCGTCCGCAAGCGCGAGCGACACGTTGTTGTGGAGCGCCGCAACGCGCCGGTCACTCGGACCAAAAACCCGCTGCCCAACCGCGAGGGCCGAGCGATACGTCTCGCGAGCATCGGCCGTATGCCCTGCGGCGCGTTGTGCGGTCGCCATGTTGATCAACGTCGTGGCCTCCGCCTCAGAGCCCTCCAGCTCCAGCGCATCGATGAGACCCAGCGCTGCCCGGCCGGCCGCGAGCGCCTCGTCGTGCGCGCCAATCGACCGGTAAAAACCTGCCGCCTCGTTGTGCAACGTCAGCAGAGCGGGCCGGTCTCCAAGGGCCTGGGCACGCGTCACTCCGGACTCAATGTGCGCACGCGCCACATCCGGCCCAGCATCAGTGGCGAATATCCGGTCAAGGCGCTGCAAAAACTCTGCGACGGCAAAGTGCGCGTCGTCCACCTCACTGCTCACCCAGGGGCCTCCAAGTCGTGGTCACGCTTCGGTCGCCACCGTGACACTCCATTATCAAGTCTACGAAAGATCGGGGCTAGTCAGTGGTTCCTGAATGTGGCACAATCACAGCCATGTCCCAGCACTTTGCAATGCGCGCTTTCATGATGTGCCGTTGCTGCTGTGCCATGTGTCTGCAGGCCTAGTCGCCCGCGGATACGCAAAGTAACCCTGGGCGCTCGGCCTACGAGCGCGAACCAGACACGCTCTCGTGGCCTTGCTTCCACTGATCAGTAAAGAACCATCAGCGAAGAACAAGAGTCGAGGAGTCTCGGTGACCAACACCGATGCCGCTAGTCAAGGCACCACCGCCGCACAGACGGAAGCTGAAGAGCGCCGCCGTCACCGCGAAGAAGCCCGCAAGATCCGTACCCGTGAGGCTGCTGCGCGCAAGAACACGGCCTCCAAAGACGGTCAGTGGGCTGCGGGCGACCGCACCCCGTTGAACCCCAACGAGGAGATGAAGTCCACCGGTGACCCTCTCCTGGTGCGCGAGCGCATCGAGTCGATGTACTCCAAGTGGGGCTTCTGGTCGATCCCTCCGGGCGACCTACGCGGCCGCTTCCGCTGGTGGGGCCTCTACACCCAGCGCCGCCAAGGCATCGACGGCGGTAAGACCGCGATTCTTGAGCCGCACCAGCTCGACGACGAATACTTCATGCTGCGCATCCGCTCCGACGGCGGACAACTCTCCGCAGCACAGGCGCGCGAGATCGGCGCATTGTCCGAGGAGTTTGGCCGCGACACCGCCGACGTCTCCGACCGCCAAAACATCCAGCTGCACTGGATTGCTATCGAGAACGTCCCCGAGATCTTCCGCCGCGTCGAAGAAGTAGGCCTCCTGTGCACCGAGGCTTGCGGCGACGTCCCCCGCGTCATCCTCGGCTCCCCCGTGGCCGGCGTCTCTGACGACGAGCTGATTGACCCCACGCCGCAGATGCGCGAAATCATGGACAAGTACATCGGCTCTCCCGAGTTCTCGAACCTGCCGCGCAAGTTCAAGACCGCGTTCACCGGGCAGCCGATCCCCGACATCCTGCACGAGGTTCAAGACATCGCCTTTTGCGCCGTCGAGCACCCCGAACTCGGCATCGGCTACGACCTGTGGGTGGGTGGCGGTCTCTCCGTCAACCCGTTCCTCGGCAAACGCCTTGGCGTCTTCGTCAAGCCCGAGCAGGCCGCCGAAGTGTGGGCAGGCGTCGCAGGAATCTTCCGTGACCACGGCTACCGCCGCCTACGCACCCGTGCCCGCCTGAAGTTCCTCCTCAAGGCATGGGGCCCAGAAAAGTTCCTCCAGGTGCTTCAAGACGACTACCTGGGTTACGCCCTGCCCGAAGGCCCCGAGCCCAAAATTGCCAAGCCCGGTGACCGCGGCGACCACGTAGGTATTCACCAGCAAAAGGACGGCAACTACTACGTCGGCGTCGCACCCGTCGCTGGCCGCGTCTCCGGCACCAAGCTCAAGAAGATCGCGGACATCGCTGAGTCCGTCGGCTCCGACCGCATCCGCCTCACGCCGCTGCAGAAAATCCTCGTGCTCGACATCCCCGAAGACCGCGTATCCGACGTCGTCAACGGACTGCGCGCACTTGAACTCGAATCCGACCCCGGCGAGTTCCACCGCAACGTGATCGCTTGCACCGGCATCGAGTACTGCAAGCTCGCCATCGTCGAAACCAAGCAAACAGCACGCGAAGTGGTCAAGACCCTCGACGAGGTGTTCCCCGACCTCGACAACCCCATCACCGTGCACGTCAACGGCTGCCCCAACTCCTGCGCCCGCGTACAGATCGCGGACATCGGCTTCAAGGGCCAACTCGTGCTGGACGAAGAGTCTGGCGAACAAGTCCCCGGCTTCCAGGTTCACCTCGGTGGACGTCTCGGACGCGGCGAGGACAACGACTTCGGTCGCAAGATTCGCGGCCACAAAGTCACAGAGAAGGGCATGCCCGAATACGTCGAGCGTGTCACCCGCAACTACCTCGCGGACCGCAACGCGTCAGACGAAACCTTCGCTGACTGGGCGTTCCGCGCGGAAGAGGAGCTCATCAAATGACTTCCCCGCTACTGTCCGGTGCCGCCGCACTCACGCTGCTCAACCCTGCCGAGTGGACCGCTGACACCTGTGCCGACGTCAATGCGCGACTGGAGTCGGCATCGGCCGCCCACATCGCCGACTGGGCCGTAGCGACCTTTGGTGACCACCTCATTGTGGCGGCATCGATGCAGGACACGATCCTTCCGCACATGTTCGGCACGCGCCACGAAGGCGTTGACGTGCTGTTCCTCGAAACGGGCTACCACTTTGCCGAGACCATCGAGACGCGGGACGAGGCAGCACGCCGCTTCCCCATCACGATCGTCAACGCGGAATCAGAACTCAGCATCGAGCAGCAAACAGCAAAGTACGGCAAGGACCTTTTTGCCACTGACCCCAACCTGTGCTGCCAACTCCGCAAAGTCGAGCCACTCAAGCGCGCCCTCAGCGGATACGACGCCTGGGTCACCGGCGTCCGCCGAGTCGATGCCGTGACGCGCTCCGAGATGCCAGTGGTCTCGTGGGATGCCAAGCACGGCCTCGTGAAGATCAACCCCCTTGCGCTGTGGGATGACGCCGCTGTCGAGAACTACCAAAACCAGCACGACCTGCCACGTAACCCGCTCGTCGCCGCCGGCTACCCCAGCATCGGCTGCGAACCATGCACGCGTAAAGTGGCCCCCGGCGAAGACCCGCGTGCGGGCCGCTGGGCTGGACAGAACAAAACCGAGTGCGGACTCCACTCGTAAGGGATAAGGGACAACAACACACGTGAGTACTGATACCAACGCGCCCGCTCGCCTGAGCACGCTCGATTCGCTTGAGGCAGAGGGAATCCACATCATCCGCGAAGCCGTGGGCACTGCACGCAAGCCCGTGCTCCTGTTCTCTGGCGGCAAGGACTCCGTGGTGGTGCTGCACCTGGCCACCAAGGCCTTCTGGCCCGGCAAGGTGCCCTTCGAACTGTTGCACGTCGACACCGGCCACAACTTCGAGGAAGTCCTTGAGTTCCGCGACCGCACAGTAGAGAAGCTCGGTCTGCGCCTCCAAGTAGCGAAAGTCCAGGACTACATCGACGACGGCCGCCTGCGCGAACGCCCCGACGGCACCCGCAACCCCCTACAAACAGTCCCGCTGCTCGATGCCATCACCCAGCACAAGTACGACGTGGTCTTTGGTGGCGCTCGCCGCGATGAAGAAAAGGCCCGCGCCAAGGAACGCGTCGTGTCCCTGCGCGACGAGTTCGGCGCCTGGGACCCCCGCAACCAGCGCCCGGAACTGTGGAACATCTACAACCCCCGCCACCTGCCCGGCCAACACGTCCGCGTGTTCCCACTGAGCAACTGGACGGAGCTTGACGTATGGCGTTACATCGAGCGCGAAGGTATTGAACTTCCCCCGCTGTACTACGCCCACGAACGCGAAGTCTTCGCACGCGATGGCATGTGGCTCACACCGCACCACAGCGTCCGTGTCGCAGACACCGACGTCATCGAAACCCGCACCGTGCGCTACCGCACCGTCGGAGACGCATCCTGCACCGGTGCCGTCGAATCACCCGCACAGTCCATTCAAGACGTGATCGCCGAAGTGGCTTCCACGCGCATCACCGAGCGCGGAGCCACCCGTGCAGACGACCGCCTCTCCGAGGCCGCCATGGAAGACCGCAAGAAGGAGGGCTACTTTTAATGAGTACTGCACCCGAGACCACCGGCGTGACCGACGCATCGGCCATCCCCGACACGAACGTCACCTCCCTCCTGCGCTTCGCCACGGCAGGCTCCGTTGACGACGGCAAATCCACCCTCGTCGGCCGCCTTCTTCACGACACCAAGTCGATCCTCGCCGATGCCTACGAGGCCGTCGAGCGCGTATCCAAGGAACGCGGCTCCGAGGAAGTCGACCTGGCGCTCCTCACCGACGGCCTGCGCGCCGAGCGTGAACAGGGCATCACCATCGACGTGGCGTACCGCTACTTCTCGACGCCCAAGCGCACCTTCATCCTCGCTGACTGCCCCGGACACGTGCAGTACACCCGCAACACCGTGACCGGCGCCTCGACGGCCGATGCCCTGGTGGTCTTGATCGACGCCCGCTACGGAGTCGTTGAGCAGACCAAGCGACACCTCGCCGTCGCGGCACTTCTGCGAGTTCCGCACGTCATCGCAGCCGTCAACAAAATCGACCTGCTGGACTATGCGGCAGGCCCCTTCCGGTCGATTGCACAGCACGTGCAGTCCCACGCCGAATCTTTGGGTCTGCCCAACGTCATCACCGTTCCCGTGTCCGCACTCAAGGGCGACAACGTTGCCGAGCGCTCCGAGAACACCCCCTGGTATGACGGCCCCACCGTCCTCGAAGTACTCGAGACCGTGCCCTCCATCGACCAAGGTGCCGACGCCTTTGCCGCAGCACACCGTCACGGAGTGGTCCACCCCACTGCAGATGACGCCGTGGCAGAAGAGACCGGCTGGCGCCTGCCCGTCCAACTGGTGCTGCGCCCCCAGGACGCAGCCGTCTCCGAGGACTACCGCGAATACCGTGGCTATGCGGGACAGGTCGCCGAAGGCACCATCCGCGTCGGCGATGAGGTCGTCGTGCAGCCCTCCGGCAAGCGCACCACCATCGCCGGAATCGACACCGCCACCGGCACCCTCGACGAAGCCCACGCAGGACAGTCCATCGCCGTGCGATTGGCCGACGAAGTGGACATCGCGCGCGGAGACCTCCTGTCCTCCGCCAACGATGCCGTCACCGCCTCCAAGACGTTCCACGCTCACGTGGCCTGGCTCACCGACCGCCCGCTGCGAGAACGCAACCGCGTCCTCGTTCAGCACGGCGCCGCCACAGTGCAGGCAATGGTGACGTCCATCGATGGAATCCTCGACATCTCCCTCCCCGGTGGGACACTCGACACCTCCATCGCCAAGGGCAAGGAACTGCAGCTCAACGACATCGGCGTAGTGACTTTGCAACTCGCCCAGCCACTTGCCGTCGAAGACTACGGAACACACCGCCGCACCGGCGCGTTCTGCCTCGTCGACCCACAGGATGGCAACACCCTCGCCGCGGGCACTGCACGAGCCCAGGTCCCCGGCACCGAAGACGAGACCTACATCTCCATCTAATGAGCGCATCCGTCACCATCACCGACGTCGCCCAGGCGTTTCCCGGGCGTGCGAAAGCGCGCCTCGCCCTGGACGGCATCGACCTCGACATCGCCCCCGGCCAGTTCGTCTGCGTCGTGGGGCCGTCGGGGTGCGGCAAGTCCACCCTCCTGGACCTCGTCGCAGGCCACACACGGCCCGCGCGCGGCTCTGTGACGGTTGACAGTGCGCGCATCTCGGGGCCAGGACCCGACCGCGTCATGGTGTTTCAAGACCACGCGCTCTTCCCTTGGCTCTCCGTCGAAGACAACGTCGGATTCGGACTCAAGCACTCAGGCGTCCCTGAAGCCGAGCGGCGCGCCACAGTCGCCACATGGCTCGACAAAGTCGGACTGACTGATGCCGCTGCCTTGCATCCACATCAGCTCTCCGGCGGTATGCGCCAACGCGCTGCGCTCGCCCGAGCCTTCGCCATGCGGCCCAAGGTGCTCCTCATGGACGAGCCGTTCTCCGCACTCGACGCACCCTCCCGCGACCGCCTCCACGTCGAACTCCAGCAACTGTGGGCCGACACGGACACCACCATCATCTTCGTCACCCACAACGTGCGTGAAGCGATCGCTTTGGGCGACCGCGTCATCGTCCTGTCCTCAGGACCCGGCCGGATCATCGGCGATGTACCCGTGACCCTCAACCGCCCGCGCGTGGTCGAATCCGAACGCGTCGTTGCCCTCGCCCACCGCGTCCGCGGACTCCTGGACGAGGCCGATCAGCTCGGCATCACCACACCACGCGAAGGCGGGGACTCCTATGTCAGCATCTGACGTCTCCGCCACGGTCGACACCACGGCACAGGCGGTCCAAGCACGCTCCCGAGCGCCCTGGTGGAAGACCGCCGGCCCCATCGTCATCACCGGCATCGTTCTCCTGGTCTTGTGGGCAGTGTTCGCCATCTTTGCCGACGCCCTTCCCGGCCCAGCAGACACCGCTGCCGAACTAGGCCGGATGACTGCAGACGGTGAACTGTGGTCCATCTTTGGCCGCATCACCCTGTTCATGGGCACCTGCTTCGCGATTGCCGCGGTGGGAGGTGTCGCATTGGGCCTTCTGCTGGGCTCCAACTCCTTCCTTGACCGTGGGCTCTCCCCCTACCTTGCGGCCCTGCAGGGCATGCCCACCTCGATGTGGATTCCTGTGGCGGCGGTGCTCCTGGGGACGTCCCCATGGTCGCTCGCTGCGGTGGTGTCCATCGGGGCCATGCCCGCCATCATGCTGGGCACCCGCTCTGCCGTGAAGAACGTTCCCCCACTGCTGGTCCGCGCCGGCCGCACGTTCGGCGCAGACCGCGGGACATTGCTGCGCCACGTGGTGTTGCCTGCAGCACTCCCCGGGATCTTTACGGGCCTCGAACTGGGTTGGTCGATTGCGTTCCGCTGCCTCGTCGCAGGAGAGATCTTCTCCGGTGCGCTCTCCGGCACCGGCATCGGCGATGTGATTGACCGCTCCCGTGCCACCGGCGACCTCACCGAAATGATGGCCACCATCATGATCGTGCTGACATTCACCCTGCTGGTTGACCGGCTGGTGTTCGCCAAGGTTCAGCACAAGCTCCGGGTGTCCCGCGGGCTCGTCGACACCGGCCTGCCCCACTAGCTGGCCCGCCGGCCCGCCCACGCCCACACCGGCACCGCCACCCCGCTGCGCTGGCCCGCCACCCCTTCTTTGCCACCGAGATGGTGTGAAACCTGCCAAAAAACGTCCTGGCTGGCATGTTTTGCACCATTTCGCGCAGATTGGAGGGCGGGGCGGGGGGCGGAGGGCGGGGC
>NZ_BBRB01000001.1:503750-1041176 GCF_000975055.1 Demequina sediminicola
GGGCGGAGATGCGGGGGCGGGGCGAGCGGGCTGAGGGCAGGCCAGGCATCCACAGACTGGCACCGGAATGCAGGATCCACCCCCGGATCGGCCCGATGGAGAGCTCAGCAGTGCAACACTCAACGAGTGAACGCAACACTGTCCCGCTCCGGACTCGCCTTTGGCGCCAGCGCATACCTGGTGTGGGGAATGTTCCCCCTGCTGATGGTCGCGTTAAAGCCCGCTGGAGCAATTGAAATCACTGCGCATCGTGCCATCTGGGCGCTCGTAGTGTGCCTCATCATCGTGGCGTTGATGGGCGGCTGGGCGCGGCTGACATCGGTGCTCCGCAATCGTCGTACGGTGTTGGTACTCGCCCTCGCCGCGCTCTTTATCGGCATCAACTGGCTACTGTACGTCTACGCCACTGTCAACGATCAGGTCAATGCGGCAGCGCTGGGCTACTACATCAATCCGCTCATCACGGTCATGCTCGGCGTGGTGGTGCTTGGGGAGCGACTCCGACGAGCCCAGTTGGTGGCCATCGGAATTGCAGTGGTGGCCGTGATCGTGATTAGCGTCGGGTTGGGTGAAGTGCCATGGCTGTCGCTGGCGCTCGCCGGCTCGTTTGGGATGTACGGCTTGCTGAAGAAGCAGGTTGGCGCCTCAGTTGATGCGGTGACCGGGATGACCGTCGAGACTATGGTGCTTGCTCCCCTGGCGCTGGTGGGATTGTGGTGGATCCACGCGGCAGGGCTGCAGACCTTTGGAGTCCGGGGCGAGCCTGGCTTGGGTGTGGGCCACGATTTGCTGCTGATGTCGACAGGTATCTTCACCGCCGGTGCACTGATTCTGTTTGCTGCGGGCGCCCGGCGACTTCCGCTCTACGTGACGGGCCTTTTGCAGTACATCGCTCCGACGCTCATGTTCATCCTGGCGGTATGGCACTTCGGAGAGCCGATGCCCGTCTCACGCTGGGTGGGCTTCGCTTTGGTGTGGGTGGCGCTGGTGGTGCTGACGGTCGATGGCTTGCGTTCACGTCCCCGGAAGGCCGATGCCCGGGTGCAGCCTGCCGAGCCGGTGTGAGTCGCGCTACTGCTCTAGGGATTCGCTGCGAGCCACTAGAACATTAGGTCCGTCGTAGACCTGGAGCTCGACCTGATAGTCAGACGGAAGGTCTCCACCCACCATGTCCGCTAGGTCCGCTGCAGTCACGGTGGGTGTCGCT
Source organism: Demequina sediminicola (assembly GCF_000975055.1). Taxonomy (GTDB): domain Bacteria; phylum Actinomycetota; class Actinomycetes; order Actinomycetales; family Demequinaceae; genus Demequina; species Demequina sediminicola. The sequence continues at coordinate 504,958 of NZ_BBRB01000001.1, forward strand.
GTCGCCGCGACGTACATGCGGTGGCCCGACTCGTCCACCACCATCACGTACGGCTCCACAGGCGCGTCAAACTGCGCATCCACTTCATAGGTCACCTCTGCCCCGCTACCGGTGCGCTCCACCCCAGCCGGGCCCTCCGGTGGCGCAATGTCCTCTTGCCCGACCACCTCGCCATGCCACCGCACCTCCACCCGGGTCGCGCTCGCTGTCGTGCCGTAGCGAATGACGTCCGCCTGGGTGATGTCACCCTCCATCTCAGCGGAACTTGGGCCAAGAGGCACTGCTCCTGCCAGCGGCAAGCCCTCGGAATCGACGAACGTGACGATGTAGGAATCTTCGTCGCTGAACCCTGTGTTGTGGACGACACCCCCGCTGGGCTCCGCGTGAGATCGCGTGCCCTCAAAGCGAATGTGCCCTCGTCCGGCTGCCCTTCTAGCGACGCATCAAGCTCCACGAAGATCAGACCGTAGTGGTGATCGTGCATCACATCACCAGCACCTGCACTCACCGTTCAGGGGTCCAGTTGCACAACCGGCCAACACCAGCAACGCGGCGGCAAGCGGCGCCCCGCGCGCAAGCGTTCCGCCACAGCTGACACGCCTCAATGCCTGGATGACGTCATATCGCGACACTCTCCCACGCCCTATGCAACTCGTGCAATGCGCCGCTGAAGGAGCTCGCAGAACCGGCTGAGCATTGCGGCATCTGGTCGCCTGCTCTAGTCCTTGGCCGGGCGCTCCATGACCATGACCGGCACGATGTCTTTCCAGATCAACGACTCCCCCGTCGCGGTGAACCCGTGGCGCGCGTAGAACCTTAGGGCACGGTCGTTGTACGTCATGACCTCCAGACGGGCGGGCACCGCACCGGCCCACTCGTCGAAGACCCGCATGAGTCGCGACCCGAGGCCGCTGCCGTGGAGGTCTTTGCGGACGTAGATCGCTTCTAGCGAGACGTCCGCCTCCTGCCGCTCGCCGTGGAGGAACCCAACAACCTCGCCTCCCAGGTGCACCACGCGGTAGAGGACGCGCGCGGGGTCTTCCTTCTGTTGCGCGAAGACGCCCTGACGGTGCTCCGTCCCCGAGGGCTCAGCGACGAAGGCCAGGTTGTGCATAATCCACTCAGCAGTGATGCCTCGCTCGATGTTGACGTGGGTGTCCAACCACGCCTGCAGGTGCACAGGTCCGACGGCGGCGGCATCGGCTGCAGTGGGGATGTCGATCGTGGGCCCGTCGCCAGGTTCGTTCACTTTGCCCACGCTACACCAGTGCCGCGGGCGCCCCTGTAGCTGTACGGTCAGGGCGCGCGGGGCGCGGCACTCTCGCCGGGCAAGTCCAGCCAGGCGAAGGCCGGGAAACAAGGTTAGGCGGCGCGGGCGACGAGTGCCTCGGCGAACGAGTTGAGCGCATCCTTGACGGCGCCCGCAGGGAGCGAATCGATGGATTCGGACGCGCGCACTGCCCATTCACGAGCCTTCGCACTGGTCTCGTCGACCACTGGGTGACTCGCAAGCCGGGTGACGACATCCGCGAGAACCTCGTCCGAGGACAGATCCCCATCAATGTCAGCGAGCAGTTGCTCGTCTTCAGCAGTGCCTCGGCCGTCCGCGATCCGCGCACGTAGGAGCAGCACCGGCATGGTGGGAACGCCCTCACGCAGGTCTGTTCCAGGAGTCTTACCTGTCTCATCTGCGCTGGATCGAACGTCGATTACGTCATCAGCCAACTGGAACGCCACTCCGGCAAGTTCGCCGTAGCGCGTCAGGCGCTCAACGACCTGGGGCTCACATCCGGCGAACAGTGCTCCGAAGCGCGCCGACGTACCGATCAGTGAGCCGGTCTTGTCGGCCAGCACTTGAATGTAGTGATCGACGGGGTCTTCACCCTCGCGAGGTCCCACGGTCTCGTGGAGTTGACCCAGGCACAGGCGTTCAAAGGTCTGTGCCTGAATGCGCACGGCCTCGGGCCCAAGGCCTGCCACCACACGCGATGCGCGTGCGAACAGCAAGTCGCCCGTCAGAATTGCGACAGAGTTGCCCCAGACCTCGTGGGCTGCTGGCGCACCTCTACGGGTGGGAGCGGAGTCCATGACGTCGTCGTGATACAGCGTTGCGAGGTGGGTGAGTTCCACCACGACGGCGGCCTCGACCACCTCGGGACGCAGGCCGTTGCCCAGCTGTGCGGTAAGCAGGGTAAGCATGGGCCGGAGCCGCTTGCCGCCAGCATTCACCAAGTGCTTGGACGTGGAGTCCGCAAGCGAATCAGCTTGGCCGACGGCGTCCCGCAACCGCTCCTCAACAAGGTCGAGGCGCGGGGTCAGAACAGCGTCAAGCTCTTCGCTATCCAGAGGAAGTTTCATGTGATCAGCTGCCGCTGACGAGGAACACAGCGGCATCCTCCATCACGGTCAAGACACCCGCAGGCACGATGCCGAGAATCAGAGTTGCCGCGGCGGTCACGTAGATCACTGTGCGGGACAGCGGCTCCTGCTCGACAACGACCGTGTCCTCTGCGCCCTCGGGGATGTCCGTGAAGAACATCAGCACGATGAGGCGCACGTAGAAGAACGCGGCAACGGCCGATGCGATGACGGCGATGAGAACGAGGGGCCATCCGCCACCGGCTACAGCAGCGGAGAAGACCTCGAACTTACCGATGAATCCTGCGGTCAGCGGGATACCGGCGAACGACAGCAGGAACAAAGCCATTGCAGTCGCTAGCGCAGGTGAGCGCTTGGCAAGGCCAGCCCACTGTCCGAGACGCACCGCTTCAGCCCCGGCGCCGCCTTCAGCGCTACGCTCGCGCACCTGCGTGATGATGGCGAACGCTCCGATGGTGGCGAGGCCATAGGTCAGCAGGTAGAACGGCAGTGCGGAGATGGCTTGCTGTTCGAGCCCGGCGAAGGCCACGAGGATGAATCCAGCGTGAGCGACTGCCGAGTAGGCCAGCATGCGCTTGATATCGGTCTGGACAAGCGCCAGCACGGTGCCGACTGCCATCGACACGATCGCGACGGCCCAGAACATCCATGACAGTTCCCACTCGAGGGGGGCGAACGCAAGATACATCACACGTACGAGTGCCGCAGTGGCCGCCGCCTTGGTCGCAGCGCCCATGAAGGCTGTGACTGGGGTAGGTGAGCCCTGGTAGACGTCGGGAACCCACGAGTGGAATGGTGCGGCACCGATCTTGAACATGAGTCCCACGAGCACCATGACGGCACCAGTGAGCAGGATTCCGTCCTTGTCACCGATGACGTTGACGGCGATACCGATCGATGCCATATCCGTCTGGGTGGTCGCGCCGTAAATGAGTGCGGCACCGAAGAGGTAGAACGCGGAGGAGAAGGCTCCCAGAAGGAAGTACTTCAGCGCGGCTTCCTGTGAGAGGAGCCTGCGACGGCGTGCAAGCGCCACCAGGATGTAGAGCGGTAGCGAGAACAGTTCCAGCGCGACGAACAGGAAGATCAGGTCCGTGATGCAGGTGAACAGCATCATGCCACCTACGGCGAACAGTGCCAGCGGGAACACCTCGGTGACTTTGAGTCCCGCACGGCGTGCGAGTTTCTCTTCCACCGAGCCCGGCGGCACGGAACCCAGAGCAGTGAAGGACTCCTCCCCTGCGCTGGTGCGCGAGGCGAACAGCAGTACGCTCAGGAAGCCGAAAATCACCAGCATCAGTTGCCATACGAGCGACTGCCCGTCGACGGTGATCTTGGTAGCCATGACTTCTGTTCCTGCGGAACCGTCGAGCGCCATCCACTGGGCGACGATGGCCACGCCGGCAACGATGAGCGCGGCACCGCTGAGCCACAGTTGCGTCACTCTACGCAGGTGGGGGCTCTTGACGAAGGACTCGACGAGCACGCCAACAGCAGCGGCTCCCAGGACGATCATGATGGGCAACAGTGGTGCCCATGCGATCTCGGGGGTCACGAAGTTCACGCGTTCGCCTCCTCGATGGTGACGTGCGCCACTGTGTCAGCAGCTGGTTGTCGCACGTAGTCAATGGCTAGACCCGGAACGAATCCGAGGATGAGCATGGCAACGATCAGCGGCCAGACGACCAACTTCTCTCGCAATGTCATCTCTCGAGTCTTCTCACTGCCAGGCAGCGTGGGTCCGGTGAAGACCTTCTTGTAAGTCAGCAGGATGTACAGCGCGGCCAGCACCACAGAAATCGCGGAAACGATCACAGCGGCCTTGGCCACAGGGTAGGCGCCGACGAACACCATGATTTCGGAGACGAAGGGCGACAGACCTGGCAGCGCGGCTGCGGACATACCGACGATGAGGAACGATCCTGCGAACACGGGGATGACCTTCTGGAGGCCGCCGTAGTCGGCGAGGTCCGCGCTGCCCGTGCGTTCGATCAGGAAGCCCACGAGGAAGAACAGCGCCGCCGTGGAGAGTCCGTGATTGAACATGTAGAGCGCAGCACCCTCGACGGAGGTCTGCTGGAAGGCAAAGATACCGAGGATCATCACACCGAAGTGGCTGACGGAGGTGAAGGCCACGAGGCGCATCATGTTCTTCTGCCCGATGGCCAAGAGAGCTCCGTAGATGACCGAGATCACGGCGAGGACGATGATGACCGGCGCGGCCCACTGCGATGCGTTGGGGAACATCACGAGACACAGCGCCAGCATGCCGAACGTACCGATCTTGTCCAGGACCGCGACCAAGAGCGCGGTGGTGCCTGGGCGTGCTTCTTCGGCGACGGTGGGCAGCCACGTGTGCAGCGGCACCATGGGCGCCTTGATCGCAAAGGCGATGAAGAAGCCGAGGAACAGCAGACGCTCGGTGGTGGCAGACATCTCGAGACCGGTGAGGTTGTCGATCAGGAATCCCTGGTCTCCTCCGGGGCCCACAAAGTACAGCGCGACGACGGCGACCAGCATGATGAGTCCACCGACAAGCGAGTACAGCAGGAACTTCACTGCGGCGTAGCGGCGCTGTGCGCCACCGAAGCCACCGATCAGGAAGTACAACGGCACGAGCATCGCCTCAAAGAGGACGTAGAACAAGAAGACGTCGCGGGCGGCGAAGATGCCGATCATGAATGCCTGGCTCAGCAGGATCAATGCCAGGTAGTGGCGGCGGCGGTTCTCGTCTTTTTCCTCGCGCCAGCCAGCCATGATGGCCAGGGGTACCAAGATGACGGCAAGTGCGATCATCAGAAGCCCGATGCCGTTGACGCCTACGGCCCAGGAGGCGCCGATCTGGGGAATCCACGAGGTGGTCTGCTCGAACTGGAAGGCGCCGGCATCGGCCTTATCGAACTGTGCCGCCATGGCGACGAACAGCACGGCCACCAGCAGCGTGACGCCCAGTGCGATTTCGCGGGCCTTGCCGCGTGCTCCTTGTGGGAGTGCCCACAGCAGGGCTGCGCCCACTGCAGGTACGGCGATGAGAACTGTCAGGAAGGGGAACACGGTTTACATACCCCCCAGCACGATGACAAGTGCAATCAAGACGACTCCTACGAGCATGGTCAGGGCGTAGGAACGCACCTGGCCAGTTTGAAGCTTGCGGGACGATTCGCCCAGGCGAGCCCAACCGCGAGCTTGCTTGTTGACGGCGCCATCGACAATTGCCGCGTCTCCGTACACAAGCGTGCGGGTGAGGTGCTGGCCGGGACGCTGGAACACAGCGCGGTTGACCGAGTCCTGGAAGAAGTCGTTGCGCGCTGCGATGGTGACGAGCGAGCCTGCGGGTGCTTCCTCGGGGACGTCGGCGCGCCCGTACTTCATCCAGGCGATGACGGTGCCCACGAGCACCAAAGCCAAAGTAAGGCCGATGATCACGGGGATCGCAATCACGGGGTCGTGGTGTTCGGCGTGTCCGGTGACTGGCTCCAGGAAGTGCGCGAAGCGGTCGCCGGTGGCGAGGAACAGACCGAGGAACGCCGAGCCGACAGCCAGGATCATCATCGGAATGGTCATCAGGAGTGAGGACTCGTGCGGGTGCGCGTCGTCAGTCCAACGGGCCTTGCCGTGGAACGTCATGAAGAACAGACGCGACATGTAGAACGCGGTCAGGCCTGCACCCACCAGTGCGGCTCCACCGAGAACCCATGGCTGCCATCCGTCGCCCACAAATGCGGCTTCGATGATTTTGTCCTTGGACCAGTAGCCGGAGAACGGCGGGATGCCGAGAATTGCGAGCCACCCCAGACCGAAGGTCACCCAGGTGATGACCATGACACCACGCAACGCACCGAAGCGTCGCATGTTGACCTGGTCGTTCATGGCGTGCATGACGGATCCGGCCCCGAGGAACATGCCGGCCTTGAAGAAGCCGTGGGTCACGAGGTGGAAGATCGCGAAGGCGTAACCGATGGGGCCCAGGCCCGCGGCCAACATCATGTAACCGATCTGGGACATCGTGGAGGCGGCGAGCGCCTTCTTGATGTCGTCCTTGGCCATACCGATGAACGCACCGAGCAGCAGGGTGATGGCACCGACGACGGCGACCACCAGTTGCGCATTGGGCGCACCGTTGAAGATCGGTGCGGAACGCACGATGAGGTAGACACCGGCGGTCACCATGGTGGCGGCGTGGATCAGTGCGGATACTGGCGTGGGGCCAGCCATCGCGTCTCCGAGCCACGATTGCAGTGGGAACTGTGCCGACTTACCGCAGGCGGCAAGCAGCAGAGCCAGGCCGATGGCGGTGAGGGTGGCCGTGGATGCTTCCGGGGCCTCAGCAAAGACCGTGGTGAAGTCGAGTGCACCGAAGGCGGCGAACATCATTCCCATCGCGATGATGAGGCCGATGTCACCGATGCGGTTCACTACGAATGCCTTGTTGGCTGCGGTGGCGTATTCGTTCTTCTGGTTCCAGAAGCCGATCAGCAGGTACGAGGCAAGGCCCACACCTTCCCAACCGAAGAACAGCAACAGGTACGAGTCTGCGAGCACCAGCAGCAGCATGGCTGCGATGAACAGGTTGAGGTATGCGAAGAAGCGTCGGCGTGCGGGATCGTGCTCCATGTACGCCACGGAGTAGATGTGGATGAGCGTTCCGACGAAGGTGATGAGCATCACGAACGTGATGGACAGCGGGTCCACAAGCAGACCGACGTCAACACTCAACTCGGAGCCGGGAATGAACTCCCACAGCGTCAGCGTCGTGCCGGGGTGGGCTCCACCTTCGGAAATCATCTCCATCAGCGCGCCAGCGCCAATCAAGAAGGCCGCCGAGGAGGCGATGACGCCTACCCAGTGACCCCACGCATCTGCCCTGCGGCCGGCCAGCAGCAAGATTGCTGCGCTGGCCAGCGGAATGGCGATGGCGAGCCAGATCAGTGACTGCATTCCCTACCCCTTCAGCTCGGCGGGTTCGTCGAGCGAGATGGTCTGACGTGCGCGGAACACGGTGATGATGATCGCCAGCCCCACAACAACTTCAGCGGCCGCGACCACCATGACGAAGAACGCCATGATTTGTCCGTCCAGGTGCCCGTAAATCTTGGAGAACGCCACCAACGCAAGGTTGGCTGCGTTGAGCATGAGTTCCACACCCATGAAGGCGACGATCGCGTTGCGGCGCAGCAAGACTGCCGCGGAGCCGATCGAGAAGAGGATCGCCGCAAGGATGACGTAGTTCATCGGGTTCATTTGTCGTCACCGTCCTTGGATTCTGCGACATTGCCCGGATGCCCTGGATCCTCCAGTTGCGCGCGGAACTCTGCTCCGTCTTGCGTCTGGCTGCGGATCTTAAGGACACGCGACACCGAGTGCTCGATGGGCTTGCCCTCGGGGTCGAGTGCGGGAATGTCGAGCGCGTTGTGACGGGCGTAGACACCGGGCATCGGCTTGTTGACCGGGTCTGCGCCGGCAAGGACGCGAGCCTTGGCCACATCGACCTGAGCACGACGTGGCTTGAGACGCGGCACATGGGTCAGAACCAGTGCGCCAACTGCGGAGGTAATGAGCAGGAAGCCCAGCACTTCCATGACGAGCACATAGTCCTCGAACAGTTGGATGGCGATCGGGTATGGGTCACCGACGGGGCCTTCGTTGCGGGGTTGCACAGTGACTTTGCCGATGACCGCGATCAGCAGGATCGCGAGGCCGATGGATCCCGCGAACGCGATCCACTTCTGTCCCTTGATGGTTTCCTTGAGGTCCTCGGTGCTGTCCACACCGACGAGCATCAGCACGAAGAGGAACATCATCATGACCGCACCGGTGTAGACGACGATCTGCACGACGCCCAGGAATGGGGCGCCGAGCCCCACATAGGCGGCTGCGAGACCGACCATCACGGTGACGATGGACATGGCGATGTGCACGGGACGCTTCGCAAACAGCAGGCTCAGTGACGGAATCACCGTCATCACAGCCACGATCCAGAACAACACCTCGTTAACCACGGGCGCTCTCCGCCTTCCGGTTCTCGGGAAGAGTGGGCTCCTCGGGACGGTTCTCACGAACCCAGTCCACCTGCTCGTCCACTACCTGGGTCACATCACCCTTGTAGTAGTCGTCGTCGACAGTGCCGGGAACCATCGGGTGAGGCGCGTTGAGCATGCCGTCCTCGAGGGGTGCCAGCAGGTCCTGCTTCTCGTAGATCAGTCCCTCACGCGTGGGGCCAGCCAACTCGAAGTCGTTGGTCATGGTCAATGCGCGCGTGGGGCAGGCCTCGATGCACAGGCCGCAGAAAATGCAGCGTAGGTAGTTGATCTGGTAGACGCGGCCGTAGCGCTCTCCTGGAGAGAACTGCGCGTCGGGAGTGTTCGAATCCGCTTCAACGTAGATAGCGTCCGCGGGGCACGCCCACGCACACAGTTCACAGCCGATGCACTTCTCGAGCCCGTCCGCGTACCGGTTGAGCTGGTGACGGCCGTGGTACCGGGGCATCGCGGTGTCTTGGTTCTCCGGGTACTGCTCGGTGACAGTTGGCTTGAAGAAGTTACGGATGGTCACACCGAAACCAGCGACCGGGGCAAAGACCTTGCCTACTGCGCTGGGCTCGGGGAAGTTCGACACGAACTGCTCGGACTTGCCGTCGCGTTCGCGGTTCACCTTCCATACGTCATCTGACTCAGTCATCGTCGCCTCCTTCGGTGGCGGCTCGGCTGGCACTTGCCTCAACGGTGCGACCCGATCGAGGCGAGGGGGGCAAAGTCTGGTGCGGTAGCGGCGGCACGGGGTATCCGCCCGCAAACGCGTCGAGCACCTCGGGCTCGGGATCCGTTTCTTCTGGCTTCTTGGAATCCTTGGCGTCCTTCACGAAGCTGATCACGGAGATCGTGAGGAGAATTCCGACAAGTCCAGCGACAGCGTCGTAGACCGCAAGGTCGCGACCCCACGAGTCGAAGATCTGACGGCCAACGGAGAAGAACACCAGCCAGCCCAGACCCACGGGGATCAGGACCTTCCAGCCGAGCTTCATGAACTGGTCGTAGCGGAAACGCAGTACTGAGCCACGGATCCACACGAACAGGAACATCAGTAGCCAGATCTTGATGATCAGCCAGATCGGGGCAAGCCACCAGGAGTTGAGGAACTCGCCGCCCACCCAGTCCATAGGCCACGGCGCATGCCATCCACCCAGGAACAGTGTGGCTGCGACAGCCGACACGTTAATCATGTTCATGTACTCGGCGAGGAAGAACCACGCGAACTTCATCGACGAGTACTCAGTCATGAAGCCTGCCACCAGCTCGCCCTCGGCCTCGGGGAGGTCGAACGGCAGACGGTTGGTCTCACCAATCATCGAAATGACGTAGAGGACAAACGCTGGGAACAGGGGCCAAATCCACCATCGCGCATCTTGAGATTCGACGATGCCGGAGGTCGACATGGTCCCGGCCAGCAGGAACACGGTGACGAGCGAAAGGCCCATCGCCAACTCGTACGAGATGACCTGGGCCGTGGAACGAATGGCACCCATCAGCGGGTAGGTGGAGCCCGAGGCCCAACCACCAAGAACGATGCCGTACACACCGACTGCTGCGCAGGCAAGGATGTACAGCACTGCGACCGGGAAGTCAGTAAGTTGCATGGCCGTGGTGATGTCCGTTCCCGGAATCGTCACCACGGGGCCAAAAGGAATCACAGCAAAGATCAGGAACGCAGAGAACACGGAGATCATCGGCGCAGCGATGTACAGCACCTTGTCCGCGGCCCGCACGGTGATGTCTTCCTTAAACATCAACTTCATCGCGTCAGAGACGGACTGCAGCAAACCAAAGGGTCCCAGACGGTTGGGGCCGGGGCGCAACTGCAAACGACCGATGACGCGGCGCTCAAACCACACAGCGAACAGCACGCTGAGCAGCAAGAAGATCAGCAGACCGACGGCCTTGACGATCGGAATCCACAACGCGTCGTCCGCGAGGGCTTCCATGGTGTCGACCGGAACTCCGCCCGGGTCAACCGCAGTCAACAACGATGACACCATCACACGCCTCCCTTAACCATGACGCGAGCTCCCGGCTCAACACCGAGTTCCTGTGCCACCCACGAACCGGGCGACTTCGCTGGCACCCACACCACACCATCGGCCATCTCCGTGATGACGACAGGGAGTTCGAGTGCGCCCGTCTGCGTTGAGACCGTGACGAGACCGTCCTTGACGCCCACGGCATCGGCTGTCTTGGCGGACAAACGCGCCACTGCGGTGCGGCCGGTTCCTGCAAGGTAGGGCTCGCCGTCCTGTAGCGCGCCTTCGTCAACCATGAGGTGCCACGACGCCAGGATGAGTTCTTCGCCAGGCTTCGCGTCGACCTTGGGGGCGTCGATCTTGGGGGCTGCGGGACGGTGCTTGGTCGCCGCGGCGCCGAGCGCACCGAGCTGCTGGGAAACATCCCCCACCGTCGCGGTATTCAGCGTGACGCCAAGTTCGCGAGCAAGGATGTCGAGCACACGGTGGTCCGACATTGCATCGGTCTTGAGTGCCGTGGCGAATCCGCGCAGACGCCCTTCCCAGTTCACAAACGTGCCGGACTTTTCTGACGGCGGTGCAACAGGCAACACGACATCGGCGTACTCCGCGACCTCGGTGCGACGCACTTCGAGGGACAGGACAAAGCCCGTACGCTCCAGAGCGGCTGAGAGGTTGCTGGTGAGGTCGGACGGCGTCACACCACCGACGATGAGCGCATCGACCTTGCCCTGGTGGGCGGCAGCGATGATGTCGGCTGCACCACGTCCCTGCTTTCCGGGAAGTGCGTCGACTCCCCAGGCTTTCGCCACAGCGTCACGGGCCGATGCCTCGGACACCGCACGGCCGCCCGGCAAGAGACCAGGGAGAGCGCCCGCTTCGACGGCTCCACGTTCTCCAGCGCGGCGCGGAATCCACACCAGCTTGGCACCCGTGCGCTTGGCCAGCGCCAGTGCCTGCGTGAACGCTCCGGGCGAACCCGCGAGGCGTTCACCAACGATGATGACGGAGCCGGCTTCCTTGAGTGCTTCCGAAGCTGCGGTCGAGCCCTTCACTGCGGCGAGCGCCTTGCCTTCACCACCGGGTGCGGTGGAGAGCAGGGTCGCGTCGAGCTTCTCTGCACCACGGCTGAGGAACGGTGCCACGGTGAAGACCTGCTGACGTCCCAGCGCCTTGCGCAGACGCAGGAAGACGATGCCGCCCTCATCTTCAGGCTCGAAGCCCGCCATGAGCACAGCGGGAGCCTTCTCGAGGTCGCCGAAAGTGACGCCCAAGCCCGTGGCCGCTACCGAGGAACCTAGGAAGGCCTCTTCCTCGTCGGACGCGGTGCGAGTGCGGATGTCGACATCATTGGTGTCGAGAACCAGGCGCGCAAACTTTTGGTAGGCGTAGGCGTCTTCCATGGTGAGGCGACCACCGGGGAGCACTGCTGCGCCCTGAGCGTCCTCACCAGTGATGGCGGCACGCAGGCCCTTGGCGGCTGCGGCGAGAGCATCGGGCCATGAAGCCTCGTGCAACTCACCGTCGTCACCGCGGACCAGGGGTCGCGTGATGCGGTCGTTAAGGTTCTGCCACGAGAACGCGAAGCGGTCCTTGTCAGTAATCCACTCTTCGTTGACCACTGGGTCATTGTCCGCAAGGCGGCGCAGGATCTTGCCACGACGGTGGTCGGTGCGCAGCGCGGCGCCTGACGAGTCGTGCTCGGAAATGCCGGGGCTCGAGACGAGGTCGAACGGACGCGAGCGGAACCGGTAGGAGGCGCTGGTGAGCGCGCCCACTGGGCAGATCTGCACCGTGTTGCCGGAGAAGTATGAGGAGAATGCGCGGCCGGACTCGTCTTCCGCCGCGACACCGATGGGCTCGTAGCCATCGAACTCGAGAACGTCCTCGTTAAACGTTCCGATCTGCTGCATCGCGCCGCGGTTCTGCAGGTCGATGAACGCGTCGCCGGCGATCTCCTTGGAGAAGCGGGTGCAACGCTGGCACAGGATGCAACGCTCACGGTCGAGGAGGATCTCAGAGCTGAGGGCGAGGGGCTTTTCGAAGACGCGCTTGACGTCAATGAAGCGGCTCTCTGGGCGGCCGTTGCTCATGGCCTGGTTCTGCAGAGGGCATTCGCCGCCCTTGTCGCAGACGGGGCAGTCCAGCGGGTGGTTGATGAGCAGCAGCTCCATCACACCCTCTTGAGCCTTCGCGGCGGTCTCCGACGAGTGCTGGGTGTTGACGATCATGCCGTCCATCACCGTCATCGTGCACGATGCCTGGGGCTTGGGGAACGGACGAACGTTGCCCTCGCGGTCCGGTGCGGCAACATCCACGAGGCACTGGCGGCAGGCACCGGCAGGCTTCAGCAACGGGTGGTCGCAGAAGCGGGGAATGTCGATACCGACCTGCTCGGCAGCGCGAATGATCAACGTTCCCTTGGGAACGGTCACCTCAGAGCCGTCGATCGTCAGTGAGACGGTGTCGACCACTGCTGGGGTGGCTTGGTCCGCGGTCGAGGTCATGCGTGGGCCTCCTCAGTCGCCTTCGTGCTCTCGGTGACCTCAAAGAGGGCCGATGCGGAGTGGTCGAACGGGCACGCACCATCAGTGATGTGCTGCTCGAACTCCTCGCGGAAGTACTGGATGGAACTGGAGATACAGCTGGTAGCACCGTCGCCGAGGGCACAGAATGCGCGGCCCAGGATCGACTCACAGGTGTCGAGTAGCTGCTGGATGTCGGCGTCAACTCCCTGGCCACCCTCGACCCGCTTGAGGATCTGGGTGAGCCAGAAGGTGCCTTCACGGCACGGGGTGCACTTGCCGCAGGACTCGTGCTTGTAGAACTCGGTCCAGCGGGTCACGACGCGCACCACACAGGTGGTCTCGTCGAAGATTTGGAGGGCGCGGGTACCGAGCATCGAACCGGCTGCCCCTACAGACTCGTAGTCGAGCGGGGTGTCGAGGTGCTCGTCGGTGAAGATCGGCGTCGAGGAACCACCGGGGGTCCAGAACTTCAGCTTCTTGCCGCCGCGCATGCCGCCGGCCATCTCGAGGAGTTCACGCAAGGTGATCCCAAGCGGTGCCTCGTACTGTCCGGGGCGCTCAACGTGGCCGGACAGGGAAAACAGACCCATGCCCTTGGAGCGTTCGGTGCCCATCGAGGTGAACCATTCCACGCCACGATCGATGATGGCCGGGACGGAGGAGATGGACTCCACGTTGTTGACCACCGTGGGGCGGGCATACAGACCCGCGACTGCGGGGAACGGCGGCTTCAGTCGGGGCTGACCGCGGCGTCCTTCCAGCGAGTCCAGGAGTGCGGTCTCTTCACCACAAATGTAGGCACCGGCACCGGCGTGAACTGTGACGTCGAGGTCGAAGCCAGAGCCGTGGATGTTCTTGCCCAAGTGTCCGGCGTCGTAGGCCTCGCGCACGGCCTGCATGAGGCGACGGTAGACGTGGGTGACCTCGCCGCGCACGTAGATGAAAGCGTGGTTGCAGCCGATCGCATAGGACGTGATGGCCACACCCTCAACAAGCACCTGTGGCGCCGAGAGCATGGTCGGAATGTCCTTGCAGGTTCCTGGCTCGGACTCGTCAGCGTTGACCACGAGGTAGCGGGGGCCGCCATCGTCGGGGGGCAGGAAGCCCCACTTCATGCCGGTCGGGAAGCCCGCACCGCCGCGGCCGCGGAGACCGGAGTCTTTCACGGCCTGGATAATGTCTGCCTTGTCCATGCCGAGCGCTTTCTTGAGCGCACGGTAGCCGCCGTGTTCCTCATACGTGGAGAGCTTCCACGACTGCTCGGCATCCCACGTGGCCGAGAGCACTGGGGTCAGATCAGTCACTTGCTTTCCTTCCAGCCCTGCTCGCGTGCGACTTTGAGGCCCACCAGCGTGGGCTCGCCCACACCTTGGTCCTCGTCAACCTTGCCGTCTTCGAAACCGGCGAGCACTCGCTCGGTCTCCTTGAACGTCGAGACCTTGTTGGGGCCACGGGTTGGCTTGACGTCGCGGCCTTCGAGGATGTCATCCACGACACGCAGTGCGCGGTCGGGCGTCATGTTGTCGAAGAACTCCCAGTTGACCATCATCACGGGTGCGTAGTCGCACGCCGCGTTACATTCGATGCGCTCCAGCGAGATCTTGCCGTCCGCGGTGGTCTCGTCGTGGCCTACGCCGCACTTGTCTGACAGTTGGCGCCAAATCTCGTCGCCACCCATCGTCGCGCACAGAGCCGTGGTGCACACGCCCACCTGGTACTCGCCGTTGGGGCGGCGCTTGTACTGGGTGTAGAACGTTGCAACTGCTGAGACCTCGGCGCTTGTCAGATCCACGGCATCGGCGCAAAACGCGATGCCGTCGGGGCTGACGTAACCGTCGACCGATTGCACGAGGTGCAGCAGGGGCAGCAACGCGGAGCGCTGCACTGGGTAGCGACCCAGAATCTCGTCGGCATCCTTGCGCAGCTGCGCGAGGGTGTCTGCGTCGTAGGTCATCGGTCTACGCCTCCCAGAACCATGTCGATCGATGCGATGGCGACCACGACATCGGCTACCTGTCCGCCTTCGCACATGAGCGAGAGCGCCTGCAGGTTGTTGAAGCCGGGGTCACGGAAGTGTGCACGCCACGGCTTGGCGCCGCCGTCAGACACGAGGTGCACACCCAGTAGACCCTTGGGTCCCTCAGTTGCCTGGTAGACCTGGCCTGCGGGCACGTCGAAGCCTTCGGTGACGAGCTTGAAGTGGTGGATGAGTGCTTCCATCGACTCGCCCATGATGTGGCGAATGTGCTCGGGCGAGTTGCCCTGACCGTCGCCACCGATGGATAGCTGAGCGGGCCACGCAATCTTCTTGTCGGCGACCATGACAGGGCCGTCGCCGAGTGCTTCGAGACGGTCGGCACACTGCTCGACGATCTTGAGCGACTCGTAGCACTCCTCCATGCGCAGGACCATACGAGCCCAGGCATCCGCGTCGGTCGAGGTCGGGACCTGGAAGTCGTAGGTCTCGTATCCGCAGTACGGGTCGGACTTGCGCAGGTCGTATGGCAGGCCTGTGGCACGCAGAATCGGGCCGGTAATGCCCAACGACATGGCGGAGGGGAGGTCCACGACGGCGACATTCTTCAGACGGCCCTTGAGGATCGGGTTTTCCATCTGCAGCGCGACCAACTCGTCAAGGCGCAGACGCACCTGAGGAATCATGTCGCGAATGGCCTTGATGCCGCCCTCGGGGAGGCCCTGTGCCACACCGCCGGGACGGATGTACGCGTTGTTGGTGCGCAAACCGGTGATCATTTCGATCACCTTGAAGGTTTCTTCACGACCAATGAAGCTGGTGGTCATGATAGTGGTGGCGCCCAGTTCGTTACCACCGGTGCCGATGGCAACCAGGTGTGAGCCGATGCGGGTCAGCTCTGACATCAGGACACGCAAGATCGAGGCGCGCTCAGGGATGTCGTCAGTGATGCCCAAGAGCTTCTCGATACCGAGGCAGTAGACGAGTTCCTGTGCCATGGAGGCCACGTAGTCCATACGGGTGCAGAACGTCACGCCCTGCGTCCACGTGCGGTATTCCATGTTCTTTTCAATACCGGTGTGGAGATAGCCGATGCCGGCACGGGTTTCCGTGACCGTCTCACCTTCGATCTCGAGCATGACGCGGAGCACGCCGTGCGTCGAAGGGTGCTGGGGGCCCATGTTCATGACGATGCGCTGTTGGCCGAGGCGGACTGCCTCTTCGACAGTCTCGGACCAGTCCGCGCCGTACACGTTGTACTCGGGGACGTCGGGATCCTCGGTAAACGCGCCAGTGGCCTGTGCGGTGGGGTTGTTCATCGGTACTGCCTCCGCTCGCCGGGCGAATCTACTTCGGCGCCCTTGTATTCGATCGGGATGCCGCCCAAGGGGTAGTCCTTGCGTTGCGGGTGGCCGACCCAGTCGTCTGGCATTTCAATGCGTGCCAGTGACGGGTGGCCGTCGAAGATGATGCCGAAGAAGTCCCAGGTCTCGCGTTCGTGCCAGTTGTTCATCGGGTAGATGCTGCACACGGAGGGAATGTGGGGGTCGTTCTCGTCGACCGCAACTTCAACGCGCAGGTGGCGGTTGTGCGTAATGGACAGCAGTGGGTATGCGGCGTGGAGCTCGCGGCCCTTGTCTGCTGGGTAGTGGACGCCGGAGACGCCGAGGCACATTTCGAAGCGCAGGTCTTGGTCGTCGCGCAGGTGGGTGACAACTTCCAGTAGGTGCTTGGCGGCGATGTAAAGCGTCAGTTCGCCACGGTCAACGACCACCGACTCAATAGCCTCGTCGGCACGGTCGCCCAGCAACTCCGTGAGGATGTCAACGACACCGTCGAACCATTCGCCATAGGGGCGTTCGGTCGCGCCGGGCATCGGCACTGGCTTGATGAGTCCGTCGAAGCCGGAAGTGTCACCCTTCGCGGAGAACAGTCCCTCACGAACGTTGATGAGGGTCAGCGGCTCGCGGCCCTGCGGCTCTACAGCCTGCATGTCCTGGGAATCGGTCACCGCAGCAGACCCTTCTGATCGGAGGTCGGGGTGGCCTTGAGGGCAGCGGCCTCGGCGGCGGCTGCGATCTGGCGGCGGTTCTCGCCCATCGGCGTGGTCTTGACCTGCTCCTGCAACTCGAGAAGCGCGTTGATCAGCATCTCTGGGCGGGGCGGGCAGCCAGGGAGGTAGATGTCAACGGGAACCACGTGGTCGACACCCTGAACGATGGCGTAGTTGTTGAACATGCCGCCCGATGATGCACAGACACCCATAGAGAGGACCCACTTGGGGTTGGCCATCTGGTCGTAGACCTGGCGGACGATCGGTGCCATCTTGTTGGACACACGGCCAGCGACGATCATGATGTCGGCCTGGCGGGGGGAGCCTCGGAAGACCTCGGAGCCGAACCGGGAGATGTCGAACCGGGACGTACCCGTACCCATCATCTCGATCGCACAGCACGCGAGTCCGAACGTTGCTGGCCACAGCGAGCCCGCACGGGCCCAGCCAACAAAGTTCTCGACAGTGCCGAGCATGAACGGAGGTGCGCTTTCTTCAATACCCATAAGTCAGTCCCACTCAAATCCGCCGCGGCGCCACTCATACACAAAGGGAATCGTGATGAGGGCGAGGAAAGTCATGATTGCAATGAGGCCGAACCATCCCAATGCCCCGTGCGCGACAGCCCACGGGTAGAGGAAGACGACCTCGATGTCGAAGATGATGAATGTCATGGCCACGAGGTAGTACTTGATTGGCACACGACCGCCGCCACTGGCTCCGGGCGTGGGCTGCAGGCCAGACTCGTACTGGTCAACCTTGGCGGAGTTGTAGCGCTTGGGACCAGTCAGGTTGCTGATCACCAGGCCCGCTATCGCCATCAGCGCGGCAACGCAGACCATCACCACGATGGGGACGTAGGGATTCACTGGTCGACTCCTTTGTTCGCTTGCTCGGGACTGGGGTGCACCATCATCATGCCGCTGGTGCCACCTTAGTGAGAGTGACCATCAGGCGATCGGCCCAGTCCCCTCCGCTCGGTTCGTAGACGTCCGCTAGCAGTTTATGCGTAAAGTGCATCACTAGGGGGCGAGGTAGACCGTATCGCGTACACAGCCGCATGACGGACGGATGGTCAATCAGTTCGGCGAAAACGCGGCCGAGTGAGAAGTATCCGCCCAGGTCTTCCTTCATTTGGTCGGCATAGCTTTCAAGCGCCGCTTCCCGGGCGCCATCGGTGCGAGCTTCGCGCCACGCCACCACTGCTTCGCTGGCTCGGCGCGCAGACTGCATGGCGTATGCGATGCCCTCCCCGTTGAAGGGGCTGACCATTCCACCGGAGTCGCCTACCAGCATCAGGCCGGGAACGTAGTGGGGCTGACGGTTGAAGGCCATGGGGATCGCAGCGCCTTGGACCTTGCTGACTGGGGCGTCGGGGTCGATACCCCAGTCCTTGAGGTCTTCACGCACCCAGTTGTCAAAGAGCGCACGGTGGTCGAGTCCTGACGGTGCACCGTTGGGGCTCAGTGTTCCTAGGCCGATGTTCGCGGTGCCGTCGCCGAGCGGGAAAATCCAGCCGTAGCCGGGCAGGAGGTGGGATTCGCTGTCACGGATGGTGAGGTGTCCCTCCATCCACTCTTCGTCGTGGCGAGGTGTTTCGAAGTATGTGCGGACGGCCACACCCATCGGCCGGTTGTCCATACGCTCCATACCGAGGCCGAGCGCGATACGTGCGCTCACACCATCGGCCGCGATCACGAGCGGAGCGCTGTAGGTGACTTCGTCGCCAACCTTGCGCCCCTTCTCGTCCGTGGCCTTGGCGGTAACGCCGATGACACGGCCGGTGAGGTCGTCGCGTACTGAGCCGGTGACGAACCAGCCTTCGCGGATGTCTGCGCCGGCTGAGCGGGCGTGTTCCGCGAGTGTGTGGTCAAAACTGGAGCGGGTGAGGCTCAGCCCATAGTTGGGGAACGACTCTTGCTCGTGCCACGGGAACTCGAGCCGGTGGCCGCCGCCCACCATGCGCAATCCCCAGTTGGGGATCCATCCGTCTTCGCGGGGCGTTGGGAGATTAAGAAGTTGCAGCTCCTTGACGGCCTTGGGCGTCAGACCGTCGCCGCAGACCTTCTCGCGCGGGAAACGGGACTTCTCCAAAGCGATGACATTAAAGCCTTCGCGTGCCAAGTAGTACGCGACAGCGGAGCCTCCAGGCCCAGCGCCCACCACGATTACATCGGCTTGCGTTTTCACGCCCATAGCCTACGCGCTTTGGGACGATGGTCACGCACACAAAATGCGCTGAACATGCGGAGAAAACGCAAGAGTCGCGTTGCGTAAATCCGTGCATGGTGACCCGCTGCAAGCGCCTCCGGAGCGTGACTCGCCGACCCGTGACCCCACGTCACCACGCCCCCACACCTCTGCTGCGCTCGCAAAACTCCCTGTCAACGGTGACCCCCGTACGCTGGCCGAATGAGCATCGGCGCTAACTGGGCAGGCACACACTTCTTTGGCGCATCGGCGATGGTCGAGGCCCGCACCATTACCGAGGTACAGGAAACGGTCAGCACGACCCGTGGCCCTATCCGCGCGCTGGGGACCCGGCATAGTTTCAACGACCTGGCAGACACCGCCGGCACACTGATCACGGTCACACGCATCGACCCCAACCCTGTTCTCGACACCGCCACTCAGACGGTCAACGTAGGGGCGGGAATCCGCTACGGCGAACTTGCAGTGTGGCTGCAAGAGCGCGGCTGGGCGCTCCACAACATGGGCTCCCTTCCCCACATTTCTGTAGGAGGGGCCGTGGCCACCGGCACCCACGGTTCAGGCGTCACCAACGGCTGCCTGTCCGATGCCGTGGCCGGCCTCGAGTATGTCAACGCATCCGGGGCTCTGGTCAAAGCCACGCGAGGCGACCCCGGCTTCGAGGGTCTTGTCGTGGGCCTCGGCGCCTACGGCATCGTGGTACGAATCACCCTCGACATCCAGCCGACATTCCTGGTGCGCCAAGATGTCTACCGCGATCTGCCCTGGGCCACGTTCCTAGACGATGTGCCCGCCGTGATGAGCGCAGGATACTCAGTGAGTGCCTTCACTATGTGGGCCGAAGAGAACCTCCAGCAGATATGGCGCAAGACCCGCATCGGTGCAGACGAGACGCCCACAGAACCGTGGCTAGGCGCCCGCATGGAGCGCGCCAACGAAGCGGGGCTCGTAGGTGTTCCACCCGACAACCTCACCACCAAAGACGGCATCGAAGGCCCATGGCTGGAACGCCTCCCCCACTTCCGGCTCGACTCCACACCGTCCAACGGCGACGAGATTCAGACGGAGTACTTTGTGGATCTTGCAGACGCCGAGGCCGCCCTCAGCGCCGTCCGCCGATTGTCAGATGAGATTGCCCCGCACCTCCTCATCACCGAATTGCGCACCATCGCCGCCGACGGCCTCTGGCTCTCTGGCGCATACGGTCGCGCAACGCTCGCCATCCACTTCACCTGGCGCAACGATGAAGAGGCCGTGAGCCGCCTGACGCCACGGATTGAGAACGCGCTTGCTCCCTTTGGGGCACGTCCACACTGGGGCAAGGTGCACACCATGGACGCCGACGCCGTAGCTGCCGTCACACCTCGCCTGGCCGATGCTCGCGACGAGTTTGAGCGGCTGGACCCAGAAGGGCGCTTTGCCAACGCGCACCTCCGCAAGCTCGGTGTACGCCGCTAGCCGTGGCTGCACGTCGGCGAGGATGCGACGCTGCCCTCGGCAGCCCGAGCTCCACTGCTGTGCACATCCGAACCGGCATCGGCACACCATAGCGTTGCGCATACGGATACAGCGCCGACACCAACTCATTGAAGGCGTCCGTGCGGCCCACACGATCATGCTCAAGAGCCACCGGAAGGCTCCGCTCCAGCGGGGATTGCTCTCGTCCTCTTTGTTCTTCAGGAACAGCAGGATGCCTTGAAGAACCTCTCTAACGGCACCGCCGATGCTCTTGAAGAAATACACTGAGATCTCGGGTTCAGTCGCCATCAGGCCCTCCTTGACGGGAGTCGGGGTTGCCAGCCGGAGGGTCCTGGTGAATTGCCACCACTCCGTAGTTCAGTGCTCGGCGAGGGCGGGCGCGATCTAGGGCCGACTCGTACAACCGTGTCGCAAAGTACGCCGACGGGACCGCAAGCGCGAACACGAAGAGACGGCTCAACAACACCTGCCACCGAGGATCATCGAGCGTTGCCCAAATCTTCATGTCACAGACCCTGCGGCAATCGAAACCCCTGGCCACATGAGGTGACACGCGAGTCCATCGTCCTTACTCAGTTAACGGCCGCCCCGCGCGAAGTTACCGGCCATGAGATCCCTCACTGCGGACTTCTCTTGGATTGTCGAGGACACAGACTTCGATACGGTTGCGTCAGAACTAACAGGGGGGGACGATGCGTCACGCACGCCACACACTCACCGCCACACCCGTCGGCGCGTTGGCTTTGGCTGGGTGCTCAACAGAGGGCGCGGGGTCGGTTGAAGAGCCACTCGATGCAGGAACACCCGTCACGATTACTGTTCCTCAATGGCGGAAGGAGACGATGACGTCGGAAGTTGTCATCGACGGCATTGAGGAGATTCCAGTCGACCAGGAACGAGTCGTGAACGCCGCAGAGAACTGGCCCGACCTGGCGTGCTGGATAACCACCGCAACCCTCACCCAGATCGATGGGCCAGACGCGGGCACCAAGATTGGCGTAGGCGGCTACGGCGACGGCACCGCCTCCTACGTCACGATCCCTGAGCAGCGATGAAGCACTCAAAACCGCGCATTGCCGCATTCACTACAGTCAGCACGCTCGCAGCTGTTGGCATCGTCGCGATCGTCAGTTGGGCATGGCCCGCGCCTCAGGGGCCGGCGGGCACATGGGAAGACCCCATCCCGCTAGGCCAATCCGCCACAGTTGAGAGCCATTGGGCCAGGCCGGGGACCTGGGAACTGACACTGACAGACCTCAGTGCGACCGCCTACGAACACGACCTCGAGGCTGTACTTCCAGGACCAGCACCCGCCAGCCCAGGAGTGTGCTGGTTTATCTTCGGCACCGCCACCCGCATCAACGACGACAGTTTTCAAGGTGCGCCCTCACTAAAGTTCGCACCCACCGCGACTGACCGCGAGTATGAAACAGAGCCAAGCTACTGTCATGACCGGCTCTACGAGTCACAAGCGAGCACCGTGGTCAAAGGACTCGACGAGCTCGGTTTCCTCCAGTACGCCCACCTCTACGGTGTTGGGAGATCTTCAGACTTCCTGAAAACCCAGCGCACCTACTCGTTCTACTACACCGTCTGGACCGACAGTTACGACAACCCACCACTCGCGCTCACCTTCGAAAACAACGGCATCACCACGTACATGAGCCTCACAGAGGATGAGTGGGACTTGGCCCAAGACTCATGAGCTGTCAACGCACAGAAGAGTTCAAATAACTCGCGCGCGCGTCGGCGCACGCGCGACCACCCCGTAGGCGCGATTACCGAAGTCGATCTCGACGAGCAACTCGCTCGTCACAAGGTATCGTCCCCGCCCTCGTCGTCCTCACCCGTGACCCGGCGTTCCCAGCTGTCGATACTCAACTTGTAGCACTTCGCCCCACTCGAGGCTTGCTCCCTCAGATGCCCATCAATCTTCTCGGTGTCCGGGGTCCCATCAGGGTTGAAGTACTCGGTGCCGAGCCACCGTCGGAAGTCGTCCGAGAAGAGGCCGGTAAGGGCGCCAGCGTCAGCACGGGCAACATCGTCACGGAACTCTTGGGGGGGGGTGGGCTTGGGCGCAGCAACCTCCTTCCAGGCCCGCCCGATGGGCGAGCCAAATCAGATGTCACGCATCGGTGCAGCTGTCCCCCGCGCTTCACT
The DNA here is from genome assembly GCF_000975055.1 of Demequina sediminicola. GTDB lineage: Bacteria > Actinomycetota > Actinomycetes > Actinomycetales > Demequinaceae > Demequina > Demequina sediminicola. The sequence goes on from NZ_BBRB01000001.1 coordinate 527,757, forward strand.
CCGCGCGGCGCTTCCCAGACGATTCCACCATTAGAAGGTGAAGGCTTGGCAAATAGGTGAGGTACACCGATTAACTCGGTAGCGTTCTACACAAGTCACACTCAAGACCATCGTCACGCTTAAGGGGGGCCATGAAGTACTCAAAACCACGCATCGCCGCATTCACCACGGTCAGTACGCTCGCAGCTGTTGGTATCGTCGCGATCGTCAGTTGGGCATGCCCCTCACCCAAGGGGCCGGCGGGCACATGGGAAGACCCCATCCCGCTAGGTCAAAGCGCCACAGTTGAGAGTTCACAACTAGCGAAACCAGGAACCTGGGAACTGACACTGACAGACCTCAGCGCAACCGCCTACGAACACGACCTCGAGGCTGTACTTCCAGGACCAGCACCCGCCAGCCCAGGAGTGTGCTGGTTTATCTTCGGCACCGCCACACGCATCAACGACAACAGCTTCCAAGGTGCACCCTCAATCGGCGCCACCCCCACCGCAGCTGACCGCGAGTATGATACAGAACCAAGTTACTGTCATGACCGGCTCTACGAGTCACAAACAAGCACCGTCAACCAGGGGCTCAACGAACTCGGATTCGTCCACTACACCGAGCTCTACGGCTACGGGTACTCCGCTGACTACTGGAAGACCCAGCGCACCTACTCGTTCTACTACACCGTCTGGACCGACAGCTACGACAACCCACCACTAGCGCTCGCCTTCAAAAACAACGGCGTCACCACCTACATGAGCCTCACAGAAGACCCCAGCAGCCTGGTGCAGAACTCTTAAAAGCCCTCCACCAAGCGAAGTTCTCACGACGTCGACGGCTGACAGACGGCATTGCTGGAGTCCTCACAGTCATCGGGATTGACACGACAAACAGTTAGCGGTGGACTTTTGGAGGCTACTCAGGAACCCAAGACGACCCGGTTCCCTTGGGACAAACCGCCACCCTCAAGGACAGCACCTCCGGTGACGACTGAGACATCACCATCACCGATGTGAACGGAACCGACTAGCAATGGGACCCAAGTTGGGAAGTTGCCAACCCTGCCCCGTCCGAGACGGGCGTGTGCTGGTTTATCTTCGGCACCGGCAGACAAACGAGCGGCGACACCTTCTCAAGCGCCCCGAGCCTGCTCTCCGGAGTCACCCAGTCCAACCCGACCCTCCACATGGAACCCAGATCTGCGGCTCAGGGTCCCACGAATCGTCATCGTGGCAGTTCGAACAAAGTTTGCGCGACTACGGATACATCCGCTACAGCGATCTCTACGTGTTCGCAACTCGCTCCGACTACTGGAAAGTCGAACGGACCTACTACTTCCACATCATCGTCTGGACAGAGAGCTACGACGACCCACCCCTGGCACTAAAGTTTGACAACAATGACAAGGTCTTCTACTTCAGCCTCAACAAAGGGGCCTAGTTCCGAACTGGTGGTGTCCCATCATCGACGTTCTCGGTGATGATGGGACACTATGTCGGTTTCTTCCGGCAAGTACACGTCAGTAGCGTCTTCCCAGCCCTCAGCGAAGGCCTCGAGGAGAGCATCGCTGGAAGCCAGGTCCGGAGGCGGCAGCGCCTCCCAAGTCGGCAAGCACTCGGGAACCTCCTCCAACTGCACAACCGAATAGGTCTCAGCCAGCGCCGCGGCCACTCCGTCACCGCACCGGGCACCCGACTACCAGTAAGGTTCCCTGAGTTGAAGATCCCATGTCGTCTTACCCAGGGGGAAATGTGAAGTACTCGAAACGACAGATCGCAGGCGGCCTCGTCATTGCCCTGTTCACGGGCATCGGTCTCGTCACAGCCGTGATGTGGATATGGCCGTTCGATGGTGCACGCGGCACACTTGACGACCCCGTCCCCATCGGACAATCGGCGACACTCACGAGTATCTACGGAGGCGTGTGGGAGATCACATTGACCACAGTGAGCTCCGCCCGATACGAAGACGACCCCGGTTCCATCGACAACACATTCGATCCACCCTCAGACACCGGCGTGTGCTGGTTCATTTTCGGAACAGCCAGACAAACAAACGGAGACGAATTCAAAGGCGCGCCGGGTTTGACGGCCGCAGTCACCGCATCGGATGAGGACTACGACATCAGGCCAAGCCATTGCTCCCCCGCTGGCCCAGGCGACAGCCCCTCAACACTCACCAGCACAGGGCTAGACACCCTCGCCTTCCCCGACTACTACGACCTCTACGGCTACCTGTACCCAGAGGGCTACTGGAAAACTCACCAGACGTACTCGTTCTACGCAACCGTCTGGACAGAAAGCTACGAAGACCCACCAACCGAGCTGAGGTTCGACGATGACGGCAAAAAGTTCTACTTTAGCCTTGAAGCTGAACCCGGCTCACACGAAGTTCAAGCTCAATCTTCCTCAGTGAGTATGAACACTGTGCCCGTCTCCGGCGACACAAAGACCTCGATCGAAGCTTCCCAGCCTTCAGCAAACGCATCGACGAGTTCGTCGCTCGAAACGGCATCAGGAGGGATCGGAGCCTCCCAATAAGGCAACAACTCGGGCAACTCGTCAACAGGCTCTGCGGAGTACATCTCAGCCAGAGCGGTGGCATCACCATCGCCAAGCCACACCACAAACTCCACATAGTCCACGCCGTCAGCCACAGGTGTCTCGGGGCGCGCATAGTTGGACCCCACCGGCTCATAGTCCTCGAGCACCGGCCATTGTGTCGGCAATGCGTCCAGCTGCCACGTTTCCGCCTCCGGCACTTCCAACCACACCGCGTCAGGCGTGGCGGCTACGTCAGAACCTGCACCCGGCGCACAAGCCGATAGTCCAACCACCACAAGTGCAACCGCCGCAACGCTACGACTAACTCTTCGTCCGACCATGGCGCGCTCCTCTTCCTTCATTACTTATCCCCGCCCGAAACGTAGCGGGCCCACTCCTCACGATCCGTCCGATACTCAGCCGCGGCGTTACCCGCATGGCTCCTCAAGTGAGCATCGATTGCGCTCGCATCCGGAGTGCCGTCAGTCTCCAGGTACTCGGTTCCCAGCCACTTCGTGAAGTCGCCTCCGTACGACGCCATCAAGGCCTCGTGGCCTGTTCTCGAGTGAGTCTCGTGGGCGGTGTCTGCATGTGCCCGCTCGGTCGCCTCTGCCTCACCGGTTACCCAAGCATCCCCCACAATGTCAAAGAGGTATTCCGAAGCGGTGCCAATCGCAACCCCGGCACCTGTGGTCACAGGGATTTTCTTGAGGGTGTGGTCAACGGCAACATCGGTCAGGAATCGTGCGGTCCCGAGTACATTTGACTTTGCCGCATCGTCCTCACGCCCGTCAAGCATCTGTAGGCCATCGATAGTGCCGTCAGTAAAGGCAGCGATGTCGTAGACATAATCCAATGCCACTTCTGGATTGATCTCGCCTGCGTCAACCAGAGTTGCCAGCTCTTCACTGAACGTGGCAGCAAACGCCCCAAGCTGCGGCTCCGCACCGTCGGTTGAGAGCCGCGAAACCACCTGCGTCAACGTTTCTGATGGTACGTCCATGTGTGGCAACACGATGTCATCTTGCCCGAAGATCTGAATGTAGCCATTTTGCTTGATGCCCGCACCATCAACGGTTGCAATTGTCGATACCGAGAACTGCACGCTCTGTTGTTCGATAGTCTGCACAATTGCACTAGAAGCCTCGTCTGACACCACCCCGCGATCCCAACCGCCACCCAGGGGACCGCCAAATGCAATCTGCTCAAACGCGCGACCCAGAACGTCCGTCTGCTGAGCAATGACCTCCATCTGTGTAGCAGAGACATCAGTCAGGTCGAAGTCCTCGTGGGCTATGCCACCTTCGGCCCGCTGCATCCCAGCCAGTAACTGCGCGGGCGCTCCATAGCCGTCCAGCCACCAGTCGCGATCGCCGTACCAAAAGGCGATCCGGTCTCCCGGATCCTCAAACGGTTGAGCCATACCTTCACGCTCCAGTAGGTGGTCTCCGGGGGCGGTCAACCATGCCAATGCCGAGTCTGGGTAGTCGCTAAGTGAGAGGAACACTTGTCCGGCTAGGTCCGTACTCGCCGCCTGATAGCTACCCTCACGGCTTGCATACCCACCGAATTTGAACATCGGGTCGCCAATATTGTGCTTACTGGAGCCTGCCCAACCGCCATGCATGCGCTCCAGCAGATCAACCTCGTCGGCCACAGCGACCGTGAATTCTTCGCCCTGCAAGGCCCTCACTCTATCTTGGAACAGAAAAGCGACTGTCGATGGACTGATTTGCTCGGAGCGAATCAAGGCGAACAACTCTTGTGCAAAGTTTCTAGACCTCTGTGTCGACCAGTTTCCGGTTGCTATTGCCAATCCTTCTCGGAGATTCTGCCCGGATGCCACCGTTGCATCTACCAGCTCGGTACTCGCGCGGCTATCACCGTGCGCCCATACATTGGAGAGGCTAACAAGTGCGAGCGCCAAGGTCTCGCCGTCGACTCCGCCGTTCTCGCGGTAGTAGCGGTCCCACATCGACTTGTCTTCACCTAGGTCCGCGAGCTCTGATTCAAGCGCGATCACCGCGTCTTCATCGCCTGGATTCTGGACTACCCGCTCGGTCGCTTGGACGGCCTGTTGCACCTCGATACTGCGGTTCAACACGTCCCAGCCGCGGCCAACGCTCCATGAAGAACCGATGGTTGCGACGGATGCGAAGTTAAGCCCCCGAATGGTCCTGGTGCTTTCTAGTGCCGCGGTGAATGTTGCATCGACGTCATGCCGCTCGGCAAGCAACGCTTCGAGGCCCGCTTCAATGTTGCGTTGACCGGACATGATCTCGCTGAGACGGGCTTGGCCGTCCACACTGTTCTGATACTCGAGGGCGGTGTTCTGCCAGTAGTACAAGGCGCGCGCAAGCTCTGCCTTCTCCGTGTTGAGTTGCGATGCGCGGGAGCGAATGTCCTCGACGGCGGCCACGTACTCGTCCGCCGCGACCTTACGGTCATTGAGTTCACTGATCGTGGCATCAAGATCTGGTGTTAACGAAAACGCACCTTGCGACCACGCTGACACGGACGTTGCCACTGTCGTTGCTGTTGCGCTACCAGCCGCGGCGAGGAGTTTGACTCGAAACTCTCCCAGTTCGGCAGCGCATGCCGCGCTTGCTGCACCAAACGCTGTGATGCTGGCCGTGTCGCCGGACCCTGGATTGTGTTGGGTTGCGTCAGCCACGTCACACCGCCTGATGGCCGTGGTGGGAGCGTGGACCCGCGGCGACTACTTTCGCCTGGGCATCGTCAACGTCCGCAAATGACTCGCCCACTTCAGTCAGGCGTTCAGCCCAACTCGTCGCATTGCCCAAAGCACATGCTGTGGCACCTTTGCGCCACCGCTCTGCCTGCGCAATGGCCTCGTCGACGCCCACACCGCCGGACCCCGTGACGTCGCATGTAGTTGAAGTGTCGAGGCCATTGATGGCGCTCTGAACCTGGCTAGTTACCGTGCCCAGGTCCTTACTGTCTATTTGAAGTTCGCTGCTCACGAATCTTCCCCCCTGTGCTGTTCAGACAATCCCCATGCCTGAGATGAGATGCACTCTGCCGGTGGCGACCACTGTTGAAAAGGCGCCGCCGGAACCCGAGGTTCCAGCGGCGCCGCGATACATCAGTGATGGCAGGTAATCAGCGCCCGAGCTTCGCAGCAAGCTCCTGGTCCGTGGACTCGAGAGTCTGAGCGGCCGTGGTCAGGAACTGAGCCATACCGGTCAGGCCCTGGACAGTCTGCACAGCACCAGTGTTGAACTCCTGGTAAGCGGCATCGAAAGCACCCGACGCGCTGGTGGTGGTGAAGCCCTGGGCCACCAGGTCCTGCACAAGCTTGCGAAGTGCCTGCAGGTTGGATTCGATCTCTGCCTGGCCCGTCTTCAAACGAGCAGCGGCGTTGTCCATCTCCTGGTAGGAAACGTTCAAGTTCGACATTATTCCCCCTCTAAAAGTAGTGATTCTTCTCATCGCTTGACGCACCCATGCGACAAGTCCTGCTCAATGTATCCGTCTTCGCCCGCAAGTGCAACGGCGGACCCGACCGCCGGTAGCCCTCTTGTGTGCCTTACTCAGACTTGGGTTGTCAACCACGAGGAGGTAACACAGCCCAGTCGGGAAGTCCGCCCCCGTCTGACGCCGATGCCGGCTGGCTTACGTCGGCATCGGCTCCGGGCACTGAAGCACCACTTCGGCCGGCACCTTCCGTGAGAGGCCCAGCCGTCGAGCCGGGAATGATGCTGGCGTCAAGCGGCATCGGAAGTTGGACGCGCACCACTTTGCCTCCCCCAACCCACATACCCCGACCCGGAGAGAACTCGGCCGACTTGACGCGGGGGAACGGAGTGCGGAACGCCGTCTCGCCATCAGCGGCATCAGGCATCAGCGCTAGTCCACGCCGGCCGTTGCGCAATTCGTTGGTCAGCATGCCAAAGCCGCTGAGTTCCGTGACAGCGGTCTCTGCGACGACCAACAACTGGCCGCGACGCGCACGCTTGATGAGGTCCACGAGTGAACTCTCGGAGGGCGACTCAGCAAAGTCCGCCACGGATTCAATGACCACCATGACGGGCGGCCCCCCGGCATTGGCCAAGGCGATGGCGTCCTCCAGGCCGACGAGTTCCCGTGGGTCTGCACCGGTCCCGTCCCACCACGAGTGGGCCAGGAGAGACGATCGCCTTGCGCTAAGCCCAAAGATTCGGGCGTCTGGCCGCCAGCGACGGAACGATGCGACACTCCACACGAGCGCCGAACTTCGGCCACTTTCGGGTGGCCCAGACACAAGAACGGCGCCGGTGCCGTCGACCCCGAACGGCCCCAAATCAACCTCAGAAAGCCCCAGAACGAACTTCTCTCCCAGCCCTGCAGGGAGAGACACCGCATCGTACTGGCGGGGAAGTTCGCCCACGGGTGGTGCGGGTGGTCGCCCGGCCGATGCGACTCGGGTAGCTAGGTCGCTGAAGACCGCCGAGACCTCGCGAGGGTTGGTACGGCCTGCAGGCACGGCAATCTGGAACTCGAGGGAGCCGTGCAATCCGCGACCCACTGGCGAGTCCTCATTCAAGACATCCTTGGGGCTTCCGAGCGGAGGGTAGCCTTCCGGGTCCGACATTCGTAGCGCGAGGCGCTTCAGAACGCTCGCCAATGCTGCGTTGCCGACACCGACAACACGATCGGCAGTGACCACCACGTGAACACCGACCGAACGACCTTCTTGCATGACAGCCATGAGGTCGCTGTATGCCTGATTGCGGCCTTGGACGCCGTCGTACTCAGAGCGGAAGATCGCGAAGTTGTCGACAAGAACAATGATGCGAGGCTCGCCCGTGTTCCCGGTCGCCGCACGGTACTCGCTAATCGAACCTACATCCGCATTGCCGTACTTGGACGCACGTTCATCTACCGTCTGTCGCAACATTCTCATCATGCGAAGCACTCGCTCGGAGTCATCACCAGGGACCACGGAACCCACATGCGGCATCGACTCAATCATCCGAAGGCCCGAGCCGCCGGATTCAAGCCCATAAACGTACACCGGGTCAGAAGCACACCCAGCCGCGAACGCAATCGCACGAAGAACCGCGGTACGACCGGAGCCTCCGGCACCGAAGATCGCCATGTTTTGGTCAACGTCTGGCTCGAACTTCAGCACCTCCTGAGCTTGACGTTGCGGCATATCAATCAGGCCGAGCGACAGCGACGTGTCAGGACCGCCGACCAACTGCAACTGATCAATCACGTGCGGCAGTTCATCAAGCCAGGGCCGCCGCGGATGAGGCAACTTCAGTCCTGCATGCGCTTCCGTAATCCGCGCCACGAGTCGCTCTTGATCGTTGGGGCCCGTGGTGTTGTGGTCACCCTCGTCGCCCTCGGGCCACGGCTCGGGCAACCCAAAACCAAATGTCGCGAAGTCCACCTGCTTATGAGGGTTGGCTACATCGGAGTGCCCACCTGTGTACGCCGACTGGAACCGCGTCAAACGCCCTGGCCCAGCCTTGACGAGACCGCGTCCACGCTGCTCAGGAGGAATCATGGCTGCAGCTTGGTCACCGATCACGTCGGTTGAGTCAGACTCGTCGGCCATCCGCAATGCAACCCGCAGGTTGGTGTTGGCACGCAAGTTGTCACGAATCACACCAGCAGGCCGCTGGGTGGCCATGATCAAGTGGATGCCCAACGAACGCCCTCGCTGCGCGATGTCCACCACACCGTCGACGAAGTCGGGAACCTCACTCACGAGTGCGGCGAACTCATCGATGACAAGGACGAGCGCGGGTGGGCAATCCGGGTCACCACGCTTCTCAAACTCGAGAATGTCCTTGGCGCCCTTCTCATTGAAAAGGTGCTCCCGGTAATGCAACTCGGACCTCAAACTAATGAGTGCTCGCCGCACGAGGTGCGGCGACAAGTCCGTCACCAAACCCACACAATGCGGCAACTTGGTGCACTCAGCAAAAGCCGAACCACCCTTGTAGTCCACAAAAAGAAAGGTCAACCGACGAGAGCTGTACTCCGACGCCAACCCCAGCACCCACGCCTGCAAGAACTCAGACTTTCCCGCACCAGTAGTGCCACCCACCAGGGCGTGCGGTCCATCCTCACGAAGATCCAAACGGAACGCACCATGCGCGGCCTGACCCACGATGGCGCGCAAGCGCGGCGCATACCCCTGAGGCTTTCCAGAACCGTCAGGCAACGACCCGTTCTGCACCCAACGATCAGCAACAGACGACGCGTCAGACGCACTATCCGGACCCAAAAGATCCACCAAAGAAATCATGGACGGCAAGTCCGTCGTGTCTTCCTCGACAGCACCCGCGTCTTCGACCCGAGCCAAACCCAACGCAAAACGGCGCCCCTCATCGACAGAAAGGCCCTCGACCTCCATCGGCCCTACCGTCGTGCCCAGCCTCACAAAATGCGCCTCAGGCTCGTCAGTGTCCAACGTCACGTATGTCCGACACGCTGCCGGCAGATTCGCACGGTTCTTGACCATCCATATGGGGAAAACGCCAGTACCGACAGCCTTCTCCGACAACTGAATCAGCCGCGCCCGGTCCACCGGAGCATCGTCCGCAATCAACACCACCAAAGCCGGCGTAGGCCCCTTGTACCCCGCGGAAGCACCCAGCGACTCCCCAACTTTGGCGCCCGACTTCAGCGCCGACTCGTCCTCGGACAGCGCACCCAACCGCTGTTCACCGGCACGCTTAGGTTGCCGTGAAGCAACCAGTTCCTCCAACTGAGCCAACACATTCATTGCCCCATGCGGCGTAGCGCCGATGGCGTTGCCCAGTTGCGCTTCTCCAGTACGCACGTGCGGCATCCATTTGAGAGCTTTCATCTCCTCACCCCAATGGTCGCCCACAATCGCAGCAACACCTACATCCGTAGGACCATGAAGGCCCACCAACTGCGCCACCAAGCCCCGCGCGTAGTCGCCAGCAACTGGACCCTCCCCCACAATTCCCAAAGAACCAGCAGCAGCAAGATCCTCAACAATGGGGACATCCGAGACGTCCTTGTGGCGTTCAACCAGCTCGTCAAACTCCTCCTCGAACTCTTTGATCGCCCGGTCACGGCCCTGAGGCTCCTTCACCGCCACACGACTCGGTGCCGTGCCAACGCCCAAGCGCAAGAACAAGAACGACCAATGCTCAGGCCGGCGAGTCCACAACGGGTCACGCAACTCTCGAACCCCGTCCACCACCTCATCCAGGGCGGGCACCTCAGCACGACGAGTCCGGACCTCATCTTCACGGAGCGCCGCGATCCTCACCGCCAAGCGGTCAAGTTGCTCGCGGAATCGCGCAAGCGCCTCCTTATGGCTGCGCTTGCCTCGCGTCTTGCCCTGCATCCAGTTGCCAAGCATCATCAGCGGCGACATCGCAATGAAGATCAGCGAGTACGGCGACCTCGTGATCATGTACATCGCAGCACCCGCAACCGCAGGCATGAGGACCATCAGCCAAGGAAATGGCGGCTTCTCCGGCGGTGCGGGAAGGTCCGCAGACTGCAGCGTCACTGCGCCAAAACGAGTCTCGACACGGGGCGTGCGGGTATAGCGGTGGCGCTGAATCTCCACGCTCGGAGGCTCAGCGCTCTCCGCCAAATGGAACCACAACGTCGTGTCGCCAATGGTGACAGGACCCGCGTGCGACACATCGGCTCGCGGAACCATGGCATCCGTCAACCAGACGCCGTTCGCCGAGTTCAGATCGATAATCTCAATTCGCCCAGGGGCGGCACTGATGCGGGCATGGATCTTCGACACCATCCGGTCCCGCACCACAAGATCACAGGTCCGGTCACGGCCAATCAGCCTGCGACCGCTATACAGAGACTCCATACGACGGCGCCCATCGGGCTCCAGAATCTCAACCTCGCCGACGTAAACACTGGGCACCTGGTCTTGATCGACCACACGAAGCAACACCCCAGAGCACGGCTCGAGGTCCTCAAGAATCTCCTCTGCAGAAAACGCCTCAACCTCGTTGCTGTCGAGCGAAGACCGAATCTCCAGCGCAGAGCTCTCCGGCACCAGACCCTCAGCGGCATACTCGCCAGTCGGATCCGTCGCAATCAAGGACCGCACCAAATCGGCGACCGTAGCCCCCGGCTCGGCGACCATCTCAATGTCCTGCAGTTCCCCCGCAGGGCGGTGAAGTATCGCGTGCCAACGCATAGGTTCCCCCTTCTCAACAGACGTCGCATCCTCAGCAACGAGGGACCGCGAACGCCATCACGCATCTCAGCGGAACCTACCCTACTGAGCGCGAAGGCACGTAGCACCTCCGCACCCTTCGACTTCAGCCACGATGCGTATGGGAACACCAATTGACTCGTCGATGCCGGGTCGACCATCCCTGCCGCCAGGTCGGCGTAGGGTAAACGGGTGAGTGTTCAGTCCGCCACGCCCGGCCCCCTAACGGTGCGCACTGTCGAAATCGATCGACCCGACGATCTCCTCGGCCTACTGCCGCCTGGCGGAATGTCATGGGTGCGTCGCGGCGAAGGGTTTGTGGCCTGGGGTGAAGCTGCGCGGATCGACACGTCTGGCGCGCATCGCATTGACGAGGCCGACGCATGGTGGAGGTCCGTCAGCCGTCACGCTGTCATTCGCGACGATGTGCACGTCCCGGGCACCGGGCTCATCGCGCTGGGCTCGTTTGCTTTCGCGGACAGTTCCGCGGCGGGCGGCTCACTCATTGTCCCCCGCTACGTGGTGGGTGTTCAGGGGGACGATGCCTGGCTCACGGTGGTGAGCGAGGACGGCTTGGGCGAAGTCCCAGACCTCACCCAAGCATCGGCTGGGCGCACGGAACCCGAGCCGATGCCCACAGTCACCATTGACACGGGCGACAAGGAAGCCTGGTCCACGGCCGTCACGGCCGCAGTGCAGCGCATCGACGCCGGAGTCCTCGACAAGGTTGTACTTGCGCGCGCCGTTGAAGCGAAAGCCGATGCGCCCATCGACGTCCGTCCTTTGCTTACCCGCCTCGCGGCGGACTACGAACGGTGCTGGACATTCCACGTCGACGGTCTGGTGGGTGCAACGCCGGAGCTGTTGGCCCGCGTCGATCACGGCCTCGTCACATCACGAGTCCTCGCCGGAACCATCCGGCCCACAGGGGACGAAACCGCAGACCTGGCCCACGCCGCCGCCCTAGCGCGTTCCTCCAAAGACCTCGAAGAACACGAATACGCCGTGCAGTCCGTCACCCGCGTACTCACCACGCACTGCGGCTCCGTCAACGTGCCCGAAGCGCCGTCCGTCCTCCACCTGCCCAACGTGATGCACCTCGCAACCGACGTGACAGGCGTTCTCAGCCACAACGCTTCGTCACTTGAACTGATCCGCGAACTGCACCCCTCCGCAGCCGTGTGCGGCACACCCACCCTGACAGCGGCGGGTGTCATCGACGAACTCGAAGGACTCGACCGCGGACGCTACGCCGGGCCGGTGGGGTGGATCAACTCTGCTGGAGACGGCGAATGGTGCATCGGTTTGCGCTCCGCAGAAATCTCCCAAAATGACCCCAGCCGACTGCGCCTCTTTGCTGGCTGCGGCATCGTCTCGGCTTCCGAACCTGAGTCCGAGTGGGCAGAGTCTGAAGCAAAGCTAGAGCCGATGCATCGGGCGCTCGGACTGTAGCTGCGCCGTCCACGAGCGCTGCGCCACCCACGAACGCTGCGCCGTAGCAAGTCCTACTAGTCCTTGGGCGCGCGAAGGTACGGGATGGCGATCCGGGGGTTGAACACTTTCCCTTTGCCCGCCGTCAGGGTCCCTCCGACGACCACAATCAGGTGGGCCAGGGCGAGCAGGAAGTACACCACGACGATGATGCCCAGGGGGAAAAACCCTCGCTCTGCGTCATCGGGATACACCGCAACGGCGATGAAGCCGTAGATGACGCACACGACGGCGACGGTGAGAATAGTCAGGCCCCAGTTCGCGGCATGACGGGCGTTATCAACACACACCTGAGACACCTTGCGACGTGCACTTGGGTACGCCGCGATCATCGCGATTGCACCGATCAGCAGCCCCGCATAGGGGATGGGGATGCTGGCGAGGAAGCCGAGCGCCCACGCATAGCGGCCGGTCGCCGGAGCGGGAGGCTGGTCAGGAGTACGAGCCATGTGATGGGTCTCCCTCAGAGTCGTCTAGTCACCGGTGTCCACAGGTGCCACGCCCGAGGGTACAAGAACGCGCCACTCCCCTATGCAGACCGGCCCGTGCCGGGGCACAATCAGAAACGTCACTCCATGACGCCATAGGACCACGGAAGGGGACGCACCGTGCCACACCATCACTCTCATCCTGAAGAGCAGCCCACACCTCCGATGCCGGACTTCTCGCGGGAAAGCTGGGAGAGCCGCTACAAGTCACGGGAGTCTGTCTGGAGCGGCAAACCCAACGCGGTATTGGTGGAAGAGGTGGAAACCATCGAACCGGCTCACGCTCTGGACGTGGGATGCGGGGAGGGGGCCGATGCCGTGTGGCTGGCCACGAACGGGTGGCAGGTGACCGCAGTGGATCTTTCCGCAACCGCTATTGAGCGCGCGACGGCGCACGCTCATCGTGCGGGAGTGGACGGCCACATCGTCTTTACCGATGCTGAACTTGGCGAAGTGATAGCCAACGATGGGCCATGGAATCTGGTGTCCAGCCAGTACACGCACCCTGGGGAGGGCGGCCGATGGCTCGTGTCCACTCTTGCGGAGGCCGTCGCTCCTGGCGGCATGTTGCTGGTCGTCGGACACCACCCCACCGACCCTCACGCCGCTGAACACCCGGACCTGAAGGACGCCGCATTCGCCGCCGAGGACGTGGCCGACGTATTGAGCCGAGATGCCTGGGAGGTGTCGGCCACACTTCGCGAACGCACGAGTTATGAGGCTGATGGCCGCGAGCGCCTGTGGCGTGACTCAGTGCTGATTGCCCGGCGTCACGGCTGACGCTCACGCGGTGCTCGCGCTGCCGTCAACCCCGTCCTAAAGTCCCGGGTCCGCACTGACTGCCATTGCTAGGTTCCCGGTATGACAGCAACTGGCGGTCTCCCAGAGACGACGTGGGCGTACCGCCTCACGGCTCCGTTCACGTTTGAACGCGTCGACGTTCCGGTGCCTCGTTTGCATGCGCCGGGCGACATCCTGGTGGAGTTGACGGCCGGGGCCGTATGCGGTTCTGACTTGCCGTTTGCGCGTGGGGCGTTGGAGCCTGCTGCCGGTTTCGGGCAGCCAGGACGGCCGATGCATGAGGTCGTGGGCTTGGTACGCGCCAGCGCACACACGGACTTTGCGCCTGGTGACCGGGTAGTGGGGTGGGCCTCTCAGTGGGATGCACTCCGTGGATACTTCGTGACAGCCGGCAACCAGGTGGCGAAAGTGCGAATGGACACTACGGATGCGTTGGCAACCGTGGCTCAGTCCGTCGCATGCCTCATGACTGTTTTCGATCGCTTGGGACCGCTGGAGGGACGCTCGGTGGGGATTGTGGGCGTGGGTCCGTTTGGCCTCATGACCTCTGTTCTGGCACGCGAGCTTGGGGCTGGGCGCATCACGGGAGTTGACCCCTTGGACAGGACGGCGGACGCTGAGGGTCTGCCGTTCGATGCGCTCGTGCGCAAGAACTCGCGCATCTGGGCTCAGAGCATCGCGGAACACGAACGGCCAGACATCGTCATCGAGATGGTGGGGCATCAGCCGTCGACGGTGGCCGACGCCATGAATGCGGTAGCGCAAGGTGGCACCGTCGTCGCGTTCGGCGTGCCGGACGACGACTGGTACGCGCTGCCAATCCGCAGCTTCTTCCGCAGAAACGGCACCCTGGTCACAGGTGTCACGCGTGACCATCGCGCGATGTTGGAACGCGCCCAGGACTATCTGATTGACCATCCAGATTTCGCGGCGCGGATGGTGACCGACGTGATCCCCGTCGAGCAGGTCGGAATGGCGTTTGAAGCGGCCTGCCACCCCAAGCCCGGCCAACGCAAGATCGTTCTCGACGTCACCTGACCCTCGGCCGGGTCCCGCCGAGTCCCAGCCAAGTCACGCCGGGCCACGGCACGGCGCAGGGCGTCGAGCCGATGCTGGACGTAGCATCGGCGTTGTGGCCAGTCGTCGAAAAATGTCCTCCGCGAAACAGTCGGCGGCCACGCGCGCCCGCTATGCCAAGCGTCGCCAACGCAGGCTCGCCAAAGTCGACAATGACCTCGATGCCACACAGTGGCGGACGCTTGTGGAGGCATGGGAAGGCTGCGCGTACTGCGGCGCACAAGGAGTGCCGCTCCAGAAGGACTGCGTGCAACCCATCTCGCGGGGTGGCCGCTACACCCAAGACAACGTGGTTCCCGCCTGCGCATCGTGCAACGCCAGCAAACACAACAGCGAAGTGACCGGCTGGCTGAGGCGCAAAAAGCTCGACGAACGCGCATTCTTGCTGAAGCACGCCACCATCCTGCATGCCCTACGCCCCACGGAACCGGCCGCGACTGCCGCCGACGACACAGCGCCAGCGCCACCCCCACGCGACGCATCTGCGCCCGCTAGGTGAGCCGCGCCTCCACAACTTCCATACCCACCAAAGGCTGAGCAAGCGCCTTCGCCAAAGCATCGGCGTTCTTCACCGCCGTGTGCGTCACGCCGTAGCCCGCGCACAAACTCGCCAGGTCGGCTCCGTGAGGCGTGGTGAACACCCGCTCCACGTTGTCCCGCGGCGCAGACGCATGCTCAAGGCCACCAAAGATGGTGCCACCGCCGTCGTTCACCACCACGATCCGCACGCGCGGACGGCGCTCGCGCGGTCCCACGAGCAAGCCCCCCACGTCATGCAGGAACGTCACATCACCCATCAGCGCATGGGTGGGCCGCCCCGTTGCGAGCGCTACCCCCACCGCCGTCGCCACCGTGCCATCAATCCCAGCGAGGCCTCGGTTCGCGAGCAACACCGGAGCAGACCCAACCTCCCAGACAGGGCCGATGCGGTCCACGGCACGGATGGAACCGGAGGACCCGAGCACGGCGACATCGCCCGGCGCCAACGCATCCAGGAACTTCCGGGCTACTGCGCGACGACCCCAAGGCCGCTCCTCCGTCTCCACGGCATCGGCCGCCTGACGCCATTCACGAAGCCAGGTCGAGTCACCCAGCTCCATACGGCCGTCGTCCCTGCTAGTCCAACTGTCAGGCACAGCGTGAAGGACACGATCAGCGTGGCGTGGCGCTTCCCGCCAGCGCGCACCGTGGGCCGCAACCATGAGTGCGGGCGCGCGTGCAATCAGCGCCTGAATGGGGCGAGACAACGTGGGGCGGCCAATGACCACCACCTGATGAATCCGGTCGGCGAGGTCTTTGCCGGCAGGGCTTGCCAGCAGGTCGAGGTATGCGCCGATGCCCGCATCGCCGGCTCGAGCGCCGGAGGTGGGCTCGGCGAGCAACGGCCAGCCGTGCGCTTCCGCCACCTGGCGCGCTACGTCACCCGCACCATCGCCGGCAATGACGATGCCGCGTTCCACCTCGGGAAGAGGCTCAGCACGCTCCACCACCGGTATCCCATGGGAGGCCGTTGAGGGATGCACGTCCACATGAGGCGGGTCATTCCACACACCGTTATCCGCCCCAAGAGGGTCACGGAACTCCAAATCCAAATGGACGGCGCCCGGCGTTCCCGTCACGTCATCGCGCGCCGGACCACCCATCGCCACTGCCACAGCCTCCGCCGCCAAGCGCGCAGCCCGGCCCGGCTCATCACCCTCCGCAGGCGCAGCAGTAGTAGCGCTCCGACGCACAAAGGTGCCAAAAATCCCCGCCTGGTCAGTGGTCTGGTTGGCCCCCACACCCCGGAGCTCCCCAGGACGGTCCGCAGTCAACAAAATCAGCGGGATGCCAGCGTGATGCGCCTCCATCACAGCAGGCAACAAGTTCCCCACCGCCGTGCCCGACGTCGTGACGATGGCCACCGGACTCGGATGGCCCGCAGCCGCACGGCCCCGCGCCAAACCGAGCGCCAGGAACGCAGCACTGCGCTCATCAATCCGCACATGCAAGTCCACCCGAGGAGCACCGAGCGGCGGATTATCCGCACCAGCCTCCGCAAGCGCGTGCGCCAACGGGCCCGAACGTGACC
Source organism: Demequina sediminicola (assembly GCF_000975055.1). Classification (GTDB taxonomy): domain Bacteria; phylum Actinomycetota; class Actinomycetes; order Actinomycetales; family Demequinaceae; genus Demequina; species Demequina sediminicola. The sequence continues at coordinate 544,401 of NZ_BBRB01000001.1, forward strand.
CCGGGCACAACACAAAATCCCGGACACCACGGGCCGCCAACGACGCCACCAGTTCCCGTGCAAACACGGCCGAAGGGTTTTTCACACGATCACCTTAAGTTCACCAGCAGCGATTCGGCCGCTTTCCGGCAGCCACGTCTGCGCCACCGTGTCAGTTCGCAACAACGCCCCCGTCCCGAGACCACACGCCAACGGCTCTTGGGGGAGGGAGCGCGCCAATGCCACCCCTGCTGCGAGCCCCACCGAGGACTCCATGGCGCTCGACACCACTATTGGGCGGTCCCCGATCTGGTCAACGATCTCCAGCGCCCTCCGCACGCCCCCCAAAGGCTGGGCCTTCACGATGAACACGTCCGCAGCATCGGCCGCCACCACTGCGTCCGCGTTGCCCGGGAGCCTGATGGACTCGTCGGCCGCAACCGGTACGTCCACCCTGCGGCGAAGCGCGGCGAGGTCAGCGACACTTTCCACGGGCTGCTCCACATACTGCAGGCCCTCTCCCCCAGCACTGCGCGCGGCACGGTCCAGGTGCGGCAAGCATCGGACTGCTTCCTCGAGATCCCACCCACCGTTGACATCGACGCGGATCCGGCCGGCGCGGCCCAACGCATCCGCGACGGCCTCTACGCGTGCAATGTCCGCGGCCAGGTCAGAGCCGCCGCCGACCTTCACTTTGGCGGTAGTGCAGCCACCGCGCGTCGCAAAGTCGCGTGCCGCATCGGGGCCAACGAGAGGGACGATGCTGTTGACCGCCACGCTGTCACGTCGCGGTGCGGGCCACTCGCCGCGCGCAGCTTCCATGGCTGAACGCCACCAACGCCCAGCACGCTCGGCGTCGTAGTCAGGAAACGGGCTGTATTCACCCCACGAGTCAAGGCCCTCTGGGCTGCGGGTGTGGAGCAGGACGCCTGTGCGGACTGTCGTGGCGCGGAAACGCGTCGAGAGTTCAACGGTGAAGGGCCGGAACTCCATGCCACCAGCGTAGGCCCTTACCCTCGGGGGACGCGGCCCTTGGTCCGTTCCCCAACGCTACGAACCGCCCCTCTCCCCCGCACCCCAACGCTACGAACCGGTGGAGCGGCCGCCACGCCGGAGCATCGGCCCTATCGCGGTGAGCCAAGCGGCGTGTCGGCCCCACCTTTGGTTCAAAGTGAAAGAGAGTGCGCGGGCTAGGCTGAATCCATGAGCATCCCCGCGCCGGTTTCCGACACCTTTGACGCCCAACAGTGGCGCTCCATCGAGGGCTTCCCCGACGGCGACATCACCTATCACCGCTGGGTAGACCGCACCGACGGCACCGAACGAGACCTGCCCGCAGTGCGCATCGCCTTCAACCGCCCCGAGGTGCGCAACGCCTTCCGCCCCCAGACAGTCGACGAGCTCTACCGCGCACTCGACCACGCACGCATGACCACCGACGTTGCCGCCGTCATCCTCACCGGCAACGGCCCGGCCCCCAAGGACGGCGTATGGGCCTTCTGCTCGGGAGGCGATCAGCGCATCCGTGGCCGCGACGGATACCTCTACGAAGGCTCCGCAAGCGACGCCCCCGCACACGGCGGACGGCTCCACATCCTCGAAGTCCAACGCCTCATGCGCACCATGCCCAAGGTCACCATCGCCGCCGTCAACGGCTGGGCTGCAGGCGGCGGGCACAGTCTCAACGTGGTCGCAGACCTCTCCATCGCATCGCTCGAACACGCACGATTCAAACAAACCGATGCGAACGTCGGCTCCTTCGACGCCGGCTACGGGTCAGCACTCCTGGCGCGACAGATCGGAGACAAGCGCGCACGCGAGATCTTCTTCCTCGCCCGCGAATACTCCGCCACCGACGCCGAAAGGTGGGGCGTCGTCAATGAAGCCGTACCCCACGCAGACCTGGAAGCGACCGCACTGGAATACGCCAAGACCATCGCCACCAAGTCACCACAAGCCATTCGCATGCTGAAGTACGCCTTCAACCTTGCCGACGACGGCCTCGCAGGGCAGCAAGTGTTTGCAGGCGAAGCGACCCGCATGGCGTACATGACAGACGAGGCCCAAGAAGGCCGCGACGCGTTCCTTGAACGACGTGACCCCGACTGGCGCGAATTTCCGTACGCGTTCTAACCAGCCACGGAGAAGCCCGCTGGGCTCCTAGGAGATCGACACCGAGGGGTTGTCCGCGACACCCGACTGCGGCACCAACTCCACCCACGTCTTGCCGGGCTTGAGTTCCACCACATCACCCTCGGCATTTGTCAGAACATATGGGTCGTACTGGCCAGCCTTGGACCAGGTGATCTCGACATACGAGTCACCGGCAACGACATAGCCGGGGCCCTCGCGGCCAGCGACCAGCGTCTCTGGAACGGATGTGCCGCTCGACGCCGAGGTGTACTGCACGTCCACACGCAAGACCACGACGTTGTCCGTCCACAGTTGCGTGCCGTCATCCTGGGTGTGTGGCGTCCCGCCCTCATAGCGCTGCCACACTTCGCCGTCCCAGTCCCACGACGGGTTGGAATGCCCGGACATGTGGATGTCAACCGAGCTAGCCGTCGTGCCATCAGTGACCACGTTGGAGTCCTCGAACGGGTACGCATACGCAAACTGTTGCGGCGGCGTGTCAGCGCTGGTCTGACTCAAAAACGTCTCAGGTGAGCCGTACAAGTTGTGGGGCGCGTAACGCGACGACACTCGATAGAAGCCGGCATCACCACGGTCATCAACAATGATCTCTTGACCCGAATTGATGGTGTCGTTGATGAAACGGCCCTGCGCGCCAGAGAAAATCAGCGGCCCCTCAAAGGAACCCATGATGTTCTTGTCCATGGGACGCATCGAACGGATTGGCCCCACTTCCTCCGGGATGTCCGACTGGTAGATCGCCACCAAACGGGAAATGCCGGACTCTACGTACTCCTCGAACACCACATCGGCATTCACCAGGTTCTGCTGCGGCCGCGCCTGCGCAGAGTTCTCAATCTTGATGGACAGTGCCGGATTCGCCAGCAGCGTCGCATCGGCATCCTCTGCATCGGCGCCGGTCAGTGGCCAAATCACCTCGGGTTGCGGATCCTCCGGAGGCGATGGAACCGCTCCACGCTCCACAGCATTCGCGGATGCAGATGCGGTGACCGCTGCCCCGCCTTCCACGTTCGAGGTGCAACCCGCCAGCAACATTGCCGTGGCAGCCAGGGCCGCAAACGGAACTCCGCGTCCAGTCTTCATAGCCGCAAGTGTAGGCGCGCTCTAGGCTGAGAGGCATGACCTACGTGCGGCTTGTCGACGATGCGCAAGGAGCCGTCGCATCCACACTCTCTGGCGCAGCGGCCGGGTTGATCGCTCGCACCTCCGGTTCCACAGGCGAACCACGAGAGGTGCTGTTGAGCGCGGAAGCCGTCCGAGCATCGGCCCTCGCGACCCTCGAACGGCTCGGTGGACCCGGGAACTGGCTTGTGGCCCTCCCCACCGACCGCATCGCGGGCGCCATGGTGCTGGCCCGCGCCCGCATCGGCCAGGCAGCAGCCCTCGCCATGCCCGAGGGGCCCTTCACCGCGCAAGCCTTCTCCCACGCCGCGGCGGCGATGCCCGCCGGACGCCGCTACATCTCACTCGTGCCCACCCAGGTCAGGCGCATCCTCGCTGACCCGGAAGCAGCCGATGCCCTGGCAAGCTTTGACACCGTCCTGGTAGGTGGCGCTCCCCCCGGAATGGTGCTGCCAGCCAACGCCATCGAAACCTACGGCATGACAGAAACATGTGGTGGCTGTGTCTACGACGGAGTACCGCTTCCTGGAGTGAGCGTTCGGCTGCACGACGACGACCGGATCTGCCTCACAGGGCCGATGCTCGCTGACGGATACCTGGACGGCGAGAACTCCGCATTCGTCACCACACAAGGAAAACGCTGGTTCGTCACCAACGACATCGGCGACTGGGCTGACACGCTCACTGTGCACGGACGAGCCGACGACATCATCATCACTGGCGGCCACAACGTCCACCCCGCGCAAGTCGAGGACGCCCTCTATCAAGTACCCGGCATTCGCGAAGCCGTCGTTGTGGGTGTGCCAGACCACGAGTGGGGCGAGCGGATCACTGCCGTCATCACATGCGCAGATCCCGCCCCCACCACAGCCCATCTGCGCGAGACCCTCGACCTTCCCCGCTATGCCCTCCCGCGCCAGATCGTGCCCGTGCGGTCATTGCCCCTCACCGAGGCTGGCAAAATCGATCGCAACGCCGTGCGCCGAATAGCAGCGGCCGCCGAAAACGAGGAGTAGGAATGACAAGCACGTCCGACTGGGTGGCTGGAGCACGCCCCCGGACCCTGTGGACCTCCATCTCCGCCGTTGCTGTTGGTAGTGGAGCGGCGGCCGCCGTCGATTCCTTCGAGCTCATTCCAGCGGTGCTCGCGTTCGGTGTCGCAGTCGCCCTACAGATTGCCTCCAACTATGGCAACGACTACTCCGACGGAGTTCGAGGAACCGACGTCGACCGCGTCGGACCAGACCGCCTCGTCGCTACCGGCCGCGCTGCGCCGTCGGCCGTGAAGCGCGCCGCGTACCTGTCCTTTGGCGTGGCCGCAATCCTCGGACTCGCACTCGTGGCACTCACCGAGACCTGGTGGCTCATCATCATCGGCGCCATCGCCATCGTCGCCGCCTGGACCTACACCGGAACCGCACGCCCCTACGGTTACACCGGCTGGGGTGAGGTCAGCGTCTTCATCTTCTTTGGGCCGGTGGCAGTGCTCGGCACCCTTTACACGCAGGCAGGGGCCATCACGTGGTGGGCCACCGTTGCATCGTGCGGAGTCGGGCTCTACGCCGTTGCGCTACTGCTGGTGAACAACATTCGAGACGTCGAAACCGACGCCGCCGCTGGCAAGCAGACCATCGCAGTCAAGCTCGGCGAAAAGCGTGCTCGACGCCTCTTCATGGCCGCCGTGACACTGCCCGTGGTGTGCGCAATCGTCGTGTCCTTTGCCCACCCGTGGGTCCTGATCTCCACCGTGGTCGCGCTACCCAGCCTGCTCTTGGCAGGGGGCATGGCAGTAGGAGCCGAGAAAGTCTCCATGGCGGTGCTGTTCAAGGGTATTTCCGGAGTGGGCCTCGTGTACGGCCTACTGATGGCGGTAGGACTCGCGCTGTAGCAACCCCGCGCTACGGCTTGGAGTCACCGAGTTCCGCGTCCTCTTCCGAGTCCAACTCGCGCAAGCCCTTCTGCGAACGGTCGATGACGCCTTCCATCTGGAGGCTAGCCTCGCGACGCAATCCATCGAGTGCCAGGTACGAGATCATCCACGCAATAAAGAACGCAGCAATGACCGCGATGATGTCGAACCAGCCAATGAGATACAGCACGCCCACCACGGCAAAGAAAATCGCCGTACGAGCGCCCCAATAAGCCAGAATCTTCATAGTTACTAGAGTACGCGTCGCGCGGCTGACCCGGATTCGCCCTCCAGAGCTGCTCGCCCTGAGGGGGCTCGCCCCATACTTCTCCGTCCTTTGCGGCCGGCTGAGACGACATAAGTCAGTCCACTGAATCTTTGCTGAGAAGCGGCACCTGCCGGGCAGATTCCCGAACGAACGCCCCCTCATCGCCGCGGATCTGCCGAATGCGCACGCATCAAGTGAAGCCTCGAAAACCTGCGCGTCCGCGCGGGAGCACTCGGCAGCGAACCGGCCGCGCCCACTGTTGGTTCGCCCGGCATTTCTCGTGTGAGTTCCGTGTACCGACGGTTAGCGCGAGGCGCCGCCACCTCAGGGTTCAGTCTTTCCCGGAGCTTCCCACAAAACCGTGAGCCGTCTCGCGCCTCACGACACGACATCTCTTGACAGACATTCTCAAGTCAGCGAGGATGGCTCGCGTAGCACTGAATTGTAACGATTCAATTCCTGAAAGTAGATCCACCACAACTGGCCACAACGCCGTGGCCGATGACTCACAAGGAATGCGATGCAACTGGCAACGACGCCAATACGCCTTAATCCACCACGAACTATTGCCGCAATTGTGGCCTTTCTGCTCCTAGCAACGTCCTGGGCATTGGGGGGTGCCGCTCCCGCAGCGCACGCCGCGCCTGACGCTCAATCATCCCCGTCGGGATTACGCATTAACGGCCTTGAGCAACCCGCAGATTTGAATGACCTTGAGGAGCCCGCGTTCTCATGGTTCGTCAACACTTCAACGCAAACTGCCTACCAAATCCGTGTCTCGAGCACGGCGCAGAACGCCGCCGACGGCGTAGCTGACGTATGGGACTCAGGCAAGATCGCCTCAACGGCACAAACCGACGTGCCATACGGCGGCGAGCCACTCGACACGGCGACCCGCTACTTCTGGACTGTCACCACGTGGGACTCCGCTGACGCCGAATCCGCGCCTTCTGAGACAGCGTGGTTCGGTACTGAACTCGGCAGCGACTGGAATGCGGTTCCGGTTTGGGTCGCACCTCCCGTCGTTGACGACTCGGGACCATGGACCGACTACACCCTTGACACAACCATCACCGTCGAGGATGTTGCGCTCGGCATCTTTGTGCGAGGCGTCGACGACAAGAACGCCTACATGTGGCAGTTCCGTGCTGATACCAATCAGTTGGTACCCCACCTCCTGCAGAACGGCAAGTACACGGCGCTCGCTCCAGTGGCGCTTCCAGAGGGCGCAATCTCTGAGGACGTTCCAGTTGACATCCAGATCAAGGTTGCCGGATCAACCATCATCACCTCAGTTGCGGGCGTACAGGTCGACGAACGCACCGACGCCTCTTTCGCATCAGGCGAGGTCGGATTCCGTACCGGCCGTTCAGAAACGGGCACCGTGAGCGCACTCACCGTGACAGACGCTTCAGGAGAATCGCTGTACTCGTTTGACCCAACTGAAGCAACTCACTTTGACTGTGCAGACATCTCCGAGGGCGCACTCCACGTTGGCACTTCCGCGTCATGCCTGTACGCCTTGCCCGGATCGGGCGCGAGCGCAACCGACTGGGCGTTCATTCGCACTGAGCTGGAGCTGCCAGACAAGGCCATCACCGGTGCGACACTGTTTGCTACCGCAAGTGACTTCCGCGCACACAGTCAGTTTGCGTTCAAAGCCTACGTCAATGGCGCTTTCGTAGGTCTTGGCCCCACCAACCGGATCGGAAACGAAAACCGCTACGACGGCTTCGATGTCACTGAGTTTCTGAACCAAGGCGCAGCAAACGCGATCGCCGTCCAGGCATATGCGGCCGACGACTCACTCCAGAAATTCATCGGAGAGCTCGTGGTGACCTACGCCGACGGCACCACGCAGTCGTTCGGCACTGACGAGACCTGGAAGGCAAGCTCGGGCGCGCTGGCACTTCCCGACGCCGGCTCGTTGAGTTCATCCTGGTACACCGCCCCGAAGGAGAATCTCGACCTGCGAGAGTTCCCGACCGGGTACACGAGCACCGGCTTCGACGACTCCGAGTGGTCACCAGCAATCGTCAAGGACAATTTTGCTGACCTGCAGGCGACCCCGATCGCGAAGGTTGAACAGCAGCTGCACGAGCCGGTCGAGATCGTTGACAAGGGTGACGGCAATTACTTCGTCGATTTCGGTCGGACCTGGATTGGAGGTGTCAACTATGACATCTCCGAGGGAGAGGCTGGGGATACCGTCGAGCTCCGCTTTGGAGAGATTACCTCCGCAGAGAACACGGTCAAGTACAAACTCACCACGAACACTACTGAGTACCGAGATGTCGCGACCTTGAGGGATGGCGATCAAACCATCGAGACCTGGGGAATGCGAGTATTCCGGTACCTGGAGATCATCGACGCTCCAGAGCCTGTCACCGCCGATAACCTCCAGGCACTTGCACTGGTGTACCCGTTCGATGACGAGGCATCAGCATTCACTTCGTCTGACGACAACCTCAATCAGGTCTACGACTTCTCCAAGAACACGATTGAGTCAGTCAATGTGAACTTCTACACAGACTCATGGACGCGCGAGCGCATCAACTATGAGGCTGACGGCTATCTCCAACTGATGTCATCGCTCTACCTCATGGAGGATCTCTCTCTTGGGCGGTACTCCATGGACTACTTCTCTAACAACAGAACCTGGCCAACCGAGTGGCCGATCTATGTCGTTCTCGCCGTGCATGACGCCTGGCAACAGACGGGCAATCTAGAACAGGTTGAGGCCGCATACGACACGCTCGTCGACAAACTGCCTACCAAGTGGATCGACCCAGAGACAGGGCTCGTCAGGAAAACCTCGGGCTCCAATGGCTGCGCCAGTCGGACTGACTGTGACATTGTCGACTGGCCAACGAGCCAGCGCGACAATTACGAATTCCGTGAATACAACACGGTCCTCAATGCACTGTCCTACCGGTCACTGATCGACATGGCAGCAATGGCTGAAGCCCTCGGGCTTGACGAGGATGCTGCAACATACACAGCCCAAGCTGAGCGCATGCGCGACTCGATGAATGCGCTGCTGTTCGACGAAGAGAACGGGCGCTACGACGATGGCATGGACGCTTCCCACACGCCGACGGGCCACGCATCATTGCATGCGAGCGCGTTCTCCTTGGCGTTCGGAGTGCCAGAGCAGGACCAAGCTGCACGAGTCGCTGACTATGTGGCCTCAAAGGGCATGGCATGCAGTGTGTACTGTGCCGGGTTCTCCATCTCAGGGCTCTTCGATGGGGGTGCAGCCGATGCCGCCGTCGATCTCCTGACAGACGAAGGCACGTCAAGCTGGATGAACATGATCAATCTGGGCGCGGGATCAACCATGGAAGCATGGGATCCCTCCCAGAAGAACAACCTCACCTACTCGCATCCTTGGGCCGCCTCACCGGCGTTCCATGTGCCTGCGGGCCTCTTTGGAATCGAGCCGATCGAGGCAGGTTATGAAACATTCCAGATCAAGCCGCAACCGGGTGGCGTTGACGAAGCACGCATCACTGTGCCGACTGTCAAGGGACAGGTCGGGGCTGCGTTCAACCATGACGCACAAGGCACCATCCGACTTGCCGCGCAGATTCCCGGCAATACCACGGCAGATCTCCTGATCCCGGTTCCCGAGGGCACCGAGTCAGTCTTCATGAATGGTGTGGAGATCGACGTCGACGTGACCGACGGCTATGCCACGTTGTCGAACGTAGGCGCTGGCTGCCAGGTTGTCGCGGTGAATCACGATGCAACAATCAGCTCTGATGAGTTCCTCTCCGCGCTATGCGAACCTGTGCTAGTCGAGGACGACACCGCGCCAATCGTTAATGGGCTCACCTCGGGCACGATCTATGCTGACTCCGCGTTGCACCTCGCGGTAACAGCTGAAGACGAAGAGAGTGGCATTCGTTCACTCGATGTCACGTTCAACGGCGAGAGTGTCGAGGCCGACGCGACGATCTCACCCGAGCAACTCTCCTCACTGGTTGGCGGAGAGGTGCCGTTAACAGCCAGCGCGACCAATGGCGCCGGGCTCGTGACCGAGGAGTCAACCACGGTGTTCGTATTGCCGTTCGCTGATGATGCCGCCGCGCCACCCTCACGAGCACAACTCTCGAACACCAGTGGCTGGATCTATGGCTTACGGGATGGCAACTTCGACGTGCAGATGAACTTGTGGTGGGGAACGCCCGGCACAGTGTTCAACCTGTACGAGAACGGCGCCCTCATTCACACTCAAGTACTTGAGGAAGGGCCTGGCAACTCTCAAAGTGCCATTGTCGCTCTCGAGGGCAGGCCAAATGGTACCTACGAATACACCGGGGAGCTGGTCAATTCGAAAGGCACGACGGCCACAACCAAGACCACGGTCGAGGTGACCAGTGCTGCTCCCGGGCGTCCATCGGTCAGTCACGACAACTGGGCAAAGGAGCCATCGTTCACCGCCACTGCCAATCTCTGGTGGGGCACGAATGCCACGTCGTACCGCTTTGAACTCGATGGCGAAGTAGTCGCGACAGGCGAACTCACCGCAGCCACTCCCCGAGCACAGCGGGCCTCGGTGGACCTGACGGATGTCCCAGCCGGCGAACATGAGATCGTCGCCGTGTTCGTCAACGCCAACGGCGAAACTGCGTCGCACGCAGTTACGGTTGAGGTGGACTAGGTCAGACACCATAGAGATGCGCTAAGCGGGTGTCGCGGGCTAAGGCCTGTGGCACCCGCTCAGTGCTCTCTGCCTCTCAGCGGAGCGGCATGACCACACCTCTGTGTGTATGACGCGGATTGTCACTTTGTGGCCCGCCGGGCGCCAGGAACGAGTCCAGACACCGCGCTATTACGTTCGCCGGCTGGCGACTAGACTGGTTCGATGCGTTACTTGCTGTTCATCGGCCTCTACATCGCGCTGGCTGCGTATGCGGTCACAGATGTCCTCAACCGCGGACGCCAAGAGTACTTCGGTATGCACCGGACACTCTGGATCGCGATCATCATCCTGGCGCCCTACCTTGGCGCCATCATCTGGATTGGCCTGAACATGCGTGGCGGCGGCAACAACGCCCGGCCACAGCCAAGAGCTCCGGACGATGACCCTGACTATCTGCGATGGCTACGCCAGCAGGAACGGCGCAAGAAGGACGGCCAGTAGCAGCGTTGGCGCCGTGAGGGCATAGGCGCCCGGCCTGCGCGGCTGGTGCTGGTGCTGGTGCTGCGTGCTTAGGCGTTCGCAGCGTCGCCGATCGCCAGCGAGCTCGACACCCACAGTTCTGGCTCCCAACCTCGGGATGCAGCGCGCTCAATCGCCTCAGCCACGACAGCATTGACCAACGCTGCACCTACCACCGTTGACGTGGGCCCCAACCGCGTTCCTGCAGCATCGACGGGCACCGCCGCATCACCCGGCACGCCGTGGTTATCCAGCACAATGTCGGCAACTTCATGCAACTTCGGATGAGGCGTGGGGCGCGCGGCTGGGGACGTGGCGTGGGTCACGGATGTCACGGCGATGGTCGCGAGCCCGCGCTCACGGGCTTCCTGCACTGCCTCCACCGAGACCGCGTTGCCACCCGAATTGGACGCCACTATCAGCACATCTCCATCGCTGACCCCGTGGTCGTCGAGCAGTTGGCCCGCAAGCCCCGAAATGCGCTCCAGTTGGGTCGCAAGGGTGGCTGAGCCGTGGAGCATCAGCGCTTCGAACAACAGCGGCTTCACCTGCTTCAGGCCGCCAGCGCGGTAGTAGATCTCCTCCGCAAGCATGTGGGAATGCCCCGACCCGAAGGCGTGGATGGTTTTACCGGCCACGAGCGCATCAGCCACCACATCGGCAGCAGCCGAGATCGCTGAGGACTCTGCCTGAGCGGCGTCCGCGAGCATCTGTTGGGCGGTGGCGAGGTAGCGCACCCCGGCGCCCTCGGGGGTCAATGGAGCAACATCAGGCATGCGCACCACTGTATCTACCCGGCCCCTCACAACACTACGAACCAAAGGTGGCCCCGACACGCCGCTAGAGCGACTCGGTCAAACGCGCCACGCCGGGCCAGGGACGCACCTTTGGTTCAAACTGTCAGGGGGTGCCGCTGTCGGGGCGGGCGGCGCTGGTTCAAACTGTCCGGGGTGGCGCAGCATCAGGCGGCGTAGAGCTCCAGGATCTGTGCGCCCACAGTCTCAACGTCAAAGCGCATGACGCGTTCAGCCTGCTCAGCGTGAAGCTCCGCACGCAACGCATCGTCCTCGATCAGCCGCGCAAGCGCCGCACTGAATGCCGTCGTGTCCCGCGCATCGACAGACACTTCGGGCCGGTCACCCAACACGGTGAGATAGCCCGGATTCGCGCCACCAAACACGACCCCCGCGCCCGATGCCATCGCCTCGATCAGCACAATGCCAAAGCTCTCACCGCCGGTCGCGGGAAAAGCCGCGATGTCAGCACTCGCGTAGTAGCCGGGCTTGTCCTCCTCGGACACGAACCCATCGAACGTCACAATGTCACGCAGTGCAGACTGAGCGACCGACGTCTGAAGCAACTCGAGCATCGGCCCTTTGCCGCCAATGCGGACCTCAAGCCGATCTCTCAACTCCACCGGCAATGCCGCGAGCGCCGCGATCAACTCTGCGGCACCTTTGCGTTCAACAAGGCGTCCCAGGAACGTGATGCGGAGGCGATCGCTGTCCCGCTCGGCAGGCACGGCATCCGCAAACAACGAGGTGTCGATCGAGCACGGAATCACCTGTGGCGTGATGCCAAAGGAGCGCTGCGCAAACTCGGCGGCTGGCTGTGACACGGCACAGAACTCGTCAAACTTGCGCAGGTTGTTGCGCTGCAGCCAGCCCAGCGCACGCGTGCCATATTCGGACACGGTGCCGTCGGGCAAGATGTGGAACGTGCCGACGATCCGCACCGAGCGCCCCTGGATCGCTCGAGCCTCATCAACCACGCGGGACGCAAACAGCGGCGAATGTGGGATCTGCACATGGATCACGTCAAAGCGCTGCTGGTCCAAGAACACACGCAATGCCGTCCGGGACGTGGGAAGTGGCACGCGCAGATCGTTGCCGTTAAACCGCACGCCGGTGTTGCGTGCGAGCGAATGCACCCGTACATCGGTGCGCGTCGCATCCGAGCACACGTAATGGACCTCATGACCCGCGCGTTCCATGAACGCGCCGAGCGTCAGCACGTACTGCTGAACGCCGTCAGGACGGTCAATCGAATCGTCCAGAACGAACGCAATCTTCATCGCGAACTACACCCCCGCGTACGAGTGCAGGCCCTGGAACACGAGGTTCACCACCGTGAAGTTCATGATGAGCGCAACGAAGCCAATCAACGCCAGGTACGCGCTGCGGCGTCCGGCCCAGCCTTGAGTGGTGCGGGCGTGCAGGTAGGCGGCGTAGATCACCCAGATGACGAAGGACCAGACCTCCTTGGGGTCCCACCCCCAGTAGCGGCCCCAGGCGTGCTCTGCCCACACCGCGCCAGCCATGACGGTGAAGGTCCACAGCACGAAACCCACGGCGTGCAGGCGGAATGCCAGCGCCTCGAGCTTGTCCGCAGGCGGCGTGGCCTCAAGCCACTTCCACCGTTGGAGCCATTGCGTGTCACTGTCGCGGTAGTCGCGGAACAGTTGCAGCACGGTTGCTACCGCACCCACGGTGAAGATTCCCGTCGCGATGATCGCGATCGAGACGTGAATAACAAGCCAGAAGCTCTGGAGCGCAGGCTGCAATCCGGTGGACTGTGCGTACAGCACGGTCAGGCCCAGTCCCAGGGCGATGGTCGCGAATCCTGTGACGCCGGGCGCCAGGTAGGACACGTCGCGCTTGCGTTGCACGATGAGGAACACCACAACAGCAACCCACGTACCGGTGATCGTGTATTCGTACATCGTTGACCACGGCACGTGTCCTGACTCGATACCGCGGGCCACGACGCCCACACCCTGCAAGATCGCACCAATGAGCGTGGTGGCTCGGGCGATGCCTCGCGCGCGGTCGTTCACCGTCACTGTGCCCGTTGAGGTCACGGTGGAGGTGGAACCGGCCGATGCCGTGGCTGAGTCGCCCTCAGAGGTGACCGCACCATCGGCTTGCTTCTTGGCGGCGACGCGTGCGTCGGCCACACGTGCCAGGTGTACGGCAGACGCCACCATCGCAATGGCGTACAGCGCAGTCGCACCCCAGAGTGCGAGCCAACTGAGTTCCTGGGCGGTCATGATTCCTCCGGGGATGGGGCTTCACTCGTCGGGCGGCCTAGGGCGGCCTCGATGATGCGGTCACGTTCTTCACGCACGCCTTGGTCGTGGGCCGGAGCCCACGCGGCAGCGGTCACCACTGTAGTCTTCTGCCCCGCGCCAGGGTTCAGGGGTGCCACGAACCAGAGCCGTCTGCGTGCACCAAACAGGCTCATCGACAGACCAATGAGGGAGCCGATCGATGCGGCTAGCAACCATGGCAGCGAGGGGTCGCGACGCAAGTCGAAGGCCGCGAATCGGGGCGTTGACTCCCACGTCACGGTGCCTAAGCCATCGGGCAGCGTGATGGTGTCACCCATTTCCATGCGGACCAGGAGCGGGTCTCCGTTGTCCCCACGCACAGGGCTGAGCTGAGACTCGTCAAGTTGGTAGACGTTCTGCGGCACACCGCTGTCCAGGCCAAGGTCACCGGTGTACGCCTGCAAGTAGATCACCGGGTTCGTCAACTGCGGGTGCCCCGAGATTGGGCCCGTCTCTGCCATCACTTCCGTGGGCAGCAAAGTGGCTTTGAAACCCAGTTGCTCGCCCTCGGAAACATCCGGAACCTTGAGCACCCCTGTCGAGGTGTACACGGTGTCTTGGGGTAGGAACGGCACCGCGCCTTCGAAGGCCACCTCGCCGTTCGAGTCCGTCACAGTAAAGCGCGGCGCATAGCCGTTGCCTTGAAGGTAGATCTTGGCGCCATCAACTTGGATAGGGCGGTTGACCTCGGCCTCGACTTCACGGCCCACAAAGCCGGGCTCGATGAGGGTGCCATGCGCGGTGAAGTTCTGCGGAGTGCCGTCCGCACTAAAAGTCGCGTCGAACTCATCCAGCGACAGGATCCAGGGATCCAACTGGTTCTCGTCAAACAGTGCGCCAGACTCGTACGAGTCGTATGCGACCACAGCATTCGTGAAGGAGTCGCCTTCTACGATGAGTGCCTGACCTCGGTACGTCAGCAACGACCCAGCAGCGACAGCCAACAAAATTCCGATCAACGACACGTGGAACAGCAAGTTGCCAAGTTCCCGAATGTGCCCCTTGTGGGCAGACAGCGCCAGCTCACGCTTCGCATCGTCTGTACGCCGAGGCCGCTCATCCACGCGCACCCGGTAGTCAACGAGCCAGCTCCACCACCGGGGGCGGCTCCACTTGCGCCCGCTCCGCTGAGCGTCGTCCTCCGACGCCGCCTCGGCTTCGGTCGCTGCCGACGTGGGAGTCTGGGACTTCTGCCACGACCAGGTGTCGGGTGTCAGCACAGAGCCGATGGACGCGATCGCCACGCGCGCGCCCTCGGGCGCGGGGAAGTCCTGGGGTTCGTAACGGTCGAGGCGGCTCGGTGCTTCCGCAACGGGCTCGTGCAGTTCCCGCCAATACACCCCGATCCGGGGAACGATGCAGCCAATCAGTGAAGCGAACAGCAGCAAGTAGATCGCGGTGAACCAGGCTGACCCAAAGACGTCAAGAAAGCCGGTGGCGTCCAGGAGCGGCCCCCAGAATGGGTTCGCATCAATGAACGCCTGCGTGTCCCCCGCGTTCTGTGGCCACTGCGGCAACACTGAGCCCGGAATGGCCGCAAGCGCCAACAGGATCAGCAGAATCAGTGCGACGCGCATCGACGTCACCTGGCGCCAGGTCCACCGCAGCCAGCCAGAGACACCTAGGCGTGGAACCTCGCGATACGCGTAGTTATCGATTTTCAGACGTGCCATTAGATTGCCACCCAGAATCCATCAATCCAGCCCTGCAGTTCCCCCGTCAGCGCCCCCCACAGGCCAGTGACCAGCATCACACCCAAAATCACCAGCATCGCTCCACCAAAGATCTGCAAGCCGCGCCGATGCTTGCGCAGCCAGGCAAGAACCTTGCCTGAGCGCTCAAACCACACGGCGAGGGCAAGAAACGGCAGACCGAGCCCCAAGCAGTACGCCACGGCCAAAAGCGCTCCGCGGCCCACCGTGCCTTCGGTGAGTCCGAGAGTGATCACCGCCGAGAGCGTCGGGCCAATGCACGGTGCCCAACCCAAACCAAAGACGATGCCCAACAGCGGCGCCCCCGCGAGCCCAGCCTTCGGGCTCACATGGAGGCGGCGTTCGTTCTGCAAGAACGGCACCGCACCCATGAACGCCAAACCCATCAAGATCACGAGGACACCGAGGACGCGCGTGATGATGTCGATCTGCGCCTCGAAGGCAGCCCCCGCCGCAGACACCACAATCGCCAGCGTCACAAAAACGGCAGAGAATCCAGCAATAAACAGCAGGACCCCCAACACCAAGCGAGGGCGAGACTTCTTGCCCCCAGCATCGGCTCCCGCCATCCCCGAGACATACCCCAGATAGCCAGGCACCAACGGCACCACGCACGGGGACGCGAAACTCACCAGGCCGGCAAGCATGGCGATGGGGATAGCAAGCAGGAGTGAACCCGACAAAACCGTCGAGGCAAACTCCGAACCGATGGACTGAATCACTCAGCAGCCCCATCGACGAGGGCACTCAACGTCGACGCCTCAACGCGCCCCACGACACGAGCCGCCACGCGGCCCTCAGGGTCCAAAATCAGGGTCGTCGGCACCGCGTTGATCGACACCAGCCCCTGCATCTGAGCTACAGCCTGACCACTCGCGTCGTCAATGCTCGGATACTCCACATCAAAGGTGCGTTCGAAGGCTTGAGCCGTCGCGGCATCGTCCCGGCTGTTCACACCGATCAACTGCACGTCGTCACGAGCGTCCAACTCCACCAACTCAGGCGCCTCCGCACGGCACGGCGGGCACGAGGCGTACCACGTGTTCACCAGCACCACTTGGCCCGCATAGTCGGCAGTGTCGACCTCATTGCCGTCATAGTCGGTGCCCATCAAATGCAGCGGCTCACTACGTGCATCCTTGTCCCACTCCGTGACAGTGCCATCCCCCGACACATAGCCAGGCGATTCCGCGATATCACCAGGAGCACAAGCGGCCAGCCACAACACCACCGCAAGAATGATCGCGCCCAGCACCACCAGGCGGGCACTGCGCTTCACTTGGGCACCTCAATGTGCGCCGCGGGCTCCCGGTATGTCATCGACACAGGGATTCCGTCCTCCATGGTGAAGCTCGTCAACGACGCCAAACCACACTCGCGCGAACGCGGGTCATGGAACATCGACCGGCCCTCAAACGAGCACCGCGTCACCCAAATCGGCAACTGGTGGCTCACCATGACGGTGTCAGAGTCGGGATTCGCCTCAGCGGCATCGCGCACCGCAGACCACATTCGCGCCTGCTGCTCCTTGTACGGCTCACCCCACGACGGCTTCCACGGATTACGCAGCTTCCACCAGTCACGCGGGTGCATAAAGTCGCGAGCGCCACGAGTGAGGACCCGGCCAGCGAACTCATTGCCCGCTTCAATGATGCGTTCCTCAGTAGCGATGTCCAGGTCAAAAGCCTTCGCGATGGGCGCAGCAGTCTCCTGAGCACGCTGCAGTGGCGATGCAATGATGCGCCCCACGGGAACCTCACGCGCGACCAAATCATCGGCCACCGCCTGTGCCATCGCCTGACCGGCATCGGACAGACGGAACTGCGGGAGGCGGCCATACAGAACCTTGTCCGGATTGTGGACATGGCCGTGGCGAAGCAAATGGACTACAGGCATGCGCCCTATTGTCACCCAAACCGGACAGATGCTATAACGCGCGCTTCAATCGCTCTGCGTCAATGCGCCAAAACCCCACGACCTCGCCGTCAACTGCCACCACAGGAATCTGCTCACCATACGCGGACGTCAATGCGGCATCGGCCGAGATGTCGACCTCATCCCATACAACCTTGCGTTGTGCACACACGGAACGGACCGTCGCGCGCGCATCGTCACACAAGTGACAGCCTGGACGTGAATACAAGATGACGCGTGGAGCCATATCCCCAGGGTACGTTCAGCAGCGAGCACAAGGTCGCTAGAGTGGGACGGTGACGTCCGACTCCCCCTCTCAGGACTCCCGTGCCGCGGCATTTTTTGATGTCGACAACACGGTGATTCGTGGAGCCACGTCCTACCACCTCGCACGCGGCCTTCAGCGCCACGGATTCTTCCGCGCACATGACGTACTCCGGTTTGCCTGGGAACAAACCCGCTACGTTCTGTTGGGCGAAAACCGCGACCAAATCAATAGCCTGCGCGAAGAAGCCCTCTCGATCATCAAGGGCTGGACCGTTGCCGAAATGGTGGCAGTCGCCGAAGAGGTCTACGACGAAGTTCTGGTGTCACGCATCTTTCCCGGCACGCGGGCGCTCATCGACGAGCACCTGAGCGCCGGCCGTGAAGTGTGGTTCATCACCACGGCACCGCAAGAAGTCGGCACCATCATCGCCAAGCGCCTCGGAGCAACCGGCGCACAGGGATCACAAGCCGAACACGTGGACGGCCACTACACCGGCCGCCTCAAAGGCGAGATGCTTCATCGCGAGGCCAAAGCCACCGCTGTACACGCTCTTGCCGAGGAGCGCGGATTCGATCTCAGCAAGAGTTACGCGTACGGCGACTCCATCAACGACGGGCCGATGCTGGAATCGGTGGGCAACCCCTGCGCCATCAACCCGGACAGCAAACTGCGCAACCTGGCCTCGCAACGCGGTTGGGAAGTCAAGGAGTTCCGCAAGCGCCGCAAGAATGGACGCCAGGGCTTGATGCGGGCTTCAGCGGCCGGTGCAGTGTGGGCGACCGTTGCCGTGGGGCGCGGCGTGAAGGCTACGCTGAAGGGCGCCCTAGGGCGTTCCGAGAAGAAGGCGTCGGTTCACGACGACCAAGCGACGCACCTCTAGCCGCACGCCTCCTCGCCGCGCCACTCACGCGCCACCGCCGCTCCCGCCTGAGTAGGCACTGGCGGTCACTTTTGCGCGGAATGTAGCACTCAGTGCCTACTGAGGCGTGCGGCCGTCGCTATGGGGTGAGGGGCCACGGCCATCCGGCGGGACGTCGCGCTCAGCCCAGGGGTCCACGGCATCGGCCGACCACGCATCCAAGCGCCCTCGACGCTGCATCACATCGAGCCGCGTCTCACCACGCGCCTCGGGCTCTGGATCCGGGTCCACGGCGGGCTGGACATTGCGCACTAGGCGCCAGATCACGGCCAGGTAAATGATCGTGAACGGCAAACGCAAAATGAAGTACTGGGCGTTCGCTGTGTTGTGGCCACTGGACTGGACATTGAGGGTGAACACAATCCAGTCCGCCACGATCACAAACCCCATCACGGCCATCACAATGACCCAGAACCACCGCTTCATCGCTACCCCTCTGGCGCAAACTGGTGGCGGTTGCGTCCCGCCGCCCACCACAGCGCTTGACCCAGTATCACGACCGCCACCAACATACTTGTGGCGCCAATTGTGCCGCTGGCCAATGACTCTAGTGGGACACCGCGGCTCGTTGCCCACAACGTGACAGCCGCACTCGCAGAGAGCCAGGGGATCGCGATGAACGTCACGGTGTCCACGATCGCCATACCGGCCACGTCTGCGCGGCTCAAGCCCAAGAGGCGGTAGATGGCTCGGTCTCGCCGCCCTCGTAGGTCCGTAGCGCGGCAACGGACGCGAGCGCGAGCATCGCTACGGGGGCAACAAGGGCGGCGATGAGCAGGCCCATCGTGGCAAGGTACGCCGAGCGGCTCCGCGCCGCCGAACCGCGTCGGTTAAAACGTGAGTACATAGTCTTCTGTTGGATACAGGCGCTCGGCACTCATTTGCACGCAGTTCAACACGACCTCCATGGTGAGGCCCTGATCAGCGCCGGCGAGCAATAGTTCTCGATGGTTATGGATTCCCTCGCGGTCGACGACGATTCCCGTGTCCGCGACACACTCTTCGGTCGCGGCCAACAGCGCGGCATCGGTGTTGTACTCGCCCCAAGAGGCCATCGCCAGCTCTATCTCCCCGAGAGAATCGTTAAAGCACGCCTCGTAAGCGGCGTTTCCATCCGCATCGGACATCCCTTCCCAGGAGACGTCGTATGTCCACCGGAAGCCGTCCACACGATTGCGCACCGGTTCGCTATGCGTCAGGCCAGCATCTGTAAGACAGGCCAAACCGCGTCGATGCGCCTCGTCATACTCGGCGAGTGTAACCTCACCATCGCTCAGGGCATCGGCTTGAAAGTCGTGTCCCTTGCCTTCGGCCTCGGACGCGAGCTGCTCCATGCTGGGGGGGTTGAAGGTACCCGCCTCCCCAGACGATGATGAGCAAGCGGCAAGCGAGATCACTAGAAGCGGCACAGTACCGAGACGCATCAACGCGGTTGCGAGCATTTTTCTGTCTACCTCTCGGCGAGATCGATGACGGCTTGGTCACCGTGAACACGCAGTACGACTGCTTGACGCCCCGCAACCCCCTCGACCAACAAGCGCTGCTGGTAAACCAGCCGTCGCTCGTGGTCCTGGCGACAGGCTACTACAAGAACTGACAGCCGGTATGTAAGTTACAGCGGCACCCAGCCCGAGCACTGCCGTGAGCCCAAAATTCGTGACCTCAGAGCGTGCGCCAGCCCTCAGCCACCGGGCCTTCGCCCGGCGAACCGGTCGCGGGCTTCACACACACCTATGTCGCAACGCGGTCTCACCACATGGCGGAGGCCTGCCCCCTGTGCAGGCAGCGTCAAGACCCTCAGACATGACAAAGCCCGCGCCACCATCAGGTGACACGGGCTTTCTCTGTGTCCGGCGTTGGGCCGGACCGTACTACTTCTTGTTGCGACGCTGGTGGCGAGTCTTACGAAGCAGCTTGCGGTGCTTCTTCTTCGACATACGCTTGCGGCGCTTCTTGATGACGGATCCCACGGAACCTACCTCGAATCGATCAGTGTGCTTTCGGCGTCCAGTACGCGCTGGACGCGACAGACAAGGGTTTATCCTACCGTGCCTGAGCGGCGGTCGTCGTCCGCGATGTCGTAGCCCCCTGCGAAACCGGCTTCTTCCATGAACTTATCCACCGCTGCACGGGGCACGCGATAGGAGCGTCCGAACTGAACAGCCGGGATTTCACCTGCATGTACCCACCGGTACACAGTCATCCGAGACACACGTAACAACTCGGCCACTTCGGCCACAGTCAGGAACGTTGTCCGGGAACCGCCGTTGTCTGCCATGAAGTCCTATTCTCCCTCGTCAACCCATCCGGCAGGTGTATCGGCCGAACCCTCCCTCTACTGTAGGGGCAGAAGTGACAGTTGTGAAGAGTGTGAAAGATGCCGATGATGAGGGTGACGGGAAAACAGCCGTCGCGGTAAGTTCATCAAGTGCCCATTTTCCGGGGCACTCGTGAGGAGATGCATGGAATCGCTGCGCGAGGCCTCGTTGCGCAAAAGGTGGGCTGAATGGTTCGGCCACGCCGCACTTCGCTCTCCCTCCCGCCTCGCCCTCGCATCCTTCGGGCTCGTCATTTTCCTGTTCACAGCCCTCCTGTCGCTGCCAGCCGCGACCACCTCCGGCACACGCGCACCCTTCATCGACGCCTTGTTCACCGCAACATCGGCCGTGTGTGTGACCGGACTCGTCACCGTCGACACCGGCACCTACTGGTCCCCCTGGGGTTTGACCATCATCGCGACCGGAATCAAGGTCGGCGGGCTCGGCATCATGACGCTCGCCTCGATCATCGGTCTCGCCGTATCGCGGCGCCTAGGCCTCACTCAGCGCCTCCTCGCCGCGGAGGAAGCCCGTGCCACCGGCCTCGGCGACCTCCGCTCGATGCTGCGCACCGTGATGATCGTGTCGTTCTCCGTGGAGTTCATCATTGCCGCGGTGCTGTTCCCCCGCTACCTGATGCTCGACTACGGATTCTGGAAATCACTCGGCTACTCCGTGTTCTACGGCATCTCCGCATTCAACAACGCAGGGTTCACACCAGATCCGGTGGGCCTCTACCCGTACTCGCATGACTTCTGGATCCTCGTACCGATCGGACTCGGTGTCTTCATTGGTGGACTGGGCTATCCGGTCTACCTGAACCTGATCCGCCACTGGCGACGCCCCCGCACCTGGTCACTCCACACCAAGCTCACGCTGGTCATGGTCAGCGCACTCGCAGTGATCTCCGCAGGCCTGCTCGCTATCTTTGAATGGTCGAACCCCAAGACGTTGGGTGACCACAGCGCCGCTGAGACCGCGGGCAACCTGTTCTTCCAGTCGATCAATCAACGCTCAGGCGGTTTCGCGTCCTTTGACATCGGCGATGCCCGTGAACAGACGTGGCTCCTCGAGGACGTCTTGATGTTCATTGGCGGCGGCTCTGGATCAACTGCAGGCGGTATCCGCGTCACCACCGTCGCGGTGCTGCTCCTCGCCATCGTGGCCGAGGCGCGTGGACGCCGCGACATGGAAGCGTTTGGCAAGCGCATCGGCACCGAGGTGCTGCGCGGAGCAGTGGCAATCACGATGATCGGAATCGCCGTGGTGATCATCGGTACCGGCATCTTCATGGCGCAGACGGACATCCCGCTGGACCGGTCGCTGTACGAGGTGATCTCGGCATACGCGACATGCGGATTGTCGACGGGCATCACCGCAGACTTGCCCGACGATGCCAAAACGACGCTCATTGTGCTCATGTATGTGGGGCGTGTGGGATCCATGACCATGGCGGCAGCGCTAGCGTTGAACAAGCACCGCCGCGTTATTCGCTACCCGTCAGAAAGGCCGATCATTGGCTAGCAACGATTCCACCGCGTCAGGCGTCCTCGTCATTGGCCTGGGCCGGTTCGGCTCTGCCCTGGCGGACAACTTGGATGCCATGGATGTTGAGGTGTTGGCGATTGAACGCGATCCCGACCTTGTGGAGCGCTTCGCAAAGCGCATCCCCGTGGTGGAAGCCGATGCCGCTGACCCCCGCGCACTCGAACAGATCGGCGCCAAGGAGTTCTCGGCGGCTGTGGTGGGTGTCGGTACCAGCCTTGAAGCTTCCGTGCTGATCACGGGAAACCTCGTGGACATCGGCATGCCGGAGATCTGGGCCAAGGCCATCTCCGACGAGCACGCTCGCATCCTGCGCCGCATCGGCGCCCACCACATCGTGCTCCCCGAGTCCGATGCTGGCGTTCGCGTTGCCCACTCCGTCGGCGGCCGCATGCTGGACTACATCGAGATCGACGAGGGCTTCACGATTGTGAAGATGAGCCCTCCCAAGGAGACGCACAACTTCACGCTCCGTGAGCTCAACCTGCGGGAGCGCTACGGCATTCAGGTGATTGGTGTCATGAGCCCCGGCGAGGACTTTGAGTACGGCTCCAAAGAGACCGTGATCCACGCCAACGACCTCCTCGTCATCGGTGGAAACGGTGACCTCGTGGAACGGTTCGCGCAGCGGCCGTGAGCGGCGCCAACCTGAAGGGTCGCGTCCGGGCCATCCAATACGGTGCAGGCCCGCGCCTCAACCGTGTCATCGAGACCATCCGATGGCGGCCCATGAGGCGACGAGCGCGCACCGCAGCATCCCCGTGGGCCGGTGTTCCTGTCAGCGACGCTCAGCATCGGCTCCTGATTGCCCCGGCAAACTTTGCTGGCCAAGGTGCCGCGTGGGCGCACGCGCTGAACAGTCGGCACCCCAACGTCGCAGCAGAAACGTGGACACACACCGCCGGGAGTGGCTTTGCGTTTCCGAGTACCCACACGAGCCCGCGGGACATTGCGGGCCTGCCCGCCGCGTGGCATCGGCGCGTCTTTGATGATGTGGCCACCCACTTCACACATGTGGTGATGGAATCGGGGCGGCCGCTCTTTGGTCCGCTCTTGGGCTTCGATCCGTTGGCAGAGGCACGAGCGCTCGCTGACAGGGGCGTCACGGTGGCGATGCTGTGGCACGGGACGGATATCCGTCAGCCGAGCATTGATGCACCAGCGAACCCGCACTCCCCGTTCCATGACACGAGCCGCCGCGGCCACATCGCCGCACTGCAAGCTCGCGCACGCCGCAACCATGCACTGGCGGAGGCGTGGGAGGGCCCGCAACTGTTCACCACCCCTGACTTGGCCGCGCATGTGCCGCATGGCACGTGGGTCCCCGTCGTGGTTGATCCCGCACCGTGGACTGCGCTGACGCCGGCAGCGTGTGAACGGCCCTTGCGCGTGCTGCATTTGCCGTCAAATCCGTGGATTAAAGGCACCCATGATCTGGGCATCGCGGTTGAGTCCCTTGACCCGGAACGTGTCTCGTGGCTGACGCCTGGTCGCATGGACGCCTCAGAGGTGCCCGCTGCGGTGGAGAGGGCCGATGTTGTCGCGGACCAGTTCCGCCTGAACCTGTACGGCGTGGCGGCCGTTGAGGCGATGTTCGCCGGACGTGCGGTCGTGGCGCTCGCTGGGGAACCATTGCGCGACGCGGTGCGGCGTGAGACTGGGGAAGAGCTCCCGATCGCGGCCACCACCCCAGCAGAGCTCGCAGACCGTCTCCACGAGTGGAGTGACGTCCCCGCGGCACCTCGTGAACTCGCCGCGCGTGCACGTGACTATGCGTTGCGTTGGCACGACGGGAAAGAGACCGCACGGCGACTCAGTCAAGCATTGGGGTTCGCACCGTCTAGGTGACAGTTGCGCACCTTCTAGGTGACAGTGGGGGTTCCGTCAGCTGGTCCGGTTCCCAAGTCGCGTAGCCACTGCTCGAGGCGAGCGAGGTCGACCACTGTCGCGCCGCAGGTGTCCGCCACCGCGAGCGCGAGCGGCACACTTTCCTCGCCTGCCGCGACAACAAGTGCGGGCGCTCGGCCCGCAAGCGCCGCGGAAACCTTGTCGCTGACGGCGCTCTGCACTCCCGGATCGGCTGCCGCGGTCTCCGCGAGGACGGCGCGGCGCCCCGACCGCCGGCGCTTCCAGCCGCGTTCAATCCGCGCGATCCAGCGTTCCGCACCCACGGTGTAGCGCTCAACGGCCTTGGCGTTGCGTCCCACCAGCCGAGCCACACCTGACGCCACTGCGGCACCGGAACCTGGCAGAGCGTCCGCGAGCGCGGACTCCACGTGGATGCGGGTAACGGAGTTCCACGAGCGGGCGAGGTCGATCCCGTGTGCACCGGGGTCAAGCATTGCCATGGCGCTCGACCCGGTCACGCCCACCAGGGTGGGGACGCCGGCACGGACCAATTCGGGAACCACGTACCGCACTTCGTGTGAGGCGTCGTCGGTCACGGCCACCACAATGACGTGATCCGCGGTAGGAGCCGGGGGCACCGCGCGGAACGGGAAGCCCTCTGAGGCGCGCCGTACACGTTCACCAAAGGCCGTGACACCGAAGGCCGCCACGACATCGGCCCGTGCGGCCTCAGCGTCACGGTGGCGCGCGTCGATGTCCTGCCAGGCATCTGCCACGACGTTCGCGTCCGCGTCGAGCGGCACCAGGACCGCTTGCCCGTGGCGCGCTGGCGCACGGAGCGTCTCTTCTGGCCCGGCACATGCGGTGACGATGACCGGCAGCCCCGTCGCGACGGCTTCAACGACGGTGAGCCCAAACGTCTCGAACTGCGACAGATGCACCAGGACATCGTGTTGCCGCATGGTGTCCGCAACCTGGGAGGGCGTCAGCGGTCCTGGGAAGTCCACGACGTCGGAGATCCCTGCCTGAGCGATGCGTGCCCGCAGTGTCTCTTCCAGCGGCCCTGACCCCACGAGAGTGAGTCTCAGTGGGCGCTCAGGGGCACGCTGGTGGGCCTCAATGAACGCCTCAACGAGGGTGTGCACGCCCTTGCGTTCAATGAAGTTACCGACGTAAAGCCACCGGTCGAGTGCGCCGACGGGCTGATCCCGCAGGCGGAACACATCTGTATCCACGGGATTGCCGACGGCGGCCACGCGCTCACGTAGGTCGGGGAAACGGTCTCTCACCATCCGTGCGGTGTCTTCACCCACAACGAGGTGCTGGTCGGTCGCCTCAAGCATGTCCCGGTAGGCCTGTGCAGCGGTGGGGTGGGCAAGCAGGGTGGGCAAGTATGTCGCGTGTTCAATGGTGAGGAAGCGCTGGTGGGGTGCGACGAGAGAGGCCACGGCAGCACCCGACGGCATACCAACGTGGGCATGGATAACGTCCGCCGCTTCGAGGAGCGGCAACACGTGACGTGTGAGCTCCTCACGGTGTCGCGTGGCGGTCGCGGCGCGAGGCAGGGACGGCTCGTGGGCGACAGGCACGCGAACGAGCGTGCCCCAGTCATGCGCTTCAGTGACCACGGCGGCATCTGTTCCGGGTGCTACGTCGAGGCAGTGAACAATGGTGACGTCGTGAGCCGGCAACGCCATTGCTGCGGTCCACTGGCGCACAAAAACACCGGTGTACGGCCGCTCCTCGTCAGGAAACCAGGGAGTGACCACCACAAGCTTCATGAGTCACGGCCCAGCAACGTCACCATAGCCTCGGCCAAACGGACGCTTCCCTCAGCGTATTGAGGGGCGTTCGCGACCCAATCGACCGCGTTGTGAATACAAGTTTCGTGCGCATCCGGAGCGGCCTCCCAACTCTTCAGCGCTGCCACACTGCCCGCGATGTCGGTCACGACCACGCCCGCGCCCGCATCATTCACGATGCCGGCCTGCACGGGCAGGTCCGTTGCGACCACGGGAATGCCGTGAGCCAGGTACTCATAAATCTTGGACGGGGCAGCATCCCTAAAAGCCGGGGTGTCGTGCAACAGGCTGAAGCCAACCCAGGCCCCATCGGCCAATGCCCACGACGCATCAGGCCGCATTCGTCCGTGGATCCTGACGCGACCATCGAGCGCGGCAACACGCTCATGAGCCAGGGGCGCATCCTGCGGGGCAACGGGCCCCACGAGGTCCAGTTCCCAGTGGGGACATTGCTCCACCACATCGAGCATGTCGAAGAGCCCACGGCTACGGCGGAGGTCACCAACATAGACGGCACGCGGTTGCGGGTCCCGGGTGGCAGGCGCAGG
This sequence comes from Demequina sediminicola, assembly GCF_000975055.1. Classification (GTDB taxonomy): domain Bacteria; phylum Actinomycetota; class Actinomycetes; order Actinomycetales; family Demequinaceae; genus Demequina; species Demequina sediminicola. Next base: position 570,983 of record NZ_BBRB01000001.1, read on the forward strand.
CAAGTTGGGCACGTTGCGCACCACCACACGGTCCGGCACCTCAGTCATCAAATGGATGTCTGCCACGACAGTCAGATCCGCGTTGGCCGCTGCCCGGTTCCCCAGACGCGCCAGAAGCGAACCACCCCAGCGAGCCACTCCCTTGGACCAGGTGCGGTCAGAGAGCACGGCCACATAGTCTTCGTGCACATCAGCCACAAAGCGCTTGCCCGATTTTCGGGCCACGCTCCGGCACATGAAGGCGCTCTCGGGATCCAGAGAGATGAGGACATCGCCGATGGCCTGACGGGCATACTCGCGCGCCAACGCCACCCGCTTCCACAAAGAAGGACGCGCGCGTGTCACGGCCCTAACCACGCCGTGGGGCGCGTCTTCCGCGTGACCCAGCGCAAGAACCTCGACGGTGAATCCCTGCTCGCGGAGAGCGGCAACGTGGCGGTGGAGACGCGCATCGGCGATGTCGTGTCCGGAGGTCACGATGCTGATGTCGGCAGACATCGGGGTCGCCGATGACTGCGGCGTGCCTGTCGCGTCACGCAGCTCAACCACCAACCCTTCCAGCGCTTGTTCCGAGGATACTCAACAGGCGGCGGCGCGGAGACAACACCAGCGCTGCGCGCAGAGATGTGTGCGTGATTCGTGGGGGACGGACTTAGCTACCCACCGTCACGTCAACCACAGCCCGCGCACTGGGGAGAATGCGTTCCGCCTGGAAGCCATGCTGCTTTTCCAAAGCAGCCAGCAATCGTTCGGCAGGTCCATCGCATGCCATCCAGCGGGCACCATCCGTCAAAGATTCTGGGGCGACGGCCGCAACGGCGTGTCCGACTGGCGCACTCACCAGACGGAAGGGACCAGCGATCCCCGAGGGTTGAGATTTCAGGGCCCTGCGCTTCGCTTTCGCATTGCCCACACTCAAGCCGGCCTTACGGCGGACACCGCGCGCGACCTTGCCCACAGCCCCTGGGGCCTTGCCTGCACGCGCGGCAATCCACCGCACAGGCATGCCGACCGCAAGAACGGGAACCACGTAGCCCACCGTCAGATACGCGCCGGCACCGGGTGCAGTACCAAGCCCTGTCAGATCGACGCACAGAGCGCGCGGGTCCAGTGCGTCGAGCGCGGCCTTGGGCTGCATCACCACTACCGGCTGGGCATGGGAATCGAGGATCAGTGCAGACATCTGCTGTGCAAGCCGATTGCCTTTGCTGGAGGTCGACACGACCGTCACCCGTGGCTCACGCCCCGCAGACTGAAAGAAATCCCCACCGGCCGATGCTCGCTGAAGCCTCTCGCCAAACGCGTGAGCGCCGTAGCGCTCACGCAGGTTCACGGCCGCCGAATCGTCGCTGTCCGCGAGTTCACCCGCAAGGTCGTCGAGGGCATCGAGATCATCGTCCTCAGGTGTCACCTCAAGAATACGAGCACGCCCAGTAGCCACTGCGATTGCAAGAGTGTCCTCGGGCCCACCGCACGCTGTCGTCACCACCGGGGTTCCACACATCGCCGCTTCCACGACCGTCAAACCAAACGTTTCCTTGTGCGACAAATGGACCAGAACATCGGCCTGGCGCATCATGTCGCCAAGTTCTTGAGAGGTCCTCGAGCCAACACAGCGAATCTCGTCCGCCCATGCGCTCTTACGTGCCAAATCCTCAACGACCTCTTGTTCCGGACCCTGGCCCACGAGGGTGAAGGACCCCTCACGGTCAGGATGGCGGTCACGCCACGCAATGTAGAGCTCGACAGCGCGCTTAATGCCCTTGGCCTGAATGAGGTTCCCCGCGTAAAGCCAATGTTGAAGTTGGGTCGATGGAGTCTCACGCGGGAAGAACGCCGTGTCGTCCACCGGGTTTCCCACGCCAAAGATCTTGTGTGAGTGCTGGGGCAGGTAGGAGCGAAGCATGCGAGCCTCGCGCTCCCCGGCAGCCAGATGCAACGCAGAACCATCGAGCATCTGCGCATACATCGCGCGGGTCGCGTCCTGATTCATCAACGTCGTCAAATACGACGCATGTTCAATCGTCACGATGCGGGCACCCGCTGGCGGATGCTGAGTGACAGCCCACGCTGTAGGCATTCCCACGTGGGCATGCACCACCTCGGCCGCGTAGTACTCCGGCGGTGCCTGAGTCTCGAGGGCATGCGCCTGAGCCTTGGCGACGTCGACGCGTGAGGTGGCGGGGTCCAGCGGAATGGGGATCCGGACCACGGTGCCGAGGTCCGTGGTGCGGCGCTCCACCGTGGCATCGGCGTCGGGCGCGACCGTGTGGAGATGGATGATCGTCACCTCGGCTGGATCCCAGTGCATAGTGCGCGTCCACTGCGCCACGAAAATGCCCGCAAATGGGCTGTCAGGAGTGGCGAACCACGGGGTCACGACAACAAGGTTCGGCATGGCGGGAATCATAACTGACCAGGGCCCGCTCCACCGGGCGGGCGCCCAATCCCCATCGTGTTCGCTAAGGGTGCAAGAATGGTTCACCGTGACCAAGCATCTGCTTTATATCGCGTGGGGCTTTGCCCCGGCCCGCACCGGGGGCGTGTACCGCGCTGTCGCCACCGCCAACGCCTTTGTTGAGGCCGGGTGGAAAGTGACCGTGTTGGCTGCGCCCGAAGACTCATATGAGCGCTACATCGGCGTCGACATGTCCATGAACGACGCCGTCGACCCACGTGTCAACGTGGTCCGTGTGCCGTTTACGTGGGCTACCCAGGAAACCGACGTGCGAGAGTTCTCTCGCGCACGTGCATACCTCGGATCGCGCTCGTACAACCGGATCCGCAGCCGTCTGGACCGCATCCCCTTCCCCGAGCACAACTACGGGCAGTGGCGCGGAGCGCTTGAAGACGCCGTAGAAAAGGTGCATGCCGAAGACCCGGTGGATCTCACGATCGCCACAGCAAACCCCAACGTCGACTTCCAAGGCGCGTATCACCTGAACCGCAAGGCTGGGGTGCCGTTCGTCATGGACTACCGCGACGGCTGGCGTCTTGACGTGTTCGATGGCGGCTACCTCTTCCCCGAGAAGTCTCGCGTCGCACGACTCGAGAAGCGCTACCTCGAGGCCGCGCAGGAGGCCTGGTTCGTCAACGACGCCATCCGCGTGTGGCACCAGAAGGAATACCCCTTCGCCGCAGACAAGATGCAGGTCGTCATGAACGGGTGGGACCCGGCGTTGTTTGGAGAGCGCGAAGCAGCGACGCCTCCCGCAGACGGGCCGATGCGCTTCGGTTACCTCGGCACCATCACCCCCAAGGTTCCACTCGAGTCCCTCATGAAGGGCTGGACTCTCGCCAAGGAACAAGGCCACCTCCCAGCAGACGCGACCCTCGAAGTCGGCGGCTACTTGGGATACTTCGCGACCCCCCGTGGCGACCTGGCCGCAGTGCTCGACGCCGCGCGCGACGCAGGGGTGACGTTTGTGGGTCAGGTACACAAGGGCCAGGTGCGCGATTTCTACGCACGGCAAGACGCCCTTGTGCTTGCGCTCGGCGAGGGCCGCTACGTCACCAGTGGCAAGGTCTTCGAATACGCCGCGACAGGCAAACCGATCATCTCCGTTCACGCCCCCACCAACGACTCCTCCAATGTGCTGCGCGAGTACCCCTTGTGGACCGCCGTGCCGGAGGTGACGCCAGAGGCCATCGCCACGACGCTTGGTGAGACCGTCACCCAGCTCAAGCAGGCATCGGCCGAGGATTATGCCGCCGCGCTCACGTTCGGTGAAGCGCTACGGCGCGACGCGCAACTTGCCCCCCGTATCGACGCTCTTGCCACGGAGGTGTCCGCGTGACCACTGTTGCCATCCTCAGCGCGATGGAACTGCGACGCTCCAGCGCCCTCCAGACCTATGTGGACCAATTTCGCGAAGCGGGAGCCGACGAGGTCACCATCATCACCCTTGGCCCACTCACGCACTGGCGCGAGGACGATCCCAAGCCGCTCGTACTCGATGCCGGAGTTGCAGCACGGCGACGGAGCCGCCGCCCGTGGAACAAAGCCAAGGCCGAGCGGCTGACGCTGCGCGGACCACGCTGGCGCATGGCACGGCTCCTGAAAAGCAACGCCGCCGCACGCCGCATCATCGACGACGCCGACTACGTGTACGTCGACCAGCCGGCAGCGGTGCTGGGTGCCTGGAAGCTCGCTCAAAAGCGCAAGTCAACGCCGTTCGTGACGAGCCCCACCCGCGTGATCCGCCTGCTCGAGAACCAGTAGATTCACCTGCACATGACGAAGGGGCAAGCGCCAGCGCGCTTGCCCCTTCGTCATTCGCGTATCGACGCGTCCGTGCCCTTAGGCTCCGGCGCGGTGAGCAGCGAGCGCCTGAACCGCGGCCACAGCCGCGTGACCGTCGCCGTACGGTGCCTGACGCGGTGCAGTAGGTCGAGGACGCGCGAGTGCAGAAGCGAGGTCCGCAGGGTCCGCGACCAGGACGTTCCATCCGTCGTGCAGGGTTTCCACCCACTCGGTCTCGGTGCGCAACGTCGTGCACGGACGGTCCAGGAGGTACGCCTCCTTCTGCAAGCCACCAGAGTCAGTCACCACACCCACCGAGCCCAGCACTGACGTCACCATCTCCGCATACGGCACGGGCGTACGCACGTCGATCGAACCGCGGTCAAGAGCGATACCAAACTCCTCCGCCTTTGCCCGCAAGCGCGGGTGAGCCAGGAGCCGCACCGGAACGGGAGCGTCAGCGAGGGCATCGATGATGGTGCGCAAACGCTCAGGATCGTCGGTGTTCTCAGCGCGGTGAATCGTCGACAGCAGATACGGCTCGCCCTCGTCCACTGCACCCTTCGCGAGAACCGCGTCGCGCACCGTGAAGCACACATCAACCATCACGTCACCCACCACCTCGGTGCGTTCCGCAAGGCCCTCAGTGGTGAGGTGTTCGCGCGCCACATCAGTAGGCGCCAACAGCAGGTCCGAGCAGTGGTCCGTCATGACGCGGTTGTGCTCCTCCGGCATACGGCGGTTAAAACTCCGCAGACCGGCCTCAAGGTGGGCCACCGGGATGTGGATCTTGACGGCCGCAAGGGCCGCAGCCAGCGTCGAATTGGTGTCGCCATACACCAGTACCCAATCGGGCTGGTGTTCCTGGAATACCGGTTCGAGCTGAGCCAGCATGGCACCCGTCTGCGTGGCGTGCGAACCGGATCCCACCCCAAGGTGCACATCAGGCGTGGGGATGGACAAACCATCAAAAAACACGTCCGACATGTCGGCGTCATAGTGCTGACCTGTGTGCACGATGATGTGCTCCACGCCAGCCTCATCCATGGCCTGAGCCACAGGAGCAAGTTTCACGAACTGGGGCCGAGCGCCCACCACACTGATGACCTTCATGGTGGACAGCCTAGGCGCAAGCGGTCCCTCGCCCAAGAACCGCGCACACCAGTCTTCGGACGGGACTAACAATGCGAGGCCCTGGCCGATAGGATGCGAGCCATGCTGCTCAGCGATCGCGATATCCAGGCCGAACTCGACTCTGGCCGCGTGGCCCTCGACCCATACCTCCCCGAGATGATCCAGCCCTCGTCGATCGACGTGCGTCTCGACAAGTTCTTCCGGGTGTTCGACAACCACAAGTACGCGGCCATCGACCCGGCGGCTGAGCAGCCCGAGCTGACTCGCCTCGTCGAGGTTGATGGCGATGGCCCGTTCGTCCTGCACCCCGGCGAGTTCGTGCTGGGGTCCACCTACGAATCCGTGACGCTTCCCGACGACATCGCTGCACGCCTGGAAGGCAAGTCGTCACTAGGCCGCCTGGGTCTACTCACTCACTCCACTGCAGGGTTCATTGACCCAGGCTTCGAGGGCAACGTCACGCTCGAGCTGTCCAACATGGCCACGTTGCCCATCAACCTGTGGCCGGGCATGAAGATCGGGCAACTGTGCTTCTTCCGCCTCTCTTCCCCTGCCGCGCACCCGTACGGCTCAGACAAGTACGGGTCGCGCTACCGCGGCCAGCGGGGCCCCACAGCCTCGAAGAGCTTCATGAACTTCCACCGCACCGACGTCTAAATCACTCCGAAGGCCAACATCGCGTCGGCCACGCGGGTAAACCCGGCGATGTTGGCGCCCGCTACGTAGTCCCCGGGGACGTCATAGTCGTCTGCTGTACTGAGGCAGCGGTCGTGAATCTCGGTCATCGTCGAACGCAAGCGCTCGTCTGTGTGAGCAAAGGTCCAGGAATCACGTGACGCGTTCTGCTGCATCTCCAGTGAACTCGTCACCACTCCCCCAGCATTCGCGGCCTTACCTGGCGCAAACGCCACGCCAGCGTCCCGGAACACGCGGACAGCATCGGGCGTGCACGGCATGTTGGCACCTTCCGCGACGACGGAGACCCCGCCTGCGACAAGCGCCCGCGCCTCGCGCTCGCCGAGCTCGTTCTGAGTCGCGCACGGGATCGCCACATCGCAGTGCACATCCCACACGCTGCCTGCGCTGATGTGATCCAGGCCGCGTTCCCGCGCATAGTCGGACATGCGCCCCCGCCGCACATTCTTGATGTCCTTCAGCAAATCAATATCTAGCCCGGCTTCATCAACCACGTAACCGCCCGAATCAGAACAGGCCACCACTACGGCGCCAAGTTCTTGAGCCTTCTGTGCCGCATGGATAGCCACATTGCCGGACCCGGACACCACCACGCGTTGGCCTTCCAGATCGCGTTGGGACAGCGCCAACATGCTTTGCACAAAGTAGACGGCACCAAAGCCGGTGGCCTCGGTACGCACCTGCGAACCACCCCACGTGAGGCCTTTGCCGGTCAGCACACCTGACTCATAGCGGTTCGTCAGGCGCTTGTACTGGCCAAAAAGGAATCCCAGTTCGCGCGCTCCCACGCCAGTGTCTCCGGCGGGAACATCGGTGTATTCACCGATGTGGCGGTGCAACTCCGTCATAAATGACTGACAGAACCGCATGACCTCGCCGTCGGAGCGGCCCTTGGGATCAAAGTCCGAGCCACCCTTGCCGCCGCCCAAGGGCATGCCGGTCAGCGAGTTCTTGAAAATCTGTTCAAAGCCCAGAAACTTCACGGTGCCGGCATACACATTGGGGTGGAAGCGCAGTCCACCCTTGTACGGTCCCAGCACCGAGGAGAACTCCACCCGGAATCCGCGGTTGACCTGCACACGCCCGGCATCGTCCACCCACGGCACTCGGAAGATGATCTGCCGCTCAGGCTCACACAATCGCTGCAGTACCTGGGCATCGGCATATTCGGGGTGCTTCACCACGACGGGGCTGAGTGTCTCGAACACTTCCCTGACAGCCTGATGAAACTCGGACTCACCAGGGTTGCGTTGGGTGACCTCGTCGTACACCGAGACCAGGCGGGGGTGCAATGCAGTCATACGAACTTCCTCATTCCGTAAGGTCCGGGAGGGAATCCGCAGCGTGTGTGCCGGGACCCAATCCCGGCATCAGGGGGATTAGGTGACGGGCTGTGCCTTCACGATGGTGACGGTGCGTGCACCACGAGGCGCATCAATGGTGGCGGTGTCACCCTGGGACATGCCGTTAATGGCAGCACCCAGAGGTGAGGTCGGCGAATACACGGGCAAGTCGAGGTCGGGATCGAGGGCAAGCATGGAACGCTCGCCGAGGATGAACTCCATCGTCTCCGCACCGTCGTCAAAACTGACAGTCACACGCATGCCTGGCTCCACCAGCCCGTCGTCAGGCATCTGCGAGATCTCTACGCGCGCCAAGAGGTCGCGCAACTCCGCCAGTCGCACAATCTCGACGGCAGTGAGTTCACGTCCCTCAAGGGTCAGTTCGGCGAGTTCGTCGTTGAGCCGCTGGTGTGCAGCGGCAGTCATCCACACCACGTCTGTGGCCATGGGGCATCGGTCCTTATATATGCGAGAAGCCCGGAATTCCGGGCCTTTCTGCGAAGCCTACGCCCGTCTCAACAAAAGAGCCAATGGCGGTGTTTCGACGGGGTTCGCACGGCCTGAAGACGGCCGATGCCGGGGTTAGGTTTCGAGGACTCCGCGCGTCACAGAATCACCGGAGTGGGTAGGAACTCCGTCGGTGGGCTCAATCGAGATGTCGACGATTGGGAACAGTTCGACGTCAAACCCTTCAGGCAAGGTGAACTCGGTTCGGTCACCCGTGAGGTGCCCGAGGCTGACCATGCCGTCAATGTCCTCATCGATCAGCCACACCTCAAGATAGGCGTCTGTCAGTTCCTCGTAGTCGGTCTCGACCACAAGGATTTGAGTGCCGTCTTCCCTCACCTCAAGGTCAGCAGTTCCAGCCGAGGACTCGGTCTGCAATTGAGCAAGCGGGGCGCTGGCCACCACATCCGCGGGCTCTCCCCCATCGGCTGAGGCAAGCGACACTCCCACGCCACCGACGACGACACCGGCTGCTGCGGCACCAGCGAGCGCCCACCAGGACGGGCCAGTGGAGCGACGAGCCCGGCGCTGTGCGAGCTCATCAGTGACACCTCCGGGTGCTGGCTCAGGCTCGGCAGCAGGCGCAAGCGTCGGTGCAGGCGCAGGCGCATCTGGTTGAGCAGACTCCGTCGACGCGTCCGCGCCAGTCGCAGCAGCGATCGACTTCCACACAGAGACGGGAGGCGTCTGCAGTTCGATGGTCCCGTCAAGAGCACCGAGCGACTGCGTGAGACGCTCGTAGTCGGCCACAGCAGTGGCGCAGGCTTCGCACTCGCGGGCGTGTACGGCATCGGCATCCGACCCGTCTCCCAACGCAATCGCGGCAAGCGACTCTTCATCAAGATGCGACATCTGACACCTCCCATCGGTGACGTAGTTCCTGCAAACTTCGGCGCAAGTGACTCTTGACTGTCCCTAGCGGCATATCAAGCTTTGCGGCGATCTGCTGGTGAGTAGCGCCTTCAAAGTACGCGAGGGCAACGATGGTCTTTCGTGGGTCGCCCAACGCTTCAACCTCGTACGCCAGCAAAACGTTGTCAGAGTCATCGGACGTGATAGCTGTGACGTTTCCTTGCGCGGCCTCAGCCCGCCGAGCCTCACGTCCGCGAGCCGCGAGCGCATCGGCAATCCGTCGCTTGGCGATCCCCACAGTCCAACCGCGAAGGTCACCCCGGTCAGGGTCAAAACTCTCGCGCGCGTTCCACGCTGACACGAAGGTCTGTTGAGTGACGTCTTCAGCATCGGCCGGTGAACCCAGGGAACGCAACGCCATGGTGTAGACCAGGGCAGAGACGTCCTTGTAGAGCGACTCCAACGCACTGTGGTCGCCGGCCGCGAACGCATGCGCGCGCGCTGCGTCATTCACGACAGCCGGACCAGTGGTCATTCGTGCGTCTCCTGGGTTGCGTACCAACTCGATGACGCTCACGATATGCCATCTGCCAGGACAGCGGTAACGATGACGTTGTCGTTGTAGTGTCCACGGTCACCATCCCACTGGCCTCCACACGTGACCAGAACCAGTTGACCAGGCCCTTCCGGCACAAAGACTCCGGACAGATCTACCTCACGCTTGTCTGTCTGTTCCACCTCCACAACCTCGTAGATCAGCGTGTCGCCGCTTGCCGACTCGACGTCGATCTGAGCCCCCAGTTCCACATCCAGGAGCCGACTGAAAGGGCCAAGGCCTTCAAGCGAGTCGACGTGCGCCGCCATCACGGCGTTGCCGTTTTGCTCCGCTGGAGCAGGACCGTACTCGTACCATCCCGCCACATCGGCGTCATCGGGTATCTCCATTGCGCCGTCCGGTTCCACGCCGACGGAGGTGACCGGCATCTCGATACTGAGCGACGGCACGGACAATCGTTGCGGTTCATCGACCTGGGGAGCCGCTTGAGCTTCGGGTGCCGATGAGCGGATCGGGATGTCGAGCGCCACCGGCGACGGGCTTGTGACAGGTGTCTGGCTTGGCGCCAGGTTTGTCGTGACGCTCGCGGCTGGGCTTGGCTCTGCAGCGGCGGTGATCTCGGCAGCCGTTCCCGCTCCCGAGCAACCAGAGACCACCACGGCCGCCACGAGCGCCAACGTGACACTCAGACGACGCGTTGAACGAGCATCGGCCCGATGCCTAGGTGACGTGGTCATGGCGGCTCCCATCCGTGGTGGTCTAAAAAGGGAAACGGGGAGGGCGCGCGGCAACAGCGCGCCCTCCCCTCGTCAGGGGACAGTGTTAGCGACGTGCGTAGCGCACACCCAGGCCTGCAAGGCCAAGCAGGGCGAGCACTGCAGCAACGGCGGGCAGTGGCGAGGAGCCTTCGTCAGCAAAGCCGTACTGGCCGGCCTCCACTGCGGTGGGCGATGCCGAGTGAACGTCGACGGTCTGGACCGCGAGGTCAAGGTTGCCGTCTTCAGCGGAACCCCAGGCGTAAACGATGGTGTTCACGCCGTCAGCGATGTCCACGTCTGTGGGGCCAAGCACCGGGTCAGTTTCGCCTGTGAGCGACACTGCTGCCTCGTAGGTTCCTGCGGGGACGTCACCCATGGTCTCGTTGGGGTTGGCGAGGTTCTCAAAGAGGACGCTGCCGTCTGCCCAGATGTCTACTGCAGGTGCGGCGGCCACGTGGCGTACCGTGAGGCGTCCTTCACCAGCAGCGGTTTCCGAGATGTCGTTGGTGAAGAGGTTCGCGGTGGGCATGCCGTCGGCGTCGAGGTGAGCGACTGCGGTGTAGCTCATGCCTTCTTCAACGGTGATGTCGATGGGGCCCAGGGCGGGGTCAGAGTCGTCGGCGGCATCGGATGCGGTCAGTGCGACCGAGTAGGTTCCGGGTGCCAGGTCGAGTGGGCCGGCGAGGTCGCCGGGGGCGAAGTCGTCGATGGTGTTGGCGCCGTCAACGTAGACGTCAACGGTCATGTCGGGGATGCCGTGCAGAACGGACAGTTCTGCCATTCCGTCCTCGACGGCGAGGGCGGGCGCTGCAAAGCCAGCGGCGAGGAGCGTGCCGGCTGCGGCGCCGGCGATCAGTGACGTGCGCATGATGCTCTCCTTCAGTAGTACGTTCCGAGGCCACCGGGGTGTGACCTCTTATGAACCACTTCCGACTGAGGGATGCGTTTGGATGCGGCGATCTCAAATTATGCTCACAGCGAACCTCCCCCACCCCGCCAAATGGCTCCATTTCGCTGTCTAGAGGCGCCAAAACAGCGGAATATTGCCACTTCGCAAGGGTTTGCAGGGCTTTGCAGGGGTTCGCAAGTGTTTGCCACAGGGATCACGGTTGTCTCACCCCAACGGTTTGCTACCCGTGGTCGTCGACCTTGTATGGACACCTTCACCCCGACCCACAGCTTCCCGGCCCCGCAGCGCCAACTCATACGACTCCGCGCCGGCGTCCTCGGTGCCGTGCTCATACTCGCGGCCTTGCTCATGACGGGATGCTCTGCGAGTAGCGAGGACAGCAGCTCGGCCTACTCGGGTCAGGATGACGCGCTCGTTGATCGCGAAGCGCTGACGACGGAAGAGTCCATGGCTGACGCCTCGGGCGGCGGCGACATCGGCATTGAGCAAACCGAGAGCGTGGTGGATGACCGCTCGGTGATTGTCACCGGGTCGATGTTCATGACTGTTGACGACCCCGTTGCTGTCGCGGACGACGCGGCAGCAATTGTCACCGATGCGGGTGGTCGTATCGATGGACGTAGTGAGACTGCCCCGACGGACTACGACGGCGGCTCGGCCTGGATGACGCTCCGCATCCCCTCGGATCAACTCGACGCCGTGGTTGACGACCTTCGCGCACTTGGCAGCGTCGACGAGTTCAACACCCACACGCTCGACGTCACCCGCGAGGTCACCGACCTTGACGCGGAGATCTCTACGCTCACCGCATCCACGGATCGCATCGAGGCGCTGCTTGATCAGGCGGAGGACATCGAGGACATCATCGCGCTGGAGTCGGAACTCGATAGCCGCCGCTCGGAACTTGAGAGCCTGGAAGCACGCCAACGTGGCCTCAGCGATCAAGTGTCAATGTCGACGGTTGACCTCTCGCTCACCACGGAACCGGCTGTACTCGTAGACGACTCGCCCAGCACCTTCCTGGGCGGTATTGAGACTGGCTGGAACGCGCTCACGGGATTCGCGTCGGCAGCCCTTGTGTCTCTCGGAGTCCTCTTGCCCTGGCTTGCCGTGCTTGGCATCGTGGCAGCGGCCGTGATCGTTCTGGTGCGTCGCCGCCGAGTAAAGCGGACACACACGGCGTAACCCAGGCATCGGCTGGGCTCACTGCCCGACCTCATTCGCCCCCACCCATGCCAAATGGCTCCTTTTCGCTGTCTTGCCGGGGCATAACAGCGAAAAGGAGCCATTTCGCAGAAAGAGGGTGAGGCTAGACGGTGACCTCAACCTTGACCGTCGAACCGGCCGATGCGTAAGGCACCACAGTGCCGTCGATCGCTTCGCCGTCAACGGTCAACGAAGCATCGGCGCCACCGGAATTCGTGACGGACACCTCGTACGTAGCACCACGAATCACACGCGTCACGGTGTACTCACCGATCTCGGCGCCAATGCGCGGCTCAACGATCAAGCCGTCATAGCCGGGACGCACACCCAGAAGGTACTGGGAAATGGCCACGAAATTCCACGACGCCGTTCCTGTCAACCAGGAGTTCTTGGCCTCGCCGTGACGCACTGCGTCCTTGCCCGCAATCATCTGGGCATACACATACGGCTCAGTGCGGTGCACTTCGGACTGGTCCTCGCGGAATGCGGGGGCAATCTGCTTCCAGTACTCCCACGCGTACTCGGTGCGCCCCAGCATGGCCTCACCGATGATCACCCACGGGTTGTTGTGGCAGAAGATGCCTGCGTTCTCCTTGTAGCCCGGCGGGTAGGTCGTGACTTCACCCAGCTCCACGTGGTACTCGGTGTACGCGGGGTTCAGCAGCACGATGCCGTGGGGAGTGTTGAGGCGTTCACGCACAGAATCCAGCGCGGCCACAGCCTTGCCGTCCTCGACGCCGACTCCACCCATGACGGCCCAGCCCTGCGGCTCGATCCAGATTTGACCTTCAGCGGTCTCGTGCGTGCCGACCTTGTCGCCAAAGTAGTCGTAGGCACGCAGGAACCATTCGCCGTCCCAGCCGTGCTCGGCGGTCGCGGTGCGCATCTGCTCGATGGCCGCATCGGCACGGTCTGCTTCAGCGGTGTCTCCACGGCGGCGTGCGAGCTCGGCGTACTCGGGGCCGATGGCGCAGAACATCGCGGCGATCATGACGGACTCGGCAACGCCACCAGTGCGGTTCCCGGTGGTCTGGAAGGACTCACCGGGCTCGGTGGAGAAGCAGTTGAGGTTCAGGCAGTCGTTCCAGTCCGCGCGTCCAATGAGCGGCAGTCCGTGAGGTCCAGCCTTCTCCAGTGGGTGGTTGAACGAACGGCGCAGGTGCTCCATGAGCGTGTCTGCCTGCGATTCGTCGTTGTCGAACGGCACCATCTCGTCGAGGATCGACTCGTCGCCGGTTTCCTTGATGTAGGCCGCGACGCCCAGGATGAGCCACAGCGGGTCGTCGTTAAAGCCGGAGCCCAGCGTGTGGTTTCCACGCTTGGTCAGCGGCTGGTACTGGTGATACGCACTGCCGTCGGGGAACTGTGTGGCCGCGATATCGAGGATGCGCTCGCGGGCACGCTCGGGCACCAAGTGCACGAAGCCCAGGAGGTCCTGGCTGGAGTCGCGGAAGCCCATGCCGCGTCCCATGCCGGTCTCAAAGTAGGAGGCCGAGCGGGACATGTTGTAGGTCACCATGCACTGGTACTGGTTCCAGATGTTGACCGAGCGGTCGAGGCGCTCTTCGCCGGAGGTCACGGTGTACGAGCCGAGGACGTCGTCCCAGTACTCCTGGAGGCGCGCGAACTCTGCGTCGGCAGCTTCGGAGGTGGAGAAGCGGTCGAGGAGTGCCTTGGCTCCGGTCTTGTTGACGACGCCTGGGGATTCCCACTTGTCGTCGCGGTCGTTCTCGAGGTAGCCGAGCGTGAAGACGTACTGCTTGGATTCGCCGGGCGCGAGTTCTGCCTTGAGGTGGTGTGAGCCCACGGGGTACCAGCCCGATGCGACCGAGTCTCCGCTTTCGCCAGCGTGCGGGACGGCTGCGTCATGGAAGCCGTTTCCGAATCCGAGGAAGGTGTCGCGGTCGGTGTCGAATCCGTCGACAGGTGCGTTAACGCCGTAGACGGCGTAGTGGTCGCGGCGCTCGCGGTATTCGGTGACGTGGTAGATCGCACTGCCATCAACTTCAACCTCGCCGATGGACAGGTTGCGCTGGTAGTTGGTCTGGTCGTCTTCCGCGTTCCACAGGCAGAACTCGACAAAGGAGAACAGCGAGACCGACTTGGGGGCGTCGGACGTGTTGGTCAGCGTGACGTGGTGGATTTCCGCGGTGGTCTCGACGGGCACAAAGAACAGGACCGATGCTTCGAGGCCGTTGCGTTCACCGGTGATCCGGGTGTAGCCCAGTCCGTGACGGGTTTCGAAGCGGTCGAGTTCCGTCTTGTAGGGGCGGTATGAGGGGCTCCACACGTCGCCGCCGTCGTTGATGGAGAAGATGCGGCCGCCGTCGTCCACGGGGGTGTTGTTGTAGCGGTAGCGAGTGAGGCGGCGCAGCTTGGCGTCGCGGTAGAAGCTGTAGCCACCACCGGTGTGCGAGACGAGCGAGAAGAAGTCCTGTGTCCCCAGGTAGTTGATCCACGGGTAGGGAGTGTGGGGGGTCGTCACAACATACTCGCGTGCGCCGTCATCGAAGTGGCCGAACTTCATCGTCATACCTTCCGGAAAAGTGGAGAACTAGGGACATACTAGTCACGGAATCGAAACGTTGCGACTCTTCCCTCGGATCGTTTCGATTCCGATGCCAAAGCCGGCCTCCGGACGGCCGCGATTGAGCCTTGCGAGAGCGACGCGATCACACGGTCGCGAGCGCCACGGCAGAGGCCCGCGCTCGCTTCACTGGCACCGATGTGCCTGCGGCTTTAGCGGCGATGGTTGCGCCGTCATAGAGCATGGCAATGGTCTCCGCCACGGGCTCGTCGCCGGTAATCCCAGTGAGGTGAGCCACGAGGTCGGCCGAGTGCTCTCGAACCACCTCCATCGCTTCCGCGTTCCCCGGGACTTCAATCGCGGCCTTGGCAAACGGGCAGCCGTGAAAGCGCTCGGCCTCGATGTCACCGAGGAGCGCATCGAAGATCGCAGCTACGCGCGCGCCGTCGGTTGCGCTGGGGTCGTCGTTTGCCGCGAGCCGCTCGCGAGAGCCGCGGAGCTTTCCACGGAGATACTCGGCAACGAGCTGATCCTTGCTACGGAAGTTGTTGTAGAGCGTGGCTTTGGTCACGCCGGCCTTCGTGGCAACCGCATCGACACCCGTGGTGTTGATGCCCTGCGCATAAAACAGTTCACCTGCGGCGTCCAGTAGGCGCTCGCGTGCACTCCCCCTGGGGGTCGAAGCGGTGTCGGCGGCCATGACTTGACTATACCGATCGGTACATCTAGAGTCCAACTATACCGACCGGTATGTTCACCAACGAAAGGACACCTCATGTCTGACAACAAGATTGCAGTCGTCATCTACGAGCCCGACTCTGGCGACCTCTCACGCGTCTTCCGTGGCCTCAAGGTGGCGTCCGAGTTCAAGTCCGCAGGCGACGACGTCGTCGTGGTCTTCGACGGCTCCGGCGTGGAATCCCTCGCCGCACTGAGCAACTCCGACCACAAGCTCCACGCTCTCCTTGAGTCCCTCCGCGACAACGTGCACGGAGCCTGCGCCTACTGCGCCAACGGCCACGGCGTGAAGGACCAGATCGAGGCTGCTGGCTACGCACTGAAGGCTGACGCCGACGGAGAGGTCAGCATCCGCGACCTCGTCAACGACGGCCGCCAGGTACTCAACTACTAACCAGGTGCTCAACTAACCAGCAGCACCTCTCAGCGACGAGGTACTGCCTCGGCGCGCTCGATTGAACGGCCGGTCCGCCCGCATTTCGATGCGGACGGGCCGGCCGTTGTTGCGCGCTATGCTGGCCAGACACGACAGGGGAGTGCTTCGCCCAACCGATCGCAGCATCGGCTAGACGAAATAGAGCGCTGAGAGTGCGGAACCGCCGCAGACCCTCGAACCTGATCCGGATCATGCCGGTGGAGGAAGTCGAGACTCGTCCCCTCCTTTTACCTGGGAGGTTCACCCATGCGCACCTTGCGCACCACGGCCATCGCGGCCCTATCCATGTCCACACTTGCCCTCGCGGCATGCTCGACCGACTCCACCGACGCCGACACATCGCCCACGGAGAGCACCTCGGCTACCGCAGCCGCCAAGGCCGACTTCACCGGACAAGAAGTCACGGTCGTCACACACGACTCCTTCGCTGTCCCCGACGACGTCCTTGCCGCATTTGAGGACGAGACCGGCCTGACTGTCGAGTTTGCGGCCCCGGGCGACGCAGGCAGCCTCGTCAACCAACTGGTCCTCACCAAGGATGCGCCGCTCGGCGACGTGGTCTTTGGCATCGACAACTCCTTCGCCTCGCGCGCCATTGAGGAAGGCGTGCTCGCGGACTACACCTCTGAGGTTCCCGCCGCAGCAGACGCAGCCGCGTACGCGATCCCCGGATCCGAAGCACTCACGGCCATCGACTACTCGGACGTCTGCCTCAACTACGACATCGCCGCGTTCGAAGGCGACGTCGAGCTCCCCACGGAGCTCGCGGATCTCACCGACCCCGCCTACGCAGGGATGCTGTCCGTCACCAACCCCGCCACCTCCTCCCCCGGCCTCGCCTTTGTGCTCGCTACCGTCGCTGAGTTCGGCGATGACTGGGAGCAGTACTGGACGGACCTTGCCGCCAACGACGTACGCGTCACCGCATCGTGGTCGGACACCTATTACACGGACTTCTCCGCCCCCAACTACGGCGGCGACTACCCGCTGGTGCTGTCGTACGCATCGTCCCCGCCCTACGAGGTCATTGACGACGAGCCCACCACGGCCGCGCTGCTCGACACCTGCTTCCGTCAGGTCGAATACGCCGGTGTCCTTGAAGGCGCTCGCAACCCCGAGGCTGGCCAGGCAGTGATCGACTGGATGCTGTCGGACGACTTCCAGGCAGCAATCCCAGAGAACATGTACGTCTACCCCGTCTCCGAGCAGATTGAGGTCCCCGCCGAGTGGGCCGAATACGCTCCCCTCGCTGAGGACCCGCACACCCTCGACCCAGAAGAAATCGCCGCCAACCGCGACGAATGGATCGAGACCTGGAACAGCATCGTCCTGGGCTAATCCCCCACGACTGAAGCCGGGGAATGCCAGTGCACGCCCGCCACTCACGCCGCCACCTCCTGTGGTGGTCTGTGGCCGCGCTCCCACTGGCATTCCTCGGCATTTTCTTTTTCTGGCCGCTCATCACAGTTCTGGTGCGCGGCCTGTGGGATGGGGGCTTCGACTGGCCCGGCACCTGGGCCGTCGTGGTGGATCCGCGCACAGTCGACGCAGTGCTCACCACCGCGGGGCTCGCGACACTGGGCACGCTGGGCTCGCTCGCGCTCGGCATCCCCGGCGCGTATGTGCTGTACCGCCTCCGCTGGCGCGGCCAGGCAACGGTGCGAGGCATTGCGTCCGTGCCATTTGTGCTCCCCACAATCGTGGTCGCCACCGCATTCACCGCGCTGTTTGGCCGTTCCGGGCCTCTAGGTTTTCTGGGCTGGGACCAGACCGTCTGGGCGATCGCACTCGCGATGGTCTTCTACAACACGTCGGTGGTGTTGCGCATTGTGGGCGGGACATGGGCGGCGCTTGATCCGCGGACGGCCGATGCCGCACGCACCCTGGGTGCCAACCGACGCCAAGCGTTCACTCACGTCACGCTCCCGGCTCTTGTGCCTGCAATCGCGTCAGCGGCCTCGGTGGTGTTCCTTTTTTGCGCCACGGCGTTTGGCATTGTCCTCGTCATGGGCGGTACGCGGATCAATACGCTCGAGACGGAGATCTGGCTGCAGGTCAACCAGTTCCTCGACATGCGGGCAGCTGCCGTCCTGGCCATTCTGCAACTGCTCTTTGTGATCGGGATTCTGGCGGCCTCCGCCTGGGCACGCCGCCGCCGCGAGCGCGTCCTGGGGACACGCACTGTCGACGGCACCCGAGCCGCACAGCGCCGCGACCTCGCCCTGACCATCCCCGTGCTGACGGTGCTGGGACTCCTGATGGCCGCCCCGCTGTTCGCCCTCATTGAACGGTCACTGCGCACTCCAGACGGCTACAGCTTTGACTACTACGCCGCCTTGTTCACTGACCCACCCGCCGCGGTGCTCCCCGTGAGTGTGTGGCAGGCAACACTGAACTCGTTGACCACCGCCGCCATTGCAGCCGTGGTCGCCACCGGACTCGGGCTCATCGTGGCGTCGCTCCTTGCACGGCGCGGCCGGAGGGCGGCGGTACTCGATGCACTCGTCATGATGCCGTTGGGCGTCAGCGCCGTCGTCGTGGGTCTAGGAATGCTGCTGACTTTGAACCGTGTGGTGTTGGGCGTGGACCTGCGCGGCTCCTGGTGGCTAGTTCCCATGGCACAAGCTGTGGTCGCACTACCGCTCGTGGTCCGCACCCTCGTGCCGCCCGCGAAAGCCATCGACCCCCGCATGAAAGCCGCCGCGCGCACTCTTGGCGCAGGACCCACCCGGGAATGGGCCACCGTTGAATGGCCACTCCTGCGACGCCCGTTTGGGCTCGCACTCGGGTTCGCCTTCGCCATCTCCATGGGCGAGTTCGGCGCAACCTCGTTCGTCGCCCGCCCCGACCGACCCACCTTGCCAACAGCGATCTACCGGCTCCTCGGCAGACCCGGGCCCGAAAACATCGGCATGGCGTTCGCCGCCGCCGTGCTGCTTGCAGTGTTGACCGCGTCCGTGATGATGGTCTCGGAGCGTATGCGCACCCAAATAGGAGGAGACCTATGAGTGGCCTTCAGGTATCCGATCTGACCGTCAAGTACGGCGGCGCACACCCCGTGACAGCCGTGGACGGCGTGTCGCTCGACGTCACGGCCGGTGAGACCGTCGCCCTGCTTGGCCCCTCTGGTTGCGGCAAGTCCTCTTTGCTCGGAGCCATCGTGGGCATCGTGGACGTTGCGTCCGGCGCCATCACCTGGGACGGCGACGATGTCACCGAGGTCCCCGTGCATCGGCGCAACTTCGGCCTGGTCTTCCAAGACGGACAACTCTTCCCCCACCGCTCGGTCGCCCGCAACATCGGCTTCGGGTTAGAGATGGAGGGCCTACCGCTAGACGCACGGCGCGAACGCGTTGAGGAGATGTTGACGCTGGTGGGGCTCGAAGGCTACGGCTCACGCGCCGTCACCGATCTCTCCGGCGGACAGCGTCAGCGGGTGGCGCTCGCACGATCGTTGGCCCCGCGACCACGACTGCTTGCACTCGACGAGCCGCTCTCCGCACTCGATGCGGACTTGCGCGGGCGCCTCGCCGTTGAGGTCCGCGACATCCTGGCAGCGGCCGGCACCACCGCCATCGTCGTCACACACGACCCCTCCGAAGCCGACGTCATGGCATCACGCGTGCTCCGCATGGAGGAAGGACAACTGGTCTAGCGCCTCCCGCGCGCTACCGGTTGCCGCCTCCCGCGCGCCAGCGGTGGCTTAGTGCCCAAAATCCCCCGATGTGAACACTGAGACACCGCTAGCGCACATGCGCGAGGTCAGCAGTCGCAGGCGATCCGTCCAGTACCCCCGCCCAGAGCCGCTGCCCCCGGCGTGACCAGTCCAGCCCCAGCATCGTCCCTCTGCAGGGTTACGGGCGCCGTCAACGGGTCGGGCGCACGGGTAGCGTCCACGGCCACTTCATGACCATGCTCGTCTGCCACCACACGGTCCACGTCGAACCCTTCGCGAGCCCAGTACTCGAACCCGCCAATCATCTCTTTCACCGCGTAACCGAGCTCAGAAATGATCAGGCCCGCACGGGTGGCGCCATTACAACCTGGACCCCAGCAGTACACAACGAACCGTGTGCCAATGGGGTACTCGGGGATACGCGACGCCATCTCTGGCTTGGGCATGTGGACGGCACCGCGGGCGTGCCCCTGCTTCCACGCATGCTCGTTCCGGGTGTCGACGAAGACAAAGTCTGCAGTGCCGCCCTCGAGAGCGGCAGCAACGTCGGACGGGTCCGTCTCAAAGGCGAGCTTGGAGCGGAAGTGTGCCGCAGCATCGGCTGTATTCATAGGGCCGATGCTAGTTGTTCAGTATCGGTGCCAGAGGGGCCAAAGTGGCTGGTTCTGGCCACCTGCCGCGGATGATGCGCGCCGTTAGTCGACCTGGGTTGACACTGCCACGTCCTTGAAGTCCGCCAAGACCTCAGGTGACAACGCCTCTTCGGAGATCAGACGCCCCACCACTGTGACGTCGGGGGCAAAGATATAGAAGACCGCTTCTCCCCGATCGGGTCCGTACTCGGCCATATCCGAGGACACGACGAGGACTTCATAGCCCTGATCACTGGTGAGCACCTCATGGTCAAGTTCCGCGCCCTCGTCGATCGAGGCACCCAGCACCTGCTCGTAATACTCAGAAGCAGTCAAGCGGGGTTCGCGCGGTGCGACACGTTCAAGAGTCACATCGTGCTCAACACCGCCTGGCACCTCGACAATCCACGATCCCTCTGCGCCCTCGTTGCCCTCCACATCACTGGACGCGGTGGGTTCCGGCGAAGGCTCCCAGTCCTCGGGAACTATCGCCACCACACTTGCCTCCGGAGCAGGGGCAATGCTCTCTTGCCACGATGTCGTCTCAGAGTTATCGGGATCCGCATCAGTGCTTCCCGTGCATCCCGTCGCCACCAAAACGAGCCCGGCCAGACTTGCCCCAACCCAACGTGTCAACGGAATTCCTCCTCGATATGAGATTCAGCACAACTTTCGCACACGCGCCGCGTGATGCAGACGCGACACCTTACAACGCTTATCCTTACCCAATCACTGCCCAGAACCTTTTTTGGGCCATTTCGTGTCACGGCGGCATTGCTGCCATTTGAGAGGTATGCATGTTTCGAACGATTGCGCGCCGCGTTTCGCTCCTCGGCGTCATGATCGCGATGGCTGTGGCAGGTATGGCTCCCGCGGCCAACGCCCAGCTCAACGGCGATGACTTCGACCCCGGATTCATCATCTCTGATGCCGACTTCTTTGCCGGCTCGGCAATGTCGTCTTCGCAAGTGCAAGCCTTCCTCAACGCCAAGGTGCCCGAGTGCGCCAGCGGGTACGTCTGCCTGAAGGACTACCGCCAACACACCCCCAACATTCCTGCAGACAACTACTGCGATGGATACAGCGGCCGGTCCAACGAGTCCGCGGCGACAATCATCGCGAGGGTGGGTCAGTCCTGCGGTGTCTCGCAGAAGGTCCTTCTTGTCCTCATGCAAAAGGAAATGAGCCTCGTCACGCACACGTGGCCCAGTAGTTGGCGTTATGACAAAGCGACAGGATTTGCATGCCCTGACACGGCGCCCTGCGATTCCACCTATGGCGGATTCATTTACCAGCTGTTCTATGCGGCACGTCAATACCAGCTCTACGCCGCTTTTCCTGACCGCTACCGCCACCAGGCAGGCACCACTGAGAACGTCTACTGGCACCCGAACGCAAGCTGCGGAACCGGCAAGGTCTACATCGTCAACCAGGCAACCGCTGGTCTCTACAACTACACGCCGTACCAGCCGAACGCTGCAGCACTAAACAACCTTTACGGAACGGGCAACAGCTGCTCCTCCTACGGAAACCGTAACTTCTGGCGCATCTACACCGAGTGGTTCGGCGACTCTCAGGGTGGCGGTCACGAAGACATCGCCCTCCACTGGAAGGCCAACAGCTGGCTCGGAAGCCCCACCTCCAGCATCACCGAGTACGACTACAACGGCGGAGGCCTGGTTCAGGGCTACGCGAACGGCGCAATCACGTGGACCTCGTCGTCCGGCGCTGCGACACTGTCCGGCGCAATCCGCACGTACTACGGCTCACACTCGGGAGTCCGCGGAGACTTTGGATGGCCGGCCGATGACCCGGTCACCAGCAGCGTTTCCGGCGGCGGTACTGCACAGGAGTTCGACAACGCCTCCATTTGGGAGTCGCCGGCCGGAGTGTTCCACTCTGAAGGAAGCCTGCGCACTGCCTACAAGCGCTACAACTCTTACAAAGGTGGCTTGGGTTGGCCTACCAGCAACGCCTACACGGACTCCACCACCGGCTTTGCTGCCCAGAACTTCCAAAACGGAACGATGCTGACGAGCGGCTCGAAGTATGGATGGACTCGTACGGCAGACATTCCGGCCTTGGTCTCGATGGGTGCCTTCACCGGTAGCCTCGGCTGGCCCGCGGGTGATGTGAACTCCACGACCGCTTCCGGTGGCGGAACAGTCCAGGCCTTCACCGGCGGCGCCGTCACACGTGCAAAGAACTCGTCACAGATGTTCCTTCTCACTGGCGACTTGCGTAGCGCGTTTGGTGATGAAGGCGGACTGGGCGGCGAACTCGGTTGGCCCACCAGCAACGCCTACACCGAAACCGCCACCGGCTTTGCTGCCCAGGACTTCCAGGGCGGAACGCTCCTGATCGACGGCTCCAAGTCCGCCATCGTGGACCCTGCAGACCTACCCGAACTGGTCAACCTCGGCGCCTTCACCGGTTCCCTGGGATGGCCAGCCGGACCGGTCAACACCAACACCTCCTCCGGAGGCGGAACAGTCCAGGCCTTCACCGGCGGCGCCGTCACCCAAGCCAACGGCTCCGACTCGAAGTACTACATCACCGGAACCCTGCGCACCGCATTCGGTAAGACCGGCGGACTCGCAGGCGAACTCGGCTGGCCCACAAGCAACGCCTACACCGAAACCGCCACCGGCTTTGCTGCCCAGGACTTCCAAGGCGGAACGCTCACGCTGACGCCTGAAGGTGCAGTGATGACTCCGGTGGCCGCGGCGGCGTCGCGTTCGGCATCTCCTGATTCGGATGTGTCAGACCAGAAGGCATCTCCGAGCCCCTCGCCTAGCGCGAGCTCGTCGGCGAGCCCGAGCCCGTCGTCGGCGCTCAGCCCGTCTCCGTCGGCGAGCCCAAGTGTGAGCCCGAAGCCTTAGGCCTCTGCAGCCTCACCCTGATCCGCTGAGAGTCCCTACGGGGACCCTCAGCGGTTGCTAGCGGTGTCTGAGTGCCCAATCGGGCAGCATCTGGGCACTCAGGGACCGCTAGCGCGCGAGCACTATCCACAGATGCTCGTGACTCTTACCGTTGCACAGGAGCGCTCACTTCACTGGGTGCATGAGACTTCTCCCTAGGCTCACCTTGCAGGACGCACCGCTGGCGGACTTTCTCGGCGCAAATTGCCACGCATTCACCCGCGGGGAGCTGATTACTGGCTGGTCGCGGCGCCAGCTCGATGCCTGCCTACGCGACGGGCTGTGCGTCAGGATCGCTCCCGGCGTCTACGCGGCGACAACCCACGCAAACGCGCCGGCGGTTCGCGGCGAGGCACTCGCACTGTGGCAACCGCGAGCCCTCGTCACCGGGTCGCTCGCGCTGCACTTGGCAGACAATCGGATCAGCCATCGCAACCGCGCAGACCTCATCCTGGCAGCGAACACTCACCGGATCGGCCCGGGTTGGGCTCAACTCCATCGCACGGGGCCGGTCAGGATCCGCACCGACCATGACGGCGTCCCCTGCGTGACGGCAGAGAGGGCGCTCCTTGATGCCTGGCGCTACGCGCTCCGTCCACAGCGGCGCGACGTTGTGTGGGAAGCACTCTGGACGCGGGTCTGCACCTGGCGGCAATTGGCTCGGGAACTCGATCGCGCCGAACGGGTTGCCGGCCGGCGAGATTTGGAGCGGATGCTCGGATGGTTTGAGGGCGGAGCGACCACGCCGTTGGAGGTGCGCGCTCAGCATGAGGTGTTCACGGGGCCGCAGTTTCGTGGCTTCGAATGGCAGGCAGCGGTGAGCGCGGGATCCAGGAGGGCGGTGGTGGACATGCTTCACAGGGGCGCTTGTGTTGCAGTGGAACTGGATGGCGACCGGTATCACTCAACACGCGAGGCTCGCGACGCTGACCGCGAGCGGCAGACTGATCTTGCTGCGGCGGGACTTGTGGTGCTCCGCTTTGGGTGGAACGACATTGCCGGGCGGCCTGAGTGGTGCCGCGAGAAGGTTCTGGAGGTACTCGCGCGGCGATCTGTTGCGTGACAGGAGTCTGCGAGGGTGGCAGGGACGTTCGCGTGGGTGACAGGGACGTTCGCGTGCGTGACAGGGACGTTCGCGTGCGTCGCAGCGGTGGCTGAGTGCCCATTAGCGGGTCCGGCGAGCACTCAGGCACCGCCAGCGCGTGGAGAGCCGATGCTGGGGCTGGGCCTACCGGGCGGCGGTAGGTGGGCGGGGACTGCGTCGCAGCGGTGGCTGAGTGCCCAATAGAGGGTCCGACGAGCACTCAGGCACCGCCAGCGCGTAGAGAGGGCCGATGCTGGGGCGGCGGTAGGTGGGCGCGTCGTGCCGTGTCGAGCCGAGGGCGTGCCGGACCTCACAAATTCGCCTACGGCAGAAGTTGAGCAGGGTTCACTCAACTTTCACGTTTTCCACTTGACATCCCCGCCGGGGCGTGGATACTTGAGTGTAGGCGGCTCAACTTTGACGAAGCCGGCACCAATTCACGGCGCGACCTCCCGGCCACGCCTCACGAACCAAGGAGGACATTCAATGTCACGTGCAGTAGGTATTGACTTGGGAACCACGAACTCCGTGGTGACCGTTCTTGAAGGTGGCGAGCCCACCGTCATCGCAAACGCCGAGGGCGCACGCACCACCCCGTCGGTGGTCGCATTCTCGAAGACCGGCGAAGTTCTGGTGGGCGAGATCGCGAAGCGCCAGGCCGTCACCAACATCGACCGCACGATCACCTCCGTCAAGCGCCACATGGGCACTGACTGGTCCAAGGAGATCGACGGCAAGAAGTACTCCGCACAGGAGATTTCCGCTCGTATCCTCGGCAAGCTCAAGCGTGACGCCGAGGAGTACTTGGGCGAGAAGGTCACTGAAGCAGTCATCACTGTTCCCGCGTACTTCAACGACGCCGAGCGTCAGGCCACCAAGGACGCCGGTGAGATCGCAGGCCTCAAGGTCCAGCGCATCGTCAACGAGCCCACCGCGGCAGCACTCGCATACGGCCTCGACAAGGGCAAGGAAGACGAGCTCATTCTGGTCTTCGACCTCGGTGGCGGTACGTTCGACGTCTCACTCCTCGAGGTGGGCAAGGACGAGGACGACTTCTCGACCATTCAGGTCCGCGCCACCGCCGGTGACAACCGCCTCGGTGGAGACGACTGGGACAGCCGCGTTGTCGACTTCCTGATCAAGGAAGTCAAGAACAGCGAGGGCGTTGACCTGTCGAAGGACAAGGCCGCTGTGCAGCGTCTGCGTGAAGCAGCCGAGCAGGCCAAGAAGGAACTGTCCTCGGCCACCAGTACCAACATTTCGCTCCAGTACCTGAGCATCGGCGAGAACGGCCCTGTCCACATGGACACCCGCCTGACCCGTGCGAAGTTCCAGGAACTCACCGAGGACCTGATCGAGCGCACCAAGGCTCCGTTCCAGCAGGTCATCAAGGACGCTGGCATCCAGTTGTCCGAGATTGACCACGTGGTTCTCGTGGGTGGCTCGACCCGTATGCCTGCTGTCACCGACGTGGTCAAGGACCTCACCGGTGGCCGCGAGCCCAACAAGGGCGTGAACCCCGACGAGGTTGTCGCCGTGGGTGCAGCGCTGCAGGCCGGTGTCATCTCCGGTGAGCGCAAGGACGTGCTGCTCATTGACGTCACTCCCCTGAGCCTCGGCATCGAGACCAAGGGCGGCGTCATGACCAGCCTGATCGAGCGCAACACCGCGATCCCGACCAAGTCGTCTGAGGTCTTCTCGACCGCCGATGACAACCAGCCATCCGTGCTGGTGCAGGTCTACCAGGGTGAGCGCCAGTTTGCTCGCGACAACAAGCTCCTCGGAACCTTTGAGTTGGGCGGCATCGCACCGGCTCCTCGTGGAGTTCCGCAGATCGAGGTCACGTTCGACATCGACGCCAACGGCATTGTGCACGTGGGCGCCAAGGATCGCGGCACCGGTAAGGAGCAGTCCATCACCGTGACCGGCGGCTCGGCCCTGTCCAAGGAAGACATCGAGCAGATGGTCAAGGACGCTGAAGAGCACGAGGCCGAGGACAAGGCACGTCGCGAAGCACAGGAGACTCGCAACAACGCGGAGACCTTCGCTTACTCGACCGAGAAGATCTTGTCCGAGAACGAGGACAAGGTTCCTGCCGACGTTGCTGAAGACGTCAAGGGCGCGATCGCTGAAGTGAAGACCGCTCTCGAAGGCGACGACGACGAAGCCGTGAAGACTGCGCACGACTCCCTCGTGGAGAAGGCACAGAAGATCGGCGAGGCCGTGTACGCCGCTCAGCAGGCCGAGGAAGCAGCCGGCGACGGCGCTCCCGCAGGCGATGAGTCCGCACAGGAGTCCTCTGACGAGGACGTGGTGGACGCTGAGATCGTCGACGACGAGACCGACGAGAACGACAAGAAGTAACAACCCGACTGCGGAGGGCCGATGCACATCGGCCCTCCGCTACGGTCGCTCACGGAGGCCAACATGACAGACCAGAACCCCACACCCGAACAGGGTGATGACCAGGATCCACTCGCTGAGGCAGAGTCGATCATCAACGAGGCAGCACAGCGTGCGGAAGCCGCTGGCGAGGCCGTCGAGGCCGAGGTCGCTGATCTCGAAAGCGCGGCGGAACTGCGTGCCGCCGAGCACCTCGCTGACCTGCAACGCCTTCAGGCGGAGTACGTCAACTACCGCAAGCGCGTCGATCGCGACCGGGAGGCCGCCAGTGGACTCGCGACCACGAAGGTCGTCGAATCTCTCATTCCGATCCTCGACGACATTGCCGCAGCACGCGAGCACGGCGAACTCGACGAGGGCCCATTCGCGTCGATCGCGAACAAGCTCGAGGAGACGCTCGGCCGTCTGGGTTGGGAAAGTTACGGAGCCGTGGGCGACGAGTTCGACCCTCAACTTCACGAGGCTTTGACCTCCCAGCCGTCGACCGAGGTCGAGGTTCCCACCGTGCAACTGGTGGCACAGCCCGGCCACCGTATCGGTGACCGTGTGGTCCGCCCCGCACGAGTCATCGTTGCCCAACCTGAATAACACCACCCACGAAAGGAGGCGCTCGCATGTCGAGTCAGGATTGGTTCACTAAGGACTTTTACAAGACGTTGGGCGTCTCCAAGGACGCGTCACAAGACGAGGTCAAGAAGGCGTACCGCAAACTCGCCCGCGATCTCCACCCGGACCGTAACCCCGGCGACTCTGCCTCCGAGCAGAAGTTCAAAGAGGTGGGCGAGGCGTACGGCGTTCTGTCTGACAAAGAACAACGTCAACAGTACGATGCCGTTCGCGCCATGGGAGGCGGAGGCCCGCGCTTCCAGGCCGGTGGGCCCGGAGGTCAAGGCGGCGCTGGGTTCGAGGACGCGTTCTCGAACATGTTCGGTGGCGGGGGCCGTGGCGCGGGAGGAACCGGCCAGCAATACCGTGCCCAGGGCTTCGAAGACATGCTGTCCAACATGTTTGGCGGTGGATTCCAGCGCGGACCACAAAAGGGCACCGACGTTGCCGCAGCCACGGAAGTCAGTTTCCGTCAAGCCGCACAGGGCGAGACCGTTTCGCTGCGCACCTCCACCGGCACCATCAACACCCGCCTGCCAGTCGGCGTCTCCAGCGGCAAGAAGATCCGTATCGCAGGCAAGGGCCGGCCTGGCACCAACGGCGGACCTGCCGGTGACCTGATCCTGACGGTCCACGTCGCCAAGCACCCGGTGTTCACCATGGACGGCAACAATCTGCGGATGTCCCTGCCCGTGACGTTTGATGAGGCTGCGCTCGGTGCCACGGTGGAAGTGCCCACACTCGAAGGCGACCGCGTGAAGGTCAAGGTACCGAGCGGCACTACCTCGGGCACGACGCTGCGGGTCAAGGGCCGCGGACTGCAAGCAAAGTCCGGCACCGGCGACCTCTTAGTCACGGTCCACGTCGACGTCCCCCGCAAACTGGGCCGCAAAGCTAAAGAAGCACTCCAAGCGTTTGCACTGGCATCGTCAAAACACGATCCTCGCTCACGCCTCTACGACGACGCAGCCAAGTAGCAATACCGTGGGACTACAGGCTCACTGACGAGGCTTAAGGAGGACTGCCGTGCAACAACCCGACGTCGACGAACCGGTCTTTCTGATCTCGGCTGCCGCGGAACTCGCCGGCATGCACGCTCAAACCCTCCGTCAATACGACCGCATGGGGTTAGTCGTCGCCCGCCGGCGAGCCGGTGGAGGACGCCGCTACTCGTTGCGCGATGTGGCCGTGCTTCGCGAGATCCAGCGCATGAGCCAGGAAGAGGGCATCAACCTCGCCGGCATCAAGCGCATCCTGGACCTTCAGCACAAGGTTGACCGTCTCACCGCTGAAGTAGAAAAGTTGCGCCCCCGCGCCGACACCGGCTCACGGGTCTTTACCTCAGGCCCCGCCGGGCACGTGGTCATCGTGGAACGCGGACGCCGTGTCCGCCGCAACGAGGGACGCTCCATGGTGCTGTGGCGCGATGTCGGGCAAGACGACGACGGTCGCGGGGAGATCCCGCGCGCCTGAAAAGTCGGAGCGCTACCGTGAGTTCATGGCCGACTCCGAGAACCCTCACACCCACCACGCACCGGACTATGTCGAGATACCGGCAACAGATCTCGAGGCATCCGCACAGTTCTATCGAGACGCATTCGGGTGGCGTTTGACGGCCTACGGTCCCGGGTACTACGGATACACGTGCGCCGATGGCAAGGAACACGGCGGCATCTCCCAGGTAGGGGAAGTCAAGCCGGGAGGAGCACTCGTGGTGCTGTTCTCGCGCGACCTCGAGGCATCACTTCAGGACGTGGTGAACGCCGGCGGCACCATCAGCCACCCCATCTTCGACTTCCCAGGTGGTAGGCGCTTCCACTTCATGGATCCCAGTGGCCTCGAACTCGCCGTGTGGGGTCTGCCGTAATCCATCGACCAAAAAAGAAGTCCGGTACCGCCCTCAGCTCGGTACCGGACCTCTCGTGTTTCTCACCTCGTTAGCGCTGAAATCCCTCAATAACGGCGGGAACGAAAGAGTGAGTTTCTGGCAGCGATTCCACCCACACACGAGGTGGCTGTCGCAGCAAGTCATCGACGCGCATCTGCACTGCGCGATCAGAAATGTGATTCCGGAGTTCAGCGAGGCCCTCGCCGAGAGCATCGTCCCTCGCTACCAAGACGGCGTAGAGACCGTTGCCCAAGCGAGCGATAGGGAAACCAGGGCCGTACGCCCCGAGGAGCGCGTCACCGATGGCGGCATTGCGCGTCATCCGCTTCCACGGATCCGCATCTCCAGTGCTGACATCAACCATGATGAGCGCATGCGTGCGCGGTACGCGAGTCCCTTCGCGAGCGGCGGCGCCATACACCTCGGCAAGGCGCTGTACGAGGTATTCACTCGTACCCAAACCAGACTCGGCGTCCTTCATCGCGGGCGGCCCCGTCACGTCGGGCGAGCCCTCGGTCCAGCCCTGGCACAGTGCCCTGACGAAAGAGACAGGAGCGGATCCGTATCCGGCCGATTCAAACAGGACGCCCACATCGTCAATGGCTTCTGTAATCCCCACACCAGCAGCAGCGCGAGCCTGACCCAAGCGATACACCGCAGGCGCGGCGTCAAGGTTCGCTGCAAGCGCCTCAGTCACGGCTTCCGCAGCAGGCGTATACCAATCACCGGGGCGCAACCAGACCCGATCCATGCTCGCCGACTCCCAGCGACGCAGCAACACATTGCCGGCCGTCGGAGCTTCAAGGTGACTCATACACAATGAGACGGCCTGGTCCCCGGCCTATGACGCGGTTTCACAAGAAACTTTTCACAACACCCACGCGGCAGGTGTGAGCAATTGGGCAGACCAAAGCCTTGCTTTCACAGGTATAGCCAGGAAGCATAGGGGTTTAACTGTATTTGTAGGCGAGAAAGGCTGTCCCCATGAGCTCCGAAGCGATCGCGATATGGACGGAAACGTCCAGCGATCCTGAGCTGATCGCTGGTGTGCGCGCCGGCGATCCGGGTGCCTTTGGCGTGCTCTACGAACGTCACGTGGATGCCGCCCGCAAGGTCGCGACGCAGTACACCAACTCCCCCTCCGACGTCGATGACGTGGTGTCCGAGTCGTTCTCCCGCATCCTGCGCGCGTTGCAGCGGGGAGATGGCCCGGACCTCGCATTCCGCGCTTACCTCTTCACCATCGTCCGCCGCACAGGCATGGACATCATCAACAAGGGGATCCGCACCAAGCCACGCGACGACATGTCGCCCTACGAGGCCGCCCTGGGCCACGAAGCGTCCTCCGACGAGCCCGCATTGGCCGGCTTTGAACAGTCGATGGTGGCCGACGCATTCCGTTCCCTTCCCGAGCGTTGGCAAGCCGTTCTCTGGTACACCGAGGTCGAGAAGAAAAGCCCGAAGGAAATCGCCCCGCTGCTGGGACTGAGCGCCAACGGCACGGCCGCGCTCGCCTACCGCGCACGCGAAGCACTGCGTCAGGCATACCTGCAGGAGCACCTCAATACGTCCGACGAGATTGGCTGCATGGAAGCCAACTCTCAGCTCGGCACTTATGTACGTGGCGGACTTTCCAAGCGTGAACACCAGCGTGTAGATGACCACGTGAACCAGTGCGCGCGATGCGCCGCTCTGGTGGTCGAGCTTCAGGACGTCAACCGCGGCATGCGCGCCGTCATTGCTCCCCTCATGCTCGGCACGATCGGCATGGGCGCGCTCCAGGGTGGCCTACCTATTGGAGGCGCTTGGGGCCCAGGCGGCGCAGCTGCAGGCTCGGGTTCCGCGGCCACTGCTGGCGGTGGGGTCGCCGCGACGACGGGCACCGGCGTGCTCAACAGCTTTGGTGCTGCAGGCATCATGGGCACCCTCACACAACTCGCGCTCCCCACTGCGGCCGTCGTAGGCGCGGGCGCACTCGTGTTCGGTGGGGTTCAACTCTTAGGGTCGAACGGCGACGTTTCCAATGACAGCGCACTTACGGACGGTGAGCCAGACAAGATCGTGCACGTGCTCGGCGATGACGAGTTCCCAGCAGACGGCAACGGCGACTCCGCCAGCACGGATGCTGGCACGGATACCGCCAGCGACGCCTCAACCGATGCCGATGAGAACGATGCCGCCAGCGACGCTATCGGCAACGACACGTCCCCCGGCGGCGCTACGGGCCCCGGCTCAACGCAGGGCGGCTCAGCATACGTGCCCGGTTTCGGAACCCACAGTGGTGCCAATACGAATAGCGGCGCCGGAACGAACAGTGGCTCTGGCATCGTCCCTAACTCGGAACCAGACGGCGCCACGGGCGGCTCAGGTACGGGCAGCGACTCCTCTACACCAGGCGACAACTCTGAAACCCCAGACACAGGCACCAGCACGGGACCAGACCCCGCACCTCAGCCAGATCCTGACCCGGACCCGACCACCGACCCGACCGCGGACCCCGCCCCCGTCCCTCGCGACGCGTTGCGAATCAGCCGTTCTAGCCTCGACTTCCTCGAGATTCCACGAGACGCTCCAAGCATCGCTATGGAACTGTCGAACATCTCCTCCGTCTCCGTGGATGACGTCACCGCATCAATCAAGCTTCCCGATGGCCTGACCTTCGGCCTCGGAGGCGGCGGCGGTGGCAACGTCGCCGGCGATAGCGTTGCGCTCCAACGCAGCGTCTCAGCAGCGACCGCAGCAACGTTCGCAGTTGGCGACTGGGACTGCACCCTGTCAACGGATTCACAAACCGCGCTGTGCACCTCACCCCAGGTCGCTGCCGGCACCACGACAAGCCTCGACTTCCCCATCGGCATCACTGCCGATGAACTGGCGGCCGATGCCGCAACCCTGTTCACGGTCAATGCAGGCGACGTGAGCGACACCTACTCGCTCCGTACCGGCCTGCGCACCACCGACGATGACCTCGACGACGGCTTCGAAGATCAGGGCGGCCTCGCCGTCTCCCACTTCGGTGCACCCCTCATGGGATGTGAGCCTGAAACCGACAGATGCGACGAGACCATGGGTAGCAGCACACACCCCAACTCTGTCCTGGCCATCGACAACAACGCGGTCGCCATGGTGCCTCTACGTGACCTCGATGACCAACGCAACGGCGGCACCACCACTGTCGAACTCCCCGAAGGCGCAGTCGTGACTCACGCCATCCTCGAATGGTCCGCCAACCGTCACGCACCCGGTACCGGCAACTCCTCGCGATACGGCGACGACTCCTGGGATGGCGCACTTGATTCGGCACTTCTCCGTGTGCCAGGCGGCGACTTCGCCCAGGTCGAAGGCGTCGAAGTCGAACTCATCAATCAGGGAGGGCGTGAGTACTATCGCTCGCGCGCCGACGTCACCGCGCTCGTCGAAGCCGCAGGCGACGGCGACTACTCACTCGCAGACGTGGCACAGGCCGCATCGCAACTCGACGACGTTCCCACCTACTACTCGGGCTTCGCGCTCACCATCGTCTACGAGGACCCCGCAGTCCCCGCCACCACAGCCGTCAAGCTGCTCGAAGGCCCCCACTGGGTGTCGACGTCCGCACCCGTGCAGCGTGCGCTAGAAACCCAAAACGCCGCCGACGTGACCGTCTCATGGACAGCATTCGAGACGGATTATGGCAACCGCGGCGACTCCGTCAAGGTCGACCGCACAGCGTTGACCCCGCTGCGCGGTGATTCGCTCGGATCCTCGAACAACGCCGGCGACTCCTTCGCCAATGGCTCGGTGTTCGCCAACTCGCTCGGCACCGACGCGAAGAGCTTCTCCCCCATTCACGTTGAAGCTGGCTCACACACAGTGACCGTGGCCACCTCCGGGGACAACTTCTTTGTCGGCACACTCGCGATCACCATCGCGCCCGAATCGACTGAAGCACCCTAGAAGCCTCGCGGGCGGTCGGGCCTGTGGGCTAGCGCGCGGGGCGCGGACTCCAGTCCATATCGAGCTGACGTGCTGTGGCGGTGGCAAGTTCTTCATCCACGAGGCGGCTCACCACGTGAAGCGCCATGTGAATCCCTGACGTCAAACCACCGCTGGTGATGACATCGCCTGCATCAACCCAACGCACTCCCGCGACGGACTCGGAAACGTTCTCTTCCGCGAGGCCGTCAACATCCTCCCAGTGCGAGGTGGCAGGAAGACCCTGCAACGCTCCAGCTCGTGCGAACAAGAATGACCCCGTGCACACCGACGTTGGCAACACCGATTCCGCTGCAAGGTGCCGCACGGCCGCAAGCAAAGGCTCATTCGACAGCGCCACACCCAGGTCAATAGTGCCCGGGACCACAAGGACGTCGAGATCACTGACGGTGTTGGTGTCGACCAACTGCGTGAGCGTCATGCCACCAAACGCCGTGACGTCCTTGCCGCCCGGGCTCATCATGACGACCTCGAATGGTGCTTCCATACCGGCGCGTTCACGCAGTCGCGATGCCGTGAGGAACACCTCATACGGCCCGCCAGCATCGATCAGGTCAAAGTCGTCAAAGACCAAAATTCCCACGCGCAGTGTCATGGCCCAAGCCTATGACCTTCAGCGGTGCTGCTAGACGATGACGGCGCTGGTAGTGCGCGGACGCACCACGAACCACAGTGACGCAGCACCGATGAGGAGCGCACCGATCATGACGGTCGCCATCGAGAGCGCGGACATGCCGAGCACACCGATCAGTGGCGTCACAGCACCAGCAACGACGTTGTTGCCGGCACCGATCAGCGATGCGGCGGTGCCGGCCTCGGCACCGTGACCGTTGAGTGCCATCACCTGGACGGATGGCATCACCAGTCCGAGCGGCGGCACAATGAAGAACAGCGGCACGATGACGCCGATGAGGCCTACGTCCACGATGGAGCAGATCGCCAATGCGATAGCGCCGAGCGTCATGAGCGTGATGCCAATACCGGCGACGGCTCGTGGTGCGAGGACACGCATGAGCCGGCTCGCGATTTGCGTGCAGGCAATCTGTCCGGCGGCATTGATGCCGAAGATCACACCGAACTGCTGCGCCGAGACGCCGTACTGAT
This sequence comes from Demequina sediminicola, assembly GCF_000975055.1. Lineage (GTDB taxonomy): Bacteria > Actinomycetota > Actinomycetes > Actinomycetales > Demequinaceae > Demequina > Demequina sediminicola. The sequence continues at coordinate 605,178 of NZ_BBRB01000001.1, forward strand.
CCTGGAGGACGAATGACGAGGAGGACAGGTAGCTGAACAGGGCCGTGAATCCCATGGCGCCCACGATGGCGATTCCCACGAAGGCGCCGTCTCCGAGCAAACGTCGATAGCGTCGGGCGACTTCGCCCATGGTCTGCTTGCCGCGCATGTGGGCTGGACGGGTCTCGTGGAGTGCGAACTTTGCCACCAGCAACATCAGCACACCGTAGGCGGCGAGGACCACGAAGATTTCGCGCCAGTCGACGACCCGCAGCAGTTGCGAGCCGATGACGGGTGCGATGACCGGGGCAACGCCGGTCACGAGCGCCATGTTGGCGAGCATTCGAATGAGCGCTTGGCCGTGGAACATGTCGCGCACCATAGCCATCGCGACGACGGCACCACCTGCAGCGCCGATGCCTTGGAACACGCGTGCCACCATGACCCACTCGACGGTAGGTGCGAACACCACTGCGAGCGACGCGAGGACGTGGACTGACGTGGCGATCAGCAGGGGCCGCTTCCGGCCAACGGCGTCGGAGAGCGGTCCCACAATGAGCTGGCCCAGCCCGAAACCGATCATGGTCGCGGTGAGCGTCATTTGGATTGCCGCGTCAGAGGCTTGAAGGTCTGCCGCGACGGTGGGGAAAGCCGGGAGGTACAGGTCGACGGTGAATGGCCCGAGGGCGATGAGTGCACCGAGGATCAGCACGTACGCCAGTCGGCGTCGTTTGGTGATTCCGCCCGGGTTGGTGACGGGAACGTCAACGCTGGGGGCGACCTGCGTGGGGGCAGACAAAGGGCACACTCTTTCGAGAAGAAGGGAACATCATCGGTTTGCGTCGGCCGGTCTCGGCTCGAGGGGGACTCCTGTGCCAACGCTGTTGCTGCTCAGTCTAATCCCGACCAGTTGGTAAAAAGTACCTTGACTTGCTCTTGCCTCGCCTATGGCGAGCCGGCCGGGTGCTGGTTGGTGAAACGCAACGCAGCGAGGGGCCCCAGCATGATGCTGGGGCCCCTCGCTGCGTTGCGTCTGCGCTGGTGTGCGCTACTTCTTGGTGGCCTGTGCGTTGACCTCGTAGGAGGTGTTGGTGGCTTCGAAGAAGTTCACCAACTGCAGGGTGTCGTTGGCGGTGGCCATCCACTTGGCGGGGTTGGACACGTTGTAGTGCGCTTCGAAACCGAGCTCTTCCAGGCGGCGGTCTGCGAGGTATCGCACGTACTGGTTCACATAGTCGGCGTTGAGGCCGAGGATGCCCTTGGGCAGGAGGTCGTGGTTGTACTTCTCTTCCATCTCCACGGCGCCCAGGATCATCTGGCGAATCTCTTCGGCGAATTCTGGGTCCTGCAGGTCTTCGTTTTCTTCGAGGACAGTCAGGATCAGGTTGATGCCGAACTGGAGGTGCAGTGACTCGTCACGGATCACCCAGTCCATGAGCGATCCGAAGTTGCGCAGCAGGTTTCGCTGGCGGAACGAGAGCGCCACCATGAAGCCTGAGTAGAACCAGATGCCTTCAAGGATGACGTTGTAGGCCACGAGGTTGCGGACGAAGTCCTTCTTGCCCTCGGTGGTGGAGATGTCGAGCGTCTCCTCCGTCATGCGCTTGATGAACTTGACCTCGAACTCTTCCTTGGCCGCCATCGAAGGCACGGTCACGTGGGACTCGTAGGCTGCTTCGCGGTCCAGCGGGAACGTCTCAAGGACGTACTCGAAGGACATGCAGTGGTTCGCTTCTTCCCACATCTGCTTGGCCAAGTACAGGTGGCACTCGGGGGCGTTGATGTACGGGTACACGCCAAAGGCGAGTGCCTTGTTGACGAGCAGCTCGTTGGGGTTGAAGTAGGACATCAGGAAGGTGACGGCGTGCTTTTCTTCGTCCGTCATCTTCTTGAAGTCTGCGAGGTCTTCACCCAACTGGATCTCGTTGGGGAACCACGTGTTGGCTACGGCCTGGTTGTACAGGTCGTATGCCCACGGGTAGGTGATGGGCTTGAGGAGCAGCCCGTCCTGAATGCCGGTGCCAAGAATTGCCATGACTGTGCGTTCCTTTTCCGTCTGCCGACTTACTGGCAGGACTCACATTGAAGAGCTTCCATCGGGTCTACTGGGCAGGCGACGCCGTCGACAACCTCCGTGTCTCCGATGGTCACTACAGAGGGGCCAGCGACGCTTGCTGCTGCGGCAGGAGCAGCGCTTACTGACTCAGGCTCTGGGTTCGTTGCCGGCAGAGACGTCGGCGGGACCTCGGGCTGCTGCTGCGGCGGAGTGGCCAAAGCAGCGGGCGCGGCTGCGGGAGCGGCGGCAACAGCGCCGAATCCCTTGCGGGGAGCCGATGCTGTGGCTGGCGCCGAGGCGGGAGCAGGCGCTGCGCTCTCAGCGGCGGGAGCAGCAACGGGTGCTGCTTCTGCCTCTACTGCTGCGGAGGGTGCCGACGCTGCGGGTGCCGAGGCGGTCGCTGGCGCGGCAGCCTTTGCTGCACCGAAGCCCTTGCGAGCACCAAAGCCACGTCGCGACGGGCCACCTGCTGCTGCGCCCGTGCCGGAGCCGGATGCCTTGTTGAGCTTTTCCGTCTTGTTGACGCGCACCGTGGACTGCTCCGCGGTGTGGCGGGGCTTCATGTGCAGGTAGTAGGTGGTCTTGACGCCACGCTCCCACGCGGAGGTGTAGAGGTCCATCATGTTGTCTACGTCGCGGTCTGCGAGGTAGATGTTGCGGCTGATGGCCTGGTCGATCCACTTCTGCGCACGCGCTGCGACCTCGATGAAGGCGTAGGGCGAGAGCTGGAAGGACGTCTTGTAGACCTCCTGGAGGTGTGCCGGAACGTTGTCGAGTTGCGACAGGTCGCCCTGTGCTTCAAGAAGGCTGTCACGGGTCTCTTCCCAGATACCAAGTTCCTGCAGGTCTCGAACCAGGTTGCGGTTGACCTCGAGGAACTTACCCGAGGAGGTTGCGCGGGAGAAGATCTGTGAGAACTGGGGGTCGAAGCCTGGCGTGGTGCCAGCGACAAGACCGATCGATGCGGTGGGAGCGACTGCCATCAGCGTGGCGTTGCGGATGCCGCCCTTGACCTTTTCGCGGAGCACGTCCCAGTCGTGACGCATGGTGCGGTTGACCTTGATTTCGACGCCACGGTCGGCCTCCGTCGTGGCGATGGTGTCGAACGGCACCATGCCCTTGGACCAGCCGGAGCCTTCGAAGTTGCTGTAGGAGCCGCGCTCACGGGCGAGATCTGCGGAGGCGTCGATCGCGTGGTACGACACGAACTCCATGATCTCGTCGATGAGGTCGTAGCCCTCTTCAGACTCGTAGGCCATGCCCAGGCGCTCGGTGAGGTCCGTGTAGCCCATAACGCCCAGACCGATGGCCCGGTTCTCACGGTTGGCGAACTCGGATTCAGGCACGGAGGACAGCGTGATGTCGACGAGGTTGTCGAGCTGACGCACTGCGAGGCGCACTGACTTCTCCATGCGGTCCCAGTCGATCTTGCCGTCGACGAGGTGGGTGGAGAGGTTGACCGATGCCAGGTTGCAGACTGCGATGTTCTCGCGGTCCTGCGGTAGGCAGATCTCGGTGCACAGGTTGGACAGGTGGATGGTGCCGGTGTTGGTGTTCAGGGCACGGTTGTTGATGGTGTCCTTCCACGTCAGCCAGGGGTGCGACGTGGTCTGCAGCATGATGAGGATCGACTTGTACTGCTCGCGTGCCTTCATCTTCTTGAAGGAGCGAATCTTGCCGGCCTCAGCCTGCTGCACGTAGTGCGCGTAGCGAGCGGAGAACTCGGAGCCGGTCAGTTCAACGAGGTCGGGTGCCTCGGCGGGGTCGAAGAGGTACCAGTCGTCGTCTGCCTGGACGCGCTTCATGAACTCGTCCGAGATCCATACTGCGGTGTTCGCGGTACGGGTACGGCGGTAGGGGTCACCGGAGTTCTGGCGCAGGTCGAGGAACTGCGCGAAGTCCATGTGCCAGTTCTCCATGTAGAAGCACAGGGCGCCGAACTTCTTGCCACCGCGGGACACTGCGCGCAGCGTCGAGTCGATGGTGTGCATGAAGGGGATGGGGCCGGTCGAGGTGGTGTTGTTCGACTTGATCGGCGAGCCTTCGGAGCGCAGTTTGGTGACTGACAGGCCGATGCCGCCGGTGCCCTTGGTGAGCCACATGACGTCGCGCACGGACTTAGCGATGTGCTCGATGTCGTCTTCCATCTGCATCACGAAGCAGTTGGAGAGCTGCGGGTACGAGGTTCCTGCGTTCACCAGCGTGGAACCGGCGGGCAGGTAGTCGAGGCGCGAGATCTTTTCGTAGAAGGAGATTGCGGCCTCGGTGGGGTTGGCCTCGTTGAGCGACAGGCCCATGGAGACACGCATCCAGAAGTACTGGGGAACCTCAAGCGCCTTACCGTGCAGATCCGTGATCATGTAGCGGTTGCGCATGGTGACGGTGCCGATGTACTTGAGCAGGTCGTCACGCTCGTGGTCGAGGGCTGCTGCGAGTGCGTCGAGGTCGAAGATCTGCTCGAGACGCGTATCCAGGAGTCCTTCTTCGACGGCGTCGCGGATGTAGCCGGGGAAGCGTGCCTGGTGCAGGAGTGCGAGTTCCAGGTTGGTTTCGTAGCCGCCTAGGACGCGCTTGTAGATGACCTTGCGCAGCAGGCGGGCAGCGATGACATCGAAGCCCGGGTCGTCCTTAACGTTCTGGATGGCGACACCGATGGCTGCTTCATCGAGCTGCTCGGTGGTGATGCCGTCGAAGAGCGTGATCGCGAGCTCGGAGGCCACCTGGGTGACCATGGAGATGCGGTCATCCAGACCTTCGGCTGCACGCTCGATCGCCTTGTTAATGCGGTCTGCGTTGTAGGGCTCACGCGTGCCATCGCGCTTAGTGACATGAATGCCGGTGCGGGACGGATTTGCCTCTGCGACCGCCTCAGCAACAGCGGCGCCATTGACGCTGTTCTGAGCGGTGTTCTCCGTAATCGTCACGATTCTCCCCTCGCTTGCGAGCGACGTTTGCGACCCCGTGAAGGTCGCGGTTAGTACATGGGCTTTGGTGCCTCCGACCGGGGTCATGCACGTCCTTGTGAGACGTGCCTGCCAACTTCGGGGGTGTGTTCACAGTAACGCACCACACCCCGGCTAGCAACTAGATATAGGGGTGTGTTTTCGGTCGAGACCCTACATCTTGTGGTGCTGTGGAGAAACCTGTGAACTTCCTGTGGATACATCGGCGTGTCCTCCACAGCCACGCGCCATACCTGGGGAACACTCCGGCTCCACGTCGAAAATGTCACATCCACAGACTCTCACCGGGGTCTGACATCGGCCCGCACACATAAAGAAGGAGCCGGGGCGATAGCCCCGGCTCCTGACTTCTCAATGCCCATGCAGCACCAGCATCGGCCCAATGCCGAAAGTTCGTGGAGCGCTCCTTACAGGTCGACGATCCCGTACAGCCGGTCGCCAGCGTCGCCGAGCCCGGGCACGATGTAGCCCTGCTCATTGAGCTTCTCGTCAACCTGCGCGACGACGACCTTGACGTCGGCACGGTCCCCGACCGCATCTTGCACATTCTGGATTCCCTCGGGCGCTGCGAGCAGGCACACGCACGTCACGTCTGTGGCGCCACGCTCCAATACGTAGTCGATCGCCATGATCAGCGATCCACCGGTGGCCAGCATCGGGTCGATGAGAAACACCTGACGACCTGTGAGGTCCTCGGGAAGACGGTTCGCGTACGTGATGATCTCAAGGGTTTCCTCGTTGCGCTTCATTCCCAGGAAGCCCACCTCGGCACTCGGGATGAGGCGCTGCATTCCGTCAAGCATGCCCAGGCCGGCGCGAAGAATTGGCACGATGATGGGCGCGGGGTCCGCGATCTTGGTGCCGACCGTTGGAATCAGCGGGGTTTCCACCTGGCAGTCCACCACGCGCACTTCTCGGGTTGCCTCATACGCCAGGAGCGTCACCAATTCGTCGACCAGCAGGCGAAATGTCGGGGACGGGGTGTCCTTATTGCGCAGCACCGTAACTTTGTGACGGATGAGCGGGTGATCGGCAACGTGCAGTTCCATAGCCCTACGGTACCTGGGCTACGCGGGCTCCGACGTGTGCGCCCCACGGGGAACGCGCCCTGAGCGCCGGTAACCTGGAAGGCGTGAACACTTGGGAAGGGCCGATGCTCGAGGCACTTGATCTCGCGGCCCAGGCACGCGATGGGGACGATGTCCCCGTGGGCGCCGTTGTGGTCGACGCGAGCGGTGCCGTGATTGGCCGCGGGCTTAACCTCCGCGAAGCATCAGGGGACCCCACAGCTCACGCCGAAGTGGTCGCTTTGCGCGAGGCAGCAGCCACCCGTGGCCAATGGCGACTCGATGACTGCACCCTCGTTGTCACCCTCGAACCGTGCCTGATGTGTGCTGGTGCGGTCCTCGCGGCGCGTGTCCCACGCATCGTCATTGGCGCCTGGGACGCCAAGGCCGGTGCCACCGGCTCCCAGTGGGACGTGGTCAGGGATGCCCGCATCGGCTCCAAGGTAGAAGTCATCTCGGGCGTTCTCGAACACGAATGCGGCTCCATCCTCACAGAGTTCTTTGCAGCCCGCCGGCAGGCACCGCAATAGCCGCGCCGATGCCACCGTCACCTACCTCTGCCCCCGACCCTCGGGAGCCCGCACCCAAACGCCTCGACCTATGGCGTTCCGGAGCCCGCCGAGCCGTGGCGAGCCTGGGCACCATCTCACCAGCAGCCGAGCCACGTTGGCCCATCGCACTCCAAGCGGCCATCACGCTGATGATTCCGTTGCTCGTGGGTATCGCTGTTGACCGCATCGACCTCGGACTACTCGCCTGCGTCGGCGCTTTCACCGTGCCCTACTTCTCGTCACTCCCCCGGCTCGAACGTCTACGCCTACGCCCCATCGCAGGCCTAGTGCTAGTCGCGAGCGCCGCACTCGGCGCAGTACTCGGACCGCACCCCGCCGCCGCGGCATTCGGTCTCGCGACCGTGGCAATCGCCGTGGGCCTCGCCGTGCACGGATACCGACTCGGCCCGCCAGGACCCCTCTTCCCCGTCATCGTCTACGGCATGTCTGCGCACGCCACCGGTGAAGGTGTGCCAGCGACCACAGTGATCGCCTGCGTGGCTGCCGGCTGCGCACTAGCCGTCGTCGTCAGCATCGTCCCTCTGCTGCGCAGCAAACACTGGAAGATCACCCCGCGGCCACTGTCGGTACTCCTCGCCCGTCCCGTCTGGGATGCCGGGGCCAAAGAACTCGCACTCCGCACCACCATTGTTGCCGTGGCAGGCACGCTCCTCAGCGTCCTGTACGTCGACCCCGAACGCGCCTACTGGACGGTTGCGGCCGGAGTGGTGGTCGTTGGCGTGGTGCCCGGACGCGGCCCCGCCGTCAGTCGCGGACTCCACCGCACCGTGGGCACCGTGGCCGGCCTCGGACTCTATGTGGCCGTCACGACGCCACCGTTCCCGGCCGTGGTCATCGCGATCATCCTTGGCGTCCTCCAGTTCGTTACAGAAGTAGCAATCACGCGCCACTACGCCATTGCCACAGCAGCCGTCACGCCCCTCTCGCTTATTCTCGTGAGCTCAGCAGCAGGCGACCTCGGAGCCACTGAGTTCGTGAGCGAAAGGCTCTTCGACACCCTCGTCGGTGCAGGTATCGCCGTGGCCACCGCCCTCATCCACCGACCCGCAGCACCAGACCCCCACCACCGCTTCGCACCCCCACATCCCCACCCCAAGTCCACCGATTAGGTCTCACGCGGGCAGGCAGGTATTCTTTTTCGCGGTGACGTGTCCGAGCGGCCGAAGGTGCAGCACTCGAAATGCTGTGTACGGCAACCCCGTACCGTGGGTTCAAATCCCACCGTCACCGCCACTGAGAAGGGCCTGTTGTTCCTGAGTTTCCAGGGAGAACGGGCCCTTCTTTTCTTCCGGGCCACCGCATTTCCGATGCGCCGATCTATCCGTGCACTGCGCTTTCTCGCTACTGTGAACTCAGACCCGAGGAGAGGAAGCCATGGCCATCCCCCCAGCACCCGAGGGCTTTGCCCGGTTCGTCATGAAGAGCAAGTTTGGCGCGGGGCGTGACTTCCGTGTCCTGGATCCTCAGACTGAGGCAGAGTTGTACTACGTCGACGGGCACATCGGGACTCGCCCTAAGGCCGAGGTTCTCGACCCCCAAAAGAATGCGCTGTACTCAGTGCGTGGCAAGTTGTTCGGCATCCCCAAGCGCATGGACATCACGGACGCCGCCGGGCAGCAGATCGCACACCTGCACTCGCCCGCCTTCAACTTCGTGAAGGACAAGATCGAGATCACGATGGAGTCCGGTGAGCAGTTGCTCCTCAAGGGCAACATCATCGAGAAGGACTACAAGGTGCACGATGCCCAGGGTGCGATGCGTATGCAGATCACCCAAAAGTGGGTGACGATCCGTGACAGCTACACGGTCGACGTTGACGCCACTGTTGCCCCTGCCCTCGCTTTTGCGCTGGTCTGGGCGATTGACCGCTGGGTCGAGCGCGACTAAGCCGGGGCACCGAAGCATCGAGCGGACGGTGGCGGAGGCGTGCCACTAGCACCGCTCGTACAGACACGGGCATGTCGTGCCGGCGCCGCTTCTTGCGAAGCCTCGTCACTATGTTCAGGTTCCTGGCCTTTAATACTCTTAATGGCTACAATTGTGAACATAGGAGGTCCAGATGGCCGGCTACAGGATCGATCGTCAGATGCACGAGTTTGGAGAGCACGTGCGCGGCTGGCGGATGGTGCTCAACCTCACCGCCCAGCAGGTATGCGAGCGCGCAGACATTTCGCGGACCACACTTCGGAAGATCGAGTCGGGCGACGGCGGCGTGAGTTTCGCCTCGATGGCTCAGGTTCTGCGCGCACTGGGGCAACTCGATAGCGTCCTCGATGCCCTGGATCCGCTGAACAGTGACGTTGGCCGACTACGCGCGGATAGTCTCACCAGGAAGCGGGCTCGATGACGACTATCGAGACACTCATCGAGATCGACGGCCGCACGCGCCTCGTTGGGCGCGCTGACTTCACACGCTCGCGCGGCACCGTTTCCACCACGTTCCGCTACGACTCCGGGTATCTTTCAGACCGCAACGGCGTCAACGTTGACCCTGTGCTGCAGCTCGTCGAAGGCGCTCAGCATGTCTCGGGCCTACTGCCCGCTTTCGCGGACACCGCACCAGATCGCTGGGGGCGCGGCCTCGTCGACAAGGCGGAGCGCGCACGGGCGCTCGAGCAGAACCGTCGGCCGCGCGCCATGGACGATGTCGATTATCTCCTCGCAGTCTCCGACAACACCCGGCAAGGGGCACTGCGCTTCCGGCTACCCGGTGGCTCCAGTTTTGTAGGTGAAGACTCGGTGGTTCCGAAGCGGGTTGCGCTACCGCATCTTCTCCATGCCAGTGACCAGGTCACGGCCAACGCTGTTCCCGCTGCGGCCGTCAAGGAACTGCTCGACACTGGCACTACCGGACTCGGTGGCGCCCGCCCCAAAGCATCAGTACTACTCGCAGACGAGAGCCTTGCGATCGCCAAGTTGCCGCATGCAAGCGATCGCTGGGATGTCATGGCGTGGGAGGCCGCCGCGCTGGAGCTCCTTAGCAAGGCAGGCGTAGCCGTCCCGCCACATCGCCTGGTGCGCGTCTCCGATCGAAGCGTGTTGCTGGTGCGCCGTTTTGACCGCGGCCCGGCCGGCCACCGGCTCCCGTACGTCTCGGCGATGACCGCGACAGGCTCGCGCGACGGCGACCAGCGTGACTACGTCGACATCCTCGACGCCATGCGTGACATGAGCACCCGACCGCGCCAGCAAGCAGCGTCGCTGTACGACCGCATCGTCGGGTCGGTTGCCCTCGGAAATACGGACGACCATCTGCGCAACCATGGCTTCATTAGCGATGGCGTTCGATGGAGGCTCAGCCCTGTCTTCGACGTCAACCCCAACCCAGACCTCGCCAAGGCTCGGTCCACCTCGATCGCCGGGGCGAGCACCATCGGCGACGAGGCGGAGGGCCTCCTCGCACTCGCCGGCGACGCAGGCCTTACTCTCGATCACGCCCGTCAACGCATAGCCGAGATCGTGAACACGCTGAGCGACTGGCGCGACGTAGCACAGGGCCACCAGATCGCGTCGCGGGAAGTAACGATGATGGCCGAGGCGATAGAGCCGCGGCTCGAGAAACTGTCGGCGCTGGGCTAAAACGCGCGTCGACGCGAGGCTACCGAGAGCGCTGAGCCCCCTCCCCCGACCAAGGAGCCACGGAGACCTCTATTGATAGAGCGCTTCTAGTGAGTTTTCCGACCACCTACTACTTTGCGCCCAGTAATCGCCTGTGTCTTGCGGCGGCCATAGGGCGGGCGGACCACCGGGGTGAAGTCGAGGCCACGTGTCTTGCGAAGGATGGAGCGGTCGTGGCTGAACGTCTCTACGCTGGCCTCGCCGTGATACGCCCCCATGCCGCTGGCTCCCACCCCGCCGAACGGCAACTTGGCGACGCTCAGTTGCACCACGGACGTGTTGAACGTGAGCCCCCCGGAACTCGTCCGCGCCTCGAACGCCTTCCGAGTCTTGCGCTGGCGCGTGTACGCATAGAGCGCCAGTGGTTTGGGCCGGGCGTTGATGAAGTCGATGGCGGCATCGGGGCCATCGACAATGACGATGGGAAGGATGGGGCCAAAGATCTCGTCTTGCATGACTGCGGCGTCGGGGGCCACATCCAAGAGCACGGTGGGCGCAACATACTTGGCCGCAACATCGGCAACTCCCCCGGTGACTACCTGGCCACTGGTTGAGTCTCCGTCGTCGAGCAACCCAGCGAGGCGTTCAGCGTGGCGCTCGTTGATGATGCGCCCGTAGTCCTTGGACTGGCGCGGGTCTGTGCCGTAGAACTCTTCGATGGCCTTCGAAACCTCATCAGCGAGTTCCGCGCCGACGTCCGCAGTGGCGAGCACATAGTCCGGGGCCACGCACGTTTGACCACAGTTGGTGAACTTGCCCCACGCAATGCTGCGGGCGGCTTTTTTGATTGACACGCTGCTGTCGATCCACAGTGGCGACTTGCCTCCGAGCTCGAGAGTCACGGGCGTGAGGTGTTCCGCAGCGGCCTTCAGCACAATGGAGCCCACCGCGCCGTTGCCGGTATAGAAGATGTGGTCCCACGCATGCTCGAGCAGCTCGGTGGTCTCGTCGACTCCGCCTTCAACCACCTGGATAGCGTCACGGTCCAAATACTGGGGCACCAGTTCTGCCAGGAGTGCGGAGCATGCGGGCGCCATCTCGCTGGGCTTCAGCACCACCGAGTTTCCGGCCGCGATGGCTCCGGCGAGTGGCATGAGCATGAGGTGCAGTGGATAGTTCCAGGGCCCGATGATGAGGACGGTTCCCAACGGTTGACGTTGCACCGAGGCACGGGAGGTCCCCATGAGCGCCGACGACCTCACGCGCCGAGTTTTGGTCCACGATTTGAGGTTCCTCAGCAGGAGCGACACTTCCATTGATACGGCTCGCACCTCAGTAAGGTGCGCTTCCGCCGAGTTCTTCCCCAGGTCCTCCACGACCGCCTGCTCGATCCGCTCCGCAGATTCACTCAGCATCGTCCCCATCGCGCGTAACTGCTCCCGGCGCCATTTCAATGGAACGGTGCGCCCGGATGCGAAGGCTTCGCGGGTTTCGTCGATGGTCTGGGGGATCGTCGGTATCGTCATTCCTCGCGCTGTTCCTCCTCGGCAAGCTCCAGGTCCGCGATGGCTTCCCGATTGGTGGGGTAAATCGCATAGTCATCGATCAGACCCATCCGGTCGAGCCTGTCAATCGCGTCGTCACGAACCCGGCTGAAGCTCATCACAATATCTTGCTCCACCAGCCACCGTTGAAGAGCCTCGAACGACTCGGCACCTGTGACATCAATGTCGGTGACGGCTTCCATGTCCACCACCAAGTAGTCGACGTTCTCGACACCGGCGGCATGAATGGACTTCTTGACGGCCTGCGAGAAGACGTCGGCATTCGCAAAGAAGAGAGGGGCAGCCAGACGCACCACAATCACTCCGGGTGCGGTGGTGTCCCCGCGAGGAGCGTCTTCAAGCAATGATTCACCGGGGTCACCCGAGTGTTCGAGCACGTCAATGGCCGGGTTTGACGCCCGCCGTGCAAGGTTGGTCAGCGCGAGCACAAAGGCGACGAGGATCCCCGGAATCGATCCCACAAGCAATGTGACCAGAAAGCACACGACCCCAATAAAGAACTCGGTGCGGTCGCGGTGCCACAGATCTTGGAAGTCACGGAATCCAAGAAGCGGGATGATCGCCACAGCGACGATGGCGCCGATCGCCGGAGAGGGAATGTCGGCTAACAGGGACGTGCCAAACACCACAAGCAGTAGCGTGCCGGCCGCCAGGACGATCGACGGCAACTGGGTGCGCGACCCTGCTTGGTCCATCGCGGCGGTGCGCGACGTGGACGAACCGACAGTGAGACTCGCAGAGAGTCCAGCGACGATGTTGCTCGCGCCGTACGCGAAAAGGTCCCGGTTGGGTTTGACGGGGTAGCCGTTCTTTTCACTGTAGGCGCGGGAAATCAAGAGACCCTCAGCAGTGGTGATCATGGTGAGCGCCAGTGCCGAGGGGATGAGCGCGAGCCACATCGACCAGTCCAGCACTGGGAGGGTGAACTCCGGCGGACCTGACGGCACTTCCCCCAGCACGTCGATGCCTGACTCCTCAGCGCCCACCGCGACCACGATCACGGTTGCAACAATGAGCACCACGAGGGCCCACGGCACCATGGGCCTCCAGCGGCGGCCGAGCAGCAAGATGGCCACAGCAATCGCGGACAGCACCAGTGACCACACATGGAACTCACCCATGTCCCCCACCAGCGTGGACACCTTGTCAATGAACTTGCTCCCGGCCTCCTGGGAAATGCCGAACATCTTGGAGACCTGGCTCACCATGATGTCGAGCGCCAGACCGCCCACGAATCCCACGAGGATGGGTTTGGACAAGAAGTTCGCCAGGAAGCCCAACTTGAAGTAGGACAGCGCCAGGAACATGACGCCGACGATGATGGCTTGAGCAAGGGCGAGCGTCGAGTAGTCCTCGCTTCCTGCGACAGCCAAACCACCCAACGACGATGCCACCAGGGCGGCGGCCGCTGCATCGGGCGATGCCACCACTTGCCGCGATGAGACGGTCAGCGCATAGACGATCGTGGGCAGGATCAAGGCATAGAGCCCTGCTGTCACAGGCAGTCCCGCGATCTGCGCATAACCAATGTTCAGAGGCACGGCGATGGCGATCAACGTGACGCCTGCCATGACCTCCCGCGGGAGGTTGTCGCGCGTCAGCCCAGGCAAGAACCGACGCCGCGCCGCTGTGTCCCCTTCGACCGCATCGGCCATGTGCCCGCCTTCCGCTCCATCACGCATCCACTACGAGTGGTTTTCAGCGTAGCCAGCAGGCGGGCTGTCCGCGCGGTGGCGGCGGGAGTGATTACTGGGCGGGGGCCCACACTTCTGCACGGTCGCGCACGTATTCGGCCATGGTGGTTGCCGGGGATCCCGTCAGCTTGCGGATCTTCCTATTGGGGAAAGCCGAGACGTTCATCCGCACCACACGGTGGATCATCTTTTGCACTGCGATGTAGTCCTCGGGATACCCCTGGCGGCGAAGGTCATGCAGGTATGACTCCTCCGAGGGGCGGTTGTACACGATGGGGCGTCCCAGTTGTGCGCTCATGATCTCTGCAACCTTGGCGTAGGTCAGCGACTGTTCTCCCGACAGCGTGTACGCCTTGCGAACGTGACCGGGCTCGGCGAGCACTGCCGCAGCGACACGCCCAATGTCGCGAGCGTCAATGAAGGCCGTGCGTGAACGCCCTGCGGGCACAAAGATCTCGCCGCGCTCGCGAATGCTCGTCACATATGCGGTCTCGAGGTTCTGCATAAAGAAGTTGGGGCGCAGCATGGTGTAGGGCGCCTTGACCTTGCGTAGGTATGCCTCGACGGCGTGGTGCGGGGTGCTGCGGTTGCCCTGAACGCCTTGCAACGAGAGAAACGCGACCTGCTTCATGCGCGCACGCTTGGCCGCATCGATTGTGGGAAACAGGTACGTTTGGACGTCCTCAATTGGCGGCGGGCGCATGAGGAACATGCGGTCGCAGCCTTCCATGGCGGCGTCGAGGTCGGCATCGGGTGACCCGAACTCAAAGAGACGCACTTCGACACCCTCGGGCAGGACCGCGGCGTCGTCCAATGACCGCACCCCCGCCACGACCTCTTGACCACGTTCCAGCAGGTTCGTCACCGTCGGGAGTCCTACGGTTCCTGTGGGTCCAGTGACAAATACTTTGCTCATCGTTGCTCCTCGGTGGTGCGGGTCAGGGTGTGGGCGAGGTGGTCAAGCTCCTCGTCATCGAGTCTGCTGAAGTGTGGTGCCAACGCGGCCTGGGCATCGGCTTCAAAGTCCCGGACGATGCCGCGGGCACGTTCCGTCAGCCGAACGACCTTGGATCGAGCATCGGTGGGGTGCGGGGCGAGTTCCACGAGCTCCTCGCGTGCGAGCGGCTCGATGGTTTGGGTGATGGCGCCTCGGGTCACGCCGATGTGGGTTGCCAATCGTCCCGGCGTGACGTCAGTGGGTCCGTGGGCAAGCGCGAACAGCAGGTCGATCTGAGACCTGGTGAGCGAGATGCCGTCGAAGGGGCGTCCAGGAAGGGAGGCAAGGCGGCGCTGCCACCAGACCAGCGATTCGAGGACCTCGGCAATGCTGTCCGCGCGGGCCATGTCAGGCGCTAATGAACGGCATCTGGTGCACGTATGTGGTGTCATCCACTTGTGTGACCAAGAAGTCTGCCAGGTCGTCACGGCTGATCTGGGTGCTGGCGTTCACGCCAACCCAGCCCACGCGGTACGTGCCCTTGCCCGGGTTTTCTGTGAGGCGCGGTCCGCGTGCGACGGTCCATTGCAGGGCCGATGCTTGAAGGACTTCGAGGTGACCCTCAGCGTCTGCAAGGACGTGTCCCGCCATGATCTTCAGCAGCGTGCGGATGATGCGGTCGGGCACGCCAGGCTTGTCTTGCGCTGCGCGGAGACCTCCCCCAGAGAGGGTGACGAGGCGCGTGACCCCGGCTTCGTCCATCGCCGTCACGATGTTGGTAGTGCCGCGGGTTTGCAGGTCCTTCTCGGAGCCTTTGACTTGGCCGAAGAGGCTGAGGACGGCGTCTGTGCCTTCGATGGTGGAGGCGACGGCGGCCGCGTCAAGGACGTTGCCTTCGATCACGGTGAGGTTGTCGTGTGTGGGAATGCGGGAGGCGTCACGTGCGAGGGCACGGACGGTGTCGCCGCGTTCGAGTAGACGGGTCAGGACGCGCGAACCGGTCTTACCGGTCGCGCCGAAGAGTGCAATAGTAGCCATATAAGTAGTTTAGCGACTAAACCATCTAGGCGCTGGGACTCAAGGCCCAGGCGTCGTGAAGCCCGCTGAGATGCTCGCGGTGACGCCTGACATGACGGCTGTTGTGACGCCATCACGAGGCGACTATCCCTCGCTTGGCTCCGGTGAAGGCTCAGGACTAATCGTCGCGAGCGGGTTAGCAGGCAGGTCACCTGGTGCGAGCCGCGCCTCCACGCCATCGACGGGAAGGCAGGTCTCACTAGCGGACAAGTTGAGTTCCGGATCCAGTTCCGGCGCCGACTCGCTCCGCAGACCCGGGCTTGTCGCGTAGGCCTCTCCAAGAATGAGGTCAAGCGTCACATCTTCTCGCTGGTCAAGCGTGAGCTCCGCCGCGGTGAACTGAAGTGCAAGGGTGTATGCCTCAGCCACACCGTTCTCCCCAAAGAGAATCCGCACTGTGCCGTCGTAGGTACGCGACCAGTTCTGCGAACCCACCACCCGGAAGCCGCGACTATCCAGCGCCGTCGCCGTCGTCCCGGCCAAGCCACTGGTCTCGGTGGCGTTGTTCACGCGCACCACGACCTGATCAGCAGCAACAGGCTTGGTGTCAGGAGGCGGGCACACAAGGTTCGATTCCGTCTTAATGACTCCTGCGGGAGTGTGAATAGCCACGCTGAACGGGCCGTCTGCGCTGCCACGATAGATCGCGAGCGAAGCGATGGTGAGTGCTGTCAGCACAATGATGACAACGCCGAACACGACAAGTTGGCGTTCGCGGCGCCGGCGGCGCGTTACCGAGGCAGGCTTGACCTTGCCAGGAGTGGGGGCGTCTGTCACGTGTTCCACCTCTTGAGCAGGGCGCGTCGGGGACGTCTTGGCGGAGGATAGGGGATTCGAACCCCTGAGGGCTTTAACACCCAACACGCTTTCCAAGCGTGCGCACTAGGCCACTATGCGAATCCTCCAGGCGACGAAATGCTACCCGAGCATCGGCTGAACTCCTAACTGAGCCGAATTTGGCACGCGGAAACAACCGGCTACACTGAAGCCAACCCCCCACGTGGCGATATCTCGCCCAACTCCCCCAGGGCAGGAATGCAGCAAGGGTAAGCGGGCTCTTTCGGGTGCGTGGGGGGCCTTTTCATGCCCGGGTGCAGCGACGTTGTGCACGGCCGATGCGCGTGTCACTGGGGAGGGTTAGGCTCAGTCCCGTGACTCAAGCCTTGTATCGCCGCTACCGCCCCGACACCTTCGCCGATGTCGTGGGGCAGGAACACGTCACCACGCCTCTCATGCAGGCGCTGCGTTCTGACAAGGTCAACCACGCATACCTGTTCTCCGGTCCCCGCGGCTGCGGAAAGACCACCTCCGCCCGCATCCTCGCACGTTGCCTCAACTGCGTCGAAGGCCCCACCGATACTCCGTGCGGCAGCTGTGCATCATGCGTAGAACTCGCACGCGGCGGTGCCGGGTCGATGGACGTGGTGGAGATCGACGCGGCCTCACACAACGGTGTCGACGACGCTCGTGAACTTCGCGAGCGCGCGGCTTTCGCTCCCGCACGCGACCGCTACAAGATCTTCATCCTCGATGAGGCACACATGGTGACCACGCAGGGCTTCAACGCTCTGCTGAAGCTCGTCGAAGAACCCCCACCCCACGTGCGTTTCATCTTCGCCACCACCGAGCCCGACAAAGTCATCGGCACCATCCGCTCGCGCACCCACCACTATCCGTTCCGATTGGTGCCGCCCGCCGTCCTCACGGACTACCTCGGCACTCTGTGCGAAGCGGAGAACGTCCCCGTCGCCTCCGGAGTCCTCCAACTCGTGGTGCGCGCCGGCGGTGGATCAGTGCGCGACACGCTCTCCGTGCTCGACCAACTCGTCGCCGGCTCCGACGCCAACGGCGTGACCTACGAGGGCGCGATTGCACTCCTGGGCTTCACCGATGCGACGCTGCTCGACGACACCATCGATGCACTCGCAGCCAGTGACGGCGCGTCTCTCTTCAATGTCGTGAACCGGGTCATTTCCACCGGGCATGAACCCCGGCGCTTTGTCGAAGACCTCCTCGAACGCATCCGCGATCTCCTGGTGTTGGCCGCCGCTGGGCCCGCAGGTGCGGGAGCCCTGGGCGAGGTCCCTGAAGACCAACTCGAACGCATGGTCGATCAGAGCCGACGCGTCGGACTGGCACGGGCATCTCGGGCAGGCGACCTCGTCAACGACGCGCTCACGAGCATGATCGGCGCCACCTCTCCCCAACTTCACCTCGAACTCATGTGCGCCAGGCTCCTCGCCACGGACGCCGCCCCAGCCCCGATCGCCCCCGCTGCTCCCATCGCTGGAGCCGCCTCGCAGTCCGCGGTGACGGCACCTGCACCACCGTCGACTCCCGACGACGGCCTCACCCCCGCCCAACGCGCCAAGGCCGCAGTCGCAGCGGCTCGCCCCCAAGCGCAAGCCCCCCAAGCGCAAGGCCCGGAGAGCGCCGCGCCTCAAGCCTCGGCCCAGCCAGCATCGGCCGCTCCCTCACGCCCCGCTCCGTGGGATGACCCCGAGGAAGTCCCGGAACAACCTCAAAAGGCCTCCCCCGCAACTTCATCCGCACCGCCTGCCCCCACACCGGCAGCCTCGCCAGCCCCCGCTAGCGCGCCGGCACCAGCCAGTGCTCCTGTCGCGGCTAGTGCGCCAGTCACAGCCAGTGCCCCGGCACCCGCGACTGCCCAGGAATCGCCTTTGGCTCCCGCCGGAGCCACAGCAGGAGCCGACGACGCCGAACTGGTGCGCCGCCGCTGGCCCGAGGTCCTTGGCACTCTCGAACGCCGTCGCGTCACATGGTCGATGGTCTCGCAGAGCGCACAGGTGGCAAGTGTCGACAGCGGCGTCCTCACCCTTGCCTTCGATAACAGCGGACTTGCCGGACGATTCGCCGGCTCCGCTCACGCAGAGAACGTTGCCCTTGCCGTACGCGAGACGCTTGGACTCACCGTGCGCGTCGAAGCAACCACCGGTCCAGTCTCGCCACCGCCCGGCGCTTCCGCCGCAGCCGCAGCACCCCCTGCGGGCGCCGCCAGCGCCCCCGCGTCCCGTGCGGCATCGGCCCCAGCGCCCGCAAGCAGCCCATACTCGGCCTCGTCCGTGCCACTCCAGGAATCGGCACCGCCCGTCGACGATGGCTACCCAGAAGAAGAGATCATTTCGGCCGACGATGAGGCTGCGCCGGACGCTCAATTATCAGGAACCGACGTAGTCGCAAAGATGCTCGGCGGCACCGTCATCGACAACCCGTAGGGACCCGACTGCCTGTCACATGTGAGTACATGGCTGGTACATTCTGAGCATGTCCGAGCGCGATGAGGAAGTCTCGTCACGGCCGCCCAACAAGTTTGAGTTGCGGCGAGCCAAAACCCGATCAGATCTCCTCCTCCTCGGAGTGCAGCGCTTCCCCATCAAGGGGTACGGCCCCACGACCATCGAAGACATCGTGCGTGATTCGCGCTACACACGAGGTGCGTTCTACTTCCACTTTGACTCCAAAGAAGAGTTCTTTCTCGAGGTCATTCGCACCCGACCACGTGTGTACGGCGACTGGGTCTCCGTGGTCCACGACCCCGCAGTCACGGACCTCCGCTCGGCGCTCCTGGCGGTCGTCATGCGCTTCCGGGCAGCCGAACCCGATGCCCCAAACTGGACCCTGTTGATTGCCGCGTTCGTAGAAGCCAACAGGCACAATGACGAACTCATTGCTCAACTGCGCGGCTTCTATGCGGGCTGGATCGAGGACCTCTCACCGCTCATTCCAGCTCTCCAGGAACGCGGTTTCTGTCGGACAGACCTGACCCCTGAGCAAGCAAGTCACCAGCTCCTTGCCGTGACCGAAGGCTTCGGCGCGCTCGACAGCCTCTACGGCGCGGGACTCGAGATGATGATGGACGTCTACGTCCGCCTCCTCGAGCCATAGGGTCCGTCCCGGCATTCACTCCGCACCGCCTCAACGGAGGCGTGCGCGCCTGGTCGTGAGTGTGGGTGCCGCCGCCTACTCTTAGTCCCATGTATGACGGCGCAGTGCAGGACCTGATCGATGAGCTTGGCTACCTTCCCGGGGTGGGCCCCAAGAGTGCTCAGCGCATCGCGTTCCACCTTCTCTCTGCTGATGCAACGGACGTCCGCCGGCTTGCAGACGCGATCATCACCGTGAAGGAGAAGGTGCGTTTCTGTGACACCTGCGGCAATGTCGCTGAGTCAGAGCAGTGCCGCATTTGTGCTGACACTCGGCGCTCCGATGACGTCCTGTGCGTGGTTGAAGAGCCCAAGGACGTGGTGGTCATCGAGCGCACCCGGGAGTATCGCGGGCGCTATCACGTCCTCGGTGGCGCGATCGATCCGATGAGTGGCGTGGGGCCTGATGATCTGCGGATTCGTGAACTGCTGACGCGTCTAGGTGATGGCACGGTGCAGGAAGTCATCATTGCGACCGACCCGAACATTGAGGGCGAGGCCACCGCGACGTACCTGACACGCATGTTGGTCCCCATGGGTGTGACGGTGTCGCGTCTGGCATCCGGACTTCCTGTGGGTGGCGACCTTGAGTATGCGGACGAGGTGACTTTGGGTCGCGCGTTCGAAGGCCGCCGCCAAGTCTCCTAACCCCCTCCCCCCGTTTCTTTCATGCGAAATGGCTCCATTTCGCTGTTTTGAGGTGCCTAGACAGCGAAATGGAGCCATTTGGCGAGTTAGGCGACGCGGGTTCCTTTGCGGAGTTTCTTGTAGGGGACGCGTAGGCGCTGAATCACCAAGGCCATCGACCCGAAGAGCAACACCACACAGACAGCGACACCTGGCCAAGGCGCCGGGGCTGTCGTCGCAACCGCGCGCTCATACTCCTGCCAGTCCTGCTCCTCCAGCGCCCACTCGGCTTCCAGTTCCTCGGCGGTCTGCGCGTCGGCTTCCTCGCCCGCTCCTGCACCGTCACCCGTGCCGAAGATTTCCGCGCATTCGTCCCACTGGGTCACGTTTCCCAGGTCGTCCTCGAATGGGCCCACCCGTGCACCGGACACCGCCGTGTGGATACCTGAGAACAGTCCAGGGGCGGCGCGCCCGTCACGGATGTACGTCTCCGGATCCACGACTGGAGCGGTTTCCGCAACCATGACTGCGGGGTTGAGCAAGAGGATCCACGCTACGCGCTCGGTGTGGGCTACACCCGACGTGTATTCATGTTCCGTGCATGTGTAGTCGGCTGGGTCAAGCGAACTGTAGTCACCTGACACGTATGCCGCGTCGAGGGCTTGTGCTTCCTCTTCGGACAGCTGTTCCCAATCGATGTAACGGTCGGTGTATGTGACCGTGTCGGTGACGGCGATGCTCGCGACGCCGTACAACACCAGAGTGCCGATCAGCAGCACGCCGGTCGTCAGGTGCGCGAGTGCCACAGATGCCACTGCCCGCGCAGCCAGTGACGACCACGCCAGCCCTACTGCAGTGAGCGCGAGGACCACTAGGAGCACGGCGGCAATGGTGACGAGGAGCTCGTCGAGGTGCCATCCGGACTTCAAGAAGGCGTAGACCAAGAATGGCGAGAGCGCCAGGAGCGCGATGACGGCCACACACCAGGACGCCAGGAGCTTGCCGACGGCGATGTCGCCGGCAGTCAGGTGGGACATTTGAAGGGGTGCGAGGACGCCCTCCGTCGAGTCACCGTTCACGGAGGTGGCGGACAGCGACGGTGCAATCAGTGCGCCGACGCCCATCACGAGGATGAGCGCGAGTTCCAGCGGCACGGATGTGAGCTCTGACGTGTCCATCACTGCGGCGAGAATGCAGATGCCAATGGTCACGGCGAAGGTCAGACCGTAGAACACGTACCCCTTGACGGTGGGCCTGCGCCGCCGCAGTTCGATGCGCGCCATGAGGCCGACGCCGTGCCAGGTTGGCGCCCAGGGGTTACCCCGGCGCGGTGGGGGCGATACGGGGGCGTGGGCGGGAGCGACGGCTCCGGGTTCAGTCGTGACGGTGCTCATCGTCGCTCCTCATTCATTGCCATGTACGTCTGTTCCAATGCGGAGCCCACTGGTCCGAACTGGTGGATAGCCACACCGTGCTCGACGATCCAGGACAAGGACTGCGCGGCGTGATCTTGGCTTTCCACACGGACGATGGCCCCGCCGGCTTCCGGCTCGAAGGCCACCTGGTATTGGGTGAGGAGGGCTTGCAGTTGCGCCGGGTTGGTAGCGCCGATGCGGTAGCGGGTTTTGGCGTCGGCGACCATGGCAGCGGCGTCGTCGCCGAGTGTGCGGCCTTGGGACATGAAGATGGCATCGTCGACCATCTCGTCCAGCTCCGCGAGCACGTGGCTGGAGACGAGGACGGCGCGCCCTTCGGCTGCGAATTCACGCACGAGTTCGCGCAGTTCGATCCGGGAACGTGGATCGAGTCCGTTGGCAGGTTCGTCCAGGAGCAATACGGCGGGGTCGTGAACCAGAGCACGGGCAAGGGACAGCCGCTGCTTCTGACCGCGGGAGAGCACACGCGCGGGACGCTCGGCAAACTCTGTCAGGTGGACCCGTGCAAGCAGTTCCATACCGCGAGTTCGAGCGGTAGCTCGTGGAATGCGGTAGGCCTCGCCCATGAGGGTCAGGGTCTGGAGGCACGTGAGGTTGTCCCACGAGCCGAGTTGGTCCGGCATCCATCCAATGGACGCACGTACTGCAGCGGCGTCTGTCCGGGGGTCACAACCGGCGACGGTGATAGTTCCACTGTCGGGGCGCAGGAGCCCCGACAACATCAGCATGAGGGTGGTCTTGCCGCAGCCGTTGGGACCGATGAGCGCGGTCACTGAGCCGGCCGGCACGGTCAACGTCGCGTCGGTCACGGCGTGAACTGAGCCGAATCGACGCGCGACGCCCGTGGCGACAATTGCCTCACGCACGGGCGCGGGTGCCAGTGCTGGTGAAGTCATGGTTCTCCTGTCTCGGGGATGGCGCGCCCCCTGCGCGCCGATAGGGACACCCTTTCAGTGGTCAGGCACTATCGGTATCAGGGACGTCCCTGATTTTTTGGCGTGTCGCGTCGGTGTACGTGATACCGCGGTGTCATAGTGAGTGAACCGACTACTCGACGACTGCCACTTCTGGAGGCACCATGCCCCGCAACCCGTCAGACAAGCGCGAACGCCTCACTGCTGCGGCCATCCGGTTGGCACGGACGCAGGGACTCGACGCGACCACGATTGCAGCCATCGCCGCAGAGGCCGGAGTGCCATCGGGAAGCGTCTACTACTACTTCAAAACCAAGGACGATGTCGCGGCCGGCGTCGCGCAAGGCATTGCCGATGCGCTCGCCGCGCAGGCCGCGGAACACGACGCCATCGGCGACGCCAAAGCTGCGCTGACGGCCTTCCTCGAAAGCTACCTCGAGGAGTCCACCACTATCGTCGAGTTCGGCACCGTGTTGTCCACGGCTGCACGCGCCGGATACAGCGGTCCTCACGAAGCGACACTTGAGTGGCTCGCGGAACGCTTCTCCGACATCGGCTTTGCCGAAGCTGCCGCCTCCGCCCGTGCCCAGCACCTGCTTGCAGGCGTTGAAGGCGGCTCAGCCGTGGCATCGGCTCTGGGCGATGCCACTCCCCTGCAACGCGAGGTTGCACAGCTGACGCGCTGGGTCGCGAACGCCTCGGCCTGAACCGTCACCAGCTCCTGACCACAGGAATAGGCCATTTGGCGCGTTTTCACTAGAATGAACCGCGCGTCCGAGGCCGGGCGTGCCATCCCTGAAATTTTACGGAGTCAACCCATGCCGCTCGTCGTGCAAAAGTACGGCGGGTCCTCCGTGTCGGACGCAGAAGCGATCCAGCGCGTAGCCCGCCGCATTGTTGAGACTAAGCGCGCCGGCAACGATGTTGTCGTCGCTGTGTCTGCAATGGGCGACACGACGGACGACCTCCTCGACCTCGCCAATGCCGTCACCGATGACCCGGCGCCCCGCGAGATGGACATTCTCCTCACGGCTGGCGAGCGCATCTCCATGGCACTGCTCGCGATGGCTATCCGCCACCTCGGCGTGGGCGCACAAGCATTCACCGGCCCCCAGGCTGGAGTCATCACTACCGAGCACCACGGGCGCGCGCGCATCATCGATGTGGCTCCCGGACGCCTCCAGAAAGCCGTGAGCGATGGCGACGTCGCTATCGTGGCCGGATTCCAGGGCCTGCACCCAGAAACTCAGGACGTCACGACGCTCGGCCGCGGCGGCTCCGACACCACGGCCGTAGCGCTGGCTGCTGCACTTGAGGCAGACGTATGCGAGATCTACACGGATGTTGACGGCGTCTTCACTGCCGACCCGCGCATCGTCCCCTCTGCCCGCAAACTCGATCGCATCTCTTACGAAGAGATGCTTGACCTTGCCGCATCGGGCGCCAAGGTCCTCATGCCGCGCTGTGTTGAATACGCGCGCCGGTTCGAAGTACCGATCCACGTGCGCTCGTCCTTCTCAGGTCTTGAAGGGACCTGGGTGACGGGTGCTGTTGAAGGAGAAGACATGGAAGACCCGATCATCGCCGGAGTTGCGCACGACCGCTCCGAGGCCAAGATCACGGTCATCGGCGTCCCCGACGTCCCCGGCTCTGCTGCTCGCCTGTTCGAGGCCGTCGCCACGGCAGACGTCAACATCGACATGATTGTGCAGAACGTTTCCGCGACCGTCACGGGTGTGACAGACATCTCGTTCACGCTCCCCGCAGACACCGTGCCGCGCGCCACCGCCGCTATCGAAGCCGACCACGCTGGCATCGGCTACGCGGAGCTGTCGACGGATGACGCCATTGGCAAGCTTTCCTTGGTGGGCGCCGGAATGCGCTCCAACTCGGGAGTGAGCGCCAAGTTCTTCACCGCATTGCGTGACGCGGGAATCAACATCGAGATGATCACCACCTCGGATATCCGCATCTCTGTGGTGACGCGCGCCGAGAAGCTCGATGAAGCCGTGCGCGCAGTGCACAGCGCATTTGACCTGGACTCAAAGGACGGCGAAGCCGTCGTGTACGGAGGTACCGGACGATGACTCTGACAGTTGCTGTTGTAGGCGCCACCGGCATGGTGGGCACCGTCATGCGCACGCTGGTTGCCGACCGCTTCCCCGAAGCGAACGTCCGCTTCTTTGCGTCGTCACGGTCTGCCGGGACGACGCTCGATCACCTGGGCGCCGACGTGACCGTGGAGGACATCGCCTCCGGTGACTATGCGGGCATCGACATCGCGATTTTCTCTGCAGGTGGCGGTCCTTCCAAGGAATTCGCACCCAAGTTCGCGGCCGCAGGCGCGGTAGTGATCGACAACTCGAGCGCCTGGCGTTCCGACCCCGACGTCCCGCTCGTCGTCTCCGAGGTCAACCCCGAGGCCCTCAACGACATCCCCAAGGGCATCGTCGCGAACCCCAACTGCACCACCATGGCCGCCATGCCTACCTTGAAGGCGCTGCACGAGGAGGCCGGCCTGAGCCGCCTCATCGTCTCGACCTACCAAGCAGTGTCAGGTTCTGGCGTTGCCGGTGTGGCGGAACTTGCGGGCCAGGCTCGCGCAGTCATCGACGGTGCTGAAGGGCTGGCTCGTGACGGCGCTGCCGTGGACTTCCCGGAGCCCGCGACCTACACCGAACCCATCGCGTTCAACGTCCTGCCCCTCGCCGGCGGCTACGTTGAGGACGACTCCAACGAGACCGTGGAGGAGCGCAAGCTCATCGATGAGTCCCGCAAGATCCTCGGACTTCCTGAGCTCCGCGTGTCAGGCACTTGTGTGCGCGTTCCCGTGTTCTCAGGCCACGCGCTGTCAGTGAACGCAGAGTTTGACCGCCCGCTTTCCCCTGCACGTGCCTACGAAATCCTCGCGGATGCCGAGGGTGTCGAGGTCGAGGAAGTCCCCACCCCGCTCAAGGGCGCTGGGCAGGACACCACGTATGTGGGTCGCATCCGTGCGGACCAGGGTGTTGCCGATGGCCGCGGCCTGGCACTGTTCATTGTGGGCGACAACCTCCGCAAGGGCGCAGCCCTCAACGCGATCCAGGTGGCCGAGCTGGTCGCCGCCAAGATCGCTCACTAATACCCCGTCTTCACCACGGCGGAGGCCCCTCACCAACCGGTTGGTGAGGGGCCTCCGCCGTGTGGTTTCCAGAGCGCTGGTTCCTTCTAGAGCGCTGTGTCGTTTCTGGCGCCGCGTCTCGGCTAGGAGCCGCTCGCGACGGTGTTCAGTCTCGACGCACGGATCAATCGTTGGCTACCGAGGGCGAGCAGCGCGATGAGCAGGACGATGGCGACGGGAACGATGTGAGTCCACGCGCGGTTGAGCGAGTCGCCTGTGCCGACGCGATAGGCGGCACCGCGGGCGACTGCCAGGAGCATCATCAGCGGCACGAACGCCGTGACGACGAAGCGCATGGGTCGCGTGGTGGTGCGGCGTAGCAGGACAAAGGCGGCGGCGATCAGGATGCCCAGTGCTGGGAGCATCGGGAACCACCCTCCGGCGTTGCCCACCGTGTTCTCCCAGGTCGCTTCACCGCTGGCTTTCACGAGTCCTGTTGTCAGGAGCGCAGCGGCAGCGAGCAGTGCCCACAGCCCCCACTCACCTGCCGCCAGGATCCACACCTGCCAGCGCGTGATCCACGGGGTGGCGGCGAGCGCTGCGAGTACGAGGATCCCGACCGCGGCTGCCAGTGAGATGAGCGCAGCCTTCGACATCGAGGTGGCGTACGAGTGCCAGATCCAGACCATGTAACTTTGCCACGCTATGGCGGCCACGCCGATGCTTGCCGGCACCCAGATGCGGACGGCGCGCGGGATTTCGCGTTGGGTCACGATGGGGAGCAGGACGATCGCGAGCAGCACGATGGAGTCGGGCCGGGTGACGACCGTGGCGATTCCGGCAATGACCATGACGACTGCCCAGCCCGTGTGGGTGGAGCGTTCGGCGAGCACCCATGCGCCTACGGCCAGCACTGCGACACCGAGTGCGACGGTCGCGTGCCCATTGATGTAGAAGCTAGTGAACACCAGCCGGTTCGTCACGAGTAGCGCGATCACGGCCACGACGGCGGTGGCGATGCCTGCCCGAGTGGCGAGCGCCCGCCCCACGACGCGCCACAGGCCCCATGTACAGACGGCCGCGATTGCTCCGGCGGTCAAAGGGGTTGCGGCGTGGAGGAAGAACTCTTGTTGGAGTGCGCTTGCCTCGTGCAACAACGGTGTTCCGACCACTCGGTCTTCCAAGAGTGCTGGATAGATGGTGTCGGGGTAGGTGTCATTGGCCAGTGTCGCGCCGATGTTGATGTACGTGAGGCTGTCGGTTGACCACTTGAAAAGCAGCAATGCCCGGACGGTGAACGCGGCGATGAGGCTCAGCGCCGCCGCACCTGCAAGCCAGCCCCAGGCGATTCCGGCGCCACGTTGGTGCCCGTTGCTTGCGCCGGGTGCTGCACGTCGCGTGGTCCACACCAGCGCCAGGGCTACCGCGGCGCCTCCGAGCGCTCCAAAGACCCAGAGGTTGACCGGCAGGTGAAGGACGATGAGTAGCCACCCGAGGGCGGGAGCGAGGGTGGATGCCACCACGAGCGCACCCACTGCCTGGGTCGCTCCGCGGAGTCCGCTTGCGTAGCTCACGACTGCGCCGGCAAGGAAGAAGACGGCCACGATGGTCAGTTCGAGGATCATGCGTCGTCACCTGCGAGGTCGACGTTCACGAGGCTTGTCTCAATGATGCGTTCGTTGGGGTTCGTGGGGCCAGGAACCATGTACACAAGTGAGGAGTGATCGCCGTCCGGATCCAGGATAATCTCCCAACTACGGTCGGCGTCTGCTTCTCCGGTGTGGATTACTGCGTCTGAGGGCACACTGATGGTGTCTTCCAGTGCGGACGTCGTCAGCGACGTTGCGACGACCGAGTCCGCCATGCCAAAGCCGGCAAGTTTCACTCCGGTCCACTCGCGAATCCGTAGCCCGTCATCGGGGAAGTACAGCGTTGCTCCGGGAGCGACGTTGCCAAGTGCCTCAGATAGCGAGTAGGCGTATTCCAATTGGGGAGAGTTCGCGGTGGCGAGGGCGAGGATGTCGCTCGACTCCATCATTGCCACTGCCTGATAACGATCTGGAAATTGTCCGTCGGTTTCGCGAAAGGTCAGTATGCTCGCGCAGATCGCCGCGACGAGTCCGATGGCCAATGTGGTGCGAATCACCCAGCCTCGTGCATGTGGGTGGTGTCGCTCAGTCATGCCCATACTTTAGGCGTTGTGAGTCGCGGCGTGGTTTTTGGCTGGTGGTTCACCCTGGGATTGGTTGTGCCAAGAGGGGTGCGAATGCGAGCTCGGCCGCGCCTACGACCATGAGGTCTTCCCCAAGGCTGTCACGTTCGAGGACGAGGTTGTGGCCCAGTGGTGCGAAGGCCTGTTCCTCGATCTTGGCGCGCAAGTCATCTCCGCGGAGTTCGTAGAGCGCTCCGAGGAATCCACCAAGGATCACTGCCTGCGGGTTGAACACCGACATATGGGAGGCGATCGCGCCCGCCAGGAGTTCGATCTGGCGGTTGATCTCCGCAGCGACTGGCCCGGCATCGACGGCGCCTAGCGACTCGGCGAGGTTGTCGAAGTCGAGTTCCCGCGGAGCCGCAGCGTCCTTGAGGCGGCTGAACTTGACCTCGGTCTCGAGGCAGCCGCGGCGGCCGCAGTGGCACAGAGGGCCGTTCGAGTCCACCACGGTGTGTCCGAGTTCGCCGGCGTAGCCGTCGGCGCCGCGGAGGATCGATCCGTGCGCGATGAGTGCGCCACCGATTCCTGAGGGCGATCCGTTCATATAGAAGTACGTGGAGTGGCTGCGACCTGCCCCAAAGACTGCTTCTGCCAGCAGTCCGACGGTCGCGTCGTTGTCGATGTGTCCTGGTACCCCGAGCGCGTCTTCAAGCATCTGGGCGTAGGGAGTTTCTTCCCACAGGAGGTGCGGCGAACGGGTGATCAAACCATCGGCCGGACGCACGAGGCCGGGCACTGCCGCGCCGACGCCAACGATGCGTTCGAGGTGTGGGTGGTGGGCGAGGAGGGTCTTGGCGGCGTCGGCAGCGATGCGGACCGTGTGTTCGGGGCTAGGAATCGAGGAGAGCGGGACGCGGGTGCGGTCGAGGACCGAGCCTCCCATTCCCACGAGCGCCACAACGATGCCGTCGATGTCGGGGTTGACGGCGATCGCGGCGATGCTGGAGTGCGGGGTGACGCGCGGGCTGGGACGGCCAACGGATCCGGTGAGCGCTGCGACTTCCACGACGAGTTCCGCCTCGGCCAGGTCGGCCACGAGGGCGCCGATGGTCGAGCGGTTGAGTCCTGTGAGACGTGTGAGCTCTGCACGGGAAATCTCGGGGTGATGGTGCGCCAGTGACATCAAGAGTGACAAGTTGTGCTGGCGGGTCGATTCGTTGCGGTTACCGCGTCCCAACGTCAGCGGGCGCACCTGATCTGCGTCGTCCATCGGCTCTCCTTCAAGGTGATCTTCCCCACACTCTGCCAGAGGCTGACCACAGATTGGCTATATGTTGTGCTGGACAACCTATACTGTTGTTGTCAAGGACGACTTATTACGGAGGACGCATGTCAGCAACACCTACCCCAGCAGACCGTTTCACCTTCGGGCTATGGACCATCGGTTGGAATGCCCAAGACCCCTTCGGCGGCGCGACACGCGGCCCGATCAACACGGTCGAGGCAGTCCACAAGCTCAGTGAACTGGGTGCCTACGGCATGACGTTCCACGATGACGACCTCTTCCCGTTCGAGGCCACCGAGGCTGAACGCCGCACAGCAATCGACGACCTGAAGAAGGCCTGCGACGACACCGGCATGGTCATCCCCATGGTCACCACCAACACCTTCAGCCACCCAGTCTTCAAGGACGGCGGCGTCACCTCGAACGACCGCGGAGTGCGCCGCTTCACGCTGCGCAAGATCATGCGCAACCTGGACTTGGCCGCTGAACTGGGCGCCAAGACCTTCGTGATGTGGGGCGGCCGTGAAGGCGCCGAATACGACTTCTCCAAGGACATCCGCGTTGCCCTCGAGCGCTACCGCGAGGCAGCCAACTTCCTCGGCCAGTACGCCACCGACCAGGGCTACGACATCAAGTTCGCCATCGAGCCCAAGCCCAACGAGCCCCGCGGCGACATCCTGCTCCCCACCATCGGTCACGCCATGGCGTTCATCGAGACCCTCGACAAGCCCGAGATGGTCGGTCTCAACCCCGAGGTCGGCCACGAGCAGATGGCTGGCCTCAACTTCACCGCAGGAATTGCTCAGGCGCTCGACGCTGGCAAGCTGTTCCACATCGACCTCAACGGTCAGCGCGGCATCAAGTACGACCAGGACCTCGTCTTTGGCCACGGCGACCTGCAAAACGCATTCGCACTGGTGGACCTGCTGGAGAACGGTGGCCCCAACGGCACCGAGGCGTACTCCGGCCCCCGCCACTTCGACTACAAGCCCTCGCGTACCGAGGACATCAACGGCGTATGGGAATCGGCTGCAGCCAACATGCGCATGTACCTACTCCTCAAGGAACGTGCGGCAGCATTCCGCGCAGACCCCGAGGTCCAAGAGGCCATGCAGGCCGCCAAGCAGGACCAGCTCGCACAGACGACGCTGGCCGACGGCGAAACTGCAAGCGACCTCAAGGCAGACCAGTCGGCATTCGAGAACTTCGATTCCGGTAGCTACTTTGACGGCAATGGCTTCGGGTTCGTGCGCCTGCAGCAGTTGGCTGCCGAGCACCTGATGGGCGCTCGCTAAGCCTCACCCAAGTATCACCGCGGGCACCCGTCGCGCGTCCTCGCAGCGCAGCGTCGGGTGTTCGCGGTGTTCTTTACCGGAAGGAACCGCTCATGACCCTGGTGGCAGGCATCGACTCGTCCACGCAAAGTTGCAAGGTCGTGGTGCGCGACCTCGATACCGGGGAGGTCCAGCGCACAGGTCGCGCCAGCCACCCCGACGGCACCTCCGTCGACCCACAAGCCTGGTGGGTCGCCCTGGGTGAGGCCATTGATTCCGCAGGCGGTCTCCACGACGTCTCCGCAGTCTCCGTGGGCGGTCAACAGCACGGCATGGTCGTGCTCGACGCTGACGGGCGCGTCATCCGTGACGCGCTCCTGTGGAACGACACCCGCTCCGCCGATGCCGCGGTCGCGCTCATCGAGGAATGGGGCGCAGAGACCCTGGTGGCCCGCACCGGCCTGGTTCCAGTGGCATCGTTCACCTCCACCAAGCTCCGGTGGCTTCGCGACAACGAACCTGACAGTGCCGAGCAGGTCGCGGCCGTGGCGCTCCCCCACGACTGGCTCACCTGGCGACTGCGGGGATACGGCCCTGCGGACGAATCGCCACTGGGGCCCGATCTAGAGCAGTTGACGACAGATAGGTCCGATGCCTCGGGAACCGGGTACTGGAACCCTCACACGGATGAATACGACCGTGAACTGCTCGCGAGCGCACTCGGCCACGATGCCGTGTTGCCGCGGGTCCTTGGACCAGGCGAAGTAGCGGGCACTGGCATTCCTGGCGTTTCCTCAACAGCCGATGCTGTGGTGGGGCCGGGCGCCGGAGACAATGCCGCCGCGGCCCTCGGCCTAGGCGCGGAGGCCGGCGACGTCATCGTCTCGATCGGCACCTCAGGAACCGTGTCAGGCATCATGCCCACGCCTGCACAAGACGCCTCTGGCGCGGTCGCGGGATTTGCCGATGCGTCGGGCCAGTTCCTCCCCCTGGTCGCCACCATGAACGCCGCTCGTGTGTTGGATGCCTTCACACAGACGCTCGACGTGTCCTATGAAGAACTTGGCGCGCTGGCACTCAGTAGCCCGCCGGGAGCCGATGGTGTGGTGCTGGTGCCGTACTTCGAAGGAGAACGCACCCCTAACCTCCCCGATGCGACCGCCAGTGTGAGCGGCATGACGCTGGCCAATACGACTCGCCCCAATCTGGCGCGCGCGGCTATCGAAGGCATGCTGTGTAGCCTTGCCGACGGCCTCGATGCGGCGCGAGCCCAGGGCCTCACGCCTCGCCGCCTACTCCTGGTGGGTGGCGCTGCCCAGAGCCCGGCGGTGCAGGCCATCGCGGCTCAGGTGTTCGATGCCCCTGTGGAGGTTCCGGAGCCGGCAGAGTATGTGGCGCTAGGAGCTGCGGCACAGGCTGCGTGGGTCTTGACCGGGCAGCGCCCCGATTGGCCGCTCACTGTGGTGGCAGCACTGCCGCAAGACACGCGTCCAATCATCCGGTCGCAGTACGCCATCGCCGCTCTGAAGTGGAAAGATTCCGCTGTTATGAGCAGTTAAAACAGCGGAATGGAGCCATTTCGCGAATAAAAGAAGGGCCGATGCCGGGGTTGTGGTGACCTGGCATCGGCCCTTCTTGCTGTGGTCGGGGTGACAGGATTTGAACCTGCGACCTCGTCGTCCCGAACGACGCGCGCTACCAAGCTGCGCCACACCCCGTGAATTCAGCCGTGCCAGGATACCTGAAACGGCGCTAGCGGCCTAACTGATTCGAGGCAACAATGTCAGCATTGTGGCCTCGGGCCGGCAGGCAAAACGCACTGGCGCGTACGGTGACGTGCCAATGCCGGCGGACACGTGCAGCCACGCAGAATCCTCGCCTCCAGGTGCATCCGGACGCGGGCCTGGCCACCCATGCAAACCTGACGCGCGGCCCGTGTCAATGTCACAATTCGTGACAAGCGCACCAGCACCAGGGACACATACTTGGCCGCCGTGAGTGTGACCGGCAATCAACACTTCAGCACCGTCACCGTGCAACGCTCCCAAGGCGCGCTGATAAGGCGCGTGCACCACGCCGATGCGCAGATCGCCGCGATCCTTGTCGGGTGCGGGCATCGAGTCACGCTCAATGTGAGGATCGTCAAGACCCACAAAGGACAGCTGGGATCCCATGATGTCGAGGCTGCCACGGGCATTGTTGAGATTGAGCCACCCGCGGGAGGTCATCCCGTCGGTCAGAGTCTCGACGTCCAGCTCCTGTTGACCCGCCTTGATATGCGTGGGCGCAGAGAAGTAGGTGAAGGGGTTCTTGGGTCGCGGCGCGAAATAGTCGTTCGAGCCGTGCACAAACACGCCGGGGAAATCCAGCAGTGGGTCCATGGCATCCAGCGCTGCGGACACTGCATCAACGTGAGCGAGGTTGTCGCCCGTGTTGACAACCAGGTCCGGACGGAACGCGGCCAGGGACTTGACCCAGTCAACCTTGCGTTGTTGGCGCGGGGTGACATGGAGGTCGGAGACCTGCAAGATCCGCACGGGGCGCGAACCTGGCTTGAGCACCGGAGCCGAGATCTGCCTCACGGTGAAGGCTTGCGCCTCCGCAAGCCCCCAGGCCAAAGCACCGGCAGCAACGAGGCCTGCTGCTCCTACGACGCGCTTCACCAACAGTCCTCCATCACCACATGCGCGCCCACGTCAGGGCGTGCGATTGTCACTGAGAATCGGTACGGATCAACGACTAGTCGTTGCCGTTCCCGTTCCCATTGCCATTGCCGTTTCCGTTGCCATTGCCGCCGTCCTCGCCACCTTCAGGCGCGGGGCAGGCTTCATTCAGGGCTTCGTTCCACCAGTCAGACGGATCCTGGCATTGCTCTGCAAGGACCTCTTCATCAATCCAGCCGTTAGGAGGATTGGTGCTGAACTCTGACGGCGGCCAGGTGTCACCCCAGTAGTCATCGGGGGCCTTGTCCCTGTCCCAGCCCTCAGGCCAGTTCTCCCACCAACTTGGCATCGAATCCGTCGACAACTGAACGGTGATGGTTGTTCCCGGCGTCATCATGCTGCCCTGTGCCGGAGTTTGAGTCATCACAGTGCCTGCTTCAACGCCCGGAGCAAAGACCAGCGAGTCACTGACCTGCAGCAAGAACCCAGCCTTGCTGGCTTCCTGACGAGCCCACCATTCAGTGGAGCCGGTGACCTTCGGCACGCGAACGGGCACACCATTGAGGATCTCGTCCGTCGGGTCGTCGAAGCCCGAGTGCTCAACACCATCCAACGCACGGCTCATGAAGTTTGACCACGTTGGCCCAGCAATCGTGGATCCATACACGATGTCGTACCAGCGGCCGTTAATGGTCTTGTACTGCTGCGGAACGTCCTCGTCGGGGTTGCCGAGCCAGAACACCGACACGAGTTCGGGCGTGAAGCCTGCGAACCACGTGTGCATGTTCTCGTTTGCGGTACCCGTCTTGCCAGCGGACTCACGTCCATCAGCCAAGGGGAAGTACTGACCGGAACCATCCGTCATCACGCCCCGCATGGCGTAGGTGACACCATCGGCAGCTTCCTTCGAGATTGCCTGGCGGCAATCTGCCTGCGGCACCGCAATGTCGTTGCCCTCGGCATCCGTGATCGACAGGATTGCGAGAGGCTCACAGTGGATTCCACCGTTGGCGAAGGTCTGGTAGATCTCTGCCATGGTCAGCGGCGAGGCGTTCTGCACACCCAGCACTGACGAGGGCACCAATTCAAAGTCCGCACCATCGGCGCGTTCGAAGCCCAAGGCCTCGGCGGTGTCTCGCACGTCGCACAGGTCCAATTGGCTGGCCATCGCCGCATACGCAGTGTTCACCGAGTTCGCGGTAGCGGTCATGACCGTCATCTGGCCCTGGTTGTCTGAACCGACGTTGCCGGGCTTCCATTCCTCGCCTACGAGGACCTTGCCCTGACAAGTCTCTGCCCAGTTCTCACTGGTCCACTCTTGCTGACGACCCGACACGTACTGATTCAGGGAGTGTCCGGTCTCCAACCAGTTGGCAAGAATCACGGTCTTGAAGGTCGAACCTGGCGAGAAGCCCTTAGAACCACCCATTTCACGATCCGCCGCATAGTTGATCGATGTGGAGTTCTCCGCCTCAGCGGTGGGGTCAAAGATGCGGTTCTGCGCCATCGACAGGATCTGCCCGGTGGCCGGGTCAAGCGCAACCATCGCCATCGCATAGCCGTTCTCGTCGCCAGGCGGAAGCGAATTGTTCAACTCTTCATTGGCGATCTTCTGCTTGCTCACATCAAGCGTGGTGACGATGTCGAGTCCACCGGTCAGGAGGAGGTCGCGGCCATTGAGACCGTCAGAGTTGAAGACTTCGTCATTTGAGATGACCTTGGTGACATAGTCACAGAAGAATGGCGCGTCCTGGGATGCCGAGCAGGACAGCAAAGGCTGCGACACCTTGAGCGAGTCCTGGACCGGCACGGCCTCGTACTCATCGAACTCGGCCTGGGTGATCATGCCCTGATCAAGCATCGTTCCCAGCACCGTGTCACGACGCACCTCGGCCTGCTCATAGTTGGTGACCTCACCGTCTTCACCTTCGAAGACGCGCGTGGGGTCCCACTTGCTGGGGTTCTGGGTAATACCCGCGATCGTGGCAGCCTCAAGCGCGTTCAGCTCTGCGGCAGGCTTGGAGAAGTAGTACTGCGCGGCCGCTTCCACTCCATAGATGTTGGGACCGAACTGCGCGATGTTGAGGTACTGCTGCAGGACTTCTTCCTTGCCACAGTTCACCGCGGGGTCCTCGGCGGAGCATTCGCTACCGAGCGAAGCGTTGAGGTTTTCTTCGAGCGCGAGGGCCAGGCGCCATTCACGAATCTTGCGTGGGAGCGCAACCTCGGTAGCGGCCTCAGCAGCCTCGTCGTCATCGGCGTTCTCTGCCGCAGTACGGAGGGTGTTCTTCACGAGCTGCTGCGTCAATGTCGACGCACCAGGCTGGGCGTCGGAAGTCAGGTTGGTCTTAGCGGCAGACAACAGACCTTCGCCGTCAACACCGTTGTGTTCCCAGAACCGCTTGTCCTCCACAGAGACCACTGCCATCTGCATCCACGGCGAAATCTCTTCCAGCGGGACAATCGTGCGGTTCTGGCTGTAGAACGTAGCAAGGAGCGTCTGACCATCGCGCGCATAGATGTTCGACTGCTGCGGAAGGGTCACGTTCTGCAGTTCATCGGGCAGTTCCTCGAACAACTCAGAGGTACCAGCTGCTGCCGAACTTGCGACCGTCGCCGCTGGCAAAGCAATACCTGCCAGCAGGAAGCCGCCAATAACAGAGAACGCGACAAACATCATCAGGGCGCTGACAAGTTGCACCGCGGT
Source organism: Demequina sediminicola (assembly GCF_000975055.1). GTDB lineage: Bacteria > Actinomycetota > Actinomycetes > Actinomycetales > Demequinaceae > Demequina > Demequina sediminicola. Next base: position 640,751 of record NZ_BBRB01000001.1, read on the forward strand.
CACGCGGCCATCACGGCGCGCGTGATCAGAAGTGAAGAAACCCATACACCTACCTTACGTTGCACCTCTAACGCACCAGTCACGCAGAATGTTTCCGGCTCCTCAGGATAGTCTCAAGGTATGACTCAGTGGGAATACTCGACAGTGCCGCTCATCGACCACGTCACGAAGCAGATTCTTGACCAGTGGGGCGACGACGGCTGGGAACTCGTTCAGGTTGTGACGGGCCCCACAGGAGGTCTCGTGGCGTACATGAAGCGACCCAAGTCGTGACAGCATCGGCCCGGCTGGCTGAACTAGGCATCACCCTGCCCAACGTTGCCACCCCGGTGGGCGCGTACGTGCCTGCACTCTCCCATGGTGACCTCGTGTACACGTCCGGACAGCTACCGATGGTGGACGGAAGCCTTGTCGCTACCGGTCTGGTCGGTGACGGTGCGGGCCAGGTGAGTCCCTCACGCGCAGCCGAATGTGCCGAGATTGCGATCTTGAATGCGCTCGCTGCCGTGGCCGATGTGGCCGGCGGGATCGACCAGATCACACAGATTGTCAAAATCACCGGGTTCGTGGCAGCGCCAGCAACGTTCACCGGTCACCCAGCGATCATCAACGGGGCCAGCAATCTCATTGGCGAGATCTTCGGTGACCGCGGTCAGCACGTGCGTTCCGCCGTCGGAGTCGCCTCGCTACCTTTGGGCGCACCCGTCGAGATCGAACTCGTCGCACAGGTGCACCAGGCCTAGCGACTACCAGGCCTGGTGAGGCAGCGCCTCGAGCCGTACAGGGCTATCGCGAGGGACTAGCGCGAGCGGGCCCGCAGGCGCTCGGGCTCGTACACATCCACCGCGCCGATGTGCACATCAATCCACCCGCGGGATGCGAAGTCGGCCAGTGCCTTGTTGACCGTCTCACGCGACGCGCCCACCAACTGCGCCAACTCCTCCTGGGTGAGCCCATGGCGCACCGTGACGTGACCGCGTTCCATCCGGCCAAACCTGTGACCCAGATCCATGATGGCTTTCGCCACCCGGCCAGGCACATCGGAGAACACCAGATCCGCCATCGAGTTTGAAAGGCGGCGAATACGCACCGCGAGCGCCTTCATCAAATGGTGGGACAACTCCAAGTGTCCCTCAAGCCACTCATCGAGCTCTTTCTTAGGGAGCTCATACAGCACGGTGTCCTCGACCGCGTGAGCTCGCGCTACGCGTGGCCCCGGGTCAAAGACGCTGAGTTCACCGAGCATGTCCCCCACACCGAGAAGACCCAGCAGGTTCTCGCGGCCATCCCGGGCCGTCCGCACCAACTTGACCTTGCCCTTGACGATGAAGAACATTCCTTCGCCCTCATCGGACTCGGAGTAAATGACATCACCCTTGTGGAGGACCTGACGCGTCATACGGTCCATCAAAGACCGCGCGCTTTCTGAGTCCATCCCAGCCAGGATGGGCGAGGTGCGCAGCGTGTGCTCCTCCCGCGACAATTCAGCCACGGCTACCGCCAGGCGCACTCTCGCGGTGCTTCTCTCCCAATGCCTTCACCATCTGTGATGTCACCGTCTCCAGGTTTTCAGCCACTCTCGTCTCATAAGACTCTAGCCGGGCATCGAGCGCAATGAGGGCTTCTACGCTGCTTGGCGTGGTGCCGGTGCTATCAGGCCATACGGCGTGGGTGAGTTCAGTGCTGGTGGGGGCATCGGCAGCCAACGCTTCCCAAGCATCGGCGAGCCCCAATGAACCCAACTCCTCGGCATCGGTGAGTTGCGCGACCTCAAGATCCTTGCGGGCCTGCACCAGACGGCGCCACCACCGCACGCGGGCAAGTTCACGGCGCATCTCTTGCCGGCTGTGCCGCAACGTAGCAATCACAACATCAGGCGTAGGCACTTTCACCTCCGGATGGGCCAGTTGGGCTCCGCACGCTCCAACACCCACATTATCGGCACGCGTCTGAGCGCTCTTAAGCGTGACCTACAGTGAATCTCATGGCTTCTCGCACCCCGCTCACCGTGGCGACAGCGTCCATGGACGCTCCGCCCGTGGCCCTGACCCGCCGTGCACGCGCAGTGAACAGAGCGCTTGCGGAGATCTACCCCGACGCCCATTGCGAGTTGGACTACCGCACGCCGTTCCAACTGCTCGTCGCCACCGTGCTGAGCGCACAGTGCACCGACGTGCGGGTCAACATGGTGACGCCCGCACTTTTCGAGGCGTACCCCGATGCCACCGCCATGGCTGGCGCAGACCGCGAGCGCCTGGAGCAGCTCATCAAGTCCACAGGGTTTTATCGCTCCAAGGCAGAGTCGTTGTTGGGCCTGTCGCGCGACATCGTCGAGAAGTTCGATGGCGAGGTTCCCGGGAGACTCAAGGACCTCGTGACGCTACGCGGCGTGGGCCGCAAAACCGCCAATGTGGTCCTAGGCAATGCCTTTGACGTGCCGGGCATCACTGTCGACACACACATGGGACGGCTTGCGCGCAGGCTCGGCCTGACCGTGAATGAGGACCCAGTCGTGGTGGAACGCGACCTCATGGCCCTCATTGAGCGGCGCGAATGGACCCTCTGGTCACACCGAGTGATCTTCCATGGGCGCCGGCGGTGCAAGGCACGCAAGCCTGAATGCGGTGAATGCGAGATTGCCGCCATGTGCCCAAGCGCACCAGGCGCCAAAGTTCGCCCTCCGGAGTAACGGGACCCGCCCTCCGGAGTAACGGGACCCGCCCTCCGGACGAGCGAACGCGGGCTATGCCTGCTTGGGACCGCTGTCTGCGTCGTTCACGTCAGTGGGGTCAGCGTCATCGCCTGGCTCTGGGGCATCGGCGAGCGGCACTGATTCAACCTCGGCCTCCTGGTGGTGCAGGTCGATGACGTCGATTTCCTCAGCCTTGCGGCCGTGCTTGTTGGCAAGGGTCTGGGCACGAGCCGAGTCGATGGGCGTGGAACGCAGGTCGTAGAGGCGACGGTAGTAGCGGTCGCGCCAAAGCAGGATGATCACACCGACCAGCGCGGAAGTGAGCGAGGCAAAGAGCACGGACATCTTGACTTCCTCGACACGCTCTCCGGCGAACGCAAGCTCACCAATCAGTAGCGACACCGTGAATCCGATGCCCGCGAGGGAGCCCATGCCGAGCACGTCCCACCACGACAATCCGCGGTCAAGTTTGGCCTTGGTAAAGGTGGCCACGAGGAACGTGAACAGCACGATACCGAGGGGTTTACCGATCACCAGACCGGCAGCGACACCCTGGGCAACTGGGTCGCTCACGGCAACGGAAATGGTCTCCGAGTTGATGGTGACGCCAGCAGCAAACAGTGCGAACACAGGGACGGCGACGCCTGCGGAGACCGGACGCCACAAGTGCTCCCAGTGCTCAGCGAGGCTGGTGCGCTGGCCCTTGCGGGCGACAGCGGGCACTACAAGACCCAACGCCACACCGGCGATGGTTGCGTGCACACCTGACGCGTGCATCATGGCCCAGGCCACGACGCCCAGGGGAATGAGGATCCACCAGTGGGTAATGCCCTTGGACGCGAGGAACCCAAAGACCAGGATGACCGCGAAGGATGCTGCGAGCCACACAAATTGGACCTCATCGGTGAAGAACACCGCGATGATCATGATGGCGAGGAGGTCGTCGACAACCGCGAGGGTCAAGAGGAAAGCGCGCAGTGCTGCCGGGAGCCATCGACCGACGACGGCGAGCACAGCAATCGCGAACGCGATGTCTGTGGCTGTGGGCACTGCCCAACCGTCCATCGAACCGCCGTCTTGCAGGTTGATGACGACATAGAGAGCGGCGGGAACCACCATTCCGCCCACCGCGGCGACGATGGGGACGATGGCGGTTGACGGCTTGCGAAGTTCGCCGGCGACGATTTCGCGCTTGAGTTCGAGCCCGACAACGAAGAAGAAGATGGCCAGCAGGCCGTCCTTAGCCCACGTTCCTACGGAGAGGTGCAGGTGCGCCCACTCGGGGCCGAACTCGAAGTCACGCAACGACTCGTAGGAGTCGGCAAATGCGGAGTTAGCCCAGACCAGCGCCACCACCGTGCCGATGAGCAACAGGATTCCACCTGCACGTTCTGTGCGGAGAATTTCTGCAAGCGTGCGTTCGGTAGAGGGGGTGAGACGCGAGAAAAGTCGCGCAGGGCTACTGGAGGCCATGAAAGATGGTCCGTTCGCTCGGGGTCCAGGTCAACGGGAAACAGCCTACCGAGCGGTTGGCCTCTTCGACGATTCTTCCTGGTCTGCCTTGGGTGCCTTGGGGGGCGGAGGGTCGAACCGGTAGCCGACGTTGCGCACGGTACCGATGAGGTGCTCGTGTTCCGCACCGAGCTTGGCGCGCAGGCGCCGGACGTGGACGTCGACGGTGCGGGTTCCGCCGTAGTAGTCGAAGCCCCACACTTCCTGAAGAAGTTGGTCGCGGGTGTAGACGCGACCCGGATGCTGCATCAGGTACTTGAGGAGTTCGAACTCTTTGTAGGTGAGGTCGAGCGGGATTCCCTTGAGGCGTGCGGTGTATCCGCCGACATCGACGGTGAGGTCTCCCGAGGAGAACTCAACGGCCTTCTCGAGGGGGTCTTCGAGGTTAGCGCGTCCCATGAGGAGGCGGATGCGTGCCTCGAGTTCAGCGGGGACGGCATCGGCCAAGATCACATCGTCTGCACCCCAATCTGCATTGACGATGGACAGGCCGCCCTCGGTCAGTACCAGGAGCAATGGCACTGTGACGCCAGTGACTTGCACCAGTTTGCAGTCCGATCGCGCTTGGGCCAGATCGTGCCGTCCGTCGACTACCAGGATGTCCGCATCAAAGGCGTCAAGCATTGCGGTGGGGTTGGGTGGGAGTGTCCGGACGCGGTGTCCCAGCAGTCCGAGCGCAGGGAGGACCTCGGTCTCCCCGTCTGTTGACGAGGTGAGCACAAGTAGGTCAGCCATCGGAGCCCTCCGTTCGGCTTTACTGTACCGGCCCGAACTCTGAGACACTATCCCCCATGAATCCCACGACTCGCGCGTCGATCACTGCCGTCGCTGCAGCCGTCGTCGCCGGATCGGGATACTTCGGTGGCCGATGGCTCGTCCTTGGCATTGCCGTGATCATGGCATTTATGGCCATCGGGTGGCCCCGACTCTTGCGGGTGGCGCACTTGCGGGTGAGCACCGTGGTGATCGGTCTGGGATCGTTGATGGCTCTCGGCACCGTGGTCTATGGCAGTTCCGAACCGTTCTTGCGCTACATGGTGGTGGCGATGGCCGCGATCACCATCGCAGCGTTGATTTCGGAGATCTTCTTCCCCAGCCCGCGCGGGCGTGCGGTAGCAGCCGTGTCTGCCACGGCGGCTGGTGGCGCGCTGTGCGCGACGGGCACGGCGTGGGTGGCGGCGTATCGCACTGAGGGCGCACAGGAGTTGGTGGTGGCCTCCGCAACGGCCCTCGCGGTAGCGGCCGTCGCGTCCGTGCTGACGAACAACGGCAATGTGAACGCGATCCTGGCGCTGGCGCTAGGTACGGCCACCGGTAGTGGTTTGGCGTTCGTTTTCGATTCGGTGCCCTGGTACGCAGGAACGCTGGTGGGTATCGTCACCGCGGCTTCCGTGGTGGTCATGAATGAGTTGGCGCGCCGTGAGCCGCGGCCTAGTGATGCGTGGGCGGGAATAGCGTCGGGGGTCACGCCTGTTCTGGCTTGCGGAGTCTTGATCTATGTCGGCGGAGTGTTGCTCGTCGGCTAAGCCGCACGGAGCGTGACGCATGCTAGAGAAAATCGTGATCGTGGTAGCCCTGTTGGGCGCCGCGAGCGCGGGCTATTGGTGGTGGCAGCGCCGTCAGGGACGCGTCCGCCATGTGGAGAGGGCCGATGCTCTCAGTAGTGAGCAGATTGGCGCGCAGCGGGGCTACTACGCGACTTTCGTACAGTTCTCGACTCCGATGTGCTCGAAGTGCCCCGGCACCGCGCGCTTACTAAAGAGCGTGGCAAGCGAACAGCCGCATGTGGTGCATGTTGAAGTAGATGCCTCCGAGCGTCTGGATTTGGCTCGGGAGCTCAATATCCAGCGCACACCCACCACACTGGTGTTGGACGGCGAAGGCGTCATTGTGGCCCGGATGGATGGCGCACCGACTGTCGACTCCGCTCGGGCAGCACTGCGAGAGGTGCATTCCGAGGGCACCGAATACACGATCTGATCCCATTGATTTCCACCTAAGGACGCACCATGACCGCTGACTCACCCGCTACCCCCGTAGACCGCCAGGTTGATCCGCGTGGCGTGCGCTTTGGCGCTTCCATCACACTGGCCATCGCGCTGGTCGCGGTGCTCGCTGGGCCCACGACCGTGGGTCTTGTCGCGATGGCGCTACTCGTGGTCCTCTTCGCGCCAGGTGCCACCGTTGGCCCCCAGGCGACCGTCCAATCGTGGCTCTTCATCCGCCTGGTCCGTCCCCGCATCGGCCCTCCTACGGAGACCGAATCCTTCCGCCCTCCCCGCTTTGCACAGCAAATGGGCTTTGCGATGGCCATCCTGGCCCTGGTGCTGGGGCTCGTGGGCGTCGGCATTGGCTTCTATGTGTTTGCTGCCATGGTGTTGGTTGCGTCGTTCCTCAATGCTGTCTTCAACTTCTGCTTGGGTTGCGAGATCTACCTGGCAGTCCGCAAGGCCACCACGCGCGCAGCGTGAGCACTCCCTCACCCTGACGACTACGGGCGCATGCCGTAGTAGCATCGGACGCACTATGACTGCATTGGAAGCTGTCTTCACGGTCCTCGCCGCACTGGCCTTTGGTGGCGCCGCCTGGGTGTCCGCCATCGTGGGCTGGCGCCTGTTGAAGGGCCCCAAGCGTTGACATTCACCATCCCTGACGACATGGCCCCTGAGGTCTACCCCCTGGCATGGCTGGTGGGGCGCTGGCAGGGTCATGGCGAGATCGATTACCCCGGGATCCCCAAGGCTGAGACGCTTCAAGCGATTGCCTTTGACCACGACGGTGGCCCCTACCTGACGTACACCTGCACCACGTATCTGCGTGGGGACGACGGTGAACCCGGCCAGGTGTGGAGTGTCGAATCGGGATTCTGGCGTGTGGCTCCTCAGGCACCTGAGGGTGTGGAACTCAAGGAAGGCCAGCACCCCCTCGAGATCGTGCTCACCGAGGCCTCTGGAGTACTGACCTGCTACATGGGTGCTGTGGGCAACGGACGCATCGATATGGCCACCCGTTTTGCAGCCAGCACCGAGTCCGGGCCCGAAGTGCGTGGCGGAACACGCATGTACGGTCTGGTCGAGGGCGAACTGATGTGGGCGTGGGATCTGGCCGCCTTCGGCAACGACCTGCAGTCCTACATGAGTGCGCGACTCAAGCGCATTGAATCCTGACGGAATCACTGACGCCCAGGAGGCGTTCCCTCCCTATGACTTCACCTCTTCTTTCCCGCTCCGGCGCCGTTGACTCTGCAGCGCCCGATGCCGGTGTCGCGTGGCACTACGGCGACCCGACCGCCGAGCAACGTGCGCTAGAAGCAGGACGGGCCGTGGTCGATCAATCTCACCTCGGCATCGTCACGGTGTCAGGCCCTGACCGGCTCACGTGGCTTGACTCGCTGACGACGCAAGAGGTCAAAAACCTCCAGCCGGGCGAGTCGTCGGAATTCATGATCCTGTCCCCTCAAGGACGGATCGAGCACGTCGCAGGCATCGTGGACGACGGCGAGACTGCCTGGCTCATCTCGGAGACCGCGCCAGGGTTGGCCACGTTCCTTGACCGCATGCGCTTCATGCTCCGCGTGGAAGTCGCAGACGTCACCGACCAGTGGGCCGGGCTCGGAGAGGCCGTGTCCTCCCCTGCCGCCGAAGGCGAGCCGGTCACATGGGTCGATGCGTGGCCGCAGATTCGCACCGGTGGCACCACCTACGTTGAAGACCCCTCCGCAACGCACCCGGGTGCTGCCCGCGCATGGCGTCTGGTGTTGGTGCCCCGCGAGTCGTTGACTGCTGAAGTGGACGAACGCCTCGCTGCCGGATGGTCGCTGGCAGGCACGTGGGCCAGTGAGGCCGAACGTGTGGCCGCTCACCGTCCGCGCGCCGCGACCGAGGTCGACGAGACGACCCTTCCACACGAGTTGGATTGGCTCCGCACCTCGGTTCACCTGCACAAGGGCTGCTACCGCGGACAGGAAACCGTGGCCAAGGTCCACAATGTGGGACGGCCCCCGCGCCGGCTCACGCTGTTGCACCTCGATGGCTCCGCACATGCGGTACCCGAGCTCGGAGCCAACGTGCTTCTCGGTGACGAGGAGAAGGTCGTGGGCCGCATCACATCCGTGGCTCGCCACCACGAGTACGGACCAATCGCGCTCGCCATGCTGAAGCGCTCTGTTGACCCCTCCGCGGTCCTCACCGTGCCCTCCGATGGTGGGCTCTTGTCCGCTAATCAGGAACTCATTGTGAACGCCGATGGATTCTCCGCTGACCGGCCGGACAAGCCCGGCCCCACCATGAAGGGTCTCCTCATGGGCAAGGGCTGCGCTGCCGACGGCGGCGACATGTCCTGACCGGACACCATTGTCAGCGCGCCTGCCGTGACGCGCGCCCCTACCGGGGTTACGGTGGACAGCGTGGAACTGACAGTGACGCAGTTGCGTAAAGACCTGACCAAAGCACTCGACGCGGTCAAGGATGGCGACGAGGTTGTCATCACTGAGCGCGGAACACCCATCGCTCGCTTGGGTGGAGTCGAGTCTGCTTCATTGCTCGCCCAGGTTGAGGCGGACGGGGTCCTCACTCCCCCGGCTCAGTCGCGTGCCGTGCCTCGGCTGCCTGAGGCGGAGGCCGCGAAGGACGCGCTGTCCAGCCTGCTCGGCCGTCTGCGGAGGTAGACCGTGGCGCTGGTCTATTTCGACACCTCGGCCCTGGTGAAGTTGTGCGTCCTTGAGACCGGCTCGCCGTTGGCTGTGGCGCTGTGGCGCCGGGCCGATGCCGTGGTGACCTCCCGTATTGCCGATGCCGAGGTGCGTTCAGTGCTGGGCGCTGCCGAGCGCATCGGCCGTCTTGATGCCGCTCCCGCTGGGCAGGCCCGCGACAGGTGGGACGAACTGTGGCCGTCGCTCGCGACCGTGGAGGTCACGGCAGAGGTCGCAGCGCTTTCAGGTGACTTGACGGACCGTCGTCCGCTCCGTGCCGGGGATGCCATCCACTTAGCCAGCGCCATGCAGTTGAGTGATGCGAACCCGGTGTTTGCTGCCTGGGATCGGCGCCTTGCTGCGGCCGCCCACGCTGAGGGCCTGATGGTGCTTCCCCCTACACTGGCCTGAGTCTGACCGCACTCAACCGCTTGGGATTTCATGTTTGGCACTCTTCAGAACCTGATTGTCTTCGCTATCTCCGCCGCGGCCTTTGTGGGTGCGCTGTGGGGGTTGATTGACGCGTTCAAGTACCCCGATGCGACGTTCCGCGCCGCCGGCAAACTCAACAAGACGTGGTGGCTGGTCATCCTGGGCGCAGCCACCGTCATTGCTTTCCTGGCACTGCCGTGGCCGCTGGGTACTGGTGGCGGCATCGGCGGGATTCTGGGGTTCGCGGCCATCGTTGCTGTCATCGTCTACTTTGTTGACGTCCGCCCCAAGTTGCAGCAGTTCGGTGGTCGGAACATCGGTGGCCGCAGCAACAACACTGGCGGCTGGTAGCGCCGATGCGTGCCGTCCTGCAACGTGCCAAGCGCGCCTCCGTCACAGTCGAGGGCGAGGTCACGGCTTCGTTTGATTCTCAGGGGATTGTGGCGCTTGTGGGTGCCACACACGAGGACGGCCCTGACCAGGTGACGACCATTGCTCGCAAGATTGCCGAGCTCCGCATTCTGGACGATGAAAAGTCCGTCAGCGACGTCAACGCACCCGTCATTGTGGTCTCGCAGTTCACTCTCTACGCAGACGTACGCAAGGGCCGCCGGCCATCCTGGAACGGGGCAGCCGCCGGACCCGTTGCCGAACCGCTCGTCGACGCCGTCGTGGCAGCGCTTCGCGAGCGCGGTCTCACCGTCGGCACAGGCATCTTTGGCGCCATGATGGACGTTGAACTCGTCAACGATGGGCCCATGACGATCCTCGTCGAGGCGTAGGCCCTCCCGGCCCCATGGGGAGCGAAGCCGGTTAGACGTCCCGGACGCGCAAGACAATCCACGCGGCCACCATCGGAATGACTCCCCACAGAATCAGCACTGTCAGACCCCCCGCGGGGCTCAGTGAGATCGAACCATCGTCCACAGTTGCGGTAGCCAACGCGGCCTTCGCTGCCACCTGAGGGAGAAAGGCTCCGATCCAGTTCGCGATACTGCTGGCCATCGCTGGCAGGAAGGGCGGCAGGATCAGCTCGAGCGCGACGATGGTGAAGATTGTTCCCACCGACGAGCGGCCGATGACGATGACGTGATCGGCGGTCTGTTGCACTTCACTCATGAGGTGGCTCGACAAGAACACAGTCCGGCCGCTCTCCGACAGTTCGCGGGCGAGTTGGCGCACCCACACGACGCCGTCGGGATCGAGTCCGTTGACAGGCTCGTCGAACATGACGATCTTGGGGTCGGCGAGCAGTGCGCCAATCTCTTTGAGCGGGGTGGCGAGTTTGCCGTAAGGCTTGCCGCTGACGGTCACCGATCCGGAGCTGGGGTGATCGAGGCCAAGGATCATGCGCATGGTCGTTGACTTGCCTGCGCCATTGGGGCCAAGGAAGCCAGTCACGATCCCGGGCTGGACGGTGAAGGTGACGTGGTCGACGGCGGTTTTGCTGCCGTACTTCTTGGTGAGGTCTTTGGCCTCAATCATGAGGGCCTTTCTCGGGAGTCCCTGGACGTGAGCAGCGTCATTGGTGAGGTCGAACCTGACTTTTCCGTATTCCGCGGCGCTTGTCGCATTCGCCACACCGACATCTGCGCAATCGGACGTTGCGCAGGCCAGAACGACACACGCGGGTCAGGCGACGCCCCTCAGTCGTCACCTGACCCGCGGTCCCCCGGTGCTGCTAGGCCTCCGGAAGAGCGAAGAACACGTCGTCAGCAAAGATGCCTGGCGTCACGCGCAGCAGACCGTCCACAGCATCGGGCACCAGGAACGCGGTGAGCCCATCTTCTGTGGCGCCTTCGTAGAGTTCGGCGAGGATGTCAAACTCGGGTTCAAGCCCGGAGGCAAGTGCGTCGTGGTCGCCGATGACGGTGCCGTCAGGGGTGACGTAGTCAAAGCCCAGTCCCAGCGTGCTGCCCGTGTCGGTACCGGTGTAGGTGGCCTCGACTCCCAGGGTGATCCACACGGTGCCGTCGGTGGGTTCCTCGTTGAACTGGTTCGCAGCGGCGACGTCAGCGTTCGCGCTGGTGTTGAGCGAGGTCAACGTGATGGTCCAGTCGTCGTTCTGGATGGTCTCGCCAAACGCGTAGGGGTTGTCGCGGGTTCCGGCGGGTTCGCTGGGCTCTTCGGCTTCGGCGACTTCCTCCTCCGCTTCAGCCTCGTCAGCATCGGCCGTGTCAGCATCGGCCGTGTCCTCCTGTGCGGCGGCCGATTCCTCGGTGACGACCGTGGTATCACCACCCGTGGCATCGTCCAGGGCGTCGTTCACTGCGCCTGCAGCAACAGCCACAAACACGATGATGCCGACGATGGTTCCCACGACGGAGATGACGACAGCCGCGATACCCATGCCTTTCTTCTGGCCACGGCGAGTCAATGCGACGATACCCAGAATGAAGCCGACGGGCAGCAGCAGCCAGCCGACAATGAGAGCGCCCGGGATGCAGGCAAAAATGGCGGCCACGATCGCGACGATCATGGCGACCAAGCCGATGGTGTTCTTTTGTGCCGCGTCGAGGGGAGCCTCGGGAGCGGGCTGGGGTGCGCCGGCCGGAGGTGCCGGGGGCGTGGGGTTCTGAGTCATGTTTTCCTCGGTAGAGATGTCGTGTCACCGGCCGGCGGCACGGCTCCGTCGTGGAGCACCAACACTGTCTCGATACCAGGCACTTCCGCGCATCGGCCCTTCGTGTGAACCCAGGTAGCCGATCGGCCACGACTGCTGACCAAACGGGGGATGCTCACGTCACACCACGGATCTAGGGTTACTGCTATGACCTTCTCCCCCCTCGCCGCCCCCGTGCGACCCACGTCGGGTCAACGGGCGTGGGATGTGGTGCTGTACGTTCTCGGTTTCCTCGTCACCACCATCGCCGTGATGAACCCACCGCTGTCATGGAGCGATGGAGAGGTCTCCGGCAGTGCGGCACTGCTGTGGCTCGTGAGCGTCGGCGCGTGGGCAACCGTGTTCTTCCGGCGCAGCAACCCCATGGTTGTGGTGGTCGCGGGTGGCGTGCTCGCACTCATTGGCACCGAATACCTGCTCTTGCTCATCGGGCTACACCATGCGATGGTCGCCGCCTCAAAGGAACGACGCCTGTGGATCGCCGGCGCTGGCGTGGCTGCAGTGGCACTGTTCTGGGTCCGGGAAGCCACCACTTCATGGGGCGATGAGGCGGCGCTCGCCACCAACGGCGGCGCGGCATCCGACATCGTGCTCTCCGGCGTCATCGCACTCGCAAGCTTGGGCGCGACGTTCGCCTTCACCACGGTCGCGGTAGGCAAACGCGCCACCGAAAGCCAACGAGCACGGGCCGATGCCGAACACACCATCGCCACACAGTTGGGTGATGAGCTGGCGCGCCAGTCGGAACGCAGCGAGATCGCCCGCGAGATCCATGACGGGCTCACCAATCGGCTAGCACTCCTGTCCATGATGAGCGCCAACGTGGAACGCTCCGTGAAACAAGGAGACGAGCGAGCCGTGGGGCTGGCCCGAGAACTGCAAGAGCAGGCGCGGCTAGCGCTCACTGACTTGCGCTCACTGGTCCAAGACCTGCGCACTGAGCCACAAGCAGCACCCACGCCGTTGAAGTCAATGCGTGCCGTAGGAGATGTCATCAGTGCGACGCGCGCCGCGGGCACCCCAGTCGACGCGATCGTGATTCTCGATGGCGCCTCTCAAGCACCCCAAATACTCGACGCAGCCGTCTATCGCCTTGTTCAAGAGGCCCTCACCAATGCCGTGAAGCACGCACCCGGCCGCGCAGTGTCGCTGTACCTAGAAGCCAATCCGGCATCGGGCGTACGCCTCAGGGTGACCAACCCACTCGTGACCGGCACCCACCACGGAAGCGGCCGTGGAGCAGGAGCTGGGCTCATAGGGATCCAAGAACGCGTGGCAGCACTACAAGGAACCGTATGGATGGGACCGCATGAAGGCGAGTTCATCGTGGACGTCACCGTGCCGTGGATCAACCCGGCCGAGGTCGCAGCCAACACCGTGTCACCGGCGAGCCCTAGAGTGACGCCATGAGCACCGCCCCCGCTGCCGACGGCGCACCCCGCGCTCGCGTGTTGATTGTTGACGACGACCCGATGGTGCGCAGCCAAGTGCGCTTTGTTCTCGACACCAGCGGAGCGATCGAGATTGTCGGCGAGGCCTCAAACGGCCTCGAAGCCATTGCAGCCGTCGAGAACGAGCAACCCGACATCGCACTCATGGATGTGAGCATGCCGGGCATGACTGGGGTGGAGGCCACCGCCGCGATCCGTGCACTCGATGCCCCCACCCGGGTGATCGCGTTGACCGCCTTGGGCCACGACGACGTACTCATGGACATGCTGCGCGCAGGAGCAGCGGGTTTTGTCCCCAAGGAATATGCCGTCGAGGACCTCGAAACAGCCGTCGCACACGTGTTTCGCGGCGACAGTTATGTCTCACCCCACTGCCAACCCGCGCTGATCAGCCAACTCACGGCGGGCGGCGACCACTCCAGGCGTGATGCGGCGCGGGTCCGACTCGCGCTCCTGAGCGAACGCGAGCGCGAAGTCGCAGGGCACGTCGCCACCGGCGCCAAGACCGCTGACATTGCTGCCGCACTCTTTGTGTCCGAGTCGACCGTCAAGAGTCAGTTGGATTCGATCCGCACCAAACTTGGAGTATCGAGCCGCGAGGAGATTGCCGTCCTTGTAGAGCGGGCTCACTAGCGGAGCGGGATCGCTAGTGCCCCGAGTCCCGAGGCAGTCGCACGAGGAGTTCCCCGACTTCACAGTCGAGCACGTCGCAGATCGCGGCCAAGGTTGAGTACCTGATGGCCTTAGCCCGGTCATTCTTCAGTACCGAGAGGTTCACCACGGAGACGCCCACCGCGTCACTCAAGGCCGTGAGCGTCATGCCTCGCGCTTCCAGGAGCTCGTCGAGTCGGCAGTGAATTCCAGTGTCCTCGTTGGACTCTGCCGGGCTCATACGAGGCCTTCCGTGTCTCGCTGGAGACGTTCGCCGATGTCGAGCGCTCCGGCGACAGCGCCAAGCAACAGGATCCCCAGCATGGGAGTGAGACTCACCTCGAAGAGGATGGAGTCATAGGTGTACTCGCTGATGGCAGAGAGCGCGCCGTTGGTGGTCATGTTTGTCAGTATCGAGGTTCCAACCCAACCCACGGCAACGATGGCGACCGCACCATAGACAAGCCGCACGGCGCCGCGCGAGAAGGCGTGGCCACGGGCTACCCGGAGGAAGAAGATTGCTGCCACGACCAGCCCAGCACAGACGAAGAGGGCCTGCCAGATGGGTTGCGCATAGAGCGCGAATTCTGTTGCGGCCGCAGGATTCGCGACGATGACGGTGGCGGTGTCCACGGTTGCCGTCACCGGGGCTCCATCAGGGCCGAGCGGTAGTGAGGCGGTCTCCCCGATCAAGGGCACTTGCACTGGCACGTTGGTGCCGTCCCCCACTGCTTTGAGGCGTCGGACGGCGTCGATGATTGCCATGACTGCACCGACGACCACGAGTCCCACGGACATATACATGCCGACTCGGTCTGCTTTGCTGAGCCTACGTTCCTCATTCATGATTGCCTCCCCGTTGTGTGCGACGTATATCGATAAACGATAAATATCGATTATCGATATGTCAAGCGGTGCCTACCGCCGCGACCCCACCCCCTTGCGCCGGACTACGGGCGGCCTACCGGCATCGGCCCTCCTCACGCTCACAGTGAACGGGTCATGCCCCTAGCGAACACGGCAATATCGGCACCCCTGCGCTCGTTAGCCTTGACAGCAGATACCGGTCAGACGTGGCGACCCCGCCATCGGCCGGCTGGTCTTGAGGAGGAAGAAATGTTCGAGCGGTTTACTGATCGGGCCCGACGAGTCGTGGTGCTGGCGCAAGAAGAAGCGCGCATGCTCAACCACAACTACATCGGCACCGAGCACATCCTGCTGGGTCTAGTTCGCGAGGGCGAGGGAGTTGCCGCCAAGGCGCTGGAGTCCATGGACATCTCCCTGAACGCCGTGCGCGAGCAGGTCCAGGAGATCATCGGCGAGGGCTCGCACGCCCCATCCGGCCACATCCCCTTCACCCCCCGCGCCAAGAAGGTTCTGGAACTGTCGCTGCGTGAAGCGCTGCAGCTGGGCCACAACTACATCGGCACCGAGCACATCCTGCTAGGCCTCATCCGCGAGGGTGAAGGCGTCGCGGCTAAGGTTCTCGACAAGTTGGGCGCGGACCTCGGTTCTGTGCGCCAGCAGGTCATCCAACTGCTGAGCGGCTACGAAGGCAAGGAGCCCGCCACCGCTGGAGCCGGCCCTGCCGAGGGCACGCCCGCCGGCTCGACCGTCCTGGACCAGTTCGGCCGTAACTACACGCAGGCCGCACGCGAAGGAAAGCTCGACCCCGTTGTGGGCCGCGAGATGATCCAGGAACGCGTCATGCAGGTCCTGAGCCGCCGCACCAAGAACAACCCCGTCCTGATCGGTGAGCCCGGCGTCGGTAAGACTGCCGTGGTCGAGGGCCTGGCCCAGGCAATCGTGCGCGGCGACGTGCCCGAGACCCTCAAGGACAAGCACCTCTACACGCTGGACCTTGGTTCGCTGGTGGCCGGTTCGCGCTACCGCGGTGATTTCGAGGAACGCCTCAAGAAGGTCCTCAAGGAGATCCGCACCCGCGGCGACATCATCCTGTTCATCGACGAGATCCACACCCTGGTGGGTGCCGGTGCAGCCGAGGGCGCCATTGACGCAGCCTCGATCCTGAAGCCGATGCTCGCTCGCGGTGAGCTCCAGACCATTGGTGCCACCACGCTGGACGAGTACCGCAAGCACGTGGAGAAGGACCCTGCACTGGAGCGCCGCTTCCAGCCCATCCAGGTTCCCGAGCCCGAGCTGGCACACGCCATCGAGATCCTCAAGGGTCTGCGCGACCGCTACGAGGCGTTCCACCGCGTCACCATCACGGACGAGGCAATCGTGGCCGCCGCACAGATGGCCGACCGCTACATCTCCGACCGCTTCCTGCCGGACAAGGCAATCGACCTGATCGACGAGGCCGGTGCCCGCCTGCGCATTCGCCGCATGACGTCGCCTCCGGAACTGCGTGACCTCGACGAGAAGATCTCCGAGGTGCGCCGCGAGAAGGAATCGGCCATCGACGAGCAGCAGTTCGAGAAGGCCGCGAACCTTCGCGACGTCGAGCGCCGCCTGTCCGAGGAACGCTCCGAGAAGGAAGAGGCTTGGAAGTCCGGTGACCTCGACGTCGCCGCCGTCGTGGACGAGGAACTGATTGCTGAAGTCCTCGCCATGTCGACCGGTGTGCCGGTGACCCGCGTGTCCTCCGACGAGTCCTCGCGACTGCTGTCCATGGAATCCGAACTGCACAAGCGCGTCATCGGTCAGGAGCAGGCCATCAAGGTCCTCGCTCAGTCCATCCGCCGTACCCGTGCAGGCCTGAAGGACCCCAAGCGTCCTGGTGGTTCGTTCATCTTCGCTGGTCCCACCGGTGTCGGTAAGACCGAGCTCGCCAAGACCCTGGCCGAGTTCCTCTTCGGCGACGAGGACGCACTGATCTCGCTCGACATGTCCGAGTACGGAGAGAAGCACACCGTTGCTCGCCTCTTTGGTGCCCCTCCCGGCTACGTCGGCTTCGAAGAGGGCGGCCAGCTCACCGAGAAGGTGCGCCGCAAGCCGTTCTCCGTGGTGCTGTTCGACGAGGTCGAGAAGGCTCACCCCGACATCTTCAACTCGCTGCTGCAGATCCTGGAAGACGGTAAGCTCACCGACTCTCAGGGCCGCGAGGTGAACTTCAAGAACACCATCGTGATCATGACCACCAACCTTGGTGCCGACACCATCTCGCGTCGTCAGGCCACAGGCTTCTCGGTTCAGTCCGAGACCGGCCACACCTACGACGAGATGACCAAGCTGGTCAACGGAAAGCTCAAGGAGCACTTCAAGCCTGAGTTCCTGAACCGTGTTGACAACGTGGTGGTCTTCCCGCAGCTCACGCAGGACGAGATCGTGGAGATCGTCGACCTGATGGTCGCGCGTCTCGACGAGCGCATGCGCGACAAGGACATGGCGATCGAACTCACGGATGCCGCGAAGCGACTGCTCGCAGAGAAGGGCTACGACCCCGTGCTCGGTGCCCGTCCATTGCGTCGTGCCTTGCAGCGTGAGATCGAAGACCCGCTGTCCGAGAAGATCCTCTTCGGTGAAGTCACCTCGGGCCAGTTGGTTCAGGTCGACGCCGAGGGCGAAGGCATCCTGGGCGAGTTCACCTTCACGGGCATTGACCGTGACGACCTCCTCAGCGACGCCGACATCCCCGCCGAGGAACGTGAAGTGCGTGTGGGTGGCCGTGACAACGAAGGCGCCGATGTGCCGCGTGAAGACGGTGGCCCCGACGACAAGGGCGGCGACGCACAGGCAGCCGCTAACGACTAGTCGTTGATAGCGAAAAGCCCCGGCTCTCCTCACGGAGGGCCGGGGCTTTTTGCGTGTCTACGCTTGCGTTCAGCGGGACATCATAAGGTGGGGATGCTCAACTGCCGAGCGAGAACTCACCGATGCGGCCCACGAACACGATGAGCGCAATCACCATGAGCAAGGCCGGCACGGTGATGTTCGCGAGGGGGTCCCCGCGACGGATGTGAACGAAGGTCGCGCCGCCCGCAATGACCATCAGACCCGCAGCGGCCACCGGGACGATCCACGGGATAAAGCCGATGATGGGGAACAACACCACAGCAATGGAACCCACGATCTCCGCGGCACCAATCAGCCTCACGTGCTTGTCCTCAAAATCGTTGGCCCATTCCTGGCCCAGTTCGATCGAGCGCGCCTTACCGCGCACCAAGTGGACAAATCCCGACGGGATAAAAACGGCGGCCAAAGCAATCACAGCGACCCACAGCGCTGCATCCATGGTGATCCTCCTCGATAGAAACGCGATCCTGAGGTCAGACTATTGCAGGTGAGGGCCGGGTACAGCCTGTACCGGGCCGATGCGACCTTGTCGCTGCCATCATGAGGTTGCTCGACGACAAGTTTTGCTCCTAGGAAGACTGGCTGTCCCACCTAGCCCTCATTGGAGACGGTCCGCATCCGTCCCGTGCTGACGTAGCCGATGAGCACCATGGCAATGGTCATCGCGAGCACGATGGCCGTCTGGCTCACGACCCACTCTCCGTCCGCTACCGAACGCAGAAACTCCAGTTGATACGTCAGGGGATTCGCTGCTGCGATAGCGCGTAGGAACTGCGGCACTTGTTCCAGCGAGTACAACGTGGGCGCGCTGAACATCAACGGAGTGAACATCATTGCGACCACAAAATCACGGGTCTTGTAGGACTTGATGATCGCGGTGATGAGACATCCCACGGCGGACCAAAAGAGGCCACATATTGACACCCCCGCGATAAGCGGAAGCACTTGCAACTCCAGCTGGAACGATGTGATGAAGAAGACAACCATCAACACACACAAGACTTGGAACATCAGCGAGACCAGGGGCACGAACAGCATCCCCACGTAGTAGCCGACCCTCGGGACGCCGGAGCTGAGCTTGAGGCTACCCAGTGACCACTTCCGCTCCAGTGTCCAACGGAAGATGACTTGCGTCATCATCCGCACACACTGAATGCCGATCACTCCTACGGCCAGGAACGCTGCAAGGTCAGTCTGGACCGCACCGCCGCGGGAAGCGAGCGCCGTCACCACGAAGGCGGAGTAGAAGATCGGCTCGGCCGCCAAACGCACGATGCCGCGCCATGTCAGGAGGTTCGCCGCCTTGATCTCGAACTCAGCAGTCAGAGCCGCGCCGGACAGAACTCCGCTCATTTGCGCGCCTCTTTGCTGTGCTGACCGGGGTGGTCGTAGGCGGCTCTGATCGCATCGTTCAACGTCGGCTTGTTTCTCGTCACATCGAGAACCTCGGCCCGTGCAGCCACGAGGGCCACGAGTTCACCGATCAAACCTCCGGACTCGACGCGGACACTCAAAGTGTCACCTTCAGCGTGATGCTCGATATCGCCGAGTGCCTCGAGGAGTCCCTCACTGGCGGGATGGCGCAAAACGAACGTCACCGTATCCAGCGGCACAAAGTACTCCAGAAAGCCCTGAGTGGATCCACCGAACACCACCGAACCTTCGTCCAAAAGTGTGAGGTCGTGCATCTCGCTACCCAGAACATCCAGTTCATGCGAACTCACGAGGATGCTGGCTCCCGCTTCGGCACGTTCCCGGAGAATGGACATCAGATTCTCCTTCACCAACGCATCCAGGCCGACGAAAGGCTCGTCAAGAACGTAAAGATCAGGCGCATACGCCAGCGTGCGTGCAATCATCAGGCGCTGCTGCTCTCCCCCTGATAGTTCCTCGGGGCCGCGGCCTGCCTTGCCGGCCAACCCCACGGCTGAGAGCGCCTCAAGGGCAGCATCTCGAGCCTTTCTACCCGTGAGACCGCGCAGCCGTGCGCCAAGGAGGACGTTGTCCGTGACACCGAGGAACCAATCAATGACCAGCTTCTGAGCGCACCACCCAGCCCTGACTCCAGGCGCGCGATCAACGTGACCGGATATGGCTGGCTGTAGGTCTAGCAGCGTGTGCATGAGCGTGGATTTGCCAGCTCCGTTGCGGCCCAGTAGACCGTGGATCCGTCCAGCCTGCAAGGTCAAGTCGACGTTCTTGAGAACCGGGACATCTCGGCCGGGGTACGTCACCGTCAAAGATCGAGCCGTCAAGACTTCTAGCATTTCACTTCCTCGTATCGATGATGGGGTGAGCCCGTTCCTCCACCTTGATGTTGTCTGCAGGTTGATTCATACCAGGGATGTCCGGCGCCTCGCTCGCTCCGCTACTTACCACCCGGTCAGCGCAACCCCGGCATCGGCTCTAATCTAGAAACATGACCCACACACCTCACGTCGCCGCTGACGATCGCTACGAGACCATGCAGTACCGCCGTACCGGCAAGTCGGGCCTGAAGCTCCCAGGCGTGAGCCTGGGACTGTGGCACAACTTTGGTGGCGCCAACAACACCGACACGATGCGCGAGACCATCCGAACGGCCTTTGATCTTGGCGTCACGCACTACGACCTCGCCAACAACTATGGCCCGCCACCAGGTTCAGCCGAGGAGAACTTTGGTCGCATCTTCCGCCAAGACCTGGCGCCGTACCGCGACGAGATCCTGATCTCGACAAAAGCCGGTTACGACATGTGGCCCGGCCCCTACGGCGAGTGGGGTTCACGCAAGTACATGCTCGCCTCGCTCGATCAGTCGCTCAAGCGCATGCAGCTGGACTATGTGGACATGTTTTACTCGCACCGCTTTGACCCAGAGACGCCGCTCGAGGAGACCATCGGGGCGCTGGACACTGCCGTGCGCAGCGGCCGCGCCTTGTATGCGGGCATCTCCAACTACGGGCCCGAGCAGACGCGCGAGGCCGTCCGGATCGCGCGCGAACTCGGCACGCCCATCCTCATCAACCAGTTCCCGTACTCGATGTTTGAGCGCACCCCGGAGGATGGATTGCTCGACACCCTCGAGTCCGAGGGGATGGGCTCGATCGTGTTCTCCCCGCTCGCGCAGGGCATGCTCACTGACCGCTACCTCGATGGAGTGCCCGAGGGCTCTCGCGCCACGCACTCGCAGTTCCTCAGTGAGAACCAGTTGACCCCCACGTACCTTGAGCGCGTGGGTGCTCTCAACGACATTGCCAAGGGCCGCGGCCAGACCCTCGCGCAGTTGGCGATTCAGTGGGTGCTGCGTGGAGACCATGTGACCTCGGCGCTGGTGGGCGCATCGTCCGCCAAGCAGCTGCGGGATACCGTCGCGTCGCTCGACTTTGCACCTTTGACTGACGACGAGATCGCAGCCATCGAGCCGCACGCCGTCCACGGCACGCACCACCAGTAAGCACACCCACCCCCAACTCCACCCTCTCCCTTTCGCCAAGTGGCTCCATTTCGCTGTTTTGCGTCCTCTAGACATCGAAAAAGAGCCACTTGGCATGGATGGGGGCAGCCGTCGCGAAGGCTCTCGTTGAGCTCGCAGACAACCGGATTCCACACTCATCGGCAAGCCCCGTCCGGGCTATGGCATGTGCGCATTGGCGACAATCGCGCGATCCTCGACACCCGGTCCGGGGTCCTTGGCGAAGTGGCAAAATCTCGCTGTTATGCATCCTCTAGACAGCGAAATGGAGCCATTTCGCGGGGAAGAGAGGAGGGGAAGAGAGGAGGGGTTAGAGGGTGTACGTGGCCGGGGCGCTTTCTTGCACTTGAATGAGACCGTCCCGGACTAGCGACTCCAGGCAACGCTCGCGCTGCTCGGCCTCCACGTCACCAAGATCAGGATGCGAATCCAACACCACCGGAGCATCGGCCGCACGCAATAGCGCCATCATGCGCCCGCGCACCTGCCTGTCCGTCCCATGCCACGCCTGCGTTCGCCGCGGTGCCTCATCCAGCCCAGGAGAGCCCGCCGCCACCCACGCACACTCATCGCGCAAAGGACACTCCCCACACCGGGGCGCCCGCGCCGTGCACACCAAAGCCCCCAGTTCCATCGAGCCGGCGTTCCACTCCACGGACAGCCGCGCCGATGCCGGCACCAGCGCCGCCGCCTGCTCCCGTTCCGCACGGGTCATGTGAGCGGTGGGCAACGGCTGCGCACGCCACGCACGGCCGATGACGCGACGCACGTTCGTGTCGAGCACGACGGCGCGCTCACCGAAGGCGAACGCGAGGATGGCATTCGCCGTGTAGTCGCCGACGCCAGGGAGCGCCAAGAGTGCATCAGGATCGCGTGGAACTTCTCCGCCATGGCGCTCCACCAGCGTGTGCGCGCACTCCCACAGACGCTTGGCGCGACGCGGATATCCCAGCCGGTCCCACGCACGCACCGCATCAGCCTGGCTGCTCGCTGCGAGGGCTGCCGGGGTAGGCCACCTGTCGAGCCAACGTCGCCAAACGGGCTCAACCCTGGCCACTGGCGTTTGCTGCAACATCACTTCAGAGACGAGGACACCCCACGCCGAGCAGTCCTCACGGCGCCATGGCAAATCACGCGCCTCGCGCGCAAACCAGTCAATGACCTCACTCACACGGGGGTCGATGGCGGAATCATGCGGCATGGCTTCATTGTCCCAGCGGGAGACGGGGTTACGGTGTGCGGAAGAGAACAAGGAGGACTCATGGGGTCGCTGCGACACCCTGTAGGCGAACAACCGCCTCAGGTGTATTGGTTCCGCCGTGTCCTAGTCCTGGTCGTGGCGATTGCGGTGATCGTCGGCTTGTGGTGGCTGCTGTCCACCATCTTTGGCGGTGACTCCGCCGAGTCCGGCGGCGAGGGCTCAACCCCCGCAGAATCCTCCTCCCCCGGCGCCTCCAACTCTGCCGAGGCCGCAACAGTCAGCGACGACCCTTCACGCGCGTGCACCGCGAACGATGTGACGATCACTACAACCGCATCGCCTGCCTCCCCCACCATCGGCACCATGCCGGCATTCGACCTTTCGATCCAGCATGTCGGCACATCCCCTTGCACGCTTTCAACGGACACCGAGGGCACGGAACTAGCGGTCAGCTCAGGCAACGATCAGTACTACTCCACCAGTTGGTGCCCCGAGGACCCTGGTTTTGAGTCCAAGACGTGGGTTCTTCAGGCCGATGATGTGCAGGCGCTCCAAGTGGTGTGGCCGGGGATCTGGCAGAACTCAGACTGCACAGGTCCGGTCAACGAAATCCGGCCCGGCACGTATCAGGCTGCTGTCTCAGTTGCCGGGATTCCATCCGAGGTCGCGACCTTCACCATGGTGGAATAGCCAGACACCATCTGGCTCGCATTCCCTGCCGCTTCCGCCGCAGCGCCACTTCCCTACATTTTCCGCGTTACTCCCGAGCCTGTTGCGCACTAGTCCCGGGGTAGCGCGGCGTTGACTGCTTCGCGCAATGTCGAGACCCGATGCACGCGGATGCCTGCCGGATCCTTGTCGCGTTTGCCTGACTCGGGCACGATCACGTCAGTGAATCCCAAGCGTGCGGCTTCCGCGATGCGCTGAGAAATGGCGTTGACGGGCCGCACTGCCCCTGACAGCGCCACTTCGCCAATCGCAGCGAAGCCTGGCTTGACCGGGACATCCGCGCGAGCTGAGGCGAGTGCCAACGCCAACGCCACGTCAGCGCCGGGCTCGGTGACGCGCGCTCCGCCAATGGTGGATACGTAGACGTCGTCAGCGGCTACCGCGAGTCCTACGCGCCGGTGCAGCACCGCAAGGATCATGGATACCCGGGAGTTGTCGATGCCCGAGGTTGCGCGTCGCGGATTGCTCAGGGCGCTTGGTGCCACGAGGGCTTGAATCTCTGCGGGCAACGGCCGCTTGCCATCGATGGTGACTGTGGCGCATGTGCCAGGAACTTGGGTTCCCTCGCGCGACAGGAACAGGCCGGACGGATCAGAGACACCCTCGATGCCGCCATCGTGCAACTGGAAACAGCCCACCTCATCAACAGAGCCAAACCGGTTCTTGATGGCGCGCAACAGACGCAACTGTGAGTGCTGTTCGCCCTCGAACTGACAGACCACATCCACCAGGTGTTCCACAATCCGGGGGCCTGCAACGGAACCGTCTTTGGTGACGTGACCCACGATGACCATCGCAAACCCTTTGGTCTTGGCGGCCTGGATCAGTGCCGATGCGACCTCGCGCACCTGCCCCACACCACCGGGAGCGCCGTCCACTTGGGCGGAGGCGATGGTTTGAATGGAGTCCACAATGAGCAGCTGAGGCTGGACAGCGTCGATCTGCGCGAGCACGGCACCAAGGTCCGTCTCCGCGGCAAGCATGAGACGCGGTTCCAGAGCATCGATACGCTCGGCCCGCAGGCGCACCTGACCTGCTGACTCCTCGCCCGTGGCGTACAGCACGGACTGTTCCTCGCGGGCCGCTCGGGCTGCTACATCCAGCAGCAGCGTCGATTTTCCGACGCCGGGCTCTCCTGCAAGCAGCACCACGGCACCAGGAACGAGGCCGCCACCCAGGACCCGATCGAACTCCGCGACACCCGTACTGCGACGGGCCGATGCGGTGGCATCAACCTCGTTGATGGGGGTTGCTGGGTTGGTGGCGGCTGTGGCTTTGGTGGCCGGGCCAGCGGTAGCAGCACCCGATTCTTCAACGGTGCCCCACGCTTGGCACTCGCCACAGCGGCCCACCCATTTGGCGGCACCCCACCCGCATTCGGTACACCGATAGGTGGGCTTGGAAGAACGTGTCGCGGCAGGCATGACCACCACGCTAGTACCGCGGTGTGACACGCGACGGCACCGCTGCACGCCGTGGCGGGCTGCGTAGCCGTACGCTGGGATTCATGTCTGAGGAGAATTCCGACAAGCACGCCACCTCGCCGTGGCATCCCATCAATGGTGAGCGGGAGCCTGTCGCACCCTCCAAGCCTCGTGTTCCCTCGACAGGGTCCATACCTGTGGTGCCGGAATCCATCGACGGTGACGACGGCGAGATCATTGCTCCCGTCGAGCAGCCCGACCACGCGGAGATCATGCCGAACGCTGGCTCCAACCCTTGGCATCCCGCAACTGACGCGGCCGACACCCCTTCCGATGACGCCATTCGCAACCTCGGAGATTCCGCCGTCCGGTCGGCATCTCTGTCCGCCTCCGGTGCACCTACCCCTTTGGGAGGGATCCCCCTCGTGAACGACACCCCTCAGACCTTCGAACCCGAGGATGGAAACACGCCGGTCTCCCCCGTGTGGGTGGCAGGCAATCCCAAGGGCGACGCTCCAGATTCTGCCAACCTGTGGCCCAACCCCACCCCAGCGGACCCCGCCAGCACGCAATCCCCGTTGAGTCCGGCATCGGCCTTCCCGGTGCAGTCTCCTTTGAACGAGGCGTCGCCTCTCAACGATGAGTCCCCGGCGTATGTCCCTCCGGTCATGCCAGGCTCCGCTCCAGCTGAGCCCAGTAGCCAGACAGGAGCGGAATCCGCCACCAAGGAGTCAACGCCCTGGTACCGCAGTCTGTGGTTCCTCATCATCATCGGCCTGCTCGTCATGGGCGGCATCGGATACGGCGTTTACGCTCTGTTCTTTGCGCCCGAGGACGTGACCCTCGAAGCCGAGGTGCTCGTTGATCCCGCGCCCACGGCCACCATCGAACCCATTGCCCTCGAGGACCCCTCGGAGTTTCTCTCCGCAATGCCTGGCACCGTGGGCATGTTCGCGCTCAGTGGCGCAGTGGAAGTGAAATGGGCCGATGCCGGGGTTCCGATTCGTGCCGCAGAGATTGACGACCTGACGTACACCGACGGCACGGAGACGGTCACCGTCCGGGCGATCCAGCATTACGACGAGGAAGCGGCAATCCAGCAGTACGACCGACTCTCCGAAGGTGGCACTGAGCCTGAGCCCGTCACCGTAGGCGGCAGCGAGGTCGGTGAGCGTGTCGTCATTGATGGCGATGTCACCCAGTACGTGTGGCGCAACGCTACCGCCGTGTTCGTGGCGAGCGGCCCCGCGGCCATCGTGGAGGACTTCTACGCCAACTTTGGGCTGTGAAAGTTATCCCCACGTAGGGGAAACCCACAATAGCCAGCCGCAAGAACGTTCCTTAGCCTCGGTAGGGATGCGCGTCGGCGCCGATGTCGACCATAGGCCCTACCCTCGGGTGCGCATCCCGTCCCCTCAACCATGGAGCGTTCAATGCATCTCACGACCATCACAGGTCGGCTGCACGGGCGTGGACTCCGACTAGCCATATCGGCCATCATTGCCGCATTACTGGCCGTCGTCGCAGTTCCCGCCGTCACCTCCTCGCCTGCCTCAGCGCACGGCTGGGTTACCTCACCGCCAAGCCGCCAGGACCATTGCGCCAGCGGCACTACCTCCTTTGACTGCGGCGCCATCGCATACGAGCCTCAGTCAGTGGAAGCTCCCAAGGGTTCAATGAAGTGCTCGGGAGGATCCGACTTCGCCGTCCTCGACGATGAGTCCCTTCCCTGGCCACGGACGAACGTTGGCTCCTCGCTCACTCTTCAGTGGCAGCTCACTGCTGCTCACTCAACGAGCACCTGGGAGTACTTCCTCGACGGTGAACTCATCGCCACCTACGACCAGGGCGGCCAGCAGCCACCCTCAAACATCCAGCACACGCTGACTGGCCTGCCCGCAGGCGACCACACGTTGCTGGCTCGATGGAACATCGCGGACACTCCGATGGCGTTCTACAACTGTGTCGACATCACCGTGGGCGGCGGCGGAACCCCCGACCCCACTCCGACCGGCACTCCCGACCCCACTCCGACACCCACGTCGACTGGCACACCAACCGAGTGCTCGCCGGCATGGAACTCGGAGACCGTCTACAACGGCGGCTCAACCGTCAGCCACGCTGGCAACGAGTGGACCGCCAAGTGGTGGACCCAGGGCGAAACCCCAGGCACCCAGTGGGGGCCTTGGGAGTCCTTGGGCAACTGCGGATCGACCACCACACCCAACCCGACACCGACGGAGCCGAACCCGACTCCCACAGCCACGGGCACGGCAACCCCTTCGCCGACGCCCACCACAACCACCACGCCTGCGCCCGTCTGTAACGGACCGGCGTACGAGCCTGGACGCGTCTACGTTGGAGGCGACCACGTGCGCCACAACGGCTACGCATACAAGGCCAAGTGGTGGAACGTGAACAACGAGCCCGGAACGGCTCAATGGGGACCCTGGGAACAGGTCACCTGCCTGGACTAACGTCCGCTTAGGTGCAGTCCCCTACGCGAGGGCCTCGGAGCATTGCTCCGGGGCCCTCGTTGTGTGTCTCCGCCGCTACGACGGGCCTATCTCGGTGCACTCTGGTGCCACTACAGTGATCACCGAAGCACCTTACGCATCGAGAGCGTAGGGCCAGGTAGCCACGTCAAGGAGGATTCGTGAAAGTACTTCACGCTCCAGTCAACATTGCGAACCAGGCCACGGCATTGCGCGACGCATGGCGGTCACAGGGTGACGAAGCCGAGGTGTGGACATCGACGGAACCCGCGTTCGGTTACGCCTCCGACAAGATCGTCCCACCACCCGCAACCCCGCGAGAGCTCGTAGAAATACTGGACTCCGTGATTGCTGATGGCTTCGACGTGGTCCACTTTCACTTCGCACAGACGTTCTCCCACCCAGCACTTGGCTTGCCGGTGGGATGGGACGTGGATTACCTCCGTGCTGCCGGCGTCAAAGTGATCTATGGCTTCCATGGCACTGAGGTGCGCGATGCATCGCTTGAAATGTCACTCGACCGCTGGAGTTACTACCACTTTGGTGCACCCCACCGTCCCCAACGGGTAGTGCGCGAAGCAGCGGATCAGGCCCGCGTTCGCGCCCACGCGATGACCGTGTCGAACCCCGCAACCCACGACCATGTCCCTGACGCCACGTATCTGCCGCTGTGCCTCAACATCGAGGCCCTCGAGCCATCCACGCAGCAGCGTGAGCGTCCTGTGATTGCCCATGCGCCCTCGAAGCGAGCCATCAAGGGAACAGATGTCATCCTCGCCGCTTTCGACGAGCTCGCTGCGGCCGGCGTTGAGTTTGAGGTGGACCTTATTGAAGGGGTCACGAACGCTGAAGCGCTGGAGCGGATGCGCAATGCCGACATTGTGGTGGAGAAGGTCCTGGGTGCGGGGTGGGGTGTCACGGCGATCGAGGCAATGGCGCTTGGCCGTCCCGTGGTGTCCCGTGTCGCTGATCGCGGGCGAGGCGACCACGCGGACTGCCCCATCGTGGATATCGACCCGGACACACTGGTGTCGACCCTGACAGCACTCATTGGGGACCGTGAACGGCGCCTAGCGCTGGGGAAGCAAGGGCGCGCCTTCGCGGAATCGACGCACTCGCTGGCGGCCACCGCGCCCCGGCTCGCGCACCTTTACTCCGACACCCCAGATCAACCTGAGCGTCACGATGCGCCTGGTCCCGTAGTGCTTGCGCACCTCGAAGCGGTACGCAAGGAACGGGACGCAGCGCTGATTCAGGCGCGCGAGGCGCGGGACACGGCAGCGGCGTCAGTTGCCGCATCAGCTGCCGCCGTCCACCGTGAACAAAGTGCTCACGACGAGCAGGTTCAGCAGCTTCAGGATCAAATTGCGCGGCTCAAGCAGTCGCTTGCTACTGCCGCAGAGCACCGCACGCTGACGTACCGCATCAAGCGGCGTGTGCGGAAAACACTACGCCGCACCTAGCAACACCGGAGGTGCAGCTGGGCGCGGCGTAGAGCTACGTCGTGGAGTGTGGCTAGGCGCCGATGACGATGCGCGTCACGGTCTGCCATGCGGCAGGGTCTGTGACGTTGCGACCGTCGACCAGAACGCGGGCGCCGGGCAGTTCGGCCGGAGTCAGGGTCTTGTACTCGGCGTGGTCGGCCTGAATGATGGCCGCGTCAACGCTGTCGCCCAGCGTGTAAGCATCCCAGCCAAACTTGGCTAGTTCCTCGTCCGAGTACATCGGGTCGTGCACCACCACGGTGGCGCCGCGTTCACGCAGTGCGGCAACCGTGGCGAACACTCCGGAGAAGGCAGTCTCCTTGACGCCGCCGCGGTAGGACGCGCCAAGCACCGCAACGGTGGTGTTCGCGAGTGATCCGCCGAGCCCAGCTGCGGTGAGGTCTACCGCATAGTTGGGCATTTCTGCGTTCGCTTCACGGGCGGCACGCACCACGGTCGCGTCGGGGTCGTTGAAGAGGTACAGACGTGGGTACACGGGGATGCAGTGTCCACCCACAGCAATACCGGGACGGTGAATGTGGCTGTAGGGCTGGGAGTTCGACGCGTCGATGACCTTGTAGACATCGATACCGTTCTTGTCGGCAAAACGCGCGAACTGGTTCGCCAGGCCGATGTTGACGTCACGGTAGGTGGTCTCAGCAAGCTTGGCGAGCTCCGAGGCTTCGGCGCTGCCCAGATCCCACACGCCGTTGGGCTGGGGAAGGTCAGGGCGCTCGTCGAAGTCGAGTACGGCCTCATAGAACTTGCGGGCAAGCTCCGTGCCCTCGTCCGAGAGTCCGCCGATGAGCTTGGGGTATGCGCGCAGGTCCTTGAAAACACGACCAGTGAGCACACGCTCGGGCGAGAACACCGCGTGGAAGTCGGTGCCTTCCTTCAGGCCGGAGACTTCTTCAATGAGAGGCACCCAGCGGTTGCGTGTAGTGCCGACGGGAAGAGTCGTCTCGTAGGAGACAAGCGTGCCCGGCGTAAGAGTTTCAGCGAGCGAGCGCGTCGCAGCGTCCATCCACCCAAAGTCGGGCTGCCAGGTCTCATCGTTGACGAACAGAGGAACCACAATCACCACGGCATCGGCGCCAGGTACAGCGTCCGCGTAGTCGGTGGTGGCGCGCAACTTGCCCGCTGCCACCAACTCGCTGAGGCGGTCCTGAAGCTCTGCCTCACCGGGGAACGGCTCGATTCCCTTGTTCACGGAATCCACGATCTGCTCGTTGACGTCAACGCCAACAACCTCGTGCCCCTTGGACGCGAACTGCACGGCCAACGGCAAACCAATCTTGCCCATCGCGATGACTGCGATCTTCATTTCTGTCTCCTCATCGGGGCATCACGCTCCTGCGGACGCCCTCGTTACATTCGTTGTTAGAGCTCGACTGCCTGGCGAGTGCGCGATGACTCAAGAACAGCATCGGCTACACGTACGGTTGCCAGACCCTGCTCCATGGTGACGATGTCCGCGTCCTTGCCCAGAACGGCATCGCGGAAGTTCTCGTGCTCGGTCTTCAGCGGCTCTGCCTTGGGGAACGAGTACCGGATCATGTCGCCCTCAGAGACCCCACGGAACTCCGCAACCGAGTCCCACTCAGTCTGCACGGTGCCGTTCGCGTAGAACGTCAGGTCGGCAGTCAACGTGTCAGCAACGAACGCACCGCGCTCGCCCGTGACGACGGAGACGCGCTCCTTGATGGGCGACAGCCAGTTCACCAGGTGGCTCGTGACTGCGTCATTGCGCAGACGACCGGTGATGGCGATGAGGTCTTCGTGCTCACGGCCCGAGCGGAAGCCCGACTGTGCCGCGACGGTGGCGAAGTCCGACTGCGTCACCCACGCAGTAAGGTCGATGTCGTGGGTGGCGAGATCCTTCACCACGCCCACATCAGCAATGCGTGCAGGGAACGGACCCTGACGACGCGTCACAACCTGGTACATCTCACCCAAGTCACCCTGGGCCAGACGTGCGCGCAACTGCTGGAGAGCAGGGTTGTACCGCTCGATGTGGCCCACAGCGCCCACCAAGCCAGCGTCGGCAAATGCCTTTGTGACGCGCTCAGCAGACTCGGGGTTCGGAGCAAGTGGCTTCTCGATCAGTGCACTCACGCCCGCGGCAGCTGCCTTCAGCGCAAACTCTTCGTGCAGGCCCGTCGGAACCGCGATCACCACGGAGTCAAGACCCATCGCCAGCAGGTCGTCGAACTCCTGATGAACCGGAAGCCCACCCGCGACGCCGTGCTTGTCGCCAGCGGCATCGGCGATACCCACCAGTTCGACGCCATCGAGGCTCTTCAGCACGCGGGCGTGGTGACGCCCCATCATGCCGACTCCTGCGAGACCGACCTTGAGATCCGCCATCATGCACCTGCCTTTGCTACTGCGTTCACACCTTCGACGATGCGGGCCAAGTCGTCCTCAGAGAGCGAGGGGTGGACCGGGAGCGACAGCACCTCGTCGCAC
Organism: Demequina sediminicola; assembly: GCF_000975055.1. GTDB lineage: Bacteria > Actinomycetota > Actinomycetes > Actinomycetales > Demequinaceae > Demequina > Demequina sediminicola. The sequence continues at coordinate 671,814 of NZ_BBRB01000001.1, forward strand.
GCACGGCGCGTCTCAGGGAGCTCCGCTTCGATGCCGAAGGACGGAAGTTCGTGGTTGGGAATGGGGTAGTACACGCCGGAACCCACGCCGTGGTCGTTCAGGAGCGCCTGAGCGAAACCGTCGCGATCCGCGCTGACGCGAATCGTGTATTGGTGATAGACGTGTGTGGCGCCCTCGGCAACCTTGGGTGTCTCGACACCTTCAAGGTTGGCGTCGAGGAACGCGGCATTGCGCTGACGCGCTTCAGTCCACGCGGGAAGCTTGGTGAGCTGGACACGGCCAATCGCGGCGTGAATGTCCGTCATGCGGGCATTGAATCCCGCGACTTCGTTCTCGTAGCGACGCTCCATGCCCTGGTTTCGTAGCAACTTGACCATGCGGGCAATGTCATCCGTTGCGCAGGACACCATGCCGCCTTCGCCGGACGTCATGTTCTTCGTCGGATAGAGGCTGAACATGCCAAAGTCGCCAAACGAACCGACAGGCTCACCGTTCCACGAGGCACCGTGTGCCTGGGCAGCGTCTTCGTAGAGCGCGATGCCGTGCTTCGAGGCGATCTCGCGCAGAGCAGTCATGTTCGCCGGGTGCCCGTACAGGTGGACCGGCATGATCGCTTTGGTGCGAGGGGTAATCGCGGCTTCCACCGACGCAGGGTCGAGGCAGAAGAAGTCAGGCTCGATGTCCGCGAAGACGGGTGTGGCGCCAGCAAGCGCTACTGAGTTGGCCGTTGCTGCGAACGTGAACGACGGCACGATGACCTCGTCGCCGGGGCCAACGCCAGCGGCGAGCAGGCCTAGGTGCAGGCCTGCGGTGCCGGATGACACGGCAACACATTGACGTCCGCCCACAAGTGCATCGGCAAACTCTTGCTCAAAGGCGGCGACCTCGGGGCCCTGGGCGATCATGCCCGAGCGCATCACGCGGTCAACGGCCTCGCGCTCATCGTCTCCAACGATGGGCTTAGCCGCAGGGATGTTCTGCTGAGTCATAGGTGTGGTCCTCCGGCGCGGGACAAGCGCGCTCTTAGTTGTAGTGGGGGGACTCGTCGCGAGCCAGTTTATCCCCCGACTCCAGGTATCTGTCACCTGTGACGGGACATATCCACCGATTGTCGCCGTCGGCTTCCAGTGGGACACCCGCCTGGCCCACCCAGCGGATGCGCTTGGCGGGGACTCCCGCCACGAGGGCGTAGTCCGGGACGTCTTTGGTGACCACTGCACCTGCGGCAACGGTGGCCCATGCGCCGATGGTCACGGGGGCCACGCAGACGGCGCGTGCGCCCACGGAGGCACCGTCCTTCAAGGTAACTCCGACGGGCTCCCAGTCGTGCGCTGATTTGGGGGTGAGGTCCGGGTTGACGGCGCGTGGAAAGTGATCGTTGGTGAGCACCACAGCCGGTCCGATGAACACTCCTGTGCCTAACACTGCGGGCTCGTAGACGAGGGCATAGTTCTGCACTTTGCATCCGTCGCCCATCGTGACGCCGGTACCGATGTAGGCACCGCGACCTACGACGCAGTTCTCTCCGAGAACGGCGTTTTCACGCACCTGAGCGAGGTGCCAAATCGACGAACCGTCACCTACGGTTGCGTCGTCGGAGACATCTGCGGAATCAACAATCCGTACGGCCATCGAGCGATGCACCTTCCTCATGGTCGCGCTCAGGCGCGATCAGTGTGGGCAGGCCGGCGTGATGCCGGCTCGCATGTGTATGAACTTCCTGCTCCACTCTAGACGGGAGCTCCACAGATTCCTGTCGGCAAACGATGCCAAAGGTTGCCCACACAGCGAACGCGCGTTGGCGCTCGACCGCAGGAGCGCGCGCACCGGACGGGCGCGGGATTTACTCGAGGGAACCCAGGAAGTCGCTGACGTGTTCGTACATCCGGTGTGAGGCCTCGTCGTCGTAGTCGGCGTGTCCTTCAAAGCCAAACAGGTGCGCGTCGCCTGGATAGACGTATTCCTCGATGGTGTGTCCGGCGTGGTCTTTGAGCGCAGCTGCCTCGTCGTCGGTGACCCAGGGATCGCGTTCCATGCGGTGCAGTTGGGCGGGAAGGTCTGTGGGCCACGGTGCTCCGTCGAGCCAGTCGGGCGGGATGAGACCGCTCATCATGATGAGTCCGGCACAGTTGTCCTGTTGCGTCGCGAGCAGTTGCGCTACCCCAGCGCCGAGGGAGAATCCGGCGTAGACGAGCGGCTCAGGAAGGGTCGGGATAGCGGCCAGGGCGCGGTCCACAAATGCTGGTGGACCTCCCTCGCCGTCGACGAAGGACACCGCGGTGTCGAGGTCGTTGAAGGTGTGGCCTGCGAAGAGGTCGGGGGTGTAGACCTCGTGGCCTTCGGACTGCAGCACCTGCGCCCAGTCGTCCACATGCCGGGTGAGTCCCAGCGCCGAATGCAGCAAAATCACCGTCGCCATGGTCTGACGTTACTGCGGGCGGAGGGCCGATGCTGGCTTAACGGCCGCTGTCGTCCAGCGGAGATTGACCTTGGGACAGCGTGATGAGGTCCGTGGAAGTCTCGCCGAAGGTGCACTGCATGAGTTCGGCTGCCGTGGGGTCGTCGGCGGCGTCCGGCATGCGCATCGCGAGCAAGGTGGTGGTGAGCATGCCTCGCGCAAAGAATGCGCTCGCTTCCTCGGGTGTGAGGCCTGCTTCTTCGCGCACGATCGTGTAGGTGCTGAGGAAGCATGAGCGCGCCAGTGGGCCAAAGGATTCGTCGTGGCCTAGGGAGAACAGGTGCAGGAGCGTCAGCAGGATGCCGCGGTCTGCCACGAGGTGTGTGTACGCGATGGCGAGTTTGAGTGTTTTCTCGTGGACGTCGTCGTTGGCGTTGAACTCTGCGATGGCGCCGCGGAAGGCTTCGATGACCTTGTCTGCTGCTCTTTCAGCCGATGCACGGAAGAGCTTCTCTTTGCCACCAAACATGCGAACTACGTAGGCCTGGGAGACGCCTGCTTGCTGGGCGATGGCGTCGGTGGTTCCCCCGGCGTACCCGCGTTCACCGAAGACGACCGACGCTGCGGTGAGGATCTGCTCTCGGCGGTCAGCTGCGCTGAGGCGTCCGGTTTCTTCTGGTGACATCTTGACATGTTATCAACCGATAACTTACTGTCGCTCCGTAAGTAGTAATCAGTTGATTACATCAAGAGAGGCAACCGATGTCCCCCACCACCACACGCGCACCCCTAGCGCTCGTCATCACGGCCGCATCAGTCCCGATGTTCATGGCCATGCTCGACAACCTGGTCGTCACCAACGCCCTGCCCGTCCTCGCCACGGACCTGGGAGCGAGCATCGAAGAACTGCAATGGTTCATCAACGCCTACTCGCTGAGTTTCGCGTCCTTCATCCTCATGGCCGTCGCGCTCGGAGACCGCCTCGGCCGGCGCCGCATCTTCCTCGGCGGCACAGCACTGTTCACGCTTGCGTCCATCGCTTGCGCACTCGCAGATACTCCCGCCCAGCTCATCGCAGCACGCACCATCCAAGGCATGGGAGCAGCGGCACTTCTGCCCCTTTCACTCGCGCTCCTGGCCTCCAACGTGACCAAGAAACAACGCCCTCTCGCCATCGGAATCTGGGGAGGCATTTCCGGTCTTGGTGTCGCGCTCGGACCAGTCATCGGCGGCGCCGTCGTGGAAGGCATGAGCTGGCACGCCATCTTCTGGCTCAACGTTCCCGTCGGACTCATCGCCATCCCCCTCGCACGCATCGCCCTTCAGGAATCACGAGGCGAACGGGTGCGCCTCGACGGCACCGGACTCGTCTTCGGCATGCTGGGAGTCTTCGCGCTCGTGTTCGGCATCGTGCGCGGCAACGAGGTGGGCTGGACCAGCCCCCAAGTGCTTACTGGGCTCATCGGCGGCACAGCGCTGCTCATCGCCTTCCTGGCCTGGGAACGTCGCACACCCGCACCCCTGCTACCGCTCAGCCTGTTCCGCGACCGCTCCTTCAGCGTGGCCAACGCGGTGGGCATGACCTTCAGCCTTGGCATGTTCGGCGCAGTGTTCATCCTGATTCAGTTCCTTCAGGTGGTGCAGGGCTACTCACCACTCGAGGCCGGCATCATGACAATGCCGTGGACTCTCGCACCCCTCGTAGTTGCACCCATCACAGGCTTCCTCACCCCCCGCATCGGTACACGACCTCTGATCGTCACCGGCTTGGCATCCCAAGCAGTCGGCTTGGCCTGGATCGCGACCGTCATGGAACCCTCCACCCCTTATGGACAGTTCGTCCCGGCGTTCCTGCTGTGCGGCATCGGCATGGGAATGGTCTTTGCCCCCAGCGCCACGGCCGTGCTGGTGAACATGAAGGATGAGGACCACGCAAAAGCGTCCGGCACCAACTCCACCGTCCGTGAGATTGGTGTGGCACTAGGAATCGCGATCCTCACCGCAGTCTTCACGGGCGCTGGCGGCACCTTCACCCCGGACGGCTACACCGATGCCGCCGTCCGTGCCGTCTATGTGGGTGCCGCCGTGTTGGGACTCGCCACCCTCATCGGCACTCAGTTGCCCGCCCGCGATTCAAGCAGCAGCCAAAGCCGGCCACAAAACGCTGACGGCACGCTGGACGTCGACGGCGTCGTTGTAGACGTGGAAGCTCAGCCGCACGCGTCCATCGCGTGAAGCAGCTCGGATCCCTGCTGCCGCGAGATCACCGGGCTCCGCACTCAGCGACACAATCGCCGACCTAGCCGGTGGCATCCCCAACTCCGCACGGAACGCGTCCGCCAAACCCACGCAGTGCGCGTGGGTGGCGGCGCGGTCCTCGCGGGCGTGGATCTCCAACGCCACAGCGGCCGCCTCGCAAAGTTGCCAGGGCGGTGACGTGTCGAGTCGACGCGCGCGATCACTCAAACCCTCGGAGGCATAGAGGTTCGCCCACGGCTCGTCAGACCCGTACCAAGACGCACACACGGGACGGAGCCAGGAAGCCGATGCCCGCACGGCCGCAAGCGCAATGCCACGCGGCGCATTGAGCCACTTATAGGCAGACGCCACAACAATGTCGAACTGTGTGGCATCGATGGGTAGCCACGGGGTGGATTGAGTCACGTCGACGAGGGTGCGGACACCTGTGGCGGCCGCGGCGGTGGCCAAACCGTGCAGGTCAATGAGTGCACCGTTGCGGGATTGTGCAGCCGAGACGGCAACGAGGTCCACGCCCGGACCGATGCTGTCGATCAGTGCCGCCAGCGGCACGGCCTGAACCGTGAGTCGAGGGTCAGCAAGGAATGGGCGCACCAGTGACCCAAAGTCCCCTTCTGCCACGAGCACGCGCGCGCCGTCTGGGAGGGAGGCTGCCGTCATTCCGACGATCTGGGATGTTGACCCGGCGAGTGCCACATCCTGCGCACGGGCACCCACAAGCGATGCGAAAGCGGTGCGCAACCGCTCAACTGCGGCGTCAGCATCGGCCGGATCCATGGCCCCTGTAGCCCAAGAGTCAGTTGCTGCATGCAGTGCCTGAACCGTGGCGCGTGCGGGCAACCCGTAACTCGCGGTGTCGAGGTAACCGCGGGACTGACCGAAGGCATCGGCGATCCGTGAACTCAGCATGCTTCCATCGTGCGCCGTGAGGCGGACTGCGACAAGATGGTGTTGTTCTGGTCCTCACCAAGAAAATTTCGAGGTCTCATGATTGACGCCGAACGGCTCCTGATCTTGCGTGAAGTCTCGCGCCACGGATCCAAAGCTGCCGCTGCCCGCGCCCTCACGCTGTCCGAACCCACCGTCGCCCATCACCTCGCGGCCCTCGAACGCCAAGCCGGAGTGCCTCTCACTACCCGAGTAGGCCGCGTCACCAGACTCACGTCCGCCGGCGAGTCCCTGCTCGAACACGCCAACGCCATTGCCGACTCCCTCGCAAGCGCCGAACGCGCCATAGCCCAACACGCCGACCTCTCCGGCGGGCGACTGCGCATCGCAGCCTTCACGTCCTACTGCGCGGTAGCGCTCCCCAGCCCACTGGCACAGTTCGCGCGACGCTACCCCGGGGTCGAGGTAGGCCTCGTCGAGACGGAGACGGACGATGCCCTGGCACTCTTGGCCGCAGGCGACGTCGACTTGGTCATCGGGTTCGCTGACGACGCCACACCCGCGCCGCGCGACATCGCCGTCAAGATGCTGGAATCCGACGAATACCTCGCCGTCATGCCCGCCACACACCCGGCCGCACGACGCCCCACCATCGACGTCGCGACCCTGGCCGATGACACTTGGATCTCCGGCTGCCAACGCTGCCGAGCACACCTGCACGCCCTCGCCAATGCCGGAGGCTTCACACCCCAGATCGCATTCCAAACCGAGGACTATGTGACAGTTCAGCGGCTCATCGCCGAAGGTCTAGGCGTCGCGCTCCTCCCCCGCATGGCGCTCGCCGCCAGCCCTGAAGTCCCCGGCATCGTCACCGCACCCACCACGCCAACGTCCTACCGCGAGGTGTTTCTCGCAGTCCCCCGCGAGGCGTCCGCAGCAGCCCGCACCTTCGCCGGGCTCCTGGCGCCCTAAGCCAATAGGGTCGCGCCAGCCTCTCGCTCCAACAGCGAGCGCTTCACGTCCACTCCCCACGCAAAACCAGTCAACGCACCCGACGCCCCCGTCACACGGTGACATGGAATGAACAACGCAATCGGATTAGCCCCACACGCAGCCCCCACTGCACGGCTAGCGCCCGGCGAACCCAGTTCCGCAGCAAGTTCACCGTAGGTACGCACCTGCCCCGCCCCGATGCCGCGCAACGCGTTCCAGACGGACTTACGGAACGACGTACCCATCGCCGCGACCGGTACCTTCGCCACCGCACGGTGGTCGCCTTCATAGAAGGCCGTGACAGCATCGGCTGCCTGCACGGGGCCGCGCATCCCAGGTCCACCGTTGAGGCGCGAGCGCAACGCGAGTTCGTGCGCGTCGTCGGTCCAACCCGCGGCCACCACAACACCGTCTTCTTCAATCACCACGAACGTGCCATCAGGCGTGTCAAGACAATCATGTACGCGCATGGGCGCCTCCATTCTTCAGTGACGCCGCACGCCACGCATGCAACATCAGATAGCTGCGCCACGGCGCACATGTGGCGGCCGCCGCAGTAAGTTCCCGAGGAGAGTCCGGCAGACCCAACTCACGTGCGCCCGCACGCACCGCAACATCACCGGTGAGCAACACATCGGTCGCGCCGAGAGCACGCATGGCGACATAGCCCGCGGTCCAAGGGCCGATGCCGGCAAGGGCTTCGAGCGAAGCGACACCATCGGCGACGGCTACTCCCGGATCGAGGCGCACAGTGCCCTCGGCCAGCGCGGCACACGCCCCTACGAGCGCGGCGCGGCGTGCGCGTGGACCGCGCATCCACTGTTCCCCCTGCTCAGCAATCGCAGCGGGAGTGGGAAACAGTGTGGTGACCGTTCCTGTCGCTAGACCTGCGGGGAGGGCTTCACCGAGGTTCGTCACCAGCGTTTGCGCTGCAGTGCGTGCAGCGGCAACGGTGACCTGCTGACCAACGATCGCGCGCACCAACATCTCTGCACCGTCCACTGAGCCTGGAATACGAATCCCAGGATTCGCGAGGACGGACGGCGCGAGGTGAGCTTGGGCAGACAGTGCCGCATCAATAGCCACGGGGTCGGCATCAAGGTCGAGGAGGCGTCGCGCACGGGCCATCAACTCCGGGAGATCGCCCACATCAGTGATGTGCGCCGTCACCGACACCTCCGCTCCGGCCGGCCGCAATGACATAACGGCCGGACCGCGCGCAAGCATGAGCGACCGTGAATACCGTCCATCCGAGACGTCCTCCACCCCTGCCAGCGCACGCGTAGCCAACCACGCGAGTACCCCTGCACCATCAAAGGGCGCACGAGCTGCCAGACGCAGAGAGACCGTGACTGGCTGGTCGGCATCGACCCGCTGGCGACCGCCCAGCCCGCCGGGACGTTCCGTGTGCCGCGCACGTGCCCGCAGTTCGGTGGGGGTCAAGCCAAAGACCTCCCGGCACGTGTCATTGAACTGCCGCACCGAGGAGAACCCGGCAGCATGCGCAACATCGGCTGCGCTGAGCGTTGTCGCGACAAGAAGGTGCCGTGCCGTTTGCGCACGCTGCGCACGGGCCAACGCCACAGGCCCGGCACCCAACTCGTCAACAAGAATCCGGCCCAATTGCCGCGACGAGTATCCAAGCCGGCGCGCGAGCCCAGGAACACCTTCCCTATCCACCACACCGTCAGCGATGAGCCGCATGGCGCGGGCTGCAGTGTCTTGGCGCAAGTTCCAGGCAGGGCTACCCGGGGTCGCTTCAGGCAGACACCGACGGCACGCCCGGTAGCCAGCCTCGTGGGCTGCCGCTGAGGTCAGGTAGAACGTGCAGTTTTCAGGTTTGGGTGTGCGAGCAGGGCACGATGGCCGGCAGTAAATGCCCGTCGACCGCACCGCTGTCACAAACTGTCCGTCAAAGCGCGCATCACGCCCATGCACGGCGGCATACCGTGCAGCGAAGTCCATAGGCGTGTCCATGACTCCAGAATGCCGCGTATTGGACAGCCATGCTGGCGGTTTTCGGACACCGCCGTGGCGCTACAAGAGCGAGACATGGCCGCGCAGTGTCCGCGACCAACGGTTGTGGGGCAACTCGGGGTGCAACGCCGCGAGCGACGTGCAGTACTTCGAGACCTTCGCAGGGCGAACCCCGTGACCCCAGAGCGCCCGGTCCACTGTTCCTGCACGTGACTGAGACTTGGTCTCCACGATCAGGCAGTCCGCGAATGCTGCTGCACGCCCGTCTGCATCAATTCCAGTGACGTTCGAATCGACTGTCACCCGGGCATCGGCCGTCAGCATGGTGGTGCGCAGATAACGGGTAGTCAGCACGGGTCCCAACTCGCGAGCGGCCGCCGCAATCCCTGGGAACCCCGAGACGAAGTCCAAGGCCTGCCCCGACAACGCGTCCGAACGACCCACCGCGCCCTCGAGGAACTCGCGATACTTCACTGTGTCCCCGGTCCGCGACCTGAGTTTCACCTCAACAGCCGTGGTTCCCGTGTCCAGATACGAGCGGGTGCGGACCTTGTAGCGCGAAGGCCGCTTGTGTGCGGCGGCACGGTAACTTTCCCACTCTGGAGTGTCGTAGTAGGTCGAGGCGTACCGGAAGGCACGCACCCCGTCGATCTCGAGGACGCGCGGTCGTTGCGGGAGCGTCGCCACCACGTTGGCCCACGTTGCGGGGCTCACCAGATACTTACGGTCGACGCGCTGTTGCAGCGCCGCGGCATCGTTGATTTCTTCAAGCGAGACGGGGCCAAGGTCCGACGCCCACGCAAGATCGGGGATGGTGGCGAGAGTGCCCGTCGGGGTCCAGGTGACGGTTGCCGCAGTCATCGTGCGCTGCCCACAGTGGCGGGGATCTGTGTGTGGTGGTTCACAGACTCCTGCGGACGCTGGGCTGGAACGCTGTCCCGAATCGTGTACCGGACATCACACAAGGTGGTCTGCTGCACAAGGTCGGTTTTGCGGATCACCACGCGAGCCACGTCTGCATTGAGGAGGTCTTCAAGCATGTGCTTGGCTTCGTCTTCAGTGCTGACCGCGCGGTCCAACATGACCTGCTGCGTACGAGCCTTGGCGTAGAGGCGAGGGCTGTCACCAATCGTGATTGCGAGAATCAAGATCGCCATCAAACTCAACCCAATGACGCCGTTGATGCCCGGGAAGCCACCCAAGAGGCCAAGCGCGATCGCGGTGAAGTAGTACGCGATCTCGGAGTGGTCCATCTCAGTGGATCGCAGCCGGATGATCGACAACACGGCAAAAATGCCGAGGCCAAACCCGAGCGACACATCCGCCGTGGCCATCGCATAGGTCACTCCCATGACACCGACGTTGATCGCCAGGAATGCGACGATCATGTCTCGCCTACGGTGCCGGGGGAAGTACAGGCCAAACACCAGAATGGTGATGGCAATGAGGTCAGCGGCAATCAGTGCGTAGATAGTCATGGGACAGCAACTTTCGGATCAGAGCTCGTAGGTACCGGGGCACCGTGACTGCGTTATGCAGCCATGAGCGGAATTGGTTTCCATTGCATCGGGCATTCATGAGAACTGGCTGAGAACCAGCACACAGATGGCTTGGAAGCCCTCCGCCGCTCCCCGGTGATTCCCAGCAGGTTCTTAGGCGAAGGTGCTTCACTGGAGTCATGAACGCTCGACAGATCCTGGTAGTAGACGATGAGGACAATCTGCGCACCATGTTGGTGGCTGCCCTCAAGCACTCCGGTTATGACGTCGTACAGGCAGTGGACGGCGCGGAAGGCCTCAAGGCCGTGAAGGAGCACCGGCCAGATCTGATCGTGCTCGACGTGATGATGCCCAACATCGACGGCTTCGCCATGTGTAGGCGTCTGCGTGATGCCGGCGACCGTACCCCCGTGATCTTCTTGACCGCGCGCGATTCTTCCGCAGACAAGATTGAGGGTCTGCGCATCGGCGGAGACGACTACCTCGACAAGCCGTTCAACCTCGATGAACTCGTCGCGCGCGTGGAAGCGGTGTCGCGCCGCTTTGAGCGCGAACCCTCCTCCGCCACCACATATGAAGTGGCCGACCTCACCCTCGATGACATTGCCCACCGTGTGACCCGCGGCGGCGAGGAGCTCTCGCTCTCCCCTACCGAGTACCGACTGCTCGCGTACCTCATGCGCAACGTTGGCCGTGTCCTGTCCCGTGGACAACTCCTTGAGAACGTGTGGGGCTACTCCGCTGACGATGACCCTGCCGTGGTGGAGACCTACATCGGCTACTTGCGACGCAAGGTCGACGCTGTCGAGCCCAAGCTCATCCACACAGTGCGTGGAGCCGGATACACGTTGAGGGCTTCGTGACCGCTCGACGCACCTTGTCCCTGCGTGACCGCCTGTGGTGGGGGCTCGCTGCGATTGGCGTGATCTCGGTAGTGGTGGCTGTGATCGTCGCCATCACGACCCACCAGTTCTTGGTGGCTCAGATGGACGATCGTCTTGACTCGTACGCTGGTGCCGTCTCCCTGGACCAGCCCATCAGACAGATACCGGAGGCTCTTGCCGAGATTGACGAGGACGAACGCCCGTCAGAGGCCACCCGTGGCTACATCGACCAGGACGGCAACTTCTACGTCATTGTGACCTCGAACATTGAAGGCGCCAGCGACGCTGTGCCCGTGGTTCCGCTTGCCGAACTCACGGATGAGCGCACCCATTTCACAACCGAGGCCTCCGAAGGTTCGAGTGAGTTCCGTGTGCTCGCGCGCCCCACCGCCAATGGCTGGGACATCACGGCGTTGCCGTTGGACGATGTGAAGTCCGCGACAGGTCGCCTGGTGGCGATCGAAGCTATCGGCATCGCCCTTGTCTTGGGGACGCTGGCTTTGGTCGCCTGGTGGGTGAACAGACTGGGAATCGCGCCGATGCGCCGCATGGTTGACGCGTCGACTCAGATCGCGGAGGGCGACCTAGATGTGCGCCTCGCCGCAGACCAGGGCGGGACCGAGACGAATGAGTTAGCGCACTCACTCAACACGATGATCGGGAACCTGACGGACTCACTCGCGGAACAAGAACGCTCCGAAGCCCGCCTGCGCGAGTTCGTCGCAGACGCCTCCCACGAACTCCGCACCCCACTGACCACCGTGCTCGGCTACGCGGAACTGCACCGCCGGGGAGCGCTTGAAGATGACGACAGCCAAAACGATGCGTGGGCGCGAACAGAATCCGAAGCCGCCCGCATGCGTCGGCTCGTCGAAGACATGCTCACCCTCGCCAAATACGATGCGGAACCACACCTCGACACACGCGACATCGCACTCGGGGACCTCGCCACGGAAATCGTCGCGGATGCAACAGTCGCCTACCCCGAAACGTCCTTCGAGTTCACCGGCGGAGACGCAACAGTCGCCGCCGACGGAGACCGACTACGCCAAGCCATCCTCAACGTGATTGCCAACGCCGCCATCCACGGCGGGGATACCGTCACCGTCACCGTTGCCTCTCACCACGACGACGCCGCCATCACAGTTCATGACAACGGGCCGGGCATGTCCCCCAGCGTTGCCGCACGCGCCACGGAACGATTCGTTCGTGGAGACACGTCACGCCAACGCGCCACCGGTGGCGCAGGCCTCGGCCTTGCCATCACTGCCGCCATCGTGGACGCCCACGGCGGCACGCTGACGGTGGAGTCCGAATCCGGCGAAGGCACCACGGTGACACTGGCACTACCCACCGCCTGAACCTCGGCGACCTCGCTACGTCGGAGGCAGCTCTGTGCCACAGTACTTCCATGGCCACAGCCCCGGACCAAGCACGCCTCGCCGTTCTCATCGACGCCGACAACGCGCATTCCAAGCACGTCGAACAACTCTTCGTGGAGATTGCGAAGTACGGCACCGCGAGCGTGCGGCGGGCCTACGGCGACTGGACTACCAATCAACTCAAGCCGTGGAAGGACACGCTGCTCAACCATTCGGTGCAACCCATCCAGCAGTTCAGTTACACCCAGGGCAAGAATGCAACTGACAGCGCCCTGATCATTGACGCAATGGATCTGTTGCATTCAGGCACCGTCGACGGCTTCTGCCTGGTCTCCAGCGACTCCGACTTCACCCGACTGGCAGCGCGTATTCGCGAACAGGGTTTCAGTGCTTATGGATTTGGCGAACGCAAGACCCCCAAGCCCTTTGTTGCCGCATGCGACGCCTTCATCTACGTGGAGAATCTGGAGCCACCGGAAGCATCGCCCCCGGCTTCATCTTCACCGACATGGAAGCACGATCCCAAACTCGACTCGCTCCTCAAGGAAGCCGTGATGTCGGCGGCTCGCGACGACGACTGGGCCCACCTCGGCGAGGTTGGCAACAAACTGCTGCGCCGGGCCTCGGACTTTGACCCGCGCACTTGGGGTTTCTCAAAGCTCAAAGACCTCATGGCCGCTCACCCGAACTACGAGGTGAAACTTCCTGCAGCCGGCAACGGTGTGATGGTGCGTCGCAAGCCTTCGCGAAAGAAGAGCTAACGCACCAGAGAGTCCGTGAGTGCACCATTGGCAAGGCTCCACTCACGAGTAGGCCCGATCTGCGCCACAAAGTCTGCGTCGTGGCTGACCACCACGAGCGCCCCGCAATAGGCGTTGAGCGCTTGCAGGAGTTGCTCTCGGGTGGCGAAGTCGAGGTTGTTCGTCGGCTCGTCGAGCAGGAGCAACTGCGGCGCTGGCCGCGCCAACAAGACTGTCGCGAGTGCTGCCCGGAACCGCTCGCCGCCAGAGAGTTGGCCTGCTGGCCGTTCCGCCGCAGCCCCCCGAAAGAGGAACTTCGCGAGCTGCTCACGGACCTCGTGGGGGCTCGCGCCACCTGCGCCGCGGAGCACGTTGTGCGCGACGGACAGATTCGGGTCCAGCACATCAAGGCGTTGAGGCAAGTAGCCCACAGGGACCGGGATCTCAACGGTGCCCACACTAGGTGCGAGGTAGTCTCGCGCGCTCGCCGACAGCAACGCCCGTAGCAGTGTGGTCTTGCCCGCACCGTTCGCGCCAGTGAGCACGATGCGCTCGGGCCCTTGAATCAGCGCATTCACGCGGTGGCCATCCTCAAGGCGCCATCCCCGCAACGCGATGTCGTTTAATGCTGCGACGTCTCGACGCGGGGGCACCGCAGTGGTGGGCAGGTCGAGACGGATTTCCCGATCACGCCGGGCCGCATCCTTGGCGGCATCGAGCCGTTCGCGTGCAGCCTCCGCCCGAGCCTCATGCACTGCTGAGGTCTTGGCCTGAGTCACCTGTGCATTGGCCTTGCGCTGGTTGGCAAGAATCTTTGGCATGTCTTTGCCCTGTTTGGCTCCTTGACGCTGCCGCTTCCCCTCGCCTTCAATATGGGCGCGCAACTCGCGCTGCTGTCGGGACGCCTCTGCCGCCGCGGACTTCACCTCGGCATCGGCCCGTTCCCGTTCCGCCTCGACTGCCGCTTCATAGTCCGCGAGGTTCCCGCCAAACCATCTCAAAGAGCTCGCGCGAAGTTCACCGATCGCAGCCACCGCCCCCAGCACACGGCGATCATGACTCACCACCAATGTCGCGCCGTGCCGGCGTTGGAGTGCCGCCAACACCTGTGCGGTAGCGGTCTGATCGAGGTTGTTCGTCGGTTCATCGAGCAACAGCACATCGGGATTCGCATGCAGAGCAGCCGCGAGCGCCAACCTGGTGACCTCGCCGCCCGAGAGTTCACCGACCGTGCGAGTCAGGGTGTCTGCCGGGAGGCCCAATGCCGCCAACGTGGCGAGTGCGCGTTCCTCGGCATCCCAGTCGTCGCCGATGGTGTCGAAGTGACGTTGGTCAACGTCGCCTGACTCCACCGCGCGAATAGCGGCGCGAATGTCGCTGAGTCCCATGACGGCATCGGCTGGGCTGTCCGTAGCGAGCGCGACGTCTTGGGCCACGTACGCGACGCGAGAGGGCCGATGCACGGTGCCAGTTTCAGGCGAGAGCTCGCCGGCGAGCAGTCGCAGCAGGGTTGACTTGCCGGTGCCGTTGGTGCCGACGAGCGCGGTCAGGCCGTCGCTGACAGCACCGGTGACGCCGTCAAGCACTCGAGTGCCGTCGGGCCAGGAGAAAGTGAGGTGGGAAAAGGACAAGGAAGGCATAGGTTCTCGCAATTGCGTCTGGGGCAGATGTGCCAATGGCAGATGTGCGCGTGGCCAGACAGTGCGTCTGGCGAACCTAGATCTTCAACGGAGTGCTCCAAGCAACTCGGGGGTGATGTCCAGTTCCATGCTACGTCCCAGGAGGGGCTTTGGGTAACTTTCTGACCGAAAGCGTCGTGAATCCCCTACCGCGAAGACTCCGTGCAGGCCGCGGATGCTGTGCAGGCGGCCGATGCTGTGGTGATGGTGCGGTGGTGATGGTGCGGTGGTGATGGTGCGGTGGCTACCAGGGCATGGGCTTGTCGAAAATGGGCTTGGCGTCGTTGGGCAAGTGGGGAAGCTCGCCGCCGTCGCCACGAATGCAGAACCAGGTCAGCGGCTCGGTGCCCTCGGGGTCACAGCGCCACGTCCGCATGACGCCCTGCCCCACACGGATCACAGTGCCGGCGCCCACGTCTACGACCTCGTCATCGAGACCCATCTGGCCACGGCCGGTCAGGAACACGAATAGTTCCTCCACCGACGAATGCGCATGCCAGTAGCCCGCCTCTTCACCAGGAATCATGGAGTTCACCGACATCCCGATGAACTGCATGGGAAGCTCGTGATCCACCACCCGGCGCCCGTCGCGCGCGCGATCAGGCTTGAAGCCGCCGTAGTATTCGCGCCAGGATTCGATGGGGCCTAGTTCCATGCGTTGTACGTCGCTCATGCGTCAACGTTACGTCTCAATGCGGGACTTCACCCAAGCAACCACAGCATTGGCGTGTCCGTGGCCCATGCCGTGGTTGTCCTTGAGGTCAGACACCACGGCCATGTGCGCCTGGCCTTCCGCCAAACCCGCAACCGCGATATCCACCCAATGCTGCATCGGCTTCCCGTATGTTTTTTCGATACTGGGGAAGTAAGAGACAGGACCCTTCAGGGTGGCCCCGGACTCGATATCCGGGGCCACGATCCGCTGCTCGCTCACGCCAGTGCCTCGCGCTCAAGACGTGCGTACGAGTCCTCCATGCCGTCCACCATGCCGGTGCTCAACACGTATTCACGCAACTCTGCGGTCGGGTACGTGATGACCATGGTGAGCAGCGTCCCGTCAGGGTGTTCGGTAAGGGTCAGTTCGTTGGTGGTCTGCGAGTCCTCCATACCGATCATCGACTCAGTCATCACGGCACGGTGCGGGGCCTCGAGTTCGAGTGCCGTGCCGGTGAAGCCAAAGCGCTCCCCCTCGACACCCTCGTCGGGCTCCCACTCGTTGCGGTAGGTCTGACCCACCTCCGTCGCTACCTCGCACACCGGCATGGACCAGCCGTCAGGGCCGAGCATCCACTTGCGCATCAGGTCCGGGTCCATGTGTGCCTTCCACACTTGCTCGACGCTTCCGCGAATCACCCGGGACACGCGCGCTTGGGTATCGCCCAGGAGCGTGAGGTCGGCACCCTTGCCGGCCGCAAACGACGCGAGGTCGGCCAACACGGCGTCGATCTGGCTCATGGCGGACTTGGTGCCCTCTTCCATGCCCATGTCGATCAGTTGCTGGAGTTCTTCGAGCGAGTTGAAGTGGGTCACGGTGACCAGGCGCGAACCTGAGTCCGTTTCTTCGAAGGAGAAGGTCATGCGCATGGACGGCATGTCGGCGTTCTCGTTGCCGTCGCCGTCCGCGAAAACGTCGCGCACTTCAAAGGAATGTCCGGGCTCTACCTTGAGGAACTCCCATGCGGCGCCTGACGTCTCGCCGTCTGGTCCCGTCATGTAGTAGTGGCTGCGACCTCCCACAAAGACGTCGTGGCGCGTGAAAGTGGCGGGCCATTCGACGGGACCCCAGAACTTTTCGAGCTGACGGGGGTCGGTGTACGCCTCCCAGAGCCGCTCGCGGGGGGCGGCAAAGTCGGCGGTAATGGTCATGGTGAGTGCGTCGAGGTCCTTCTCGACTGAGGTGACTGGCATGGCGAAGACCTTTCGGTGAGGGTGTCGAGGGTGAGGGTGTCTAGTCAGTGGATCGTGGCTCGTCAAGCAGTGCGTCGAGGCGGCCGATGCGGTTGCGCCAGATCTGCTCGTAGGCGTCCAGCAGGCGCTGGGCGCGACGGATTGCTTCCGGGTTACCGCGGACTCTGCGTTCGCGGCCGTAAGGGTGCTTGGTCACAAGGCCCGCCCCTTCAAGAACGGCGACGTGCTTGCTGACCGCCGCGAAAGACATGTCGTACGTGCCAGCGAGCTCGGAGACCGAGGTCTCTTCCACCAGGGTGCGGCGGATGATGTCGCGGCGCGTGGCGTCGGCGAGGGCGCGGAAGATCCGGTCAACCTCGTCGTCAGTGAGTTCAGTATCTACAACCATTTGGTTATACGTTACGCCCGGCGAGGTTCGCCGTCAACAGATAGGCAGCGGCAATTGCGGGGCCACGGCGGAACCGCAGCGGAATGAGCCCACGGTCCCCACACGCGCCAGCCACCCCGGTGCAGCATGCGCGACGGTGGTCGACAGTGCTGAGAATGCGCCCGTACGCTCTGCACATGAACGATGGCACCCTTGCACTCACCCCTGCGCCCGTGCGCGTCCAACGTCACACCGGAACCTGGGACGCCCCCGAGACTCTGACCGTCCACGCCGCCTCCGATCTGCTTCCCGCAGCACGCCGCTGGGCCCTCGATACCGCCGCGGCCTTCGACGTCGATGTGCGGGTTGAGAACGCAGACTCCCCCGCCTCGGCCACGCCTGATGCAGACGTGACTTTCGTCATTGACGCCAGCATCCGCACTGCCGGCTACCGACTCGCTGTCACCGAGTCCAGCGTCTCCATCACTGTGGCCGACCTTGCTGGCGCTCACGCCGCCACCCAGACGCTGCGTCAACTCACCGGCCCGCAGGCGTTCCGGCGTGCGCCACGCGCGGACATCCCGCTCGCCATCGACGCCGTCACCATTGAGGACTACCCCCGCTTTGGCTGGCGCGGCATCCATCTCGACGTCTCGCGTCACTTCATGCCCAAGCACGAGGTGATGCGGTTTATCGACAACGCAGCGGCCCACCACCTCAACCTGTTCCACTTCCACCTGACAGACGATCAAGGCTGGCGCCTCCCGCTCGATCGCTACCCAGAACTCACGGAAGTGGGTGCATGGCGCCCGCGCTCGCAGGTGGGTAACTCCTACGACGACGTCAAGTTTGAGGAGCGGCCTCACGGTGGCCGCTACTCCAAGGACGATCTGCGCGAGATTGTGGCTCATGCCCGCAGCCGAGGTGTGACAGTCATGCCCGAGATCGATGTCCCGGGCCACGTGGAAGCTGCCATCGCCGCCTACCCACAGCTCAGTTCCACCGGCAAACCTGGCTCGGTCCTGACCACATGGGGCATTAGCCGCGATGTGCTCAACCCGTCGCACGAGAATGTCGAGTTCTTCAAGAACGTGCTGGACGAGGTCATGGAGATTTTCGATTCCGTGTTCATCGGCATCGGCGGAGACGAAGTGCCCACCTCGGCGTGGAAGGCCAATCCAGACATCGTGGCGCACGCCGAATCGTTGGGCCTGAACAGCGTCTCCGATCTGCACGGCTGGTTCCTTGGTCAACTGGCGACGCACCTAGAGAGCCATGGCCGACGTGCAGTGGTGTGGGATGAGGGCCTCACCGAGCACCTCCCACGCAGCGCCGTCGTCACGTCCTGGCGCGGCATCAACGCTGGTGCTGTGGCGATCAAGAGCGGTCACGACGCCATCATGGCTCCCGAGCAGGTGCTCTACCTGGACCACCGCGCGTCAGAACACCCCGACGAGCCCATTGCCGTGGGTTTTGCACGCACCATCGAGGACGTCTTGGCATTTGACCCGCTGCCCCCCGAGGTCATTGCCGCTCACCCAGAGTTGGAGTCCGTGGAACGGGCCGATGCCGTGGCTCCGTTCCCAGGCGACCGTCCAGTCGCAGACGAGGGTGAGCAGGGCGCACTGTTGGGCGCGCAGGCACAGGTGTGGACGGAGCATTTGGACAGCCCGCGCCGGGTGGACTACGCCACGTGGCCGCGGCTGGCCGCCGTTGCGGAAGCCCTGTGGTCCCCGCACATTGACCGCTCCCCGGGCACGGATGCGTCACGAGGCTTTTTGGAGCGTTTGCGCCACCACCTGCCCATCTTGGATGCGCTCGGCATCGAGTACCGCCCGCTCGATGGTCCGCACCCGTGGCAGACGCGCCCAGGCATCACCACCTACAAGCGCGACCTGGCCAAGGAGATGGAGTTGGCCGGCTGGACTGGAGCCGGCGGTTTCCGTGAGGACGAGGACGGCAACGAGTACACCAACTCGATGTAGCCGCTTCCAGGTTGGACGTGACATAGTCGCAGGTCTATGAGGTCGCGCGACTAGGCTCCCCCTTATGACTTACGCCACGACGATCGTCGTGATTCTCGCGGCAGGACTGACCGCGCAACTCATCGCGGCCCGAGCACGCATCCCCGCCATCATCGTGTTGATTGCCACTGGTCTGATCCTGGGCCCCATCACTGGGTTCTTGAGTGTCCCCGGCGGCAATACCGAGGTCTCCGCTCTGATTTCACTGGGTGTTGCCGTGGTCCTCTTTGAGGGCGCCATGGATCTGCGGTTCGGCGAGGTCGAGCGGGTAGGCAAGGGCATTCGCCGCCTCACCATTTTTGGGCCGCCGGTCGCGATGGTGCTGGGCTCACTGGCTGCACATTATGTGGGCGGGCTCGAGTGGCCGGTGGCGTGCGTTCTGGGCGCGCTCCTCGTCGTCACTGGACCCACCGTGATCATTCCGCTTCTGCGTCAGGCGCGACTCAATCAGGAATCCGCGGCCTTGTTGAAGTGGGAGGGGATCATTAATGACCCCATCGGCGTGCTCCTTGCGCTGCTCACCTTGCAGTACTTCCTGATTGTCGACGCCGAAATTGCCCCTGACTTGGGGGACATCGCACAAGCCATTGGCGTGGCATCGGTGGTCGTGACACTCGTGGGAGCTGTCCTCACTGCGGTGGTTCTGGGATCCCTCGCCGGGTTTGGCATTGGCACAGTGTTCCGTCGAGGCTGGCTTCCCAATCACCTCAAGTCGCCACTGTTGCTGGTGTTGGTACTGGTGGTCTACTCGGTTTCGGACATCGTGGTGCATGAGTCCGGGCTGCTGGCGGTGACGCTCATGGGCATCATCTTGGGCAACATGAATTTGGCTGAGCGCGACAGGCTGCTGGACTTCAAGGAAGGCATCTCCGTTGCCATCCTGTCCGCGCTGTTCATCATCATTCCGGCACAACTGGAACTCAGCCAACTGCTGCTGATCGACTGGCGGATTGTCGCGTTCGTTGTGGTGTTGATGTTTGTGGTGCGGCCTTTGACCATCGCGCTCGTCACGATCAAGTCACCGATTCGTTGGCAGGATCGGGTGCTGTTGGGATGGATTGCGCCCCGCGGAATTGTGGCGGCAGCCACGGCGGGTGTGTTTGGTCCGGAACTCATCGAGGCGGGGTACGAGGACGGCGATGTCTTCTTGCCGACGGTGTTCTTGGTCATCATCGTCACGGTCATCGCACACGGCTTCTCCATTGGATGGCTGTCGCGCAAACTTGGCCTCTCGACGGGACCGCCTAACGGCTTGCTCATCGTGGGAGCGTCCCCGTTCTCGGTGTCGTTGGCGAGAGCAGTTGCGAAGCTGAAGGTCTCTGTACTGGTCACTGACATTTCGTACCAGCGTCTTCAGCCGCTGCGGATGGCGTCCGTGCCGGTCTACTTTGGTGAAGTGTTGTCCGAGGACGCGGAGCGCGAGATGAGCAAGCGCAGCCTCAGTTACATGCTGTGCGCGTCAGACAACGACTACTACAACGCGTTGGTGAGTCGCTCGCTCGGCCCCGACTTTGGGTATCACCGGACGTTCCAACTACCTCCGCAGTCAGAGTCCGCTGACGAGGACAAGCAACTCACGTTCCAACGTCGCGGCTCCTATGCGTTCAACGGCACGTGGGACTACTTTGACCTCAACGACCGCGTGGCCTCGGGATGGTCGATTCATACGACCAAAATCACCGAGGGCTTTGGCTGGGATGCGTGGCAGCAGCGGCAGGCGGAACGTGGTGTTGATTGGATGCTGGTGGGCCAGGTGTCACCGGTTGAGGGGTTGCGGCTCTACGCCAACGATCAGACCTTTGAGCCTGAGGCGGGCTCGACGTTGCTGTTCTTCGCTCCCGATCACTCCAAGCGCGAGCGGGCGGCAGAGCGTGAGGCGGCGACGGGGGCTCAACGCGTCGTCAAGCCAGCCGATGGTGGGGCATCGTCGAGCGCTCCGTCATCTCAGGAGTAGGCCACCAGGGTCAGGCGAGCTCCGGGTTTTGCCTCGCGGCACGACGCACCATCAGTGATCCACCCAAGCCGATGCTGAGGAAGACTGCGGCGACAAGGAGTGACGCTCGGGTCGCGTCGGCGAATCCGTCCTCGAGGCTTTCCACCACGTCTGGGGTGGCTTCACCCAACGGTGAATCGGTGCCGAGGTCACGACCTTGACTGATGATGGAGCCTGCAGAATCAGCGGTGGCATCGGTGAGTTGCTGAACTTCCGGGTCAGGCAAAGCGAGCGGTTCGAGTGATTGCGGCACGGTTGTGGCGAGTGCGGCCGCGAGCGCCGCGCCTACCACGGCGGTTCCGAGTGCAGAACCCACTTGGCGGGCCGTGGACTGTGCGGCGGACCCCTCACCGGACTGCTCGGGTGGGACTTGGCTGAGGGTTGTACCGGTCAGTTGTGCGGACGCGAACCCGAGTCCGGCGCCGTACACCACCAGTACTGCGCCAAGCGCCCAGGGGCTGACGCCTGCGGTCGCGATCCACGCCACGAGCAGAACACCGATGACCTCGAGCGACAGACCCAGCACGACCACTTGAGGCGCACCGAATTTCGCAGCGACGTGACGTGCGGATGCTCCTGACACGAACGCTCCGAGCGCCATGGCCGCGAGCACGTAGCCGGCGCCCATCGTGGACAGTGCCAGGACGTTCACGAGGAACAGGGGGAGCACAAAGATGATGCCGAACTCACCGACCGCAACAGTCATCGCGGTCAGGTTGCCCCACCGGAATGTCGGCAGGCGGAACAGTGTGAGGTCAAGCAGTGCGAGGCGGCTTCGGCGGGCTTGGCGCTTCTCGTTTGCCACAAACAACGCGAGCAGCAGGAAGCCGACGACGAGGGCAACGGGAACGATGGAGATGGGAGCAGTCTGGGGCCACGTCCAGGGGCCGATGTCGAGGTCGGCAGTGGCGTTCCACCAGCCGAACGTTTGGCCTTCGATCAACGCGAACACAATGAGCCCAAAGCCGAGTGCGGACGTGACGAGGCCTGCGATGTCGAAGCCGGGCTTGAGTGTGGAGATCTTCGTTTCTGGGACCCAGAGGAACACTCCAATGAGCACGATGGCCGCGACCGGCAGGTTCACGAGGAAGATCCACGGCCACGTGAAGGACGTGGTGAGCCAGCCACCCGCGAGTGGTCCGAGGGCTGCGGCACCGGAGATGACGGCACCCCAGATCCCGAATGCGGCGGCGCGGTCTTTCCCTCGGAAGGTGGCATTCACTGTCGACAGGGTGCCGGGCAGGATGGCGGTTGCACCTAGGCCCTGCACCAGGCGACCCACGATCAAACTGCCCGCGCTATCCGCGCTCGCGGCAATGAGTGAGCCGATGAGGAACAGGATGACGCCCACGGTGAGGATGCGTCGCCGTCCTAGCCGGTCTCCGAGTGAGCCAGCGGTCAGAAGGAACGCGGCGAGGACCACGGCATAGGACGCGGACACCCATTGGGCGTCGGAGAGGTCCATCCCGAGGTCCTGCACGATGTCGGGGATGGCGACGGCCACAATGGTGCCGTCGATCACCACGAGCGAGAGAGCAAGGGCGAGGACTATCAGTGACCGCCAGCGGTTCGCGTGTGCCTTGGAATCGACGTCGGGCTCGCCAGCCGTGTTGTCTGGGGGTTCGGGCGCTGGGGTGCGGGGCGTATCGGAGGTCACGCTTCGACACTAGCCGAGGCGTGACCTCCGAGAGCTCTAGCCCTGTGCGGCTTGCGTGAGGATGTCGCTGTACTGCTCGGTTGCGGCGGCACCGGGGATAGCGAAGCGCTCTCCGATGACGGTGAACGGAACGCCCGTGGCGCCGAGTTCACCCGCCTGCTGGTGCTCGGCTTGGACGTCCTCAGCGAAGTCGTCGCTGGCCAGGATGGCGAGCGCGGCGTCGCGGTCCATTCCTGCCTGTGCTGCGGCATCGGCAAGGTCCTCGTGGCTTGCCAGATCGAGCTCGCCGGAGAAGTGGCCTACCTGGATGGCGTGACGCACAGCCAGTCCGAGGTCGTCGGCAGCGGCTACCAAGCGGTGGGCATCGGCGGTGTTGGCCACGATGCGGTTTTCAACGAAGGGCAGGCCCTCGGCCTCAGCCATCGCGGCGAGCTGCTCGTGCTGCTGGTGGAGCTGGTCGGCACCGGCGTTGAACTTGCGGCCCAGGTATTCCTGGACGGGTTCGCTGGTGGTGCGGTTGGGGTCGAGTTGGAAGGCGCGGGGAATGATCACCACGGGGGCGTCGATGGCGTTCGCGGCTGCGACAAGGCGGGCTTCCCCGATGTAGCAGTAGGGGCACACGATGTCTGCCCAGGCGTCAACGCGCACGGCGGTCACGGCGCCATCGGGTGAAGTCACGTCGTTTGTTGATGTCACGTCGTTTGTAGATGTCATAGTGCGTCCAACAGTATGTGCGCGCTCGTTGTTCCGTGCGTTAAAAGATCTCGGTGTCGAATCCGTCCGAGTCTTTCGAGACGCCCACCATGTCCGCCATCACCCGGTAGGCGTTGGCGATGGTGGTGAGGACGGGAGTGGCGCCGCCGTTGGACACGTGAGTGGCCGCGTCGACCACACGCACGTTCTCGTGTCCCCAGACTTTGCCCCAGCGGTCCACGACCGATGTCTCGGGGCGTTCGCCCATGCGCGCGGTGCCAGCTTGGAAGCGACTCACGATGGGGCCACCGGAGCCACTGCGTGGGTCGATGCGCACCACTTGCGAGGCACCTGCTTCGTGGAGCCAGCGGGCGGCTTTGCCTGACATGAAGTTGCGGATGCGCTTGTCTTGCTCGTGCAGGTCGCCGTGGAGCCGCGGCCGCGGCAGTCCCCAGTCGTCGGTGCGTCGCGGGTCCAAGGTGACCCGGGCATCGGCTGTCGGTACCTCATGGGCGGTGGCCATGATGCGCTGCATGCGTGGCATGAGTCGTGCGAACCGGGGCATGAGGTCTGGCCCGGCGAAGGGGAGGAGTCCGGCGCCTTGGAGTTGCCGGAGGGCCGATGCCGGTGTCGGCACGTAGTCGTTGGCGAGGATGCCGCCGCCCACAAGGTCTTTGTTGCCGTGGCGGAAGTCGGCGGTGGCGATTCCGGCTCCGGGCCCGAGGAGGTCGGTGACGGCGTCCTCGAAGATGCCAATGGCCCCCACTTGAGCTTGGCCTTGGAGGTAGCGGCCTACTTGATCGTGGTTGTTGCCGAGGCCGTCGGGTTCGCGGGTGGAGCGGGAGCTGAGAAGGATGCGGGCGCTTTCCACAGCGCCTGCGGCGATCACGACTTCGCTGGCTTCGATGTGTGATTCCCAGGGGCCACGCTCATCGACGCCTCGAATCACCGCGCCAGTGACGGTCCCGTCGGCGGACGTGGTGAGCTCGGCAACGCGTGCGCCGATGACAAAGGAGGTGCGGCCAGTGCGTGCAGCGCGCCACAGTGCGGTGTTTTGCGATCCGGATTTGGCGCCCACGGGACACGCGAATCCCAGGCATTGCGAGCATCGGACGCATGCGGCGCGGCCGCGGTACGGCTCGGAGTTGATGAGCATGGGCGTCGGCAGCGTGCGCCAGCCCAGGGTTTTGGCTCCGGCCAGAAGGGCCGATGCCGGGCGGGTTCGCGGGAGCGGCGGGAGTGGGAACGGGACGGATCTGTGGCCCTCGGTGCCTTCGGGGCCGGGGGCACCGCTGACACCCCATTCGAACTCGGCGTGGGCGTAGTACGGCTCCATCTCGTCGTACGTGACAGGCCAGTCGGCTTGTCCTGTGCCTTCGGGGGTGCCGTAGGTGCTGGCCATCGCGAAGTCTTGGGGAGCGAAGCGCCATGCTTGGGCACCATAGACGCGGGTTCCGCCGCCAAGTCCGAAGGCGCTTGCGCCCCAGCGAGGGTCGCTGGGCCCCACCAGGTCGGGGTCGGAGACTCCGACGCTGCTGTGGGCGTTGGGAGAGCGCAGATGGTCGCGCGCGAGTTCTCCGGTGGGGGGCGCTCCACCGCGTTCGACGACCAAGACGCTGCGTCCAGCTTCGGAAAGTTCTTGGGCTGCCACGCCCCCACCGGCACCCGAGCCGACGACGATCGCGTCGTAGCGCACGTCCATGCTGCGTGGGTCAATGATCGCGGCGACCACCTCAGCGGGCATGTCTGAACCCTCGGGCATGGGGTTCACGGACTGGGTCCACCCGAGAGCCCGCCAGGACTTGGGGTGCGTGACGGCGACTTGGCCGACCAGGCCGGCGAACCAGCGGACGTCCCGGTCGTCGGCTCGTGAAGCCAACTCCTCGGGCCGCATGCGCGCTGCGAGAGCAGCAAGTCGCTCTTCCCATCCTGCGTGATCATGCTCCAGCACCATGCGCAGGCGTTGTACTACGTCGTCCCCCTCGGACGACGGCCAGACGCCCTCAGGCATCACAGCGGATGCCCATTGGGCAAGATCCACAGCCGTTGTCATGTGCCCAGCCTAGGTGCTTCCAGGAGTGACACTGTCGCGCGTCCATTCACCATAGATGTAAAGAATGTTTGACACGGGCTCGCCGCAAGCCTATGGTGAGTATGTCAAGAATGTTTGACATCTCACACGAGGGTTTGCAGTTCAGTCAGTCCAGGGAGACAGCATGCGCAGCACCGACGTATCTTTCGAGGAGCGCCACACAGCCATCGGGCTCGTCATCGCAGTGGCGGCTGTCGCCGTGTACCTCGTCGTGGTGACGATCCGGGCCATCACGGACGGACTAGCCCTCACCGACGTCGCCTGGCAAGGCCCCATGCTCGCCTGCATCGGCATCGGCGCCGGGTTGTACGCGGCCGTCTACGCCTCCCTCTGGTGGCGCCGACGTTCAGAGACCTTGACCGACGAACGGGACGAACAGATCCGCGCTGCCGGCGAGGAATCAGGCTCAGCTTTCACTGGCCTTGCCATCGTGGCAACCCTCGTGATGCTCGCCCTCGACGTCGACACCTTCTGGATTGCTCACGTCCTCCTCCTTGCCTCCTTCGCCGGAGCACTCACCCAGTCCGCCACCGTGTTGGCCGCCTACCGCGGGAGCATCGCATGAACGCCACCTGTGAACCCTCCTCCCCCACATCCATGCCAGACGATGCCCCGGTACCCATGACAAGCGAAGAACGCGGAGTCTGGGTATTCCTCATCACCAACCTCGCAGCCGCAATCGCCTACGGGTTCGTCATCGTGCCCCGCGCCCTGTCGCAACCCATCGACGAGGTCTCCTGGGTGACGCCAATGCTGTGGGCAATCGGGTTGCAGATCGTGGGCACTATCGTCGGCTCCATCGTGGCGGCAATCGGCTCTGCGGTTGGGCAGACCCTGCGGGGAGGCACCATCGAGCCCGATGTCACTGACGAGCGAGACAAAGAGATCGCACGCCAGGGATCACGCGTGAGCTACGCAGTCCTGGGTACCGGCACCCTTGCGGCCCTCATTCTGGCCATGCTGAGCGCCGACACATTTTGGATTGGCAACACCATCTTCGCGTTCGGCGTGGTCGGCAGCGCCGCCGAAGCCATCGTGAAGATCCGTGCCTACCGGTGGGGGGTGTAAATGACTCGCTCCACACGCGTCACCAACTCCATCCGCCAACTCCGCGCCGAGCGCGGCGATGTCACGCAAGCAGAACTCGCATCACGCATCGGCGTGACACGACAAACCATCATCGCCATCGAACAAGGGCGCTACTCGCCGTCACTTGAGATGGCCTTCCAGATCGCGCACGTACTCGGGGTGCCGCTCGATCAGGTGTTCCAGTACCCCGACGCCGCACAGCACTAGCACCTCTCCACCACCCACGGCCTCACCATGGGCCCTGTTTGCCGTCCCCACATTCACTCGAAGGAGTCGTCATGACCGCCGCCGACACTGTCCGCACCGCCCGAGCCACAGGGCTCGCATACCTGGGCCTTGCCATCACTGGCATGGTGGGCTTCCTTGCCATCCGCCCCCAACTCTTCACTAAATCCCCCACAGAAACCCTCAACAACCTTGCCGACAATCCACACCTGGCCGCCGCCGCCATCGGCCTAGAGATGGGCATCGTCATCACGCAAGCACTCGCCGCCGTGTGGTTCTACAAGCTGCTCCGCGAGATCCGCCCCGGAGCGGCGTTCGCCACTGCCACGTTTGGCCTCATGAACGCCGCCGCAATCATGACCTCAGCCATGTTCAATGCCACCGCGGTGGCCGTCGCAGGCGACCCCACCATCATCAGGGCACTCGACTCAGCCGGGGTCGTCGGCACCCTCGCCTACCTGAGCCACGCCGCCTGGGGCATGGGAGCCATCTTCTTCGGACTCTGGCTGATTCCCATGGGATGGACTGCCATCACCACACGTCGCTTCCCCGTCACCCTGGGCTGGTTCCTCATCGCTGGCGGCATCGGCTACGTCCTCTCGGCGCTCGTGGAATGGGGAGTTGCCGATGCCCCAGCCTGGATCGCAGAGTCCCTCCCCCTCCCCGCCACCGTGGGCGAACTATGGATGATCGGATACCTCCTCACGGTAGGCATCCGCCCCACCCAAGCGGCGCACACAGAAGCGCCTGCGGCAGATCCCGCTCAAAATCAAGAGCTCGCCACCTCAGGCCACCAGTCATGAACACGCCGCACGCACTCCCGGACACCATGACCGCAGCCGTGCAGCATGCCTACGGCAACGCGGACGTGCTGTCCCCGGCCACGGTTCCCACCCCCAGCCCCAAGCCGCGACAAGTGCTCATCCGTATCGAGGCATCGGCGCTGAACCCCGCCGACGTCTTCACCATGACGGGCACGCCATTCGTTCTGCGGCTCATGGGAGGCGTGAGCCGTCCCCGCCAACCCATTCGCGGCTCGGACGCAGCAGGCGAGATTGTCGCGGTGGGGGCCAACGTGACCGAATGGTCGGTGGGCGACCGGGTCTTCGGTGAAGCCCTCGGATCTCTCGCCGAATACGCCGTCGCGAGCGCCGATCGCATCGCGCACTTGCCCTCGTCCGTCTCTGCCCGCGCCGGAGCAGCAACCGTCATGGCCGCACTCGCAGCCCTCCACGGGCTACGCACCGCTGGCCTGGATCCGCTACCCGAAGGTCAACCCGGTGGCGGTCTCGAAGGAAAACGCATCCTCGTCATCGGCGCAGGCGGCGGAATTGGTTCCTTCGCCGTCCAACTCGCCTCCGTTGCGGGAGCACACGTCACAGGCGTGTGCTCGTCGACGGCAGCCGATGCCGTCACTCAGTGCGGAGCACACGTCACCGTCGATTACGCCAAGGAGGACGTCCTCGCGCTTGACGGCGGGTTCGACCTGATCTTCGACAACGTCGGCGCACACGCCATGCTCGATATGGAACCCCTCACCGCACCCGACGGACTGCTGTTACCCAATTCGGGGATTCACGGCGCAGACGGCGGCGCGCTGGCCCGGGTAGCGAAAGCCAACTGGCACGAAAAAATCCGGCGCCGCCGCATCGGCTCGTTCTACTCATCCCCCAACCGCGCGGACCTCGAACTGCTCGCAGGCTTGCTCGCCCAAGGAGCTCTCACCCCTCTGGTGGATTCCGTGTGGAACCTCACCGACGCGGCAGCCGCAATGGAACGCGTGGCCGACGGTCACGCTCACGGCAAGGTGGTGGTCACTCCGAACGCGCCATGAGCCGGCGGTAACCCAGCCCCGTCAGGACCGCCAAGCCCAGCGCACACGCGTAGATCACGATTGAACTGATGGCGATATCCCCGCCACCGGCAGCAGCGACAACTACCAACGCCCCCACCGCTCCGGCAGCAACAGCGGTACGGGACTCGGTCGCAGCCGCGAGCGCGATCAGCGGCAACGCGAGCCACTCCGTCGAGGGCGCGTTGAGAACCAGCACTACCCACAGCACCAGGAGCGCGGCCCACCACATGCCACGCGAGCGGCTGCGCATCGACAGGCCACCCGCAGAAAAGACCACGAACAGCACCACGGTGCCAACGATGACACCCAAGGGCGCACCGCCCTGAGCCTGCCATGCCCCCACAATGCCCAGCATCCCAGCGGCAAACACAGCCAGGACGAGGAGCACGCGCAGAAAGGCAGGGAGTCGAGATGAGCGCATGGCCACTATTGTCCCCAACGAGTCGGGGTGCCCGTGACGCACCACGGGCCGCACCACGTGTGTTGCGCGGCCCTTGATGCGTCAACGCTTCCTCATTGAGCGCTTCTGCGACCTGGTAGTCGAGAGAGAAATCCGTACCGTCGACGGCCGTGATGACAACGTCCACGTCGAACTCAGCCGGGTCACCCTCGCTGCTGAGCAGGCACGTCACCTGCTCATCGACAACGAGATCGATGTTCTCGTCACCGCAGTCAATAATGGGACGTACTCCGACTTGCTCCTCAAGACTGTCCGCAACGGTTCTCTCGACATCCTCGGGCGAGGCGGTGAGGTTGGCGGAAGAGCTGGCGCTGCATCCCGCGAGCCCTACCCC
Organism: Demequina sediminicola; assembly: GCF_000975055.1. GTDB lineage: Bacteria > Actinomycetota > Actinomycetes > Actinomycetales > Demequinaceae > Demequina > Demequina sediminicola. Next base: position 701,210 of record NZ_BBRB01000001.1, read on the forward strand.
CACTGCCATCGTTCCCACAATCATGCACATGGTGCTGCGTTTCACCGTGTTGCTCCCCTCTTCGTGATCGGCCTAGCCGCTAGTACTCCCAGGCGCGAGCCAAGGTGCTGTCACGCTTGGGGCGCCAGCCGTAGGCACGGAGAACAGTGAAGACAGGAATCTTGGCGTCCGAGGGCCTGAGCGCAGCCTTGCCGTGCGTTCCCCGGCCATCCGGCGACGTCACTTCCCCCACAGCCCACACATGGCTCACCTTGCCCGCGCCCATCGACTTGGACCTGTTCCACGACTTCGCCCCACTGAGCGTTCCCTTCGCAACGTCTCCCACGATGGTGGACGACGAGTGGTACTCCGCAAACTTATACGTGCCCTTGTCAGCGTCGAGGGTGACGATCATGCGCCACCGGAAGACGAGCTTCCCGCGTTGCATGAATGTACGCCACTTGAGGTCCTCAACGCGCCACTGCACCGTGACCTTCGCACCCCTACCGTCGGGCTCAACAGACACCGTGTAGGGGAGCTCTTTCTCATCCAATGACTCGAGATGGGCAACCACGTCACCCACAGGCGCCGGAGCATCGTACTGAGGCAATGGCCCGGTCACCGAGCCCAGACCGGTCAACGTGCGCTGACGCTGCACCTCAGTCAGAGTTTTGACTGCGCCGCTCCAGAGCCACCGTGCAAGCAAAGGCCCTATCAAGGAGGCGATAAGAAAAGGCACCGAGAGCCACAACGGCCACGCCCCAGGCTCGGCGACCAAGGTAAAGATCACAGTGAAGATGTTGCCGATCCAGCCTGCGATAGCCAAGATCAACAGGAACACCGCTCCTGCGATACGCGCTTGCGCACCTGCTACGCGTCGGTTCAGCGACTTCTCATCCATGACGCAGAGGCTACCAACCCGTAGCCACCCCAACCCTCAGAATGCGACGTAGGTTAGAGGCATGCCCACTCACTCCAGCATCGGCCCATCATGAGCCGAACGTTTGCATCGCTGGGGTACTACAACTACCGGCTATGGTTCGCTGGCGCTCTCGTCTCCAACGTCGGCACATGGATGCAACGCGTCGCGCAAGACTGGCTCGTCCTCACCCACCTCACCGATGACTCTGGTGTCGCGGTGGGCATTACGACAGCCCTGCAGTTCTTGCCGTTCCTGCTCCTTGGACCGTGGGCCGGCGTCCTCGCGGACCGTGTCGACCAACGCAAACTCCTCATCATTACGCAGTCACTGGCCGGCGCCCTCGGACTCGGGCTAGGCGCACTCGTCCTGACAGGCCATGCAGAACTGTGGCAGGTCTACGGGTTCGCTTTCGCACTCGGAGTGGTGGGCGCTATCGACACCCCAGCACGCCAAACCTATGTGGCAGCCCTGGTCCCACCCGAAGGCCTGTCCAACGCAGTGGGCCTCAACGCGACCGCCTTTAACGGCGCCAGGTTGATCGGGCCAGCCGTCGCCGGCCTCACAGTCGCCTGGGTCGGGATTGGCTGGGTGTTCATCATCAACGGCCTCACGTTCATCGCAACCGTGCTCTCCCTGGTCGCCATGCGCAAGAGCGAGCTGTGGATCATGGACCGTGCCCCACGAGAACCCGGCCAAGTCAAAGAAGGGCTCCGCTACGTCCGCGGCAGACCGGAGATCATTGTGGTGATGATCGTGGTCTCCACCGTGGCTGCCTTCGGACTGAACTTCCAGATGACCAGCGCACTCATGGCACGCGTCGCCTTCGATCGAGGACCCGAGGACTACGGGTTAATGGGGTCCGTCCTCGCCATCGGATCGTTAGCGGGAGCACTTCTCGCAGCCCGACGGACCCGCATCAGACTTCGCCTGCCCCTGGGCGCAGCCCTTCTGTTTGGTGTCTCGAGCGCCGTGATGGCGTCCATGCCCACCTTCGAGCTCTACATGCTGGCGTCGGTAGCCGTCGGGTTCTCCGCCCTCACCATGCTGACCAGCGCCAACGCGCTCATCCAGACCACCACCGAACCACGCATGCGTGGGCGTGTCATGGCGCTCTATTCGATGATCCTCATGGGATCGACACCTATCGGCGCACCCATCATCGGATGGATAGGTGAACAAGCCGGGCCTCGCTGGGCCGTCGGCGTCGGAGCAATCGCCGCCATCGCGGTGTCCATCGCCGCCACCATGTGGGCCGTGCGGTACTGGAACATGGAGATCACGTACCACCGGCATCGGCCCCACCTCGAGTTCACCTACCCAAGGCAAACCCTCTCCCGCGACGATGCAATTCTGCGACTGCGCGCCCAGAGCGTCGAGGATGCCTCGAACCAGCCTTAGGCACCCTTCCCGCTCTAGGCGCGCGTCACAGGAGTGCGCTCCCGGAGCGCGGCGAGGTTAGCCCTCGACGTTGCGCTGATCCGGGTTGCGGTGCTGCACATCGTGGTGATCGACGTGCTCTTCACGCACTTGCGTGTGCGTGGTGTTGCGGCGCTGGCCATTCACGATGAGGGACACGATGATGCCGATAGCGCCGGCACCCATCAGAATCCATCCGACCATCACGAGGTTGACCGCGTCCACGGTCTCGTTGAGCGCGAAAGCAAGGATCGCGCCAACTGCGATCAGGAAAATACCGGAACCAATTGCCATAGTGACTGCTCCTCCTGTCATGCGTGGCGCCACGACCACCCCAAGGGCGTCAAGGGGAATCTCCCCGAGGCGGCGCCTGCGTGAAGGCCAACAGAAGCAGGTATCTCAGGTATTCCCGCAGGTTCACAGGCTGGATAAGGTGTACGCATGGCCGAGTCCCCGGAGTACTACACAATCAAGCAGCGCTACACCCTTGGTGTGAACCGCTACGAAATCAACCGCACCGGCGCGGATTTCACGGGCGGAGAGCCCTTCGCGTTCGCGCAACAAAAGCGCATGAAGCTCAAGGAAGAGATCACCTTCTACACCGACGACACGAAGTCCGAGGTGGTTTTCTCGTTCAAGGCGCGCAACGTCATGGACATCAAGTCAGTGGTCGACGTGTTTGACGCGCAGCACCAGGCGATCGGCAGCTTCAGCAAGGACTTCGCGAAGTCGCTCATGAACTCCACCTGGTACCTCGATGCACCGGGCCTGCCGCAGTTGACCGCAAATGAGGACTCGACGGGCAAAGCCATCGCACGCCGGTTCATTAACTTCATTCCGTACAACTTCTCCATCCATGCGCCCGATGGTTCGGTCGCCATGACGATCAAGCGCAAGGGCGGTGTCCGGGACCTGTACCGCGTCACGGTTTTCGATACCCGGTACGACGAGCGTGTGGTCCTGGGCCTGATGGTGGCGCTGGACTCGTTGCAGGACCGGTAGGCCTAGGCGATTTGCCCGGTGCCGGGCACATAGCGGCGGAGTACGCGGCGACTCCCGAGGGGCCGACGGCGCGGGCTCGCCTCGGATTTGTTCCCGATGCCGCACAATGGCAGGCATGACACATGCGGTGACCATTGAGAACGACATTTGGCGCATCACCCTTCAGCCAGAACTCGGCGGATCGGTGACCTCTGGCGAGATTCGCCTAGGAGACACGTGGCAGGACGTCATGCGACCAAGCCCCGCAGACATCGACGACCCCCGCCTCTCTGCGTCCTACCCCCTCGCGCCCTGGTCAAACCGTATCCGCGACGGCGTCCTCACCTTCAACGGCCGCAACTATCAGATGCGTCGCAACTCCGTCGACGGCACCGCCATGCACGGCGCCGCCTGGGAGTACCCGTGGAAGGTCACCGCGCAGACCGCGCAGACCGTGACCCTCACCTTCGAATCCACCGGTCTCTACGGCGTCAACTGGCCCTGGAACTTCAGCGCGACCTACACCTACGCCCTCGAAGGCGACACGTTTGTCTGGACGTACTCCGTCACCAACATCGACGAGGAACCGTTCCCCGCAGGCTTTGGCTCCCACCCCTACTTCCAACGCCAAGTCGCGGGATCCACCGATGCCCTCCTCACCACGCACGTGAGCGCGGCCTATGCGCTCGACGCCGGCATGGCCGATGCCCCCGCTGGCGAGATCCGCACAGAAGCCGACTTCCGTGAGCAACGCCCGCTCGGCCCCGGGGGAGTCGACGACTGCTTCACCGGACGCACCGGCAAAGAACTGGCACACATCGAATGGCCCGGAGCCGTGCAACTCGATATCGCCGCAGACGCCGATCTCACCCACGCCGTCCTCTACATCCCAGTGGGGCGTGACTATTGGGCGTTCGAACCCGTCTCCCACGTCAACAACGGCTTCGCACTCGCCGCCGCCGGCCAGGCAGACACCGGCATCTTTGTCCTCGAACCAGGTGAGACCCGCACCACGTCATTCACCATGCGAGCCCACGGGATGAACTAAGCCCTCACGCCGCTGGGGCTGCTGGCGCAGCACGGTGTCGTGTGGGTGCGGCATGGTGTGGCATGGTGCGACGACCGTCGATCGTGCCCGCTACTATGGTTCGAGCACGGCCCCTCACGGGGCTTGCGGGTGTAGTTCAATGGTAGAACTTCAGCTTCCCAAGCTGATAGCGCGGGTTCGATTCCCGTCACCCGCTCCATTTCCCCGCCTTTCGCGGACTCAGCTTGCGCCCCCATCCACTGTCTGACGTGCTGCGTCTGCCTGCCGGGCTACTTGTGTACCGTGCCCCGAATGCGTTGAGGCTTCCGCGGCCAAACTGATGTTGTTGCGCGCCATCCCTGCGTACTTGTCTGTGGTCGCGGGGGAAGCATGTCCATCGATCTCGCGCACCGCCGTAAGGGGAACCCCTGCACAGATCCACGCCTACAACACTCACGTCTTCGCTGGGCGTGAATTGCGCCAACAACGTGCAAACGAGGCTCGATTTGCCCGACCGCATCTGCCCCCGAACCCTGATATGTGCAGGTTCGCGGAGGTCGATCGCAAGCGGACCGACAGCTGTCCGGCAGATGTGTGCCGAAGTCAACGCACACCGTCCGGCCTCTCGACACGCACTTCGCCATCGCGGGCTACGGGTTGCGATAGACGAGACGCATGAGCGCCTACAAGTGATCGCCTACCTCCAGCGTGAGGGCGATGTGCGGCGGCCCCCGGTAGAAGGAACCAATAGCACTCGCAGCGCGAACGACATACTCAACCGACTGGCCTGGAATGGTCTGCACCTGCACTTGTATGCCAGTGGGCGCTGAGGCAGGTGACGTGCGTTCACGCCTACCTCCGGTCCTCTTTTCTCACCGCCTCATAACGGATACCAGTCTGCGGCCGAAGTACCGCCCAGCGACGCAGGGCTCCCTAGGGGAGAGCGAATCGGAGCCAACGCAGTCCAGCACCCCGCGACAGGCCGAAGAGCACCACCCCTGCCCCGCGAAGCCTTCCCGCGACGGACATGGCGCTCAGGCTTCCTTCATCGCGCCGTACCCCCAGACCGCAGAGGGCCCGAAGCCTCCTTTACGACTTCCACCGACGGCTTAGGCGTTGTCCCGTCCGACCGCCTGGGAAGCGTGAAAAACGCCGTGTACTCCCCCACGGGATAGCCGTCGAAAGCAGTGGCCCGTACCCCCGTCAGCTCGCCCGACTCGGAACGCTCCAACTTGCGGTCGACCGTGATCTCAACGAGGTATCCGACGTTTGGATCGACAGCCACTATCTTCGTTCTGAGCCCCTTTGCCCGCCGACACCGCGGGACCAATTGATCCCCGAATCGATTCGGCGGAGCCGAGTGTCCCGCTTGCTGGTACGACCGCGCCACGTCTGATCGGTTCCGGTCAACGGTGGTCCAGTTGCGGGCCGAGTCGTCTGGAATATGCCACTACGTGGCTCAGGCCTGAAGCATGGAAGGGTAACTACACCGCGACGAGGTTCCTAACGATTCAGCGTTTGAGCCACTCAGCAGAGTCGTCGAGCCTCGCGAAGTGCGCTACGTCGAATCGCCAGACGCACACTGGCGACGCGTGCTTGGGTAGCCAACGCAAGCTATCGGAGACCTGATGTTGCTACGACGCCTCGTAGTGGACGAAGAACTCGCGACGGGCAGCATGAGTCGTCGACGGCGGGCCAAGATCACAATGCTCAGCAAGAACACGATCAAGAACTGGAACGACTCACCACTCACCTGGGACAACAATGAGGTCTGCCAGCAGTCGTTTCGGCCTCATCCTAACCGCAACGACCTTCCTGCTGACGCGTGGCTTCCTGACGACTTCGGCCCCTGGGGAAACACCTCGAGCTCGCGTCTCGTGGCTCCAGTATGGGCTCACGACTCGTGGCCCCAAGCCTTCCCACCTACCCGCGACGCCGATTCACCCGGTAGCTCGCTCGCCTCTCCGTATACGAGGACACAAGACCATCAATCACGAGTCGATCGAGCAGGGTTTGGACTTCAAGGCTCCGGGGCAGATCAACGGGTGGCCGCCCTCGCCTAGTCAGCTTCGCGTAGGGGTCCCCCAGCGCGGACAAGACCGCATGCAGGCCGTCAACGTTCTCCGTTTCGAGCGATCTTCCCAGCAGTTCCAGAACCACCATCGGCTCGCCTAGGCCATGCTCAACGAGCTCCTGAACCGCGTCGGCTCCGGGCACAAGCGCCGACTGGACCAGCGCGCGACTGATCTCGTCGACCTCCGCCGACTTCGCACCAGCAAGGAGTTCGCCAAAGCTCGCGACGGCTTCTCGCTTGAACCCATCGCCAATAACTGGACTCGAAATGAACTGCGCGAGGTGATCAGCTGGCAGGATGCTCGACGAGAGGTTCATGGGCGCGTATGACGAGACTCGAAGCGCACCCTCTCGATCACGCCACTGCTCTACGAGCGGCCCCGACAACGTCACGCCGTCGTCGGGCACAATGCTCTCTTCCAGGAGTCCGGCAGCCATGAGCCCCGCACCGTCAATGATACCCGCGGGGTCGAGGTTCGTTACCCCCAGGCGACTGACACGGTCGACGCGCAAGAGAGCTTCGACGCTCGCAGCGTTGAGGATCGCATACGCGACACGGACAATCCGCGCATTGTCTCGTTCGACATCGTGTACGACCTTCTCGCCGGCACGAATACGTTCACATATGGTTGCGTCGAGAGATCCGTCGCTCGATGCGTCCAACAGCTCAGCAACGTTGGACACGACCAGTGCATACCTACCGGCGGCACCCAGTTCCGTCCACAACTCCGGTGACACCTGCGAAATGTCCTCAACGATGCAGTCGGCCGGCGTCAAGGCCAGAAGGGCCACAAAAGCCTCGCCGGGTTCGAGACCTTGCAGCTCCTCAACGAAGTTCGCAGGATCGGCAATTGCGTAGCTCGTGGTCTTGCTTTCGCGCACCGCATCTACGTAGTGTGAGAGGTCAGCGCGCGCTCTCTGATGAACCAGCGGCTCATGCCTTAAGACATCGAGCGAGATCGTTGCGCTATCCACGAGCACTGCAAGGTTCCTTGCGTTAACCTCGAAGGCACCTCGCTCGCGAATGACGTCCTGCCCGGTAGGCCCGAAGATCGTGACGTCCGGCAGGATGCCCACGGCGTCACAGATTAACGTGACCGCCTGCCGCGTGGAGGTCGCCCAGTCAAACTTTGGGGTATTGAGCGTGCTCAGAGTCTCGCGGAGCAGAGCTCCCAACTCGCTCGAGTACTCGTACTCGACGCCCTCCGACATTTCGAGAAAGGCGTAATCCAGGTACCTCGCCCGGGCTTCTAAAGTGAGATCACTTGCGTCGGCAATTGCGACGAAAACACCTGGCCAATGCGGCGTAATCGCCTCCACGAGTCGCTTTCCGTGCGCCCCCTCGATGAGATAGCGATGGAACTCCCGGAAGCCGGTAACACCCCTTCTCAGTAGCAGCTTCACCACCGGGTCGCTATCAAGGTCTCTCGAGGCGAACACGTGGTTCATGATGGACAAGTTGATGGCCGCGTTCTCCGACAAGAGCCCCCGGCCACGAACGCTCAAGAGCGTCTTGATCTCATCGTCCTCAAGTGCGTAGTCCCAGTCGCTGAGCCCAGGATTAACGTTCCTCATAAGGTATTGCAGTGCACGCACACTCATGCCAGCGCTCTGTTGAATCGCGCTATAAACGTCAAAGTACTCACCGAGGTAGCCCTGACGAACGAGCAGGCGCGCAAGGTCGGAACTGAGATAACGCTCAATGAGCCGGTCGAAGGTAGTCGGATCCCCTGCCGCTTCAGGCGCCCTGTCCGCTAGAGCTGCAGCGGTCCTCTCCGGCACTTCTCGGGGACTGTTCTCGCCTTCCGGCGCGGACCGCTGCTCGGTAAGGCTCGGATGCTCCAGTAGAAGCTCCCAGGTTGCGTGCCTTAGAGCTTCGACCGCCTGCTCGTGCGTGCGAATCAACTTCTGCTGGTCGCGTGCGAGCGCTTCGTTCAATGACGAAACTCCGCCCGCGCCAACGACACCGCTGATGATCTGATCGCAAGTAGCTCGATACGCCACTCTCCTCCGCCCACTCGCATCAGTTCCTAGAATCTCTACGTACTCACTACCGGCACGAACTGCGTCCCAGAACTCGGGGCGACATATGGCCTCGCGGTCGTACCTCGCTTGACCGAGGTTGAACAAGTCGATAGTGCGGAGCGGGTTGCTGGTCTGAGCGTTTGCAAACACCTCGGCAATCCGCACTAACGCGGCTCCCCACCTCTCGGCTTGCGCCGGCGACGTTGGGACGGATTGCTCTACCTTCTTTGTCGCCTCGACGATTGCGTCCCGGTGACGCTCAATCGCGGCCGCGACCATGCGGCGACCAGCATCATGCAGGCGGTCAAGTTCGCTGTCACGCAACCTGATCTTCTCGAATTCCCGCATGTGTGCTTGTTTGTAGGCCACCAAAGCAAACATGATGTTGGCGCTGATTCCCGGCGCACTCAGCTCGGCCGCCACGAGCCTGTCATAGAAGACATCGTATTCAGTTCGGAAGTTCTTGATCAGCCGCATCTCCGCCAAGTGGGGCGCGACGGCTCTCAATAGCTCGGGATCCGGCAACTCTACGGCGCCCTTGAACTCCGCCTCCAACAAGCCGCTGGCATTCCTATGGGAGATGAACGGCACCACCGGCACGACAAGTTCGAAGAACTTCGTTCTATTGCTGCGCCCCAACTCGCGTCGCGCCGCGTCCTGGTCGTGGCCCTCCTCGAGAGATGCAAACAGGCTGTCCTTCACCGCATAGATGAACCGGACCGGTCCTGGGCCGAGATCCCTCCACGAGCCAGGCCTCGCCAACGCTGCAAGTCGCTTCAGCCCATCGTGTGAAGTCCACAGTGTTTGAGCACGACCCCACACCGCTGCAAGTCCGCGCTTGCTCGGGCGCCAGCGCCGCAGCTGGTCCGCGCGATTTAGCGTGCCGTTCAACGCTCGCAGGTCTTCGAAGATCGCGCTGTTGTTGTACCGATCCAGATCCTCGAAGAGCACTATGCGCCGGCCGCTGACCTCGAAGAAGTAGACAATCTCATCGAGAAACTCATCGAAGTATGAGTCTTCTTTAGTTGCTACAGACACGGTTGCGGCGCCCGCCGTGATTTTCTCAAGTCGAAAGCTCCCGCCGAGAGCCGTCCGAATCGCCAACCACACTGAACCGAATGCCGCGACTGCGACCGCGACCCCGAGATAGCTCGTCGCACCGTCCGGCATCAGATTCTGCAGCGGAGTGAGCCAGCCAAACATTGTGGCCGCGACGGCGAATACGGCACCTGCCAACAATGCCGCGCCCGCTTCGCGCCACACGACGACCGCTGCAGTTCGCCTAAACCGCGACCGAGGCATCTTTGCGGGATGCAGGCGATACAGGATTTGCTTGACGATCTCCCTCTGGAGCTCGCGCGCCTCACGCTCGCGCGCCTTTCCCCGGGGCGCCTTCCTCGTCTCGGTTGGATCGCCCGTGCCGAGTGTCGACAGGGAGACCTCCACGACATCATCGGGGAAGACATCGACAACACGCTGGAGGATACTGCTCTTGCCAACGCCATAGGGACCGGTGAGCGCGATATTCCGAATCGACGACTTGTCCCTGATTGCGCTCAGCAACATGTCGGCATAGACGCCGTGTTCATCTGACAAGTAGCTCGGCGCGAGACTGCGGATACTCAGCGGTCCCATGTCGCGTGTCTTATCCATGCTTGCTGTATCCCCCACGCTTCGCACACTAGCGAATGGCTCCCAAGCCGCTACCATCTCTACGCTATTTCAATACATGGAACACCCTAGGGGATCGAACAAGTCCAAGCGCGCTCGCACAAGCGGATTGGCACGATGTACTACCTCGGCTCGCCGAAGTCCCGGCACTCACGCGTGAACGCTGCGGGCCTGTCAGCCGCTCAGAACCTTGCCGGGCAAGACACCGACCCATTCGCCGATGGCCTGGCTCTGTGCGTAGTGAAGGAGCGACCGCATCTGCGAGTGCCGGAGAGCCTCCCTGCGCACCGAGCTACAGCAACCATTCAAGACCTCAACCTCATGAACAAGGCGTCGCATGTACCGCGTCGAAAGGGCGCGGCTACGCTCGGCGATCTCTCGGAAATGTCCGCGTTGACTTTTCCATATTGCCGCAGATTGCCCCTACCACGGTCCTCTCGATCTACGCAGCGCTGTTCACGAGCGATCCGCACCTCCCCATCGTCGCTCCGACAGTTCAGGACGACGGCGATGTCGACGCCCCAGGAACGCCCAGGGGCCTAGCCGTCTCTGCAGAGCCCTCCGAGTTCCTCAGCGCTTTGCGCGAGGTCTTGATCTATCTCGGCACAGTTGGGAGATGCGAGGCCGCGAAGTGCTCGCCAGTATGCGTTCGCAGACACACCCGGAAAGCTCGACGCCATCGGCGAGTCACGAGGTATCACTAGGGAGCGCGTCCGGCAGATCGACTAGAAGCCGTGGATCCCCTCGAGGGGTTCGAACGCGACGGGCGGGTTGGTACTCCCACACCTGAGCACGCCGCAGCGGATTTCCGGGCCGAGATCCGGGGGCTCACAGTTTCACCTGGGTTGGTGCCGATCGCAAGTGTCCGCGCGCTTCGCACCGACGCGTGGATCACCTCGACCGCACAAGTCTCAGGAAGTGGCTGGCGGACTGCGGAGTAGAGACTCGAGAGAGCTACGCCATGGTCTGCCGCACTGGCATGCTGGAGCGCGCAATCGCCACGCTAGCCGCCGCCGCTGAGCCGTTGCCGGCCGACACAACACTTGATCGGCTCGGCATCGAGCGGTCTGGTGCACCCCTCGAGCACAGGCTGTCCCGACACCAACGGTTCGTATGGGTCGGCCGCAACGCCTCCGCACTCGCAGAGGGGGTGACATCCGGCTACACGAGCATCCGCGACGCGCATTGAATTCGCCCCCAGAGCGTCGTTACCTACTCGACGGTGTATCCCTTCGAGAGTCGCAACTGCGTTGTCACGCTGACTCGCGCAGCGAACGGTGCCAACAAGGTGCTCTGCGGAGTCACGTCGTGTCGACCGCCGTCGCAACTTCTGGTTGTTCCGCTCAACGATGTCACACGGCCACGGGCGCGGGAGTGGGTCGCTCACGGCGGCCGGCTCCGCGCAACTGCTCGACGTGGTCGAGGGAGCCTCAGTAGATCTTCCCCCGCCTCTGGCTGGGCTCCCAGTCGCTCGACTGGACGGGGATTCAGCCCACCTTAGGCTCGTTCAATGTTTTCGTCGAGCACGTAGCCACCGCCATCGGCGCGCTCAGGGAACGTTGCGCCGATCGAGTGAAGGCATGGCTCCTCAAGCGCAGCGAAGTGGACTTTGCACTGACTTGGGAAAAGTCTCTCCGTTGATCGCCCGTCCAACCCTATGGCTTGCGAACGCCGCAACGCACACTTAGCTTGGATGCCCCCTGACTGGAGTCGTGCTCATGCGAGGACAGGGCAGGTGACACACCCTCGCCGCGTGGCTCCTGCTGATCGCGGCAATCCTGCTTGAGGTCAGCGCAGCTCTGTCGCTTAAGGGCGCCCTCACCCACCCCTCGCTTTATGCCGTCGTGGTCACGAGCTACGCGGGCGCCTTCACGATGCTGGCCTTGGTGTTGCGCGCTGGCGTGGGTCTTGGCGTGGCCTACGGCATCTGGGCCGCAGCGGGCGTGGCGCTGACGTCGGTCATCTCCAAGGCGCTTTCAAGGAGCCGCTCACGTGGCTGTGTCCGGACACAGCCCGCCACTACTCTGGGGTTATGAGCGCTGAGGGATTGAAGCGAGCCCAGGACAAGATGCGCGCCGAGGGCGTGAACCAGGCCGCCATCGACGTCTTCACCCACTACTATGGCGAGTTGGAGGCTGGCGCGACTGGCCTCATCCCGGAGGAGACCATCACGCCGCTGCACGATCCGCAGCGCTTGGCGGACGTCGACGTCTCGCCGGAGGCCGCAAGCGAGGCTCTGCGCCGCACCGCCATCATCAAGCTCAACGGTGGGCTGGGCACATCGATGGGCATGGACCGAGCCAAGTCGCTGCTGCCTGTGCGCGAGGGCAGTTCGTTCCTCGACATCATCGCCCGCCAGGTGGCGCACGCTCGCGGCGAGCACGACGCCCCGCTGCCGCTGGTCCTCATGAACTCGTTCCGTACGCGCGACGACTCTCTTGAGGCGCTGGACAGCCACGCAGGCATCGAAGTGGACGGGCTGCCCCTGGACTTCCTGCAGAACAAAGAGCCCAAACTCCTGGTGGATTCGCTTGAGCCCGTTGAGTGGCCCGCGGACCCGTCTCTGGAGTGGTGCCCTCCGGGTCACGGCGACATCTACACGGCGTTGTTGGGCTCCGGGGTCCTCAAGGCCCTGCTCGATGCCGGCTACAAGTACGCGAGCGCCTCTAACTCGGACAACCTGGGCGCCGTACCTCACCCGCAGATCGCGGGCTGGTTTGCGGCCTCGGGCGCCCCCTATGCCGCCGAGGTATGCGTGCGCACGCTCGCCGACCGTAAGGGCGGCCACCTCGCCATTCGCACCGCGGACAACCAGCTGATCCTGCGCGACACTGCCCAAACCCCCGCGGACCAGATGCACTACTTCACGGACGAACACCGCCACCCGTTCTTCCACACCAACAACCTGTGGTTTGACCTCGAGGCCCTGTACGCGGCCCTCTCCGAGCGTGGCGCTGTCTTGGGTCTGCCGCTCATCCGCAACAAGAAGACGGTGGACCCCACAGACTCCAGCTCCCCCGAGGTGTTCCAGATCGAGTCCGCCATGGGCGCCGCGATCGAGGTCTTCGAGGGTGCCACCGCGATCGCGGTGGAACGCGAGCGCTTCCTGCCGGTCAAGACCACGAACGACCTGCTGGTGTTGCGTTCGGACGCCTACCGCTTGGACGCCGACGGCGGCCTGCGCCTCGACGCCGCGAAGGCTCCCCTCGTGGACTTGGACCCCGAGTTCTTCAAGACCGTGGGCGACTTCGACGCCCGCTTCCCCACCGGTGCTCCGTCACTGCGCGAGGCGGCATCGCTCACCGTGCGCGGCGACTGGACTTTCGGGTCGGATGTCGTGGTGCGCGGCACGGTGATGTTGGAGGGCGGCGGTCACATTCCTGACGGCGCCGTTCTGGACAGCACTGAGTGGGCCGCCGGGGGCAACACGGCCAGCGACAACAGCCGGGACGTCTAGTTGCAGGAGCCTTCCGCGACGCCGGCCTGCGCGTCGTAGGAGTATGTGCCGACCTCGCCGCCGCTGTAGGTGAGCTCAACACACCATTCGGCGGTCGCAGTGCCAGTGATGCTGATGGAGTGCTCGGTCACAAGTTCCTGAGGAACATCCACGGCTCCCACCATGTAGGACTCGTCAGTCATCGTGACCTCGGGCACTGCGCCGGTTTCAACGGCCTGGGTTGCGACTTCTGCCCCCACGGCATGGATGTCCTGCCGCGCCTGAATGTCCACCTGCTCGGGTGCCGGGTCTTGCACATAGAACCATGCGGCTGCGGCGGTGAGCAGCAGGCCTAGCCAGCCGAGGATGGTGCCCGCGATGGCGAACGCTCCGTGGCGGGCGCGTCCGTGGCGGGCTGCATGCCAGCCCAAGTGTCCGAGAACAATCGCCACGATCGAGAATCCCAGGATGGCCGTCACGAATGAGGTGATTCCCATCCATGTGCGTGACTTGGCGGGTGTGGGATCGCTCTCGTTTCCAGGTTCCGCACTTGGGTCGTCGGGTTCACCGGGCCCGCTGGCCGCGCTCGACCCACTGGGCGTACTCGTCGCACTGGCCGCACTCGTCTCTCTTGGCACAGTAGCGCCGCGTGGCATGGCGTCGGCTTCTGGAATAGATGCCCACGGCGAGGCCGACTCGACTCCAGGCGTGGGAGAGTCAGCGCTTGAGTGGGGTGGCTCGCTGTCACCGGCGTCGTCGCGGCGAGCGGTGCGCGTCTCGTCCATCATGCTCCTTCGACTGGTGAGGCGCTGCTGAGCTGAACAGCTGAGCTGTACTGCTGAGCTGAGCGATTGAACGCAGTAGCGCCGATGCTGGTGTCGGTCTTTTCTCAAGGTACCGCCGTGCGGTCCCGGCCTCGGGAGCGCGTGCGGCCTGGCGAGGAATCTCACGCCGCGTTGCGAGGCTGCTCTGGCGAACCAGGAAAGGGAACTTGCCGCCATGGGCAGGAAGAAGGCCCCCGGGGGTGTTCACCCCGGGGGCCCTACCCACGGCTCGAAAGTTCTCGCTGCCTGGGGATAACCCGGCGCGAAGGCTGCGATTGACGCTGCAGCCTGTCGTCTTTGTGGACAACACCTTTCGGCCAGCGACCGGTGCCGCGAGACCCTACGCCGTCACCCGCAGTGGCCGTGCTCTAGCCGTCCATGGCTGTTGCCGTGCCACGGTCTCCCGTTGTCCTGATCGCCCAGGTCACACTGCTCACCTACGCCCTTAGGCGCATCTTTACCAGGCACTTCACCCACAAACCCGAGGGTCAAGCGCCTGGTCTAGTACGCATCGGCCCTTGTGGGACCTGTTCCACGATGAACTGCGCAACCCGCTAGGACTAGTCGTACTCTCGTGGGGCTAGCGGCGCAAGCCAGATTGGGGTGAGATTTCACTCTCTGAGTTATACAGAGGTTTCTCCACAGGATCTCCCCCTTGTTCACCACCTGTTCACATCCCTGTGGACAAAATCTGTGGATAAAGCTATTCGCCGGAGCGCCGGTCGTGTTCCGTCACATCGGCCAACATGGCGTTATAGGCACGCAATTCTGCGTCGTCGTCACGCTCTGCTTGGCGGTCCTTGCGCCTCGCCTCGCGTTCATCGGAGAGCCGCCACGCAATGATCACGCCAATCGCCAACGCCAGCACCGGAAGCTCACCGATGCCCCACGCAATGTTGCCGCCGTACTGCTGATCGGTGATCGCATCAGGACCCCAGGTACGGCCCATGAGCCCAAACCAGGTGGGCGCCAGCAACACTTCAGAGGCCGCGAGCGACACTCCAAAGAATGCGTGGAACGCCATGGTTGAGAACAGCAAGACAATCCGCAGGGGGAAGGCGGGACGTTTGGGCCCGGGGTCGATTCCCACGAGCGCGTTCGCGAAGAAGTAGCCCACCAGTGTGAAGTGGATGATCATGCCGATGTGCCCGGCATGGTTGCGCAGCGCGAACTCGAACAGCGGCGAGTAGTAGAAGACCACGAGGGAGCCAGCGAAGTTGACGGCCGCCACGATGGGATTGGCAAAGAACCGGGCGATGCGCGATTCCACGATGGTGCGGATCCATTCGCGCGGACCGCGAGTACCATCCTTGCGCGCCGGCAGAGCCCGGAGCGCCAAGGTGATGGGCGCACCGAGGGCGAGCGGAATGGGCGCCACCATCACCAGGAGCATGTGCTCCACCATGTGGCCCGAGAACGTGACCATGCCGTAGACCGTGGGTGCACCCTGCGTGATCCACAACATGACAGTCATGCCGACAAGGAACGATGCTGTCCGGTACCAGGGCCAGGAGTCGCCGCGGCGGCGCAGGCGAATGACCCAGCGGACGTACACCAGCGCCATGGCCAGCACCACAAAGAGGGAGAGGATCTCGAGTCGCCACTGGATGATCCAGTTGAGGGCCGATGGTGCGGGCGGCAATCCGTATCCCGTGAGGAAGTAGGCGGGGGTCGGGTCCTCGACGGCGACGATGGGGACCGGCGGCGCTGTTCCGGACATCACCACGGCGATGATGATGACGGCCGCAATGGCGGCGACGTCGACGGTGAGGATGCGCCAGAACTTGGTGCGTACGTGCTCGTCGGAAAGTTTGGGAAGCGCCACTCGCCGGTGCCATGCTGCGAGTCCCACGGCCAGCGCCATCAGGGCGATCTTCGCTGTCAACAGCCATCCGTAGGTGGTCGTGACGAAGTCCGCTGGCGAGTCAATACGCACCCAGGCGTTCGCAGCGCCAGAGACCACGAGCGCCACGGCAGCCCAGATCATGATCTTGGAACTGCGGATCACAGCGTTCTTGGC
The DNA here is from genome assembly GCF_000975055.1 of Demequina sediminicola. Taxonomy (GTDB): domain Bacteria; phylum Actinomycetota; class Actinomycetes; order Actinomycetales; family Demequinaceae; genus Demequina; species Demequina sediminicola. The sequence continues at coordinate 717,584 of NZ_BBRB01000001.1, forward strand.
GTCCAGTCCTAGAGGCTTGCGCATGAGCGCCAGCGCACCGAGCATCCCCATCCACAGCGCGGATCCGCCCAGGTGCAGGAACATCGCAGAGGTCGCGAGGTGGTGATCCGTGGCGCCAGCCGCGTGGCCGGTCTGGGCCTGCCACCCCAAGGCCCACAGGAGCGGAACCATGGCCCAGGCTGCGCTCGCTGGGGTGCGGACAAGTCCAGCCACGATGGACACAAAGAGTGCCGCAATAGCCATCTGCAGGTAGGCCTGACCCAACGGGATGGTGGTCGCGAAGGACCACACTTCTTCAACAAATCTCGATGGCGCGATGGCGTCGTTCCGAATGTAGGCGTACGAGATGAAGATGTAGGCCACGGCAGAGAGAGCCCATACGGCGGCGCTGATCCGGGCGATCGTGCTGGCGCGCTCGGCAGCTGCGTGACGCGCGGGAACGATCGCGACAATCATCAGCAGGGCGCCGGCGGTCATCCCGAGGGCAATATCGCGGACGGCACCGGTCATGGTGACAAGGGTGTCGATGGGCACGCCACAAGGGTACGCGGCGTGAGCGGGCCTGTGGACGCACGTGTCACAGGCAACCATTAGCGTGAACGCATGATGACTCGTGAGCAGGTTCGGGCGCTCCGCATGCATGCGTTGGGGCTGGACTCGCCGCGCATGTCGTCCGTCGACGAGGTGGTGACATGGTTCGGCGCAATGCAGGCTCAAGATCTCGCGAGCGGCCTGTGGTCGCTAGGGATGCGTCTGGCCCCTGGGCAGCCTCGGGGCGTTGCCGACGTCCGGGCCGCGTTGGAGCGTGGCGAGGCACTTCGCACGTGGCCGATGCGCGGGACCATTCATCTCGTCCCATCGCGTGATGCACGGTGGATGCTCGACTTGATGGGAGCCAAGCCGCTCGCGGGTGCACCCAAGCGTCGTGCATATCTGGGGCTCACAGACGAGGATGCTGAACGGGCACTCGCCGTATTGCGAGAGGCTCTCGCGGGCAGACGCCTCACGCGCACCCAATGTGTCGAGGCACTCTCGGAGGCTGGCGTGCCCACGTCGTCGCAGCGCGCCTACCATTTGCTGTGGTTCGCAGCGCAGTCGGGCGTCACATGCATTGCGGCCGATGTTGATGGCGAGCAAGCGTTCGCACTCCTCGGTGAGTGGGCGCCCGAGCAGGTGGAGTTTGACCGCGATACGGCGTTGGCGACTATCGCTGGGCGGTATTTTCGCAGCCACGGTCCCGCGACCGTCAAGGACTTCTCTCGCTGGACGGGGTTGGGTATGCGCGAATGCCGGGCGGGTATTGAGGCTGCGAGCTCCGGAGGGGCGAGAGCCGACGAGCGCAGTGTCGAATTGCACAGCATTGAGTTACGCAGCATCGACACTGAGGACGGGCCGATGGTCGTGGCGGCTCACACGCTCGACGCTGACCCCATCGAGGCTTCGGTGTGGACGATTCCGCCGGGCTTCGACGAGTACATGCTTGGCTACGGCGATCGCTCGGGATTTGTCACCGAGCAGGGCTTCGCCCGCGTCGTCCCTGGCAAGAATGGCGTGTTTCGGTCAACACTCGTGCGCGAGGGATCAGTCATCGGAACGTGGAAGCGTACGGAGCAGGCCTCCGGCGTATCCGTGGCGATCGAGCCATTCGCGCCTCACGAGTTGGCCGCCGATGCCGAGGGTTCCTTTGCGCTGAGCACCACTGAGCGTGACGAAGTAGAGCGCCAGTTCGCTCGCTACGGCGAGTTCTTGGGCCAACCGCTCACGGTGACGTGGGCCGAATAGACCGCGTTTACTCTGCGGCGGTCGCCACCTCACGTGCGTAGCGCACCAGCACCCAGATCAACGGAATGAGCACCACGATTCCCGCGAGGGAAAGCCCCACATAGCCGGCATTAGCCAGCACCACGCCTGACAGCAAACCGGCCGTTGCCCCAGCCAGTCCCATCACCAGGTCTGCGACTCCTTGAATGTCAGTGGGGGCAGCATCGGCGTGATGCGACACCACAGCGATCATCGTGGCGCACGCCACGGTCACAGCCGACCAACCCAGGCCCAACAGCACTAGTCCCACCGTCGCCAACATCTCAGCGGTGTGGTGCGACCCACCACTGCGCGTCACCCATCCAGACGATGCCGTGAATCCGCACGCGATCACCAGGCCCACCACGCCCAATGCCACGACTGCACGGGCACCCCACCTGTCGCTGAGCCAACCGAACAAGGGCGCCAGTATGTACATCCCCGCCACGTGCGCGCTGATGACAATGCCCACAAAGGTGAGCGACGATCCATGTCCATGCAAATGGACGGATGTCATGACCATCACACCGACCATCACCGCATGGCCTGACGCCATTCCCACCAGACTCAATCGCCCAGCCGGGTTTGCCCACACCACGCGAACGGTGTCACGGATCTTGCGTTTGGGCGGAACAGTGGCTGGCACCGGGGTCCGCAATCCGACCGCGATCACCACGGTCGCGAGCGCCAACGCGATGATCGCGAAGAGCCATGGGCCACCCAAGGGTGCTCCCGCCAGGCTTTCGCCCAAGCGTGAACCTGGTTCGAGGAGGTTGGGGCCTAGGATCGCGCCGATCGACGACGCCCACACCACGACCGACAGCACGAGGCCACGGCGCGCATCGGGCACGCCATCGGTCGCCGCGAAGCGTGCCTGCAAACCCGCGGCCATGCCCGCCCCGACAACGAGGCTCGCCACGACAAGGAGCGGCAGACTTCGCGTCAGCGCCGATGCGAGGGCGAGTCCCGCTCCGATCGAGGCAATCGCATAGCCAAGGCTGAGGGCCCGCCGTCGACCGGCCCGCCCTGCCAGCCTCGCGAGTGGCACGGCCGCCAATGCGGAACCGAGCACCATACCGGTCTGGGGCAGCCCTGAGAATGCGGCAGTGCCAGCGATGTCCTCAGCGAGCAGTCCGCCCACGGACACTCCGGCTGCGACACCGGTCCCGGCAATGAGTTGTGACGAAGCAAGGACCGCAACCTTCGATGTGATGGAGGTCGGGGCCGGCACCTCGGTCATGCCCAAACAAGTCCCTGGGATGGGTCGTTCATGACACGGCCCACGTCAGCAAGCACGCGGGCGCCGAGTTCGCCGTCCACAAGGCGGTGGTCGAAGCTGAGTGCGAGTTGCGTGACCCATCGGATCTGGATCTCGCCCTCGTGGACCCACGGCTGCTGACGGATCGAGCCAAAGGCCAAGATCGCGGCCTCGCCGGGGTTGAGGATGGGCGTACCGGTGTCGATGCCCAGGGCACCCACGTTGGTGATCGTGATGGTGCCGTCTGACATCGCTGCGGGAGTGGTCCGTCCCGCGCGTGCGGCTGCGGTCAAGTCCATCAACTCTGAGGCCAGGTCGTGCAGGGACAGGCGGTGAGCGTCCTTGATGTTCGGCACCACCAGTCCGCGAGGCGTCGATGCAGCAATGCCTAGGTTCACGTAGTGCTTGTAGATGATCTCCTGCGCCGCGTCATCCCACGAAGCGTTGGCCTCCGGGTGGCGTCGGATCGACAACAGAAGGGCCTTGGCGACAATCAGCAGTGGAGTGACACGGACGTCCTGGAAGTCGCGGTCCTCCTTGAGGCGGCGCACCAAGTTCATGGTCTCTGTGACGTCTACGGTGAGGAACTCGGTGACGTGGGGAGCGCTAAACGCGCTCTGCACCATGGCCTCCGCTGTGCGCTTGCGGACCGACTTCACCGGGACACGCGTGGAGCGACCGTCCGATGCTGTGGTGCCGGCTTCGAGCCACGGCTGGTCGTCGCCAGCATAGGTCGCGAGGGTCTGCGCCGCGGTGGACTTCACGCGCTGCTCGACGTCTTCACGCGTGACGAGGCCCCCAGGGCCAGACGGGGTAATCGTGGTGAGGTCCACACCCAACTCCTTGGCGAGCTTTCGCACCGGAGGCTTGGCCAACACGGGGTACTGGTGCGCGTCCTGCTCCCCTCCCACCGGGTCAAGGGCATCGGCCTTACGTGGACGACGCGTCGCGCTTCCAGCCTTCACGCCGTAGCCCACGAGCACTGCGCCCGAGCCTTCGCTCGTCGTCTCCGAAACCGGTGCCGGGGCCGCGGGTTCAGGTGCTGACGGCGCAGACACCGGCGACTCTGCAGACCCGGCCGATGCGGCCGATGCGGCGGATGCAGTTGATGGGGCGGATGCAGTTGATGGGGCGGACGGAGCGGAGGGGGCGGAGGTAGCCGACGAATCCGACTGAGCGGAGCCGTCTGCAGGCGCACCTTCACCCTCGGGGTCGACGTCGACTTCCAGAATCGGTGCACCGACCTCGACCGTGTCGCCCACCTCAACGATGAGCTTGGTGACCACACCCGTGAACGGGCTGGGGAGTTCTACGAGCGACTTCGCGGTCTCGATCTCAACGATAGGTTGGTTCACCGTAATGGTGTCCCCCACCGCAATGTGCCACGCGACAATGTCCGCTTCCGTCAGACCCTCGCCCGCATCAGGAAGGTTGAACTGCTCAAATGTAGGCATCCGGTGCTCCTCAGTGGCGCGTCACTCGGTCAACGGCGTCTAGAACGCGGTCAACATCGGGCAGGTAGTCGTGCTCGAACTTGGCTCCAGGGTAGGGGGTGGAGAACCCTCCGACTCTGAGCACAGGCGCATGAAGGTGGAAGAAGGCCTGCTCAGTGATGCGTGACGACAGTTCCGCACCTGAACCAAAGTTGGTCGGAGCCTCATGAACGATGACCGCGCGGCCGGTCCGCTTGACCGACTTCACAACGGTGTCGGAGTCCATGGGCGAGATGGAGCGCAGGTCAATGACTTCGACCGACTTGCCTTCCTTGGACGCAACCTCTGCGGCCTGCAATGCGAGACGCATCGTCGGACCGTAGGCAATGAGCGTGACGTCCTTGCCCTGGCGAGCGACCCGAGCACGGCCCATCTCCGCAGTGGCGGCAGCGACTCCCCCGTCACTTGCCAACTGCGCGGGCACGCGCTCCACATCGACCTCGCCCTTGTCCCAATAGCGAGCCTTGGGCTCAAAGAACATGACTGGATCAGGGCATGCGATGGCCTGCTGAATGAGGTCGAAAGCGTCCTGCGGGCTCGCGGGCGACACGGCACGCAAGCCGGCAGTGTGCGCGAAAAGCGACTCAGGGCTCTCGGAGTGATGCTCCACCGCACCAATGCCACCGGCGAAGGGCACACGAATCACCACGGGAAGGTTGATCATTCCGCGCGACCGGTAGTGCATCTTGGCCAACTGCGTGGTGATCTGGTTGTACGCCGGGAAAATGAAGCCATCAAACTGGATCTCGATGACCGGGCTGTAACCGCGCATCGCCATACCGATGGCAGTTCCGACAATTCCGGATTCAGCCAACGGGCTATCCATGACTCGATCATCGCCAAAGTCTTTGTGCAGTCCGTCGGTGACACGGAAAACGCCACCGAGCTTGCCAATGTCTTCACCCATCAAGGTGACCTTGGGGTCGCGCTCCATCGCCGCGCGCATGCCAGCGTTAATGGCACCGGCCATCGTCATTGTGGCCATCTCAGTTGCCTCCCTCGACGTCAAAGGAGCGTTGGTAGCGCTCAAACCAGGCGCGTTCCGCCTCGACGCCACTGTGGGGCAGGGCGTACACATCGTTGAACATGTCCATGACGTCGGAGCGGGTCCACGACTTCACTGTCTCGCGCGTGCGCTTGCCCAGCTCCTCGGCCTCCGCAGCAACCTCACCGCGGTACTCGTCGGAGAGTTCGCCTCGTGCCGTCAAGTAAGCGTCCAACCGGGCGATCGGATCGCGTTCCGCCCAGAAGGCTTCCTCCGCCGAGTCGCGGTAGCGGCTGGGGTCGTCGGACGTGGTGTGTGCACCCATGCGGTACGTGAGCGCTTCAACGAACACCGGGCCCTTGCCCGAACGCGCATGGTCCAGAGCCCACTGGGTCACGGCGTAGCAGGCAATGACGTCATTGCCGTCGACGCGGACACTCGGCATTCCGGCGCCCTTGCCGCGTTCCGCGATGGGCACGCGGGTCTGGCGGATGACTGACTCGGAGATGGCGTACTGGTTGTTCTGGCAGAAGAACACCACTGGGGCGTTGTACACCGACGCAAACGTGAGGGCCTCAGAGATGTCGCCCTGCGACGTGGCGCCGTCCCCGAAGTACGCCACGGTTGCCCCGTCACGCTCGGGATCGCCGTTGCCGACCATGCCGTCGCGGCTCATGCCCATTGCGTAGCCGGTGGCGTGCAGCGCGTGGGCGCCAATCACCAGGGTGTACAGGTGGAAGTTGTGCTCGCGGGGGTCCCACGCACCGTGCTGGAGACCGCGGAAGATGCGGAGGATCTCGACAAGGTCAACGCCGCGGGTGTGTGCCACCCCGTGTTCGCGGTAGGACGGGAACACGTAGTCGTTGCCGTTGAGCGCACGGCCGGAGCCGATCTGTGCGCCCTCCTGCCCCCATGACTGCACCCACAGGCCCAGCTCACCCTGGCGCTGCAGGCTTGTTGCCTCGAGGTCGAACGCACGCACGATGGTCATGTCGCGCCACATTTCGCGCAGCTCTTGGGCGCTCAGGTGTGCCGCATAAGCGGAAAAGGTCGGATGGTCAACGGGCTCACCAGTGTGGGTAAGCACCTGGACCAGGCCGTCGGTCGATAGTGGGCCCGATGCGCTCACGCGTGCTCCTTCTCGGTCAGGGCAGGTTTGCCCGAGAAACGTAACTTACGCAAGCGTAGGCTACGGCACCGTAGGTTGTAAACCCGTACTGGCTAGTGGTGAGCCTGGTACGCGTCGATGACCTCGTCGGGATCGCCATCCATCTTGAGTTCACCGTGGTCAATCCAGAGCACGCGGTTGCATGTTTCACGGATCGAACTCATCGAGTGGCTCACCAGGAACACCGTTCCGGCACGCTCTCGCAGGTCACGGATGCGCTTCTCGCTCTTACGCTTGAAGTCACGGTCACCCACCGCGAGCGCTTCATCAACCAGCAGGATGCGGTGGTCTCGCGACACGGCAATCGAGAACCGGAGGCGCGCCGACATTCCGGACGAGTAGGTCTTCATCGGCATATCAATGAACTCGCCCAGACCGGAGAACTCAACGATGTCCTTATAAGACTCCTGGGCCTCGGCAATGGAGTGACCCAATGCCAGCGAGCCCAAAATCACGTTCTTCTCACCGGACAGCTCTGCCAACAGCGCAGCGTTGACACCGAGAAGCGCGGGACGCGAGGACGCGTACACGGTTCCCTGTGCCGGAGCCTGCAGGCCAGCAATCGCACGCATCAGCGTGGACTTGCCTGAGCCGTTGTGTCCGATCACGCCGATGCTCTCGCCCTCGCGCACCACGAAGGACACACCGCGGACGGCTCGCACTACACGAACGCCGCGCTGACGACGCAGGATATTGCGGCTATTTCCTGCCGCCTTACCTGAAGCAAATGTCTTGTAGTGAATGTGGACGTTGTCCGCGATGACCGCGGGTGCACCCAAATCGACGTCATTAGTCGTGGCCATAACGCTCCTCCGCCTTCCAGAAGAACCACACGCCAAACGTGAGCATGACGACGGCAGAAATAATGGCAACCCACCACATGAACCCAGTGACAGGGTTGCCCGAGACCATGTAGCCACGAATCAGCGCGATGAAGTCGTGGACGGGGTTGAGCTGTGCAAGTTTCAGTAGCTTGGGGTCATCGATCACGAGCTCAAGCGAGTAGAAGATGCCCGAGGCGTAGAAGAACAGGCGTGTGATCAGCGGGATGATCTGGCTCACGTCACGCAAGTGCACTGTGAGCCGAGCCACGACCAGGGCGACGCCCAGGTTGAACATCGTCATCACGGCCAACACGGGGATCGACATGAGCCACCACCATGTGATGGGCTCGCCGACAATCACCAGGATGACGCCCAGCACCACCATCATCGGAACCATTTCCATGACGTGGCGCGTGATGAGCGACACCGGCAGAAGCATGCGCGGGAAGTTCAGCGAGCGCACGAGCGCTGCATCACCCACGATCGCTCGCGACCCCATGCCGAATGCCTTGGAGAAGTACTCAAAGACGAAGACACCTGCCACCAAGAAGGCGATGAAGTTGTCTGGCCGAGTGTCGCTCGGCATGATGACGCCAAAGATGAATCCGTACAACAGTGCGTTGAGGATGGGCTTGAGGACAATCCATCCAAGGCCCAGGCGGTTCTCTTCCACGGAGGCTTGCACGCGGTAACGCGCCATCGTGTAGATGAATGCCCGGCGCTTCCACACAGAGACGAGGTATTCGCCAAGCGGGGGACGCGCGCCAACGCGCTCCAAGCCGGATTCGCGTGCTAGACGCGCAAGATCAGTATCGGTCACAGTTCTCCTTGAGCAACGAGTGTCAGGGCGACTTGCTCGCGTACGCACTCAAACCCGTACAAGATACCAGTGGCAATCAACACGGCACCATCATAAGTGTCGTGCGCGCGCAACGTCATCAGGCGAGTTCCGAGAGCGCGCGGACCAAGGCATCGTTCTGTTCGGGTGTGCCGATGGTGACCCGGATGCCCTCGGACACGAAAGGCCGCACCAAGAGTGCCGGCTCGCGCCCTGCCAACGCTTGAGCGATGGGGACGGCGCGTTCGCCGGCCGGGAGCCACACAAAGTTTCCTTCGGTGACGGGGATATCCCACCCCAATTCGCGCAGGGCGTTCCGCAGGCGTGGCCGCTCAGTGACAACGGCTTCGACGCGCTCCATCAGTTCGTCGTCCGCATCGAGCGAGGCAAGTGCTGCTGCTTGTGCCAGGGAGGATACGGAGAACGGTGTCACGCACGCGCGCACTGGACGGATAAGTTGCGCGGATCCGACGGCAAAGCCGACGCGCGCTCCAGCAAGGCCGTAGGCCTTCGAGAACGTGCGGGTCAGCACGAGGTTCGGGTGGCGGTCGAGTGCGGCAAGGCCGTTGACTGTCTCGGGGTCTCGCCCGAACTCCACATAGGCCTCGTCGAGCACCACCAGCACCCGACGAGGGACTTGTGCCATGAAGTCCTCGAACTCGTCGTGGCGGATGGATGGCCCGGTGGGGTTGTTGGGCGAACACACAATCACGACTTTTGTCTGGTCCGTCACAGCGGCCGCCATCGCGTCCAGGTCGTGGCGGGCATCGGCTGTCAACGGCACGGGAACTGCGTGCGCTCCTGCGATGGGGACGAGGATGGGGTACGCCTCGAAGCTGCGCCAGGCGAACACCACTTCGTCACCAGGACCGGTGTAGGCCTGCAAGAGATGCTGAAGGACAGCAACGGATCCCCCGCCAACTGAGACCTGGTCTGGTGCCACGGAGAGGCGTTCTGCAAGGCGCTCATGGAGTTCGACGGCGAACATGTCTGGGTAGCGGTTGATACCTTCCGCGGCGGCCGACATCGCAGACACCACACTCGGCAATGGCCCAAAGGGCACCTCGTTGGAGGACAACTTGATGGGCGGCAGGCTGTCTGCTGCGCCGCGAGCGCCAGGGACATAGGCGGGAAGTTCTGCGACCGCCGGACGCGGCACGGGAAGAGTCATAGATACCAATATGACAGGTGTGGAAGACTCTCCGTCATGAAGTTTGTGCTGAGAGCTGTTGCCATGGGCCTCGCTGTGTGGGTCACTACGCTGCTTCCCCTCGATGTTGCTGTGGTGGGTGGCGAGAGTGAATGGTGGACCCGCGCCCTGGTGTTCCTGGCTGTGGGTGCACTGCTGCAGCTCATGAACCAGGTGATCAAGCCCGTCATCTCCGTACTGGCGCTACCCATCACGATTCTGACGCTGGGCCTCTTTACCCTCGTCATCAATTGGTTCATTCTGTGGCTGGCGGCGTGGCTCACCACCTTTGTCCCCGACATCACCCTCGAGCTCGGCGGGTTCTGGGTCACTTTGGGTGCGGCTTTGGTGATCGCGATCACATCGGGCATCGTCAACGGGCTCACGGGCTCGAAGTCGTAGCGCCCGGCACGCCACCTCCGTCCTGAACTGAGGGCGCTGCGGCTTCCGGCATATACAAAGTGCTGGATACCGTTCCATCGGTGAAGGCGCTAGCGCTCGCCACAAACGCCTCGACGGACGGCGCCTGCAGCGCGTCCACTTCTCGCGCAGCCTGCTCATACGTTTCCAGCGAATGCGCACCAAGGGGATTCTCTGCGCGCGCCGCGAGGTGCGGATCGGACGATGAGCGAACGTCCGTGCGCACCACAGTCTCGTTGGCGGCCGGACGAGATGCGTCCCCATCTGTGCCCGGTATTGGGTCGGACTCGTCGGTGATCTCGATGTATTGAATCCCTGGCACCCGGGGGATGTCTCCGGTGGGGCCCGCAACTCCGACTACGTGCGTGATGTGAAACTCGCTTCGCACTCCTTCGAATGCGGCAATGGAGTAGGCGGCATGACTGCCTTGAGAATGCCCCACGAGCATCACGGGAGCATCGGCCGGAATGCCGTGCTCTCTCATTGCTGCGATCGCCACTGCCGCGTAGTCCGTCACTGACTCGACCGGGGTGTTGATGTCACCTGCTGCGCCAGCGAAGTTGTTCGCCCAGTCAGCGGGATTGAGGTCGGAGAGCGTGTTGTCGCTGGTGCCCGGGATATTGACGATGTATGCCTCACTCCCATCAGGCGCAGTGACAGTGTCGATTGTGATGCCGCCGTGAGCCTCATGTGCCGTGTCGCCAAGGCGCTCAACCACATCGCCCACGGTCTCCGATGCGTTCACTGGAGATTGTGCGGGCGTGGCCACCACGCCAGCCACGCGCGGCTCGCTTGCCGCCCTCTCCAACGCATGCATCACCACGCCGCCGGCGGTCGCCAGTGCCTGAAAGGTCGACATGTGCGCGCGTTGGGTGTGCCTGTCTTGAGACCGGTCGAGCGTCCCCAGGAGCCCACCCACCATCTGCTGATTGACAATGCCGGTCAAGGCGGGGCCTCGCTCCGGTCTGATCTTGTCACCTATGGGATCTTTGCCCGTGACGACACCGATGAGTCCCGGCGGCGTGAAGGTCCACTGCAGGGATCCCCAGGCACGTGACGCCCATACGTGCAGGCCCCAGACATCGCCGGCGGCCCGCTGGGCTCTGCGGAGCGGACCAAAGGCGCCCAGCGCCCCCATCTGCGCCTCGACCTGACGTTCTGCGTCGTCATAGTGCCGTGCGACCGCACTCTGGTCGCGCGCAGTTGCCGTGATGTCGGACACCAAGAAGGAAGCGAAGCCGCCGCCCCAGCGCGCACTGGCGAGGTACCGGTTTGCACGCTGAAGCCACGGCAATACTTCTGGCTCGGCTTTGTGTTGTTGTTCTTCGATCTGTTGGAACGCCTGCTCCAAGTAGCGGTGGCAGTCGTCGACGTGTCCGGCTACGGCATCGAGCACCGCGCTGGCGGTCGTCAGGTCCTCCGTGACGGCCTGGGTTCCGGCCGCGCCTCCGCGCACCATGATCGGAGTGTCACCGTCGCATTGCGTCATTGTCCGTACCTTCCTGCCACGGTGGCTGCGGCAGTGCACGCGTCTTGTGCCTCAAGTACCCGGGCTTCCAGTGTTGTGAGGTCGTAATCGTGTGAGTCAAGGACTGCACGGTAGGCGTCCGCGGCAACCGAGACCCACTCGACTGTGGCCGCGCTCGTGAGCGCAGCGCGTGCCGCAGCGACTGCTTCGACTGCTTGGGTGAGGTCGTAATGAGGCAAGTAGAGCGGGGCGGGTGGAGCGGGTGGTGGGAGCGCAGAGCCAGGGTCTGATGCGAGCGTCATGGCGATCACGGTAGAGACGGCACCTCTGTAGCCACACGTACCGGCTGACATCTGTGGATATCGCGTCTAGGGCGCCACGCCTGTGCATGACAGAATGAGGGCCGTGACCTCTTGGAACCCCGCCGCATACGCCTCTCTCGCCGACGTTCAGCCCGCTATCGCGATCACCCCGCTTGATGGCCGCTACCGCGCAGCAGCAGCACCGCTGATCGATCACCTCTCGGAGCCCGCGCTCAACCGCGCCCGCCTCTTTGTTGAGGTGGAATGGTTCATCCACCTGTGTGAAACGCAGGCCGTCCCCGGGACCCGTGCTCTGACCGCAGAGGAAACCGCGCTCCTGCGTGACATCCCCGCCACGTTCGACGCCGCCGGCATCGCCGAGCACGCGGAAATCGAGAAGGTCACCGTCCACGACGTCAAGGCCGTCGAGTACTACATCAAGCGCCGCATCGAAGGCACCTCCTTGGAGGCGCTCAGCGAGCTCGTGCACTTCGCGTGCACGTCAGAAGACATCAACAACCTGTCCTACGCACTCATGGTCAAGGGCGCAGTGGAACAGGCATGGCTCCCCGCAGCCACCTCCCTGGTGAGTGACATCGCGACCCTGGCCGAGGCATCGGCCGGACAGCCGATGCTGTCCCGCACCCACGGACAGACGGCCACCCCCACCACGCTCGGCAAGGAACTGGGCGTTCTCGCTCACCGCCTCAACCGTCAGCTGAACCGGGTCCGCCAGCAGGAATACTTGGGCAAGATCAACGGCGCAACGGGCACGTACGGCGCGCACACCGCCGCCGTTCCTGGCACCGACTGGGTCGAGGTGTCGCGCACGTTCGTCGAGGGCTTGGGTCTGACCTGGAACCCTCTGACGACGCAGATTGAAAGCCACGACTGGCAGGCCGAGCTGTACGCCGACGTGGCACGCTTTGGTCGCATCCTGCACAACCTCGCCACCGACGTGTGGACTTACATTTCGCTGGGCTACTTTGCTCAGGCCGCGGCCAAGGGCTCGATTGGGTCTTCCGCAATGCCACACAAGATCAACCCCATCCGCTTTGAGAACGCCGAGGCAAACCTCGAGATCTCCGCGGCCCTGTTCGACACGCTGGGCTCCACGCTCGTCACGAGCCGCCTCCAGCGCGACCTCACAGACTCCAGTTCGCAGCGCAACATCGGTGCCGCCTTTGGTCACTCGATGCTCGCCATCGACAACGTCCGTCGCGGCCTGAGCACCCTCAGCGTCAACGCCGCCGCACTGGACGCGGACCTCGACAGTTCGTGGGAGGTCCTGGCAGAGCCCATCCAGTCCGCGATGCGCGCCGCTGCAATTGCTGGCGTGCCTGGCATGGAGAACCCTTACGAGCGTCTCAAGGACCTCACCCGCGGGCAGGTCATTGATCAGGACGCGATCCGTGCGTTCGTCGGCGACCTGGAACTCCCAGAGGACACCAAGGACCGTCTGGCCAACCTGACGCCTGGCACCTATGTGGGGCTCGCAGAGCAGCTGGTGGAGCGCTACCTCAAGGTCTAGCAGCTACACAACCGCTCCACCTGCGCCCTGGCGGTCGCTCAGTGCTCATACCGAGCGGTTGCGGGCACTGAGACACCACCAGGAGACATTGCCAGGAAGTCACCTCACGACTCGACGGCGTCGCCCACCGCGATCACGCCTGGAGTCACCACGCTCAGGTAGACCGCTGCCTTCAGGTCGCGGGTCGCGCCCAGGGCCTTCAACCAGGAGGTCTGCCCATCCACGCCGTCCTGGGCCAGATCAATAGTGCGGCACCGCGTGACACGCTTCACCGTCGCTAGCTCTGCCGACCCGATGCGTATGTGACCGTCCCACTCCTCTTCCTCGAACGGGCGCTCGGTCTCGACCACAAGGTTCACGCGGAGGCGGCGAGGGTCCGCATCAATGCCGAGTTCACGCGCACACCACTCGAGCGTCGCGGTGCCGATCAGCGAGATGGGACTGTCGTCGAAGTGCTTCACGTCGTTCTCGGCGGCCACGCGCACCGATGCGTCGAAGTCCGCCGCGAGCGCGGCATCGGCGCTCGTGTCTCCAGCAATCCACGTGCCGGCTGGCCCCGAAATCTCGACGCCTTCTGCGGTGGTCCGTGCGGCGTATTCAAAGACTCGGTCGTGACGGACAAAGCGCTTGCCGTTCTTGCCGCAAGCCAGCCTCGACTCCTCGTCGCGCACCGCCCAGGCTCGGTCGCCGACCAGACCGCGGCCGTCAATGTCGACGGACTCGAGGGACTCGCCGCCCATAGCTTTGACGGGATAGCGACGGATGGACACCACGCGAAGGGACATAAGAAGACAATAGAGCCGATGCGCAGGTCACGACCCGCGCATCGGCTCCACTGGGGTGAGATGGCGTCACCCGGCAGCGCCAGGACACAGGCGATGCACTACTCCAGGGGGGTCCGTTCGGAGGCCGGGTTCTCGGGCTTGTGACCGCCGTACCCCACCTGCACGTTGCTTGGTTTCCCCGGAAGGTCGTCGGGCGTTACTTCCGCCCACACCGTCTCGCCATCAATCTGGTCTTCGAAGACATAGGTGCCGGCATCGTTCGCCTTCAACAGGAACTGTGAGCCGTCCGCCACCGTCAGGATCGCAGTGTTCGGCTCATCCCCTGGCACGAGTGAGGACAGGATCTCTCCGGTGGCAGCGTCTTGTGCGGAGTACCACTGGGTGTCACCCATCGTGGAGTCGTTCAACGGTGCCGGGCTCTGGGTGTCTATCGAGGCATCGGCTGTCAGCGACGTCGCTGGGGTGCCGCCCGAGGCCGGCTGCGCTTCTTCCGTGTGTCCAGGGCCAAGGTTCGCTACCCCGAGCGCGACAGCCCCAACGGAGACCGCGGCAGCGGACCCGATGCCCGCGGCGCGGACCGTCCGGCGTCGCCGAATGCGCGACCTCACCGTGCCGTGATGGGTGTCCGCGAAGTCGCCACCCCCACCCTGTGGCTGTGCGGCATCGTTCAAGAGTGAGTGCAAATCAGTCATCAGAAAGCTCCCTTCGTAGCCGGCGCCTTCACCGGCACGGTCCGTGCGTCGGCCTGCCAGTCGGCGACCGTATCGAGTTGTTCCGCGAGCCTGGCCGATGCATCGGCGAGGTATCGCTTGACGGTTCCGGGTGCGAGGTTCAAGGTGTTCGCAATCGCCGGCACCGTGAGGTCGTCATAAAAGCGCAGCACGATGCAGGCGCGCTCCCGTGGTGAAAGTGTGTGCAAGGCAGCGCGGACGTCCATCACTGCCTCGCGGTCCGGTCCGTCGGAAGCCGTCCCCTGAAGGCGCTCATGCCTGTCGTGGGCCCTACGTGCCGCATCGCGACGCCGAATCCCATCAATAAACACTGTCGGAATAGCGCGCCGCACATACGCCTCAGCCGTATTGACATGCGTGAAGGCGCGGCCCTTGGAGAAGCACTTCACCAAGGCGTCCTGAAGAACATCCTGCGCTTCCACATCGTCCTTCGTGAGAAGCCGGGCATACGCCAACAGGCCTGCGGAGCGTTCCCGCATCAGCGTTTCCAGCACTGGCTCCCATGTCGCCATCGCGGTGCCCCCTTTCGTGTGGTGTGCATTGTCGCTCATAGGACGCACCAGCACCCACGAATCGTTGGGGAACAATTTTTGCGCGGATACAGTGGCGGGGTGAGCGAGACACCACATGTCACGGACGGCACAGCAGCGAGCGCCCCTGCACTCCCCAGCAGACGCCGCCTTCGAGCCGAAGTGTTCATCGTGCTCGGGCTATCGCTTGGTTACTACGCGATCACTGCGGCGCTGCGGCTGATTGAGCGCTACCTCGCGGAACCGTCCATCGGTGAACAAGCCACCACCCTGAACCAGTCGCGTTCGGACATCGACATCATCGACATGCTCCAGCAGCTCGTGTACCAGGCCTACCTCCTGATGCCGGTGGCCTTGGCCCTCTTTCTTCTCTCGACGGGCGGCCGGCAACTGCGTCCCCTCCTCGGACTCACCGGCCCGGCCCGCGCGTGGTGGCGAGACGTGGGCATCGGCATCGGCCTTGCAGCGTGCATCGGCCTTCCGGGACTGGCGCTCTACGCAGTGGGGCGCGCGCTCGGGCAAACCGTGCGCATCGACACCTCGGGCCTTCCCGATGCCTGGTGGGCGGCCACCATCCTGCTGATCTCCGCAGCGGTGGCCGGCGTGCTCGAAGAGACCATCGTGGTGGGTTACCTCCTCACCCGACTGAAGGACCTCGGTTGGGGCGTCCCTGCGGCGATCATCGCATCGGCCCTCCTGCGAGGCGCCTACCACCTGTACCAAGGGTGGCCGATGGCGCTCGGCAACGTCGTCATGGGCCTGGTATTTGCATGGTGGTTCCACCGCACCGGCCGGCTAGCGCCGCTGATCATTGCGCACTGGACACTCGACGCCGTGTCCTTCATCGGACCCGAGGTCGTGCCGCAGGAGTGGCTCACCGAGCTCGGAATCGCGTAACAGCGCCGAAATACTTCTAGACTCAGGCCCATGGCCACCTCCGGAGAGACGCAGGAGTCGCCTGCGCAGCCGGAGGAAGTCGATCCACTGCAGGGGGTGACGGTCTTTGACGCGCCCGAACAACGGGTCCATCGCGTCACTGACTTGTTGGCCGGCATCGCCACAGTTCTGGGCATCATCCTTGCCCTGTTGTTCGGTGCCTACGGGAGTGCCACCACCGCCGGGTTCACCGAGGACGTTCGCGGCATCGCCAGTGTCCTCCAGCGCCTCCTCGTCGCTCCCGTCAACATCTTCTCCGGCATCGTCACACTGGTGGTTCCCGCGGCCGTCATCACGGACCTTGCCATTCGCCGTGAACCGCGACGCATCCTTGAAGTCCTCGCAGCCGGGGTGTTGGCGTTCATCGTGACCGTCATCGCGGCGTACACCACCACCCGCTGGGGCTCAGAGGAACTCATTGAGAGTCTCTCCATCAAGGGCCCCGAGGGCGAGCTCGTTGTCCAGCTCCCGGCCTACCTTGCGGCCGTCGGCGCAATGCTCACAGCCGCAGGATTGCGCACGACTCGCGCAGTGCTGTCGTGGTCATGGCCGATGCTGTGGATCTCGGCCGCAGTCGGCATCATCTCCGGCATCGTCA
Organism: Demequina sediminicola; assembly: GCF_000975055.1. Lineage (GTDB taxonomy): Bacteria > Actinomycetota > Actinomycetes > Actinomycetales > Demequinaceae > Demequina > Demequina sediminicola. The sequence continues at coordinate 734,440 of NZ_BBRB01000001.1, forward strand.
CGCTCCCGGCAGCACTGACCGTGATCCTCATCGGACGCGCTTGCGGACTGCTGTTGCGCTACCTCCTCGGCTCATCGGCAGACCGCGCTTACGGCGGTGCCCTTGCCGATGGAATCCGCCGCGCCGGGTTCGAACCGAAGCGCATCATCCGTGCCGACGTTCACGACGACTACGAACCTGAAGAAGCGGACTCCGTCTCTGCGGCACTCGGGCGCACCCGTGCAGGTCGTGTCTACGACGTCACCACCGTTGAGGGCCACAAACTGGTGGTGCTCGCACTCGACGGCGACCAGCAAGCAGCGGGATTCGTCACCAAACTCTGGCAAACTGTGCGCTTCCGAGGCATCAACGCCCGCGCCGACGTCAGCCTCCGCCAAACAGCCGAGTCCACCGCACTCGTGTCCCACGCCGCTCGTACCGCTGGCGTCCGCACCGCCCGTGTCCTCGGAATGAGCCAGGCGCGCGACACCATGCTGATCGTGTACCAGCGTCCGCTTGCCGTGCGGCCGCTCTCCGAAATGAGCGGCGACGAAATCTCCGACGCCACCCTCGATGCGACATGGGAACAGCTCGATCACGCTCACAAGGCAGGAATCTCGCATCGCAAACTCAGCGGTGACACCATTCTTATTGGTGAAGCAGACGGCGTCCTCGAGCCATCCGTGTGGATCACCTCGTGGGACCTGGGCGAGGTGGCATCGTCCACGCTGTCCCGGCGGCTCGACAACGTTCAACTCCTGGCGGCACTGGGTCTCGTTGTCGGAGCGGAACGTGCGGCGGACTCGGCGTTCCGGGCACTTGGCGACGACGTCGTCGAGCAAGTCGCGCCATTGATGCAAACGATCGTGCTCCCCCGCGACACCCGCCACGCACTCAGTAGCCACAAGTCGCTGTTGCAGGACCTGCGCACCAACATCGTCGCGCAAGTCCCCGACGCGGAGGTCGAAGACCAAAACATCGTGCGCTTCGGATGGCGCACCATCTTTACGTTCGTGGCGCTCATCATCGCCGTCACCATCATCATCACTGGTTTCAACACCCAGCAGATCATCGATGCGCTGCAGACGGCCAACTGGTGGTGGATCGGCGGGGCCCTGCTGTGGGGCATGCTCACGTTTGTGGGTGCAGGTTTGGCCTTGCTGGCGTTCTCCCCCGTGTCACTACCGCCCTGGCGAGTCATCATGGCGCAAGTCGCGGCCGCCTACGTGGCGATCGCGGTCCCTGCCGGCATCGGCCCCGCTGCATTGAACCTGCGCCTCCTTACCAAGCGGAAGGTCCCTGCTCCGCTCGCGGTTGCGACGGTCGCATTGGTCCAGGTGTCCGCAGTGGTGGTGACTGTCGGTGGCTTGCTGTTGCTCACCCTGTTCACAGGTTCCGAGGGAACGCTGGCTTCGTTGCCGTCAACGTCCGTGCTGATCGGGCTCGCGGTGGTGGGTGGCGTCATCGTGGCGTTCATGCTGGTGCCAAAGGTGCGCCGCTGGGTCCTCGCGAAGGTCATGCCGCCCCTACGTCAGACGTGGCCGCGCCTCGTGCAGATCCTGGGTCAGCCATGGCGCCTGGCGATGGGTCTGGCCGGAAACCTCCTGCAGACGATCGCCTACGTGGGTGCGTTCTACTGCACCCTTGAGGCTTTCGGCCAGGAACTGGCGCTCATGGATGTGGCAGTCGTGTACTTCCTATCCAACGCCGTAGGCGCCGTCGTGCCGACGCCCGGTGGTCTGGGTGCAGTAGAGGCAGCCTTGATTGGTGGTCTGACGTCCGCTGGAGTCCCTATCTCCGTTGCCACCCCCGTGGTGCTGATCTACCGCTTCATCACCTACTGGTTGCGCATCCCGATTGGTTGGGGCGCCATGACCTGGTTGCAGCGCAAGGGTGAGCTCTAACCTCCCGCTTCCACGCCAAATGGCTCCATTTCGCTGTCATGAGTGCTTAAAGCAGCGAGATGGAGCCATTTGAGTGGTGCTTGGGGAGGGCGGTCAGGGCCGCATTTAGCCGGTGACGGCCGTCACCTCGTTAAGTGCGACGCCCACCTCAGCGGACTTCCAGACCTCACCCGCAACGTAGTCGACAATGTGGAGCGACTCGGTCGCTGGGTCGGTGACATAAGCCATGCCGTCAACAACGGTGAGCGACGGGTGTGCGGTCTGCCATTCTTCAGGAACGTCCCACGCATCAATCACTACCGTCTCGACCGTCACTTCGCCGGTTGCTGGGTCAATGGTGCGCAGCACGCCGTCGGAGCCCAGCACGAGCGCCTCGCCGTCAGATCCGCGGCGGATACCGCGGAACGTGTACAGAGCATCGGCGTCTCCGAAGGGCTTCACAACGCTCACCGATTCGCTAGCGACGTCGTACAGCGCAATCTGGTCCAGGCCTAGACCTGCGTCGGGGTCATCGTTGAAGTCTCCGAGGACCACCGAGCTACCTTCGCTGGAGAACAGGCTTCCGGTGCGTCCAGGGCTATCTGCGTTGACAATCTTGTGAACGTGGTCGCCGTGGAATACGAGGGCGCCGTCTTCGCACCCGACCATGAAGAAGTGCTCGTCATCGGCATCCCGGAATCCGGTTTCGCCGTGAACGCCGGGGCATTCGTCACTGACGGCCATCTCGGCGCCGTCTGCGGCGAGCACCATGGCGCCGGTGCGTTCATCTTCGTTGCCGCGGGTGACGAGCATCTGTCCGTCTTCGGTCACTGCCGCAACGCCGTGGTGCGCTTCGGGCGCGGTGTATTCGCGGATGGGGTGCAGGTGCGCGTGCTCAGCCATGTCGGTCCACTCAGAAATCTCCACGACGGTGGCGTGTCCAGTGGCGTCGTCCCACAGCGTGGTCGTGCCTTCGTGAGGCACCACGTGTCCCGGGGTTTCGGCGTCGATGGTGAGGTCCGTCAGCATCGGCTCTGCTGTGTAGTAGTGGTAGTGGTCTCCGTGCCCTTGTGACCAGGTGCCTGCGTCAAGCACTGTCCAGCCTCCGTCGGTCGCGACGGTGGCGTGGCGGCCATCCCCTACTGCCGCAACGCGCAAGAAGCCATCCTTGTCGATGGTGCTGACGACGTCGAGGCTGTTCGCGTCGATGATCGCCACTCCCCCGTCGTAGGTAGCGACAAGGCGTGGGGTGCGAACGGCCTGCTCTTCGGACTCGCTAGCTGCGTGGTCGTGGGATTCGGCCGATGCTGTGGGGCTCGTGGTTGAAGCGGCCGATGACCCGCTCTCGGCGGGCGCGCAGGCGGCAAGCGTGAGTAGCGCTGCGACACCGACGGCCGATGCGGTGGGAATGGTGGGAGTCTTCATGAGGGTTGGCCCTGGGGCCACCTTTCCAAGTGGGGCGAGGGCAGCGGCGGGTGGCCGCATGCTGGGTTCGCGAGGTGGTTGAACGATCAGGACACTAACACAAAATGGGAATCGTTATCATTATCGGAGTACGGGGATGTGCCCCTCAGAGCCACAACACCCCGGCAAGCGATTACCGTTGAAACCACCACGCCACGCACAACCACGCACACCCCACCCATCCGCCGGCCGCCCCGCAGCGAACACTCTCAGCGAACACCTCAGCGCCACCCAGCATCACAGGAGAATCCATGCTCGACGCCACCGCCGTTGCCTACGCACTCCTACTAGGCGCCGTCGCCGCATTCAACCCCTGCGGATTCGCGCTACTCCCCGCCTACATCACCGCGATCGTCACCGGAAGCGCCGAGGGCGGCGTCACTCGCGCCCAAGCACTCCGCCGCGGAATCCGCTTCGGCGTAGCAATGAGCATCGGCTTCCTGGCACTCTTCCTCGTGCTTGGCCTCATCTTTGGCGCAGTCAACCTCGCACTACAAGCGAAAATCCTGCCCTACGTCTCCTACGCCACCGTGGTCATTGGCCTAGCGCTGATCTGGCTCGGAATCGTCCTCACCGTCAAAGGCGAGATGCGCGGGCCTGGACTCCGCATCAACGGCGCCGCACCCCGACGCACCTTCTGGTCACAAGTCGGATACGGCGTCGCCTTCGCAGTCGCGTCACTCAGCTGCACCATCGGACTCTTCCTGGTGGTCGTCACCCAAGCACTGAACGCCTCCAGCCCCATCGATGCCGTCGCGCCCTTCATCGCCTACGGCGTCGGAATGGGAACGTCAGTGGTGCTCGTCTCGGTGCTCGCAGCGCTAGTCGGCTCCAGCCTCGCCTCGGGACTACGCAAACACACCGTCACACTCATGCGCGTAGGCGGCGTGCTCATGATTGCCGCCGGAATCTACGTCACCGTGTTTGGTCTCGCAGAAGTACTCCCCCAGTTCGGGATCCACACCTTGGACCCCGTTCTCAAGGCCACTATCTCCGCCCAAAGCGCAGTGTCACAGGCCGTGTCATCCTGGGGCACGCCAGTGCTCCTCGCTCTCTCTGGCATCGCGCTCATTGCCGTCATCTGGGCCTTTGTGACTGGCCGCTCAGAACGCAATGGCACCTCAAGCGAGCAGGAGACTGCCGGCGGCGGCGGTTCTCCGTCTGGCGAGACTGGCGCCACAGAGGCCGCCACCACCGTCAACGTGCCGAACGGCGGGGCCACCTCGCCGGCAACAGGAATCCGCACCGCCGACAGCGGGACACTCGACGCGATCCGCAAAGCCGCGAGCAACAAGTAGCGAGCCGCCTGCGGACGGCACTGTGTACCGTCCCTGACATGGCGCGGCCGCTCTCTGCCACCCCACACCACCACGCGATACAGCCGTTCGGGCACCGACCCGCGACATGCCCGCTGGCGAGAGTCCTTCGCAAGTCAGGGACGGCACAGGTTTAGGTCAACACCGGCCTAGGTCGGAACAGGTAAAGGTGGGCACAGGTAAAAGTGGGCGCCAACACAGCGATGCCGGAACCCTGACGGATCCCGGCATCGTGTTCATGCTCAGATGTGTGCGCTGACGACCAGCGCTTCTTGACTACTTCGACGCGAGCGCCTCTGCCGCTTCAACGATCTCAGCGGTGTCGAGCGAGCCGCCAATGGTCTCAATGCTGCCGTCATCATTGATCAACACGAAGGCCGGCTGGTAGGCAACGCCAAAGCCGGACCACAACGAGCCGTCCTCATCAAAGATGTGGTCAAAGCCTTCAAGGCCATAGGTCTCGACGAAACCCTGCGACGATGCCACGTCAGCCTGACCCGGCAAGCCATAGAGCGTCACGCCGTCAGGAAGCTGCTCCTGTGCAGCGCGCACGTCGGGAGACTCAGCCTGGCAGGTGGGGCACCATGACGCCCAGGCCCACAGGATTGCGTCAGTGCCGGCAAGCGACGCACCGTCGAACTCTTCGCCATCCATCAGGGTGGTCGCGGTGAAGTCGAGCTCCGCGGGGACGTCGGCGGCCATCGCGTCGTCTTCCATAGAGTCGTCCTCCATGGCGTCGTCCATCGAGTCTGAGGCCTCGGCACTGGAGTCCATCGCGTCGTGCGTGGCCTCCATCGCGTCCTCGGTCGCAGACATCTCGTCACCGGGCTCGGCGTCCGACGCACAGCCGGCAAGGGCCAGTGCGGCAACACCGGCGATGGCAGTTGTCACAAAGCGATTCTTCTTTGCAAAGATGCGGGTCATGGGGTCCTCCCAGGTCAGGGCACATCAAGGTGCGGCTGTCTTCACGGTACGACGCGGATCGCGATGAAGTCACGAGACGCTCACTCCGGGTTCGTTGCTGCCAGCCCCGCGGATGGGTTTTGCATGGGTCTCGCCTCGACCAATGTGCTCACAGCGACTCGTCACACTGGGCTCAACGCCCGAGCATGCGATCTTGTTACATGTCTGGAGCCATGTCCGTGAAGTGGGCGTAGTCCTTCTTGAATGCCACGGCGATCGTGTCAGTGGGGCCGGCGCGGTGCTTGGCAACAATGAAGTCCGCTTCGCCAGGCCGGTTTTCCTTGTCGTACACATCCTCACGGTGCAGCAAGATCACGATGTCTGCGTCCTGCTCAATGGCGCCGGATTCACGCATGTCGGACAACATCGGCTTCTTCTCCGTGCGTTGTTCCGCACCACGGTTCAGCTGCGAGATCGCGATCACAGGGACTTCAATTTCTTTCGCGAGAAGCTTGAGCGCGCGAGAAAACTCAGAGACCTCTTGCTGACGCGATTCGACCTTCCGACCTGAGCTCATCAGCTGGAGGTAGTCGACTACGACGAGTTGCAGGTCATGCTGCTGCTTGAGGCGACGGCACTTCGCGCGGATCTCCATGAGCGACATGTTGGGAGAGTCGTCGACAAACAGGGGCGCCTTGGCCAGTTGCGCGGCGGTGTGAGCGAGGCGTTCCCAGTCGTTGGGGCCCATGGGGCCTTTGGTCAACTTGGAGAGCTTCACGCTTGCCTCGGCGGACAGCATGCGCTTGGTGATTTCTTCGCGGCTCATTTCGAGCGAGAAGATGACGGACGCCTTGTTGTGGTGAATCGAGGCGGAGCGCGCAATGTCGAGGCCCAGCGTCGACTTACCTACTGCGGGCCGTGCCGCAAGGACGATCATCTGGCCGGCCTGGAGGCCGCCCGTGAGCTCGTCGAGGTCACGGAATCCTGTGGGCACACCGAGCATCTGCCCGTCTCGGTTGGAGGCTGCATCGACCTGCTCGAGCGTCTGCTCCATGATGTCGCCGATGGAGAGGTAGTCAGCGGAACTTCGGCGCTCTGTGACGGCGAAGATCTCGGCCTGAGCACCATCGACGACGGCGTCGATCTCAGCGCCGTCACCGTCGTAGCCCATTCCCGCAATGCGAGTGCCCGCCTCAACCAAACGGCGGAGGATTGACTGTTCGCGGACAAGGCGTGCGTAGTAGCCGGCCGATGCCGCGGACGGCACCATCGCGATGAGCGTGTGGAGGTACTCCGCTCCACCTGCGCGTCCGAGTTGATTGGTGCGCTGCAGTTCGGCGCCGACAGTCAGTGCATCGACCGGGTCACCGGCGTTGTAGAGCTTGACTGCCACGTCGAACACGATCTCGTGTGCGGGCTTGTAGAAATCGTCTGCGCGCACGGTTTCAATCACGTCCGCCATCGCGTCCTTCGACAGCAGCATGGAGCCGAGAACCGACTGCTCGGCCTCAAGGTTTTGGGGTGGCAGGCGTTCATACGACGGCGGCTCTTGTCCGTACGATGCTTCGAGTTCGTCGACTGACATGAACGCGATGAACCTCCCTGATTGATGCCTACCCGAAGTGTCCCTCACAGGTGTGACACGCCAAGTTATGGCCCTGAGCCGCTCGGCACAAGTTCACCGTTGTGTTACCCGTGGATAGAAATGGGCGTTTCGGTGGAAGACCTGTGCACAACTCCCCACTTCACCTGTGGAGAGATATGTGGATACCACCACAACCATCCCCAGCAATCGCCTATTACCAGGCAATATATTCCCCCTTGGCCTGGGGATAAACCTCCGCAGCAAAGTCACCGGCGTGTCGCACATCGGCGTGTCGCACTCCGGGTGCGGCGCATTCGCCGTAGCACTACGAACCGGCATGCACCCCCACGCCCGCCTCAACACTACGAACCGGCAAGCACTCCACCACGCCCGCCTCAACACTACGAACCGGCTCGCACCCCGACGCGCCGCTGCTCGGACCGAATCGAGCGAGCACACACGGCGCGCCCCGGCCACCTTTGGTTCAAACTGTCCCGGGATGGGGTGGCGAGAGACGGGGTGGCCTGGGGTGGCGTGAGCTGAGATGGCTTGAGGCAGCCCCGGCCGGCACACGGGAGGAACCAGCCACGCCGCTCTCCCCGAACACGCAACGAGGCCCGGCCCCCATGATGGGAACCGGGCCTCGTGAGCGTGAAGAGCGTTACTTCGCTGCTACCACCTGAACGGCGACAGTTGCGGAGATGTCTCCGTGCAGCGACACGTCCACGGTGTACTCGCCCAGCGCCTTGATGGGCTGGCCGATGTGGATGCGGCGCTTGTCGACCTTCGCGCGGTCGCCAATGGCGTCTGCGATGTCGGCCGGCGTCACGGCACCGAAGAGGCGACCGGACTTGCCGGCAGTCTTCTCGACCTTGACGGGAGCGGACTGCAGCGTGTTGCGTGCAGCCTGTGCCTCCTCGACGGAAGCGATCTCCTTGGCGCGCTGCGACTTACGCATGGCGTCGATCTGCTTCTCTGCACCTGCGGACCACGGGGTGGCCAGCTTGCGGGGAACCAGGTAGTTGCGTGCGTAGCCGTTCTTGACGTCAACGACGTCACCGGCGATGCCGAGGCCTGAGACCTCGTGGGTCAGGATGAGCTTTGCCATGTCTGACCCCCGATCAGCGGCCGGAGCCGGCGTAGGGAAGAAGCGCCATCTCGCGTGCGACCTTGATCGCGCGCGCGATTTCGCGCTGCTCCTGAACGGATACACCGGTCACGCGACGTGAACGGATCTTTCCGCGGTCGGAGATGAACTTACGCAGCAGAGCCGTGTCCTTGTAGTCGACGTGGTCGACCTTGGCGGCCTTGAGCGGGTTCACCTTCTTGCGCGGCTTGCGAATGTCTGGCTTAGCCATTGAATACTCCTGAAGTGGAAATAAGTGTTTAGAACGGGGGCTCGTCGGACGCGGGGGCGGATGCCCACGGGTCGTTGGAGGAGCCGCCTGCGGGAGCGCCACCACCGAAGTTGTTGCCGCCGCCGGATCCACCCTGACGCTGGGTACGGTTCACCTTGGCGGTGGCGTAACGCAGCGAAGGGCCGACCTCGTCGACCTGCAGCTCAACGACGGAGCGCTTTTCACCATTGGACTCAAACGAACGCTGCACGAGGCGGCCCGAGACAATGACTCGAGTTCCCTTCGTGAGCGACTCGGCCACGTTTTCCGCGGCCTCGCGCCACAAGGAGCAACGCATGAACAGGGTGTCGCCGTCCTTCCAATCACCGGACTGGCGATCGAAGGTGCGCGGCGTGGACGCCACAGTGAAGTTAACGACCGCGGCACCGGACTGAATAAAGCGCAGTTCGGGGTCAGCGGTCAGATTGCCAACGACGGTGATGGGCGTTTCGCCTGCCATGAGTATTCCCTTGAGTTTCGTGTGTGAGTATTTGGTTGCAGTCGGGATCAGTTGCTACTTGGCCTCAGGGCGCAGCAGCTTGGTGCGAAGAATGCTCTCGTTGAGGCTCAGCTGACGCTCGAGCTCCTTAGCGGTAGCGGTCTCAGCGGTGAAGTTCACCACTGCGTAGACGCCATCGTTCTTCTTCTTGATCGGGTAAGCCAGACGACGGCGGCCCCAGATGTCGAGCTTGTCGACGGTGCCCTTGTCGGTCGTGACCACGTTCAGGTACTTGTCGAGCGACGGCTGAACCGTACGCTCGTCCACCTCTGGATCGAGGATGATCATCATTTCGTACTGACGCATCGAGTAACCCACCTCCTTTGGACTGTGCGGCCACGGACGTTCCGTGGCAGGAGGGTTGATGCTTGCGCGCGATTTCACCCAGGTAGGTGAAGGCGAGCGCAGATCAGGATACCCCGCCGCAGTGACACGGCGCTAGCGGGTGTGGGGTTGTGCATACTCGGCGCTGCTGGAGGACTTCCGTAGACTGCCGGGGACACTGTTCGAGCAAAGGCGTGACTCTTGATGTACGGCAATGATGATTTTGTTCCTGTGCTCCTCGGTACGGGAGTGGGTGCGTATAACGTGGCCCGCTCGCTGCATGAGGTTTATGGGGTGAGGTCTTTGGCCTTGGGCCGGGCGGCGCTGCATGAGACAGCACATTCAGCGATTGTTGGGGTGAGGGCGCACCGCGATTTCGATAGCGCCGATGCCGTGGTTGCGACGTTGTTGAAGGTCGCCGAGGAATTTCCTGACCGCAAGCTGTTGTTGATTCCGACGATTGAGTACTACACGAACGTCGCGTTGGACCACAGGGAGGCTCTTGAGGAGCACTTCATTGTGCCTTTGGTCAGCAGGGAGACAGCCGATGCTTTGATCGACAAGTCGGCTTTCTACGCGACGTGTGAGAAGCACCAGATTCCGCACCCTCGGTCGGTCATTGTTCCTCCCGCCGGTGCGGGTGAGGAGCCCGAGATCCCTGACCTCCCGTTCAGTTTCCCGGTGATTGCGAAGCCTTCCAACACCGACATTTACCCACGCTTGCACTTTGCTGGCAAGGAGAAGGTGTATCTCGTTGACGATGCTGTGGAGTTGGTCAGCGTGCTTAAGCGCGTGAACGCCGGTGGCTATGACGACGACATGGTGGTGCAGGAGTTCATTCCTGGCGACGAGACGGTGATGCGTGTCGCGAACACCTACTCCGACCGAAACGGGACGATGCGTTCGTGTTCTGTAGGACAGGTGGTGATGGCTGACCACGACCCCACGATGGTGGGTAACAACAACGCGATCATCTCTGTCGACGACCCCGACCTCACTGCTTCCCTCCGCTCGCTGCTCGACGCCATCGGTTATACGGGCACGGCCAACTTCGATGTCATGAAGGATCCACGGGATGGTGTCTCCAAGGTCCTTGAAGTCAACCTGCGTCTGGGTGCCACCGCGTACTACGCGACGGCGGCCGGCGCCAACATCGTTCCGGCGATCGTCGAGGACCGCGTGTATGGCCGTGACCCTGGGGACTTAGTGACGACGGACAGCGTCCTGTGGATCAACCTGCCGCGATGGGTATCCCGCATCTACACGCCCAAGGCCCTCCGCCCGCAGGTGAAGGCCGCAGCTCGCCGCCGCACCGCCCACACACTTCGCTACCATCCAGATCTGACTGCCAAACGGTTCATCACGGTGATGCGGATCGACCTTCGCTATGCACTCTCGACGTTCAAGTACGGTCGCGCTGGAATGAATCAATAGCCTCACGAACATGCGCTGCGATGGCAGCGGTCTCGTGTGCGTCGCGTCCCGTGGGCACATTGACGATGCGTGAGATGACGTCTTCAGTGACGGCCACAGCAGGGTCGCTCGGGTCATAGCCATAGCTGCTTGGGTCGGTTGCGCCAGGAAAAAGCGCAGGCCGGTACCAGGACCCGGCATACACGCCACGGCCGCGAAGGTCGGCGACCACGGCATCCGCATCAACTCCTGCGGGGACCAACAACGGAAGTCGAATGAGCGGCTGCAGTGCACCGTCAGCGTCGACGATCGCGACACCTGCAGGAACCAGGTCGCTGAGAGTCTCAAGGTAAACCGCAACCGAGGCGCGCCGGCTCTGTTCGAGCGTTCCCAGCTGCGGAAGGTGCTCCGCCATGTGCCCCTGAACCCAATCTGAGGCCGCGAGGTCCGAATGCGCCAGTTCGCCGGCCTGCTCCGACGGTGCCACGGCGGGCTCGAACAGCCCTGCACGTGTGAGCCCGGCACGCATCGGCCGGCTAAGCGCGCCTGGCAAACGACGCAAGACTCCCAACTGGGTGCGATACGTCTTAGCCGCGAACTGCAGCCGTGCGGACGGTGCTACAAGCGCTTCCAACAGAGCGGAGGCACGGTCGCGAAACTCGGTGTGGGGAGTATCCGGGTTGATCCAGACTGCCCCACCAAACTTCGTGGGAAGCGCCTTCTCCACGCCAAAGGAATGGACCGACACATCCGCAAGGGGGACCCCGTGCTCGTCCCGCGCCATCCGACCCAAAGCGTGCGCCGAATCCTCCACGACCACCACGTTCCGGCCGCGTGCAGCTGCCGCGAGCGCACGCGATCGAGGCTCATCGACGATGCCGAACGTGTGCTGAACGGTCAGCGCCACCGCGTCATCAGGCAGCGTCAAAGCATCGGGGTCAAGAGCACACGAATCAGCATGAATATCGGCATACACCGGCCGCAAACCTTCAACCAGAATGGGATCGACAGCAGTCGAGCACGTGAGGGACTGTGTCAGGACGGTGCCGTTCTTCTGCTCCGCCGCGAGTGCCCGGTAGACCTGCTGAAGCCCGTACCGCGCCTTGAACGTCAGGTGCCAGTCGTCGGGACGCGTGCCAGTGAGCCGCGCAAGTTCCTGCCGAACCGTATCCATGCGCCCCATTATGGACGGGCGCGCCCCGTTGGTCGCGACTCTGCACAGTGCGCGGTGAGGCATTGGCCGCTAGCTCCCATGCGGTCTAGGCTCGTGGACGTGACTGCCACCCTCCACATCACCGAGATCTCAACTGATGACTTTCTCGCACTCGCCCGCACTGGATCCGAGCCGGTCCCCATTGAGCAGGGGCCTGCATGGGATGCGTACGATGCCGCGGTTGAGGGCCGTTCACACTGGCGGCGGCTGCGTATCGACGCGGGGGACGATGCTGTTGCCGTCATCTCGTTGAGTGCGTACGAGGGGCGCGGGTTCCGATATCTGTGGGCCCGCCACGGACCGGTGTGGTTGACCGAGCAGACAGCATCGCGGGAACGCGCCGTTCGCGGAGCACTCGTGGCATACCTGCGAAGGGAAGCGCCGTGGGCGACTTTTGTGCGGCTCCACGCAAAGGAAGAGGCCTCCGACCTCCACGAGCTTCTGCAGACCGTGACGTACGACCACACCATCGTGTTGGATCTCACGCCTGACGAACACAAGATTTTGGCGAGCTTCTCCAAGCGTGGTCGCTATAAGGTGCGCCGCACGCTCAAGGACACGGATATGACCGTGACCGAGGAGTCGGACACCACGCCGGAGAAGTTCGAGGAGCTGTACGCGATCTACCGCGAGACTGCCGAGCGTGATGGCTTCGGGATCTTCCCCGCATCGGTCTACCTAGAGATGCTCGATGCCCTCGGAGAGCACGTCCGCCTCTGGGTAGCGCGGCGCCATGACACTGGCAAGAACGGCGACCTCGTCCCGGGCCGCGCTGTCTCGTGGGTGTTGAGCACTGTCTACGACAACGCAGGATGTGACACGTACGCCGCCGGCAACACCGAGGCCCGTGACACGAACGCGGCCGTGCGCCTCAAGTGGGAGATCATTACTGCGCTCAAGGCTGAAGGCGTCACTCAATACGACCTCATGGGCGTGGGCTCGGATCGCGCGCCCACGCTGATGGGTGTGCGCGAGTTCAAGCAGCAGTTTGGCGAGGTTTCGTTTGTGGATCCCGCCTGGGACGTTGCCCTCAAGCCGTTGCGCTACCGCATGTTGCACTGGGCACTCAAGGCCAAGCGCGCGCTGCGGCGGTAGCCTTCCTGCGCTCGCCTACCGCGGCCTACCGCCCTGCGTCCGCAGCCGCCTGCGCTGCAAGAAGCGGTGACCGGTACCCGGGGGCACACGCCAAAGTGACGATGCTGGCCACAGCAAGCACAGCGGTCATCCAATGGGTCACATAGGCGGCTGAATCCAGAAGCTCGGGCGTCGCACCTGACTCTTCTCGCGTTGTTGTTACCAGGATGATGATCCACACCTGTCCGCACAGTGCAAGGACGATGCGCGCCGCATTCGCGACGTGTCCTCCCATGTCCGAAGCGTTCAGGCTGGCCAGCATCATCCATAGCCACGTCGCCAAGAACGCGACCCACATGGCGGCGGCTCCCCAGAAACCTGCCGCTTCGAATTCGATCGTCGCGAGCGGCGTGTAGCCGGTATAGACGATAGGGCCGAGCACGAGCACCGCCGCGGCAGCCCAAGGCCAGCCGAGCGCTCGCTTGCCGTGGCGCTGACGGGCTCGACGCGATCCCCACGCCACGCAGACAAAGACCACAATCGCGGCCAGGCCGCCAAAAGTCATCGGAGGTCCCCTACGGTGCGGGCGACGGTGCGCCCGAAACATCTGGCGCTGGCGACAACGTCGGTGTTGGGGTGGGCGTGGGAGTCGGCTTCGGTGGGTCCACGGTCTCCGTGGGCGTGGGTACCGGGTCCGGCTCTGACGTCTCGGTGGGCGTCGGGGTCGGCGTAGGCGTTGGGGTCGGCGACGGCGAGGTCGTCGGCTCCAGCAACTGGTCAGTTCCTACGTTCGCGCGTGCAGGGAACTCTTCCACCGGGTAGTCCTCGAGGATTGGGCCCATCATCCAGGTCCACACGGATGCGGGGACAGATCCACCAGTGATCTCGCTATACCCACCAAAGGTGGTGATGCTCTCCGTGGAGCCGTCTTCACCCACTTGGTACATCGACACCGCGCCCACAATCTGTGGCGAGAAGCCCACGAACCATGCGGACTTGTTGTCGTTCGATGTTCCGGTCTTACCTGCGAGGGGTCGGCCAAGTTCTGACGCGGTGATTCCCGATCCACCATTCACGACCTGCTGCATCGCGTAGGTGGTGTCCGCCATGACGTCCTCTTCGAAGACGCGCTGACTGTCAACCTCGTGGCTGTAGACAGTCTCGCCGTCGCGTGCGACCAGCGACGCGACAATGTAGGGATCCGTGCTCAGTCCGCCGGTGGCGAAGGTCGAGTATGCGGACGCCATGTCGATGTTGCGCGGAGATGCTGTTCCGAGGACGTTCGAGGCGTTTGCTTCGAGGCCCAGGGTGTCTTCGGGAAGACCGGCGGTGATTGCGGTGTCCATCACGGTCTGTGGGCCGATGTCCTGTGACAGGCCCACATAGGCCGTGTTGATGGACTGCTCGGTTGCTTCGACGAGGTCGACTACGCCGTAGCTGATGCCGCCGAAGTTGCGCACGGGGTCCTCGAACCCGGGGAACTCCATGTCGTTGTTGCCCAGGTACTGCGATTCGAGCGAGATACCGCGCTCGAGAGCCCCCACCAACGCGAAGGGCTTGAAGGTCGAGCCTGCTTGGGCGACGTCTTGCGTGACGGAGTTGCGCTGGCGTTCAAGGTAGTCCGCGCCGCCGTACATCGAGGTGATGGCGCCGGTGTCTGCTTCGATGGTGCTTGCTGCGACCTGCAGGTTGTCTGCGTGGTCGTCGGGCATCTGTGCCACGGCTTCCTCGGCGGCCTCTTGGTGGTCCGCGATGATTGTCGTGGTGATGTGATAGCCCTGCGACTCCACCTCGTCCCGGCTAATCCCTGTCGCTGCGGCTACCTCATCGAGTGCAGTTTGAATGATGTAGCCCTGTGGCCCACCAAAGACGTCTTCGCGCGCATAAGCGACTGGCTCGGGGAACACCCTTTGATCGTCGCGCTCGTCCTGGGTGATGAACTCGGCGTCGACCATGCCGTCGAGGACATAGTTCCAGCGGACCTCTGCTTGATCGTGGTCAACTGCCGGGTCCCAGGCACTTGGTGCGGGGACGAGGCCGGCGAGCATCGCGGCTTCGGACAGCGTTAACTCGGAAGCGTGCTTGTCGTAGTACTCGCGAGTGGCGGCCTCAATACCGTAGGCACCGCGGCCTAGGTAGATGGTGTTGAGGTAGTTCTCAAGGATCTCGTCCTTGGACTGTTGCGAGTCGATCTTCAGCGCGAGCAGCGTTTCCTTGATCTTGCCTGGAATCGAGGTGGTGGTTTCGCCCACGTAGTAGCGCTCGACGTACTGCTGAGTGATGGAGGATCCACCGCGAGGCTTGTCGAGCACGACGGTGTCCCACAGTGCCTTCACCATTCCGGGGATGTTGATTCCCGAGTTGGTGTAGAAGGTGCGGTCTTCGGCAGCCACGAAGGCGTCCGGAACATACTCGGGAAGGGTGTCAATCGCCACGGACTCGCGGTCGGCGACTCCTAGGCGGGCCATTTCTGTCTCGCCGTCTGCGTAGTAGAAGACGGATGATTCGGCCTGAGCGAAGTCGTCAGGCTCGGGTACTTCGAGGCGTGTGTAGACAATCACGACTGCAACGATGCCGATGATGGTGATGGCGAGCAGGGCAATCAGCATCCACAGCAGGATGCGCTTGACCCAGCCCTTCCAGCCGCGTGGTTCTTTCTCGTCGTCGGAGCCACCTGAGCCGCCCTTGCCGCCGCCTGAGCCACCCACGGACTTCGCGGCGGGTACTGGCTGCACGCCGGTAGCCCCCCATTCGGCCGTGGTGGGCTTTGACTTGGGCGCGGATGTCGCATTGACGCCCGTCGAGGATCGGGTCGGCTGCGCGCCGGTAGGCACGCGCGTCGACCTGCGCTGCGGTGTTTTCGAAGTGTCGCTCACGATAGTTACCCTAGGAAAGTTTCTGGGTTGTGCGGTGGTTGCCGCGCGCACAGGGCCGGTGCCTGTGCCCCCAATGACGTCTTCAACGCTTGACGACCCAGTTTTGTGACCTATGCGTGCAATTCTCCACAGTACCGTGATCTTCGTTTCCGATGTATCGCGGCGATACAACGCTCTGCTATGGTCGAGTTTTGGGCACATCTCTCGAGCGAGGAAGGCACTCATGGCAAAGACTGACGTTCTGTCACTTGCCATCCTTGGCATGCTCGCTGAGCAGCCGCTGCACGGATACCAGATCCGTAAGCGCCTGAGCGGCGAGCTTGGACCGTTCCGTGCCCTGAGTTACGGGTCGCTGTACCCCTGCCTGAAGCGCATGGTCGCCTCGGGCTACATCGCCGCCGATGACTCCAACAGCACCGATGTCACACGGCCCGGTGGTTCCAAGCGCTCGCGCATCGCGTACCAATTGACGGACGCCGGAACTGACCGGCTGGCGCGCGAACTCGCCTCTTCCGGAGCATCATCGTGGGACGACGAAGCCTTCGATGTGCGCTTCTCGCTCTTTGGGAAAACCGACTCCGAGACTCGGTTGCGCATTTTGGAAGGGCGCCGCACTCGGCTAGCCGAGCGCCTCGAAGATGTTGCTGAGGGCCTTGCGCGACAGCGCGATCGCCTGGACGCCTACACCGCTGAACTCCAGCGACACGGCCTTGAACGCGTTGAGCGCGAGGTCGAGTGGCTGGACAAGCTTATTGAAGACGAACGTTCCGCAACCCGCGGGACCGATCACCACACCGCTTCCGCGGGAGACAAGTAAAAGGAGAAATCATGGCTTCACTTCGCGTTGCCATTGTGGGCGTAGGAAACTGCGCCACGTCGCTCATTCAGGGCGTCGAGTTCTACAAGAACACGCCGGCCGACGAGTCGGTTCCGGGCCTCATGCACGTCCAGTTCGGTGACTATCACATCTCCGACATCGAGTTTGTGGCCGCGTTCGATGTGGACTCCCTCAAGGTTGGCAAGGAGCTCGTCGAGGCTACCGAGTCCTCCGAGAACAACACCATCAAGATCTGCGATGTCCCCAAGACTGACATCCAGGTTCAGCGCGGTGTCACCCTCGACGGTCTGGGCAAGTACTACAGGGAGACCGTCGTCGAATCCGACGAGACTCCCGTGGACATCGTTCAGGCCCTGAAGGACGCCGAAGCCGACGTTCTGGTGTGCTACCTCCCCGTTGGCTCGGAAGAAGCTGCCAAGCACTACGCACAGTGCGCCATCGACGCCGGCGTGGCGTTCGTCAACGCGCTGCCTGTGTTCATCGCCTCGGACCCCGTGTGGGCAAAGAAGTTTGAGGACGCTGGCCTTCCCATCGTCGGCGACGACATCAAGTCGCAGGTGGGCGCCACCATCACGCACCGTGTGATGGCCAAGCTCTTCGAACAGCGCGGCGTGGTCCTCGACCGCACTTACCAGCTGAACGTCGGCGGCAACATGGACTTCAAGAACATGCTCGAGCGCGAGCGCCTGGAGTCCAAGAAGATCTCGAAGACGCAGGCCGTCACGTCGAACCTGACTGGCCCCCTGGCTGGCATCAAGGACGGCCGCGACGTGCACATCGGCCCTTCGGACTACGTTGCGTGGCTCGATGACCGCAAGTGGGCTTACGTCCGCCTCGAAGGCCGCGCCTTTGGTGAGGTGCCCTTGAACCTTGAGTACAAGCTCGAGGTCTGGGACTCCCCCAACTCGGCGGGAATCATCATTGACGCGATCCGCGCAGCCAAGATCGCTAAGGACCGTGGCGTGGGTGGCCCGATCCTCTCCGCATCGACGTACTTCATGAAGTCGCCTCCGGTGCAGATGGAAGACACCCAGGGTCGCGCACAGCTCGAGGCGTTCATCGCCGGCGACCTGGAGCGCTAAGCCCACAGCTCTGACGCACAGTTAAGCCCGGGTCACTCGTGTGGTGGTGACCCGGGCTTCGCTGTCTCTCAGCACTCAGCACCCTCACCGCCTTCTGCGCTCCCACCTTGTGCGCTCCCGCCCTGTGCGAAATGGCTCCATTTCGCTGTCTTGGTGCCCCATAACAGCGAAATGGAGCCATTTGGCGGGGGGGGTTAGTTGGCGGGGGTTGGGGTTAGTTGTCGGTGGCGGCCTGAAGCGCTCGCAGGACCGGCGTATCGCCGGCAACAAGTTCCCACTGACGGCCGATGGTGGAGTCCTGATCGAGGCAATCCGCCACCGCGTGCGCCACATCGGCACGCGGAATGGTGCTGCGTTCAACGGTCTCGGCGACCTGGATCAATCCCGTGGGGACATCGTCGGTCAGCCCGCCTGGGCGAATGATCGTCCAATCCAGGTCCGAATCGCGCAGCGCGGCATCAGCATCCCGCTTCGCTTCGACATACGCCTTCCACACGGGCTCAACATCATCGGGCAATGGGTTGTCAACGCCAATCGCGGAGATCTGCACTAGACGCTGAGCACCCGCCTGCTGGGCCCCTGCAATGGACTTCAGCGAACCCTCGAGGTCAACGGTGCGCTTACGTTCGATGTTGCCGTCAGCGCCACCGCCCGCCGCAAACACCACGGCGTCACAGTCCTTGAAGACGTCGGCAAAGTCACCGTTCGTAGAGTCCTCGATGTCCAGCCGGACCGGCGTCGCTCCCAATGAGGCGAGGGCGATCAAGTGCTCTTCCTTACGAGCCGTTGCGACGACCGTGTGCCCGCGGGAGTTAAGGATCGGGATGAGGCGGCGGGCGATCTTGCCGTGGCCGCCCACAATGGCAATGCGTTGTGGAGTAGTCATCCCTCCACTGTGTCATCTACGCCAGCACCCCGCACTGGTCTTGGCAAGACTGACGTTCGCGCGGCGTGAACACGCCACTGGCATCGGGTCACACCACGCCGGATCACCCGGCGCCGCACAGTCGGTCGAGTTAGGCGGCTAGGCGCGGATCCTCGCCGTACCGGTTCTCCCCGGTGGTGCCGGGAAGCGCGCACAACACGAGGGGCACGATGCCTAGGCCGATGAACACCAGCCATGTGAAGTGCCCACTCAGCCCTCTGTCATGCAGACGGCGCACCATTGCGGTGAGGAGGGGGACGGCGAGCGCCATCGTCACGATCACGAGGAGCCCAAAGCCCACGTAGAACAGAATCCAGTTCATCTCGTCAGAAGAATCCACGGCGGGGAACGCAGCGTTCATCAGGATCACACTCGTGAGGTGCAGTGGAATCACCACCAACTGCACGAGAAGGAAGAACCACCAAAATTCTGCACGACGAGCACGCCCCAGTGGTGTGGCGTACTTCTCCATGCAAGCAACGGCAGCCTCAGCAAAACTCATAAGGCCCCTATTGTCTCGCACCGCAACACCTCCCCAGCACCCTAGGCTTGCGACATGTCTTTGGTGAGCGACGTCAAGGGCCTGTGGCACCTTCCAGGCTTCCGGCGATTGACCTATGCGCGACTGCTCTCCCAAGGCGGCGACGGAATGTTCCAAGTGGGAATCGCGGCGGCATTCTTTTTTGACCCCACAACGGCAGCCACCCCCGAGGCGATCGCTGCGGGCTTCGCCATTCTGCTGGCCCCCTTCACCATCGTTGGCCCCTTCGTCGGCCCCCTCATTGATAGGTGGCAACGCCAACGCATTCTGCTGGTGGGCAATCTGATTCGCCTGGCACTCGTGGTCCTCATCTGTGTGGCGCTCGCCGCGAACTGGCCCACATGGACTCTGTATGTCCTCGCACTACTGGCGCTGTCGGTCAACCGCTTCTTGCTTGCCGCCATGACCGCTGGTCTGCCGCGCATCGTTCCGGCGGACGACCTCCTCGCCGCAAACTCCGTGCTTCCTACGTTGGGCACTATTGCCGCGGCCATCGGAGGTGCTCTGGGTGGCATCGTGACGTTCTTTGCTCCGGGAGCGAGCGACGTGGGCCTCGCGTTCACTGCGCTCTTGTCCGCAGCGGTCGCGTTTGGGTTGGCATCGTGGGCGGCCACACTGATTGGCCGCACGGACCTCGGCCCGGAACATCCGCTGGAGAAGTTGCAGCTCGGCGCACAGGTCAAAGCACTTAGTCGTGAACTCGCCGACGGCGTGCGTTATCTCTATGCCCGCCGCACCCCATTCCACGCGCTCGGAGTGATGTCGGCACAGCGCCTGCTGTACGGAATGCTCTTTGTGGCATCTATCTTGATTTCGCGTCACGCCCTTGGCGACCCCGACCGTCCCGAACAGGCACTCGGCGCCTTCACCATTGTGCTGGCCTTTGCCGCTGTGGGGTTTGGGCTCGCTGCCGTGCTGACTCCGACCATCGGCGCCCGCGTCGAACGGCAAACGTGGATCCTGATCTGCCTCGGGATCGGCGCACTTGCGCAGTTGATCTTGGTGGTGTCCGTGGAGCCGTGGGCCTTGCTCACGTCTGCCGTGATCGTGAGCTTTGCGGTGCAGGGCGCCAAGATCGCGGTGGACACCATCGTGCAACGCGACACGTCCGATGATTATCGGGGCCGGGCCTTCACGCTGTATGACATGGCTTTCAACGTTGCGTTCATCGGCTCAGCGGTAGTCGCAGGGCTGACGTTGCCCGACAGCGGCTATTCCCGCACCGTGATGGGCGTCGTGATGGTCCTGTACGTCATGGTGGGCTTGATCTACGCACGGGCGCCGCGCACGCCGCGACCTGTGCCAGCGCCGTCGTCGGCATAGCACCCATGAGCGAGAACCGATGCACTAGAACCGATGCACTAGAACCGATGCGCTAGAGCCCACGCGCACACGAGCGCGCGGCGACCTACTGGCGCTCGTCGGGTGCTGCGACAGGATCGGCGGCACCCGGACGCGGCGGCTTCAACCTGTCGAGCGGATCCACCTCACCACTCACCTCGCGGGCGAGCTGCCGGAGCCGGTCCCCCTCAGGCGTGCGCCGCACCGCAGGGCGGTAGCGCTCGTCGAGGGACGGGTCGCCAAACCGGTTCGTTCCCGGAAACGATGCGGAGAGTGCCATGACCAGCGGAACCAAAAACAGCCAGCCAAAGATCCAGCCGCTGAGACCAAGGAGTCCGGCGATGGGGCTGGAGAGCCCAAGAACTGCCCACCACCCCGATCTGTTCATATCCCGTAGGCGCCGCGACATGACGGCATACGTGGGAAGTGCCATCGAAAGCGAGAAAACTGCGCCGACCACCAAGACGGTCAACACGGCATTCTGGGCATCCTCCACCGTCGCGTTAGCCTCGAGCGACGCCCCGGCAAGAGCTCCTCCACCGAAGAGGATCGCCAGCAAGAGCACCAGGACAATGCCGTTGAACCACCAAAACTCGGCTCGGCTCGCGCGGCCTGTGAAGGTCGCGTACTGCCGAAGGCATCGTTTGACTGCAGTGATTGGTCCCATGTTTCCCCCCATTTGTCATGTCCGTGCGACGTGACACTTCGCCGCTCAGTAATGAAACGTCGCCGGAAGCCTACCAGCGTTCAGTTCATGGGTGGCGGCTCACGCCTGCCGCACAGAATGCTGTACTGCACTCACCCTCGTACGCGGTCAGGACTGCTGACTCCACCACTGGCGGAGTTCAGCCTCAGCGCGTTCCCGGCCGAGCGGTCCATGCTCCATGCGTAGTTCCAGCAGGAACTTGTAGGCCAGGCCGACGTCACGTCCAGGGCCGATGCCCAAGATCTCCATGACGTCGTTGCCATCGAGGTCGGGGCGGATCGAGTCGATCTCTTCCTGTTCGCGCAGTTCAGCAATTCGGTGTTCGAGGTCGTCGTATGCAAACGAGAGGCGGTCGGCTTTGCGGCGGTTGCGGGTGGTGACGTCGGCGCGCGTCAGGCGGTGGAGCCGTTCAAGCTGGTCTCCCGCATCGGTGACGTAGCGGCGCACGGCGGAGTCTGACCATCGGGCGTCTGCGTAGCCGTGGAACCGCAGGTGCAACTCCACTAGGTGCGAGACGGCCTTAATGGTGTCCTTGTCGAAGCGCAGTGCTTTGAGCCGTTTGCGTGTCATCTTTGCGCCCACGACCTCGTGGTGGTGGAAACTCACACCGCCACCTGCTTCGAGGCGTTTGGTCGGTGGCTTCCCGACGTCATGCATGAGCGCTGCCAAACGCAAAATGAGGTCAGGTCCTGGCACGGCGCCGTCGACATCGGTCTCGAGGTCGATGGCCTGCTCGAGCACAGTCAGGGTGTGCTCGTAGACGTCTTTGTGGTGGTGATGCTCGTCTACTTCGAGTTTGAGGGCGGGGAGTTCGGGGAGGACGTGGTCTGCGAGTTGGGCGTCCACCAGAGCAGCCAGGCCGATGCGTGGGTGGGCTCCCAGCATCAGCTTGCACCATTCGTCGCGAACCCTCTCGGCAGAGACGAGCGTGATTTTCTCCGCCAGGCGCGACATTGCGGCGAAGGTTGCTGGCTCGATGTCGAAGCCCAGTTGGGAAGCGAACCTCGCTCCGCGCATCATGCGGAGGGGGTCGTCGGAGAAGGAGACGTCGGGTTCGATGGGAGTGCGCAGAAGCCCTCCCGCGAGATCCTCCAGACCACCGTGAAGATCCACGAACTCCTTGGCGGGTAGGCGGACCGCCATTGCGTTGACGGTGAAGTCGCGGCGCGCAAGGTCTCCTTCGAGGGCATCTCCAAAGGCGACTACGGGCTTACGTGTGATGCCGTCATATTCGTCTTTGCGGAAGGTGGTGATTTCTACCATCAGTCCTGCACGTCGGCCACCGATGGTGCCGAAGGCTCGGCCCACATCCCACGTCGCGGAGGTCCACGTCCGCAGAATCTTCTCGGTCTCGTCGGGACGCGCGGAGGTGGCGAAGTCCATGTCAGCACTGGAGCGGCCAAGGAACGCATCGCGTACTGGCCCCCCGACCAGTGCAAACTCGTGACCCGCCGCGTCGAATCGAGCGGCCAAGTCCATGACCTCTTCAGGCAGTGCGTCCCACAGGACCTGAGAACGTTGCTGCAGGACATCGAGGGATACAGGCTGGGGAGAAGTCACGGGTCTATGTTCCCAGATCACGTCTGGGACGGCTTCACTTCCGCGAGTTTGCCTCAGGTACGCGCTGGCCTCGTTAGAGTTGGCGCATGCCCCGTCCACCTGTGCCACACCCCATACCGGCGCCACCGCCGCCTGGTGGTGCGTCTATGCGGCAACGCAAGGACAGTGCTGCACAGCGTGCCTCTCACCTTCCCGTCTCAAACGAGACCTCCGCTGGCGGCATCGTCGTGAAGGTCGACGATGGCACGGCCGTCGTCGCGTGCATCGGCCGTCGCAACCGTGCAGGACGGCTTGAATGGTGCCTCCCCAAGGGGCATATTGAGGGTGAAGAAACTCCGCAAGAGGCCGCGATCCGCGAGGTTGCTGAGGAGACGGGTGTGGATGCCGAGATCATCCAACCCATCGGCGTGATCGACTACTGGTTTACCGGCGACGACCGCCGTGTCCACAAGGTCGTGCACCACTACCTCATGGAGTACAAGGGGGGCGTCATTACGACGGAAAACGACCCCGACCATGAAGCGGAAGTCGCAGAGTGGATCGCAGTCGCAGATTTGCGGCAGCGCTTGGCCTATCCCAACGAGCGAAAGATGGCTCAGGCGGCCATCCGGTTGCTCCGTCCTGAGCAGTGAGCGCGCGCGTCTGGAGCGCTGCTGTCCTCGCGATCGCAGCGATGACCGCAGCGTCGGCAGCCACAGCAGCACCGGTGGCACAGAACGCTGCCACGACACCGGTGCCCCCAGCGCCTACCGTCGCTACCGAAATTTCGGGACTTACCGCCACCCTGGTCGACTTCAGTGCATCCTCTGACCGGGCATCGGCCCTCAGCGCCCAGGTGCGCGCCACCAACGGTTCCGTGAACGAGATCACCGGCGCTTCCGTGGTGGTATCAACCACGGCACAACCCCTCGGCTCGAGTGCGGAGCTTGCCGCCTTCCTCGAGGATCCCAGTGCGTTCTCCGTCGTGGAGCAAGCGCGAGATCCAGAACTCGTGGTGCCAGACGAAGAAGAACCGCAAACGGACGATGCTGGGAGTGAGGACGAGGGCGGGGACGCCGCAGAGGAAGTTCCGGTCGGGCGCACGCTCAGCCCTCGTCAAAGCACTACCTTCATGGTCACTGGAGACGACGTCGACCTCGGCTCCGCCGCCGGGGTGTACGGCATGACAGTTGCCGTTGTCTCCGATCAAGGGACGTCGCAGGTCGACGCGGTGGCGTTCACGTGGACGGAAGGCGACATCCCGGCCCTCAAGACGGGCTTCTTGGCGTCGACCAGCACCGACACCATTACGACAGGCCAGATTGTCTCTGCCATCGAGGACAGTTCAGCATCACTCGCGGTCGACCCGACCACACTCACGAACCCCATGGTGTTTGACGCGAACCTCTTCGAACGCGACACCTGGTGGCTACCCTCCGGCAATCCAGACATCACGTCCCTCGCCCACGCCGAAGACCCCCGCCTCCTGTCCTTCGCTCTCCAACGAACGCCAGCATCGTCCCTCGCGTCCTCCCTCGACCCAGGATGGATCGCGCCCGTTCCGGTCGTCGACCAGTCAACCGCAACACTCGCCCACAATGCCGGTGCTCAAGCGCTGCTGGTTTCACACGACACTGCGGAGATCGAGACGCTGCGAGCGGATGCTGGAGACCTTCCCGTGGCGACGGTCCCCATTGGCGATGACTCCATCCCGGTCCTGATCCCCAGTGCGGGTCTCACGGAAGCAATCGAGTCATACCGGCCAGGGACGGTTGCGCAGTGGAGTCGAGTCGTTGCCGAGTCGGCGCTCCTCGCATTGGACGGCAACCCCTCCGCCCTTGTCGCACCCGGGTCTAGGTGGCAGACATCCACGTCGACCCCCACACTCATCGAGGACTTCGAGGAACTTCCCTGGACGACGCCCACCGGATTGACGGACATCCTCGGTGAGGCAGCACCACGCTCCCTCTCCGTTCCTGCCACCGCGGGTGAAGAGTCCGATGCTCCTGCGGACTATGTGGCTGCGCTCGGAGACGAGTTGGACCCACTCGCCACCCTCGCAACCGCCACGACGATGCCGCAGGACGCGTACGACGCATGGGGGTCAGTCCTCACTGACGCCGTGCGACTCTCCGCTCGCCTCACACCTGACGCGCACACGAGCCTGACGAACGCCGCACTGTCAGACACCGCGACCACACTGAACTCAGTGTCGATCGCTTCAGGGTCCGACCTCAACTTGCTGTCAGAGGACGGCGAAGTACCCCTCACCGTCAACAACGAGCTTGACTGGGATGTGGCCGTCAGCGTGGTCCTGGCCTCAAACTCCCCCAACCTGACGGTGCTGGACTCCCCTACGGTTGAAGTTCCTGCCGGTGAGACTCGCCAAGCGCTCGTTCACGTCTCCGCTGTGTCCTACGCCAATGTGGACATGACCGCCCATCTTGAGTCACCCGACGGCGTCGCACTGACCGACGATCAGCAGTTCTCCATCCGTGTCCGCGCCGACTGGGGCACCGCAGCAACTCTCGTTTTCACCGGTCTTCTGGTGCTGCTCTTGATTGCGGGAATCATCCGCACCATCCGCCGTGGCCGCAAGGACACCCGCACCGACGCCGCTCCGCAGACGGGGGACGTCGAGATCGAGAACGACTCAGAGGAAGCGTCCGAACGCGGCGCAGACTCGTCAGGTACCGCAGAGCCTGACGCTGAGAGCGCGTCACGTGAGGACACTAGTGCCGATGATGGCCACAAGGGCCAGGTGTCCCGTGACTAGCGTCGACCCCGCAGAACCGGACGAGACCGGTGACGCTGACGCCATGCCAGCACCTCCACGCAAGTCACTCAGCCGCAACTCCGCGGTCATGGTCGCCGGCACCGCGACATCTCGTGGACTTGGCTTTGCCCGAAACGCCCTGCTAGTCGCGGCCATCGGAGCGACATCCGTAGCGGCGAACGCATACGACATCGCGAACCGGCTGCCCAACGTCATGTTCGCGATCCTTGCAGCCGGAGTCCTCAACGCCGTGCTGGTGCCACAAATGGTGAAGGCGTTCGCTCGCCCTGGGGGAAAGCGGACCGTGGACCGCATCCTGACCATCGGCGGCGTGCTCTCCCTCGCCATCACCATCATCGCGACCTTGAGCGCCCAGTTGTGGGTCCACCTGTACACCCACAACTGGCCTCCAGAAATGGTGGCGTTGGCCACCGCCTTCTCCTACTGGTGCATTCCGCAGCTGTTTTTCTACTGCGTGTACACCCTGCTTGGCGAAGTCCTCAACTCGCGCGAGCAGTTCGGTCCCTTCATGTGGGCGCCCGCACTCAATAACGTGGTCGCCATCATTGGACTTGGCATCTACCTGTGGGTGTTTGGTCCCTTCATCGAGCCAGCCTCCACAGCTGAAGACCTCGCCAACATCTCCGACTGGACCCCCGACAGAATTGCGCTGCTCGCGGGCTTCGCCACACTCGGAATCGCGGCTCAAGCGCTCATCCTCATCGTTCCCATGGTCCGCGGCGGATATCGCTGGCGTTGGCAATGGAAAGGCCCCAAGGGCGAACTTGCCGTCGTGGGCACCATCGCAAAGTGGTCCCTCGCAGCGGTCCTCGTGGAGCAGGTGGCCGTCACCCTCGTGACCCGCGTCAGCGCTGCCGCCGCCGTCGCCGCCAGCCCCGACATCGTCGCCAGCAACGCGGCATATTTTCAAGCGATGTCGCTGTACATGGTGCCGCATTCACTCGTCACGGTGTCCCTCATCACTGCGATGTACACCGGCATGGCTAGATTCGCCGTCACCGGCAACATCCCCGCCTTGCGAGCAGGAACGTCCCGCGGCCTCCGAGTCACGGGAGTGTTCACCATCTTTGCCACGATCGCGATGCTGGTGTTGGCGCCCCTCATCACGCGTGCAGCGATCCCCACCGTCAGTGGCGACGACGTGATTGCGATCTCCCAAGTGCTGATGGTGATGATGCTGGGGCTGGTTCCCTTGGGCGCCACCGTGATGATCAAACGGCTGTACTTTGCGCTTGAGGAAGCGCGCGCCATCTTCCTCATGCACATTCCAATGGCACTGGTATGGATCGCGACTGCCTACGCCTTCCAACTCTTCACGGATCCCCGCTGGTGGACGGTAGGTGTCGCGTTCGGCATGGCGCTCAGCAACTGGACCGGCGTCCTCTTGCGCGTTGGCGGCTTACGCAGGCGCCTCGGCGGTGGCGGTGGCGCACGGGTGTTGCGCACCCATGTGCGTGCACTTGTTGCTGGACTCGTTGCCGGGGTCGTGGGGCTCGTCGCAGTGCGATTCGCGCCTGCCGCAGAGTCCCTGAGCGGATGGGGCGGACTCTTCACGGCTGTCGCATGCGTGATCATTATTGGCTCGGTGATGTTGGCGGTCTACGCTGCGATGCTCAAACTTCTTCACGTCAGCGAGTTCGATGAGGCTGTTGCACCACTGATGCGCAAAATCCGCCGCAACTAACGCCGCCCGCGTTCTATGATGGTGGTCATTCCCTCACTCCCCCGGCTGAAGGAGCCATCACGGTGAAACCAGGTACGACGCTAGGACGGCGTTTTACCTTGGTGAACCCGGTAGAGGACGCTCCCGCACACACCGAACGCTGGATTGCTGAGGATTCCCGACTTGCTCAAAAGGTCACCGTCGACCTTGTCCGCGGCGAATCAAGTGCTCGAATTCGACAGGCTTCGGTGCGCGCGGCGCAGGTACGTGACGCCCGCTTTGCCCGCATCGTTTCCAGCGGCAGGCACTCCGAAGATGGCGCATCGCTGATCTACGTCGTGTCGGAACGCCCGCGTGGCGTCAGTGCGGCCGACATCGTCGCCAAGGGCCACACGTCGGCTGATGTGGCGAGTGCACTCGTGTCTGAAGCTGCGCGGGCTCTCTCGGTGGCCGGCGCGCAGGGGACGTCTCACGGTGCGTTGACCCTTTCCTCGCTGTTGGTGTCGCCCTCGGGGCGCGTCATCGTCACAGGCTGGGGTGTTGACGGGCCCGTGGCCTTGGCTCATGACGAGATCGAAGAGATCTCGGAGGAAGCCGACGTCCGTGCACTCGCTGCAATCTACGTCAGCATCGTGACTGGCACCGATGCCGTTGCTGAGTCGGAAGCTGGAAGCGTCGAGTCCGAACGTGACGGCACTGAATCTGATGGTGACCGGTCTGACGGCACCGAGTCTGACGCCGACGACATCGAACACGAGGTCGAAGAGGATACTTCGGTCGAATCCGCCCGTCTCGCGAGATACCAAGCTGGGGAGGTTCCCACCACCCTCTCCGCCCTGATCCGTGACCTCGGCGTGCCCCCAGCCGGCGCGCTACGCAAGGCCGCAATCGCTACGGCCGCACCATCGGCCATTTCAGTCCTGTCCCCCGCCTCCGCCGCCACGCCACCGTCTCCGGTGTCCTCATTGACGGTTCCCACCGTGGCACCCGAAGGCGAAGACCAGTCACTTCTGCCCCTGGAACCGTCAGACATCGGTGTGACTGTCGAAACCATCGCCGCAGCAGCCGCCATGGTGGACGACCGCTGGATGCGCGCACGCGTGATCGCGTCTGCTCCCGAAGAGGTCGATGATTCCGAACTCCCTCCCCCGGACCCCAAAGAGGAACCGATCCGGGCGTGGAACACCATCGTCGACGCCCAGAATGCTGAACACAAGCCATCGTTCGTCGAGTTCGTCACGGGCACACTGCATCGGTGGTGGCCCGGCTCCGAGGCCATCGAAGCGGCTCACGTGCGTGCGCATGCCCGCGCCCAACGATCGGGGCCCCTCAACGCAGGTCCCATCGTGCTGTCCCTGACCTTCGTGGCACTCGTCATCATCCTGGTGTTGGCGTTCAAGTCATTCACCACAACCCCCGATTCGGCCACGGTCGACCAAACGCCGAACCCGTACCCCAGCTTCACGTACTCAGTCGAGCCTTATCCCTCGCCCAGCCCAGAGCCACCCGAAGAGGGCTAGATCACGAACTCTTCATGTTGGAGCGGGAAGATACGCCGTCTACGATCTGTTCAATGGGTGAGCGCAAACGCACTCTCCGCCGTCGTTATGTAAGGAAACACCGTGAGCGAGACTCGCAACCTGATCATCGTGGGATCCGGCCCTGCCGGCTACACGGCCGCTATCTATGCTGCACGCGCGGGACTTGACCCGTTGGTTGTTGCAGGATCCGTGACGGCTGGTGGTGCACTGATGAACACCACTGAGGTCGAGAACTTCCCCGGCTTTGTTGAAGGAATTCAGGGTCCGGAGCTCATGGAGACTCTCCAGGGCCAGGCTGAGCGCTTTGGTGCGCAGATCGAGTTCGACGATGTGACCGAGATGTCGCTTGAGGGCGACGTCAAGACCGTCAAGACGGGACTCGGCAAGGAGTACTCGGCGCACTCCGTCATCTTGGCAACGGGCTCGGCGTACCGGGAACTCGGCCTTGACGATGAGAAGCGCCTCTCCGGCAAGGGCGTTTCCTGGTGTGCGACCTGCGACGGGTTCTTCTTCCGTGACCAGGAAGTGGTGGTCATCGGTGGTGGCGACTCCGCCATGGAAGAAGCGACCTTCCTGACCCGCTTTGCCTCCAAGGTGACGATCGTTCACCGCCGCGATGAGCTTCGGGCCTCGAAGATCATGGCCGACCGTGCCAAGAACGACCCGAAAATCGAGTTCGTGTGGAACGCCGACGTTGTTGGCCTTGAAGGTGAAGACAAGCTCTCGGGCGTACAGGTGCGCGACCGTATCTCTGGCGAAGAGAAGACCATCGCCGCGACTGGAATGTTCGTCGCCATTGGCCACATTCCTCGTTCGGAACTCCTCACCGGAGTTGTCGACACCGATGCTGAGGGCTACGTCCTCGTCGAAGGCCGCACCACAGCGACCAACGTCTCCGGAGTGTTTGCGTGTGGCGACTTGGTCGACAACCGCTACCGCCAGGCCATCACCGCGGCTGGTTCCGGTTGCTCCGCCGCCCTGGATGCACAGCACTTCCTCGACAACCTCGCCGATGCCGCCACGAGCGGTGACGAGGCCGTTCCTGCTGTCACTGAGGCACCCGCGGCAGCCTTGCCTGCTGCGCCTGTTGCCGCCACGGAGGATTCTTTCCAGAACGAGGTCATCGACTCGTCGGTGCCTGTGATTGTGGACTTTTGGGCAACCTGGTGCGGCCCGTGCCGCGCGGTTGCTCCTGTTCTTGATGAGCTGGCTGCCGAGTACGCGGGCCGCATTAAGGTCGTCAAGGTCGACACTGACGCAAACCCGCAACTGGCCATGGCCTACGGCGTCACGTCCATTCCCACCATGACTTTCTTCAAGGGTGGCGAGGTTGTGAAGTCCGTTTCGGGCGCCAAGCCCAAGCCTGCCCTGGCGGCACTTTTTGATGAGGTCCTCGGCTAATCCACTGATTCATTTGTGTGGGGCCGGGGTCATTGAGACCCCGGCCTTTCGCATGTCCGCATCCCAACACATGAAAGACTGACCCCCATGAGCACATCCGACCGTCACGGCACCCGACTCGATCCTTGGTTCGATGCGTACGCCGCGCGCGCCCACCGGATGAGAGCGTCGGAGATTCGTGCGCTGTTCGCTGTAGCGAACCGCCCTGAGGTGGTGTCTCTTGCTGGCGGCATGCCCTACATCGGCGGTCTGCCCCTCGAAGAGATTGGGGAGATGTCTCGTCGTCTCATTGTCGAGCAGGGCGAGGTAGCACTTCAGTACGGATCCGGACAAGGCGACGAGGGGTTGCGTGAACAGATCACCGAGGTCATGGCTCTTGAGGCGATCTCGGCGCATCCGGACGATGTTGTTGTCACCACCGGCTCACAGCAGGCCCTGGATTTGGTCTCCACGGTGTTCTTGGATCCCGGCGATGTCGTGGTCGCGGAGGCGCCGTCCTATGTGGGGGCCCTTGGCGTGTTCCGTGCCCACGAGGCAGATGTCGAGCACGTGGCTATGGATGCTGACGGCTTGATCCCTGCCGAGCTGGACCGGGTTCTTACCGAGGTCAAGGCTGCTGGACGCAGGGTCAAGTTCCTCTACACCGTCCCGAACTATCACAACCCTGGCGGTGTCACACTGGCGCTCTCGCGGCGTCAGGAGGTCGTCGATATCTGCAAGCGCCATGGGGTGCTCATTCTTGAGGACAACCCTTACGGCCTGTTGGGATTCGATCGCGAGCCCCTGCCGGCCTTGCGTTCGTTGAGTGAGGAAGGCGTCATCTATCTGGGGTCCTTCTCCAAGACTTTCGCTCCCGGGTACCGCGTGGGTTGGGCGGTAGCGCCTCACGCAGTGCGCGAGAAGCTCGTGCTCGCATCGGAAGCCGCCATCCTGTCCCCTTCGAACGCTTCCCAGTTGGCGATCCGCACATATCTGGATCATTCGGACTGGCAGGGACAGATCAAGAAATTCCGCGAGCAGTACCGCGAACGCCGTGATGCAATGATCTCGGCTCTTGAGGAGCACCTACCCCAGGCGTCGTGGAACGTCCCTGACGGGGGCTTCTACGTCTGGGTCAAGCTTCCCGAGGGCCTCGATGCTAAGTCGATGCTCCCCCGGGCCGTCACCGCGCGTGTGGCCTACGTCCCTGGAACCGCGTTCTACTTCGACGGCCAGGGTTCCACCCATATGCGGTTGTCGTACTGCTATCCCACGCCCGAACGCATCCGCGAGGGCGTCCGCCGGCTCGCGTCGGTGGTGGAGGCAGAGATGGAAACCGTGAACCTCTTTGGGGTCGCCGGCAAAGGCCGTGGCGACGCCGTTGACTTCCCTTCACCCGACCTCGCGTAGCAATGGGAGATCTCATGAATGTCCTGGTACTTTCCGGTGGGTTGTCGCACGAGCGTGATGTTTCCATCCGCTCAGGTAGGCGTGTTCAAGAGGCGCTGCGTCACGCGGGCGCGAAGGTCACGGTGCACGATGTCGACTCCGACTTGATTCCTGCAGTCAAGGAGTTGGGTGACGGCGTCGTATGGCCGATGCTGCATGGGGCCTCTGGCGAGGATGGTTCACTCCAGGGTCTCCTGGAGATGCTTGACGTGCCCTACGTCGGCACTGAGGCGCGTACGGCGCGAGTGGCATGGGTGAAGCCCGTCGCCAAGGCAGTCATGAGTCGCTCCACCGTCTCTACGCCTGAGTACGTGACCCTCCCCCAGTCTTTGTTCCGTGAAGTGGGCGCCGAGCAGGTGATGGATGCCGTGGTTCACAAACTGGGCCTGCCGCTTGCCATCAAACCTGCACGTGGCGGTTCTGCTCTCGGAGTTTCCATTGTGCAGGAGCGTGCCGAGCTGAACCGTGCACTGGTGCACTGCTTTGCATACGACGCGACGGCTCTCATTGAGAAGGCGGTGACGGGCACCGAAGTCGCGGTGTCAATCCTAGGTACCGGCGCTGATGCCGCCGCACTCCCACCCGTGGAGATCTCGGCCAACGGACCATACGACTTCGACGCGCGATACAACGCGGGGCGTGTGGAGTACTTCGCACCTGCACGTCTCGATGATGCACAGTCAGCCGAGGTGACGCGTGCGGCGCTCGAGGTCCACCGACTTCTTCACCTTCGTGATCTTTCGCGCATCGACATCATTCTCGATGAGGAAGGCGTGGCGCAGGTTGTCGATATCAACGTCGCTCCTGGAATGACCGAGACCTCCCTGTTCCCTCAAGCCGTCGAGGCTGATGGTCGGGACCTCGCCAGCGTCTATTCGGGAATTGCTCAACACGCGCTTGAGCGCCACGGACGCGGCTAGCGCCTTTTATCTATATGAGAAGAGGCTCACGCCCTTCTCCTAAACCAGAAACAGTATCGCCGCAGGTAGATGGACCTTTTGGTCCTCACCTGCGGCGTCTGTGTCTTCCGGACTTGTCAGCGTTAGCCCGCCAAACCTGGGTCACTTGGGTCAATCTCGCGAATAATGCGGTTGAGGTCGTCAACGGTGGCGAACTCGATGGTGATTCGCCCCTTCGACTTCCCGAGCTGCACCTTCACGCGCGTGTCAAAGCGGTCACCGAGT
The DNA here is from genome assembly GCF_000975055.1 of Demequina sediminicola. Lineage (GTDB taxonomy): Bacteria > Actinomycetota > Actinomycetes > Actinomycetales > Demequinaceae > Demequina > Demequina sediminicola. Next base: position 767,352 of record NZ_BBRB01000001.1, read on the forward strand.
CGGGAACCGAGGTCATCCAGCGCGGGAGTGCGTCCACCGGGACGCACACTGCCCTTCTTCTTCGGCTCGTCCTCCATGCCGAGAGTGACGGCTTCCTCGGTCGCCCGCACGGAGAGGCCTTCGGCAACGATCCTTTGTGCGAGCCGCTCCATCTGATCTGCATCTTCAAGGCCCAGTAGCGCCCGCGCGTGACCCGCTGAGAGCACTCCGGCTGCCACGCGGCGCTGCACGACAGGTGGGAGCCTCAGCAAGCGCAATGTGTTGGAGATCTGTGGGCGAGAGCGAGAGATACGTTCCGCCAACTGCTCGTGGGTGATGTCGAAGTCCTCGAGGAGCTGTTGGTAAGCCGCCGCTTCTTCGAGGGGGTTGAGCTGACTGCGGTGGAGGTTCTCGACGAGGGCGTCGCGCAGCATGTCATTGTCGTCGGTATTCCTGACAATGGCCGGGATTAGGTCGAGCCCGGCTTCCTTTGACGCACGAAGGCGCCTTTCGCCCATGATCAGTTCATGCCCGCCCGAAGGGAGCGTACGCACCACGATGGGCTGTAGGACGCCGATTTCCTTGATGGATCCGACAAGCTCGGCGAGGGCATCTTCGTCGAAGACAGCGCGGGGCTGGCGTGGGTTCGGAACCACTCCCGAGACATCGATGTGTGCAAAAGTGGCGCCGGGAACTGGGAGCAGTTCCTCCTTTGGCTCCTGCGCAGGGGAACTGAAGAAGACGTCGCGTGGCCGTTGCTTGGTTGCGGTAGCCGTGTCCTTACCTGATGCAGCTTCGCCAGTATCGCTACTGGCTACGTCCGTGGTGGCGGGCTCTTGTGCCGGTGCTTCTGGAATCAGTGCACCCAGGCCACGGCCCAGTCCCCTCTTCGCTGCGCTCACGCCATGTCCCTCTCGTTGTGCTCTGCGGCTACACCGCGCTCGGCAATTTCTTTGGCTACAGATAGGTAGGCCACTGCCCCACTGGAGTGTGGGTCGTGGGTAATGACGGTACGTCCAAAGCTCGGGGCCTCGGAGACCCTGACTGAACGTGGCACGGTCTGCGTGAGTGTCTGCTCAGCAAAGTGGGAGCGAACCTCCTCAGCGACCTCACGTGCCAGGTTTGTCCGGCCGTCGTACATCGTCAACACGATGGTGGAGAGATCAAGGTTCTTGTTGAGATGCTTGCGCACCATCTCTACGGTCTTGATGAGCTGGGTAAGCCCTTCTAGTGCGTAGTACTCGCATTGGATAGGGATCAAGATCTCTTGCGCCACGACCATGGCATTCAAGGTCAGCAACCCAAGGCTAGGTGGGCAATCGATGAAGATGTAATCGAGGTTCTTACCCGGGCCCTCCATCAACTCCATCAGTGCGTCATGCAAGCGGAACTCGCGCCGCACTACAGAGACAAGCTCAATATCAGCGCCCGCCAGGTCAATCGTTGCGGGGACACACCACAATGTCGGGATCTCGCTACTACGCTTGGCGACCTTCGCCATCGGAGTGTCGTTAAGGAGCACGTCGTAAATTGACGGAGTTCCCTCGCGGTGATCCACGCCTAATGCTGTCGAGGCATTGCCCTGTGGGTCAGCGTCAATGACGAGCACATTCGCACCGCGCTGTGCCAGTGCTGCCGCGACGTTGACGGATGTGGTGGTCTTCCCCACTCCGCCCTTCTGGTTCGAAACCGCGAAGATCCGTGTCTGCTTGGGCCGCGGGAAGTGAGCCGATTCAAGCGCCTTGCGCTGACGTTCGGTTTCGATCATCTCGTTAGCCAACGGGCTCCCAGCATCGTCATCCATGCCCTGGAAGGCGTCGTGGGTTTCACGTGAAACGTCCCCCCCGGGTCCGGATTGGTTAGTGGCGGCATCCACTTGCGAGCTCGGGCCGGTGCCCTTCTGTTCGACGCTCACACACACTCCCTGTCAGATCGCCCTTGTTTCACGTGAAACATGAGCGCCGTGTTTGGTTTCCGGTACGACTATGCACTCTACCTGTTCACGCCTCAGGGTCCACCTCGAAACCGTGTTGAATTGCCCGTATCTACAGGTGATTTGTACGTGTTCGTGGTGCCCCAAAGCGTGCAATGGCGGCGCCACAGCAGGCCCAGTTCTTGGGCTCGGTGGCCGTACTCGCCGTTGGAATTGTATGCAACCTCGTCCCCACACGCCGAGGATCTCCACCTCGCAGGAAGCGCTGAAGAAAGGATTGAAGAGGGGCAGGTCCTCTCGATGGCCTCTCCCAGCGCAAAGTGGTTCCCCGTAGCAACGGGTGCGTTCACGCAGTGCTTCCTACTCCGCGATGTACGGCTCTCTCTGCCGTGATGTGCTGGTCTCTCTGCTGGCACCCTTGCGCACGCTCGTGCGACGGTGACGGGTTGCGCGCTGGAGCAGCAGGTCCTCGGCATGGCGACCCAAGTGTGTGTGCTGTGAATCGTTCATCTCGGGACTGCGGGTGACCAGCACGCCGCAGTTCCCTGCGGGTCGCGCCCTGTGCGCTCGGTTGCCCATCCGCCCCGAAAGCAATGCCTCTCATGTGTCCACCCCTTCCTCTGTGAAGATTGCCCACTGGCGCTGAACACCTCCTTAGCGATGCGCCACACCCGCGCACGCTCCCCCGTAGCGATACCTCCCACTCGCGGGCACTCCACCTTGGAGCTGTGCCACGCTTACGGTCGCCTGTCCCATACTAATCTGTCTCCGGTGCCAATTGCTCCAGGTTCAGATCACGACAGGGGGCGCCAACCCGCTAGACCAGACCGGGTTCCCACTGGGTCGCAACCCATCCTCATTGCAGCGCCTTTGCACGCGTAGGGATAACGTGGTCTGACTGTTTCACGTGAAACACATCACCTATCTCCATGAGCGCTTGCCGTTCCATCCGGGCTCGCTGTGCTCTCCGTCAGTCAGGACTCCCTCTGTGGGTCAAAGACCACACCCACTCTTTGCCGACCAAATCCACCAGTGGCGCACCCGCCGTCGTTCGTGACACCTCCATCCCCGCGGAGAAGCCTGAACACCTGCGCGCCGGCGCCCCGTCTACCCATGTCGATACCCGCGCTCCCCTAGGTCGACTACCCTTGCCCCTAGTGAATATGGCATTGCCATCACGTGGGCCACGGGTCGCCACGGCTCTAGGGCATCCCCGTGCAGCACGGCGTGGGCAACGATTCATGTTTCACGTGAAACCAAGAACTGACTCGAAGTTGATCCCGTCCGCGAAAGAATCCGTGACCTGCTTTCAAGGTGCCTCGCTGGGGCCCGGGAGGGCCAACTCAAGCAACGCGAGATTAGCGTCAAGCAGTGGGGCGCGGGCGCAACATTCTGGTGACTGCGACCACGTCACGCTGAGGTCACACTTGATATGTAGAGCATCCAGGTGCCACCTTTCTCCTGGGGAGAACTCGGTGCATAACTAGCGGTTTACGCACAAAATGCCTGTGGATAACTTTGTGAACAACATCAACATGATTCGGCGCGAGTCCGCACTACCCGCCACGAATCATGTCCCCGACTGTCACCTCGCTCGACTACATCGGGCCCCACCTTCCCTTTGCTTTTGCCACGATGTCAAGCGCTCTTCATTACCGAGGGCCCTAGCGCCTGCGCCCGTGTGAAAGCCACACACCATGAACCGCACACCTTCACACCTCAGGTAGTGGAAGACACGTGGCGGCACCACGTCGGGCCACCGCAATGATGGGGGCGTAGCTCGCACACCTTTATCGGTGCGCACGCTGCGTCGAATCCCATGAGCAGCACGCTACGGAGTTGATTCGCGATACTCGCCTGTAGCCACTCCCCCGGCGTTACATACCTGTCCGACAAATGAAGACGCGAGCAACTGCCGACCGAGGGCCGCGTGCTCACGCTGCGTTGCTCTGCAATACGCGGGCCCTACAAATATGTATCTCGGCATACCCGAGCAGACGTTGAACAGTTGGCTCAACAACAACGACTTGACCACACCGGAGGAATCACGTCGCCGCACACGACCGGTCCATGCAGGCAACCTCCACGCAGCTACCCTCCATGCTTCCACTTTCTATGCACCCATCCTCCACGCATGCACCGTCAACGCTTGCGACCTGTCCTACGATGTGTGCCATCGGACGACGACCCCGACATTGCACGCGTCGAGATATCCCGCATGAAGGTTCAGACAACTGAGTTGTTCCGGGATCGCCACATCCCGGGGTCACGATAAGAAGTGCCAACGTGGAATCCCGGCATCAACGGACCAGGGATTCCTACCGCGAATCTCGCACGTTCTCCTCAGACGAGTTCTTCGAACCCGAGCCATCTCCCCCACGCGAAGCTTCACCCCACACAAAGTCTCACCCCAACACGCAGTCTCTCAATCGAACGGTCCACCAACGCGAACAGACCACCAACCCCAACCGGCCCCCAAATCCGAGTCTCGCACAGACGAGGAATCCAGTTCTGAGGCAAACGTGGCTCACCTCCAGGACTCAGCTGAGTCGCCTCACGGGCGCACGGTGGTCTGCCGTCAGTTCTCAGAGCCGCAATTCAAGCCATCGTGAGCATGCGAACCGCGCGACTTCGAGCCAAAAAGTTGTGTGAGAGCGATTCTGAGCGATTTCTAGCACATCCGCCGGAGTGGAATTTGGGGAGTTTAGGCTCGTGTGAGCGTCACAACCGTTGTGGGCTCAACGCTAGCGAGCGTGGCAGCGTCATGAACCTCCCCCACAAGGCCGGCGCGTCGCAAAACATACTTCGCTCGCTCAAGTTCGTCCGGTGCCGAACGACCTTTGAGGAAAGCCATGGAGCCCTGGTCGGACAGCAGCGGAGCACACCACTTCACTAATTTGTCGATCGAGGCTACGGCACGCGCAGTGACCACATCAGCTTCAACGCTTTCGCGAACCTCTTCAGCACGACCGCGCACCACGATGGCGTTGTCGATGCCACATCGCTCAGCCGCCTCAAACAGCCAGGCGGTCCGCCGCTCCATGGGTTCAACGAGAACCACGGTGCGCTCAGGCAGCATCGCTGCAATGACTAGCCCGGGCAAACCTGCACCCGAGCCGACATCGACGATGGTGCCCGTGCCAAGAAAGGGAACTACCGCAGCAGAGTTCAGAATGTGACGTTCCCAGATACGAGTAAGTTCGCGAGGACCAATCAGCCCACGCAACACTCCTTGGTCGGCAAGCAGATTCGCAAACGACTCTACTCGTTCAAAAGAGTCACCGAAGAACTCTGCGACTGCGGGATCACCTTCAAGAGGGTCGTTCGCAAGTGTGCGCAACTCGGCGGGCACTTCCTCGTTTTCACTCATCGGATTCCCTCCCTCTGATCCCTTACTCATTCACTTCGCGTACAGGTCACTCTGCAGCTGTCGCTGTCGTATTCACCGCGCATGTTTCACGTGAAACGCCGACCTAAGACGATGTTTCACGTGAAACAGACTAAGACTACGAAGCGGGAAGAACCACCACGTGACGGTTGGGGTCTTCTCCCTCAGACTCCGACGAGAGTCCCGCTTCCAACACCACATCGTGAACGACCTTGCGCTCAAAGGCGTTCATGGGTTCGAGGGCAACCTTCTGTCCCGTCTCGCGTACTTCACCAATGGCAGTACGCGCCTGCTCGGCCAGACGTTCCTTGCGGCCTGCGCGGAAGTCCGCGACGTCCAGCATCAGTCGGCTCAGTTGTGCTGTTTCCGATTGAACTGCGAGCCGAGTCAGATCCTGCAAAGCATCGAGTACTTCTCCGTCGGGACCCACCAGCCTCTTGAGATCCTGGTTAGGACCTTCCGAAACTACGGCGACCTTCGCGCGCCCCGCCTCAACAGAAATATCGATGTCGCCATCCATGTCGAGAATGTCGAGCAGTTCCTCGAGGAAATCCGCGGCGATGTCGCCCTCGGCCTCAAGGCTGTCCTTGGTGTTCTCAGTCATCTTGGTCCTTCTTGTCTTTGGTGTCGGAGGACTCTGAGTCCTCCGATGCGTCTGGTGAAGAGTTCTTTGGATCAGTTGAAGGAGCGCCCTTCTTGCGCTGTGAACGAGGTGCACCCTTCTTTGGCTGCTGGCGCTGGCCGCTCTTCTTCGAGTCGGACTCGTCTGTGACGTCTTCGCTTGCTGCCTCGATCACTTGACCTTTGCGGCGCGCCTTTGCTTCCTTTTTCTCCTGCAACTGGAGTGCGGCGGCTGACCCCGGCGTCGGGTTGCGCTTGATGACGTAGTACTGCTGTCCCATGGTCCACAAGTTGGTCGTGGTCCAGTAGATCAGCACACCCACAGGGAAGTTCGGACCGGTGATCACGAAGATAAAGGGCAGTGCGTACATCAGTACCTTCTGCTGCTGAGCCATCGGTCCTTCGAGCGCCGAGGCGGGCATGTTCTTACGCGTGATCTGGTGCTGGGTGGTGAACGTCGTTGCCACCATCATGATGATCAGAACGATCGAAACGATGATGGGAGCAGGGTTCCCCGAGCCCCACTGACCCACGAGCGTGTCGGAAAGCTTGGCGCCGAACAGTGTTGCATCGTGTGCTTCCACGGCAAGTTCAGTGGTCAAGAGTCCAATGGGCTTGGCCTCGTCGACACCTTCGATGCGGTAGTTCAGCACTCGGAACAGCGCGAAGAAGATAGGTGCCTGAACCAGAATTGGAAGACAGGATGAGAACGGATTTGTCTTGTGTTTGGCATACAGCGCCATGGTTTCGCGCTGCATCGCTTCGCGAGATGCCTGATCCTTTTTGCCCTTGTACTTGGCCTGGATCTGCTTCATCTCCGGCGCCAACAGCTGCATAGCGCGCTGCGACTTAATCTGCTTGACGAACAGGGGAATGAGCAGAATACGAATCGTGACAACGAGTCCCACGATTGCGAGCGACCAGGCCGCGCCTGAGTCTGACTCGAGTCCCATTGCAGTGAACAGCCAGTGCCAGAGCACCATGATGTTCGCCACACACCACTCAAGCGGGTACATGATCGTATCAAACATACGCTTCAGAGATCCTTACGATTGCACGAGCGAGGCCGCGGCCTCAGGGGAAGTTGAGGACTGTCGACGGAAGAGCGGTTCGCCACGCAAAGGTACGTCATCGACGCCGCCGTGACTCCACGGATTGCAACGCAGTACACGCCATGCACCGAGAACGAATCCGACGAGTGCGCCATGTTCGCGCACTGCCGCGAGTCCGTAGTGAGAACACGAGGGGTAGTACTTGCAGCGCGGTCCCGTCAGGGGTGAGATCACCAGCTGGTAAAAACGGATCACTCCGATGAGGGTGTATCTCGGAACACTCAGCACAGCGCGGCCGAGGGAACGCGAGTTCATGCGGTCACTGCTTTTCGCATTGCCGACCGCAGGGCACCGTGAACATCAGAGTAAAGTCCCTGGTAATCTACCGATGCGCTCGCAGGGAGGGCCCGGACAACTACGGACGTTCCCTGAGGAAGCGTCGGCAGAAGGGTAGCCATGATGGCACGCAAACGACGCTTGACGCGGTTGCGAATCACGGCACCTCCCACGGCCTTGGATACAGCGAAACCGGCCATGCTCGAAGCATTGCCGGTTTGCTTGATATAGACGACGACGGTGGACCGGCCACTCTTAGTGCCTCGGCGCATCACGGACTGGAAGTCCGCAGCCGACGACATTCGATGGGTGGCCGGAAGCACCTTACGCCGACAGCTTTGCGCGGCCCTTGCGGCGACGCGTAGCGAGAATTGCTCGGCCGGCACGCGTCCGCATGCGCAGGCGGAAGCCGTGCGTCTTAGCGCGCTTGCGGTTGTTCGGCTGGTATGTCCGCTTGCTCACGGGGTACTCCATGACGTTCGTTGGGGCTTGAGTAAATCAGCGCACTAACGCTACGCGCACATGTGGCGCGGGTCAAATCCGTGGAGAACCAATTGGTTCACGTCGGTGAACAAGATAGGCTCCCCCACACGGCAGCGCTCGTTTGGGAGCGACACGCCGATACCGGGTAACGAATGCGTGACACGCTATCAACCACCTGTGCACAACTGTGGGGATAAACACGCGTCAGAGGAGGACTTGATGGCGGACGACAAAGATCAGGATTCGATCGAAGCCATCTGGGCTCGAACGACATCCCGATTGTCCCAAGACGATACGGTCACGGCACAGCAACAGTCGTTCATCCGTCTGATCAAGCCCTTGGCAATCGTTGAAGACAACGTGTTCCTCGCCGTTGCCGAAGACTTCACCAAGAACTATGTGGAATCGACGCTCAGGCCGGGCCTGACAGCTGCGTTGTCAGAAGCACTCGGCCGTGACGTACGTATTGCCGTGACTGTCGACGCGTCGGTCACTCCCCCACAGCCGGTCGCCCAAGAGGACGACGACGTCAGTGTTGCCCGCCCAGTCACGACATCGGCCCCTTCCAAGCCTGCGCCCGCTGAGGTTGAAGACCCACATCTCAATCCTCGCTACACCTTTGACACCTTCGTGATTGGTTCGTCGAACCGATTCGCCCACGCGGCCGCCCTCGCCGTCGCCGAATCTCCTGGTAAGACCTACAACCCGCTCTTCATCTACGGAGACTCCGGGCTGGGCAAGACTCACCTCCTCCATGCGATTGGCCACTACACCCGTCACCTCAAGCCACAAACTCGGGTGCGCTATGTGAACTCCGAGGAGTTCACCAATGACTTCATCAACTCGATCCGTGATGACCGTTCGTTGAGCTTCAAGCGCCAGTACCGCGAGGTCGACGTGTTGTTGATCGATGACATCCAGTTCCTCCAGGGCAAGGAGCAGACCCTCGAGGAGTTCTTCCACACGTTCAATGCCCTGCACAATGCAGGCAAGCACGTGGTCATCACGTCCGATGTCAGCCCACGCAACCTCGATGGCATCGAAGAACGCATGCGCACCCGCTTTGAGTGGGGCCTCATGACAGATGTTCAGCCACCGGACCTCGAGACACGCATCGCGATTCTGCGCAAGAAGGCTGCAGCCGATGATGTTCAGGCCCCCTCGGACGTGTTGGAGTACATCGCGTCGAACATCACGAGCAATATTCGTGAGCTCGAAGGCGCGTTGATCCGAGTCACTGCGTTCGCTGCTCTCAACAAGCAGCCCGTTGACCTGTCGCTCGCACAGGTGGTGCTGAAGGACCTCATCTCTGACGACGACTCCGAGATCACTGCGTCTTCGATCATCGGTATCACCGCGGACTACTTCGGTATTTCGATGGAAGAGCTTGTCGGCACGAGTCGCTCACGCGTGTACGTGACAGCACGCCAGATCGCCATGTATCTGTGCCGTCAGCTCACTGATCTTTCATTGCCCAAGATCGGTGACAACTTCGGTGGGCGCGACCACACCACCGTCATGTACTCGGTGAAAAAGGTTGAGGATCAGATCGCTCAGCGGCGTCAGATGTACAACCAGGTCAACGAGATTCACGCGCGCATCAAGCAGCAGCGCCGCGCCTAGACCGTCTTCCACACCTCTCTGGACCCAAATTTTGGGGAGATTTGCGCATTTCACACTTGTGGAAAAAGTTGTGGAGACCCGTGGATACAGACGGGGAGCGCACGTGAACGAAATGTGAAGAACTACACGTTCCATGTGAACGGCCAGTGACTGTCCACGTGAACTTGTCATTTCTCCAGGGGTCGCTCCCCAAGGTCCTCACGACAACTTTTTCAGATCTACCAGGATTTTTGTCGTTTATCCCCAGTTTCCACGGGCCCTATGACAACTACTCACTCTTGTTCTTCCACCCATCCACATGCTGACCTTCATTGAGTTCCGACCGATCCGCGCCGCCACCCGTCATGTCCACTTGTCATAGCCGTGTGGTGGCGTAGTCTGTCCGACAGAATCTGAGGAGTTCGAGATGAAATTCACCGTCGACCGCGACGTACTCGCGGATGCCGTCGCCTGGACGTCACGTGCGTTGCCGGCACGTCCCCCTGTGCCTGTGCTGGCTGGGGTCCGGATTGAAGCCGATGCTCAGGGCACCGTCCGTTTGTCGAGCTTTGACTACGAGGTCTCGGCTCGCGGTGAATTCCCCGCTGACGTGGACGATGCCGGAGAGGCACTCGTGTCTGGTCGCCTGTTGAAGGAGATCGCGAACGCTCTTCCTCATAAGCCGGTCGAGTTCTCGCTCGAGGGCACCAAGGTGTCGGTCAAGTGCGGCGCGTCACGCTTCACGTTGGCGACGATGCCCGTTGATCAGTACCCAGCGCTGCCTCAGTTGCCGGAACACTCAGGCGTGCTCGATGGAGCGACGTTCCAGCAAGCCGTCAGCCAGGTCACCTCCGCAGCATCTCGCGATGACACATTGCCGATTTTGACTGGTGTGCGTGTGGAGATCGAGGGCTCAAACATCTCGCTTCTCGCCACTGACCGTTACCGACTCGCCTTGCGTGAGTTCTCGTGGAAGCCTTCCAAGTCCGACATTTCCTCGGTCGCGCTTCTCAAGGCCAAGGTTTTGAGCGACACGTCGAAGGCTCTTGGCGCTGGCGAAGTAACCCTCGCTCTCAGCTCCGGTCAAGGCATTGACCTCGTGGGCTTCGAGGCCGGCGGTTTGGTGACGACCTCGACGCTGCTCGATGGCGACTACCCACAGGTCCGCCGCTTGTTCCCTGATGAAAGCCCCATCACCGCTGTGGTGAAGACGACCGAGCTCATCGAGGCGACGCGCCGTGTGGCCCTCGTTGCCGAGCGCAACTCCGCTGTTCGCCTCGCTTTCTCTGAAGGTGAAGTGCGTCTCGACGCCGGTCAAACGGACGATGCACAGGCATCGGAATCCATCGAATGCGACCTGGTAGGTGACGCGATCACAGTCGCATTCAACCCCCAGTACCTGCTTGATGGCCTAGGCGCGCTGGGTAGTGAGTACGTGCGCTTGGGCTTTACGCAGGACTCAAAGCCCGTGGAGTTCGTGGGGCTTGCCAAGCCGGACGGCGACGTGGCAGCGGAGTTCCGCTACCTGCTCGTTCCCATTCGCATTCCCTCGTAGGACATGCGTGTCACGCATCTGAGCCTGGTTGATTTCCGCTCGTACGAGCTGGCGGACATCGAGTTTGGCCCGCGCGTGAGCACGCTCGTGGGGCGCAACGGCCAGGGAAAAACGAATGTGGTCGAGGCGGTACGGTACCTCTCGCACCTGTCCTCGCACCGCGTTGCCACTGATGTTCCATTGATTCGCGCGGGTGCTGAACGGGCTGTGGTCCGTGCACGGGTGGAAAAGTCGGGCCGCTCGCTGGCGCTCGAGGTATCGCTCAACGCCGGAAAGCCCAATACGGCGCGCATTGGCCGCTCTCAGGCAAAGCCTCGCGACCTTGTTGGAACGCTGCGCACCGTGGTGTTCGCACCTGAGGACTTGGCGCTAGTCAAGGGAGATCCTGGTGGTCGGCGGACCTTCATGGACGACATCGTGGTGTCTTTCCAACCTCGTCTTGCTGGTGACATGAGCGATTACGACCGCGTTCTGAGGCAGCGATCATCGATGCTGAAGACCGCGAAGAATGCGCGTGGCGATCTCACAATGCTGGATATCTGGGATGAGAAGCTCGCGGAACTTGGCGGTCGCATTGTTGCGGCTCGGCTCGCGGCGTTAAAGAATCTTGCTCCGCATGTCACGGCTGCATATGCGGCGGTTGCTCCTGAGGGCGGCGAGTGCACGATTGCGTACTCGACATCGCTGGATCTCGCTGCCACCGCTGGGGCAGACTCCGATGTTCCCTCCGCTGCTGACCTTGGTGCTGCTTTGTTGCAGCAAATGCAGGAGTTGCGCCCACGGGAGATTGACCGTGGAGTGTCGCTGGCGGGTCCCCATCGGGACGATATGACGATCACGTTGGGCGATCTTCCCGCAAAGGGTTACGCCAGTCATGGGGAGAGTTGGTCGTGTGCGTTGGCTCTCAAACTCGGCTCGTATGAGGCACTCACCGCTGATGACGGTCCTGATGCTGAAGACGACGGCGAACCTGTGCTGATTCTGGACGATGTTTTCGCGGAGTTGGACTCCGGGCGGCGGTCCGCTTTGGCTGACCGGTTGTCTGAGGCGAGCCAGGTGCTGATCACCGCGGCGGTCGCAGAGGATGTTCCGGCGGAACTTCGCGGCGAGGTCCTTGAAGTGACGCGCGGTCACGTCACCAGTGCTGGAGAGTCAACCCGTGACTGAAGACAAGTCCGAACCGACTGACGACGTTGGTTCACCTGACACTCCCGTCGACCCATCCACTTCTGGCGCAGACCTGGCGCGTCAAGCGATGGAGCGAGCCCGCGCATCGGCCCGGCAACGCGGCGCCTACCGGACCTCCCCCCGTGTTGCCCGCGAAAAGCGCGAAGAAAAACGGCGGGACTCACGACCCTTCGCTGCTGGTCGTGACCCACTCGCGATGTCCGATGCCGTGACGGCGCTGATGCGCCGCATGGGGTGGACTGAACAAGTTGAGATGTCCTCCGTGATTGGCCGATGGCGTGAAGTCGTGGGCGATCAGATCGCGGACAAGTGTGAGCCGCTGAGTTTTGATGAGGGAGTGCTGACCGTTCGCGCCTCGTCAACGGCATGGGCGACGCAGCTGCACATGATGAATGGCGATATCCGGCACCGCATCAATGAGGAGTTTGGCCGGGAGATTGTGAGGGATCTCAAAATTCTGGGGCCGACGGCACGTTCCTGGAAGCGTGGTCCGCGTACGGTCAAGGGAAGGGGCCCTAGAGACACCTACGGGTGAGGGTTCGAAAATTAGCTGGAGCGGCACATGCAGAAATACCGCCCAGCACTCACAGAATGGCCCTAGAACGCGCTAGAATAGACGGGAATACATCGCGTCCCGTCTGAGGCCGCGTCAGTCCCGTGAAAGGCAATATCTGTGGCCCAGAATGACGCGCCCGAGGCGCAGCCTGCGTATGGTGCCGAGAACATCACCGTCCTGGAGGGCCTCGAGGCCGTGCGGAAACGCCCGGGAATGTACATCGGTTCCACCGGTGAACGCGGCTTGCACCACCTGGTGTACGAGGTTGTCGACAACTCTGTAGACGAGGCACTCGCCGGCTATTGCGACTCGATCAGCGTGACCCTGCTTGAAGACGGCGGAGTCCGCGTTCAAGACAACGGTCGCGGTATCCCCGTCGACATGCACCCCACCGAAGGCAAGCCCACGGTTGAGGTTGTCATGACAATCCTGCACGCCGGAGGTAAGTTCGGCGGCGGCGGTTACGCGGTGTCCGGTGGTCTGCACGGCGTCGGTATCTCCGTGGTGAACGCACTATCGATCCGCGTGGAGACCGAGGTCCGTCGCCAAGGTTTCACGTGGAACCAAACTTTTGCCGACGGCGGTAAGCCACAGGGCACCCTGATCAAGGGTGAAGCTACAGAGGACACCGGAACGCAGCAGACGTTCTGGGCTGATCCGGAAATCTTCGAGACCACCGAATACGACTTTGAGACTCTGCGCGCTCGCTTCCAGCAGATGGCGTTCCTCAACAAGGGACTGTCCATCACGCTGATCGATGAACGTCCCGAACACGCGTCTGCCAGCGATGAGCTCGAGACCGAAGGTGATGACGACGCCCCGACGTCCCGTTCAGTGACATACAAGTACGAGGGTGGTCTCGTTGACTATGTCACTCACCTGAACGATGCCAAGAAGGCCGACCTCGTTCACGCTGACGTGATCTCCCTCGAAGCTGAGGATACGGACAAGAAGATCTCGCTGGAAATGGCGATGCAGTGGACCAACGGCTACGCCGAATCGGTCTTCACGTACGCCAACACCATCGCGACCACCGAAGGTGGAACGCACGAAGAAGGATTCCGTGCCGCGCTGACGTCGCTGGTGAATCGCTACGCCCGTGACAAGGGACTCATCAAGGACAAAGACGACAACCTCACCGGGGACGACGTCCGTGAAGGCTTGACCGCCGTCATATCCGTCAAGTTGGGCGAGCCACAGTTCGAGGGCCAGACCAAGACCAAACTGGGCAACACCGAGGCCAAGACGTTCGTCCAGAAGGTCTTTGGTGAGCAGCTCGCTGACTGGTTTGACTCGCACCCGAACGAGGCCAAAGAGATCATCCGTAAGGCCCTCCAGGCCTCGCAGGCTCGTCTCGCAGCACGTAAGGCACGTGAAGCAACCCGCCGCAAGGGTCTGTTGGAGTCCGGCGGCATGCCCGGAAAGCTCCGCGACTGCTCTTCGAAGGACCCGAGCATCTCAGAGATCTACCTGGTCGAGGGTGACTCTGCAGGTGGTTCCGCAGTTCGCGGTCGGAACCCTGCCACACAGGCAATCTTGCCGCTGCGCGGAAAAGTGCTGAACGTGGAACGTGCGCGCCTTGACCGTGCACTCGGAAACACCGAGATCCAGGCACTGTTCACTGCGTTCGGTTCTGGCATTGGCGACGAGTTTGAACTTGAAAAGTCCCGGTATCACAAGATTGTGCTGATGGCCGATGCTGACGTTGACGGACAGCACATCCGCACACTGTTGCTTACGGTCCTGTTCCGCTACATGCGCCCACTCATCGAGGCTGGCTACGTGTACCTGGCTCAGCCCCCGCTGTACAAGCTCAAGTGGACGAACGCGGATCACGACTACGTGTTCACCGACCGTGAGCGCGATGCCGTGCTGAAGGAAGGCCTTGCCAACGGCAAGAAGATTCCCAAGGACAACGGCATCCAGCGCTACAAAGGTCTAGGCGAGATGGACTACTCGGAACTGTGGGACACCACGATGAACCCCGAGACCCGCACCCTCTTGCAGATCACCATGGAAGACGCCGCCCTCGCGGACGAAACCTTCTCCATCCTTATGGGCGACGACGTCGAGTCGCGCCGTAACTTCATCCAGCGCAACGCGAAGGACGTGAGGTTCCTTGACATCTGAGGTCCACAACCACGGCAGGATCGACCAGATCGATCTCAATGTCGAGATGCAGCAGTCCTACCTCGACTATGCGATGTCCGTCATCGTTGGTCGAGCTCTCCCGGACATCCGCGATGGATTGAAGCCCGTGCACCGTCGCGTGATCTACGCGATGTACGACGGCGGCTACCGACCTGACCGCGCCTACTCCAAGTGCACCCGCATCATCGGCGAAGTGATGGGTAACTATCACCCGCACGGTGACTCTGCGGTCTACGACACTTTGGTGCGTATGGTGCAGGACTGGTCGTTGCGCTATCCACTCGCGGATGGTCAGGGAAACTTCGGCTCCCCAGGAAACGACCCTGCGGCCGCTCACCGTTACACCGAGTCCCGTATGGCGCCCATCGCCATGGAGATGGTTCGGGATATCGACAAGGAAACAGTCGATTTCCAGGACAACTACGACGGCCGGACCCAGGAACCTGTGGTCTTGCCCGCACGCTTCCCGAACCTGTTGGTCAACGGTTCCGCCGGTATCGCCGTCGGAATGGCTACCAACATTCCGCCGCACAACCTGCGCGAGGTTGCGGAAGGTGCCCAGTGGGCACTCGAGCACCCTGAAGCAACCAAGGACGAACTCCTCGAGGCGCTGATCCAGCGCATCAAGGGTCCCGACTTCCCCACCGGTGCACAGATTCTTGGACGCCGCGGCATCGACGAGGCATACCGCACCGGGCGTGGATCGATCACGATGCGCTCGATCGTCAATGTCGAGGAACTCCAGGGGCGCCAGTGCCTGGTCGTCACCGAACTGCCGTACCAGGTCAACCCTGACAACCTCGCACTGAAGATCGCGGAGCTGGTCAAGGAAGGCAAGATCTCCGGCATCGCGGATATCCGTGATGAGACCTCGGGCCGTACCGGCCAACGTCTGGTCATTGTGCTCAAACGCGACGCGGTCGCCAAGGTCGTGCTCAACAACCTCTACAAGCACACCCAGTTGCAAGAGACGTTCGGCGCCAACATGGTGGCGCTCGTTGACGGTGTGCCTCGCACGCTGCCGCTCGACGCGTTTATCCGTCACTGGATCAGCCACCAGATCGATGTCATTCAGCGCCGCACGGTGTACCGCCTGCGTGAGGCCGAGCGTGAAGCTCACATCTTGCGCGGCTACGTCAAGGCTCTTGATGCTCTT
The DNA here is from genome assembly GCF_000975055.1 of Demequina sediminicola. Taxonomy (GTDB): domain Bacteria; phylum Actinomycetota; class Actinomycetes; order Actinomycetales; family Demequinaceae; genus Demequina; species Demequina sediminicola. The sequence goes on from NZ_BBRB01000001.1 coordinate 783,352, forward strand.
GATGAGGTCATCGCGCTGATCCGTCGCTCCCCCACTGTCGATGAAGCCCGCGAGGGCCTAATCGAGTTGCTGGATATCGACGAGATCCAAGCGAATGCGATCCTCAACCTCCAGTTGCGCCGCCTGGCCGCACTGGAACGTCAGAAGATCGAAGCCGACTACGCCAAGTTGATGGCCGAGATTGATGACCTGAAGGACATCCTCGCTTCCGAGCCACGTCAGCGCAGCATCATCTCTGAGGAACTCGCGGAGATCGTCAAGAAGTACGGCGATGAGCGTCGCACCGAGATCTCACCCTTCGACGGTTCCGTCGACGTGGAAGATCTGATCGCCGAGGAAGAGATCGTTGTGACGATCACCCGCGGTGGTTACGCCAAGCGGACGCGTTCGGACCAGTACCGTGCGCAGAAACGTGGCGGTAAGGGCATCCGTGGCGCAACGCTACGTAGCGACGACATGGTGGAGCACTTCTTTGTGACCACCACACACCACTGGTTGTTGTTCTTCACTAACTTTGGTCGCGTCTACCGTGCCAAGGGTTACGAACTCCCGGATGGCAGCCGCGACTCCAAGGGCCAGCACGTTGCCAACATGATGGCGTTCCAGCCTGGCGAGGAGATCGCCCAGGTGCTTGACCTCCGTTCGTATGAGGACAAGCCGTATCTGGTGCTGGCTACCAAGCGTGGTTTGGTCAAGAAGTCGCGTCTGGAGGACTACGACTCCAACCGTTCCGCAGGGCTCATTGCGATCAACCTCAAGGATGTTGAGGGTGAGGACGGCCAGAGCCGTCCGGACGAGCTCGTGGCAGCTCGCCTCGCGGCTCCAGAAGACGACCTGATGTTGGTGTCCCGCAAGGGGCAGTCGGTTCGCTTCCACGCCGATGACAAGGAACTACGCCCCATGGGTCGCTCGACCTCGGGTAACCGCGGTATGAAGTTCCGCGATGACGACGATCTGTTGTCGATGGACGTCATCCCGGCCGATGTTCCAGAGGGCACTGAAGCCGATGGCACCGTCACCGATGCCGATGGTGACGAGATCACCGTCTCCGACGGCCCGTACTCGTTCGTCGTCACCGAACTTGGTTACGCCAAGCGGACCGCGGCATCGGCTTGGGATGCCAAGCACCGCGGTGGTCTTGGCGTGAAGGTCGGCAAGCTGACTGATGAGCGCGGCGATCTGGTGGGCGCACTGTTGGTGGACGAGACCGACGAGGTCTTGGTCATCATGGAGTCCGGCAAGGTCATGCGTTCCCCCGTCACTGAAGTTCCAGCCAAGGGCCGCAACACGATGGGCGTCATCTTCGCGAAGCCAGCGAAGGGCGACAAGATCATCGGCATTGCGCGCAACGTGGAACGTAAGCTCGACGAGGAAGTTGCCGCGGAGGAAGGCGACGAGGCTGTCACCGACGGCGCGCCGGCTGAGGGAACAGTAGCCGCAACCGACAGCACCACGGATCAGGCTCCCGAGGCCGCTGCCGAGGTTGCTGACGATGGTGCCGCGGACGCCTCTGAGGACGCCAAGGAGTAAGTACCCTCGAGGCTTCACGCACACGAGCCCCGCCCCAACCTCACTTCGAGGCCAGGGCGGGGCTCTTGTCGTTGATGCCGCTTGTGGCTATGCGGTGGTGGGACGGTCCGCGGGGGTGCGGACGAACAGCAGCATGATCATGCCGGCGAGCACCACCGCAACCACGCCGAGCGTGCCCCAAATGGTCGCACCAAACAGCGCAATGGACAGTGACCACATCGCGGGTGCCATGAACGATGCGGCACGTCCGGTCGTGGCGTAAAGGCCAAAGATCTCGGATTCATGGCCGGCCGGTGCAACGCGGGCGAGCAACGATCGCGAAGCGGACTGAGCCGGGCCCACCATTGCCGACAGCAAGAGTCCACAGACCCAGAACACCATGGTGCCCGACGTGTGCAGCACCACGATGGTGACTCCCGCGAGGACGACCACCCCGAGCGCCACGAGGATCACGCGGCGTGGACCCACCCGGTCATCGAGTCGACCAGCAATGAACGTGGAGATTCCGGCGATGAGGTTTGCAGCGATGCCAAAAATCATCACCTCGCTGTCCGAGAAGCTAAAGGACACTGCGGCAATCACTGCGCCAAAGGTGAAGATTCCCGCCAAGCCGTCGCGATAGACCGCAGAGGACAGCAGGAACCACAGTGTGGAGCGCGCCGAGTGCCACAGCGTCTTGAGATCTCCAAAGAGAACCTTGTACCCCTCGATCAGGCCCACAGGTTCACGAATGGAGGCCTTGGACTCGGGCACAAACGCAAAGAGGGGCCATGCAAACGCTAGGGTCCACACCGCGCAACCCACCGCGATCAGCCGGTAGGCCATGCCGTTCGACGTATCCATGCCGAACCAAGAGAAGGCGTCCAAAAGCACGACGATGACGAGCGCCACGATGCCGCCCATGTACCCCAGGCCCCAGCCAAGTCCGGAGACACGGCCCATGGTTCGGGGCGTCGACACCTGAACGATCATCGCGTTGTAGTTGACGCCTGCAATCTCACCCACAATCGAACCCACAGCAATCAGCGCGACACCAAGCCAGAAGTACTGCGGAGCTGCCTCGACAAAGAACAAGCCAGCCACACACGCCACCAGGATCAGCGTCATCGCGCCCAGCCAAGCCTTGCGCTTGCCCGAAGCATCGGCCCTTTGCCCCAAGACCGGCGCGAGCAACGCGACCAACACACCCGCGGCAGTGATACCCCACCCCAAGCCCGAGGTGAGGTTGTCGATAGCGGCCTTGTATGCCGGGTCATCCTCGCCAAGTGCAGCAATAGCGGGATCGATGAACGCGTCAGATGTCAGATACAGCGCCGTGAAGACAAAGGTGATGATCACCGAGTTGAACGGCTGCGTCGCCCAATCCCACAGAGCCCAAGCCCACACCCTCCCCCGCGGCACCTCGACCACCGGTGGCGGAGCATCGGTGGACAGGGGGAGCACCTCGTCGTGGTCGGTCATGTCACTAGTGTGCCGATGACCCGCACTCAATGCTGGAGGCCACGCGCCTGACAAGTGATCAGCCAAGGCGCACTAGGCTCATGAACTGTGACGACGCCTGAACTTTCTTGGTCCGCAGACATCCTCGACGGCTATGAAGCCGCGCCGCTACCAACTGCCCAGGTTGGCAAGGAGACAGTGGCACGCACCCTGGTGCGCCGCGTGGAAAGACCGGAATCTCCGCGAGCCATCGCGCTCCATGTCCATGGTCGCAATGACTACTTCTTCCAAACACACCTTGCCGATGCGTTCACTGAGAACGGGGCAGCCTTCTATGCCGTAGACATGCGGCGGGCCGGTCGCTCCATCCAGCCCGGCGATATCCCCCACCACTTCACCGATATTGCTGAAGTCGGCGAGGACATCTCTGCGGCCATCGATGCGGCGATAGCCGACGCGGGAGACCTCCCCGTCATCGTGCACTCTCACTCCACGGGCGCGCTCGGAGCGGCAATCTGGGCCAACGACGTCGGCCACCCCAATCTCGCTGGCGTCATCCTCAACAGCCCATTGTTTGGTCTGCAACTGCACGGGTGGAAGGCCGCCGGAATCGAACTCACGCCGATCATCGGCGCTATCGCCCCGCGCTGGGTCATGGACCCTGCACCCACGGTGTACACACAACGCTTGGCTGCAGCCGATGGTGGCAAGTGGGTATTCCGCGACGACTGGAAGCGATCGTCGGGACAGCCTGCGACGGCAGGATGGCTTGGTGCAACGGTGTCCGCTCGACGCCGGATCGCCAAGGGCCTCGACATCCAGGTCCCCGTGTTGCTGGCCCACGCCGACTCTTCGGGCCCAGACAAGTTCGACAACCCTCGCGTCGACTCCCAAGACACCGTGGTTGATGTGGTGCCCATGCGTGAGTACGGACCCAAACTGGGGCCGCGCGTACAGATGAGTGAAGTCGCAGGTGCGATGCACGACCTTTCGCTGTCCAGCCCTGAACCGCGCCAGACCTATCTCGCGACGGTGGCGACGTGGATGGATACAGTTGTTGAATGAGTCATCCGTACTTCGATAATGGCGGGCACCCGGTAGCACTTGCGCACCGGGGCTTCTCGCTCGACGGCCTCGAGAATTCGATGACTGCATTCCAAAATGCCGTCGATCTGGGGTATCGGTACCTCGAAACGGATGCGCACGGAACATCCGACGGAGTCGCGGTTGCACTCCATGACGAGACGCTCGACCGCACCACCGATGCCACCGGGCTTGTCGCAGAACGGACCTGGGATTCCGTCAAAGTCGCGCGCATCGGCGGAATCGAACCGGTGCCGAAGCTGGAAGACGTGTTGTCCGCATGGCCCGACGTCAAGGTGAACATCGACGTCAAAGGAATGTCCGGCGTCGGCCCTGTAGCGGAGGCGATTGAGCGCACGAAGTCTCACGACCGCGTGTGCGTCGGGTCATTTGATGCCGCACGCCGTCGCGCAACGTTGCGGCTCCTCAGCAAACCCGTCGCACGGTCTGCGTCCCAGCGCGAAGCGATCGCATGGTGGATTGGGTCGTTCGTTGGCGGGAGTGCTGAGGCGACCATCGGAGATGTCGACGCACTACAGATTCCCTGGCGCCGGGGCAACGTGCCGTTGCTCTATCCCAAGCACGTGCGCCTTGCTCATGAGGCAGGGAAAGAGGTGCACGTCTGGACCGTCAACGAACGTAGCGCCATGGTGCGACTCTTGGCGATGGGCGTAAACGGCATCGTCACTGACCGGGCCGATATCCTCAAGGATCTGCTCATCGAACGGGGCCAGTGGGCTTAGCGACTTAGGGCTGTGGGTAGTCGCGAAGCGCCTTGAGGGCAGCGTGCGCGTCCAATGCGATCGGGTCGAGTGACGCCTGGCTCCGTTTCGCCCACGCTAACCAGGGGCCGAACTCGATGACGGCGATCCCCCTGACCTTCGTGGCGATGATCACCATCTCTTGCCCCGCTGTCCCCTCAGATCGGGCTGCCCCTACTTGAGTGACGGTGTTCCGCGGCAATGTGAAGGCCGGGGCGTCACCGCTGAGCCACACGTCAATCCCATGATCTTCAATGGCCAAAGCCACCGGAGCTCCCGATGCGATGGATCGCTACAGCATGGAAAACGTGCCGATGGCCAGGAAAACGGGCACGATCAGGGGCATGCGGGTCCTCAGGAGAGGAGGTCAGGGCGCTTCAACCGACTTACAATACAATCGCAGATGCCATTGGCCACGAGGGGTTGGCTGGGAAAATTCGTCACTTCGCGAACGGATGGGATGACACCCGTGCAAAGATGCTCGAGTCCGTCGCGAACCTAGCCGAGGTAAGTACGCAGTGTGGCGACTCTTCCAGTGAAGTCGACACCGAGCTTGCGGCAGCACTCAAGGGGGAAAAGTATCGTGGCGTCGCCATACACGTGGGTTCCATTGACCTCGGGGGAGAACCCCGTCCCTGGCAACCCGGTGACGATCGAGAATGGTGCAGCGCATTGTTCGACCCTTGCGGTGGCTATCGAAAATGCATCGGGTTCACTTAAGGACATCGAGACCCTAGATGTACATCAACCCGATGCCGTCTCTGCGTTGCGCGAACGTGAGGAAGAAGTGCGTGGTCACCTGAACGATGTGCAGTCCCGCTACGCATCGGCGGGCACGGCCTTGGACACTTACGCCGAGTCGCTGGCAGTTGCTGGGGGACAGTCAACTGCGGGCCTCAGTTCCATGGTGGCCGAGACCACGTCGACGGGATTCGACTTTCCCGCGTGGATCACCGGCCAGTCAGAGATGCGTGCCGCGCCTGAGAGGTTGGCGCTCCGTTGATGGGTGTGGTGTGGGGGGTTCCAGTTCCGGAGGTTCCTCCAGCCGTTCAAGAGCCGGATTTCACCTGGCCTGAAGTAGTGGTGTTGATGCTGGTGATTGTTGCGGTGTGGATGTTTGTTGCGCCGTTGGCGAGAGCGATGTGGCCGTGGTCGAAACCTCGTGAGGTGAGTGTTGCTCAGGGGCGGCGGTGGCTGATTGCGTTTGTGGCAATTCCGGTGTTGATGTTGATGGCCTGGCTGGTTGATGGTGCCGGAAATCGGTACTACGAAGGGTTGCGTGAAGAGCGTGACGCTGAGATTGAAGCAATTGCCGCACCCGTGCTCGACGAGTTAGAAGGTGAATACGGACTCACGGCTACAGAGGAAACGGAACGCACTTTCTGGAGGGTCGTCTTTTGGGCCGATGCGTTCGCTGAAACCCGTGAGTACACCTTTGTTGAGCCATCGGGTGATGAGGTGTTGTGTGCTGTGACGGTGTCGAGTTTTGATGAGGGTAGGGAAGCATCGATGCAGTGCCCAGCGCCTACAGAGCCGGGGACGTGACATGCCCCCTGCAATCACGCCTGGCGATGACTTTTTGGTCCCCTCCTGGTGCCACGGTGATGTCCAATCGAGTGATGATCTGTTTGTACAGCCGTGAGAGGATCCTGGCCTCTCCCGTGTTTGCGCGGCAGCTGTGGCTCGCGACGCACAACTTGCAGCCATGGACAGCATTGTCTTTGGAGCACTATGGGTCCCCCACCCATCGACCGGAGTGGTGTTGGCTACGGGTTGCCCTCCGGCGAGCGTGTGACGATCCGAAATGCGGATCTGTCCTCCGGCACACACGTGTACGCCCAGTGTCGCACAGGCCGACTTCAGTAAGTGCTTCGGAACGACTGAGAGCACGGAACCGTTCCTGCACACGCTGGTATCACGCCTTGGCTGGACCGGACTTCCTCCCGAGCACGCCCAATACTTCAAGGGAATGATGCCTGCTTCCGGGGGCAACGAGTGGCCATTCCCAGAGCCGCCCTTGGACTGCGAGCACACCGGCTACTTCTCTGTGACCAAGTACGACTCAATGGGGCTGGCTGCATATCGAAGAGCCCTGCCTTGCATCGTCTGCACTGGACCGAAACTGGACCGAAATGAGGATGGCTCTATCACTGTCGTGTTCGGCGACGATCGGTGTGCGGGGCGTAGTAACGTCAAAGAGACCACGGAAGGTCAGAAGTCCTACTACGGTCTTGGTCTCTACCGCCTTGTCGATGTGGCTGAAACCGTGGAGTCCATCAACACGGTGCGAGACAGCCCACCTCGACCGGCCTAGCGGCAGGTCGGGACGAACGTCCGAGTTTTGACAGCGTCAAAAGAGCGGCGTACTCTAGGTGACATGACAACAGAGGTGCTCCCCGAACCCGCAGCAATGCTGCGGGAAGCCGGGTTGCGCGTTACTGACACTCGCCAGGCCGTAATCATCGCACTTGGCGAGCACCCCCACAGTGGCGTCGACAGCATCGTCGCTGCAGTTGCAGCAGTGTTGCCCAGTACCTCCCGTCAGGCAGTTCACAACGTCCTCACCGACATCACCACTGCGGGACTTGCCCGCCGCATCGAGCCAGCAGGGCACCCCGCTCTGTACGAACTGCGGGTCGGAGACAACCACCATCACATCGTGTGTCAACGCTGCGGCACGATCGCGGACGTCGACTGCGTCACCGGTCACGCTCCCTGCCTCACGCCCAACACCACCCATGGTTTTGACCTCACGGAAGCCGAGGTCACTTTTTGGGGGGTGTGCGCCGACTGCCAGTCGGACGCATCCCCTGCCCCAGCATCGTCCCTGCTTGAAGAAATGAAGGAGAGTTCACCGTGACTGAAAAGTTCACCACCAACAACGCTGGCGCCCCCGTGCCCTCAGACCAGCACTCGCAGACCGTAGGCAACGACGGCGTGACTGCACTTACCGACCACTACCTGGTCGAGAAGCTTGCACAGTTCAACCGTGAGCGTGTCCCCGAGCGCGTGGTCCACGCCAAGGGCGGCGGCGCTTTCGGAACCCTCACCGTCACCAACCCCGAGATCGCCAAGTACACCCGCGCTGCACTGTTCCAGCCGGGCGTCGAGACCGAGATGCTCGCTCGCTTCAGCACCGTCGCCGGCGAAGCCGGATCACCCGACACCTGGCGCGACCCCCGCGGATTCGCCCTGAAGTTCTACACCACTGAGGGCAACTACGACATGGTGGGCAACAACACCCCCACCTTCTTCATCCGTGACGGCATCAAGTTCCCCGACTTCATCCGCTCGCAGAAGCGCCTTCCCGGCTCACACCTGCGCGACAACGACATGCAGTGGGACTTCTGGACCCTGCAGCCTGAATCGGCACACCAGGTCACGTGGCTCATGGGTGACCGCGGCCTCCCCCGTTCGTGGCGCGAGATGAACGGATACTCCTCACACACGTACCAGTGGATCAACGCTGAAGGCGAGCGCTTCTGGGTGAAGTACCACTTCATCTCCGAGCAGGGCGTTCACAACCTCACGGGCGACGAAGCAGCACAGCTGGCAGGCTCCGACGGCGACGTCCACATCCGTGACCTCTACGAGCACATCGACCAAGGCGACTTCCCCCGCTGGAAGGTCTCCGTCCAGATCATGCCTTACGAGGACGCCAAGGACTACCGCTTCAACCCCTTCGACCTCACCAAGGTGTGGCCCAAGGCTGACTACCCCCGCATCGAGCTCGGCATCATGGAGCTCAACAAGAACCCCGAGAACTACCACGCTCAGATCGAGCAGGCCACCTTCGCGCCGAGCAACTTCGTGCCCGGCATCGGCCCGTCGCCGGACAAGATGCTCATGGCACGCATCTTCTCCTACGCTGACGCACACCGTTACCGCGTGGGTACCAACCACTCCGATCTGCCCGTCAACGCTCCCCACGCAGCGGACAGCAACGGACACTCGTACTCGAAGGACGGCTCAATGCGCTACTCCTTCTCGTCGCCCGACACCCCTGTGTACGCACCGAACTCGCGCGGTGGCGCACACGCCGACGCAGACCGTGCCGGTGACGCAGGCAACTGGGGCAACGACGGCGAAATGGTCCGCGCTGCCGCAACCTTGCACTCCGAGGACGACGACTTTGGTCAGGCCGGAACGCTCTACCGCGACGTGTTCGACGATGGTGAGAAGGAGCGTTTCCTCGCTCAGATCACCGGACACGTGGGTGCCGTGAAGTCTGATGACATCCGCGAACGTGCCGTTCAGTACTGGACCAACGTGGACGCTGACCTTGGCGCCAAGTTGCGTGCCAACCTCGAAGCCGAGGGTGCTCCGAACGAGGCCGGCGAGCCCGGCACCAAGTGGGAGCCCACGGACGCATAACGTCCCCTTTCGGGCCGCGTGATGGTGGCGGCCCGTGAGTGACACACCAAAGACAGAAGGCCGGTCCCGTGTGGGGCCGGCCTTCTGCGCGTCTGAGGTTGAATCCTTCTCCGTCTAGCGGGTCAACACTACGAACCGGTGGCTCGCACCCCTCTCCGTCTAGCGGGTCAACACTACGAACCGGTAGCTCGCGCGCCTCTCCTCCCAGCCCTTCAACACTACGAACCGGTGGCTCGCGCGCCACGCCGTGGAGCAGGGCCGATGCCGGTGGATCGCCGGCGTGTTGGCCACACCTTTGGTTCGTAGTGCCAGTGGGGTGGGGCTGGTTGCTTCAGTGGGGTGGGGCTAGTCGCGCTTGATGGCCGCCTTCGCGAGGTCCGCAGCCGTGGCATCGGGCAGGTACGCGCGGCCTATGGACAGTGCGATGGCCGGAAGCTTGGCCTCGTCGCGGTACAGCAGCGACATGGGTGTGTGGTGAGGCTTGAACTTCTCCTTGAACCGCTCCAGGCTTGCGAATCCGTAGTAGGGCTCCATCTTGTCGGCCAACGTATCGAGCAACTTCTCGATGGAGGAATCAACCTCGTCGGCGTAGGCCAGTGGTGCGCAGGACAGCGACGCGTAGGTGTACCCGTCCTCCTTAAACTCCATGGCAGAGGCCGCGATGAGGTACTCCATGACGCCCTTCATGGCATCGTCATCGAGACGCCGCTTCATGATGTCGATCGTCCACCCAGACACCGCACCATCGCGGTACACGGGCATCCAGCTCGTCATGCCGTGCACCGTGCCATCCTCGTCCACCGCCACGTGCATCAACACGTTGGGGTCCATGGCTTCCTCGAGCGTGCCCAAAGTGAACTTCATCTCAGGCAGCGACTTGTCTGCAGTCCACTGAGCCTCGATCGCCTCCAGCTGGTCACGTAGCCCGCGGGGAGCATCGGCCAAGTGGAAGGACTTCATCGTGATGCCCTCGCGGTTCGCGCGGTTGACAGCCGAGCGCACGTCCTGCCAGGACTTGCCCTTGAACTCCAGTTTGGGAAGGTCAATCACCGTGTCTTGGGCGACCTGAATGCCCTTCCACCCTGATGGTGCCATGGCAGCAGTCAACTCTGGGCTTGCTGCGAAGTACGCGACGCGCCAGCCACGAGCGCGGCAGAACTCGTCAAAGCCACCGGCATTCGCCACCACGGAGTCACGGTCACCAGCCGGGTCTCCTAACACGACCGCCGTACCCAAGCTGACGGTGTAACCCCACGCGGCACTCTCGTCATCAGACTTCCAGTGGTGGATTCCGGGCCAGCGCGCCATGTAGCCCACCGACGTCATGGTGTCGCCATTGGTCTGCAACTCGATAAAGCGCTCGCGCGCGTGCTCGTCATCCTCAGGTCGACGGGTGGTCAACAGCAATCCCGCAACGGATGCGGCGATGATGGCCCACCAAATGACACTGACCGTCCCCAGGACAACGCTGGCTCCGGTAGTTGCGGGCTGGAGACCAGCCGGCGAATCACCGACCATGCGGACCAGCGAAGTGGTGACGGCTTCGCTGAGCGTGGGCTCGCTTTCGAAGCTGCCATCCATGGTCATGATGATTCCCGTCGTGAAGACGAGCGTGACGATGGCGGCAAGTCCGATGCGCAGGAAGATCTTGGAGCGCACACCCTGAGCTCCAGACACTCGGAAGTGGCGACGGCCCGTGAGGAGGAGCACTACCAGGACCCACTCGATCATCGTGCTGAAGACGATGCTTGGGGTGAGTCCATCAGCGATGAGGACCAGGGTGCCGCCCACGGCGCTGATGGCTGCGACTGGTGTGATCCACCACCATGCAAAGCGGCTGCCTCGGTGGGCGGCATACGCAAACAGGAAGCCCAAGATCGCCAGACCAAGGTCGCTGAGCAGCGTTGCCGTAGGTACCTCAGGGTGACCAAAGTCGAGGACGCCGCCCTCACCTGGCCAGACGTGGTTCAGGAGGCTGTGAGCGGCATTGACTGTCAGCAGTGTTGCCACCGTGTCGCGGACTTCTTGCGTGCCGTATTCAACGGACCACTTCTCGTAGGCACGGCCAACGACCCAGGGGCCAATTGCGAGACCCACAAAGAATGCGGCCGCATGGGTGAAGTCCCACACTTCGGCGGCCCACATGATCATCATGACGACGTAGATCGAGCCAAAGAGACGGATGCGCCTGCGCCACACGACTGACATCGCCGCAGTCGCGGCGCCCAGCGCACCGAAACCAGCATTGGACATACCTACGTCGGAGACCCTGGAGAGAGTGTCTACCCAGGGCAAGCCAGCGTCGCGCAGGAGCCAGAACACGCCCGCCACAATAAACACAGCTGCAATGTGAGTACCAAGTGTCACTGCGAGCATCTTGAGAGCGCCGTAGTACCGCTCGATGTACCCGCCACCGGCAATGAATAGCGGAAGTATCAGGAGGTACATCCATGGTGTGGGGGCAATGAGCAGGCCCGTCAGGACAGTCCACCATCGGCCCTCTTCAAAAGCCTGTTCACCCCAACCCCAGGAGTCAACGAGCCCCAGCGACTCCGCTGATGTCCATAGCGCCTGAGTGGCGATACCTACGATGACGAGGACGGCAGACAGCGCCAACGTCACCGGAATTGCCTTGGCGCTTGTGGCAATGCGCGACCATATGGACTCGGTCTCGGGGGTGACCTGTGCGGTGCTCATGTGTGACAGGTTAGTGGGCCTAGCAGAGAAATCTGGGGACTAGCACTTCAGGTACCGTCGCGCCTGAAGTACCCTGGGGTCTGGCTCACGCTGAACCGGCGTGAGATACGTGGAGGAGATTGCATGACCGCGGACGACCGCAACGCACCCGGAACTGGGCAGACATTCACCCCCCAAGGTGAGTCTGCACCGACGTCAGGTGAACACGCCGCGTCCCGTGCCAACGTTCCCCCTTCCGTTCCTCCGCGCTCCGCGAATTCTGCGCCGCAGACGGGTGCCACTCCTTCGGGAAGCACTCCCACGCGTTCATCGATGCGCACTCCGGCGCAGCCACAGGCTCAGGGCACTGCACCCACGACAGGACAGCAGCCAGTCGTGTCGCGCCAGCCCATCTCGGGCCAGCAGCCCGTTGTCAGCCAGCAGGGCCACCCTGCGTGGGCTCCCACGACACGTCCTAGCGCACCGGGCGCAAACTCAGCCCCGACCTCCGCTCCCCAGCACACCTCGCGCCCGCCGCAGACCTCAGGTCAGCCGCAGGGCTTCACAGGAGACTCCAACCCCGCTACGGACGAACAGCCCACCGCCCCCGCGGCGGGAGCAGGTTTCACGTCTTCCGTGGGTGCAGGATTTGGCAAGGTCAAGGGATACGCGGCCAAGGCCAAGGAAGACCTGCTCAGTGGCGACGACATGAGTTCGACGCGTCAGCAGGGCGGTGCTCGTAAAGCACGCGTCCTCGTCTCGCGCGTTGACCCGTGGTCCGCTCTGAAGATCGGCTTCCTGCTGTCCATTGCTGTGGGCATCATGACCGTTGTGGCGGTCTATGTCCTCTGGAGCGTCCTCAACGGAATGGGCCTGTTCGCTCTTGCCGACCAGTGGATCCAGGACCTGTTCACAGGCGAAGAGACACTCAACCTGCAGCAGTTCTACGACCTCGATAAGTGGCTGTCCGCTGCAGTGCTGATCTCCGTGGTGAACGTCGTGTTGCTCACTGCCCTCAGTGCCGTCGTGGCGTTCCTTTACAACATCGTTTCCTCGATCGTGGGCGGCGTATACGTCACTCTGACGGACGACTAAACCGCACCATCGACGGCCTCCCCAAGGTCAGTTTGGAATGGACGCTTTTCTTGGGGTATGGTTGGTCGCCGCGGCAGTCGCCGCGAAAAGGGCCCATAGCTCAGGCGGTTAGAGCGCTTCGCTGATAACGAAGAGGTCGGAGGTTCAAGTCCTCCTGGGCCCACCGAGGTGGACGAATGAAAAAGATTGTCGTAGTTGTAGCGCTGGTTTCCGCAGTCGCTGTCGCGTGTAAGATAGTGGCAGCAAACTCGGAGCGTGACATCTGGGATGATGTTCACCGAGGCTTGTGAATCACGTATTATTGTGATGAACAAGGGGCCTTAGCTCAATTGGTAGAGCGCCTGCTTTGCAAGCAGGAGGTCGTGGGTTCGATTCCCACAGGCTCCACGGTTAGCCGTCACCTATGGGTGGCGGCTTTCATCATTTCTGGGGAAGTTTCTCTACAGCCGCCGGCTGGTCCGAGCGCGGAAGTTGGCGCAGTGCCGCCACCCCGACCACCGGGCCCAACGCTAGAATCACCAGTGCGTACTGCCAGCCCGTCACCTCAGCCACAAGCGGCACCAACTGGATGCTTGCGACGGTCAGCGCGAACCCCACTGCCGTTTGGCCCGTCAGGGCCGTGCCCACATGCTCGGGTTCAACGGACTCTGACAGCGCCGTCGAGAACACTCCCGAGTCAGCGATGACTGAGGCGCCCCACACCGCACACAGCACCGTCAGCATCACAGCGTTGGCGTTGAATGCCACTGGAGACATGACGCAGCAGGCACCGCTGACGGTCAACGCAACAATGGCCGCACGCTTGCGTCCGTAACGGTCAGCGGCCCAGCCCCCGATAAGGCATCCCGCAAGCCCGCCGATCCCCATCGTCACAAACACCATGACCTGGCCAGAACCCGAGAACTCGGCCGCGGAGCGCGCAACGAAGACCGCAATCCATGTCCACAGTGCGTACAGCTCCCACATGTGGCCGAAGTAGCCCACGTTGATGAGCAAAGGCCGCCGCTGGCGGAACATGTGGATGAAGTAGCGCGGCTCCAAGGTGGTGCGCGATGCCGCAAGATACGGTCCGCTACGCACGAGCGTGAAGGCTGTGATTGCTCCGACAAGCCCAACGACGGCAGTGATCTGCAAGGTGCTGCGCCAAGGAAGGTCCGCGAGCCCGCCAATGAGGTTGGGAAGTGCGGACCCCACGGTGAGTGCGCCAATCAGCAGACCCATCGAAAGCCCCCGCTGCTGAGGCGGAGCCCATGACGCCATGAGCTTCATGCCGGTGGGGTAGACGCCGGCGAGGAACACACCGGTGACGAAACGCAGCGCGATCATCGTCGCGAGGTCGTGAGCGAGCCATGCCAGCAATGACGTGCTCAGTGCCGCGAGGGCAGCACTCGACCCCAACAGCAGGTGAATGGGCATGCGGTCAGCCAGGTTGGTGATGGTCGAGACGAGCGCCCCAGCGACGAATCCGAGCTGTACAGCGGCCGTGAGCCACACCGCGGCGGCGCTCGAGATACTGAACTCCGCCTGTACGCCTGGGATGACGGCGGACACTGAGAACCACACGGCCAAAGCCATGATCTGTACTGCGGCGACGAGGGCCCGCTGCGTCGCGGGGTTGCGCGTCATTCAGCGATGCCGATCTCCCACGTGACGGGGTTGGCGGTGTAGTTCGCCGCTGTGCCATGGAAGTTTCCGCGGTACTCAAGCGCAACAAGTTCGGCACCATCATTCACCATCATGACCCAGCAGCCTGTGGCAGTGCCGGTCTCCACGAGGGCGTCAGTGTCGAACGCAGGGCAGTCATCGGGAAGCGACGTCATCACGGGCTCTGAGGCCTGGCCGCCGCGGTCGGTGACCCCCGTCATTGCGGGTGTGTCGGTGACCGCATACCCTTCCGGGACGGGTTCGCCGACCATCGTCAATGTGGCGTGGACGTATGCCGGGTAGTACCAGCCCGTGAAGCCCTCGAGGTCTGTCGGTTCAATGTAGGGCGCGAAATCATCCAGCGTGACCGCGGTGACGTCTTCGAGGTGTCCCTGAACCTTGAGTTCGGTCGCTTCCCCCGCATCGTTCGTCGCCGTGAGGGGCAACACTACGTCTCCCCCGGCCTCGACGGTCGCGCCTGGCTCGGTGAGCGGCGCATCGGGAGCGATATCCGATGCGGTCGCGGGCTCCGTCGGAGTCATCGTGACCGCGGGGAGGGTCACCGTCGGCGTGGGGCTTGCCTCGTCCCCAGAGGAGGTGCTGCAGGCAGACAGCGTAGTGCTGACGGCAACGGCTGCGGCGAGGCCGGTGATGATGCGCAGAGCGGTCATTCTTCAACTCTGCCATGACTCAGCAGCGAAGACTCAGACGCGATGCCCCGTGAGCGGCGCGTGGACGTGCGGCGGAGTGCCACAGTGGCGCTAATCTGACATGCACACACGCGCACCGGGCGAGGGTCGCGTCAGCGTTGAGGAGCGATCGATGGCCAAGTTGTACTTCCGCTACGGGGCAATGAACTCGGGTAAATCGACGATGCTCCTGCAAGCGGCGTACAACTACGAGGAACGTGGGCAGACCCCGGTCATTGTGAAGCCCGGCACGGACACGAAGGCCGGGCGCGCAGTGTCGTCGCGGATTGGCCTTGAGCGGGAAGTTGATGCGCTGATCGCGGAAGATGTGCTGCTGGAGGATGTGCTTGAATCGGTCCGCCCTATCGCGCAGACCGATGCGATCTTCATTGATGAAGCACAGTTCTTGACGCCCTCTCAGGTGGACGAGGCATTCACCATTGCCGTCACGACGGGTGTCCCCGTCTTGGCCTATGGGCTGCGAAGTGACTTCCGCACACTCGCATTCCCTGGGTCCGCCCGGCTCCTCGAGCTTGCACACTCGATTGAGGAACTCAAAACCATCTGCCGGTGCGGGTCCAAGGCACTCATGAACGCACGCCTGGTCGATGGTGAGTTCGTCTCGAGTGGTGCGCAAGTGGCGATCGATGGACAGGCTGCAGGCTACGAGTCGTTGTGCGGCCGCTGCTACCTCGAGAAGGTCGGCCCGGTCCGCCACGTCTCCTAAGCTTTGTCCGTCCACCCAAACGAGCGCGTGAGTCCCTTACGCCACTCAGCACGGGCATCGGCCCTCTCGCTCTGTGAGGACGTGGGATCCCACTGCTTGTCACGGCGCCACAGGCCACGCAACTCGTCGAGATCTTCCCAGAAGCCCACTGCCAAACCCGCAGCGAACGCAGCGCCCAGAGCGGTGGTCTCAGCCACTGCAGGGCGCACGACGGGGATTCCGAGGGCATCGGCCTGCATCTGCATCAGGAGATTGTTGGCCACCATGCCGCCGTCCACCTTCAGTTCGGACAGTTCTTGCCCTACGTCACCGGCCATGGCTTCCAGGACGTCGCAGGTCTGCATGGCTACGGCTTCGAGCGCGGCTCGAGCGATGTGGCTGTGATTCGTGAACCGGGTGATTCCTAGGATCGCTCCCCGAGCATCGGGCCGCCAGTGTGGCGCCAGCAAACCGGAGAACGCCGGGACCACTACTACGCCACCGGTGTCGGGAACCTGAAGAGCCAGGTCCTCGACCTCCGATGCGGTGGAGATGATCCCGAGAGAGTCGCGCAGCCATTGCACAAGGGAGCCGGTGACTGCGATGGAGCCCTCGAGCGCATAGGTGGGTGCTTCTCCCCCGATCCCGTAGGCGACGGTTGTAATGAGGCCGTGTTGCGAGAACACGGGGGTGTCCCCGGTGTTGACGAGCACGAAGCTGCCGGTGCCGTAGGTGCTCTTGGATTCGCCGGCGGAGAAGGCTGCTTGTCCGAAGGCCGCTGACTGCTGATCTCCCAGGATTCCGGTGATGGGGATGCCGCGCACCAGGCTTGATTCAGATGCTTTTCCGAAGGCATCTGAGGATTGGCGGATGTCGGGAAGGCATTGCGAGGGGATGCCGAACAGGTCCAGCATCGTGGGCGACCACTCGCAGGTCCGTAAGTCCATGAGGAGGGTGCGCGACGCATTGGTCACGTCGGTGGCGTGTACTCCGCCCTGGGGGCCGCCGGTGAGGTTCCACAGCACCCAGCTGTCGATGGTGCCGAGCATGAGGCGGCCGTCGCGGGCTCGGGCATGGCCATCGTCGATGGTGTCGAGGAGCCAGCGGAACTTTGATGCGGAGAAGTACGCGTCCAGCGGGAGGCCTGTGATGTCGACGAAGGCATCGCGCCCGTGCTCCTCAGTGAGAGCGTCGATCGCGCCTTGAGTGCGGGTGTCTTGCCACACGATCGCATGATGGAGTGGCTTCCCCGTCTCGGGATCCCATGCGACAACGGTCTCGCGTTGGTTGGTGATGCCTACGGCGGCGAGGTCATGGCGAGTGATGTTGGCTTTGGCCATGGCGAAACCCACGGCTTCGCGAACGTTGGTCCAGATTTCGGTGGCATCGTGTTCGACCCAGCCTGGCGCTGGAAAGTACTGCTGATGTTCGAACTGGCCTGACGCGACGATGTCGCCGGCGGCGTCAAAGATGATGGCACGGGTGCTAGTGGTGCCTTGGTCGATCGAGACGACGTATGCCACGGGGGACTCCTTTGTTCGTGGTGCTTCCAAAAACTACGGCGCTAAGGAACGATGTGCGAGCCAGTTGCACACATGTGCGTCAGCGGGATTCCGCGAGACGCCGCGCGAGGGCCTCGTCGACGACAAGATCGGTGACGAGCGATCCCTCCAGAGCACCGCGTACCCCCGCAAACTTTTGTGCGCCCGAGGCAACGCAGAGACGACGAGGCACCCGTTTGAGCGTCGCGAGGCGTGGCCCGCTACTGCGTGCGTTGAGCGCAATGTTCGTTGAGGAGCCGTCCGCCCGGAAAAACACCGTCGCGACGTCTCCCACGGCATGGTCCGCTTTAAGACTGCGATAGTCGTTGGGGCCCAAGAAGCCGCCGATGTAGACATGGCTGGGAACCTCGGAGAACGGCGTCCCGACACCAAAGATCGCCAAGTCCATGCGGCTTTGCAGCTCAAGTAGGCGGCGAATGCTTCGCTCTCGCCACAACGCCTCACGCGTGGAGGGGTCGTCAAAGAAGGCTGGGACTGGGAACTGTTGCACGCGGGCCCCGAATGCTTGCCCGAACCGCTGCAAGATGTCGGAGGAGTACTCGATTCCGGTGCTTTGAGTGTTGCCAGCGCCGTTCATTTGCACGATCTCGCTGTGCCGTGTGGGGCGCGACACCAGATGCTTGCTCACCACGCTCATCGTGGACCCCCAAGCCACGCCCACTGTCATGTGGGATTCGACGAACTCACCCACGAGGCGCGCGGCGTTCATTCCGACACGTTCGAGCCGCTCGACGTCCGAGAGCGTGTCCGGTGTGGGGACCACGTGCGCCCGCACCGAGTACCGCTCGCCAAGTCGGCGTTCAATGTCACCCACATGCTGGTCCGGCGCTGAGACGTTGATCTCGACAATCCCCGTGTCGCGAGCGAAAGACAGCAGGCGGGACACAGAACTGCGAGAGACCGCGAGTTCTCTGGCGATTGACTCCATGGTCTGGTCTTGCACGTAGTACAACTGTGCGGCCCTGAGCGCTTGCCTGGTGCGCCGTCCTTCTGCGCTGTAGTCCTCCACCGCGGCTCCCTTCGCACATTTGTGCATCCGCGTTGCGCGACGGTGCACTTGCGATGGATTCTAGCCATATCGAATCCTTGAAGGAGGAACTATGACCGAGTCGCCGGTGCCGCGTCCCGACCGCTCCCCCCGTGCCCGGGCGGACGTCTCAGGCATTGACCGCACCCAGGTCCTCATCGTGGGCGGTGGAATCAACGGCATCGCTACGTTTCGTGACCTAGCGCTCCAGGGCATCGATGTAGTGCTGGTGGAGCGCAACGACTTCTCCTCGGGGGCCTCTGCCGCGTCCAGCCACATGGTCCACGGCGGTCTGCGATACCTCGAGAACGGAGAGCTGCGCCTTGTGCAGGAGTCGGTGCGCGAACGCAACGCACTGTTGACCACCGCTCCACACCACATCACGCCCCTGCCGACCACGATTCCGCTGCGCAAAACTTTCAGCGGCGTCGTCTCTGCTCCGCTACGAGTGCTGCGCCACCGGCCCAGTAGTGGCACTGAGCGCGGTGCCGCGCTAGCGAAGCTTGGCCTCGCGATGTATGACTCCTACTCGAGGCGCAACGGCTCCGTCCCTGCCCACGTGATGGAAGGGCGCACAGCACTCCGGGAGAAGTTCCCCGACTTTGCCCCCGACATCAAATGGGCTGCAACGTACTACGACGCCTCAGTAGGCCAACCGGAGCGAGTGGCCGTTGACCTCGTGCTCGACGGCACCGAGGCGCACGCCGGCGCCCATGCAGCGAACTACGTTGAGGTCACCGGAATGGCGGACGGCGAAGTGGTCGTCACAGACCGCCTCACAGGGGTCGAGTCCCGCATCCGAGCCGATGTGGTGGTCAACGCCTCGGGTCCATGGACAGACCTCACCAACGCTGACCTTGGTGAGACCACAGAGTTCATGGGAGGCACCAAGGGTTCGCACATCGTGGTGGACTCACCGGAGTTGCTTGCTGCCACACGTGGTCACGAGATCTTCTTTGAGCACCCGGACGGCCGGATCGTGCTCATCTATCCGTTGCATGGGCGTGTGATGATCGGCACCTCCGACATCCCCGTCGACCCGCGCGAGCCGGCACGTTGCACCGATGAAGAAGTCGCGTACTTCCTCGAACTCGTGGGACTGGTGTTTCCCGACATCGAGCTCAGTGAGGAGCACATCGTCTACCGGTTCTCCGGCATTCGCCCGCTCCCCAAAGCTGAGGACAGCGCGCCAGGCGTCGTCTCGCGGGACTATCGCTTGGAACGGGCCGATGTTGAAGGCACCCCAGTGGTCAGCATCGTTGGCGGCAAATGGACAACATTCCGTGCCTTGGGAGAGAGGGTCACCGACGAGGTTCTCGAGATGCTGGGGTCCACCCGTGTGCGCTCCACTCTCCGCGAGTGGATTGGCGGAGGGCGCGGTTTCCCCAAGAAGGACGAGCAGCGCACTGCGTGGTTCGAGCGGCATCTGCACGGCTTGAGTGACGACCGCCAGCAGACCCTGTTCGCGCGCTACGGCACACGCGCGAGCCGAGTCGCTGACTACATTCGCACCGGACCAGACGCGGAAATTCCCGGAACTGACCTGAGCACCGGAGAAGTTCGCTATCTCGTCGAAGTGGAGCATGCTCGCCGCATGAGCGATGTGATTCAACGGCGCACTACCTTGGCGTTCCGCGGCGGACTGACGGAGGCGACCATCACGGCCGTGGCTGAAGCGATGGCTCCTGCGTGTGGATGGAGCCCGCCTGAGGTTCACGAGGAGGTCCGTCGGTGTATGGAGCACCTGAGGGATGCACATGGTGTCCAGTGGTCTGGCCAACACGTCGCGCCGTAGTTTGCACGTCTGTGCAGATTCGCTGAAACGGCGTCCAATAGCAGTGAGCCGCAACTAAAGTTCCCGAGAAGCAGCAGTCCTCTGTGGCTGCGTATGTCCCCAACAAAGGAGTTGAACCCCATGAGCACCCCCGTGTTCAAGCGCAACGGTTTCTGGTTCACCGTTGCACTATTGATTTGTTTGGTGTCCGCAATTGGCGCCGCCACAGTTCAAACCGACCGTGGAGCAGTAGACATCAAAGACATGCAGTGGGAAACCGCTTCGGGTCGCATGATGAACGCGCTGTTGTTCCGCCCCGACACCGCGACCGTCGATAACCCCGCACCCGCCGTTGTCGTGAGCCACGGCTGGTGGAACAACCGCGAGATGCAGGACGCGAACTACACCGAACTCGCACGTCGCGGCTATGTGGTGGTGTCAATTGACATGTATGGCCACGGCAACTCTGACCCGCTTCCGTCCGAGGAGATCGCGGTCAACGGAACTGGCATGTACGACGCCGTGAACCTCGTAGCCGACCTTCCCTACGTCGACACCGAGAGCATCGGCGTTGAGGGTCACTCGAACGGTGCCCGCGCGGCAAACTTCTCCATCGGCATCGACAACACCATGGAGACCCCACTCATCGCGGCAGCCTTCCTCGTCGACAACGAGGCGTTCTACACGGATGCCGCCAACGACAACGCCTACTTCAACTACTACGGAAGCCGCGACGTCGGCCTCGTGGCTGATCAGTATGACGAGTTCTTCTTCCGCTCGTACTCCGCGGAGGGGGAAGCACTGACACCGCCCCGCGACTTCGCCACCACGCCCAACGCCCAGTCCTTCTTGCACTTTGGAGCCGACCCGACGACCGTCGACGACACTCGAGTGCCGGGTGAGTACTACACGGAAAACGTCGACGGCACAGATGCGGTCCGCGTTCTCTACACCCCCAACGAGATTCACCCGTGGAGCACTATCTCCAAGACCACGGTGGGCTCGATGCTCGAGTTCTTCGAGACGGCGCTCCCGGCGCCAGACCCCATCGCACCCGACCAGCAGGTATGGCAAACCAAGGAGTTCTTCAACGCACTTGGCCTCGTGGGTTTTGGAATCTTCCTGGTGACATTCGCAAAGGTCTTGATGCGCACGCCATTCTTTGCCTCCCTACGCTCCAACCCTGCACCCAAGGCAACGGCACTAGACAAGGCCGGACACGCATGGTTCTGGGGTGGACTCGTTTTCTTGTCCATCGTGTCGGCATGGAGCTACGTGTGGCTCAGCAACGTTGAGAGCCTCTCAGGCACAGTGTTCAACGCTGCGCCGTCATTCTGGCCGCAAGGCGCTGTGTTCTTCATCGCGTTGTGGGCAGCGATCAACGGTGTCGTCGCACTTGCGCTGGTGACGCTGATCTACTTGGTGCGAGTACGCAAGACCGGTACGAGCCTCAAGGACCTCGGAATCCTGCCTGGATGGGTAAACACAGGTAAGACCATCCTGCTGGGTATAGCCACGGTCGCCGCGGCATTCACACTGGTCTTCGCAGTGGACTATTTCTTCAAGACGGACTTCCGATACTGGGTCCTCGCGGTGAAGTGGTTCCCCGTCGACAAGATCGGCTACGCGCTCTACGTCATCCCATTGTTCCTGGTGTACTTCATCGGAAACTCGATCGCCGTCAACGCCTTCAGCCGCTTCACTTTGCTGGGGCGCGAATGGGTCAACACGGCGGTCCTGGCGCTGTTCAACGCCATGGGTCCGTTGGTGCTCGTGATCTGGCAGTATTCGACCTTCTTCACGACGGGCTACCTGACCGATCAGCTCGGCGGAATCTTCAGCATTTGGCTATTCCCCACTCTGGTGCTGCTACCGGTCGCGGCTGTAATCTCGCGCAAGTTGTATCGAGAGACCAACAACCCGTACATCGGTGGGCTCATCATGGCCCTCGTTGTGGCGCTGATCTCAGCGTCCAACACCTTGGTCACGACCTTCTAACCCGGAGCTGTCGAACCGAAGACACGGTGGAGGGCCCTACCCACAGGTAGGGCCCTCCAGTGTTCTATGGGTACCGCCGCTCGGTTGCGCGGCGTAGAGAGGCACGAAAAAGGCCCCGGTCACCATTCCTGGTGACCGGGGCCTAGGCGCTACTGCGCTACTTCTTCTTCTTGGGAGTCTTCTTCTCCGCGGGGGTCTCGCCGGACTCGTCCGAACCGCCCTCGTCCTCCCAGACATCCTCAGCATCGTCAATGACATCAACGGCTGCGTTGGTGGCACGCGAGCGGGCCGTGTCCACACTGGACTTAACCTTCTCGGTCTCGGTGTCAACCGTGGCCTTGACGCGACCGATGGTCTCGTCGGCCGTCGACTTCACCTTGTCGATGGTCGGACCAGCAGTGTCCTTGACCTTCTCGATGGTGGGGGCAGCCTTGTCGAGGGCATCCTTGCTCAGGTCCTGAGCCTTGTCCGCACCCTTCTTGGCTACGTCCGACACGCCATCGACGGCCTTGTTCACGTTGTAGCGAAGCTTCTGCGACAGGCCAGCGTCCGACTCGAGCTCCCACTCTTCGTCCTCGCCTGCCCATGCGTCACGGCCCGGATCACGACGTGCCCACACCACAAGAGCGGCAGTACCGGCAGCAACGAGAGCTCCGGCGATCACGATCTTGCCGAGGTTGCCCTTCTTCTTGGGCTCCTCAGCAGCGTTCTCGACTGCACTCACAACTGCGGGAATAGCGGCACCGACAATGGCGGCGTGTGCAATGTTGGTCCACTCGCTTGCCTTAGCACCAGCACGGCTCACGTAGGGGCTCGCCTTGCGGGCACCAGAGTGGTAAGCCTTCTGTGCGCGCGGAGCGGCCCAGTCCTTGGCCTGCTTGACCTGCGGCCCTGCCCATTCCTGAGCGCGCTTGGCCGCGGCCTTAGCGCTGACACCAGCTTCCTGAGCGGCCGACTTAGCCGTCGCAGCGGCCTCCTGAGCCTGTGCCCGGTACTTGTCGATGTCCTTGAGCTGCTTTACTTCCTTCTTGCGTCCCACCTGGGGCCTCCGTCCGTATGCAGGTCTTTCCCTCAAACCTATCTTGTCACCTACTGGGAAACAGTGCGACACCCGTGGAACAATAGGGACATGATTGCAACTCTTGAAACCACTGAAGGCGACATCCGCATCGAACTGATGCCCAACGACGCACCGGCAACGGTGAAGAACTTTGTGGGTCTGGCCACAGGTGAAAAGGAATGGACCAACCCCGAGACCGGAGAGAAGAGCAACGAGCCCTTCTACAACGGCCTTGTCTTCCACCGCGTGATCGATGGCTTCATGATCCAGGGCGGTTGCCCGCTCGGCACCGGCACCGGCGGCCCCGGCTACACCTTTGACGACGAGATCCACCCCAACAACAACTTCTCCGAGCCCTACATGCTCGCCATGGCCAACGCCGGCAAGCGCGTCAACCCCATCACCGGACAGCCTGGCGGCACCAACGGTTCGCAGTTCTTCGTCACAGTAGGCGCCACGCCTCACCTCAACCAGGGCCACACCCTCTTTGGCAAGGTTGCGGACGACGAGTCCAAGGCTGTCGTCGACAAGATCGCCAAGACTCCCACCGACGGCCGCGACCGTCCTCTCGAAGATGTCATGATCACCTCGGTCACCATCTCCGAATAAGCCTTCCCCCACACATGAGCACTCCCGCCCAGGGTCCCGCGCCCACCTGCCCACGCCACCCTGATCGCGTCGCCTATGTGCGCTGCCAGCGGTGTGAGCGGCCCGCGTGCCCCGAGTGCCAGCGTCCCGCTGCCGTGGGAGTGCTCTGTGTGGATTGTTTGAAGCAGGCTCAAGCCCAGGCGCGACCAGTGCGGTCGCGCCTGGGCTTCACCATGTCTGCAGGCCCGCCCATCGCCACCTATGTGTTGATGGCGTTGAACGTCGGGCTGTTCCTCCTCGGGCCGGTCCTGATTGGCTCTGCCTGGGAGGGGTACCTGGGGCTGTGGCCGGGCTACACAGCAGAGTTGGGCGCGACGTACATTGACGTGGGCAACGAGTGGTACCGCTGGATCACGTCTGGGTTCGTTCAGTTCAACTGGATTCACTTGGGCTTCAACATGCTCGCGTTGTTCCAACTGGGAAGTGTCCTCGAGCCTGCGATGGGACGCGGCCGCTTTATCGCCCTCTACATGGGGTCGCTCATCGGTTCGTCCGCTGGTGTGATGTTGCTCGCGGACTCCGGTGTCCACGGCGGCGCATCGGGTGCGATCTTTGGACTGATCGCCGCTTACGGCGTCATCCTCAAGCGTCTGAACCTGCCCGTCACTCAAGTTGTCGTGATCGCGGCGATCTTCATTGGTGCTCCGCTGCTGGGCTTCATGTCCGGCGTGTCCTGGGAGGGTCACCTTGGTGGTGCGGTCACCGGGTTGGTCATCATGCTGCTGATGTTCCGCAGTGTGGACAAGCGCGAGGCCGCGCAACGAGCGGGCCACACACCCTAACCCGCCAAATGGCTCCATTTCGCTGTTTTAAGGCACCAAAACAGGCATTTTGTTCCACTAGAGCCACGTTCCCGCTCCCCTGAGCTTGCCGTCGGCTACCGCCTCCAAGTGGAAGGCGAGCGTGGTGCGACGGGGTGTGCGCCATCGGCGCTGTCGCTTAGTGGCGCTGTGACTTAACTGCGGCGCGACCCACCAGTGCTGTGACACACCTAGGCCGGGACACAACTGTGCTGTGACT
The DNA here is from genome assembly GCF_000975055.1 of Demequina sediminicola. Taxonomy (GTDB): domain Bacteria; phylum Actinomycetota; class Actinomycetes; order Actinomycetales; family Demequinaceae; genus Demequina; species Demequina sediminicola. The sequence continues at coordinate 808,439 of NZ_BBRB01000001.1, forward strand.
GGGCTGTGCTGTCACTCAATTGTGCTGTGCGCGTCGGCTGCCCTTCGCGCATCGGCGCTGTACAAATCTGTCCTGTGCACATCGGCCCTGTGTACATATGCCACCTTCGCGCGGTGCAATCACTGTGCCGAATGCGCGTCACGGGAGCAGACGCACGACTACTCCGCTGCTGAAGTGGCAGCTTTTGCCTGTCTAGCCGCCTCAAAACAGCGAAATGGAGCCATTTGGCGGGGAAGGGGGTGGGGGTGTGGATAACTCTGGGGAAATGTGAATGACACTGGTGTAGTTTTCCCCATGGTTATCCCCATCGGGGGATAACTACACCGGTGTAACTCACAGGTGTGTGGGGAGAACGCTACTTCCAGCGGGTCAACAGCACCATGCCTGTGCCGAGGAACACAAAGCCCACCACGATGTTCCAGTTGGCGATGGGGAGCGGGTAGTTCGCCTGGGTGATGTAGTAGATGACGATCCACACGACACCGACGATGAGCATGGTCAGGGCAGTCGGAATCAGCCACTTGGGGTTCTCTGATTCAGGCTTGCCGATGTTCCGGGGCGCCTTGTATACGTTCTTGTCGCGCTTCTTCGAAACAGCCACGCTGGTACTCCATTGTCGGTTTTGGCCCGCTTGTGACGCGGGATCGTGCCACTAGCGTACCGAGTGGACGCGCTCGCGTAGTCTAAAGGCACTATGTCTGACCCTGCGACGCTCCAGAACGAGGCCGCCCCAAGCGCGCCCGAACGCAAGCGCCCCCGCATCAGCATTGTGGGCATCATTGGGGAACTGCTGATATTTGCGGGCCTTCTGTTGGCGTTGTTCGTGGTGTGGCAGCTGTTCTACACCGATGTTCAAGGCGACCGTCAACAGGCGGAGATTGTTCAGGATCTCGCTTGGGCTGAGACCCCCGAGCAGGCTGTGGAGACGTCGACCACGCAGACGATTCCTGATGACCTCAAGGAGACGGACATTGATCCGCCCGTCCCTAGCCCCGAATATCAGGAAACGTTCGCTACATTCATGGTGCCTCGCTGGGGTGAGGGTTACGTGAAGCCCATTTCCGAAGGCGTGTCACGTCCGGACGTGCTGGACCCGTTGGGACTGGGCCACTATCCCGAGAACGCGATGCCGGGCGAGGCCGGAAACTTTGCCATCGCCGGCCACCGGACCACCTACGGAAAGCCGCTACGCAATGTCGACACGCTACACGTGGGGGACAGCCTCATCGTTCAGACCGAAGACATCTGGGCTGTGTACACCGTGACGGACTGGGAGATTGTGCACCCGTCCGAGTACGACGTGGTGGCGCCCACCCCGCGCGATGTCGAGGCGGGAACCACGGGCCGGTTCATTACATTGACCACCTGCCACCCTCTGTACTCCGCTGCCGAGCGGTGGATTGTGTATGGCGAACTCGAGTATTGGGCACCCACAGGTCATGGTGTGCCAGCAGAACTTTTGGAGGTGCCACAGTGATCTCGACGTGGATTTGGTCGCATTTGCCTGGGAACACTCTGGTGAAGCTACTGGTGCTCCTGTTCGTCATCGCGGCACTGGTGTTGGTGCTTTTTGAATGGGTCTTCCCCTGGATTTCTGAGTCGCTCCCTATCCAGGACCCCACCATCGCGGAGGAATCATGACGCGCATTCTTGTGATCGATAACTATGACTCGTTCGTGTACACGATCGTGGGATACCTGCGTCAGATGGGCGCGGAGACCACGGTGGTGCGCAACGACGCCGTAGCGGATGCTGGCCCCATTGACGATTACGACGGTGTGTTGGTCTCCCCTGGGCCTGGAACTCCTGCGGAGGCGGGCGCATCGAACGATGTGATCCGTGAATGTGCGCGCACGGGAACCCCGATGCTGGGCATTTGCTTGGGCCACCAGGCGTTGGCTGAGGTGTACGGCGGCGTGGTGAGCCACGCACCCGAGTTGATGCACGGTAAGACGTCGCTAGTGCAGCATGATGGCGCGTCGGTCCTCGCTGGCCTACCTGCTCCGTTCACCGCGACGCGGTATCACTCGCTGGCTGTGGAAACCCCGACGGTGCCCGACGAGCTCGAAGTCACCGCTCGTACCGATAACGGCATCATCATGGGCCTCAAGCACAAGGATTTGCCGATGCATGGCGTCCAGTTCCACCCAGAGTCGGTGCTGACCGAGGGTGGCCACCGCTTGCTGGCGAACTGGCTCGAGGTGTGCGGGATGCCCGATGCCGAGGGACGTAGCTCTGGGTTGTCGCCGCTGGTGCGCAAGTAGGAGCTCAGCCCAGGCGTACTTGCTTGGGTCAGCAGGCGTTTTGGCTAGGTTCCCCAGCCGTTCCACACCACGATCAGCAGCACCGTGACGAGGAAACCGACGGGCTGATTGAGCCACAGGAACGTGCGCCAACCGCGGTTGGCGTCCTCGCAGGTGGCGTCGGTGATGTTCCAGAAGCGGGCGGTCGAGGCCGCATAGGCCAGCGGTAGCGCGGCCGCCAGGATGCTGGGCCAGGGCAGGAACAGCAGGAGAGCCGATGCCACGAGGTACAGCACCGTAGCGAGACGGGCGGTAGCGCGTGCGCCAATCACTGTCGCCACGGAGCCGATGCCGCCGGCCCGGTCGGCGAGCACGTCTTGGACGGCGCCGAAGGCGTGACTTGCCATGCCCCACACAATGAACGCCACCCACACTGGCCAGATACCTGGCTGGGTGAGTGAGACGTCGGCGAGCACCAAGGCGTAGATCAGTGGCCCGGCGAAGTGCAGTGCTGAGGTGAGGGAGTCCAGGAAGGGCTTTTCTTTGAAACGCAGGCCCGGTGCGGAGTATGCGATGACGCCGAAGACCACAAGGACCAAAGTGATTCCCGCCCAGGTATCACCTGCCCACAGGAGCCACACCATGAACGGGATCACGGTGACGGCACAGGCGATGAGGATGCCGCGGTGGACTCGTTGAGCCTCCGTGCGGTCGCGGATGACGTCGCCTTCAATGCCGCCCTTGCGGGGGTTGGCGAGGTCTGATTCGTAGTCGAAGACGTCGTTGATGCCGTACATGAGCAGGTTGTAGGGCACGAGGAAGAACAGCGTGCCGACTATCAGCGTGACGTCGATCTCACGGGTGGCCATGAGATATCCGGCGGCGAACGGGAACGCCGTGTTGATCCAACTAATGGGACGCGAGGCTTTGAGGATTGAGGCAATCACTGTGTGTCACCTCCGGCCCGGGGTTCTTCAACGGGCCGATGCGTGGGGCGCTTGCCGCCGAGTAGTTCCCAGAACGTGGGGATCAGGAGAACCGCGCCGATGGCGTATGCCAAGTCTTCGACGGGGGCGATGGGCATCAAGACTCCGGAGATGAGCTCCGGGTCGTAGTCGACGATGCCGAGTCCGACGATGACGTTGTCGAACACGATGGTCAGGATGATCAGGACCAGGGCGGTCAAGGCCAGGGGGCGTGCGGGCAGGCGCCGCAGTACCGGGGCGCAGGCGATGGCGATCACTGCCAGCACCGCGACGGACAAGATGACGTACGTCATGCGCGCTCCCTCTGACGTGCAAACGCGCGCCACAGCAGCAACGTCTGATAGGTGAGCAGGATGAGGAAGAAGATCTCCTCGAGCGGAACCTCTGGAGCCACGGTGACGCCGCTAAGGTACGCGCTATCGCCAATGAAGAAGATGCCCAGACCCACTCCGATGAAGTCCCAGATGAGGAAGGCCGCCACACCCAACACGACGGTGACAATGGCCCTGCGAGGCTGATCGAACAGGGCCACGCGGTAGCGCCAGTCGAGAGTCATGAGGCCAGCAATGCTGACCAGGAGGCCCAGGAGGTACAGCCATTGCGTCATGGCAGGTCTCCGATCTGGTCTCCGCGCTGTCCTAAGGACCGTGCGATCGCGCCAAGCGTTCCAGAGCGGCGCGAACGTGCGAGGTAGTTGGCCGGCAGCGGTGCCTGCAAAGGCGAGACCCCTGTGGCGCCCAGCAGGCGCTTCGCCACCAGTTCTGCTGAGATCAAGCAAATCGGAACGCCGATGCCGGGAACAGTGGACGATCCCGCGTACAGCAGGTTGGGGACCGCGCCGGAAACGTTGGCCGGGCGGAACATGGCCGACTGGCTGAGACTGTGTTCGAGGCCCAGCGCACCGCCTCGCCAGGCGTTCAATTCGGAGGCGAAGTAGTGCGGGGTCAGAACGCGCTTCACCGACGTACGCTCGCGCAGACCCGGGATTTGCGCCCAGTCGCCCACTTGATCGAAGTACCGGCCGATGTGCTCGTCGAGTTCGCCGCGGGAGCGGGCTGTCGCGCCAAGGGACGGCTCTGCGGGGAACGGCACCAGCATGGCGAGGTTCTCATGCCCGGCTGGTGCGGTGTCATCTGTGGCCGACGTGCGAGACACGTAGATGGAGGCGGGCTGGGGAACCATGCCACGCACCATGATGTCGTCAAAGTTGCGGTTCCAGTCGCGCGTGAACAGCAGCGAATGGTGTGCCAGCTCGGGAAGTTCGCCTTCCACGCCTGCCAAGACCATCAGGGCACTAATGCCTGGTCGCTTCTTCCGCCACGTGCGTTCCGGACGGGTCTGATGCTCACGCGCAAGGAGAGCCGTCTCTGTGTGGTGCATGTCAGCGGCCGACACCACGGCATCGGCGCTCACCGTCGTGCCATCCGCCAGCGCTACTCCCGTGGCCTTCCCCCGTTCGACGAGAATCTCCCGCACCGCAACCCCGGTGCGGATCTCGACGCCCTCGTCACGCGCGACTCGCTCCAGGGCCTCTACGACTGCGTACATGCCGCCGCGCGGATAGCTCACGCCTTCAATCAAGTCGAGGTGGCTCATCAGCGAGAAAAGGCTGGGGAGGCGATCCGGTGTAGAGCCCAAGAACACGGCGTGGAAACCCAGAATCTGGCGAAGCCGTGGATCTGCGACCTTGTTCGCGATCGCATCACCCAGCGGCCTCGTGAGGAGTCCCGCGAGTTCTGGCAGGCGGCGCAGCGTTGCGGCATCGATTGAGCGGGTGGGCTTCTCAAAGGTGGTGTAGAGGAAACGATCCAGTGCCAACTGGTAGCGATCCCCAGCCGTCTCCGCGTAGGCACGCATCGCGTCACCGTCACCGGGGCTGAGTGCGTTAAAAGCTTCCCAGTTACGTGCAGGGTCAGCACTGACATCAAGGACTGACGCCGGGCCGGCCTCCCCTTCAAAAAACACTCGGTAACGCGGATCAAGGTCAATCAGATCCAGCTCTGCCGACACGTCGCGACCCAAGAGCGAGAAAAAATGAGAAAACGCGTCGCGCATCAAGTACCACGAGGGGCCTGTGTCGAAAGTGAAGCCATCGACTTCTAGCCGGCCCGCTCGCCCGCCAACACTGTCATGGCGTTCCACCAGCGTGACATCGGCGCCACCACGCGCTAAAAGGGCGGCCGTTGCGAGCCCTGACACCCCACCACCGACGACAACGACGGGACCACTCATGCGTTCACGGACTCCTGCTTAGCGGCGCGCATCGCGCTCGCGGCCAACGACAACTTCTTCAGACGCGGAACACTTACCCGCGTCGTCACCAACTTCTGCGCCGGAACCTTAGAGATGCGCTCCAGAAGTTCCTCATAGATCATCACCGTGGCGAGCACGGCGCGACGCGCTGCGAGCGGCAGGCCGGGGAGCGTGGCGCGTGCCGCCGCCAACTCCGCACGGCACTCGATGACAAGTGAGGCTACGTCGGCATCGGACATCTCGGTGACGTCAAGTCCGGGGAAATACACCCGGCCACGAGTCTCAAGATCCGCACCCAGATCCCTCAGAAAGTTGATCTTCTGGTACGCCGAACCCAACTTCCGCGCGCCAGCACGCAACTCATCCGGAACATCGGCCGGACCGTCGCCCGTAGCGAGGAACGCGGCCAGGCACATCTCTCCAATGACCTCCGCGGAGCCGTACACATACGTATCGAAAGACGCGGCATCGTGCTCGGTCACGGTGAGGTCCATGCGCATCGACGCAAAGAAGGGGTCAACCAACTCGCGCGTGATGCCCGTCGCGCGTGCGGTCACACCAAAGGCGTGGGCAATGACATCGGCAGAGAACCTGCCGTTCATTGCTTGGTGCACTTGCACCTCAAAGGCATCAAGCACGGCGGCAGTGTCCGGCCCCCGGTAGGTGTCAACGATCTCGTCAGCAATGCGCACCATCGCGTAAATCGAGGCAATGTGGGTACGCGTGACCGGCGGAAGTAGACGCGTCCCTAGCCCAAAACTGTTCGAGTAGTGGCGGATGACCTGAGCCGCGGCCGCCTGAGAAGCACTATCGAACAGGGCCAGCGACGTCTCGTCAGTGTGGTGGGCGCGGTGCCCAGACCCAGTCATGAAGCCCGCTCCTGCAGTTCACCAATCAGCTCCACCAAGTAACCACTCAGTGGTGCAGGAATACGTTCGCTGGCGATGCGCGACGCCTCACGGGCACGGCGACGAGCCAACGTCAACGCCGCCTTGCGGGCACCCGAGTCAGCGAGGACCGCTCGCACCTCAGATGCGCAGTCCTCGTCCAGTTCCGGATCCCCCACGTAGCGATTAAGAATGGCCTGCTGTGCGGGCGTCGCCTTCTCATAGCCAAGCCGCATCAACTCAGTGCGCTTGCCGGAGCGCAAGTCCGAGAGCGTCGACTTGCCCAACGTGTCTGCGGACCCGAACACGCCAAGGTCGTCGTCAATGAGTTGAAACGACACTCCCAGCGCGATGCCGAACCGCTCGAGATGAGCTTCCATCGTGGGGTCAGCCCCCGCGAGTTTGGCCCCTGCGAGCAACGGAATCACGCATGAGTACCACGACGTCTTGAGGATGGACACGAGGATCGGGTCCGCCTGCTGCACGGGTGCGATGTCCCCATAGACGTCGAGTAGCTCTCCTGCGATCGTGGAGCGAATCGCACGAGTAATGAGCTCCATACAGGCCACACGGTGGTGTGCGGGGAGCCCGCTACGCACGATGAGGTCATAGGAGCTCGACAGCGCGAGGTCTCCACCGAGGAGCGACGCTGCCAGCACCTGATCGTCGATCTTGTGAGCAGGCAGGTCAGAACCGGCAAACTGTGCGCGTCGCAGGCCAGCGATGTTGAGTTGGCCGCGGCGCACCTCGTCGTGATCCAAGATGTCGTCGTGCACCAGCATCGCCGTGTGGAGCATCTCCATGGACGCCGCTACAGGGACCGCAACCTTGGGGTCGCCGCCGCTGAGCCCGGTGTATGCCGCCAACGTCAGTTGCGGTCGTAGGTTCTTGCCACCGGAGATTTGGGCACCTAGGTAGTCCCACAGCACGCCATAGTCGGGTGCTGCTACGGCAAGATCGCCCTTGGCCTGGGCAACGTGTTCGCGCAGCGCGGCATGAACCGCAGGGACGTTCTCGTCAACTCTGACGCGGAGAGTCTGGGCTGTCGCTGTATGGCTCATGGTGTCTGTGAAAACTCTGGCCGTGGCATGTCTATTCCCAAAGTCCCCTGGAAAGGGCACTGCCCGGGCACCACTCGGTACCCGGGCAGAACGCGATCAGCGATGGTGGCCACTGTCGCTAATTGTTTCCATTAGTGGCAGTGGGCTGGGGGTCAGGCTCGGGCTCGGGCCCGTTCGACAGCGTCAGCGTCACCGTGGTGTCTGGTGCCACCTGTGTGCCCGCATTCGGGTTTTGGGTGATCACCGAGTTCTGTGGGATGTCGTCCGAATACTGCGACTGCCCATAGGTGAACGCGAGTCCCAGGGTTCCGAGTTCACGTTCCGCGTCGCTCTTGGTGCGACCGGTCACGTCGGGGACAGTCACGAGTGATGGCGCGGAGGCGACACCGAGTTCAACGGTGCTGCCCTGTGCCACCTTGCCAGAGCCGGGGCTTTGGCTGACGACCGTTCCTTCAGCGACCGAATCGTCCTCGACATCCTTGATTGACGGCACCAGGCGCAGGTCAGTCAACGCTGAGCGGGCCTCGTCCTCGCTCATTCCCACGAGGTCCGGGAGTTCGACTTCACCGCTCGAGACGGACAGCGTGATCTCGGTGTCGGGGGCGACTGACTCGCCTTCGGCAGGGTTGGTTTCCACGACGCGACCGGCCTCCATGGAGGCATCGTCGACTTCCTCGACGTCGCCAACTTTGAGCCCAGCTTCCTCGATCTTCAGGCGCGCGGATTCCTGTGTGAGGCCTCGAACCGAGGGAACCTCGACGGCGTCGGGTCCAGAGGAGACGTACACCGTGACGACCGGGACCTCGGTTTCAGCGGCTGCCGCGAGGGTGGCGGAACTGGCCGCAATGGCCTCGCCTTCTGCGGGCACTTCAAGTTCGGTACCAACACCTGGATCGGTGCGGGTCACGATGCCTTCTTCTACGTCCGTGCTTGCCTCTTGCTTGACGTCTGCGACAAGGCCTAGGTCTTCGATGGCCGCGACAGCCTCTGCTTCTTCGAGGCCTACGACGTTCGGAACACTCACCGTGGTGCCGGTGGGTTCTTCGTCACCGCCGGACAGCAGCACCCACAGCACGATGATGATGGCCAACAATGCGGCGCCACCCAGCGACCACCACATGATCTTCTTGCGGCGGCGCTCTTCCTCATCGTCGACGATGTCCTGCTCGCCTGTGACGGGCACGGAGGAGGCCTGCGGTGGCGGAACGGATCCACCTGCAGCGGCACCTGTGGCGCCCCACGCCTGCGGGCTCGCGGCGGACATCACTTCCGTGGCGCCCGTCTCAGGTCCGCCCGGGGTGACCGGCATGGCCTGCGTGGGCTGTTCCGCGATCTCTTCCTGAGACATGCCATTGGCCAGTGCTGCACCTGCGGCAGCACCAGCGACAGCTGCGCCGCCGACGGCAATCGCGCCGGTCGAGGGGCTGACAGGCGCGCCACCGAGGACGGCGCGGAGATCCGCGAGGAACTCCTGTGCAGTCGAATAGCGCTGGTCGCGGCTCTTGGCTAGCGAGCGCAACACCACCTGGTCCAGTTCCGTCGGGACGTCGGACGCGAACTGCGAGGGTGCCGGAGGCTCTTCGCGGACATGCTGATAGGCCACGGACACAGGGGAGTCGCCAATGAAGGGCGGCCGGCCGGTGAGGAGTTCAAAGAGGAGGCAGCCGACGGAGTACAGGTCCGAGCGTGCATCGACGGTCTCGCCGCGCGCCTGCTCTGGCGAGAGGTACTGGGCGGTGCCGACGACCGCCTGGGTTTGCGTCATGCCGTTGCCGGCATCAGCCAGTGCGCGAGCAATACCGAAGTCCATGACCTTCACCGCGCCCGTGGGGGTCAACATGACGTTGGCGGGCTTGATGTCGCGGTGGACGAGGCCTGCGTGGTGTGAATAGTCGAGCGCAGTCAGGACGCCTGCCGTGATTTCGATGGCTTCATCGATGGGAGCAGCGACATCTCCCTTGAGGATCTCGCGAACCGTGTGTCCTTCGACGTGCTCCATGACGATGTACGGCACAGCGTGGGGATTGCCATCCGGTCCGGTGGTGTGCTCCTCACCGGTGTCGTAGACGGCGACGATGGCGGGGTGGTTCAGACCTGCTGCAGCCTGGGCTTCGCGACGGAAGCGAGTCTGAAACGACGGGTCGCGTGCGAGGTCGGCTCGCAGAATCTTGATGGCGACGGTTCGGCCGAGCCGAGTGTCATAGCCGATGTGGACCTCGGCCATGCCGCCTCGTCCAATGAGGTCGCCGACTTCGTATCGGCCACCCAGGATCTTCGCTTGGTCGTTCATATGTCCTTCAGTCTGTCGGTCGCACGTACGCGTCGACAGTCATTGTCGCACTTGCGCCGTTTGGGCTCGCGGTGGTCATGGTATACCTACCTCGCCCGTGGAACATCGGGCCGTGGTCGGAAAGATTTGGGGGCCACGCTAGGAGGCATGCGTCGTGGCGGTGGGGCGTTGTCGGGTTCAGGGTCAAGGCTTGGGACCGGCATGACAGCGCCGTCAGGCAAGTCCAAACCTTCGATGCGCTCGGCCAAGGCGGTGGCGTTGCGCGGACGCTTGCGGGGGTTTTTCTCCAGCAAATCAGTGATGAGCTGTGCCATGGGGCCTGACACGCGGTCGGGAAGCGGAGGGACGTCCTCGTTCACGTGAGCGATCGCGATGTCGACAGCGGTTGCGGCAGTGAAGGGACGCTTTCCGACGACGCATTCGTAGGCGATGATGCCCAAGGCGTAGAGGTCCGATGCCGGTGTGGCCGGTTTGCCGAGCGCCATCTCGGGTGCGAGGTATTGGGCTGTGCCCATCACCATGCCGGTCTGGGTGAGAGTGGTTTGGTCGTGGCTACGGGAGACTCCGAAGTCGGTGACCTTGACGTGGTCGCCATCACGCACGATGAGGTTGCCTGGCTTGATGTCGCGGTGCATGATGCCCGCTTCGTGAGCGACGGCGAGCCCGCGTGATGTGTGCGCGAGGATCATGCCGATGCGGCGTTCGGGCAGTACTCGTTCGCGTTCAATGATGGTGGAGAGCGGTTCGCCTTCGACCAACTCCATCACCAGGTACGGCGTGCCTTCTTGGTCGCCGTAGTCAAAGACCTGGGCGATGTTGTCGTGGAGCAGGCTCGCCGCGTTGCGTGCCTCATTGCGAAAACGCTTGAGGAACGTCGAGTTCGCGGCCGCCTCCTTCTTCAGTACTTTGACGGCCACGGGACGGCCGAGTTCGGAATCCTCACCGCGCCAGACCTCGCCCATGCCGCCCACCGCGAGCAGCGACTTGAGTACGTAGCGGCCCCCGAGCGTCGTCCCTGCGTGGATGCTCATAGGTTCCCCTCACCTTGTAGGCGAAGCGCCTCTTCCATGAGAGCACGAGCGATGGGCGCTGCCACTGCGCCTCCCGTGGCTTCGTCACCCAAGGACCCGCCATTCTCCACGATGACGGCAATCGCAATCGCGGGGTCGTCGGCTGGGGCGAAGGAGACAAACCACGCGTGAGGGGAGGTGTCCTGGCCAGTTTCCGCAGTGCCAGTCTTGCCCGCCACCTCAACACCGTTGATGCGTGCCGCAGTTCCGGTGCCGTTGTCGACAACACCCACCATCATGTCGGTCAGAGCGTTGGCATCCGAGGACGTCATTGCTTCCTTGTAGACCTCAGGTTCCGTGACATCGACCACGGTCAGATCGGAGGCGCGCACCGTGTCCACTAAATACGGCTTCATGAGGACGCCGTCGTTGGCAATACCAGCGGCGACCATGGCCATTTGCAGGGGAGTGGCGCGGACGTCGTACTGACCGATCGCGCTCATTGCTGTCTGGGCCTGGTCGGGAGATTCGGGCAAACGTGAATCGGTGACGGCCAGCGGAATGTCAATCGACTCGGTCCACCCAAAGTCCTGAGCCTTGCGTTCAATGACCGACCACTGAAGGTCCATGCCCAACTGGGCAAACGCGGTGTTGCAGGAGATACGCAGCGCATCGGACAAAGAAATGGTGTCGGTGGCGGAACACGACTCGCCCCCGTAGTTGCCGATGGTGTTCGAGGAGCCCGGCAGGTCAAGTTCCTGGGGAGCGAAAAGTTCGGAATCCCCCGTCATCCCTGCTTCGAGTGCCGCCGCAGTGTCGATGAGCTTGAAAGTGGAGCCAGGAGGATAGGTGTCGCCGGCGATTGCACGGTTCACCAGGGGGCTGTCCTCACGGTTGAGGAGCTCCTGGTAGTTCTCATTGACCTCGGCGGTGTCGTGGCTTGCCAGCAAAGCCGGATCGTAGGTGGGGCTCGTGACCATCGCCAATACCTTGCCCGTCTCCGGATCAAGTGCCACGACCGCACCCCGTTGGTCACCCAACTGTTCCGATGCCACTTGTTGCAGCGTCGGCTTCAACGTCAACTCGATTGACGCTCCCTGCTGCTGCTCGCCGGCAAAGAGGTTGCCTAGACGAGTCCAAAACAGCGAATCGTCGGTGCCGTTGAGGAGTTCGTTCTCCGTCTGCTCAAGCGCAGTGCGGCCGTAGACGATCGAATAGAAGCCGGTGGCAGCGGCGTACAGGGCGCCTTCGCTGTAAGTGCGCTGGTAATTGTACGGATCGTTGACGGGGTCCGACCACACGATCGACTCGCCCTCGACCACGAAAGGCCCACGGAAGTTGCCGTACTGCTTGTATAGCGTGCGGACGTTGCGCGGGTCCTGATCCAAATCATCGGCGTTGATCACCTGGATGAAGGAAGCCGACATCATCAAGAGCAACACGAGCGAGAGAACAACGACGCTGAGGCGGCGTACTGGTTCGTTCATGCGGGAACCGCCTCCTCTGAGGGACGGCGTGCCATGTCAGACACGCGCAGCAGCAAGGCCAGCACTATCCAGTTGGCCAGGAGCGACGAGCCGCCGTACGCCAGGAAGGGGGCCGTGAGACCGGTGAGTGGAATGACGCGAGTCACGCCACCCACCACAATGAACACCTGAATTGCGATGGTGAACCCTAGACCGGACGCCAGCAACTTGCCGAATCCGTCGCGCACGCCAATGGCGGCCCGGAACGCTCGCTGCACAACAATCAGGTACAGCGTGAGAATCGCCATGAGGCCAGTGAGACCAAGTTCCTCACCAAGCGACGCGATGATGAAGTCGGACTCCGCATACGGGACCAGATCGGGACGTCCATTGCCCAAGCCGGTGCCAAACAGCCCTCCAGACGCCATGCCAAACAGCCCTCGGACCAGCTGCTCCGACGTTCCCGACGCGTACGTGTCCGCATCGAGTGCGTGAAGCCACGCATCGAACCGGGAACGCACGTGAGGAATGGTGAGCGCCGCCACCGTTCCACCGATGAAGAACAGTCCAGCGCCCGTGAGCACCCAACTGAGCCGTTGAGTGGCGACGTAGAGCATGCCCAAGAAGATGCCGAAGAACAGCAACGATGCACCAAGGTCACGCTCGTAGACCATGATGAGCATGGCTGCGGCCCACACCAGCAGCAACGGTCCCATGTCTCGGGGGCGCGGGAAACGCATCCCCAGGAACTTGGGGCCAGCCAAAGCCAAGGTGTCGCGGTTGGTCACCAGGTAGCCGGCAAAGAAGATGACGAGCGCGATCTTGGCGAACTCACCCGGCTGCATGGAGTGCCCCAGAATGGAGATCCAGATGCGTGCACCGTTGACGGTGATACCCAAGCCAGGCACGAGCGGCAGCAGGTAGAGCACGAGGCCCACCACGCCAGCGGTGTACGTGTATCGACGCAGTTTGCGGTGGTCACGCAGGACCAACAGCACCACGATCATTGCGGTGACGCCGAGGGCCATCCAAATCATCTGTGCATTGGCAAACGAGGTGTCCTCAGCCAAGTCAATGCGGTGAATCTCCGCGATTCCGACGCCGTTGAGCGCGAACACTGCCGGCAGTAACACCGGATCGGCGTTCGGTGCGACCTTGTCGAGCACCACGTGCGCCGCGATCATCAGCACGGCGGTGCCGAGTCCATACAGCGCGATGACGGAAATCTCGAGGTACGCGGCGTTGTAATCCACCTGAGCGCGCGCGAGCACAATGATGACCCACGAGATCGCGAGCAACGCCATCTCGGAGCGCCGCCCTGCGCGCACTCGAATCTCGGAGACCGTCGACACTTACGCGTCCCCTGCGGCAGCCGATGCCCCCGTGCTTGGGCTGGGCGACACGCTCGGCTCGGGTGTCGCTGACGGGGACGGTGAAACATCGTCGTCAGTGGAGTCGACGCCCAAGGCCTCCACGATAGTGCGGGCCTCTTCCAGGCTCGACGCGCGAATCGTGTCCTCGATGCGCTGCTGTTGGTACGGCGCCAAGCTCGCTACCGGCACGCCAGTGTCTTCCACCATGGTGTGCATATCGACCAAAGGAAGATCCTCAGGGATTCCCTGATAGATGGCCACATCAATGCCATCAGAGCCCACGTAGTACTGAGTTTGGGTCCACAGATACGCGCCCCACGCCCCCAACACCACAACGGCCAACGCGATCAGTGGCAACATCCACGGACGAATCTTCACCCACGTGCTATTGCCTCGCGCAGGATCCTCGTCATCCTCGGGAGTCTCACGTGGTGACGACAGGCGAGCAGCTTTAGCTGCAGCGGACGATCCGCCCGCAGTGGGCCGATGCCGGTCCAAGGCCACCGAACCGACGATCTGTGATGACGTGGACGGGCCCACGCCATCGGTCTCGTCGATGTCGACCACATCGGCCACCACGCACGTCACGTTGTCAGGCGCGCCAGAGGCCAGCGCCAACGACACCAAAGCATCGGCACAGTCTCCAGGATCAGAGACCTCCTTCAACGTGTGCTCCAGCGTCTCGCGACTCACCACACCCGAAAGCCCATCCGAGCACAGCAGCCACCGGTCCCCAGCCCGCGTCTCGCGTACCGAAATATCGACCGGCACGTCAGCGTCAACGTCACCCAACACGCGAAGCAACATTGACCGCTTGGGGTGATGTTCAGCATCGGCCGCACTCAAGCGACCCGTATCAATCAAGTGCTGCACAAACGTGTGGTCCGCAGTCACCTGATCCAGCACCGAATCGCGCAACAAGTACGCGCGAGAATCGCCGATGTGAGCCATCGACAACGTAGAACCCGCACGCAGGAGCGCCGTCACCGTGGTGCCAAGACCGGAAAGTTCAGGATCGTTGGCGGCGCGCTCAACGATCTCCGCGTGCGCATCGGCGATGGCATCCTTCAACTCATCGAGTGCCTCATCGGAGCCATGAGACTCACCATCCAGTGCGGCAAGGCGTCCCACCGCAATTGACGACGCAATGTCACCACCCGCGGCACCACCCATGCCATCAGCGACCACCAGCAAATGGGGGCCCGCATACGCAGAATCCTGATTATTGGAACGCACCAAACCCACATCGGAGCGCGCAGCGAAGTGAAGAGACAAGAACATGTCAGCTCCTCAACTCCAACGCTGTCGCACCCAAGCGGACACTGTCGCCCCGCTTAAACGGCATCGGATCACTCACACGCTGGTTATCCAAGAACGTGCCATTGGTGGAACCCAAATCCTCGATACGCCACTCATCGTTCTCAGGAAAAATCCTGCAGTGCTTCGCCGAGCAATAGTCGTCATCAATCACCAGAGTGCACGTAGGGCTCCGACCGATCAGAATCGGCGCAGTCCCCAACGGAATCGTGGTGCCCTTCAGCGGACCCGAAATGACCGCAAGGTGGCCCACAGCCTTCGACGACGTCGAAATCGAACCCGTCCGCACGCCAGTCGCAGACCGTGACGGTGCCGCAACCTTGTCAGCCCGGGCATCGTCCCTCCGCTTATTGCGGCCCTTGCCGCGCGACGTGACACGCGTGCCATAAAGATCAGCACGCAACACCGCAATCGAGGAGAGCACCAAAGCCCACAACAAAATGAGGAAGCCGAAACGCAGAACAGTGATCGACAGTTCGCTCATGGGCTAGTCATCCTCATCCGCGGGTACGCCGTCCCAATACATGATCGTGGTGCGCCCCACCGAAACCACATTGCCATCTAGCAGCGTGACTTCATTGATGCGCTGGTCTTCCACCATCGTGCCATTAGTGGAGCCCAAATCAGTCAGGATCGTGCCGTGCTCCGTCACTTCGAACCGGCAATGCTGCCTGGACACCCCAGTGTCATCCACCACAATGTCCGCTTCCTGGCCCCGGCCAATGACCGTCATGTCACCCGTCAGGTGATACCGCTGCCCATCAATATCAAGCAACGGATACCGCGACCGGTGATCACGATCAGTCGCAGGCGCCACCGGCCCACGCGTCGAACGACTCGTCACCGCCAACCGGCCAGTGTTCAGCGACACATCCTCACCGAACGACACCTTCACAGCTCCCACGAACGAATAGCGCTGACGCGTCGCATGATCACGCACCGCATCCTCAATCTCGCGAGCCAAGGCCTCATCGCCCCACTGCTCAATGGTCTCGTAATCAGTAGCGGACAGCGCAATCGAATACTCATTGGGCGCGACAGTACGGTTGCGGTCAACAGCAGCCGCCCGCGCGTCACACTCACGGCGCACCGCGCTCGCGATCTCCACCGGCTTCACGCCAGATTTGAAGGTCCGCGCGAACGCCCCTTGGACGACGTTTTCAACGCCCTTTTCAAAGCGGTCTAGGACTCCCATAAGGTGAATCGTATAGTGCCCGCAACTCGTGCTAAAGTTGCCCGGCACGCGCGAGTGGCGGAATTGGCAGACGCGCACGGTTCAGGTCCGTGTGCCCGAAAGGGCGTGGGGGTTCAACTCCCCCCTCGCGCACGTGAAGGAGTGTTCGTGAAAAACGAGCGCTCAATTGGGTTTATTCGTTAATTCGAAGGCCCGATGGCTCTTTAAGGGCTTGTGATACGGCAAAACGGCCGCTCGAGAGGTTTCTCTCGGGCGGCCGTTGCTGTTTCTGGTGGCGGGGTCCGGGGCTTGGCGGGTTTGGGCATGCTTGCGCCCCCGGTGAGGTCACACCGGGGGCGAGCGTTGCTGTGGAGTTCGGGGCGCCGCGCTAGCCGGCTGGCCAGAGGGGTGGCGGCTCGTCAGCTGCGTGGTCTGGTGCCGCTGACGCGGTCGGCGAGCTGGGATCTTGGGGCCGGGATCGCTCGGAGGCTTCGATAGGGCCTCGCGGTAAGACTGGACGAAGGTTTCGATTGCGCGGATGTTGGCAGAGAACACCATGAGTGCCGCGGGGAGTGCCTGCTTGGCGAAGCCGCGCACGGGACTCGTGGACATTCTGCACCAGCACAGTTCTCCCAGGTGTGACGAATCCGACACGAGTCAGTAGTTGCGTACCGAGTTTGACTTGCGGTAGAAATTGCCCAACCCACGAGCGGGATGTTGCCAGTGAGGGCGGCTACGGGGTGGCGGTTGAGGTTGTCTCAGCTCCGTTTCTTCGTTTTCTGCTTGTGGGGGTTTCGCTGTGGCGATTTCTGGTGTCTTGTGGCGCTCGCTGGATTTTCGGTGTGTTTCTGGTCGTGTGGCCGCTGTGGTGGGCATCTCGACGTTGGCGTTGTTCGCGGGTCTTGAGGCGGGGCCGGCTGCGGCTGATGATGTCATTGCCGAGGACGTGGCTGAGACGGCCGGTTCCGAGTGGGGTGGCGATACCGCTCCCGATGCCATCGCTGCTGCAGCCTTGGCCGCGATCCGTGGTGTCCTGGTCGAGGACCTCTCCCAGCGCACTGAGGTGTCTCAGACGTTCGCGTTGCCAGATGGTCAGTGGCGGACCGATATTTCTACGGGTCCGGAGTGGGTTGCCACTGGAGAGGACCCGACAAGCGATGAGGGCTGGGAGCACGCGGATAGCGACCTCGTGTCCAATGGTGATGGCGGGTTTGAGCCCAAGGCGCATGTCGCGGGCCTTCAGTTCAGTGGCGCTAGCGAGGGCCGTACCGAGGTTGTCGCGGGTCACGATGCTGACGGTGAACCGTTCTCGTTGTGGTGGGATGGCGGCCTTCCGGAGCCGATTGTGGCTGATGATGCGATCCGCTATGTCGACGTGGAGCCCGGTATTGACCTGGTGTTCAAGGTTGACGCGACCGGTTATGAGCAGTTCTTTGTAGCCAAGGATTTACAGGCGTTGGAGAGTGTCGGGGAGTTGGCGATGCAGTTCGCTGCTCCGGAGTCTGATCTTCGCGTCGCCGGCGATGGTCTCGTGGTGCGTGGCGACGATGGTGACAGTGTCGCTCAGGTGTCGGATGTGTCGGCGTGGGACGCCGATTCTGACGCCTTGCACGTGGAGCCTGTCTCCGAGATGGCGCCTGATCCCAGCGCCGCTGCGGACCCGGCAGGCACTGCCGATGAGGCTATGGACCTGAACCAGCTTCCCACGGTGGTGGATGTTCCTGCGGAAATATCGGTTGCGTCCGATGTGGCCGAGGTGTCTATCGCGGCCGACGACGTGCCGTTCGATGAGGATGACGCTTTTCCGGTGGTGATTGATCCGTCGGCAAACCTGTCGATCTCTTTCGACACGTACGTGTCTGACGCGTGGTTGTCTGACCGTTCGGGTCAGACGGAACTTCTCATTGGTACCGCGAACTCGGGTGCTGACAAGTTCCGTTCCTACCTCAACGTCAGCATTTCGCCGATTCTGGGTAAGAAGGTCACGGCCGCGACATTGAAGCTGTACAACCACCACTCGTGGTCGTGTACGGCTAAGGGGTGGGAGGTGTGGTCGACATCGACGACGTCGACGGCGACGAGGTGGACCAATAAGCCGGCGTTCGGCACCAAGTATGCCTCGAG
The DNA here is from genome assembly GCF_000975055.1 of Demequina sediminicola. GTDB lineage: Bacteria > Actinomycetota > Actinomycetes > Actinomycetales > Demequinaceae > Demequina > Demequina sediminicola. The sequence goes on from NZ_BBRB01000001.1 coordinate 826,623, forward strand.
CACATCAACGAAGGGTTACTCGTCGTCGTGCGCCGACGGGTACGTCAGCGCGGACATCACGTCGATGGCGCAGGCGTGGTCGACGGGTACTGCAACGTCGAAGGGCGTTGGCATCAAGGCCGCATCCGAGACGGACAACTTTGGTTGGAAGCGGTTCTACTCCGGAAACTCGTCGTCGAACAAGCCGGTGATCTCGGTGACGTACAACAGCTACCCGAACACGCCATCGAGTGTGAAGGTCAACGCGACTGCTCCGGCCTCGGGCGCGGTGCTGTACACCAAGGACACGACGCCGACGTTTACGGCCACGGTGTCCGATCCCGATGGCAACAAAGTCAAGGGCCTGTTCACGATCAAGCAGGGATCGACCACGGTCGTCTCCAACGCTTCTGGAACATCCGTCGCTTCTGGCTCGACAACCACGTATACGCCCGCGGCGCTCGCCCAAGGCAAGGCGTATGCGGTGTCGGTGGCAGCCAATGACGGTACCTTGACATCGAAGTCGTCCTCGTCGCCCACGTGGACGGTGTATGTCGACACTGCAGCGCCGGGAGCCACGGCGATCACGTCGTCGCAGTTCACCAACGGTCAGTGGAAGGACACCGCGCCGTCATCGGTCAGCGCCACACTCAAAGCAACCGACGCCGTCAAGTTCGAGTACAAGGTCGACGGAGGAGCGGTGAAAACTGTCACAGCCTCGTCGACGTCCGCGACGATCACTGGGCTACCGCGCGCCAAGGGTGGGCACAGGATCGAAGCGCGAGCCATCGACCGCGCCGCCAACACTGGCGCGTGGGGAGAGTTCGAGTACGGCATCGGATCAGTCGGCATCACCGCTCCAGCCGCCGGGTTCACCACGACCGACAAAGCCGTCGTGAAGGCCAGCGCCCCCCCGGGAGCAAACGGTGACGTGAAGCGCGCCGTGTATTGGCGCCCGTCAGGCAAGGCCAACGGCTCGGGATACTCAGACGCGACGGGATCTGTAAGCGGCTGGACCAAGATTACTGACCTCTCAACCGTCGCCGCTGGCGCGGCTGCCGATGTGAACTACACCTGGTCGGCAGCCTCTTCCGTTCCCGACGCCTACGAACGTCTGCCGTATCGCATGGACGTGCAGGTGTGCTTTACCTACGTCTACACCGCCGACACGCTGTGCAGTTGGACCGACGATGCCGACAGTCACACTTCGGTGGTGCGCCTACCCCACGCGTTCGGTGACGGCTTCCCCGTGACCGACGCGGGACCCGGTCAAGTCGCGCTCTGGACCGGCGAGTTCAACACTGCTGTGACCGACGTTTCCGTGCCCGGCTACACGGGCACGCTGTCCGTGTCGCGCTCGTACAACTCGTTTGCTGGCGGCACCGAGACCTCGCCCTTCGGGCCCGGCTGGGCCCCGTCGTTCGAGGGCAGTGATGCCGGTGCCGCGGGCCTGGCGGTGATCGACACCACCGGCATTAACGGCATGATCGCTTTGGAGGATGTCGACGGCACGTACTTGTTGTATGGCCAGCCCGGAGGCACAGCTACCGCGCAAAAGACGGGCACATATGTGCCTCTTGATGCCGACACCGCAAGTTCCGGCTGGCAGCTGTCGGTGGCGGGTTCGGGCACGAGCGCACGCCTGACGGTCGTCGACGAGGCAGGGGTCAGTACCGTCTGGGCCCACCGCGGTAGCGGACTGTGGCAGCAAGAGCGGGTCACCGAACCTGGCGGCGCCTCCACCACCTTCACCTACTCTCAGGGCAAGGTGAGCCGTATCCTCGCGCCTGTTCCCGACGGTGTGACGTGCACGACGCTAGTTGCGGGCTGCCGCGCGCTAAACATTTCGTACTACGCGACAACGGACGCTGCCGTGGGCGCCTATGCGGGCCGTGTCTCGCACATCACCTCGACTGCATGGGACCCGGTATTGGAGCAGATGACGGATGTGCCTGTCGCACAGTACTCGTATGACTCCAGTGGTCGTCTTACTAAGGTCACCGACCCGCGAAGCGGCCTCGCCACCTCTTACGGCTACGGCGCGGCAACTGGATCGGGTGCGCCGACGCTGACATCGGTGACGCCGGCAGGTCTCGCTCCGTGGAAGATCGCCTACGGCAAGTCGACTCGAGGCGAGAACTCGGTACTGCAGGTCTCCCGCAAGAGCGCCGACGGCGACGGCACGTATATTCCCACCACGCGACTCGTGTATGGCCTGGAGCCTCCTAAGGTGCCGTCCGGTAGCCCCAACGTGCGTGAAGCAGCCGCCGCATGGGGCCAATCCCGCATCCCGACACACGGATTCGCGGTCTTCACGCAAGGCTCAGATCCGGGTGGCTCAAGTGTGTCCGATGTCGACTCGAATGAGTGGCGTGACGCAGCAATCCAGTTCACGGACTCCCTGGGATACACGGTCAACGCGGTAAGTTTCGGTGCAGGGGCGTGGCAATACACCGCCACCGAGTACGACGACGAGGGCCGCATCGTGCGAGTGCTCGACGAAGCCGCTACCGCGCACCTGATGGAGCAGTCAGCTTTGAACGACGGCGACCCCGTCGCAGAAGAAGACGTCAATGCGGTCGGAACAGTCACGCGTTACAACAGTGACATCGTGGCCGCGTCAGCCATCACGGTCGGCTCTCTCACAATCGCCAAGGGTGCAGTGATTCTTCCTGCCGGCAGTGTCGTCACCGATGAATGGGCGCCCGCTTCGGAAGACGCCGACGGCCAGCTGAGCCGCCTGCACACTCACTACATTTACGACCAGGGCGCTCCGAACTCGGGTATCAACGCTGCGACGGGGCAGCGATACGCGCTGGTGACCACCACCACGCAGTCACGTGCCGACGCGACCGAAGGCGCCTGGGACACGACGGTTCCCATTGCCACCGCAGAACCCACCATCGGTCAGACGCTAACCGGCTACAACCCCATCGACGGCGAGCCAGCAACGTCGGCTACCTCGGGGTGGACGCTTGGCTCTGCGACATCGACTACGACTGTCATGGGTGGCGGCCAAGACATCGTCAGCCACACCCGCTACGACGCTCTTGGTCGCATTGTCGAGCAGCGCCAACCGGGCTCTAGCGGCACTGATGCTGCGACCGAACGCACCATCTATTACACCGCCGGAACCAACACCGAGGATGCACTGTGTGGGGCAAAGCCCGCCTGGGCGGGACAAGTGTGCGCGACACGCACGGCTGAGTCCGCGCCCAGCACTCCCACGACACGAGTCGAGTCCTACACGCGCGATCTCGCGCCCGCCACAGTCAGCGAGACCCTGGGCGACACCACACGCACCACCGTGACGACCTACCTCGCAGACGGCCGCACTGAATCAACCTCGACGTCCGCCACCGGACTGGAGGGCTCGTCACCCGTCGCGAAAACTTGGACGCTCTACGACACCGCGACCGGGCTGGCGACCGCGACCGCATCGGCAAGTGTGGATGGTCCGGACGTGCGTTCCGGGTTTGACGCCTGGGGCCGCACCGTGTCCTACACGGACACCGATGGTGCGATCACCACCACGCAGTACAACGCTGCAGGTGATGTTGCCGCCGTTGATGACGGTCACTTCGTCACCACCTACACCTATGACGGCACCGATGCGGCGGGCGCCGACGAGCATCGCGGCCTCGCCACCGCGATGACCGTCACCGGCGCCGATGGAGGCTCGTACACGTACACGGCCGCCTACGATGCCGCCGGCAACCTCACCACGCAGCAACTGCCAGGGGGTCTGACCCAAACGCGCACATACACCCTCGATGGCGATCCTATTGAGCTCGCGTATGTGGCTACCGACGTCGACGGTGAAACCGTTCCGCTGGTGGCGTGGAGTCAGCAGACGGACCTGTTCGGTCGCGTTATCGCCGAGTCCACTCCTAATGCGGGTATCGACCCAGCCGCGGTCAGTGCCTACAACCGCACCTATGCCTACGATCGTGCAGGACGCCTGACGGACGTCACCGACCGCTCCCCCACATTGGTCGTGGACGGCACCACGGGTGAAGAGACAACGGCCACGCCGTGCGTGAGTCGCCACTACAGCTTCGATACGCGAGGCAACCGACTCGCCCGCTCCACGGTGCTATCAGGTACTGACGGCATCTGTGCCGATGCTGCCGACGGCGCCACAGAGACATGGACCTACGACGACGCCGACCGCGTCCAAACGGCAGCTAACGCCGCCGGTGACTACGAGTACGACAGTTTCGGTCGCCAAACCCTCATCCCTGGGGCGGACAGCCCGGCAGGTATGAATGCTGGTGATCTGACGATTGGCTACTACGACACCGACCTGGCGCGCTCGATCACCCAAGCCGGTGCCACCACGACATTCGAGCTCGACCCGCTCATGCGCCGGTCCACCTCAACCACGTCTCGTGGCGAGGACACGTCGAGCACAGTGCGTCACTATGTCGACGACAGCGACGCCCCCGCGTGGGCCACATCGACCACTGCCGACGGCACCGCCACCATGAGCTGGTACGGTGCTTCACTGGCAGGCGACCTCGCCGTGACCATCACCGACGGCACGCCCAGAATGCAGTTGGCTGACTTGCACGGCGACGTCGCCCTACCCATCACCATCGGTAGCGACAACACTGTGGCCGCCATCGGCGCCTTCACCGACTACGACGAGTACGGACGGACCACCAGTGCGACCGTCACCGCTGAGACCGGGACCCTCACATACGGCTGGCTCGGAGCCAAGGAACGCGCCACCGACACCACCGGGCTCCTGCTGATGGGGGTACGCCTTTACAACCCCAACACCGGCCTATTCACCTCCGTCGACCCCATCCCCGGAGGCAACACCACCGCTTACGCCTACCCACAAGACCCCATCAACAAGTTCGACCTGGATGGCCGCGAGAAGCGCAAGGAGTTTTCAAGCGCGGAGCGTCGCGCAGCTGAGAAGGCCAGGGCCGGCCAACCTCTGACACGCGCGGAAGCCGCAGCATACAGAAGTTACAAGAAGAAGGCTGTATTCAACGAGAAGATCTCAAAGCAGCGCAATGTCGCTAAACGTCAGTCTTCTTACGGAAAGAGTAAGGGGCGCGGAGGTTCTATTAAGAGTTCGGGACTTGGAGGAGCTCTCCTTCTACTATCGACAGTCGCTGAGTCTCGGCGGATTTCGACATGTCGTTCAGCGCGTGGTCATTACTATAGTTATTCGAGTGGTACATGCGTATCAACCTTGATGTAGCTACTGGAGGGATGAGGTGACAAGGGTCCTAAATGCATACATCCAATGGGAGAGGACATCGATGTCGGAGCATGACTTGGACGCTTCAGAACTTTTGAGTTTTCCTCGCCGTGTTGGTGCCCACCGCCTCGACTCCGGTTGCGTCGGCTCTCGCAGTGTTGGTCAACCGCTTTCCGCGCGAGGGGTGAAGGTGCTCGACCACTACCTTGAGTCGACGCCCTCCGGCTTCGCGAGCGTCGTTGTTGTTCGCGCCGCGGCAAGCGCCGCGGGACCTGTGGAGATGAATGCGGCCTTCCTGCACACTGTTACGCGACATCATGCTCCAATATTGGTTGCAACCGGCTGGGCAGGAGGCCGTGACGAAGTCGACAGTCTGTTAGATCGCAAGATCACGGGGACGCACTTCGAGGAAGCGTGCGTCAGGTGGGAGCTCATTGTTCGGACCAGCAAGCTGGGGGTGCCACGAGTGTTGTCCAGCGCCACGGAGTGGTTTAGGGTCAGCTCCAATCCAGAGCGCGATGAGTCAGAGGTAAGCGCGCTTGTATCGCCCCAGGGTGTCCAAGAGCGAAATTACAACGGCCTTAAGTTCCCCACGTCGCTTTCTATCGAGGCTGTCGTCGAACCCGGCTGGGCTGTGATATCGATTCCATTGACCGTCGTCGAGATTGTCTCGAATACCCAGGGATCTATCTGGATGGATATCCAGCCCTCGCGTGCAGCTCTTGAGGACTGGAACGCCTCGCTATAGTGTCCCGTAAAATGATCAATTTATGCTTTTCGCATCTAGTTTGTCCGCTGTAAATGGCACCCCTTGATTGCCGTTGAGGCATACCCAACTTCCGCGAAGTGCTCTACAGGTTGAGCCGACGCCGCACAACAATCGTCATCACGGCGCTCTCGCACGCGACCGGTGTGTTTTGAACCGTCCCCGGTTTGATGCCGCTTACTTTCGAGTCTGGAAGGAAGATAGAGCCCGAGCCTCACGAGGATTCCCGAGGAGACCATGCAGCGTGTCGTGCGGCTGGTGCTGGACCATCTCGACGAGCACCCGAATCTCACCGTCGCGTGCCAAACGGTCGCTGGACGCCTCGGCTTCGGAGCCGAGTCGCTGCGCCGGTGGGTGCGCCAAGCGGAGGTCGATGCTGGTGAACGTCAGGGTATGACGACGTCCGAGTCAGAGAAGATCCGCAAGCTCGAGTGCGAGAACCGCGAGCTGCGGGAGGCCAACGCGATTCTCAAAGACGCAGCGGCTTTCTTGCGCTACGGGAACTCGACCCCCGTCGCCGTGTGACACGTCTCGTTCATCGACGAGCAGCGCGCCAAGGGTCGTGCGGTCGAGTCGATCTGCGCCGTCTTGCGTGGGCAGGGTGTCCAGATCGCCGCACGAACCTACCGAGACTCACGTGTCCGTGACGCGTCGGTGCGTGATCGAGTGGATGCGGTCGTGATCGACGCGCTACTGGCCACGATGGGAGCTTCCGAGGGCATGTATGGGCGGCGAAGATGGTCTCCCACCTGCGCCGCTAGGGCCTACCGGCCTCGGCCCGTCAGGTCGACCGTCTCATGCGTGTCTTGGGACTCAACGGCCGAGTGCGCGGCCGTGGGGTGCGCACCACGATCGCTGATCGCAATGCTGAGCGTGTCCCGGACCTGCTCGATCGGGGCTTCACTGCGCCCGCACCGAACATCCGCTGCGTCGCGGACTTCACCTACGTGCGCACGTGGGCCGGGTTCGCGTATGTGTCTTTCGTCATCGACTGCTACTCGCGTGCGATCGTCGGTTGGCACGCGTCGATGACCAAGACCACACCGCTGGTGACGACGGCACTGCGGATAGGGCTGTGGCGACGTGCCCGTGCTGGCCACTCCGCCAGCGACGGTCTGGTGCACCACTCCGACGCCGGAAGCCAGTTCACGTCCGTGTCGTTCGCCGAGACTCTCGCCCTTGAGGGCATCGCCGCATCGATCGGTTCTATCGGCGATGCCTACGATAAGCCACACGCAGAGTCCACAATCGGACTGTTCAAGAACGAAGCAATCCGCGACGACTCACCACTCCGCACCGGCCCACTGAAGTGTCTCGAGGACGTCGAATGGGTCACGCTGGCATGGGTCGATTGGTACAACCAACACCGCCTCCACTCCCGCCTTGGCCACGTCCCACCAGACGAGTTCGAGGCGACCTACTACGCTGACATCACCACGCCAACACCACCGGTGCCGGCACCCACATAGAAGCGGCAAGAAACCGGGGCGGTTCACGGTTTGGTGGCAGTTGGCGTGAGCATCTGGTGCGCGTTGAGGTGCGCGAAGATGCGTACGCAACTGACCGGAGACGCGCTAATACTTCATGGGCTCGTCGGAACCCGGAGAATTGCTCGCACATCGATTACTGCCGCGTGGGTCGAAGAGTCTGACGATCATGTACAGCTAACCGTCTACTCCCCGGTCCTTCAGATCGGCGGCGAAGAAATCATGCTTCACGCTCAGCACAGCGGGCCCAGTACGGTGGCGGATTCAAGAAGACGTGGAGGGCCTCGGCTGCCGATGGAGTCCTCACGGCGGCGACATTCGGCTTGGTGCGAGTACCCACGTCGTTGGCGAAGTACGGGCGCCTAAGTGGGGCGGTGAACCGCGCGAAACCTACGAAGTCGTGGAAGGCCATGCCGCGTTGGCAGCGTCGAGCCGTCTCTGCCCCGTCGCTCGCGGTGGGGTCCTCGTATAGCCTCGGTTGCAAGGTTCGTGCGACTCGGTACTGCCGTTAGAGAACACAGCGAGAATGGAATGTCGATAGTGACGCTGCGCGCATGGAGTTGGAACATCGTGGGGGTATCTGCATGTCTCATGTTTGCTTTGTCGGGCGCGGCGATGGCATCTGCAGGTGGCAACGGACTCTTTATCGTGGCCGGCCTAGTGACAGTTGGCGCGAGTATCTGGTGCGCGCTGAGGTGCGCGATGATGCGCACACGACTGACTCGCGACGCACTAGTGCTCCATGGGCTCGTCGGAACCCGGAGAATCGCTCGCAAATCGATTACGGGCGCGTGGGTTGAGGAGTCTGACGATCATGTGCTGCTCACCGTCTACGCTCCGGTCCTTCAGGTCGGCGGCGATGAGGTCATGCTTCGTGGCTTGACCAGCTATTCGCGTGGCGGTCGAATTTCAAGGCAGGTCGCGCAGGTCGAGGAGTGGCTTGGGCAGGGGTCCGCCGCCCTGACTGGCGAGACCGCGAGCTGACTTACGGTTCGGTGGCTCCCATCGCCGAGAGGGCAGAAGTACGGTGGTTCACACGCCGACTTCGGCCATTCGGTACACCGATGAACGTACACGTCAGGATCGGGCGATGATTGACTCTCTACCGGTGGGCGCTCTCACGCTCGGTCAGCGCTTTTCCTCGGTCGAGGCGCGTGCGCCAACGGCCATGGACCCGTGATTGGCCTCGAGTGCTATCTGTTGCACCGTCCGATTCGTGCAACCGTTGACGGCATCGAGGGCTGGCTTGAGGTTCTTTGGACACAATGCCCGGCGAACTCCGCGTGCGGCCGTGAAGTCGGTGCGCTTGACGATCTGTGGGTGACGCAGGACTCTTTGGGCGCTCTTCCAGGCCGAGATTTTGGCTGGGCATCGACGGATGAGGAGTACGGCGATGTGTTGGGCTGTATCAGTGGCCATGGTGGTTCCCAATGCAAGGCACGACAGGCTGCTGGTGCTCGCACGGGGCAGTTCGAGGTTGGCGCGATCGCCCGCATCGCTTCTTACTCTGCGTATGAGAGCCATGTGCGATTCGGCGTGACAGTTGTAGACAGGGAGGCTGACAGGCATGACCGCTGGGTGCGGCCCGGAGAGGGACGGCGATCTGGGCCTCAGGTCGGGCGCCGGGTGAGGGTCGGAGGCAGGATGGGGTTGCGGCATCGGTCATCTTGAGCGTGGCTTTTGAGGTCTGTCCCGGCACCCCATGCCGTGATGCTTGTGAAGGACGCGGCGTAGGGTACGTGGGCGACCCCGCACAGGACGGAGCATTCGCTTGGGCCTCGCGGCACCTTCTGGAGATGCGAGGTGTCCGTCGGGCGGTCTTGCCGGAAGCCCTCGCGAGCATACTCGCCGTTCCGCCAGCCTCCGAGTGGACCGCAACAGGATGACGTTTTGCGATCGCTTGGGTCTTCGCTCCGAGAATCATATGCGTCGATCCCCGAGCGGTGCATCGGACCCCGAGGAGGTACCGGTGACGGGACACTGGAACGTGTTTACATTGTCAGCACCGGGCCATGGCGATGACACCGTGGGCTTTATTGCGATGATGTTCGAGGACGGTACGCAGACCGTCAGACGGGGGATATTTCGGCGCAGCAAGTCCGCGGTCGAGTTGCTCACGTGGCGAGCGGCTTTCCTCGGTCGAAACGGAATTCATCCGGAGGGGATGGAGACCGTCACCGCGGACGTCAGGGATGAGTTGGCTCGGCAAATGTTGACCCTTCAAGGCGTGCAGTACGCGCTCCACCCTCTTGACGAAGTCGATGCTAAAGAAGTGTTCGAGCGGGAGTTTGCTTAGCTCGAGAGCCCGGTTCGTTGAGCGATGACTTCTGGCCGGTAGTCCTTGCGCCAACGCCTGTCGTCGGTCCAGCCCTAGAGCGTCTGCCGCGCCCATAGGTGACGCGAGGAGACGTCCCCGAGCGGCGGTGTGGCGGACGCGAAAGGCCGTGTGCAGCAACGGTCGAGGGAAATCGGCCGGGCGGCCGTGGGGAATGGACAGTCAACTTGCGGCATCACCCCGGTTGCACGATTTTCTCGAACAGCCCACGCGGAGAAGGGCCCCTGGGATACCGGGGGCCATTTGCGTTGTCTAGGGCTTCTCTGAGGGCTCGCGCCGTCCGGGCGTGTTCGTGCCTCGTGCGCATTGCCGTGCTGAACCTCCGCAGTCGCAAGTGCGAGAGCAAGCGGTCCGGAGGCAGGAGCCGCTAGCCGATGTGCTGTCACCGCGATCCGCCACACCGTGCTCTCCATGCGTGCCAAAGCCTGTTTGGCATGAGCCCTCTCTCGTCAGGTGGCGCTTGCTGGGCGGTGGAAGCCGAGCGTCAAATGCTAGAAAACTAGGACATATAAGTGAAAATCAAACTTGTCACTAAAACTTATAAGGCGGGTGGCGGTGGGCACAGAGAAGCCGGAGAACGCGGAAACCCGTGCGATCGAACTGCTCGCTCAAGCTGGTTTGCGGGCTGTCGTCCGTGGAAACGCGGAACTCGAGGTGGTTGACGGGGATGACGTCACTCTGGTTGAGATGAAGGTCCGACGGAGCCGGACGTACGAGTGGGAGGCTCAGCAGATTCTCGCGGGGACCTCGCGGCATATTGCACTCGCGGTCCCCCACGCGAGCAAAGCGCTGATCGCCATGGCTCACACCCACCCACGCCTCTCGGTAGTCTCGATCGACGACGGCCATGTCATCTGGAAAGGGGTCGAGCGAGGCCGCCCTCAAGACCCTGTGTCGCAGGCACCTGTTGGACGGCTTCGATCGGCGTGGGGTCGATGGGCGCTCATGCGAGCGCTTGCCGTCGACGAGACGCCGCGCTCGCAAGCCGACCTCGCACGAGCGATCGGCATTTCTCAGCCAGCCGTATCGATGGCGCTCAAGGACCTCGACGGCACGGTCGAGCGCACGTCTGCCGGGTGGCGGGCTTTGGATCCGGAGCAGATGTGGGATGCATTTCTCGACGAGTACCCCGGCCCGGGTGGCTTCACCACATATTGGTATGGGTTGGAGTCCATCACCACGCAAGGTGAGACTGTTCGTAATCTCGAGCCGTGCCGACGTGCGAGTTCTCAGCTCGGGCGACGTCGCGGCTGACGTGCTCGCGACGTGGAGAGTGCCGTCCAGGGTGGTCGTGTACGCCACATCGGGACTTGCGCTCGCACATGCTGGCTTCGCAGAATCACCCCGCAGTGAGGCAACCGTTCAGGTCACTGTCCCTGCCGATCGCACAGTGTGGAACACATCGGTATCCCTCGCTCGACCGGACCTTGCGGACCCGGTGCTCGTCGCATGGGATGTGTTGCGCACTGGTGGTCCCGACGCTCCCGAGGCTGCACGCCACCTCAAGCACGCGACTTTCGACCGCGGTCGGGGAGACAACATCGGGGGATGAGGACTTGGGGTACCGGCGCCGTGATTGCGAAGGCGCGAAAGGGCGCGCGCGGTCTAGTGCCCGCCAGCGGCGATGTAGGCGACCGCGCCCAGGATGGCGACAAGGCAAATGCCGAAGCACAGCCACGCAAGAACCAGGCGGCCGGGCGTGACCTTGCCTGACTCATCCTTGGCGCCTGGCCCGGCCATGATGCGCACACCGATGGCAAAGAGCGTGGGCAGTCCAGCACCAACGAGTAGTCCGTAGAGCAAGATGTTGCCCAGGGCTTCCCATTCAACGAAACTTTGCATGGCGGCCCCTATTTCCCGTTCTCATCGGTGGGTGTGGATGGGGTGTCGGTCGCCCCGGCATCGGCTCTGTCCGGTGGGTCGACGACCTCGGTAGCGGTGCTGGTTGCCTCCGCCCCGAGCGTAGCGGCGGCCTCTCGCTCAGCGAGTGCCTTCTTGGCTCGGCGCAGGCGCTTCGTCTTGACCGTCATGGTCTCGGGACGGTGGGTTGCGACCGATTCGGCGACGAAGGCCTCGGACTCTTCTGCGGGGTCCCAGTCGTCGTTCACGTTGTGTGGGTTGACGGGGTTGCGTCGCGACCAGGCAAAGATCCCAGCGGAGATGACGACCAGCACACCGAACACGACGTACGAGCCCGCTGCGCCACCGACGAGCTGGTCGAGGAAGTACGCCGCCGCACCCACGGCTGCCGCGGACGGCACGGTGATGAGCCACGCGGAGAACATGCGGCCTGCGACGCCCCAGCGCACGGAAGCGCCCTTCATGCCCACACCGGAACCCAGGATGGAGCCGGTAGCGACGTGTGTGGTGGACAGCGAGTAGCCAAAGTGGCTGGAAAGCAAGATCACGGCGGCGGAAGAGGTCTCGGCGGCCATGCCCTGGCGGGATTCGAGTTCCACGAGGCCCTTGCCGAGGGTGCGAATGACTCGCCAGCCGCCCATGTAGGTACCGAGCGCCATCGCGAGAGCACACGAGAAGATCACCCAGAACGGCACAGATGAGTCCGAAGGCACGGCGCCGGCTGCGATCAGCGCCAGCAGGATGATGCCCATCGACTTCTGGGCGTCGTTAGTGCCGTGCGCAAGTGACACCAGTGAGGCAGAGCCAATCTGGCCCCAGCGGAACATCTTGTCGTTGTCCTTCTGCTCCACATCACGGGTGAAGCGCACCACGAGCCACGTGCCGACGGTTGCGACCGCAATGGCGACCACGGGTGCCACGAGCGCGGGGATGAGCACCTTTGAGGTGAGACCAGACCACAAGACACCTTCTGAGCCAGCCGCAGCGAGTGCGGCACCGACCACGCCACCAATGAGTGCGTGGGAGGAACTCGACGGTATGCCAAAGAGCCAGGTGATGAGGTTCCAGATGATGCCGCCCGCCAAACCGGCAAGCACCACCTCCAGGGTGACGATGTCTGCATCGACGATGCCCGTGGCAATGGTCGCGGCGACGGTGAGAGACAGGAACGCTCCCGCCATGTTCAGGGACGCAGAGAGAAGCACCGCGGTCTTGGGTTTGAGTGCTCGCGTGGCAATCGAGGTTGCCATGGCGTTTCCGGTGTCGTGGAAGCCGTTCGTGAAGTCGAAGGCGAGGGCCGTCGTCACAACGAGAACCAGGAGGATGGGCTCAGTCACGCCGACTATTGTGACGGAAAGGTGAACAACAGGTGAACTGTCGGCGTGAGGTGGTGGAGGCCGGCTCTTGCGTAGGGTGGGGATGTGCTCTCCACTCCACACGTTGTCCTCGTTGCGGGACCTCCGGCGTCCGGCAAGTCCACCACTGGTGGTGTTCTCGCTCGATCACTTCATGCAGCGCTCCTGGACCAGGACCGGCTGACTAACCCGCTCATGGACGTTGTGACCGAGCTAGTGGGCGCGAGAGAATACGGTGATGCGGCAGTGGCGTCGATCTCTCGCGACGCCCGCTATGAGTGCGTGTTCCGAGCCGCGGAGGACGCGGTGTCTTCTGGAGTTTCTGCGGTTGCGGTGGCGCCGTTTACGCGGGAATGCCGCGATCCCGATGCATGGAGTGGCGTTGAATCGCGGTTCTCAGAGTTAGGCGCGCACGCGGTGCTGGTGTGGATCGACGTCGATCCACAAGAGATTGCTCGACGGATGCGCGGGCGTGCTGCGACGCGGGATTCCCTCAAGCTCGCTGATCTTGACGGCTATCTCGCCACGCTCGACACCGCCCGGCCCGAGGTGCCGCATATTGCGGTCGATGGCACCGCTCCCGCGGACGTGCAGGCTACCCGGGTGCGCCGCGCCCTGCTTGGCTAGCGCGAGCGCCACCGTCCCGAAGTCGCGAAGGTCACGAAAACATCACAACAATGACATCGGTGTCATAAATGGATTGACATCGGTGTCATTCGTGTTCATGATGGGTCTCACGCAGTTGATGACAACGATGACATGACTCGATGGAGAGGGCGGACCGATGGTGTTTCGCATGGCAGGCCAGCAGGTGCTCAGCGCCCGGCCCACATCGTTCATGGGCCGTGACCGCTCAATCAGCGAGGACCGCTCGTGACCTCCTCGAAAGGCGCGACCCTGCGCGATGTAGCCGCACACGCCGGAGTCTCCATCAAGACAGCGTCACGCGTCCTCAACGATGACCCCCGGGTAGCAACGGACACACGCGCAGCAGTCACAGCCTCGATGGTGACCTTGTCCTACCAGCCCGACCCGGCAGCGAGGTCCCTACGAGCCGGCCGCGACCGCACCGTGGGTGTCGTCGTCGAAAGCATCGGCGATGTCTTCGTTGCCGGTCTCGTGGCTCAAATCGAACGCGTCCTCGCAGAAGTGGGCTACCAAGTGCTCGTGGCCTCGAGCTACCGCGAGCGCGACCGCGAACGCGCGATCGTCTCCAACTTTGTTCAGCGCCGGTGCGCCGGCCTGATCGTGATGCCCAGTTCTCACGATGCGCTTCAAGGCTTACCGCTACGAGACCTTCCCGTGGTCTTTGTCGACCGCGAAGGCGACGCCCCAAGCAGCCAGTCTGTCGTCGTCAATGACCACAAACTCGCCAAAGAAGCGACGTCGCACTTGATCGCCCAAGGCCACCGGCGCATCGCCCTCATGAGCGACGTGCTCGTCGTCGACACCACTCGCCACCGCCACGAGGGCTACCTCGAAGCGCTCCGCGACGCCGGCATCACACCTGACGACCGCCTCATCAGAGCTGAGTGCATCGACGAGCCCCGCGTCTTCGCGGTTCTCGATGAGCTCCTTGCGCTCGACGCACCACCAACGGCCATCTTCTCCGCGAACACCCGAGTGTCCCTCGGAATTGTCCCCGCCCTACACGTGGCCGGACGCACCGACGTCGCCATGGTGGCCTTCGGTGACTTCCCGATGGCCGCCAGCCTCAAGCCCGCCATTACCGTCATCGACCACTCGCCGGCCCGCATCGGCGAGGTGGCGGCGCGAACACTCATGGCGCGCCTCATTGAATCTTCAGACCAGCGACAGGGCGGGCCCGTGATCACGGTCCCGGCCCACTTAATTGAGCGTGGCTCAGGGGAGATCCCCGCTGAACCGCCGCGTCGGAAATCTAGGAATCGCCGGTAAAGCGGTGATCCGGTGCAACTCGGCAATCGACAAGGGAGTGGAAATGCCAGCACAAGCGTCAAACTCGAAGGAGGTGCGGAGATGAGCACCCCACTGTACGAAGCCCGCGGTATTGAGCGGTCCTTCGGATCTGTTCAGGCCCTACAAGGCGCTGACTTTGATGTGCGCCCCGGCGAAGTCTCCGCACTCATCGGTGACAACGGTGCCGGCAAATCGACATTGGTACGCATCCTCTCCGGAGCGGATAGGCCCGATGCTGGTGAGATCTTCTTTGAAGGAAAGCCCGTATCGCTTGAGACGCCGACGGATGCACGTGTCCGCGGGATCGAGACCGTCTTCCAGGACCTTGCACTCGCGAACCACCTTGATCCCATCCAAAACATGTACCTCGGGCGTGAACTCGCGCGGCCAGGCGTGCTGGGCAAGTTGGGATTCATGGACCGCGCACAGATGCGCCAGGTCGGCCAAGCGGCATTCTCAGATCTCGGCGCCACCGTGCGTGACTTTGAGAGTCCGGTGGGCGGTATGTCCGGTGGTCAACGTCAGGCCATTGCCGTGGCCCGTGCCGCGGCGTGGGCAAGCAAAGTGATCTTCTTTGATGAGCCCACCGCTGCGCTTGGAGTGGTCCAAACCAAAGGCGTGCTTGATCTGATCCGCCGTATCCGCGACAAGGGCATCGGCGTGGTGCTCATCAGCCACTCCATGCCGCACGTGCTCGAAGTCGCCGACCGCGTGCACGTATTACGCCACGGACGGCGCGCAGCGGTGATGAACAGCGCGGACACCAACGTCGAAGAGCTCGTGGGCGCCATGACCGGTGCACTCGATGGCAAGGAGGCGGCAGCATGACCGCGACAACCACAGTTTCCTCCGGCACTGGTGTGGGAGGACAGCAACCTGGCCGCCCCAACGGCTTCGGAGCACGAGTTCAGCACATGATGCGGGCTCAGGCAATGCAGATCGTCCTGGTGTGGCTTGGCATCGTCGCCGTCTTCACGGCACTGGCGCCCGGCTCATTCTTTGACGTCACCAACTTCCGCAACATCGCAATCTCGGTGTCGATCCTTGCGATCTTGGGAGTAGGAACCACTTTCATCATCGTGACAGGGGGCATCGACTTGTCGATGGGCTCCGTGCTGGTCTTCAGCGGCGTGGTCTCATCCCTGGTCATGCAGTCCATCGGTGATGGTCAAGGCTGGTTCGTATCGATTATCGGGATCTGTGTGGCGTTGCTGTCGGGGCTTGCGTGGGGCTTGCTTAACGGCGTGCTCGTCGCGAAGGCCAAGGTCCCGCCGATGATCGTCACGCTGGGAACGTTCGTGGCAGCCTTGGGCTTGGCTCAGGTACTCACCGGCGGTCTCGACCTGCGAGCTGCCCCTGAAGTCCTGGTCGACACCGTCGGCTTCGGAGACGTATTTGGAGTCCCGAGCCTCGTCATCATCTCCGCGCTGGTGGTCATCGGCGGAATCATCCTGCTCAACCGCACACGGTTCGGTCTCCATACCTCCGCCGTCGGTTCAAACGCTGAAGCGTGCCGCAGAGTGGGCATCAAGGTGGATCGCCAACTGATCAAGGTTTACGCCTTCGCTGGACTCCTGGCGGGTCTGGCCGGACTCCTGAACCTGGCTTTCTTCCGCTCCACGACCATCGCTGGCCACAGCCTTACCAACCTCGACGTCATTGCCGGTGTGGTGATTGGTGGAACCAGCCTCTTTGGCGGTGTGGGTTCCGTCTTCGGAACCGTGATCGGCCTCCTGATCCCCGCAACGCTCCGCAATGGCTTCGTGATTCTCGGAGTCGAGCCCTACTGGCAGCAGGTGGTCGTTGGCGCCTTCCTCATCGGCGCCGTCTATGTCGATCAGGCGCGTCGCGCAGCAGCGGCACGCAACACGACACGAAAAACCTTGTTCAGCCGGATTTTCAGACGTAGTTCAGAACAGAAATGAAAGGAAACACCACGATGCGAAAGACGCATGTTGTAAAGGCTGCCTCGGTAGCCACCCTTGCCCTCGCACTGGCTGCGTGCTCATCGTCGAGCGACGCTACTGGTGATGCATCGGCCACCGCAGGAGGAAGCAACGATGCTTCATCCTCGGAAGCCGTCAGCGTCTCATTCATACAAGGAGTCATTGGTGACAACTTCTACATCTCGATGGAGTGTGGAGTGCTTGCCGCTGCAGAAGACCTCGGAGGTATTGACGTCAGTGTTCAAGGTCCACAGAAGTGGGACCCCGCACTCCAGCAGCCCGTATTGGCATCGGTGACAGCTGCCGACCCTGACGCGATTTTGATTGCACCCAACGATGTTTCCGCGCTTCAGCGTCCTCTGGAAGAGGCCGCTGAGGGAAGTGAAATTGTCCTTGTGGACACGACGGTCGAAGACCCGTCGTTTGCCGTGAGTGAGATCTCGTCGGACAACGTCGGTGGCGGCGCTGCAGCGTTCGAAGCCATCAAAGACATGGTCCCTGACGGCGGAAAGGTGCTCGTGATCGACAACCAGCCCGGAATCTCTACCTCTGACGCACGTGTTCAGGGCTTCGAGGGAGCTGTGGAAGAGGACTCGAACTTCGAGTACATCGGCGTTGAGTACGCACAGAACCAGCCTGCCAAGGCTGCGCAAATCGTGACCTCAACGCTCCAGGCTCACCCCGACCTCAAGGCAATCTTTGCTACGAACATCTACAGCGCTGAAGGTGCCGCAACCGGCATCGAGCAGGCTGGTGTCGCTGGTGAGGTGCAGGTTGTCGGCTTCGACGCCGGCCCGGCACAGGTTGAAGCTCTTGAGGATGGCACGGTTCAGGCCATCATCGCGCAGCAGCCGTTTGACATTGGTTACCAGGGCGTTGAGCAGGCACTTGCCGCGCTGAATGGCGAAGCAACTGAGTCGAAGATTCAGACTGGCTTCACCATTGTCACCAAGGAAAGCCTCGAAACCGAGGAGGGTCAGGCGGCTTTGTACGCCTCGACCTGCTAGTAGTTCCCCTCCCAGTGGTGGGTGTGCACTTCGCGTCGCCCAGTGCGCACCCACCACTTCCTCTCCCCCTTTGACCCGCCCCAAGGGCGCCGCTGTGCGCTGCCCTCATGACCTCTATGGAGCCATTGTGAAACGCCCCTACCTCATGGGAATCGACCTCGGAAGTACCGGAGTCAAGGTGCTCGTGAGCGACGTCAACGGCAACGAGTTGGTCGTGGAGCAAGCCCCCACGCCCTGGATCCACGGTGCTGACGGTGCTGCGGAACTCGACGGGCCCACGCTCCTCGACACGGTCATCGACTTGTGCCGCAATGTATGCGATCAACTCGCAAGCCAGGTGGCGCCACAGGCTCCTCGCATTGCTGCCGTGGGTGTGACCGGAATGGGCGAATCTGGATTGGTCGTGGGCGCAGACGGGACGACGCACAGTCGTGCACTTGCCTGGTTCGATCCGCGCGGCAAGCTTCAGCTCAACGCAATGCCCGCGCCGTTGGCGCGCGAGTTCCCCGGACGCACGGGCTTGCCCCTCGGTGTCCAGGTCTCTGTCATGAAGATGCTGTACCTGCGTGACAACGGACTTGACCTCCGTGGCCGCCACTGGGCGAACCTCCCCGAGTGGGTCGTCGCCAGGCTGGGCGGTTGTATGGCAAGTGAGCGTTCGCTTGCCTCGCGAACTGGCCTCATCGACCAAGACACCGGGGAGCCATGGGCGCCGATGCTCGCGCACCTTGGCGTCACACCTGATTTTGTTCCACCCCTCACGACTGCGGGGTCATCGTGGGGCACCGTGCATGGCGACGGGCTGCCTCCCGCGATGGAGGGGGCTCAACTGACCGTCGCGGGTCACGATCACCTCGTTGCGGCTAGTGCGGGCGGAGCAATCCCAGCAGACCGCTACCACGTGTCGATGGGGACTGCGGAGGTCATTCTGCAGGTCCTCGACGCACCCCTGAGCGTTGCGGCGCGTGACCGGCTCGCGCACCACTTCATCAACCATGTCACCCACGTGGTCCCTGGCCAATATGTGCTGGTCGCAGGCGTCAAGACAGGTCTCCTGATGCGGCGCGCACTCGACCTGTTCGATGCCACGGGTCCTGAGGATCGAGACGCACTCGACCAGGCAGTCCGTCGCCTCCCGCCTGGAGGCTCCCTGCCCGAGGGTGCGGTCCAGGTTCAAGGAGCACGCAACGACGACGGGATGCTCTCGCTCGTCATCCGTGCCGACGGCGCCACCTCCGCCGAAGTGTTCGCGCGCATCTTGGAGCACGGAAATGATGAGATCCATGTCCTCCTGCAGGCGATGGCGCGTGAAACACCGCCGCCGACGTCGACCTTGATGTCCGGCGGGTGGACCCGCATGGAGAGCGTGACTGCCGCGCGCCGGCGTGTGCTGCCACACGTCACGGTTTCCCACCGATCACAAGACACCGCGCTTGGCGCTGCCTTGGCAGCGGCGCCCCTGGAGTTTGCCCCACTACCCCGCAATTGACCTCACCCCACTAAAGAGAGAAGAGGATCGCTGTGCCTACAACACTCACGAATGCACCGCTACTGACCACCCAGGAGCGCCGAGGGATGAGCGCTATCTGCACCCCCGCTGGGCGAATGCTGATCGTCGCAGCCGATCAGCGCAACGGCATGAAGGCCGTCATGACTGACGGTGATGGAACGCCTGTCACTCAGGATCAACTCGTCGAGGCGAAGGCGGACCTTGTCTCGTACCTCGGCAATCACGCTGCGGCGATCTTGCTCGACCCTGAGGTTGCGCTGCCTCAGATCGTGGATGACGGCACCTTGTCGCGCGACACGGCTCTTGTCGTAGGAATGGATGCGTCAGGCTTCGAAGAGGTCGATGGCCTCCGCTATACACGTTTCGTCGATGGGGTCACTCCTGAGCGGGTGCGTGAATTGGGCGGGGATGTCGCGAAGATGCTGTGGTACTTGCGCCCAGACCGTCAGGACGAAGCCGACCGGGCTGTGCGCGAGATCCGCGAACTCACTGAGGCGTGCAGCAGTGCCGGGTTGCTACTCATTGTCGAGATCCTCACCTATCAACTCGAAGGCGAATCGGACGAGGACTATGCCGCTGCGTTCCCCGGGCTGGTAGCCGACAGCGCCAGGATTTCCGTGGCCAACGGCGCACGAGTGCTGAAGCTCCAGTATCCAGGATCTGCTGAAGCGAGTGCTGCAGTCACCGAGGCAGCCGGCGGTGTGCCGTGGGCGGTGCTCTCCGCCGGTGTTGACCACGAGACCTTCATCGACCAGGTCCGCACGGCAGTCGCTCACGGCGCGTCCGGCGCCATGGCGGGGCGGAGCCTATGGAAGGACAGCCTCTCGGTTTCTCACGAGGTGCGCGAGGAAAAGCTCACTGAACTCGCACAGCCTCGTCTGCGGGAGCTCGCTGAGGCTGTGGAGGGATAAGCGAAGTTACGGGGCCCGGTCGCGCTATGCGGCCGGGCCCTTAATGTCGCTGGAGGCGCGTGGAACGAAGGTTGTTTCCACCGTGAGGCGCGGCGCAAAGGTAGCGTCTGGGTCGTTGATGCGCGCCAACAGGCGTGTCGCCGCCTGGACGCCGATGTCCTTGGGGTGTTGGTCGATGGCTGCGACACTGGGCGTGAGAGCATCGGCCAGGGGGAAGTCTCCGAAGGAGATGGCAGCGACAGGGATGTCCTTGAGTTCTGGACCAAGGGCCATCGCGGCGCGGGCGTTCGAGCAGATCAAAGCCGATGCTGGGGCTGACAGTGATGCCATCGCCCGGGCTATTGAAGGTGCGAGCGTGGGGTTGTCGCCGTGGAACGTCACGAGATCTGGGTCTTCGGTGAGGCCTGCAACGGCGAGGCCTTGGCGATAGCCGCGCAAGCGCTCTTGGGTGGTGGTGATGTCAGCATTGTTGCCGATGAAGCCGATGCGTGTGTGTCCGTGGGCTGCAAGGTGCGTCACGGCGCGCTGGGTTGCGTCGAGGTCGTCTGACAGGACAACATCCGCGTCCAGTCCCTCGGGAGGGCGGTCCACAAACACGATCGGTAGTTGAGCGGTCCATGGCGCGAGATATGAGTGGTCGTGAGAGGCCGGTGCGATCACGAGTCCCCGCAGACGGCGGTTGAGGAGTGCCTCGACGCGGTTGCGTTCATCGTTTGGATCAGAAATCGCCGCGACGATGGTCATGAGTTCCGCCCCGGCCACTGTGGCGTCGATAGCCTGCACAAGGCTGGCAAAAAAATGGTCGGTGAGCGATGGGACGACTACTCCCACGAGTGGAGACGTGCCTTGGCGGAATGTCGTTGCGAGGGCGTTCGGGAGGTAGCCGAGTTCCTTCATTGCCGCTTCGACGCGTTTTCGCGTGGCGGGCGCGACATTGGGATCCGCATTGTGGACCCGGGACACGGTTTTGAGTGAAACTCCCGCGGCCTGGGCGACGTCTCGCATGCTTGTCACGGCGGCCGTTCCCTCCTGTTGGTCTGACTCTCGTCCTGAGGGTATCTGTTGTGACCCTCGCGAGGCTGGCTACACGCAGGTATAGCCACCGTCGACGGGCAAGTGGGCGCCGGTAATCATGCTGGCGGCATCGCTGAGGAGGAACGTGACGGGCGCTGCGATCTCGTCCTCTGTTGCCCAGCGTCCAAGCGGCATCCGTGCGAGTGCGGGCTCTTCGATCTCGGGCCTGCCCCAATAAAACGCTGACATCTCGGTCATCACGACGGTCGGGTGGACAGAGTTCACGCGGATCCCGTGGCGCCCGAGTTCCAGAGCACTCACGCGCGTGATGTTGTCGAGCGCCGCCTTTGATGAGCCGTACGAGACGTGGTTGCGCAACGCGACGAGCGACGCTTGGCTCGATACGTTGACGATCGAGCCGCCTTCGCCGGCCTCGATCATGCGCCGAGCTGCATGTTTGATGACGAGTAGTGACCCTCGCGCATTCACAGCCATGACCTTGTCGAAGACGTCGATGTCCGTGTCGACGGGTGACGCGATCTCTCCGCCGAATCCGCCACAGTTCACTACGCCCCACACATCCAAGCCTGCGATTGCATCGGAGATCTCATCTTCTGACGTGAGATCGAAGACTGCGGTGCTGCAGCCAGTTTCGGCAACGAGGTCCGTCAGGCTGTCTCCGGACCGCCCGCTCGCGATGACATGGGCGTTCGCTGCGGTGAGGTGGCGGGCGATGGCGCCCCCGATGCCGCCAGCGGCACCCGTGACAAGGATGGGACGGCCATTGAAGTCGGTGTGGATCATGATGCTCCTGAGTTCGCGGGCATCCAACGCCACGGTTGGTGCCCCTGTTCCGGCGAGAATAGCGCGGATTGACACCGGTGTCATCTCGACGATATTGTCAACGCAAGTGCAGCGATGCAGGTATGCCGGAAAGGTGACGAGCGTGGACGATCAATCGCCTTCAGTGCCAGTGATGACCCTCGAGCAGGCCCAGATCCGTGCTGCCTGGTTAGCTGAGGCGCCCCAGCGCGTGGTCATCGGCCTGGTCGGGGCCCCCGGCTCCGGTAAATCCACTGTGTCCGATCACCTCACCGCAAGCCTTCTGAGTGCGGTTGCAGTCCCGATGGACGGATTCCACTTTTCCAACGAGGTGCTGCGCGACCTGGGCCGTCGCCAGCGAAAAGGGGCGCCAGACACCTTCGACGTTGCTGGATATGTCGCTCTACTGCAGCGACTTCGAGCCGACGCTGGTGTGGTTTATGCACCCCGGTTCGACAGAAGCCTTGAAGAGTCGATCGGAAGTGCCATCGCAGTGGCCCCCGAATGCCGTGTTGTGGTGACGGAGGGTAACTACTTGCTCGCCCAAGACTACGGCTGGGACGCGGTCCGCTCACATCTCGACGAGGTCTGGTATCTCGACGTGCCTCGCGAGTCGCTGGTCAAACGGCTCGTCGCGCGACGAGTTTCCCACGGGCACCCTGAGGCCGAGGCGCGCGCTTGGGTGGACAACGTTGATAGCCCCAACATCGACCACGTGGTGGCAACCGCTCACAAGGCCGATTTCATTCTCACCATTCCAGAGGCTCAAGGAGCTCAAGGAGAACAATGACCGACCACCTAGACCGCGAGACCGCTCGTGCGAGAGCCGACCTCCTGCCCGGACCTACATATCGACGTGACGAGATCACCCCTGGAATTGCACACATAGGTGTAGGTGGCTTCCATCGTGCCCACCAGGCGATGTACGTCGATCGGGTGCTCGATCAGGACCCTGACTGGGGCATTGTGGGAATTGGGCTCCGCGCCGAGGACCTCGGAACACTTGACGCGCTCGAGGCGCAGTCAGGTGCGTACACGCTGACGATCGTTGACCCAGCGGAGCACGAGGCGTCTCGGGTCATTGGAAGCATCGTAGAGACCCGTCACCGCGACCGCGACGGTGCCGCCACTCTCATCGAAACCCTTGCCCAGCCGTCGATACGCATCGTGACGCTCACCATCACCGAAGGTGCCTACGGCGTCGATGGCGACACCGGTGAGTACGCCCCGCGTGACGAGGCGACATTGGCCGATCTCGCCGGGGCCGAGCAACCTCGCAGCGCGATGGGCCTGATCGTCGATGCCCTCGCGTCGAGGTACAGGAAGGGGATCCCGCCATTCGCTGTGGTCTCCTGCGACAACATTCCGCATAACGGATCCGTCGCACGGGCCGCCCTACTCGGTATGGCCCAGTCTCGAATCCCCGACCTCGAGTCGTGGATCAGTCACCACGTGTCGTTCCCCTCCTCCATGGTCGACCGCATTACGCCTGTCCCTACGCCTGCGGTGCAGAAGGCCATTGCGGAGAAGTTTGATGTCGACGACGCGTGCGCAGTGCGGTCCGAATCGTTCGTCCAATGGGTGCTTGAGGACACCTTCCCCGAGGGGCGCCCCGCACTCGAGTCGGTCGGGGTCATGATGGTGGAGGACGTCACGCCGTACGAACTGATGAAACTTAGACTCTTAAACGCTTCGCACCAGGTCATGAGCTACCCGGCGCTGCTGATGGGGCACCGATGGGTTCACGATGCGTGCCGGGACTCCCAGGTGCGCAGCCTCATCGAACAGTGGATGCTCGCCGCGACCAGCACCCTTGCCCCTGTGCCTGGAGTGGATCTGGTTCAGTACCGCGAGGAACTCATTGCCCGGTTCTCATCGGCAGCAGTCAAGGACACCTTGGAGCGCCAAGTCGCGTTTTCCTCTGACAGGATTGCCACGTTCGTCAAGCCCGCTCTGGACGACATGGGCGTGGCTGATCAGCAACGGGTCGGCGCGCTTGTGCTCGCTCTCTGGGCTCATTGGGTGAAGGGCCAACTGGCCGATGCGGATTCCGAGTGGAGCGACCCCAGGCTTCAGGAACTGCAGGCCGCCGTGGCTAGCGAAGACGTCAACAGTGCCGCGATTCTTGACCTGCAAGAGATCGTCGGAAGTTTGGGCCAACACCCTGAAGTGCGTCAAGCCTATCTACAGGTGCGCGCCGAACTTGAGAAGACTCCCGTGGCTGACGTGATTGAGCAGGCGTTGAGCGTGGTGCCCAAGAATCTCGTGAGTGGAGCACCGCAGTGACAGATCATGACAATTCTGCAGCGGAGAATTGGCCGGACGAACCTTGGTGGAGGCTCCGCCAGAGCGAACTCCTGGCTTTTGGGCGAGGGTTTCCCGTGGGTGCGGGAGCCGGCTATCTCGATGGGGCCGGCGTTCCCGTTCCTACCGACCCACCAGACAACGCCGAACTTTACGTGACATGCCGCATGACCTACGTCTACTCATTGGCGTACATGGATGGCGACGCGGACGCATTGCCGCTGGTAGCACATGGGTTGGCTTCCCTCGATGGCCCACTGCGGGACGACCACTACGGTGGCTGGTTCGCTGCCGCCACTCCACAGGTTGCTGTCAATACGGCCAAGGAAGCGTACGGTCACGCGTTTGTTTTGCTCGCCACCGCATCGGCGTGCGCGACGGGACTGCCCCAAGCGCGAGAGCTTCTCAACGCCGCTGTCGACGTGTTCGAACGGCACTTCTGGGACGACGAAGCGGGAATGACTGTCGAGTCCTGGGATCGCGAATGGTCCGAATGTGAGGACTATCGCGGTGTCAACGCCAATATGCACGCAACCGAGGCGTTCTTTGCTGTAGCCCTCGCCACGGGTGACGACGTATGGCGCCAACGCGCATTGCGGATCCTTCGTCGGGTCATCGCCTGGGCCCACGAGTACGACGGTCGCCTACCAGAGCACTTCACAGGCCAGTGGCAGCCTCAACTGGACTACAACCACGACATGCCCGCCCACCCGTTCCGACCCTATGGTGCGACCGTGGGCCACTGGTTTGAGTGGGCACGGTTGGCGCTCCAGGCTTACACCAGTGAGCGAGAGCTGGGCCGTGCAGGCGATGCGGAATGGTTGTTGGAGGGAGCGACGTTCCTCTACGACGCTGCAGTCCGCGATGGGTGGTCGGTAGACGGAGCGCCCGGCTTTGTCTACACCGTTGACTTTAAGGGCAAGCCGGTGGTGCGACAGCGAATGCACTGGGTTGCGGCAGAAGCTGTGGGTGCCGCGGCCGCCTTGCGGATCGCCACTGGGGACCCCCGCTACGCCAAGGATGAGGCGACGTGGTGGCGCTACATCGTCACGCACATGATTGACGGGTCCGGCTCGTGGATCCACGAGCTCGATGAGGCCAACTCCCCATCGGGCACTGTGTGGCCCGGCAAGCCAGATCTCTATCATGCGGTGCAGGCGACGATGGTGCCGCGCTTGCCCCTATGGCCACCGTTGGCCTTTGCCCTTGCAGCGACAGGGGAGTCTGCTCAGTCGAAGTGATGCCCGTCGACGTAAACCCAGCGCCCGTCGAGCCGGGTAAAGGTGCTGGTTTCTCGGATGGCGTCCCGTTGCCCGTTGCCATCCTCAAAATAGGCTGTGAATGTCACTTTTCCTTCAGCATCGTCCGGATTTCCGCCTGATGTTGAACCGACTTCGAGACCGCGCCATGCGGGCGTGGAAAGGTCGCCAAGGGTCTCGCGGGTGGGGCGGGTTGCGGGGTCCCAGGTACGGAGGATGTAGTCCACGTCGCGGCGGACATACGCGGTGTAGCGCGAACGCATCAGTTCAACGCAGGTCGTGGCCTCACGCTCACCTTTCATGAGGGGCTTGCAGCACTCGGCATACCCCGCTCCCGACCCGCACGGGCAGGGCAGTGCGCTCACGCAGCGACCTCTCGGACCCAGCGTTGGCCGTCCCTGTGGAAGCCCACCTTGGTCAGATATGCGGCGTCCTCGCCTTCGTGGGCCGGCATTTCGAGTGAACTGAATCCCGCATCGGCGAGGATTGAGGACTCGCGGTACACGAACTCGCCAGGGCTGAAGTCGCGGAAGCGCTCCTTGACCCAGTCCAGGTCGATGCGTCCCACGCCATCCCCGGCGTCAGCGACAGCGACCACACCGATGGCTTCATCGCCGTTGACGAGCAAGAACACGGTGCGCTTGTCGCCGTCGAGGGGAAGGGCCTCGAAATCGGGCCGATGCTCGGCGATGTCGTCGTGGTGAATCGACAGGACGTGCTGGAGGTACGTGTCGTTCGCCTCGACGGGAAGCGCACGGTAGACGGTCGCGTCACTGCGCTCGCGGTACAGGCGGCGCAACCAGTAGGCGTCGATGAGAGTGATGGCGAGGTTCATGAAGGCGAACGGCCACACTTCGATGATGCCGTTGTAGATCGTGGCGATGAAAGCTCCGGCGAAGTTCATCCACCGAAACTTCAGCACGCGGGCCTGCATGAGCGAGGCGACAATCAGCAGCGAGCCAATCCAGCCAATGATCTCTAACACCATCGTTGTGTCCATTGCACAAGCGTACGCCGCACCGCACCCCTGATGACTGCGCCGCACTCAGTCGTGAGCGCCACCCACCCCCAATGCGGCTAGGAGCTCTTCCCTCTCGAAGCGCCCGGATCCGTGGGCGCGGGTCTCATGAATGATGCGCCCTGGCCTACCGGACAGCACCACGATGCGGTCGGCCAGCATGATGGCTTCGTCGACATCGTGGGTGACAAGGACCACGGTGCTGGCCAGGTTGAGTCCCGCGAGCCACGCATTCATGTGCCGGCGCGTCAGTGGGTCGAGTGCGCCGAAGGGCTCATCGAGCAACAGCACAGGCCGTTCTGACAGGCATGTGCGCAGCAGTGCAAGACGCTGGCGCATGCCCCCGGACATCTCGTGCGGCCACGCGCGTTCGAAGCCCGCAAGCCCGAACTCTTCAAAGAGTTCCGCGGCCCGCAGTGCCGCCCTGTCGCGGGGGACTCCAGCGGCGATCGCGCCGACCATCGCGTTGGACATTGCGCGCCGCCACGGCAAGAGGCAGTCGTGTTGCGGCATCCATGCGGTGGGCGCGGCGCTGGTCACTGCGCCGTGAATGGTGGCTCGCTCGTCGAGCAGTCCGCCCATAGCGCGCAGCAGTGTGGACTTCCCGCATCCGGATGGCCCCAGGATTGCCACAAACTCGCGTTCCTTGATGGTCAGGGAGACGTCCTCCAGGACCCGCACTGCGCTTTCATGACGCTTGCCGTTCCCTCGTGCTGCGAACTCGACGGAGTAGTTCTCCACAGTGATGGTGGCAGGAGATTCTGCGCCGGGGGCCCCGGCGGGGGTGGCCGCTGTGGAGCGACCCTCCCCGCCGGTGGTGATGGAGACATCGGTGGTCATGGCTGTTCCGGGAGGAAGTCATTGGTCCAGGCGCCTTCAACCACGCTGGCGTCCTCGAGCAGACCCTTGTCTTCCATCCATGTTGCGAAGCGCTCCCACTCCTCGGCGTGCTGGACGCCCCACTCCTCAGGGGAGGGCGCGTAGCGCGTTGAGAGCCACTGGGCGCTTGCGGTCACGAGTGGTTCCTCGAGTTCGGGCGCGATGTCCATCAGGGCGTCCGAAGCATCCGTGGGTGTGTCCATGGAGTGCTGGAAGCCGCGCACCGTGGCGCCCATGAAGGCTTCCACGACCTCAGGATTGGTCTCGATGTCCGATCCGTTTGCGGCCAGCATCGGCGTGTACCAGTTGGGGATGCAGTCCATCCAGTCGCGGAACGCCAACGTGTTGACGTCGAGGCCGTCGACCTCGCCCAGGCGGATGGTGTCCCACGCGTCGAACACCCATGCGGCGTCGTACTGGTCCTCGGTGAGTCCCAGTCGGAAGTCGGCGCTCGCAAGCGGCGTGAAGTTCACAAGCTCCGGGTCGCCGCCGTCGCAGGCCACGAGTTCGTTGATGATCGTCATGCCGAGCTCGTCGCCCCACGTTCCGAAAGTTTTGCCTTCGAGGTCCTTGGGACGTTCGATGCCGTCTTCAGCCAGCGACAAGAACGAGGACGTGTTGTCGTGAATGACAGCAGCGACGGAGACCACGTCCGCACCGGCGGCCCGGGCGGGAAGCAGGCCCTGGGCGTGAGAGAAAGCGAAGTCCGCTTGTCCCGCAGCGACGAGTTGCAGGCCATCGGTTTCGCCCGGTTCGATGACGTTGACGTCCAGGCCCGCGTCCTCGTACCAGCCGTTCTCGAGCGCCACGTAGACGCCCGAGTGATTGGTGTTGGGGGTCCAGTCCAAGACCACGGTGACGGGCGTCAGTGCTTGTGCACCGGCAGCGGTGGGGTCAGCATCAGCGGACGTGGAGCAGGCGGTGAGGGTGAGGGCCGATGCCGCTGTGACCGCGAGCCCGGTGACCATGGTGGGTCGTGAAGAAAACAAGAGAACTCCTTGAGTAGAAAGTGAAGAATTACAGGCGTGCGGGCGCGGTCTGCCACGGTGTGACAGCGCGCCGCAACGCGACGATGGCGAGCACAAAAATGCCGGAAAGCGCGGCAATCAGGACGATGCCGACAAAGATTTGGTCGACGGCATAGGCCTTGCGGGAGCGCTGGATAAACACCCCGATGCCGGATTCGCCAGCCAGATACTCCGACACCACCGCCGCGCCTACCGCATACGTTGCGGCGATCCGCAGCCCAGCGAGGGCCCCGGGAATGGAAGCGGGCAGGCGCACCAGCCACAGTTGATGCCGGCGTGTGCCGCCCAGTCCCGCCACCATGTCCGCATGGTCGGCATCCACGTCACGAATCGCAGCCGCAGCGGAGATCAGCACGGGGAAGAACACGGTCAATGCGACCAGGATCACCTTGGAGGTGAGCCCGTAGCCGGTCCACAGGATCATCAACGGCGCCAGCACCACCGTGGGGATCGTTTGGCTGAGCAACACCATGGGCTGTGCCACGTGGCCTGATGTGGGGATGGTGGCGATCAGTACCGCCATCAGCCACCCAACGAGCACCCCACACGCCAATCCCAGTACTGCCTCCGTGGCGGTCGTGATGACGTGCTCCCCCAGCATCGGCGCTGTTTCCACAGCCGTGGACGCGACATGCGACGGTGCGGGAAGCACAAACTCCGGGAGGCCGGCCGTACGCACGGCCGCCTCCCAGATTGCCAGCAGCACCGCCACGGTTGCGCTTCCGATGACGATGGCGCGTGCCCGCCCCCGAATCATTGGCGGTGCTTGCCCACGAGGTCCTGCACGCTCGGGCCATCATCGTTTGCGGCGCCGGAGACCTTGATGATGGACATGCAGCCCTCGGCGCCTGAGTGAAGCGTCGCCTCGTGCACGGTGCGCAGCAGAGCCCAAATCTGGTCGGGGCTACCCTCAATGGTGGTGCCCATACCGCCGACCTCGTACTTCAACCCCGAGGCGCTGATCGCAGCGATGGCTGCGTCGACGTGCTTGTAGCATTCCTCGGTCTTGATGATGGGGCGGGGGACTACTTGGATTTCAGCAATCATGGCTGACTCCTTCAGGTTCAGACCTGAGGAATGGCAGCGCTGAACCGGAGTGCGCGGCGCACAAACGCACGCCGTGCATGCCGCCACTGGGCGCAGACGTATAGACGCGTGCCTGGATAGACCCGCGCTCAACGCCGCACCTTGTGGCACGTCCTTACGCTGGAATTACCCAGATCAAGTTTTCGGGTCAACAGCGCATGATGGCTGTACTCTCAGCTCGGCTGTCCCGAGCTCCCCGCGTTGGCATCGTCATCGTAGCGCGTCTGGTTCTCAGATCCACCTACCCTGGTCTCATGACTCCAGCACCCACCCGCACCACGGCACGAGCCGATGCGTGGGTGTGGGCTGTGCGCTTGGCGAAGACCCGCTCTCAGGCAACTGCGGCATGCAAGGCAGGGCACGTACGCATCAATGGCGACAAGGCCAAGCCCGCGACTCCAGTGCGTATTGGTGACCGCGTTGAGGTCCGTGGAGGTGAGTGGCCGCGGATTGTCGAAGTGCGGCAACTGCTGGTCAAGCGCGTGGGCGCTCCCGTTGCCCAGGCCGCGTACGTTGACCACAGCCCTGCCCAGCCGCCAAAGGTGGAACGTCCGGCGGCGATCGGGGTGCGCGACCGCGGCGCAGGGCGCCCCACCAAGAAGGAACGTCGTCAGATAGAGAAACTACCGGGACGCGAGGCCGCCAAGGAGCGCCGCCAGCGTCGCTAGCGGCCCCCTTGGCGTCACGGCCAGAACCCTAGGCGCGCCAGATGCGTGCCAAGTAGTCGCGAATGGAACGGTCGGAACTGAAGAAACCAGTGCGAGCCGTGTTCAAAATGGCCGAACGCGTCCACCCATCCTGATCCGCATACGCAGCCTCGACGCGTTCTTGAGCGTCCACATATGAGCGGAAGTCCGCCAACGCCATGAAGCGGTCGCGCTCGATGAGGCTTGCCACGAGTGAGGCGACAAACCCGCCCGTCTCACCGTCGGTGAAGCGTCCCGAAGCAATGAGGTCGAGCGCATTGCGCAAGTCCTCGTCCTCCGCGTAGTACTTCTCCGGGGAGTATCCCGAGGCCTGAAGTGCCGCAACTTGAGGCTCATCCATGCCGAACAGGAAGAAGTTCTCGTCACCCACCAGTTCGCGGATCTCGATGTTTGCGCCATCGTCCGTGCCGATGGTCAACGCACCGTTGAGCGCGAACTTCATGTTGCCGGTACCGGAGGCTTCCTTACCGGCCAAAGAGATCTGCTCGGAGAGGTCCGATGCCGGGATCAGCTTCTCGGCAAGAGTCACGTTGTAGTTGGCCGGGAAGGCGACCTTCAAGCGACCCTGCAGTGAAGCATCGGCGTTAATGGTGGCACCCACGTGATTGATCAGCGCGATCGTTTCCTTGGCACGCACATAGCCAGGCGCTGCCTTCGCACCGAACACGAAGGTGCGTGGCGTGACATCCTCGATGGCCAGCTTTCCCGTCGCGATGCGCTCATACAGCGACACGATGTGCAGCAACTTCAGGGACTGACGCTTGTATTCGTGCAAGCGCTTCACCATCGCGTCGATCATGCCGTCCTCGGCAATCTCCAAACCGTCACGCGCCATCAACGTGTCTGCAAAGCGGCGACGGTTCGCGCGCTTAATGGCCGCATACGCCAGACGGAACTCGCGGTCCTCGGCCAACGGCTCAAGGTCGCGCAGACGGTCAAGGTCAGAGACCCATCCATCGCCAATAGCAGCAGTGATCAGTCCCGACAGCCCGGGATTGGCCTGAGCCACAAAGCGCCGCGGCGTCACACCATTCGTGACATTCGTGAACTTCTGGGGGTACATGTCCGCGAAGTCAGAGAGCACTTTGTCCGAGAGCAACTGCGAGTGCAGCGCAGCCACGCCGTTGACCTTGAACGCCGTCACCGTCGCCAGGAATGCCATCCGCACAGCGCGCACAGGCTCTTCCTGAATGATCGACATGTGGCGCACCCGCAGGGGGTCGTGGGGGAACTGTTCGCGCACCTGCACCAAGAACGCGTCATTGATGCGGTAGATGATCTCAAGGTGGCGAGGAAGTAGCCGGCCCAGCAACTCCACAGGCCACACTTCAAGCGCCTCCGGAAGCAACGTGTGGCAGGTGTAGGCAAACGTCTTCTGCGTCAGGGCCCAGGCGTCGTCCCACTCCCAGCCGCGCTCATCCACGAGGATGCGCATCAGTTCGGGGATGGCGATGACGGGGTGGGTGTCGTTGAGCTGGAAGGTGATGCGGTCGGGCAACTCGGCCAGGTCCGTGCCGGCGGGCAGCACCTGGTCGATGTAGTCGCGCAGCGAGCACGCCACAAAGAAGTACTGCTGCTGCAGACGCAACTCCTTGCCCTGCGGGGTGGAGTCCTCGGGGTAGAGCACCTGAGAGATGGTCTCTGCGCGAGTCTGGCCACGCACGGCATCCTCGAAGTCACCCGAGTTAAAGATCTTCAGATCAAAGGCCTGCGTCGCACGCGCACTCCACAGGCGCAGCGTGTTCACACGGCCATTGCGGTAGCCCGGCACCATGTAGGTGTACGGCAAACCCATCACGTTCCACTGGGGAACCCAACGACGGCGCTCGCGGCCAGCATCGTCCGCGTACCCCTCAACCGTTCCGCCAAAGCCCACCTCGACGGACATCTCCGGGTGCGGCATCTCCCACGGCGAACCCATGTGCAGCCAGTTATCGGCGTGCTCCACCTGGTGGCCATCCTCAAACGTCTGCTTGAAAATGCCGTGCTCGTAGCGAATGCCATAGCCAATGGACGGCACACCCTCGGTCGCCATCGAATCAATAAAGCATGCAGCCAAACGGCCCAAACCGCCGTTGCCCAAACCCGGCTCAACCTCAGCCTCACGCAGTTCGTCGAGGCTCAGCCCCAGACCCTGCATCGCCTCGCGGGCAAGATCCTCCAGGTCCGCCGTCAACAAGTTGTTGTCGAGCTGACGGCCCAGGAGATACTCCGCGGACAAGTACGCCACGCCCTTCTCAGAGCTGGACTTATCCTGCGACAGCGTCTCGAGCCAATCCGTCGTCAGGTACGCGCGCACCGTGCGGGCCAGCGCCTGGTACTTGTCATTGACCGAGGCGCGCTCAAGCGAAATTCCCTGAGTGAACGTCAACTCACGCAGAAACTCCCGCGTGAAAGACTCGACGGAGCGCTCGCGGGCGGCAATGGATGGGATGGCAGGCGACTGGTTCACAGCTAGCGACCTCGTTGACTTCGGGGACTTGAGGTGCAAGTCCGTTCACGTCAACGGTAGCGTGGCTGAGCGCCTCAACGTGGGGTCTGAGGTCCCACGACTCGCCGAATTTACGAGACCTTAACGGACCCGATCGGCTTCCCGTCAGCGACAGCGTCAATGACGTCCAACTGCTCGAGCGCCTTGGCATGTACCTCGGGGAATGCCGCAGCAATGGTCGCCGCAATGTCCTTGGACTGGTCAGCCAACGCACTGATGCGAATCTGGAAAGCTTCACCGTCAAGATCAGACGCAGCGGAAGCCCACTCAGCAAGCCCAAACATGTCGAGCACCTCGCGATACTTGTGCGACCACCCCAGCACCAGCGTCGGCACCCCCATGGCGAGAGAAGAGACCATGGCGTGGAAGCGCGACGCGACAAACAGATCACAACGGCCGATGAGGCTACGCAACACCTGGCTCGAGAGCTCGCCATCCGGGAAGAACACCTTCTCCGGGGAAGTGACCCGCGCCAGAATCGCACGGCACACCGGGAGGTCGTTGTTGTGCAACTTGTCGTCACGCGAGCGAGTCGAGTGCGCCACCAAATACACCGGGCGTCCCAGCGACTCAGTAATGAAGTCGATCTGAGCCGCAACCTCGCCCACGTAGTCTTCGCCGCGTGCCTCCGCAGCCGCGCGGAGAACCTGCGACGGCGACACGCCTACGACGTCGTTGCCGTCGAAGAACGACCCAGCCACGGCATCGGCTTCCTTCACGTCCCGGTCCGTCAACTCCAAAGTGAAAGCAAGGTCTGCGCCAGCGACCGTGTTAGTCAGGCCCAAGCCATCGAGGTGCTCTTGCGTCTTGGCGCCGCGCGACACAATCGCCGCCATCTTGGGCAGGAAAGTCCGGGCAGCCCAACGGTTCGGAGTGCTGGTGAACGGGCCCAAAGCCTGAGCACACTTCACCACGGGAGTCTTGGTGTTCAACGCCGGCAGGACTGACGCCACGTTGTAGACCAGGTACTTCTCGCGACCATCCACAAAGGTGATGCCGCCCTGATCCAGCAGGACATCAGCATCGGCAATGGCGCCCACCTCAGGCACGGCGTTACGAATGGCACCGCGCAGTGCGGGAACCAGACGCCACAACAGGGCACCCGAATTGATGAAAATGCCCAGGCGCAACGGAGATGCGTCCATCACGGTGACGTTGTCGTAAGGATTAAGTTCAGCGTCCGTCCCCGGGTACATGCTGAGGTGCGTGATCTGCACATCCGGGTGGCGAGAACTCAAGTGCGTCACCGCGCTCTCCAGCATGGCTGCAGCGCCCTTGTTCCCTGCAAAAGCTGAACCAATAATGGCGACGGACTTCATGAGTTCTCCTTCGGTGGCAACGAGCCAGTTGAGCCGGCCCGACGCCGAGCTACACCCGCGAGGCCAAGATAAATTGCGGCGATCAGCACATCAGCAAAAGTCGCCAACACGCGAGCCACCAACGACACCAGGATAGCCATGTCGGCTCCCAGATACGGAGCGGCAAAAAGAACAAACACAGACTCGCGAACACCCAAGCCCGACGGCACAAACACCGCCATAATGCCCACAGCACCAGCAATCGCATACGCTGCGGCCAACGGGATCCAGGACTCCGGCGCGGCATCCGCCAACGCCACCGCAATGATGACGACGCCCACGCCGTTGATGACCCGGGGAATCAAGAACCCCACCTGATACGTCAACGCAGTCCGCGTTGAGAGCAGCTCCGACGACGGCACCGCACGGCCCAACGTGCGCTTCCCCAACACCGTCATCACACGACTCAACACCGCGGGATGCATGGCCGCAGCCAAAGGAACCATTGCCGCAAGCGCAATCCACACGGTGCCGCTCACATCGCCGGCACCACCGCGCGCCAACAGCAGAATCGCGATCATCGGAACAGTCGAGCCCAGCAGCAGGAACGCATTCTCGTACACGACGGAAAGCAGCACCTTAAAGCGAGACAGGCCACGCGCCTTGCCCCACACCACCTTGGACATCACAAAGCCCACCTGGCCAGGGATGTACTTCAGCAGCCACGCCCGATAATGAGCCTGGATAGCCTCCGCCTGGGAAATGCGTGTCCCCGTGAGCCGGTGCAACAACGAACCCCACATCGAACCCGAGACCGCCACCGCCACAACAAACAGCACAGTGGCGCCCAGCGCCCACCAGCCCAGGGACAAATCCTGCTCCTGCAGGGAATCCCAGTTCGCCGCTAGCGTCCGCCCAAAGAACCACGCCACCACGCCAATGACAGCAAGCGCAATGCCATTGCGAATCCAGCGCTTACGCCGGTTGCGCGGGCGCCCGGCGTCGGGGGTGTCGCTAGCGCTCGAGGCCATGGAAGGTTCGGAGATTAGCGATGTCCTTCTTCTGCGAGTATGCGACCAAGGCTTCAGGGTCCGGGTAGCCCACAGCCAAAAGCATGATGACGCGCTGGTGCGGCTTCAAATCCAGCTTCTTCGCCATCTTTGCTTCCAGTGGCTCAAAGTCAGGCCAGTTGATGACAGAACTCGACAGCCCCAGTGTTTCCAAGGCATAGATGAAGCCCATGGTGGCCAGCGACGCATCGATGTATGGCACGTGACGGTCGCGCGGAGAGAAGTAGTTCGACAGATCACCCTTCACCACGATGACCGTCGGCACCTGGTGCGAATAGCCGGCCGCGCCAAAGGGAATGCTTGCGATCTCCGCCACCTGCTCGGGGTTGTCAAAAACCTCAAAGTCGTAGGGGAGACGGTTGCACGCGGACGGCGACTGGCGGGCCACCAGGAGCGCCTTGTCGATCAGCTCGCGGGGAACAGGCTTGTCCTCAAACCAGCGAATCGACCGGCGGGACTGAGCCAGCGCCAACATCTGGTCATACGTGATGTCCGTGCGCTTCAGGCTCTTCTGCGCATACGGGTGCACATCGCTCGGCGTGCCATAGGGCGGGAGTGCCTCGAAGCGGGCGCGAGAGCGCTCAATGCCCTCATCGCCGTCGCTGACGATGGAGAAATACTCCGCCAGCACGTCGTGCGCCCACTGCATCTCGCCTGCATCCATGTTGCTGAACGCCGCAGGACGAGCGAGCGCGGCCTCATAAAACTCAACAGTCTCTTCGATGTAGTCGCGCGCAAACACATCGCGGCGCGGCTGCATGAGGATGCCCTTTTCAAGGCGGTGGACGTTGCGGCGCAGTTCCACGTGGTTGGCGCGGTGGCGTCCCAAGTTCTTGTAGTAGGCACGGCGTCCCGACAGCACGGCATACTGCTCCCGATTGTGGGTGAAAAACCCAGGAATCGAGTACAGCGTTGCGCCGATGCGGCTGGAGCCTGCGACTTCAAGCACGGCACGGTTGGTCCCGTTGTAGGCCTTGCGGATCGTGGGATTGGCGAGCGCGTCCTTGGCGATGCGCTTCAACTTGCCGATCATGCGTTTTCCTTTGCGATGGGTGCAGGCTCAGTCACGGCGCGTCCCGCAGCCACAGCGGGAATGGCCGGGCCAAAGCGTTGCGCCTTAGCGTGTTCGAGCGCTTGTTCCTGCAGCGTGCGGTTGGTGCGGAGGAGGTCAGAGAGGACACCTAGAGCCAACGACAAGAACGCACCGACCATCAAGAGCGTTCCAAGCAGGAGGGACTGGTAATGATTGCCGTGATCCCCGCTGGCCATCAGGAACAGGTAGCGAACAAACGGGATGAGCCCGATGACCGCGAAAATGGCGGCGAGCATCGCGAAAATGTTCCACGGCTTGAACATGATGTACGAACGCATGATGGCCTGGCCAGACTTCATCATGTGCTCGCCCATGCTGTTGAACAGGCGTGATTCCCGCGTCTTGGGGTTGGTGTCGATCTCCACCGAGGCAATGGCAAGACGCTTATTGCCAGCCTGGATGATGGTCTCCATGCAGTAGCTGAACTTCGTCACAATGTTGAGCCGGTACAGGGAGTAACGGGAGTAGGCCCGGAATCCGGAAGCCGCGTCGGGCAGGTCGGTCCCGGCGGCCTTATTCACCACCCACGAACCGAACTTCTGCATCGTCTTCTTAAAGCCGGAGAAGTGCTCAATCTTGTGCGTCTGGCGGTCGCCGATGACAATCTCGGCCTCGCCATTGACGATGGGCGCTACCAGATCACTAATCCGCTCCTGCGGGTACTGATTGTCGCCATCGGTGTTCACCACAATGTCCGCGCCACGGGAGAGCGCCAGCTCCACACCGTCCCGGAAGGATTGTGCGAGACCCATCGGCCGCGGGTGTCGCAGGACCACAGCCCCCAGTTCATGTGCAATCTCGCCAGTGCGGTCCGTCGAGCCATCGTCGATGACGAGGAGTTCAATTTCATCGATGCCATCAATGTGTCGAGGGATGGACGAGAGCACTGTCTCGAGCGTCGCTTCCTCGTTCAGGCAAGGCACTTGGACTACGAGTTTCATGTGAACAAGAGTAGCCGTCAGGTCGAAGCGCTCCGATTGCGGCGGTCAAGAGCACGCCATATGGAGAGCGCGATGCCTGTCACGGCGATGGCGAGCAGCCCTCCAAGAGCCCCTGCAGCGAGAGCACCCACCAAAGAGTGGCCTCCAAGAGCGTCAGTGAGACGTGCGCCCCACCACGCCATCCCGAGGCGCCCACCGCAGGCACCGAGGATTGCCGCCAAGACCCACCCAGGGTTCACAGCAGGGTGCACGCGCGATCCAGTCAACCCGGTGAGCAGGCCGGCGATCCACGGCGCAAGAGCTTCCACGCGATTCCTCCCTAGGTGAGAGTTCATCGTCGCATAGCTGTATGAGCCAAGGACAGGGAAATCTGAGGACGGAAACGATTCGATGAACATCATGCGCTTCCGGATGCGCTCTGCTCCAGACGCTTATAACGTCGTCCCGGGTGCATAACCCCGACAAAAAGGAGAAACCATGACTAAGTCCCCACGTATGGGCTGGAGGTCGGCGTCTACCCTGAGCGCCGTTGCCGCCAGCACTCTTGCTGTTGCCGCGATCGCGGTCCCGGCGAGTGCCGCTGACGCGGAGACTGCCGTAGTGACACCTCCCGAGGGAGGAACGGTGGTTCAGATTCTGGGCACTAATGATTTCCACGGCCGCATCTTGCCGGACGCCTTTGGTGGCTCCGCGGGTGCTGCATCGCTCGCTGGCGCCGTCGACGCGCTTGAGGCCGATTACCCCAACTCCGTCTTCGCTGCTGCGGGCGACTTGGTGGGCGCGTCAACCTTTGAGTCCTTCATCGCTGATGATGAACCGACCATTGAGGCGCTGAGCTTGGCGGGCCTTGACGTGTCCGCCGTCGGCAACCACGAGTTTGATACGGGCTTCGAGGACCTGCGCGACCGCATCATGCCTTCGGCAACCTGGGAGTACCTGGGTGCGAATGTCCGCTACCTCAACGGTGATCCGGCGCTGCCCGAGACGTGGGTCCAAACCTTTGGAGACGGCGACGATGCTGTCGACGTGGGCTTCATTGGAGCCGTGACCGACGAGACCCCATCACTGGTGGCGCCGTCCGGCATCGCAGACTTGCACTTCGAGAACGAGGCTGTCGCCGCCAACCGGTCAGCCGATGCTCTCACCGAGGCGGGCGCGGAACTCATTGTTCTGTTGGTTCACGAAGGTGCCCCCACGCAGGCGTACGACGACGCTGTCGACACGTCGAACGACTTTGGCGCGATGCTCGCCGACCTGGATCCTGCCATTGATGCTGTGATCTCGGGCCACACGCACCTGGAGTACGACCACCGTGTGCCCGTGGACGAATGGGTTCAAGAGGGACGTGCTGTGATGGAACGCCCCGTCGTCTCGTCGGGGCAGTACGGCATGAACCTCAACCGGCTGATCTTCTCCTTCGACGCTGCCGGTGATGTTGTCGGTCTCGACACCAGCGTGGTGGACCTCTTTGAGTCGGGCGCCGATGCTCCGGTCTATGCCGAGGACCCGGACGTTGCTGCGGTGGTCGCTGAAGCCGTAGCCAATGCGGACAAGCTTGGCGCGGTCGAGTTGGGCATCTTGGATGACCCTCTGTATCGCGCACGCTTGGCCGACGGTGCACCGGGCAGTTCGCGTGGTGCGGAGTCGACGCTGGGCAACGCGGTTGCTGATGTGCAGCTGTGGGCAACGTCTGAACTCGACACGCAGATCGCGTTCATGAACCCCGGTGGACTGCGCGCAGACCTCCTGGGACTTGGTGCAGGCGAAAGCGCCTCGTACCCGTCCGCTGTGACGTACAAGCAGGCGGCTGAGGTGCAGCCGTTCGCGAACACCTTGGTGACGATGACCCTGACGGGCGACCAGATTGCTCAGGTTCTGGAGGAGCAGTGGCAGCCCGAGGGCTCGTCACGGCCCTTCTTGCGCCTTGGTACGTCTGAGGGCTTCGAGTACACCTATGACCCTGAAGCTCCGGCTGGCGAGCGCATCCTGTCGATGTGGTTGAACGGTGAGCAGATGACCGCCGATGGTGAATACCGGGTTGTCGCGAACTCGTTCCTGGCGTCCGGTGGCGACAATTTCTCTACTCTGACTGAGGGCTCCAATGTTGCTGATTCCGGGCGAGTGGATCTCCAGGCCATGGTTGACTACCTCGACCAGGTGGGGTCGCTGAGCGCGG
The DNA here is from genome assembly GCF_000975055.1 of Demequina sediminicola. Taxonomy (GTDB): domain Bacteria; phylum Actinomycetota; class Actinomycetes; order Actinomycetales; family Demequinaceae; genus Demequina; species Demequina sediminicola. The sequence goes on from NZ_BBRB01000001.1 coordinate 866,121, forward strand.
ACTACCGTCAGCACGCAGTGTCGGTGACGGGACTTCCAGAGACGATCGCCGTGGGCGACGAGGTCACCTTCCAGGTGGGTTCGCTGCTGATGACTGACCCCGATGGCGTGACCGACAAGAAGGTTGCAGTCGAGATTGCCGGGAAGTCGCGTGGAGCCGATGCTGTCGTCAACGAGATCTCCGCGGAACCGTTCGATGAGCACGGCACTGCGGAAATCTCGTTCAAGGTACCCAGTGCGGCCAAGGGCGAATCCGTCATCACACTGACGGGTAAGCAGACCGGCACGACGGTGCGCATTCCGGTGACGGTGGGCGCCAAGGTCACACCGGTGTGCTCGATCGACTACGAGGTTCACGGCGAATGGCCGGGCGGCTTTATTGCACAGGTCACGGTGACGAACACCTCTAAGCAGGATGTCGACGGGTGGAACGTGGGCTGGAACTTCACTGGCGATGAGTCCGTGCGTCAGCTGTGGAACGGCACCGTGTCGGAGGATGGCTCAGCGGTGACTGTCGCCAACCCGCATTGGGACACCGTGCTGGAGGCAGGAAGCAGTGCGACGTTCGGCTTCTTGGGCACCACGACCGACGGTGCGCAGACCCCAGCCGATCTCACGCTGAATGGTGCTGCTTGCCAGGGCTGATCTAGCCCGCTCGCACCACCCACCCCCTCCCCCTTACAGTTCGAACCAAAGAAACACCCAACACGCCGGCGCGCTGCGCGATCCTTAGCGGATTGCACGGCGCGCCGGTGTCATCTTTGGTTCAAAGTGTCGTGGGGGTGGAGGCTCGCGGCCCTTCCAGCCGCCGTGATGGGAGCCGATGCGACACAATGGGCGCGTGACTGCGTTTGCGACCCGACACATCGGCCCCTCCGACGACGCTGTGCAAGCCATGCTTGCCGCCGTTGGCCATTCCTCGCTGGAAACGCTCATTGAAGCGGCAGTTCCGGAGTCCATCCGCCAGGACGACGTGCTCGTGCTCCCCGATCCGCTCACTGAAAACGACACCTTGCATGCGCTCCAGGGCTTCGCTCAGCGCAACAAGGTCAACATTCAGATGATTGGCCAGGGCTACGCCGACACCATCACCCCCATGGTGATTCGCCGCAACGTGCTTGAGAACCCTGCCTGGTACACCGCTTACACGCCGTATCAAGCAGAGATCTCGCAGGGCCGTCTGGAAGCGATGATCAACTTCCAGACCATGATCGCGGACCTCACTGCGCTCCCCATCGCAGGTGCATCGCTCCTTGACGAGGCAACGGCTGTGGCCGAGGCTGTGCTGCTGATGCGCCGTGCGGTCCGAGGCAAAGATGACGGCGTCATCGTTCTCGACGACGAGTGCCTTCCCCAGACCATCGCGGTGGTCTCCGCCCGCGCTGAAGCCATTGGTCTGCGCCTCGAGGTGCAACACATCGATGCCGGCTGGACTGCACCTGACGACCTCATCGGCCTGGTGTTGCAGCAGCCGGGCAACACCGGCGTCCTGCGAGAGATCCAAGACGTTGTCGCCTCGGCGCACGATGCCGGAGGACTGGTCACGGTTGCCGCCGATCTGCTGTCATTGACGATGGTCAAGGCACCCGGTGAGATTGGTGCTGACATTGCCGTCGGTTCCGCCCAACGCTTCGGTGTGCCCCTGTTCTTCGGAGGACCCCACGCGGCGTTCATCTCGGTGCGCGAGGGCCTCCAACGTCAGTTGCCAGGACGCCTCGTGGGAGTCAGCGTTGATGCCGACGGCCGCCCCGCCTACCGCCTGACCCTCCAGACGCGCGAGCAGCACATTCGCCGCGACCGTGCGACCTCCAGCATCTGCACGGCGCAAGCCCTCCTTGCCGTCATCGCTGGCTTCTATGGCATCTATCACGGCCCAGACGGCCTGCGTGAGATCGCTACTAAGGTCCACAGCACCGCAGTGACCTTGGCCGACGCGCTCGCGGCCGCAGGCGTTGACGTCCTGCACGAGCACTTCTTCGACACCGTGGTGGTGGCGGTCCCGGGCGGCGCCGAGTCCGTCATTGCCCGTGCGGCCGCCGCCGGCATCAACCTGCGTCGCGTCGACGACGACCACGTGGGCATTGCCTGCGACGAGGTCACGAGCCTCGACATCCTGGACGTTGTGGTGGAAGCCGTCACAGCACGCAAACGCCACGGTGTGTACAGCGCACCACGCGTCGCGATCCCACTGTCACTACGCCGCACGAGCGACTACATGACGCACCCGATCTTCCACGAACACCGCTCGGAAACATCGTTGATGCGCTACATGCGCCGCCTCGCGGACCGCGACCTCAGCCTCGACCGGACCATGATCCCGCTCGGGTCCTGCACCATGAAACTCAACGCCGCCGTCGAGATGGCACCCATCAGCTGGCCCGGCTTTGCGCGCATCCACCCGTTCGCACCATCGGACCAAACCGCCGGCTACCGCGACATGATTGCGCAACTGGAGGACTGGCTGGCGGACATCACGGGCTATGCGGCAGTCTCCGTCCAGCCCAATGCTGGCTCGCAAGGCGAATACGCGGGGCTGCTCGCGATCCGCTCTTACCTTCGCGACCACGGCGGTGAAGCGCGTGACGTGTGCTTGATCCCCGCATCGGCTCATGGCACGAACGCGGCGTCGGCAGTGCTCGCCGGTCTACGAGTGGCCATGGTGGCCACGGCTGACGACGGCAGCATTGACGCCGATGACCTGCAAGCGGTTCTCGCCAAGTACGAGGGCGAGGTGGCCTGTGTGATGCTCACCTACCCCTCGACTCACGGTGTCTACGAAGAGAACGTGCGTGATGTGTGCGCCGCCGTGCACGACGCCGGCGGCCAGGTGTACATCGACGGCGCGAACCTCAATGCGCTCGTCGGCCTCGCTAAGCCCGGACACTTCGGCGGCGATGTCTCCCACCTCAACCTGCACAAGACCTTCTGTATCCCCCACGGCGGAGGCGGCCCCGGCGTCGGCCCTGTTGCTGTCGCGCAACACCTGGTGCCCTACCTGCCGGCCCTACGGCAGACCATCCAACGTCCCGCAGAACTCGCGCGGCGCGGCGCGCCCGTCTCCGCGGCACCCTACGGCTCTGCCGGAATCCTGCCGATTACGTGGGCCTACATTGCGCTGATGGGCCACGAAGGTCTGGGTCAGGCCACACGCGTGGCGGTTCTGGCAGCCAACTATGTCGCGACGCGCCTCGATGACGCGTTCCCCGTCCTGTACCGCGGGGAAAACGGCCTGGTGGCCCACGAATGCATCCTCGACATCCGCCCGCTGACCAAGACCACAGGCATTACTGCCGAGGACATCGCCAAGCGGCTCATCGACTTCGGTATCCACGCGCCCACCATGTCTTTCCCCGTGCCAGGCACGCTGATGGTCGAGCCCACCGAGAGCGAAAACTTGGCAGAGCTGGACCGGTTCGTTGACGCGATGCTCGCCATCCGCGAGGAGATCGCGACCGTCGAGAGCGGCGACATTGCGGCCGAGGACTCGCCCCTCCGTCATGCCCCTCATACGGCCGATGCCGTGGTCTCCGACTCGTGGGACCGCGCCTACGGCCGGGAGCAGGCCGCGTTCCCCGTGGCTGCTTTGCGCCAGGACAAGTACTTCCCGCCGGTATCGCGAATCGACAACGCTTACGGCGACCGCAACCTCATGTGCGAGTGCCCACCCATCGAGGAACTCGCCGAGGAGTAAGGCCGCGGCGTGCAATGCTTCACACCCGTGGTGACATTGCATGGAAATACTGGAGTTGTCCGCTAGAGTTACCCCGTTCTGAGTGCCTGTCAGGAAGTGTTGCCGGCTGTCTGCGGCACTGATGCAGGTAGTGCTGAGTCCAGGGGAGGGGGACTATGGCTAAGCGACAACCGTTGAGCCCACCAGTCTTGCCGGGGTACACCTATGTGCGGCCCTTGGGTTCCGGTGGCTTTGCTGACGTGTTCTTGTTTCAACAGGACATGCCGCGCCGTCTGGTGGCAGTCAAGGTCCTTCTCAGTCGCGTTGAAGATGCCGCAAGCGCCCGCGCGATCAGTGCCGAGGCCGATGTGATGGCTCGCCTCAGCGCACACCCCAGCATCCTGACGCTCTACCAAGCAGGCGTCTCAGCAGATGGTCGCCCGTACTTGGTTTCCGAATACTGCCCTGCGTCCTTGACCAACCGGTACCGCAACGAACGTATGTCGGTGAGCGAAGTGCTGTCCATCGGCATCAAGATTTGCGCAGCCGTGGAAACTGCCCACAAGGCGGGTCTGCTGCATCGCGACATCAAGCCCTCCAACATTCTGTTGACGTCCTTTGGCCACCCCGTTCTCGCTGACTTCGGTGTCGCGTCTGCGGTGGAACAAGGCGAAGACGACGTAATCGCAATGTCCCCGCCCTGGAGTGCCCCCGAGGTAGTGGACCGTCACACCTCAGGCACGGTCGCCACGGAAGTGTGGGCGCTTGCTGCCACGATCTACACGCTGCTTGCCCAACGCAGCCCCTTTGATTTGCCGGGACAGCGCCGGGACGATGCCGAACTCACCCGCCGCATTCTGAAAGCCAAGTACGTGCCCATCGAGCGTTCGGACGTTCCCGACGTCCTGCAGCAGGTCCTGGCCGGCGGTATGCGTAGGCTCCCCGGCGACCGTTACGTCAGCGCCCGTGCTTTGGGAGAGGCGTTGCAAGAGGTGGAGCGAGAAGAGGGGTTCCCCGCAACACCACTGGACGTTCCGACTGAAGAGTGGGCGCACACAGCCGTGACGCAGGACCGTGGGGATGAGGGCTCCGGAGTCATTCGCTCGACGGTGCCCGTGCAGTCGTCGCGCCAGCGCCGTGACCCGCACACTCAGTCACGGGTGGGCACGTCCACCATGCGAGCACGCCGCGCCAATCGGTTGGGACGCCGCATTGCGGTAGGCGTTGCCGTGGGTGGCGCCGCGATTCTGGGTGCCGTCGTGGCTGTTGTCGTGGTGGTGGGGGCCTAAGCATGAGCGCAGTAGACGCAGGACTCGGGCGTGCCACCGCCGCAAAGTGGCGCAACGTACGTCGAGTCGCGGTAGGCGCGCTGATTGTGGCCGTAGGAGCGGGAGCTTTCCTCGCTCCCGGCTTCGATGAACGAGAGGTCCAGTCCGATAGCCCTGCCGTATGGGCGATGCAAAGCTCTACTGGAGAACGCATCGGCCGTGTGAACACTGCTGTCACCGAACTCGACACCACCAAGACCGTGGACTCTCCGTCTGATGTGGTGCAGTTTGGGACCACCCTGCTGGTGTATTCGCACAACCTGGGGTCTGTCACCACGATGGACGTGGCACAGCCACACGAGGTTGCCGCGGATGCGCCCGAGGGCACCGTCGCAACACCCCTGGGCACCGATGTCATTGACTACCAGGGAAATTACGTCGCGTACCTCACTGAGCGTGGGGAAGTTTTTGCTGGAGCAGTCACCGATGGCACTGCCGTCGCGCCAGCACAATTCGATCCCTTTGCCGCCGTTGACGTTGAAGAAGGGGAAGAGCGTCCCCAGTTCCGCGCTGTCGCTGTCGCAATCTCGAGCGAAGGGCGCCTAGCGGCCTACTCCAGTGAACGCCGTGCGGTGTTGACGGCCTCCGTGGGCGGCGCCGACATGGAAACTCAAGCGCTCCCCGAGGGGCCCGAAAGCGAAGACCTCCAAGTGACGTGGGTCGGCGACAGTTGGGTGCTGTTCGATGCTGAGTCTGGGCTCTTGTGGATGGCGGATCACGCAGAGCCGGTAGCGACTGGGGCAAGCGACGGCGCCCGCCTGCAGCGCTCCACTGACACCACAGAAGCCGTGGGCATTGCAGATGAGTTTGGGCTCATCAGCGTTGATCTTGATGCGAGCGGATCGACCCGCGTGCACGGCTCTACCGAGTCCGTCGTGCTGGGGGTTCCGGCGCGTCCAGTGAGTGCCGCCGATGGGTCAGGACTTGTCGCAGCATGGCTTCCCGAGGGCGAAGGACCAGGAACGCTGTGGCGCTCCGGTCAGGGCGCAACGGAACTGACCTATGGAACTGAGGCGCTCCCTGAACGGCTCTCCCCGACGTTGCGCAGCAACGGCACTCGGCTCATTGTGAATGAAACGCGTACGGGCTGGGTCTGGGACGCGTACACCGGCGAACTGGTGACGTCGTCACAGGCGTGGGACAAGGACGACTCGGCAGAGGTTGTCGCCAACGAGCGCAATGCGACCACTGAGGTCACGGACCCGCGCAACCCCATCGCTCAGGCAGACTCCTTCGGTGTCCGAGCTGGCCGTCAGGTCGCACTACCGGTGTTGCTGAACGATCACGACGCGAACCACGACCTTCTGACCGTGGAACCGTCCTCCGTGACAGCGCTGGACGAGAACTTTGGCACGGTAACGGTGGCCGACGACGCTCAGACCATCGTGATCGATGTCCACCCGGAAGCCACTGGAACCGCGACGTTCACGTATGTCGTGACGGACGGAACTACCGACGACGGGCTGATGTCCGAGCCGGCTCAAGTGACTGTCACGGTGAAGGATCCGTCGGAGAACTCCGCCCCTGTGTGGTGCGGTACCGAAGATTGCCAGTTCGAATGGCCGCGCCCACAGGTAGCTCCTGGTGGCACCGTGACGGTGGACGCGCTGACCGGTTGGGTTGATCCTGAAGGCGACCCCATCTATCTCTTGAACGCGACCTCGGGTTCGACCGTTGGCGTTGTCGCAGCCTCACCTGAGGGTCAGGTCGTGTTCCAGCACACCGATGCGTCCGATACGGATACGGGCTCTGTCCCCGTGGAGATCACCGTGTCCGATGTTCACGGTGCGACCCAGACTAAAGATCTGTCGATCGCGGTGACGGGAGAGCCCGACCTGCAGGTGGAGGACGTCGCGGTTGCGGTGTCCGCTAGCGTGACCGCGACCGTGGACATCACGGGTCACGTCACGGGCGCTCGCGGCCCGTTGACGGTGACGGAAGTGTCATTGGGTCAGGATGACGACGCGGTAGTCGCCACGTCCCCAGGTTTGGTGGGGTTCACTTTCAGCGCCCCCGAACCGGGGAGCTACCTGGTCGACTTTGTCGTGTCCGACGGTGTGGCCGATGCTCGTGGCGTGGCGCGCGTGACCGTCACCAGTCCGGATGACGAGCAGCTCAGCACCGTGCCGCTCACCGCATTTGTTCGCTCCAAGGAGGATGTCACCGTTGACGTGTTCGAGGCGGTGACCAACCCCAGCCGTGCCGTGTTGCTGCTGTCTGACCTCGAGACCGAGCCCGCTGACGGCGCGCAACTCTCGGCAGATATCGTCGGTCACGCAGCGTTGCGCTTGAGCGGCGAGACAAGTGACTCCCAGCCCGGGTCGCTGGGAACGGTGACCTACGTGGTGTCCGACGGCTCGGGCCGGCCTCAGGGGACAGCACGCGGAGAAGTGACCGTGGTGCTGCTCGGGAGCGACGTTCCCACTCGCCCTCTCGCCGTGGACGACGCCATCACAGTCCGAGCGGGGGCTCAAGCGGACATCAAGGTGCTGAGCAACGACGTTGCGCCCGCAGGAAACGTCATCGCGCTCGACGCCGATTCGGTCAACCTCTCCGAAGGTGGCGGGCTTGCCTTCCCGGCAGGCTCGCTGGTGCGCTACTTGGCTCCAGACGAGCCCGGCACCTACACGATTGACTACGCGACTTACGTGCTGGGTTACCCCACGCAGTCAGACACCGCACGGGTGGTGGTGACGGTGACGCCCGCCGACAACAACCAGCCGCCTATTCCTCAGCCGCTGCGAGGACGGGTGGCCTCCGGCCAAGAGGTGCGAATCCCGTTTGACGGCACCGGAACCGATCCGGACGGCGACGCGGTGACGCTCGAGGAAGTGCAGACTCAGCCCACCAGCGGTGCGGCACGAGTCGCCTCCGACGGCCGTTCGCTCGTGTACACCGCGGACTCTGGATTCGCTGGGCAGGTGTCCTTCGAGTTCACGGTGGCGGATGCCCGGGGTGCAACGGCGACGGCCACCGCGACCGTCGGTGTGCTCGCAGCCGAACTTGACCCACGTCCTGTGACCTACACCGATTACATCCAGGCACAGGTCGGCGATGACCGACGCGTCCTCATCACGCCCACCGCGAATGACCACGACCTCGCTGGTGGCGAGTTGACTCTGGAACAGGTGCGCCCGGATGCCGATCCCGACAGCGCCGAATATGCGGATCTGGACTCGCGCCTCGAGGGAGTAGAAGAGGGACGTGTCGCACTGTCGGTGGGCACGGAACCAGGCACCTATGCCTACGTCTACACGGTGGCCAATGACTCGGGATCCACCTCGATCGGCCGCATCATCCTCAAAGCAGTGCGTGAGCCGATTGCGGATGTGCCGATCATTGCCGACACGGTTCTGACGTCGGAGACCCGTGAGACGTTTACCTCCGGTGTCGACGTTCTGACGGACAAGGTGGCGTGGGGCGCAGGCGATCTCAATGCCCTCACGTTGAGTGCCTGGGGCGACCCTGACGACCTCGACGTCTCGGGCCGCGAGATCTCCGGGCCGCTCCCCGACGCCGCTCGGTTGGTGCCATTTGAAGTGACGGGGCAGAACTTTGCGGGCGAAGACATCGTGTCGTATGGATTCTTGCGAGTGCCCGGTGAAGAAGACGTCCGGGTGGCTCTCCGCGAGACCTTCACCCCGCCCGAGGTCAATGAGAACGAGTCCATCACGTTCGACCTGAAGGAACTCATCGCCCTGCCAGCCGGGACGCCGTTCCGTATCGACGGTGATGGCGTCGCGGCATCGGGCGTGCGTACCGAAGCCACATGTGAGCTTGCCGGTGGGACGCGTCTGACCTACAGCGCCGGTGCTGGTGAGCCTTACACCGACACGTGCCAGGTGCCGGTTCTCATCGACGGTGCCGAGACCGCTGTGATGCTCCCCGTCCCGATCATCGTCATTCCTGAGATTCCACAGCCGATCCTGACGGGTGCAGCAATGGAAGTCTCGCCTGGCGACTCTGCCAACTTTGACCTGACCGGAATGGTGTCGTGGCCGGCAGGTGCAGCGGCCCGTGCCGTGGACATCGCGTTCCAGTACTCGGGCCAGCAGTTCACCGTCACGCGCTCCGCCAACACCCTTGCTGTGACAGCCGCCGACGCTGCCGTCCCGGGCCACGTCGATGCCGTGACGGTCTCGCTCCCAGGTGAGCCGGACCTCGCGCCAGTGACGCTGTCGCTTGAAGTGGGGCCGGCACCATCCGTGCTGCCTAAGGGCGGCACTGTCGTCAAGACGTGCTCGCAAGCCGACGGATCATCGTGCACGGTGGACGTCATTGGCGGCAACGGCGAGGTCAACCCGCTACCGGGAACGCCACTCACACTGGACTCGGTCTCGGCTGCAGGTACGTGCTCTGGTGTCGCTTTCTCTGTGGCCTCGGACTCGTCCATTCGCGCCTCGTGGACCGGAGACACTCCGGGAGCGGTGTGCAACGCCACGTTCGTGGTGGTCGATGCTCAAGGCCGCAAGAGTTCCGGTGACCGCACGGGAAGCCTCAGCATCGACCTCCAGGGCTACCCCGCCGGCCCGTCCGCCATCACGCAGACCGGCTACGGCAACGGCACCGTGACACTAGGCGTGGACCCCGGATCGGCATCGTCCTCCTACCCATCGATCACCGGGTTCTCCGTCACCGCCAACGGTCGCGAGGTTGCGACCTGCACCGCACAAGGTGTGTGTAGCCAAGTGACGGGCCTACAAAACGGTACGAAGGTGACCTACAGCGTGGTCGCGGTGAACTCCGTCGGGCAATCCAAGTCCTCGGCGTCCACCACCGCATGGTCCTACGTGCCGCCGAACCGCCCCGCGCTGGTGCGGTGGGAACCCACCCAGGCTGGCAACGCCGGCTTGAAGGCCGACCTCGTGCTCAGCGTGTCCGATGCGTCGACGCGACAGCTGATCATCACCAGCCCTGCTGGAGAAGAGCGAATCCACACGGTGTCCGGCCGTGGAAACCAGACCGTCAGCGGCTACCTCCTGGGATCCAATGACACGACCACGGTCACAGTGACGCCAGTAACCGCCCATGAACTGCCTCCCACCAGCGACGGCAACAACAAGGGTGAAGCGCTCACGTTTAGCGCGAACGGCGTAGGCGGGCCGCTGGTGTCGAACGCTAAGTGGACGCCGAACTCCGAAGGAGATCAGGTCACTTTCACCGCCACGATCGGCAGTGCCGGTGCAGGTTCAGTGACGTGGGTAGGTATCGCTCGTAGCGGCCAGCACTGCACTCCGTCGCAGCAAGTAAGCGGCACGAGCGTGACGCTTACCGCCGGCATTGAGCCCAACCGCCTGACGGATTACGACCTGTGCGCCCAAAGCAGGTGGAACGAGCAGACATATGGCTCGACCACCACGGACATCAACGGTGTCTACGCCTACCGTGACCCGGGTGCTCCCAGCGTCGACCGGGGCTACCGCGTCGCCAACAACTGCACTGGCATCGTGAACAGCCCACAGTGCAATGCGGATTACACGCAGATGCCGTCCGTCCGTGCTGCACAAGGTTTCAGCGTCTTCTACCGCATTGTCGGCGGGCCGCTGATCGCTGCCGCCAACCTGAACGCCGGCAGCCTCCCCTACGGACGCACGTTTGATCTGACTGCCTACAACTGCGTCGATGTTCCCGGAGTGGGCCAGCGATGCTCCCAATCGGGCGCAACGGTGCAGGCAGAAAGCGGCGGGCCGTCGCACGCGACTGGCGTGGCGTTCACCCAATGCACCGTGTCCGATAAGGACGTCAACGTGACGGTTAATGCCGCTGGCTCTGCCTGGACCCTCGACAGCGTGCAATGGCTCGACAGCAACGGGCGCGTCACCGACGTCGACTGGGAAATCCGCTCAGCGAAGGTCACGGTGTCCTTCTCCGGAGCCCTCACGGGATTGCAAACCTGGACGTCTCCCGCCCGTGACTGCGGTTCCCTCGTGCCAGAGCCAGAACCAGACCCCGATCCATCGGGAGGCCCGTGATGCTTCCTGCCACCCCCACTCGTGTCCCACTAGCGCGCAAGGAGCGTTCATGACCGTCACTGACGAACAGGCCACCTGGTTCGCCTCAACCTTCAGCGCGCTTGCCGACAACGTCGAGCGTGCCGTGCTCGGTAAGCGGCACGTCGTTGAGTTGGCCTTCACCGCGATGATCTCCGAGGGCCACCTGCTGCTGGAGGACGTTCCTGGCACTGGCAAGACCTCGTTGGCTCGTGCTTTGGCGCAGACGGTGCGAGGAACCTCAAGCCGCATCCAGTTCACTCCCGACCTGCTCCCAGGCGACGTGACAGGCATCTCGGTCTTCGACCAGAAGTCCGGCAGCTTCTCCTTCCACGCAGGACCCATCTTCGCGAACGTGGTGCTGGCCGATGAGATCAACCGTGCCTCACCCAAGACGCAGTCGGCGCTCCTGGAAGTCATGGAAGAAGGCTCCGTCACTGTTGACGGTGAAACCCGTGAAGCAGGCTCACCGTTCATGGTGGTCGCGACACAAAACCCCGTTGAACAAGCCGGAACCTATGCGCTCCCCGAGGCGCAGTTGGACCGCTTCATGATGCGCACGTCGCTCGGATACCCGGACCACGGCTCCACAGTGCAGATCCTCGATGCGGGCCGTCCCGTCAAGATGCCGGTGCCTCAGATCGCTGAGCTCCAGACCATCGGCGCCATGACTGCGCTGTCGCGTGAGGTCCACACCAGCCCGCTCATCCTGGACTACATTGCACGCATCGTGGAAGCGACTCGTTCCGCGACCCAGGTGCGTTTGGGTGTGTCCGTGCGCGGCGCCATCGCGCTTTCGCGCACCGCCCGCACGTGGGCTCTGGGCCACGGCCGTGCTTACGTCACACCCGATGACGTGAAGTCCCTGGCGGAGCCCGTGCTCGCTCACCGTCTGATCCTTGACCCTGAGGCCGAGTTCGACGGTGTCACAGCCACCGCGGTCATTGGCCAAATCTTGCTCGACACCCCGCCGCCTTCACAGCAGGACCTCGCATAAGTCATGACCCAGGCTCCACCCCGCCGTGATGGCGAAACCCGATCCCATACGCGTACGCACCGTACGCGTACTGGGCATACCCATGTGACGAGCCGCACCCACACTCAGGTCGCGGAAGAGTCGCGTGGACGCTGGGTTGCATTGGGTTTGTGGGGCCTACGGACAGGGCGAGCGATTGGTGATGTCGCATGGCGGGCATGGCGCACAGTCGCGTCGGTGACGACCGCCGCGGGCTGGGCAGTCATCGCGTGGACTGTGGTGGGGCTCATCGTGGGCCTGGTGTGGGGTTGGGGCGAGTTCCTCATTGGCGCTGTCGTGGGGCTCGTGCTCCTGATCATTGCGGTGCCGTTCCTCCTGGGCCGTGAAGCGTACGAGGTGGACTTCCGTTTGCTGCAAGACGCGGTGGTAGCGGGCCACGATGCCCAAGCGGAGATTGTGGTGCGCAACCAGCGTTCCCGCGTGGCACTTCCCGGACAAGTGGACGTTCCTGTCGGTGAAGGCCTCGTCGACTTCCACGTTCCGCTGCTCCGCCAAGGTCACGCCCACCACGAGCCGTTGGTGATCCCGGCAGCTAAACGTGGCATCGTCGATGTGGGGCCGGCCACCACCATTCGCGCGGATCCTTTGCGCCTGCTGCAGCGGACCTTTCACTGGGCCGATGTCCAGACACTGTTCATCCACCCGGTCACCATCGCCGTGCCCAGCACATCGATGGGCTTCATCCGGGACCTTGAGGGCCGTGCCACCCGCACGCTGTCCAACGAGGACATCTCCTTCCACGCTGTGCGTGAGTACGCCCGTGGAGACGCGCAACGCCAGATCCACTGGAAGTCGACAGCCAAGACCGGCACGTTGATGGTCCGCCAGTTTGAAGAGACGCGCCGTTCCACGCTGTCCATCGTGATCGACGTCGAGCGTGAGTCGTATGCCAGCGACACCGAGTTTGAGATGGCGGTGAGTGCTGCTGGATCGCTCGGCGTGCGTGCCGTCCGCGACGCTCGGGACGTGCAAGTAGTGGCTTCGGGTGAGGTCCCTGAGTTTGCTCGCGCATCTGTGCGTTCCCTTGAGCACCTGAACGTCACGACCCCGCGACGGCTCCTCGACTCCCTCTCGGGCATCGAGGCTGCCGCGTCTGCCGTGCCGCTTGCATCCTTGACCCGCATGCTCGTTGAAGTGTCTCCAGACACCTCGCTTGCGTTTCTCGTGACTGGCTCGCGCGCCTCGCTGCCCGACATCGCTAGTGCCGCGCTCGCGTTCCCCACAGACGTCGCTGTCGCGGCCGTGGTGTGTGACCCCGAGTCCGAACCGTCCATCCACGCGATGGGTCGCACTCGCATCCTGAGCGTGGGTGTTCTCGACGATCTGCGCCAGCTTTTGGCTCGGAGCGCATCGTGAAGCGGCAGCGCAGCGCACGCCCCACCCTGCTGATGGGCACGGGTGCGATGGTGGTGAACGCAGTGTTCGTGATGCTGGGCATGGGCGTGGCTGCCTGGACCCTTTATCCAGTCTTTGAATCGACACGGTACTTGCTGGTGATGCCACTGGCGATCGTCGCGGGTGCCGCAATCGCCGTGTGCTGTGCGCGGCTGCGGTGGGGAGCGGCGAGTGCCTGGCTCCTCGTGGCGGCTGTGTACGTTGTCGCAGGTCTGACGCTTGTGGTGCCAGGTGCCACCAGCGGTGTGGACTCTGCGCTGGGAGCGCTCATTGAACTTGCGCGAGGCCCGGTGTGGGGGTGGAAGGACATCGTCACGCTGCCACTGCCGCTCGGCGAGTACCGTGCGACCCTCGTGCCCATCTTTGCGATGCTCCTCGCGGGATCGATGATGGCAACGTGGACAGCGGTGCGTTCGGAGCGTCGCTGGGGTGGTGCGGCCGTGATCGTCGGTGCCGTCCTGGTGGTGGCCATCGGGCTGGGTCCTGCGCAGCGGGCCGATGCCTACAGTTGGGCGCCGTTCGGTGTCTACGTGAGCCGTGAGTTTGTTGTGGGGTTCGCGGCCTTCCTGATCATGTTGGCGTGGTTCAGTTGGCGTGCGGCGTGGGCCCGCAAGCGTTCCTTGGCTGCTGCAACCGCCAAGAGCGGGGGAGTGCGGCTTGCTCAGGGTGCGCGTGCGCGCGCTATCCCAGGGGCGCTGGCCGTCGTCGCGATGGTCGTCATGGCCACCGTGGTCGGAGTATTGGTCGCAGGGCCTATCGCGTCAACGGAAACGCGAGACGTTGCGCGTACTGCCGTCGCACCCGAACTGACCATCGAGGCCCAGGTGTCACCGCTTGCGGGCTTCCGTGAAAACTTCACCGACGACCATTACGACAGCGTGCTGTTCTCCGTGGATGTCCTTGAGGGCAGCCCGGAACGCGTCCGTCTTGCGACACTGCCGTACTTCGACGGCGAGGAATACACGGCATCGGCTCCCACCGAGGCTGTCGCTGATCGTTTCCAACGCGTGCCATCGGCGCTTGATCCCATTGCTGAAGCCACGCCGATGCGGGCACGAGTGGCCGTGGATACCGCCACCGGTGTGTGGGTGCCCATCGTCGGCGATCTGGGTGCGGTGACCTTTGAAGGGCCGCGGCGCACGCAACTGCTCGACACTTTCTACTACCAGCGCGATGCCCGCTCGGGGCTTGTCACCGTTGAGGGTGGGCTGACAACCGGTGACGCCTATGTCATCGATGGCTACGCCTACGAGAACGCAGGCCTCGAATCCTTGGGTGCCCCTCCCGGAACCAGCAACGTGGATTCTGACCTGATCCCCGAGTCGCTGAGGGACTGGGTCGAGAACCAGGGCGTCACGAATGACGGCGAAGGTCTCGCGGCACTCGTGGAAACGTTGCGCGAACGCGGCTATTTGAGCCACGCCCTGGAACAGGGGGAGCAGCGGCGCGCGTGGGAAGAGGATCTTGGCGGCTACGTCTTCGTCGCATCTGCTGCAGGGCACTCGCGTGACCGCATCGACCGGCTGTTTGCATCCCTCCTCGAGCGTGAGGCCGACGCCGGTGAGGGGGCATCGTCTGATCAGCTGATCGGTGCGCCTGGCGACGATGAACAGTTTGCGACTGCCGTGGCTTTGATGGCCGCGGACATGGGCTTCCCTTCCCGGGTGGTGTTGGGTGCACACCTCGTGGACAGTGCCGACACCGTGTACCGCACGCCCGCCTGTGAGGACGGTGTGTGCCGCGGAAAGAACATGACTGCTTGGGTTGAAGTCCAAGGTGCTGACGGCACTTGGGTTGCTGTCGACGCGACCCCGCAGCACTCCACGTTGGTTTCGCCAGACCTGAGCGAGCAGAGTGACCCTGAGTATGTCTCCCCCCTCGATCCGTCACGGACAGAGGCCATCGTTCCGCCTGCAACCCAGCGCGGTACGTCCGACGACCAGCCTCCGCCTGAGCCTGAACCCGAGAATGAACCTGCGGCGTGGCTTGGGGTGGCCCGACTCATCGCAGCCAGCTTGCTGGGTGTCCTGATTCTGCTGGCGCCGTTCCTGGCGATCGTGCTGTGGAAGACGGTGCGGCGTGCCAAGCGTCGCAAGGGTGCACCGCAAGACGCGGTCTACGGTGGTTGGGATGAGTATCTTGACTCCGCCGTGGATTCGGGGCTAAACCCGATGCCGATGGCGACACGGACGGAGACCGCGACGGCCTATGGCGCGACTCATGCGTCTGCGATTGCGGTTCTGGCGGATCGAGCGACGTTCTCCGGCCGCGAGATTGCCCAGGAGGACGCAGATCACATGTGGCGCCTCGTTGATGAGGACCGCTCCGAGTGGTTGAGTCAACGCGGCATGTGGGCTCGCTTGCGGATGAAGCTCTCGCTGCGCTCGCTCTGGCACTCGACTGCTGATACGACTGAGGTGGACGGCGCGCCGAGTGACACCCACCGAACTCAGTGGCGAAGCGACCACACTGGTGCCACGCGGGCACCACGACGACGAGGGCGCACCGCGACTGAACGCAGAAAGAAGAAAGAGAGCCGATGACGTACCTAGTCCTGCTCGCCTACGCACTTCCCGTAGCGATTGGCTTTGTCTGGATGGGCTTTGCCCTGGGTGCGGTGTTGGACAAGGTGGGCCTCAATCGAGGACTCGCTTTCGTTCCCGTCATGCGCTGGGTTGCGGCGGCTCGCGCAGCCCGTCTCGCCACCCTGCCCGTGGCGATTGTGCGGGGAGTGGCGCTCTTTGGCGGAATCCTCGCGCTGGTGGGCGCAATTCTGGAGATCTCGGCGGGCGACTCCGCGATGTCGACGGCCCGCATCATGCTCCTCGCTGGTGGCGGCATCTTCGTGGTGGGCTCTTTGGTTGGCTGGGTGCTGTGGATCTACGGCGCCGGAACCATCGAGTTGAGGCTTCATGCGCCCGCGGCCTTCACCTGGTTGGCAGCGATCAGTCCGGTGTTGTGGGCGTCCATCATTGGCTGGGGCTCCTATTCCCTCTCGGGGAGAACCGATGCCGCCGCTCGTGCAGCGGCCGCCGACCGGCATGAGGGGCGCACTGCGATGCCCGCAGCGGTGCCGGCACCCGCGGCCCCGGCTGAGCATCCCGCCCATGCGCCGGAGCCCGAACATGTTGACAGTGGCATGCCTCCTCACCCGCAGGCAGAATCCGCGCACGGTCAGCGACCCGACCCGTGGGCATGGGCACGCGGTGACGACGATGCAAGTACAACAGTGATGGCCTCGGGTGAGCCGCACGCTGCACTCACGAACGACCACCTCACCGAGGAGCCCGCATTGGCTGTCCCTGACTCGCCACTTCCTCCACACGTGGCAATCGAAAGCGAGGCGCAGGACGACGACATTCCTGCGACACCTCCGCCGTCGGCTGCCACCTCGACCGTAGACTCCGCATTGCCGTGGGCTTCTGTGAGTTCCGTCCCAGATGCGCCCGAGGCGCCTGCGCCGTCCGTCGAGCGCCCGGCCGCGCCCACGTCGGATGATGCCGTGGTCTCGATGCCTCCAGGGTGGGCACCGCCAGCACAGGCGTCTGCGCCTGCCCCGCAGCAGTCGTTGCCGCCAGAGCCGGCAACTGCACCGCAACCACCACGGCCCGCGCCGGAGCCCGAGCCCGAGGCTGTCGCTTCACCGGAGTCGCCCGCCACGCTGCCTCCAAGTGCAGCACCGCATGAGCCGTCGAGCGCACCGCCTACCCCGCCGCCTAGCGCCCCTTCGAGTGCCGCACCGAGCGCGCCGCCCCTATCCCCGTTCTTGGCGCCTCCGCCGGAAACCCCGGCCGCAGCGCCCGCGGTGCCCGACACCCCAGCGCCCACAAGTGCGCCTTCTGTCTCGCCTTACGGCACGGTCAATTCAGGATCATCGGCACCCGAGCCTGACTGGCTGGTGAAAGCGCGTGAAGAGGCCGCCGCTCCTCCTGTGGCACCCCCGACGCCGGCGCCCACCTCCGCGCCTGTGCCAATTCAAGAACCTGTGCCAATTCAAGAACCTGCGCCAATCCAAGAACCTGCGCCAGCATCGGCCCCAGAGCCTGCGCCAACTTCAGAGCCCGCGCCCGCGCCCGCGCCTCCGGTGTCGGAGCCAGCCACCGCACCTACCCCAATGCCACCTGCCGCAGCGGTCGCCCCGCAGCCTCCTTTGACGCAGGAGATGCGTACGGTGCGCGATGTTCCGTCCGCCGAGCCGACTCTGGCAGCTTCCCCGGCCCGCACGTCCGCGCCGTCTCCTGACGACAGTGACGACTTCACCGTGATGGCGAAGCGACGTCGCGGGAGCTGGCAGATTTCCGTCATTGGCGGAGAGTCCTACGAACTTGTGGACGACGTTGTGACGCTCGGGCGCCTTTCCGCCGTGCGCAGCGACGTTCTGGGCATCGTTGACGACACCCGGACGATGTCAAAGCGGCACGCCCGCTTGGAGTTCACCGAGGGCGCCTGGCACGTCACAGACCTTCATTCCACCAACGGCACGTACCTGCGTGACACCAGTGGCCGTGAAACGGAGATCAGCGAATCGGGCCTGACTCGCATCGAGGGAGTGCTGCTCCTGGGTGACCTCGAAGCACGCGTTGAGCCGCGCGAGGACTCATGACGGCAGAGTCTTCCTGGAGTGCCGGCGCTGGCGCCACTGATGTAGGCCCTCGTGCGCGCAACGAGGACGCGTACTTGTCGCGTGGTCCTGTCCACATTGTCGCTGACGGCATGGGTGGACATCTTGCCGGCGCGGCCGCCAGTGGTGCAGTCGTCAAGGTCTTCTCTGCGCTTGCGGAACTGCCTGTCGTGACACCGGGCGATGTTGTCACCGCGGTACGGGATTGCCAGGAGGCGGTCATCGCGGTGGCCCGTGAGGCTGGCGGCGAATCGGGGACCACGCTGACCGGCGCAATCTGTGTCGAATACATGGATGCGCCGTGGTGGATGGTCATCAACGTGGGCGATTCGCGCACCTATCTTGCTGACGGAATGAACGTCCACCAGGTCACCGTCGACCACTCCCATGTGCAGGAGTTGGTAGACGCGGGCAGAATCTCGCAGGCTGAGGCTGCCGTTCACCCAGATCGCAACATTGTGACGCGCGCCATTGGCGACGGTGACCCGCGCTTCGACGCATGGTTGGTCCCTGTGGCCCCCGGCTCGCGGATGGTGATCGCTAGCGACGGGCTCATGAAGGTCGTTGATGATGCGCGCATCGGTTCTATCGCCGCACTAGCTGGTACGCCGCAGGATGCCGCTTCCGGTCTGGTGGAAGCAGCGCTCGCCTTGGCCACCAATGACAACGTGACGGTGGTGGTCGCCGATTCGTTGCATGCGCAGACACCTCCGGGGATTGATGTCGCTCCGTGGCGCCTCTGGGGAACACCATGGGAGCCAGAAGATGACACCACCTTGGGTGCTCGACGGCGGGCGCGCGCGTGAGTGCCCACACTCCCGAGATTGACGACGAACCCGAGGACGTTACGGTGATGTCGCAGCGCCGGCGGCCTGGGGATGAGGACGACCACACGGTCGTGTCACGCAGGCGAGACCGTGACTCCGAGCATCGGCCCGATGTCGGCACTGACGTCGATGACGAGACCAAGATCTCTCAACGCCGCGCCGTCGAGGCAACAGAGATAGACGACGACCACACGCGAGTCTCGTCCCGACGGTCAGTGGACCCGGCCGATGCTGACGACGACCGGACCACAGTGTCACGCCGCCGTGGAGCAAATGCAGGTGACGGCAGGGCGGCTGCCGCCGGGGCGGAGGACGGCGAGGACCGAACAACGGTGTCGAGTCGCCGAGCCAACGACGTTGACTCCGACGCCACCCGAACGTCGTCCCGCCATGCAGGAAATCCCGCGAGCGACGCCACCCACACATCGGCCCGTCATGCCGCCTTGAGCGAGGAGCCGACCCAGGCAGCACCGGGTCTAGGAGGGCGCGGTGCCCTGCGTTCCGCCCTCCCCCCGGGTTACGCGTTGCCGTCTCACGGCAATGTGAAAGCGGCGAGTATCACGTCAGGTCAGGTTGAGGCGGGCAAGCTGCCACGCCAGGCCCCCAAGGTTGCCAAGGTAGTCCCCGAGCCCGACCCCGCAGAAGCCTCTCGTGGCGGAGGGGCTGCATGGAGCGTCGCGTCACCAGAGGAGGTGGCCCGACGCAAGGCTCGTCAGCGCCGCAAGCGCGTGGTGTGGATCTCGATTGTGGCGGCAGTGGGAGCAGCAGCGTTGACGGCGGCTGTGCTGATCGCTGTGGGATTGCTCGGAGAGTAGCCCGGGGTGACGCGGAGCCGTGATGCGGCTCTTGGGACGTCCGTCGCGTAGGTTGGTGAACGTGACTACGTTGCAGACTCCACTGTTGGACCGGCACCATGCCGCCGATGCGACCATTGTTGATTTCGCTGGCTGGGACATGCCGTTGCGATACTCGAGCGATGTTGCCGAACACCATGCTGTGCGTGAGCGCGCTGGGTTGTTCGACCTGTCGCACATGGGTGAGGTGATGGTCACTGGACCTGATGCCGCCACAGCGCTCGACTATGCGCTGGTGGGCCACATGAGCCAAATGCCACTCGGCGCAGCGAAGTACACGATGATGTGCGCGCCTGACGGTGGTGTCATTGACGACGTCGTGGTGTACCGCCGTGACTGGGAACACTTCATGGTGGTCGCCAATGCGTCAAACCGTGAGGTTGTGGTTCAAGAGTTGCGGGCGCGTATTCATGCGGCTGGACTCGATGCTGCGGTAGCCGATGAAACCGCAGCGATTGCGCTGATCGCAGTGCAAGGCCCAGCGAGCTGCGAGATCGTGAGCGACATGTGTGAACTTGGCGCGGAGGATCCTCCCGCACTGAAGTACTACAAGGCCACGCATGTGGTGCTCCATGGCGGGATCCACGCGTTTGTGGCTCGTACGGGGTATACCGGCGAAGACGGGTTTGAACTTTTTGTTCCGGTCGATGTTGCGGGCGAGGTGTGGGATCTGGCACTGGAGCGTGGCGAGAGCCGAGGCATTCAGTTGTGTGGGTTGGCTGCGCGCGACTCTCTTCGGCTCGAAGCAGGCATGCCCCTGTACGGGAACGAACTCTCACCCGACGTGACGCCTTTCGAGGCCGGTCTGGGCCGCATCGTGAATTTTGGGCGAGCCGATGGCCCTGCACGCGGGGACTTTGTGGGCCGCACGGCGCTTGAAGAGCGCAAGGCTGCAGGGTCGGAGACCACGCTGGTGGGGCTGCGTGGTGAGGGTCGCCGCGCGGCACGTGCGGGCTATGACGTGGTGTCCGAGGACGGAGCCGTCGTGGGAACCGTGACGTCTGGGGTGCCGTCGCCCACGCTGGGCTACCCGGTGGCAATGGCATATGTGGCGACTGAAGTGAGCGAACCAGGAACGGCGCTCGCGGCCGATGTGCGGGGCCGGCAGGAGCCGATGACGGTTGTCGCGCTACCGTTGTATCGTCGGGGCGCGTAGCCTCAAAGGTGAGAGCCCGTACGCGGGAGAATAGGTGGTTGAGGTGCCCGAGATTCCTGACAGTTTGATGTATTCCGAGGAACACGAGTGGGTCCGTGGTGACACTGCACCTGGCTCGACTGTGACGGTGGGAATCACCGACTATGCGGCCGATGCCCTGGGTGACGTGGTGTACGTCGAGGCACCCTCGGTGGGTGACGAGGTCAAGGCCGGAGACGTGTGCGGCGAACTCGAGTCCACGAAGGCAGTCTCCGAGATGTACTCGCCAGTGACCGGTGTTGTCACGGACGTGAATGCTCAATTGGAGAACTCGCCGGACTTGGTGAACTCGGATGTGTACGGCGAGGGTTGGATCTTCAAGGTCGAGTTGAGTGAGTCTGCTCAGGACCTGCTGGACCCCGACGCTTACGCGGACAAGGTTTCCTAGGGCTCGCACGTGGGTACGTCTTCGCGCCTGGTGGTGGCCGCAGCAATCACCGACGACCTGACCATGCCACGCACGTTGTTGGCCGCACGCCGCACTGCACCGTCGGCGCTTGCGGGTTTGTGGGAGTTTCCCGGCGGCAAGGTCGAGCGCGGTGAGTCTCCCGAGCAAGCGTTGCGTCGTGAACTGCGTGAGGAACTCGGCGTTGAAGTGGAGATTGGAGATGAGATCGTCGGACCGGATGAGGGCTCCGGTATTGACGATCGGTGCGGTGACGATCCTGTGTGGATGTTGCGCCCCGGGGATGCGGATGTGCAGCGCTTGGTGATGCGCGTGTGGTGGGCGACCATCCTTCCTGGTGCCGACGGTGCAAAGGTGGAGCCGCGTCCGTTGGAAGATCACGATCTGCTCCGAGACCTCGAGCCGGGCGCCTGGAACGACGTTGCGTGGCTCCCTGCCGACAAGCGCATCGTGGAGGCCCTGCAGGCAGATGCTCGGGAGCGCCACCGCCGCGCCTACTGCTGACGTCTTGCGTGTCAGTTCGTGCGCGCCAAGCAGTCTGCTGGGTGGTCGTCGACGAGCCCGATGGCCTGCATGAGTGCGTACATCGTTGTGGGCCCGACAAAGACGAAGCCCCGCTTTTTCAGGTCCTTGGCCAGTGCCTTGGAATCGTCAGTGGCGCCCGGCACGTCATGGGAAGTTGCCAGGGGTGCCTGCCGGGGCGCGGGGGCGTGAGCCCAGATGACCTCGTCGAGGCTGGTGCCTGCGGCGTGTAGCGCCACGACAGCACGGGCATTGGTGATCGCTGCCTCGATTTTGCGCCGGTTGCGGACGATCCCCGCATCGGCCATGAGCCGCTCCACGTCGTCATCGGTGAATGCTGCCACCGCCTCGGGCTCGAACCCTGCGAAGGCAGCCCGGAACGCATCTCGTTTCCGCAAGATGGTGAGCCATGACAGCCCCGACTGGAATCCCTCAAGGGTGAGCCTTTCCAGAAGTTCCGCCTCACCATGAACGGGGGCGCCCCATTCGGTGTCGTGATAGCTCTCGTAGAGCGGGTCTCCGTCGCCGAAGCAGCGCGCCGTCGAGTTCAGTGAGGTGTCGGGTTGAGGTTCGGTCTCCATAGCTCCAGTGTGATGGCCAAGGATGTCTTTGCCGAGGTGACGCGACCTATCTGCCGACAGTGGCAGGCGGGAATTACTCCTGGGGACGGTCCGAGACCAGCACCACCGAAGCATCGGCCCGTGAACTCCCGACCGTGAGTCCGCTATTGTGGCGAGCGCTATGACGATCCGTGAATTGCTGGGCGATCAGACGCCCACACTCAGCTACGAGCTCTTTCCTCCCCGCACGCCTGCGGCCGAGTCCACGCTCGAAGCGACCATGCGCACGCTCGCGCTCACGGACCCCGACTTCATCTCCATCACCTACGGTGCTGCAGGTGCCACACGGTCGACGTCACGCGGTGTGGTGCAGAAGCTCGCCGAGTCCCACACCATCCCGCCCCTCGCGCACCTCACCTGCGTCGACCAGTCCCGCGACGAGGTCATTCAGGTCATCGAGGAGTATCTCGACGAAGGTGTGCGCGATTTCTTGGCCTTACGTGGAGACCCGCCTCAGGGCCAGCCTGACTGGCGTCCCCACCCGGATGGATTGCGATACGCCTACGAGCTCGTGACGTTGCTCCGCGAGGTCGCGGCGACTCATGGCATCGACAACCTCAGCATTGGCGTGGCCGCTTTTCCCGCCCAACACGTGATGCCTCAGTGGCGGAACCAAGGCCTCGAGGTGCTGCGCTCCAAGCAAGAGGCGGGCGCCGACTTCGCGATCACACAGGTGTTTTACGACATCGGGCAATACACGTCGCTCGTCGAGGATGCCAAGGCCGAAGGCATCACGATCCCGATCATCCCCGAGGTCATGCCGCTCGCCACTGCGCGGCGTGCACACCGCGCCTCGCAGATCACCGGCGTGCCAACCCCCAGCGAGATCATCGCGGACCTGGAAGCCGCCGAGGACGACGATGCCGCGCGTGCTGCAGGCGTCGCTCACGCCGCCCGGCTCTCGTGTGGCCTACTCGACGCGGGCGCGCCAGGAATCCACGTCATCACATTCAACAAGCACGATGCCGCACTGGAACTAGTGAAGGAACTGCCGCTGCGCGGTCACCACCACTAGGGACCACGAGGCCACCAATGCCAACGGAAGCGCTGGCATCGGCCGATGCTTGAGGCTAGGCCTCGCGGAGAGTGACCTCAGCGCCGTGGGCGACTGTGCGCGACACGGTGCAGGTCTTTTCCTCAGCGGCCTTGAGTGCTGCCGCCACACGAGCACGAGCCTTGTCACCATCGGCGCCCTCAGGGAAGGCAACGTCGAAAGCCACGTCAATGTCACGCAGGATGGCAGGGGCGGAGCCACCCACCTTCTCCGCGGTCACGTTGGCTTCAAACTTGGTGGGTTCTGCGCGACGCGACGTCATCATGTCGAGGTCGGTGGCAGAGCAACCAGCGATCGCCACTAGCAAGAGATCGACAGCGCTGAGCGCGCCCTCCACGTTGTAGCCGAATCGGATCTCCGCGCCGTCAGGATTGCGTGCGACGTAGACACCTTCAGCCTCACGGGTCAGAGTGACATTTTTGGTTGTGACTTCATCCATTTAGCCATTGTCACACTGCAGCGCTCGCCGCGTCACATCGCCGGCAAAAGTCCCCGTCAGCAGCCCACAATCCGTGCTAGCCAACGCCGCCGTAGGCCGGTAGACTCACGCATTGCACGCATCGGCGCTGATTGCACGCGTCGACCAAGCGCAATGGCGAGCCCGCCGCGCACCAAAACCTCCACGAGGAAAAATGACTGACAACACGAATAGTTCTGCCCCTGCGCCCGCCTTCCCCGGCGGCACCATTCTTGGTTACCCGCGCATCGGCCGAATGCGTGAGCTCAAGCGGGCGCTCGAATCATTCTGGAAGGGCAACTCCACGCAGGACGAGCTCGAAGCAACCGCCAAGGCGCTCCGCGCTGAGAACCGCGACCGCCTGGCCGCGCTGGGCCTGGGAAAGACCGACTCGTCAATCCCGTCCAACTTCTCCTTCTACGACCACGTGCTCGACGCCGCCGTCACCTTTGGCGCCGTGCCGGAGCGCTTCGCTGACCTGCGCGCCGCAGACGGTTCCGTCGACCTCGCCGGCTACTCGACCATCGCACGTGGTCAGGGCGACAAGGCTCCTCTCGAAATGACCAAGTGGTTCGACTCGAACTACCACTACCTGGTTCCCGAGATCGGCCCCGACACCACCTTCGCGCTCTCCTCCAACCGCTGGGTTGAGGAGTTCATCGAGGCTAAGGAAGCCGGCTTCCTAACGCGCCCCGTCATCACCGGCCCGCTGACCTTCCTGTACCTGTCGAAGGCTGCAGACGAGGCACCCGAGGGCTACCAGCCCATCGACCGCCTCGACGACGTGCTCGCTGTCTACGTCGAGCTCCTGGCCGCGTTCAAGGCTGCTGGCGCCGAGTGGATTCAGATCGACGAGCCCGTCCTAGTCGCTGACATCGACGCCGACCGTGCCGACGTTCTGGCGAACACCACCAAGGTCTACAACGCCCTGGTCTCCGCCGAATCGCGTCCTGCACTGTTCGTCGCAGCGCCGTACAACTCGCTCGACGACGCACTGCCCGTCCTCAAGGACACCGGCGTGGACGCGATCGGCATCGACCTGGTTCGTGGCTCGGTTCCCTCCGGTGTTGACCTGTCCGGCGTGACCATTGCCGCAGGTGTGGTCGACGGCCACAACATCTGGCGCACCAACCTCGACGAGGCGCTCGCCAAGGCAGATCAGGTCGCAGACCTGGGCGCCACCGTCACCATCGCATCGTCCACCTCGCTCTTCCACGTGCCCCACACCCTCCAGGGTGAAGAGCACTTGGGCGAGGAACTGCTCTCCTGGCTGGCCTTCGCCGACGAGAAGGTTGCGGAGATCGTCACCCTCGACACCGCATTCACGCAGGGCGAGCAGGCGGTGGCCGGTGCACTCGGTGAGGCTCGCGCCGCACTGCAGGCCCGCGCCGAGCACCCCGGCACCAACCGTGCCGAGGTTCGCGAAGCACTGTCCGGCATCGAAGCACAGGCCTTCGAGCGTTCCGACTACAGCATCCGTGCTGCTGCTCAGGACGCCCGCTTCAACCTGCCCGAGCTCGCGACCACGACCATCGGCTCGTTCCCCCAGACCCCCGAGATCCGCAAGGCTCGCGCTGCCTGGGCCAAGGGCGAACTCTCGGACGCTGAGTACGAGCAGGCCATGAAGGACGAGATCGCGTCCGTCGTGAAGTTGCAGGAAGACCTCGGCCTCGACGTCCTCGTCCACGGTGAGGCTGAGCGCAACGACATGGTGCAGTACTTCGCGGAGCTCCTCGAGGGCTTCGACGTCACCAAGAACGGCTGGGTCCAGTCCTACGGTTCGCGATGCACCCGTCCCTCAATCCTGTGGGGCGACGTTGCTCGCGCCGAGGCCATGACCGTCGAGTGGGCTTCCTACGCGCAGACCCTCTCGGACAAGCCGGTCAAGGGCATGCTGACCGGCCCGGTCACCATCCTCGCGTGGTCGTTCGTCCGTGACGACCAGCCGCTGGCCGACACTGCCAACCAGGTGGGCCTCGCACTGCGCGGAGAGATCGCAGACCTCGAAGCTGCCGGCATTGGCATCATCCAGGTTGACGAGCCCGCGCTGCGCGAACTGCTGCCGCTGAAGAAGGCAGATCAGCCTGCGTACCTCGACTGGTCCGTGAAGTCGTTCCGCCTGGCCACCTCCGGTGCCAAGGACGACACTCAGATCCACACCCACCTGTGCTACTCCGAGTTCGGCGAAGTGATTGACGCGATTGACGGCCTCAACGCTGACGTCACGTCGATCGAGGCCGCTCGTTCGCGCATGGAGGTGCTGCCTGCAATCAAGGACCACGGCTACGAGCGCCAGGTCGGCCCGGGCGTGTGGGACATCCACTCCCCTCGCGTGCCCTCGACGGAGGAAGTCACTGAGCTGCTTCAGCTCGCCAAGGACTCGATCCCCGGCAAGCAGCTGTGGGTCAACCCTGACTGCGGTCTGAAGACCCGTGGCTACGACGAGACCAATGCATCGCTCAAGAACATGCTGGCTGCTACGAAGGCTGTGCGTTCCGCATAACCTGCTGGCGACCGCCGCTTAACAGAAGGGCCGGTGCTCGGGGTGACCCTGGCATCGGCCCTTCTGCTTGCCGCGGACTTCCCATGAAGGTGGGGGGGTTAGGAGGTGGCGCCGCAGGCAGCGTTCTCGACGTACCCCTGTTCCGAGTCAAAGCGCACCCCAGGATCAGCGGAGTGTTCGCCGTCAGGGTGGCGCAACTGCAGGCACCAGGTCTCGACGGTGTCACCGCTATAGGAGACGAACTCAACGCCGGGTGAGGCTCCAAACGCCGTCTTGCCATTGATGATGTACTCGCCATCCAACATGGCGACTTCCGTGACTCCGTCGCCATCGTCCCAGGCCGCGCGCACCAGTGTCCCCAGATTGATGGCGTCCGATTGCGCCGCAGCGTCCTGAGCTTTGCTTTGTTGGCTCAGATACAGCGGGATGGCCACCGCAGCCAGAATGCCGATGATGACCACAGTGATCAACAGCTCGGGGATAGTGAATCCCGCGGCGCGCACCTGACGGCGCCGATCGTCATGAGTGTGATGTGTCAGTGGCATCAGCCACGCTCCCCTCGACCCGCCCCTCAGCGGGGTTACCTGCGTGTGCCGGGGTGCACATCACAGGTAACGGCACCATTGTGCCCACCATCGACTCGTTTGTGCAATGACTGCATCACTGCGCACAAGCGAAGCGGTCGGAGAAAGTCCCGGGTTTTAGGCGACCTTGAGCTGGAAGTAACCCACATCGATCCAGCGGCCAAACTTGAAGCCAGCCTCACTGAGCGTGCCGATCTCCGCGAAGCCAAACGCCCTGTGAAGGCCCACCGACGCCTCATTGGGCAGAGCGATCAATGAGACGGCGCTGTGAGCATGGGACGCGCGCAACGCATCGAGAAGAGCGCCGTAGAGCTCCCGCCCCAACCCTCGACCCCGAGTCGCTTCGGCCAGGTAAATGCTGGTTTCCACGGTGTGGAGATATGCGGCGCGGGGCCGATACGGCGCGGCATAGGCAAAGCCCACAATTGCGCCGTCTTCCTCGACCACCAGGTAAGGAAGGCCCTGACCGAGGATGACGCGGATACGCTCTGCCGTCTCTTCCACGGTCACGTCGTCGTACGCAAACGTGATCACCGTGTCCCGGATGTACGGGTTGTAGACGGCTGCGATTCCAGCCGCGTCATCCTCAGTGGCCGTCCTGATCATGGCTCTATTCTCTCGTGGGAATCGAACCAGTCAGGACCGGCAACTCAGTGGTGCTGGGCAAGGCCTCTACGGATGCCTCAGCTTGTGCAGGTGCGGCAATGTCCTCACGGATACCGGCTGCTGGCAATGCGACCGTGATGGGCATCTCCTGGGTCACCGCTGCGGGTTCGGGAACCAGACGTGCCGTGGCTGGCGGGCCGGCCTCGGTGATCGACGGGACGTACGGCGCACTGCGTCGCAGATAGTGCCATGCGGCGGCTGCGGTGAGCAGACCCACCGCTCCCGCGATGAGCGTCACACCGAATCCAGCCTGCGCACCGTGAGCATCGATGGCGACACCGGTGCCCCAGGCGCCGATGGCGACACCCAGGTCGATGCCGGTGCGAGTCCAGGTCATCCCTTCGGTCACGCGGGCACGGGTCACGGCGCGGTGCACGAGGGAGTCGCCAATCACCATGTTGGGTGCGGTGAAGAGTCCCATGCCGAAGAGCAGGCCGCAGAGCACAAACATCGACGGAGAGAAGATCAACAGCGCGGCAAAGCTACCCGTTGCGGTGACACCCATCAGCAGGCGGCTTGCGAGCGAGCGGCGCCAACCAATCACGCCGTAGGCGAGGCCACCAATGAGCGATCCGACGGACCACACGCCGAGGATCACACCGGCCATGCCCTTGGCGTGCAACTCCTCGGAGAACGCCACCACGGAGGCGTCGATCGACGCGAACATCGCACCCTGGGTGAGGAAGATCACAGCAACGACCGCGAGGGTTGGTGTCGTGACAAGCAGGTTTCCTGCGAAGGGGTTGCGGTAGCGGCGGACGCGACGGACTGCGGAGGTGTCGAGGTTCGGTAGCGCAGCACCTGCACCGGCCGTTGCGGGGGTGACGGCTAGGGCTGCTTCCACAGTTCCGGCATCGGCGCTGTGGCGACGGACAGGAGGCTCCGTGTCCTTAAGGCTCAGGAAGATGTATCCACCGACTGCGAGCGCCACAACGGCAATCACTGACGGAACCCACGAGCCCACGGAGATTGCGAGAACCGTGGCGATGGCGGGGCCACCGATCCACAGGAGCTGCTCGAGCGAGGATTCAAGCGAGAACGCGGTAGCCAGCTGGCGGTCGTTCTTCACGACGTAGGTCCAGCGAGCGCGCGTCAGGGTGGACTGTGAACCACCTGCAGCGAACATAGGCGCCATGAGTGCGAGCACCCACAGGGGCTGCTGTGTCAGCGCGGCTGCCAGGAACCCGAGGCGGCCGGCGATCGCAATGGCATAGCCCCAGCGCAGCACACGCGCCTGCCCGTGAGCGTCAACGAGGCGGGCCACCTGCGGTGCGATCAGTACATAGGACACGGAGATAGCGGCGAGCATGATGCCGCCCGCAGCGTAGGAGCCGTACTCCATTTGGACCAGAAGGAAGGTAGCGAGGCCCGTCATTCCCATCTGGAGGCGAGCCAGGAGGCCCCATCCAGCGAATGCACGCGCACCCGGGATCGACAAAACTTCACGGTAGTGGAACAACACGACAACAACCTCGATAGACGTACTCGGGGTGTCCTTGAGCAAGGGTCAGCACTGCTGGTGGTCCTGGGTGGGGACGAACGATCCGGGACTCCGAACCGTTTGCTACGCCACCTGCGCGACGTAGCCGGCGCATCACCCGCTCAGATGGGGTGACGCGTCAATGTTCACACACTCACGAGCCCCCGATTGACCATTTTTCCAAACTTTTCCTTGCCAGGAAAGCACTCGTAAAGAGTGGGTTTTATGCGGGTTCCGACGCGCCCGGCGACACGCCGATGCGGGTCAAGTTCGGGTGCGTACGCCGAGGGGTTGAGGGGTGGGTCGCGCGCCCTTGGTGCGCATGCCCGGAGGCAGTGGAATCTGGTCTGCAAAACGCATCAGAAGGGATCCGACAATGGCGAGCGTGAGCACGTATCCGGCTGCCAGTGGGCCGAGTTGAGGTTCGATTCCTGCTGCGACGCCGAGGCCCGCGATGACGATGGAGAACTCGCCTCGAGGGATGAGGGAAAGGCCGGTGCGCCACTGGCCTCGAGGGCCGATGCCGTTGCTCCTGGCCGCATAGATTCCGGTGGCGATTTTGGTCACCGCGGTGATGGCCGCGAGGATGAGCGCGGGGATGAGCACGGGGACCAGGTCGCGTGGGTCGATGCTGATGCCGAAGAACACGAAGAACAGACCACCGAACACGTCGCGTAGCGGCGGCATGAGGCCGCGTACGTCGTCCGCTACCTGGCCCGAGAGGGTGAGGCCCAACAGGAACGCGCCGACGGCCGCTGACACCTGGACTGCATCTGCGAGACCGGCAACAAGAAATGTCAGCCCCAGCACCGTCAGCAGCAGGAGCTCGCGGGAGTGCGAATGCACCATTGAGGAGACCTTCTCCGAGTACCGCATTGACACGACGAAGGCCAGGATCACGAGTGAGAGCGCAATTCCTGCGGCGATAGCCCCCTGCAGCACCGTCGCCCCGACAAGCAGCACACCCGTGATGGGAAGGAAGATCGCCATCGCGATGTCTTCCATCACAAGGATGGATAGCAACACCGGGGTCTCGCGGTTGGCGACACGGTCAAAGTCATCGAGAAGGCGAGCAATGATTCCGGAAGAGGAGATATAGGTGACTCCACCGAGAAGGAGGCAAGCTGTGGGTGACCAGCCCAAGATAAGTCCCATGGCGAATCCGGGAACACCGTTGGCCACACCGTCTATGAGGCCCGCGACCCAGTTGGACTTAAGACCATTGCGGAGGTCCCGCGGGGAGTACTCCAGTCCCAGCAGCAAGAGAAGGAGAACCACGCCAATCTCGGCGCCCACCTCAAGGAACTCTTCGCCGGCCGAAACGGGGATCAATCCCCCTTCCCCCATGAGGACACCCGCTAAGAGGTAGAGCGGGATCGAGGGAATCCCGATGCGCGCTGCGAGTCGCCCCAGCCCGGCGAGCACCAGAAGGATGATGCCCAACTCAATGAGCACTTGACCTGCGTGGCTCGCTTCAGGTTCGGGGAGGACCTCAAGCGGCAGCGGGAGCAGCATGGCTATCCAGTGAGGATGGCGCTAGCGCGGCTGACCGCTTCGGAGCTGCCCATGACCAGCACGGTATCTCCTGCATGGAGGACAAAGTCGGGTTCGGGTCCGGGAAGGCCTTCCTCGCCGCGGATGATGGCGACCACGGATGCAGACGTCTCGGTGCGGATGCGCCCGTCGGCGATGGTCTTGCCGCTCAAGCCACCAATGGCGGGCATGGTGACCCATTCGATGGCAAGGCCTTCCACGTTGTGGCGCAGTGAATCCAGCCGCGCAGTAATGGAGGTACCGCCCATGAGTTCTGCCAGTTTGGCTGCGTCGCCCTCGGAAAGTTCCACGGTGCCGCGGCACGCATCGGGGTCCTCGCGGTCGTACAGAGCGAAGTCGCGTTTACCGTCGCGGCGCACCACCACGCCCACATGGTCACCGCTTTCCGCCTGAAACTCATACCGGACGCCGATGCCCGGGAGGGGGGTCTCGAAGATGTCCATAGCTGTCAGTCTTGCACGCGTTGCGTGCTAGTCCTGGTCCCGACGGGCACGCCATTCGCGTGCGAGCAATCCGTAAATGGCGTCGTCCATGACTTCATCGTCCACCCAGTAGGCCTCACGGAGCACGCCTTCTGCCTGAAAGCCAATGCGGTCAAGGACTCGCACGGATGCCAGGTTGCCTGGGTGCGTCATCGC
Organism: Demequina sediminicola; assembly: GCF_000975055.1. Taxonomy (GTDB): domain Bacteria; phylum Actinomycetota; class Actinomycetes; order Actinomycetales; family Demequinaceae; genus Demequina; species Demequina sediminicola. The sequence continues at coordinate 897,520 of NZ_BBRB01000001.1, forward strand.
TTCCACGCGATGCACGTTCAGATCGAAGACGGCGTAGTCGACCATGCGTGCCGTGGCCTCGGTGGCGTAGTGGTGGCCGCGTGCCCAGGGGTGGAGGGTAAATCCGACTTCAGCGGTTTTGCCGTTGTTGCTGAGATGGATGGCGACATCTCCCAACACCTTCCCATCGCGCTTACGCACTACCGCGAGCTGATACCAGTGCCCCGGCATCGGCCCGGGGCGCGACGTCACTTCAGCGATCAGTTCACGTGCACGTTCAACGGGGTATGGCGCGCGCCAGGCTTGATACTGGGCAGTTGTGGTGTCCGAACGGCGCTCTGCGAGATCCTCTGCGTCGTCCAGGGTCATGGTGCGCAACGTGAGGCGTTCTGTCTGCAAAGGCGTGAAGACGTCCGTCATGACACCACGCTAGCCCAGGGGGTGGGTGCGCCGCTGGTCGAACGAACGCAATGCCCGGAGTCCGGGCTCGCTGTACTGCGCATCGTCGATGTTCGCCAGCGTGACCGCAAAGTTCACGGCCTCGGACCGCACTTGGAGGCGCCCGGCCGCACTCGCGATGAACCGTGCAGCACTGTCTGTGGCAGCACCCGCGTATGCGTCGAGTAGCGGCGCCACGTGCTCCCGGCCCACCGCCACGCTCGCTTGGCCAAGGTCCGTGGCAGGGGACCCTACTCCGGCATCGCCCCAATCCAGGATCCCGGCGAGTCGTCCTCCCTGGGTCAGGATGTTCCCGCCGTGGAGGTCAAGATGCGTCCATGTGACAGGACCGGGTGCCGTCTGCGCGCCCGCGGCGAAGGCCTCTCGGAGGCGAGCCCCACCGTCCTCCAGCTGTGGCTCGATGCGATGCAGGCGAGCGCCAAAGGTCTCTGCACGCTCACTCAAGGGCACACTGCGAAAGGGGTTGCGCGGCGCATCGGCAGGAGCAGGCGTGTGGATCTGTGCGAGCGCCCACCCCAGATCCTGCGCGCCCTCGACGCTGAGCGGCTTGGTGAAGGCCAGAGCGCCACTAATCCATGGCACGATGCTCCACCGCCACGGGTAATCGCCCGACGGTTTTCCGACGCGCTGAGGTACTGGAGCGGGAAACGTCCAGTGGGCGCTCACTCGGGGTAGCCACTCGATCTCATTGTCCGCAAGCGGTGCCGCTAACTCCCGGCGCGGCAAGCGCACCGCGAGTGAAGAGCCCAGCCGGTAGGTGACGTTGTCCCAGCCTTCCGTACGCTCGCCGAGGGCCAGTGACGCCAAGTCTGGGTGTTGGTCAGCGATGAGTGAGCGCACGAGCGCATCATCAATCACGACCTCTGCGGCGGGGACGGCCATCAACGTCATGCAATCCACGGTAGTCCCCTGCGCCGCGGAGGTGACATTCCCGTGCCCGTGCGCCCCAGCATCGGCCGGTCGTTCTTCTAGCCGAGTAGAGCCTGCCCCACGTATTCTCCTGGCTTGCAGCCAGGCGAGATCGCAAACACTGCAGAGCCGATGGGGGTGGTCCAGGTGTTCAGCAGGTCCGCCTCCGCGAGCCGCTTCTGAATAGGTACGAACTGCCGTGACACATCGGCTTGGAAGGACGCAAAGATCAGACCCGATTCGGACACAGTGCCGTCGTGTGGAGGGACGTCGTAGTTGTATCCGCGCCGGAAGATGACCTCCTCGCTCGCTTCTGGACGCGACCGCGCGATATGCGACACCGGAGAGATCACGGTGAGTCCCGAGGGCGTTGTCGCCTCAAAGTCCGGCACGTCCGCTTCCTTGCTCCCCGTCAACGGCGCACCGCTAGTGATGTCGCGTCCCACTGAGAACGAGCGGCCCGTGGGGTCTACCTCATCCCACGTGTCGAGATCCATCCGGATCCGTCGAATCGCCAGCGTCGTGCCACCCGCAGCCCAGCCGCTCGTGCGCCACACCACATGGTCAAAGTCCACGGTGCCGGGCTCCGGGTTGGTGGTGCCGTCGATCTGCCCAAACAGGTTCCGCATCGTTGTGCCCGAAACCTCTGACCCGTACGCGCGGCGGAAACCATCCTGACGCCACCGGACCGTGCCGAACGCGCGCGTGTCCTTGAGCAGCATCCGTACGGCGTGAGCGTTCGTCACCGGGTCATCCGACGAGACCAGAATGAGGAAGTCTCCGTCGCTCCAGGCGTCTTCGAGGGCATCGATATCGAAGCCCGGAATTGGGCCCATCCACGACGGCACGGACGCCCCTGCCCGTTCAATGAATCCCGGACCAAAACCAAACGTGACCGTCAGCGATGCGGGAACTACCGCCAACTCAGGCTCCGTGTCCGCCAAGGCGCCGTCCCCCTCAGTCAGACGTGCGGCATCGTCCGTCACAAGCTGCATGAGGCGGCGCAAGGCATCACGGTCAACATCATCATGAAAATCGATTGCGACGTAGGTGGCGTGAGCACACACCGACGTGGCAATGCCCGCCTGGTGGGCCCCATAGAACTCAACTTCGCGGGCGCCATTGAGGCCCGTGACATCGCGCTCGGGCGGTGGCGGAGACGACTCTGCTTCGGTGCCGGAAGCGAGCGTGCGATCAGCTGCCACGCCCGCCACTGCGCCCAGACCGACGGCAGCCCCTCCAAAGAGGAGCCGCCGCCGGCTAGTGCCCGGCGCCTGTGGGTGCTCGGACTCAGTCATCACACGGACCTAGTGGTCGGTGCCCGTTGAGTGGTCCGTCGAGTGGTCCTCGTCCATCGAGTCGCCGTGGTCGTGCGACATCTCGTCGTCACCGCTGTACTCCTCGTTGGCACCCGAGAATTCCTTGGCCACAGCCTCAACGTCAAGGGTGTCGCCGCTCTCAAACGTCAAGGTGAGGGTCACGACATCTCCTGCCTCAATGGGCTCGGTGACATCCATGAGCATGATGTGGTTGCCGCCTGGCTCAAGAGTCAGTGTCTCGCCCTCGCCCACGGCAAACCCGCCTTCCTTAGCGGACATCATCATGTCGCCACCGTCATCCATGGTGGTCTCATGGAGCTCCACCATGGAGGACACGGGGGTTGATGCACTGACAAACACGATCTCCTCGTGGGTGCCATTGTGCAATTCGCCAAACGCGGCCGTCATACCTTCGTCAACGACCTTGACCCACGCCTCATCAAATGTGACCTCATGTACGTGATCACTGGTGGGCTCGGCAGCAGCAGTGGTTTCCTCGGCGGCATCGTCACTAGCGCAGGCGCTCAATGCCAAAGCCGCGATGGCGGCGAATACGGTCGCGCGGACGGTCATACGGGAACGGGAAATAGTAGTCATGCGAAAACTCCAGAATGCAATGGGGCGTCGATGTGCCCCGGGGGACAGTAAGAACGCGCACGCCTCGTGTCGGGGTGCGCACTGTGCCAGCTCAGCTGGCGGAGGAAGTCCCTACTGCAGGAGGCCCACGTAGGCCCAGACCGCCCGATGCGGTGGCCGGAGTAAAAGCGACGATGCGTGTGGCGATCAACTCTGGAATCGCCGCCATGGGTACCAGGCGCGGTTCCGACAAGGCCACCACCGGCGCAAGCACCGCGTGCCATGCGTCCACCGCCCGTGCGATGGCGCTGTCGAGGTGAATCAGCGCCAGTGTGGTCAGCACTGCAGCACCGAGGTGAGCAGCACTCATCACGCCACCCCCGTGAGCACCGTGGGCGCTCGCGTCGGTCACCACAGTTGCCGGCGACAGCGCTCCTGGCTCTAGGTGATGAGCATGGGCGTCGCTTCCCGTGAGTGTCGCTTCAGCGGTGCCGACGACGAACAGTACGTGGAACAGTGCCTGACTGGCCGTGACTCCGATAGCGATGCGCCACCACGAGCCCAGGCGTCCTGCCAACTGCGTCAGAATCGCAAACGAGAGGACCAGAGGCACGGCCACGCCCATGGGTGCCGGAGCAGCGCCCCCGCCAAGGACGTGAGAGAACAGCGCCACTCCGGTCGCCACCAACGCGGCGACAGCGGCGCGCACAGCAATGGCCACAGGGCCAAGCGCGCGGCGTCCGGAGTTTCTCACCGCGGCATTCTCGCACGAGTGCGCTAGCCGCGGTGCGTGGATGCGCCCATCCGCCGTACAGCCTCACGAATGATGTCGGGGTGCGTCGCAATATTGAGGCGCACGTGTCCCTCGCCACCGGGGCCGAACAGCGGACCCGAGTTGAGGGCCACACGGGCATCCTCAAGGAAGTGCTGCGACGGATCCACATCCAGTTCCAGGGCGGAACAGTCAATCCACGTGAGGTACGTTGCCTGCGGCATTGTGTAATGAGCTTCTGGAAGGTGCTCGTCGATCAGGCTGGCAAGGAGTTTGCGGTTCGCATCGAGTCCCTGCATCAGGGAGTCCAGCCAAGGGCCTCCGTGACGGTAGGCCGCGGTCTGTGCGAGCGTGCCAAAGTGCGTGGGGCCGTGGTGGGTAGATGCCGCATAGCGCACCACCTGTTCCTTGACTGCAGTCCCGCCGATGACCATGGCCGCAGGAATTCCTGCGAGGTTCCACGCCTTGGATGCCGCCATGATGGAGAACCCGTGCTCACCGCCATTCACCGTGAGGTAGGGCACAAAGGTGGCGTCGTCATACACAATCGGGGCGTGGATCTCATCGACCACCACGGTGACGCCGAATTGGTCCGCAAGGCTCGCGACCTGCTCCAGTTCTGCGCGTGTGTGTGCGGTGCCCGTGGGGTTATGGGGGCTGCACAGCAAATAGGCAGCGCTACGTCCGCCAGCGGTAGCGTCCCGGAAAGCTGATTCGAGCGCGGCGAAGTCCAGGCGCAGGTCCTCTCCCAGCGGGGCGTGTGCGATCTCGCGGCCCGCTGCCTCCAAGTAGGAGTAGAACGGCGGATACACCGGTGGGTTCACCACCACCTGCGAACCAGGGTCCGTCACCATGGAGATGATGTCCACATACCCGGTGATCACGTCAGTCACCGGGGCCATGTGTGACGGACTGGGCTCCCAGTTCCATCGGTCCTTGGCGAACTCTGACAGAGCCTCCTTATAGGACGTCCCTGAGGCATATCCCAAGTCACCGCCAGTGACCGCCCGGTTGAGCTCATCACGGATGGGTGCGGCCAGCTCGACGTCCATCTCTGCCACCCACAACGGGAGGACATCGGGGTCGTAGCGGCGCCACTTCATGGACGTGCGTTCGCGCAATTGTGCAAGCGTCAGCGACGTCAGCGGGTTAGGGACAATCGTGTCAGGGGCAGGCAGGGCCATGGTCACACTGTGGCAACCCCGGGCCTTCGATGCAAGTGGGTCCCCCGCTCGGGCGGAGCGCCTGCACAGTGACACGCCCCCACCTCGCCTACTCTTCACCGTATGAAGAGGCGTGATTGTGGGGTGCACACGAGGTTGCGCAGCGGAGCCTCAATGAGGGCCGACGACGGCAAATTCGCGGTGGGCTGGCTCATTGCCCTCCTGATTTTGGCAGGCGCAGCCTATGGTGCCTACTGGTTCCTCGGTGAGTACGGGTTCATCGACAAGGCTGGCACCGAGACCGAGGGTGGTCTCCAGGATGACGCTTCCAGCGCAGGTGGCGCCGACTCTGGCGACAGCCGCCCCGGTTGGCTCGAAGGCACTGACTACGAGATGCCGCCTCTCATCGAATCCGACGGCGAGCGTCCGGATCTGTATGAACTTCCAGACTGGATATGGGAGGTCGACGACGACTCTTGGGACCTCACCGTCATTCGTGAGGGTGACGGCGACGGCGAGGACGCGCTAGCTGAGCGGCAAAGCCTGGTGCTGGTGAGCCCCACAGGAGAGTTCTTCCTCGTGACCGACGAACTGCGCAACGATTACCGCTTCTCCGTAGTCCAGTGGGATGCCACACACAATGTGGCCTGGATGCGTCGCGGTGGGCGGCCAGGCCTTGAAGCAGTGACGGAACTCGACTTGATCTCAGGCGAGTCCAACAACGGCTGGGGTGGCGGGGCGATCCCCGCGACCAACCGCGTTGACGGGGACGTTGTCAACGTTGATGTGGTCGGCGAACAGGCCGACGGCCTTGAACTCTGGGAAGCCTACGACATTGATGGCTACGTGACGGGAGTGATGTGGCGCGACGGCGCAGACTTTGTCGGCTCCCTCATGACCAACCGGATTTCGCGCATGGTGAGCCAGGGTTTCTCAACAGGCGACGGCGTCCAAGCATGGATTGACCTGTCTGGGATGCGCGCCGTCTACCACGGCTATTACGTCAATTCCTCGAGTGATGAAGCCGAGGAAGATCAATGGTTTACCCACGACCTCTCAGACGACTCCTTTGCCCAAGCATGGCTCTACACACCCACGCTCGATTGCCGTCCCACTGACGCGGTGCGCAAGGGGACCTTCGAGGGTGACCGTGTTGTCGCTACATGTGACGGTGACGAGTACCTGCTCGACCCCTACAACCGGGAGACGGCACAGTCACGCTGACGCCAACGCATCGGTGAGCGCCCGCGAAAAACTCTCGACGTGCCCGCCACACTCGCGTAGCCCGTCGGCGTCGATCAGCTGAACCCAACCATCGGCTGTCTTGCCCATCACCAGCGGCAACTGCAAGGGCGCCACGGCGGCCGCGAGAGCATCGTCCATCTCGTTGCGATGCACCACGCGCACAGGCACATCGAACCGCTGTATCGCCCGATCCCAAGCGCGCTTGCGCTTCACGTGCGAATGGGTGATGTCGCACAGCGCACATTCTGCGGTGCCCTTGAGGTGGCCCCACACGTAGGTGAGCTCACCTCGAATACCGCCGTCGGCATCGTAGATTCCCACCACTGCTGTGACTGTGCTCATGGCATTACAACCGCACGAGTGGTCAATCTGTTCCCGCAGGCGCCTCGGGCCGCAGCGTGGGCCGAGTCAGGGAAGGCAGCGGCGAATGGCCTGCGCAGCACGCTCGGCAGCGCCGTCGGACACCTGGAGGAACAGGCTTGGCTCAATCAGTTCCAGTTCCAAAATGACGGGCCCGTCCTCTGTAGGGAGCAGATCGACCCGGGCGTAGGGCAACGGGCCACCCGTGTGGGGGACCCCGGGAAGTGAGGCGACCACCGCATCGGCGACATAGCGTTCAGCCAGCGTGGCCTCGCACGGCTCGATGTGCTCCTCAGCGTGCAGGGCGTCTGCAGCAGCGCCCGAATCGCCGCCGGACAGAATTGCGGCCTTGCGCGCTGCGTGTGAGAACTCGCCGCCCAGGTACACCATGGCTGTCTCGCCAATGCGGTCCACCTGCTCTAGATACGGCTGGACCATCGCGACCTTGCCCTGCTCGTGCAGGGTCTGGACATGCGCTTGGGCTTCCGTGATGTCGGAGCGGATGCGCCGCGCGCCCAGAGAACCAGCCCCGACTGCGGGCTTGATGACGACATCGCCGTCAAGGTCCGATGCGTCCGGCGTGTGGCCAGCAGGGACAAACGTGGTGGGCACGACGGGGAGTTCGAGTTCTTTAAGGTCAAGAAGGTAACGCTTGTCTGAGTTCCACAAGAGGGTGGCGAAAGGGTTGACCAGGGTTGACTGCTTGGCGACGCCCGCTGCCCAGAGCCGGAACTCGTCGACACGTTGGGCGTAGTTCCAGGTGCTGCGCACCACCACGAGGTCATAGGTGGACCAGTCGATGGTGGGATCGTCCCATGCGGCCAACTCGGCCTCGGGAAGGTGGTTCAGGATGAGGGTCTCGTCGATGTCCGGAGATGTCATCTCTACGGTGGTGGCGAGTGCAATGCGAGGGGCCATGAGTCGAGCGTAGAACACTCTGGCTGGGGTTGATCCGGCGTCGGCACCTCGGGGGGAGGGGCGGGAGGCGCCGACGCTCGGAAGTATGGGGCTCAGGCGATCTAGTCCCCGGATGACCGCCTGAGCCACAACTTTGTCGGTAACTGCTATGTCACCTGACGACACTCATAACGTTACGGGTGCTGTGGGCCTGGGCGCCGGGACGAAGGTCCCCTCGCAGGCGTGATCTCCATCACATTTCCCAGCGCACCGCTACACCTCCCCACGCACCGCCAAATGGCTCCATTTCGCTGTTTTGAGGCCCCAAAACAGCGAAATCGAGCCACTTGGCGAGGGGAGTTAGACGTTGGGCGGGAACGGCGGAGTCTCAACCCAATCATCGGCGCCATGCATCGACAGCGGTTCGGGGTCGTCTTCCTTGACCCCCGGACGCTCGGTGCCACGGCGGACCACGGGCGCCGTCAGCACGGAGATGCCGAACATCGCAATGGCCGCCCCAGCAGCCAAGAAAAAGCCGGCCTGGGCATCAATGTGGTCCACCAGATAGCCCCCAGCCCACGCACCAAAGCTCACGCCCACACCTTGGCCAATGCGCAACCACCCCATGCCCTCCGTGATCTGGTCGCGGCGCACCACCCGTTGGGCGACCGTGTCGCAGTTGGTCAACGTCGGAGCAATGGCGATACCTGCCACAAACCCAATGCAGGCCAGCATGATGAGGTTGGTCGAGAACGACAGCACCGTCATGCCCACCGCCAGCATCACCGTGCCAATGATGAGGCGTTTCCACAACGGCGTCTTCCAGTGGCGAGTGCCGTAGTACAAGCCCCCGGCAAATGAACCGAATGCAATGACGCCTAGCACCAAGCCGGACCAGCCCTTGTGGCCCAACTCCTCGGAGAACGCCACCACGGAAATGTCGAGCGCACCAAACATGACACCGAGACCCAACGCCACAAATGTCACCGCAATAATCGCGGGGGGAACCTTCAAACCCAGGCTGCTACCGCTGTCGACGGCGCGCGGTGGCGGCTCGGTTGAACGTTGTGACAGCAGGATCGCCAGGCCGATGAGCATGGCTGAGGTGGAGACGACGATGCCGGCTGCAGGCCACACGGTGGTCGCGAGGATGGTTGCGAGGGCGGGGCCGGAGATGAAGAGCACTTCGTCGAGTGCACCTTCGAGGGCGAACGCGGTGTGGATGTCCTCGTCAGAATCAAGCATGTGTGACCAGCGCGCTCGCGTCAGTGAGCCCAACGGGCCTTGGAACGAGGCCAAAATCACGGCGATCCACAGCATCCATTCGGGCTGACCGTTGACTGCCGCCCAGATTCCCAAGGTCGCACCGACGGTGTGGATCAGTGCCAGAGGGATCATGGCTGCCCGCTGACCAAAGCGGTCGGCAAGCCTGCTCGTGGGGACGGTTTGCAGCGCCCAGCACAGGATGCCGATCGCGGCGACGCGGCCTGCCATCTCGTAGCTGTCGTATTCGATCTGCACCATGAGGATGAACGAGATGTTGAACATCGACATGGGTAGGCGTGACAGGAGGCCAGCGAAGGCGAAGGCCTTCGCGCCAGGGCGGCTCAGAATAGAGCGATAGGGGGCGAGCACTCTCGTATGGTCTCACCCTGACCGTCTGGTCAGCGACTTGGTAGAGCCCGGCCGATGGTGGGGTTACGGCGTCGACGCAGGTGGGGCGGTCTTGGGCGGAGGGAGTGTGGAGCGGTTGCGCGCGCGGCGATCCTGGATCACGAGCGCGGTGGCGCCTCCGATCACGATGACGAAGCCAGCGATGACGCCCAGCCATGTGAGGACTGGACCCCAGGGGAAGGCTTCTGAGGTTTCTGCTGTGATGCGGATTTCAGGTGTGGTGATCAGTTCGGCCAGCCCCAACGTCACGGAGTTGCCGTCGATTTCGCCTGCCGTGGCTGATGTGACTTCACCGGGAAAGGTGAAGGTCGCAGAGACGTCGACGGCGCTCTCCAGCAGTGTGAGTTGACTCTCACCTAGTGCCATGAGTTGGAGCGCTTCGTCTCCGGGGCCTGCGAATGTCACGGTGTACTCCCCGTCCTCAAGCACAGCCGATGCGGATGCGCCGACGCTGCCGAGAACCTCGCTGGACGTGTCGGAGAACACGTCGAGGGGGAGGTCGGTCATCGTGAGTTTGAGGCCGTTGAGGTCGCCGTCACTGTATTCAACGAGTTCGACCTGGCCGGGGTACTCCTCCTGGAGTTCGATGAACTCGGGGGTCACCTCGAGATCACCGACGACGGCGTCAACGTCGGCACCGAGGCGGTCGGTGATCTCTGAGGCAACCGAGTCTTCGTACGCCACGATGGCGGTTTGCGAGAACGTGCCGTCCTCGCTGAAGGTCGTGTCGGCTGTCGCGCGGACGCAACCGGTCAGCGCGACAGCGGCCACGATGGCCGTGGTGCCATAGCGAAGTGCGACGCGACTCAACGCTGTTCGCGGTCCTCGGGAGTGTCGTCGCCGGGCTCGGCCGCAGCGTCGGCCTCAGCGACGGGGTCTGCGTCTGCAACGGCGGTCGCGTCGCTGTCGTCAGTCACAGCGCTGTCGTCAGTCACAGTGCCGTGGTCAGTCACAGCGCTGCCCTCAGTCCCAGTGCTGTCGGGGGCAACGGACTGCGTGCTCTCGTCCACCGGCAGTGGCGCAAAGGTCGAGTCGGCGGCGAGGTCGTGGGTGTCTTCGGCCGTGTCGTTGTCGTCACGCTTGTTGCGGAGTGTGAGCCACAGGATGATGCCGATCAGAAGACCGAGCGCCACGCCTGCCACCAGCACGATCCACAGCGGGAAGTCTGAGCCTTCTGTGGCGCCTCCGCGAGCGTAGACGTCGTCGGTTGTAGTCGCGAGATCCCACGTCACGGTGGTGTGGTCGTCTGGCGAGATGACGCCGTTGGTGTCGCTGACGTCGCCGGGGAAGGTGACGGTCATGGTCATCGAGGCTTCAGCGGGAAGTTCGCCGAGGGCCTGTTCGCCGGCGCCGGGAGCCGGGCCTTCCACGATGAACTCGTTGGCGTCGTCATCGCGGGTGATGGAGATGCTGCCGTCATCACCGGTGAATTCGCTGAGGGGCTGGTTCTCGAATGTGATGCGCTGTCCGATGTAGCCGTCTTCGTTGTACTCGGAGACTTCTCCTTCAGGGAACTCGTCTTCGGTGCCTGTGAACATCTCAGTTGTCAGGTCTTCGTCGCTCATGCCGAGCGCTTCTCCCGCGCCCTCTTCGAAGGCCATCACCACGTCACCGGAGACGGTGTCGTCTTCTTGGATTGTGAAGTTGACCTCCATTTTGAGGCACCCGCTCAATACCAAGACGGAGAGCAGGGAGAGTGCGACGGCACGAGCAGTGGTCTTCATAGGGATAAGCCAACCACACTACGGCCATCAGTGGGCCCGGTTCTTGGAGCTGCGCTGGTGTGCCGTAGGCGCCTTCAACATATGTTGGATACCGTATGAAACTAGACGTAGACATGGGGCGTGCCACGGGAAAGACCGAAGGAGTGCTGGTGTTGCAGCCACGACGCAGTGTAGCGATGGGCCTGATCGGACTCTTGGCGGCCACGGGCTTGGTGGCGACTGCCACGACAGCCTCGGCAGACCCGGACCCGGCAGGCGTGTCTATCACCAAGACAGGTCCTGGTCCCGAAGCGATGCCGCTCCTGCCTGGCGATACCTTCAACTACACGATTCAGGTGAGCTGTGACACCGCTAATTGCTACAACGCAGCACTGACCGACACGGTGCCGCCGCCCCTAGAGATCGCGGGAACTCCCACCGTCGTTTCGAGTGATCCGTTTACCGTCAGCACCTCGGGCTCTGACTCGTTCGAGGTCAACTTCACCGCAGATTTCAATGACTTGGCGAACCCTGGATCGGGTATGCACGCAGGTACGACTGCCACCATCACGGTGCCTGTCCGAGTGCCTAATGACGCCAACTATGACTACAGCGATCAGGAGTTGCTCAACACTGCTCAGATGAATGCGGACAACGCGGATGAGCAGACTTCGAGTTGGCCCGTCGAGATTCAGGTCGACCCGAACATCGACACTGACGTGACCAAGACGATGACGCCTGCCAGCGGCACGGCTCAGGCGGGCCAGGAGACTGTCGCGTCGATCACAGTCAACAACCAGTCGGACACTGGTGCGGATTCGATGACGGTGACGGATCCGCCGGCGGGCAGTTCGTCGGACGTGTTCACTTACTTGGATCTCAACACGATCACCATCACGGAGATCCCTGAGGGTGCCGACACAGTGACGGTGACGGTCCAGACATCTGCGGGACCGGTGACGCAGACCTATCCGGTTGCGGACCTGACCCCGCTGCCGTACGACGTGACTCCCAGCGGCATCGACGGGAGCGATGTCACGTCTGTGTCCGTCTCGTTTGACGATGACGGTACTGCGCCGTTGATCGCCGAGGACGCGACCGGTGGAGTCAACATCGGCTTTGTGCAAAAGGATCCAGGTGAGTTGACGTCGGACGTCACTGTCACCAATGAGGTGGGTTCTGAGGTGGCGCGTGACGATGTGACGGCTACCGACAGCGACGATGCCACGTATGTCATCACCACGAACCTTCCGACCATCGTCACTACCAAAGACTTTGCCGACGACTTTGTGGTGAAGGGTGATTCCTCGGTGGCCACCATCACTGCTGGAGTGGGTGGAGATGTGCCGGTCACGACGATCACCGTGACCGAGCCTGCTGCGCCAGCCGAGTTTGGCCCGGACGGATTAACGTTTGTGGGTTTTGACGCCGCGGGAGTGACGTATCCCGAGGGTGCCACGGGAGCGTCGATTACCTATCAGACGACCAACGGCCCGGAGACCTATACCTTCGGCAACGGCGAAGTCCCGCCGGTCCCGGCGGATCCGAGTACCGTCACGAGTTTCACCATCACGTTCACCTCCGATGACGGATCGCCGATGCCCGCGCCGGGCACCGCGGCCTCGATCCCCGTGGAGATCGGCACACCCGACTCGGTGTCGCCGGGCAAGATCGACTACCCGAACACCATTGAGACCACGGGAACGTCTCCGGATGGAGTCAACGGATCTGAGACCGCCACGGATGTGCTCCCGGCCTACGACGAGAACATCGACACCACATCGGACAAGGTCATTGTGCCGTCCGAGATCTGGGGAAACGCTGGCGAGTGGATTGTGGTGCAGCTGTCCGGAGGCATTGCTGGCAATCCGGATCCTGACAATCCCGATGCACCGTATTCCACTGACGGTGCGGATCAGATTGTGATCTCTGATCCGAGCGCCAACCCGTCCGACGACGACCCGTTCTGGTCCGCCTTTAACCCGTCCGCGATTCGTGACGCCGCCGTCCCCGACGGCACCACCCTCGAGATTCAGTATTGGGATGGTTCGTCCTGGCAGACCTTGACTGGCCCCACTGATGGACCTGCGACGATCAACTTCGACATCACATCGAACCCGAGCCCTGATGAGATCGGTGGCCTCCAGTTTGTATACACCCCCACTGATCCGGATGCGACGTTCCCTCCGGGCACGGAGTTCAAGCCCAACGTCGTCATGAACCTTGACCCGGACTGGGCTAACGCTGACCCAGACCCGTGGGATGGCGCTGACTCCGTCTTGCTTGAGAATTGCACGGCCACCGACGCGGCGGGCACAGGGTCCACAGGGCCAGTGACGCCCGCTGAACCTGCGACGGCATGCGACGACGCCACCATCCTGGATCCTGACGGCCAGGACGGCGGCCCCGGCCCCACGGTGGTCAAGACAGTGAACCCGGAGGCGGTAGCGGCGCGTTCGCACAACGAGACGACCGCCACGTTGCGGTGGTCGACTGGTGGTGAATCGAACGTCGACACCTTCGTCATTACTGACGAAAATTCGGCACCTGCAACGGACCAGAGTGGCCCGATTGACAGCACCGGCAGCTTCTACGATGCGTTCGATCTGCGCCGCATCGCCATCAACGACGATCTGATTCAGTACGACGCAGTGGACGCCGTGCAGATTCTCAACGGGGACACGGGCGCCTGGGAGACACCGTCCAACAGCTCATGTGACGGCACTATTGATGGCACCGCGCTGGAAGACTGCTGGGGTGCCATGCCAGCCTTCAACCTGACGGCGGCAGAGCAAGCCACCACCATTGCTGTACGCGTGGCCTACATTGAGAATCCGGACCAGACGGCGCGTGCAACTCAGCCGGGCGTGGCGGTTCCACCCGTGGGGTCCGGGGTCGCCCGATCAAACGCTGCCGATGCAGAGAAGCGTCGCCTGAACCTCACGTTCCGACTACGCGACTGGCTCCGATCATCGGCCGATGACAACCTCATCCCGGTCACCGAGGCCTTCAACAGCACGAGCACCACCAACAACGTGGCTGGTGTGACGGCAGAGTCCACCCTCAACGGCAATTCGTCCGACACCGACAATGCCGTGGTCGTGATCGACCCCGCTGACCTCGCCATCACCGGTGAAAAGGTGTGGGACGGCGGCCCTGTCGGCATTCCGCCGGAGGGAACCCCGCAGGAAGACTTTCCCCACACTCGTGGCACGGTGACGGTCACCAACAACTCGGCACAGACCTACGTCGACGAGATCTACGTCGTCGACCGTCCAACGCAGAATCGTCCTGACGCAGACACGCTGCTCTCCACGGACGTGTTCAACATCACGTCCCTCGAAATGAATGAACTGCCTGCTGACGCTGACGGGTTTGCGCTCTATCTCTATTCGGACGATGCACAAACCCGCGACAATCCCGCCTTCTTGCTCGATAACGAAGCGGATGTTGCTGCACTGACAGAGGCTCAGCTCGAGCCAATCATCGGTGTGGAACTGCGCGTGTTTGGCCGTAGCACCATCACGAATGTCGGTCCCGGGGACCCGACGGCCGGCGGACTCGCTCCGGGCGACACGGCCGTAGTGTCGTTTGTGATGCAGCTCCGTGAGACGGATCGCTTCCGCAACGTCAATATCACTGCACCGGAGAATCGGGACGACTACGTAGGCCAGTACGTCTACAACACCGCCGAAGCGACCGTTGAAGATGCCGGAGTCGCCGATGCCGTCACCCTCCCGGATCTCAATGCTGACGTGCTGCTCGAGGACTTCCAGATCGGTGTCGACGTAGAGAAAGGGTTCTCCGCTGACATCGACACTGCGCCGGGAACCGAGCCCCTCACCCAGACAGAGACTGCGCCGGAGACTCAACCGTCGTTCGTGATGTGGCTGACCGCGCAGCCCACCATGGGTGCGCGACCCGTCTCGATGTCGGTCAGTGACCTTGACCCGACCTTCTGGAACGCCTACGAGTTTGTGGGCATCGATGACAGTTTCGATCTGGTCGCGCCTATCGAGAACGTGGAACTGCAGGTCTGCTTGCAGAGCGAAACCCCCATCGCCACGGACGGCACCGGTGGCTGCTCTCGCACGGTCGCAGCGGACAATTCCGTGTCATATTCGGGCCTCCATCCCACGTCATCGACCATGGCCGCCGGAGCTGGACCCCTGGAACTTCCCACCGGGGTGGATGCCGCAGATGTCAACGGCATCGTCTTGACGTACTCCAGCGCGGATGCATGGGACGACCCGTGGAACCCGGAACAGGTGATTCCAATCGAGGTGAAGCGCCGCACTGAACGTCTGACTGGCGGCGCGCCCGAAACTGACTACACCGAAAACACCCCCGCCCCGGGCGAGAGCCAAGCGGGTCACACGATCAATACCGTCGATGGTGCGGTGACGTCCGCGGTGGGCGACGGTCAAGTGACGAACATCCATGCCGTTGCTGAACCCGACGATGCCGAGGTCATCTACGAGCACCTCGTCACCGCCGTGAGCGTCGAGAAGTCGCCGGGTGGGGTGGACGACCCAGTCCAGCCGCTGTCGCCCGGCGCGTCGGTGCCATTCACGCTGACGTTCACCAACATCGGCCCGGCCCCGATTTACCAGCCGGTCTTCACCGACATCCTGCCCGACGTGGACGGCAGCGGGGAGCCGGACCTGCAACTGGATCCCAACGTCCTGCTCCAGGGACTGAGCCCCTACTCCTACTCGCTTGATGACTCCTCCGCAGAAGCCTTGCCTGCGCCGTGGGTGGCACCCGGAGTCACCGATGCCGACGTGACGGTGACGCAAGATCCTGCGACTGGACACCCCTTCGTCCTGACATTCGAGTTCCCCGATGGCACTGCCCTGGCGCCCGGAGCGTCCTACTCGATCACCATTCAGATGATTCCCGAGCCCGGTTTCCTGCCCAACCAGAACTTCGTCAACACTGCCCAGATTGAGGGCGACCAGCAGTTCGACTACTGCGACACCGACGACAGTGATCCGGACAGCTATGCGGAGTCATGCACTGCCGATGCCACCAACTCGGTTGCCGAGGGCGGCGCACTCCGCACAGGCAAACTTGTCCATCCCGGACCTGCCGATGCGCCGAACTATGACCTCGGAGCGTTCGTGAAGGGCGACGCCAGCCAGTCGTGTGACCCGCTCTCGGACACCGACACGCTCGCACCAGGCTTCTACGACCCACTGTGTATCCCTCGCACGCAAGAGGGGCAGATCGAGACCTGGCGCCTCGCCATGCAGAATACGGGAAACGTGCCACTCTCGACCATCGTGGGCGTGGATGTACTGCCCACCGTTGGCGACACTTCAGTCCTTCCGCCGAACACTCCCCGCGATTCTGCGTGGCACGCCGTGCTGAGCGACCCCCTCGCGCAATGGACGCCCCGGCCGGGCGGTACTGGAACTATCGAAGCGTTTGTCACCACTGACGCCTCTCCGTGCCTCGACATCCTGAATGGAACCGGCACCTGCGACGGTGACTGGACCAACTGGAGTGACTTCAGCGGGGACCCCGTGGATGTCACCGCAGTCATGTACATTGCGACCTTCGGCGACGATGACCCGTTGGGTCCGGGCGAGTTTGTGTCAGTGGACATGGAGACCTACACGCCAGCAACGGTGCCGACTGATGCCGACACCGTGGCATACAACTCGGTCGCGACATCCGCCATCACCGAGGGCGGAACCCAGTTGCCGCCTACCGAGGGCCTCAAGGTTGGGGTGGCGCTCGCCACTGGGTCGATCAGCATCGAGAAGCAGATTGACGGCGACGTGCCCCGTGACTGGATCCCGGATGAATTCGATGTGGTGTTGGTGTGCACCGTCGACATCAACGGTGAGCCGGTTGAGGTCATCCGTGACACGTACACGCTGAACCTTGTGGATGGGCCACAAGTCGTTGGCGACCTGCCCACCGGTGCGACGTGCATCCTTGAGGAAGAGACGGACTTTGGTGAGGTGTCGTCATCCCTCAACCCCTCCACCATCGAGGTTCCGTTCGGAGACACCGATCTCCCGAACATCGTGCTGACCAACACCTACACCGACGCGTCTTTGAGCATCAGCAAGCGCGTGGTGGGCCAGGGGCAAGCATCGAATGCGAACCCGGAAGATGCCGGTCCATTCACCATTGGCGTGCTGTGCACCTACCTGGGTTCCGCGGTGCAGCCGACGGAGGCCGGCGATTGGATTGACTACCCCCTGATCAATGGTGCATTCACGGTGTCACTTAGCCACAACGAATCAGTCACCGTGGGTGCTCTGCCGACCGGCGCTGAATGCCGGGTTGCCGAGTGGGCTACCGATGGCGCGAACCGGGTGGGAATTGCCTGGGAGACCGCAAACGAGTCCGGTGCCATCGCGGGTGAGCCTGACGATGATGGCACCGTTCCTGTGGTCAGCGACCCGTTCACCTTGACGGCCGATGGTGCCGTCGGTGACCCGGACCCGAGCGACCCCGTGTCGAACTATGTTGACGTATACAACCAGTACGCACAGGGTGAGCTGGACATCACGAAGGTCGTGGATGGACCAGGCCAGAGCGAGCACGTGGACAGCGAGTTCACGGTCGAGGTCTACTGCACGTGGGTGGAGCCCGACACCGGCGAGGTCGTCGTCACTTTCGACGACGCCGTGACGGTGACCGTAGGGGAAGCCACCACCATCGAGGGACTCCTCGTCGGTTCCGAGTGCACGCTGACCGAGCCCGAGGATGGGCGCGATGGCGCAGATCAGTGGGTCTTCACGCCGTCTGTGGTGGATGATCCCGCAACGGGCGTGGTGACCATTGATTCGAGTGACACCGCCGCTCAGGTCACCGTGACCAACATCTTTGAGGTGCCCACGGAACTCGTGGTCACCAAGGAGGTTGAGGGCCCCCAGCTGAACGAGGCGGGCGATGTCCCTGATCTGGGACCCTTCGAGTTCGCTGTGCAGTGTGTCTACGGCGAGGAAGGCAGCCCGTACGAGCGTGAAATCTTCGCCGCGGAGTTCCCGGACCTTGCTACCGGCGAGGCCATGGAGTTCACCCTGAGTGATGGTGAGAGCCAGATCCTCACTGAGTTGCCGACGGGCACCGTCTGTACGGTGACCGAGGCCGTTGCGGGGGCTGAGGTCGACACAACCTTCACGACCCAGCAGGCCGGTGGCCCCGTCGTGGGCCCTGACGCGGGCAATGAGGCCGAGATCACGCTGGCGCAGATGACGGCGTTCCAGACCAACACCGTGACATTCATCAACACGTACCCCGTGGCTGACCTTGAGATCATCAAAGAAGTCACCGGCGAGGGCGTGACTGAGCGTGATCCCGGACCCTTTGTTGTCAGCGTTGAGTGCTACTCCGACGTCTACGGAGTCCTCACCTATGAGGGCGACGTCACGTTGGACCGCGACGACAATCTCACGGCCACGATCTCGAACATCCTCTCGCCGTCCACGTGTGAGGTCGCGGAGACCAACGACGGTGGCGCAGACGAAGTGACGTACACACCGGGCGGCACCGGAATTGACAGCAGCACCACGGTGACCGTGGATGCAGACTCCCAGACGCCAGCAACCGTGACGGTCACCAACTACTTTGGTCCGCTCGCGTCGTTGGAGGTCACCAAGACCGTCGAGGACACTGTGCTTGACGCTGACGGAAACGCCGTGGATCTCGGTCCCTACTGGGTGATCGTTCGCTGCACTTATGATCCGGACGGTCCTAACGATCACCGGGTGTGGGCAGACGGCTATGGCCCGCTGCGCCCGATGGCGGTAGCGCTCGATGCAGGTGAGACGCATGTCTTTACTGGCATCCCCTCGGCGTCCGTCTGTACCGTCACAGAGATCGTGGATGGGCAGGCTGCTTCCACGACCGTCACGGTGGAAACGGCCGATGCCCCGGCCACCACTACGGACGGAAACGAAGCAGATCTCGAGCTCACCCCCGGCGACACCAACAGCGCCGTGGTGCACAACACCTTCGATGCGGGCTCCTTGCAGATCAACAAGGAACTCGTGGGAGAGGGCGCGCCTGACATCGCCGATGCGGGCCCGTTCGTCTTCACGGTGCAGTGCACCTGGGATCGCGAGAACCACGATCCGCTCGTGACCTACGACGGCCACGTCACTCTTGGTGGGGGCGAGCCGCTTACCGTGACTATTGACTCGATCGCCACGGGCTCAGAGTGTGTCGTGACGGAAACCGATGCCGGAGGAGCCGATGACACCCGTCTTGTGCCCGCCGGAGACGGTGACACGGAAGCTCGTGTGACCATCGGTGCCGCGACCGCAGTGACGGTCACGGCCTACAACCAGTTCGACGCATCCGGCTTGTTACCCATCACCGGTTACGACGGTTGGTGGCTAGCAATCGCTGCGATCGTGATCATGCTGGCGGGCCTGGCCATGATGATGGTGGCCCGCCGCCGTCACTAGCTGTCGAGAGCCTCGGCAACCACCTTCTGTGCAGCGTCCTTGACCTGCTCGAGGTGGTCAGCCGAGACGAACGACTCTGCATAAATCTTGTAGACGTCCTCGGTTCCGGACGGACGCGCGGCGAACCACGCATCGGCCGTCGTCACCTTCAGACCACCGATGGCCGCGCCGTTTCCGGGTGCCTCGGTGAGCTTGCCGGTGATTTCCTGGCCCGCGAGTTCCGTGGCGCGCACCTGTGATGGAGAGAGCTTCTTCAGGGTCTCCTTTTGCGCCTTGGTTGCCACGGCGTCGAGGCGTGCATACCAACTGTCGCCCAAGTCGTTGACGAGCCCTGCGTGAATCTGCGAGGGCGTCTTGCCCGTGGCGCCTGTCATCTCTGCTGCCAGGAGGCACATGATCAGGCCGTCCTTGTCGGTGGTCCAGACACGGCCCTCGCGAGTGAGGAACGATGCTCCGGCAGACTCCTCGCCGCCAAAGGTCACGTCGCCGCTCATCAAGCCCGGCACAAACCACTTGAATCCCACCGGAACCTCTTCCACGGGACGTCCCAAGCGCTTACCCACGCGGTCAATCAGCGAACTCGACACCAACGTCTTACCGATGCGGGCATCGTCCCTCCACTGCGGCCGCGCGCCACTGTGCAGATAGTGGATCGCTGCAGCGAGGTAGTGGTTCGGGTTCATCAAGCTGCCATCACGAGTGACAATCCCGTGACGGTCCGCGTCTGCGTCATTTCCCGTAGCGATGTCGTACGGAGCCTCAGCGCCGTCCATGAGCGTGCGGAGGCTCGCCATCGCGTACGGGGAACTGCAATCCATGCGGATCTTCCCGTCCCAGTCCAGCGTCATGAAACTCCAGCGCGGATCCACCTCAGGGTTGACCACTGTCAGGTCAAGGCGGTGCTCGTCGGCAACCGCACCCCAATAGTCCACGGCTGCGCCGCCCAGCGGATCAGCGCCGATGCGCACCCCGCCGTCACGGATAGCGTCCAAGTCCAGAACCTTCGGCAGCTCGGCGATGTAGGCGGCCATGAAGTCATACGGTCGCACCGTTGTGGCGTTCTTGGCACGCGTGTACGGGATGCGCTTCACATGCTTCCAGCCATTCTTGGCGAGCAGTTCGTTGGCGCGGTTCGCGATCCATGCCGTAGCGGTGGAATCGGCCGGTCCACCATGAGGCGGGTTGTACTTAAAGCCTCCATCGCGAGGTGGGTTGTGTGACGGCGTCACCACGATGCCGTCGGCGAGCCCCGGCCCCGAGGTGCGCAAGCCTGCCTCGTCCGCGGCGCCATTGGCGACCAGGATCGCGCGGCTCACTGCGGGCGTTGGCGTAAAACCACCCCGGGCGTCCACCCGAACCTCGACTTCAGCGGCAGCGAGAACCTCGACGGCGGTCTCCATCGCAGGCCCGGAAAGCGCGTGCGTGTCGATTCCGAGGAACAGCGGGCCGTCTGTGCCTTGAGCATTGCGGTACTCCACAATGGCCGCAGTGGTGGCGACAATGTGAGCCTCATTAAAGGCCGTATCCGCAGCGCTGCCGCGGTGCCCTGACGTCCCAAAAACGACCTGCTGCTCAGCGATCGTCGGGTCAGGGATCAGGTCGTAGTAGTCGCCCAGGAGAGAGTCGACATCAATCAGATCCTGGGGCTGGGCAGGTGTTCCGGCGCGCTCATGCATAGGGCATACTCTTCCACCACCAGACGCGGGGGACAACGGGAGCGCACCGTTTCTTCAGAGCTGAGTGGCGTCCATGCGCGGTGCGTCACGTTTCTCTCACCAAAAGCCCAAGGTTTTACCAAAAGACCGGGGGTCGGCGCTAGGCTAAACACCGTGGAACCGCAGCGCGACACTTCAGGCTCGTCGTCGCCCCAAGATGGCGCCAGTTCCGCGCGCCCCGGCGACCCAAGCATCGGCCCGGCCAACAAGAAAAAGGCCCCAGGCAAGAGCGCCTCCAAGGCGACAGCCAAACCCACCGCCAAACCCGCCGCAAAGCCCTCGACCAAGCCGTCCACGCAGTCAGGAACCAAGCGCCCCCGCGCGGGCAGGATGCGCCGCCCCATCGAAACGCCGCAGGACCTCCACGTCGCAGCCGCCCTGATCGTTGCCCACAACCGTGCCCGACGTATCGCTGCCACCGTCCGTGCTGCCCGCTCCATTCCGGGCGTCGACACCGTGCTGGTAGTTGACGACGCCTCCACAGACAACACGCAAGAGCTCGCTCGTAAGGCCGGTGCGGTCGTAGTCCGCCATTCACACCCACGCGGACGCAGCGCCTCCATCGAGACCGGCGCCTCCGTCATCGCGATGCGCGACGAACCTGGCCGCGAACCACGCGCCATCCTTCTCCTCCCCGCCTCCCTCGGGCACTACGCCGTGGGCGCTGCACCCCTGGTAGCGGCGGTGACGGAGCACGTCGCCGACCTCGTGGTCGCCCGCGCAGAAGGGGAGCCACGCGTCGAAGGGCCATCTTCCAAGGCCGCCCGCCACGCCGTCGAGAAAGCCACCAAGTGGACCCCCGAGGAACCACTCGCGCCCGTCCGATGCCTCACTCGCGAAGCGCTTGAAGCGTCCATGCCGCTCGCGCGCGGCTCCGGCCTCGAAGTCGGCATGATCCTCGACGTGTTGCACGCGGGGCTCACCGTGACAGAGGTCGAATGCGAACTCGGGCATGTGCAGCGCTCCAGCGGAGAAGGCAGCGGTCGCGCCAAAGTGGCGCGGTACCGAGACGTGATGCTTGCCATCAATACACGGCGGGTCAAGAGCGGACTGTCGCAGACACGTGGAATGGTGGGGCGCAAACGGCGCAACATTGCCGACGACGACCCAAAGGACAGCCTGTGAGCTCACTTCCCAAGTACGCGTACCTGGGGCCAGCCGGAACCTTCACCCATGCCGCCCTGCGGGCCATGGTGGACCCGGACACCGCGGAGTTTGTGCCATGCGTCGATGTGGTGACAGCCCTTGGTGCCGTGCGGGCTGGGGACGTGGACTACGCGGTGGTCGCTATCGAAAACACCGTTGAAGGTGGAGTGACAGCCACACTCGACACCCTTGCCAGCGGTGATCCACTCGTGATCGTAGGCGAGACGGTACTTCCGGTGGCCTTCGAATTGCTGGTGCGTCCCGGCACTGAACTCTCAGACATCACTGCCGTGTCAGCGCATTCGCACGCATGGGCTCAAGTCCGGCGCTGGGCTAACGCAACGCTGCCAGACGCCACGTTTGTGGGGGCGTCATCGAACGCTGCCGCGGCAGTGGCGTTGGCTGACCAGTCCCGGTCGCTCGATGAGGTAGGTTTCACCGCCGCGCTGGCACCTCCGGGTACTGGAGAGGCGTTGGGCCTGACGGTGATCGCGGACCGAGTGGCGGACAGCGTTTCCGCTGCAACTCGTTTTGTGAAGGTGGGGCGCCCCTGCCCGGTGGGACGGCCGACTGGTGCGGACAAAACCACCCTCGTCGTGCATCTGCCGTCTGACCACTCGGGTGCGCTGATGGAGATGCTGGAGCAGTTCGCTGTCCGCGGTGTCGTACTGTCCCGCATCGAATCGCGTCCCATTGGGGACCGTCCCGGCGAGTACTCGTTCTCGATGGACCTCTTGGGGCATGTCGGGGAAGCGCGTGTGGCGGAGGCGCTCATGGGTTTGAAGCGCACGTGCCCCGTGGTGCGATTCTTGGGCTCGTACCCGAAGGCCGACGGTGAGGTCACGGATGTGAGCATGGACACGGGCGATGAGGCCTTCGATCAGGCGGCCAACTGGGTGGAATCGCTCCGCGACGGCACCCACTAACCCCGCTTCCCCCCCCCGCGCCCCTTCCCCTCGCGAAATGGCTCCATTTCGCTGTTTTGACGTGCCATAACGGGCATTTTTCGCCACTCCAGGTGAGCGGGGCATCGGCCCTACGCAATGGCCCGACAGACAGCCCTGACAGCCAGCCCTGACAGACAACCTGGACAACGCAATCCGCGCAAGACAGTCTGCGCTCGTTCCGCGTCATCGCGCTTGAGGCCGTCCCCAGGTCCCAGCCCGTCCACGCGTTACCGACATCTCGCCATGAGACTCTTCGGCTGGATCTGAACCGCACCTACGGTCGCCACCATGACCCCACGCCCAGCATTCGCCGTCTACGCACTTGTCGCCGCGCTCGCGGAGTCAGGTGTGGCACATCCGCGCCGCCACGTTGAGGAACGCTGGTCCAGTGCCACACTTACGTCGGCCCTGCAGTCGGGTGATGTGGTCCGCGTCGGTCCCGGGCTGTTTGCCCACCGCGACGCGGAGCAGACCATGCGATGCAGACTCTCCGTGGCCGCCCAGTGGCTGCCCCAGGGCGGAGCGGTTGCCGGTCGAGCGGCGCTCTGGTGCGCAGGGTGGCGAGATGAGCATCCAGCCCAGCTCCACGCCATCGTTCCGCGCGCTGTGCGCACGCCGGCACCTCCCCTGTTGAAGCTGCGGCGCACGGACATTGAGATGGCGGCAACTCATATCGAGGGGGTGCCGGTAGTGAATTCCGCGGATGCGCTGATCCTCGCGTGGCAGTGGACTCAGCCCCATGAACGCATTGGGTTCGCGTGTGATGCGTTTCGTTCGGAGGTGGTGCGCCCGGCCGATGTTGCGCGTCGGACGGGTTTTCATCCCCGGATCCCCAACCGTACGGATCTTGAAAGTGCGTGCTCGCTCGCGTCACGCGGTGTCACGTCGATGCTGGAGTACCGCGCAATGACAGAGGTTTTCACGGGGGACGAGTGGGATCGTTGGGAGGTTCAGGCTCCGGTGTCTGCTGGTGGGCGCACGTTTGTAGTGGACATGCTCCTGCGCGCGGCTCGCGTTGCAGTTGAGTTTGATGGGGCTCGCTATCACTCAGATGACCTGCGGCGCCGTCGAGACCTTGAGCGTGATGCGCTCCTTGCGGGCGCGGGCTATGTGACGGTCCGTCTTACCTGGGAGGACATTGCTGGACGGCCTGGGTGGTGTCGTCGGCAGGTGAGGCTTGCGGTGGCGCGGCGGACGGCCACGGATAGGGCCGATGCTGGTGGAGCTGCCGGTGCAGAGATCCCCTGGAGTGGCTGAAAATGCGCGTCTTGGTGCCGCAAAACAGCGAAATGGAGCCATTTCGCAGGGAGGGTGGGGGGAAGGGTGGGGAGGGTGAGGGCTTAGTCGCGGGCGACGCGGATCTTCAACGCGCCGGGCTTCACCCAGCCACGCAAACGGATCGCACGCCCCAGCGACTCACCGTCAACCTGGACACGCTGCGGCTGCGCCATCTCCACGGAGACCTCTACGCCACGCACGTGGTCAATCCGCGACGTTCGCCACGCACGCAGCGCCTGACGCTGGCGAATGCCCGCGCCCTGCGCCACCACAGAGCCAAACAACTCGGTCCATCCCACTAGACCGCCGCGCGCATCCAACGTCGCGA
This sequence comes from Demequina sediminicola, assembly GCF_000975055.1. GTDB lineage: Bacteria > Actinomycetota > Actinomycetes > Actinomycetales > Demequinaceae > Demequina > Demequina sediminicola. Next base: position 922,422 of record NZ_BBRB01000001.1, read on the forward strand.
TGTCGAGTTGCCCATCGGTGATCGACGCATCGGGAATCAGCTGCAAGCCGCCGGGGAGTCGTCCCGCATTCGCCATGAGGACGGTGCGCATTTCCGTTGTTGAAGGCTCTCCCTTGTCAACGGCCACCGTCGCGGTGATGCGCTTGTCTCCCAGATGTTCGATCGCGGCAAAGAAGTACGCGAACCATCCCACGCGCTTCTTCAGGGTGGCATCTGTGCCAGCGACCATCTCAGCATCGAAGCCAATTCCAGCCATCACGAGGAACAAGTGTGTGCCGTCTTCACCGTGGCCTGGGTAGGCACGTTCGATGTCCATGAAGCCCACGTCGACGGCCTGCGTGTTGCCTTCGAGGATGATCCGCAACTGGGTGCCGACGTCGTTCAACGGCATGTCCAGGTTGCGGGCAAACAGGTTCCCCGTCCCTATGGGAATAACTCCCATTGACGCGTCGCTATCTACGAGCGCATCCGCCACGGCACGCACGGTTCCGTCGCCGCCGACGGCGACCACGACATCGGCTCCCTGAGCGAGAGCTTCACGTGCCTGCCCGGTTCCGGGGTCATCGATGGTGGTTTCGAACCACAGCGGTTCGGGTAGGTAACGCGCTGAGCAGGCCTGGATTGCTCGCTCGCGCATTTCTGGCACCCCGGATTTGGACGGGTTGGCGACGAAGGCGATAATTTGGCGTTCGCGGCCTTCGAGTTTGCCGGCGCGGTCTGCTGTGGCGCTGGAGATGGGTTTGATACGGAGGAATCGGCGCCAAAAGATGGGCACCGACAATGGATCACGGGCACCGACGCGGCGTACGACACTGACGACGAGGGTGAGCGCGATTATCGCGATCACCAGCGCCGCTCCTCCGAGTGCCATAGGCCAGACCATGTCAGGAGCCTACAGACCTTCAGGACGTTAGACTCGCGGACATGATCGACCTGAAGCTCTTGCGCGCCGAACCTGAGACCGTCCGTGCTAGCCAGCGCGCCCGTGGTGATGATCCTGCTGTGGTGGATCAGGTGTTGGCCGCTGATGCTGAGGGCCGTGCCGCGCTGACGGAGTTTGAGGCAAAGCGCGCGGAGCAGAAGGCGCTCGGCAAACAGGTCGCGCAGGCGCAGGGCGATGAGAAGCAGGCGTTGCTCGCTCACACCAAGGAGTTGGCTGCGGAGGTGAAGAGTCTGCAGGCAACGGCCGATGCTGCGGCGACGCGTGCGGTGGAGCTCGCTCGGTCGTTGGGCAACATTCCGGAGCCGGGGGTTCCTTCGGGAGGCGAGGAGAACTTCGCAGTGTTGCGTCACGAGGGTGCGCCTCGGGATTTTGCGGCTGAGGGTATTGAGGTTCACGACCACCTCGCCATTGGTGAGGGTTTGAAGGCTATTGATATGGAGCGCGGCGCGAAGGTGTCGGGCGCGCGCTTCTACTTTCTGACGGGCATTGGTGCTCAGTTGGAGTTGGCGATCCTCAACGCCGCCATGAATCTTGCGACGGAGCGTGGCTTTAGCCCCATGATTACGCCCACGCTGGTCCGCCCAGAGACGATGGCGGGCACTGGCTTCCTGGGCAATCACGCTGAGGAAATTTACTTCTTGGAACGTGACGAGCTGTACCTGGTGGGGACGTCGGAGGTGGCGCTCGCGGGCTATCACAGCGACGAGATTCTGGACTTGAGCGATGGGCCGCGCCGTTATGCCGGGTGGAGCGCGTGCTATCGCCGTGAGGCCGGTTCGGCTGGCCGGGATACTCGCGGGATTATCCGTGTGCACCAGTTCCACAAGGTGGAGATGTTCACGTATGTGACGGCAGCCGATGCCGCGGCTGAGCACGAGCGCTTTCTCGCCATTGAGGAAGAGATGCTGCAAGCGCTCGAACTGCCGTACCGAGTGATCGACACCGCGGCCGGTGACTTGGGTTCGAGTGCGGCTCGTAAGTTCGACTGTGAGGCATGGCTGCCAAGCCAGGAGCGTTGGATGGAGGTCACGTCTACGTCGAACTGCACCACCTATCAGGCGCGTCGCCTCGCGATCCGTGAGCGGGTCGAGAAGGGCACCGCGCCTGTGGCAACCGTCAACGGCACCATTGGTACGACGCGCTGGTTGGTGGCGTTGCTGGAGAATCACCAGCAGGCCGATGGTTCGGTGTACGTTCCGGAGATCTTGCGCCCCTATCTGGGCGGCCGCGACGTGCTGACGCCGGTGAAGTAGGCGTGACGACAGACGCTTCTGGAGTTTCGTTGCAGTTCACCCTTGACCCGAATGCACCGGTGTTGGTGGCGCTCGATATTGATGAGACGTGTTCTTCGCAGGACACCGTTGACGGCAGCCGCACGCTCGGAGTGGTGACTGCCGCGGTGCAGGATGCGATTGACAGGGTCCGTGCGAGCGGCGCGCATCTTGTTTTTGCGACCGGTCGCCAAACGGATTCCGCAGTATCGATTGCTCGCCAGCAGGGGTGGGGTGACCTCGACATGTTGTGTTCTCAGGGGGCGGTCACGGTGCACGTGGGCCCGGGTGCTGAGGACTTCACGGTGACGGCTCGGCGCACGTTTGATGCCCGCCCCGTGATTGCAGCACTTGTGGAGCGCTTTCCTGAGGTGCGCTACTCGGTGGAGCATCGTGACGCAGGTCATGCGGTGGGGGTTCACCATCCGCAGGGCACCGTTTTTGGGCGCCTGGTGGGCGACATGACGGATGCCGATGCCGCGGCCACCACACAGTTGATGGCCAGCAGCACGGAGGTCAGCGGTGAAGATTTGTTGCGGGCGGTGGAACACCTGGGGCTGAGTTGTCACGCTTTTGACGACTTGGGTGCTGGTTGGCTTGATGTGTCACCGGCTGGTGTGGACAAGGCCGCTGGGCTCGAGGAGTTGCGGCTTCGCTACGGGGTACCGCGTGGCAACACTGTCGCTGTGGGTGACGGCCATAATGATCTGCCGATGTTCGCATGGGCGGCGCATGGCGTGGCGATGGGGCAGGCGGCACAGGAAGTGCGCGATGCCGCGACGCACGTGACCGGGTCACTGGCCGATGATGGTGTGGTCGCAGTGCTGGACGCGGTCGCCTCCCGAGCAGTTCCTGTCGCCTAGGCAACGCCTGCCTGTCCCCGGCGACGTGCGACGCGCGCAGGGTCCCGTTTTACCGTCGTGTCACCTGGCCGTCGTAGGCTCAAGGCATGAGTCCGGCCCCGGAAGACATGAACCCACCCCTTGGACCCGACACTTGGCGACTGCTCGGTCTCGACATTGACGGAACCCTGATGCACTGGGGTGGTGAGATCACTCCGGCGATTGTGCGGGCTGTCGAACAGGTCCGCATGTGCCGCAATCACGTGATCTTGGCCACGGGACGCAACATTGTTGCCACCCTTCCCGTCGCAGAGCAGTTGGGGATCCGTCGCGGCTGGGCAGTGTGTTCCAACGGTGCGGTCACGATCCGCTTAAACCCTGCGACCCCGGGCGGGTACGACATCGTTGAGACCGTCACGTTCAACCCTCGTGCCGCCCTCGAACTCATCCGCAAGGAAATGCCTGACGCCTTCTTTGCCGTGGAGGATCTGGGCGTCGGCTTCCGCGTGAGCCGCGAGTTCCCGATGGGTGAGCTAACGGGACGCCAGCGCGTCGTCGACAACTTCGACGAGCTCTCCCACGAGGAAGCAACCCGCGTCGTTATTCGTGCCCCCGGTGCCGATGTCAGCCACTTCGATGATCTCGTTCACCGCATCGGCCTGAATGACGTGACCTATGCCGTCGGTTACTCCGCGTGGCTGGACTTGACGCCACCTGGGGTGACCAAGGCATCGGCCCTTGAAGCGCTCCGCCGCAAACTCGGTGTCTATCCCGACCATACGGTTGCTGTGGGCGATGGCAATAACGACATTGACATGCTCCGTTGGGCGGGATACTCCGCGGCGATGGGTAGCGCACCGCGCCAGGTCATGGAGGCGGCGGATGACGTGGTCGGCTCGGTCGAGGAGAACGGGTTGCTGCAGGTCCTTGAGCAACTCATCGACCCTGAGCGTTTGGCTGTCCTCTAGGTCCCTGAGCGCGTGAGGCTGGCCGGTGGCGTGCGCCGTCACTAGGGTGACGCTATGACGTGGTTGACGACGCCCTCCCATTTTCGCTGGCTCGAATCAGAGAGTGCACGCTTGCTGCAGTTTGGGCGTGCGAGCCGGCATCCCCGCGGTGGTTTTGGGGGACTCGACGCCGATGGCGTGTTGCCAGAAGATGCCGAGGCTGAACTGTGGATCACCGGCCGCATGACGCACTGCTACTCCCTTGCGACGCTGATGGGGCATCCGGGTTCTGCCGCTTTGGTGGACCACGGCATTGATGCATTGCGTGGGCGTTTGCGGGACGACGAACACGGCGGCTGGTATGCCGCTGTGGGTGCGGACGGGCCCACGAATGATTCCAAGCAGGCGTACGCCCATGCGTTCGTGGTGCTGGCCGCGACATCCGCCCTTGCGGCCGGCCGCCCAGAAGCGGAGGAGTTGCTTGAGGAGGCGCTCGCGGTCATCGACACCCATTTTTGGGATGACGAGGCGGGTATGACCCGTGAGGATTTCAATCGCGATTGGTCACATTCCGAGGATTATCGCGGGCTCAACTCCACGATGCACATGGTGGAGGCGTTCCTTGCGGCTGCCGACGCCACGGGGGAGCGCAGGTGGCTGGACCGCGCGCTGCGCATTACTGAGCGCGTGATGGATCGGTTTGCGCCCTCGCATGGGTGGCGACTGCCGGAGCACTTCGAGGCGGACTGGACTCCTGTGCTGAGTTACAACGAGGACGATCCCAAGCATCCGTTCCGCCCCTTTGGTGCGACTATCGGCCACGGGTTCGAGTGGTCGCGTCTGACGGTGCAACTGTCTCTTGCGCTGCAACAGCGTGGGCTTGGCGCGCCGGAGTGGTTGATGTCGAGTGCGACGGAACTGTATGACGCGTCTGCTCGTGATGGCTGGAACGTTGATGGGCAGCGGGGCTTTGTGTACACGGTGAACTGGGAAGGCCAGCCTGTGGTGCGGGAACGCATGCATTGGGTGAGTGCGGAGGCCATCGCTGCCGCTGCCGTGCTGTGGCGGGCGACTAAGCGACCGGTCTATGCCGAGCACTATCAGGAGTGGTGGGACTTCGTGGGGGACCACCATCTTGACCTTGAGGGTGGTTCTTGGTGGCACGAGTTGGACGCCCAGCTCGCGGTGGCGGGGACTGTGTGGCCGGGAAAGATCGACCTTTATCACGCGCTGCAGGCGACTCTCATCCCTCGCCTGCCGGTGACGCCGTCCCTTGCTGCCTCACTCGTGGCGGGCAACCTCGCCTAATCTTCTCGCCAAATGGCTCCATTTCGCTGTCTTGAGCGCTCAAAACAGCGAAATGGAGCCATTTGGCGTGTCTGGTGGGTCGGTAGAGGCTCAGGACGGGGACAGAATGAGTTTGCCAAAAACCCCACCGGCGCGCAGTGCGTCGTGCGCCGCCTGGGCCTCCGCCAAGGGGTAGCTGCCGTGGATGACCGGACGTACGGCGTCAGGAACCAGTGGAATGATGTCGCGCGCGACGCCAGCCACGATCGCTGCCTTCTGCTCATGAGGCCGGGCTCGTAGCGTTGTTCCGACAATCCGGGCACGCTTGGTCAACAGGACACCCAAATCCAGTTCGGCGCGCGATCCCTTCTGCATCCCAATGACCACCAGAGTGCCCTCAGTCCGCAAAGCCGCGAGGTTGTCTGCCAGGTACGCCGCCCCCACGACGTCAAGAATCACATCCGCTCCGCCAAGGTCTCGCACCGCTTCGCTGAAGTTGCCGTCGCGATAGTCCCACGCGGCATCGGCCCCCAGCGCCTCACACCGTGCCGCCCGTTCCGGGCCTCCGGCCGTCGCGAGGACTCGCATCCCCATCGCGTGAGCCCATTGAATTGCGAACGACCCCACTCCTCCGGATCCTCCGTGGACCACCAATGTTTGCCCGGCCACGGCATCGGCCGCATCAAAGTTGGACCACACGGTGCATGCGGCTTCCATGAATCCTGCAGCCTCGCTCATGGTGAGGCCCTCGGGCACCGGGAGCGCAAGATCCTCGTGGACGGAGGCGCGTTCGGCGTAGCCGCCGCCTGCCAGCAACGCCATGACACGGTCGCCGGGCCGATGCCGGCTTACGTTGGAGCCCACCTCCACGACCGTGCCGCTCACCTCGAGGCCAGGCCAGGAAGGTGTCCCGGGTGGTGAGGGGTAGTGGCCTGCGACTTGAAGGAGGTCGGCACGGTTGATACCGGCACCTTCGACGCTGATCAGGATGTCATGGTCTGCCACAGCCGGATCGGGGGCGTTATCCACAATCAGACTCGGCTTTTGCGTTCCTACGGTCGGAGTGGAAATAATCACATCGAGTCCCTTAGGCTTCGTGTCGCCTGCGTACCGTTATAACGTGTCACAGCATAGATGAGCATGGAGTTCTTCAAGGTTCTTGGCGGACGCGCCGATAACGAGGAGAGCTGGAACGGCAGCGACGTCGTTCTGGCCGTTTGCTTCAGCAAATGACGATGGCTCGTGAGGGTGAGGATTTATGCTCGACAGACTGGGTATTCGCGGCAAAGTGCTCGCGGTTGTTGCCGTGCCTATTCTGGTGCTGGTCCTTGCTGCCGGTTTCATTGTGGCCCAGGCCGCACAGTCATCATCTGAAGCCAGTGACGCTGAGCGCGTGCTGGATGTTCTTGCTGACATTCAGACGGCGCAGTCCGATTTCCAGGATGAACGTTGGGAAGCCACTAACTTTGTGAGCTCCGTTCAGGATGGCCAGGACAAGCGGGAGGCTGCCGAGGAAAGCACGGACGCCGCGCTGGTCGACATCGATGCTGGCATTGCTGAGATCCCCGAGGACGAGTTCGGCGAGTATGAAGGTCCGAGCCCTGAGGACGTCCGCGCGACGCTCGATGCCGCGATTGGCCGTAGCCCCGGTGGCAGTTACATGCAGTCCGCGCGCGCCGTCACCATCGGTGTGCCCACGGAGGAATCCGGCGGCTGGGTAGTGTTCCCGTCAGAAGAGGACACTGCAGCGATGCAGACGAGCTACGAGAACGCGGCATCGGCCGTTGACGACCTCGCTGACACGCTTCCTGATTCCTACGGCCTTGATGTTCCGCTGGCCGCCCTGGCCTTCCGTTTGAACAACGAGTCGACCCTCGCGATGGCCCTCTTCACCGAGCCACGGACCTACCAAGAGGACTATCAAACTGCAGCGGCTGCCACCAATGCGTCTGTGGCGAACCTCGATCTTTCGACTGACTTCCTTCAGGTCAACGCGGATAACGACGGTGCCATTGAGATCTTGGCTGAGGCCGAGACAGCCCTCGAGTCGCTGCCTCAGATCCGTAGCGGTGTGGCGAGCGCAACCGCCAACCTCGCCGTGATTACCAACTTCTACACCAGCGTCATCGACGCGACGGTGCGAAGCTCGTCTGTGGTGGCTGTCACCATGGGTGACCCGGACCTGGTCCAGGGTCTGCAGGGCTTTGGAAACCTCGACTCCCTCGTGGAGGCGATGAAGTACGAGGAAACTATCACCCAGTCTCTGATCCGTGCCGGTACCTTCGCCCCTGGTGAAGAAGCCCAGGCACGTACCATGACGACCCGCACCGACCTGGCGCTTGCCGCTGCTCAGGCCTCGTCCGAATCCATCCCCGGCGCACCTGAGGTCCCCGGCTACGGGGCATCGGCCGCGGACAATGACGGCACCGCTGACTCGTTTGTGTCAGTCCGAACCCAGGTACTGACTGGTTTGGACGCATCGCTGATTGGTCAGCGTGACGCTGACTGGCCGGCTCAGGTGGACGCGGAGCTCGCGGTCTACGAGGGTCAGATGACCCAGATGTGGAACTACGTCGAGGATGAGGCCGCATCAGCCCGTCAGGGAGCGTTGGTGCAGACGATTGTGACCGCCCTGGTCGCTATCGCGGTCATCGTGCTGTCCCTCGTGCTCGCACTCCTGATCGCTCGCCGTATTGTTGGCCCGCTTCGCCGCCTGACCACGACGGCCGACGCCGTGAAGACAGAGCTTCCACGTCTGGTGGAGCGCGTCGCTATCCCTGGTGAAGAAGTCGATGTCTCCGAAGTGCAGATCCCGGTGGAGTCGAAGGACGAGATCGGCCGCCTGGCAGAGTCGTTCAACGAGGTCAACGCGACCACGCTGAGCATCGCAGCCGAGCAGGCCGCTCTGCGTGGCTCGATCTCCGAGATGTTCGTCAACGTCGCCCGTCGTGACCAGGTGCTGCTCAACCGCCAGCTGTCCTCGATCGATGACATGGAGCGCACCGAGGACGATCCAGACACGCTCACCAAGCTCTTCGCGCTTGACCACCTGGCAACCCGGATGCGTCGTAACTCGGAGTCGCTCCTGGTGCTTGCCGGTATCGACACCGGTCGTCGCCTCCGTCGCCCCATGCCGCTGTCCGACGTGGTGCGTACCGCGTCGTCGGAGATCGAGCTGTACGAGCGTGTGGAACTTGACCTGCACGAGGACCCCGCAATGTTGGGTCACGCAGCGTTGACCACTGCTCACCTCTTCGCTGAGTTGCTGGAGAACGCCACGGTGTTCTCGGACCCCGGCTCCCCCGTCACCGTGCGCACCATGCGCCGTGGCGATGACTTCTCGGTAGAGATCATCGACAACGGTATTGGTATGACCGAGTCGGAGACGGCCGATGCCAACGCACGTGTCGACTCGACCGCCGCATCGGAGATCCTGGGTGCTCAGCGCCTGGGTCTGTTCGTGGTCGGCCGTATTGCTCGCCGAGTGGGTGCGACCGTGTCCATTGCATCCCGCGAGGGTCAGGGAACTGTCGCGACCGTCTTGCTGCCGGCGACGCTGTTCGCGGAGGCATCGAGCGACAACGCCTTCGACGGCGGTATGAGTGCGCCCACCGCTACCGAGCCTCAGTCGATGGCGGCGCCCTCTGCCCAGGCAGCTCCGGCAGCTATCGGTGGTACGTATGCTCCGGCCGCTGTGGAGCCCGGTGTAAGCCTCTCCGGCCGTGGCGAGGACCGTCCCGCTGAAGGTGCTTTGCCTGGCCGCGGCACGCCCGTAACCGCGGATAGCAACTCCATTGATGCGCTGATTGCAGCTGATGCTGCTGACGCCCCGTTTGCTGAGGCCACCAACCCTGAGGCGCTCACAGACGGCGCCACTGAGGGTGGCCTTCCTGCTCGTCGCCGGCGTCCCGATGTTTCTGCAGCCGATGCCGAACGCGAACGCAAGAGCGTGGTGGGTCTGCCGGCCCGAGCAACTCCGGAACAGCTCTCCGCTCTTGCGGCCGAATCGAACAACGCGTTCGCCCCTGCGGTCGCTGCAGGCGAGATCTCGCCTCAGTCGGTTGATGAGCGCGCGTCGATGTTCCGTGGATTCCGTTCACGCCGCGAGAACGAAGAGCAGCAACAGCAGGCATCAGCACTGCCCACGCGTTCCCGTGCGCAGTCACCTGATTCTGTCGAGATCCCCGGCTTTGCTCCCTCATCGCCAGAGTTTGATGACGCACAGAAATCCGATGACTCCCAGCATGTGGACGAGCAGACGTTCGAGGCTCCGAGTGCCGCTGCACCGGCTCCCGAGCATGACGGTGGCCTTGGCGGCCCAGCATTGGCTGGTGCGGCCGGTGCTGCCGCGTTTGGTACCGCGGCGTTCTTCGGTGCACGTGACCGCGCGCCGGAATCCTCACAGAGTGCCGTAGGCGCCGATGCCGGTGAATCGGTCCCGAGCGTGCCCGAACAGGGGTCTGCTCCCGAAGCGCCCGCGACTCCAGCAGCCGCGGAGCCAGAGCCTGCTCCGCGTTACGAACTCGAGCCTGACAACGAGGCCGGTGTTGCAGGGTTCCGGATGCCTAAGTTCGACTCGGTGCAGTCCGCCGTGTCGACACTGTCCGGGCCCTCCGTGTACTCCGCGCCGTCGGCATACTCGGCACCCAGCGCACACTCCGCTCCGGCCGCGGCGTCCGAGCCCATTGACCTGGCTGATGAGAGCGCGCCGTACATGCCGGCCTTCTTGTCGGACGACGAGTCTGAGCAGCCTGAGGCCGCGGCAGCGTCCCGAGAGGCACCTGCTGCACTTTCAGCGCCTACCGTCCATGCTGCTCGTGCGCCTGAGGCAACTCCCAGCGCTCCAGAGTTTGTGGCGAACGCCCCGGAGATCGAGGAGCAGGTTCCGGCCGCTGAGCCAGGTGTGATCAACTCGCCTGATGAGCCATTCCTGATTCCTTCATTGGAGGATGACGAGGACTCCGCTTCAGAACAGTTCGACGAAGCACCTGTGACTCAGACTCCGTTCCGTCCCAGCGAGAACCCGTTTGCGCCCGTCTTCGGCGGCCCGTCGGCTCAGCCCGCCTCAGGCGACTCTGCACCGCAGCAGCCGTTTGCGGAGGAACAGCCCGAGGTCCAGCACGTCGACGAACAGCCGCAGTACGCGGGATACAACGACGGTGGAGCACCGCACTTTGGTGCTCCCGCCGACGAGCCCGCGGTGGAAACCCCGTTCGCCGCACAGCCGTGGAACAACTCTGCACCGGTGGACGATGCACCGAGCCCGCACAGCAACGCTGGCTACAGCAACAACGACTACGACAGCGCGGCACCTCAGTTCGAGAGCGCACCGGCAGCGGCAAGCCCGTGGGCGACCGCCCCGGTCGCATCACAGCCGGAGCCAGTCTCGGCAGCATCTGCGGACTCACCGCAACTTGACGCCCTGATTCAGAGCGCCGTTGAAGATGACCACAAGCCCGGATTCTTCTCGCGGCTCTTTGGTCGGGGACACCGTGATGAGGTCGAGACGCCAGCTCCGTCATCGGCGCCGCATGCGGCGTCGACGAGCGGCGTGTCTTTCAACCCGGTTGCCCCCGCGCCTCACTCATCAGAGTCTGCACCGTCCGCTCCGAGCGCGCCCTTTGCCGAGCCTGAAAACGCGGCCCCGGCTCGAGCATCGTTCCTGCCGGACAGCGCATTCAAGCCTCAGGCGGAGCCTGAGCCAGAGCCGGCTCCCGCAACGCAAGCGCCGCAGAGTAACGATGGTTGGGCGCCACAGCAGGCCGCACCCGCTGCCGCTCCGATGGCGTTCGAGCCGGTAGCGCAGCAGCCCGTCGCTGAAGAGCCCGCGCCGGCACAGCCTGCCGCCGCCCCTGAGCCGTTCACTCCAGCTCCGCAGTCCTTTGCCCCCGCGGCGCAGGAATTTGAACCAGAGCACGAGTGGAATGCTCAGCGCCAGACGGCGTTCACGCCGGACGATCTTGCTCGCCCGACTGGCTGGGAAACTGCTGGCCAGAGTGCGATTCAGGCGGCCGCTCCCGAGCGGACCGGTGAATACCAGCCCATCATCCAGCCCGAGCCGTTGCCTGACGACGAACCGGACATGACGAGTGCTGTGTTCTCAGAACTTTCATCCTTGGCCTCCGAGCGGCCTAAGGTTGAGAAGACGCGTGCGGGACTGCAGAAGCGCCGCGGAACGGATGCGCCTCCTGTGGAGGTCAAGCCGCTGGATCAGGAGCCTTCTGCGCAGGTGCAGCCTGCGGAGCGGGATGCTGATGCGGTTCGCAGTCGATTCAGTTCCTTCTACTCTGGCACTCAGCGCGCCCGCTCAGACGTTGAAGCTTTGGAGCAGGGAAATGCCGATCAGCAGGGTCGGGAGTAAATGCTCATGCACAATGACACATACCTACACGTGCTTCCTCAGGGGAGCAGCAACCTCAAGGAGGACCAGTGACCGAGTTGAGTACTGAGGCCACAAACTTCGGATGGCTCTTGGACAACTTCGTCCAGACGGTTCCGGGGACCCGCCACACGCTCGTCGTCAGCGCCGACGGCCTGTTGATGGCTATGTCGAAGAACCTGGACCGCACGGGTGGCGACACGCTCGCCGCTGTGGTGTCTGGCATGGCTAGCCTGACCCGCGGTGCTGCCCGCCAGCTCCGTGCCGGTGAGGTGCGCCAGTCGATCATTGAGATGGACGAACTCTTCTTGTTCCTCATGAGTGTCTCCAACGGATCGGTGTTGGCGGTTGCCGCTGACTCGACCTGTGATGTGGGCCTCGTGGGTTACGAGATGACGCTGCTGGTGTCGCGTACTGAGAACGCGCTCACGCCGCAGCTCATCACCGAAATGCGGCAGAACCTGCCCACTGATGGCGAGATGCGCGCCTAGGGAGAACCCCCATGACTGACCACTCTTACGAAGAAGAGGCCTACACGGTCCGGCCGTATGCCGTGACCGGTGGGCGGGTCAGCGCTGCAAGCAAGGACCTTCCTATGGAGGCCCTGGTCGAAGCGCGCTCAAATGTACAGACTTTGAGGGGCCTGACCCCCGAAAAGAAAACGATCCTGCAGCTTGCTGCGGGTCAATATCAATCCATCGCTGAGCTCTCTGCTCACACCCGGCTCCCGCTGGGTGTGGTGCGCGTCTTGGTGACGGATCTTTCTACCGACCAATACCTTGTGATTCACACAGGCGGCACCGCGGACGACAAGTCAACTCACGACGAGTCCGGTGGTCTGTCGCTCAGTCTTCTGGAGAGTGTCCTTGATGGCATCGCAGCCCTCTGACGCCGCCGTGGCGCCCAGCGCTCCGCACGTGGCCCCTACCGTTGTCAAGATCGTCATTGCCGGCGGTTTCGCGGTAGGCAAGACGACCTTTATCGGATCTATCTCTGACATTGACCCCCTCAACACTGAGGCGGCAATGACGGAGAAGTCCATTGGCGTCGACGATGCCGGTGGCGTGAGTGATCGCAAAACGACCACGACGGTCGCCATGGACTTTGGCCGCATCGCGCTGCCGGGTTCACTGTGGCTGTACCTGTTCGGAACCCCCGGCCAGGACCGCTTCCTGTTCATGTGGGATGACCTCGTGCGTGGTGCCATTGGTGCTGTGGTGTTGGTCGACACTGAGCGCCTCGAACAGTGCTTCCCTGCTGTCGACTACTTCGAGGGTCGCGGTGTGCCGTTCATCGTCTGCGTGAACTGCTTCGATGGCGTTGCTCGCCACAAGTTGGAGGACGTGCGCGAGGCTCTTGGCATTCCTGACGAAGTTCCCATTATGTACACCGATGCTCGTGAGAAGTCTGCAACGAAGCAGGCCTTGATCGCAGTGGTGCAACTCGCGATGCGGCAGCTCAGCAAGAGCTGACCATAGGCGGCCGGTGCGTGCGCAATGGCGCGTGCGCATCGGCATATCCGACAGGGCTATCCTTGCAAGGTGATCTATCTCGACGGTTCTGCGCTATGCCGGTTTTTGCCGGGCGTGCGGTACTTTGACGAGTTTGCTGAGTGGGTGTTGCCGCGACTCGATCAGGTCGCGACTACTCAGTTGGGGTTGACGGAGGTCCGTCAGACTGCGGAACTGTATCCCCGCGAGGAAAAGGGCCGCGCCTTCGAGGTGGTGGAGCAGATTCGCCAGAAGGTTCCCGTGCTGAGGTTCTCAGATCAGAATGTGGGGATCTCCACACATGCGTCTTCGGTATTGCGGCCGTTTGCTGCGTTACACCTGGGTGCGGCGGTAGCGAACCCGCATATTGACCGCATCGCCACCTATGATGCAGACCTTGCGACGGTGGCTTTGATCTATGAATTGACTGTCGTTTCGCCAGGTATGCCTCCGGGCTGGCACAATGGCACCGCTAGGGCGTGAGTTCTGGCATTGGAGAGTTGACCGAGTGGCCGAAGGTGACGGTCTTGAAAACCGTTGAGGCGTTTTAGCGTCTCCGTGGGTTCGAATCCCACACTCTCCGCGGAAGTGAGTGGGTCAGGTGTGACGCACCACGTCGCGAGGCCCCTCCTGTGGGAGGGGCTTTCGTGTTTCTGGCTGCACGTGGGGCGCGAGCCGGCACCGTGGGCTGTTGTTTCGTGTCCGCTTTGCTCAGTGAGCCCTGCGACCGGTACCCTGTGGAGGCACCACTCATGGAGACGTGACTGAGCGGCCGAAAGTGCATCCCTGCTAAGGATGTGATGGGGTAACCCATCCGTGGGTTCGAATCCCACCGTCTCCGCCCATGGACGCCCCGTCATTCCAGCCCTGTTGGGTTGGCGGGGTCTCCGGTGGACGAGTGTTCTGAGGACCGCTCTGAAACCTGTATAGTGGTGTCTCGGCCCAGCAGGGTCATGCGCCCGTAGCTCAACGGATAGAGCATCTGACTACGGATCAGAAGGTTGGGGGTTCGAATCCCTCCGGGCGCGCAGATAGAACCCCCGTCGCGATTGCGGCGGGGGTTCTTTGCGTGGTGGGTGGGGTGGTAGGTCTCCCTGCGGCGGCGCCGCCATCGGGGCCGGATGTGGCGACGCAAGCGGCGGTATCCGACCAGATTCGAAACGTTTCGGGACCATGGTCCTTGGTGTGACGCGCATCACAGTGAGAGTGTGGAAGTGGTCACAAAGATATGACCGGCCGGTGTCTCTGCCACGAGGCGAGAACACCATCGATATGAGCACATAGTCTCCAGCGGGCCCGGTTCCCGACCCAGTGAAACTGGAGCGTTGTCATGTACCACTTGTCCCCGTCCTCGCACCACCTCCTCCCCGCTCTTGTCCTCCGTGCACTCGGCGTCATCGCCGCCCTGGCCGTAGCGGCAGTTCTCCTCGGCGCATTCGCGGTGCCGGCATACGCCGCTAGCGATGCCGATATCGCAGCCGTCACCGATGTTCAGAACCCCGCCGATGACACCGCAGACACCGATGCGGAACCCACCGCCACCGCGGTCCCCAGCCCAGACCCGACTGTGGCCCCGAGCGAGACGCCAACTGCTGACCCCGCAGTGATCTCCACCCCCACAGCAACACCCACTCCTCCACCCATAGCGGACGACTCCTCAAACCCAGCCCCAGCCCCCGCTCCAGCACCCACCGACTCCACGAACATCGTCGATGCGATCACCGGCATCGTCCTTGACTCCACCCACATCACCGATGGCGATCAGGTCATGCTGAAGGCCACCTGGTCACTCCCCAGCAACGTCGCTCCCGGAAGCCACTTCGGAATCACTCTTCCCGCTCAGCTCAGCAGCCACCCACTGCCCCCCTTCTCCTTGCTCGACTCACAGGGCGACGAGGTCGGCATCTGCACCGTTTCCAACGACGGAATCGATTGTGTCGACGGCGACTATGTCGGAACCCACCAGCACGTCCACGGCGACATCTGGATGAAGGTCACGGCGCACACCTCCACCGAGGTCACTGAGGTCGAGATCCTGGACGCCACCGGTGCTTCGCACACTGTGCCAGTCACCCTGGCACCCAAGGCTCCCGCCCACCACTCCAGCCGCCACGCATATGTGCCCAGCACTCACGTAGTAAAGCGGGCCCTCAGCACAGACACCGACCGCCGCCGTATCCACTGGCAGGTCAGCACTCCCGCAGGCTCGGGCGACGTCACCGTGAATGACGTGTGGACAGCCACGGGTGTCGACAGCAGTGACATCACCTTGCAGGGAACACCTCAGGTGCAGTGCAAGGCCGCTGACTCGGGTGCGGTCTCTCAGGTCCCACGCGGCCAAGTGTCGCGGACCGGGAACTCCGGAATGCACGTGCACATCAATGGCACATGCGATGGAACGTACATCGTCAAGTACTGGACGCAACTGCCCGCGAGCGCCACTGGGTCCGTGACCGTCAAGAACACTGCCACCGTCCCAGGGGTAGGCACAGCAACTGCTCACCGCGACTGGAACGCCCCGGCCCCGCTGACCAAGTCAGTAGCCGGTGACAACGATCACCGCAGCGCTACGTGGACGGTCAAGGTCGACGCATCGAGCGTCCCTAGCGGCGCTGTCGTGATCAAGGATTCATACTCGGACCGCTTGACCCTCGACGCTGACTCGGTGGCTTTGCAGTGCAAGGTCATGGGGAACTCTCACAGCATCGACGACTCGACCTGGTCGGCCGCCGCATCGGACGCCCAACGCCACCTGCTCCAAGTGACGATCAACGACACGTCGTGCCGAGTCGATGGAGGCCAGTATGTGCTGACCTACAGCACGGCCTACCCGCGGGACGCCTTCACCGGTGAGAAGTACAGCAACTCAGTGCACGTGGATTCCCACACGGCAACTCGCACAGTGACGTACACCGCATCGGCTGGTGGCGGTGCTGCCGGAACGCCGATGTGGTCGCTGCACCTCAGCAAGGACGTCACTGGCGCCGGCGAGGCTTTGGTGGGCGACACCCCGTTCACCGTTGACTGGTCCTGGACCGATGGTGGCGCCACCAAGTCGGGTCACGTCGACGTGGCAGACGGCACGGGCGCAACGATTGCCCGGATCCCCGCAGGTGCACACGTCACGCTGAGCGAGCACGAGTCACCCGTCGACGGTGTCTACTTCACTGACCCGGTGTACTCCGGTGCACACGTACAGCAGGTCGCACAGCGTGCAGCTCAGGTCGCAGGTACCGACGGTACCGTCGCGGTGGGGCTGGAGAACCCGACGGCTCTGGTTCCCGCTCCTACTGCCGTGAACTCGCCTCACCAGGTGCCGAACCAAGTGCCGACCCCAACTCCGGTAGCCACACCCCCGTTGGTCCCCGCACTGCGGACGCCCTCGACGCCTAGCACCACCACATCGGTCCCTTCAACCCCCAGTGTCACCACCGATGTCACCGCCCACCCCAGCGATGGCAACCGTGTGCCGCCGGCCCAGGTCCTCGCCCACACAGGCGCTGACCCCCTCCCGGGTGTGCTGCTCGCGCTTGGCCTGCTGATCGCTGGTGGCGGACTCGTGGTGGCCGGTAGCCGCCGCCGGGTTACAGTCGGAGAATGACTGAGTTGAAAGCACTTGCCGACGAGTACTTCGCCTTTCGACAGGAAGCCGACGTACTCCGGCTGCTGTGGAGCGGTTCTCTTGACGCCCTTGAGCGTTGGGAGGACCTCTCCCCAGCGGGCATTCACGAGCAACAAGACGCCTTGCGCGACTTTGCCGCACGTGCGGCGGCGCTGGAGATCGATGAGTCTGACCCTCGCGAGGTGTCGTTGCGTGACTCGCTGGTGCATACGGCAACTCAGCGTGCCGTGAGTTTGACGTGGTTCAGCGAGTTGGAGGCAGTCAACCCGCACATGGGTGTGATGCCTCTGGCGCAGGTGTTCTTGGGGCGTTTCCCGTTGACCACCGATGCTGATGGTGAGCGTTACGTTGCCAAGCTGGCTGCGTTGCCAGCGATGCTGGATGACATGGCAGCCGCAGTTCAGGTTGCGGCATTGTCGGGGCGTGTGGCGTTGGCTTCGCATCTGCGCCAAAGTGCGCAGGGGATGGCGGATCTGGCCGCAGACCCCGCACCGTTGTTGGCGCAGAACCCGCCAGCCGAGTCGTCGGACTCTCAGGCGTGGCAGGAGCGTGTGAGGGCTGTCGTGTCCGGCGATGTGGTGCCGGCTTTGCAGCGGACGGCCGATGCCTTGGTGGACGTCGCACGACGTGGTCGAGATGATTCCGAGCCGGGTTTGGTGCACCTCGAAGGCGGCGCCGCGCACTACGAAGCATTGGTGCAGGGGCATACGACGTTGCCGATGACAGCGCAGGAGGTCCACGACCTGGGCTTGGCGGTGATCGAAGAGCTTGAAGCGGAGTACCTCAAGGTTGCCGGGCCGCTATTGGGCACTGACGACATTGCAACGATCTACCGCCTGCTCCGTGACGACACTTCGATGCACTATTCCTCAGGCGAGGACATTGTTGCTGACGCGATGGCGGCATTGGACCGTGCCAACCTGGCAGCCCCGGAGTGGTTTGGGACGCTACCGACCTCCGAGTGCGTGGCTCATGCCACAGAATCTGGGCCCACTGCGTTCTATTCGGCTCCGTCTCTTGAGACGGGCAAGCCGGGTGAGTTCTTTTTCAATGCCGGTAACCCTGCGGCGTGGTCAACGTATGAACTTGAAGCGATCGCGTTTCACGAGGCCATCCCTGGCCACCACCTGCAGTTCGCGTTGCACGAGGAGTCGCAGGACCTGCACCCCGTGGTGAAGCACCTGGGTGTGACGGCCTATCTCGAGGGTTGGGGACTGTACACCGAGCGTCTCGCGGATGAGATGGGCCTCTACAGTTCTGACCTTGCGCGTGTGGGAATGCTGGCCGCGGATTCGCTGCGGGCTTGCCGTTTGGTTGTCGACACCGGCATGCACGCGTTGGGCTGGAGTCGTCAGGACGCGATCGACTACATGGCGGCACACTGCCCCATGAGTGTGGACCAGATCACTCAAGAAGTGGACCGGTACATCGGTCTGCCGGGACAGGCGTTGTCGTACATGGTTGGCCGCCGGGAAATTCAGGCCATCCGGCGCGAAGCCGAGGCTCGGGAGGGCTTTGACATCAAGGGCTTCCACGACACTGTGCTCGGCTATGGGATGGTGCCGCTTACTACGCTGCGTCGGCTAGTTCTCGGGGCGCCAGCAGGATAAGGTGGGTTTGTTGTCGCGACCGCGGCATAACTATCTTCATTTTGCTCGAGGAGTTTTCCGTGGATTTCTTTGCTGACTTCCTGTCGATCCTGCTGTTCACGCTGTGGATCTTCGTCATGGTGGCGTTCTTTGTCGTCATCATCCGCATCCTGATGGACATTTTCCGTGACCACGACTTGGGCGGCTTTGGAAAGACCCTCTGGGTGCTGTTCGTCATCTTCCTGCCGGTGCTGGGTGCACTGGTCTACCTCATCGCTCGCGGCAAGGGCATGGCCAAGCGCGACGCTGATCAGGCTGCTCAGGTGCACAAGGCTCAGGTGGAGTACACCAAGGGTCTGATGTCTGAGGCTGGCGGTGCAAGTGAGATCAAGGCAGCGAAGGAGCTGCTGGACTCGGGTGCCATCACTCAGGAAGAGTTCGACGCACTCAAGGCGAAGGCAATCCAGAAGTAACGCACTTCCGCTAGAGAGCTCAACGGCGCTCGCTCTCTGATGGGAGCGGGCGCCGTTTGCTGTGTCTGTGTGGACTTGGTACCCGGGCGTCGGGTGGTGAGTCCGACGCGCTTGTGTGTGGTCCCGCTACCGGTCGAGTGGTTCGCCTTGCGCGTCCAGCGAGACTCGGGTGACGTTGTCACCGTCGACGGCAGTGATCGTCAGCACGGCGGTGCGGCCTGGCGGCAGGAGTCGAATCGTCACGGTGCCACCCTGCGCGGCATCGATGACGTTCACGGCACTGGTCACGATGCGTTCGAGCACGTGGCCGTCCGAGATCGGTGTCCCGCGGTCGTCCAGCAACGCAATGTGGACACCTCGTGCGCGTGCCTTGTCGGTCGCTTCGACCACATCGGGAAGCGCGACAGCCCTGCCGCGAACGCCGTCACGCAACTGGGCCTCGGCCCGGCTGATGACTCCTCGTTCATCCTCGGTGAGTGGTTCAGGGGACGCCACGCGGTCCAGCAACGGCATCACAAAGGCGGTGAGCTCTTTGACTCGAGTACGGCGAATCTCTGCAGCAGCACCGGTGATCGCAGTGCTGGTAGCAACGTCCATGGCTCGGGCATTCACCTGTGCGATGTCTCGTCCTGAGCGCCGTAGGGCCAGTGCAAAGAGAGTGCCGACCACCAGGATGCCGATGTGTGTGTCGAGTGTCCCCAGTGCGGCGAGGGCCGTATCTCCGGTGCGGATCTCCCAGCCCATCGTGTGAACAATGAGTAGGGCCATCCCAAGCCACGCGTATCCGATGCGCCCGCGGACTGCGAGCAGGAACAACACCCACGTAACGGAACCGATGTGCCAGCTGGCCCGGCTCGCATCGGCGGGTCCGTCGAGGTTGGTAAAGGCTGCAAGAGCCCCAGCGCCCAACAGTGCGAGCGTGACGAAGGAGTCGGCGAGCGGGAAGGGGTATGGACGCGAGCGTGTCACCCAGAACCCCGCGCCAGAAATGATGACGACCGCCACGAATGCTTGCCAGGGACGTTGGACATCATCGAGTGTGCCCCACGCGAAGGCCAGGTTGGTGACGGCGAACAGCACCAGCAGGGCGCGTGCGGGTTTGCCACTGACAGGCAGCAGATCGGCGGGAGTGATGGTGGAGATGCGGTTCATGGGTGCACCCAACCCAAGGTGACGGTGGTGCCTGCGCCGGGCCTGGACTCGACGCGTGAGGACCCGCCCGGGAGCTGCTGCATGCGCTCCCCAATGGAGACCGCAATGCCGAGCCTGCCTGGGTCGGTGGCCTTGGGGTCAAAGCCTTGCCCGTCGTCCATGACCTCCACCACCACGCCCGAGTCGGTCACGGATGATTCGACTGTGACGCGTGCTCCCTCGCCCGCATGTCGTCCACAGTTGCGTAGCGCCTCAGCGACCGCTTCCGAGACCGCCTCGACCACTGCGCCGGGGACATCACGACCCGAGGTTGCGGGCAGTGTCACGTCGACAGCCATGCCGGCATCGGCCGTCGTGGCTCGTATGGCGGCCTGAAACTGCTCTGGTGTGTATGTCCGGGTGGTGGGGCCGTCCGTGTCCGCCATGGTGCGAATCGACTGTTGCGCGTTGCGCGCCTGGGTACGGACCTCGTCCGTCACACCACTGCGGCCGGCCGTCAAGAGCACCGACATGACGTCATCGTGGACGATCGCATTGATGCGGGCGTGCTCTCGCTCGCGAGCGCGCGCTGTCGCATCTGCGGCCGCGAGTGACTTCGCCTCGGCAGTGGTGCGGTCAAGTTGCCCGCCAGCGCCAACGACGGCGCTCGCCATGGCGGTGAGAATTGAGCAGAAGATGATGGCGCCGCACCCGTTGAGCACGGCATCAGTCACGTCGATGTTCGATGCCGAAAGCTGCCCAATCGGCACCAGGAACAGTTGCGAGACCGGCACTACCCAGGCTGCACGCGAGCGAATCACCACCCCCGCAAGGGTTGACGGCAGCGCATTGATGCCATGCAGCCACGGCGTCCCGTTCTCGTCGAGTGTGAGGTCATGCATGGCTGGCACCCACAGCAACTCCGCGACCAAAAATCCACCCACGCAGAACAAGGCGATCGCGTGCAGGACGCGCAATGGAAGGAGGAAGGCGATGAGGATGAACGATGCGGGGACCGCCACAGCAACGGCCATGGCAAACCACCAGTACCACGGGGCAATCTGGTCGTAGGAGCTCGCGATCCCGGAGCTGCCGGGGACGAGGAGATAGCCAAAGACAAGTGCGCCAATGCCGGATGCGAAGTACAGCATGCGTTGGACGCGCTCGCGAGCGGCATGCTCGCCGGACGTCGCCATTAGATCAGGCCGTCTTCAATGGCCCGTCTGTAGAGGTCCACGCGTGTGGTGGCGTCTCGTCCCACCATCGAGTACTTGCGTCGGATCCTTAGGACGTAGTCGCTTACGGTGTTGCGTGAGATGCCCAGGTGGCGTGCCACTGTTTGCGCCGTTTCCCCGGCCGCGTACATGGCGAGGACCTCAGATTCGCGGTCGCTGAGACCGGCATCGGGCAGGTCCCGGTCCGCATCGATTGCGGCAGCCCAGTCCGTCGTGAAGACCGCGCCGCCGCTTGCTGCGGTGCGGATCGCTTCGAGGAGTTCCTCGGGGGGAGCGGACTTGCGTACCAGTCCAGCGGCGCCGGAGCGGGCGGCCGATTGGATGAGGTCTCGATCTTCGGCCCCGGTATAGATCAGTACGGGTACACCGCGGTCGAGCACAGCGGCAACGTTGTCCGATGGCTGCGAGCCGTCCGCAAGCCTGAGATCGAGGACCACCAGATCGAGGTGTTCGTCAGGGAGAGTAGCGACGGACTCCACACACGCCCGCAAGGTGATGTCATCTGTCTTTGCAATGAGGTCACCGAAGCCCAGCGAGATGAGCGCGTGGTCTTCAACGAGCGCGATGACGTGGGGTTTCGCCATCGGTCCTCCTCTGCGTCGGGATGGTCCGTATGGCGCCACGATAGCGCTCTACGCACCGGCCTCGGGTCAGGCTGCCGGGCCGATGCGGATGTCGGGTACGCGGGGGTGTGCCCCTGACGTTGCTGCCCCCAGAGTTACTGCCCACATAAATAAGGGCTTTACGGGGGTATCGCACGGTGCCAGAGTGTGATTTACGAGAGGCGGCCTGATGCCATCGCAGGCCGCCTCTCGACCTGCAAGGGGGGATACGAATAGCCAAGGGGGGCGCATGTGGAATGTAGGTGGGGAGTCAATCCTCGTCGCCACAGGCGTGCTATTCGGTGTAGTGGTCGCGCTCGGCTTCATGCCGCGCGTGATGCTGGACCGACGCGCGCGAGGGGCCTACGGATTACTGTCCGCAGGTCTCCTCGCGGCAGCGTTGGCCCTGACTGCTGACTACGGCATCGCCATCCCACCAGCAATGTGGTGCTTGCCACTCATCCCGCTGGCCGTACTTCTTGGGCTCTGGCGCGACGGTTTCCCCGGTTCCGGCCACACGGCAATGCCAGCCCAGAGTGCCGCCGCAGCGCACATGGCAGGTCACGTTGTCGGTGCAGACGCCGATGTGCCAGACACAGGCGCCGCAGCGTTTGAAAGTTCCCAAGGCGAGCAACCGGTCACGTCACCGTGTTCCGGACGCAACCAGCCAAGCGTTACCGTTCACACCGAACTTCAGAACGGTATCGACGCCCGCTGCCGTGCCGCCAACCCAGAAACTCCGGCCAACGAACTCGCACACATCGCGTACCGGCATCCTGAAGCGCGGGCCGCAGTAGCAGGGAATCCTGCGACGCCGTCCAACGTCTTGGAGTGGCTAGCTGCCATTGGTGATCAGAGCATTCTCGACACCATCGCAGCGCGCTCAAACTAAGCGCCCTGCTCGTGACCGCTGTCGTCCTCTTCAGTTGAGTCCACCGTTCCTCGGCCCACGTTCGACGAGCCCTGCAGCAGGTCGGTCGTGGAGTCCGGAGACGATGTCACCAGACATGTGATGGTGCGGTCTCCCCGAGTCCACGAATCGCTCGTGGGAATCCACGCCGTCCATTCACTGCCGTCTGGAAGGTTGCGGGGGATGCGTGGTGTGCAGAACTCGTCTACCTCGTCCAGCAACACTTCGTGTCCGGGATAGATCTCGTATCGCACTGTGCTTTGTGCCACTACTTGAGCTCCGTGAGCAGTCTCGCACGGCACCACTGTGACCTCGTCGACCGCGCCGTCGCCTGGTGAGTCCTCAAGGCACATGCCTTCCACGACGCTGAGGGAGTGCATCGACCCTGTGGCGTCAGGGTCCGCGGGACTGGTCTGAGCGGACGATACAGCGAGGGCGCCGCCCCACACCATGCCAGCGATGATGGCGACACCCGCGCCCGCGACAGTCCACCACACCCAACGCGGAGCGCCACCCTTGGAGGCGCGCGGAGGCACCGATCCTGGCGTCTGACGTGGCGCATACGAGCCAGGTTGGGCGTATGGACCAGGTTGGGCGTATGGACCGGGCTGCGCATATGGACCGGGCTGCGCATAAGGCCCCGGTTGGGCGTACGGGCCGGACTGTACGGGAGGGCTGGCCTGTGCGGAAGTGCCGGGCTGGGTCGGCTGGGTGGGGTGAGCCTGGTGCGGCGGGGCCACCGGCGGCACAGCGCCGGGCGGCGTGAACGCGGGCCCAGGAGGCGTCTTTTCATCGGGCTGCTGTGCCTCGTCGCTGTCGGCCACTAGTCCTCCAAGTCCAGGATCACGGGGACGTGGTCGGAAGCACCTTTGCCCTTGCGTTCGTCGCGGTCGATCGTGACTCCCGTGGCCTTGTCAGCGAGCGCCTGCGAACCGTAGATAAAGTCGATGCGCATGCCCTCGTTCTTGGGGAAGCGGAGCTGCTTGTAGTCCCAGAAGGTGTACTTGCCTTCGTCGGGGATAAAGCGTCGTGAGAGTTCCTCGTAGCCGGCATCAGCAAAGGCGTGGAATGCGGCACGTGCCTCGGGGGTGACGTGCGTTTCAGCATCGGCATCGGCTTCCGACCACATATCTGTGGTGAGTGGCGCGACGTTGAAGTCTCCGACCAGTGCCGTTGGGGCATCGGCCCATTGCCGTGCCTGTTCTTTGAGGACGTCCAGGAACTGCAACTTGTAGGCGTAGTGGGGGTCGTTGAGGCCGCGCCCGTTAGGGACGTAGAGACTCCAGACGCGTACGTCGCCACAGGTCGCTCCGAGGGCGCGTGCTTCCACGATGGGTTCCTGGCCGGGTTTGCCGAACGCAGGTTGGCCGGGGAAGGACGTCTCGACGTTCTCGATGCCCACACGGGAGGCGATGGCGACGCCGTTCCACTGGTTGAGGCCGTGAATGGCGAGTTCGTAGCCTGCGGCCTCGAAGGGCTCGCGGGGGAACTGCTCTGGCTTGCACTTGATTTCTTGCATTGCCAGGACGTCGGTGTCTGACTTTTCCAGCCAGTCGATGATGCGCTCGCTGCGCGCGCGGACGGAGTTCACATTCCAGGTGGCCAATCGCATGCCCCCACGCTACCGGTCGCGGCCGTGCGGCTTAGGCTGGAGGGATGGCTACAGCATTGATTACGGGCGCGTCTAAGGGACTTGGCGCGGAATTCGCTTGGCAGTTGGCGGCGGGACGGCACGATTTGGTGTTGGTTGCTCGTAGCGCCGATGCCTTGGAGACTCTCGCGGCACAGATCCGCGGGGCGGCGGGTGTGGACGTTGAGGTGCTCGTCGCAGACCTGTCCGACGCGGCAGATCTCGATGCGGTGGCTGAGCGTCTGGGTGACGCCGAGCGGCCGGTGAGCCTGTTGGTCAACAACGCGGGCTACGGCATCGGTCAGGATGTGATCGATTCTGATTGGGAGACCGAGAAAGCCGTTCTCGATGTGCTGATTGCTACCCCGCTGCGCCTGTCCCAGGTGGCTGCGAAGGGCATGGTGGAACGTGGACATGGCGCAATCTTGAATGTGTCGTCCATCGCGGCGCATTTAGCGAACACCACGTATGCCGCACATAAGCGTTGGGTCCTGGACTTCACTGAGGCACTCGCCAGCCAGCTTCACGGGACTGGCGTGACGGCCACGGCTGTGCTGCCGGGCTTGACGGTGACGGAGTTCCATTCCCATCCCACGCTCGAGCACATGCGTGGGGACTACCCGGCTGCGGCGTGGTTGACTGCCGAGCAAGTGGTGACTTCTGCGCTCGCGGCGGTGCGTCGTCAGGACGTGGTGGTGACGCCTTCGGCTCGCTACGCGGTTGCTGGGTGGCTGATGCGTGTGACGCCCTCGGCACTGACGCGCAAGATGAACTCGATGCGCTCGCGCTGACCCCACCTCCCCACTTTCCCCCCGCCTTTCCCTCGCCAAATGGCTCCATTTCGCTGTCTAGAGGTGCCAAAACGGCGAAATGGAGCCATTTGGCGAGGAGGGGTGGGCGGTAGTCTGGCCGCATGACTTCCCTGACGCCCCGCGAACAACTGCGCGATCTCATCAAGGACCTGGCTGTCGTTCACGGCCGCATCACCCTCGCCTCCGGCAAGGAGGCCGAGTACTACGTCGACCTGCGCCGTGTCACCCTCCACCACCGTGCCGCACCACTCGTCGGCCACGTGCTGCTCGACCACCTCGAAGTCAACGGCTTCGGCCCCGCCGATGTTGACGCCACCGGTGGTCTCACACTCGGCGCTGACCCGGTAGCCACCGCCTTGATGCACGCAGCGGCGTCGCGTGGCCTCGACCTCGACTCGTTCGTGGTGCGCAAGGAGAACAAGGCTCATGGCCTCCAGCGCCGCATCGAGGGGCCGGACATTGCTGGCCGCACCGTGATTGCTGTTGAGGACACGTCAACGACCGGTGGTTCCGTGCTGACCGCCGTCGAAGCGATCCGCGAGGCCGGCGCCACCGTCGCTGCCGTCGCAGTGATCGTTGACCGTGACACGGGCGCCCGCGAAAAGATTGAAGCTGAGGGTCTGCCGTACATCTCGCTGTTCGGACTGGACGATCTGGGCCTGAACTAACCTGGCCCTCAACTCAGCCAGGCAACCCCAGGCATCGGCCTTACCCCATCCGTGTGACGGAAGATTCTTGGCCGGTCCCCCGGGGCGCAATACAGTGACGTCATGATCTCGATGGCGACGCTGTGGCGGTGGGCACTTCCCGCGTCGCTCGCCATCCTGGGACTCGTGGGAGTTCTGGGGCCTTACGGCGGCAGTGCAGTGTTGGGTGTCGCGCTCGCGATCCTGGTGGTGGGCTTGCTCTGGCTTGCGTTCGATGCGTGGTCCGCCCTGCGCCACCGAGACGAATACCAGGCATTCGCTCGCGACCACGGCTGGGATTATGCGAGTCAGACGAGCGCCTACTCGCAGCGATTCGCGAGCTACCCCTTTGGCGTCGGAGACATCACGCGCCAAGAGTCAGTCGTCGCAGGAAACTTCAACGGCCACCAATGCGCGTCCTT
Source organism: Demequina sediminicola (assembly GCF_000975055.1). Taxonomy (GTDB): domain Bacteria; phylum Actinomycetota; class Actinomycetes; order Actinomycetales; family Demequinaceae; genus Demequina; species Demequina sediminicola. Next base: position 948,693 of record NZ_BBRB01000001.1, read on the forward strand.
TGTCCACGTCTATGAGTCCCGGAATGACGACTCCTCAACCTCCGGTGCCGTGTCGCACCAGGTGAGTTTGGCGGAACTGGACGTCAACCTGCCCCGCCTTGAACTTGTCCCTCAGGGCCTGGGACAGGCGTCGTTGCGCGTGTGGAACAAGGGTGATCTCGACACCGAGTCACATGAGTTCAATGAGATGTGGCGCGTCATCGCCGACGATCAGCGCTACGCACACGCTGTCCTGGACCCCAGGATGATCGAGCGACTGACAGCGGCCGATGCCGTGGGCAAGACCATTCGCATTGAGGGTTCCGCGGTGTACGTGTGGGAGGCCGGCCGGGTAGCCACCGCAGATCTTGCGTCCCGGCTAGCGCTGGTGACAGGCATTGCGCGGCGCATCCCCGAGCATGTGGTGCGGGAGTTCCGCGAACTCGGGTACGGCGCGACCGGTGCTGCAGCAAGGGACGCGAACGCCGGCCCCGCGTGGGCAACAGAAGGCGGGGTGTTGAATTCCCGTCGCTACACCGGCATCGGGCACGATGGCACGGGAGGCGTCAACGAGGACTGGCGACGGACGTACCGCTAGACTCACCGGCAAGACCGAGGGGGTCATGACGTGGAATGGTTCTTTGTCGCTCTGGCACTGGTGGTGGTGCTGCTGATCTTGTGGGGCATCGCGCTCTACAACTCGCTCATCAAGGTGCGCAATCTGGTGCAGGAGTCCTGGCGCCAGATCGACGTGGAACTCCAGCGTCGCCATAATCTGATCCCCAATCTGGTGGAGACCGTCAAGGGCTACGCCGCCCACGAACGGGAAACCCTGCAGGCGGTCATTGAGGCACGCTCGGCGGCCTCGGCTCCCGGTTCCAGCCCCGCCCAACAGGGTGCACAAGAGAACGCGTTGACGGCCGCGCTGAGTCAACTGTTTGCCCTCTCGGAGAGTTATCCCGACCTCAAGGCCAATGCGCAGTTCATGGAATTGCAGCGCGAGCTCGCCAACACAGAGGACAGGATTGCTGCCGGCCGGCGGATCTACAACGCCAACGTCCGCACCCTCAACACCAAGATTGAAGTGTTCCCCTCGTCAGTGGTCGCTGGCATGTTCGCCTTCCAGCGCGAAGAGTACTTCGAAGTCATCGAGCCCGCCGCACGGCAAACTCCCGACGTCCGCTTCTAGGTCCGCTGGCCCACCGTGTTCGAACCCCTCATTCCGTTCCTCATCCTGGGCGGTATCGCGGCACTGTGGTGGTGGATGCGACGTCGCTATCAACGCGGTGGCAACACCATTCGGGAGAGCGCACTGCGGCAAGGGCTGACCTACACGTCACGTCAGGATGAGGTGCTGTCGCTGTTCACCGTGACGCCGTTTGACCGTGCGGATCAATCCGCGGAGCACGTGGTGAACGGAGAACTCGCTGGGACTGCGTTCCTGACGTTCCGCCACGTGTCGCTGAGCCCGGTAGCGCACTCGCTCCACCGCATCAGCCCCGTGGACGCCGCCGTCAACGGGGTCAGCAAGCGTGTGGCTCCGGAACTGCGCGGTGCCGATACTCGCCAGGTTCTCGCCATCACACTGCCAGGCAGTCTGCGCCCCGTCGCGTTTGGTCCCACATCCCTCCGCCACGTCGAGCGGACCCTCGGGAGTTCCCTCGACGTTGAGTCCGCGGACTTCAACCGTCGGTGGCTACTCGCACAGGGAGATACCCAGGACGCGCTCGCGCTCCTCACTCCCACCGTCGTTTCGCTCATGCTTGACCTGTCGCGCCGCAGCATGTGGATGGCAGTCGACGGCAACCAACTGGTGCTGCAGCGCGTCGGGGGAGGTCACTCGCTGGACTGGCTGGACGCAGAAGTGGCGACGCTCGCACGGATCAGAGACGCCATCCCGCACCACCTCTACGGCGCAGATTTCGCGCCCTAGAACAGTCCTTTGTGCCCACGGGGTCCGCGCCAGCGGTGGCACACTATCCGCATGACCTCTCTGGGCACGCCGCTGACCGCACACGCTACCCGCGTCCTCCTGTTGGGCTCGGGTGAGTTGGGTAAGGAAGTCGCGATTGAACTGATGCGCTTAGGTGTGGAGGTGGTCGCAGTCGATCGCTATCCGGATGCTCCGGCCATGCAGGTGGCGCACCGCAGCCGCGTCATCGACATGCTTGACGCGGAAGCTCTACGCGCGGTGGTTGCTTCTGAGCAGCCTCATCTGATTGTTCCCGAGATTGAGGCGCTGGCCACGGAGGTGTTGGTGGAGGTTGAGGCCGCGGGGGAGGCCACGGTGATTCCGACGGCTCGTGCTGCACGCCTCACGATGGATCGTGAAGGTATTCGCACGCTCGCCGCCGAGGAACTTGGCCTGCCGACGTCGCCGTTCCGGTTTGTGGATTCGTTGGCGGGACTGGAGTCCGCGGTCGCCGAGTTGGGTACGCCGTGCGTGGTGAAGCCGGTGATGTCGTCCTCAGGTAAGGGGCAGTCGGTGGTGCGGGAACCGGCCGATGCTTCGGGTGCCTGGGACTATGCGCTCGCCGGGGGCCGGGCGTCGGGTACGCGGCTCATTGTCGAGGCGTTTGTGGAGTTTGACTACGAGATCACCCAGTTGACGGTGCGGCATGCGGGCGGGACAACGTTCCTTGATCCCATCGGCCACGTCCAGGCCGACGGTGACTATCGCAAGTCGTGGCAGCCTCAGCCGATGTCTGATGCTGCCGCTGCGCGTGCGCGAGAGATTGCCGGGCAAGTCACGGACGCGCTGGGCGGTTACGGCGTCTTTGGCGTGGAGCTGTTTGTGCGGGGCGACGAGGTGCTGTTTAACGAGGTATCACCGCGTCCGCACGACACCGGATTGGTGACGTTGGCGTCTCAACGCTTGAGCGAGTTCGCGTTGCATGCGCGCGCCATTCTTGGTTTGCCACTGCCCGAGCACATCGAGACTGTTCCGGCCGCGTCGTGTGCAGTGTTGGCGGAAGGGAACGGCGTGCCCATCATCGGGGGAATCGAGCAGGCGCTCGCGGTTCCCGAGACTGATGTGAGGCTCTTTGGCAAGCCTCGTGTGGACGGCCGGCGCCGCATCGCAGTGACCGTTGCGCGCGGCGAGAGTGTGGAGATCGCATGTGACCGCGCTCGAGCGGCCGCGCACGCACTGACGGTTGAGCTCGCATGAGCGCGTCCGATTCCCTGGTGCCTGCCGAGCCTACTGAGCCAGCCGAGCCGGCCGAGTCAGCCGAACCCGAAGGTGACACGGAGCCCAGTCACGGCATCGGCCCGTATCCCGGCGGGGAGTCGGCGTGGCCCGACGACCCACGCCTTGACCCTGAACTGCTGCGTGACGGCGACCGTCGCAACGTGACCGACCGCTACCGGTATTGGCGCCATGATGCGATCGTTGCCGATCTTGACGAGCGCCGTCACTCGTTCCACGTAGCCATCGAGAATTGGCAACACGACTTCAACATCGGCTCTGTGGTGCGGACCGCGAATGCGTTCCTGGCACGTGAAGTGCACATTGTGGGGCGGCGCCGGTGGAATCGTCGTGGAGCGATGGTCACCGACCGCTACCAGCATGTACGCCATCACCCGACAGTCGAGGAGTTTGTCGAGTGGGCTCATGGCGAGGGTCTGACGGTGATTGGCATCGACAATCTGCCTGGATCTGTGCCGATGGAGACGTTTGAGATGCCCAAGGACTGTGTGCTGGTGCTGGGCCAGGAGTCCGTGGGGCTCACGGACGCGGTGCGAGAGGCGGCCGATGCCACTCTGGCGATCGGTCAGTACGGTTCCACGCGGTCTATCAATGCAGGCGCAGCGGGTGCGATTGCGATGCATGCGTGGATTCGTCAGCACGGCGACATTGATGCGGGGCATCAGGGCTAGCAGCCGTTGCGCCCAGCTGCCGTCGTTTCACTGCGAACCGGCCCTGCCGTCATTTCACTGCGAACCGGCCCTGCCGTCATTTCACTGCGAACCGGTCATGCCGTCGTTTCACTACGAACCGGTAGCCCCTCCGACACGCCGATGCAGGCATCCTCGCGCCGCATCCGCCCGGCGCGCCGCAGTCACCTTTGGTTCAAAGTGTCCAGCCCGGGTGGCTCGCAGTGTCCGAGGACGGCGTTCCGGACTATAGTTTTCGGTATGCCGAACTTTCGCCCGAGGAGCGTGCGTCACACCGCCACCGTTGCCGGCGCGCTCGCACTCATGCTGACGCTGTCATCATGTGCAACAAGCACCTCCAATAGCGCGGCAACAAGCGACGCCCCAGACGATGCGCCCTTGGTTCTGACGACCTTCACCGTGCTTGCGGACATGGCACGCAACGTGGCTGGCGACGATCTGCGAGTGGAGTCCATCACCAAGGTCGGCTCCGAGATCCACGGCTACGAGCCCACACCGGGGGACATCCGTACGGCGCAGGACGCGGACCTCATTCTCGACAACGGTCTAGGGCTTGAGGCATGGTTCGCGCAGTTTGTGGAGACCGTCGAGGCCCCGCATGTCGTTGTCTCAGCCGATGTGGAGCCCATCGACATTGCCGCCGACGCGTATGCCGGGACTCCCAATCCGCACGCCTGGATGAGTCCCTCGGATGCGCAGTTGTACATCGACCAGATGGTGGCGGCGTTCGGCGACTTGGACCCGGCCAATGCTGCAGAGTATGAGTCGCGCGGAGCTGACTATCAGGCGCAAATCCAGGCCACTGCCGATAATCTCGACGCCGCGCTTGCTGAGATTCCGGAGAGTCACCGGGCGCTCGTCACGTGCGAGGGGGCGTTCTCCTACTTGGCGCGCGATGCTGACCTGACGGAGGTGTACCTGTGGCCCGTCAACGCTGAGCAGCAGGCCACTCCGCAACAGGTGGCGGCGGCCATCGAGTACGTGGATACATATGAGGTCCCTGCCGTGTTCTGTGAGTCGACAGTCTCAGACAAGGCCATGCAGCAGGTAGTCGATGCCACCGGCGCCGAGTTTGGTGGGACGTTGTATGTGGACTCGCTGTCGGAGTCGGATGGCCCGGTGCCGACGTATCTGGATCTCCTGAGCCACGACATCGACCTGATCGTCACGGGGCTGACTGGCGGTGAAGGGTGAGCACTCCATCGGAGCTGGCGCTCGAGGTCGACGGCCTCAGCGTTTCTTATGGCGACGTCCAAGCGCTGCGGGATTGCACGTTCTCCCTTGAGCCTGGGCGCGTGACGGGGCTCATCGGTATGAACGGCTCGGGTAAGTCGACGCTGTTCAAGTCGATCATGGGAGTTGTCACGCCGCAGCAGGGTCGCATTCGGGTGGAGGGGGCCGATGCCGGTGTGGCCAGACGTGCCCAGCAGGTGGCGTATGTCCCCCAGAGTGAGGACGTGGACTGGGACTTTCCACTGTCCGTTGGTGATGTGGTGATGATGGGCCGCTATGGGCATATGGGGCCAACGCGTCGGGCCCGCGCGGCTGACCGTGCCGCGGTTGCTCATGCCTTGGAGCGCGTGGACCTCACGGACTTGGCTGACCGGCAGATCGGTCGCCTCTCGGGTGGTCAACGCAAGCGTGCTTTTGTGGCGCGCGGGATTGCTCAGGAGGCGTCGTTGATGTTGCTTGATGAGCCGTTTGCTGGGGTGGATAAGCGTTCCGAGGGCACGATCATCACGTTGCTGCGCGAACTCGCCGCCGAAGGGCGCACTGTGCTGGTGTCGACGCATGATCTGCACGCGTTGCCGACGCTCGCCGATCAGGCCATCTTGTTGTTGCGCACGGTGCTGTATCAGGGTGATGTTGAGGGAGCCCTTGAGCCGCGGAATCTGACGCGCGCCTTTGGGCTTGACCTCACCGGTGACGCGGACTCTGGCGGTGCCGCATGAATCTCATCGACGTCATCATGGAGCCGCTGCAGTACGACTTCATGGTCCGTGCACTCGTCGTGACGGTGATGGCGGCGGTGGTGTGTGCGTTGCTGTCGTGCTGGCTGGTGCTGGTGGGGTGGTCGCTGATGGGTGACGCCGTGTCGCACGCGGTGCTGCCCGGGGTGGTGTTGGCCTATGTGATCGGGGCTCCGTTCGCAGTGGGGGCGCTCGCGTTTGGGGTGTTGGCGGTCGTCATGATCGGCGTGTTGCGTGGCACGAGCCGAATCAAAGAGGACGCGTCGATCGGCATTGTCTTCACGACGCTGTTTGCGTTGGGCCTGGTGCTGGTGTCAGTGGTGCCGTCTCAGACTGACCTCTCGCACATTCTGTTCGGCAACATCCTGGGTGTGTCGGCATCGGACCTGTGGCAGGTGGGCGTGCTCGCGGCGATCGTGCTGGTGGTCGTGCTGTTCAAGCGCCGTGACCTGACTCTGTTTGCCTTTGACCCCACCCACGCTCACGCCATCGGTCTGAACCCCAAGCGTCTGGGCTGGCTCCTGCTGGGTCTGCTTGCCGTGACGTGTGTGGTTGCCCTGCAGGTTGTCGGAGTGATCCTGGTGGTGGCGCTGCTCATCATTCCTGGTGCTACGGCGTACCTCTTGACCGATTCGTTCCGGACGATGCTGTGGGTGGCTCCCCTCACATCGGCGCTGTGTTCTGTGGTGGGCATCTACTTGAGTTACTGGTTCGATGCGTCGTCCGGTGGGCTTGTGGTGGTCACGCAGGGTGTGTTCTTTGGGCTGGTGTACTTGCTGAGTCCCCGTCATGGTGTGCTGACGCGTGCAGTCCGCACCCGCCGCACCCGCCCGACCCGCCGCCACCGCCGCCCCCTCTCTCCGCCAAATGGCTCCATTTCGCTGTCTAGAGACCTCTAGACGCGCATTTTCTTCCACTCCAGCCTCACGGCGGTGGCGTGTGCCGGCGCAACAGCACCGTGGTGAAGAGACCGCAGTGAAAGGCCTGTAACGCATAGGGAATTGCATAGGGACGATGCTTGGGCTGAGCGCCGCCCACGGCTCACGCGGAGTGGCACTTTCTCGCTGTCTTGAGCCGCGAAGACAGCGAAATGGAGCCATTTGGCGTGAAAGGGGGCGGGTGGGGAGCGGGACGATGCGCAACAAGATGCGGAACAATAGGACCTGAACCGAGCGACTTCGCGCGACGAAAGGATCCAGGCCATGGCGGGACCCACCGTGACCGAGGACTACCTGAAGGCCATCTTCAACGCCTCCGAGTGGTCCGACGGACCCGTGACCGTGACGGCGCTGTCTCAGCGGCTCGCGCTGTCACCGTCCTCGGTGTCTGAGGTAGTGAAGAAACTTGCTGCCCGCGGCCTCATTACCCATGTGCGGTACGGCAGCATCTCCCTGACCCCTGAGGGCGAAACCATTGCGCTCGCGACGGTCCGCAAGCATCGGCTGGTGGAAACGTTCCTGGTCGACTATCTCGGATACGGCTGGCACGAGGTCCATGACGAGGCCGAAGTCTTGGAGCACGCCGTGTCCGACACGTTCGTGGAGCGTTTGGCAGAGAAGCTCGGCCAGCCCACTCACGATCCCCATGGTGATCCCATCCCCAGCGCGAACGGCGAACTCCCCGAGGAAACCCTGACGGCGCTCCCCGACGTCACGCCTGGAGCCGAAGTTCGCATTGCCCGGGTCTGGGACGACGACTCAGACCTCCTGCAACACCTGCGTTCCGTGGGGCTAGACATCGGTACGGAGTTGACTGTCGCCGCTCACCATCCCGCCGCGGGAACTGTGGAGTTGATGGTCGCTGATGCGCCGGTGAGTTTGGGTCTTCCGGCAGCCCGCGCGATTCTGACCGCGCCTGCCTAGTGAACTCCTACCGGTGGACAGGGCGCGCAGATCGATCTACCGTCTGCGCAACGCCACACAATAGGGTGTGGGCGTTCTGATCTAGGGGGCTGTACTGAAGTGAAGACACCTTTAAGACCGCTCAGGCTCAGGGAAGGTGCGTCGAGATCCAGTTGGCGCACATTTCCCGCATCCCGGTCGTATGGAGCGTGATCCCGTGTTCGCGCGTGTGACGCTAGGAGCCCTCGGGATGGGCGTTGTCTTCGCGGTGGTTTACCTGTTGCTCGGGTTGATCACTGGCGATGGCGAATATTGGGACGCTTCCTTTGTGGCAATTGGCGTGATGGTTGGTGCTGCTGGCGGGTTTTTTGACCACCGGAGGATCACCAAGCGCCGGAGAGCGGAACCGTGACCTCGGCCGCGTGACCTGACTTCAGCATCGTCCCTCGCCTATGTCCTTTCCGACTCTCCACGGATGTCGATCTGTGGCGCGTTGTGCGTCGTCAGGGTGAGACTGGGGACAGGCCCTTGCTCATTGACCTGGAGGTTCATCATGAAATACCTGCTGCTGATTGCATCGGATCCGTCGCTTCCATCGCCAGAACCTGGCGAGGACGGTTTTGATGAGTACATGGCTGCCTGGAGTCAGTTTGACCAAGATCTGAATGAGGCTGGCGTCAATCTTGGGGGCGAGGCGCTGCAGGGCGCTGAGACCGCGACGACGGTCCGGCACCACCAGGGTTCGACCACGATCGCTGACGGGCCCTTCGCGGAACTCAAGGAGCACTTGGGCGGCTACTACCTGATCGATGTGGACACTTTGGACGATGCGATTGGGTGGGCGCGCAAACTGCCGGTGGGGACTGGTGCGGTAGAAGTGCGCCCCATTTTCCCCACTGACGAGTTCTAGGGGCGCTGACCGTCATCACGCCGGATGAGGCACTGTCGTGTGTCGCCCGTGAGGAGGGTGGGCGTTTGCTTGCCCTCCTCACGGACCGCCTGGGTGACTTGGAGATTGCACACGACAGTCTCCAGGAGGCGTACGCGAAGGGTGCGGTGACGTGGGCCGATGCCGGCGTTCCGGACGATGCGGCCGCGTGGATTTACGTGGTGGCGCGCAACGCGGGAGTTGACCGTTTGCGTCGGAACCTGGCGGAGGGGCGGCGGGTTGCGACCAATGCGCGAGTGTTGGAGACAGCTGTAGCCGATGCCGATGCCGGTGCGGTCGAGGCAGCGGCGAGCGAGTCACGCATTGTCGAGTTGTCTGAGGTGAGTGATGAGCAGCTGAGGTTGCTCCTGCTGTGCTGTCACCCGGCGTTGTCGCAGGACACTCAGGTCACGTTGACGTTGAGGCTTGCCGGAGGGTTGACGACGCAGGAGGTGGCTGCCGCGCTGCTGCTCCCGGAGGCAACAGTTCAGCAGCGCGTGGTGCGGGCCAAGCGTAAGATCCGCGCAGCCAACATTCCGCTGGTGATCCCAGAGGACCTGCATGAGCGCGCTGCCGTGCTGACGACGGTGCTGGGGCTCATTTTCAACGAGGGCTACCTCGCTCATGCCGCGGATGCGGAGACGTTGACGCGCGCCGATGTGGCTGACCAAGCAATCCGCTTGACTGCGACAGCCGCCGACGCGTTGCCTGACGAGCCGGAACTCGCTGGACTCCTGGCATTGCAGTTGTTCCACCGCTCCCGTGAGGCGGCAAGGACGGATCGCGATGGCGCTCTCGTGAGGCTTGCCGACCAGGATCGGGAGCTGTGGGATCGAGCCATGATCGGCCGTGGGTTTCGCGTACTGGCTGAGGCGATGGCGCAACGGCGTTTGGGGCCGTGGCAGGTACAAGCGTTGATCGCCGCTGAACATACGCGCACATCCACTAACTGGCCTCGTGTGGTGCGGTATCACGACCTTTTGCTGACGATGAATCCGGGTCCGGTTGCGCGGCTCGCGCGGGCTGTTGCTGTCGCTGAGGTTGAGGGGCCGGAGGCGGCCCTTGTGGAGGTCGACCAGATCGAGGGGCTCGAGAGTTACCACCTTGCGCACGCAGCAAGGGCGGATCTGTGGGAACGCGTGGGCGACCATGCCGAGGCGTTGCGTGCGTGGGATCGTGCTGCGGCGCTCGCGACCAACCCTGCCGAGATTCACTACGTTGAGCGCCGGATCAGCGCCTTGCAGCGCTAGAACGCGTCGCGGGGCGCCCGAGTTTGTGGTGACTTGCGCGGTACGTGAGTGAGGTAAACCTACCTATGGACAGTTTCTGCGGGTTGGCTTAATCTGTACCCGGAATCACACAACAGGGTGGGGCTGCAATCAATAAATGGGGGTCGTAGCAGGTTGAGAACAATACTCATGGGGGGGCATCGCTCTTGGGGTTGTGTCATATGAGTTTGGTGACCAGGGCCAGCTCGATGTTGAGGTTTCACTCGATGCGGGTCTGCCGGTCATGACAGACAACGACGTTGACGGGCCTTTGGAGATCTCTCTGCCAACAGAGGTGGCGGTTGCGGATGGTGAAGTCGCTTCTGATGGCACGGTGGTGCATGCCGCCGATCGAGGTGATGTTCACGCTGCTGTGCAGGTCCTTGACGATGGCGTGCGGTTACGAACCGTCCTTGAAGGCTCCGAGGCTCCCTCGACGTATTCGTACGAGTTCGCGACAGGAGTCGAGCCGATCTTGTTGGACGACGGCTCGATTGAACTAGTTGAGCAGTTCGACGAAGGTATCTCAGTGGTCACCGGCACTAGGGACTCGCGATGCCGGTAGAGCCACTGACGCAGTTGCCGCGTAAGGAGAGCGGAGCAAGTCTCTTACTCCAATGGTCCCTTTTCGGCGTCGGTTTGGTGATGCTCATCTTTGGTCAGTCCTCGGTTGCAGGCAGTTGGTCCTGGGTGCCGTTGGTACTTGCATTGATGATCTCCGAGCGGCGTTGGCGACGGGGTACGTAGCGCACCAAGCGCAGCCCTCGCGGTCGTTCTGTGATGCCGGGTGTGGAGTCGAGCGGTGGCCCCTCACACGGCGCACGCAGCAAGGGCGGATCCGTGGGAACGCGTGGGCGACCACGCCGAGGCGTTGCGTGCGTGGGATCGTGCTGCGGCGCTCGCGACTAACCCTGCCGAGATTCACTACGTCAAGGCTCGTGCCGAGGCCATCGCGAGCGCCGGAAACGAGAGAACTTCACAGCCCGGGACTTAGGTGCCATACCGACTTCCGTCGATATCTGACAGAATGGACGACGGTTCCAACCGCACAACTTCAGGAGAGACACATGGCAATCGCCACCGTTGAGTCGTATTCCGCGATGCTGGACGCCGCAAAGGCCGGCTCGTACGCGTTCCCCGCGATCAACATCACCTCGTCGTCGTCCATCACCGCAGCCATCCAGGGTTTCGCGGAGGCTGAGTCGGACGGCATCATCCAGGTTTCGGTCGGTGGCGGTCAGTACGCCTCCGGTTCGACCATCAAGGACCAGGTTGTGGGCTCGCTCGCACTGGCTGCTTACGCACGTGAGGTTGCCGACTCGTACGGCGTCACCATCGCGCTGCACACCGACCACTGCCACAAGACCTACCTCGACTCGTGGCTCAAGCCGCTACTGAAGATTGAGGCTGACAAGGTCGCTAACGGTGGCGCTCCTATCTTCAACTCGCACATGTGGGACGGCTCGACCGTTCCGATGGAAGAGAACCTCCTCATCTCGGAGGAACTCCTCGAGCTGTCGCAGGCTGCCAAGACCATCCTCGAAATCGAGATCGGTGTTGTCGGTGGCGAAGAGGACGGCCACTCGGCTGAAATCAACGACAAGCTGTACTCGACTCCTGAGGACGGCATTGCGACCATCGAGAAGCTGGGTCTGGGCGAGAAGGGTCGTTACCTGACCGCTATGACCTTCGGCAACGTGCACGGTGCTTACAAGCCCGGTGCTGTGAAGCTGCGTCCCGAAATCCTGGGCGACATTCAGAAGGCTGCTGCTGAGAAGTACGGCAAGGACAAGCCCTTCGACCTCGTGTTCCACGGTGGTTCCGGTTCAACCGCTGAAGAGATCGCGACCGCTGTCTCGCACGGTGTCATCAAGATGAACGTCGACACGGACACCCAGTACGCGTACACGCGTCCCGTGGTTGACCACATGATGAAGAACTACGACGGCGTCCTCAAGGTTGACGGCGAGTGGGGCAACAAGAAGGCTTACGACCCCCGCGCATGGGGCAAGCTGGCTGAGGCCGGCATGGCTGCTCGCGTTGTCGAGGCCTGCCAGCAGCTCGGTTCTGCAGGTAAGAAGATCTAAGTCCGACATTCGGCGCGTCAGCCCCGGGGAGTCGGACAGACACCCCGGGGCTGACGTACGTCCGGCCGATGCGCGCGTCGTCTCCCGTATGAGGCGTCACAGTGTGGTCGGATAAGACGACGGGACACACCCGTCGTACCAAGCCCCCGGCGCGTACCGGGGTGAGGGGAGAGGGCACATGCCCGGAGTAGTAATCGTCGGGGCCCAGTGGGGCGACGAAGGTAAGGGCAAGGCCACCGATGTGCTGGGTTCGCGCGTCGACTATGTGGTGAAGTTCAACGGGGGCAACAACGCGGGGCACACGGTCGTCATTGGCGACCAGAAGTTCGCACTCCACCTGCTCCCCTCGGGAATTCTGACGCCGGACGTCACGCCAGTCATCGGTAACGGTGTCGTGGTGGATATTTCCGTGTTGTTCAGTGAGATTGATGCGCTGATTGAGCGGGGAGTTGACCCGTCCAAGCTGCTGATCTCGAATGCTGCGCACGTGATTGCACCGTATGCGCGCACGCTGGACAATGTGTCTGAGCGGTTCTTGGGTAAGCGCAAGATCGGCACGACAGGCCGCGGTATTGGCCCGGCGTATGCGGACAAGATCAACCGCCTGGGCATCCGTATGGGTGACCTGTTTGACGAGGAACTGCTGCGCGACAAGATTGAGGGCGCACTCGAGCAGAAGAACCACCTGTTGGTGAAGGTCTACAACCGTCGTGCCATTGAGGTCGATGAGGTTGTCGAAGAACTGTTGCAGTATCGCGACCGGCTTGAGCCGATGGTGACGGACACGTCCCTCGTGCTGAACAAGGCCATTGAAGCGGGCAAGACTGTGCTGTTCGAGGGCGGCCAGGCGACGATGCTTGACGTCGACCACGGCACCTACCCGTTCGTGACGAGTTCTAACGCGACTGCTGGTGGTGCGTGCACCGGTTCGGGTGTGGGCCCCACGCGTATTGACTCGGTCATTGGCATTGTCAAGGCGTACACGACGCGCGTGGGCGAAGGGCCGATGCCCACAGAGTTGTTCGACGAGGACGGCATTAAGTTGCAGACCATTGGCGGTGAGTTCGGTGTGACCACGGGACGCACCCGCCGTTGTGGCTGGTATGACGCCGTGATCGCCCGGTATGCGTCGCGCATCAATGGCTTGACGGATCTGGTGCTTACCAAGCTCGACGTCCTCACGGGCTGGGAGTCCATCCCCGTGTGTGTGGCGTACGACGTCAATGGCAAGCGCTTTGAGGAGTTGCCGCAAGACCAGGCAGATTTCGCTGCTGCGAAGCCCATCTGGGAAGAGTTCCCTGGCTGGACCGAGGACATCTCGAAGTGCCGGAGGTTTGACGAGTTGCCGGCAAACGCCCAGAACTACGTCAAGGCCCTGGAAGCCATGTCGGGATGCCGCATCAGTTCGATTGGTGTCGGCCCCGACCGCGAGCAGACCATCGAGGTTCACGACCTGATCCACGCCCGGGGCGAGTAGCCCTCTGCATCGTGGGCCATGCGCCCACACATGAGCCTCCCGCTCCCTGGCCCGTTCATTGCGGCCAGGGAGCGGGAGGCTTTTGCGTTTCAACATCGCTCGCCCGCCACATGCCGAGCGAGACGAGAACACACTCTTGACCGTCGGTAGGTTCCCTCATAGTGTTCCGAACATGAACACCAATGGGGGGACCTGGAGCCTGGGTGCCAGCAATGTCGTGAGGGCTTCTCATGCCGCGAGGAACTAGTCGCGTCCTCGGTCTCTTGTTGACCGTTGGCGTCTGTGGAGGCTGCACGACGGCCAGCGAGAGTCCACCGCCGGAGGCTCCAGTCGCGTTGAGTGACTTCACGGACCAGCAGGTCTTCTTGCATGAGTTGATAGCCGAGGCCGCTCTTGATGATCGAGTCAGTGAGTCGCAGTTGGAGACGTTGATTCGGTGGCGAGATATCGATGACACCCCGAATGAGGAGTACCGCGAGTCGATCCGTGTCTTTATCGGGTGCCTTGACCTCCAGGGAATTGATGCGGGCATCGTGGAAGACGCTCGAGGTGGCGATTACCCGGAGACCACGTACGCCGTGTACGGATCGCAGCCCATGGAGGCCAGCGACCCATGCATGTACCAGGAGATTTGGTACATTGACCAGGCATACCAACTTGGCGACGGAGTGACGCAAACACGCATGAGGCGCGAAGAGGAGTACCTCCCCGAGGCGGTGGCGTGCCTGACTGACCTAGGGTTCGACGTTCCCGAGGACGCGACTTTTCGGGATCTCGAAGAGTTGGTTCCGGATACTGATGAGGACGGCACGGTGTGCATGCTGCTGCCAGGCCGATGGGGATTCTAGAGTCCGTGCAGCTAGCACTGTGTGGACGAGGTGTTGGGCGGTGCCGTGCAGTGTTCTGCGCGACGGCTCGCAGGGCGGTGACTGTTGCGGTCGCTGGACACATGGGCTCGTGAGGGTTCTCCCGAATCCGACAGAGACCGCTGACGAAGGCTTGGATTACGAACACCTGGAGCGCGCAGTAGTTGCTGAACTCACCTCCCTGGTCGACGGCGTGGATCAACAGGGAGTTGTGCCCCTTTCGGCGGGACGCCAATGATGGCCCGGTGTCCCCTGGTATTCCAGCATTTTGGAATGATTGAGTCTGATCGTTTCGATGCCTTAATGTCCGCTTGATGAAATATTCACAAGGGGGGCGCAGGAGCGCCAAGACTGTACTTATTGCGACGATCGCTGCGGCGCTACTGGCAACGGGAGTCAGCCCAGCATCTGCTGCAGGCGACCATTTCAAGTACGTGTACGACAAGAACGGACACTGCACGGCGCTGGGGTGGAAGCGCAGCACGTGGGCCAAGACCTCATCCACCACCTATGACCCGTGCTGGTACGTAGAAATCAAGGCTCGGCTCGTGACGCCCAATGACCAGCTGCAGGTCATGCCTTGGAAGATGGGGCGGGATTCGGCGAGTTACTCTGCGCGCATCGTGACTGATGCTTGGCATCGTGCCGCGTTCTAGGCAGGCACTCAAAGTCTGGTCTGTCAGCGCGGGCGCCCTAGCCCTGATGGGGTGTTCCGGGGTTGCGTCTGAGCCATCCGGTGACGGCGCGAGCGCAGCGAGCGAGTACCAGTCGGAGTCCACACTGCGCGCGCTCACTGGCGCTGAGCAAGACCCGCGTGCCTCCGACGAGCAGCGGCAGGCCCTCACACGCTGGGCGGACTTGGGCATCACACCATACGAGGACGTGGCGCTCGCCGTTGATCGAACTTTCGAGTGTTTCCAGGTAGTGGGGGTTGAGTACACGGATCTTGGGAATGAAGGTGAGGGAGATTTCCCTGAGCCTTTGTTTAGTTACGACGAGACGGCCGCGGCAGAGGGCTGCATCGCCCAGGAGTACCACTATCTGAGCCTCGCGTATCAGCTGGGAGACGGTGTATCGCAGTCGCGCGAGCGTCAAGCAGCAGCGTCTGAGGTGGAGCTACGCGCGTGCCTGCAGGCGCTGGGCGTTGACGTTGCCGAAGACTCCGACTTCCACGCCCTTGTCGACGAGGTGATGGAGTCTGGAGATGCGGACAGTATGCGCTGCGTGGACGAGGTGATGGGCGGATGAGGAAGCCAGCCGGTCTGGCCCCTTGCGCACCTCGCTAGACTCACACGCGTGAAGGTACTGATTGTTGGCCCCGGAGCCCGTGAGCACGCGATTGCCCGCTCCCTCCACCTCGACCCCGCTGTCACTGAGCTGCACGCCGTTCCGGGTAACCCCGGCATCGGCCAGGTGGCGACGTTGCACGCTGGGGATGCGAACGATGGCGCTTCGGTAGCGCAGCTTGCCACGTCGCTGGGTGTTGACCTTGTTGTCGTTGGCCCTGAGGCGCCGCTTGTGGCAGGTGTCGCTGACGCGGTGCGGGACGCCGGTATCCCGGTGTTTGGGCCTAGTGCGGAAGCCGCAATGCTGGAAGGCTCCAAAGCGTTCGCCAAGGAAATCATGGCCGCCGCGAACGTGCCGACAGCCGAACCGCGCATCTGCACCAACCGCGTCGTTCTCGATGCAGCCCTGGCCGAGTTCGGTGCGCCATATGTGGTGAAGGACGACGGTCTTGCGGCAGGCAAAGGCGTAGTCGTGACCGATGTTCTCGACGAGGCGACCGCACACGGTCAAGCAATTCTTGACGCGGGCGGCACGGTTGTCATTGAGGAGTACCTCGACGGGCCCGAGGTCTCACTGTTCTGCATTTGCGATGGTGCCACCGTTGTCCCGCTTATGCCGGCCCAAGACTTCAAGCGCGCCTACGACGGCGACGAGGGCCTCAACACTGGCGGCATGGGCGCCTACACCCCGCTGCCGTGGGCTCCCGTTGACGTGGTGGATGAGGTTGTCAAGCACGTCGCTCAGCCGACCATCGACGAGATGGCTCGTCGCGGCACGCCCTTCTCCGGCGTCTTGTACTGCGGCCTTGCTCTCACCAGCAAGGGCCTGCGCGTCGTGGAGTTCAACGCCCGGTTCGGTGATCCTGAGACGCAGTCAGTTCTCGCACGACTCGACACTCCTTTGGGGGCCGTGCTCCTGGCTGCCGCAGAGAACCGACTCCACGAGATTGACCCGCTGGTGTGGAGTGACGATGCCTTCGTGACGGTGGTCCTCGCATCGCACGGATATCCGGAGTCGGCCCGCAAGGGTGACCCCATCACCGGCACCGAGGACGCTGAGGCCGTTGAGGGTGCTCACGTGTTGCACGCGGGAACAGCGCTCGATGCCGACGGCCAGTTGGTGGCTGCAGGCGGCCGCGTACTGTCCGTCATTGGCCGCGGGGAAAGCCTGGCCGATGCTCGCAACGTTGCGTACGAAGCGTTGAGCAAGATCTCTCTTCCGGGATCGCACCACCGCACCGACATCGCGCTGGTCGCCGCCCAAGGTGAAGCGAACGCGCGCGAGGCGCGAGCCTGATGCCCGGCCACGTCGTCGAACCCACCGCGCCAGAGCTCGCAGGCTGGCGCCACATCTACTCGGGCAAGATCCGCGACCTGTATGAGCCAGTAGACCCGCACCCCCGGGGTGACGTGGTGCTGGTGGTCGCCTCTGACCGCATCAGTGCCTACGACTGGGTGTTGCCCACCGAGATTCCTGCCAAGGGTGGAGTGCTCACGGGGTTGAGCATGTGGTGGTTTGACCAGGTGCGAGACCTCGTCCCTAACCACACCGTCGAGGCACCCGTGCCCCCCGAGGTTCAAGGCCGCGCCATGGTGTGCCAGCGGCTCGAAATGTTTCCCGTGGAATGCGTGGCCCGTGGCTACCTCACCGGGTCCGGACTCGTGGAGTACCGAGAATCCGGCACGGTCTGCGGCATCCCCTTGCCTCCCGGCCTCGAGGATGGCTCACGACTTCCCGAACCCATCTTCACTCCCGCCACCAAAGCCGAGGTAGGTGAGCACGACGAGAACGTCACGTTCGAGGCGGTCGTGGAACGCATCGGCTTGGAAGACGCCACCGCGCTCCGGGACCTCACCCTTGCGGTCTACGCCCGTGCCCACGAGATTGCTGCCGAGAAGGGCATTATTCTCGCGGACACTAAGTTCGAGTTCGGCCGCGACGCCGACGGCCGGATTGTTCTTGGCGACGAAGTACTGACCCCAGACTCCAGCCGCTTTTGGCCCGCGGACACGTGGGAGCCCGGAAAGACCCAGCCGAGTTTCGACAAGCAGTTTGTGCGGGACTGGCTCACGTCCGACGAGTCGGGATGGGACAAGAAGTCCGACGACCCGCCCCCGGCCCTGCCGGACGAGGTCGTGGAGCGTACCCGCCAGCGCTACCTGGAAGCGTTCGACCGCCTCGCCAAGCAGTAGCAACCGCTCGCAGACGTGACGTTCGGTCGCTCGTTCTCGTCGCTAGTTCCAGTCCACCTGCGGCGTCTCGTGGAACGTGAGTCCCTGACGACGCCACCCATCGGCCGCCGCGGCCACGCGGGTGCGGTAGTCCTCCCAGTCCTTGCGCTCTGGGGCCGTCCACGCGACCTCCGCCACGGCAGTGAGGCGCGGCAGCAGCATGTCGAAGAGTTGCTCGCGCGTGGAGAGCGTCTCGGTCCAGATGGCCGCCTCCACGCCATCGACCTGGTCGCCGGGCACGCCCTCGATCAGGGTCGCTGGATCCCACTCGTAGGAATCGCGCAACTCCACCAGCCCCGCCCAGTCCTGACCTCGCTCGTAGTCGGCGGTGTACTTCATGTCCAGGTAGGCGTGGTTGCCGGGAGACATGATGAAGCGAGACCCGCGCTGGGCTGCGGCCACGAATGGGGCAGTGTCGGCGCGTGTGTCCCAATATTGCAGGACCGTCCCTGGCTGGGTGGGCGCGGCTGCGGCCTCCTGCCACATGATGACCTTCTTGCCGGTCTCCGCCACCGCCTCCTCAAGGAGCGTGATGAATTTTGCGTACTCCTGCTTGCCAAGCGTGAGCGCCTCGTCGCCGCCAACGTGCAAGTATGGCGCGTCCGTGATGCCTGCGAGGTCTCCCAACACGTCGCGGATGAAGGGTGCCGTGGCGGGGAGGTCGAAGGTCAACTGCGAGAACCCGACTTCCATGCCCTCGTACTTTTCCGTGGGCTGGCCATCCGGCCGTAGTTCACCGTAGATCGCGGTTGCGGCGTTGGTGTGGCCCGGCATGTCGATCTCGGGGATGACGCTGATACACCGTTCTGCCGCGTAGTCCTGGAGTTGACGGAAATCGGCGAGGGTCAAATACCCCTCGGCCTTGCCACTGTTGGACGTGTCGGAGGAGAACTTGGCGAGTTCGGGTCGCGAGGGCGACTCGATGCGCCAGCCTTGGTCATCGGTCAGGTGGAGGTGCAGCACGTTGAACTTGTACGCCGCCAACACGTCGATCACGTCTTCAAGAATGTCGAGCGGGAAGAAGTTTCGCGCAATGTCCAGGGTGAGGCCGCGCCACGAATAGCGCGGTGCATCGACCACCACAGCTTGTTCAATGAGGACGCCGCGATCAGCGTCCCGGGTCAGGAGTTGACGCAGTGTCTGGACTCCATGGAAGAGGCCGGCGGCGCTTGCGGCCCGCACGGACATCGGGCGTGTGGTGGTGTTGACCTCGTATCCATCGGCATGGCCGTCGGTGGAACCGGCCGATGCGTCGAGGTGAAGGATCACTGCAGGCGCACCCGGTTCAGGGGCCTCAGCGACAGGTACGGTGACCCCGGCATCGGCGCTCAACAGCGTGGAGGCCTGAAGTGCGACGCGGTGCTCCGTGGCCGTCGGGCCAGCTATCAGCACCAGACCGTCAACGTGAATGGGCGAGGCTCCCGCGGGAGTTGTGACGCTCTCTGGCTGGGGAATGATGGAAGGCATTCGGTACCTCGCTGTTGTGGTGGCTCATAAGCCCCAGGCAAGGCTTCACTGGGCCTGCCTGCGGTGTGGCTTGAAACGCGAGACTACTGGATTCTGTCGTGGTGGTCACACTGCTCATTGCAGCGGCAGGACGCGGTCGCGTTGAGGGGTGCCTATCCGCCGTAGTGGCCGATGTCAGGGTGGCCGTGTGGTGCATCAACATCGACGCGCTTGCCGCCCACGGTGGGGACACCCCAGCCAAACTTGATCGACGCAAAACGTACAGCCAGGATCACCACGATGGGCACCCAGAACACCACGGTGCGCGGCACGTCGAACCACAGCAACGTCGTGTACGAGGCGGCGCCAGCAAGCGCGGCCGTCGCATAAAACTGGCCGTTGCGCAGCACATCGGGCACATCGTTGGCGAGCATGTCGCGAATCACACCGCCGCCGACACCCGTCAGGATGCCCAACACCGCGGCCACCATCAGCGACGCCCCCGCATCAATCGCGATTCCTGTTCCCACCACCACGAACACCGCGAGGCCCACGGCGTCCGACGCCTGGACAATGCGGAAGCGCTCAAGGCGGTCTGGCGGGTGCCAACGAGCCAGAAGCGCCACCGCGACACCGGTCAGCGCGCCCACGACGAGGAAACTCGGGCTCTCCATCCAAAACACTGGAACATCCAGGATGACGTCCCGCATCGTTCCGCCGCCAATGGCCACCATGCACGCCAACACCACAGCGCCCACCAAGTCCATGCGCTTACGGCCGGCAGCCACGGCACCGGAGATCGCAAACGCGACAGTGCCGAGGTACTCCAACGCAATACGCATAGTGCCCAGCGCGGAGTCGAGGATTTCGGGCGCAGTAGCCAAGTCAAGAAGCGCAGGCACGGGTGGGCCAATCAGTGAAGGGGATGTGAGCGGTCGCGCGCGGCGACACAATGCGCCCATCGTAACGGGCGCGGGCCACGCAACGTAAGCCAGCATCGGCCGGTTTCCATGCCGAAACCGCGCCTGTGGATAACCGCCGTACCCATAGCCACTACGGGGCTCCACTGCTAGGTTGAGGCCGTCGCCCGCACCGACGTCGGAAGGAAGCCCCATGCGCCGCCGCATGTCCCCCATCATTGCTGTTGCAGCGCTCGTGGTCGCCCTCACCGGCTGTGGCTCCGAACCCGAAACAGAAATCACTGTGGAAGCCCTCACCATGACCGTCGGCGAATGTGTCTGGGATGAAGCCATCACCTCCGACACCACCACCGAAATCGGAGAGCGCGAGACCGTCGAGTGCTCCGAGCCTCACCACGGCGAGGTCTACTACACCGAGGACGTCGCCGGATCTGTGATTCCCGACAACCTCGCTTCCACGGCGACCGACGCCTGCGTCGAGAACTTCGAGCCCTATGTTGGCATCGCGCACACGGAATCCAAGTACGCCGTATCTCTCGTGTACCCCTCCGCCACCACCTGGGAGGCCGGCGACCGCCAGATCGCGTGCCTCCTCATTGCCGGTCCAGACGAGGAACTGACGTCCTCCGCCAAGGGCAGCGCCGAATAGCGCGAGCGCCCGCGAGAGGCCGGTAGACTGCCGCCATGCCCACGATCGTCGTTCACGTGATGCCCAAGCCCGAGATCCTTGACCCCCAGGGCAAGGCCGTCGGAAACGCACTCCCTCGCCTCGGCTTTGAAGGGTTCGCCTCGGTTCGCCAGGGCAAGCGCTTCGAGCTCACCGTCGACGGTGACGTCACCGAGGAGATCCTCGACAAGGCGCGCGAAGCCGCCGAGACGATGCTCTCGAACCCTGTTATCGAAGACGTCGTGGCCGTGGAGGTCGTGGACTCATGACACGCATCGGCGTCGTGACCTTCCCGGGAACGCTCGACGACCGCGACGCAGCACGTGCAGTACGTGTGGCCGGCGCAGAGTCCGTCAACCTGTTCCACACGGACCACTCGCTTCAGGACGTCGACGCCGTTGTCCTCCCCGGCGGCTTCTCCTACGGCGACTACCTGCGCGCCGGAGCAATCTCACGCTTCTCTCCGATCATGGAGCAGGTCGTGGACGCAGCCAACGGTGGAATGCCCGTGCTGGGCATCTGCAACGGCTTCCAGGTGCTGACGGAAGTCCACCTGCTGCCCGGCTCAATGATCAAGAACAACCACCTCCACTTCCTGTGCCGCGACCAGGTGCTCCGCGTCGAGAACAACGACACCGCCTGGACCAATGCGTACGACCTCGGCGAAGAGATCACCATCCCGCTGAAGAACCAGGATGGCCAATACGTCGCTGACGAGCACACGCTCGATGCCCTTGAAGCCGAAGGGCGTGTGGCGTTCCGCTACGTGGGTGGCAATCCGAACGGTTCGCGCCGCGACATCGCTGGCGTCACCAACGAGCGCGGCAATGTCGTGGGCCTCATGCCTCACCCCGAGCACGCAGTCGAGCCGGGCTTTGGCCCCGACTCGCGTGAAGGCGGCCGTTCGGGCACTGACGGCATCGGCTTCTTCGCTTCGGCTATCAACGCGCTCCTCACCCCCGCCTAACCCGCCAAATGGCTCCATTTCGCTGTTTTGGGCGGCCATAGCGGGCATTTTTTGCCACTAGGCCGTCAGTTGGGGTCGCCGCGATGCGGGGCAGACCAGACGCATGCCGTCGGCTGTCTCACTCGTTCGCTCGTCAACTCGGTTCGACATCGCCGATTTCGCCTACGCGGGGCCCTGCAGGAGAGTCGATGCCGATGGAGGGCCCCCAGAATTCGTCGTTGCTCCATCCATGTGGGATCCCCATGCCTCGCAGGTTTAATGCGGGTCTATTGGAGAGGAGATTCTGGAGTCGTTCGGCCCACTGGCTACGTGGCGACACAGTGTTGAGTACCGCTTGGAGCGAAACGAGGACGGGGTACAGGCGTCTCAGGCTCACGTCAGGTACGGCTCCCCAACTGCGCGGCCAGGAAACCTGTGATGACTTGGGGATGGCGGGGTACACGCCTAGGCCAACGTTCCAAAGCCTGCCGTGATGTGCACATATGTTGCGCACCCGGACGTAACTCTTAAGCCATGAGAGTAGGAGTGGGTCGGTCAGACCCAGGCTGTGGGCAATCGCAGTGCGGTCGGACCGGTGTCGCAAGTTGTGAATAACTGACGCGAGCTGCCCTAGGGTGAGCGACTCCACCATGAGCCACGATGGAGGAAGCTCCGGTTCTCCGTAGGTCGTGACGTAGTGATCGAGAGCCGATTTGTGAACGATCTCGTCTGCACCGATGTCGGCGTGGTGGTGAAGTGTGTCATCGTAGAGTTTCTTCACCAACTTCAGGAACGTGGTGTGCTTGCCTGCCCGTGCGAACAGGGCAGGATCTAGATACCAGTGCGAATCTGTGTAGGTCGTCGCCATGTGGTCCGTCAAGGCCGCTCGTATCGCAACCTCGGCACGCTCCAGCGCATCGAGTACTAGTAGGCGCAAAGCGCGGTCGAAAACGTAGAGATCCAGGATCTCGTCGAAAGTGGTGCCATCCGTGAGGGTGTGCTGGCTTCTGTCCTGTTGAAACGGGATGGTGTAGGGCGACAGGCGGTAGTAGCCGATGTGTCGGATGTAGCGGCTGCCGCGATCACGATCGGGGATGACCATGCCGCGCTCCTGCAACCGATCTACGAGCTCACCCACCGACAACGGAGGTTTGTCGTAGCGGCGGCTGCCGCGCTCCGTTGCGCTCGCAGTCATGGCTAGCCCTCCCCGCCCGAGGTAGTAAAAATCCCCCAAGTGCGCTTCCATGGAGAGGCGTGGGGGATGTAGTGACTTCATCGTAGCACCGGGGTTGGAGAGGTCACTTCACCCGACGCCCGACGTTAAGAAACTTGTCAATCGCGCATGCGAATAGCGACCGTGTACTCGAATTCCCTTTGGCTGGGGACCCCTCACTCTGTGGCCGCTAGTAGTGAACTCTAGGGTTCGGAGGCCCGGACATTCACGGACTCGTGTGCTGCGGCGCCAAGCGGTTGCGGAGTTCCCCGTTGGCAACGCGTAACTGCGAGATTCAGCCACTTGAGTTGGCATCGGGCTATGCTCAGCGACACTGAGCCAATGGAGGCTCGTCTTGATAGGGGTGGGCCGAATGCAGATCGTCAACCTGGGTGTCAGTGTTGTCCTGGTGATGGCGCTTGCGGCATGCACGAGTCGGGCTGAGACTGCCGACAGCGGCGGCGGTAGTGAACTGGCCTGCGCCGCGATGTATGTGTCCGTCTCGGAGTCCGAGGTGCGCGCCGGGGACTCTGTCGACGTGACGGTTGAGAACATCGACGACGAATGCCTGGACACTGGTGAGTCGAGTACTCCCCACGAGCCAGCGGCCTACGAGTTGATCTTCGACCAGAACGAGAACGGCGTTGACCTTGTGACGTTCACCGCAGACGACGGCCCGACTGCCGAGTTCTCAGTGACCATTCCAGAGAGTGCCACTCCAGGTGCTGCCACGATCGGTGTGGAGTTCGCCGAAAAAGCCAACATCGTCATCGTTCCCTAGCGTCAGCCCAACCAACGCCCCACTGAATCCCCGCCAACCCTCGCGAAATGGCTCCTTTTCGCTGTCTAGAGCCCTCAAAACAGCCACATGGCTCCACTTCGCGGGGAAGGCGCGGGCCTTAGGCGCGGGGAAGGCGCGGGGCGTTAGGCGAGGCTTGGGCCCGTGTGATGGGGTGCGAGCCGGTTGCGGAGTTCTACGAACGCGTCGAACGTGGTGCGATTGAAGTCCGCGCCTAGTTGGTTAGGGATGGTGACGAGCAGGGTGTCGGCGCTCATGACGGCCTCGTCGTCGCGCAGTTCGGCTTCGATTTTGTCGAGGTCGCCTACGTAGGTCTTGCCGAAGGTCGCAATGAAGTTGTCGATCTGTCCCACTTGGTCTTGATTGGCTCCCATCTTGTCGCGCTCTAGCGTGGTGCCAAAGTAAGTCCGTGTAGCGGCGTCGAAGATTGGCATGATCGAGCGGGAGACAGAGACACGTGGTGTTCCTGAGTGGCCGGCCTCGCCCCACGCAGTCCGATACGCGTCGATCTGCCGCTGCTGGATGATGCCCAGTGGCTCGCCTGACCCGCCTTCCACGAGGGTCGACGACATCAAGTGCATACCAAGTGAGCCAACTCGCTTCGCAGACTCCTCTCCGCCTGCGCCATACCAAATCCGGTCGCTGAGCCCAGGCGACTGTGGCTGGATTGGCAGCTTCTCTCCCGCTCGACCATGGGCGCGGGCTCCAGGCGTCGCAATCCCGGCGCCCGAGATGGCCTTGCGGAACGTCTCGATGCGCTGAGCAGAGTCCTCCACAGGAGTCATCCCCACGGGGAGTGGATACCCAAACTCTCCCGGCCCATCGGCTGCGGGCTCTGGTGAACCTCGGCTCACGCCCAGCTGCAACCGGCCATCCGCGATGAGGTCCGCAGTCGCGGCGGCCTCGGCCATGTAGAGCGGGTTCTCGTAACGCATATTGATCACTCCCGTGCCGAGTTCGACGCGGGACGTGCGGGCGCCCATGGCCGCAAGCAAGGGGAAGGGCGAGGACGTGTTTTGCTCAAAGTGATGGACGCGGATCCAGGCTCCGTCCATTCCCGCTTCTTCGGCAGCTTCTGCCAGTGCGATGGTGTCGTGCATGAGGTCGCTGGCGGTACGTACCTGTGATCCGGGTGCACCTGAGAACCAGCCGAAGGAGAGAAAGCCGACATTGAGCATGTGGAGAGAACGCTTAGGTCGAATTCACGATTCCCCGTGAGCATCAGTGTTCGCTGCGAGCGTCAGTATGTCTGCGCCTTCTTCCGTGATGACGATCGTATGTTCGGTATGAGCGGCCCGGCAGCCGGTCGCGCTACGTAGAGTCCACCCGTCATTGGGGTCGGTGATGAGTTGGTCGGTATCGGCCATGACCCATGGCTCCAGGGCCAACATGAGGCCTGGCTGGAGTTTGTAGCCGCGTGCCGGTTTCCCGTTGTTGGGCACGTGTGGGTCTTGGTGCATGGTGGTACCAATTCCGTGTCCGCCGAACTCCATGTTGATCGCGTAGCCTGCGGCCGAGAGCACTGTGCCGATTGCGTGGGACAGGTCGCCGATGCGGGCGTTGGGTTTTGCTGCAGCGATTCCGGCCGCTAGTGCCCGCTCTGTGGTGTCAATCATTCGTTGGTCTTCCGACGAACCGGCTTGCCCGACTACAAAGCTGATGGCCGCGTCCGCGGCGACGCCGCGGAGTTTGACGGCGAGATCGAGGGTGAGGAGGTCGCCGTCGGCCAATCGGTAGTCGTGTGGCATCCCGTGGAGTACGCCGTCGTTGACGGCTGTGCAGATGTAATGGCCAAAGGGCCCGTGCCCGAATGATGGTGCGTAGTCGACGTAGCAGGACTCGGCGCCTGCTCCGAGGATCGCTTCGCTAGCCCAGCGGTCGAGGTCGAGGAGATTAGTCCCGACCTGCGCTCGGCGTCGCAGTGTTGCGAGGATGTTGGCAACCAGGCGGCCTGTGACACGGGCGCGGTCCACCTCGGACTCGCTGAGAATTTCGATCATTCCAATAACTATACCGGTTTTATAATAACGGTACTATAATGCTGTCATGGTCCGACTCCCACTTACCGCTGAAGAGATTGAGCGTGGCCAGCGCCTTGGCGCCTTGCTGCGTGAGGCGCGCGCTGACCGCTCTATCCTCGAGGTCGCATTGGACGCCGGAGTGTCCCCCGAGACGCTACGCAAGATCGAGACTGGGCGCGTGGCTACCCCTGCGTTCTCGACAATTGCCGTCCTCGCGGCGGTGCTTGGCCTCTCTCTCGACGACGTGTGGGCGCAGGTATCGATACGTACTCCCGAACCCATGGCAGTGAGCTCCTGACACTCGCGACGGTGCCTTCACCGTTGTCCATACGACAGTATGGGAGTTATGACTGAGTCCCAGACCAGCCCTGACCCCCGCACGGGACGCCGCTCGCCCGAGGCCCTGGACGAGTTCCAGCTGGCCGAGTCCCGCCCTGACTTCCGTGTGGACATCGAACGCATCCGCTTCTCGCCGTACTTCTCGCGCCTGTCCGCCGTCACGCAGGTGATCTCGCAGGCCGGTGCGGGCCTCGCGGTCCACAACCGCTTGACGCACTCAGTGAAGGTGGCGGCAGTGGCGCGCGCCATCGCGATGCACCTGCATCGGGACACTGGCGAGGTGGGCCGACTGGTGGAGGAGCTCGGCGGCTGCGACCCGGTGGTGGTGCAGGCCGCTGCGAGTGCGCACGACGTGGGTCACCCGCCTTTCGGGCATCTGGGCGAGCGCGCGCTGGACCGCATCGCTCGTGATCGGTTCCGGCTCCGCGAAGGGTTCGAGGGGAACGCGCAAACGTTCCGCATCCTGACGCGTCTGGATGAGCACGACACCGCCGGTGTGGGTCTTAACCTCACGCGTGCGGTGCGGGCCGCGGTCCTGAAGTACCCGTGGCTTCGTGGGGAGGGTGGCGATCGTCGCGGCGCCGCGAGCGACAAGTTCTCGATGTATGTGGTGGATGTGGACGATGCCCGGGACGCGTTGACTGCGTACCCCCGGATTGAGCAGGGGCAGCAGACGCTCGAGTGCTCGGTGATGGACATCGCCGACGATATTGCCTACTCCCTTCATGACCTGGACGACTTCTACCGGGCGGGCCTTCTGAACCAGGCCACCATTGCAGGTGAGTTCCGTGAGTGGCGGCGTGACCTCGCAGAGCTGCGGGCTCTCGACGCGAGCACCCTTAAGGAGACAAGCCGCTCTCCTGGTCATTCGCTGGAACTGTTGTGGCGCCGGTTGTCTGAGCGGGACCCGTGGATCGCGGATGCTGACGCCTTCGACGATGCTGTCACCCGTGTGACGGAGGAGGTTGTGGAGGGGTTGCTCACCGTGCCGTTTGATGGCTCGCTGGCAGCGGACCGGTCGTTGGCGCGTTTCACCACTGAGTGGATTCGTCATTTGCAGTCCTCCGTGGAGGTGCACCGTGATCCGGATAACCGTTCCGGGCACGTGTCCCTGAATCGGAGGGCGTGGCATGAGGTGGCAGTCCTCAAGTTCCTTCACGAACGCTTCATTCTGGACCGCCCGGATTTGGCGGTCTACCAGCGTGGACAGGCGAGCCTCATTGAGCGTCTCGTCAACGGTTTCGCGGACTGGCTCGACGACGACCATGATGCGCGCCGGGCCCCGCGCCGGTTGCTGGACCTCGTGGACATGGCCACCGAGGACTACATGCGCATCCTTCACGAGGAGCCACAACTTTTGCCCACCGTGGACGAGGTGGAACTGCGGCGCCGTGCAGCAGGCCGCGGAATCATCGACTATGTGGCCGCACTCACAGATGCGCAAGCAACTCACTTGGATGCGATGCTCGCTGGCCAGACCGAGCGGCTGTGGGGTGCCGGGCAAGGTCTCTGAGGCGCGTGGCGGGGACTCTCGCCGGCCCCAGCATCGGGCCGCTGTCAGGGATACTTGACGCTATGTCTGCGCTCGCCATCCGCCACAGTCGTGACCCGGACGCCGCCGTCGTGGTTCTGTGGGCTGACCAAGAACGTGACCTCGCGCGGCGCTATGACGACGAGTCCTTGACGCTTGAAACGGAGTTCGCCACGGGCATCGGCGTGTGGACTGCGTGGAATTCCTCCGACACTGTCGTGGGTGCGATCGCCGCGCGCTGGGCTGTGCGCCACGAACTGCGCCCGGGGGACCTGGAGTTGAAGCGTCTGTGGGTGACCGCGGAGGCGCGGGGGCTGGGAGTAGCCAAGGCCCTGATGCGCGCAGCCGAGGAGGCTGCGCGCCGTGTGGGCGCGACCCGTCTGGTGTTGGAGACGGGCCTGAAGCAGCCCGAGGCGCTTGGGCTATATGAATACCTGGGCTATCACCGCATTCCGAACTACGGCGACTTCGCGGACCACCCTGACACGGTGTGTATGGCCCGCGATCTACGAAGCCAGGTATTGGTCGTCAACGGCACCATGGGTGCAGGCAAAACGACCACGGCTGCCGCGATCCACGACCTTCTCATCGCGCGGGGCGCACACGCTGCCTGGATTGACGCCGACTCACTGTGCCAAGCTTCGCCGGCTCCTGACGGCGACCGCTTCAACCAAGGCCTACTGTTCGATGCGCTCGCTGGAGCCGCCCCCGCGTTCCGTGACCGTGGCATCGGCCTGATGATCGTGGCGCGAGTGGTGGAAGACCCGGCTGACCGCGACCGTTACGCTCGCATTTTTGGGACGGCCGATGCGGGTCCAGCCCGGGTGAGCATCGTCCGGGTTGGAGCGGATGAGGACGTGCGCCTGGCACGGTTGCGGGAACGCGAGCCGGAGGGGCCGTGGCAGGAGTTTGCGGCGGCGCGAACGGTGGAGCTTCAGAGTTCGCTTGAAGCCTTGGACCTCGACGATGCGGTGGTCGCCACCGACAACGCAGACCCGGCCGATGTCGCAGCTAAGGTGCTGGACGCGGCAGGGTGGTGACGTAGCCCGCCGATGTGGCGCGTGCTAGTTGAGGGCAAACCGGAGTGCGGCCTCCACATGCAGTGCCATGGAGTCGAAGTATGGCTCGTCGACGTCGTCTGCGGTCAACACCATCGGAATCTCGGTGCAGCCGGAGATGACTCCCTGGGCGCCGCGCTCCTTAAGGGAGTCGTAGACGCCACGCACCCACGCGGGAGCGCCGTCGGGGACCACGCCGCGTGCGAGCGAACCGTAGATGAGGTCGTGGACCTCGCCGAGCACGGGCTCCTCGGGGACGATGGTGGTGATGCCTCGGGCGGCCATGTGGTCGCGGTAGAACGGGTCGCGCATGGTGTAACCGGTGCCCAGGAGCGCGACGGTGTCGAGGCCGGCGGCCAGGATTGCATCGGCGGTGGCGTCGAGCATGTGGATGACAGGGATGTCGATAGCGTCGGCGACGGCGGGTGCGACCTTGTGCATGGTGTTCGCACAGATCAGGATGGCCTCCGCTCCCGCGTTTTGGAGTGCTCGGGCATCCTGGCCAAACGTCTGACCCAAACCTTCCCAGTCCCCGGCCGCTTGGGCATCGGCGATCTGTTGGAAGTTGTAACTGCGCACCACGAGGTCGGCTGCGCTGGAACCTCCGAGAGCCGCGTTGACCCCTTCGTTGAGGAGGCGTTCGAACTCCAGCGAACTGTGCCATGTGATGCCGCCGAGCAGTCCCAGGCGGCGGGGTGAGGTGCGGCTTGCGGTGAGGGGGGTGCTGGAGTTCGGGGTAGTCATGCTTTCGATGCTAGGCCCGTGGTCGGACTCGTCACCAGAGCCACCTCCACGCCAAGTGGCAGTTTTTCGCTGTCTAGAGGCCTCATAACAGCGAAATGGAGCCATTTGGCGAGGGATTGGCGTGTGGTGGGAGGCCTTAGGCGGGGTGGTGGGATTGCTCGAGCGGCAGTCCGGATTCCTCCGAGGCGTGGCGCGTGACAGCGCGAGCGAGCCACGGCGCCAATGCGGCCCCAGTGAGCGCCACCACTGCGATGGGCAGCATCGACCACATTAAGTTGACTGACTCGATTGCAAAGACGGCCGCCGTGACCGCAGCGCCCAAGAGCGCCCCCAGTTGCCGCTGCGTATTGAAAACACCAGAGGCACTGCCGGTCAGATGCGAGGGCACCGACACCATCGCAATCACCGACAGCGGGGACCACACAAATGAGTTGCCCAGCCCATAGAGCGCCATGACCAGCGCAATCGTGATGGCATCCGCCCCGGCGGCAATCGCTACCGTCACGCCGCACACCGACGCCGCCAACACCGCAGTGCCGCCGATGGCCACGCGACCCGCGCCCACACGGTTCACCAGCGCGCCCGCAAGGGGGGCCGATGCCGCCGCGAGTAGTCCCATAGGGATCAGCACATAAGACGACGGGCCAGGCGCCATGCCCAGATCGCTTTGGAGGTACAGCATCACGGGGATCAGCGTGGCCGTGACGGCAAACGCCGTGGTGGTCACGATGACCGCGGACAGCGTGAAGGGCCGCGTCCGGAACAGCGCCAGCGGCACCAGCACCTCGTCCTCGGGCCCGCTCTGATGGCGCAGGTACCAGAGCAGCCCCAGCACTCCGCCAGCGATCAAGATGGGTGCGGGAACCACACCGCCAATCAGCCCCCATGCATGCGCAGGGCCCTCGTGAATGCCGACCACGATGGCGGCAATCGCCACCATCGAGACCACTACACCCGCGACCGGCACCTTTCTCGCCTGCTGCGGGAGGGTCGGTAGCCACCACCAGGCTGTCAGGAACGCCAGCGCCCCGATCGGGACGTTGATCAGGAAGATCCACTCCCACCCGACGGTGTCGATGAGCAGTCCCCCCAGCATCGGCCCGCTGATGCTCGCGATGCCTCCCACGGTGCCCCACAGGCCCATCGCAATGGGAAGCTCTTTGCCCGCGAAGATGCGGGCGATGATAGCCATGGACTGCGGAGTCATGGCCGCGGCACCCAGACCCTGAAGGACACGCGCCACCACCAGGAACTCGTAGGACGGTGCAAAACCTGCCAGAGCCGAGGCGATCACAAAGACGGCGAGTCCCACCAGGTAAAGGCGGCGCGGACCAAAGCGGTCCCCGAGGCGTCCCGTCACGAGCAGCGGCACCGCATAGGCAAAGAGATATGCGCTGGTGATCCACAGGGTCTGGGCCGCATCGATGGAGAAGGCGTCCATGAACGTGGGTGTCGCCACGGAGATGATGGTGCCGTCAACGAGCAGCAGGAAGAACCCCGCGCACAGTGTTGCCAGGGTGTGCCAGCGGCGCGGGTAGGTGCCCCGGGCTTCCTGGGGGGTGGTGCTCATGGTCTGACCTCTTACTGTCATGAGGCGGTGGCGGGAGTGCGCACGGCCTCAGGAATGGTGGTGTCGACGGGGGCTTCCGGTGCGGCGATAGGAGGCTCGCTTCGGCGCCGTGCGACAGGGATAAAGAGCAGCGCGGCGACAATCAGCACGGCAGCGATGGATGCCAAGGCCCACCAGACAGTGGCCTGGTCGTACAAAGCAAAGACGGCAAGCGGGCCGATGACCGCGCCTACGTCGCCTGCGGTCCGCGTCACTCCCACGGCGGTTCCGGTGAGGTGGCGGGGGACACGATCAGCGGTGACGACGCCGGGCACCATGCCCGCGATTGCAGAGGACACGCTGTAGGCGGCGACGAGGGCGGCAAAGGCCCAGGCCTCGTCGGCGAGGGGGAAGATCATCACGGTTGCGGCGGTCATGATGGTCGCCGGGAGGAAGACGCTCAGGCGTGCACCGCGGTTGACGGCGCGACTAATGGGGGCGAGGGCCGCGATGGACAGGGCGGTGCCGAGGGCGAGCATTCCGCCCAGTGCGGTGGGGCTCACCTCCGCGACGGTGTACGCGAGGGTCGGAATGAGTCCCTGCTCACCTGCGAAGCGGGCATAGAAGGCAGAGAATGAGACGAATGCAAGCACGGTGATCAGCCATGCCACGGAAGTGGTGGTGCCTGATGCTTTGCGCATCGGCTTGCTCGGCGTTGTGCGTGAGGGCTTGCTTGAGGCAGCGAGCGGCGCGACGTCAGCCTCCGCGGGCATCTCCGAGGGTGCCCCCGAACGCGCCTCGACGGGCGTGACCGCGTCACGCTGGGGTGAGCGAGCATCGGCCGCTTCCCAGTAGTGCCGAGCGGGACTGATCTGGTCCCACACGATGACCGCGATCACGGGAATGATCACGGCGAGGAACACCCAACGCAGTCCCCAGGTATCCGCGACCCAACCACCCAGGAGCGACCCAATGGCACCAGCGGAGAGCTGCACCACGGTCGCGGTGGCCATCACCGAGCCGCGCTTGTCTGCAGGGGCACCCGCGATCAGCACAGCGAAGGCAATGGTGATGGTGGCGCCGGCAAACAGTCCGGCAATGAGCCGCGCGGCGACCAACTGCGTGGGAGTAGCCACCAGTGCGGTGAGCGCAGTGGCCACAATCAGTCCAGTGACGCACACATAGAGGTAGGGGCGGGGACGCCACCAACGCATCAGGATGCCGGCAGGAATGCCCATGATCGCGCGACCAAGAGCGAATGCCGCGAGTGCGGGACCGAGCAGCGCAACGCTGGTCCCGAACTCGCTGGCATAGAGGGGGAGGATCGGCGCGAGCGCGCCCCACGTGATCTGGCTGGCGCCGATGAGAGCGCTGAGAAGCAGAGCTTGGACCGTGAGGCTAGACGCTCGCGCCGACGTCATGAGCGCAGGCTTTCGCGCAACGTGCTGTTCTCCTGCTGCGGTGCCAAGAGGCCGCGGCGACGCAGTTCGGGGGTCAAGAGTTCAGCAATGTCGGCGTAGCCGCCGGGCATCGACAGTGGCGACGAGAACATGAATCCGCCGCGACTTCCGGTGGCTTCAAAGTTCTCCTCCAGCGAGTCCGCCACGGATTCTGCGGTGCCGCAGAGCACGTGGTCGAAGTGGGTGGCGTGACGCCATCCGCGCTCAAAGAACTCGTCGCGTGAGATGCCGTGGTCCGGGCCAAACTCCTCGATGAGGGATCCCACGAGGCCGCCGGGGCTGGCCTGCTGTGCGCGGATCAACTCGCCAAGCTCCCCCAGCACGATGGTGTCGGGCAGGTCTGAGAAGTCGTAGCCGGAATTGTGCGACAGGTACGCACCTACCGCCTCCTCATCCCAGAACTCGAGCGTCTCTGCCAACCGTGCACGCGCCTCGTCGTCCGAGCGGCCGACGACGGCCTGCGTGGACCACAGGATGCCCACATCGGCCGGGTTGCGACCTTCCTCCACCAGCGCCGCGTCCAACTGCTCACGGTGACGCTGTTGTGACGCGACGCTTGAGCCGGCACCAAAGACCAGATCGGCAAACTTTGCCGATGCTGCAATACCTCGCGGGGAGTTGCCGGCCTGGATGAGCACGGGCCGGCCCTGAGGGCTCGGCACGCTGGAAAGCGGGCCCTTGACCTTGAAGAATTCGCCATCATGATTGATGGGGTGGACCTTGGCTGGGTCTGCAAAACGGCCCGTCTCGCGGTCCGTGATGATGGCATCGGGCTCAACCGAATCCCACAGCGCCTGGCACACCTCGACGAACTCCTCCATCCGCTCGTAGCGCTTGGCGTGCTCCATGAGTTGGTCGAAGCCGTAATTGTTGGCGTCTGCACTGCGCGACGAGGCCACCACGTTGAAGGCCAACCGGCCGCTAGTGACGTGATCGAGCGAGTTCAACAGCCGCGCCACATAGAACGGGTGCATGAAGGTCGACGAATACGTCAGCCCAAAGCCGATGTTCTTGGTGACGGCAGCCATGGAAGCAATGAATGGACTCATGTCCTGGCGAGGCCACTGGATGCCCCACTCCACAGCGGAATCGATGGATCCGCGCCAGGTGTCGGGGATTCCCGAACCATCACCAAAGAACAGCAGGTCGATGCCGGCCCGTTCCGCAGTCATGGCGAGCTCCTGGAAAACGCGGACATCGGGGAACGATGTTCCGGCCCAGGAGCCGGGGCGTGCCCACCGGCCCTCGGTGTGGCTGAAGGACAGGTCAAATGCGAGGTGCATGCTGCCGCTCATGACGCCACCTTCCATTCTGTGGCAGCACTGCGCCACAACTGTGCGATGTCCGCCGAGGTGGCAATCACTGCAGCGTTGTAGCTCAACTGCTTGAGCGCCGCCTCGTGCACGTCGCTCTCATAGGCGGCGGTGGCATCGGAAGAGACGATCACGGGAAAGTCCCGCTGGCATGCGTCGAACGCCGTGGTAGCCACGCAGCACTCTGTGGTGAGGCCCGCCATGACAAGCCACGTGACACCAAGGTCGCGCAGCACGGTCTCGAGGTCAGTGCCTTGGAATCCCGAATAGCGAGGCTTCACAACCACGGGTTCACCAGCCCGTGGCGACACCTGGAACCACTCGGCCCCAGGTGTCCCCACGACGCATGGATAGTCTGCGCCCACAGGAGCGTCGAATGCTTGGCCGGCAATCCAGTTCGATGCACGCCATGGCACGTCAGGATCCGAACCTAGCTCCACCCACACCACAGGGATGTTGAGCGCACGAGCCTCGGCGACCAACTCCTCCGTACGGGTGATCGCGTCGGCTACGGCACTACCCTGAGCATCGTCCAGGCCAAAGGCAGTCAAGAACTGCGGGTCTGCGAAGGAACGCTGAACGTCGATCACGACGAGCGCGCCCCGGTGTTCGGATCCCAACAATTGGGCTACTGCTGGGGAATCCGAAAGGTCTGTCGTGACTGTCATGCCGACACGTCCTGATTCTTCAGCAGCGGTAGCGCCTCAGCACCAAAGATCGGCAACTCACGCTCGTAGTCGGGGAAGATCAGCATGAGACCGTCGAGCTCGGCGGTCTCCACCAACGCGTCAATCTTCTCCACCACGGTGTCGCGAGAACCGGCAACAAACGGTGTCTGGAAAGCGGCCTGACCCTTCGCATCCTGCGTCCAGTTCAACGCACGGTCGCGCGGCATGCCCCAGGACATCGCCATATTGGTCAACGCCTCTCGGTCCACGCCCTCGCCGTACGCTTCCGCACGCTGCTCAGCAATGGCATCGGTCTCATCCATCACGACGGTGAGCATCGCGTAGGTCTTGCACTCACGGTCATTCGCCGCTGCACGCTCGTGGACGTCGCGCGACAAGTCCCGCAGATCCTCGAGTGTGTCTCCTGAGAGGAAGGCGCCGTCGCAGTGCTTGGCCTGGAATGCGCGGCCCGGCTCCGAACGACCCGCACTGATCAACGTGGGTGCCGAGGTGGGCTGTGGCCGTGACTCGCAGTCGTCGAGAGAGAAGAACTCCCCGTCCATGTCCACGCGACCATCGGCCCACAGGAGCTTGATGGCGGTGATCCACTCGTCCACCATGCGGTAACGCTCATCCTTGGTCATCTCGGCATCCCACATGCCCATCTGCTCGAACTCTGCCGCATACGAGCCGGACACGATGTTCATGCCCACACGGCCCGGGGCGATGTGCTCCAAGGTGGTGAACATCTTGGCTGCGATGGCAGGGTTCTGAAGGTTGGCGTGAACCGTCGCCCAGATGTTGATGGACGAGGTCGCTTCAGCAATGCCAGCCATCATGGTGATGGACTCCAGGGTGCGGCCCCAGTGGTCCGTGGTGCCGCCAAAGCCGCGCCACTTCGCCATCGCCATGGCAAAGTCCATGCCGCAGTCCTCCGCCAGTGTGGCGATGTTCTTGTTTTCTTCATACGTTGCCTGCGGATGCGGCGCCGTGTCGGAAATCAACCAGCCACCGTTGCCGATGGGGAGGAAGACTCCGTATTCCTTGGAACTCATGGTGCTCTCCTTTTACTTCTGGGGTGGGGCGGGGACGCTTAGGAGGTGGCGGGCCAGAGCAGGTCGGTGCCGTCGTAGATTGCTTCGTTGAAGGAATCGTCGAACAGTGCCTGCGCGCCGTCTTCGCCGAGGTCAGCGGAGACCAGTTCGTACTCGGTCAGGAAGGCGTAGATCGAGGAGATGAGCTCGGGGTCCACGTGTCCAAGTGCGGTAGCGGTGTCGTGAGATTCGGTGACGACGTCAACCTCGGTGTTCCAGACAGCCAGGTTGTGGTCCTCGTCATAGCCGGGGCCGGACGCGGCGGAGGCATAGCCCACGCACTCTTCGCCGTTGGCGACGCAGTAGTCATATCCGTGGAGCACTGCGCGCAGGAAGTCTTCAACGACAGTGGGGTTCTCGGCAGCAAACTCAGGGTTCACGGCCGTCACGCCCATCGAGGAAGGCACGTCATAGTCGTAGGGACGCCAGACGGTGACGTCCTCGCCACTGGCAGCGAGCAGGTTGGGCTCGTTCGAGATAAAGCCGGTGAGGGAATCCACCTGGCCGCGAGGGAGGATCGATGGGTCGTAGCCCACCGTCACCTGCTCGATGGCGTCAATGTCCACGCCTGCGTTCGACAGCATCGCTGCAACAGTCGTGGGGAGCGAGCCCTTCTGGCCAAGGATCGTGCCCTCAAGTTCGGTGAGGCCGGTGACATCCGTGGGCGTCATCAAGATGTCGAGGCCCACATCGGAGAACACGGAGACACCCATGATGTCGATGTCGTTCTCCGACGCAAGGATGACGTTCTGCACGTCCATGCTGGTGAACTGGATGGTGTTGGCAGCCAGCAACTGAGTGTTCTGTGCGGTGTCGCCGGTGCCGGGCTGGATGGTGACGTCGAGGCAGAGGTCGTCGAAGTAGCCGAGCTCGTCAGCGGCCACCACGTTCAGGATGCCCACCGATGCTTGGTAGTAGTAGCCGGTGGCAAAGGTGATCTCTCCCACGGCCTTGTTGGTTTCGCAGCGCTCGTCCGAGAACTCGGCAGACGCGGCAGCTGCGGTAGTTGCTGGAGAGGCGCTCGCGGTGGTTTCGGCTGCCTCGTCACTGTCGGCAGAACAGCCGGAAATGATGAGTGCGGCCGAGGCTGCGAGAGCGATGGAGGGTAGGCGGTAGTGCATGGTGTACTCCTTGGGGGCAATTGCGGGCGGCGCCGCGGGGTGTGGTGGTGCAGGTGGTGGTGCAGGTGGTGGTGCGTGTGTGGATTACGACTGAACCTGGCGGGACTCGTGCCAGTGCAGGACGCGTCGCTCCACAGCAGTGACGATGAAGAGCAGGCCGGCGCCCATGAGGGCAAGGAACACAATCGACGCGTAGATCACGGACAACTGGTTGTTCGAAGAAGCCAAGCTGATGGCGGTTCCCAATCCCTCGGCGGCGCCAGGGGCGTTCAATTCGGCCACGACTGCACCGATGATCGACAGCGGGAAGACCACCCGTAGCGCCGTGAACATGTAGGGCAGCGAGCTGGGGATGCGCAGGTGCCACAGGGTTTCAAACCGTGAAGCTTTGAGAGTGCGGAACACATGCAGCGCTGCCGGGTCCACTGACAGCAGGCCGGTGGAGACGCTGATGAGGATAGGGAAGAAGCAGATCAGTGCAGTCACGATCAGCTTGGGTTCCGAGCCAAACCCGAACGCCACTACCAGGGCCGGCGCCAACGCCACCAACGGCGTCACGTTCAGCACCACGGCGTAGGGCATGATCGCGCGACGTGCCATCGGGATCTCGCTGATCAGGATGGCAAGGAGGAACGATGCGACGAAAGCGATCGCGAGGCCTATGAGAGACACCTGCAGCGTGACCCAGGCATTCGACACGTAGTACTGCCAGTCGTTGACGATTGACTCGCCGATGGCGGACAGCGGTGGCAGCAGATACGGCTTGGAATCAGCGGTCCAGCGCCACAGTGTGGCGAAGATGACGAGCAAGACCGTCGCGGGCAACCAAAAACTGGGGCGCAGGACTGACTTAACGGCAGCCACTGGACCGGTGGAGCGTGAACTTGAGGAACTGGTGCTTTTCTTGGACGTGCCAACGGCGTTCTTCATGCGGGAAACGGCACTGTCAATAGCGGTCACGTTGTTCTCCCTCTCAGGCCGCAGCGGCGCTGTTGTCACGCCATGCAGACTGGAGCTGGTGGCGAATGTGGTCTTCGTAGTCGTGGAATGCGGTGCTTTTCAGCAGCTCCTCGTCGCGGGGGCGCGGCAGGTCGATCTCGACCTCTGCCGTGATGCGTCCCGGGTTTGCCCCCATCACGATCACGCGGTCGCTGAGGCGAACGGCCTCCGAAACGTTGTGGGTGACGAACACGACTGTGGTCTGCATGTCCCGCCAAATCTCGAGCAGCTGACCCTGCAGGGCCTCTCGCGTGAACTCGTCCAATGCGCTGAACGGCTCATCCATCAACAGGACGTCAGGCTGAAGCCCAAACGCCCGCACAATCGACGCACGTTGCCGCATGCCACCGGACAGCTGAGCGGGCAACTTGTGTGCAGCATCGGCTAGGCCCACCCGGTCCAGAAGACCATGGATGTCGACGGGATCGGGACGGGTGTAAACCCCGCCGATGCCGTGCTGACGGCGGCGCTCAGCGCCGCGGTTGATCTTCGACGGCAGAGTCACGTTGTCCAAGACACTGAGCCACGGCAAGAGCGCCGGCACCTGGGGAACCAGGCCGATCATCTTCGCGTCGCATGCGTCCTCGGTCCGTAGACCAAAGATCGAGACATCGCCCGAGTCGACCTCTTCCAGGCCGGCGATCATCCGCAGCATGGTGGACTTGCCGCAGCCCGATGGCCCAATGATGCTGACGAACTCGCCACGCTGAATGGCGGCGTCAACGCCACCCAAGGCGACCACTGCTTTCTGGTCAGTGCCGTAAGTCTTGTGAGCGTCGGAGACGACGATCGCGTCGGGACTCTGAGGAAGTGTCATGACTAGACCAAGTTTCGGTAGGCCCGGTTTTGGTAGACCAGGGGTGGGTTGTCAGAAGCGGACACTGCTTCCACCTCGATGAGCAACATGAGGTGGTCGCCGGCATCGTCCCGATGGGCGATCCGGCCTTTGAGTGCAGCCATGTGGCCGTCAATGACGGGCAGGTCGGGGTGTGCGTCGTCGAGAGTGACCTCGGCGAACTTGTCCGTGTTCTTGCGCGCGAAGTGGTTCGCGATCTCGCCCTGGCCGTCCGCGAGGATGTTGACCGCAACCCGGTCCGCTTCACAAAATGCGGCGTAACTGTCTGCAGTCTCCGCAAGAAACACCGCTACGAGCGGTGGGGACGAGGACACTGACGTGAAGCTGTTGGCAGTGAACCCGTACCGCTCGCCACCGTGATGGGTGGTGACGATGGTGACGGACGTAGCCATGGCGCCGAGTGCGGCGCGCAACTGGCTGGCGTCAAATTCTTGGGGCTGAGCGGCGGGGTTTGACTCGGTGTCGCGGCTGGCGTCGTGGTGAAGGGTAGTCATGAGAGTTCTCCTCAGGTCAAGGGGGTGGGCGACGGTGCCCAACAGTGATGTGGTGCGTTACGCGGCGGCGATGACAGGCAGAACAGCCTTCTGGCTGTCCACCCAAGAACTGATGGCGTCGGTGAGTGCCGCCTCATCGCGTGCGACGGACTCCATGACGCCGAGACCGTTGAAGGGGGTGAGCCCTCCGACCTCGTGAATGAGCGTGCGAGTGTGAACCGGAGTGACGGTGGCGTGGACCGGCGAACCTGCAACAGCGACAGGGATCACGATGGTGCCCGCAAGCGACGTGGGGCCGTAGCCATCGATGAATGCCTTGAGCAGTCCCGTGTAGGTGCCCTTGTAGGAGGGGGTGGCGATGAACACGATCGATGCTGCGGCCACGCGTTCGCGGGCCGCCTCGGCCTCGGGGTGCTGCCAGGTCAACAGCGTGTCAGTGAGTGACGAGAGTTCCAGGACGGAACTGTCGAGTTCGGTCTCGGCGGCGGCAAAAAGAGCGTGAGCGGCCTGGGTGGCGACGGCAAGTGTCGTCGACTCTGGGCGTGGATTGCCCGATAACAAAAGGGTATGGCAAGGCATGGGTACCTCCGTGGCTCGGTCAGTGAGTGCACTGAGCGGAGAGCTTGCTGGCCGAGTGGGTGAACCAATTGGCCTGCGGAGGTCCGTCGTGTAGTAATTAAGTTAGAGGCTCAACATTTCGGAAGATTTCACGTCGTGTTAAATCTACGTGTCGTGATTGTCGGGGGCAGGGATGAGCCTCGAAGCGCCGTTCTCGGTGCAGATATAGACGTCCACTCCGAGGTCGACCGCGGCCTGAGATGGCCAACTCGTCACGCCAAAGTAGGGGGCGATGCCCTCGGTGATGCCCAGCACCAGGCGCGCTCGCGGTACGGCAGAGGTGCGCAGCCACGTCAGTTTGAGCATGTCGGCAAGTACTCGGTTGCGATGTGCGGACTTCACTGTTCCTTGGGTGGGGACTAGCTTCACCAGGATGCTGTTGTCCGGTGCGGCCCCGTCGACCTCGGCTCTGACTCCTGAGGAAAGGGCTAGTGCTCGTGGCGCGAGGCTGGTCCCTAGTTCCGTGGAGATCGCGCTGAGCATGCGCCCCTCCACGGACTCAGGGGTGAATCTGTGCCACGCCTGGTGGGTTTGCTCGGTCGCGTCTGTCATGACAGCAGTGTCGCTGGACAGTGTTTCGGTCACGTTTCTCTCGCCCCGCTCTTCGCCAAATGGCTCCATTTCGCTGTCTAGAGGGCTCAAAACAGCGAAATGGAGCCATTTGGCGAGGAAAGAGCGAGGAAAAGAGCGGGGAAATGGCGGGGAACGAGAGGCGGGGCGGGTTAGCGTCCTGAGGGTGCACCCGTGATGGCCGCAATGATGTCCTCGTAGCGCACATCGGATGCCACGAAGGAACCGTTGTTGCGGCCATGGCGCAACACCTCGATGCGATCCGCGACCGCTCGGATGTCCGTCAGGTTGTGGCTGATGATCAGGACGCCCAGTCCCATCGAGCGCAACTGCGAGATGTACGTCAACACCTCTGCTGTCTGGGAGATCGATAGCGACGATGTGGGCTCGTCCAACACTATGAGCTTGGGCTTGCCTACCAGCGTGCGCGCGATCGCCACGCATTGGCGTTGCCCTGCGGTGAGGTTGGCGAGTGGGGTTCGTGGCGAGGGTATGCGGGCGTTGAGGTTCTTGAGGAAGTCGCGGGCCATCGACTCCATGGCTTCCTCGTCGAGCAGTCCGTGCTCGATGATTTCCTGGCCGAGGAAGATGTTGGCAGTGACGTCGAGGTTTTCGGAGAGCGCGAGCCCCTGGAAAACGGTTGCGATTCCCGCTGACCTCGCACCGCGCGTGGTGTGCGATGGCAGTGGCTTGCCGTCGATGCGGAGTGTTCCGCCGTCAGGTGCGTAGACGCCTGCAATGACGCGCGCGAGCGTTGACTTTCCTGCGGCGTTGTCCCCGACTAGTGCAACGACCTCGTGCGGGCTCACTTCTATGTCCACATCCACAAGCGCTTGGACGGCGCCAAAGTTCTTAGAGATGTGGCGTGCGTGCAGTAGTGGCTCCGTTGCCATTCGTGCTCCATCGTTGGGGGTACTCATAGTGACACCTCCGGGGCATTGCCGGTGGCGGGGGAAAGATCGGCGGCTACGGCGAGTGCTCCGTACAGTTCTGCGTCTTCTCCGAGTTGGTTGGCGCGGACCTCGACTGCAGGTGCTTGGGACACGGGGACGCGCCTGCGCATGGCTTCTTCGATGGGTGCCATCAGCAGGTCGCCTGCGGCTGCGAGCTCTCCTCCCATCAGTACCACGCTGGGGCCTACGGCTACGGCGGCGTTTGCTGCCACCAGGCCGATGGCGGCTCCAGCGTCCATGACGACTTGCTGGCATCCGGGGTCACCTTGCTCGGCGTAGGTGAGGACGTCGGCGAGGGTAAGAGGGCCGTGGGATTGGCGTAGCGAGTCGACGAGTGCGTGCGAGCCGCAGACGGTGATGAGGCAGCCGCGGCTTCCGCATCGGC
The DNA here is from genome assembly GCF_000975055.1 of Demequina sediminicola. Classification (GTDB taxonomy): domain Bacteria; phylum Actinomycetota; class Actinomycetes; order Actinomycetales; family Demequinaceae; genus Demequina; species Demequina sediminicola. The sequence goes on from NZ_BBRB01000001.1 coordinate 990,288, forward strand.
AGATGGGGCCTTGGGGGTCCACGAGCGCGTGGCCGATCTCGCCTGCGAGCCCACGGTGGCCGTGGTGAATGGCGCCTTCTACGATGACGCCGGAGCCGACGCCGTGGGAGGCGCGGATGTAGAGAAGGTTGCTGATGCCGCGGCCAGCTCCGAACCGCACCTCACCGAGGGCTCCCAGGTTGGCGTCGTTGTCGACGGTGACGGGTACGCCGAGTCTGCGGCCGAGGACTTCTCCGAGTGGGATGCCTTCCCAGCCACGGAGGATTCCTGCGACGGAGATTGCGCCTGTGGCGGGGTCGACGGGTGCTGGAACGCCGATGCCGATGCCGAGGACTTCGGTAAGGCCGGAGCCCAGGCCGTCGACGAGCTCGGCGACCATGACGGCGGCACGGTCGAGGGTGGTGTCGTGGCGGTGGTCGTCGGGGAGCGGCAGGACACGCCGTTCGAGGAACTCGAAGCGGGAATCGGCCACGGCGACTCGGAGGGAACGTTCGGTGACGTGGAGTCCGACGAGAAGTCCGGTTTTGTGGGCGAGGGTCACCATTTGTGCGCGGCGGCCGCTGCGGATGGTGTGGCGGGTCTCGACGATGCCTGCGGCGAGGAGGTCTTTGACGATGCCTGAGACGGTTGCTGGGGAGAGTCCGGTGGCCTGTGCGATCTCGACTTGGGTGATGGATCCGAACTGGCGGATGGCGTCGAGGAGGCGTTCGCTGTTGGCTTGGCGCAGGGAGGACTGAGATCCGGAGTTCTTTTGCGCCCGCGCCATGGCCAGATACTACCGGTGGAAGGGCAGTGTCGGTAGCCCCATTGACTTTGGGATGTGAACTCAAAGAGGGCCGCCAATCCGGCTGAATTCAGTCCGAATGCGTGCTTCCAGGGCCTTTGGCGGGGCAATCTTCCTAGAATGTCGAGCTTTGCTGCATCGAGCGCCGCGACTTGACCGGTTGAGTTCGCGTGTTGTTACGAACGGATAACGCTTGAGTTTGGGACTTGACGACAAGGGGGCGCGGTCCTAGCGTTTGGTGGTGTCGCCAACAATCGGCGGCACACGCGAATCTGCACAATGAAGTGGAGCCCACGTGAGTACTTCTCACCACAAGCTTGAGATGCGTCAGATCACCAAGGAGTTTCCTGGGGTCAAGGCGCTCGATCGGGTCGATCTCACCGTCGACGCCGGTGAGATCCACGCGATCTGCGGCGAGAACGGTGCCGGCAAGTCGACCTTGATGAAGGTCCTTTCCGGCGTCTACCCGCACGGAACTTACAGCGGAGACATCGTCCTGGATGGCGAGGTTGTCGAGTTCAAAGACCTCAAAGCCTCCGAGCACGCCGGCATCGTCATCATTCACCAGGAACTGGCGCTCATCCCCGAACTCTCCGTGATGGAGAACATCTTCCTCGGCAACGAGGTGGTGTCCCACGGACTCATCGACTGGGACCGTGCCCGCTCGCTGACCCTTGAACTTCTGGCCCAGGTAGGCCTCAGCGTGGACCCGCGCGTTCCCATCAAGAACCTCGGCGTCGGCCAACAGCAGTTGATTGAAATCGCCAAGGCGCTCTCCAAGGACGTGAAGCTGCTGATCCTCGACGAACCCACGTCGGCGCTCAATGAGCACGACTCGCACAACCTGCTCGAGCTCCTCCGTGGCCTCAAGGCCAAGGGCATGACGTCGATCATGATCAGCCACAAACTCAACGAGATCGAGGCCATCGCAGACTCCGTCACCATCATTCGTGACGGCCTGACCATTGAGCGCCTGGCCAAGACCAACGGTGACCTCGACGAGGACTGCATCATTCGCGGCATGGTCGGACGTGCGCTCGACGCCCGCTACCCACCTCGCGACGTCAAGGTCGGGGAGGTGCTGTTCGAGGTCGAAGACTGGACAGTCGAGGACGCCAACATCCCGGGCCGCATGCTTGCCAAGTCCTCAAGCTTCAGAGTCAGAGCGGGAGAGATCGTCGGCTTCGCTGGTGTGATGGGCGCCGGCCGTACCGAACTCGCGCGCTCCGTCTTCGGGCGCTCGTTCGGCACCTACCGGTCCGGTACCACGCGACTGCACGGCAAAGAAGTGAAGATGACCACCGTCGACTCCGCTATCAAGCACGGCCTCGCGTACGTCCCTGAAGACCGCAAGACGCTCGGACTGAACCTGCTCGACAGCATCAGGACCACCATCGTCTCAGCAGACCTCGACAGGATCACGCCCCACGTCCTCCTCGACGAAGACATGGAGTACGAAGCGGCCGAGTCGTTCCGCAAGTCAATGCGAATCAAGACTCCCCACGTCAACCGTGGTGTCGCGACACTCTCCGGCGGCAACCAGCAGAAGGTCGTGCTCAGCAAGTGGATGTTCACTGAGCCGGAGCTGCTGATCCTTGACGAGCCCACCCGTGGCATCGACGTGGGCGCGAAGTACGAGATTTACGGCCTCATCAACCAGATGGCGGCTGCAGGCAAAGCCGTGGTGCTGATCTCCTCGGAACTGCCTGAACTGCTCGGAATGTGTGACCGCATTTACACGGTCTGTGAAGGGCGTATCACTGGCGATGTGCCCCGCTCGGAAGCAGACCAAGAGATGCTCATGCGTCTCATGACGACCACGACGTCAGCCGCATAGGCGCGGACGACATCGCTCACCCCTGTATCTAAGGAAAACTTCCTCATGACTGCACTGAGAACTCACTTTGGCGGCGCAGGCCGTCAGTTCTCCATGTTGATCGCGCTTGCAGCGTTGATCGCGTTCTTCCAGATCGCCACGGGCGGCAAGGTCTTAACGCCCAGCAACATGATGAACCTCATCAACGGCAACTCCCACGTGCTGATCCTCGCCATCGGCATGGTGATGGTGATCGTCGTCGGCCACATCGACCTTTCTGTTGGATCGGTCGCCGCCGTCGTCGGCATCATCGTCGCGATTGCACTCCGAGACTGGGGTATTCCCTGGTGGGCCGGCCTGCTGCTCGGCCTTGTGGTGGGAGCCCTGATAGGTATGTGGCAGGGCTGGTGGGTGGCTTACATTGGCATCCCCGGCTTCATTACGACGCTCGCGGGCATGATGATCTTCCGTGGCCTCAACCAGTACATCGGTAAGTCCAACTCTGTGCCCGTGCCGGAAGAGTTCCAGACCATGGGAGCGGGGTATATCCCGGAGTTTGGGCCAGTCACAGGTTTCAACAATGCGACCCTGCTGTTAGGTATCGCCGCGGGCGCCTACGTCATCTGGCGTGAGGTCGCCAAGCGTCGTCGCGCCGCCAAGGTGGGCTTCGCTCCCGACCCGCTCTGGGTGGTCGGTATCCGTGCAGGCCTCCTGTTGGCCTTCATCGGCTACTTCACCTACCTGTTTGCAACCGGCCGTCCCGGAACATCGTTCCCCATCCCCGGTGTGATCCTCGTATTGCTCGTGGTGCTCTATCACACGATCACCCAGCGCACGAAGCTCGGCCGTCACGTCTACGCCGTCGGTGGCAACCGTGCCGCTGCATCGCTGTCCGGTGTCTCCACACGTCGCACCTACTTCTTTGTCATGGCGAACATGTCCGTCCTTGCAGCCTTCGCAGGAATGATGTTCATCGGCCGAGCCCGAGCATCGGGCCCGTTCGACGGAACGATGTGGGAGCTCGACGCGATCGCCGCAGTCTTCATCGGCGGTGCCGCTGTCACAGGTGGTATCGGAACGGTGACCGGCTCGATCATCGGTGGTCTGGTCATGGCGACGCTCAACAACGGGCTGCAGCTCATGGGTGTCGGTTCCGACATGACGCAGATCATCAAGGGCCTCGTGCTCCTCGCGGCTGTCGCCTTCGATGTCTACAACAAGTCGCAGGGCAAGCCCTCGATCACCGGACTGCTGTTCCGTCGCCGCCCCCGTGACGACGATTCCGACAGTTCAGGTGCCACCGCAGGTGGATCAGGAGAGACCGGCGCCATGGGTGCGGACTCCGACAACGCCACCGCTACTAGCCCTGCCCCGGTCCCCGAGGCCGAGGCTCGCCAGCAGCCGGGACTCCCCGGCGCCACACAGATGTCGCATTCAACGCCGAATGCGCAGAAAGGAAACTAGACATGAGCAGGAACATGAAGGGCATCGCTGCCCTGGCAGCGGTAGGAGCAATTGTGCTCGCCGGCTGCTCGACTGACCGCGAAGGAACCGAAACGGAAGAGTCGATGTCGGCTACTGCCGCAGCCGGTGGCTCCGAAGTCTGCATCGAGGAGGGCGCCACGATTGGTGTTGCCCTTCCGCAGAAGACCTCTGAGAACTGGGTGCTTGCTGAGGAGCTGTTCAACGACGGCTTGACCGAGGCCGGCTACCAGCCCATCGTGCAGTTCGGAAACTCCGGCGTGACCGAACAGCAGAACCAGATCGATGCCATGGTGGAGCAGGACGCACAGGTCATCGTGGTGGGTGCCATTGATGGCTCGCAGCTGGGTACCCAGCTTGAGTCGGCCAAGGATGGCGGCGCGACGGTCATTGCTTATGACCGCCTCGTCAAGAACACCGAGGCCGTTGACGCTTACATTGCCTTCGATAACTACCAGGTGGGTGTGCTCCAGGGCGACGCTCTCCTCCAGGGACTCGGCGAGCGTAAGGGTGAAGGTCCTTACAACATCGAGCTGATTGCGGGCTCCGCTGACGACGCGAACTCCATCCCGTTCTTTGAGGGTGCCATGAGCGTTCTGCAGCCAGAGATCGACTCGGGAAACCTGGTCGTTGTTTCCGGTCAGACCACGTTCGAGCAGGCAGCCACCGATGGCTGGCAGGCTGAGAACGCTCAGACTCGTATGGACACCATCATGTCGGGCTCGTACTCGGGTGACACTGAACTGCACGGTGTGCTCTCCCCCAACGACACGCTGGCTCGTGCAGCGCTGACGTCGGTGGACCAGGCCGGTAAAGACACCCCCGTCATCACCGGTCAGGACTCGGAGGTTGAGTCGGTGAAGTCGATTGTGGCTGGTGAGCAGTACTCCACTATTTACAAGGACACCCGCGAGCTCGTGGCTCAGACCATCGACTCGGTGAACGCACTTGCCGCATGTGGTGAGATCCCGATCAACGACACCGAGCAGTATGACAACGGCGTCAAGATCGTTCCGGCATACCTGTTGGAGCCCACCATCGTCACGCAGGAGAACGCGGCTGAGGTCTACGCAAATGACCCCACGCTTGGCCCGCTGACTGAGTAATACTGCAGTAGTGAAAGCATGATCGGGTGCGGGCGGTGAAGAGTGATCTTCACCGCCCGCCAAACGAAAACCTCTTTCTGCCAAATGGCTCCATTTCGCTGTTTTGAGCCCTCTAGACAGCGAAATGGAGCCATTTGGCGGGAGGCGGGGTTATAGTTGGCTGGAAGGTTGAGGCGCAATGAGAGGGAGGGCCGATGCGCATCGGAGAGCTCGCGGAGCGTGCGGGAGTGACCGCCAAAACAGTCCGCTACTACGAGTCCATCGGGTTGCTCGACGACCCCGGCCGCACCACGTCGGGCTACCGCGACTATGACGCCGAAGCCCTCGAACGGCTCGTGTTCGTGCGCGATGCGCAGGCCGCGGGGCTCACGCTCAAAGAGTCCGGGCATATCCTCGACATGAAGGCCGCCGGACACGGCACCTGCCAGCACACCAGCGCCCTGTTGGATCGCCACCTCGCAGACATCGAATCGCAGATCGCGTCCCTCGAGGCCGCCCGTGCTGAGCTCACCGCATTGCGTTCCCGCGCAGACGTCCTCGACCCCGCATCCTGCACGGACCCCAACCGCTGCCAGGTTGTCGGAGAACACGGCGCCTAAGCCAGCCCCGCTGCGCGCCTGAACAGGTGCGTTCCACCAGCGTCGTCCCTGGTTCTCGGGGACCATTGTCCCAGCGCCCACAGCTCCACCCCGGCTACAGTCGTTCCCACAGGCGCGCCCGCGTGCCACAGATGTTGTGACCGGCTCAGGTTGTGGAGAGGCAGACTGCATGAGGATCGCAATCCCCAAGGAGGCGGCGAGTAGTTCAACGCTCGTGGCCGCTACACCCAAAACCGTGAAGGCGTTGGGGAAACTTGGCTACGACGTGCTGGTGGAGTCCGGTGCAGGTACCGCCGCCAACTTCGCTGACCAGGCCTACGCCGATGCTGGCGCCACGATCACCGATGCCGCAGGCGCGTGGGGTGCGGACATCGTCGCGACCTACACGCCGCCGGGCGAGGCGCAGCGCGACCTGCTCAGTGCCGGTGCAATCCTCATGTGCACGTTGGCTCCGCATTCTAACGAGGACCTCATCGCGGACCTCGCCAAGCGTGAGGTGACGGCGCTTGCTCTGGATGCCGTTCCGCGCATCTCTCGCGCACAGTCGTTGGATGTCTTGTCCACCATGTCTAATGTTTCCGGCTACCGCGCGGTCATTGAAGCGGCGGAAGCCTATGGCGCAATGTTTGCCGGCCAGGTCACTGCTGCAGGCAAGACTGACCCGGCCACGGTGTTCGTCATCGGCGCAGGTGTTGCTGGCCTGGCGTCGCTTGGAGCGGCCGTGTCTCTGGGTGCGCAGGTGCGTTCGTTTGACGTGCGCCCTGAAGTGGCCGAGCAGATCGAGTCGATGGGCGCCCGTTTTGTGAATGCGCCTTCCGCGCAGCAGGAGGTCTCGTCTGACGGGTATGCAAAGCCTCTGACTGACGAGCAGCTCGCCGCCGCATTGGACGTTTATGCGCAGGAATCCAGTGAAGCGGACATCGTGATCACCACGGCGCTCGTCCGCGGCACCGCACCGACCACCATCACCGCGGACATGGTCGCAGCCATGAAGCCGGGGTCCGTCATCGTTGACCTCGCGGCTTCAGGCGGCGGCAACTGCGAACTCACCGTCCCCGGTCGCAAGGTTGTCAGCGATAACGGCGTGACAGTCATCGGCTACACGGACCTGCCCGGCCGCATGCCGCAGCACACGTCTCAACTGCTCGGCACCAACGTCGTCAACCTCATGAAGCTCCTCACGCCCGCCAAGGACGGCGAGGCGGCCCTCGACATGGAAGACCAGGTCGTGCGCGGGATGACGGTCGCGAGTGGTGGCGACGTGATGTGGCCGCCTCCCGCTGTGTCGGTCTCGGCTGCCACTCCCAGCCCAGACGATGCCGGTGCAGCCGACGCTGCTCCCTCACCTGAGCAGGTGGAAGCCGAGCGCAAAGCGGCTGCCGCACGCGCATCGGCCCTCGACGCACAACGCAAGAAGCGCAATGCCTGGACTGCAGGCATCGCGGGTGGCCTGTTGGCGCTTGCCCTGTGCTTCGCGAACCCGGCGTTCCTCATGATGATGACGGTGTTTATCCTCGCCGTATTCATTGGCTACTACGTGATTTCCAACGTCTCCCACTCGCTGCATACCCCGCTCATGAGCCAAACGAACGCCATCAGCGGCATCATCCTCATCGGCGCATTGCTGCAATTGGGATCATCCTCGACCGTGGTCACGGTGCTCGCGTTCATTGCGGCGTCGGTGGCATCAATCAATGTCTTTGGTGGATTCCTTGTGACCTACCGCATGCTCGGCATGTTCCAGAAGGGGGCGTAACTGCCATGACCCTCGTATCCGTCGCGCAGGTCGCCTACCTGGTGGCCGCGATCTTGTTCATCCTGTCCCTTGCTGGGCTGTCCAAGCAGGACACCGCCCGTCGCGGCAACCTGCTGGGCATGGTTGGTATGGCCATCGCGATCATCGCCACCGTCGCTCTTGCCCTGGATCAATCGGAACGCCCGTGGGCTGTGACCGCGTTGCTGATCGCGTGTGTGTTGCTCATCGGAGCAAGTATCGGCATGTATCGAGCCCGCACAGTCGAGATGACGCAGATGCCCGAACTCATCGCGCTCCTGCACTCCTTTGTGGGCCTCGCCGCCGTGCTGATTGGCTACAACTCGTACCTCACTGAGGGCCACGACGCCATGCACCTTGTCGAGGTGTTCCTAGGCGTGCTCATCGGTGCGGTGACGTTCACCGGTTCCATCGTCGCGTACCTCAAGCTGTCCGCGAAGATGAACTCCAAGCCCCTCACGTTGCCCGGCCGCCACGCTCTGAACGCGGGTGTGCTGGTGGCATCGGCGGTGTTGCTGGTGTGGTTCCTTGCCTCGCCCTCGATCTGGCCTCTGCTCATCATGACGGTGCTGGCACTGGCCCTGGGATATCACTTGGTGGCCGCCATTGGTGGTGGCGATATGCCGGTTGTGGTGTCGATGCTCAACTCGTACTCGGGCTGGGCTGCGGCCGCGGCGGGCTTCATGCTCGGCAACGACCTGCTGATTGTCACCGGTGCCTTGGTGGGTGCCTCGGGTGCCATCCTGTCCTACCTCATGTGCAAGGCCATGAACCGCAAGTTCATGCAAGTGATCCTCGGCGGCTTTGGTGGCGAAACCGGTGGCGGCGCAGCGGAGGTTACCGGCACGCATCACGAGGTGTCCGCCACTGAGACGGCCGAGGCGCTCAGTCGCGCACGGTCCGTTGTGATCGCTCCCGGATATGGCATGGCCGTGGCGAAGGCGCAGTATCCCGTCGCGGAGCTGGTGTCCCGACTGCGCGAGTCCGGTGTGCAGGTGCGCTTCGCCGTGCACCCTGTCGCCGGGCGCCTTCCAGGACACATGAACGTCCTGCTTGCTGAGGCGCGCGTGCCTTACGACATCGTGCTGGAGCTCGACGAGATTAACGACGATTTCCCTGACACCGACATGGTGCTGGTGATTGGCGCCAATGACACGGTCAACCCCGCAGCGCTCGACGATCCCGGCTCGCCCATCGCGGGAATGCCCGTGCTTGAGGTCTGGAACGCTGGCGAGGTTGTGGTGTTCAAGCGGTCTATGGCCACCGGGTATGCCGGCGTGCAGAACCCGCTGTTCTTCAAGGACAACACGTCCATGCTGTTCGGTGACGCTAAGGAGCAGGTCGAGGCAATTCTCGCTGCGATGCCTGCGCGCGTGTAGGCCCTCTCCGGCGTGCACGCTCCGGCCGCCCTTGCGTCGCGCCACTTGACATTCCAGTGGGGTGGAAGGTTTACGGTGAATCCATCGTTACTCATACGGAGGAAAGAACCATGACTGCACAGCCCATCATCACCGTGAACGTTTCCGGAATGACCTGCGGAGGATGCGCCAAGAGTGTCCGCGAAGCCGTCGAGGGCGTCGACGGTGTCGCTGGCGCGCAAGTTGACCACGTCTCAGGGCGCGTCGACGTCACCCCTGCTGGCACTGTCTCCCGCGACGACCTCGAATTCTCGCTTGACGAGGCCATCTCAGCCGCCGGATACGAGGTCAAGTGATGGCCGCCAACACCACGTCTCAGCCCAGCATCGCGCTCGCGATTGACGGCATGACTTGCTCCAGTTGCGCCGCCACCATTCAGGGTGGCCTCGCAAAGCTCCCCGGTGTTGACGACGCCGTCGTGAACTACGCGACCCGGCGCGCGACAGTCCGCGGTGACGGCACAATCGACCCTGATCAGCTCGACGCCGCGATGCGTGAAACCATCCAGGGCTTTGGCTACAGCGTGCTGACCAAGCCACGTGCGGGTCAACGGGGAAGCGGCACTGGCACGTCGACGGCCGATGCTGGCTCGGCAAGTGAGCGCAACGCCAGCACTGACCATGGCGATCACGACGGCCACGACGGCCACGACGGCCACGACGAGGATGAGCACGCCGCCCACATGCGCGCGGACTCGGCCCGGATCGCGGACTACAAGCGCCGCTTCATCATCGCCGCGACATTGAGCGTCCCACTGATGTTGATCTCGATGATTCCGGCCTGGCAATTCTCTGGCTGGGAGTGGCTCGCCGCTGCGCTCGCGACCCCTGTGGTGTGGTGGGCTGCGTTGCCGTTCCACCGTTCGGCCCTTGCCTCTGCGCGTCACCGGTCCACGAACATGGACACGCTGGTGACGTTGGGAACGGTCGCTGCATGGACGTGGTCCACCGTGGTGGTTGTCGCCCACGCGTTCGATGCGATGCCTGGTGCTCACGTGTATTACGAGACTGCCGGCGTGATCGTGACGCTGATCTTGCTGGGTAAGTGGCTTGAGGTGCGGAGCACCGCCAAGGCTGGCGATGCGATTCGTGCTTTGAGCTCGCGTCAGTCCAAGACTGCGCGGCTCGAGGACGGCACTGTCATTGACCGCGATCAACTCGAGGTGGGGATGCGCTTTGTGGTGCGTCCAGGCGAGACGATCGCGACTGATGGCGTGGTGGTCGAGGGTGGTGCTGCCGTGGATGCCTCGATGGTCACAGGTGAATCTGTGCCAGTGCGCGCAGATGAGGGCGCTGAGGTGGTGGGCGGCACTATCGCGACCGATGGGTCGATGACCGTTGAGGCCACCAAGGTGGGCTCGGAGACGATGTTGGCGCAGATCGCCCAGATGGTCGATGACGCTCAGAATGGCCGCGCCCGCGTGCAGCGCCTCGCTGACCGCATCTCTCGAGTCTTTGTCCCGATTGTCATTGCGATTTCACTTCTTACGCTCGTGGGCTGGCTCGTGGCGACCGGCGATGCCAACGCCGCCTTCACTGCCGCTGTTGCCGTGCTCATCATCAGTTGCCCGTGTGCTTTGGGCCTTGCGACCCCACTGGCGATCATGGTGGGGACTGGTCGTGGTGCGCAGCTAGGGATTCTGGTGCGTGGCCCGGAGGCATTGGAAGACACCCGCGAGGTGACGACCATCGTGCTGGACAAGACTGGAACGGTGACCGAGGGTCGGATGGCACTTGTTGATGCCTCTGCGCCTGGGGTTGAGCGCGATCATGGTGCCGATGCAGTCGAGGCCTTGCTGGACGCGGTCGCCTCCGTCGAGGCTCGCTCGGAGCACCCCATTGCGCAGGCTATTGCCGATGCGCGTGAGGGGCGGGTCAAGCTCAAGGGCTTCCGCTCCGTGGCGGGTCATGGTGTTGCGGCGACGGTGCAGAATGCTGGTGCTGACGGCACTCACGCTGATGTGTTGGTGGGCGCTCGCCGCATGTTCGACTCGGTGCCGGATGAGCTGGAGCGCATCGCCGCCCGTGCGGAAGAAGACGGTCACACGGCTGTCTTTGCCGGGCGGACGTCCCCCGTGGGTGCTGGCTCCGACGGTGCGTTGACGACCCGTGCATCGGCTGTAGCCGAGGTGGTCCTGAGTGTCAGTGACACCATCAAGCCCACGTCCGCTGAGGCTGTCTCGGCGTTCCGTGAACTTGGCCTTGACGTGGTGTTGCTCACTGGAGACAACGAGCGTGCCGCCCAAGCCGTGGCCCGCGAGGTGGGTATCGATCGAGTGATTGCCGAGGTTCTTCCCGGAGACAAGGCCGATGTTATTCGTCGGTTGCAGGAGGGCGGCGCCCGTGTCGCGATGGTCGGGGACGGCGTGAATGATGCCCCGGCTTTGGCTCAGGCCGACTTGGGCCTCGCGGTGGGAACCGGCACGGATGTAGCGCGTGAGGCTTCCGATCTGACGATCGTCTCGGGCGACCTACGTGCGGCAGCTGACGCGATTGCGCTGTCCCGCAAGACGCTCGGCACTATCAAGGGCAACCTGTTCTGGGCCTTCGCGTACAACACTGCGGCGATCCCGCTTGCGGCGCTGGGGATCCTGAACCCGATGATTGCGGCTGCCGCGATGGGTGGATCCAGCCTGTTCGTGGTCGGCAATTCGCTGCGCTTGCGTGGCTTTGCGGGCTATCGGGCTCGTCGCTGATCGCACCGGAATCGTCGCTGATCACACCGGGTGCGCGCCTGGAGCTCGAAGTTCGTGTCCCCTTACATTCCGGCCTCGACACAGTCATAGAGGTCCGGTTCGGGCAGTTCGTGTATCTCGCCCGTCACGAGGTTCCAATCGGCATCGGCGGGAAGGTCGATGCCCTTGTCCTCGAGGCACTCGATGCGCGCATCGAGGCGCCGCTCGTCGATCACTGCTTGCCACGCGAGGAAATCCGGCTGCACTTGATAGAGATAGTTGACCCAGTGGGCTTCTTGGTAGTCGCAGGTGTCGATGAGCGCGAGGGCCGCGGCCTCGTTCTCGGGGTCACCGTTGGCCAAGAAGCCGGGCAGAGGGCCAGCTCCGGGCTCGGAACTTTCGGTGTAGCTCGCGTCGCCGCCCGCATCATTGATGCAATCCACCGTGCGCATGGCGGCGTCCTTGGCCAGTTCGTAACTTACTGAACCTTGGGCCGCGATCTCGTCGATGAGGGCGAGCTGATAGTCGGAGGCACCCTGCTCGAGGGCATCCATCTGTGCCTGAGTGACTTCGTTGCCGAAAGCCGCCGCCGACGTGGGAAGTGTCGAGGGTTCTTGCGCTACGGAAGCAGCACCTTCAGGCCCTGCGAAGACGGCTGCGTCCCCTGAAGCCTGGGTGCACCCTGCCATCAGCGCACTCGCGATCAGGGTCATGGCGACGGGGAGGCGACGGCGCACTAGTGTCCCGCCTGGTGCAGCAGGATTTGGGTGCCCGATGGGAGTGCGTCGTCGATGGTCCCGTCGCCCCCGTTCAGAGAGGTGAGGCGCTCACTCAAGGCTCGCAACAATGCACTGGGTTCGCTGTGGCTCGGGAAGTTCGTCCACAGCCTCACGTACCGTTTCCCACACAGGATCTGCGGGCGCCGTACCGCCGGCTTCCTCTAGACAATCGATGCGAGCGGCAAGTTTCAGCGCCTCTTCTTGAGCCATAGAGACGACGGCGTCAGGTTGAACTTGGTACAGATAGTTCACCCAGTACGACTCCTGGCGGTCGCACGTATCAATGGCCGCCAGGTCGGTGCCCTCGGCGCCGGTCCCACCGGCGGCGGAGTAGCTCGGTACCGAAAACTCCTCGCCTTGGGTGAGATCCATCACTTCGGCGCTACCGCCGGAGTCCTCGATGCACTCGACGGTGCGTACTGCCGCCCCCTTGGCTTGCTCGTAACTCACTGAGCCTTGCTGGCTGATCTCGTCAATCAACGAAAGTTGCTGCTCCGACGCTCCCCCGGCGACGGCATCGACCCTGGCACGCGCTACCTCTTCATCGAATGCAGGTGCCGCAGCGGGGTCAGCGGCAGCGGCATTCCCAGGAACAGCGTCAGCGACCCCCGTGCCCTTCGCAACTGTGGCGGCGGGACTACACCCTGTCAACGTGGCGAACGACACGAGCCACGCCACGACAACAATGGCGCGTCGCATTAGTGCGCCGACTGGTGGCTCAGGGTTCTTACCCCTGAGGGGAGGCTGATACTCGCATCGCGGGTGCCCCACTTGAAGCCCGTGTAGGTGACGCGGGCGCCACTGGCGATCTTTGCGCGCACACCAACGTAGCCATCGCAGGAACGGGGCTCTTCAGACCATGCCCACCGACTGTAGTTAGAGGATTTCACTGCACAGTTTCCTAGATACGTGTAGTGGTCGCCATTGACCCACCCGGAGGTAGCGGCCGATGCCGGCACGGCTGAAGCGATCATGAGCGCGCAGACAGCAACGGCAGTAGCAATGGTTTTTCTCATGGTGTCCCCCCTGGACAGTTGGCAAGTGCCTGGGTGTCCTCTTCATTGAGGACAAGATGACCGCAGGTAGGTAACTTGCAGGGGTTACGTTAGCGTGGAGCAGGCGCCTCGTCAATGGTGCCGTCGTCCCTGTTGAGAGCGGCTTCGCGGGCATCGTTCACAGCATCGGCAGCGTGGTTGTCGTGCGGGTTAGCCTGGCTGTTTCTGGTGCGCCGCGGGCGGAACCGAACCTTGCTTGAAGCCCATGCGCCGCCGCTCTTGGCGACCTTGCGAAGCCCCTCGGTCTCGATGCGGGAGCGTGTGTGTGCGGCCCAGCGTTGCACGACGCGGCTGCTGCTGGCGGCATCGGCCCTGGGCAGTCCTGGACCAAAGCGAGAGCCGGTGGCTTCCTCGTAGATGTCGCCGAGTTCACCATGGAGTTCGCGAACGTCCTCGGACAGCTCAATGGTGCGTGGTGACCCCCATCCATCCTCATGCGTCGCAGTGAGGAGGCTCAACTGTGCGCCCTGCAAGTACGTCAGCGCCCGCTTTCCTGGCAAGCCGCTGATGCGAGCAGCGGCACGGCGCACCTCACGCCGGGTGCGCCGTGTGGCGAGGAGGCGGAAGTCTGCGGGACTGACCAAATCATCGGGCACCACCTTCGCGGCCAAACCCGCAAAGGTACGACGCTCCCGGAGGTGAGCCCAGCGCAAGACGCCGAGGAACAACAGGAGCACCGGAATGCCCTTGGTCACGGAACTCACCCAGACATTGCCATTCACGATCGGGGTATTGAAGAAGCCGTGGACCGCCATCGCCAACGCCAACGTGCCGAGCATCACTGCCCAGCGCCGGACTGCCGAAGCCGACGCGTTAAAGAAGTAGCCGACTCCCGCACCAGCCATCGCGGAATACGTGGGGTGATTCCACAACCCACCCACAACACCACGCAACATCACCATGGCGAACACCGTGCCCGCGGTGCCATCCGCACTGACCACCGCGGTGTAGAGGAACGACTCAGACACCTGGAAACCCAGGCCAATGACGGCACCGTAGAACAGGCCATCCGCCGCCGAACGCAACCGCGCCCCAGGAATCAGCGCGAGTGCCACGACACCCAGCCACTTCAGCGGTTCCTCCACTAGCGGGGCGGCAAACGAGGACACCCACTCGTCGGCAACAGGCAACGTCACCGCGACAATGTCATGCATAGCGGGAGCTGCGATAGCGGCCACACCCGGAGCCGCAAGGCCACCCCAGGCAAGTGCGCCCAGAACCGTGACGGGAGACCGGCGCTCAAAGAGCTCCATCCGGTACAGGATCATCATGAACACAAAGCCGTACAGCAGCCACGCGATCGCGGACAGCACTGCAGTGGTCGGATGGCTTTGGAGCCTGACAAAGACCAGAGGCATCCACGTCAGGAGACCATAGAGCGTAATCGCGCAACCGGCCCAAAACACTGCAGAGCGGGTGTCGATGAAACTACTCGTGCGAGGTAGCGCACGCTTGATGGTCGCGATCGCCACTGTCGCGGGAGCGGGTTCGACGGCGCCCTGGGCCGCTGTCATGTCGGCTCCTCTGAGAACGTCGTGGACTGCACCATGTCCTCGGCGCCGGCCTGCAGCGACTGCCACGTAGCAGCAGGGGACTCAGCCTCAAACGTGACGTACTCGCCGTCGTGAACGACTGCGCAGCGGAACTGAAGGTCGGTGGTGGTGGACGCGGTGACGCACTCGCCTGGGTCCCCGCTGTCCGTCGTGAACTCCACGGGATCGGAAATGACCCACGCGCTCGCAGGGTCATCCTCGAGCGGTGCCGTTGCTTCGATCAGCAACTCATCAAGACCCACCTCGGGTCCGAGCTCCTGAGGAGGAGTAATTGCGATCGTGGCACCAGCATTCACCAGAGTCGCTGACATCGGGTCTGCGCCCTCGACGGGTTCGTCCGAAATGTTCCAGCCCTCGGCAAGCGTGATCGTCACGGCCGTGGACCCAGGCGAACTCACCGTCAGAGTCCGCGTCGACGGTTCCTCAAGCCCCTCCTGGACGGGTAGGGCAGAGGCCAGCCATGGCAGACCCCAAATGAATGCGCTCGCGGCAACGACAAGGAGAAGTGCGCCAGGCCAGCTTGGGCGCCCAATGAGCCGCAGCGACAGTGGCAAGCGCGCGGTCATGTCGCGAAACTAGCATGCACACCTGCCACAAGTGCGGTGGCTTTCCGACCGGGTCGGCTACTGAGCGGTCACCGGGTGAGCGTCGCCCCCGCTGGAGCTGTCGACTTCATCGGTCCCGTTGCTGTTGCGCTCGTGGCGACGCATGATCCCCACCAGGACGAGCAACACCACCAAGGCCGGGAAGCCCTTCGCGATGGTTCCCAGCAAGATATTGTCGTCAAGGATCGGGGAATCAAAGAACGCGTGTAGCGCGATGGCGACGATGAGTGCGCCGAGCAGCGCAGTCCAGCGACGTGCTGCGGACGTGCCCGACACCATGAAGTAGCCGAGGCCGCTCGAAGCGATCGCTGTGTACGTTGGGTGGGACCAGAGGCCACCGACAATGCCGCGCACAAACAGCATCAGCAACACCGTGATGATCGGGCCACCGGCATCGGCGGCGGAGGCGGAATACAGGATCGACTCGGTGACCTCGAAGCCCAAGCCCACAAGGATGCCGTAGTACACGAAGTCCAGCGTGTGTTCCATGCGCGTCGCGGGGATGTACGCGAGTGCGAACACGGCGAGCAGTTTCAGGGGCTCTTCCGAGAGGCCTGCTGAGATGGCTCCAGCCCAACCGTCGTCGGACACGACCGAGGACACGAGGGTGTGCATTGCACTGCTCGCCCACGTGGCGATTCCCGCCACGACGATGCCACCCCACAGGAACGCGCCAAAGGACGCGCCACGGGGAAGCTTCCGGGACCTGAAGATCCGCCGAACGATCAGCCACAGCAGCCACGCGTACAGACCCCACACCACCAGCGCGGTGAGGAAGCCCATGGGTGAGGAGGCAAGCGCGCTAAGGAACAGAGGGAACAAGCCGACGATGCCGACAACGGTCAGGATTCCTGCCGCCCAAATGATGGGGTTACGTAGGTCGATCATGCGTCGTCTCCTTCGCCAGTAGTGGCATCAGTGATGACGATGGAGTCCACCATGAGCTCTGCGGACTCGGACGCCGTAGTCCATTCGTTGTCAGGGCTCGTCAGAACAAACGTGGCGTACATGTCGCCGTTGGAGACGATCCACGTCTCCGCAGTCTGGCCATCACTGTGCGCTTCGACGCCCACGCCGTCGTATCCGGCATCGGTAACAAAGGTCACCGGGTCGGTCACTGCCCAGGAGGCATCGTCCTCATATGCCGAGGCAAATCGGTTGACCACGGCGTCAAGATCTTCGCCGTCCTCGAACGCCACCGCGCCCACCGGGATGAACTGAGCGCCACCGTTAGTCAGCGACACAAACAGTGCGTCGTCCTCATTGGTGCCCGACCAGCCCTCTTCGACTGTGATGGATGTGTTGTCCGAGACAGCAAGATCAGACCCCGGCTCGATGGTGTCTCCGCCGGCGGTGCCAGCCAACGCTGGCAACAGCACGATGGCGATGACGACGGCAACGGCAATGAGTAGCGTCGCCTTCCACTGCTGGGCTCTGCTGACGTCACGCACAGGTGACTCCCCTCACGGCCGCGGCGCACCCGCGGCTCGAGTCCGTTATACAGCAGAGAGTCAGCGCTACACCGCTTTAAGCGCTTGCTCCAGGTCCGCTCGCAAGTCCTCAACGTCTTCGAGACCCACCGAGAGCCGCACAGTGGTCTCGTAGATGTCGACCTCAGCGCGAGCATCGGCCGTCAATTTGTTGTGTGTCGTGGTCGCCGGGTGAGTCGAGATCGACTTGGCGTCACCGAGGTTGTTGGAAGGCGTGAAGAGCTTCAACGCATTGATAAAGCGGAACGCTGCGGCCTGCGCTTCGGGGCCTGCTGGGTCAATGTCATCGCCCAGTTCCAAGTCGATCGTCACCAGCGTGCCGCCGAGCGTCATCTGCTTCACGGCCTGCTCATGCTGAGGGTGAGAGGGCAGTAGTGGGTAGCGTGCTGACTTGATCCCCGGGTGCTGCTCCAGCCACGCCGCGAGATTCATGGCGTTCGCGGCCTGGTGGCGCACACGCACGGGCAGCGTCTCAAGGCCCTTCAACAGCACCCAGGCGTTAAACGGCGAGATGGTCGCGCCCATGTTGCGGATCATCAACTTCACCGGACCGTCAATGTAGTCCGAGGAACCCAGAATCGCACCGCCCATGACACGGCCCTGGCCGTCGATGTGCTTGGTCGCTGAGTACACCACTGCATCGGCTCCCAGCTCCAGGGGCTTTTGGCCAAGGACAGTCGCGAACACGTTGTCGACAATGAACGTGGCGCCAGCCTTCTTGGACAATGCGGCCACGAAGGGGATATCCACGATGTCCTGCATCGGGTTAGTGGGCGACTCAATGAACACGGCCTTAGCGGGCGTGGCGAGCGCGCGCTCCCAGTCAGCGTTGTCCGTCGCATCCACGTAGTCGATCTGAATGTCCCACTTCTCAAAGAAGTTGGCGAAAGTCTGCAAGGTTGAACCAAACAGTGCCTTCGCGGCGACGAGGCGGTCACCTGCACTGAGGATTGAGCCCAGCGAGACGAACACCGCAGCCATGCCAGTCGCAGTAGCGAAGCACCGCTCCGCACCCTCAAGGGCAGCCAGACGGTCCTCGAACATCGTGACCGTGGGGTTGGCGTAGCGCGAGTACATGTAGACGTCGATCTCGCCGGCGAAGGCGTCGCGGGCTTGCTCGGCGCTGTCATAGGCGTAGCCCTGCGTGAGGTACATGCCTTCCGACATCTCGTTGGCACCGGAGCGCATGATTCCGGTGTGGAGGGCAAGAGTGTCGGGGCGCAGTTCGTCAGGCAGATCGCTCATGGGAGCAGACTATCGCCCACCCCTCCATGCCAAATGGCTCCATTTCGCTGTTTTGCGTGGGCTAGACAGCGAAAAGGAGCCATTTGGCAACAACGGAAGGGGTGCGAAGGGTGCCTATCCCTGACGCCAGGGAAGACCCTCCGCCTTCCACCCAGTCGCACCGCGGTGACCAGCGGCATCGACCGCGCCCTCAAACCCATCGGAGATGTTGTACGACGGCCCAAAGCCCGCTGCCGTGGCCGCGGTTGCCCCGCCAATCGATCGCTGGCCCGAACGGCACAGAAACACCAACGGCGCACCCTCCGGAACATCGGCCGCCTTCAACTGCTCCACAAAGTCGACATTGCGTGCCATCGACGGGTACGACACCCATTCCACGAGAATCGGCTCGTGACCCAGCGACGAGGTGTCGGGCACTCCAACCCACTGCCACTCAGCCGCGGTGCGGACATCCACCAATCGCGCATCCGGGTTGGACTTGAGGAGATCCCACGCTTCGGTGGGGGTGACGTGGCCAGCGAATTCGGTCATCGGATGGTCTCTCTCTGTGATGATGGGCTCATCGTTCGGTACTTCCTGTTTCCGGGTGAGCGCCGTCTGGCGTGACGGGAGGCAAAGCGGACCACGGGAACGTGATCCAGCCATCGGTGTGTTTCCACACATAGTCGGGCTCGATGACCGAGCGCGGCTTGGCATACAGCACGACGGTGCGAACCTCGGCGGCGTACTGCTCCATGAGGTGCTTCACCAGCGCGAGAGTCTCACCCGTGTCCGCGACATCGTCAGCGACAAGGACGCGGAGTCCCGCCATCGCATCGGTGTCGAGCAGGGGAGGCAACAGGATGGGTTCTGGCAGGCGCTCGTCAACGCCGGTGTAGAACTCGACGTTGAGAGTGCCGACGCCCTTCGTGCCCAACGCATAAGCCAGTGCGCCACCGACTGGGAGCCCGCCACGCGCGATGGCAACCACCGCATCGGGCTTGTATCCATCATCGGCAACTGCCTGCGCTAGTTCGCGCGAGGCATCTCCAAACCCGACCCAGGTCAGTTCTTCGCGCTCGACCGTCATGACGTCTGCGAGCGTTCTGGTGATGCCGATTTGGCGCCCCGCTCGGCGGCAGCAAGCTGGTGCTCGAGCCGGTAGACCCTGCGGCGTGTCGCCTGCAAGTTGATGGCCAGAATGGCAGCACCAACCAGGGCGACAACCAAGAGGGCGCTGAGTATCCAGTCCATGAAGCCACTATAGGCATCGCTCGTGGGCAGTAGAGATCCTCGATGGAGTCTGTGGGGTAGGGCGTGATAACTTCCAGCTGTGCTCCAGGCCATAGGTGCACGTATCGCGGACAGGGATGTCCGAGCGCATCGGTGTGCTGCAACGCACGACCAAGGCGGCTTTGCGCGAAGCGACAGGGGGTTTCGGGGGAATGATCACTTTTCGTGACGTAGGTAAGTCCTACGGCGACAACGCAGTGTTGAAAGACGTCACGTTTTCAGCAGCGGATGGCCAGGTCACTGGCTTCGTGGGTCCAAACGGGGCAGGTAAGTCCACCGCCTTCAAGGTGTTGCTTGGCTTGGAGCAAGCCGATGCTGGCGAAGCGCTCGTTGACGGGCACCGCTATGGAGCGGATCGCGAGGGAACGTTGCGGGTTGGGAGCTTGCTCAACGCGCAGTGGGTCCCCGGTCGTATGACGGGGCCCGATTACTTGCGCTACCTGTGTGGATTGCGCGGGCTTGATGCCAGCGAGGCCGCCCGCACGATCGCGCTGGTGGGCCTGGGGTTTACCGGCAATGCGAGAGTCAGAACGTATTCCTTGGGGATGCGTCAACGGCTCGGCATCGCTGCAGCATTTCTTGGCAACCCGCGCAACCTCGTCCTTGATGAGCCCGTCAACGGCTTGGATGTTGATGCCGTGCGGTGGCTTCGCGAGACCCTTCGACACGCAGCCAACGGGGGCACTTGCGTCTTGCTGTCATCGCACATGATGAGTGAACTCGAACTCATCGCGGATAGCGTCGTGATGCTTTCAGGTGGCCAGATTATTAAGCAGGGCTCCATTGCTGAGGTCAGGAAGCCCGAGCACACGGTGGTGCATGTGCGCTCGGCGGACAACGGCCGAGTTGCCCGCGAGCTCGCCGCCGTCGGTGCGCACGTGGAACACACTTCGAGTGCAGTAGTGGTCCAGGGTCAGACAGTGAATTGGGTCGCCGCTCAGGTCAGTCGGCTCGGGGTCGAACTCGAGAGTATCGAGCGCCCGCAGGCGCGCCTGGAAGACGTCTATATGCACCAGGTGGCCACGAACGGAGTGCAGTCATGACGGCCGCTGTCGAGAGTGCGCGCCAAGGGTCACGTTCCCAGGGTCACGCCTTTGGGACGGCGTTCGGTGCTGAGGCGACGGCACTTGCGCGTCGAGGTGGACTCCGATTGTGGTGGATCGTGTCCGCCGCAGTCGCTTTCGGATGGACGATGCTGTTCCTCCTGGTCGCAGGGTTGGCTCGCACGGAGGACGGCTTGGCTACGGTCGCTGCCGTTGGGGGCATCGGCCCTGTGGTGGTGATGGTGCTCATGGGTATCGCCACGGCGGCACACGTGGCACGTGAGATCGGCGACGGGACGATGGTGAGCGCCCGCGTAGTTCAGCCGCGCCCTGCAGTGCTCTATGCGGCGAAGGCGCTCGCGCTGGCAGTGACAGTAACCGCCCTCGGGATCGTCATGGGGGTGGTGGGAGTAGTGGCAGCGTTGCTTTCCTTCGTCGTTGAGGCATCGGCATGGTGGGAGGTGGTGTTGACGCTGCTGTTGACCGCACTCGTCACGGGACTGACGATCTGCTTCGTTTATGGTTTGTCGATCATCGTCAAACGTGGCGCATTGATTGTTGCCGTTGGACTTGCCGTCTTTGTGATCGCACCCTTGCTCGCCGCCATCGGAGGTGTGTTTCTTGCGCCACCCTGGAACGGTCTGGTCGCAACCCTGGGCGACGCGCTCCCCGGCACCCTGGTGGTGTACGCATCGACCATCCCTGAGCCGGGTGTCTCAACGTGGACGACGCTCGGGCTCTCGTTAGGCGGTCTGGTGTTGTGGACGGCGGCGGCAACGTTCGGCGGTCTCCTCACCATGCGCAAGTCGGGATTCGGCGAGCCGTAGCCACGCTGCAGATTGCACAGGTCTCGCACTTCACAATCGCGTCAGGATGCGATGCAATGGAAGAAGCGCCTTATGTGCGGGCGCATTGCAGTCGATGAAACAGGTATGGCGATGACGCGAGGCGACGACGAGACCCCTGAGGTGCTTGATCAAGTGGCGCGCGGATTGGGCGAGGCGCGCGAGTTCGAGCCTGATGTGGCGGAGCAGCCGGCCGGGTTGCCGGGCCGGCGTGGCGATCGTGAGGCCTCCCCGGGCGCTGCTCCCATTGACGATGCCGGGGTCCTGGACTGTGGAACGTCCCGACGCGGTGGCTTCACCCACGTGCTGTGGCTCGACCGAGGCGCGACGCCTGAGGGTCTTGCGCATTCACTTGAACTCTCCCCACTGGTGGCCCGCGTGGAGTGGGAGGGCACCGAACTCCTGCATGTGGAGGCGCCTGGTGCCTCTCACGGTGACCTCTTGGCTGAGGCCCGGAGGCTCGCTCGTAGTTAGCCGCGCTTGTACCCTGCGCTGGGTCTAGGAGCCGATGCCTCGGGCGCTCGCGTGCGCCGGTAGGATTCACGCGTACCGGCCTCACACCCAAGGGATGACATGACCGACGCACCCGCAGATAAGAACCTCGACACTGTTGAGGATGCCGCCGCGACTCCTGATCAGGACATGCCTTACGCAGAGTTGGGCCTGAAGCCTGACGAGTATGCGCGCATTGTTGAGCTGCTGGACCGCCGCCCGACGGCCGCTGAACTCGCGATGTATTCCGTGATGTGGTCGGAGCACTGCTCGTACAAGTCCTCGAAGGTTCACCTCAAGCAGTTCGGTGAGAAGACCACGCCTGAGATGAAGGAACGTCTCATGGTCGGCATGGGTGAGAACGCCGGTGTGGTCGACGTGGGCGACGGCTGGGCCGTGACCTTCAAGGTGGAGTCCCACAACCACCCGTCCTATGTGGAGCCTCACCAGGGTGCTGCCACGGGTGTGGGTGGCATTGTGCGTGACATTCTTGCGATGGGCGCGCGTCCCGTGGGCGCGATGGATGAGCTGCGGTTTGGTGAGATCGATCACCCTGACACATCGCGTGTGGTGCACGGCGTTGTCAGCGGTGTGGGCAGCTACGGGAACTCGCTGGGCTTGCCGAATATTGGTGGCGGTTCGCTTTTTGACCCCTCGTACCAGGGCAACCCGCTGGTCAACGCACTGTGCGTGGGCGTGATGAAGCATGAGGATATTCACCTCGCATCCGCTCACGGTCCCGGCAACAAGGTGGTCCTCTTCGGTGCCCGCACGGGCGGCGACGGCATTGGCGGCGCCTCCATCCTGGCCTCCGAGACTTTTGAGGACGGCGTGCCCGCGAAGCGCCCGTCGGTCCAGGTGGGCGACCCGTTCATGGAGAAGGTCCTCATCGAGTGCTGCCTTGAACTGTTCCGGGCCGATGTGGTGGAGGGCATTCAGGACCTCGGCGCTGCTGGAATCTCGTGTGCCACGAGTGAGTTGGCCTCGAACGGCACTGGCGGTATGCACGTCTGGCTCGATGACGTCTTGCTTCGCGACCCGTCGTTGAACGCCGGCGAGATCCTCATGTCTGAGTCGCAGGAACGCATGATGGCGGTGGTCACTCCTGACAAGCTCGAGGCCTTTATGGCGATCACGGGCAAGTGGGATGTGGAGTCCTCCGTGGTGGGTGAGGTCAATGATTCTGGCCGTCTCACCATCGATCACCATGGTGTCCGCATCGTTGATGTTGACCCGCGCACGGTTGCTCACGAGGGTCCCACCTACGACCGTCCGTACGCACGTCCCGCGTGGATGGACACGCTCCAGGCCGATGCCTTTGCGGCTGACCTTCCGGCTGACGGTGACGCTTTGCGCACCGCGGTGCTGGACTTGATGTCGTCGCCAAACTTGGCGGACCGTTCGTGGATCACGAACCAGTACGACCGTTACGTCCAGGGCAACACTGCCGCTGCGCGTCCCGACACTGTGGGCGTGGTGCGTGTGGATGAGGAGACTGGTCGTGGCGTGGCGATTGCAACGCGCTCGAACGACCGTTTCACCAAGCTTGACCCCTATGAGGGTGCACGTCAGTCTGTGGTGGCGGCCTACCGCGCTGTGGCTGTGGCCGGTGCCACGCCTACCGCGATCACCGATGGCCTGAACTTTGGTTCGCCGGAGGACCCCGACGCGATGTGGCAGTTCGTGGAAGCGATCCGCGGCCTAGCCGATGTGTGCCAAGAGCTTGGTGTGCCGGTCACGGGCGGCAACGTGTCGCTTTACAACGGCACCGGCGAGCCTGGACAGTTGGATTCCTCGATCAACCCCAACGCCATTGTGGGCATGCTCGGAATCTTTGACGACGTGGAGCGTGTGACGCCCGCAGGATGGCGCCAGGATGGGCTGATTCTTTACGTGCTGGGTGAGACCGGTGCAGACCTGAATGGCTCGCGTTACGCACAGTTGGTGGGGCACATGGGTGGTCTGCCGCCCAAGGTCGACATTGATGCGGAGAAGACTCTCGCTGAGGTGATGGTGGCGTCTTCGCGTGACGGCCTCGCCGATGCTGCGCGCGAGATTGGCGACGGCGGCCTCGCTGCCGCATTGGCGCAGGCCTCGTTGCGTTACGGCGTCGGTGCGCGCATCGTGCTCGATGAGTTGTGCGAGCGTGACGGCGTGACGCCCGCGGAGGCACTGTTCTCGGAATCGCAGGGCCGTGTGCTGGTGGGCATCATCCGTGAAGACGAGCCGCGCTTCACCGCCATGCTGGAGGCGCGCGGTGTGCCTGCGGTCCGCATCGGTTACACCGTTCCTGAATCCTCGTTGGAGATCCAGGATCAGTTCGAACTGCCTCTCGACGAGCTGCGTGAGACCTGGGAAGCGCCGCTGCTCAAGCGCTTCGCGTAACCACCATTGAGGGTGCGCGCCCGCGCGTGCGGCTGCACCCGGGCAGTGGCCCTGGTCACGACCCTCTTGACGCTCCCCCGTGGCATCACTACGGTGACGCTCGGGCGCGCCGGAGGGGCCGATGCGCCGATCCCAGTCTTCAGCTGCTGGACCGGGAGGGTTTCGCGGCACTTTTCGAGTAGCGACCACACGGTACAGCCGCGTTTCCTCGACCCCAGCATCGGACCGTCAGGGCGACCTCGTACCCTGGTGTCATGCCCTCTCGTCGCCGCATTGACCTCAAGGCCGGCCGCGCCGCAGTCCGCGCGTGGACGGTATCGAACCGCGCACCGGACCTTCACGCGCCCACAGCCGCGACCGCACCCGACGATGTGCCCGTCGTGGATCGGGTGACGACCGCGACGGCTGTGCGGTTCACGTTGGAGGAACTTGCGGCACGCGCTCCGGGCAACGCGCTCGAGGTCCGTGTTCCACCTTTTGGTGCGACGCAGTGTGTTGAGGGGCCTACGCATCGGCGCGGGACGCCCCCAGCGGTCGTCGAGATGTCGCCCGAGGTCTGGCTGGCACTCGCGTGCGGAAAACTGCAGTGGGCCGATGCTGTGGCGGTGGGGGATGTTGACGCGTCAGGGGAGCGCTCCGACCTGTCTGCTTTGTTGCCTTTGTGGGCGGAGGCGCTGTAAGCGTCTGCGCGGCGTTCGGTGGCGCGATGGCTGGCGCGATGGCTGGCGCGATGGCTGGCGCGATGGCTGGCGCGATGGGGTGGCACGCGGTGCGTTGCCCATCAGCGGCCTGGAACTGTTCCCAGCATCGGCCCTGTAAATGTCACAATTCGGTGACAACGGCCTGAGTTTGTAGACACTTCCCTCAAACGATCCCTACGGTGAATGTAAGCGTTTGCGTAATGGTGCGTAAGGCCTGAGCGTGATCGCAGCCGTGACCCGGCTTCGGTGTTGCGGCCCAACTCAATGAAGAGAAGGGGAATCACGATGAAACGCACGTTTATTGGTTCCGTGGCCGCCATTGCGGCAACGGGGCTCGTCCTGGCCGGGTGTTCGAGCGACGGATCTGACGGCTCAGACGACGAGATGTCAGAAGGCTCAACCGACGCCTCCGGCGAAGTCGCCGCCGGTTGTGAAGACTTCGCCGAATACGGCACGTTCGACGGCGGCGCAGTCGAACTCTACGGAACCATTTCCGGTGTCGAGGCAGAGCAACTGACCGAATCCATCGTTCCGTTTGAGGACTGCACGGGCATCGACGTCACGTACAACGGTTCGGACGAGTTCGAGACAGAAATCAACGTCCGCGTGGAAGGCGGCAACCCGCCAGACCTCGCGATCATCCCTCAGCCTGGACTGCTCCAGCGCGTCGTGGGAACCGGATCCGTCGTGGCCGCGCCCGAGAGTGTCTCCGCCAACGTCGATGAGTTCTGGTCCGAAGACTGGAAGAACTACGGCACCGTGGGCACAACGTTCTACGCGGCCCCACTCATGGCATCGGTCAAGGGTTGGGTTTGGTACTCGCCCACCGAGTTCATGGACAACGGCTACGAAGTCCCCACTACCTGGGATGAGCTCATGACGCTCACGCAGACCATGGCGGACAACGGTGGCTCTGGCGACGCATACAAGCCGTGGTGCATTGGATTCGAGTCAGGCACCGCGACCGGTTGGCCAGGCACTGACTGGATCGAGGACTTGGTCTTGCGCCAGCAGGGTCCCGAGGCCTACGACCAGTGGGTCGCCGGCGAACTGACCTTCCAGTCAGACGAGATCACCGAGGCCTTCGAGTCCTTCGGTGCCATCGCCACTAACTCGGACTACATCAACGGTGGTCTGGGCGACGCATCGTCCATCGTGGACACCGCATTCCAGGAGGCCGGTCTGCAGATCCTCGACGGCAACTGCTCGCTCCACCACCAGGCCTCGTTCTATGAGGCACAGTGGCCCGAGGGCACCACGGTCGCAGAAGACGGCGACATCTGGGCCTTCCTGACCCCCAACGTCAACGCTGACGACGGTGCTGCCGTCACCGGTGGTGGCGAGTTCGTCGCGGCGTTCAACGAGAACCCCGAGACGGCCGCGCTCCAGACCTACCTGTCTTCGGACACTTGGGCCAACGAGCGTGTCTCTATCGGAGGCGTGATTTCCGCCAATAAGGGCCTGGACCCCGCCAACGCGTCCAGCCCCATTGGTCAGGCCTCCATTGAGATCCTGCAGGGCGAGGACACCGTCTTCCGCTTTGACGCCTCGGACCTCATGCCCGCAGAGGTCGGAGCATCTGCATTCTGGACCGGAATGAACGACTATGTGAGTGGCACGGAGTTGTCGACGGTGCTGTCGAACATCGACAACGCCTGGCCGTGATCAGTCGCTGAGTAACCCGCTGGGGCCCCGTGCATGGCGCGGGGCCCCACCGGCACCAGTCTCCGACCATGAAAGGACTCGACAATGGGGTCGATGCAGGATCTAGCGGCGCACCCTCCCGTGCGGACTGCGACTGACTTGGGACCAGACTTCTGGGCCTCGCAAGGTCAGAACCTACTCTTTGGCGCGATCGCCGTGGTGGCCTTTCTCGCGATTGTTGCTCTCATCATGTTTGGCGCAGACCTCATCAAGGGGCGCGCCCGTGACAAAGTGCAGTTGGCGGTGCTTGTCTCACCCGTGCTGCTACTGCTGGGCGTGGGACTTGTCTACCCGGCACTCGACACCACGTGGCTGTCCTTCAACGAGATCACCAACGAGCCGGACCCTGACACCGGAATCTTCACGACGACCATGCAGTTCATCGGTCTGGACAACTACCGCTTTGCATTCTCCGACCCCTCAACCTTCCGCACCATCATCAACACCTTTGTATGGATGATCCTGGTGCCGCTCATGTCCACAGGATTTGGGCTCGCCTACGCCGTCTTCATTGACCGAGCCAAGGGCGAAAAGCTGCTGAAGTCACTGGTGTTCATGCCCATGGCGATCTCCCTGGTGGGTGCCTCCGTGATCTGGGGCAACATCATGTACGACTACAACCAAGTGGGATCCCAAACCGGAATGCTCAACGCGCTCCGGGAACTGGTGGGGCTCGACCCCTATAACTTCCTGCGTGACAATCCGTGGAATACCTTCTGGCTCATCGTCATCCTGGTATGGATCCAGACCGGTTTCGCCATGGTGATCTTGTCTGCGGCAATCAAGGCTGTCCCGCCGGAGATGAACGAGGCAGCATCCCTCGATGGAGCAAACGCCTGGCAGCGCTTCTGGCGCATCACGGTGCCCTCCATCCGCACCACCATCGTGGTGGTCCTGACAACAATCACCATCATGGCGCTCAAGGTCTACGACATTGTTCGCACCGTCACGCAGGGCCGAGATAGTACCGACGTGGTCGCCAACCGCATGTACGTCCTGAGTTTCGTGGAGGGCCGCGAAGCCTTGGGTGCAGCACTTGCCGTGATTCTCTTCATCTTTGTGATTCCGGTGGTCATCTACAACGTCAGATCCCTCAACAAGGCTAAGGAGGCCCACTAATGAGCGTCACGACGCCTCCGCAACAGCCGGTTGATGACCCCACTCCGGTGAAGGACCACAACGGACGTTCCTCGCGAGCGAAGAAGGCCAAGGACAACCTCACCAGTCCGTGGGCCACTGCGATCTCCATCATCATCGCGATGCTGTGGACCATCCCGACCGTCGCGTTGTTCATGACTTCGCTGGTCCCGGGAGACAGATACCGTACCGACGCATGGTGGACCGTGATGGCCGATGGTGACCTCACCTTTGGCAACTTTGGCCAGGTCCTCTTTGACTCGTTTGGTGATAACTCCACGGCGCCACCGCTCCTTGAGTACGTCTTCAACTCGATCGTGGTCACCGTTCCTGCGGTGGTGTTCCCCGTCGTGCTGGGCCTCATGGCGGCGTACGCGTTTGCGTGGATTCCGTTCCGCGGTTCCAGCTTCCTGTTTGTGCTGATCTTTGCGCTTCAGGTGGTGCCACTCCAGCTCGCCCTGATTCCGCTGCTACGCATCCTTGGCCCCGAGAACCTGGGACTGGCCGGTGAGTTCTCCGGCGTGTGGATCGCGCACACCATCTTTGCTCTACCGCTATCCGTGTTCTTGCTGCACAACTTCGTGGCGAGTATTCCCAGGGAGATCCTGGAGGCCGCGCGTGTGGATGGCGCCAGCCACACTCAGGTGTTCTTCCGCATCATCATTCCGCTGTCACTGCCTGCGGTGGCCTCCTTGGCCATCTTCCAGTTCCTGTGGGTGTGGAACGACCTCCTGGTGTCCGCCGTGTTCGGAAGTGCGGAGACTTATCCGTTGACGTACCCGATCTCCAACCTTGCGGGTGACTACGGCCAGTATGCGTACCTGGTGCCGCCGGCGGCATTCATCTCGATGATCATCCCGCTGATCGTGTTCTTCTCCTTGCAGCGCTACTTCGTGCGCGGGCTGCTTGCGGGTTCAACTAAGGGCTAGGCGGTTTGCGCGCACCTGTGACTTGTGCGCAGGTCCTCTTGCGTGAGGTGCGTCACCGTGTCAGTCGTCCCTGTGGGGGAGTGCCTCCAGTGAGGTGTGGGCCTCGTGATGTGTGCCGCCTAGGCGGTGCACGGCATGACGCGGTGCCGGCTCGTACACTGGGGGCGTGACTGAACCGACCTCGCATGCCTCCGATGCCGTCCCTGCCGATGTGAAGCGGGATGCCATCCCTGCGACGTATCGCGTTGCGCCGCGGTTTGGGCGCATCATTGGGCTCGGTGGCGTGGTGGGTTTTGTCCTGGGTGTCGTGGTGTCACTGGTGATGCCCAATACGACGGAGACGGGCCTGTTCATGGTGGCGATGCTGGTGGGTGCCGGTTTTGCGCTGTTGGGTGGCGCGCTCGCGGGCGTGATCGTCGCGCTGATGGATCGGGATACTCCTGGGCGCTTGAAGGCGGCCCAGTCGAGTGCTGTGGACGCCTCCGAGCAGGGGGCCGATCTGGCGGCTCCCGAGAGCACGGAAACCGCTCCGGAACACGACAATAAATAGTAGATTCTTTCAACTTTTATTGCGCTAGAACCTCTTGAATGTTGCATTCTTTGCGACAGTTGTGTGCCTATTGATAAGTGGATTCTCCCCACTTAACCAGGGGTTTTCCACCGAAGAATTGCAAAGAACGCAACTCAAAACGTTTTGATGTCTCAGTTGTATTACGGGGCTTGCATAGACATCAATCCCATTGCGTAGAGTCGCGCCCAGCACCTGCCCGATCGGGCACGTGTCAGCACACACAGACGTGTGACGAGGACGTCGCACGTCGACCCTTCGAAAGGACCAAAGATGATCCGAACCATGGGACGCAAGCGCGTAGTCGCTGCTGCCTCGATGGTCGCTGGGCTCTCGCTGCTGGTAGCTGGTTGCTCCAACGGCGACGGCGAAGAGACCGACTCAACCAACTCGCCTGACTCGAGCGCAGCGGCCGAGGGTGCGAAGACCGACCGCGAACTCGTTGTCTGGGCCGGTGCCACTAAGCCCATCAACCAGACCTTCAACCCCTTCTCTCCCCAGGTACAGCACGTCGCACTGGGAGGTATCTACCAGACGCTCTACTACTACAACAAGGCCGGGTCGGGGGACCCGATGTCACTGCTGGGCGAGTCCTTTGAGTGGAACGATGACGGCACTGAGCTGACCATCACCATTCGCGAAGGCGTTACCTGGAACGATGGTGAGCCCTTCACCACCGACGACGTGATCTACTCCTTCACAAACGACATTGCTGGCCCTGCGTACATCTCGGGTGCTGAAGCGCCTGACGACACGACCGTCGTCCTGAGCTTCGACGAGCCGCAGTACACCAACGAGTTCTCTCTGCTGGGCTCGACCTATATGGTCCCCGCACACATCTGGGAGGACCTCGAGGAAGACCCAATCGAGTGGGGCAACCTTGAGCCAGTCGGTACCGGTCCCTACACGGTCAACTCCATCTCTGACGAGGCCCTCACCGTGGTTGCTAACCCCGACTACTGGGGCGGCGAAGCTAACGTCACCAACGTTCGCTACGTCGGTGTCGACGACAACGCAGCTGCGCAAGACCTGCTCATGTCCGGCAAGATCGACTGGGTTGGAATGTTCATTCCCCAGCCGGATCCGGTCACTGACCTTGGCATCGGCTACATCAACACCCCGCAGGACCCCACGGTCATGTACACCTGCTCCAACGCAGACCTGGGCTGTGAAGGCGACCAGACGGACGTGGCCGTGCGCCAGGCACTCAACCTCGCCATCGACCGCACAGAGATCAAGGACAAGGCGTTCGTCGGACTGACCGGCGACGTCTCCCCCACTTTCGCTCTGCTTGGCCGTGACGACAAGTGGATCTCACCTGACGTTCCTGCCGAGAGCCCTCAGACCGCCAACATCGAAGAAGCACAGGCCATCCTCGAAGAGGCCGGCTACACCATGGGTGACGACGGTATCTACGAGAAGGACGGCGACCCCATTGAGATGACGCTGTCGTCCGTCGATGGTTGGACGGACTACAACAACGCCGCCAAGCTCATTGAAGAGCAGGCTGCTGCCGCCGGTATGACAGTGACGGCAGCTACCGTCTCGTGGAACGAGTTCGCCGAAGGCCGTAGCGCCGGTGACTACGAACTCATCATGGGTGGAGTCATCGGAACCTCGGTGCCCGACCCGTTCCAGATCTACAAGGACTGGATGGGTGGAGACTCCACCACACCGGTTGGCACCCCGCTGGAGCCTGGATTCTGGAACTTCTCGCGCTACGACAACGACATTGTTGACGAGCAGATCGAGGTAGCAGCTGGAACCCTCGACGAGGCAACCAAGATGGATGCTTACGCCGCGATCCAGGAAGAGATCACCCGGGACCTGCCTTACATCCCGATCGTGATCAACGCCACGCAGACCTTCTACAACCAGACCGACTACACCGGCTGGCCTACGGAAGACGACCTGTACGCCTTCCCACCGGCCTGGGGTGCAGGTGCCTCCGGCGTCGTGCTCCACAGCCTCGGTGGAACGGAGTAAGCGGGTCTCGAGCGAGATCTAGCAGCTGAAATGGAGAGGCGCCTGATGGAACCAACGCGCACTGGTGCGTGGCAGCAGACCGAGGAGGATGGACGATGAGGTATATCGCCAGACGACTGGTCATCTATGCCATTACCTTGTGGGCGGCGATATCACTGAACTTCCTGCTACCGCGATTGTTGCCCGGTAATCCTGCCGACATCATGATCGCGAAACTCAGCAGGCGGGGTGATGTCTCCGATGCGCAGTTGGAGTCCATCAGGCGCCTCTTCGGCAACCCCGACGCCTCCCTGTGGCAGCAGTACCTCGACTATTGGGGTCAGCTGTTCCAGGGGGACCTCGGGACCTCAGTGCAGTTTTACCCCTCGTCCGTCTCAAGCCTGATTGGTTCGGCGCTGCCGTGGTCCATCGGACTGGTCGGTGTCGCGACGGTACTTTCCTTCATCATCGGTATCAGCCTCGGAATGTTCGCGGGTTGGAAGCGCGGCACCTGGGTCGACCACATCGTTCCGTCGACGACCTTGTTGCAGTCGTTGCCGTACTTCTGGGTCGCAATGGTCCTGATCTACTTCTTCGCCCGCGAGAACGAATGGTTCCCGCGGACCGATGGCTACGACATCTGGACTTTCAACAACACGGAATGGTCCTGGGCATTCGCGGGATCCGTGATCTACCACGGGATCTTGCCTGCCATCACCATCATCATTTCTTCCGTCGGCGGCTGGCTACTGGGCATGCGCAACATGATGGTGTCCACCATGGGTGAGGACTACGTTGTCACTGCCGAGGCCAAGGGCCTGAAGAAGGGCCGCATCATGCGTACCTACGGCGCACGTAACGCCATGCTGCCGTCGATCGCCGGAATCGGCGTCTCGCTCGGCTTCGTGGTGAGCGGCTTCGTTGTCATGGAACAAGTGTTCAGTTACCCCGGCATCGGAAAACTCATGATTGAAGGGGTCGAGGGCAATGACTACGCCCTCATGCAGGGCGTTTTCCTGGTCATCACACTCACTGTGTTGGCTGCGATGTTCATCACCGACCTGGTCTACGGACTTATCGACCCGAGAGCGCGCCAAAATGCCTGATCTACTTACTCACGCACCCGACCCTGTCGATCCCGGTGAGGCCGCAGACGCGCGCGAGGATGAGCGCCACATCAAGCGCCATGTGAACGGAAAGTTCCTCATCGGTGCCGCGGTTCTCACCTTCATGATCCTGTTCGCGATCTTTGGGCCCATGATCGCTCAGTTCGACCCCCGCATATCCGGCGACAACCCCGTACTAGCTCCGCCAGATAGCACTTACTGGATGGGCACCACAAGCCTGGGTCATGACGTGTTCTCCCAGATGGCGACGGGCGCCAGGACCTCCCTGTTGATCGGTGTGATCGCGGGATTGATCGCGGTGACGCTTTCTATCCTCTTTGGTGTTGTCGCAGGATATGTTGGTGGAGTTACTGACGAGGTCCTCACACTGATCATTGGCGTGATGCTGGTGATCCCTGGTCTGCCTCTGACCATCGTCATCTCCTCCGCCGTCCCCGGACGTTCAGGGTTGCTCGTGGCCGTGATCCTCGGTATCACCGGATGGGCGGGTGCCGCTGTGGTGCTCAGATCCCAGGCGCAATCTCTCCGAAACCGAGATTATGTGGCGGCATCTCGCATTGCAGGCGAGAACCCCTTCCGAGTCATCGGTGTTGAGGTGCTGCCTAACCTGCTACCACTGCTGACTGGGCAGTTTCTGTTCGGAGTTATCTTCGCCATTCTTGGTGAGGCTGGCCTGTCCTACCTTGGTCTTGGGCCAACAGGGTCAATCTCCTGGGGAACCATCCTCAATGATGCGAACTCCGGGTATGCACTGCAGAGCGGCGCTTGGTGGTGGTTCCTGCCGCCCGGTATCGCTGTCGCATTGGTGGGTATGTCCCTGGCTCTCATCAACTTTGCCGTAGACGAGGTGATCAACCCGAAGCTCCGCTCGGCACCTCTCGAAGCCCGTCGCCTGCGCAAGGCCAAAGCTGAGAAGAAGGCAATCGCCAAGGCCGATAAGCAGGCCGCCAAGGATGAGAAGAAAGCGGAGGCTCAAGCATGAGCGACGCACCAACTGCTGACGCCACGGTTGCTCCAGAGGTGCCCGTCACTGCTGGCACCCATGAGCACGTAGGCGCAGATGGCACCCGCGATGTCGCAAACGCAGAGGCGGTTATTACCGCTCGCAACGTCCACATCGAGTACGAAGTCGACCCCGTGGCGGTCAGGGCTGTCCGCGGCGTAGACCTCACGGTGTACCGCGGAGAGATCCTGGGGCTGGCAGGGGAGTCTGGCTGCGGCAAGAGCACACTCGCCTACGGTCTGAACCGGTTGCTCAAAGCTCCCGCGCTCATGACCGAAGGCGAGGTCACCTTCCACGACCGCACCGACGGTGTCGACACGGACATTGACGTGCTGGCACTGGATGGCGACCAGTTGCGGGCATTCCGCTGGGACAAGATTTCCATGGTGTTCCAGGGAGCGATGAACTCCCTCAACCCGGTCATCAAGATCCGCAAGCAGCTTTTCGATGTGTTCACCACGCACCGCCCAGGCATGACCGATGACGCGATGGAAGAGCGTTCGCGAGAGCTGCTGGAACTGGTCGGAGTCGATCCAGACCGCATCAACTCTTATGCGCACGAGCTCTCTGGCGGTATGCGTCAGCGCGTCATGATTGCGATGGCGTTGGCCCTGGAACCGCAGTTGATGATCATGGACGAGCCCACCACCGCACTCGATGTGGTGGTGCAGCGAGACATCATCCGGGAGATCATGCGCTTGCGTGAGATCTTCGGCTTCGCCGTCATCTTCATCACGCACGACCTCCCGATGCTGCTCGAAATCTCGGATCGTGTGGCCATCATGCTTGAAGGCCAAATCGTCGAGCGCGGAACCGCGCACCAGATTTACACCAACGCGCAGCACGACTACACCAAGAAGCTGCTGAGCTCGTTCCCGAGCCTCACTGGTGAACGCGGCTCGTTCGTCCGCGGTGGAGAGGACCTGTAATGGCCACGTTGAACGAGCAAGGAACCAAGGCCAACAGCGGCGAAGGTACGTTGGAGTTCCGCAATGTCGTCAAGGAGTACCGGGTCCGCGGAGCCCACAAGAAACTGCGCGCAGTCAACGACGTCTCCTTCACCCTGGAACCAGGTAAGACCATCGCATTGGTGGGAGAGTCGGGTTCCGGCAAGTCCACGATTGCGAAGACGATCCTGCAACTCGAGAGGCCTACCTC
The DNA here is from genome assembly GCF_000975055.1 of Demequina sediminicola. GTDB lineage: Bacteria > Actinomycetota > Actinomycetes > Actinomycetales > Demequinaceae > Demequina > Demequina sediminicola. Next base: position 1,024,997 of record NZ_BBRB01000001.1, read on the forward strand.
GGGTGATGTCCTGATTGACGGCAAGAGTGTCCCTCGTCGAGGGCGTGCACTCAAGCGCTACCGCAAAGACGTGCAGATGGTGTTCCAAGATCCGTTTGCATCGCTCAACCCGTTCCATAGCATCGGCCATCACCTCGAGCGCCCCATCCGCCTGCACAAGGCGGTCGGTGCTGATCAGACGGTTGACGAACGCATTGCTGAACTCCTCACCCGTGTGAATCTGGAGCCAGTGGAAGAGATCGCCGGTCGCCGTCCGCACGAACTCTCCGGTGGTCAGCGACAGCGTGTGGCCATCGCACGCGCCCTCGCACCTGGAAGTCGCTTCCTCATTGCCGATGAACCGGTCTCGATGCTTGACGTGTCCATCCGCCTGGGGGTGTTGAACCTGCTAGCGCGCTTGCAGCGTGAAGAAAATCTGGGGGTGCTCTACATCACCCATGACCTCGCGACCGCACGTCACTTCTCTGACGAGATCATGGTGATGTACCGGGGCGATGTCGTTGAGCGTGGGCCCTCCGATGAAGTCATCCTGAACCCTCAGCACGACTACACCAAGCGACTCCTTGCCGCAGCTCCAGACCCGGACCGTCTGGGCCAGATGCGTGATGAGGTGCGCCGCGCGCTGTAGTCGGAGCTCTCAGCATGTGACCAGTGGTTGCACTGTCGCTCTCAGGGGCGGCAGTGCACCCGCTGTGTGGGACAATGATCCCGTTGTTTCCCGCCCCCATCAGGAGGACCGTAGATGCCCCGTGGCGACGGCCGGCTTAACCACGACCTTGACCCTCAGGACAAGGGGCCACAGGACGCCTGTGGTGTCTTTGGCATATACGCCCCTCAAGAGGAAGTCTCCAAGCTGACCTACTTTGGTCTCTACGCTCTGCAGCACCGCGGCCAGGAGTCAGCCGGCATCGCGACCTCTAACGGCGACAAGATCCTTGTCTACAAGGACATGGGCCTCGTATCCCAGGTCTTCGATGAAGCGGCCCTGGGTGCTCTCACCGGCCACATCGCCGTTGGTCACGCCCGGTACTCGACCACCGGAGCATCGGTCTGGGCCAATGCGCAACCCACGCTCGGCCCCACCAAACACGGCACCGTCGCCCTCGGACACAACGGCAACCTGACCAATACACACCGCCTCCTCGAGCTCGTTGAAGAGCGCCTGGGCGCGGCTCGAGCCAAAGAGATGCGCGAGGGCGGCGTTACCGACACCTCGATCCTGACTGCACTGCTGGGCTGGGACCACTACGACTCGGTGACCGAAACTGCTCTGGAACTCCTCCCGCACGTCGACGGTGCCTTCTGCCTCGCGTTCATGGATGAGGACACACTGTATGCGGCACGTGACCCTCAGGGTGTGCGACCGCTGGTGCTGGGCAAGGTGCCTTCCGGCGGCTGGGTTGTGGCGTCTGAGACCGCTGCTCTCGACATCGTCGGTGCGACATTCGAGCGCGAAGTGGAACCCGGCGAGTTCCTGACCATCAACGCCGACGGTGTCCACTCCCAGCACTTCGCTAAGGCCGAGCCCAAGGGCTGTGTCTTCGAATACGTGTACCTCGCCCGCCCTGACACTCACATCAACGGCAAGTCGCTTCAGGCCGCGCGCGTAGAGATGGGTCGGCAGCTGGCACGTGAGCACCCGGTCGAAGCAGACATGGTCATGCCTACCCCGGAGTCCGGGACCCCGGCCGCTGTGGGCTACGCGCAAGGTTCTGGCATTCCCTTTGGCCAGGGCCTTGTGAAGAACGCCTACGTTGGCCGTACGTTTATTCAGCCGTCGCAGACGCTGCGCAAACTCGGTGTGCGCCTGAAGCTCAATCCTCTGCGCGAGCAGATCGAAGGCAAGCGTCTCGTGGTGGTCGATGACTCCATCGTGCGCGGCAACACCCAGCGCGCCGTCGTGGCGATGCTGCGCGAGTCCGGAGCCGCTGAGGTTCACCTGCGGATCTCATCGCCGCCCATCCAGTGGCCATGCTTCTACGGCATCGACTTTCCGACGCGCGAAGAACTGATCGGCGTGACCATGTCCGTGGAGGAGATCCGCGAACACTTGGGCGCGGACTCGCTCGGCTACATCTCCGTTGAAGGCATGATCGCGGCCACCGAACAGGCAGAAGAACGCCTGTGCACCGCCTGCTTTACCGGCGAATACCCCATCGAGCCGCCAGTCGATGCCAAGCACCTTTTGCTGAACCAACCCGTGGAGGCCTCCTCATGACCGAGCCCATCACCTATGCCGGTGCCGGCGTTGACACTGAGGCAGGCGACCGCGCCGTAGAACTCATGAAGGATGCAGTGGGCCGCACCCACGGCCCCGAAGTCCTCGGCGGCGTGGGCGCCTTTGCGGGGCTCTTCGACGCATCGGCCCTCAAGTCCTACAACCGTCCGCTGCTGGCCTCCTCCACCGACGGTGTGGGCACCAAGATTGTGATCGCCCGCGCGCTCGATGTGCACGACACGATTGGTCAGGACCTGGTCGCGATGGTGGTGGACGACATCGTGGTGTGTGGTGCCAAGCCGCTCGTCATGACCGACTACATTGCGTGCGGCAAGGTCGTTCCCGAGCGTATTGCGGACATCGTTCGCGGTATCGCCGAGGGCTGCGAAATGGCTGGCACCGCGCTCGTCGGTGGCGAGACCGCAGAGCACCCAGGAGTGATGGATCCAGACGATTACGACGTGGCCGGTGCCGCCGTCGGCGTCGTGGAAGCCGATGCTGTCCTCGGCGCCGAGCGCGTCCGTGAGGGCGACGTGGTGGTGGCCATGGCATCGTCCGGGCTGCACTCGAATGGCTACTCGTTGGTGCGTCGCGTCGTCGAGCACGCCGGCTGGAAACTCGATACGCAGATCGACGACCTCGGCCGCACGGTCGGTGAGGAACTGCTCGAGCCAACCCGCATTTACGCCCAGTTGTGTGTCTCGCTCGCAGAGTCCACCCCAGGTTTGCGTGCCTTCTCGCACGTGACAGGCGGTGGTCTCGCGGCGAACGTTGCGCGCGTGCTGCCCGTAGGCCTCGCCGCCACCGTCGCGCGCGATGCCTGGGACCTGCCCGCAGTGTTCTCGGTGGTTCAAGCGGCTGGTTCAGTGCCGTGGAACGATCTGGAGTCGACTCTCAACATGGGCGTGGGCATGGTTGCTGTCGTGGCCCCAGGGGACGCCGATGCGCTCATCGCCGCGTCGTCAGCGGCCGGCGTTCCAGCCTGGACGCTCGGGACGATTGTTCCTGACGACCAGCGCGCAGTGTCCCCTGATGTCATCCGTGGCTCCAAGGGCGTCGACGGCGGGGCCGTGTACCTCAGCGGCGCTTACCGGGTCTAACTCCGCGGCGCTTGCGGGGTCTAACTCCGCGGAGGTTTGGCTTCGGTGGCAGCGGGGAAGCCGACCCCGGCTCTACCCCGGCAGGCGCGCTCTCTACCCCGGCAGGCGCGCTCTCTACCCCGGCAGGCGCGCTCTCTACCCCGGCAGGCGCGCTCTCTACCCCGGCACGTGCGCTCTCGGCTCCGCCATCTGACCTCGCTCGACTCCAGCATGTGCGCTGGCGGTGGATTAGTGCCCAATGAAGGTGGATTTGGGCACTGACGTACCGCTAGCGAGCGGCTCGTTGCGGGCGTGCCGCTGCTGGCCTGCGGGCGCGGTGGGTGCTGGCGCAAAGGGTGGAGACGATGTTCAGGCTCTTGGACGCATGCCAATGAAACGCTCCATGAGCGCCGGTGTGAAGAGAGAGTTGAAGAACCGCTTAGCGGTCGTCGTCCTCGGCCCAACGGTCGATGTACTCGTCGGTTTCCTCGACTGAAACAGGGTCCGGCGTGCTTGGCTGCGACTCGGTTCCACTGATGAGCTCTCGCTCAAGATCGCGCAGATCTGCGCCGTGGTTCGAGTACTTCAGCTGACGCGCGATTTTCGCGTCCTTAGCCTTCTGACGGCCACGCCCCATGAACGCTGTCCCTTCTGCTCGTCGCGGGCGCACGCCTTAGCGGGCCCGGCGTGCTGAGTCCTAAGCGGTACTTTACAACGCGACAGAGGGTGATTGCGACTCTGGGCGCATCGGACACTGAGGAAAGTTCCGACAAACAGCGTCATAACGGCGTACGTGCTCCGTCTCAAGGTATGAAAAGGGTCCAAGGATGGGCCGTTGAGATAGCTAGAGGACGATTTGATGATGCCAGGCACCATGCAGGAACCGGAAAAGTTGCTGACGCCCAGTGAGGTTGCTGCGATCTTCCGTGTGGACCCCAAGACTGTGACTCGGTGGGCCAAGGTGGGGAAGCTCTCTGCGATTCGGACACTAGGTGGCCACCGTCGCTTCCGGGAGGCTGAGGTTCAGGAACTCTTGGCTCAGGCGCAAGAGGGCACTGCCTGATCTTTGCCTTGTATGGCCAGGCGTACGCTGAACCGCATGGAGACGTCCCCTCTCACTGCTGCCGCATACGCCACTCCATGGGGTGATCTTGCGGTACTTGCCGATGCTGCAGGTGCCGTGCACGCCGCCGGGATGGGGACGGTCCGCGCCGTCGCGGCGCAACGTCCCGTCGAGAGCGCGCAACGCCCGTGGGAACCGGGGGAGCAGCCACAGATCGCCGATGCCTTGGAGCAGTGGCTTGCCGGGAATCCCGATGCTGTGACGTCGATACCCGTCCACCTGTCGGGCCCAGATTTTCTTGTCGAGGTGTGGACCCACCTCCGTGACGTTCCCGGGGGTGCAGTGGTCTCCTACGGTGAACTGGCGGAGATGGCCGGGCGGCCCCGTGCCTCGCGTGCCGTGGGAACGGCCTGCGCGCGCAACCGGGTTGGCATTTTTGTGCCGTGTCACCGGGTAGTGCAGGCGGGCGGGCGGCTCGGCTCCTATGGATTCGGCGGCACCAGGGTGAAGGCCCAAATGTTGCGCCTCGAGGGGGTAGAGGTGCGTGGGGACGATGAGGGCGCACGCCTGATCGAACCCGCTGAGTTTCGCGCGTGAGCGCCGCAGATGTTCCGCTGCGTAGTTGGCTCCCCTACTTTCTGGGGGTCTCCGCTGCGTGGGGATGTAGCTTCCTCTTTATTGAAGTGGCTCTGCGTGAGTTTGCCCCCACGCAGGTGGCTTTTGGGCGGGTGTTCTTTGGTGCCATCACCCTCATCGTCATGGTGCTGGTCACTGGCAACCGCCCCACTCTGACGTGGCGCAAAGTTGGCGCCGTCGCTGTGGTCGCGGCCTTCATGTCTGCCATTCCATTGGTACTGATTCCTGCCGCCCAGCAGCACATCTCCTCCATCCTCGCCAGCCTTTTGAACGCCACCACGCCACTGTGGACGGCGTTGTTCGTCGCACTCCTCATCCCCGCAGAGCGCGTGAGCCGTGCACAGCTTGCCGGCCTCGTCATCGGCGCCGGAGGAATCGCGATCCTGCTCGGTGCTTGGCGAGTAGACGACTTCCCCCTGTGGGGAGCGGCACTGATGCTCGGAGCGACCGCCTGCTACGGCATCGGCTCAACGCTGTCCCGCGTCCTTCTGGGCCGCGTCCAGGACTCACCCATGGCGCTGTCGTCGATCCAGATCACCCTCAGCGCCCTCATGCTCGCCCCAGTGGCCCTCGCAGTACCCAGCCCGGATGCCGAGGCCTTCGCATTGAGTTCGGTGTCCCTGTGGGCGCTCATCGCGTTGGGCGTGACGGGAACGTCATTTGCCTACGTGTGGTTCTGGAAGGTCGTCAAGGCGGCAGGAGCAACCACCGCCGCATCCGTCACCTACGTAGTGCCCGTGGTCGCGACCGCCCTCGGTGTGCTCGTACTCGGAGAGACGCTCGCCTGGTACGAGGTCGTCGGCGCTGCCGTCGTGTTCGGGGGAGTGTGGCTCTCCCAGCGCAAACCCAAGCCGCGCCCCGAAGCCCTTCCAGAGATCAAAGGCTCGGCGGCGTAACCCGGGTCACCGAAGCATCGGCGCTATGCCGTGCTGTCTGAACCGGGGCGCGCTGTCTTGCCCAGAGACAGCAACGCGGGCGCCCTCCGTGGAGGACGCCCGCGTGTGGAGAAAACTAGAAGGAGTTCTTGATGCGCTCGATCGACGCGGTAGGCACCAGGTCCTTGTTCTTCTTGATCTTGTGGGCACCCCAGATGCCGTAAATCACGATGAAGAACAGCAGCACGCCCGCGACAATCAGGCACGCACCCCACACCGGCATGACGAGCGAAAGCCCTGCGATCGCAGCACCCAGGAGCACGAGCACCATGAAGATGCCAAGCACTGCAACGACGGCAAGCATCGCGGCGCCCTTACCGAGTTCACGGCTCTTGACCTTGAGCTCGACCTTGATCACTTCGCTCTCGGCCCGGATGGTCGCCATCCACTGCCCAGCGATGGCGCTCAGCATTGCGTTGAGAATAGTTTTTGCGAAACCTGATCCAGGCATGAGGCCTCCTTGTAGGCGTTTCTCCTAGTGAACCGTCTATCGGCACTTCCACGCAAACGCTGAAGGACCGGTTGGGCATAAGAAAAGGCCCCCGGTTTCCCGAGGGCCTCACTGTGGTGGCTCCGACCGGCGTCGATCCGGTGACCTTTCGATTTTCAGTCGAACGCTCTACCAACTGAGCTACAGAGCCTTGCGAACTGTGACATCCGCTAGCGAGAAAGCCCCTCCGAATTGAAGGGGCAGTCGCACCGCGACCCTGACGGGACTTGAACCCGCGACCTCCGCCGTGACAGGGCGGCGCGCTAACCAACTGCGCTACAGGGCCTTGCTTGTCGGCCGCCCAGAAGACGACCGACTAGTAGTGTAGACCACTTTCTACGCTACTCAGTACCCCCAACGGGATTCGAACCCGTGCTACCGCCGTGAAAGGGCGGCGTCCTAGGCCGCTAGACGATGGGGGCGCCGCTCGAAACCCTGAAAACAGGGAACCGAACGCGTCTATCTTACGGTGTGTTTGGGGATGCTCAAACCACTTGGGGGAATCAATGCGCACGAAGGGCCCTGGGCACGGGATTTCTTGACCCCACAACCGTGTCGAGAGGACCACCCAGGTGCGAAACAATGGCGTCATGGTCGAGATGAGCGAAGAGGACTTCGAGTCCGCGGTGGACGACGCCCTGGATGCGATCCCTGAGCAGCTCTTGGCGATGGTCGACAACGTGGTGATTCTGATCGAGGACGAGCCGGAGAACGGTGAGGAACTCCTGGGGCTCTATGACGGTGTCGCACTCACCGAGCGGGGTGCCGACTGGGGGATGGCTGACTTGCCTGACCGCATCTTCATTTATCGCGGCCCCACGTTGCGTCACTGTGACGATGCGGACCACGTGCGCGAGGAGGTTGCGATCACGGTGGTGCATGAGATCGCGCACCACTTCGGGATCGACGATGACCGCCTGCACGCCTTGGGGTGGGGCTAGCCGTTCCGTCGGTGCGGGTGCGGGTGCGGGTGCGGGTGCGGGTGCTGAGGGGCGTTTACTCAGCGGGCTCGTCGAGTACCCATCCTTGACGCTGCAGGTCGAACACAAACTTGTTCAGGACTGCGGTGGACTCTTCCTCGTTCTCGCACTGTTCGTAGGCCACTTGCGCGGGCTGTTCGGGTAGTGCTCGATCGGCGGTGGTGACCACCACGGTTGCACCATTGTCTTCGACGTGAAAGACCTTGACCTGGGTGTCGCGGGACATGCTGAAAGGCTCCATGGCACCACTCTAAGTACTCTGAAGGTATGCGAGAGAACTTCGACTCCGGTGGCCAGTGGGAAGACGCTCACGGATACTCGCGTGCGGTGCGAGTGGGCTCGATGGTGTGGGTGTCAGGGACGTTGGCGTCGCCGGCCGCTCTGGACCAGGGGCCGGAGGGGCAAGCGGCCGATGCCTTGGCGCGGATTGAGCATGCGTTGGGTGAGGCGGGGGCCACCATGGAGGACGTGGTGCGCACCGTGATTTTTGTGGTGGACATTGAGCATTTTGATGCGGTGTCTCGGGCGCATCGGCATGCGTTTGGTCAGATCCGGCCGGCCTCAACGATGGTTGAGGTGTGTGCGCTGGCGGATCCTCGGGCGCTCGTGGAGATCCAGGCTGACGCGATCATCGCCTAAACCCTCGCCAAATGGCTCCATTTCGCTGTCTAGAGGCCTCAAAACAGCGAAATGGAGCCATTTCGCGTGGAGAAAAGTGGGGGGGGGAGAGAGGAGGTTAGGCGTCAGGGGCCGCTTTCCAGGCCGAGGACGCCATGTCCTCAATGGTGTGGGACATCTTCCATTCGATGTCGTCTGCGGCTTTCTCGCCGCGCGCGACGATGCGGTCTGGGTCGCCGGGGCGGCGGTCCCTGACCACAGGCACGAGGTCCGACGACGCTGCCTCCAGGAGTGAGCCGACAATCTCCTTGACTGAAGTCCCATCCCCCGAGCCCAGGTTGTAGACGCGATCGAGGGGGCGCCCGGCATCGAGCATCCGCGCCGCGGCCACGTGCGAGTGCGCGAGGTCCTGGACATGGACGTAGTCGCGCACGCAGGTGCCGTCGGGGGTGTCGTAGTCCTCGCCAAAGATGAGCGGAGCCTGGCCGCCCTTGATGGCCCGGATGACCTTGGGGAACAGGTTGTGAGGGGAAGCGTCATAGACCTCGTCGGTGCCGGACCCCACCACGTTGAAGTAGCGCAGCGAGGTGGCGCGCAGCGGCGCATCGGAATCGGCAGTGGCACGCACTTGGTCATTGATCAGCCACTCGCCGATCAACTTGGACTCCCCGTAGGGCGACTCGGGTGTGGTGGCGGTGTCTTCCGTGACGACCTCAGCATCGGGCGTGCCGTAGACGCCTGCGGAGGACGAGAACACGAGTTGAGTGACCCCAGCATCGGCCATGGCCTGCAGAAGCGAGACGGTGCCCTGCACGTTCTGGGTGTAAGTGTGAAGCGGGTACTTCACGGACTCGCCGGCGTACTTATAGCCCGCGCAGTGGATGACACCTCGTACGTCGTGCTCGCGCATGGCTGCGGTGACAGCAGCAGTGTCGAGGATGGATGCCTGGACGAACGGCGCGTCCTCAGGGACGAACTTCTCGAAGCCGCTCGAGAGGTCGTCGACGACGATCGCGTCGATTCCGCCATCGCGCAGCGCCCGTACTACGTGCGCGCCAATGTAGCCCGCTCCGCCCGTCACCATCCAGCTCATCGTTGCCTCATTCCGATTACGGCATCGAACAGGGCCGATGCCTCTCCTCAGGGGATGTATTGAATTGTCCGCCTCGTAGGGGCTAAACGTCGCGTCGCGCGCCCTGGGAGGGCACCACGGGGAAAATAGTGGGCTCGCGCAGGCCGTGTTCGGCCAGGACGGCACGGACCGCCTCGGCGATGGCCTCGGCCTCGCTCAGGGGCACGAGGGCAATTGCTGAGCCGCCAAGACCACCGCCCGTCATCCGTGCTCCGATGGCGCCAGCGGCTACTGCCGCGTCACAGGCCAGGTCGATCTCGCGCACCGTGATCTCGAAGTCGTCACGCATGGACACCTGTGAAGCGTTCAGCAGGTCACCGAGGGCGCGAGGCCCGTCTTTCCTCAGGGTTTCGACGGTCGCAAGGACACGCTCGTTCTCCGTCACCACGTGACGCACACGGCGCAGGGTCTCTGCGTCCAGGACTGTCGCGGCCCGGTCAAGATCGTCGACGCCAATCTCGCGAAGCGAGTCCACACCCAATGCGCCGGCACCCACCTCACACGAGCGGAACCTGTCGCCGTAGCCGCCGGTGGCATGATCGTGATTCACGTTGGAGTTCATCACGAGGATTCCGAGTCCCTCCTCGCGCAAGTGCAGCGGTACCGGCTTCGCGTCCTCGGTCAGGCAATCGAGGAACACGACGTGATCCTCTTGACCCAGCATCGACGCTGCCTGGTCCAACAGTCCCGTGGGTGCGCCCACCGCAGAGTTTTCTGCAACCCGGCCTAGGCGCGCGAGGGCCAGAGGCGTGAGGCCCCAGTCCCACAACTCATTGAACGCGACCCCTGCCGCGCATTCGAGTGCGGCAGACGAGCTCAGTCCAGCGCCCACCGGAACCTGGGAGTCAATCACAATGTCCAGGCCGAACGCACCCTCCAAGGAGACTCCGGCATCGGCCGCTGCCCATGCCACTCCGAGCACGTACGCTGACCAGCCGTCCATCGAGGCCGGATCCAAAGAGTCCAGAGAGGCCACTACCTCGCCGTCTGTGAACGTGGAACGCAGATGCAATTCGCGGTCCTCGCGACGGGCGACTGCCACGCGTGTGCGGTAGTCAATGGCGAACGGCAGGACGTAGCCGTTGTTGTAGTCGGTGTGCTCCCCGATGAGGTTCACACGCCCTGGGGCTGACCACACTCCGTCAGGTGTCCGGCCGTACGCGGCGGTGAAGATGTCACTCATGCTGGTCATTGGTGGCTCCACTTCTCGTCAGCGAGGGAGAGTGCGTCGCGCAGTGCGGCCGCCGAGTTTTCGGGGACAAGGTCGCCAACCCACGCCCCCATGGCGGACTCGGAGCCTGCCAAGAACTTCATCTTGTCGGCAGCGCGCCGCGGGCTGGTGATCTGCAACATGAGCCGAATGCCGTCCGCTGCACGTACTGGCGCCTGGTGCCATGCCGAAATGTAGGGCGTTGGGGTGTCATACATTGCGTCAAGCATGCGCAAGAGGCGCGGTTGAAGATTCGCGAGTTCGTCCCGCTCCGCGAGGGTGGTGTGCGCGAGGTCGGGGATGTCGCGGTGTGGCAATACGTGGACTTCGATGGGCCAACGTGCAGCGTATGGAACGAACGCGGTCCAGTGATCGCCAGCGATCAGTACCCGAGGGCCCGAGCGCTCGCGGTCCAGGATGTCCGCCATCAGTGATGGGCCGTACTCCGCGACCGATGCGTGGAGTCGGAGCGTCCGGGGTGTGACGTACGGGTAGGCGTAGATCTGTCCGTGTGGGTGGTGCAAGGTGACGCCGATGGCTTCTCCGCGGTTCTCAAAGGGGAAGACCTGTTGGATGCCGGGGAGTTGGCTGAGTTCATGGGTGCGTTGTGCCCACGCCTCAATGACGGTGCGTGCGCGCTGGTCTCCGAGGGTTGCGAAGGAGCCGTCGTGCTCAGGCGAGAAGCAGACTACTTCGCAGCGGCCTACGGATGTTTGGGTGCGCTCAAGGCCGATGCCGGTGGGGTGGGGATCCCCAGGGGTGCCGAGGGCGGGGCCGAAGGAGGGGGAGCGGTTCTCGAAGACGGCGACGTCGTACTGGTCGGGGACCTCGGAGGGGTTGGTGGCGGTTTGCGGAGCCAACGGGTCGAGGTGTGCGGGGGGCAGCATGACTCGGTTCTGACGGGATCCGGCGATGGTGATCCATTCGCCGGTGAGGGGGTCCTGGCGTAATTGGGCGGTGTCAGGGCGGGGGTCAAGGCTGCGCGAGTCGGGCTTACGGTGGGCGGGAAGTGTCGTGGCGGCGTCGTCGAAGTAGATCAGCTCACGGCTGTCCGCGAGCGTGTCGCGGATGACTCGGATGGAGGGGTCGGCGGCGTAGTCCACAGGGGCGTCGTCGGACGCGCGTTGCAGGGTTTCTTCTACGTGGGGCACGGTTCATTCCCAACCTGTGAGTGGCTCTTCGTCTCAAAATGTTTACGTCACCATACACCAGCCGGAGGGGCATGCGCGAATGCTGGAATGCCCGCTGGGGCGGCGGTTTCGCCGCCGCTGGACAGTTGACGGTGGGGACTACAAGCGCGGCTGAGAGGCGTCCCTGGCGGAGGGTGCTAGGCGAAGGGGTGGGCGTTGCCGTCGGTACGGGGCGGCGCAGTCGATGAACGCACCACGAGTTCGGCCGGAAGCAATGACGTCGAGGCGCCGTCGTGAGAGCCGTGCTTCATCTGCTCCATCAACAGAGCGACCATGCGGGTGCCGATGGCGGCAAAGTCCTGCCGCACCGTCGTGAGCGGAGGCACCAGAAACTCCGACAAGGGAAGGTCGTCAAAACCCACCACCGAAACATCCTGCGGTACGCGGATCCCGCGCTCATGGAACGCCAGCAATAGACCTGCCGCCATCTCATCGTTCGCGCACACCACGGCGGTGACGCCCGTGATGTCAATGGACTTCCCGACCACGTATCCCGACGCAGGCGTCCAGTCACCTTGCCACGGCACGCTCACCCTCGAGTGATGGGCTTTCAGGGTGGACTCCCAGGCGTCGCGGCGGACGCGCGCCTGAATCGAATCAGCGGGACCGCCGAGCAAATGCACAGTGCGGTGGCCCAAACCGAGCAGGTGCTCCACGGCGGCGCGGGTGCCCGCGACCTGATCGGCTCCCACTGCAGGGATGTGGCCCTCGAAGCGCGAGTCCGACACCACGACGGGCATTCCTGGCGGCAGGACAAGATCCCCTGGGTTCGAGATCTCTGCGCGGACGATGATGAGGCCATCAATCGACTGGTGCGAGAGTCTCGAGGCTGCGCGAGTCATCTCCTGCGACGATGGTGACGCCACATCGACCAGCGTGACGGTGTGGTCAGTGAGTCGTGCGGCTTCGATCACCGCTTCCGCAGTGCGCGACTCTCCCGTACGCGCCAAGTTGTGTGCAATCAGGCCGATGGTGTGAAACGCACCGTTGCGCAAAGCGCGAGCTGCGTTGTTGGGCGAGTAGCCAAGGCTTGCCATGGCCTCGAGGACCCGTTCGCGCGTCGCAGGCTTGACGTTATCTTCGTTGTTGGCAACGCGAGAGACGGTTTGGCCGCTTACCCCAGCGAGCTCGGCAACGTCCGCCTGCGAAGGCCCCGAGCGAGGGCGCGTGCCTGCTCGGGTTGGCAGGTCGGGATCCGTATCGCCGTTGCGGCTCATGGTGCCGATGATAGGTGCATTCGCCATTGCGGCGACCACGCACCAAGGGGAAACCCAAGGCCGCACAGCACCGGAACGGCACACAACGTCCGCAGCTGTACGGCCTCGGTAATGAGAACGCTACTAGCCTCTTACGATAGGGGCGATAGTTGTGGCCGAAGATTGTCATATCTACGTGGAGGAATCATGGGAATTGCGGACGAACTGGTAGAAAACAACACTCGCTATGCGGCTGAGTACACCCCGGACCGGCCTTTGCCGCCGCGGCGTCAGCTCGCTGTGGTGGCCTGCATGGACTCGCGCCTCGATGTGTTTGCGCTGCTGGGCCTTGAGGTCGGTGACGCACACATCATGCGGAACGCTGGCGGCGTCATCACGGACGACATGATTCGTTCGCTCGTGATCTCTCAGCGCAAGCTCGGTACCCGCGAGATCATCCTCATTCACCACACCGATTGCGGCGCGCTGACGTTCACAGACGACGAGCTGCGCAATGACCTTCTCGACGAGACTGGCATCAAGCCCGCATGGTCCCCTGAGTCGTTCACAGACCTCGATGTGGACCTGCGCCAGTCGATGGAGCGCCTGCGCCGCGACCCGTTCCTCGTGGACTCCACTCAGGTGCGCGGATTCGTCTTCGACGTCCACACGGGCAAGCTTCGCGAAGTCGTATAGCCGGGCCGATGCCGCGGTTGGGGAAGAAAAGTTTCCCCCCGCGGCGTTACCTTGGGTGAAGACGTGACCGCATCGCGGTCCGGGGAGGTGACGGCGCATGTCGTGGTGGAAGTTTCTGGGCGCTGTGCGCCGAGGCGAGCACAAAGTGAGCCCCTTCACATGGATGACGGGGATTGTCACAGTGCTGTACACGTTCTGGCCTGTTGACCTCATACCGGAGTTGGTGTTGGGTCCGCTGGGCTTCATCGACGACCTGGGGCTATGGGGTGTGTTCATCATGCTCGCGAGCCGAGAAAAGTCTGCGTGGGAGGAACAACTCACCACGAGCCCTCGGGTAGTCGACGTTTAATTCACGCTTGACACAAGGAGGACGCACGATGAGTACTTCCGACTTTTCCGATCTCAAGGCTTGCTTTGTGAACTGCACCCTGAAGCCTTCGCCCGCGCTGAGTCACACTCAAGGGCTGATGGACAACTCGATTGCCATCATGGAAGCGCAGGGCGTAAGCGTGGACTCGTTCCGCGCTGTTGACTATGACATCGCGCCAGGAGTGAACCCGGACATGCGTGAAGACGTCCCGGGTGGCAATCAAGCCACTGACGATTGGCCGGAACTTGCCAAGCGCATCCTCGACGCAGACATCCTCGTGCTGGGGACCCCGATTTGGTTGGGCGAGCGTTCATCGGTCGCCTCGCGGGTGATTGAGCGTCTGTACGGGCTCTCCGGTGAAACCAACGATCGAGACCAGTACCTCTACTACGGGCGCACTGCCGGTGTCATCAGTACGGGTAACGAGGACGGCTCTAAGCACGTCGCAATGAATACCCTTTATGCCTTGCAGCACTTGGGATACACGATCCCACCCGCCGCTGACGCCGCCTGGCTCGGCGCCATAGGCCCGGGACCGTCCTACTTGGACGAGGGCTCTGGCGGTCCCGAGAGTGAGTTCACGCGACGCAACACGACATTCATGGCATGGAACCTCATGCACGTTGCCGCGTGGCTCAAGTCCGGCGGTGGCTTCCCCGCCGGCGGAAACTCCACCAAGGAATGGAACGACGGCGCGACGTTTGACCACCCCAACCCGGAGTACCGCTAGACGTTGAGCCGTCAGGGCGGTGCAAGGTCACCGCATGGGCGGCCGGACCCCGATCGACGGGTCCAGTCGCTTCACTGTTGTTCCCGCGCTAGATCATCCCGATTGAGCTTCCGGAGCAAGCGTTTACGCCGACGTTTGCCCGGGTGAGCAGCGCTCGGCACTAGCCCACGGTGGTGGTGTGAGTGTGGGGTAGGGTGCGTGGGGCAGTGGCGGTTTCCCCGACCAATGTGGTGAAACACGTAGAACGCACAGTGGTGTTCCATCCCTGTCTGTGAATCGATGGTGTTTCGGGGAGATGAGTTGGTGTTGTTGAGTGTGAAGCGTGTCGTGGCTGCGGTCATTGCCGCCTCCGGCGGCCTGGCACTTGTCATGGCTTCGAGTGCGGCTTCTCTTGCTGCAGATAGCGTGGCCCCGTCGCCGGGGTGGCCTGTCGCTTTAGAAGACAGCGGCGCGATCCTGACACAAGGGGTCGGCGATCTTGACGATGTACCGGAGCTTCCTCCAGGTGTGACATATACCGCTATCTCTGCTGGCGAATCTCATGCTGTCGCGCTGCGTTCAGACGGTCAAGCCGTGGCCTTCGGTACCAACGACGACGGTCAGACGGATGTACCGGAGCTTCCTGAAGGTATGAGGTATACCGCTGTTGCTACGGGCGATTATCACACCGTGTTGCTGCGTTCAGACGGTCAAGCCGTGGCCTTTGGAAGTAACCACGACGGTCAGACGGATGTGCCGGTGCTTCCCTCCGGTGTCACATATAGCGCGGTTGCCGCCGGCAACTTTCACACGATTCTGGTGCGTTCAGACGGTCGAGTCGAACTCTTCGGATACGACAGTTTCGGCCAGTCAGATGAGTCGAATCTGGATCCGACGGCTACGTATGTGGCTGCTGCGGGCGGCGGCGCTCACACGGTGTTGCTGCGCTCGGACGGCACAGTCGAGGCCTTCGGGCTCAACAGTCAGGGTCGTACGGATGTGCCGGTGCTTCCTGCCGGTGTGACGTATACGTCGGTGGCTTCCGGCGGCTTCCATACGGTGTTGTTGCGCTCGGACGGTCAGGTCGAACTTTTCGGATACAACCAGTCGGGTGAAGCTGATGAGTCGAGTCTGGAGTCAGGGACCACCTATACGGCAATTGCAGCCTCCAACCTTGGTAAATCGACACTGTTGTTGCGCTCCGATGGCACAGTTCAGGCCCTCGGTTCCTACACTTACGGTCAGTTTCTTATTCCGGAGCTTCCTGACGGGATGCGTTACACCGCCTTCGCGGCAGGCACCTTCGATACCGCAGTACTGCGTAGTGCTGTGAAAACGGAAACCACCATCACGGCTCCCGCCTCAGTACAGGCAGGCGAGTCTGTCAGCATCAGTGCCCAGGTTGCTGCCGTAGATGTGGATCCGGGCGTGCGCTTTAGCGGCTTCGTTGAGTTCACTATCGAGGGAGAACCACAAGAACCCGTTCGAGTTGCCGCGGACGGTTCAGTCAGTTTTGACTGGTCGCCAACCCAGACCGGTACCTATGGTGTCAGCGCTCAATATGTAGGCGGTGGCGACGGCAGCTACTTCACTTCTGCCCAACCCTCCGCCACCGCGAACATTTCTGTCACCGCAGGAGACATCGCCTCCCTTGCCTT